>NZ_CP195711.1:0-4138899 GCF_051351055.1 Brevibacterium sp. FAM 27836
TGCCGCAGTATCCTGCGGACGTGCTGTCCACCTTAGCAAACCCCACAGCCCGCGAACAAAACCGGACAGAGTGCTTTACCTCACAGGAATCGGGGTTTCCCCACCCGCCGCCGCGGGTTCCCTGACAGTGTCAGCGCAGGGTTGCCTCACAGTCAGGACAAACACAGTTCACAGCCGTCTGCACGACCGTCCCGCGCGATAGACTCGAAGCGATCCGCTCCCCGCATCTGCCCCATCGAAATCTGCCCCGTCGAAACCGGAAGAGTCATCGTGACCATTGTGGCAATCGCCTTCGCCGTCCTGGCAGCTGTGGCACTGGCTTTCGGCGCCCTGTACCAGCACGACGCTGTTGCGGGGCAGGATGACTCGCACAATGGACTCAGCTGGGCGCATTTCACCGAACTGCTGCACAACCGCCGGTGGCTCCTCGGGCTGATCATCCTCGGCTTGGGAACGGCAGGAAACTTCGTGGCCCTGGCGTTGGCACCGGTGATGGTGGTTCAGCCGATCGGGGCGTTCTCACTCATCGTCTCCGTGCTGCTCGGCGTCCGTCACCGCGGGCTCAAAGTCAACAGGCGGCTCGTCCAGTCGGTCGTCTGGTGCACTGTCGGGGTGACGCTCTTCGTCGCGCTTTCGGCCACGACTGCGCAGTCGGAGGTCCACCTCGGCGCCGATGCGATGCCGCTGTTCTGGATCACCTCCATCGCCGTCATCGTCGGCCTCGTGATCATGCTGGTCTTCCGCCATGCCCCTCAGCTCGTGCTCATCACTGCGGCCGGGCTGCTCTTCGCCTGTGTGGCCACGAATGCCCATCTGGTCAGCGTCCAGTTCCTCCAGGCCGGGCTCGAGCAGGTCACCTGGATCAACGTCGCCGCACTGTTGGCGGCCGTGGCGCTGGGATCCTGGTTCGTCCAGAATTCCTACGCGGCAGGACCTCCTGAGATGGTCATCGCCGGGCTGACCGTCATCGACCCGATCGGTGCCGTGATCCTGGGCACCATCGTCCTCGGCGAGGCGGCACATTCACCCGTCTGGCTGGTCGTGCTCATCGGTCTCACCGGATTGGTCGCCTGTGCGGCCGTCGTTGTATTGTCGCGGTATCATCCCGATGTCAGAGATCGAGAAGCTCAGCGCAGGGACGCCCGGCGTTCCGACACCATGACCGACACCGAGGAGAGCTGAATCCTGTCTGCGCACCGTCCCACTCAGAAACGTCGGATCCTCATTCCGGCAGAGACCTACGCCCCCGAAGTCAATGGTGCCGCGAAATTCGCCGAACGGTTGGCCGAAGGTCTCGCGGACCGCGGAAATGATGTCCATGTGGCCTGTCCCTCAGCGACGGGCAAGCCTTCGGTCAGCGTCGAGAACGGAGTCACCGTTCACCGGCTCACTGCCCATCGATGGCCACTGCACCCGACATGGATGATCTGCATGCCGTGGGAGACGAAGCCCGAGCTCTCACGACTGCTCGACAGCATCCGCCCTGATGTCGTCCACACTCAGGCTCATTTCGTCATCGGCCGCTACGCGTTCTCCGAATCGATTCGGCGCGGAATCCCTGTCGTGGCCACGAATCATTTCATGCCCGACAATGTCCGCCCCTACCTCCGGGCTCCGAAGGCCGTTCTCAACGGCGGCACCGCCATCGCCTGGTGGGATCTGCGCCGAAAATTCCAGTCCGCCGATTTCATCACGGTTCCCACACAGCTGGCTGCCGACCTGCTCACCGAGAACGGTTTCTCCTCCCCCATCCGCGCGGTCTCCTGCGGGATCGACCTGCAGCGCTTCGCTCATCTGCGTGAGCTCGACTCGGCTGCTCCGCGGGCCATTCCCCCTCGCGTCCTCTTCGTCGGTCGCCTCTCCTCGGAAAAACATGCCGCAGACATCGTCGAGGCCGTGGCGAAGACCGATCCGGAGCTGGGTCTCGAAGCCGATATCGTCGGCGGCGGCGACCAGGAGGAGCCGCTGAAGCAGCTGGCGTCGGAACTCGGCATCGCCGACCGTGTGAATGTACTCGGCAAGATCAGCGACAAGGCACTCATGGAGGCGTACCAGCGCTGCACCTTCTTCTGCATGCCCTCGACCGCCGAACTGCAGTCCATCGCCACGCTCGAGGCATTGGCCTCCCGTAAACCCGTGGTGCTTGCCGACGCGGTCGCGCTGCCGCATCTCGTCCGCGACGGCATCAACGGGTATCTGTTCCCGCCGCGGGATATCGATGCGTTGGCCGATCGGTTCACGCGCATCTGCCGGATGCCCGACGTCGAACTCGATGACATGTCGAAGGCGTCTCTCGACGTCGTGGCCAAACACGACATCGAGTACACCCTCGATACGTTCGAAGCGATCTACGACGGAGTCGTCCGAGACGCCGTCGACTCGCCCGCGGCGTGAGGGCTGATCGGCCTCAGGGACCCGCCGGCGGGACGAAGATCGTCGGTTCTGTCGACATCTGAGTGAAGTCGACTCCGGAGATCATGTCGTCGACGGACCTCCACCGACCACCGATGTCGCCGAAGCCGAGTGACTGCTGCATCCAGACAAAGAAGTCAGGGGCGGTCCACCCGAGGCCGCGCAGCTGCTGGCAGGTCACCGCTCCATCGCGTTTGGCCAGCCGCTGTCCGCTCTCGTTGAGCACCAGCGGCACATGCAGCCAGCGGGGTTCGGGCACTCCCAACAGCCTGGCCAGATACGCCTGGCGAGGTGCTGAGGAGGCGAGGTCGTCCCCGCGCAGGATCTCGTCGATTCCGCTCGCTGCGTCGTCGACGACGACGGTGAGATTGTAAGCGAAGACGCCGTCACCTCGCCGCAGCACGAGATCGTCGACGATGGCGTCCACCCGGCCCAGCAGCACATCGTCGATCTGGTGCTCTCGATTGTCCGTGCGCAGACGCAGCGCCGGCGAACGGTTCTCCGCCTCCAGTCTCCGCCGGTGGGATTCGCGCTCCCCCTCGCCGAGGCTGCGGCAGGTCCCGGGATACGCCCCGGGTGGCGCGTGCGGTGCGCTCGGCGCTTGGGCAATGTCCTTGCGAGAGCAATAGCATTCGTAGACGAGACCGTCCGCCGCCAGTTTCGCAATCGCGGCCGAGTACTCCTCGGTACGTTCAGATTGGATGATAGGCGGCTCATCAGGTGTGACCCCGAGTTCGGCGAAGACTTCGAGCTGCGAGTCTGCCGCACCGGCCCGCACCCGGTCGAGATCCTCGATCCGCCACAGGAACCGTCGGCCGGTCTGCCGAGCCCGCACATAGCTGAGCAGACCGGAGCGGATGTTGCCGATGTGGAGGTCACCGCTCGGACTCGGAGCGAAACGACCAGCTCCGACAGCCGGGTCGGACCTGGTCACTGACGAGCCACGAGATCGCCGTACTGCGGGAACCGCTCGAGGTAGTCCTGCACATAGGAACAGGTCGGTACGATTGAGGACCCATCTGCTCTGACCCGTTCGAGCACTTCAGTGACGAGGGTGCGGGCGAAGCCGCGCCGGGAGAAGCCTTCGGAGATGATCGTGTGCTGCAGCTCCACGGTGCGGTCATCGATGACCTGGTAGGCGAGGAACCCGATGAACTCCCCCGGGGTCTCATCGGTGAACAGTTCGTACCGTTCACGGTCGAGGTTCTTCACGACCCTCACCGGTGTGGGGCTGAGCTGAGGCTCTGGCATTGGTGCGCTCCTTCATGGCCGACTCCTAAGTGAACGATACATGGTGTCGCGTGGCCCGGTCGGGAACAACCGGGCCCCGCGGCATCAGTCGACGATCTTGGTGGTCAGGCCGCCCGCCTCGGTGTCGGCGGTGGTCTTCCGTTGGAGCCGTGACTCGAGCCATCGGGCGAAACCGGCGACGAGCATGTTGATGATGATGAACAGGATCGCTCCGACGATGAAAGTCGGCAGCAGGTTGTTGTATTCGCGTCCGATGAGGTTCACCTGGTACAGCAGATCCTGGTATGTGACGATGAAACCCAGAGCGGAGTCCTTGAGGAGGACGACGATCTGGGCGATGATCGTCGGCATCATGGCCCGCAGAGCCTGCGGCAAGAGCACGAGGCTCATGACCTGGCCGGAACGCAGCCCGATGGCCATTGCGGCCTCGCGCTGCCCTGTGGGGACGGCGAGGACGCCGGCCCGGATGATCTCGGCCAGCACCATTCCGTTGTAGAGGGTGAGGCCGAAGACCACGGACCAGAACGAACCGATCTCGTTGCCGAACATGAGGAACATCGCGAAGATCAGCAGCAAGACTGGCACGCCCCGGAAGAACTCGAGCACGATCGTGCCGGGGACGGAGATGACCTTTCGGTTGGACAGACGCAGCAGAGCGAAGACGATGCCGACGACCATCGCCAGCACGGAGGCGACGACGGCCACCTTGAGCGTGGCGAGCATCCCTTGGAGCAGCACCGTCTGGATCTGCGCAAAGGTGAATGGATACCACTTCGCCGGATCGAGTTGGCCGGCGTCGGCGAACTTCCAGACCACGAAGGCCGCGATCGCCAACAGCACGAGCGTCGAGATCACGGAGAGGATGATGTTGTTCCGGCGCGATTTCGGACCGGGTTCGTCGAACAGCACTTGAGTGGGTGGCCTCATCGCAGGATCACCAGCTTCTTCTCCAGGTAGTCGAAGACTCGTCCGAGCAGCAGAGCCAGGATGAGGTAGGCCAGCGCGGTGCCGAACAGCAGCGGGATGACCAGGTCCCCGCGGATCTCGATGGCATTGCGCATCGCCGAGATGAGCTCTCGGTTGTTGAACGCCGAAGCGATCGAGGTGTTCTTCAGCATTGCGATGATGACACTGCCCAGGGGCGGGATCACTGTGCGGAACGCCTGCGGCAGGACCACCTCGCCGAGGGTCTGTCCGAAGCTCAGGCCCACGGCCCGTGCGGCTTCGGCCTGACCGACCGGGATCGTGGCGATACCCGACTTCAGGGTCTCGGCCACAAAACAGGCGGTGTACACGGTGAGCGCGATCGTGGCGTAGACGAACGAGTTGAATGAGCTCGTCGAGCCGAACCGGATGTCGAGGAACGGCAGCCCGAACGCACAGAAGAACATCACCAGGGTCAGCGGCGTGTTCCGGACGACGTTGATGTAGGTCGAAGCCGCCCCGCGCAGCACCGGGGTCGGAGACACCCGCATGGCGGCGAGCACCGTGCCGAGGATCATGGACCCGACCAGGGCGACGGTGAAGAGCTTGATCGTTCCCCACGCACCGGAGAGGAACAGCTGGAGAAGCTCCAGGAAATCCATATCAGATTCCTTAATCGATGCGAGGGCACCGGGATCGGCGCCCTCGCATCATGTCAATCTGTGGACGGGGTCAGTAGCGGTCGACGTCGGGCATGTCGACATCATCGGTGGATCCGAGGGTGTATTCGAATGCCTTCTCCCAATCGCCGTCGTCCATGCCCTGCTCGAGTGCGTCGTTCACGGCATCGCGCAGCGCGTCATCGTCCTTCGGCAGGCCGACGCCGTAGGGCTCCTCGGTGAAGGGTTTGCCGACGACCTTGAACTCGCCTTCATACTGCTTGGCATATCCGCGCAGAATCGCATCGTCAGTGGTCACGGCGTCGACGGATCCGGACTGGAGGTCGGTCACGCACTTCGAGTAGGCATCGTAGGTGACGAGTTCGGCCTTCTTGTACTTCTCCTTGATGTTCTGCGCAGGCGTCGAACCGTCGACGGAGCAGACCTTCTTGCCGTCGAGGTCCTCGGGTCCGGCGATGTCGGAATCAGCGGCGACGAGCAGGTCCTGGCCCGCCACATAGTAGGGTCCGGCGAAGTCGACGACCTTCTTGCGTTCGTCATTGATCGTGTAGGTCGCGACGATCATGTCGACATTGCCCTGCTGCAGGAACGGCTCACGGTTGGCCGAGACGGTCTCCCTGTATTTGATCTCGTCGGGTGAGAAGCCGAGCTGTGCGGCGACCATCTTCGCGATCTCGATGTCGAAGCCCTCGGGCTCCTTCGAACCGGCCGAGACGTTGCCGAGGCCCGGCTGGTCGTACTTGACGCCGATGGTGATCTCGCCGGAGTCCTTCGCCGCCTTCCACGTCTTCGAATCCGCAACATCCGCGCTGTCGTTGACTTCGTATTCCGGTGCTTCGGCCTTGGCACCATCGCCGTCGGCCGGAGCATCCGGTGTTCCGCCCTGGCCGCAGCCGCTGAGCGCCAACATTCCGACGGCCACCGAGGCGACCGCCAATCTGAGCTTCTTCATTGTCTCTCCTTGTCAGTGAGGTGAATCGGTGTGAAAGGGGTGGGTTCAGTTCGTCAGGATCTTCGACAGGAAATCCTTGGCCCGGCTGCTCTGCGGGTGGGTGAAGAACTCCTCGGGTTCGGCGACCTCGACGATCTCCCCTTCGGCCATGAACACGACGCGGTGTGCGGCTTTGCGGGCGAATCCCATCTCGTGGGTGACCACGACCATGGTCATGCCCTCCTTCGCGAGACCTTCCATGACGTCGAGGACTTCATTGATCATCTCCGGATCCAGTGCCGAGGTGGGCTCGTCGAAGAGCATCACCTTCGGTTTCATCGCCAGCGACCGGGCGATCGCGACACGCTGCTGCTGTCCACCGGAGAGCTGTGCAGGGTATTTGTCGGCCTGATGGGCGACGCCGACGCGTTCGAGCAGGGCCATCGCCTGTTTGTCCGCTTCGGACTTCGACAGCTTCCTGACCTTGATCGGTCCGAGGGTGACGTTCTCGAGGATCGTCTTGTGGGCGAAGAGGTTGAACGATTGGAAGACCATGCCGACGTCCGAGCGCAGCTCAGCCAGCGCCGCGCCCTCGGCCGGCAGCTCCTTGCCGTCGATCGTGATGCTGCCTGAGGTGATCGTCTCGAGACGATTGATCGTCCGGCACAGGGTCGATTTGCCCGAGCCCGAGGGCCCGATGACGACGACGACCTCGCGTTCGGCGATGTCGAGGTTGACATTCTTCAGGGCGTGGAAGTCACCGTAGTGCTTTTCGACGTTCGTCATCGACACCAGTGGCTGTGATTCAACTCTCATGGAATTTGATCCTAGTGAATGCGGGCACACAAACGAAACTCATGCCCGGTCCGGGTTGAACTGCAACCGACTTGTGATCTCCAGTGCGATCCGGCTGCAGCTCATACCGGATCCCATTCGGTACTCAGACGGCGGCGTGCGCGATCTTCTCGCCCTCTTCCCGGAGGTCGACCTTGCGGATCTTTCCGGACACGGTCATCGGGAAGGAATCGCGGACCTCGACATAGCGGGGAATCTTGAAGTGGGCGAGCTTGCCGGAGCAGAATTCGCGGACTTCGTCGGCACTCAGCGAGTCGAAGCCGTCCTTGAGGATCACCCAGGCCATGAGCTCCTCGCCGTATTTCTCATCGGAGACACCGACGACCTGGACGTCGCGGATGGCCGGGTGGTGGTAGAGGAATTCCTCGACCTCTCGCGGGTAGACGTTCTCGCCGCCGCGGATGACCATGTCCTTGATCCGGCCGGAGATGTCGACATAGCCGTCGTCGTCCATGATGGCCAGATCACCGGTGTGGATCCACCGAGCCGCGTCGATCGTCTCCGCTGTCTTGTCCGGCTGCTCCCAGTATCCGAGCATGACCGCGTAGCCGCGGGTGCAGAACTCGCCCTTCTGCCCCCGCGGGACAGCCTGTCCCGTGACGGGGTCCGCGATCTTGATCTCAAGGTGGGGCATCACGCGGCCCACCGTCTGCGTGCGCTTCTCCAGAGAGTCATCGACTCGGGTCATCATCGACACCGGCGCCGTTTCGGTCATGCCGTAGCAGATGGCGACCTCCGACATGTTCATGTCATCGATGACTCGGCGCATCGTGTTCACCGGGCAGGGCGATCCTGCCATGACCCCGGTGCGCAGGCTCGAGAAGTCGAATTCGGAGAACCGCGGGTGTTCGAGTTCGGCGATGAACATCGTCGGCACTCCGTACAGCGAGGTGGCCTTCTCCTCGGTCACGGCGGACATCGTCGCCAAGGGGTCGAATCCGGGAGACGGCAGCACCACGGCCGATCCATGGCTGAGTGCGGCGAGGTTGCCGATGACCATGCCGAAGCAGTGGTAGTAGGGAACGGGAACGACGACGGTGTCGGCAGACGTGTAGGAGAGCATTTCGCCGATGAAGTACCCGTTGTTGAGGATGTTGTGGTGGCTGAGCGTCACGCCCTTCGGGAAGCCCGTGGTGCCGGAGGTGTATTGGATGTTGATCGGCTCGTCTGCCGAAAGGTCGTCGAGCACCTGCCGCAGTCGCACTCCGTACTTCGCATCCGCATCCTCCAGCAGCTGCCGCCCCTGCCCGATGAGGTGGGCAAAGGATTCGCGTTCGTCGATCTTCGCAGCCCCGATGAGGTCGTCGGGCACGGAGTCGAGGAACACGAGGTCGAGGGCGGGGACCTTCGCAGCGACCTCGGTGGCGATGGCGTGGAAATCCGAATGCGGAGGCGCTAAGACCTGCGAGATGAGCAGCGTCATCCCGGACTGTTCGACGACGTATTCGAGTTCATGGCTGCGGTAGGCGGGATTGACGTTGACGAGGATCGCGCCCATCTTCGCGGTGGCGTACTGGACGAGGGCCCATTCCGCGACGTTCTGCGCCCAGATTCCGACTCGATCGCCCTTCTTCACTCCGCGCCGGATCAGACCGATGGCCAGCGCATCGGTGTCGGCATCGAACTCGGCGTACGTCCACCGTCGGCTCGAGTACCGGTCGACGAGAGCCAGGGCATCGGGGTTCGCCTCTGCGATGCGCTTGAAGTGCTCTCCGATGGTGATCCCGAGCAGGGGTTCTGTCGATGTACCCGAAGAATAGGACAGTTCGGCCACGGCGTTGTGCTCCTTGAAATGTCAGTGACTCAATGTGACTGACTGCACACTATTCCGTCACGGTCCATTATGCAAAAGCTGCGCAGGAAGCTCTGCCCCGCACCTGCTTCCCCGGGATCGACCCGCCCCACCTGGGAGGACAATGCCACGGCCCCGTTGTCAATGAGGACGAGCTCGTCGGCCAATGACACGACGTCGTCGATGTCATGGGTGATGAGCAGGGCGCTGCGACCGGCGAGGAGCTCCGCGACCACCTGTCGGGTCTCGACGCGGACGTCCACGTCGAGTGCGGCCAGGGGCTCATCGAGCAGGAGCAGCTTCGGATCGACGAGGAGCGCACGGGCCAAGGCGATGCGCGCCGCCTGTCCCCCGGAGACGGCTTCGGGCCGTCGCTTCGCGCAATGACCGACGCCGAGGCGGTCGAGCATGGACTGCGCGCGTCGTCGGGCGGGGCGGTGGGCCATGCCATGGGAGCGCAGTCCGAAGGCCACGTTGTCGACGACGTTCAGATGAGGGAACAGCAGCGGGTTCTGCGCGAGGTGGACGATGCCGCGGGCGTGGACGGGCGGCCAGTGTCCGGCGTCGAGGTCGAAGATCGTGTCGTCGTCGATGCGCAGGCTGCCGGAATCGGGCCGTATCGCACCGGTGAGTGTCTGAAACAGGCTTGATTTTCCTGCACCGTTGCGCCCGATGATGGCGGTGGTTGCGCGGGAGGGGACGGTGAAGTCGAGGGCGATTCCGCGCTCGGCCAGACGAATCGATCCGCTCAGGCCACCGCCCTCCCCCGGTTCTGCCGGGGCCCGATCGTCGAGGCCCCGGACGTGACCTGTTGCCGGGGGCTCCGCCTCGATGCCGGTGTGCTTGAGTGCTTCCCGCGCGGCGCGGTCGTGGACCGGGCCGCTGGCGTCCGCCTCGGTGGTGGGGACGTCCTCGGAGAGGTCGGATCGACCGGGCCGACGTCCGAGATTGAGGCGGGGTGCATGCGGCGACCGATAGGCGAGGACGATGATGATCACGGCGATGACGACGAGCAGCAGGGACAGACCGATCGCCGCCTGTGGGTCGGATTCGCGGACGAGGTAGATCTGCAGCGGCATCGTGCGGGTCACTCCGGACAGGGACCCGGCGAAGGTCAGGGTCGCACCGAATTCGCCGAGCGAGCGAGCGAAGCAGAGGACGGCTCCGGTCGTGATCCCATGCCGCAGCAGCGGCAGCGTCACCGTGAAGAACACGCGGTTCGGTCTCGCGCCGAGTTCGGCGGCGGTGAGTTCGAACCGGCGTCCCAGGGCCGTGGCGGCGGTCTCGACCGACATCACCATGAACGGCAGCGAGACGAAGATCTGCGCCATGATCACCGCCGAGGTGGTGTAGGCCAGGCTGAGACCGAGTGCTTCCAGGCTCTCGCCCAGCGCTGCCGAACGCCCCCAGGTGTAGAGCAGCGCGAGGCCGCTGACCACCGGCGGAAGCACGAGCGGCAGGAGGATGAGGGTACGCACGATTCGCTGCCCGGGGAACCGTCTGGTCGCGAGCAGGTAACCCAGCGGGAACCCGAGGAGAACGCTGACGAACGCCGAGATCACCGATGTCAGCAGAGACAGCCGCATCGCCAGGAGAGATTCCTTCGCGAGGACGACGTCGAGCAGCCCCTGCGGTTCGACGCGGGTGATCATCCCGATGATCGGCACGAGGAGGAAGACGATCCCAACTGCTGCGGGAACCCACAGCCACCCGGGAATCGTCGTATGCCCTCCCCCGGAATGCTCGGCAGCCATATCAGGCAGCGGCGAATCCGGCGTCGCGCAGCAGCTTCTGGGCGCTGTCGGAGCCGAGGAACTTCACGAACGAGTCGGCCTGCTCTTGATGCTCGCTGGCTCTGACGGTGGCGGCCGGGTACTTGTTGATGACCTTGTCCGCGCCGTCGAGGTCGACCTGCTCGACCTGGCCGTCGGCACGGGCGATGTCGGTGACGTAGACGATTCCGGCGTCGGCCTGACCCGCACTGACCTTGCCGAGGACATCGGTCACGGAATTCTCTTCGCTGACCGGGTCGAGTTCGACCTCGTTGAGCTCTGCCCACTTCTGGGTGGCGGCACCACAGGGAACTTGGGGCGCGCAGACGACGAGGTCGAGCCCGGGGAAGTCCGTCGAGCCCTCGATCGACTTCGGGTTGCCCTCAGCCACGGCCAGGGTCAGCGTGTTCGAAGCGAACATCGAAGGGTCTCCGGCGAGCAGGTCGTCGCCTTCCAACGTGCCCATGGTCTTCTCGTCGGCGGTGGCGATGACGTCGGCGGGAGCGCCCTCGGTGATCTGGGAGACGAGGTCCGAAGAGCCTCCGAAGGAGAACTTCACTTCCGGCGCGTCCGGGTCAGAGTTCTGGAACTCATCGGCGATGTCTTCGAACACCTCGGTCAGTGACGCTGCTGCGAAGACGGTGATCTCGCTCGGGGTGCCCGATGCGGACTGCGGATCGGAACCGGAGGAGCAGGCGGAAAGGGTCAGGGCAGCGACGATGCCGAACCCGAGCAGGGTTTTCTTCATACACCCATTGAAACCGCATCTGCGGCATTATGTCGATCTGAGAGGCGAGAGTGAGACATGTTTTTCAATTCTTTTCCCGAAATGCGGCTTCCAGTCGTGGTCTCGGGGCGATGTTGATCAGCTGTCGGGGACCGTGTCGATGGAGACCATCGTCGCCTTCACCGAGGCGGTCGCAAGGCTGCCCGGTTCGAGTTCGAGCTGGCGGCACGCCTCCGCCGACATCAGGGAAACCACCCGGAAGGGCCCGCACTGCAGGCTCACCTGAGCCATGACGCCGTCGATGACGACATCGGTGACGAGTCCGGCGAACCGGTTCCGTGACGAGCTCATGACTCCGCTGGGGTCGGGCAGGGCAGCTGCGGACGATTGTGCCAGCGCCGCGAGTTCGCTGCCTGAGACCACGGCACGATTGGAGGCGTCCTTGAGCTGAGTGAGACGGCCGTCGGCGACCCACCGGCGGACCGTGTCGTCGCTGACACCGAGGAATCGTGCGGCGTCGCTGATGCGCAGCTGCGTCATTCGAGGGCTCCGACCCACTCGTCGCTGCCGTCGGCGAAGTGCTGGTGCTTCCAGATCGCCACCCGTGCCTTGACCTCGTCGATGAGATCGGAACAGGCGAGGAATGAGTCCTTGCGGTGGGCGGAGGCGACGACGGCGGCCAGGGCCACATCTCCGATGGTGAGGTCGCCGACGCGGTGGATCACGGAGAGGCGGACGTGCGGGTGGCGGGCGGCGATGTCGGCGGCCACCTCGGCGATCTGTTCCGACGCGACGGGGTGGGCCTCATAGTGCAGGGACGCCACGCCGCGTCCTTCGTCGTGGTCGCGGATGACTCCGGAGAAGCTCACGACGGCCCCGCAGGTGTCGGTGAGGACTTCGGGTTCGAGCGCGGCGGTGGAGATCTCGGTCTCGACGACCCCGGTGGTGATGACCGTGCCGGGGGTGCTCATGCCTGCCTCGTCCAATCTCCGCTCCTTCCGCCTGACTTCGCGATGACCTTGATATCGCCGATCACGGCCTGATTGTCCACGGCCTTGATCATGTCGAAGATCGTCAGTGCCGCAGTGGTCACGGCGGTCAGGGCCTCCATCTCGACCCCGGTCTTCGACACGGTCTTCACTGCGGCGGTGATGGTCACCGACTCGGCACCGAGTTCGAATTCGACATCGATTCCGGTCAGCGGCAGCGGATGGCACAAGGGGATGAGGTCGCTGGTGCGTTTGGCCCCCATCACAGCGGCGATGCGCGCCACAGGCAGGGCATCGCCCTTGGGCAGCCCCGCCTCGGCGATCAGGTCGATGACGTCGCTGCGGGTGGTGATGACTCCGGCCGCGACGGCGCGTCGTTTGGTCACGTCTTTGTCGCCGACGTCGACCATCTGGGCGGTTCCGGACTCGTCGACGTGCGAGAGCTTCATGCGATCTTCCACGTCATCAGCCTATCGTCCACGGCTGAGAACGGATTGTCAGCTCCGGGCTCGTCCGGTGAGACGAAGACGAGATGGGTCGCCTCGGCATAGCTGTGGAGCAGGTGGGAGCGCGAGTCTCCGACGAATTCGAGGCCGGCCTCGGTCAGCCGGGCGCGACGGATCTGGAGCTTGCCGACCGGTGGCCGCTCGTCGAATCCGTGTGCCAGACGGTGGTGGGCGACCTCGCGGGGTGCCTCGTCGCCGGCCAGGCCGAGCAGGGCGGGACGGATGAACATCTCGAAGCTGATGAGGGTGCTCACCGGGTTGCCCGGCAGCGCCACCCACGCGTGGTCGGCCAGCCGCCCGCATCCCTGCGGACCGCCGGGCTGCATGGCGATGGGTTCGAACACGACGTCGGAGTCCGGGTCGAGTTCGGCGGCGAGTTTGACCACTTCATGGGCACCCTTCGAGATCCCGCCGGTGGAGATGACGAGGTCTGCCTCACTCCCCCGCACCCGGTCGAGGAGCAGCTGCGGATCATCGGGAACGAAGGCGACCTCTGTCTCCACCCCGAGCCGGCGCAGTCCGGCCGAGAGCGTCACGGAGTTCGCGTCGTTGATCCCGGCGGCCGCCTCGGCGGCGATCTCGTCGCCCGTGCTCACGATGAGCACCCGCGGCAGGGAGAGGACAGGCAGAGCGCCCACTCCGCAGGCGGCGGCCACGCCGAGGTGGGCCGGGCTGAGCATGGTGCCCGCGGTGAGCACGATCTGTCCGGTGCGGACGTCGCTGCCGCGGGTGCGCACGAACGCCCCGGGTCCAGGTGGGCCCGCCGGGGTCCCGGGCGCCGGTGTCTCGGCCGGGCGGTCGATCGTGATGGCTGCGGCGCCGAAGGTTCCTGGTGCGGTGTCTTCGATCCTGATCACCGTATCGGTGCCTTCGGGAAGTGGGGCTCCGGTCATGATCTCGACGGCGGTGCCGGGTTCGACCTTGTCGCCGCGTGCTCCGGCGGCGACCCGACCGCGTACGGGGATCGGTCCGAGTCGAGTGGATCCGACGGAGGAACTGTCGGCGGTGGCGGTGCCTGCTGAGGCCGCCATGGAGGCGGACGCAGCCGTGGACGCCGCTGCCAGTGTCTCGGCGGCCACGGCGTATCCGTCCATGCTCGAGTTGTCGAAGCCGGGGACGTCGATCGGTGAGGCCACATCGGCGGCAAGCCGGCGCGGGGCGTCGAGAAGTTCGCTCAGCGGCAGCGTCTGCGTTTCGGTCAGTGGAGCGATCGTCTCGAATACCCGTACACGATGCATCTTCGCAGTAGTCATGGGACGATGATAACGACACGCTTTCAAGGAGGATGACGAAATGGAGAAGATCGGCCTGCCGATGCCGGTGCTGAGAACTCCGACTGTCGATCCCGGCGAGGAGTTCACCGGACACAGCGAGGATTCGCTGCTCGACACCTATGGTCGTCGAGCCAGGGACCTGCGCATCTCACTCACAGACTTCTGCAATCTGCGCTGTACGTACTGCATGCCCGCCGAAGGTGTGGAGTTCATGTCTCGTGATGCCGCAATGTCGCGCGACGAGATCATCCGGTTCGTCCGCATCGGGGTTGAGAAGTTCGGCGTCGACCAAGTCCGGTTCACCGGCGGCGAGCCCCTGACGCGCAAGGACATCAACGAGATCATCGCTGGGGTCGCGGCGCTGGAGCCGCGACCGAACATCGCATTGACGACGAACGCAATCGGCCTCGACAAGAGGGCAGCCGGGCTCAAAGCCGCCGGTCTCGATCGGATCAACGTCTCGCTGGACACCATCGACCCTGACACCTTCGAGACCATGGCCAGACGTCCCTTCCTCCATCGTGTGCTCGAGGGCATCGACGGGGCGAAGGCCGCCGGCCTCGACCCGGTGAAGATCAACGCGGTCCTCCTGCCCGGAATCAACGATGCGCACGCGCCCGATCTGCTCCAGTGGTGCCTCGGCGAGGGCCTGAGTCTGCGGTTCATCGAACAGATGCCCTTGGACGCCGGCCATTCCTGGGATCGGGGAGCGATGATCACCGCCGCCGATATCTTCGCCCTGCTCGAGCCCCGGTTCGTGCTCACCCCCGATTCGGCTCCGCGAAACGGTGCCCCGGCCGAGAAGTTCCTCGTCGCCGACCGGAAGGATCCGGACACCGTGCTCGGAACCGTCGGCGTCATCGCGTCGGTGACCCGTCCGTTCTGCGCCGACTGCACGCGCACCCGCCTGACCGCGGAAGGGCGTGTGCGCACCTGTCTGTTCTCCCGCACCGAGGTCGATCTTCTCACTGCGATGCGCAACGGCGCCGATGATGAGTCGATCGCGGATCTGTGGAAGGGCGCTCATTGGAAGAAGCTCGCCGGCCACGGCATGGACACCGATGAGTTCGAACAGCCCCAACGCCCCATGAGCGCCATCGGAGGATAAGTGCCCACCATCACCGTTCGGTTCTTCGCCGCCGCCCGTGAAGCCTTCGGAGCTCGCGAGGCCCGCCTCAGTGCCGGATCCGTCGACGAACTCGTCTCCGCCCTCGCCGAGGCGGCCGATCCCCAAGCGGCGACCGTGCTGTCGCGCTCGTCCTTCCTCGTCAACTCCGTGGCCGCGACCGATCGGTCTGCGCCTCTGTCCGACGGGGACACCGTCGACGTCCTCCCGCCGTTCGCCGGAGGCTGAGACGGGCGGGTTCCGTCGTCAGTCCTGCTGAGCTGCGGGCTGTGACAGGTAGGCGAGATAACCGCCGTTGACCGACGTCACGGGCAGTCCCTGTGCCCGCAGCTGGGCGACGGTTTTTGCCGACCGCATCCCCGACCTGCAGTACAGGGCGACGCCTGTCTGTCGTGCGTGCTGCCGTCCGGACTGAGGCGATTGCTTCGCATCGGACGATTCCTCGGTCCCAGATCCGGTAGGCAGTCGACTCGGGTCGGCGATGAGTTCGTCCATCGG
Organism: Brevibacterium sp. FAM 27836; assembly: GCF_051351055.1. Lineage (NCBI taxonomy): Bacteria > Bacillati > Actinomycetota > Actinomycetes > Micrococcales > Brevibacteriaceae > Brevibacterium > Brevibacterium sp. FAM 27836. The sequence goes on from NZ_CP195711.1 coordinate 15,738, forward strand.
GATGTGGATGGCGCCGGGCACCATTCCCGCGGTGACCTCGTCATCGTCACGGATGTCGACGAGGATCGCGTCCCGGGCCAGTTCGGACCAGCCGAGCGCGGCCGCTCCCATGTCGACGGTGTGCTGCGCGTAGTCGCCGCGATGGGAGTCAAGGTCCGTGATCGGCTGCCTGCCGGGAATCCTGGAGACGGGGACGGTCTCCCACCCTGCGTCAAGGCTGCTGTGGACGGCCACCGCGTTCACCAGCGGAGTGCCGATCCCGGTGAGGATCTTGATCGTCTCCATCGCCATGGCAGAACCGATGCTCCCGCACAACGGCCCCAGGACACCGGCCACCGAGCAGTCGGGCACACTGCCGGGTGCCGGCACCTCCGGGTAGAGGTCACGCAGAGTAGCGCCCTGGCCGGCGTCGAAGACGGCGACCTGACCGTCGAATCCGAGGATGGTCCCCCACACGAGCGGAATGCCGAGGATCTCGCAGGCGTCGTTGGCCAGGTACCGGGTGGCGAAGTTGTCGCTGCCGTCGATGACGACATCGACACCGGTCAGCAGGTCGAGGGCATTGTCCGGGGTGAGAAGGACCGCGTGGGTGCGGAGGTCGATCGACGAGTTGATTCCTGCCATCCGCTCGCGTGCGGACTCGATCTTGCGGGTGCCGATGGCCGCCTCGGTGTGGATGATCTGCCGATGGAGGTTGCTCAGTTCGACGATATCGGGGTCGATGACGGAGATCGTGCCGATGCCCACGGCGGCGAGGTAGCTGAGTACGGGGGCACCGAGTCCGCCGGCGCCGATGACGAGGACGTGCGAGTCGAGCAGGGCCTCCTGCGCGGCTTCGCCGAACCCGGATAGGCGGATCTGCCGGGCATAGCGGGCCCGAGCGGCGGGATCGAGACGAGGTTGTGACATGTCTTCCATCCTAATTCCCCGAGACCCGACGGTCCTGCGTCGACCGGCCGAACCCGTCTTCGGCATTCACCAAGGATCTGGTTTCAGCACTCGAGATAGTCGACGATCGCACCCGGGAGCAGTCGTCCGGTGCCGCGGGGAATGCGAATGATCACTTCTGCCGCGGCGAAGTTCGGCAGTCGGGCTCCGTCCACGGCGCGGATCTCACCGGTGGCCGTGAAGGCACCGGGACGAACCTTGACCGCATGCGGATGCTGGCCGAGTTCGGACCCGGTGTAGAGGCCCTTCTTCCACCTGGCGCGCAGCGGCCGACCTTCCAACAGCGATCGGGCGAAGAGGTGGAAGGCGACGAACGCTCCCTGCGGAGTCCCCGGGAGGTGCAGCAGGGGCAGACGTCCGAGACGACCGTGTCCCTGCGGTGAACCCGGTCGCATGCCCAGACGCAGAAAGGTCGAATGCTCGCCTTCCAAAGTCTGCCGCACGACTTCGAAGGCTCCGGCGCTGATCCCACCCGTGGTGATGACGAGATCTGCCAGAGGTGCCAGTTCGTCGAAGACGGCCCGCAGTGCATTCGGATCATCGCTGCATGTCGCTTCGATGGCTTCGGCTCCGGTCGAGCGGATCGCGGAGGCGAGCATCGGCAAATTCGAGTTGAGGATCAGGGCTCCGGCCGCCTCGGCGGCGGTGTCGCGCAGTTCGTCTCCGGTGACGATCACGCCGATGCGAGGCCGCCCGTCGACGTCGATCTCATCGATGCCGAGCATCGCGAGCGTGCCGACGCCGGCCGCGGTCAGACGGGATCCGGCCGGGAGGATGACGTCACCGGCCGCGATATCCTCGCCCACCGCGCGGATGTTCCAGCCGTTCGCGACCTGCTGGGGCAGGGAGGAGATGCGGATCGTCTGCGGGGCCGCGCCGGTCTGGTCAGCATCGGTGAGTTCGACGGGAACGACCGCCTCGGCGCCGGTGGGGATCGGAGCTCCGGTCATCACACGCACCGCAGCGCCTGGGCGCAGCAGCGCGGCTTCGTGACCGGCGGGGGTGTCGCCGCTGACGCGGATGGCCGTGCCGCGCTGTGCCTCCTGCAGAGCCGGTCCGTCGAGGGCGAATCCGTCCATCGCCGAGGTGGGAAAGGCCGGCACCGCCCGATCGGCGACGAGGTCGGCACGAAGGGTGCGGCCGATCGCCTCGTGCACGGCCACGGTCTCGGAGTGCACGCTGGGGGCGAGTTCGGCGATGAGTTCGGAGTAGTCCTCGGGGTCCAATGGTGTCCTTCCTTCGCTGACGATCCTACGCGGCTGGCTCACCGACTCGTCGACAGTGGTCGGATGAGATCGGGGCAGGTTCGTCTGCGGTTTCGTCTACAGTGTGGACCGTGGACACCGAGCATGCAGATTCCGTCGAGACCGCACGCCGTGGCCTCCTCAGCTGGGAGGCGGCTGCGACCGCGCTTCTCGCGCTCGCCGCGGTCGTGCTCTTCGGGCTGGGCACCACCTTTCCGCAGGTCCGAGCGTTCGGTTATGTGCCGATGGTGGCGGGAGTCGTCATCGCGTGGTCGGCGAACCGCCGTTTTGCCCGTGATCACAGCATCATCACCGCCTGTCTCGCGCTGATCTCCGCGATCTCCGTCGAGGCCGACATCTCGTGGACGAACATCGCGCGGATGGGTGTCGTCCTCTCCGCTGTCGTCGTCGGGCCGTGGCTCGTGACCCGGTATGTCTTCGATGATCGGACGATCCAGTTCCCCAGGCGTCGCGGCCGACCGTGGTCGCGGTTCGAGTGGGCGTGGCTGGCCTTCGTCGTCGTGGTGGCCTGGACGGTGCTGCCGCAGTACTTCATGCGCACCGGCGTCTACCTCAACTGGCCGCCGCTTGATGGCTGGTCGGAGATTCTGCGGCTGTTCTTCGGTGTCAACGCCGTCGGCATCTGGGATGAGCTGTTCTTCATCTGCACGGTCTTCGCACTGCTGCGCAAGCATTTCTCGTTCTGGACGGCGAACGTCTTCACCACGATCATCTTCGTCTCGTTTCTCTGGGAGCTCGGCTACCGGTCGATCGGACCGCTGCTCACGATCCCCTTCGCCCTCGTTCAGGCATTCATCTTCACCCGCACGAAGTCACTGCCCTACACCGTGACGGTGCATCTGCTCTTCGACGCTCTCGTCTTCCTCACGATCGTCCACGCCCACCATCCGCAGGCGCTGCCGATCTTCATCGGAGTGTGAGCCCCGGGGCCACGGCATCCATCACCGTTCGCGTGACAACCCCCTGCAGGACCACGCGGTTGTGCTGCACCCGGTGACTGATGACCCCCGGGAACGCCGAAGGCCCCTCGCACCCAGCGGCGCGAGGAGCCTTCGAATCGGACAATTGTCAGCGGATGCCGCGCAGCAGCTTGAGCATCGGCTTGGTCAGGGTCAGGGCCAGCAGACCGAGCACGATCGAGGCGCCGCCGATCGACAGCCAGTACGGGGTCTGGTTGTCAACCGAGAAGTATCCGCCGAGCACACCCGACAGCGCCGTACCCACACCGGAGGAGAGGAAGAACACGGCGATCATCTGCGACTGGAACACCTTCGGCGCCACCTTCGTCGAGAACGACATGCCCACCGGCGAGATGAGCAGTTCACCGAAGACGAACACCGCCAGCGTCAGCGCAACCCACAGCAGAGGAGTCTCATTGGGTCCGGCCTCGGCGTAGGGCAGGAACATGAGGAAGCCGACTCCGATGAACACCAGCGAGAGTCCGGCCTTGACCGGGGTCGAGATCTGCTTCGGTCCGAGCTTCGTCCACATGATCGCGAACAGCGGGGCGAAGATGATGACGAAGAGTGCGGGAATCAGCTGGATCCAGTTGATCGGCATCTCCCAACCGAAGATCGACCGGTTGAGCTGGGTGTCCGAGTAGACGGTGAGCACACCGAAGATCTGCTGGTACATCGACCAGAAGATCACGCTGGTGAGGAAGAACGGGATGAATGCGATGACGCGGGACCGCTCATCAGGATTCGTCTGCGGCGAGGTGTACATGACGATGACGTAGCAGGCGGCCGCTCCGGCGGAGATGCCGGCGATCCACCAGTCGATGTTCTCGGCGTTGACCAGACCGGTCGTCCACAGCACGACTGCGACGATGACGACGGCCACGACGGCGCTGATGAAGAGGTAGAGCTTCGACTTCGGCAGCGGGTTGACCGCGACCCGGGACTCGGGAGGAAGGTTCTTCCGACCGGTGACGTAGATGATCAGACCCAGCGCCATGCCGACTGCGGCGGCACCGAATCCGTAGTGGAAGCCGATCTGTTTCTGCAGAATGCCCGTGAGCAGGGGTCCGAGCATCGCACCGATGTTCACGCCCATGTAGAAGATGGTGAACCCGGCGTCGCGTTTGGGGTCCTTCTCTTCGTAGAGCTCACCGACCAGCGCTGAGGCATTGGCCTTGAGTCCACCGGAGCCCAGGGCCACGAGGATGAGTCCCAGTGCGACTCCCCCGAACCCGGGAATGAGCGCAAGGCAGATGTGCCCGGTCATGATGATGATCGCCGAGTAGAAGAGGACCTTCTCGGCTCCGGCCAGACGATCGGCGATCCAGGCACCGAGGATCGTAGCGAGGAAGACCGCACCGCCGTAGGCGCCGACGATGCCGACCGCTGTGCCCTTGTCCAGGCCGAGTCCGCCCTCTGTGACAGTGAAGTAGAGGTAGATGGCGAGGATGCCGTTCATACCGTAGTAGGAGAACCGTTCCCACAGTTCCAGGCTGAACAGCTGCATGAGCGGCAGGGGGTGTCCGAAGAAGCGGGTATCGCTGCGGACGACCTCGGTCGACGAGGTGGTTGAAGACATTGTGTGCTTTCCGTAGTGGTGTGAGACGCCACGTTCCGTGGTGCGTTTCACGGTGGACCAGCGGTCATATTACTCTCCGCCGAACCACCGGTCACACCTGGCAGACACTGGGACACAGCGTCCCAAAAAGCGGAAAGGACGAGTGACTCAGGTCTCGTTCTCACCGTCGAAGACGACCCTGCGTCCGGACCCAGAGCCCTTGCGCCGAGCCCTGAGACGGATAGCGAGATTGAGTGTCCCGGCGAGGAGGACGATCGCCGAGGCGGCCACGGGCACAGCCATCGCCGTCGCGGTGCCCTGCTCCTCGGCGAGGATGCCGTTGATCGCCGAGGCGACCGACTGGCCGACGATGATCGCCGACCCGGCCATGGACATCACGGTAGCCGACCGTCCCCGCGGTGCACGCTCGGCGGCGAGGCTGAACAGCGTGACGAGGCTCGGCCCGATCGCCGAGCCCATGAGCAGCAGCGCGAGGACGATGATCGGCATCGACTCGGTCGAGGCGAGCACGACCGAACCGGTGAGCAGGATCGGAGCGAAGCACAGCAGCCTGGCCCAGAGGGCGAATGAGGTCGGGAAGGCCGCCACCGAGATCGCGAGGATCGCCGAACCGATTCCCAGCACTCCGTAGACGAGCCCGGCTTCTTCCGGGCGTCCGATGTCGTTGGTCAGCGCTGTCAGCGCCGTGAGAGTCGACCCGAACACCATCCCGACACCGAAGACACCGAGCACGACGACGAAGACTCCCGCAGTGAACATGTCCTTCGCCGGAGCACGCTTCGCCGCCTCCGAGCTCATCGCAGACGACCGGGCCCGGCCCGTCGGGTGCAGGGCGAAGGCGGAGACGAACACGAGCGTCATCACGATCGCCCCGATGATGGGAGCGACCGGATCGAACAGGGTGGCGAGGAGGCCGACGAGGAAGGGGCCGAAGACGAAGATGATCTCGTCGGCAGCGGATTCGTACGCCATGGTGCCGTTGAGCACCTTCGGCCGGCGTGAGAGCGGCAGCGCCGTCATGATGATGTCGACGACGCGTGAGCGAGACATGGGCGCCACCTGCGGCGAGGTCGCGCCGATCGCGAAGGCCGCGATGAAGACGACGACGTCGGGCAAGGGACTGAACACGACCCAAGCCATGAATGTCAGCGCGATGCAGTTGAGGAAGCCGACGACGAGCAGGACGTAGCGCTGTCCCCATCGGTCGCCCGCCGCACCGATGAAGGATCCGAACAGCGCGGTGCCCAGACCGACCATGGCCGAATTGATGCCGCCGAGGCTGAGCGATCCGCGGCCGGCGACGACGAGGGTGAGAACGCCGACGACGATCATCGCGAACGGCATCCGCGCGACGAAGGCGATCGGGAAATAGCTGCGCCCGACCACCGAGAACAGGGTCGGCGCGGACTGTTCGGGAGCAGGTGCCGGTGTATTGCTGTGAGTCATACCAATCCAGTTTCTCCTCTCGGCTGGCCGAGAGGCCGTGCCGCCGTGGTGACCTGGATCAAATCACTCGGTAGATGCACTGAGGTCTGCGGACCAGAGGGCCCGGCCTTCAGGCTACTGGGTTTCGACTTCCGATTCGAGCAGATCGCCGATCTCAGCGTTTGAACTGCATCACCACGGCACAGACGTCTTTCCCATCCGCGACTCAGAAAGAACGCAGATCGGTCTGACAGGATGACGATTATGAATTTCTTCTCTCGCGTCATCGTCAACGCTTGCGCGATCTGGGTGGCGGCCTGGATTCTGCCGGGAGTGACGATCACAGGGAACCGCCTCGTCGAGGAACAGACCGGGACGATCCCGGCCATGATCATCTCCTATCTCGTCATCGGACTCATCTTCGGACTGGCCAACGCCTTCATCAAACCGATCCTCAGCTTCGTCTCCGCCCCGATCACCTGTCTGACCCTCGGACTCTTCTCGATCGTGATCAATGCGCTCATTCTGGCGCTGACGAGTTGGCTCTCCGGATTCACACCCTTCGTGTTCACCATCGATTCGTTCTTCTTCTCCGCCATCTTCGCCGCGATCATCGTCTCGATCGTCTCGGCTCTCTTGGGCTGGTTGGTCCCGGACCGAAGCGCCGAACGCGAACGGAGATGAGCAAAGTTCTCTACGCGATGTAGACTGGAGCCAAGCGTCAGCTTGACCACCAGAAACTTTGCCGGAGGAGACCATGTCCAATATTGCCGCCCCGAAGCGAACCCGCAACTCAGCATCGTTTGCCGATGTCATCGTCTTCGTCATCTCGTTCGCTGTCTTCCTGTTCGGCCTCTACCTCTTCGGTGCGGCCTTCTCTGCCCCTGAGGGCACCGAATTCTGGGTCTTCTGGGGCGGTCTGCTGGCGTCGAGCTTCGCCTTCATCATTCCGATGGTCTATCACTGGGTGCGCGACCCACGCCCCTGATCTCCGACTGACACCCGAAAGGGGCCGTTGCGTACGCACGCAGCGGCCCTTCTTCTGTGTCTCGGGCGGGCTGAGGTCTCGCGAGCCGTCCGGCGCTTCCCTCCGCAGATGGCCGTCAGACTCATGCGCGGCTGCGCACGAAATCCGCAATCGCCGAGGCGGCCGCTTCCGAGCGCTCGTAATGCACGAGGTGACCGACCCCGACCAGTTCGACGAAGCTCGGGTCCCGCAGGTCCGCGGCGAAGGATCGGGTGGCGTCGATGGGGGCGATCGCGTCGCTGTCTCCGGCGATGACGAGCGTCGGCATCGTCAGCGCATCGGCCACCTCGGTGACGGTGTGGGACACCGAGGTGTCAAAGGCTTCGGCCAGTGAGGCGCGGTCGGAGAAGGCCGAGAAGTACTTTGCGTGCTGATCATGGATATAAGAGCGCAGCCCCGGATCGTCCGTGGTGGCCATGACTTCGCTCATCACTCGTACGATGACCGGACTGGACAGCAGCGCCCGCCCGGCCCGCTGCGGCAGTTTCGCACCGAGGCGGTAATAGGCCCTGGTCAGCGCGGTGGCGAACCGTGCCGATCCTTCGAGCGCCGGGGTCGTGATCGGGTTGATGAGGATGAGTTCCGGTGTCGCTTCAGGCTGCTGAGCGGCCAGGTGACTGACGAGGATCGACCCGAAGGAGTGCCCGAGCACGATGGGCGCCCGTCCACCGGTGCGGACCACCTCGGCGACGAGTGCGGACAGGAAGTCGACGTACGACTGCAGCCCCAACCCGTTCTCCAGCGGCAGGGTCTCACCGAACCCCGGCAGGTCGGGGACGATGACCGGCCGGTCTCGGATCTCTCCGGCGATGAGATCCATGCCGTGGTGGTCCCCGCGGAACCCGTGGATCATCAGCAGCGGTCGTTCCTGTTCGTCCCCGCCGTAGATCCACGCTGCCGTCTCGTGGCCGTCAGCGTTGAGGCTCAGACGCCGGGACTCGCGCAGTCTCAATGCGGTCGGACCGGGCTGACTGCTCCCCGTGGCACGACGACCACCGGGACCGGCAGGACTCGCAGCAGGCGTCGGGCGCGTGCACCGATCGCGACTCTGCCGCCGTGCCCGAGTCGGCTCGAACCGATGAACGCGAGCTCTCCGGGGAGCCATTCGATGCCCTCGGCGGCCTCCTCGATATCGGCACCGGCACGGGCCTTCACCGTCGCCCGCCCCGCCTCGAACATCTCCGAGGCACGTTCGGCGAGGACCGCTCCCCCGTACTGTTCGGCGAATTCCGCCACCTCGGCGACTTCATCGTCAACCAGCCCGTCGTCTGCGATGAGCGAGAGCAGGCGCAGGTCCACGTTGAGGCTGCTCGCCGATTGGACAGCGGCACCGATGAGGGACGAAGCGCCGGGGCGGGCACCGAAGAGCGCGGTGACCCGGGAGATCGGGCCGATATCTGACTTCTCCGGCGGAGCGAGGACGACCGGCACGGTCGAGGAATGCAGCAGCGCGGAGGCGACTGTGCCGATCCGCAGCTGTCGCATCAGGGTGGCCGCCCGGGCACCGATGACGATGCCCAGAGCTTCCTCGGCTTCGGCGACCTCCATGAGGCCCTTCGACTCATTCGAGGCGACGCGGATGACGCCCTTGGCTGAGACGTCGTCAGGGATGAGTGACATGGCTTCGTCGAGCCAGTCGTCGATCTGCTGTGCGACGATGCCGGCGCCGTCCTGCGGCACTGCACTGCCGGCCATGATCGTCGAGGACTCCGGTCGCACGATGGTGACGACCAGTTCGATGTCGATCGACCGGGCGATCGAGATGGCGAGAGCGATGGCATCTCGGCCCCGATCCGTTGCGATGTAGCCGACGACGAGCCGTCTCTTGGTGGCGGTCTCTGACATTCTCAACTCCCTTGAAGATGCGTGATGCACGGATGCGGATGCACGTCTGGTTCGATTCTACGTCGCCGGGTTCGACAGCATCGACTTCGAAATCCGCCGTCACCGATTTCCGAATGAAAAATTGTCGGAGAAAATAATGAACAAAACTTCCACAGGCATTCACTGCTGTGATAAATTCGACAGTGCAATTACGGATTCGCAGACAAAACCTTGATTGCACACTGACCATTGTGAACGCTGACGCAGTTCACGCGAGATCCACGACCAATGAGAGGAGCGCAGTTTCGATGATGATGACAACAATCGCAGGCCCCGGACTTCGACGGCATGGATTTGTCAATGCTGCCTGCCCGATTGGCGGACAAGGACTCGTCGGCTGACCCCAGCCGTCTTTCGCGTCTTTGCCACCGGTTGGCTTCTGACCACCGGCGCTCACTGAGCCGACCGGTTGCCTGGAATCCGGCATTGAGCCACTACGGCCTGTTCGCAGATCCACATGATCTGCCCGCCGCCGTTTCAGTATTCCCACGCCTGGCCTTCGCTGCCGCTTGACGACCCTGGCCGTATTTCGTCCAAGACCGTCGTGGGCTCACGATTGCTCTGCGGTCGTGAGCATGCTCAATCGGAATCCTGGAACACGTCCCCCTTGCGACCGAACAGTCCGCATTCATCGCATTCATTGCGAATAGCGCAGCTCGATTAGCGTGACCCGATCAGCGACGCCTTTTGCGAATGCATTCATTGATCGCCATTTCGGGATACCTCCTGCCTTTTTGCAGATATCCCTGTCTGAAATCACAGAGGAAGAATTGTGTCGACCGCATTTCCGTCCACCTATCCGCGCCGCTGGGCACTGAGCACTGGGATGAAACTCATCCGCTGGGCACGTCGTCCAGCCGTCACCGCTGAGACTCGTGCAGAGAGGTCCGCTCGCAAACAGGCCGCACGTCTCAAGGCGCACGCTCGCGACCAACGAATCCGCGAACTGCGCGAGCGTGACATCGTTCGCTACCTCAGCCAGGTCAAGCCCTACATCTGAGAGCAGGCGGCTCGAGCCCACCGGACTCGAGCCGCCTGCACCGGAGTGTGGGCAGCGTCACCTTCTCTCGATTTGGCCTGACACCCACATCTGGGTAATATTGTTCAGGCAAGCGGGGGTATGGCGCAGTTGGTAGCGCGTCTCCATGGCATGGAGAAGGTCAGGGGTTCGAATCCCCTTACCTCCACCGCAGAAGGGCCGAGATCCGAAAGGGTCTCGGCCCTTTGTCGTCCCCACCTAATTGCTACCTGGCGGGGTCCCAGCAACTTGGCGCCAGGTGGCTGGGACCCCGCCAGGTAGCAATTAGGTGGGGGTTTCTAGGGTGAGAAGGTGTCGCTTCTTCACCTCGCCCCAGGCGTAGCCGGTGAGTGAACCATCGGCACCGATCACACGGTGGCACGGCACGATGATGCTGATGGGATTCTTCCCGTTCGCCGCGCCGACCGCCCGGGCCGCGCTCGGTCTGCCCAGCATCGCTGCCAGCTGCCCGTACCCGACGGTCCGGCCGTAGGGGATCTCGGTCAGTGCCTGCCACACCGAGCGTTGGAATTCGGTGCCCCGAGCGGCCAGCATCAGGTCGAACTGTGTCCGCTCGCCGGCGAAGTACTCCCCCAGCTGGGTGGCCGTGCGGGTGAAGATCTCGAGTTCGTCGTTCGGAGTCGGCTCGACTCCGAAGGCTTTGCACAGGCGCTGGATGGTCGCTTCGGAGACATCGAGGTAGACGCCCGTGAGGTGGATGCCGTCCGAGGTGGCCAGCATCGGTCCGAGCTCCGAGTCGAGCACCGTCGAATACACCGGCACCGAGGCGATCGGCAGCTCGAGTGGACCGCTGATCGAGGCTGTCTGGTCCGGCCCGGTGGTCGTCGTCGACTTGGTCGTGGTCTGCTGCTGAATCGTGTGTTGAGAAGTCATGGTCTCTCGTCCCTTCTTCAAGGATGGTGGGCGAGTCGAGTCGGTCTCGTCGTCTGTCATTTCGATCCGGTCGTCTGCGATGTCAGTGTTGCGCCTGGGCGTGTCCTGCCCACAGGAGATGAGTGAGGTAGGAGCGCCATGGGCTGCAGGCGGCGACGACGTCCGCCCAATCGCCTGCCGGAGCCGATTCGGTGAGCTCGGCCACGGACTTCTTCACTCCGAGGTCGGAGCCGAGGAAGACATCGGGATCTCCGAGTGCGCGCATCCGGATGTACCCGTTGCTCCACGGTCCGATCCCCGGCAGGGCGAGCAGATCCCGGCTCGCCGCTTCCCGATCGCTGCCGGCGCCGAGGTCGAGGCGCCCCTCGGCCAGGGCTGTCGCGAGGGCGTGGATCGTGCGGATGCGCGAGGCCGGAAGCGCCCAGTCGTCGGCGGGGACCGCGGCAATCGCCTCGGCTGTGGGGAAGAGTCGATCGACACAGTCGGTCCGCAGCTCCTCGGGAAGGGGCTCCCCCGCCCCTGCGACGAGCCGCTGAAGATGAGTGCGTGCCGCGGCCAAAGAGATCTGCTGGCCGAGGACCGTGCGCACGGCCAGTTCGACGGAATCGCAGTGTCCGGGCGAACGCATCCCCGGATGCCGGTCGATGAGAGTTCCGAGTCCTGCCGCGCGCAGAGTCTGGGCGACCGCCACGGGATCCGCATCGAGATCGAGGATCCGCCTGGCCCTGGCCACGGCACTGCCGAGATCACGGGTGTCCGCCAGTCGCAGTCGACACTCGACGAAGTCTCCGGCTGCCTGTCTCAGCGTGATGACCGCCGGGCCGTGTGCCAGGCGCATGGATCGGGAGTAGGCGCCGTCGGCAACGGTCTCGATTCCCGGCACGGCACGCACGGAGTGGTAGGCCAGGAGGTACTCGAAGTCGAAGGGCGGACGGTAGGCGAGGCGGAGGACCAGCTGGTCGGCGACGGCACGGTCAGATCCTGTGGTGCGCAGCTCTCGCGGGCTGATCGAATACATGTCTCGGAAGGTGTCGTTGAACTGACGGATGCTGGCGAATCCCGCGGCGAAGGCGATCTCGCTCATCGGCAGCGCCGTGGCTTCGATGAGGGTCCTGGCCGTGCGCACCCGTTCGGTCCGGGCCAGCGCCAGCGGTCCGGCGCCGAGCTCCTCGTGCATGAGGCGAGACAGCTGTCGGGAACTGTAGCCGAGTTCCGCGGCCAGGGCCTCGACTCCCCCGCAGTCGATGATGCCTTCGCGGATGAGGCGCACGGCCCGGGCGACGACATCACCGCGGGTGTCCCATTCGGGGGAATTCGGGCTGGCATCGGGTCGACACCGTTTGCAGGCGCGAAAGCCCGCTTCGGCGGCGGCCGCGGCGCTGATGAAGAAGTCGACATTCTCCCGTCTCGGGGTTCTGGCCGGGCACGACGGTCGGCAGAAGATCCCGGTGGTGTGCACCGCAGTGAAGAACATGCCGTCGAAGCGTCTGTCACGGGAGGTGACCGCCTGATAGCACTGATCGGTGGTGAGCATGCTCCCATTCTGGTCGCCGCAGGTGACAAATACTAGCGGATTTCAGACATGGCAGTGTCGGGGATGAGCCTCGGGAGCACGCGGACGAGCAGGAGGAGGATCAGCAGTTCGATGAGCGTCTGCGTGACCACAGTCGCCGGTCCGATGCCGTCGCCGGTGGCCGCTCGCACGATCGGGAGCATGACGAGAGAATTTCTCGTCACGGCCGACAGCACGACCGAACGTGCCTGTCGGGCCCCGAAGCCCAACGCGCGAGTCACCGCCCACGCGAGGGCACCGATGACGAGTGCGAAGACCGCGAAGACGATGGCGACGGTGGTCAGCTGAGCGATCGCGCTGACGATCAGCGGCGTCGATGAGGCGGTGATGACCAGAAGCGTCAGAGTCATCACCGGGGTCATCAGCGACGAGGAGGCCTTCACGAGCCGTTTCACGCGCAGTGCGCGTCGCGAGATCGAACGGACGATGATCGCTGCGGTGAGAGGGACGAGGATGAACAGAAACAGCGCCGAGACCAGTGCGCCCACCGGCAGGTCGGCGCTCAGATCACCGCCGGTGATGGCCCACAGGCTCACGGGCAGGAGGAGGAGCTGAGCGACCGTGAGCACCGGGGTGAGCACGAGGAGATGCTCGTACGCACCGCCGGCGGCGCGAGTGAAGACGATGACGTAGTCGATGCACGGACACAGCAGGACGACGACCGCGGCCAGCAGCATGGGCTCGTCGATGTCGAAGACAGCGACGAGACCGGCCACGAGGACCGGGACGACGAGGAAGTTGAGGACCGCCACGGTTGCCAGGAACCGGACATCCTCGAAGGCTTTCGCCGCCCTTTCGAACGGAAGTTCGAGGAAGGTGAGGAAGAGAAGCACGATGAGACACGGTGTCACCGCCCAACCGGCGGCGTGCCCGAGAGCGGGAAGTCCCGCCCCGAGCAGAACACCGAGGGCGAGTCCGCCCACCCACCAGACGGCCTGGGCCGATGTCGACAAACCGATCTCGGCTCTCAGCCGTTCTCCGGCCAGTAGTGGGAATCGGGAACGGAACGCCTGCCGAAGATCGCCTGGCCGACTCGCACACAGTTCGCGCCCTCTTCGATGGCGACCTCGAAGTCGCCGGACATCCCCATCGACAGACGCCCCGGCCCGATGAGCTCGGGGTCGGTGTCCCGCGCGCGGTCACGCAGCTCGCGCAGCATCTGGAAACAGGGGCGGACGCGTTCGACGTCTGAGGAGAATATCGCCAAGGTCATCAGTCCCTGCACCTTGAGAGTGTCGAATTCGCGCAGCTGCCTGAGAAACCCGCTCAGCTGCTCCGGGGGCATCCCGAACTTCGAATCCTCTGCAGAGGTGTTGACCTGGACGTAGACGTCGAGGCTGCGGCCCTCGCTCTGCAGCCGACGATCGAGGGCACGAGCGACCTTGAGGCGGTCAAGGGCCTGGAATTCGGCGGCGAACTGGGCGACGAACTTCGCTTTGTTCGACTGCAGGTGCCCGATGACCGCCCAGTCGATGTCGAGATCGGCCATCTCCTCGGACTTCCGGTGGGCTTCCTGAACCTTGTTCTCACCGAGCTTGTGGCAGCCGGCCGCTGCAGCGGCCCGGATGCGCTCCTGCGGCACGGTCTTGCTCACCGGCAGCAGTTCGATCTCGGATCGATCCCGGCCCGCCCGCTTCGCTGCCGCAGCGATCCGCTGCTCGACCTCGGCGATATTGGTCCGGAAGTCCTCGACGCTCACGGCCGTCGAATACTGTTCGTCATGACTGAGTCCGCTGTTGTCTCCCATGTCCTCATGATAGGCAGGCGGCGCAGAAGCCACCGGCGAACGGCGCATGCTGATACTCCTGCGTCCACGATTCCGGTGGACAGACGGTGCACGCACGGAGGATCTCGGCCACAATGGGTCACGAGGGAGACTCTTGAGGAATGAGAAAGCCGCCGAATGACATCGACACCCACGCCGAAACGCCAGCTGGCCAATGTCGGCCCCATCGAACAGCTGCGCGGGGGCCGGCTGTGGCGACGCATCCCCCAGCTGCTCATCGGCCTCTACCTGTTCGGGGCCTCCATGGCGATGATGGTCAATGCGGGTCTGGGCATGATGCCGTGGGACGTTCTCAACGCCGGCATCCTCCGACATGTGCCGGTGACCTTCGGCACCGTCGTCACCCTGCTCTCCTTCGTCGTGCTCCTCATCTGGATCCCGCTGCGACAGCAGCCGGGCATCGGCACGGTCCTCAATGCACTGCTCATCGGGCCCGCGCTCGACCTGACCCGACTGTTCCTGCCCGAACCCGATCACCTCGGGTGGCAGATTCCGCTCATGCTCGCGGGTGTCGCCCTCAACGGGCTCGCCTCGGCGATGTACATCGGCTCCCAGTTCGGCCCCGGTCCGCGTGATGGACTGATGACCGGACTCGCCCGAGTCACCGGACGGTCGATCCGGCTCGTGCGCACCCTCATCGAAGTCACTGTCGTCGCGATCGGCTGGCCGCTGGGCGGAGTCGTCGGCATCGGCACCGTTCTCTACGCGGTGGGGATCGGCCCGATCACCCAGGCGCTGCTGCCGACCTTCACCGTCGAACTCCGCCCCCGACAGAGGCGCTGAAGCCCAGAAGAGGCGCTGACTCCTGAAGAGACGCTGATCCCGGCCTGCGCCGGAGGGGACTGGAACCGCCCGCCTCGGTTCACTCCATGGTGTCGAGGATGTCGACAAGGTCCTCGAATGTGGTGAGCGGGTTGACGATCGCGAACCGGGCGTTCGGACGCCCCGCATGGGAGCTGGGCACGACGAACGCCCGCTGGTCCTCGAGCAGTCGATCCGACCACGCATCGTAGTCCCCACGCTGCCACCCATCGCGTTCGAAGACGACGACGGAGAGTTCGGGTTCGCGCACCAGACGCAGGTTCTCCCGCCGTCGGATCTCCGTGGCGATCTGCCGCGCCAGATCGATCGAGTGCCCGATCGCCTCCCTGTAGGCCTCGACCCCGTAGCTGGCCACGGAATACCACAGCGGCAGTCCGCGAGGTCGTCTGGTCAGTTGGATGGCGAAATCCGACGGGCTCCACTCCTGGGCGTCGGTGAGCGTGTCGAGGTACTCCGCCTTCTGCGTGTGCGCTCGCCTGCCGGAGTTCGGGTCCCGGTAGATCAGCGCGCAGGCATCGAAGGGAGCGAAGAGCCATTTGTGGGGATCGACGATGAGCGAATCGGCCTCCTCGACGCCGGCGAACTTGTGCCGTGCCTGCGGCGAGAGCATCGCGGCCAGTCCGTAGGCGCCGTCGATGTGCAGCCAGAAGTCGAACTCCTCCTTGAGCGCCGCGATGCCGGCGATGTCATCGATGGTGCCGAAATTCGTCGTCCCCGAGGTGGCCACCACCGCGATCACGGCATCGCCGTGCTCCTGCAGCGCCTCCTTCACCCCTGCTGGCCGGAGGATCCCGTCCTCACCGGTGGGTACGGGGGCGACGTCGACGTCCATGACCTCGGCAGCCGAGGCGATCGACGAGTGGGCTTCGGCACTGCACACGATGACCCAGCGTCCGGGGCGCTTGTCACCCAGCTTCTCCTTCTGCGCATTGCGTGCGGCCACGAGGGCCGAGAGGTTGCCGATGGTCCCTCCCTGGACGAACACTCCCCCGGCGGTCTCGGGCAGACCGAACTCCCCGGCCAGCCAGCGCAGCACTTCGTTCTCCGCATGGACGACACCGGCACCTTCGAGCCACGATCCGCCGTAGAGGGCGCTGGCGGAGACGACGAGGTCGAACGCAACGGCCGCTTTCGTCGGGGCGCTGGGGATGAAGGACAGGTACTTCGGATGGTCGGTCGAGATGCAGGCGGGAGCGAAGATGTGCTCGAAGATCGCCAGCGCCCGCGCGGACCCGAGCCCCTCCTCGGTGACGGTGGGACCGGCCAGACGACGCAGCTCGGCCTCCGAGGTCGGGTGGTCGAGCGGAGTGTCCTCGGCCAAGGTGCGACGGCGGGAGTATTCCAGGACGAGATTCACGAGGTTGCGGGTTTCGTCGGAGACAACGTGCATGCGGGAATGAAGACTGTCGGTCATGGGTGGCTCCTCGTCGGGCTTGTTGATGGCGGGGGTCTCCCACCGTCTATGAGACTAACGTCATGCGCGGGATTTTGGGTGGAACCACGGGCTGATCGCAAGTTTTGATTTTCAATCATTTTTACTTGCGATCACTGTCGGATCTGAGGTAGGTTCGCCCCATGAGTGGTGATCAGCCTCCCGAGGTGACAGCGGCTCGGGCGAGGGAAGCCATCGGCTGGAGCGGCCTGTCTCAACGACGCGTCGCCGAGGCCATCGGCATCGACGAGACGAAACTGTCCAAGGCCCTGGCGGGGCGCCGCCGATTCACCGCCGAGGAGCTCCTCGGCCTGGCCACCGCCACGGGCGTGACCGTGCGGTGGATCCTCGGCGACGAATCCCAGGTCTCGGCCCTGCCGCCGAATTCGTCGACCGACGCAGCCGCCGCACCCGAAGAAGCGACCCCGAGGCGCACCATCGCCGAGGCGGCGTGGACTCTGTTCGG
The DNA here is from genome assembly GCF_051351055.1 of Brevibacterium sp. FAM 27836. NCBI lineage: Bacteria > Bacillati > Actinomycetota > Actinomycetes > Micrococcales > Brevibacteriaceae > Brevibacterium > Brevibacterium sp. FAM 27836. Next base: position 32,816 of record NZ_CP195711.1, read on the forward strand.
CCGTCATGGCTTCGATGCCGTGCGCATCGCCGACATCGCCGAGGCGACCGGGGTCTCGACTCCGAGCATCCACTACTACTTCGCGAACAAGGCAGAGCTCTTCGACGCCGCTCTCGACTATTCGGTCAAGCTCGCCTTCGACCGGCAGATCGCCTGGCTCGCCGACATCGACGACCCCTCTCTGCGGCTCGAACGGCTCCTTGCGCTGCAATCGCCGCTGGGCCGCACCGAACGCGGAGAGTGGTCGATCTGGCTGCAGACCTGGGCGCGTCTGGCCCTCGAAGACGCAGCACTGGAGGACTATCCCCTCAGCTACGAACGCTGGTCGCGAACCGTGCAGACCACGCTCGAAGACGGTCAGCGCACCGGGTGCTTCCGACCCGGCGATGCCCGTGCCATGGCCGATGAGCTCACTTCGCTGCTCGACGGGCTCGGCATCAAAGTCCTCACCGGGGTGATGGATGCCGAGACCTTCACCCTGCGCCTGCGGTCCTACCTCGACCGTTCCATCATGCACACCAACGACACCACCGATCACGACAGAAGCACCGATTCGAAGAAGGAGTCACCATGAATCGCAAGGTCATCCTCACCTGTGCCGTCACCGGAGCCGGAGACACCACGGGCAAGAGCGAACACGTTCCCGTCACCCCCGAAGAGATCGCGAACGACGCGATCGCCGCCGCCCGAGCCGGCGCCTCGATCGTCCACATCCACGTCCGCGACCTCGAGACGAAGCAGAGTTCCCGTGAGGTCGCGTACTACCGTGAGGTCGTCCGCCGCATCCGCGCCTCCGACGTCGACCCGGTCATCAACCTCACTGCGGGGATGGGCGGCGACCTCGTCGTCGACCCGCAGGACCCGCTGACCACGATGCCGGGCACGGACCTCATCAACGCCCTCGACCGTCTCCCCCACGTCGAGGAGCTGCTGCCCGAGATCTGCACGATCGACTGCGGAACTCTCAACTTCGGCGAGGGTTCGAACATCTACGTCTCGACTCCGGACATGCTCCGTGAGGGGTCGAAGCGGATCCAGACCCTCGGCGTGCGTCCCGAGCTTGAGATCTTCGACACCGGCAACCTGTGGTTCGCCAATGTGCTCGTCGAAGAGGGCCTCATCGACGCCCCACCGCTCTACCAGCTGTGCATGGGCATCCCCTACGGCGCCCCCGCGGACCCCGGTCTGCTCGCTGCGATGGTGAATATGCTGCCCAAGGGCGCACAGTTCACGTCCTTCGCCATCGGCGCAAACCAGCTGCCGTGGGTCGCCCAGTCCGTGCTCGCCGGCGGTCACGCCCGCGTCGGGCTCGAAGACAACCTCTACCTGTCCAAGGGCGTCAAAGCCACGAACGCCGACCTCACCTCCCGCGCCGTCGAGATCATCAGCAGCCTCGGCGCGGCCGTGGCCACACCGGACGAAGCCCGCGAGATCCTCAACCTGCGCGTCCAGACCCCGACCATCACCGGAGGCGATCTGTGAACGAGTCCACCACGCCTGCCTTCCCCGACTTCGCGTCGATCGACACCGTCACCTGCGTCGGAGCCGGAACCATCGGCGGCGGTTGGGCCGCCTACTTCCTTGCCCAGGGATTCCGAGTGAAGATCTGGGACCCCGCCCCCGACGCCGCAGAGAAGTTCACCCGCCTCCTCGACGCCGCCTGGCCGGCTCTGACCGAACTCGATATGGCCCCCGACGCCGACCGTGATGCCTGGTCGGTTCACACCGACCTCGCCGAGGCGGTCGCGGGCACCGGATTCGTCCAGGAGTCTGCGCCGGAGGACCTGTCCCTCAAACGGGGTCTGCTGTCCCGAATCGACGCCGTGTGTGCCCCGGAGATCGTCATCGGATCGTCGACCTCGGGATACAGCATGACCGAAATGGCCACCGAGGCGGTCCACCCCGAACGTCTCGTCGTCGGACATCCGTTCAATCCGCCCTACCTCATCCCACTCGTCGAGGTCGTCGGCGGCGAGCAGAGTTCGCCGGCGGCCGTCGACTGGGCGGGCGACTTCTACACTCGCATCGGCAAGTCCGTGATCCGGATGGACCGCGAGGTGCCGGGCTTCATCGCCAACCGCCTCCAGGAGGCCCAGTGGCGGGAGGCACTGCACATGGTCGAGCAGGGAGAGGCTACGGTCGAGCAGATCGACCGCTCGATCACCGACGGACCGGGACTGCGCTGGCCCTTCCAGGGGCCGATGCTCACCTTCCATCTGGCCGGAGGTGAGGGTGGAATGGCGCATATGCTCGATCACTTCGGGCCCTCGCTGAAGTCGCCGTGGACGCGGCTGACCGCCCCGGAGCTCAGCCAGGCTCTGCGCGACGATGTTGTGGCCGGCTGCGAAGTCGAGGCCGGCCCGCGCACCATCGCCGATCTCGTCGCACACCGCGATGCCGGGATCATCGCTCTGCGCCGGCTCACCGCCCAACTGTCGACGGCCGGAACCGAGACCGTCGGCACTGAGCCCACTGCAGAGACCGGGTCGGCCACCGCAGCGGAGACGGCTGAGGCGAACGGTTCGGCAACCGAATCGAGCGCTCGAAGCGCCGAGCCCTCCCCCTGCCTCGCGCGCTACACCACGGAAGTGGCACCGGAGTGGATCGACTACAACGGGCATATGTCTGAGGCGTTCTATGTCCTCGTCTTCGGCTTCGCCACCGATCAGGTGATGGATGAGCTCGGGCTCGACGCGGACTACCGAAACACGGCGAACGCCTCGCTGTACACCGTCGAATCCCATATCCGATACCTCGCCGAGGTGGCTCTCGGCGCCCAGCTGACCGTGACACCCCAGCTGGTCAGTGCCGGTGAGAAAAAGCTGCACCTGGCTTATGAGATGCACGTGGACCAGCGTCTGGTGGCCACCGAGGAGATCGTCGCCCTTCACGTCGACCAACAGGCAGGAGGTGCTGTGGCCTTCCCGGACACGATCCTCGATCGCATCGCCGAGGTGAAACAGTCCCAACCGGACTGGTCTGGGCGCCACATCGGCTGAGGCCGCCCCGGGGACCGGGGACAGCAGGTGCACAGTCATCAGGATTCGAGAAGTCGCGGCGTCTCGACGGAGTTATCCTGGTGCTCACACCGGTCCCGCACTCACGGGGCCAGGCCCGCAGAGGAGACACCATGTCCACCACGACAGCGACCAGCGAGATCACATTCACAGCCGTCGCCGAGCTGCTCAACGAGCGCCCGATCCTGCGTCTGCCCGCCGATGCCAGTGGGCAGCTTCCCTCACGCGGTCAGGTCGCGGTGCAGGGATCGCTCAACGGAGTCGAATTCTCCACCGTCGTCGAGCCCGATGGTCTGCGCGGTCATTGGATCGGCCTCGACGAGGAACTGTGGAACCGGCTCGGTCTCTCCCCCGGTGACGAGGTCGCCGCGACACTGACTCCGCAGAGCCGGTGGCCCGAGGTCGTCGTCCCTGCTGATATACAATCGGCGCTCGCCGATGCTCCTGCGCTGGCCGAGGTCTGGCAGGATCTCACGCCGATGGCCCGTTGGGAGTGGGTGCGCTGGGTGAAGTCCACGAAGAACGCAGCCACTCGGGCCCGCCGCGTCGAAGTCACTCTCTCGAAGCTCGAGTCGGGCCTGCGCCGACCCTGCTGCTTCGACAGGTCATCATGCACAGACCCGGAGGTGTCGAAGAGCGGAAAGCTGCTCGGGCAGACCTGAACCGGTCTCCGGCCTCATTCGGGTGCGGGGTCGCGGAGCACCGACTGCTTCGGGCGGACGGTGAACGTGAGCAGGGCGCCGACGACTGAGACGACAGCTGCTGAGGCGAACAGCAGCCAGAAGCCCCCGACGAGGGCCACGAGTCCTGCCCCCAGCAGGGGTCCGACCAGCTGTCCGAGGTTCGCTGCGCTGTTGACGAGGCTGAGGTCGCGGGCATGGTCCTCGGGGTCGAGCAGCAGATCGGTGGCGAATGCGAGGCTCACGGCCATGTACGCGCCGTAGCCGGTCCCCATGAAGGCGGCCGCGACCGCGGTCACCGGGTAGCTCGGACTGATGAGGATGATGACGCCCGATGAAGCCTGGATCAGGGCGGTCGTCACCGTCCACAGCCGTCGGTTCCCGCTGCGGTCGGAGATCATCCCGACGATGATCGAGGCGATGACGACGAAGACCGTGTAGATGACGATGAGCACCAGCAGCTTGTCCTCGGCCGTCGCCGCCGGCACCCCGATGCCGTAGAGCAGGAAGAACAGCAGCAGCGATGTGCCGAAGGCATTGCCCACATTGACGATGAAGCGGCTGACGAGCAGTCGCGTGAAGTTCGGGTCGAGGAGCGAGGACACCCGCGCCCTCGTCAGCGATGTCCGCTCATGCAGCGCCTGCACTGCCGGGTGCAGCGGCGGCGGATCGGGCAGCAGCAGTGCCGTGCCCACCCCGATCACGGCGATGAGGCCGGCGAGCACGACATAGGCTGTGCCGAGACCGAGGCCGAGCAGGACGACGGCGCCAACGCCGACGACGATGCCGATGGCCTGGGCCGAGCTGGCCGCCGCCGAGGCTGCACCCCGTTGAGCGTCGAGCTGATCGGCGATGAGTGCCGTCAGCGCCGCAGAAGCAGTCGAAATGCCCACAGAGGTGATCACCCAGGCGCCGCCGACGTTGACCGGGCCCTCGGCGACGCCGGTGAGGACGAGGCCGAGAGTGGCACACAGCGAACCGCCGATCGCCCACGGTCGCCGGCGACCGAGACGAGAACGCGTGCGGTCGGAGAACCGACCGGCGATCGGGGCGATGACGATTCCGGCCAGCCCGCCGGCGGAGAGGACGAGTCCGGACCAGACGACGCCGTCGATCCAGTGATCGCTCTGAGTATCGAGCTGCATCGGCAGGAGCAGTTGGACCGGGGTGAGCTGCGCAGTCCAGATCGCCAGCCACGCCAGCGTGAACCATGCCATCCACCCGGGTCCGACCCGTTTCGCGGTCCCATCACCGGAGGCGGGACTCGACTCGATCCCGAAGCTCATGATCGAGCGGCAGCGATGAGTTCGCGATACCAGTCGTAGGAGGCTTTCGGGCTGCGTCGGCCGGTGTGCATGTCGACATGGACGAGGCCGAAGCGCTGGGTCCACCCGTCGGCCCATTCGAAATTGTCGAGCAGCGACCAGACGGTGTATTGGTCGATCCGGACTCCCGCGGCTCGTGCCTCGGCGACGGCGCCGAGGTGGTCACGCAGATAGGCGATGCGCTCTCGATCCTCGATCTGCCCGGCAACGGAGTCCGGTTCTGGGAAGGAGGCACCGTTCTCGGCGATGACGATCGGCGGCAGCGCCTGACCGTACCGGTTGCGCAGATCGATGAGGAAGTCGCGCATGGTGTCGGGCCGGATCGGCCACTGCGGGCCGAACCCCGTGGTCGGGGCCCCGGGCGTGGGCACCATGTCGAAGGGCAGCGGACCTGCGGAGGCGGCGCGGACGGTGATCGGATTGTAGTAGTTGAATCCGTAGATCTCGTTGTGCGCCGAGATCACATCCATATCCCCGTCCCGGATGGGCATGTCGACGCCGAAGGCGCTGAGATCGGGATACGCGCCCAGCAGCAGCGGTTCGGCGAAGAGCCGGTTCATGATGACATCGAGGATCCCGGCTGCCTCGAGGTCGGCATCGGCGTCAGTCTCCGGGAGGATGAGGCTGTGGTTGATGGTCGGCGCGGCCTGCACTGCACCGCGTTCGCGCAGGATCGCTGCGGCGAGTCCGTGGGCGAGCAGCTGATGGTGGACTGTCGGCAAAGCGTCGAAGAGCATCGTATGCCCGGGAGCGAGTTCGCCGAGGGCATAGCCCTGCAGAGAGGTCGAGGCGGGTTCATTGATCGTGTACCAATGTCGGACCCGATCATCGAGACGATCGGCGACGGCGGTGACGTACTCACCGAACCGGTCGGCCGTATCCCGGTTGAGCCACCCGCCGGCGGCTTCGAGGGGTGAGGGAAGATCCCAGTGGTAGAGGGTCGGCTCCGGGGTGATCCCGGCATCGAGCAGTTCGTCGACGAGTTGATCGTAGTAGTCGAGTCCGGGTCGGTTGACCGCGGTGTGGGGCCCGCCGTCGGGGATGATGCGAGGCCAGGAGATCGAGAATCTGTATCGGTCGACGCCGAGTCCGGAAAGCAGTCCGACGTCCTCTGAACTGCGGTGATAGCTGTCGGGTCCCGGTTCTGCGCTGCTGCCGTCGATCACCGCGCCGGGGTTATCGACGAAGTCATCCCAGATCGATCGTCCGCGACCGTCTTCGCATCTGGCGCCTTCGATCTGGAAGGCGGCAGTGGCCGCCGAGAACCGCAGACCGTGCACAGCCGCACCAGCGACATCCATGTCTTCCATAACCAGAATATGTCACGGACGCATCACTGCCGCAATGCCTTCACCAGGGTGAGCACCGGTCGGCGCCGCCGATATGCGCTGAGGCGCAGTGCTCAGGAGCCGGCTGCAATGCCTTTCGACATCCAGACCAACGGGATCTGCAGCGGCAGGCGCGCGAGTGCGATCGCGCGGGCTTTCGGCTCGTCCCGATGTTTGACCACGGTGTAGATGTTGGCGGGGAACACACCGACCATGAGCGCTGCGGACGCGGCACCGCCGAGGCGCCGCGTAGACGGAACGGCCAGGAGCCCGGCACATCCGAGTTCGGCGACACCGCTGGCATAGGTCCAGAATCGCGGATTGCCCAGCTGAGGCGGAACGATGGAGTCGAAAGGCTTCGGCCGCGCGAAATGGATGATTCCCGCCGTGCCGAGCAGCCCTGCCATGATCGCTGTCTGGATCTTCACTGATGGGCCACCTCTGCGGCTGGTGTCGGGACGACGAGTGGAGCTAAGGGGATTCGAACCCCTGACCTCTTCATTGCGAACGAAGCGCTCTACCAACTGAGCTATAGCCCCTTGCGCTCTTCAGCTTACGCCTCCTGCCCGCCGCAGATCAAAACGACGACGGCCTCGTTCGAACACCGCCTCACCTGGGCACGGATCCCTGGAGACTGCTCGGTGAGACGAGTACAGTCGTGAGCAGGTCCCCTCTATGAAAGGACGTGTTATGGCAGAGGAATTCGGAACCGTCGTCATCGGCGCAGGCATCGGCGGAGGAACCGTCGTCGAGTCGCTGCGAGACTCCGGATACGCAGGGTCCATCGCTCTGGTAGGAGCCGATCCCGCCGCTCCCTACTACCGTCCTGACCTGTCGAAGAAGGTCATGCTCGAAGACTCGGATCCAGCCGAGTCTGCGCTGCGCGGCGACGACTGGTACGCAGCACATGATGTGTCGACATTCTTCGGCTCCCCCGTCGCCGCACTCGACCCCACCGAACAGACGGTGACTCTGGACTCCGGTGAAGAACTGAAGTACGGGCAGGCGATCCTCGCCACGGGATCGACACCGCGCACACTCGACGTTCCGGGGTCCCAGCTCGGCAATATCCACACACTCCGCGACACCGGCGATGCCGTGGCCATCCGCTCCCAGTTCGGCGAGGGCAAGAGAGTCGCCGTCATCGGCGGAGGGTGGATCGGCCTCGAGGTCGCGGCCGCGGCGAAGACCCGGGGCTGCGACGTCACCGTCATCCTCCACACCGACGCTCCCCCGCTGTCTTCGGTTCTCGGCCATGAGATCGGTGAGCACTTCGAACAGCTGCACCGGAAGAACGGAGTGAAGTTCATCAAGGAGGCAGAGACGACCGCCTTCACCGGTTCCGATTCCGTCGAAGTCGTCGAGACGAGCGCGGGCAGCGTCCCTGCCGACCTCGTTGTCGTCGGCATCGGTGCGGATCCGACCACCGGTCCGGCCGCCTCAGCGGGGTTGACGGTCGATGACGGGGTGATCGTCGATGAACACATGCGCACCTCCGACGGCAGCATCCTGGCCATCGGCGACATCGCGAATGCGCACAATGTGCTCCGCGAAGAGCGACTGCGGAACGAGCACTGGGACAACGCGGTGCGGCAGGCCGAGGTCGCGGCCTCGACGATCACCGGCGGGTCCAAGGCCTATGATTGGCAGCCGTATTTCTACACCGACCAGTTCGACCTCGGCATGGAATACGTGGGTCGGGGCGGCGCCGATGACGAAGTCGTCATCCGCGGTGACCGGGCCGGCGGAGAATTCATCGTGTTCTGGCTCCGCGACGGCCGCGTCTCGGCGGCGATGAATGTCAACATCTGGGACTTCGGTGATGAGCTGCGGGCTCTCATCGGCAAGGAGGTCTCAGCCGAACGCCTGGCCGATGAGCAGGTGCCGGTCGGCGAGCTGTGAACCGTCCCTGCCGAAGGAACGCGCCCTGGAGCTGCCTCTGGCATCCTGGTAGGCATGGAATCGCTCTTCGCTGATGAGGCCTTCGACCGCCGGCCCGAGATCGTCGCCCCCGGAGCGGTCTGGCTGCCGGGTTTCCTCGGTCCCGAGGCGCAGTCATGGATCATCGCCCGCTACGCCGAGTGGCAGGCCGGTCCGGTCCCGCCGCATGCCACGGCGATCGCCGGTCACCCGATGAGTGTGCAGACGATCGGACTGGGCTGGCACTGGCGGCCGGGACGCTACGATCGCCGGGCCGACGATGTCAACAGAGAATTCGTGCTGCCGTTTCCCGACTGGATGAAGCGGCTGGGCCGTCAGGTGCTGCAGGGGGCGACGGAGGTCGTCGACGACAGCGCGGGATTCGGGCCGGATGCGGCCGGGGTCTGGGGGTTCGATCCCGAGGATTACCACCCGGATGTGGCGCTTGTGAACTACTACGATGCACACGCGAAGATGGGCATGCACCAGGACAAGGACGAATTCGATCCCGCCCCGGTCGTTTCTCTGTCCCTCGGCGACACCTGCCTGTTCAGGTTCGGCAACTCGGAGACCCGCAACCGCCCGTTCACAGACCTCCGCTTAGCGTCCGGCGATGCGTTCGTCTTCGGCGGGCCGGCCCGCTTCGCCTTCCATGGGGTGCAGTCGATCCGTGCGGCAACCGCACCGGACCACGGACGGTTGGACCACCTCGGCGGGGGCAGGATCAACATCACCATGCGCACGACCGGTCGAGACTGACGACGACCGGCTTCACGCCTCTTCGGATTCGACGTCGATCACGCCTTCCGGTGGGAAGGCCAACCGGTTCGGAGAGGTCTTGCGGAACACGGGCTGCCCCGACAGCACCGTCGACCGGGCAAGCGTATTGCTGGCCACCGAGGACACGATGATCAGGCACAGCATGGCGACGACGGCCATGAGCAGGGATGACCAGGAGAAGCCTGCGGAATGCAGGTCGAAGACGTAGGCGGCGGCGACGATGAGCGGCATACCCAGCCCTGTAGCCGGTGAGAACACGTTGATCCGGGACAGAGCGTCACGGACGCGGAACATCGCCAGGGCGGAGCCGAGCAGCAGCAGCGACCCGGTGATGCCGAAGATCCCGACGAGGAAGGTGGCCAGAGTCTCGTTCATCAGCGGTGCCCCCTCGTGAGTATGCGCGACAGGGCGATGGTCGCGAGGATGCCGACCATCGAAGCCAGAAAGACCACGTCGAGAACGACCGAGGACGACACGGCGATGCCGAGCATCGTGACGATCGCGATGGCGGAGAAGTAGATGAGATCGGACACCACTGCCCGTGAACCCTGATCGCGCGCGGTGAGCACCCGGATCAGGCCGATGATGATGGCGGCGGCCAAGATGACGGCGCAGATGCCGACGACGACGATCACGACAGGTCTCCTTCCGGCTCGGCCCGCGGCGCCCGGCCCCGGGTCATGGCGAGCAGACGTGACTCCATATCGACCAGACCGGCCAGGGCATCCTCTTCGGAATCCTCGAACAGAGCGTGGACGAAGATCACGGGAGGTGTCGTGCTGGTACCGGCCGCGATCGCGGCGACCAGGGTGCCCGGAGTGATCGTGATCGATGAGGCGAAGAGGGTGACTTCGAGGTCGGTGGCGCAGCGCATCGGCAGTTCGACGATCATCGGTTCCGCATAGTCGGCACGGAAGAGCCGGGCGACGACGGTGACCGAACCGGTGATGATGGCCCAGACGATGAAGCCGAGGTAGGACACTCCGTGGACGAGACGCATCATGGTGTCAGCACCGCCTGGATGTAGTCACTGTGGTCGAGCAGTCCGGTCGCCGCCCGATGCGTGAGGTCGAGCAGAGGCTCCGGATAGGCGAACAGAGCGACGGAGACGCCGATCATCACCGTGGCGGGTGCGAGCAGCCGAGCAGGGATGCGCACGCTGCGCACGATCGGTTCGGCCGGGGCACGCCCGGTCTCGGCCGAGTCGGGCCGATAGGTCTGCATCGGCGGTCCCCAGAAGGTGTTGCGCCAGGTCCGCTGCAGCGCCAGGAGACTGATCAGAGCACCGATGACGATCGCGGCGACGAGGACCCAGCCGAATCCCCCGCCGAAATCCGTGGCCGCGGTGATGAGTCCGACCTTGCCCCACAGCCCCGATGTCGGAGGCAGACCGACGAGGGAGAACAGGCCGAGGACCATGAGCACGGTGGCCCACCTCTCACGGGACGCCAGGCCGGAGAGCTTCCGGAAGGATCCCGTTCCGTAGGTCTGTTCGACCGCCCCCATGATGAGCAGCAGCCCGGACATCGTGATCATGTGATGGATCATGTAGAAGGCACCGGCCCCGAGTGCCGCTGAGCTCAGCAGAGTGACGCCGAGGAGGATGTGCCCGACGCCCGCGGTCATCTGGAACCCGAGGACGTTGCGCACGCGCGCCTGCCCGAATCCGGAGAGCGCACCGATGAGGATGCTGGCCACGGCGACGACGAGCAGCACGTTCACCCACGGGGCGGGTTCACCGTAGACCGTGGTGTAGATGCGATAGACGGCGTAGAGTCCGACCTTCGAATGCAGGCCGGAGAAGAGGGACATCATCCCCGCCGAGGTGTTCGGGTAGGTGCGGACGAGCCAACCGTGGAACGGCGCACCGCCGGCTTTGATGAGCAGCGACAGCAGCACCACTCCGAGGGCGATCCCCGCCTGCCCGGTCGGTCTGCCCTGGTCGGCGAGGACCGCGAGGTTGACCGTACCCGTGGCACCGTAGACGAAGCCGACTCCGATGAGCAGCATCGTGGAGGTGAGCAGGTTGACCATGACATAGAGCCGTCCGATGCCGAGCCTGCGCCAGGTGCCGGTCACGGCAATAAGAGCGTAGGCCGGCAGCATCATCACTTCGACGAAGACGAAGAAGTTGAACAGGTCCCCGGTCAGCAGGGCCCCATAGACACCGGTGAGCATCATGAGGATGAGCGCAGGAACGAACCGATACTGGTCCTCTCCCGTGGTGATGAGGAACAGACAGCTGATGAACGCGACCAGGGAGGTGAGCACGAGCATGAGCGCGGTGAAGGTGTCAGAGACGAACACGATCGCCAGGCCGGGCACATAGTCGCCCACCGAATGTGCGAGCACCGGAGTGGACCGGTGGAGGCCGAGCAGCACGATGCCGCTGATGGCCACGAAGGCCGGGACCGCCAGGAGCAGCAGCCGGTCGAAGGTGCGTGAGGTGATGAGCACGCTCAGCGCCGAGGCGAGCAGCGGCACCCCGATGAGGAGGAGAAGCAGGGCGGAGTTCATGAGTCGCGCTCCTCCCCTGTCTCGGGGCTGCGTTTCTGATCGTCGTCATGACCGAGCACGGCCAGGGCGAGCATGAAGATCGTCACCGCCAAGGTGATGACGATGGCGGTGAGGACGAAGGCCTGGGGCAGAGGGTCGGCCGCTTCCGCCAGGCCGCTGCGGCCGGCGAGCGGTTCGCCTCGCCATGCTCCGACTCCGGCCGAGAGCAGAATGAAGTTCGCGGCATGTGAGATGAGGGTGAGCCCGAAGACTCCCCGGACCATCGACCGCTGCATCATGAGGTAGACGCCGCCGGTGGTGAGGACGCCGATCGTCAGTGCCAGAATCATGCTTCCTCCTCTCCGTCGACGGGTGGGTCCCCGTGGAGGATATGCGTCGAGGTGGCGCGCACCTTCTTCTCCTGCGCGGTCTCCACACTGCGGCGGCTGCGGTCGGGCCGCTCTCCGCGGATGGCTTCCATCGGCCCGCTGAGCTCACCGTAGAGCAGCTCGTCGGCGCGTTCACGGGTGCGTTCGACGTCGCGGCGGATGATGCCGTTGGTGAGCACATCGTCGCCGGCCGGCGTCGCAGCGGAGTCCGAGACGCCGAGGAGGTTGAACGACAGCAGCATGAGTCCGAGCACCGCGAGGTAGACGCCGAGGTCGAAGAGCATCGACGTCGTCCAATGCTGTCCGGCGAATTCGGTGTGCATGGGCTTGAGGAACGATCCGGCGAAGAGCAGACCGATGATGCCGGTGACCACGGCGACGCCGACGCCGGAACCGATGAGGTAGAGGGGCGCGCGCGGCGGACCGATCGCCCGGTCCTTCGGTGTGGACAGGTAGGCCAAGCCGATGACCGCCGCACCGATGAGCGCGGCGATGAACCCGCCGCCGGGCGAATTGTGTCCGCGCCAGAACACGATCAGCGATGTCACCGCCAGCAGAGGGCCGAGGACCTTGATCGTCAGCTGCAGCGGGATGACGTTCGGCCAGGCCTCGTGCACGGCGCGATAGGCGGTGGTGCCCTTCGGGCGGATCGACACCCAGGGCGGCCGCGGCGGCTCGGGAATGTTCTCGGCCGGCGGGTCGATGAACTTGTCCTTGACTGTCGACATCACGGCGACGATCGCGATGCCGGCCATGCCGAGCACCGTCAGCTCTCCCAGGGTGTCGAGGGCACGGAATTCGACGAGGATGGTGTTGACGATGTTCTTCCCGCCGCTGATGTCGGGGGCATGGTCGAGGTAGTACCGGCCCAGATCGGAGCGTTCCCGGCGCCCGTTGAGGACGAGTGTGAGAGCGGTCATCGCCGCGCCGACGATGATCGCCAGGATCAGACGCGGGGACTGCTTGCGCTTCGGATAGCGCCAGAACGAGCGAGGCAGCTTCTGCAGCACGAGCATGATGACGATGATCGTCATCGCTTCGACGAGGAGCTGGGTCAGCGTGACGTCGGGAGCACCGAGGGCGAGGATCTGCACGGTGGCGAGGATGCCGATCGCCGAGAGCGCGACCACGGTCGTCAGACGGGAATGGGAGGTGCACAGGACGAGCACCGCGACGGTGATGAGGATCAGCAGGATGATGTCCACCGGTCGGCTCAGTCCCTGCTCGAGCGGCGGCAGACTCGGGTACACGAGGGGGATCGCACAGATGGCCAGCAGGCTCAGTCCGCCCAGGGAGATCGCCAGGTAGGGTCCGGAGTTCATCGGGCGGACGAACACACCGAGTCCGTGACCGACACGGCGCAGGCCCGCATTGAGGCCGTCGATGACGTTCGCTCCGTCGAAGGGCGGTGTGGCCCGGTGGAAGAACGCGAACACGCGGGAGCGGCGGAGGATGATGACGACGCCGATGGCGATGATGAGGCCCGAGGCGAGGAGTTCGGCGGTGAAACCGTGCCACAGAGCCAGATGCACCGATCCCGCGGATTCGGGCATCGCCGCCCGCACCACTTGGTCGAGCGGGTTGTCGAAGACGAAGAGGACGAAGCTCAGCGGAATCGAAGCGAGGATCGGCACTGCGGCGGCCGTGAGCATGACCGCCGACCCCCGGTGGATCTGCCGCGGTTCGGGTTCGCTACCGTCGATGAAGCTGCCCCACACTGTCTTCGCACAGTAGGCGAAGGTGAGCACTGAGGCGCCCGCTGCGATGAGCAGAGCCAACCAGCCGGCCCATGGACCGCCCGGCGCCTCGCCGAGGGCGGTGAACAGGGATTCCTTGGAGACGAAGCCGAGCAGCGGCGGAATCCCGGCCATCGAGCCGCAGCCGATGATGAGCACGACGAACGCGGCCGGAGCGCTGCGTCTGAGCTTCGGGATCCGCGCGAGGTCGCGGGTGCCTGCGAGGTGGTCGACGACGCCGACCATCATGAACAGACCGGATTTGAACAGGGCGTGGGCGATGACGTGCAGGGTGGCTGCGGCGATCGCGGCTTCGGTGCCGACGCCGATGACGGCGGTGATGAGGCCGAGCTGCGAGACCGTCGAATAGGCCATGAGCTTCTTCACGTCGTGCTGGTTGAGGGCGAACCACCCGCCCAGGCAGGCGGTGAAGAGACCAGCGGTGATGAGCAGGATGTTCCAGGCCGGGGTGGCGTGGAAGGTCGGCGAGAACCGCAGCATGAGGAAGATTCCGGCCTTGACCACCGCTGCGGCGTGCAGATATGCCGAGACCGGCGTGGCTGCGGCCATGGCATCGGGCAGCCAGGAATGGAAGGGGAACTGTGCGGACTTCGTCATAGCGGCGATGCCGATGAGCACGGCGACAGCGGTCGTCACCTCAGGCTGGCCCGCCCACACCGGGGAACCGATCGCCTCGCTCAGATGCGTCGTGCCGGTCACCGCGATGATGACTCCGGTGGCCACCAGCAGACTGAGTCCGCCGATGAAGGTGAAGAACATCGTCCGCAGCGCCGGTGCCTGTCCGGGGGAGCCGGAGCGAGCGATGAGGAAGAACGAGGCCAGTGACGTCAGTTCCCAGCAGACGAAGAGCACGAGCACATCATTGCTGAGCACGAGCGCGACCATGGAGAAGGTGAAGATCACCATCAGCCAGTAGAAGCTCGTATTCCGTCCGTGCGGGAGGTACTTCGTCGAATAGGCGAAGACGACCGCCCCGATGATGAGCGCGATGTAGGTGAAGACGACGCCGAGCCCGTCGGCTCGCAGGGCGAGGTCCACGCCGAACCGGGGAATCCACGGGTAGGCCGCTTCCGGGGTGTTCCCGGCCATCACCTCGGCGGCGGTGGGTGTGAACAGTGCGGCGACGCCCAGATAGGCGACCGCCAGCGGCCAGCCGCTCGCCCGGCCGGCGAACCGAGTGATGCCCGGGGTGATGACGACGAGCGCGGCGAGTGCGATGAGAGTGAGGATCATGACCGGCCCTCAGCGGCCGCAGACGCAGGTGATGGTTCCTTCACTCACTGATCCTTCATCGCGATGTGCGAATACTGATTATCGTAGACTTACGAAGAATCAGACTATCGACTCGGAGTTCCATGAGCAAAAGCACAATGACCCCTCGGCCCGAGTCGCGGCTGTCGGTGTTCTTCGACGCGCGCTTCACCCGCACAACGCATCATGACGGAATCTCCCGCTACGGCGCGTGCCTCCTCGCGGCTCTCCTCGAAGCCGTCGAGGACACGGATATCGACGTCACCGCCATCATCAGCGATCGGGCGCAGCTGGCCCTGCTGCCGGAATGTCGATGGGTCGAACTCAACGACCCCACCTCCCCCGCCGAGGTCGCCGTCGCCGGCAGGCTCAACGCCCTCGGAGCCGATGTCGTGTTCTCCACAATGCAGACGATGGGCTCCTTCGGACGTCGCTACGGCCTCATCCTCACCATCCACGACCTCATCTACTATTCGCATCCGCAGCCGCCGGGCGATCTCCCGCTGCCGATCCGTCTGCTGTGGCGGGCCTACCACCTCAGCTACACTCCGCAGCGGCTTCTGCTCAACCGAGCCGATGCCGTCGCGGCCGTGTCCGAGACGACGAAGGACCTCATCGCCGCCCACCACCTGACCACCAAGCCGGTGGCTGTGGTTTCAAACGCCGCCGAGGTGGCCGCGGCGAGCACGCGGACCGTGAACCGCAGCGATGCGAAGACGCTCATCTATATGGGCGCCTTCCTGCCGTACAAGAACGTCGAAGCACTCATCCGCGCACTCGAACACCTGCCGGGATGGACCCTGCACATCGCCAGCAGAATCGAGGGACGCCGAGAAGCGCAGCTGCGGTCGCTCATCCCCGACCGGGCGAAGGTCGTGTTCCATCGCGGGATCAGCGAAGAGGACTATGCTCGACTCCTCGACGAGGCGACAGCACTCGTCACGGCATCCCGCGAGGAGGGCTTCGGTCTGCCCGTCATCGAGGCGATGGCGCAGGGGGTTCCGGTCGCGGTCTCGGACATTCCGATCTTCAATGAGATCGCCGGTGCGGCGGCGGTGTACTTCGACCAGGAGGATCCGCGCTCGATTGCGGAGGCGATCACCCGGCTCACCGACGCGGGAACTTGGGAGAAGCAGTCACAGGCGGGCCTGGTCCAGTCGCAGAAATTCGATTGGACCGACTCGGCTGCGGCTCTCGTCGAGCTCATCCGTTCGGTCGCTGCCGAACGGACAACGGGTGCGACGAAGCGCATCGGCGGTGCCGACGAGCGGGAATCGAGGAGCTGAGGCCGGGATTGCCGACCGGTCCGTCGGACGCAGGGAACGGGCTCAGCGGGTGTTCGTGCCCCAGCTGCGCAGCACCCATCCGCGTTCGGACCAGCCGAACTCTCCGTGCCCGCAGTTGCCGAGCACGCCGATGCGACCGGTGCCGGTCATGTCGAGGAGGATCTCCGCGGCCCCGCGGAGCACGGCACCGTGGGCGACGATGGCGATCGTCTCGGCGGTCGCCGATTCGACGATGTCGGTGATGGCAGCGGCGACACGGTTGCCCGATCGGGACCGGGATTCTCCTCCCGGGGGTGCGCCATCGGCACCGGAGACCCAGTCGGCGAGTTCGGACGGCCAGGTCAGGCCCACCTCGGCGCGGGTCGATCCTTCCCACTCGCCGAAGGCGGCTTCGCGCAGACGAGCGTCACGGGATGATGCGAGGCCGACGAGCGAGGCGAGGATATCAGCGGTCTCCGCGGCCCGGGAGAGGTCTGAGGAGACGATGTGCTCGGGGGCGAACTCGGCGAGCCTACGGGCGGCCTCAGCGGCCTGAGCGCGACCGGTGTCGTTCAGCGGCACATCGGACTGTCCCTGGAATCGCCCCTCGACGTTGAAGTCGGTCTGACCATGGCGCCAGAACAGGACGGTCTTCGTCATTCGTCTGCGTCGGGTTCGGGCAGGTTCAGGTCGATGACCGGCACGTCCTTCCACAGTCGCTCCAGCGCATAGTACTCGCGCTGTTCGGCGGAGAAGACGTGGACGACGATCTCTCCGAAGTCGAGCAGGACCCAGTCGCCCCCGCGTCCCTCACGCCGCAGCGGTGTGCGGTCGTGTTCGCGTTGGACGGCCTCTTCGACGGAGTCGATGATCGCATCGATCTGGCGTTCGTTGTCGGCGGAGATGATGAGGAAGGCATCGGTGATGTAGAGCGTGGAACTCACATCGAGGCCGATGATGTCGGTGCCGAGCTTCTCGTCCGCGGCTTTCGCGGCGGTCTGAAGCAGCTGAGTGGAATCGGCGATCTCGCTCACAAGATCCTTTCGCATGGATGCAGGAATGCAGGTGGTGTCACTGGAACATGATGAAGGCGACGACAATGAGGGCCAGCGCGAAGAAGGCGGCGATCCCGAGGATGATGTAGGGCATCTTCGAGGGCTCTTCCCCCATGAGGATCTGCCCGTCGTGTCCGGTCACCGACCTGGCGGGGATGCGGGTTCCCGGTGGGTTCTCCGTCTCCTCGTCTTCGTAGTCGCTGTTCGGCAGAGCCCAGGCTTCGGGGACGGCGTCCATGGGACGGGTCTCCGGGTTCGCAGCCAGTGCCCGTGCCGCATCATCGGATCCGGGCTCGTGAGCTGGGGTGTTCGCCTCACGGTTCGTCGCATCGTCTGCCGACGCCGTTTCGGTGCCGGCCGACGCTGCGGTCGGTTCCTCAGCGGTGCCGGGTTCGTCGGTCGTGGGGATCTGCGCCGAGGCCGCGGTGACGACACGCACGCCCGAGGTCGACGGCGGCTGGACGATCGGCATCCGGCGCGAACGGGAGGCCGGTTCCGGCCCGTCCTGTTCGGACTGTCCAGCCTCGGTCTTCTCAGTGGGTTCGTCCTTCGCAGCAGGTTCTTCACTCCCCAGTGCTTCGGCAGCCGAATCAGCAGCGTCCGTCTCGCCCGACGCCGCGGCATCGGTCGAGCCCGGAGCCGGTGTCTCGGTCGAGCCCGCGGCCGGTGCGTCGGTACCCGGCGTCGTCGGGGACTCGTCGACGGCGTCCTCGTCGAGAGCGGAGAACGGCATCGAGAGCGCATCGTAGGGTTCGCTCTCACGGGTCGTCGGCCGCGGGGCGGAGTCGGCGGTCACCGGGGCTTCGAAGTCGCGTGCGGCGACTTCCTCGGTGGCTCCGCCGAACCCGGCGGCATCGTAGGATTCGTGTTCGGCCAGGGGCTCGCTCTCCGAGCTTTCGCCGAAGGCGGGGTCGGAGGCGTCGGAGTCCGCGGTCGTCGTCTCGCCGGATGCGTCGTCGTCGGCCGCTGCCGCGGCGGACTCTGTCACAGTGGGCGAAGACTTCGCAGGGGTGCTCTCGGCAGGCGCGTCCTCGCCGGCCTCGGCGATCTCGGGCAGCGGACCGGTCAGTCGACCCTCGGAGGCGGCCTGACGTTCGGCCAGTTCCGTCTCATCGGCGACGACGGGCAGGGCACCGGTCGACAGATCGCCATAGTGCGAGAGGCCGTGTTCGCGCAGGTAGCGCTTCTTCTCGGCTCGGGACTGGAAATGCGGCAGCGGGGCCCGTTGCGGATCGAGACGATCCTCGGCATGCACCGGGGGCCGCGACTCCTGCGGGTAGTCCGAAGCCAGGGCTCCGCGTTCGTGGCTGGTTCGCGGCGCAGGGGCGGGATCGATGCGGGAGCTCGCGGCGTGGTCGCCCTCAGCCTCGGGTGCACCCGTGTCGGACGTGCCTGCATCGCCGGCTTCCTCACGGGGTGCCGGCGGGGTCTCGGGCTTCTTCGGCGACGCCGGGGTGAGGAGATCGGCGCGAGAGTTCGGGGCCTCTTGCGGCTGCTCAGGAACCGCTCGTGCCTCGAACGCCTGTTCCGCCGCCTGCCGTTCGGCTTCGCGCCGGGCTCGACGTGACGTGAACTGCTCCTCAGCCATTCTCACTCCTGTACAACTCGTATTTCGCGATGTATTGCACGACGCCGTCCGGTACGAGATACCAGACAGGCGCGCCGTCCATCACCCGTTGTCTGCAATCCGTGGACGATATCGCCAGCGCCGGAATCTGCACGAGACTCAGCCGATCCACCGGGAGTCCCTCACCATGGAGTTCGTGCCCGGGGCGGCTGACCCCGACGAAGTGTGCCAAGGAAAACAGCTCATCCACATTCTTCCACGTCAGGATCTGAGCCAAAGCGTCCGCGCCGGTGATGAAGAACAACTCTGTGTCCGAACCGTAGCTGCGGGCCAGATCCCGCAGCGTATCGATGGTGTAGGTCGGACCCGGGCGGTCGACGTCCGCGCGAGAGACGGTGAAACGTGGATTCGATGCGGTGGCGACGACGGTCATCAGGTACCGGTGTTCGGCGCTGGTGACCTCTTCGACGTCCTTCTGATACGGCCGTCCGGTGGGGACGAAAACCACCTCGTCGAGGTCGAAGGTCGCTTGGACCTCACTTGCCGCGACGAGGTGGCCGTGGTGGACGGGGTCGAAGGTGCCGCCCATGACACCGACTCTGCGTCTGTGCTCTGCCATATCAGTGGCGGTGCGAGATGCCCTTCCACGACCGAGTCACAATGCCGATCGTGAGGAAGATCGCCAGGGTGGTGAGTCCGAACCAGATCGGATCCATCGGCAGCTCGGTGTGGGCTGCATGCTCAGCACCTTCGGCCGCGGCTGCCAAGATGGCTGCGTTCACGTGATTACTCCTTCTCATTTCCTCCGACGCGGAAAGTGCGCGCCGGTTTCACTGTTCTCTCATTTTCTCATGAACGACCCCGTTATTCGGCATCGACATGACTTCGATCGGTTTCGAATCCGCCGAGGCGGGGCCGGGGAGGCTCCGATCGTGACGGTTTCGCCCCGGTTGGGGATCAGGAACGGATCTGTCCGTTGCCCATCATCACCCACTTCGTCGTCGTCAGCTGCTCGAGGCCCATCGGACCGCGAGCGTGCAGCTTCTGCGTGGAGATGCCGACCTCGGCTCCGAAGCCGAGCTCTCCCCCATCGGTGAATCGGGTGGAGACGTTGACCCCGACGGCCGCGGCGTCGATCGCGGCGACGAAGGTGTCGGCATTGTCGAGGTCCTTCGTGACGATGACTTCGGTATGCCCGGAGCTGTAGGCGCGGATGTGGTCGATGGCCTCTTCGATCCCGGTGACGAGCTTGATCGCGATCTCCAGACCGAGGTATTCCTTGGCCCAGTCGCGCCGTGAGACCCGGCGGACCTTCATCGTCGAGGGGGCCAGGGCAGAGACATCGGAGTCGGCGTGGACGATGACGCCGGCCTGATCGAGGCGTTCGAGGATCTTCGGCAGCACCCGTTTGGACGCTTTCTCATGGACGAGCAGCGTCTCGAGGGAGTTGCAGACGCTGGGCCGGTGCGTCTTCGAATTCAGCACGAGGTCGACGGCGGTCTTCACCGTGGCCGTGGAGTCGACGAACATGTGGACGTTGCCGACCCCGGTCTCGATCACGGGCACGATCGATTCCTGCACGACCATATTGATGAGTTCGGCGCCGCCTCGGGGAATGAGCAGGTCGACGAAGTCACGGGCGTTCATGAGCACGTTCGCTCCCTCACGGCCGTACTGGTCGATGCCGTTGATCGTGTCGGCGGGCAGCCCTGCCGATTCGACGGCGCCGCGGAGGACGGAGATGATCTCCGCGTTCGAGTTCTGCGCTGCCGAACCTCCGCGCAGCACCGAGGCGTTGCCCGATTTCAGGGCGAGCACGGCGATGTCGACGGTGACGTTCGGGCGGGCTTCGTAGATGGCTCCGATGACGCCCATCGGCACTCGCGTCTGGGTGAGCTTGATGCCGTTGGGCAGGGTTCGGCCGAGGACGACGTCGCCGACGGGGTCGGAGAGGTCGATGACGGCTTCGACCGAATCCGCGATCGCGGCGATGCGACCGGCGTCAAGACGGAGGCGGTCGAGCAGCGCTTCGCTCATTCCGTTCTCGGTGCCGGCGGCGATGTCGGCGTCATTGGCCTTGACGATGCGGTCGGTATGGGTCCGCAGCGCCTCGGCGATGGCGTGCAGGGCGGCATTCTTGTCGGCCGTCGAGGTCGTGGCCAGCAGGCTCGATGCGGTTTTGGCATTGCGCGCGATCCGGGTCACGCCGCGCACAGTCTTGGGGTGGATCTCGGCTGCAGCGCTCATGTGCTATCTCCCCCCGCTCACATGTGTGAGAACGAGATCGTTACGATGGATGACCTCTTTACGGTAATCATTTCCCAGACGGGTGCCAAGTTCCTCGGTCGTGGACCCGAACATCAGCGGCAGCTCCTCGGACGAGAAGTTCGTCATCCCCCGGGCGATGACCTCGCCGTCGATGCTGCGGATCTCGACCGGGTCGCCGGCCTCGAAGTCTCCGTCGGCCGCGGTCACGCCCGCCGCGAGCAGAGAAGTGCCTCGGGAGAGCACCGCCTGCTCGGCCCCCCTGTCGATGGTCACCGACCCGAAGGTCCGCGCAAGGTGCCGCAGCCACAGCAGACGCGTGCCGCGACGTCGGTGGGTGACCGCGAAGTACGTGCCCACTTCGTCCCCGGCCAGCACCGAGTCGACCTGGGGCGCCGATGTCAGCACCGCGGGGATACCGGAATCGGCGACCATGATCGCGGCGTCGACCTTCGTGGCCATCCCGCCGGTGCCCGTCCCGGCGGAGCCGACCCCGCCGATGGCGATGGTCTCGAGATCGCTCGGACCGTGCACATGATCGATGAGGCGCGAGCCGGGCCGGTCCGGGGGCCCCGAGTAGAGGGCGTCGACGTCGGAGAGGAGGACGAGTGCATCCGCGTGGGACAGGTGTGCGACGAGGGCTGCGAGCCGGTCGTTGTCACCGAAGCGGATCTCCTCGGTGGCCACGGCATCGTTCTCGTTGACGATGGGCAGAGTGCCCAGGG
Organism: Brevibacterium sp. FAM 27836; assembly: GCF_051351055.1. NCBI lineage: Bacteria > Bacillati > Actinomycetota > Actinomycetes > Micrococcales > Brevibacteriaceae > Brevibacterium > Brevibacterium sp. FAM 27836. The sequence goes on from NZ_CP195711.1 coordinate 54,636, forward strand.
CGAGGAGTTTGTCGATGGCCCGCTGGGCGTTCTTGTACTGTGTCCGACGGATGAGGTCATCGGCGGTGAGCAGCACCTGACCGGGCACGAGATCGTAGCGTCCCAGAGCACGGGTGTAGGCGGCCATGAGCAGTCCCTGGCCGACGCCGGCCGCGGCCTGCTGAGTGGCGAGATCGCGGGGCCGTCTGTTCAGGCCCATCGGGTCGAGGCCGGCCGCGATCGCGCCGGAGGACACGAGGATCACCTCATGCCCGGCGGCGCGATGAGCACCGATGACATCGGTGAGCGCAATGAGCTTGGCTTCGTCGAGGCCGCCGTCGATGGTGGTCAGAGAAGACGAACCGACCTTGACCACGACACGACGCGCGGTGGCGATGTCCTCGCGGACGGCCGGCGCTGCAGTTCTCCCGTGCGAAGAGGCGCTCACTCCTCGTCGGTCCCCGACTCAGTGGCTGCCGACGGCTCGGAGCCGGCGCTGCCCTGACGCCGAGCACGCTCGGCGAGGCGTTCCTGTTCGAACTCGGCGCGCACGGCGGCCTTCGCGTCCATTCTGTCGTGGTAGGCGGCCTTGCGCTCCTTGCGGGTGGCGCGAGCCTCGTCCTCGAGTCGGGCGTCGGAGCCGCGGGAGCCGAGCAGTTCGGCTCCGCCGATGGTCGTGGGGTCCCAGTCGAAGACCACTCCGTCATCGCCGCCGACGACGATCGTGTCCCCGGGTTTGGCGCCGGCCTTGAACAAGGCATCTTCGACGCCGAGGTGTTCGAGTCGGTCGGCCAGATAGCCGACGGCTTCGTCGTTGCCGAAGTCCGTCTGCTGCACCCAGCGGCGCGGTTTGTCGCCGAGGACGCGGAACAGCGGTCCTTCGGCGTCGTGTTCGACGCGGATCTCGAAACCGCGATCGTCGACGGCCTTCGGGCGGATGACCACACGCTGCGGGGTGGCTTCGATCTCGGCGCGACGTTCGCGTTCGGCCAGCACGAGTTCGGCCATGGCGAAGGACAGCTCGCGCAGTCCGGCGTGGCTGACCGCGGAGATCTCGAAGACTCGGTACCCCGCGGCTTCGAGGTCGGGGCGCACGATGTCGGCGAGATCGCGTCCGTCGGGGATGTCGACCTTGTTCAGTGCCACGAGCTTCGGTCGTTCCGACAGCGGCAGCAGTCCGCTGCCGTCGTCGAGGTCGACGGCGTAGGCGGCGAGTTCGGATTCGATGATCGTGAGATCGGAGACCGGGTCGCGTCCGGGCTCCCACGTGGCCATATCGATGACGTGGACGAGGCCGGCACAGCGTTCGACGTGGCGGAGGAACTCGAGCCCGAGACCCTTGCCCTCCGAGGCCCCGGGGATGAGACCCGGCACGTCAGCGACGGTGTAGCGGGTGTCGCCGGCCTGGACCACACCGAGGTTGGGCACCAAGGTGGTGAAGGGGTAGTCGGCGATCTTCGGCTTCGCCGCAGACAGCGCAGCGATGAGGCTCGATTTGCCCGCGGAGGGGTACCCGACGAAAGCGATGTCGGCGATCGTCTTGAGCTCGAGGACGAGGCTCAGCGTCTCTCCGGGCTCACCGAGCAGAGCGAAGCCGGGAGCCTTGCGCTTCGTCGAGGCCAGGGCGGCGTTGCCGAGTCCCCCGCGTCCGCCTGCGGCCGCGGTGAACTCGGTGCCGTCTTCGACGAGGTCGATGATGATGCTGCCGTTGGTGTCCTTGACCACTGTGCCTTCGGGCACATCGATGACAAGGTTCTTGCCGTCGGCTCCATGACGCAGGTCGCCCTTGCCGATCCCCCCGCCGTCAGCGCGCAGGTGCGGTCGATGGTGGAGCGGCAGAAGAGTCGTGGACTGACGGTCGACTCGGAAGATGATGTTTCCGCCATTGCCGCCGTCGGCGCCGTCGGGGCCGCCGAGCGGTTTGAACTTCTCGCGCCTGATCGAGGCGCACCCGTTCCCACCGTCGCCGGCGGCGAGGTGAACAGTGACACGATCTACGAACTCGGTGGCCATAATGTCCTTATATCAGATGAAGGGTGAGTCGTTCGACTCACCCTTCATGGTCCCCTCACAGGGGAGAAATCCTATTGACGACGGAACGGATCCTAAAGGATCAGGCTCCGACGATGTTGACGATCTTGCGACCGTTGCGGGTGCCGAATTCCACGGCGCCTGCACTCAGTGCGAAGAGGGTATCGTCTCCGCCGCGGCCGACGTTGGAACCGGGGTGGAACTTGGTTCCGCGCTGGCGGACGATAATCTCGCCGGCCTTGACGGTCTGACCGCCGAAGCGCTTGACACCGAGGTACTGTGGGTTCGAGTCGCGACCGTTGCGGGTCGAGCTGACTCCCTTTTTGCTTGCCATGTGAGAAGTCTCCTCTTACTTGATGTTCGTGATCTTCAGGCGGGTGAGGTCCTGGCGGTGGCCCTGACGCTTCTTGTATCCCGTCTTGTTCTTGTACTTCTGGATCACAATCTTGGGCCCGCGGAGCTCGCCGGTGACCTCAGCGGAGACCGAGACCTTCGACAGGGCATCGGCATCGGTCGTGACCGTCTCACCGTCGACAAGAAGCACGGCATCGAGTTCGACGCTGTCTCCAGCCTTCGCCTTCATTCGGTTGACTGTGATGATGTCGCCGACGCTCACCTTTTCCTGGTGGCCTCCGGCGCGGACGATGGCATAGACCATGGTCGAACCCTCTTTCTGCTAATTCTCAAACGAACGGCGGTTGTCCCTTGGCTGCCGCGAAGGGTCTTCGCAGGCTTCCCATTGAGAGGAATCACCAGCCGTGGTGCGTCACACGCACCGACGCTCAATTCTAATCGAGACTGCGCGACATCGGCAAACCCGTTCGACATCGGTCGACGACTGAGATGCTGACTGTGAGACATCTCTCACAGCTTCATGAGTCTGCCTCATCTCCGCAGACGCCTCTGTCTCTTCAGCTGTCGCGCGACTCCGCGATGCGTTCGTGCCGGCGGATCACCTCGGCGACGATGAAGGCGAGGAACTTCTCGGCGAAGGCGGGATCGAGGTGTGAGTCCTCGGCCAGCACCCGCAGTCGGGCGACCTGCTCGGTTTCACGGGATTCGTCGGCCGGCGGCAGTCCGTGGTCGGCCTTGAGCTCGCCGACGCGCTCGGTGAGCTTGAATCTCTCGGCCAGGAGATGGACGAGGGAGGCGTCGATGTTGTCGATGCTTCCCCGCAGCTCCCGCAGCCGCTGAAATGCGTATGTGTTGTCGTCTCTGTTCTGCTCCACGCATCCCAGTCTAACGATGCCCGGGCATGATTGTGCGCCGCGTCCGGGCGCGCGGCGCACAATCATCGCAGTTCGGCAGACATGCCCGGGAATGCGGGAGTCTCAGTCGCTCAGGCAGGCCGTTCGACAGGGACGGCGTCGACGGTGTCCGGGTCGCCGAGCGTGCCGGCCCTGCGGTCGGCCAGGTACTTCTTCATCTCCTTCTTCACCACCGGCATGAGCAGGTAGAGGCCGAGAATGTTGATGAAGGCACACATGAACAGGGCCGCATCGGCGAATTCGACGACCTTCGAGAAGGTGGCCACGCAGCCGATGACGACGAAGATGCACACGAGGGCGCGGAACACGGTGACGCTGCCTTTCGCCTTGCCGAACAGGAACCCCCAGGCCTGCTCCCCGTAGTAGGCCCAGGTGATGAGCGTGGAGAAGGCGAAGAGCGCGACAGCGATCGCCAGCAGCACCGGATACCAGGACGCGACGGTGGAGAAGGCGTCCGAGGTCAGGGCCACTCCCCCGATCTCTCCTGCGCCGAGGTCCTCACGGTAGGAGGCCTGATTGGCCACGATGATCGTCAGCGCCGTCATCGTGCACACGATGACGGTGTCGATGAAGGGCTCGAGGAGCGCGACGAATCCTTCGGAGATCGGACGTCGGGTCTTGACTGCGGAGTGTGCGATCGGGGCGGAGCCGATGCCGGCCTCATTGGAGAAGGCCGAACGCTGGAAGCCGATGATCATCACGCCGACGACGCCGCCGGCGATGCCCTGCGGGTTGAAGGCGCCGGCGAAGATCTCGCCGATGGCGTTCGGGATGTTCGCGTAGTTGAGCCCGAGCACGAGCAGACAGGAGACGACGTAGAAGATCGCCATGCCGGGAACGAGCTTGTCGGTGACCTTCGCGATGGAGCGGATGCCGCCGAGGATGACGAGGGCCACGAGGACGGCGAAGATGATGCCGAAGACGAGCGAGGCGAAGGGGCCGGCGAGGAATCCGTCGTCCCCGCCGGTGGCCGTGCGCACCTGAGCGAAGGTCTGGTTGGCCTGGAACATGCCGCCGCCGACCACGCCGAAGATGAGGATGGCGATCGCGAAGAGACCGGTGAGCGTCGTCGCCACCGGCTTGCTGAAGCGGCGGAAGGCCACGGGCAGGTACTTGAACGGACCGCCGTGGACCACGCCGTTCTCGTCGATCTCGCGATACTTCACACCGAGAGTGCATTCGACGAATTTCGTGCACATGCCCAGGAGGCCCGCGATGATCATCCAGAAGGTGGCGCCCGGACCGCCGAGCGCGATGGCCACGCCGACACCGGCGATATTGCCGAGGCCGACAGTGCCGGACAGCGCCGAGGCGAGAGCCTGGAAGTGAGTGACCTCGCCGGGGTCGTCCTTCGACGAGTACTTCCCGCGGATGATCTCGAGAGCGAGTTTCGCTCCGCGCGCTTGGATGAAGCCGAAGTAGACGGTGAAGGCCAGGGCCGCGAAGATCAGCCACAGGACGACGAACGGAAAGGAGAAGTCTCCGAGGGTGATCGGAAAGAAGATGATGTTGCCGAACCACGTGGCGATCGGATCGAACCATGAGTCGATGGCATCGTCGACCGGAGAGACCGGCGCTGCTGAGATATGAATGGTGTTCATGATCTGTCAACCTCCCTGAGACGCACATCACATTCAAGCGCTCCGACCCGCGGAGCCGGTTCAGTTATCAAACCGTTACCGAACCGCCCGCACGCGGCTGCTCCTGAGACCCGCGTCTCATTCTGTGGCCTAGACTGGAGGCATGACTCAGAACCCTCAGCAGCCAGCTCCCCGACGGAATCAGCCACCCGGTCATGGTCCCGTGCCCAGCGGTGATCCGGCCCCGCACTACCAGGCCGGGCACACGCAGCCGGCCGCGTATCCGGGAGCCGAACCCGTGACCAACCCGAACGGGCATTACGGTTCACAGGGGTCTCAGGCAGGCTCTTCGGGCATGTCGGATTCGGGGCCCGCTTATGGTCCGCCCGGCGGTGCGCAGGCGAACACGGGCGCACCCCAGCATCATGGTCCCGGCCCCGCCTCTCCGATCCCCCAGGAGGCTCGTCGTCGACGTTCGGCGCCGAACCCGACCTCGAACCGGCCCACCGACTCTCCACAGCACCCCACCTCGGCGAATGGGCCGACCCCGGCCCGAATCGTCTCTCCCGAGGGAGAACGGGTGCGCGAGAAGCCTGCGGGAGGAGTCTCCGGCTACTTCGCAATCGTCGGAGCCATCGGTCTGCTTCTGCTCGCCCTCATCCTTGGTGTCTTCGGCTTCATCATGACGTTCGTTCAGGTCGCAATCGGCGTCATCCTCATCGTCTTCGGTGTCCTCAGCTTCATCGCATCGATGTTCCTCTTCAAGGGCTGCACTTCGGTGGCACCCGGTCATGCCGTCGTCCTCCAGCTCTACGGCAAGTACGTCGGCACGGTCCGCCAGTCGGGCCTGCGCTTCGTCAACCCCTTCTACACGAAGGATCAGGTCTCCACGCGCATCCGCAATCATGAGACCTCGACGCTGAAGGTCAACGATCTCGACGGCAACCCGATCGAGATCGGTGCCGTCGTCGTCTGGCAGGTCAAAGACACTGCGCAGGCGATGTTCGAAGTCGACGACTTCGAGGAGTTCGTCGCGATCCAGGCCGAGACCGCGGTCAGGCACATCGCGAACTCCTATGCCTATGACTCGTCTGATCCACAGCGGATGTCGCTGCGTGACAATGCCGATGAGATCACCTCGAAGCTCTCCGACGAGGTGGCCGCCAGAGTGATGGCGGCCGGAGTGACGGTCATCGAGTCCCGCATCACCCAGTTGGCCTACGCTCCCGAGATCGCCCGCGCGATGCTCCAGCGCCAGCAGGCGACTGCGGTCGTTGCGGCGCGTCAGCTCATCGTCGAGGGCGCGGTCGGCATGGTCGAGACGGCCATCGAGGAGATCGAGGGACGACAGATCGTGCGGCTGGGTCAGGCCGAACGCAGCGATCTCGTCTCGAACCTCATGATCGTCCTCTGCGGTGATCAGGCGGCGCAGCCGACGATCAGCACCACCCGCAATCAGCAGTCGGCGGGCTGAGCACCGCCTCTCTCAGAGCGTCAAGCGCCCCGCCGACGGAACTCCGTCGGCGGGGCGCTTGACTGTCCGCTCAGCAGACTGTCTGCTCAGCGCGGCGGCGGTGTCGCGCACCGCCTCGAGGCTCAGTTCTCGCCGATGATGACGAATGAGGTCGGCAGCTCTTCCTGGACCTTCTCACTCGTCTTCTTCGCAGGTGCCGGGGACTTCTTCGCAGCGGCCTTCCGGACGGGCGCGACGGCGGCCACCTTCGTCTCGGTGTCAGCACCGATCATCAGCGGCAGATCCTTCGGCTCTGGTGCGGGAGCGGGCGCTGAGTCCTCACTCTTCTGCGCACGCTTTGCCGATGAGTCCTCGGGCGCGGGCTTCTTCGCTCCCGAGTCCTTGGACTCGGGCGTCGCGGCCGCGGTTTCGGGCTCCGCCTTCGAGCCCGCGTCCTTCGGCTTGTCTGCGGAACCGTCCGCAGAGTCCTTCGCGTCCGCGGTGTCGGACTGGCCGGACCGGGAGTTCGAGCGGCGACGCCCGTTGCGCGAACGCGAACGGGACTTGCCGGTGTCCTCGGCGCCCGACTTCTCCTCGCGCCCGCTCTCAGACTTCGCTTCTGCGGAGTCCGTTTCGTCCTTCTTCAGCGTCGCCTTCGCAATCGCAGCGAATGCAGAGCGGGAGGCATCGGACGAGACCGGCTCCTCCTGCGTCTCCGGTTCGCTCTGCTTCGACTTCGATCCCGAATCTCCGCGGCGCTTGCGGTCGCGACGGTTGTCGTTGTTCGATGATCGGTTGCCGCGGTGCGACTTCGATCCGTCCTCTTCGGAGCCCGGCAGCAGCAGGCCGCGACCGCTGAGGTCCTCTCCGGCGCTGACGAGGGATTCGGCCAGGCCGGTGCCGATGCGCTTGCGGGTCATCTGGACGAGACCCAGCGAGGTCACCTCGGCGACCTGGTGCTTCGTCCTATCACGCCCGAGGCATTCGACGAGGCGGCGCACGACGAGGTCGCGGTTGGACTCGAGCACCATGTCGATGAAGTCGACGACGATGATGCCGCCGATGTCACGCAGACGCAGCTGACGGATGACCTCCTCGGCGGCTTCGAGGTTGTTGCGAGTCACCGTCTCCTCGAGGTTGCCTCCGGAACCGGTGAATTTGCCGGTATTGACGTCGACGACCGTCATCGCTTCGGTCCGGTCGATGACCAGCGAACCGCCCGATGGCAGGTTCACGGTGCGCTGCAGAGCCTTCTGGATCTGCTCTTCGATCCGGTAGTGGTCGAAGATGTCTTCGTCTTCGCTGTAGCTGTGGACGCGTTCGAGCAGGTCGGGGGCCACGGATTCGACGTATTCGTGGATCGTGTTCCAGGCTCCGTCGCCGTCGATGACGAGCGAGTTGAAGTCTTCGTTGAACACGTCGCGGATGATGCGCACGATCATGTCAGGCTCGCTGTAGAGCAGCTGCGGGGCGAGCACCTTCGTCGACTTGGACTTCTTCTCGATCGTCTCCCAGCGCTTGGCGAGGCGTTCGACGTCACGGGAGAGATCCGAATCGGTGGCTCCCTCGGCGGCGGTGCGCACGATGACGCCGTTCGAATCGCCGACGAGCTCTTTAAGCAGCTTCTTCAGTCGGGCACGTTCGTTGTCCGGCAGCTTCCGCGAGATGCCGGTCATCGAATTGCCGGGCACATAGACGAGGAACCGGCCGGGCAGGGAGATCTGGCTGGTCAGTCGAGCACCCTTGTGCCCGATCGGGTCCTTCGTCACCTGCACGAGCACGGGGTCGCCGGGGCTCAGCGCGGTTTCGATGCGACGGGCTTTGCCGTCCATGCCGAGAGCGTCCCAGTTGACCTCACCGGCGTAGAGCACGGCGTTGCGGCCCTTGCCGATGTCGATGAACGCGGCTTCCATGCTCGGCAGCACGTTCTGCACCTTGCCGAGGTAGACGTTGCCGATGAGCGAGGACTGCTGGCGGTTCTCTTTGAGATAGTGTTCGACGGCGATTCCGTCTTCGACGACGACGAGCTGCGTCTGGTCACCGCTTTCGCGCACGAGCATCGTACGTTCGACGGATTCGCGGCGGGCGAGGAACTCGGCCTCGGTGATGATCGGGCGACGGCGCCCGGCCTCACGGCCCTCCTTGCGACGCTGACGTTTCGCTTCGAGTCGCGTCGATCCCTTCAGGGACGTGACCTCGTCGCGCTCGGAGCTGCGTGTGCGGGAGCGACGACGGCGGCGCCGACGTGAGCCTCCGTCGGAGTCGTCGTCTTCGTCATGCTCATCCGAGTGGGAGTCATCGGAGCTGCTGGCATCGGAGTTGTCGTCGGAACCGTGATCGGACTTCGAGTGCGAATCGTGTGAGTCCGAATCGGACTTCTGCTTCCCACCGCGATTGTTCGACCGGGAGCCGCGACGAGACGACCGCGAGTTCTCCGAATCGGAGTCGTCGCCCTCGGAGTCCTGGGGCTTCTCCGACTTCCCGGAAGCCTCGTCGGCGTCGTCGTGGGAGTCGTCGCGGTTGCGCGAGCGGCGTCCGCGGCCTCCTCGACGGCGACGCGGACCATTGGAGTTCTCGTCTTCGTCATGGTCGCCTCGGCGAGAGGACGAGGAGTCCTCGTCGGAGTCCTGGGAATCGTCCCAGTCATCGTCAGAGCCTTCGTCGTCGATGTTCACGACCTGAGCGTGTTCTGCCTTCGGCACCTGGAAGATCAGGCCGCCGTCGTGCGGAACGGACGGCGCGGGGCGGGGTTCGGCCGGCTCCGCTGCCGCCGGGGCGGGAGCGGCGAAGGGATTGCGCGGATCGAAGCTCACGGCCGGCTCACGCGGAGAGGAGTCCTCCGCCGAGTTCTCCTCGTCATCTTCGTCGTCATCGGAGCCCTCGTCGTCGGAGCTCTCAGCGTCCGCGTCCCCGCGGACGAACTCCTCGAAGACGAGTCCTCGATTGGCGACGGCCTCACGGGCGGACTTGGGCCGGCCCCGGCGGGGAGCCGACTCCGGTTCCTCATCATCGCCGTCACCGTCGACCTCGTCACCGATCCGCAGCGATTCGGCCGCCTCGGCGATGTCATCGAGACGTGCACGCACACTGTCGTCGACGTCGTCGGAGGAATTGCTCTTGGCGTTGACCGACTGCTCCAGATTCGCCAGATCGGCGAGGATGCCTTCGGTTGGATCTGTCGACTCTGTACCGTCGTTCGACATATCGTTCATCAGTTCTCCCAGTCCGAAGACGCCGTCCACACCAAACGGATCTTCGGATCCTTACATGGTCCCCAGTGGACCGAAACTTGTGGATGGCACTTTCCGGCTCGCGCTCAGCGCGTAGGCCTTCGGTGCAGCCTCATCTTGTTGTCGACCTGCGAGGTCATACCCTCGACTCGGTGGAGGCCCTTCTCCTGCTCGGTGTGAGAACAGGTATCCGTCATGCCATTATGTCACAGATGTCCGTCTGAGCTGAGGTTTCGGCCCTCGGGGTTTGCCGCGGTGAGGTCGGCCAGGCATTCTTGAAGGGTGAACAGTGCACAGAGCCTCTCCGATGACATCGATGCCGCTCCGACCGTCTCTTCGTGGGTGCTGAGGCCCGGCCCGTTCGGGATCTTCCTCATCGTTGGCTCGGTGATCGGCTTCCTCGCTTCCTTCTCCCTGTCAGCAGAGAAGTACGAGAAGCTGGCGAATCCGGATGTCGTGCTCTCCTGCGACCTCAACCCCTTCTTCTCCTGCGGTTCGGTCATGGAGCATGCGGAGTCGGAGCTGTTCGGGTTCCCGAATCAGCTTCTGGGCATCGCCGCGTTCATCATCCCGCTGCTCATCGGTGTCCTCATCCTCTCCGGCACCAGACTGCCCGGTTGGGTGATGATCGGACTCAACCTCGGGCTCGGCCTCGGCGTGGTCCTGGTCATGTTCCTGTTCTACATCTCGATCTACAAGATCGGCGTCGGCTGTCCCTGGTGCATCGTCGTGTGGACCGTGACGATTCCGATGTTCCTGGCGGTCACCGCCCGCAATGTGCTCTCCGGCCACTTCGGCCGCGGTGTCGCAGGCAACGCGTTCGCCCGGGTCGCCGCCAAGGAGAACATCGCCTTGTCCGTGCTCTGGATGCTCATCATCTTCGCCTGCATCGTCGTCCAGTTCTGGGCGTACTTCTCCAACCTGTTCTCAGGTTCTGCAGTCCTCAGACCCTGAGCTGCAGTGAGGGCGCCCCACCGCAGCGGTGGGGCGCCCTCACTGGTCATCCGCGACCTGCGCCTGCAGGTTCGGCCTGCACCGGCACGATCGATCTGTGCTCGCGGGCCGTGGTCTGGTCAGGCTTCAGCCGGGTACCAGATGCCGATCTCGCGTTCGGCCGATTCGGTGGAGTCGGATCCGTGGACGAGGTTCTTCTGCACCTTCTCACCCCAGTCGCGGCCGAGGTCACCGCGGATCGTGCCAGGAGCCGCGCTCGTCGGATCGGTGGCACCGGCCAGAGACCGGAAGCCGGGAATGACGCCCTGGCCGGAGGCGATGATCGACACGATCGGGCCTTCGGACATGAAGTCGACGAGCGGCTGGTAGAAGGGCTTGCCTTCGTGTTCGGCATAGTGCGCGGCCAGTTCCTCGGCCGTGGCCGTACGCAGGTCGAGCGCATCGATCGCGTAGCCCTTGGCTTCGATGCGTGCGACGATCTGTCCGACGAGGCCGCGTGCGACTCCGTCGGGTTTGATGAGGATGAGGGTACGTTCCATTCTGGTCCTTCCAAGTTCGAGTGGACGTCGGTGAACAGTCTACCCGGGCGCAACCGCGGTTCTGCCCGGAAGTGTTGGGGCTCAGGAGCGAGCGGCGACCTCATGGTCGATGCGGGCCGACCAGTACACTGCCGCCGCCCACAGGGCGAGGAACAGAGCACCGACGAAGAACATCGAGCTGAGCACGAATCCGGAGGCCAGCAGCAGCACCTGGACGATCCAGCCGAGGATCACACCGGGTCGTTTCTCACCGATGCGACGCGGCAGCAGGATCACCGCGACGACCGCGAACACGGCGATGATCGACGCTCCGATGAGCAGCTGTCCCAGAGTCAGGGTCTGCGCCGACTTCACGGACAGACCGAAGGTCGTGAGCACGGCGAAGTAGACGACGAGGAGCTCGCAGATGAGGATCGACCCGCACAGGACGGGATACTTGGATTTCACAGATCATCTCCCCTGCCCAGCAGCAGCCGGGCCTCGGCGACGGTGTAGAGCGACCCGGTGACGACGATGCCGGGGCTCTTCGCGTCGACGCCGTTGGCCAAGTCGATGGCCTTCATCAGCGCGGCGTTGAGGTCGGAGGCGACGAAGACGTCGTCCTCATCGACCCATTCGCGGGCCGCCTCGGCGAGGTCTTCGGCCGGCAGTGCACGGGCGCTGAGCGTCTCGCTGACGACGAACACGTCCGCGCTGCGGTGAAGCTCTTCGAGCACCCCGTCGATGTCCTTGTCCTCAAGCATTGCGAGCACCATGACCACGTAGTCGAAGTCGAACGCCTCGGCGAGGGTGTCGGCGAGGACATGGGCGGCATCGGGATTGTGTGCCCCGTCGACGACGACGCTGGGCCCGGTGCGGACGAGTTCGGCGCGCCCCGGCGAGGTCACCCTCGCCAAGCCCTCGGCCACGGTCTCCAGGTCCAAGGGCTTGTCGTCGGCACCGAGGAACGCTTCGACGGCGACGAGCGCGACGGCGGCATTGTGCGCCTGGTGGACACCGTGCAGCGGTACGAAGACATCCGAGTAGACGTCCCGTCGGCCCTGCACGGTGATGAGCTGTCCGTCGACGGCACGCTGCCGGTCGAGGAGGCGGAAGTCCCTGTCCTCGGTCACCAGCGGGACCTCACGACGGGCTGCTTCGGCATCGAGCACGACCTGCGCGGTTTCGTCCTGAACTGCGCTGACGGCGACCGGGGTCGGTGCCGGGCTCGGCTCGACAGTGCGGTCGAGGATGCCCGACTTCGTGGTGGCGATCTCCTCGATCGAGTCGCCGAGGAATGCCTGATGGTCGAGTCCGATCTTTGTGAACACGCACACCTGAGCGTCGGCGACGTTCGTCGAATCCCACTGCCCGCCCATGCCGACCTCGGTGATGACGACATCGACGGGCGCATCGGCGAACACGGCGAAGGCGAGCACGGTCAGCGCCTCGAAGTAGGTGAGCTTCGCGCGGCCTTCGGCCTCGAGCTGGGCGTCGACGATCTCGAGGTAGGGGGCGATCTCATCGAAGATCCGCACGAATGTCTCCGCCGACACGGGCGCGCCGTCGACGGAGATCCGCTCGGTCACCGAATGCAGGTGCGGGCTTGTGAACCGGCCGACCCGCAGTTCGTGCGCGGTGATGAGCGAGTCGATCATCCGTGCCGTGGATGTCTTCCCGTTCGTGCCCGTCACCGTGATCGTCGGGGCGGCGGTGTGGATATCGCCGAGGAGCTCACAGGCCCGCGACGTCGCGTCGAGACGCAGTTCGACCTGGGTCTCTCCCGCTCGAGCGAGCAGCAGGGCGTAGACCCGAGCGAGTTCGGCCCGGGAGGCTTCCTGGGCCTGCGGGTCGATCGCGGCCGCGGAGTCCTGACCGGGGCCCTGGGTGCTGTCGTTCCCGGTCGTGGTGTCCGCGACGCGGCTATCGTCGTTGCTCATACCGGGCTCACCGCCAGACGGGTGCCTTCCGGCAGCTCTTCGGGGGTGAAGACCTCACCGCGGTCGGCGGACTGGCCGAAGGTCAGCGAAGAGGCCAGGGTCTCTCCCGCGATGAGGCCCGAGTGGGGCTCGAGGGCGGCTGCCACTTCGGCGTTCGCTTCGATCGTCACGGCGATCCGGTCGGAGATGTGCAGGTCGAGCTGCTTGCGGATGCCCTGGATGGCGCGAACGGTGTCACGCGCCATGCCTTCGGCTTCGAGCTCCGGGGTGACCCGGGTGTCGAGGGCGATGAAGCCGGAGTCCAGTGCCGCGAGCTCCATGCCCTCGGTGCCGGATTCGGCCACCGAGTCCAAGGTGTATTCGCCTTCGACGAGTTCGATGCCGCCGCTGATGACGGTGCCGTCGGTGACCGACCAGTCGCCGGTCTTCGACGCCTTGATGACCTGCTGGACCTGCTTGCCCAGGCGCGGGCCCGCCGCCCGGGCGTTGACGACGAGGTTCTGCGACAGGGAGAACCCGGCCGCCTCCGCCTCGTCGACGTCGAGGACCGATACGGTGCGGACGTTGAGCTCATCGGCGATGATGTCGGTGAAGTCGCTGCCGAGCTCGGTGTCCGTGGCCACCGTCATCTGCGACAGCGGCAGCCGCACACGCAGATGGTGGGCCTTGCGCACCGAGGACGCGGTCGAGCAGATATCGCGAGTGAGATCCATCGCCGCCACCAGGTCGGCATCGGCGGGGAACGCCGCGGCGTCGGGGTAGTCGGCCAGGTGCACCGACCGTTCGCCGGTGAGTCCGCGGTAGATCTCTTCGACCGTGAACGGCAGCAGCGGGGCCGCGACCCGGCAGAAGGCTTCGAGGCAGGTGGAGAACACGTCGAAGGACTCGTGCGTGTCGACGCCGCCGTCCCAGAAACGGCGGCGCGATCGCCGCACGTACCAGTTCGTGAGCATATCGAGGTAGCTTCGCACGAGATCGCAGGCGGACCAGATGTCGAGTCCGTCCATCGCCTCGGCGAATTCGACGATGAGGTCATGGGTCTTGGCCAGCAGGTACCGGTCGAGGACCTGGGAGGAGTCGTATCGGGTCTGCGACTGATAGCCGGTCTGCCCCCCGTCGACCCCGTCGGCGGCATTGGAGTAGGTGGCGAAGAACTGCCAGGTGTTCCACAGCGGGAGCACGACCTGGCGGACTCCGTCGCGGATGCCCTGCTCGGTGACGACGAGGTTGCCGCCGCGCAGAATCGAGGAGGCCATGAGGAACCAGCGCATCGCGTCCGAGCCGTCGCGGTTGAAGACCTCGTTGACATCGGGGTAGTTGCGCAGCGACTTCGACATCTTCTGTCCGTCCGAGCCGAGGACGATGCCGTGGGAGATGCAGTTCGTGAACGCCGGACGGTCGAAGATTGCGGTGGCGAGCACGTGCAGCAGGTAGAACCAACCGCGGGTCTGGCCCACGTATTCGACGATGAAGTCTGCCGGGAAATGGTTGTCGAACCATTCGGAGTTCTCGAACGGGTAGTGCACCTGGGCATAGCTCATCGACCCGGAGTCGAACCAGACGTCGAAGATCTCAGGAATGCGGCGCATCACCGACTTGCCGGTCGGGTCGTCCGGGTTCGGACGGGTCAGGTCGTCGACCCACGGGCGGTGCAGGTCCACTTCGCCGGAGTCATTGACCGGAAGGCGTCCGAAGTCGGCTTCGATCTCGGCCAGAGAGCCGTAGACGTCGGTGCGAGGATAGGAGGGATCAGAGGAGATCCACACCGGGATGGGCGACCCCCAGAAGCGGTTGCGCGAGATCGACCAGTCGCGGGCGTTCTCCAGCCATTTGCCGAATTGGCCGTGCTTGACGTTCTCGGGCACCCAGGTGATCTGCTCGTTGAGTTCGACCATACGATCCTTGAACTCGGTGACGCGGACGAACCAAGACGACACCGCACGGTAGATCAGCGGGTTCCGGCAGCGCCAGCAGTGCGGGTACGAGTGCTCGTAGGACTCGTGACGGACCAGCAGAGCATGGCGCGATTCCATCGGGCCGGTGTGATTGCGCAGGTCCTTGATGATGGCCTTGTTCGCATCGAAGACCAGTTGGCCGGCGTAGTCGGCCACGGTCGATTCGAAACGACCGGCGTCGTCGACGGGGCGGGCGGCGGTGATGCCGTAGGAGTCGGTGAGCTCCTTGTCCTCTTCACCGAAAGCCGGCGACTGGTGGACGATGCCGGTGCCGTCTTCGACGGTGACGAAGTCCGCGGCGAGGATGGTGTGCATGTTCTCACCGAATTCCTCCTGGCGGCCCTCGAAGTACGGGAACGGAGGCTCGTAGGCGGCGCCGACGAGTTCGCTGCCGGCGAAGGTGCGCACGATCTGCGGGTCCTCACCGAGCTCTCGGGCGTACGCGCCCAGTCGCGCCTCGGCGAGGATGAGGGTTCTGCCCTGCAGCTCCTCGGCTCCGTCGGTGCCGGGGATCACTGCGACGAGCGGGATCTCGGGGTTGACGGCCACCGCCTGGTTCGACGGCACGGTCCACGGGGTCGTGGTCCAGATGAGGACCCACTCTTCGGAGTCCTTGAGTTTGTACCCGATCGTCACCGCCGGGTCCTGGCGCATCTTGTAGACATCGTCGTCCATGCGCAGCTCATGGTTCGACAGCGGTGTCTCGTCCTTCCAGCAGTACGGCAGGACCCGGTAGCCCTCGTAGACGAGGCCCTTGTCCCACAGCTGCTTGAACGCCCAGATGACGCTTTCCATGTAGTCGACGCCCAGCGTCTTGTAGTCGTTCTCGAAGTCGACCCAGCGTCCCTGTCGGGTGACATACTCCTCCCACTCCTTCGTGTACCGAAGGACGGAGGAGCGGCAGGCGTCGTTGAAGGCGGCCAGCCCCATCCGGCCGATCTCGGACTTGTCCGTGATTCCCAGCTGGCGTTCTGCCTCGAGCTCGGCGGGCAGGCCGTGGGTGTCCCAACCGAAGCGACGCTCGACCTTCTTCCCGCGCATCGTCTGGAAGCGCGGGACCACGTCCTTGACGTAGCCGGTGAGCAGGTGACCGTAGTGGGGCAGACCATTGGCGAAGGGTGGACCGTCGTAGAAGACGAACTCATTCTCACCGTTGACGCCGGCATCCCGCTGTTCGATCGACGCTTTGAATGTGTCGTCCTCCTGCCAATAGCGGAGCACAGCGTCTTCGATCTCCGGAAAGTTCGGAGAGGTGGAGAGGCCGAAGGTCGAAGTCGATACCTTGGGGTAGAGAGGCTGAGTCATGAGCGTCCTTCTGGGTCACTGCGGTCACTGACACGAGGACGACAGTCTGCCGCGGTACCACCTCGCTTATCCGCAGTCGGTCCCGATGGGGCCGGGCCGCGGATCGCTCATTGTCAGGACTGTGACGGATCCACCCGTCCGGTTCTACTGAGATCCCCGCGATGGCTCGCAGGGTCCGTTCTTCCGGATGCTCCCCGGTGATGGCCGGATCAACGCACATCCCATCGTATACCCCATGGCCGCGCCCGGAAACTTCGCTTCGGCGCAGCCAAGGGGTGATGATCACAGCCCCTTGTGCCTGGCCACCTTGTACTGCTCGGCCTGCGCGATGGGACGAATGACCATGAGATCGACGTTGAAGTGATGCGGACGGGTGAGCGCGTAGACCACCGCGTCGGCGACATCCTCGGCGGTCAGCGGATTCTCGACGCCTTCGTAGACCTTCGCCGCACCCTCCTCGTCTCCCCCGAGCCGTTTGACGCTGAACTCCTCGGTCGCGACCATGCCCGGAGCGATCTCGATGACCCGCACCGGCTGGCCGAGCAGCTCGAGTCGCAGGGTGGCCGCAATCGTATGCGAGCCGTGCTTCGTCGCCACATAGCCGCCGCCCTTCTCATACGCCTGGTGCCCGGCGGTCGAGGACATCACGGCGATGTCTCCGCGACCGGAGTCGATGAGCCCGGGCAGGAGTGCTTTGACGACGCGGAGGACACCGAGGACGTTGATGTCGAACATCTTCTTCCAGCCCTCGACATCGGAGTCGGCGATGGTGTCGACGCCGAATGCGGCTCCGGCATTCGCGACGAGCGAGTGCACGGCTCCACCGGCGAGCACCTCGGCGGCCATGGACTCGACGGCGGCGTCATCGGTGAGGTCGGCGACGATGTAGCTGGCTCCGGTCTCCTCGGCGAGAGCCTTGAGCTTGTCCTCACGGCGGGCCACGGCGACAACATCCCAGCCCTGGTCGCGCAGCTGCCGAACGGTGGCGGCGCCGATGCCCGAGCTCGCGCCCGTCACCACTGCTCTCAGTGTTTCCATCTCCGTACTCCCTGGTCTCGGTTCCGGTGATCGTGGGCACGATCACCTGTTTCGAGCCCAGTCTACGGACTCTCCGGCTCCAGCGGGTCGGGATCCGAGGCGTGCGGGGACAACGGCTCAACCGATGCCCCCGCTTGGCCCGGCGGCTGAGGATGTTCGTGTGCGCCTTCGGCCTTCGACTCACGCTGCTCCTTCGCTGTGGGCCGCGAGTGCGGGTTGCGTGGCCCGCCCTCGCCGAAGACCGCGCGGACTCCGGGGATCTTCACGGCCAACCAGGTGACGGCGGCGCAGATCACGGTGTAGGCAAGCGGCATGACGAAGGCGTGCAGCAGGACTCCGGCAACAGTCGTCGGCAGTCCCATCTCATTGCGCACCGGGTAGAGGACGAGCGGGTGGAGGAGGAAGACGCCGAAGGAATACGGGTAGAACCAGTGGAGGAAGCCGAAACCGGTGCGCAGGTGGTGGTGGAAGAGCAGATAGGCCGACAGCGAGGCGATGACGACGCCCGGAGACAGGTACTCGTAGGGAAACATCCACGGTTTCTCGCCCGAGCCGAAGCCTGCCCACAGAGCGGTCACGGCGATCGATCCGATGAGGCTGACCCAGGCGAGCACGACGGCCCTTCTGCTCAGCACGATGTCGCGCAGCACCCAGCCGAGGATGTAGAAGCCGGCCATGGGCAGGAAGCGGGTGGCGATATTGGCCTCGCCGACGTCGAAGATCATCGACACCCACTGGTCGAGCATGCCGATGCCCAGGAAGATCAGGCCCGTGCCCCATTGCAGGCGGCGGGAGCCGTGGACGCTGAGGAGACGGAAGAACGGGGTGAGCAGGGTCAGGCCCGCGAGGACGTAGAGGAAGTAGAGCTGAACGAACGGCGAACCGGTGAGGATGGCGATCCCCGGGCTCCAGCTCTCATCGTCAGGCTGGAGATAGTAACGGCGGAACAGAACGTAGACGGCCGTCCAGAACACGAGCGGGATGCCGATGCGCCACACACGCTTGCTGAGGAACTTCCGAGGTTTGCTCCCACGCACGGGGTCGAGCGCCAAGGCACCGGAGATCATGATGAACACCGGCACCGACCACCGGCAGGCGGAGTCGATGAGATTGGCCAGCCACCAGTCGGGGCCCATGTCCGCGAAATTCTGTTCGACCACGGTGCCCAGGGAGTGGATGGCGACGACGGCGACGATCGCGATCGCCCGAGCCGGGTTCATCCACGCCGTCGAGGTGGCAGGCGGATTCTCTGTCGGAATTCTGTCCAAGGGCGCCATGCGTCCATATTCTCATTGACCGCCGCGCTCGCGTCTCAACTCGCATTCAGAGTATGAGCCCTGGCGCTCCTCCTCCGTCCTGACGAACGGCTTCCCGGTCTTCCGGGCCACCTCCTCGGTGCGGTTCCTTGGGGGCGTGCAGCCGCCTCGGCGAACGGTTTCGACACGGTCGGCGAATTTCGCCTGTGTTCCGGCGCGGCCGGGGCGGGAACCGGTTTGGCCAGAAGCGAACCGGGTGAGAAAATCAGCAATTATGAACACACCTGCCTTTTCGGACTCGACGCACGAGTCAGTGAACCTGCCTGACAAGCCCGCCCTTGAGGGGCTGCGGGACAAATGGGACGCCGCGTGGAGCGAGCAGAACGTCTACGCCTTCGACGTCGAGACCGATCGTGAGCAGGTCTACTCGATCGACACTCCCCCGCCCACGGCTTCGGGGTCCCTGCACGTCGGGCACGTGTTCTCCTACACGCAGACCGACATCATCGCCCGCTACCAGCGCATGACCGGCAAGAATGTGTTCTACCCGCTCGGCTGGGATGACAACGGACTGCCCACCGAACGCCGGGTGCAGAACTACTACGGAGTCACCTGCGACCCCAGCGAAAGCTACGACCCGAATTTCCAGCCGCCGGAGAAGGCGCCGAAGAATTCTCGTGACTTCGTGAAGATCTCACGCCAGAACTTCATCGAGCTGTGTGAGAAGCTCTCGGCCGAGGACGAGCACGTCTTCGAGGACCTGTTCCGGTCCACCGGCCTGTCCGTGGACTGGAAGTACACGTATCGCACGATCGACGACGACTCCCGCGCCGTGAGCCAGCGCGCCTTCCTCAAAGACCTCGAGGGCGGCCACGCCTATTCCCAGGACGCCCCGACGATGTGGGATGTGACCTTCGGAACCGCCGTGGCCCAGGCCGAGCTCGAAGACCGGGAGAAGGACGGCGCCTACCACAAGGTGAAGTTCTTCCCCGAAGGTGCCGATGGACTCGCCGACACCTCGGCCGAACCGATCATCATCCTCACCTCCCGCCCCGAGCTCATCCCGGCCGTCGTCGCCCTCGTCGCTCACCCCGATGACGAACGCTACGCCTCCCTGTTCGGCACGAACGTCGTCTCACCCCTCTTCGGCGTCAGCGTCGAGGTGCGTGCCCATGAGCTCGCGAAGTCCGACAAGGGAACCGGCATCGCCATGGTCTGCACCTTCGGCGACCTCACCGACGTCACCTGGTGGCGTGAACTCGATCTGCCCACACGTGCGGTGATCAACCGCGGCGGCCGCCTCAACCTCGAGGTTCCCGAGTGGATCGCGTCCTCGCCGAAGTCCGATGCCGTGGCCAACTACGAAGCTCTGGCGGGCAAGACGACGTTCTCCGCACGCAAAGAGATCGCGCAGATGCTCATCGATTCCGGTGATCTCATCGGAGAGATCGAACCGATCACGCACCCGGTTCCGTTCTATGAGAAGGGCGACAAGCCGCTCGAGGTCGTCACCAGCCGCCAGTGGTACATCCGCAACGGCGGTCGCTCCGCCGAACTGCGCGATGCGCTCATCGCCCGCGGACGCGAGATCGAATGGCACCCGACGTTCATGCGCTCACGCTATGAGAACTGGGTGGAGAATCTGCACGGCGATTGGCTGGTCTCTCGTCAGCGCTACTTCGGTGTGCCGATTCCGCTGTGGTACCGCCTCGATGCCGATGGGCAGCCCGACTACGAGGATCCGATCGTTCCCGAATCGCTTCCCGTCGATCCCATCGCCGAGGTGCCCGCCGGCTTCACCGATGACCAGCGTGACGTACCCGGCGGGTTCACCGCCGATCCCGATGTCCTCGATACCTGGGCGACGTCGTCGCTGACTCCGCAGCTGCTCGGCGGCTGGTCACGCGACGAGGAGTTCTTCGGCAAAGTCTTCCCCTTCGACCTGCGCCCCCAGGGACACGACATCATCCGCACGTGGCTGTTCTCCACCGTGGTGCGCGCGAATTCGCTCAATGATGCGGCTCCGTGGAAGCACGCGGGACTCTCGGGCTGGATCCTCGATCCGGACCGGAAGAAGATGTCGAAATCGAAGGGCAACGTCGTCGTGCCCTCGGACATCCTCGGCGAGGCCAAGCCCGGGTTCGGCCCCGATGCGGTGCGATATTGGGCTGCGAGTGCGAAGCTCGGTGCCGATACCGCCTATGACGTCACTCAGATGCAGATCGGGCGCCGTCTGGCCATGAAGCTGCTCAACGCCTCGAAGTTCGCACTGGCGCAGGGCGTGCACTCCGGTCTCATCGGTGCGCTCGGTGCGGTCACCCACGATCTCGACCGTGCACTGCTCACGCGGCTGTCCGCGGTCGTCGACCAGGCCGGAGCGCATATGGCCGACTACGACTACGCCCATGCTCTGCGTGTGGCCGAGAGCTTCTTCTGGGAGTTCACCGACGATTACGTCGAGCTCGTCAAGGATCGTTCATACGGTTCGACAGGCGAGGACGATCAGCTGTCTGCCCATGTCACGCTCGCCACAGCGCTCGATGTGCTGCTGCGCCTGTTCGCTCCATTCATGCCCTTCGTGACCGAAGAGGTCTGGTCCTGGTGGCGCACCGGTTCGATCCACCGTGCGCCGTGGCCGGCGGATGAGTCGCTGAGCCACCCGGAGTCGAGCGTGGATCCGGAGCTGTTGGCGTCGGTGGCTGCGGCCCTGACCGAGATCCGCCGCACGAAGACCGAAGCGAAGGTCTCGCAGAAGACCGGCGTCGCCTCGGTGACGATCCAGGCACCGGCTGCAGTCGTCGCTGCGATCAAGTCCGCCGAAGGCGATCTCAAGGCCGCCGGCCGCGTCGAATCGCTGACCACCGTCGAAGCCGGCGAGGAGATCAGCGTCGACGAGATCACCTTCGTCGACCAAGCCTGACCGGAGAGCTCTTGCCCGGTCCGCAGCATCGGACCCCATGGCACCCACCACGACGTCTCATCGCCGGCGGCGGATGCCATGGGGTTTCTTCGACTCTTCCGACGACAGCCCCGGGATGCGGCCGAGACTGCGCGGGCCCCTGTTTCTGTCACGGCGGAGCATCTCGAGTGTTCCCGAATGGGCACACGGCTGGCCGGGGACGACGTCCTCGCCCACGTACTATGGTTTCGACACCATAACCAGTCAGGACCTCCTGCCTGAAGAAAGGCCCACGGAACGTGAGAAGCGAACTCTTTTCCCAGCGCAATGCCGAGATCCAGAATCAGGATCGCTGGACCCTCCAGTCGAAGAAGATGCTGCGCACGGTGGTCACGCCGAACGCACCGATGATCGCCACCAAGGGCGCCATGGTCGCCTACCAGGGCGACGTCCGCTTCGCCCACCAGGGCTCGAAGTCGGTCGGGCAGTTCATGAAGAAGGCAGCCACCGGCGAGGGCGGCAATGTCATGCGCGTCGAAGGTCACGGCGAAGTGTTCTTCGCCCGCGAAGCGTCGAACATCTTCATGATGGCTCTCGAAGGGCCCCAGGACGCTCTGACCGTCAACACCTCGAACCTGCTGGCCTTCGACGACGCGCTCAACTGGGAGATCAAGCGCATCAAGGGCGGTGTCGGTGCCATGGTCAGCGGCTCGGGACTGTTCAACCTCGAACTCGCCGGGCAGGGTACCGCGGCCATCTGCTGCAAGGGAGATCCGATGGTTCTCGACTGCTCGCAGCAGCCGACCTTCGTCGACCCGCAGGCCGCAGTGTGCTGGTCCTCGGCTCTGGCGCCACAGATCAAGACCGATGTCAGCGTCGGCACGTTCTTCGGCCGCGGCTCCGGCGAATCCGTGCAGCTGGCCTTCCACGGACCCGGCTTCGTCGTCGTCCAGCCCGCGGAGAATGCCGTCTATTCGGCGACTTCCAACTGACCCGGCCGCACTGATCCGCGCGGCAGTCTCTTGCCGCGCGGCAGTTGCGAGCACCATCCCCCACCAGCAGCTTCACACCACCCCGGTGCACCAGTGGGTGCTGCCGCCGACGGTGACTGATGCCGAAACTATCGGTGCAGACAGTCGGGTGCGCGAGGACGTACGGGCTGCGGTGCGCAGTGCGGAAACCGGTGAGGGCTGCGGGCGCGCGGTTCTGCCCGGCGCAGCGGCGTCGGTGAGTCAGTCGACGGTGACGGAGTGCTCGGAGTCGCCGCGGTCGACCCGGTATCTCCTGAAGGCTGGGAAGATGAAAGCGCAGGCGAGCACGAGCACGATGACAGCGATGCCGCCTCCGGCCGAGGCGACCGTCGTGTTCGTCACCGCGGCCGCCGAACCGTGGAGCAGATCGGCGACGCGCGGCCCTCCGGCGACCACGACGATGAAGACACCCTGCATCCGACCGCGCATGTCATCGGTCGCGGCCTCCTGAAGCATCGTGGACCTGAATGCGGAGGAGATGATGTCCGCTCCCCCGCCCACGGCCAGTGCGCTCAAGGCGACGACGAGTGCGACGAGCCAGAGATTCGACACGAGTTCGAGGCTGAGACCGAAGATCGTCATCGCCGAACCCCACACGACGATCGCGATGATCACCGCCAGACCCTGCCGTTCGACGCGGGACACCCAGCCGGAGAAGATACCGGCCAAGGCGCTGCCGGCGGCCAAAGCGGCGAAGAGCAGCGAGAAGACGATGCCGCCTTCGTCAGGTCCGTCGAAGGTCTCGGTGGCGATCTGCGGAAACAGAGCCCGAGGCATTCCGAAGACCATGGCGATGACATCGACGAGCAGAGACACCATGACGACGGTGTTCGTCTTGAGATACCGGAATCCGTCGATGATGCCTTTGAATCCCGAACGGGTATCGGGCTGCTTCTTCGGCGGGAGGGACGGGAGTCTGACGACGGCGTAGAGGGTCGCGAAGAGGAACACCGCGTCGAGGACATACAGCAGCTGATACCCGAAGAGCGGGATGAGGGCTCCGCCGATGACCGGACCGATGACCGCGCCCAAGGTCATCACCGTCATGTTCAGCGAGTTCGCGGCGGGCAGCAGTCTCAGCGGCACGATCGTCGGCAGCAGCGCCCCTTTTGCGGGTTGGTTGAGACCGAAGAATGCCTGCTGCAGGGAGAATGTGCACAGCAGCAGCCACACGTTCTCCAATCCCAGAAGAGCCCAGAGCGCCAGCAGCGCGCTGGTGACGATGAGGCCGATCGTCGAGATGACGAGAAGTCTGCGGCGATCGACGACATCAGCCAGTGAACCGCCCCACAGTCCGAAGACGACGAGTGGAACGAAGCCGAAGGCTCCGGCCAGTCCGACATACGCCGAGGACCCGGTGATGTGGAAGATCTGTGCAGGAATGGCCACGACCGTCATCTGCGCACCGATGACGGTGACGATATTGGCCAACCACAGCCGCCTAAAAGCGGCGTACTTCAGCGGTCGGGTATCAGCGAAGAGCCTCATGTGTCAGAGGCTCAGGCAGATTTCTTGTTCGTCCTGTTCCGCGACTTCGGCACGAGCGTCGGTGCGACATTGCTGTCGACGACCTCCTTGGTCACGACCACCTCGGCGATGTCCTCTCGCGAGGGCACATCGAACATGACAGGCTGCAGGACCTCTTCCAAAATCGACCGCAGTCCGCGAGCACCCGTGCCGCGCAGCAGCGCGAGATCGGCGATGGACTCGAGGGCGTCGGTTTCGAAGGTCAGCGAGACATTGTCGAACTCGAACATGCGCTGATACTGCTTGACCAGGGCGTTCTTCGGTTCGGTGAGGATCGACATGAGCGCCGCGCGATCGAGGTTGGACACCGTGGCCAGCACGGGCAGGCGGCCGATGAACTCGGGAATGAGGCCGAACTTGAGCAGATCTTCGGGCAGGATGTCGGCGTAGAGGTCCTCTTCGTCGTTCTTCGACTGCAGCAGGGCTCCGAAGCCGATTCCGTGCTTGCCCTTGCGACCGGCGACGATCTCTTCCATCCCGGCGAATGCGCCGGCGACGATGAAGAGCACATTGGTCGTGTCGATCTGCAGGAAGTCCTGATGAGGGTGTTTGCGACCACCCTGCGGAGGCACCGAGGCCTGCGTGCCTTCGAGGATCTTCAGCAGTGCCTGCTGCACCCCTTCACCGGAGACGTCTCGGGTGATCGACGGGTTCTCCGACTTGCGGGCGATCTTATCGATCTCGTCGATGTAGATGATGCCGTGTTCGGCGCGTTGGATGTCGAAGTCGGCGGCCTGGATGAGCTTGAGCAGGATGTTCTCGACGTCTTCGCCGACATAGCCGGCCTCGGTCAGCGCGGTGGCATCGGCGACGGCGAAGGGCACGTTCAGGCGCCTCGCCAGTGACTGCGCCAGATAGGTCTTACCGGACCCGGTGGGACCGACGAGGAGGATGTTCGACTTCGCGATCTCCACTTCGTTCTCGCCGCCGAGTGTCTTCGTGTCCTCACCGGACTGCAGGGAGCGGATACGCTTGTAATGGTTGTAGACGGCCACGGACAGAGCCTTCTTCGCCGGTTCCTGACCGACGACGTACTCCTGCAGGAAGTCGAAGATCTCACGCGGCTTGGGCAGCTCGAGTTCCGCCTGATCAGGAGTGGATTCGCTGAGTTCCTCTTCGATGATCTCGTTGCAGAGCCCGATGCATTCATCGCAGATGTAAACACCAGGTCCGGCGATGAGTTTCCGAACCTGCTTCTGGGACTTCCCACAGAAGTTGCATTTGAGCAGGTCTGCTCCGTCCGCACTGCGAGCCACTGTCACAACCTTTCGCCAGGACGCTTGGCCCCAACTCTACCGCTCGTGTTTCCTGTACCTCAATAGCTTCCCATACGTGGCTGACGCGAGCCGCCAGCAACGTCATTCGGTGTGTCGGCCGGCGAAGCCGAAAACGGGCCCGCACGGTCATCGCCGTACGGGCCCGTTGACACCGGAATCGTTCGGTCCCCGAAGGGCTCAGCTCGCGTTCTTGCGCGAGGAGAGCACCTGATCGACGAGGCCGTAGTCCTTGGCCTGCTCGGCCGTGAGGAAGAGGTCGCGTTCGATGTCGTTCGAGACCTGCGAGGCTTCCTTGTTCGAGTGCTTGGCCAGAGTCCCCTCGAGCCATTCGCGCATCCGCAGCACTTCAGCGGCCTGGATCTCCAGGTCGGACGCCTGGCCCTGCCCCTGCCCCTGCATGGCCGGCTGGTGGATGAGCACACGCGCGTTCGGCAGGGCCAGTCGCTTGCCGGGAGAACCGGCGGCGAGCAGCACGGCGGCGGCCGAAGCGGCCTGGCCGAGGCAGACGGTCTGGATCTCCGGCTTGATGTACTGCATCGTGTCGTAGATCGCTGTCATCGCGGTGAACGAACCACCGGGCGAGTTGATGTAGAGGGTGATGTCCCGGTCGGGATCCTGCGACTCGAGGACGAGCAGCTGAGCCATGACATCGTCGGCGCTGGTGTCATCGACCTGCGCACCGAGGAAGACGACACGGTCGTCGAAGAGCTTCGTGTACGGATCCTGGCGTTTGAAGCCGTAAGGGGTGCGCTCCTCGAACTGCGGCATGACGTAACGTGACTGCGGCATGTTCGACGCCGTCGAACCCGGCATAAAGTTCATTGAATTCATTCTTCCCTCACTCCTGCTCAGTTGTTCTCGACGTCGGACGCGCGGGTGACCATCTTGTCGATGAAGCCGTACTCGAGGGCCTCCTCGGCGGTGAACCAGTGGTCGCGATCATTGTCCTTGAGGATCTGCTCGAGCGACTTTCCGGTCTGCTCGGCAGTCAGTTCGGCCATCTGCTTCTTCATGTGCAGGATGAGCTCGGCCTGGATCTTGATATCGGTGGCGGTGCCGCCGATTCCGCCGAGCGGCTGGTGCATGAGGATGCGAGCGTGCGGGGTCGCGAAGCGCTTGCCCGGGGTTCCCGAGGACAGCAGGAACTGTCCCATGGAGGCGGCCATGCCCATCGCCACGGTCGACACGTCGGGCTTGATGTACTGCATGGTGTCGTAGATGGCCATGCCGGCAGTGACCGAGCCGCCGGGTGAGTTGATGTAGAGCGAGATATCGGCGTCCGGGTCCTCAGCGGCCAACAGCATCATCTGCGCACAGATCGCGTTGGCGTTGTCGTCGCGCACCTCTGAACCGAGCCAGATGATGCGCTCCTTGAGAAGACGATTGAAGATATGGTCGTCCAGGCCCATTCCCCCACCGGCGTCGAGGCCGACGGGAGCTGTCATGTCGTGTGCGCTCACGTTTCACTCCTGTGTTCTGTGGATGGCTTGTTATGGACTCTAACCTCTGACCACCGGGTTTTAGTCCGCGGCGAGGCCTGTGTTCGCCCTCAGCGTGATCGTCGAGTCCGGATACGGCGAGACGGTGGGGTCGGATGATCATCCGACCCCACCGTCTCATCGGGAATCCACCGCCGAGGCGGCCGTTCCTCAGTTCTCTTCGGCGGCCTCTGCGGGTGCCTCGTCAGCGGCCTCCTCGGCCTCAGCCTCGGCTCCTTCTTCGTCGTCTCCGGCGGAGGTGAAGGCCTCCATGTCGACGACGTTGCCGTCGGTGTCCTTCACGGTGGCACCGGCGAGGACGGCTGCCAGGGCCTTGCGGCGCGAGACCTCTCCGACCAGGGCGTTGACCTGTCCGGAGCTGTCGAGCATCTGGGCGAACTCATTCGGGTTCATCCCGTACTGCTGCGATGCGGAGATCAGGTACTCGATGAGTTCGGGCTGGCTGACTTCGACGTTCTCGGCCTCGGAGACGGCGTCGAGGATGAACTGGGTGCGCAGGTTGCGCTCGGTCTCCTCGGTGACCTCCTTGCGGTGCTCGTCATCGTCGACACGGTCCTCGGACTCGAGGTGACGCTCGACCTCGTCGGCGACGACCTTGGCCGGGACGGGGACCTCGAGGGTCTCGATGAGGTGTTCGAGCACCTTGTCGCGTGCCTGGACGCCCTGATCGGTCTCCTTCTGCTTGCCGGCCTGCTCGCGCAGATCCTCACGCAGTTCGGCGATCGTGTCGAATTCGCTGGCCAGCTGAGCGAAGTCATCATCGGCCTCGGGCAGTTCGCGTTCCTTCACAGCACCGAGGGTGATCTTCACGGTGCCCTGCTCGCCGGCGTGCTCGCCGCCGGCGAAAGTGGTCTCGAAGGTCGTGGTCTCACCGGCGGAGAGTCCGTCGAGGGCTTCGTCCATGCCTTCGAGCATCGTGCCGGCACCGACCTGGTAGGAGATGTCGGAGGCGGAGTCGATCTCTTCGTCGCCGATCGTGGCGATGAGGTCGAGGGTGACGAAGTCGTCCTTGGCGGCCGGGCGGTCGACGGAGACGAGGGTTCCGAAGCGGGTGCGCAGCTGCTCGAGCTCGGCATCGACATCGGCATCGGTGACCTCGATGGGATCGACCTCGATGGCGATGGAGTCGTAGGCAGGCAGTTCGATCTCGGGGCGGACGTCGACCTCGACGGTGAAGTTGAGGTCACCGTCTTCGGTGCCGTCGAGTCCGGGGACCTCGGAGATCTCAACCTCGGGCTGACCCATCGGCTTGAGCTCGTTCTCTTCCACGGCGCTGCGGTAGAAGTCATCGAGGCCGTTGTTGATGGCCTCCTGAATGACTGCCGGACGACCGATCCGCTGATCGATGATGCGCGCGGGGACCTTTCCCTTGCGGAAGCCGGGAACGGTGACCTGAGCACCGATAGTCGTGTATGCCTCGTCGACACTCGGTTTGAGTTCGGCGTAAGGGACTTCCACGCTGATCTTGACCCGGGTGGGGTCGAGTTGCTCGACGGAGCTCTTCACAGTGCGACCTTTCAATTTCGACAGTCATGCATTTGCGGCCATCAACCGACCTGACCGGCTCAGCTCGTGGTCGTTGTCGACCATCTCGCAGCCTGATCGGCCAACCCGTGACCTTAAGGGGGAGCGAAAGTCCACGAATGTTTCGCGCACGTCCGCAAGACGCAATCACCCATATTACGCGAAACCCCTCTCGATACGCGAAACCGGCGCTATTTCATGGGGCGGCCTATCCGCGCCGAACGTAGAGCTCGTCGAAGGTGATGATGACATTGGCTGCCGTCCATGCCAGCGGCGCCACCGAGACCGGTTGCCCGTCGGCACTGATCTTCTCCGGCAGGGAACCCGCGAAGGTACGATGCTCGGCCAGCCAATCGAGGATCGCCTCGGCCCGACCGCGCTGCCCCAGACGCGCGAATCCCAGCGCCATGAGCGAGGTCGATGGGCTCCAGCTGGAGCGGTCGATGATCCATCCGTGACCCGGCTTGATGCCGCCGCCCGGCTGCTCGAGACGGTCCCATACGGTCACGAGGGCTTCGGCTTCGATCGCGTAGATGCGGGCGCCGGAACCGTCGGTGGGGACGAGCCCGGCGGCGGGCAGATAGGCAGCAGCCGAATCACACCCGCCCGAGGTCGGATAGCGCTGCAGCCCGTTGGCGCCGAAGGTGCGAGCGAAGGTCGCGGAATAGGCGTCGACGGCCGGCAGGACGTTCCCGACTCCCCCGCCGAGGCGGCCCCACAGTTCCGGATCCGCCGCGGTCAGCGCGGCCAACGAGTCCATTCCGATCAGAGTCGGGCCGGCCAGACCGAGGGTGACCTGTGATTCTCCGACCTCCCAATAGTCCGGGCCCACCGGCGGCAGATGCTGTCCGCGGGCGGTGTGGTCGAGCAGTCTCCGGGTGGTTCTTCGCAGCAGGTCGGCCAACTCGTCGAGGTCGAGTCGGACAGCGGCCCGTTCCGCCGCAGCAAGGACGTCGGCAACGGCCCAGAGCACCAGTCCGAGAGCGTCGAACTGCGATTCCCGGTCGTCCGGCGACATCCCAGTCTCGGGGACCACCCTGGCGGCGAATGACCCATCGACGGCCTGGATGCTCTGCAGGTAGAGCAGTTGGCTCCAGGCCTGTCTGACAGCGCCGACGCGGGCCAGAGCTACAGCGGCGAAGGCCGTGTCACGAGGCCAGATGTACCTCCACGGGCCGACCCAGCCGGCCACGGTGGCCGGCAGTCCGTCACTGAGCACCCACAGATCCAGCAGCGCCGAGGTCGCGAGGCCCCGCCGGGCTTCGGGCACATGTTCCAACCATGCCGCCCTCTGAGTCAGGAATTCCCGCTGCCGCCGTGCAGGCGCCGCAACCGCGGCCCCGGGCACCACCCTCGACCCGTCGGGCAGACTCCGCGCCGCCTCGGCATCGAGGCCCTCTCTGCGTCCCGACCGCGTGTAGGCCACGGTCACCGAACGGACGGGATCGGGTTGGGCCGCCTCGGCGAGTTCCCGGGTCGCCGCCGTCGCCCCGAGCCCGATGAGGCCGAGACCGACCCCTCCGGCGATCAGCCGTCGACGCGACAGCGCGAACCCGGCACGTTGACGGCGGGGCCGGGCGGAGGACATGAGTGGGACTTCCTGCTGTGCGGAGCCGACACCGGACTGCGATGTCGCGGGGCGGCGATGACGGTATGGACGAATTCTACCCACACAGGCACGTGCGGGCATGAGAAAACCGGCCTGGCCCGAAGGCCAGACCGGTAGCTGGAGGGGATGACGGGAATCGAACCCGCACCATCAGTTTGGAAGACTGAGGCTCTACCATTGAGCTACATCCCCGCGGTGCGAGATCGACTATAGTCGAGTTCCTCTCCGCTCACCAAATCGAGGGTTCGTGAGCTGCACCACAGGCGCGGTCGTCGTGTGAACTGCATCGCATTACCGCGACTGGTCGATTCCGGCGTGCATCTGGGTCCTGGCCTGTGGTTAGATGGGTGTCGTCGCGGGATGTGGCGCAGCTTGGTAGCGCATCTGTTTTGGGAACAGAGGGTCGCAGGTTCAAATCCTGTCATCCCGACGATCAGCAGCCGTTCGGACCAACCGGTCCGGGCGGCTCTTTCGCATTCTCAGGCTCTGCGGGGCCTGATCCTGGCGGCAGACGACCGCATCGGGAACAATGGGCGCACGAGCTGTTCGAGCGAACGACCCCGAGAGGTGCTCACGATGCTGGGCCGAAACCGACCGATCCGAAGCGAGCCATCGAAGCAGGGACCGGTCCGCATGGCTGCCGCGATCGCTGCGCTTGCCCTGCTGCTCCCGGCCTGCACCCATCAACCGCCCAGCCCCGAGGGGTCCGAATCTCCCACGGCCGACGACATCGCGGATCCGACCGCCGCGCAATCGGATGGAGCTGCCGGCACCGGCTCCGAGGACGGTGCATCACAGCTGGTGGCAGAGGATCTCGACGCCCCGTGGTCGATCGCCTTCTTCAAGGGAACTCCGCTGGTCAGCGAACGCGATTCCGGTCGGATCCTCGAACTCAGCGAGGACCGGCCCGCGCAGTCCCGCGAAGTCGCGACTGTCGAATCAGTCGTCGCCGAGGGTGAGGGCGGGCTGCTCGGGCTGGCGGTGGCCGATGAGAGTCTCTTCGCCTATTTCACTTCGGCCGAGGACAACCGCATCCAGCGGTTTCCGCTCTCGGGAGAGCCGGGCAGGCTCGAGCTCGGTGAGCCGGAGACGATACTCGACGGGATCGCCAAGGCGAGCTTCCACAATGGGGGTCGGCTGGCGATCGGGCCCGATGGCAAGCTCTATGCGACGGTCGGCGATGCCGGGAACTCCGCTGTTGCGCAGGACCCCGAGTCTCTCAACGGTTCGATCCTGCGGCTCAACCTCGATGGCACCGTGCCCGAGGACAACCCGGACTCGGGCTCCCCTGTCTACACCTACGGACACCGCAACGCACAGGGGCTCGGCTGGGACACTGAAGGAACGATGTACGCCAGCGAGTTCGGTCAGGACACCTGGGACGAACTCAACATCATCGAAGCCGGGCGCAACTACGGCTGGCCGGAGGTCGAAGGGATCCCAGCCTCCAGCGGCAGCACGGGTTCGGGGTCGGCCGGCGACTTCGTCGCTCCGGTTCAGCAGTGGAGCACCGAGGAAGCGAGCCCGAGCGGAATCGCCGTGACCGAGGATTCGATCGCCATTGCCAACCTGCGCGGTCAACGACTCCGCTGGGTCCCCCTCGCGGACACCGCAAGGCAGGAGACGCAGTTCGTCGGCGAGTACGGACGGCTGCGAGATGTCGTCTCCGCCCCGGGCGGAGAACTGTGGCTGATGACGAACAACACCGACGGACGCGGCGACCCGTCCGACGGCGACGACCGGATCCTCAGCGTGCGAAGTCGATGATCTGTCGCACCACCGTGCCGTCGGCCAAGGCGTCGAACGCGGAGTTGAGGTCGTCGAGGCCGATCGTGTCGGAGATGAGCTCTTCGACCGGCAGCTTCCCCTCCCGCCACAGCTGGGCGTAGACGGGGATGTCGCGACTCGGCACGGCCGAACCGAGGTAGGAGCCGACGACGGTGCGAGCCTCGGCGGTCAAGGTCACCGGAGTGATATGCGACTGCGCATCCGGTGCGGGAAGGCCCACGGTCACCGTCGTTCCGCCCACGGCGGTGGCTTCGAACGCGGTTTCGAAGGCGCGCGGGTGCCCGACGCATTCGATGACGATGGGAGCCTTCCGGTCCCCGAGCTGTTCGGGGGTGAAGACTTCGGCGGCGCCGAGTTCTTTCGCCCGCACGAGTTTGTCCGGGTTCGCATCGACGCCGATGACTCCTGCGGTGTCGAGCGACAGTGCCGTGATGAGCGCTGCCATGCCGACCCCGCCGAGGCCGACGACCATCACTTCGTCGTCCGGTCCGGGGCGACCGGCGTTGAGCACCGCTCCCCCGCCGGTGAGCACGGCGCAGCCGAGCACAGCGGCGATGGGTGCGGGAACATCGTCGGCGACGGGGACGACGGATGCCCGGTTGAGCACCGCATGCGTGCCGAACACGGACGCGCCGAGGTGGTGGAGGACCTCGGCACCGGTGTCATCGTGCAGGCGCACCCGGTGACCGTCGAACGGCAGGGTCCCGGCGCCGTTGGTCACGCTGCCGGGCGTGCACGGAAGTTTGCCGTCGGTGCGGCAGTTCGGGCATTCACCGCACCGGGGCAGGAACACGGTGACGACCTGCTGGCCAACCTCGAGGTCATCGACACCGTCACCGAGCTTCTCGACGACTCCGGCTCCCTCGTGGCCGAGCAGCATCGGCAGAGGCCGGGGTCGGTTGCCGTCGACGACGGAGAGGTCGGAATGGCAGACTCCGGCGGCCTCCATCCGAATGAGCACCTCACCGGGTCCCGGGTCATCGAGGTCGAGGTCCTCGATCGTCATCGGCCGCGACGTCGCGAACGGACGAGGCCGCTCCATCTCACGCAGCACCGCACCTCTGATCTTCACAGCGTCCTCCTCAGACTGTTCGTCTCACAGCGCCTGGGCGCCCTGCTCTTCATAATCGGCCATGATGGAGATCCGGCGCTGGTGACGTTCGTCGCCGGAGAACGGTTCGGCGAGGAAGGCATCGACGATGGCGATCGCCTCGTCCTCGGGGTGCTGGCGGGCGCCGACGGCGACGATCTGCGCATTGTTGTGCTGACGTGCCAGCTTCGAGATCTCCGGGTTCCACGCCAGAGCGGTGCGTGCGCCCGTGACGAGGTTCGCCGCCATCTGCTCGCCGTTGCCCGAACCGCCGATGACGACGCCGAGGGCCTCGATTCCGGCGGACTGGTCATCGACCACGGCTTGGGCGGCGGCGATGCAGAACGCCGGATAGTCGTCGAGGGCGTCGTATTCGAGTGCGCCGTGGTCGACGACCTCGTGCCCCGCCTCTGCGAGGTGGGCTTTGAGAACCTGTTTGAAATCGAATCCGGCGTGATCTGTGCCGAGGTGAACCTTCATGTGCGTGCCTTTCGATGAACTCTGCGGAGCTGTCTTATCCGCTTTATCCGCGCGGGAACGGGTGGTGCTGGATCTTCAGTCGAAGTTCGGACCCTGGTCGCGGGTGCGTTTGAGTTCGAAGAATCCGGGCGTCGAAGCGACCGCGAGGACACCGTCGAAGAGTCGGCCTGCGTCCTCGCCCTTCGGTGCCGGGGTGACGACCGGTCCGAAGAACGCGGTGCCGGCCACACGGCAGATCGGCGTTCCGACATCATCGCCGACAAGAGCCAGCGCTTCATCGTGGGATGTCTGGAGAGCCGCGTCATAGTCGTCGGTCTCGCCGTATTTCATGAGCTCGGCGGGCAGCCCCACCTCGGTGAGGGCCTCGGAGACGGCCTGCTCGAAGTCCTTCTCCCCACCCGGATGGATACGGGTGCCGATGGCGGTGTAGAGGGGCTCGGCCACCTCTTCTCCGTGTTCGGCGATCGCGGCGGTGACGATGCGCATCGGCGCCAGCGCCCGGTCCATCAGTGCCCGGTAGTCAGCGTCGATGTCCTTGTCGCGGTTGAGGAAGTTGAGGCTCATGGGCCGGAACCTCACCTCGACATCGCGCACCTTGGCCACTTCGAGGCCCCAGCGGGAGGTCATCCAGGCCCAGGGGCAGGCCGTATCGAACCACAGATCGAGTGTTTCCTTGCTCACTGTCTCTCCTCTTCCATTCGGTCGTGGGCACCGAAGCCGGCCACCCGACGTTGCGCTGTTCAATCTATCAAGGCCGAGCGGGTACGGGGAACGCGATCGAATCACGGGCATCGGAGCCGAGGTCCTTGCCCGATGACGTGTCCATGAAAGAATGACCCAGTACACCCGGTTCCCGAAGCGAAGGTCGCCACACTGTGCCGCAATACAACCTCACCCGCGATGAAGCCCGCGAACGTTCCGCCCTCGTGGACGTCACGAGCTACGATCACACCCTGATCCTCACGGGAGTCGGTGAGAGCTTCCGCGTCCGCTCGCGGATCCGCTTCACCGCGGTGCCGGACTCGTCGACGTTCATCGACGCCATCACCGCCAGTGTCGAGCGCGTGCGTCTCAACGACGTCGACCTCGACCTCGCCGAGGTGGTCGGACCGGCGCGCATCACTCTGCCCGGCCTGGCCGCTGAGAACGAACTCATCGTCGATGCCCGCTTCTACTACATGAATACCGGTGAGGGCCTGCACCGCTTCGTCGACCCGATCGACGACGAGGTCTACCTGTACTCCCAATTCGAAGTCCCCGACGCCCGCCGCGTCTTCCCCGTCTTCGAGCAGCCCGACATCAAATCCCCGTACTCCTTCACCGTCATCGCTCCCGAGAAGTGGACGGTCGTCTCGAACTCCCCCACCCCCACGCCGAGCAGCCCGAAGGAGACCTTCGCCGAGCTCGACGAGGAGCCCGTCGAGGGGACGGCCGTGTGGCAGTTCGCTCCCACCACGCCGATCTCGTCCTACATCACTGCCATCATCGCCGGCCCCTACCGGTCCGTGCATTCGAAGCTGACGTCCTCGGACGGTTCGATCGTGCCCTTGGGCCTGTACTGCCGGGCTTCGCTGCTTGAGCACCTCGACTCGGCCAAACTGTTCCGCATCACAAAGGCCGGCTTCGAGTTCTTCGAACGGGAGTTCGGGATCGCCTACCCGTTCGAGAAGTACGACCAGCTCTTCGTGCCGGAGTTCAATGCCGGAGCGATGGAGAACGCCGGGGCCGTGACGATCCTGGAGAACTACGTCTTCCGGTCGCGGCCGACCGAGGCATTGGTCGAACGACGCACGGTGACCATCCTCCATGAACTCGCGCACATGTGGTTCGGCGACCTCGTGACCATGCGCTGGTGGAACGATCTGTGGCTCAACGAGTCCTTCGCCGAATTCATGTCGACGCTGGCCACCGCCGAGGCGACGGAGTTCGCCGACGCATGGACGACCTTCGCCACGATCGAGAAGTCGTGGGCGTACCGACAGGATCAGCTGCCGAGCACCCACCCGATCGTCGCGCCCATCGAAGACCTCGCCGATGTCGAGGTCAACTTCGACGGCATCACCTACGCCAAGGGCGCTTCGGTGCTCAAGCAGCTGGTGGCCTGGGTCGGGCGGGAGGAGTTCTTCGCCGGACTCAGACGCTACTTCGACAAACATGCGTGGTCGAACACGGAACTCTCCGACCTCCTCGACGAGCTCGAGGCCACCTCGGGGCGGGATCTGGCCAGCTGGTCGAAGCTGTGGCTCGAGGAATCCGGCGTCAACCTCCTCGAAGCTGCCGTCGAGACCGAGTCCGACCCCGCGGCTGAAGGCAACAGCGAAGTCATCACGCGTCTGCAGGTGACACAGCGTCCGTGGGAGATCGCAGGACAGCCCACCCCGTCGCTGCGGCCCCACCGTCTTGCCATCGGCTTCTATTCCGAGTCCGAGACCGGCCGCATGGTGCGCACCCATTCCTTCTCCCTCGACATCGATTCCGAATCCGCCGAGGTGGTCGAGGCCGAAGGGCTGGCCCGTCCCGACGTCATCGTCGTCAATGACGCCGACCTCAGCTACGCGAAGGTCCGCTTCGACGCCCACAGCATGGACACCGCTGCCAAGCGTCTGAGTGACTTCGACGATTCGCTCACCCAGCTGCTCATCCTCGCTACTCTCTGGGATGAGGTCCGCGACGGTGAACGGCCCGTCCATGACTACATCGACACCATCACCGCCCATCTGGGGGCGATCACGCATTCCTCTGGTCTGCTCACGCAGATGCGCCAGCTCGAGACCGCGGTCTCGGCGTATCTGCCGCCGCAGCAGCGCGAGGCGATGCACGCCCGGCTGGCCGATCGCTTCTTCGAACTCCTCGAAACCGTGGACGAAGGCACCGATCAGGCGTTCCAGTTCGTCCAGGGCTTCGTCAAGCACGCAACCACGACCGGCCAGCTCGACCGGCTGCGGTCCTGGTTGCTGCCTGAGACCGAGAGGGTTCACGGGATCGCCATCGACACGGATCTGTTCTGGGACATCCTCGTCGCCCTCTGCGCCCATGACGGCGCAGATGAGGCTGCGCTCGAGGCGATGAGCCGCAAGGATCCCAGCGCCACCGGAGTCCGGCGGGCCGCAACCGCTCGTGCCTCCCGGCCGACGACGGAAGCGAAGTCGTGGGCGTTCACCCGCCTCGTCGAGGAGGCCGATCTGCCGAACTCCGAACTCAGCGCCCTCGCTTTGGGATTCGCCACGGGTCTGCAGACGTCGTCGGGTGAGAGCATCGCCGCGGCGGCTCCGCTGGGTCCCTTCGCAGACGAGTACTTCGCCCGCGTCGCAGGCTGGTGGGAGACTCGAACCCTGGAGATGGCTCAGACGATGACAGTGCGTCTGTTCCCGCCGGTGAGTTCCGACACAGTCGAGGCGACCCGACGCTGGCTCGATGACCACCCTTCGGCTCCGAAGGGCCTGCTGAGGCTGATGCGAGAGAACCTCGCCGATGCCGAGAGGGCGCTGCGGGTTCAGCGGGTGTCCAGCGCTTCCAAGGGATCGTTGAACCTCGCGCGTTAGTCTCGGGGCACCATGACTTCTGATCCATTGGAATCCACAGTTCAAGCCGCAGGTGACTTCGATTGGTCCTTCCTCCTCGGAGCCCCGCTGCGGATCACCGTCATCATCGTCGGTGCCATCATCGTCAATCTCATCGTGCGTCTCTTCATCCGTCGTTTCACGACGGCGGTGGCCAAGGGCACGGTCGGCAGCGAGAAGGCCGAAGGTGCCGGTCTCGCGAAGTTCTCGGCCACGGCGATGGAAGCGCAGCGCACCGGGATCGATCAGCAGACGATCAAGCAGCGCCGTGCGCAGCGGGCGAGGACCGTGGGACGGATGCTGTCGTCGGTGACGACGATCCTCATCAGCGTGATCGCTGCGCTGATGATCCTCGACGCGCTCAGCTTCAACATCGCCCCGATCCTCGCCTCTGCCGGTATCGCAGGTGTCGCCATCGCCTTCGGTGCCCAGGAGCTCGTCCGCGACTACCTCTCCGGGTTCTTCATCGTCATCGAGGACCAGTACGGCATCGGTGACACCGTTGACCTCGGTGAGGCCGTCGGCGAGGTCGAGGACGTCGGTCTGCGCCGCACTCAGGTCCGTGACCTCACCGGCACCCTGTGGCATGTGCGCAATGGTGAGATCCTGCGCGTGGGCAACCTGTCGCAGGGCTGGGCTCGCGCGGTCCTCGACATCCCCATCGACTACCGGACCTCGATGGACGACTTCCGCGAGATGGCCGCACAGATCACCCACAAGCTGAAGCAGGACCCCGAGATCGCCAAGGCGATGCTCGAAGACCCGGAGATCGCCGGTGTCCAGTCCCTGTCCGGTTCGT
Source organism: Brevibacterium sp. FAM 27836 (assembly GCF_051351055.1). Lineage (NCBI taxonomy): Bacteria > Bacillati > Actinomycetota > Actinomycetes > Micrococcales > Brevibacteriaceae > Brevibacterium > Brevibacterium sp. FAM 27836. The sequence continues at coordinate 92,226 of NZ_CP195711.1, forward strand.
ACCGAGTCATCCGCACAATGGTCAAAACCAAACCGAACCTGCAGTGGATGGTCGAACGCGCATTCCGCGCCGAACTCATGACCCAGCTGGCCGAGCGCGGCGGACAGATCGGTATGATGCAGGAGACGGTCCTGCGCACACTGCCGACCACCGAGGATGCCGCCACCACCGCTGCTTCCACGACCGGCGCGGACTCATCTGCCCAGCGTGCGCAGAGCACCGTCGGTGCCGCACCGACGAAGTCGACTGCGACCGCCGAGGACAAGCCCTCGGCGCTTCCCAGCGACCAGGAGATCCGCAGCACCGTCCAGGAAGACTCCCCGAGCGAAGGATCGAACGATGACGCAGACGACTGACGATTCGGTGTTCGCCGCCGTCGGAGGCCACGAAACCTTCAGCCGTCTCGTCGATGTGTTCTACCAGCACGTCGACGCGGATGCTCAGCTCATCGCCATGTACCCTGACGGCCACGAGCTCGAGGGCGCGAAGCATCGCCTGCAGACCTTCCTCGAACAGTACTTCGGGGGTCCATCGACGTATCAGGAGGAACGGGGGCATCCGCGGTTGCGGATGCGTCATTTGGACTATCCGATCGACTTCGATGCCCGTGACCGGTGGCTGCGCTGCATGCGTGCGGCACTCGACGATGTCGCTCTGGCCCCGCTCTACGACGAGATCTTCTGGGACTACTTCCAGCGAGCCGCGACGGCGATGGTGAATACGGCCAATCCGAACATCCGCTGAGCGAGCTCCGACTCAGCGTCGAAGGCGCCGCTCAGCGAGCGCTGGCTCAGCGTCGAAGGCGGGTGGGCACGATTCGGCTCAGCCGCGGATCCGAGTGAGCAGGTGCCCGCCCGGAGTGACGAGACGCAGCCATCCCGCGGATTCCATGATGGTCAGTTCGCGGTCATCATCGCGTCCTGCCGCAGGAATGAAACGCAGGGCCGTGGCCGCGAAGGCGAGCCCGCTGGGCACGGCCGTACCCTGGTCGCCGGACATCTCGCGCGACCAGATTCGGGAGCGCAGCGCCTTGACCGCGTGAGCCCCGGAACCTTCCGGCGCTCCGCTGCTGATCTCGGCCACACCCTGTGCTGCGGTCTCGTGCAGACCGCCCACCGAAATCGTGTCCGTTGGCTGCCATCCTCCGCGCGGAGGCGCGATGCCCGTCCACGAGACGAGCACGGAGTTCGGGGGCACGGGCAGAGCCGTGCCGTTCTCCTCCCGAGCGAAGCGGTCGAGCAGGTTCGACAGCGGCACTGCTTCGTCCAGTCCGTCGAGCTCGGAATCATGCAGGCGCAGAGTCCGCATGGCCAGGACCAGGGGCGTCGAATCGCCCAGTCCGTGGGGGAACAGCGGCGCCACGGAGGCGGCGAGGACGTTGGAGACGACCTGCAGCCGCATCGCACCGTCGGAATCGGCACGGTGGGCCAGGGTGGTGAAAGAGGCGAGATCCCGCATCGCCAGCGGGTCGGCGATCTGCAATGTGGTCATCGGAGTGCCCTCCGCAGCGGAACGGCGGTGCCGAGGACGGATTCCATCGCTGCGGTCTCGGCTTCGCTGAGGCGACGCGGTCGGCCGCTGGCGATGTCGATGAAGACGATGACGGTCTCGGCGACCGTGTAGACCTGCGAACCGTCGGGTTCGCAGATGGTGTAGCCGACCGTCACCGAGGCGGCCCTGACTTCGCTGATGACCAGATCGACCGCGACGGGTCCGGTGCGGTAGGGCATCGGTGCGCGGTATTCGATCGCGTGGGAGGCCACAAGCAGCTCGGTCGTCGCCGATGCGTCAGCGAAGATCGTCGGGATCTTCACCCCGCTGACAGCATCGGACACTCCGTGCCGGCCGGGCGTCGTCGGAGCATCGGAGCTGTGGGTCGGCGATCCCAGCGCGCGTACACGAGCCTCTTCGAGCAGCCTGAGCTGGGTGACATTGTTGACATGCCCGTAGGCATCCATATCGCCCCATCTCAGCTCCAGCAGTACACGGGTGAAGTCATCGAGCAGTGGATCGGTGGCGCCTGAGTGCATGCTTCCCATCATGCCACCTTTATCGACTCGGTGTCCCACGCGATAGGATCGTGGACCGTACGCGAAAAAGTCACCGGCGTTGCAGGGAGAGAGCTATGACCGAAGAAGCATCCACCGAAGCAGAGACCAACGTGGCGACGCTGCATGACATCCTCGATCTGCAGCGGCTCGAGTTCGCCTCGGCGTCGAGCGAAACGGACTTCTTCATCGGCCACAGCCAGTACAAACCCGATGGTCGTGTCTACGGCGGTCAGGTGCTGGCCCAGTGCGTCATCGCGGCGGCAGCGACTCTGCCCTCCGACCGGCTCATCCATTCCCTGCACGGCTATTTCCTCCGTGCCGGGGATGTCAGCGAACCGATCGAATTCGGTGTCGAGCGCCTGCGCGACGGCCGTTCGTTCTCGGCCCGGCGCGTCCACGCCTATCAGAAGGGCGCGCCGATCCTTTCGCTGAGCACCTCGTTCCAGGACGAACAGCCCGGTCTCGACCACGCCGAGCTGATGCCCACAGGTCTGCCGGCTCCCGAGGACTGCCCGGAGCTGCTCGACTACATCGGCGACGAGGATTCGGCGGTCGTCACCGACTGGCTGCGCAAACGTCCCTTCGAAGTCCGCCCGGTCGAACCGTCCCTGCACACCTCAGGGGTCTCCGATCCTTCGATCACCGAGCAGCATTCATGGTTCCGGGCCAGTGCCCCCTTCGGCGACGACCCCGTCCTCAATGCCGCAGCTTTGGCCTATGCCAGCGACTTCAACCTCCTCGAACCTGTTCTCCGTCATCACCGGCTGACGTGGAGGAGCCCCGGTCTGCGGGTCGCCAGCCTCGACCACGCCATGTGGTGGCATCGTCGGGTCAAGGTCGACGAGTGGATGCTCTACGTTCAGGAGTCACCGGCGGCACAGGGCGGACGGGGTCTCGGTTACGGACGGATCTTCTCCCAGGACGGGACGCTGCTGGCCACGGTGGCGCAGGAGGGCATGGTCCGGGTCAAGGAGAGCCGGTGAAGAACGATCCGATGCCGAGCGACCCGACGATGATGGACGTCATCGGCACGATCCTCAGCCGCCTGGTGAACGTGGCCCTGTTCATCGTCATCGCGCTCCTCACCCTCGCCGCGCTCAACGGCAGAACCGATCTGCCTATCGGGGTCTGCGCGATCCTGTCGGTCATCAGCGGGGTCATCGGCACAGTTCTCATCCGCCTCCTGTTCAAGGGTCTCGGAGCGCTTCTGCGCCCATCCGAACGCTGAACCGTACACTCGGTCAGCGGCCAGTCGACGATCTGCGCACGCCGGTTGAGAGCCGAACAGAGCAGCAGAATCATTCGATCAGCGCTGACCGGACACAGAAGTGCCCCCGCCACCGGGCGGAGGCACTTCTGTGGAGAATCGGCGGCTGCGGCCGGTGAGGCTCAGTCGCGGGTGAGACGACGGTGCGTGACCCGATGCGGTCGCGCCGCATCCTCACCGAGGCGTTCGACCTTGTTCTTCTCGTACGACTCGAAGTTGCCTTCGAACCAGTACCAGTTCGCCGGATTCTCCTCGGTGCCTTCCCACGCCAGAATGTGTGTGGCCACACGGTCGAGGAACCACCGGTCGTGGGAGACCACCACGGCACAGCCCGGGAACTCGAGAAGCGCGTTCTCCAAGGAACCCAGGGTTTCGACGTCGAGGTCGTTAGTCGGCTCATCGAGGAGAAGGAGGTTTCCGCCCTGTTTGAGGGTGAGTGCGAGGTTGAGACGGTTGCGCTCACCGCCGGAGAGGACGCCGGCCTTCTTCTGCTGGTCCGGACCTTTGAATCCGAACGCTGAGACATAGGCACGCGAAGGCATCTCCACCGCACCGACCTGAATGAAGTCGAGTCCATCGGAGACGACTTCCCACAGGCTCTTGTCCGGGTCGATTCCGCCGCGCGACTGGTCGACATAGGAGAGCTTGACGGTGTCGCCGACTTTGAGATCGCCGCCGTCGAGCTCTTCAATCCCGACGATCGTCTTGAACAGCGTCGTCTTACCGACGCCATTGGGTCCGATGACACCGACGATGCCGTTGCGCGGCAGCGAGAAGCTCAGACCATCGATGAGCTGACGACCGTCGAAGCCCTTCTGCAGGTTATCGGCCTCGATGACGACATCTCCGAGGCGGGGACCGGCAGGGATCTGGATCTCTTCGAAGTCGAGCTTGCGGGTCTTCTCCGCTTCTGCGGCCATCTCCTCATAGCGGGCCAGACGTGCCTTGGACTTCGTCTGCTTCGCCTTCGGATTCGAACGCACCCACTCGAGTTCGTCCTTCAGCCGCTTGGAGAGTTTGGCGTCCTTCTTGCCCTGGACCTGGAGGCGCTCCTGCTTCTTCTCCAGGTAGGTCGAGTAGTTGCCCTCATAGGGGTAGAGGTGACCGCGGTCGATCTCGGCGATCCATTCGGCGACATGATCGAGGAAGTACCTATCGTGAGTGATCGCGATGACCGCTCCCGGGTAGGTCTTCAGGTGCTGCTCGAGCCACAGCACGGATTCGGCATCGAGGTGGTTCGTCGGCTCGTCGAGAAGCAGCAGGTCCGGCTTCTCGAGGAGGAGCTTGCACAGGGCCACGCGGCGGCGCTCACCGCCGGAGAGCACCGAGACCTCGGCATCCGGCGGCGGGCAGCGCAGAGCGTCCATCGCCTGTTCGAGCTGCGAGTCGAGATCCCACGCGTCGGCCGCGTCGATGGCTTCCTGGAGCTTGCCCATCTCTTCCATGAGGGCGTCGAAGTCCGCATCGGGACTGGCCATCTCCTCGGAGATCGCATTGAAGCGGTCGACCTTCGCCTTGATCTCGCCGACGCCTTCTTCGACGTTGCCGAGGACTGTCTTCTCTTCGTTCAGGGGCGGTTCCTGCAGAAGGATGCCCACGGAGTAACCGGGGCTGAGTCGAGCTTCGCCGTTCGAGGGCTGCTCGAGTCCCGCCATGATCTTGAGGATCGTCGATTTGCCGGCGCCGTTGGGGCCGACCATACCGATCTTCGCTCCTGGGTAGAACGACATCGATACATCGTCGAGGATGACTTTGTCACCGTGCGCTTTGCGCGCTTTGTGCATGGTGTAGATGAATTCGGCCATAGTGTCCTCAGGCTATCGTTTCCGCGCGCTCAAGCGTTAATTGGCGTTCAGCCGCCGCCGAGCGAAGGGGCCTCGTCCGAGGAACCGGAACTGCCGTCGGAGCCTGGAGAATCCTCGCTCGGCTGCGGAGTCTCTGTCGGCTCGTCCTTGCCGTTGATATCCTCCCCCGGCAGGTGGCCCTTGCCGTTGGAGTCACCTTCTTCGTCCCGCTTCTCCCCCTTCGGAGCCTTGACCCCCTTCGGCCTGTCGACCTCGCCGAACAGGCAGGAACCCGTCGACTCTGTGGGCTCCACGAGTTCTGCCGTCGCCTTCCCCGACCGGATCTCTCCGACGACGCAGCCCTTGTCGGTCTTGACTCCGAACATCTTCGAGGGGACATCGTTGCCCAATGGCGAGGCGTCGAGTGTGGCTTCGAGCTGATCGGGCTCGTAACCGGCGTCGAGCATCGTGGTGAAGAACTTCTTCGTCGACGGGACCGAGTCCTTGTCCCCCGTGATCGGTTTGAGTGCCTTGAGCACCTTGTCCACCTCGGCCACGGGAGCAGCGTGAGTCGTCTTCGGTTCGGGTTTGGCGTCGTCGCCGCCGAAGCCCAGAAGGGAGCAGCCCGACAATGCCAGAGTCAGTGCTGCGGCACCCAGCACAGGAACAAGACGCATCTGAAACCTCGGCGAGAGGGGACGATTGACAGTCTCACTTTAACCGATCGAGGCGGCTGGCGGTGGCAGCGAATCGATCAGAACGGCGCCGCCGCGGCAGCGGTCACTGCCGCGATCGCGGTATCGTCCGCGCTGGGCCCGTCGTTGTCGCCCGTCGCAGCGCTGCTGCCCGTTCCCTCTTGGTCGGCTCCATCGCTTTCAGCCGCCGACGCCTCCCCCTCAGCGACCGAGGTGTCGGCATCGGACGATGCGCGCTCACCGGCACCGGTCGTGCGAGCAGCAGTCGCCACCTCGGCTGCAGAAGGAGAACCGAGGCCCTCCCAGCCATCGCTCTCAGCCGTGCCGGTGTCCTCCGACGCTTTCGACGACTGATTCTCTGTCCGGTCCTGTCCCTTGGCCCTCCGGTAGTGCGCGGTTCCGTAGCGCAGGTCGGGACCGATGTGGTCGGCGACGACGGTCGGGGCGACGCCGCTTCGCTCTTCGGTTTCCCACTCGCGGTTGCGCAGACTGCCGGTGACGATGACCGCGGTGCCTTTGCCCAGCGACATGGAGGAATTGCTGGCCAGATCTCCGTAGCAGTCGATGCCGAACCAGGAGGTGCCGTCGTTGATGAATTCCCCGGTGCCTCTGTCGACTCTCCAGTGATTGACGGCAAGGCGGAAGGACGCACAGGCCCGCCCGGACGGCAGCGTGCGAGCAGTGGGTTCGGTGGCGATGGTGCCGGTGACGGTGATTGGAATGGCGGACATCGGTGTCTCCTCTTCGACTGGATGGCGGCACGCGATCCTCGGCGGTCGCGTGGTCCTCCAGTCAGCCCGGAACCGTCCTCCCCCGTCCAGGGATTGAAAATGCCCTGTGGATGACGCTTTTCCATCCACAGGGCACAGGAGACCGAGTCGCACTCTTTGTGCGCTGAAGTCTCAGGTGAGCATTTCGTATGCCCGCCGATGCTCACCGATGACAGCCTTCACCGGTTCGAGGTAGGAGCTCTGCGCAACCTGACCGACCGCGTCCCGCAGTCTGGCGTCGACTTCGGCACCCGCTTCGCTGGCCCCTCTGTTCCGCGCCGATTTCGCCATCAGCGAGGTGATCACGGAGCCGATCACACCGATCACGAGCAGTCCGATGCTCACCACCCAGCACCAAGCCGGCAGCGTTCCGGAACCGATCGCCGCGGCCAGGGCGGAGGCGACGACACCGACGATTCCGATGATCGTGGCGATGAAGAAGACGATCTGCAGGGTGTGTGCAAGCGACCACCAACCGGGACGACGCCGGGTGATCTCCACAGCGGTGATGGCCGAGTCGAGGTTGTCGGAGAGCTCGTCTGTGCTTCTCTTCTCCGCTTCGGCGGCGTCGTTCTGCCACGCTCGGGGCATCGTCGACACCGATTCGGTGATCAGTTCGTGGGCCATCAATCGCACGTGCGCACTCTGCGCCTTGGTGGTCGCCGGGACCGAGGCGCGGACGAGTTCGTCACGGTCCTGTCCGTGCTTGGCGCCGAGTGGATCCGGAGCATTGCGCTGCATCCACGCGAGAACGGGATACCCGGTCTTGCGATAGGCACGACGAATGTAATCATCGTGAACCGTCTGCGCCACGGCGTCGACGCCGGCGGCATCGGACATCGTCTCGACGAGGCGGGAAGCTCCTGGCAGTTCGTCCGGAGGGGCGACGGGCTCGCCGAGTTCCTTCCGGATCCGTTTGGCCATGGCCTGCATATCCGCCAGCAGTCGTTCGGCGGCCGCTTCATTCGAGTCGACGGTATCGGCGAGGATGCTGCGCAGCTCGGGAATGCCCTCACGGGTCGCTGCAGAGGAGACGCGCACATTCGTTGCGCTGAGACCGTCTTCATTGAGCAGCTGTCGCAGATGGTCGGCCGCCGCCTTCTGCTCTTCCGGACTGAGCTTGTCGATCTGGTTGAGGACGACGACCATATTTGCGCTGTTCTCGGCGAGTTTCGTCAGATACTCCGAGTGCAGGGAGAAATCGGCGTACTTCTGCGGATCGACGACCCAGAACACAACGTCGACGAGGCCGACCAGACGATCGGATTCGACCCGATGCTCGACCGCGGTCGAATCGTGATCGGGCAGGTCGAGGAGGATGAGTCCGTGCAGTCGGCGCTGGTCGTCACCGTCGAGGGCGGATTCGCGCCAGGTGCGGCTGCGTTCGGGAACATGCAGCCAGTTGAGGACGTCGTTTCCGCCGTCTCCCCACACGCAGGCTGTCGGCCGTGACGTCGTCGGCCTCCGAACCCCCACGCGGGCGATCTCGAGACCTGCCACCGCGTTGAACAGCGAAGACTTGCCCGAACCGGTCGATCCCGCGAAGGCGACAACGGTGAAGTCCTCGCCCAGGCCCAATCGGTCCTCGGCCCGGTCGAGCAGATTCTGGGCATCGGCTCGAACGTCTCCGGCGAGTTTGTCCTCATTGAGCGACAGCGAATGCCGGATCCCTTCGGCCAGTCGTCGGATCTCGGTCTGTGCAGAACTGTTCACAATGCCACCTCAAGTCGTTCACCGGAGGCGCGCAGCGCGCCCGCTTGCCGCGCCGGTACCGCGGATATTCTCAGAGCGTTGTCGAACGGGGTCCGGCAGCCTCTCACGATTCCAGTCGCAGCGTCGAAGAAGCGCTGGCGGATCGAGGCGATGATGCCGGCGGCTTCGGATTCGCCGAAGATCGTTTCAGCCAAGTTGACGGCGACTCCTGCACCCTGGCGTGCGCTCTGCTGTTTGCCGAGCGGACGCTGCGGGTCCGAGAACGCCGCATATTCGACGACCGCGCAGACACCTGCCACTCCGAAGGAGAGGATCCGGGCCTTGGACTTCTTTCCCTGCCCGATGTCGCGCACCAGCGCGTTGACGTCGTCCGACCACGCGCTGACGGCGGCCTTCACTGACTCCTCAAGACCGCTGGCGACCTGCCGCAGTTCGGCCTGATCCTCGATGAGGGCCGCACCTGCCGCGGTATTGCGCCATTCGGTGTTGACGTCGTCGACCACAGCGATGGCCTGCTCACGCAGCGACACAGCGGCGCTGCGCAGGATCGCGACATGCAGCGGGGTCGCCGCATCGTGTTTGCCGGTCACGGCCGCCGAGATGCGATCGCGCATCCGCGCCATCGTCGGCTCGAGGCCGCGGAACAGCTGCCCCGTACCCACGAAGTCCTGCCAACGAGCATTGACCTCGCCGTGGAGCACACGGCCGTCCGAGAACACTTCGGCCAGCCCCGCATCGGCCGAGCGGAAACTCTCCTCGAGGGATCCCGCCAGTGCGGCGTGCGCCTGTTCCTGCGACTGTGCGAAGTCGGCGAGCTCGCGGACACGGGCAGGCAGCGCAGCGACCGCGCCGGTGAGGGTGCGTGTCCGGATGCGCTCGAGAGACGTTCCTTCGGCACCGACCTGAGAGATCCAGGAACGGATCGGATAGATCGCCGAATGCGGCAGCAGACCGTTCTCGAGTTCGAGCTCGGCCACGGAGAAGATCGGTGAGTTCGCCAGTCCGGCGTCCGAGAGCAGGCTTGAGAGATGGTGCCTGACTTCGCGATTCGCCTCGGGCGGAACCCGGTCGAGGACGATGGCAACGGAAGTGTCACGGGCTGCGGCCGTCTTCAGCAGCGCCCAAGGGGCGGCATCGGCGTAGCGGTTGGCCGTGGTGACGAACAGCCACAGATCGGCGCTGAGAAGGGTCCTGCGTGAGAGTGCACGGTTCGTCTCGGAGATCGAGTCGATGTCCGGGCAGTCGAGGATCGCTGTGCCCGGGGCGATGTTCTCATCGGCGACCATGACGACGCCGGGCACCGCCGATTCCGGGTCGCTGCTGCGTGGGAGATCCGGCAGATAGTGCTCGGATTCGAAGAACTTGGCATCGGCGGGATTGTGGATGACAACCGGGTTGCCCGTCGTCGGACGACGCACTCCGGCGGGGCTGACAGCCCGCCCCACGAGGGAGTTCACCAACGTCGACTTCCCGGCACCGGTCGATCCGCCGACCGCGATGAGAAACGGGGTCCGGGAGCGGTTGATCCGGGGCAGAACGTAGTCATTGAGCTCTGCGGTCAGCGCCGCGTGCGCGCCGCGAGCGTCTTCGAAGTCACCGGTCCGCAGCGGGAAGCGCGTCTCAGAGACGCGTTTGACGATATCGTTCAGCGCTTGGCCGACCGGCGGCGTCACGGCACTCTTGCTCTCTGTCATCACGCTCCCACTCTCTATGTTTTCCCAGCTCGGCTCCAATTGCCACGCCGTGCCAGCGCCGAATTGCTCACAGCATGCAGGGGCAGGCACGAGTGTGGGTGCGCGCCCGAATACGCCCGGCGGCACGGAGTCGGTCGGATCCGAGCAGAGCCTCGTGCGAGGGCCCGAGACAGCAGAAGCGCCCCCGGCGGGGCTCGAACCCGCGACCTACCGCTTAGAAGGCGGTTGCTCTATCCGACTGAGCTACGGAGGCTCAAACATCGTAACCGATGGCCGAACGTGAACAGAAAGCGGCCCCGTGCGGAGCGGAACCGCTTCGGTTCCCTCCCCGCACGGGGCCGTATCGCTGATATAGGGGTTCAGTGACGACGCGCTGCCTGCTCCATTGAGTTGCGCACGGTCACGAAAGACACCACCGCGACCCCGGTCATCGCCAGGATGACGGCAATCGCTTCGATTCCGAAGGCGAAGTCGACGACCACCGGAAAGAACCCGGCCAGCATGAAGCCCAACAGAGCCACCAGCGTCAGTGCAGTGGCGATCGAAAAGTATTTGGCACCGTTCATTGCTCATCTCCTTCTTCCGTTGGAAAAAGGTTAGCGCCTTCAGTGACTCACGTCACTGGGAATTCCTTGAAAATCTCGATCAGTTCTGTTCGCGCGCTTCGATCGCCGTCTCCAAACGTTCGAGCTTGCCGTCGATCTCACCGGTGTAGCCGGGCCGGATATCGGCCTTGACCACCAGGGAGACGCGGGTGCCGAACTCACCGACGGCATCTGTGGCGTCTTTGATGACGGCGAAGACTTCGTCCCATTCGCCCTCGATCGTGGTGAACATCGAATCGGTGCGGTGCGGAAGTCCGGAGCGGCGCACGATGTCGACGGCCGCGGCTACGGCGTCATGGACAGAGGCGTCGGCCCCTTCTCCCCCACTGGGCGCGACCGAGAATGCTGCGAGCATGTTGTTGTCCTTCCTTGAGCGAGCGGCGGAGGGCCCTCGGGCACTCCGCCGCTCTGCGGAACATCGCCGGGTCAGGCCTGAGCCGGGACGTTGATGATCAGCGAATCGCCCTGTCCTCCGCCGCCGCACAGAGCGGCGATTCCCGAGCCGCCGCCTCGGCGCTGGAGTTCGAGGGCCAGGGTCAGGACGATGCGTGCCCCGGAGGCGCCGATCGGGTGACCGAGCGCAACCGCTCCGCCGTTGACGTTGACCTTGTCCGCGGCGACGCCGAGGTCTTTCGAACTGGCGAGGCCGACTGCGGCGAAGGCCTCGTTGATCTCGTAGAGGTCGAAGGAGTCCGCGGCGACGCCTTCGCGTTCAGCGGCGACCGTGATCGCCTGCGAAGGCTGGTGCTGCAGAGTCGAGTCCGGCCCTGCGGTCCAGGCATGAGAACGGACCTCGGCGAGGATCGGGGCCCCGAGCTCTTCGGCCTTCTCACGTGACATGACGACGACGGCGCAGGCACCGTCGGAGATCTGCGAGGCGTTGCCGGCCGTGATCGTCCCGTCCTTGCGGAAGGAGGGCCGCAGCTTCGACAGAGATTCCGCAGTCGTGTCGGGACGCACTCCCTCGTCGACGGAGACGGTGACGTCGCCCTTGCGCGAGCTGATCGTCACCGGAACGATCTCATCGTCGAACGCTCCCGCCTCCTGCGCCTGTGCGGCCCGCTGATGCGAGCGTGCGGAGAACTCGTCCTGCTCCGTTCGGGAGAATTCGCGATCGCCGGCGTTGGCATCCTCGGTGAGTCCGCCCATCGCCTGGTCGGTGAAGGCGTCCCACAGCCCGTCGTAGTCCATATGGTCCTTGACGACGACATCGCCGTACTTGTACCCGGACCGCGACTTCATGAGCATGTGCGGAGCCTGGCTCATCGACTCCTGGCCGCCGGCGACGACGACGTCGTATTCACCGGCACGCACGAGCTGCGCGGCCTGAGTGATCGTGTTGATGCCCGACAGACACAGCTTGTTCACGGTCACGGCGGGAACCGACATGGGGATCCCGGCCTCGACGGCGGCCTGTCGGGCCGGCCCCTGACTGTTACCGGCCTGCAGAACCTGTCCCATGATCACGTAGTCGACGTCGCCGCCTTCGATCCCGGCCCGATCAAGGGCACCGGCGATGGCCTTGCCCCCGAGTTCGACGGCGCTGAGCTTCGACAACTCGCCCTGCAGACGCCCGAACGGGGTGCGCGCTCCGGCGACGATCACTGCATCAGCCATTTTTCCTCCTCGGATTCTCGCGCCCGGACTCGGTCCCAGCACGTGTGCTTTTCGACATCCACCAGACTAGTCGAGTCAGCTGTGGCCTTCGTCACGGGGTCTGCGATCGAGTTCCCACAGGAGCCTGTCCACCCCTGCGCATTCGCACCCAACACTCATAGAGTCTCCGTTAGAGTAGGACGAGGACAGCCCAGATCACCCCCTTTCCGAGACGACAGGAGTTCGCTTCAGTGACGCCCACCGAAGAATTCCGCACAGCGATGCGCGGCTACGAAAAGAGTGAAGTCGATTCGCGTCTGCAGCAGTTGCGCACCGAAGTCGAGTCGGTCCGAAAAGCGCTTGCCGATGCGCGCAGCCAGGTCATCAATGCGGATCGGGCGAAGCTGCAGATCGCCGGTGAGCTCTCAGAGGCCAAAGCCCAGCTGAAGAAGGCGGCCAACGACAACGCCGAGGCTTCCGGCCCTCCCGGAAGCCGCATCGACCATCTGCTCAAGATCGCTGAGTCCCAGGCGCGCGAGACCCTGGCTCAGGCCAATTCCGATGCCGAGACGATCAGGAACAAGGCTCGCGCCGAGGCGGCGTCTGCTCGCGCCCGAATGCACACCGAGAGCAACGACACTCTGTCCAATGCCCGGTCCGAAGCCGATGCGATCACCTCCTCGGCGGAATTGCGTGCCGAGGAGACCGTCAAGGCCGCTGAGAAGCGGGCCGCCGAGCTCAAGGCGACCACCGAGCGCGAGACCAATCAGGCCAAGGAGGCCAATGCGGCCGCCGCCAAGGAGGCCCGGGAAAGCCTCGACCTCGAGCTCTCCGAACTCCGTGCCACCGCGGAGAAGGAAGCTGCGGATCTGCTGGCCGAGGCCAAGACCGAGGCCGAAGAGACGATCGCCGCCGCGCAGGCGCAGGCCGACGAGCTGCTTGCCGCCGCCAAGGCCCGCGACGAGGCTTCGAAGAAGGCTGGCAACGACTTCGACGTCGAGCTCGCCGCGAAGCGCAAGGAAGCCGAGACCGAACGCAAGAAGCGCTACGAGCAGGCTCAGGCCGAGAACAAGAAGCTCATCGAGGAAGCCCAGGCTCGTGCGAGCAAGGCCGATTCAGAAGCCAAGGAAGCAGCCGAGCGCGCAGAGAAGACGCGCACCGATGCGGTGAAGAAGGCCGACGAGATCATCGCCGACGGCAAGTCCCGTGCCCAGACGCTCATCTCCGAGGCGCGAGCCACTGCCGAGGCGACGATCGAGGAATCGGCGGCCGAAGCCAAGCGCAATGTCGCTTCCGCACAGTCGCAGGTCGATCTGCTGACGAAGCAGCGCAAGACGATCACCGCCCAGCTCGATCAGCTTCGGTCGCTGTTCGCCATGCCCGGCGTGATGGGCGGCGACAGCGTCGATCCGGCGAAGGCAGAATCGGCCTCGCACGCCACCGAGCAGATCGCCGACGGCCAGGAGCTCGAAGACCTGTTGGCCGAAGACGACGATTCGGAAGCTGCGGAGAACGTGGAGGAGAAAGACGCCGCGGACTCGTCCGACAGCGCATCGACAGCGTCGAATACTGCGGCAGCCAAGGACTCCGCAGATTCTGCGGAGAAGGCGAGCGACGAAGAGGACTCGCCGGAGGATGGAGAGTCGGCTCAGCAGGCGGAGACTTCAACGGAATCTGACGCCGAGGCGGCTGAAGACTCGCAGTCAGCTCCGTCCGGAGAGGCCAAGCAGTCCGGTGAGTCCACCGGCAAGGGCAAGAACCTGCCGAACGGAGCCACCGACGAAGACACGATCGCCATCGACGCTCAGGTGTCCGGATCGAAGAAGAACAGCTCGAAGACGACTCGCTCACGCAACTCTCTGCGTTGACGCTGTCGCACGCGCCGCTCTGATTCGTTGAGCGACGCCGAAGCAGCATGAAGAAGGGCTCCGCCGAAGCGGGGCCCTTCTTTATCTGTGCAGCTTTCAGAAAGCGAAGGGTTCAGCGGAAGCGGTCGAAGCAGCGGGAATGCCAGTGACGTCGACTCTCCACACCGATCTCGATGCCGTGCCGGGCTTCCTGCCGCCACGCGACGATGTGGCTCGATGCTGCGTTGACATCCCGCCCGCAGCCGGGACAGATGTAGGACCTTCCGGAGTCATTGCCTTTCACGGTCTGCACCGACCAGGTGCCGTCCGGCAGCGACCTGCTCGTCCGCATGCCCGCGGTGGTCTCCGAAAGGTCACGCGGCTCCCGCTGCCATTTGTTCTTGCGACGCGAAGATGAAGATCGTGGCATTGGGCCATTGTCTCACGTAGGCTGTTGCGCGTGCGTCTTGTCATTGCCGAATGCTCTGTTGATTATGCCGGTCGTCTGACCGCCCACCTGCCGATGGCCACCCGCCTCATCATGCTCAAATCGGACGGGTCCATCCTCATCCACTCCGACGGCGGATCCTATAAACCGCTGAACTGGATGACTCCCCCATGCACGATCAGGCATCTCGAGCCTGATGCCGAGCAGGCAGAAGCGGGTCTGACCGAATTGTGGGAGGTCTCCCAGACGAAGACCGGCGATCGTCTGGTCATCTCCATCGCGAAGATCATCAACGATGACAGCTACGAGTTCGGGGTCGATCCGGGGCTGGTCAAAGACGGAGTCGAAGCGCATCTGCAGGAGCTGCTCGCCGAGCACATCGACACCCTCGGCGAGGGCTACAGTCTGGTTCGACGCGAATACATGACGGCGATCGGACCCGTCGACATCCTCGCGCGGGATCCCGGCCACCAGTCAGTCGCAGTCGAAATCAAGCGTCGTGGTGACATCGACGGCGTCGAACAGCTCACCCGCTACCTCGAGCTGATGAACCGTGACCCGCTTCTCAGCCCGGTCCAGGGGGTCTTCGCGGCGCAGGAGATCAAGCCGCAGGCCCGCACGCTCGCCGAAGACCGCGGCATCCGCTGCGTCGTCCTCGACTATGATGCACTGCGCGGGATGGATGATCCCGATTCGCGGCTGTTCTGAGGCACAGACACCCACTCATCATTGCGAAGCCTCGTGGATCGCCAGTCGGCGATTCGGGCAGTGGCCCGACGTCTATTCGAAGTTGAGCACGTCGCGTTTCTCAACGCGTTCGATGTCGACGCCGAGGCTGCGCAGGTTGGTCACGAAGTTCTCGTAACCGCGTTCGATATGGTCGATTCCCGACACCTCCGTCACTCCGCCGGCTCGCAGCGCGGCCATCACCAGACCGGCACCGGCACGGATGTCCGAGGCCTCGACTTCCGCCCCCGAGAGGCTGTCGCTGCCCGTGACGAGCGCGTGGTTACCGTCGATGCGCACTTTCGCACCGAGGCGGGCGATCTCCTGGACGAACCGCCATCTCGCCTCGAACAGGTTCTCCGAGAGCAGTCCCACGCCGTCGGAGACCGAGTTCAAAGCGATGACGAAGGGCTGCAGATCGGTCGGGAATCCCGGGAACGGCATCGTTGCCACCCGGATCGGGTGCGGCCGAGGAGCACCGATGACACGGAAACCGGCACCGGTCGTTCCATCGCCGAGAGTGATATTCGAGAGTTCTTCGACCGTGGCTCCGGAATCCTGCAGCTTCAATCCGATGTTCGGCATGAGGTCGAGCCCGATGCCGCGGACGGTGACGTCACCGCCGCTGAGCGCGGCGCCGAAGGCGAAGGTGCCCGCGACGATGCGATCGCCCACAGTCCGGTGGGTCACGGGCCGGAGGGACTCGACACCGCTGATGGTCAGTTCTGAGGTGCCGATGCCCTCGATCTGTGCACCCATCTTCACGAGCATGGTGCAGATATCGACGATCTCCGGTTCGCGAGCGGCGTTTGAGATCGTCGTCGCTCCCTCAGCGAGGGTGGCTGCCATGACGAGGTTCTCGGTGGCGCCGACGGAAGGGAATTCGAGGACGATCTCGGTGCCTTTGAGCCCGGAGGGAGCCTCTGCGACGAAGTATCCGTGATCGAGATGGACGAGGGCCCCGAGGGCTTCGAGGCCGGCTTGATGCATATCGAGCCCGCGGGAGCCGATGGCGTCACCGCCGGGAAGAGCGACATGAGCGGCGCGCATACGAGCGGTGAGCGGTCCGAGGACCGAGATGGAGGCGCGCATCGCGCGGACGAGTTCGTAGTCAGCTTGGATTCCGACTGCTGCGGGGACATCGATGCTGACGACTCCGTCTTCGGAATCGTAGTCGACATCGCAGCCGAGGCGGACGAGGAGTTCGACCATGATCCTGACATCGAGGATCGCAGGGACATTCGTGATCGTCGTGCGCCCCACAGCCAGCAGGCTCGCAGCCATGAGTTTGAGGACGCTGTTCTTCGCGCCTCGAACGTCGATGACACCGTCCAGTCGCGCCGGGCCGGTCAAACGGAAGACATCCATCAGGTGAAACGTCCCATCGTCGGGTTGAAGCCGGGAGGCGAGGATTCCAGCCATGAGGCCATCGTCGACAGTGATTCGGTATCCATCGCCAGAGACACCGAGCGCGGACGACCATCCGCTTTGCCGTAGGAGCAGTCGACGACGACGGCGTCGGGCAGCACCGAATACTGTTCGCCCGATGTGGGTTTGCGGCGGACCAAGATATCGAGGTCGGCACGCGGCAGCCTGAATGCTGCTCGCCTGGTCAGGGCGAAGACCGGGTACCAGTCCAAGGAGGCGACCGAGAACACGGCCACGCCCAAACGCCAACGTGGGCGAGAAGAATACTCCTCGCCCACGTTGATGGAGCAGTCAAAGGCGCCCGAGAGCTTCGAGATCGACCTGCGTCGAATCGTCACAACGACGATGAGAGCAAGCGCAAGTCCTACCAACGAGAGCAGAACGATCAGCAGGACAGAAGGGTTCACGGTTGCCAGTGTAACCTGCGGATCAGAGAAGTTCGGCCTGATCAGCGGCAATGATCACGCGGTTGTTCTCCACCGAGAGGAAACCACCATCGGCTTTGACCCTGATGGTGTCCTCTCCGGGCGTGAGAATCCGCGTTTCGCCGTCGGCGACGACCCCCAGCACGGGCTCGTGGCCCGGCAGGATGCCGATCTCGCCGTCGAGGGTACGGGCGATGACGCGCTTGGCCTCACCGACCCATACCTCGCGATCGGCAGCCACGACATTGACTTCAAGTGTCGCCATGGCTTACTTCTGCATCTCTTCGTAGTTGCGCATGACATCGTCAAGGCCACCGACGTTGAAGAATGCCTGTTCCGGGATGTGGTCGACCTCGCCGGAGCAGATCTTCGCGAAGCCTTCGATCGTGTCGGTCAGCGGCACGGTCGAACCGGGAACCTGCGTGAACTTCTCCGCGGTGTAGGTGTTCTGCGAGAGGAACTGCTCGATGCGACGGGCACGGTGGACGACGAGCTTGTCCTCTTCACCGAGTTCGTCGACGCCGAGGATGGCGATGATGTCCTGCAGCTCCTTGTTCTTCTGCAGGATCGCCTTGACCTCGTTGGCCACACGGTAGTGCTCGTCACCGACGACCAGCGGATCGAGGATCCGCGAGGACGAGGCCAGCGGGTCGATAGCCGGGTACAGACCGCGCGAAGCGATGTCACGGCTGAGCTCGGTCGTCGCATCGAGGTGTGCGAAGGTCGTCGCCGGAGCCGGGTCGGTGTAGTCATCGGCCGGAACGTAGATCGCCTGCATCGACGTGATCGAGTGACCACGCGTCGAGGTGATGCGCTCCTGGAGCAGACCCATCTCGTCAGCCAGGTTGGGCTGGTAGCCCACGGCGGAGGGCATACGACCCAGCAGGGTCGAGACCTCGGAACCGGCCTGGGTGAAGCGGAAGATGTTGTCGATGAACAGCAGCACGTCCTGGTTCTGCACATCGCGGAAGTACTCCGCCATGGTCAGCGCCGACAGCGCCACACGCAGACGGGTGCCTGGCGGCTCGTCCATCTGGCCGAACACGAGGGCGGTGTCCTTGAAGACTCCGGCCTCGTCCATCTCCATGATGAGGTCGTTGCCCTCACGAGTCCGCTCGCCCACGCCGGCGAACACCGAGGTGCCCGAGTGGTTGTGCGCGATACGGAAGATCATTTCCTGGATGAGGACGGTCTTGCCGACACCGGCACCACCGAACAGACCGATCTTTCCACCCTGGACATAGGGGGTCAGCAGGTCGATGCTCTTGATGCCGACTTCGAGGATCTCGGTCTTGGATTCGAGCTCATCGAACGCCGGCGCAGAACGGTGGATGGGCCACCGCTCGGAGATCTCCAGCTCCTCGCCATCGGCGAGGTTGAGGCAGTCACCGGTGGTGTTCCACACGTGGTGCTTGGTGACGTCGCCGACGGGCACCGAAATCGGCGCACCGGAGTCGACGACTTCCTGGCCGCGGACGAGGCCGTCGGTCGGCTGCAGCGACACGGCGCGGACGAGTCCGTTGCCCAGGTGCAGTCCGACCTCGAAGGTCAGCTTCCTGGTTCCTTCGGACAGATCCACTGTCGTGGTCAGTGCATTGTAGATCTCGGGCACGGAGTCGAGCGGGAACTCGATGTCGACAACCGGGCCGATGACTCGGGAAATCCGGCCGAGGGCAGTGCCCTGTGCCGGAGAGGTTTCCGTTGCTGTGGCAGTCATGGTCTCTTTCTCTCTGCTCTCGCCGGTCAGTCGCCGGCTGCCGATGCCGCGAGGGCATCCGCCCCACCGACGATCTCGGTGAGTTCCTGGGTGATTTCCGCCTGGCGAGCCGTGTTGGCCAACCGGGTGTAGGTCTTGATGAGATCATCCGCGTTGTCCGTGGCTGTCTTCATCGCCGCCTGTCGCGAGGCCTGCTCGGATGCCGATGCGCTCAGCAGAGCCGACAGAATGCGCGAATCGATGTATCGCGGCAACAGGGCGTCGAGCACAGCCTCCGCGCTCGGTTCGAACTCGTAGAGAGGGAACGCGGGCGCATCGGATGAACCGGCGGACTGTCCGCCCGTCGACGCCTCATCGGCATCGACGACCTCCAGCGGCAGCAGCCTCCGGTATTCCGGATCGTGCGTGACACTGGATACGAACTTCGTAAAGACGATGTAGATCTCATCCACACCCGACTCCGCAGACTCAGGATCGAAGTTCTCCAACAGAGCTTCGCCGATCTCCCGGGCGTTCTCCGCCGTCGGGTTCTCGGAGATGCCTGTCCAGGACTTCTCGATCTTGCGATCGCGGAAAGTGTAGTAGTTCTTGGCCTTGCCTCCGACCGTGAACAGCTGCACGTCCTTGCCCTCGTTACGCAGAAGCCGAATGAGTTCTTCGGCTTCGCGCAGCAGGTTCGCCGAGTAGGCGCCGGCGAATCCGCGGTCGGGCCCCATCACGAGCACAGCGGCCCGCTTGACGTTGTCCGACTCGGTGGTGAGAACGTGGTCGACGTTCGACTCGCTGGCCACCGCCGAGACGGCCCTGGTCAGGGCGTTCGCGTACGGGCTGGCGGCCTGCGAGCGGGCAATAGCCTTCTGAATCCGCGACGCAGCGATGAGCTCCATCGCCTTGAAGATCTTCCTCAAGGACTGAGTCGAGCGGATCTTCTGTTTGAAGACCCTCTGCTGGGCTCCCATCAGTTCTTCCTTTCGCCGTTACGGAACAGGTTCAACGCTTCTGCCGAACGATCTGCTCCTGCTCGACCTCGTCAGAGGAGGCCGTGGCGCTGTCTTCACTGCCGGCCTTCGACCCACCCTGATCCGAGCTGGCGAAGTTCTGCGAGAACTCGGCGAGCACATTCTTGAGCTCTTCGGCGGTGTCGTCATCGAGCTTGAGGGTCTCACGAATGGTCGTGAAGATGCCCGTCTTGCGTTCGATGTGGTCGTGCAGTTCGGATTCGAAGCGCAGAACGTCGTCGACCGGGATCTCGTCGAGGTAGCCGTTGGTACCGGCGAAGATCGACACGGTCTGCTTCTCGAACGGCATCGGAGTGTACTGACCCTGTTTGAGCAGTTCGGTCAGTCGAGCGCCACGGGCCAGATCGCGCTTCGTGGCATCATCGAGGTCGGAGGCGAACATCGCGAAGGCCTCGAGCGAACGGTACTGAGCCAGCGAGATCTTCAGCGTGCCCGAGACTCCCTTGAGAGCCTTCGTCTGAGCGGCACCACCGACTCGCGACACGGACACACCGACGTCGACAGCAGGACGCTGACCGGCGTTGAAGAGGTCGGACTGCAGGAAGATCTGGCCGTCCGTGATCGAGATGACGTTCGTCGGAATGAAGGCACCGACGTCATTGGCCTTCGTCTCGATGATCGGCAGACCGGTCATCGAACCGCCGCCGAGTTCATCGGAGAGCTTCGCACAGCGCTCGAGCAGACGCGAGTGCAGGTAGAACACGTCGCCCGGGTAGGCTTCACGGCCCGGCGGACGACGCAGCAGCAGCGACACGGCGCGGTAGGCTTCGGCCTGCTTCGACAGGTCATCGAACACGATGAGGACATGCTTGCCGTCATACATCCAGTGCTGGCCGATGGCCGAACCGGAGTAGGGAGCCAGGTATTTGTAGCCGGCGGGGTCCGAAGCGGGCGAGGACACGATGGTCGTGTACTCGAGAGCACCGGCCTCTTCCAGCGACCGGCGGACACCGGCGATGGTCGAGCCCTTCTGGCCCACGGCCACGTAGATGCAGCGCACCTGCTGCTTCGGGTCGCCGGTCGCCCAGTTGGCCTTCTGGTTGATGATGGTGTCGATCGCCAGCGCGGTCTTACCGGTCTTGCGGTCGCCGATGACCAGCTGACGCTGACCACGGCCGACGGGGATCATCGCGTCGATGCTCTTATACCCGGTCTGGAGAGGCTCGCGCACCTCCTGCCGATCCATCACACCTGCGGCCTGGAGCTCGAGCTCACGACGACCGACGGTCTCGATGTCGCCGAGGCCGTCCACGGGACGACCCAGCGGATCGACAACGCGACCGAGGTAGCCATCGCCGACGGGGATGGAGAGGACCTCTCCGGTGCGGTAGACGTCCTGTCCCTCGGCGACTCCGGAGAATTCACCGAGGATGACGACGCCGATCTCACGCTCGTCGAGGTTCTGTGCCAGGCCCAGGGTTCCATCTTCGAACCGCAGGAGCTCATTGGCCATGGTGCCGGGCAGACCCGAGACGTGGGCGATGCCGTCACCAGCGGTGACGACCTTGCCGACCTCGGCCTTTTCCGAGCTCTCGGGGTTGTACGAATCAACGAACTTCCCGAGAGCGTCCCGGATCTCTTCCGGGCGAATTGTCAGTTCCGCCATCTGGTTTCCCTGCTTCCTTTTCTCAAATCTTGCGTCCGACGACCGGTGGGCCGCCTATGCCGGAAAAGCCGGCCCCTAGTGTCAACCTGCGAGCTTGCGCTGCACATCGGCCAGTCGATCGGCCACGGTCGAGTTCATCATCTCGTCGCCGACCTGCACCCGGACTCCCCCGATGACCTTGGGATCGACCTGGATATTGAGGACGAGTTCGCGGCCGTAGCTGGCTGACAGAGCTGCCCGCAGCCGTTCGGTCTGGGACTCGTTCAGCGGCTTGGCCACGGTTACGTCCGCAACCGAACGCTGCTGCCTGGCTGCGAGGATGTCGCTGTACTGGTCGAGAGCCTTCGCCACGCGCAGCCCACGCGGGTGCAGCGCGACCTGCCCGACCAATGTGATGGTGTCAGGCTGAGCCTTACCCGACAGCAGGTCGGAGACGAGAGTCAGTTTGCTCTGCCCATCGGCCTGCGAATCGAGCGCCCGAGACAGCTCGTGGTCGGATTCCAGCAGACGCGCGAAGCGGAAGATCTCCTCTTCGACCTGGCCGAGCTGTCCGCCGGCTTGTGCGGCAGCGGCGATCGCCGTGACTCCGGCGACCTCCAGGCTGGTGACCAGGTCCTGGGTCCGCGCCCAACGACGGCCGACGGCCTCATCGCTGATCCGCAGAACCGCATCCGTGATCCGAGTCGAGAACAGAGTCCGCAGCAGCTGCTGCTTCCTCTCGGCCGATTCGGACGAATCCGCCAAGGCTTTGCGCAGCGTGACGTTCTCGGCGAGAACTCCGACCACAGCCAGAGTGCCCTCGCCGATCTCACGCGGGTCTCCCCCGGAGATCTCGGAGTTCGCGGTCTCGAGGACGGCCTGCAGGGACAATCTGCTCGACTGGAGCATCACGCCCCCTTGACCGGCTGCGCGGACGATTCGGACTCGAGATCGGAGATGAAGCGATCGACCACATTGGCTGAACGCTGGTCATCGGTGAGGGATTCGCCGACGATGCGAGAAGCCAGATCCGTGGCCAGTGAACCGACTTCCGAACGCAGCTGCACCATGGCGGACTGACGTTCGGCGTCGATCTGATTCTGAGCCGATGCGATGATGCGGTCAGCCTCGGAGTGAGCCTGCGCCTTCATCTCGGCGATGATCTGAGCGCCTTCTTCCTGAGCTTCGGCGCGCAGCCGTGCAGCTTCTGCACGACCGTCGGCGAGCTGCTTCTGATACTCGGCCAGAGCCTGATCGGCTTCGGCCTGCACCTTCTCGGCCTTCTCAATTCCGCCCTGGATGCGCGCAGCGCGCTCGTCGAGGGTCTTGTTGAAGGCCGGGAGGACGTACTTCCAGACAACCAGGAAGACGATCAGCAGGCAGACGGCACTCCAGACGATGTCGTACAGGCCCGGGAGAAGCGGGTTCTCCGCGGAGGCGACGATGGTTACCGGAGTCATATCTCAGTGCCTCACTGATTAAGGAAGAACGGGGTCGCGATGCCGATGAGGGCCAGAGCCTCGATCAGAGCGATGCCCAGGAACATGTTTCCGCGCAGGGCGCCGGCCATCTCGGGCTGACGTGCGGTTCCTTCGATGGTCTTTCCGATGACGATGCCGAGACCGACACCGGGGCCGATTGCGGCGAGGCCGTAACCGATCGTCGAAACGCTACCTGTCACTTCGGCGAGCATATCCATAGGATGCTATTCCTTTCATAATGGAGTCGGGTGGTTGGCCCGACCGTGCAACTCGTGAGTTACGGATCTTGGGAGCTGACTCAGTGTTCTTCCGAGACAGCCGAATTGATGTAGACGCAGGCGAGCAGGGCGAAGATGTACGCCTGCAGGACCACGACCAGCATTTCGAGGAGGAAGACGAACATTCCTCCGGCGAAAGTCAGGATCGAGAAGAACTGGAAGCCGTTCGAGGCATCGAAGAGGAAGAAGCTCGTGGCCGAGAAGCAGAGGACGAGCAGCAGGTGGCCGACCATCATGTTTGCGAAGAGTCGGATTGCCAGTGTGAACGGCTGCGTCACGAACTTCGTGATGAATTCGATCGGAATGAGCAGGATGTGCATGGCCGGCGGAACACCGGGCAGGACGAGAGCGTCCTTGAGGTAGCGGCCGAAGCCCTTCTGTGCAATGCCGGCCCAGTGATAGGTGACGTAGACAGCGAGGGTGGCCACGAGGGGCAGACCGATGACACCGGTACCCGGCATGTTGAGGAACGGAATGAGCTTCGTGACGTTCCAGAATAGGATTCCGAAGAAGAGAGCCACGATGAGCGGCATGAACTTCTTCGCTCTCTCCTTGCCCATCGTGTCTTCGGCGATGCCGACAGTGACGAATTCCATGGCCAGTTCCAAGGTCGACTGGAAACGACTGGGGACGAGCTTCATGCGCTTGGCCCACACCGCGAGGATGATGACGACGGCGATCGTCGCCAGGAGGCGGATGAGCATCACTCGGTTCATCTCGAATGGAGTGCCCTCGAAGAGGAACGATGCCGGGAAGAACTCCGACATCGAAGGAGCGTGGTAGCCACCTTCTGCAGCATTGATCATTGTGTTCGCGGCGTTAAGAGTTCCCACGTTGTAAATTCTCTCCCATGGTCAAGGGCCCTGATGGCCTGGCCTTGGCCGTGCGCTTACAGCACGGCGTGAGGTTCAGGAGCGACAGAGGGCGCAGATACGCCCTAGCACCGGGTCTACTCTACCAATTGTAGAGAGTCACCGACAAATTCATCAGGCTTGTCTGTGCAATTTCTGTCAGCGATTGCGCTCAACACGTCATTCACCGGGGATCCCGACCCGCGGCACGGAGACCGAGCACCTTTCGGCACAGGTTCGCACCGTCGTCATCTGCGTTGTGCGGCGGGCTATCCGGCATCGGGATCGACGTACGGAACTCGCCCTTTGACGACCGTGAGCGCCTCGACGATCGAGGTGGAGAGGACCGCGACGACGATGGTGAAGAAGGCGACCGTGCCGTCGAGCCACGTCGCGTCCTTGATCCGCCAGATGACGATCATGAAGATGAAGGCCTTGAACAGGAACCCGACGCCGAGGAGCCCGGCGATGGTCGTCAGTCCCATGTTCCGTCCGAGGTACATGATGACCAGAGTGACGATGATGAACACGGCGGCCAATCCCCCGCCGACGGCTCCGCCGAGGAGTCCGGTGGAGCCCGACACCAGCCACCCGATGCCCATGCCCAGCGCCGCGACAACGAGGACGAGGATGATGCCGCGGATGAGCAGCGTCCTCCAGACCCGGGTCCAGGCGGCTTCGACTTCGGTTTCTGGTCGTGAGGTCGGATCTGTCACGAGATTTCCTCTCTGGCTTTCTGACGCATACGCAGGGGGTAGAAGGTGAAGACCAGGGTCACGGCGAACAGCCCTCCGACGATGCCGAGGACGAACAGCCAGCTCCGGAAGAGCAGCAGCACGGATCCGAACGCGATGAGCGCCGTCCAGGTGTAGAGGATGAGAACCGCTCGGGCGTGCGAATGGCCGAGCCGCAGCATCCGATGGTGGAGGTGCTTGGCGTCGGCGGAGAACGGCGACTGCCCTGCCCGCAGCCGCCGGACGACAGCCAGGGCGAGATCGAGCAGCGGCAGGAACATCACAGCGATGGGCAGGATGATCGGCATGAACGTCGCGAAGGCACGCTCCTGTCCGATGAGTGCAGGATCGACCTGTCCGGTCACGCGAATCGTCGAAGCGGCGAGCAGAAGCCCGATGAGCATCGAACCGGAGTCGCCCATGAAGATTCTGGCCGGGTTGAAGTTATGCGGCAGGAAGCCGAGGCACGTTCCCACGAGGATCGCGATGATGAGCGAGGCGAGGTTCGCGTAGGACTCCGGGGAGGCGTCGCGGGCCAGCCAATAGGAGTAGATGAAGAACGCGCTGCCGCCGATGGCGACGACCCCAGCGGCGAGGCCGTCGAGCCCGTCGACGAAATTCACTGCATTGATCGTGACGAGGACGACGAGCACGGTGATGATGATCGACATGCGCGGAGAACCGATGATGACTCCGCCGAAGGGAATCGAGAGCAGGGCAACGCCCTTGATCGCCATGAAGCCGGCAGCCAGAGCCTGCCCGGCGAGCTTCGCCATCCAATGCAGGTCCCAGATATCGTCGATGACTCCCAGCAGGCACAGCAGGCCCGCGGCTCCGGCAACACCGATGATCGGTCCCATCTCGACGAAGATGCGCTGCAGGAACGGCATCTGGGAGGCGAATACGAGCCCCGCCAGCAGTCCGCCGAACATCGCCACTCCCCCCAGCCTCGGCGTCGGCACCGAATGCACGTCGCGATCCCGCAGGGGTGAGAAGATCCGCCCGCGTTCGGCGACCCGCTTGACCATCGGAGTCAAGAGGTACGCCACCAGGGCGGAGACGATGAGGATGACGAGGTAGGCGCGCACTCAGCCGTCCAGGTCGATGAGTTCGGGGACGATCTCGCACAGCTCTTCCGCGCCGATGGGTCCGCGCCGGAGGATGCGCGGCACGTCGCCGCTGAGGTCGACGATGGTCGAGGACATCAGCGATTCGCGGGTTCCCCCGTCGACGTAGATATCGACGTCTTCGCCGAGCATCTCCTGGGCCTCATCTGCAGTGGTCGCCGCGGGACGTCCGGAGATGTTCGCACTCGAAACCGCGAGCGGTCCGGTGCGGCCCAGCAGTGCCAGAGCGTATTCGTCATCAGGCATGCGCACGGCCACGGTTCCGTGCGTGTCACCGAGATCCCAGTCCAGAGAGGGCTGTGCGTTGGCGATGATCGTCAGCGGACCCGGCCAGAAACGGGCCGTGAGTGCCAGAAGCCTCTGATCGACTCCGTCGACGAGTCCGAAGATGGTCTCCGACCGTGGGACGAGCACCGGTGGAGGCATGTCCCGTCCGCGCCCCTTCGCCGCCAGCAGCGCCGCCACGGCCGCGGCGCTGAAGGCATCGGCGGCGATCCCATAGACGGTGTCGGTCGGGATGACGAGCAGGTTGCCGGTGTCGACGACGCGTGCGCACTCGTCGAACACGAGGTCGCGGATGTCGGCTTGGGTGACGTCGAATCGTCTCGACACGAGTTCTCCGTTTCGAATCTCTGGGCTGTGGCTTCGATGACTCTGCGTTTCAGCGGTGGTGCCGCATCGTCATCAGTCATTCCTCCGTCTGCCGGCGTGCCACCGTATAGCGGTCGCGTCCAGTGTAGTCCTGGTGAGTGACGGCAGCTGTCAGGCTGGCCGTCGTCGCAAGCAGCTCGCGGACGCCGGGGCCCTGTTCTTCGCTGTGTTCCATGAGGAAGAGTCCGCCGGGCCGGAGGAGCTGCAGAGCCTGGGCGATGATGAGCTCAGGCGTTTCCAACCCGTCCTCACCCCCGTAGAGCGCGGCGGCGGGATCGTGACCGGCAACCTCGGGATCGCGGGGAATCGCTGCGTTCGGAACATAGGGAGGATTCGTCACCACGACATCGGCCCGCCCGAGCAGTTCCGGACGCCCGTGTGTGAGTGTCGTCGCATCCGCGTGGACGAATTCGACACTCGAATCGCCGAGGCGGGTGTGATCGAGGTTCGTCCGTGCCCAGTCGAGGGCGTCGGCTTCGCGTTCGACACCGATCACAACGGCGCCGTTGTGTTCGGTCGCCACGGACAGAGTGATCGCGCCCGAACCCGAACACAGGTCGATGACGAACGGGGGCCGTTCTCCGCTCAGCTCCGCGAGTTCGGCGAGCACCGCTCCGGCGAGCAGTTCGGTTTCCGGTCTGGGGACGAACACCCCGGGGCCCACCCGCAGTTCGAGGTGGCGGAAGTGGGCGATGCCGGTGAGATGCTGCAGCGGGATCCGCTGCCGTCGCAGTTCGCACAGTCGTGCGAATTCCGCAGTCGTCTCTGCGGGGACGATGTCGTCGAAGAGCCGACGACGGCTGAGCACGGTTCGGTCGATGTGCCAGGCGTGAGCGAGCAGCTCGACGGCGTCTGCCTCGGGGGTGGCGATTCCCGCCTCGGAAAAGAGGGCGATGCCGCCGCGCAGGACGTCGCTCACGCGTGCGGGTGTGACGGTGTCCAGCTCAGTCTCCCAGTGCGTCCAGGCGTGCGGCCTTGTCCGCTTCGCGGCAGGAGCCGATGACGGGGTCGAGGTCTCCGCCGAGCACCTGGTCGAGGTTGTAGGCCTTGTACCCGGTGCGGTGGTCGGTGATCCGGTTCTCCGGGAAGTTATAGGTGCGGATCCGTTCGGATCGGTCGACGGTGCGGACCTGGGAGCGGCGGATGTCGGCGGCTTCAGCGGCGGCTTCCTCGGCCTGTTTGGCCAGGATCCGAGCCCGGAGCATGCGCATGGCCGCATCCTTGTTCTGCAGCTGCGACTTCTCGTTCTGACAGCTCGCGGTGATGCCGGTGGGCAGGTGGGTGATGCGCACGGCCGAGTCAGTGGTGTTCACGGACTGACCGCCCGGTCCCGAGGACCGGTAGACGTCGATGCGCAGATCGTGTTCGTCCAGCTGGATCTCTTCGGGCTCGTCGACTTCGGGGAAGACGAGCACTCCGGCGGCTGAGGTGTGGATGCGGCCCTGGGACTCGGTGACGGGCACGCGTTGGACGCGGTGGACTCCGCCTTCGAACTTCAACCAGCCGTAGGCACCTTCGTCCTTCGCTTTGACGGCCATGCTGACGTCCTTGTATCCGCCGAGGTCGGAGTGCGTGGCATCGAGGATCTGGCTCGACCAGCCGCGCGAATCGATCCACCGCTGATACATGCGCAGCAGATCTGCGGCGAAGAGTGCGGATTCGTCGCCGCCCTCCCCCGCTTTGATCTCGATGATCGCTTCGCGTGCGTCATCGGGGTCCCTGGGCACGAGGAGGTCTTTGAGCTCACCCTCGACGTTCTCCATCTCCACGGACAGACGTTTGGCTTCCGCGGCGAAATCATCATCATCTTCGGCCAGTTCCACGGCTGCGGCGTGGTCGGCCTCGAGTTGGGCGAAGCGCCGGGCGGCCGCGGCGACTCTTTCGAGTTCCGCGTACCGCCTGGTCAGCTTCTTCGCCCGGCCGGCGTCAGCATGCACGGCGGGGTCGGAGAGTTCCTCCTGCACCCGCGCATGCTCATCGAGCAGTGCGCTGACGCTGGCCGTGAGGGTGTCGTCGGCCATCTCAGCTGTTGTCGGTCGAGGACTTCGGCAGGGGTGTCGTCTTCTGCACCTGCATGAGGAACTCGACGTTCGAACCGGTTTCCTTGAGCTTGGACATGAGCAGTTCGACTGCCTGCTGCTGTTCGAGTCCCGAGAGGAGTCGGCGCAGCTGCCACATGACCTTGGTCTCTTCCTTGGTCATGAGCATCTCTTCGCGGCGGGTGCTCGACGAGTTGACGTCGATGGCCGGGAAGATCCGCTTGTCGGCGAGCTGACGGCTCAGGCGCAGCTCCATGTTTCCGGTGCCCTTGAACTCCTCGAAGATCACTTCGTCCATCTTCGAGCCGGTCTCGACGAGGGCGGTGGCGAGGATGGTCAGCGAACCGCCGCCTTCGATGTTGCGCGCTGCGCCGAAGAACTTCTTCGGCGGGTAGAGCGCGTTGGCGTCGACACCGCCGGAGAGGATGCGGCCCGAAGCGGGCTGGGCGATGTTGTAGGCACGTCCCAGGCGAGTGATGTTGTCGAGGAGGATGACGACATCGGAGCCCATCTCCACGAGGCGCTTGGCGCGTTCGATGGCGAGTTCGGCAATCGTCGTGTGATCATCGGCAGGACGGTCGAAGGTCGAGGCGATGACCTCACCCTTGACCGCTCGCTGCATATCGGTGACTTCCTCGGGGCGTTCGTCGACGAGGACGACCATGAGGTGCGCTTCGGGGTTGTTCTCCGTGATCGCATTCGCGATCTGCTGCATGATCGTCGTCTTGCCCGCCTTCGGAGGCGCGACGATGAGACCGCGCTGGCCCTTGCCGATCGGGGTGATGAGGTCGATGAGTCGAGTCGAGTGCAGCTTCGAGGTGGTTTCGAGGCGCAGACGATCCTGCGGGTAGAGCGGCGTCAGCTTCGAGAACTCCACCCGGGAGCGCGCATCGTCGACGGTCAGTCCGTTGACGGAGTCGAGGCGGACGAGTGCATCGAACTTCTCACGCTTGCTGTTGCGCTGTTCGTTCTCGCGCGGCTGGCGGATCGCTCCGGCCACGGCATCGCCCTTGCGCAGGCCGTTCTTGCGCACCATCGAGGCCGAGACATAGACGTCGTTCGGCCCCGGCAGGTAACCGGAGGTGCGGAGGAAGGCGTAGTTGTCGTGGACGTCGAGGATGCCGCCGACGGGGATGAGCACATCATCGTGGCGGATGTCCGGCTCATCGTTGCCGCGACCGCGGCGCTTCCGGTCCCGACCGCGTCCGCGACGGTTGCCGCGATCGTCGTCGTCATTGTTCCGGTTGCGGCGATCGTTGCGGTTGTCGCGATCGTTTCCGCCGTTGCGGTTGTCCCGATCATTGCGGCTGTCCCGGTCGTTTCCGCCGTTGCGGTCGTTGCCGCCACGGTCATTGCGGTGTCCGCGGTCGTTGCCGCCACGGTCGTTTCCGCCGTTGCGGTCGTTGCCGCCGCGGTCATTGCCGCCGCGGTCGTCGTCGGATCGGTCGCTGTTTCGGCTGCGACGGTCGTTGTCCCGTCCGCCGCGTCCTTCACGATCCGAGCCGCGGTCACTGCGACCGCCGCGACCGGAGGACTCGTCGGAACCCTGATCCTGGTCGTCGTTCTGGCTCTCGCCGCTGCGCGACCGGCTGCGGCTGCGACGGGAACGCTGACGTTCCTGATCGCCGTCGTCCGACGATTGGCCGCCGGAGTGCTCGGCAGACTCATCGGCCTGTGCGGAGTCATCGGACTGCGCAGAAGCATCGGACTTCGGTTCGACGATGAGTGCCGGAGCTTCCTCGGCCGACGGAGCGGCGGCCCGACGCGAGGAGCGACGACCCGTCGCCTCCTGTTTCGGTTCGTCCTGCTTCGCCTCCGACTTCGGGGCCTTGCTGCGCGATTCCTCGGCGGCGGGCTTCTTCTCGACAGAAGCGGCCTTCGTCTCCGAAGATCCGCTTGAATGGCTGTTGATGGCGTCGATCAATTCGCTCTTGCGAAGACGACGGTAACCCTTGATTCCCAGGCCGGCTGCCATTTCCTGAAGCTGAGGCAACCGCAGCGCTGTGAGGCTGCCGGTACGGGGCGTGGAATCCTGAGTGGTGGTTTCAGACACGAAGGTCCTTCTCCCTCTTTCGGCCGTGCGGCATGTGCCGTTTGCTCACGGCGACGGAAACACCATTGACGGTGCGTTGTGAAAGAAAACCTGCTAAAGAATGAGCAGGAGATGTTCCAGAATATATGACATCGGCGGCGAACCTGTGAAGAACAGCAGGAAGCCGTGCACTGTCGGAACACCCACAGTCTACTTGTTCGGAGCCGATCTTGCGAATCGTTTCGTCAATTTTCTCGGCTCACTCGGTATCCCTCGAGGTCAATCGCGGTGCGCATCGCAATGACATCGGCGGGCACCGCGGACTCGGGCACCGCCTCGGCGAGGACGAGCACCGTCGGGCCGGCACCGGAGATCACGGTCGGCAGCCCCTGCGTCCTGAGCGAATCGACGAGTGCCATGGATTCCGGGTAGGCGCTGCGGCGGAATTCCTGATGCAGCTGGTCGCGAGTGGCTTCGAACAGGACCGAGGCATCGGAGACCAGACCGTGGACGAGCAGTCCTGCCCGGGCCGAATTCTCCGCCGCGATCGCATGATCGATGGCGGCGGGGATGAGCCCTCGGGCGACGTCGGTGTCCAAACGGACCGCCGGGATGAGCACCGTGACCTCATCGAGCGTGCGCACCGGCACCTGCCAGGACAGGACCGGGTCGGAAAGGGATACGGTGAGCCCGCCGAAGATCGCGGGAGCGGCATTGTCCGGGTGCCCCTCGACCGCGGTGGCGAGTTCGAGGACCCGTTCGCGGGAGAGCTCGATCCCGGTGTACTCGCGGCCGAGTTCAACGGCCAGACCGATCCCGGCGACCACGGCCGCGGCCGAGGAGCCGAGCCCGCGCGAATGCGGGATCCGGTTGATGCAGTGCAGACTCAGTCGTTCGGCCAAGCCCGTCTCTGCGCCGGGGAACTCCGCGGCGAGGACCTCGCCGATGATGCGCATGATCAGATGCGAGCGGTCGCGCGGCAGCACCTCGGCGCCCTCCCCTGCGACCTCGACGCAGGTGGCCGGGTCGACGGGGGCGTCGTGGACGGTCAGGGTGAGCGTGTCGACGATGTTCAGGGCCAGGCCGAAGGAATCGTAGCCGGGCCCCAGGTTCGCCGAGGTGGCCGGGACCTCGAGTCGCAGCCGCACGCTCAGCTGTCCTCGAGGCCGAGCGCGCGGGCGGCGCTGACGGCGTCGACGGAGACCCGACTGGTTTCGATCTCGGAGCCGTCTGCGGTGTGCAGGGCCCAGGAAGGATCCTTGAGACCGTGCCCGGTCACGGTCACCGCGATCGTCGCGTCGGCGGGAACCTTTCCGGCCTCGGCCGACTTGAGCAGACCCGCCACCGAGGCGGCCGATCCGGGTTCGACGAAGATGCCCTCTTCGCTGGAGAGGAATCGGTGCGCTGCGAGGATCTCGTCGTCGGTGACCGAATCGATGAAGCCGCCGGAGTCGTCACGAGCCGTCGTTGCTTGGTTCCAACTCGCCGGGTTGCCGATGCGGATCGCCGTGGCGATGGTATCCGGTTCGTCGACCGGGTGGCCCAGCACCAGAGGAGCGGCGCCGGCGGCTTGGAAGCCCCACATCTGCGGCAGACGTTCGGCGATGCCGTGCTGCCGGTATTCGGTGTAGCCCTTCCAGTACGCGGTGATGTTGCCGGCGTTTCCGACTGGCAGGACGTGGATGTCGGGGGCATCGCCGAGGACGTCGACGACCTCGAACGCCGCGGTCTTCTGGCCCTCGATGCGGTCGGGGTTGACCGAGTTGACGAGGTGGACCGGGTAGGACTCGGAGAGTTTGCGGCACAGCGTCAGGCAGTCATCGAAGTTGCCGTCGACCTCGAGGAGCGTTGCACCATGGGCGATGGCCTGGCTCATTTTGCCCGGGGCGATCTTGCCGGTGGGCACGAGCACGGCGCAGGTCAGACCGGCCTTCGTGGCGTAGGCGGCCGCCGAGGCCGAGGTGTTGCCCGTCGACGCGCAGATGACGGCCTTCGCCCCGTGGGCGACGGCCTTCGTGATCGCCATCGTCATGCCGCGATCCTTGAAGGACGCGGTCGGGTTGAGACCCTCGTACTTCACCCACACCTGAGCGCCGGTGCGTGCGCTGAGTTTGTCCGCCTTGATCAGCGGAGTGCCGCCTTCGCCGAGGGTGACCGCCGGAGTGTCCGCAGAGATGTCGAGGAGACTGCGGTACTCCTCGACGACGCCCTGCCACTGGTGTCTGGGGTAGTTCATTGTCACTGTCCTTCTACGCGGATCACGGAATTGACGGCATGGACGACGGAGAGATCGCTGAGTCGATCGACCGTCTTCCGCAGCGTCGCATCGGTATTCGAATGGGTGGCGAGCACGAGCTTGGCGTGTTGGACGCCCTGCTCGTCGATGTCGCCGATGGTCTGGCGCATGAGTTCGATCGACGCGCCCTCGTCGGCGAACACCTCGGAGACCGACGCCAGCACACCGGGACGGTCCACAACGTCGAGGGTGATGTGGTAACGGGTGGTGATCGCCGTGATGGGCAGGATCGGGTAGTCGTCGTGGAAGGGACGCTCGTACTGTCCGCGTCCGCCCAGGACCTTCCGCCGAGCCACTGAGACGATGTCTCCGAGCACCGCCGAAGCCGTCGGAGCTCCCCCAGCTCCCTGCCCGTAGAACATCAGTTCGCCGGCGGCTTCGGCTTCGATGAACACCGCGTTGAAGGCACCCCGGACGGAGGCCAGAGCGTGGTTGCGATCGAGGAGCGCCGGGTAGACGCGGGCAGAGAGACCGGCACCGGCGGGCGAGAAAGCCACACGTTCGCAGACCGCGAGGAGCTTGATGACGAAGCCCTGGTCGCGGGCGGTCTCGACCATGTCTGCGGTGACGCCTTCGATGCCTTCGACATGGACGTCGTCGATCGACACGGGAGCGTGGAAAGCCAGGGAGGACAGGATCGCGGCTTTCGCCGCCGCATCGTGGCCGCCGATATCGGCTGTCGGGTCGGCTTCGGCGTAGCCGAGTTCCTGAGCGGTGCTCAGCGCCCGGTCGAAGTCCCAGCCTTCGGAGTCCATCTGGTCGAGGATGAAGTTCGTCGTGCCGTTGACGATGCCGATGATGCGTTCGATCCGGTCACCGGCCAGCGAATCGCCGACCGGACGGATGATCGGGATGGCTCCGGCCACGGCGGCTTCGTGTTCGAGTCGCACACCGGCCGAATCGGCGGCGGACATCAGCTCACCGTATCGGGCTGCCAGGAGCGCCTTGTTCGCCGTGACCACCGAGGACCCCTGTTTGAGCGCCGCGGTGATGAGCGACTTCGCCGGTTCGATCCCGCCCATGAGCTCGACGACGATATCGGCTCCGGCGATGGCCGCCTCGGCGTCGGTCGTCAGAAGCTTCTCGTCGATGCCCGGACGTGCCTTCGTCGCATCGCGGACGACGATGGCGCTGAGTTCCAATGGGGCGCCGATGCGTTCGGCCAGGCCGTCTGCACGGTTCTGGATGCGGGCGGCGACTTCTGTGCCGACGACTCCGCATCCGAGCATGGCAACCTTGAGTGCCTGCATATCCTCACCTTTTCCGCTGTTGTCGTTGACGCTCATCTGTTCTCCTGCTCTCCACCGACCATCCCCGGGTCGGTGGCGAACATCTGCGAATGGTCTTCGGGGGTCACGATCCACTCAACTCTATCGGCTTCAACGGCGAGCACACCCGGCCGGGGCAGGTGGTTGTAGTTGCTGGCCAGGGACCGGCAGTAGGCGCCCGTCGACGGGACTGCGACGAGGTCGCCGGCGGTGACGTCGGCCCCCATGTATTCGTCACGGACGATGATGTCGCCCGATTCGCAGTGTTTGCCCACGACGCGCACGATCGCCGGCTCCGCTCCCGAGGCTCGATTGGCCAGAGTGCATGAGTAGTCCGCATCGTAGAGCGCGGTGCGGATGTTGTCGCTCATGCCGCCGTCGACGGCGACGTAGGTGCGGGTTCCGCTGTCGGTGCTCACCTCTTTGACGGTGCCGACTTCGTAGAGGGTGAACACGGCCGGGGACACGATGGCGCGGCCGGGTTCGATGGAGACACGCGGCACGTTCGTGCCCAGTCCGCGGCATTCCTTGAGCACGACTGCGGCGAGTTCCTCGGCCATCTCCGCCACCGGGATCGGAGTGTCCTGGCTGGTGTAGCGGATGCCGAAGCCCCCGCCGAGGTCGACATCGGGCAGATCGATGCCGTGTTCGGCCATGACTTCGGCGCGGAAGGCCAGCACTCTGGCCGCGGCGACCTGGAAGCCGGAGATGTCGAAGATCTGCGAACCGATATGCGAGTGGAGTCCGTCGAGGCGCAGATGCGCCGAGTCCGCGACCATCTGGGCGGCTCGTGCGGCGGTGCCGTCGGCGAGTGAGAGACCGAACTTCTGGTCTTCGTGCGCGGTGGCGATGAAGTCGTGGGTGTGGGCTTCGACGCCGACGGTGACTCGCAGCATCACTGGGGCGAAGACTCCCTTGGCCGCGGCGACGGCTTCGAGCCGGATGATCTCATCGAGACTGTCGACGAAGATCCGTCCGACGCCGTAGTCGAGGGCGTACTCGAGTTCCGCGACGGATTTGCTGTTCCCGTGCAGGCCCACTCGGTCCCCTGGGACTCCGGCGGCGCGGGCGATCATCATCTCGCCCAATGAGCAGGTGTCGAGGCCGAGGCCGGCTTCATGGACCCACCGGGCCACCGCAGTGCACAGGAAGGCCTTTCCGGCGTAGAAGACATCGGCTCCAGCCAGTCCCTTCTCGGGCGAGAAGGCGCTGGTGAAGGTCGTCAGATAGGTTTCTGCCCGGGTGCGGAAGTCAGCGGCATCCATGACGAGGGTCGGCGTGCCGTACTGCTCTGCCAGGTCGGTCACCGAATGGCCGGCGATGGTGAGCACACCGTCGTCGGTCTTCGTGACATTGTCCGACCACAGGCTCGGCAGCAGCGCGTTGACGTCGTCAGGATAGGGCAGCCACACCGGTGCCGGGGTCGCGTGCAGAGTCCCTGCGATATGTGCGGGCATCAGATCCTCTCCGGGGCCGAAGCACCCAGTTGTCGAAGTCCTGCGGCGAGGACGATGATGACGGCTCGCACGAGCACGAGCCGCGAAGCATGCAGTGCGGTGATGTCGACGTTGATGGTCGGAGTCACCGCGCACCGGCTCAGCCAGTCCTCGGCCGCGGCCGCGACCAGGCTCAGACAGCTGAGGAACGGTTCGCTCTCGCCGAGGCGGCACGAGCGTTCGAGTCCGGCGGGAACGGAGGCGATGGCGGTGAGCAGACGAGCTTCGCTCGGGTGGTTGAGGCGAGAGGGTTCGGCCGCATCCGTGGTGATCTCGGCCCACTCGGCCCGACGCCGTTCCCGGCAGGCGGCCGCATGTCCGCGCTGCAGCACGGACACCGCGGCATCGTCGGCAGCCGCGTCGAAGAGACTGCCGCAGCATCGCCGCGATTCTGTCGCGGCCGCCTCGGTGCCGGTCGCCGACGACTCGGCTGCGGCGATGATGTCGAATGCCACGCGCGCACGTGCGGAGTCGGTGAGCCCGATGTTGACGAACCCGGGCCCGGCGACCACAGCGGTGGCCACTTCGGGAAGCAGTCGCAGTTCGGCGCACAGATGCTCGGCGAGTGCCAGACGGCGGCCCGGTTCGACCGCGGTCCGCAGCGCCACACGCGTCGACCAGTCGCCCAATCCGTGTCGGGCGGGTGCGACGAGGTCGACCTCCGAATCGGCCCCCGGAGACACGAGACCCGAATCAGCCGTCGCCAAAGCGCGTGCGAGTGCGGTCTGCAGGTCTTCCGGGGTCACTCGAACAGAGTACTCGGGGCCGGTCTGCGGGGACGAATCAGGTGTCATCTTCGCTCTCATGACGAGACGACCGGCCTCAGATCGCCCCGGGGCGGCACGCGGCGTGGCTGACGAGGAATTTCACTGCCACCGAGACGAGCACGACGGAGAACGCCGGCCACATGCTGTCGAAGCTCTGCACGAGGAAGGCGAAGATGAGCGGGCCGGTGCAGGCCAGCAGATAGCCTCCGCCTTGGACGAATCCCGACAGAGACGCCGCCGATTCCGCGTCGCGGGCGCGCAGAGTGATGAGCGTCAGGGCCAGCGGGAAGGTCGAGATTCCGATTCCGAGCAGCACGGTCCACAGCACCGGGGCCACGGTCGGCAGCAGCCACAGTCCGATATAGCCGACGACCAGGCTGAGGCAGAAGCCGACGACGATGAGGTAGGCCGAGGCCATCTTCTGTGCCAGCGCGGGCAGAACGAAGCCGAGGACGAGGGGGATGGCGGTGACGAGCGCGAGCATGGCCCCGGCGAACGCCGCGTCGAACCCCGAGCGGGTGAGCAGACTCGGCAGCCAGGTGAAGAGGATGAAATTGTTGAACGAGGTCAGCCCCGTCATCGTCATGAGCGCCCACGCACGTTTGCTGCGCATGAGTCGGGCCAGTTCGCTGCCGCCGACGACGGCGGCGGCGACTTCGGTGGCCGGTGCGGGCCTGATCAGCCGGATGAGGATCCAGACGGCGACGCCCACCACACCGAATCCGGCCCAGACGAGCAAGGACCCGCGCCAACCGAACCCGGTGGCGAGGGGAACCGCGACGAGCGGGGGGATGAAGGTGCCGAACTGCAGCAGGCCGACATGCACGGTCGACATCAGAGCGACACGGTCTGGGAAGTACGACTTCACCAACGGAGGGAGGACGACGTTGCCGATGCCCATGCCCAGCAGAGCGAGCACGCTGAGGGCGAGGAAGAGCGCGGGAGAATCGATGACGGAGCGGGCTCCCAGGCCGATGGCGACCATGATCATCGCGGCCAGTGTCAGGCCGAGGCCGGAGAAGCGGGCATAGAGCCGCGGAGTGATGAAGCCGCTGAGTCCGTAGAGCAGCGGCGGCAGCATGCCGATGATCGCCAGGAACGCTGCGCTCAGGTGGATCTGTTCGCCCATGGCGTCGAGCAGCGGCGAGAGACCGGTGACTCCGGGCCGCAGATTGAATGCGGCGATGACGATTCCGACGACGATCAGAATGCGTGTGCGCGCAGAGTTCATGGGCTCTTTCCTATCAGACTCCCACAGGCATTCCTGTCGTCGGGGTCGCTCGACGGACGGCTTCGGGCTCAGTAGTCGAGTTTGAGGCCCTCCACGGGAGACAGTCGCGAGGCGCGTCGGGCCGGCACCAGGGCCGAGAGGATTCCTGCCACGATGGCGACCCCGAGGATGCCGAGGAAGGAGGGTGCGGAGAAGTCGACGATGAGTTCGGTGGAGTAGTCGTGGGTGACCAGTCGTGTGCCGACGATGCCCAGCGCCCCGCCGAGGGTGAGGCCCAGCAGAGCCGCGACCGACGAGATGAGCACCGCTTCCAGAGCCAGCAGAGCCCGCAGCTGGGCGATGCTCAGCCCCAGGGCCCGCATGAGTGCGTTCTCCCGTCGGCGTTCGATGACGGACAGGCTCACGGTGTTCGAGACTCCGATGAGCGCGATGAGCACGGAGACGAAGAGCAGCGCCACCGCACCGGCGAGCAGAACGTCGATGAGTTCGGAGTAGGCGCCCCGGGCGACCGCGGACCCGCCGACCTCGTCGCTGGGCACGTCGAGAGCTTCAGCCACGGACTGTTGGATCCGTGTGATCTCGTCGATGTCGACATCCTCGTCGAGGCGGATGAGCACCGCCGTCGTCGTCGCCGAGATGCCGAGGTCGTTGCCGACATCGGGGGTCGTGAAGAAAGCGAGGCTCGACAGCCCTTCTTTGCGCACGGGCACGTTGAGCTCGTTGAGACCGCGGACCCGCACGGTCGCGTCCGGATAGTCCTCGGGAACCACGACGCGGCCGGCGACCAGGTCGGCGGCGGAATCGCCGAGCACAGTCGCCGCAGTCTCCGGGTCGACGACGAAGACCGATGGTGTGGCGCCTTTGAAGTCCTCGACCGCCTCGGCGCGGTGAGCGGTGATGGCACGAGCGACCCCGGGGATCTCGCGCACATCGTCGAGCTCATCGGCGTCGACGAGTCCCGACAGGGGCACGGCGATGTCGACCGGATAGCGCTGGTCGAGTCCGTGGCTCAGCGTCGCCTTCGTCGACATCCCGCCCACGAGGATGGTCGCGACGAGAGTCACGCCGATGATCAGCGCCGTCGCAGTCGTCGCGGTTCGACGCGGGTTGCGCAGGGTGTTCAGCGTCGCCAGCTGGCCAGGAACGCCCCAGGGACTGACAGCGACTTCGCCGATCCAGCCGACGATCGGGGGGATGATCCTCGTCGAACCGATGATGAGTCCGGTGACGATGAGACCTCCGCCCAGAGCGCCGCCGGCGATCCAGACCTCTGTCGTCGACACGGCGTAGAGGGAGACGATGATGAGAGCCGCACCGAGGAGCATGACGCCGACGCCCACGAGGTGTCGCCGACGTCTGCGGATCGACGGGGATACCGATACGTCGAAGGGTTGGAGGGCTTCGAGCGGTGTCACCGCGATGGCGCTGCGGGCCGGGCGGATCGTCGCGATGATCGTGAGGACCGCGCCGACGGCGACGCCGACGAGGAGCGCGGAGACGGGTACGGACAGGGTTTCGTAGGGGAATTCGTCGGGCCAGAAGCGCACGGCCGCTTCCATCAGGGCCCAGCTGACTCCGACACCGGCGACGACACCGAAGATCGAGCCGATCAGTCCGACGAGGAGTCCTTCGGCGACGACGGAGCTGTAGAGCTGGAGGCGGGTCGCGCCGAGGCAGCGCAGCAGCGCGAGTTCGCGACGGCGGCCGGCCACGATGACGGAGAACGTGTTCGACACGACGAGGATGGCGACGACGACGGAGATGCCGGCGAAGACGAGCAGCAGTCCCGTCACGGCGATGTTGCCGCCCGAGAGACGATCGGTCTTGACGGACACGGCGTCGGGGACGCTGAGGGCATTGAGGCTGCCGTTCAGCGCGGAGGAGTCGATGACCGCTTGCAGCTCTTCGCACACCCTGTCCGGGTCAGCATCGGGGTCGAGGGCGATCTGGACGGCGATGACATCGCCCTGCTGCGCGAAGTACTCCTGGTAGCCCGAGGCCGTCGTCAGTGCACGGGTGGCCCCGGGCAGTCCGGGGTCCTGTCCCATCTCGGCGATGCCGACGACGGTGAAGGTGATGCTGCTGTGGCTGGGCCCGCGGTAGACGGGCATGTCCGCATCTCCGGTCTCGACCGGCACCGGGTCGACGCTGAAGCGGACCTCGTCGTCGATGCCGAGGTCGAGCTCGGCGGCCGTCCGAGTGTCGAGGACGAGATCGGTGGTTGCCTCCGGGCGGTCGCCGGAGACCATGGTGAAGGTGTCGAGTCGCTCATCGGCGGGCACGGGTGACAGGGCGAAGGAGCTCTCTGAGAACGCGGTCCCCCGCCCGGTGGTCAGGGTTCGCGCCGACAGCGACGCGGAGCGCACGCCCTCGATCTCCGACATGGGCTTGAGCAGCGGAGCGACCTCGTCTCCCCCGACGAAGACGTCTTCGTCGGGGATGACGGTGAGATCCGCGTGCGCGAATGATCGTCCGACCGCACCTTCGAGGCTGCTCTGCAGCGAAGAATTGATGATGAGCGTTGTAGCGACGAATCCCGCTGCCAGGGCGATGCCGAGACCGATGGCGAGGAACCGGGCCCAATGGATCCGGATCTGCGCCAGCGCGACAGCGATCACAGAGTGCTCAGTTCACTCAGTGCTGTGACCACGCTCTCCCGCGTGGGCTGACGGACCTCTCCTGTGGCCCGCCCGTCCTTGAGCAGCACCACTCTGTCGGCGTGCGAGGCCGCGACCGGGTCGTGAGTGACCATGATGATCGTCTGCCCGTAGAGAGTCGTGGCGCGACCGAGCAGCGACAGCACCTCGGCCCCGGCATGGGAGTCGAGATTGCCGGTGGGCTCATCGGCGAAGATGACATCCGGACGGGTCAGCAGAGCTCGAGCTACGGCGACGCGCTGCTGCTGACCGCCGGAGAGTTCGTGGGGCCGGTGCTGCATACGATCTCCGAGTTCGAGGCGTTCGACGACTTCGGCCTTCCACTCCCGATCGATCTTCTTCCGCGCCAGGGACACGGGCAGTTCGATGTTCTGTTCGGCGCTGAGAGTGGGGACGAGGTTGAAGGCCTGGAAGATGAAGCCGACGCGATCACGCCGCAGCTGAGTGAGCTGCCGGTCGTTGAGGCGTGTGATGTCCTTGCCGCGCATGATGATCGAGCCGGAGTCGACGCGGTCGAGGCCGGCCAGTACGTGCATGAAGGTCGATTTGCCGGAGCCGGAGGGACCCATGATGGCGGTGAAGCGTCCCGATTCGAAGTCGACGCTGATGTCATCGAGAGCACAGACGGCAGTGTCGCCGCGACCGAAGCTCTTCCGCAGATCCTGCGCCCGCAGCACGATATCGGATTCGTCCGCCGAGGCGGCGCGCAAGGGCTCATCAGCAGGTTTCGACATCGCATGCCTCACATCGCGGTTCGGGGTTCTCCTCCGACTACCTTAGAGCGTGTCGGCATCGCCGACCACTCGAGGCGGAAATGCAGAACCGTCCACCTCACCTGATGAGATGGACGGTACGTGGTGCCCGCGACAGGATTCGAACCTACGACCTTCTGCTCCGGAGGCAGACGCTCTATCCACTGAGCTACGCGGGCAACGGGTGCAACTCTATCACCGTCGGGCACCACCTCACAAAAAGACACCGCGTGCAATCGAGTCTCGATTGCACGCGGTGGAAGGCACAGTGGCGACGGCGCGTTTCGCGGGCTCAGGCGCCCTTCATGTCCTTGCGCCCGGGGACGTATTCCCAGTGCCAGAGCTCGTAGGAATTGCGTTTGGCCCAGTCCGGGTTCTCCCAGCCGTATTTGCCGGCGTTGGTAACCAGCCAGTCGTACTGTTCGCCGGTGCCGCTCGAGGTTCCGGCGCCGAGGTCGAGCGCCAATCCCCAACCGTGGTTCGAGGTGCCGGGGCGTGCGGCGAAGCCGGGCTTGCGGGCAGCGACCGAGACCTGCGATTCCAGTGAACGATAGGAGTCGGTGATCGCGAGGTCCTTGCCGGTGTCCTTCTTGAACGCGGCGTTCATCTTCGCGAAGGCCACAGCAGCGTCGGCGCGCAGCTTGTGGTTGCCCACACCGATATCGCACAGCCAATCACTGGGCAACTCACCGTTGCTCACCTCGCCTTTCGGCGCTTCTCCCTCGCAACCGGGCAGAACGGTCTTCGTGATGGCGCGCGAAGCGGCATCGACCTTCGTCTGTTTGGCACTCGGGGCGCCGATGGTCATCGAGGTCTTGTCGTCTTCGTCGACCTTGATGTCGGCGGAGACGGATTCGGCGTTGATCGCGCGCTGCTGGGATTCGGCGGCAGTGTCGTCGACCTTCACTTCCTGGCTTCCGCTGAGATTGCCGGCGACCATGACGGCGGCGATCGCGGTGCCCGTGACCGACACGGTGGCCAGCGCGGAGAAGGTCGTGACCTGGCGCCGGCGAACCGAACGCAGCAGCGAACCATCGGAACCGCGGCTGCCAAGCTGAGCAGCGGCCAGACTCGAGTTGTGCCCTGCGGGTGTCAGCGGCTGGGATGCCGACC
The DNA here is from genome assembly GCF_051351055.1 of Brevibacterium sp. FAM 27836. Lineage (NCBI taxonomy): Bacteria > Bacillati > Actinomycetota > Actinomycetes > Micrococcales > Brevibacteriaceae > Brevibacterium > Brevibacterium sp. FAM 27836. Next base: position 134,369 of record NZ_CP195711.1, read on the forward strand.
GAGCGGCCTCTCTGGCCATCGCAGCCCGCCGCGGTGAACCGGCGGCGGCGCGGGCCTCTGCGGCCATGGCGGCGCGACGCGGAGACAGAGTGGGGTCTTCATGCCCTCGCGACGGCGTTGTCACGGACTTCTTGGAGAAGATCGTCGAAACCTGAGCAGAGGAATTCTGTCTGCGCAGATCGCGTCGGCGAACCGGCAACGCCTCGACGGTCGAGAGCTCACTCGACATAATGCTCCATACTGTTGGCATCGGTTGTTCTGAAAGGCCCGGATCCGGACCCCGAAAAGCTTATGTCACAACACTATAACGACATCGTTACAGAATGTCACGTTACCCTCATCCACCGTGTGTGACCTGGACATATGCTGAAACACGCTCCCTGCGGATCACTACAGATGACCTGCGTGCGGTGACGACGGTCACCGCTTCGTTATCATTCGTTATCATCTTCTGTGGGCATTCGGCAAGACCGATCCGGAGATGAGAAATCCGCACCCGCGAAGACCGGCGGCGGCTGCTTCGGGACTCCGAGCGAGGCGATGGGACTGCGAGAGGCCGCCGTTTCGTCAGGTTCAGCGGCGGAAATCGAACCGTCCCCGCTGCATCGCATCCTGGACCTCACCGACGAGCTCCTCGAGCACATCTTCGAGGAAGAGCAGACCGAGGACCCGTGCCTCCGAGTCGATGACTCGGGCGACGTGGATGCCGACCTTCTGCATCTGCGCCAGCGCCTCTTCGATCTCATCAGCGGCGGTGACGGTGAACAGCGGTCGGAACCGTTTGCTCGGCACCGGGGCGTCGAAGGCATCATCGGTGTCGGCGTAGAGGACGTCCTTGATGTGGAGGTAATCCTGCGGATAGCCGTCGTCGCCGACGACGAAATACCGTGAGAATCCGGTTTTGCCCACGAGCGTGACGAGTTCGTTCGGCGTCACCTTGTCCGAGATCGTGATGAGTTCGGACATCGGGACCATGATGTCGACCGCGGTCTTGTCACTGAACTCCAGGGCGCCCTTGAGCAGCCCGGTATCGTCGCTGAGCAGTCCCTCACGCTTCGATTCGGCGACGATCGATTCGACCTGTTCGATCGTGAACGCCTCATTGACTTCGTCCCGAGCCTCGACCTTGAACAGATGCAGGATCCCGTTGGCCAGACCATTGAGGGGTCGGATGACGAAGCCGAAGACGCGGGCGAGGAACACCAGCGGTGTCGCCAGCAGCATCACGGCCTGACCGGATGCAGCCAGAGCGAGGTTCTTCGGTACCATCTCACCGATGACCACGTGCAGATAGGTGACGACGCCGAGCGCCAGGACGAAAGAGATCGTCGAGGACAGGCCGGCGGGGATCCCCAGTCCCTCGAGTGGACCGGCGAGCAGGTGGTGGATGGCCGGTTCGGCCACATTGCCCAAGAGGAGGGAACACACCGTGATGCCGAGCTGACAGATCGCCAGCATCAGCGAGACATGCTCCATCGCGTAGAGCGCGGTCTTCGCGGCAGCCGAGCCTTCGGCGGCGCGCGGTTCGATCTGGGACCGCTTCGCAGCGACCACCGCGAATTCGGCGGCGACGAAGAATGAGTTGCCCAGCAGGAGGACGACCAGCCAGATCAATCCGAGCCAATCGGTGCTCATCGGCTCTCACCTCCTGTCTCGAAAGCGCTCGCGTCGGTGGCGCGCAGCACCACCCGCAGGCGCTCGATGCGTCGTCCGTGCATCCGCTCGACGCGGATGAGCGCATCATCGGTGCGCACGTGGTCCCCGGGTTCGGGAATCCGCCCGAGTTCCTTGAGCACGAAACCTGCCAAGGTCTCATAGTCAGAATCTTCGGGGATGGTGATCCCGATCGTCGAGGAGATCTCATCGGGGCGCAGCTGGCCGGGCACGATCCAGGACCCGTCGCGGGCCGGTCGCGCCGCGATCCGCATCCGGTCGTGCTCATCCGCGACCTCACCGACGAGTTCCTCGACGACGTCTTCGAGGGTGACGACTCCGGCGGTGCCGCCGAATTCGTCGACGACCACCGCCATCTGCAGGCCTGTGGCGCGCAGTTCCATGAGGAGCGGATCGAGCCGCTGGGTCTCTGGGATCTCGCGCACCTCGGTCATCAGTCCCCCGGCGTAGGCGTCGTCTCGGTTTGCGGGTGGAACAGCGAACGCCTGCTTGACGTGGACGACGCCGACGATGTGGTCTTTGTCCTCGGCGGCGACCGGGAACCGGGAGAAGCCGGTGTCTCGTGCCTGCTCGATGATCCTTCGCGCCGTGGTGTCCTTCTCCACGCTCGACATGCGGGTCCGCGGAGTCATGACGTCTTCGGCGGTGCGTTCCGAGAAGCTCAGCGTCCGTTCCAGCAGGTCGGCCGTCTGCTCATCGAGCACGCCTTCCTCCGCGGAGTGGCGCACCAGGGAGGTCAGCTCCTCCGGCGACCGCCCGACCGACCCCTCCTCCTGCGGCTCGATGCCCATGGAGAGCAGGATCTTGTTGGCCGTGCCGTTGAGGAACGCGATGACGGGTCGGAACACGATCGAGAAGACGTACTGGATCGGAGCGGCGATCCGTCCGGTGGCCAGAGGGACTGCGATCGCAAGATTCTTCGGGACGAGCTCACCGAAGATCATCGACGCCACCGTGGAGAAGATGAGAGCGATCGTCAGCGCCAAGGACGCGGAGAGCCCGGGGCCCACTCCCCACGCTTCGAAGACCGGAGCCAGCAGCCGGCCCAGGGACGGTTCCATGAGGTAGCCGGTGAGCAGCGTGGTGATCGTGATGCCCACCTGCGCCGCCGAGAGCTGGGTGGACAGGTGCGTCATCGAGGCGCGCAGGGTCTTGGCCCCGACGACGCCTTCGTCGACCGCCTTATCGGCCGTGTGACGATCGAGGGTGAGCAGTGAGAACTCGGCCGCGACGAAGAGGCCGGTGCCGAGGATGAGGACCAGGGCAAGGGCAAGGAACAGCCATTCCATCAGCGACTGTCCTCGCTCCGTGCAGACCGAAGATCACAGTAGGTGAAGTGACGGACCCTCACGGGGTGAGGATCATCATCTGGGGCGCCGGCTTCCCGCCGGCCGAGACTGTCACTGTGCATGAACTGATCTTACCAACTTCCCGACAGCGGGCGGCCCTCTTCGTATCCGGCAGCGCTTTGGACTCCGACGGCGGCCACCCGCGCGAATTCCGCGAGATCGCCGGCGCCGGCGTAGGTGAAGGAGCTGCGCACTCCCGACGTGATTCCGTCGAGCAGGTCCTCGACTCCGGGAGACTCGGGATCGATGTACATGGTTGACGACGAGATGCCCTCCTCGAACAGCCCCTTCCGGGCCCGTGCAAACGCCGACTCCGACCGAGTGCGGTTGGCCACCGCTCGAGCCGAAGCCATGCCGAAGCTCTCCTTGTACTTCCTGCCTTCGCCGTCGACCAGGAGGTCACCCGGCGATTCGTGCGTACCCGCGAACCAGGAACCGACCATCACCTGCGAGGCCCCGGCGGCCAACGCGAGAGCGACATCGCGGGGATAGCGCACTCCCCCGTCGGCCCAGACGTGGGCGCCGAGCTCCCGAGCCGCCTCGGCGCATTCGAGTACGGCGGAGAACTGCGGGCGACCGACGGCTGTCATCATGCGTGTCGTACACATCGCACCCGGCCCCACACCGACCTTGACGATCTGGGCCCCGGCCGCCACGAGGTCGCGGACACCGTCGGCGGTGACGACGTTGCCGGCGACGATCGGCACCCCGAGGTCCGCCTCGGCGATCGAAGACAGCGTGTCGAGCATCTTCACCTGGTGGCCGTGGGCGGTGTCGACGACGAGGACGTCGGCGCCGGCCGCGACGAGGGCACTCGCGCGTTCGACGGCGGCACCGTTGACGCCGATGGCCACGGCGATCTTGAGACGGCCCCGCTCATCGACGTTCGGCGTGTAGATCGACGACCGCAGCAGCGACTTCGGCGTGAGCGAACCCAGCACCGTGTTCGCATCATCGACGACAGCGGCGAATTCGGCCCGCGAGTCGGTCATCGATTCGAACAGCGACTCCAGCTGCGCATCATCGGACCAGTCGATCTCGGAGGCGCGGATGACATGGGGTGAGGAGTCGAGGAGCTCGGCGACCGAGGTGAACCGGTCGACGCCGCGCAGATCGGCGGCGTTGATGATGCCTTCGAGTCGTCCGGCCGAGTCGACGACGACGCCGAAGCCGTGGGGACGCTTCGCCAGCACATGCAGGGCGTTGAGCACCGTGTCCTCCGGCGCGAAGCGCAGAGCCGATTCGAAGATCCGGTCCCGGCTCTTGACCCAGGAGATGGTGTCCTTCGCAGCGGTGAGCGGAATGTCCTGGGGCAGCACAGCCAGTCCGCCCCGGCGAGCCATCGTCTCGGCCATCCGGCGTCCGGACACAGCGGTCATGTTCGCGGCCACGAGCGGTGTCGTCGACCCCGTCGGATCGGTCGTGGTGAGGTCGACTTCGAACCGGGACGTCAACGATGACGAGTTCGGGACGAGGAAGACATCGGAGTAGGTCAGATCGCTGTTCGGGTCATTTGAGATGAAACGCATAACACTATTGTCCCCTATGTGCACATTGCAGGGCACATCGCGTTAGGCTGGGTGTTGTCGTTAAGCAGCAAGTCTTGAATCAGGAAGTAGGCGATCAACGCCGTGTCCGTCAATACTCCGAACCGCACCGTTGAAGACTTCGGGTCGAACGAGTGGCTGGTCGAGGAATTGTATGAGCAGTACAAGTCAGATAAGAACTCCGTCGACAAGTCCTGGTGGCCGTTCTTCGACAAGTACGAGAAGAACAGCGGCGGCGCGAAGCCGGCCGCTGACAAGTCCGCTGCGAAGCAGGAGGCGGAGCCGACTGCGAAGAAGTCGGAGGCGAAGTCCTCTGCCCCCGCTGCGGCACAGACGACCTCACGTGAGACCTCTCGCGGGGTCTCACCGTCTTCGGCCGAGTCCGAGACGCTGAAGGCCGAGACGAAGTCCGTGCCACAGGTCTCGGCCAAAGACACCGAGCCCAAGCCCGCCCCGGAGGAGACGATCACTCCGCTGCGCGGCCCCGCCAAGCTCATCGCCAAGAACATGGATGACTCAATCGAGGTGCCCACCGCCACCTCGGTGCGGGCACTGCCTGCCAAGGCGCTCATCGACAACCGCATCGTCATCAACTCACACCTCAAGCGCACCCGCGGCGGCAAGGTCTCCTTCACCCACCTGATCGGCTTCGCCGTCATCCGGGCACTGAAGAACTTCCCCTCGCAGAACGTCTCCTACGATGTCCGCGACGGCAAGCCCGTGATGATCTCGCCGGCCCACATCAACTTCGGGCTGGCCATCGACGTGCCGAAGAAGGACGGCTCGCGCACCCTGCTGGTGCCGAACGTCAAGAAGGCCGAGACCTTGACCTTCCGCCAGTTCGTCGATGCCTATGACGGCCTCGTCGACAAGGCTCGCAAGGGCAAGCTGACCGCCGACGACTTCGCCGGCACCACTGTGTCCCTGACCAACCCCGGCGGCATCGGCACCGTCCACTCAGTGCCGCGTCTGACCAAGGGCCAGGGCTGCATCATCGGCGTCGGAGCACTCGACTACCCGGCCGAGTTCCAGGGCGCGAGTCAGCAGACCATCAACTCCCTGGCCGTGTCCAAGGTGCTGACCCTGACCTCGACCTATGACCATCGCGTCATCCAGGGCGCCGGTTCCGGTGAGTTCCTCAAACTCGTGCACAGCTACCTGCTGGGTGAGGACGGATTCTACGATGACGTCTTCGAGTCCCTGCGCCTGCCGTATGAGCCTGTGCGCTGGGTCCCCGACGTCTCGGCCGAAGACCAGGACGACGTCAACAAGACCGCGCGCGTCATCGAGCTCATCGATGCCTATCGCACCCGCGGTCATCTCATGGCCAACATCGATCCGCTGGTCTACCGTCAGCGTTCGCACCCGGACCTCGACATCAACCAGCACGGTCTGACCCTGTGGGACCTCGAACGCGAGTTCCCCACCGGCGGCTTCGGCGCCAAGCCGATGATGCCCTTCCGCAGCATCCTCGGACTGCTGCGCGAAAGCTACTGCCGGACCATCGGCTTCGAATACATGCACATCGCCGACCCGGTCCAGCGCCGCTGGTTCCAGTCGAAGATCGAGATTCCGCATCAGGAGCTGACCCGGTCGGAACAGGGCCACATCCTCGGTCGTCTCAACGCTGCAGAGGCATTCGAGACCTTCCTGCAGACGAAGTACATCGGACAGAAGCGGTTCAGCCTCGAAGGCGGAGAGTCCGCGATCGTCCTGCTCGACGAGATCCTCAACCAGTCCGCCGACACCGGGCTCGACGAGGTCGCGATCGGAATGGCCCACCGCGGACGCCTCAACGTGCTCACGAACATCGCCGGGAAGAGCTACGCCCAGGTCTTCCAAGAGTTCGACGGCACCATGTCCCCCGACAGCGTGCAGGGATCCGGTGACGTCAAATACCACCTCGGCACGCAGGGTTCCTTCACCTCGCCGTCGGGCAACACCACCGGCGTCTACGTCGCGGCCAACCCCAGCCACCTCGAGACCGTCGACCCGGTCCTCGAAGGCATCGTCCGCGCCAAGCAGGACCTCATCGACCAGGGTGAGGCCGGCTTCTCCGTGCTGCCGGTTCTCGTCCACGGAGATGCCGCCTTCGCCGGTCAGGGCGTGGTCACCGAGACGCTCAACCTCTCGGAGCTGCGCGGCTATCGCACCGGCGGAACCGTTCACGTCATCATCAACAACCAGGTCGGGTTCACCACTCCCCCCGCCTCGGCGCGATCATCCTTCTACTGCACGGACGTGGCCAAGTCGATCAACGCCCCGATCTTCCACGTCAACGGAGATGACCCCGAGGCGGTCGTTCGGGCCGCACGACTGGCCTTCGAATACCGGCAGGAATTCAATCGGGACGTCGTCATCGACCTCGTGTGCTACCGCCGCCGCGGTCACAACGAGGGCGACGACCCGTCGATGACTCAGCCGCTGATGTACTCGCTCATCGAGAAGAAGGGTTCGGTGCGCAAGCTCTACACCGAGTCGCTCGTGGGCAGGAAGTGCATCACCGACGAAGAAGCCGCCGAGGCGCTCAAGGACTACCAGTCGAAGCTGGAATCGGCATTCGCCGAGACCAAGGAGGCCGAGACCGGTCCCTACGAGGGCGAAGCGTTCAACGCTCCCTACGAGCCCAGCGACATCGAGACCTTCAACGATGCCGAGACGGCGATCAGCTCCGAGATGCTCCAACGCATCGGTGAGGCCTTCGCCGAAGTGCCCGAGGGCTTCACGGTGCACAAGAAGCTGCGGGCGCTGCTCGAGAAGCGCAAGGAGATGTCGCTGACCGGTGGCATCGACTGGGGCTTCGCCGAACTCATCGCCTTCGGTTCGCTGCTCATGGACGGCGTGCCCGTGCGTCTGGCCGGCCAGGATTCGCGCCGCGGAACCTTCGTCCAGCGCCACTCAGTGCTCATCGACGCCGTCAACGGCAACGAGTGGACTCCGCTGCAGAACCTCACCGAGGATCAGGCCCGCTTCTGGGTCTACGATTCCCTGCTCAGTGAGTACGCGGCTGTCGGCTTCGAGTACGGCTACTCCGTCCAGCGCAAGGACGCCCTCGTGGCGTGGGAGGCTCAGTTCGGTGACTTCGCACAGGGTGCGCAGTCGGTCATCGACGAGTTCATCTCCTCTTCCGAGCAGAAGTGGCAGCAGAACTCCGGTGTCATCATGCTGCTGCCCCACGGATACGAAGGACAGGGACCCGACCACTCCTCGGGCCGCATCGAGCGGTACCTGCAGCTGTGCGCCGAGTCGAATATGACGGTCGCCTACCCGTCGTCCGGTGCTTCGTACTTCCACCTGCTGCGTCGCCACGCCGCGACGACGAACAAGCGTCCGCTCATCGTCTTCACTCCGAAGTCGATGCTGCGGCTCAAGGCCGCGGCGAACTCCCCGGAGGAATTCACCTCGGGCAAGTTCGAAACCGTCATCGACGATAAGGATGTCGACGCTTCGCAGGTCGAGCGCGTCGTCCTCGTCTCCGGCAAGCTCTACTGGGAGCTCAAGGCCAAGCGGGACAAGGACAACGACACGAAGATGGCGCTCGTGCGTCTCGAGCAGCTCTACCCGCTCGACGAAGCCGCCATCACCGCCGTCCTCGACCGTTTCCCGGCCGATGCGGAGGTCGTCTGGGCGCAGGAGGAGCCGGAGAACCAGGGCGCATGGCCGTTCATGGCTCTCAACCTGCCTCAGCTCCTCGGCGGTCGCGAAGTCAATGTCATCTCGCGTGCGGCCTCTGCCGCCACGTCGACGGGACTCAAGCACTTCCATGAGGTGCAGCAGAAGGAACTCGTCGAGCGGATCTTCAGCCGGTGAGCAGCGACGTCTCCACAACCATCGCCGTGGTCGGCGGCCCTCTGGTCGCCGGCCACGGTGATGGTCGTGGTCTCGGATGGGTCGGCAGGGTCACGGCCAGGACCCTGCCGAGCCTGCCCGAGCTGAAGGTCTATCCGCTGGCAGTGCCCGCCGAGGACTCTGCGGGCCTCCATGCCCGCACCATCGCCGAGGCCTCGCTGCGGTTCACCCCCGACGGAGACAATCGTCTTGTCCTGGCCCTGGGGTCCGGTGACCTCGATACGGGACGTTCCGTGGCCCGGGCCCGGCTCGATGTGGCCAATATCCTCGACGAGGCCCTGGCCCGCAAGGTCTCGACGTTCGTGCTCGGGCCCCCGCCTGAGCACGACGGTGACCGCAATCGCCGCATCGCCGAGCTCAATGCGAGCTTCTCCGATGTGGCCAAGAGGCGCGGCATCACCTATGTCGACACCTTCACTCCCCTTCTCGGCCATCCCGTCTGGCAGCGTGAGGTCGCGTCTTCGCGCGAGCATCTGCCGGCACAGGAAGGGTACGGTCTGCTGGCCTGGCTCGTCCTGCACCGCGGATGGTTCGGCTGGCTGGGAGTCCAGGACGTCCTCGGCGACAGCTGAGACTCGAAATCCGTCCACTCTGCGGTGGGGCGAAGACGAGGTCAACGACTTCGTGATGACTTTGCCCTGCTCAGACGATCATGAGATAATGAACCGTCTATTGAAGGAGATCACCATGAGCAAGCGTGGCCGCAAGCGTCGCGATCGCCGCCGTAACAAAGCAAACCACGGCAAGCGTCCGAACAGCTGATTCACTGATTCGCTCAGTGAATGACGAGGGCGGGAAGAGATTCGTTTCTCTTCCCGCCCTCGTCTACTCGTTTCAGGCTCAAGCCATCCGGCTCAGACTCCCGGCCAGCTGTTCTGTTCGAGCGCGATCCGCTGCCGGATCTTCTCCCGCAGCCCCATCGGTGCCCGGTCGTGGCTGCAGGAACGACGAACAAGCTCCTTGAGCAGCGCTTCGATCTCATACTCGTCGTGGCATGAAGGACACTGATCGAGGTGAATGGAGATCTCACGGATCTCCGTCGTTGTCAGTTCGCCGTCCAGATAATGGTAGATGCGCATCAGAGACTCGGCCCTGACGCTTTCGCAACATCCTTCGTCTCTCATTTCGCACCTCCCTCCGGACTCACGAAACCACGTTCGGCGGCGTAGTCGGCGAGCATCTCCCGCAGTTGGCGACGCCCACGGTGCAGACGCGACATCACTGTGCCGATCGGGGTCTCCATGATCTCGGCGATCTCCTTGTAGGGCAGACCCTCGACATCGGCATAGTAGACGACCATGCGGAAGTCCTCAGGCAGCGCCGAGAGAGCTTCCTTCACGTCGTTGTCGGGCAGATGGTCGAGCGCTTCGAGTTCAGCGGAGCGACCGCCCGAGGACGAGTGGCTGTCCGCTTGGGCGATCTGCCAGTCCTCGATGTCCTCGCTGCCGTGTTCCTTCGGCTGACGCTGCTTCTTCCGATAGTTGTTGATGAAGGTGTTCGTCAGGATCCGGTACAGCCAGGCCTTGAGGTTGGTGCCGGGCTTGTACTGATGGAAAGCCGCGTACGCCTTCGCGTAGGCTTCCTGTACGAGATCTTCGGCGTCAGCCGGATTGCGGGTCATGCGCAGCGCAGCCGCATAGAGCTGATTGACATATTCCAGAGCATCCCGCTCGAACCGCTGCGACCTCTCCGCAGCGGTTTCCGGGACTTCTTTGACTGATTCGGTCATCGCAGTCAATGGTACGCCCGTTCTCTCCAGGACGGCAGTGGCGCTCATAGACCTTCCCTTCTGCCTGTCGATTCGCGACGGGTTCGACCCGCCGAATAGCATCACTGTGTTCAACATCGGACCGAGGTCCCACTATTCCCGGATCAGCGGTTATGCTTGCCATTGAGATGCCCGCCACTGAAGGAAGGACCACCGTGTCTCCCATTCGCCTCATCGCACGGCCCATGTTGGCCGCCGGCTACATTCTCAACGGCGTCGACCGTCTGCTGAAGCCCGAGGCCGCCGCGGCTTCGGTCGGTCCGCTGCTCAACCAGGCTCGCAAACAGGTCGACGTGCCCGTCGACGCCGTCACTCTCGCTCGAGCGACCGGTGTCGCCCAGGTGGCGGCAGGCTCTCTGCTGGCCATCGGCCGATTCCCCCGCGTGAGTGCCACGATCCTCGTCGGCACCTACCTTCTGGACACCGTCGGCGAACGTCTGTCTGCAGAGAAGGCGACGACGAAGGAAGAGAAGAAGGCACGCAACGAACGCACCGTGCTGCGCACCTCTCTGCTCGGCGGTGCACTGCTGGCCAGCGTCGACACCGCCGGGCGCCCCGGTCTGTGGTGGCGCACCCAGCACGCAGCCGAGGATCTGTGGTCGAGCGTCGAAGACACCTCGAAACAGGCACTGAGCGCACTCGGAGTTGACTGACATCCCTACGCACACTCCCCCGGTGACCGGCGATTGGCAACCGCCGGTCGCCGGTTCCCGCATCACAGCCACCGTCTCCGTGCCCGGTTCGAAATCCCTGACGAACCGCTATCTCATTCTCGCGGCCCTTGCCCAGTCCGGCTCCGAACTCAAGGGCTGGCTGCGCAGTCGCGACACCATGCTCATGATCGAAGCACTCCGTCGCCTCGGTGCCGTCATCGACGAAGACGGCGATGTGCTCCACATCGAACCCATCGCTCTGGCCGGCACCGACGTCGGAACCGGTCCGGGCAGCGCCCCCGGCACCGAGGAGGCCCGACCGATCGCCATCGATTGCGGTCTCGCCGGCACCGTCATGCGCTTCATCCCCCCGGTGGCGGCGCTGACCGGTCGTGAGGTCGTCCTCGACGGGGACGAACAGGCACGGGTGCGCCCGATGTCGGTCACCGTGGATTCGCTGCGCCGCCTCGGCGCGCAGATCACCTCGACCGAGGGCATGCTGCCGATGACCGTGCATGCCTCTTCGCAGGTGCGCGGCGGCCACCTCGACATCGATGCCAGCGCCTCCAGCCAGTTCGTCTCGGGTCTGCTGCTGACCGGTGCGGTCATGCCCTTGGGTCTCGAACTCGTCAACACCGGCACGACCGTGCCCAGCCGCACCCATGTCGACATGACGATCGAGGTCCTCCGAGACGCCGGAGTCGACGTCAGCGAACCCGAGTCCGAACGCTGGATCATCGAACCCGGGCAGCCGCGCGGGCTCGACGTCCAGGTCGAACCGGATCTGTCGAACGCCGCCGCCTTCGCCGCGGCCGCGATCGCCGCGGGCGGGACCGTGACCATCGCTGACTGGCCCGCGCACACCACGCAGGCCGGCGACGGGTTCAGGAACATCGCCGAAGCCTTCGGCGCGCAGGTCTCGCTCGACCGGGACGGTCTGCACGTCACGGGCCCCGAGGAGATCTCCCCCGTCGATCTCGACCTCTCGGCCGTCGGCGAGCTGACACCGGTGGTCTCGGCACTGGCTGCCCTGGCGAACGGCACCTCGCAGCTGCGCGGCATCGGACATCTGCGTGGTCACGAAACCGACCGACTGGCCGCCCTCACCCGGGAGTACACAGCCCTCGGCGTCGACGTCGTCGAGCACGCCGAGGCCCTGACGATCACGGGCACCCGCGAACTGCGTCCGGCACTGTGGCACACGTACCACGACCACCGCATGGTCATGGCCGGAGCCATCCTCGCCTCGTGCAACGATGGGATGATCATCGAAAACGCAGGCACCGTGGCCAAGACTCTGCCGGCCTTCACTCAGCTGTGGGAAGCCATGCTCACACCCGGAACCTGAGATGGGGAAGATCTACCGCGACGAGGACTACCGTCCCCGACCGAACCGACGCGGCTCGCGTCCCCGGACGAAGAACCGCCCCGACCACAAGGACGCTGTGTCCGGACTGGTCACCGAGGTCGATCGAGGACGGTACCGAGTCATCCTCGCCGATGACGACGGGAAGTTCCCGTCTTCGGCCCACCGGCAGAAGACGGCGGGGAAATCGGGGCGTCGGGCCGCCTCGGTCACGGCCGTGCGGGCCTCTCATCTGCGCCGTCAGGCGATCGTACCCGGCGACGTCGTCAGACTCGTCGGAGACACCTCGGGCGATGAGGGGACACTGGCTCGACTGGTCGAGATCACCGACCGCAAGACCTTGCTCAGACGCAGCGCCGATGACACCGACCCGACCGAACGCGTCATCGTCGCCAACGTCGACGTCCTCGGAATCGTCACGGCCACGATCGACCCGGACCCCTCCTTCGGGCTCATCGACCGTGCTCTCGTCGCGGCCTTCGATGCCGGGATCACTGCCCTGCTCATCGTCACCAAGACCGATCTGCATCCGGCCACGGAGATCCGGCAGCGGTTCTCCGCCAGCGGGGTCGACATCGTCGAATCGGCGATCGACCCGGATGCAGACACCGTGGAGTCGGATGCGGAGATCCTCGACCGCCTCGGCGGGCGCATCAGCGTCCTCGTCGGACATTCGGGCGTCGGCAAATCCACACTGACCAATGCCCTCGTCCCCGCCGCCGAGCGCGCCACCGGGCACGTCAACGATGTCACGGGACGTGGCAGGCACACCTCCTCCTCCGCGGTCTGCCTGCCGCTGGAACACGACGGATGGCTCATCGACACCCCCGGTGTGCGCAGCTTCGGTCTCGCGCATGTCGACCGGGAGAATCTCATCTCCGCGTTCCCCGAACTCGTCGACGCCACAGCCGACTGCCCTCGAGGATGCACTCACCTCGCCGATTCCCCCGGCTGTCGCCTCGACGACTGGGTCGCGGAAGGCAAAGGCGGCCCCGGCGGAATCTCACGTCTGGAGTCGCTGCGCAGGCTGCTGCCCACGACTGGATAGGCTGGGAGCATGAACGACCTCGACTTGGCGAGAGAGCTCGCCGATCTCGCCGATTCCATCAGCCATCCTCGCTTCCGGGACCAGGATTTCTCCGTCGAAACCAAACCGGATCTCACTCCCGTCACCGAATGCGACCGTGCGGTGGAGAGGGCGATCGTGGACCGCCTCGGCGAGGTGCGCCCGGATGACAGCGTTCTCGGTGAGGAGTTCGGCTCCCACGGCGAATCCTCCCGCCGATGGATCATCGATCCCATCGACGGGACGAAGAACTTCGTGCGCGGAGTGCCGGTGTGGGCAACCCTGATCTCCCTCTATGACGGCGAGGCTCCGCTGCTCGGGATGGTCTCGGCACCGGCGCTCGGACGACGCTGGTGGGCCGAGACGGGCAAGGGGGCGTTCGCCGCGGCGCTGGGGGCTCCGGCGAAGCCGATCTCCGTGTCCGAGGTCGCGAGCCTCGCCGATGCATCGCTGTCGTATTCTTCACTGACGGGGTGGAAGGATCTGGGGATCCTCGACGAATTCCTCGGACTCTGCGAATCCCTGTGGCGCACACGCGGCTACGGCGACTTCTACTCGTACATGCTCTTGGCCGAAGGTGCTGTCGATCTCGCCTGCGAGCCCGAGCTCGCTCTCTATGACATGGGCGCGCTCGTGCCGATCGTGCTCGAAGCCGGAGGAACCTTCACCAACACCGCGGGAGTCCCCGGCCCCTTCGGCGGCAATGCCGTGGCCAGCAATTCCCATCTCCACGAAACCGCACTCGATCACTTCGGTCGGGTCTCCCCCGAGGCGATCGCATGATGCCGGACATCCAAGGCAGCCGACTGTGGCATGACATGGCCGAGGCCGCAGGACTGACCAACCCCGACGGAACGATCGGTGAGACCATCTACGGGCAGATGACGAAGCTGGCCGCCGACCTCGGTGCCGTCAACCTCGGACAGGGCGCGCCCGGCACAGAACCGCCCGATGAGCTCATCACTGCCACCGCGGAAGCGATGCGCGCCGGTTTCAACCAGTACGCTCCCGGTCAGGGCTTCCCGCAGCTGCTGGAGGCTGTTGCGGCGCAGCGGCAACGCGACTTCGGCCAACGGGTCGATCCCGCCGAGGTGCTCTACACCGCCGGTGCCACCGAAGGGCTGACCGCCGCGATCCTCGCCCTGCTTCCCCGCGGCGGAACAGTCGTGTCATTCGAACCGTTCTACGACTCCTATCCGGCGGCGATCACAGCGGCTGGCGGCAACCTGCACACCGTGGCGATTCTGCCCGACGGTCAGGGCGGCTTTGCGCCCGACTGGGCGGAATTCGAGGCCGTGATCGCGCAGGTGCGGCCGACGATCATCCTTGTCAACACCCCGCACAATCCGACCGGGCACATCTTCTCTGCCGAAGAGCTCGCCCATATCGGTCGCGCGGCCGAGTCGGTCGATGCCTGGATCATCACCGATGAGGTCTACGAACAGCTCGTCCTCACCGGGGCCGCACACATTCCACCGGCTGTGGCCATCGAGGATGCGGAGCGGGTCGTCACGGTCTCTTCGGCAGGCAAGTCCTGGAACACGACCGGATGGAAGATCGGTTGGGTCATCGCCTCGCCCACTGTCCTGAAAGCCATTCAGACGGTCAAACAGTTCCTCACCTTCACCGCCGGTGGGCCGATGCAGATCGGTATGGCCGAGCTGCTCTCAGGCAACTCCACGTTCGTCGCGGAGAACCGCGCATCACTGCGTGCCCGCGCAGATGTGCTCGTCCCGGCTTGTCGCAGCGTTGCCGGAGCGATGGTGTCGACACCGCAGGCCGGGTACTTCACCGTGATGGATTTCTCGGCGCTGACCGAGCTCGATGCCTTCGCGCTCAATGATCTGCTGGGCCGCGAGTTCGGCCTGGTCGGAATTCCCGTTCCGGCCCTGTGCCGACCCGGCAGTTCTGCCTACAGCGCTTACCGATCGTCGATCCGGTATTCGTTCTGCAAGTCGGTTGCCGATGTCGACCAGGGAGCCCAGCTGTTCATCGCACTCGGCACCCACCTCCGGGAGCATCCCGACGCGCTTCGCCGCTCACGCTGATGCGTTCCCGTGGCGTTTCGGCTTCGCGCTGAGGAAGCAGCTGCGAAAACGATGGGAGGGGCGAACCGCTTTTGAGCGGTTCGCCCCTCCCATCGTCAGTGCCCCGATCGGGCCGGCGCTGAGACTTCTCTGCTCGATACCAGCTTGTTGCCGGGCCGATGGTGAAGGCCGAATCAGGCCTTGACGAGCTCGAGTTCGAGTTCGATCTTGACCTTATCGGAGACGAGGAGCTCGCCGCCGCCGAGCACGGCTTCGAAGGACATTCCGAAGTCCTTGCGATTGACCGTGGCAGTCGCCGACAGACCGGCGACCTGGTTTCCGTTGGGATCGGTGGCAGCGCCGCCGAACTCGGTCTTGAAGGCGACCTCCTTGGTCACGCCGCGCATGGTCAGCTCGCCGACGGTCTCGAACTCTTCAGAGTCAGAGGCCTTGATCGCGGTGGACGTGAAGGTCAGTTTCGGATGTTCTTCGGCAAGGAAGAAGTCACCGCTCTTGAGGTGGCCGTCGCGCTGCTCCTGGCGGGTGGAGATCGAATCGACGAGCGCCTCGGCGGAGACCGAGCTGTTCTCGAGAGTCTCGCCGACATCGACGCTGCCGCCGATCTCTTCGAACAGGCCACGGACCTTCGAAACGCCAGCGTGGCGGGCGGTGAACGTGAACTCCGAGTGGATGGGATCGATGTTCCAGGTACCGGCGGTGAGTCCCTGAGGAAGTGCAGTCATCATGTCTCCTTTTGGTTGAAATTTGAAGTACAAGAATGACTCTAGTTCACCTTTCAATCATCTGCAAGCCCCTCGGGTGAATGGCAAGTGGCCATGTGTCGGAGGTCACCTGTACTCGGTTTGGCCGCCAGGTGACCCCTCGTGTAGAGTTAAGAACACGCCGCGGGGTGGAGCAGTTCGGTAGCTCGCCGGGCTCATAACCCGGAGGTCGGAGGTTCAAATCCTCCCCCCGCCACCAAGGTGGCAGAACCCCCAGTCAGTTGAACTGACTGGGGGTTCTTCTCATTCACACACCTCGGCCTCGGGACTCCGGGGTTAATGGGTTAATGAGGGTTATAGGCCAAAATGTGGGGTTATAGGCCAAAATGTGTGTACAGCAGCGGCGTGTCACGGACACTGATGTCATCGTGATCGACCGCCCCAGCCCTTTTGGATTCCGTTGCCGACCTCGATGCTGAACCCGGTCCCATACAGTCGGTTCGTTTCGTCTCTGCCTGTTCCGGAATCGACTATGACGGGGCGTTGACGGTCGTTGTCCCATGCCTGCGGGGTGACGAAAGACCAGGGTTTCCTGGGAGCCTGGGTCTGCAGGTACAGCAACCAATCGATACCGCGGTGGGCGTGTTCGATCGACGGGCCCCGATGAGCACGGAGGAAGTCCTTGATCGCTTTGTCCGCGCCTCCTTCCAAGGCACTCGTCGCCAGCGCCGCGGCCTCGTCGAGAGTCGTGACTTTCGGCAACCGTTGGATCCAGGACGCGGTGATCTGGTCATGGATCTCCTCGGTGGGGGCCACTTTCGAGTCACGTTCCAGCATCACCGGGTGCGGCGAGGAAACGTCGCGATCGACTGGGCCTGTTCGGCCTGGCGATGGCTGCCGAGCAGCCAGTTCAGAAACGCCTGGAACAGCGATTTCCGAGTGATATCTGTCTTGGACTGGGTCGTCGAGGCCTTTTACAACGCCACCTGGTGCGGCCTGAGCTGGTCCTGCCGTTCTTGACGAGCTTGCTGGCGCATAACCCCTCGTTTCCAACGATACGTCGACGACTGTGGCGAAGTCCCAGCGCGGGCACTCAAGCTGTATGAGTGGAATGTCGAAGCCGGACAAGCGCTGATGCACGACATCGCTCACTTTGGGGTAACACTGCGCAACGCCGATGATGCTGCGGTCTCGGCCACATGGCCCTACGGCCACGTGGCCCTACGTAAAGCACTGGCTTCTTCACCCAGAGTCACCTGCCGTGATACCCAGCTACCTGAGCCGAAAATCGAAGCTTGACTGACGATCACTGATCCTTCGCTCGGTCCGGCCAGCATGGCCGCCCTTCTCAGCTGCTCAGCTTGTCCTGCGACGATTTCGACGGTACCTCCGGGTCCTGCGACTTGATGAGCGAGAGTTCGAACTCCAATGTGATCTTGTCGCTGACGAGCAGGCCGCTCGAGTCCAGTGCCTTGTTCCACGACACCTCCCAGTCCTTGCGGTCAATGCGTCTAGTGCCCTCCAGACCCGCACGCAGCATCCCCATGTGGTCAGTGTTGATCCCGATGAGCTCAAGCGGCAGCGACACTGTCTTCGTCACTCCGCGGATGGTGAGAGGGCCGGTGACGACGAACGAGTTCTCGTCGACTTCATCGATCCCCGTGGCCTCGAATCGCATCTCCGGGTATTCCTCGACGTTGAAGAAATCAGCGCTGCGCAGGTGCTCGTCTCTGCCCTCATTGCGGGTGTCGACACTGGCCGTTCCGATCACCACGCTCACTGTCGACGAAGCCACGTCTCCGCCGTCGATCAGAGCCTCCCCCGACACATCGCTGAATGCCCCGCGAACGCGCGAGACCATGGCATGGCGGGTTGAGAACCCGACCCGCGAATGCGCTGGGTCGATCTCCCAGATTCCAGTGATTGCTGCTTCCTGTGGCATGTTCTGACTCCTTCATTCGGCACCCATGACGGCAGTCATGAGGCAGGATCTTGGTAATGAGGCGGACGAAGACGAATCAGACGCCGTCTTCATCTCGGTGCGACATGGCGGCCGCAAGTCCGTAGACACGGTCGGCTCCCGAGGCTCGAGCAAGTCGGGCGATCGCCGTCATCGTCGCCCCGTCGGTCCAGATATCGTCAACGACGAGGCAGGGGCCGTGAAGACGCCGTTCAAGGGCACTGGCCCTCAGCGCTCCCCCGGCGATCCGCCACGCGGGCCATTGGAGAATCACCAGGTCCTTTCCCGTCGCTGCGGCCAGACCACGGGCGAGCCGTGTGCGCAGGTTGGGCACTTCACCGAGTGAATCCGGCCCACCGATGATGACGGTGGCGGATCTGTATGCCGGATAACTTCTGACAACTCGAGTCAGGTCGTCGACGAGTGATTGCGTCGCCAATGCCCCGGAGCGAGGTCGTACAGGGAATGTCTTCGCTCGCTCGATCTGGTCGCCGGGGACACGGGATCTGTGCTGGTGGACGCTGCCAAGAGCATTTCTCGCACCTTCCACCGACCAGTCGAGCACAGAGACCAGATCCAGCTCACTGACGTTGGGCAGGCTGAGCGTCTCGTTGAGGACGGTGACGAGGTCCTCCTTGTCACGGGTGAGAGATGACAGCATCCATCTGACCCGGACATTGAATTGAGATCTTCGCCGCTCGGGCACCTCCGCGTATCTGAATTCAGCACCGAAGCAGTACTCCAGATGTTCCAGCGGCCCATCCGAGTCGACGGACAGATACATATCGAGATCGGGCGCGCCTGAACTCGTCGCAGACTCACGCAGAAGAACGTCGTGAATCCGTCCTGATCGGCGAGCGGCGACTACCGTGTACCCTCTGCTCATAGAATCGGGCCCCAACCACGCCCATACGCACTCCTTCTGCTCATTCGACTCCTTCTCCAGCGCCCCGATATCCGTCTCGACACGACGACTGCTGCGCGGCTATCGCCTGTCCTGCCAAAAGGCATACCCGACAAAGCTATCTGCGGTCTTGAGCCAGAATTGCCAGATTGCGGTGGCTGTGCGGGAAGTCTGCGCCGTTCAGCGGGCTTTGCGGCAGCGGGTTGCGCTGACGTCGACACGGACCGGGCCCTGGTCAAACGCGGGAACCGCCCAGAAGACTGAGAGAGCTCGTGGCGGATGAGATCCCTTCAATCCTCAAGGACAAAAACGATTCCCCCTAGCCGTCACCGGTGCTCGTCCGGTCCTCGCTGAGGAATCCGTCGAGCACCGAAGCATCGCGCTGCTTGCTCAACCTCGTAGAAGCCCCTGCCCACCAAAAAAAGGCGGGTTCACGGCTCGTCACAACACTCTCGATGAGAGGTTGCGACGAGCACGTGAACCCGCCGATCGATCCTCGCGGCGTTCGCGTCAGGCGGCGGGACTCAATTGCCCGAGTCGCCTCCACTGTCGGCAGGCTCCGAAGCCGGGGCGGAGGAATCGCTCTTCGCTCCGTCCTCCGCGATCGAAGGATCGGCGGCCACCGCATCCTCAATCGCGTTCTTCAGGCGGTCCTGAGCCTTTCCGTACTCCTCGAAGTCACCCTTCTTCAGCGCAGCGTCGGAGTCTTCCATGGCCTTCTTCGCCTGCTGCAGCGCATCGTTGAGCGCCTTGTCCGGCGAAGCGGGCTTCGAGTCGTCGTCCGAACCGGACGAGGAACCGGACTGGCCCTCTTCACTCTCCTCGGTGCCGGCGTCTCCCGCGGTCGCACCGGAGTCGCCGCCGAACACCTGGTCGAGAGCCTCGTCGAGGGTCGGCGCGAAGCCGATGTCCTCGCCGAAGGCCACGAGCACGTGCTGGAGCAGCGGGTAGGAGGTCTCGCCGGCGGACCGGACGTAGACCGGCTGCACGTAGAGCAGACCGCCGCCGATGGGCAGAGTCAGCAGGTTGCCGTTCTCCACCTCGGACTCACCCTGACGCAGCAGGTTGAGGCTGCGCTGGACGTCGGGTGCGGTGTTGAAGTTGTTCTGCGCCTGACCCGGTCCGGGCACGGTCGTGTTGCGCGGCAGCTGCAGCAGCCGGAGCTTGCCGTAGCCTTCGGCAGTCTCGCCCTTCTTGCTGCCTGCGTCGGCATCGGCCGAGAGGAATCCGGTGAGGTTGTTGCGCGATTGTCCCTCAGACGACCGAGCCGGGATGTACGAGCTCGTCAACGAGAACGACGGTGACTCCTGACCGGGCATCTGCAGCGTCATGTAGAAGGGAGGCTGCGTCAGTCCGCTGCTGGCCTTCTTCGTCGGGTCCGTCGGCAGGGTCCAGAAGTCCTGTCCGGTATAGAACTCGCTGGCCGTGCTCACGTGATACTTCGCGAGCAGGTCGCGCTGAACCTTGAACATGTCTTCCGGGTAGCGGACGTGGCTCATCAGGTCACCGGACATCTCCGAGGAGGATTTGATGAGTCCGGGGAAGACCTTCATCCAGGTCTTGAGGACCGGGTCGTCCTTGTCCCACTGATACATGTCGACCGAACCGTCATAGGCATCGACGGTGATCTTCACGGAGTTCCGGATGTAGTTGACCTCATCATCCGGCAGTGTCGCCACAGCGTTCGGGGCAGTCGCCGTGGTCGAGTCCTCGGTGGCCTGCTGCAGCGGCTGCGGTGTCGAATAGGGATAGTCCTCGGCGGTGGTGTAGCCGTCGAGAATCCACTTGATCTTCCCATCGACGACGGCCGGGTACGGATCACCGTCGATCTTGAGGAACGGAGCGAGCTTCTCCACGCGCTCACGCGGGTGGCGCTCGTAGAGGATCTGCGACTTCTCATTGAGCGCATCGGAGAGCAGGATCTGCTCGTCCTGGAATTTCAGTGCGTAGGCCAGGCGATTGAACACACCGCCCACCGAGGGCCCGCCGTCACCGGTGAAGGTGTTGTTGACCTGGCCGGCGCCGCCCTTCTCATCCGAGGGATAATCGAGCTCGCGCGGGGTCGCTCCCTTCGGGGCACCGACGATCGAATAGTCAGGAGAGGACTCGCCGAAGTAGATACGCGGTTCGTACTCCGGGAACTCGCCCTTCGGAGGGATGTCCGACTCCATGAACGTCGGTTCGCCGTCGGAATTGCGCTGGTTGCCGTTGGCGGCCACCACACCGAAACCGTGAGTGTAGACGATCGCCCGGTTGAACCAGCTCTGGTTATTCACCGAGCTCGGAGCCAGCTCACGCACCGCAATGACGGTGTCGCGCATGTCGCCGTCGATGTCGTAGCGATCGACATCGAGCTTCTGCACGAACGAGTAGTAGGGTCGCACCTGCTGCAGCTGCCGGAACGTGTCGGAGACGAGATTCGGGTCGAGCAGGCGGATCGAGGCAGCGGTCTCGGCGTCCTTGCGCAGGGCGCCCTTCTTACCGCTGGTGCTCGGCTCATAGGGAGTCACCTCGATGTCGTCGAAGTCGAAGGCATCGCGGGTCGCGTCGATGTTGTGCTGGATGTACTTCGACTCCAGGCTCTGCTGCGAGGGATTGACCTGGAACTGCTGGATCATCGCCGGGTAGGCGATGATCGAGACTCCGCCGAGGACGATGAGCGTGAGGGTCGCGATGATCGAGATCCGCCAGTTGCCCTTCCACGCGGTGTACACGAACAGCAGTGCCACGAGCACAGCCGCGATCGCGACGATCGCCATCGCCGGAAGTGCTGCACGGTCGTCAACGTAAGTGACGCCGGGAACGACTCCTCCGGTCGCGGTCAGCCGATCGTAGCGGGCCAGCCAGAGGCGTCCCGCCTGAACGATGACGAGCAGGGCCACCGTGATGCCCAGCTGCCACTGCGCCGTCTTCGTCAGGATCACGCCCTTCTGCTCCCCCGGGCGGATTCCGCCGAAGAGATAGTGAGCGACGAGCGCGGCGATGAGCGAAAGCAGCAGGACCATGCCGAGCTGGTTGCCGATGAGACGCAGTCCCGGCAGAACGAAGACGAAGAAGGAGTTGTCGAGACCGAACTGCGGATCGGTCGAGCCGAAGGACGTGGAGTTGATCCATTCGAGGATCGTGTTCCAATTCGCCGAGGCGGTGATGCCGGCAAGCGCACCGACGACAGCGGGAATCGCGATCGTGGCGACCTTGCGCAGAGGTTCGATGGCCTCACGGTAGCGGTCGAGGTTCTCCTGGCGCGGTGTCGTCGGAGCATAGACCGGGCGATTGCGGTAGGCCAGATGCAGGCTCAGCCAGACGGGCACGGCCATGAGGATGAACCCGCCGATGAATGCCAGTCCGCGAGTGACCCACATGGTGCGGAAGACCTGGGCGGCCTCGATCTGACGGAACCACAGCACCTCGGTATAGACCTGGGTGAAGGCGATGAAGGCGATCAGCAGAATCGCCACGGATACGAGGGTGAGCAGCAGCGGCGAACGTCTGGGCCGATTCGCCGGCATGCGTGCGGAGGTGGGTGAGGACGAAGAGCTCACTACTGCCCTTTCTCATTGTTGTCGGCACCGTCGGCGGAACACTTCGGCAGATCGGAAGTGTTGCCGGCGGCGTACTGCTCCACGGCGGTCCGCGCGTCATCGAGGGTATCGATGCGCGCCACCGTGATCTTGGACTGGTCTGCAGCGGTCAGGACCTCGGCGCAGTTGTCTGCAGGCGAGAGGAACAGCGTTGCACCGTTCTCGGTCGCTGCCGCCACCTTCTGGCGGGCACCGCCGATGGGTCGAACCGTACCCGATGGAGTGATCTCTCCGGTGCCGGCGACGTGTTTGCCGCCGGTCATGGCTCCTGGGGTCAGTTCGTCGACGATAGCGAGGGCGAACATCGTTCCTGCCGAAGGCCCTCCGACGCCGTCGACGTTGAACTTCACGTCGACGGGGAATTCGAAGTCCTGCTTCATCGTGATGCCGATGGCCTTGCGACCGTCGATGTCGGCCGGGGTCAGGGTGATGTCCTCGGACTTCCCATCACGGTCGACGACGAGGTCGACTTCGTTTGTCGACTGCACCGTTTCGCTCATGGTCTGGGCGGCGTCCGGATCGGAGTCGAGCTTCTTGCCGTTGACCGACGTGAGACGGTCACCTTTGCGCAGCTTGCCCTCGGACGGCGACTTCGCCACGATCTCATCGACGAGCAGGTGCACCGAATAGGGTTTGTCGAGCTGCCCCATGGCCGCGGCCACCGCGACGTCCTGACTCGAAGACATCTCGACGGCGTTCGACGCGGTCACGTCTTCGCGAGTCGTGTCCAGCGGGTAGTAGGCCTCGGTCGGGACCACCGTCTCCTTGCCGTTGAGCACCGCGCCCAAGGCCTGCGAAGCGTAGACATCACGCCCCGGCCCGCCGCTGACGGCGACGGTGAGCATGTCGATGCGCCCGTCGGTGGGATACGTCTTCGCCCCGGAGACACTGATCATCGAGTCGCCCTGGTAATCACCGAGGGTGTTGAAAACCGGTCCCGGCAGCTGAAGCATATAAGGGACCGGCAGAAGTACGGCCAACGCGATGAAGACGTAGGTGAGGACACCCGAAGTCGTGGCCAGACGCGGAGTCTGTCGGCGTCTGGTGTCGCGACGTGGTTCCGCAGACACCGGCACGGCCCGAGGGGCGTTCTCTGTCATGTATTCCTTTCGCTGCACCGCCCCACCAGTCTAGTTGAAAGCTGAGGCTCCGCTTCACAGACTCCTTTCGCCCGGTGCGAACATCCTGCGAAACCTCGACGAATTGGGAAGCTTCCCACATTCGGAACCGTTAACGTGGGAGTCAAACCGATTCTTGGGGGCTGTAGAACAATGACCGATGACAACAACAATGAGCAGAATCCGTTCGAGCAGATCTTTGGGATGCTCTTCGGCGCCAATGGCCCCGGTTCCGGTGAGGGCGAGGACAAGAACGAGTCCGGCATGCCGCAGGGTTTCCAGATCGATCCATCGATGATGGCGACGATCATGAACCAGATGCAGGGGCTGTTCGGGCAGGGCGCCGATCCGCAGGCTCAGGCTGTGTCGATCGCGCAGAAGGCCGTGCCGAACCCTGACCCCGCAGTCACCGATGAAGCCGAACGTGCGACGACCGATGCTTTCCGTCTGGCGGAGCTGTGGCTCGCCGAAGCGACGGAATTCTCCGTGGCCAATCGCTCTGCGCGTCCGCTGCGCCGCACCGACTGGGTGAAGGAGACGATGCCCGGGTGGCAGAAGTTCGTTCTGCCCATCAAGGAGAACATGTCGACGGCGCTGACCGAGACGCTCGAGTCACAGGTACCGGCGGAGATGAAGGGCATCCTCGCGGGAGCATCGTCGATGTTCGGATCAATGAGCGATTCGATGTTCGCCATGCAGATCGGCCAGGCCGTGGGCGCGCTGTCGGAAAGCGTCCTCACCGGCACCGAGGTCGGACTTCCCCTGCTCCCCCACGACTCTGCCGTCCTGGTGGAGACGAATGTGGAGTCCTTCGCCGCCGATATCGATATCGACGCCTCCGAGGTCCGGATCTACCTTGCCGCTCAGGAGCTCGCCCATCTCGCACTGTTCGAACGTGCACCGTGGCTGAGCGCCCAGGTCGAGACCGCTCTGACCCGCTATGCCCAGGGGCTCAAGGTCGACACCTCGCAGATCGAGGACATGGCGTCGAATATCGATCCGTCGAACATCTCCGACCTCAGCGACAACATCCGTCAAGGCCTGTTCAACCCCCCGACGACGGACGACCAGAAGCAGGCTCTGACATCCCTGGAGAACCTTCTCGCCGTCATCGCAGGCTGGGTCGACGTCGTCGTCTACGAGGCATGCAAACATCTGCCCGGTCGCGACCAGGTCCGTGAAGCGCTGCGCCGTCGCCGAGCGACTGCTGGACCGGCCGAGAAGACCTTCTCCACGCTGGTCGGCCTGCAGCTCAACCCGCGCCGCCTGCGCGATGCCGCTGCACTGTTCGCTTACCTCGAGACGCAGGGCGGGGCCGAAGCCAGGGACCAGGTGTTCTCTCACCCAGACCTGCTGCCGACGACTCAGGACCTCGATGACCCACTCGGATATTCGGAGCGCCGTCAGGCCGAATGGACCAACGAATCGAGCATCGACGAGGCCCTCAGCCGCATCCTCGCTGAAGGACTCGACGGCGCCGGCGGCACCGGAGACGAAACTCCTCAGGCTTCGGACTCCGACGCGGACTCCTCCGCCGACGCCTCGACGGACTCGGACTCGGACTCGGACTCGGACGAGGATGAGGATGACACGGGCGCGAGTGACGATCGCTGAATGATCGAGCTCGAAACGGCCCGTCGGGAGATCGAACTGGCCCCTGCCGGACCGTTCCTCGAGGACTTCGTCGAACTCTTCGGCCTGCAGGGAGCGGATTCTCTGCGACGTGACGGCGGAGCTCACCACGTCACCGCGAGCTGTCTGGTCGTCGACCCCGATACGGAGTCGGTCCTGCTCAATCACCATCGCAAAGCCGGACTGTGGGGGCAGTTCGGCGGTCATCTCGAACCCGAGGACCTCTCTCTGCATGCTGCCGCCCGCAGAGAGGCCGAGGAGGAGAGCGGCCTGCAGCTCCTCCACGTCTCCCCCGCCCCCGTCGACCTGCACGTGCATGACCTGTCATCGTCGTTCGGCAGCTGCACGCGGCACTTCGACGTCGTGTTCGCGGCCTACGCCTCGGTGACGGAATCGCCGAGCGTATCCGCGGAATCACTCGACGTGGCGTGGTTTTCGATGCGAGATCTGCCCGCAGCGCTCATGCCGGACCTGCCGGCACGCCTGCCGGGGCTCTATGCTGCAGCTCTCCGCTCGTCCGATGCTCATCGCTGACGGGCTCCGGGCTCTCAACAACCGCAACCGACGCCCTCCGGTCAGTCAGCTCCCCCGGCCGAACCGCTCACCATCACTGAAGCCTTCGAGGTAGAGCTTCGCATCCGCCTGCCTGGGGTGCCGGTTCGCCAAGGCGTGGAATTCCTTCGAATGCGGGCCGATCTGCAGATGAACGAGTTCATGGACGACCACTGTCTCAAGCACCCACCGGGGGACGGCCTGAAGCCGGTGGGAGATGCGGATGTCGCCCGTCGAGGTCGTCGTCGACGCCCACCTGCTGAGGTTCTGGTTCGTCACCCACCTGATCGAGGCAGGGCGCAGCCGCCCAGCGAAATAGCGGCGGCTCATCTCCTCGGCCAGTTCGACGAGATCGGCGGCGGAGGAATGATCGCGGGCGGAGAGACGATTGAACAGATCTGTCAGCGACCTGATGTTGTGCTCGACGCTGTAACGCACAGGTGTGCGCAGGACATAGGTCTCAATCTCCTTCGACACGGCCACGGTCTTCTTCCGCCTGGCCGATCGGCGCACTTCGATCTCACCGCGGGCGATCGCTCGCAGCACTTCCTCTTCGGTCCACCGCTGTCCTCTGGTCACTGCACCATCATAGGAAACGGCACTGACATCGCCGGGAGATCTCCATCACCGCTCCCCAACTTGTGAGTTTCCTGAGTATCACGGTTCTTTCGTCCTCGATCCGGTCGTCCACAGCCGCCTCGGCGATCGGAAACCGCCTCGAAGTGGTGTTGGCACCGACTGATGGATGGCTTATCAACAGATTCGACCGCGTACGAGCCGCCTTCCCTCCACAGCCCTACCGGCGATTCCCACAGCTTATCCACAGGCTGTTGACGTGTCTGTGCATGACGGTGCATTGACGCGGCGGCGAATGCGGAATAAGTTCTATGCTTGACCCCGGAAAACCCGGAGATACGTGCGGAAGGGGAAGCCGCACGAGTCTTCGCGAGCGCCTGGGGCATGATGCGGTTGAGGGCAAGCCCGAACATGTCTTCCGGCTTGTCCTCAACCGTTTCCCACAGGGTTATCCACAGTTCGCTGCGGCCCATGGCTATTCGCCCTCCGGTTCACTACCGTGGAAGTCTCAGAGCTGCCGAGGCGAAGGTGCCGAGATGTTCAGGATCTTTCCCAGTGTTCCCATCACATGGCGTTCGTCGTCGTGCGTCCAGTTCGGTGCCGATGATCCTGTGCTCATCGACGGGCTGCTTCCGGCCGATGTCAGTCTCATCGAGGATCTGCGGCTGGGCATCGGCTCTTCCCAGTTCTATGCGCGCGCTCAGGAGCTCGGGGCAGATCTCAGTCGGGCCAGCTCCCTCATCACGCTGCTCGGCGAGGCCGGCGTGCTGGTTCCTGAAGGTCCGGACTCGGGAGCCGTTCGGAAAGGCTCGCCCGTCTTCGCCGCCGCACGTTCCTTCGGTCTGGCTCCCGACCGAGTCTCACAGATCCTCGGTGCTCGTCCCGTGCTGGTCACCGGTCCGCTGCGGGCGCAGGCAGAAGGGCAGCTCGCTGCACTCGGCTTTGCGATCTCCTCAGCCCGTCGCATTGACGAGCTGAACCTGATGAGCGCTCCCATCGTCGTTGCGAGTTCCCATCTGGTTCCGGACCTGCATGCGGCCATATGGCTGAACGACCGTGAGATCGACCATTGCCAGGTGGTGCTCGGTGAACATGCCGTGGAGATCACAGGGCTCATCCGTCCCGGGCGGACTCCGTGCACGATGTGTCAGTGCCTGCATCGCAAGGACAGCGATTCCGGATGGCTCGAGCAGTATCCTCGCCTGCGGGCCCTTGCCGATCGCGAGACTCTGTGCGATCCCGCCGCGCGCATCCTCGGCTCGGCACATGTCGCTCAGCTGCTCCGGCAGGCTCTCCTGCGTCCCGAACTCGCTCTCGTCGCCCGGAGCATCTCGCTCGAGTCGGGAGGTGTGGACGACCACGGGCCGACCTTCCACGAGCGATGTCGATGTCGGGCGCCCGTGCCCGATTTCGGTTCACTCGGAGAGCAGGCTCAATAGACTCTTTCCGTACAGCTCGAGCTTCGTCGCCCCGACCCCGGGCACGCGTGCAAGCTCCTCGAAATCACGTGGACGGACCTCGGCGATGACGGACAGGGACGTGTCGGTGAGCACCAGGTAGGGCGGAAGCCCCTGTTCCATACCTACTCGAACCCTCCAACGCCGAAGTCGGTCGAGGAGATCGAAGTCGATGTCTGCGGGGCATTCGGAGCAGCGCCCCACAGCCCTGTCGACTTGCGAGACCAACGCTCGTCCGCATCCGCGACAGCGGTTGAGGCTCGCCGTATTCGCAGGCTTTCGCCCTCCGCCCCTCGCGTGGCCGACCTGTCCGAGTTCCGAGAGGAACCGGGAAGCCTTGCGAGGTTTCTGCTTCGACTCGAAGCGGGCCAGCGACCAGCTCATCGCCAGCTCCTTTCCGGCACGGGTCAGCGCAACGTAGAACAGGCGCCGTTCTTCGGCAATCGCGCGGGGCGTCTGCGCATAGCTGATCGGCAGGAGTCCTTCACTCAGGCCCACAAGATGGACGCTGTCCCATTCCAGACCTTTGGCAGCGTGGAACGACGCCAAGGTGACACCTTCGATGTCGGGAGCGAACTGGTGTTCGGCCCGGTCGGCCAGATCATCGAGGAAGGCTCCCATCGGGACAGGCAGTTCCTGACCCGTTTGATGCTCCTCGGCGAGGTCCACGAGCGCTTTGAGCGATTCCCACCGCTGCCGGCTTGCTCCGGGACCGGGCGGTTCGCGTGTGAAGCCGAGAGACCCGAGCACCTCCATCACGGCATCGGGCAGCCGCTGCCCGCTCGAGGTCGCACGCGCGGCCTTGAGCATGAGGACCGCTTCCTTGACCTCCTTGCGTGCGAAGAAGCGTTCACCCCCACGCAGCACATAAGGGATCCCCGCAGCGGCCAGTGCCTGCTCATAGGCGGGACTCTGCCCGTTCGTGCGGAAGAGCACCGCAATGTTGCGGGGACGACGCCCCGCCCGGATCTCAGCCGAGATCGCTTGGACGACACCGTTCGCCTCTGCTTCGTCGCTCGGGTATTCGGCCATGCTCGGGGGCTTGCCTTCGGCATTGTCGGTACGCAGGGTCAAGGCGGTCTTTGCCGTGTACCGGAGCAGATTGTTCGCTGTGGTCACGATCGACTGCGAAGACCTGTAGTTGCGCACCAGCCGGACCGTTCTGGCTTCGGGCATCGCAGTGCCCAGAGAACCCAGCAGACTCGCGTCGGCTCCGGCGAAGGAGTAGATGGTCTGTGCGGGGTCGCCGACGACGCAGAGATTGTCGCGTGGGCCCAGCCACCGAGAGAGCACATCGAACTGCAGCGGAGAGACGTCCTGGAACTCGTCGACGACGAAGTGTCGGTACTGTTCGCGGATCTCTGCAGCGATGGCCGGGTATTCGGCGAGGACGCCCGAGAGCACGAGCAGCACATCGTCGAAGTCGAGCAGGCGCCCGCGTGTCTTCGCCTCCCCATAGGCTTCGAAGATGCGGACCATGTCATCGACACCCAACTGTCCGGGCAGATCACGCGCCGCCGCCTTCGTCGCATAGTCGTCGACGCCGAGCAGCGAGGCAGCGGCGAATTCGATCTCCGAGGCGACGTCTCGGGTCAGCTCCCGGCTGGTCTCCAGACCGAGACTCTGCATGACCGATCCGATGATTCCGGCCTTGTTCTCGATGATGCGGGGAAAATCGCCTTCGGCGAATCGGTCCCAGAAGAAGCGCAGCTGGCGCAGAGCCGCCGAGTGGAAGGTCCGAGCCTGCACGGCGGGCACGCCGAGGCCCCGCAGCCGCGACCGCATCTCACCGGCCGCCTTTGCAGTGAATGTCAGGGCCAGAACATGGTTGGGAGGAAACACTTCGGTGGCGATTCCATAGGCGATGCGGTGTGTCATGGCGCGTGTCTTGCCGGTGCCGGCTCCGGCGAGGACGATCACCGGGGAGTCGAAGTGAGTCGCGACTTCGCGCTGCTCCTCGTCCAGGGCCTCCAGCAGGGCCGTGGCCGAAGCGTTCACGCGTTGTCCAACCAGCTGCAGAGAAGCTGACCGGCGATCGAGATCGTCGACGGGGCGCGAACGGCCTTCTCGGCTATGGCTGTGCGAAGCTCGTCGCGGGTGAACCAGCGCAGTGAAGCGATCTCGGACCTGTCCGCGGCGAATTCCCGGTTCGGTGCCTCTGCAGAGAACCCCAGCATGAGCGAACAGGGGAAGGGCCAGGGTTGGGAACCGAGGTACTGCGGGTTCGTGACCTCGAGGTGGGCTTCCTCCCAGATCTCGCGGATCACCGCATGTTCGAGAGTCTCGCCCGGTTCGACGAATCCGGCCAGAAGGGAATACCGGTCGGCTTCCCAAGCGGCGTTGTTGCCCAGCAGCACGCGTTCGACTCCGTCCTCATCCGTGTTGACGATGACGACGATGACGGCGGGGTCCGTGCGGGGAAAGTGCTCGCTGCCGGTCTCCGGGTCGCGGCGCACCCACCCGCCGAGAACCGGTGTGGTCGGAGCTCCGGTACGCGGAGAGAACCGGTGGGCCCGGTGCCAGTTCCCGACGCCGACGACTTCGACAGCAAGCGACACCTGCACATCGTCGAGAGCCTCGGCCAAATGCCGCAGCGGCAGCCAAACGGGTTCGGAGCTGTCGATGCCCTCCCCCGGAGCGGTGAGCAGATCGCTGGCATCACGTGCGCGGGAGACGTCGAGAGCGGAATCGAGGTGGCTGCGCCCCTCGTCATCGAGGGAGACTCCGATGTACCGGGTGCCCAGACGATCCCGACCGAGATAGATCTCCGTCTGCCCGTCCGGCACCAGACTGCGATCGCTGAGGAAGAGACCGCCGGCGGAGACGAGCAGCGTCCCGCGATGTTCGAAGACAGGCACGGCCCCTGCGGCCCAGATCTCAGACAGGTCGCCGTCCTGACCACGGGTGAGATGGTCACGATCGATTCCATGACGGGCGAGACTGATCGGCTGCACGGGAGGCAATGGCTTCATGTCTTCCACGATAACTTAAGCCCCTGACGCAGGCGGGCCCGAGCGAAGCAGCCTCCAGACACGCTCGACGGCGAGTCCCGTGTCTCAGCGCAAGGCAGACGGTAGATTGGGGAAGGTGGATACCAAGGCGCTCAAGTTGACTGCGATCGCGGCGACGATGCTCGACGGCTTCGCACCGACGAAATGGACACCCCTGCCGCCCCTCGACGCCGGAGTCCGAGTACTTCTCGGCGATGACCGGCAGGAGCTTGTCGCGACGGCCCAGACCCAGCTCGATCGCACCGCGGACATCGGATCCGCTGCCGAGGCGGGTCGGATCTACGATTCCATGTACCCGCACGCGGACTTCACCTGGCCGCATCTGCGCGCCATCACCGAAGTGGATGCCGAGTACTTCGAGACCTCCACACCGACGGCGGTCACCCTGGTCGATCCCCTGCCGGGTGCACCGCTCGGCGATGTGCCCATCGCCGATACGGCCCGGGCCAGTTCTTTCGCGCAGGCGCTGGCAACCGTGCATTCGGCAGCCCCCGAACCGGTGTCCGAAGCCGGGTTCCCCGTCGAAGATCCGTCCCGATCCCAGTTCCTCATCCTCGAACGACTCGATCAGGCAGCGAGCACCGGACGGGTGCCCTCAGCGCTGCTCCAGCATTGGGAAGAGGAGTTCGAGAAGGTCGCTCTCTGGCATTTTCTGGCCACGCCGATCCATGGGTCCATCGATGAGACCAGCGTCTACACCGATCAGGAGCGAGTGCTGGCCCTGTCCGAGATCGGCAGACTGCGTGTCGCCGATCCTGCCATCGATCTGGCCGCAGCCTCGGCGCTCATCGATCCGGCCGCGCTGCCGACGTTCTACGAGGAATACCGCAGCGCGCGCCCCCGAGCCGATGAGCACGTCATTGCACGTGCCGAGCTGCTCGCCGAATTCGCGGTCGTCGACTGGCTGCTCGAAGCCGTCGACTCCGGCGACGAATCTGCGATCAACGATGCCGCCGATCTGCTGACCTCGTTCAACGACGTGCTCTTCGCCGGCTCCGCCGATGCACAGACGGATCAGGCTTCGGCGGCCTCTGCTGAAGCGGACACTGGGAACTCGAACCCTGCCGAAGCATCGCAATCGGCCGGTGGCACGGCCGAACCGGACGTCGAAGCCGCCATCACCGAGAACGAACCCTCCGATGTGTTCATCCCCCGGGCACGGCCGACCGACACTGCGTCCGACGGCACTTCCGACCGCGATTCCGAACCCGGATCCGGTGTCACCACCGAGCCCACTCCGGACACGGTCGACGGTGACGAAACCGGTCCGATCTCACGGCCGGATCGTCCCTGAACTCACGAGTTCTGCCCCTAGGCTTCCGATCCGCCCCTGAAGCGAATCGGACCTGCCCGGGGCGCCACGCGGGCGATCGGTGGAACAGAGGCGTTCAGCCGAGGTCGTTGGCGTCGAGCCACTGGATGACGTCGTCCTCATCGGGCAATTCCGTGAAGCGGACGACCTCGTCGCTGCCGACGAAGTAGAACGTGCCCGTAACCTCGCTGATCTCCGGATGTGCACGCAGAATCGCGAATCGGTACAGCGCCAGCTGCCACTTCATCACCTCGAGCACCTGAGTGTCGGGCTTCTTCGACGTCTTCCAGTCGACGACCTCGGCATGGCCGTCGGTGATGAAGACCGCATCGATCTTTCCGGGCACCCGGAACCGACCGAGGACGAGCTCGAACGACATCTCGACATGGTCGGCCCGCCGGGTGGCGAACTCTGAGGCGAGGAAGGTCGACTGCAGCCGTTTGATCGTGGCGGCATCGATCGGGCGGACGGCTTCGTCCTCGCCGATGTCGATGCTCGACTGGCCGAAGTGCTGTTCGACCCAGGAGTGGAAGTTCGTGCCGATCTCAGCCGCCCGACTCGGTGGCGTCGGAATCGGTCGCAGCACCTGTGTGCGGAATCCCTGCGGATCCCGTCGCCACGAGACGAGAGCGGTTGCGGACAGGCGGTCGGGCATGCCAGCCGTCGCTGCCGCCCCCGGCCGGGCACCGACCCGCAGTGCTTGAGCGGCGTACCGGCCGACGTCCCCGTGAACGTCAGCCAGCGTCTCCAGACTCACCTCGGGACTGGCTTCGACCCATGATGCTGCCTGTTGCGCCGCGGCGACCTGCCGGGTGCGCGGCACCGGCCATTCGGTGGTCTCGATCCTGTCTTCTCCGGATTCATCGGCCGGCTCTGGAATGTCGACCGTCAGTCCCAACGCTTCGACCGCTTCGGTGAGGAATGGGGACAGCTCGTCGGGTTCCGTCCGCGATCCCATCAGTTCCGCGCCGAGCCACAGGTGGCGTTTGGCACGAGTGAAGGCGACATATGCCAGCCGTCTCTCTTCGGCCACATGTGCATCGGCGATATGTGGGCGGATGAAGTCTCCGATCCATTCGTCGAGTGCCTTCTTCGTGTCGAACTGTGCTTCCCGCAGGTCGAAGTCGACGAGGTGTGCGCGGTCTCCGCGCAGCGGATACGGCAGTGCGGTGCGGTCCATCCACCCCTCCTTGTCACGCGGTTCGGTCGGGAAGTCCTTGACCACCAGCGACGGCACGGCCACAGCATCGAATTCGAGCCCCTTCGAAGCGTGAACGGTCATGATGTTGATCGCCTCAGCGGCGGCCGTCGGTTCGGCCGTGCTCAGCGCATCATGGGCCTCCATGAGGCTCAGCCATGACAGGAACCCGGGAATCGAAGGGCGGTCGTCGGCGGCCGAATACTGGCTGGCTGCGGACAGGAACGCATCGAGGGCCGACCGATGCAGATTGCGCAGCGAATCGCTCAACCCCCAGACGTCGGAGTCGATTCCGGTCTCCGTCATAGCGGTTCGGATGATCGAGGAGATCGTGCCGGTGCCTGATCGAGTGGTGCGCAGGGCACGGGCAAGACGGACCAGCCGCTGCAGCGCTTCGGTGCTCAGACCAGAGCTGCGGTAGTCGGACAGCAGCGCTTTGTCGGTCGCCGAGCGCGGACCGTGGTCGAGTGCTCGGTCCACTTCGACGAGTTCGTCGAGACCTTCGACGATCGTCGCCTGATCGATGGCTTCGACGATGACCTCGGCGGGATCGGCAGCGGTCTCGGCGCGCTCTGCCTGGCGCCGTTCGGTCTGCCGGCGGGTGAAGGCCTGCAGCCCGGCGATGTCGGCGGCGCCGAGGCCGAGCATGCGGCCGCTGATGAGCCGCATGAGTTCGTCTCCGGCCATGGGATCGATCGCGGCGGTGAGCACCGACCGCAGGTCGGCGACGAAGGGGTCGCTGAGGAGCCCGGAGGATCCATGCACGTGGACGGCGAACCCGGCGGCTTCGAGCGCGGCGGCCACCGGCGCGAAGTGTGCGCGTTTTCGGCACAGCACGGCCTTCGTCGCACCCTCGGGGATGGTGGCGAACCAGTCGGTGACTGCTCTCAGACCGTTGGTCAGATAGTCCGGGTCATGAGCGCCCGAGCTGACCTCGACACTCACCTCACCATCGCCGGCCCCGTCCCTGGCCGACAGTGGGGGTTCGCTGCTGTCGGTGAGCCCGTCGGCGATGCGGTTGGCAACCTGGAGAATGGTGCGGTCGTTCCTCCAACTTGTGCTCAGGGTCAGCGATTCGACGTTGTGGAAGTCGGAGGAGAAGCGGATCATATTGTCGGCACTGGCGCCGCGCCAGCCGTAGATGGCCTGCCTCGGATCGCCGACCGCGGTCACAGCGGTGGAGTGGAAGAGGTCGCGCAGCAGTGTGAGCTGGGCGACCGAGGTGTCTTGGAATTCGTCGAGGAGGACGATCTTCCACCGCGCCCGTTCGGCGGCGGCCGCTGCCGGCACCTGATCGATGATGCGTTGGGCGAACCGCACCTGGTCGGAGAAGTCCATCGCCAGGTTGCGTCGCTTCTCGCGCATATAGGCGTCGGCCAGTCGCGCTGTCCGGATCTTCGCTTCGAGCTTCGCCCGTCGCCCGTTGGGGTCGACAGGTCTGCCTTTGCTCGACACGAGGGCGGCCAGACACTGTTCGAGGTATTCGGTGACTTCACCGACATCGCGACCGTGGTCGTTCATCGCGCCGGCGAATGCGATGACATCGGAGATCATCGTCTCGCGGGAGAAGTTTCCGGGGATCTCATCCGGCGGGGTGGCGTCGATGAGGTCTCCGGCGATGGTGTGTGCGGTGGCATCGTCGAGGAGCACTGTTTCGGGTTCGATGCCGATGCTCACTCCGTGTTCGCTGACGATTGAGGCGGCGTAGGAGTTGTAGGTCGACACCGTCGGATTGTCCAGTCCCGGCAGGGAGAGCTCCTGTCCCATGCCGAGGTTGTGACGCAGTCGGGACAGGAGGACCCGGATGCGGCCGCCGAGCTCGCCGACGGCCTTGCGGGTGAAGGTGAGGCCGAGGATCTCCTCCGGGGACACGTGGCCGTTGGCCACGAGCCACACCACACGTTGGGAGATGACCGTGGTCTTGCCCGATCCGGCACCGGCAGTGACTTTCATCGACTGCGCCGGGTCGGCTTCGATGATGACCCGCTGCTCGGGGCTCGGTGGGAAAGCCTGCGCGGGCTCGGCCGCGGTCAGACGGGCCAGCTGCTCGGCGCTGTAGCGCATCAGTCATCCTCCAACATCTTCGGACCGATCGCCGGGCAGGACGATCGCACGGGGCAGGACTTGCATTTCTGCTGCTCGACTCGGGCAGGGAAGCTCGCCGCCCGCATCCGGCCGGACACGTCGTCGATGAGCTCGCGTGCCCACTTCGGGTTCTCGTCGATCTCGAGTGCCGGCTGCTCCCGGACGGTGCGGGAGGACTTGCGGAGGAAGACGAGCTCGGCCCCGAAGGCTTCAGCGTCGAGTTCCTCATCCTCGCCGATCCGGATGGTGCCGGAGTTGATCGCCTCCTGATACACCCCGAGTTGCGCGTGGCGGTCCATCTCCTTTCCGGCGACGACGTTGCGGCCGGTTTTGAAGTCGACGATGCGCAGTCCCCCGGAGACCTCCTCGACCCGATCGAGGCGACCGGTCACCTTCCACCGGCGCCCTGCGTCATCGACGCCGGCGGCATAGACCTGCGCTTCGACTCCGACGAGGCTGCCGGGAGCGTTCTCAATGTATTCGCCGAGGCGGTCGGCCATCTTCATCGCCACATCGAGTTCCCGTTCGCGTTCCCACTCGGCATCGAATTCGAGAGAGGAGAATTCGCCTGCGACGAAGTCGCGGATCGCTGAGGTCGGTCCTTCGGGGTAGTTCTCGGCGGCTGCGTGGATGATGGTGCCCAGGTTCTGTGCGGTCGAACTCGCGCGATCGCCGCCATTGCGAGTGAGGAACCAGCGCAGAGAGCAATCGGTGAAGGCTTCGACCTGGGACGGCGAGACGCGGACAGTGTCGGAGTCGGTGTACAGCGGATCGAACGAAGTGATGTCTTCGGATTCACGCCAGCGGCTCGGGTCTTCGACTGCCGGGCTGGCCGCGGAGAACGCCCGCATCAGCTGCGCCCAGCTCAGGGTCTCGGAATCCGGGGCGTCTGCCTGCTGGGCTGCCGCGGTCTGCAGCAGATGGGCTCGGGCGTGTGCTGCCATCTCCGGCAGAGTCAGCGGCGGCAGCTCGTCTTCATGGGTGATCGCATAGCCGTCGGCGACCTCGGTGCCCTTGGCGGTTCCCGCAGCCAGCACGTCGAAGAAAGGGGAGGGTTCGGTTTCGGCATCGGTGACTGCGGTGACGATGACCTTCTGCTGGGCACGGCTGAGCGCGGTGTAGAAGAGCTCGCCCTCTTCCCGCAGGTTCGTCTTCTTCGCATGAGCGTGATATCCAGGGTCGGCTGTCACGGTCTCTCCGCTCGTCAGCACGGACGCGAGGTCGGTCAGTCCGAGGATGCCGCCGCGCAGCTTCGGGTTCGGCCACACTCCCTCGTTGACTTCGGCGATGATGACCAGCGGCACGCGCACATGAGCCAACGATGAGGGCGTGCCGACGCGAACATGGTCGGCGAATCCCGCAGTGTCGGCCAGGGAGTCCTGAGCGATGTCCTGTTCGGCGACGATCCCCGCGAAGGATCGTGCGGTGAAGCCGCCGCGGTCGGCGATCTTCTCGGCCAACGCGAACAGGCGCAGCACCGAGTCGAGGTAGCCGTTGGTCACGGACTCGGGGTCCTGCAGGGCTTCGTTCTGCCACTTCTGCGCGACACCGGCGGCTTCCCAGATCGTCCACAGTGCTTGGTGGGGGTCGTCGGTGCCGACCGCAGCGGCGGCGTGGAGCATGCGCGAGATCGTCGCCAGTGCCTGCGGGGACGAATCGTCGATGGGGCTGCGCAGCGCCAGCGCGAGAGAGGCGGTGCTGCTGGGCGCGGGGAACCGGCGGCGCACGGTGCGGCGGAAGCGGCGGATCTGCACGGGGTCGAGCCGAACGTAGATGCTGCCGGCCAGGGACAGGGCGAGTTCGGCGATGGACTCATCGTCGTCGAAATCAGGCGTCGTCGACAGCAGCTCCAGGAGCGGAGCTGTGGCCGGGTCGACGTTGAGCGGCTGCATCAGAGTGGCGATGGAGACACCGGAGGCCCGCAGCTCATTGGCGATCGACCGCGCGCTGTTCGCGTTTCTGCAGATGAGGGCCACATCCGACCAGGAGTGTCCATCTTCGACGAAGTTCGTGATCCGCCGGGCCAGATACCGGGTGCCCGAAGCGCTGCCCTCGAACACGTGAGTCTCCAGATGCGCGTCCAGTGCCGTCTCCGGAGACACCGACTCCGCGGGGACCTCGGCAGGTGCTCGTGTGTTCGCCGCCGACTCGTCGCCCAAACCACCAGCGGAGTCGAAGGACGAGTCCGCGGAGGAATCGGCGGCGGGTGCTGCTGTGGGGCGTGGTCGGGGCATATGGCCCAGTGACCACCGGGTCGTGATTCGGGCACCGAAGCCGTCGATGGTCTCGGCCAGAGCGGGGTCGACGTCCCACAGTTCGTTGAGGACGATGGTGTCGAATCCCGTGTCCGCGGTGGCCCGGTCGATGATCGAGGCGTCCGCACCGTGGAAGCGCCCGGTCACCGTCTCCGGAGTTCCGAACAGGGCGATCGCGCTGCCGCGGTCACGCAGCTGTTCGAGGATGCCCCAGCTGGCCGCCGGGAAATCCTGCACACCATCGGCGAGGACCACCGTCGGCACCCGATCGGGAGCGAACGACCATGTTCTGCCGGCGGTCGCCTCGGCGGGTTCACGGAAGATCTCGAACGCCGCCAGAGCGAGCACGGTGGCGGAATCGACACCGCCGTAACCGGGCATCGACAGGATGCCGAGGTATTCGTCGAGGATCTCGGCGATCGCTTCCCACCGCGGATCGGGGCACCGGGCGAGGACGCGGCCGAGAGCGGTGCGACCGAAGTCGAAGATGTGCTCGCTCGGGCCGGTGACGGTCGATGACGGTTCGGGCGTGCGGATCCCGAAGTCGAACTCCATCACTCGGTTGAGTGCATCGCGGACCTCGGTGCGGAAAGCCGAGGTCGAGCGCACCTCGGCGGTGAGTTCCGGGGGCCACAGCGGTCCACGGGAGTGACCGAGCTCATGCCCTGCCAGCAGGTCGGCCAGGAACACGTCCTGGTCGGCTCCGGAGATGAACTCGAGGTCTTCGCCTGTGCGTGTCGTGTGTGCGGCACGGGCGATTCCGTAGGCGTAGGAGGCGAGGCTGCGGGCGGCGGCGCCGGTGAGGACCGCATCGGCGGGCGGCTGCAGCCGGTTGCGCAGAACATCGGCGTGATCGCGGTCGGGGGTGAGGACGAGGACCGCGGCCGGGTCGATCCGTGTGACCAGATCCGCGTAGACGGATTCGAGCAGCGTCGTCTTCCCGGTGCCCGGTCGGCCGATGATGTTCAGGCAGCGGCCCGAGAGCAGAGCGCCGCCCATCTGCTGGGTCATCTCATCCATACTCGTATTCCATCACGAGCCGCTGACACGAGGTTCCCGAAGCTGGGACCGGCGCGTCGCCGAACGGGCGGCTCGCGCGTCGCCGATGCCGACCTGATGCCCGGGGAGGGTGTGGACTTCGCGTAGCATTGAAGAATGTCGAGTCCACAACAGAGATTGCCCCGTGACCAACGCCGCGACCAATTGGTAGGTGTCGCACGCTCCGTCTTCGCCACCCGTGGATACCGAACGACCTCCATGGACATGATCGCCGAGGCTGCCGGTGTGTCCAAGCCCGTGCTCTACCAGCACTTCGACTCGAAGCAGGACCTCTACCTCGCGCTCATCGACTCCTCGGCCGCGCACCTGGATTCCCGGCTCGCTGCAGCGCTGGAATCGACGAACGACCCGCACGAGAAGATCCGGGCCACCTACCGCGCCTACTTCGACTTCGTCGTTTCGCACCGCGAAGAGTTCGTCATCATCTTCAATTCGGATGTCTACGAGCCGAAGGCGGAGCAGAAGCTTCGCGCCCTTCGTGAGAGCTCGGCCTCCCGCGTCGTCGCCGCACTGCAGGATTTCGCCCGGCTGCGCGATGATGAAGCGCGATTCCTGTGTCGTGCTCTCATCGGCACCGCCGAGGTCGTCGTCAAACAGCTCGACTCCCAGCGCGGCATCGACGTCGATTCCGCCGTCTCTCTGCTCACGCAGATGAGCTGGGGAGGCTTGAAGTCGTTCGCCGAACGCTGACCGTTACGCTAGGCATCGGGCCCCCGGACACCGGGTACGGGCACAGCGGCTCGCGCCTCACGGTTCGTCAGCCCACAGCGGAATCCGGCGGGAAGAAACCCTCCCCCGCTGACGTTAAGCTGGACACAGTCCAATCCATCATCCGCCACCCAGATCGGCACAAGGAGCACTATGGAAATCAAGATCGGCGTCAAGCAGACCCAGCGCGAGATCACCCTCGAAACCGACGAAGACTCGAAGGCGCTGGCCGCCCGCGTCGAGGAGAAGATCCAGTCCGATGGACTGCTGACGTTCACGGACACGAAGGGTCGCCAGATCTTCGTTCCCGCCGCTTCGCTGGGCTACCTCGAACTCGGCACGGAAACCGCGCGCCGCGTGGGCTTCAGCGCCTGAGCACACTGAAGCGCATGAATGCGGAACTGACAGATGGGCCCCGGTCGCAATGACCGGGGCCCATCCGCATTCACTCTCTCAGGCGACGAGGCCGAGCGCGGACATCCGCTTCGAATGGTTCGAGGTCACCGCCGGGATCAGCTCGACGACCATGTCCTCGTCGAGGCCGAGGAAGGGATCGGTGAGCAGGCTGCGTGCCCGCCCGAGGGTCTCGGCGACGAGCTTGCGGCCCCACAGCGCCAAACGCGACGCCAACTGCGTGTCGACGGCCACTTCGGATGTCAGACGATTGCGCGCATAATCACTGGCACGTGTATCATCGAGAATTGCAATAGCCAGGCTGTATCCGGGCTCCGCGAGTTCGTCCACCGCCGTGCGGTAGAAATCATTCATGATTCCGTCGAAGACGAATCCCTTCATGAGGCTTTCGTACCAGTCGCGAGGACGAGTCCTTTCAGCCAGCGTGTTGAAGGTCGGCTCGAAGTGCTGACAGAGCTCGATCACATCCTGGCCCATCTGATCGATGTGCTGTGAGAGCTGCTCGAAGTTCGCGAAGGACTGAGAGGCCAACCGCGCCAGGATGACCTTGTCATCCAGATCCGCTGCGGTCGTCGCGTTGGTGGCCATACGTTCGAAACCGGTCAGCTCGCCGAACGCAAGAAGAGCGAGCGTTGCAGCATCATTACCGGCCAATGGGACAGAATCGGGCATAGTTCAAGACTACCGGTTCTGGGCCATGACAAGCGCGAATGCGCTAAAAGGAGTTTGGAATATGGCGGAGACAGAACCGGATTTCGCAGAGCTGGGAGTCGCCGGACCGATCGTGGCCTCACTGGCCTCAGCAGGAATCACGCACCCCTTCCCGATTCAGGCACTGACGCTGCCCGTGGCGCTGTCAGGTGCCGACATCATCGGACAGGCCAAGACGGGCACCGGAAAGACCCTGGGATTCGGAATCCCCCTGCTCCAGCGCGTCGTCGGCAAGACCGAGGACTCCTCGGTGACCACCCACCCCGAGGCGACTCCCGACAGCGTCAACGACTCCAAGGAACCGCGTCTGCCGCAGGCCCTCGTCGTCGTGCCCACCCGTGAACTGGCCAAGCAGGTCGCAGCCGATCTCGTGACCGCCTCGGTGCAGCGTGACATCGACATCATGACGATCTACGGCGGCATGGACTTCGACCCGCAGATCAACCGGCTCAAGGCCGGTGTCGATGTCGTCGTCGGCACCCCCGGCCGCCTCCTCGACCTCTACGGACGCAAGATCCTCCGCCTCCACCGCGTGCGCACCGTCGTCCTCGACGAGGCCGATGAGATGCTCGACCTCGGGTTCCTGCCCGATGTGGAGAAGATCATCAACGCCGTGCCCGCACACCGGCAGACGATGTTGTTCTCGGCGACCATGCCGGGTGCCGTCATCACACTGGCCCGTCGGTACATGAGCCAGCCCACGCACATCCGGGCCCAGGACCACGAGGACCTGTCCATGCTGGGCAAGAACACGACTCAGTTCGTCTATCGCGCCCATTCGATGGACAAGTCCGAACTCGTCGCTCGCATGCTCCAGGCCGAGGGCCGGGGCCGCACGATCATCTTCACCCGCACCAAACGGACCGCCGACAAGCTCGCGGCCGAACTCGGCGACCGCGGCTTCGACGTCAAGGCTCTGCACGGCGACCTCGGTCAGTCGCAGCGGGAGAAGGCGCTGAAGTCCTTCCGCGACGGCAAGGTCGATGTGCTCGTGGCCACCGATGTCGCCGCCCGCGGAATCGACATCGACGATGTCACCCATGTTGTCAACTACCAGTGCCCCGAAGACGAGAAGACCTACGTCCACCGCATCGGTCGCACCGGCCGCGCGGGTCACTCGGGTGTGGCCGTGACCCTTGTCGACTGGGACGACATGCCCCGTTGGCGACTGATCAACAAGGCCCTCGGCCTCGACTTCGACGAACCGGCCGAGACTTATTCGACGTCTCCGCACTTCTTCGCCGACCTCGACATCCCGAAGGGCACCAAGGGTCGCCTGCCGCGCCAGCACCCCGAAGGTGAGGACGAGACCGGCGGAGAGAAGAACCGCGGATCCGAGCGTCGTCGCGGCTCCGGCCGTGGCGGCTCCGATGACCGCCGAGGCGGCTCCTCCGACCGTCGCGGCTCCTCTTCCGGTACCGGTGAGGAAGGCCGCAAGCCGCGCCGCCAGCGCAATCGTCGGCG
This sequence comes from Brevibacterium sp. FAM 27836, assembly GCF_051351055.1. Classification (NCBI taxonomy): domain Bacteria; kingdom Bacillati; phylum Actinomycetota; class Actinomycetes; order Micrococcales; family Brevibacteriaceae; genus Brevibacterium; species Brevibacterium sp. FAM 27836. The sequence goes on from NZ_CP195711.1 coordinate 176,387, forward strand.
CACCCGCGGCGGCAAACCGGTCAACCGCGGCCATGCCGGCCAGGGTGGGCACTCGGCCACAGACGCCAGCGAGGACTGAACTGACGCCGGCGACGGCGCACAGACTTCGATGAAGGGGCCCCAACCGTGCTCGGTTGGGGCCCCTTCGCCGTCCCGTGTCCGGGTCACGGAGCCTCGTTCACTCTGCGTTCAACCTGATCTCCGAAGGCGTTCAATTCGGTGGTCAAGACTGTTCTGACGCCCTGTCTCCGATGACGAACGAGAGCGATTCATTGTTCAGTTCACGCCGTGTGGATGCCCCCTCCCCCGCAGCACCTGCCGAGGTCTCCGATCTCTCCACGAAGAGTCAGGAGCTCGCGGCCGGTCTGGACCCGGCATCCGAGTCGTCAGCGTCCGACCGCGCCTCGGACGCGGCCACCTCCCCCGGCACCCGCACCGGCAGGCGCCACCGGCACGATGTCGATGTCATGCGCGTCCTCGCCGGACTGACCGTGATGATCGGCCACTCCGGCGGTGTGCTCATCGGCCGCAGCGAGGAAGGCTCCGACGCCTGGTGGCTCGGTCATCTCGCCGAGGCTGTCAATCCCTGGGCCGTGCCCATGTTCTTCATGATCGCCGGGTGGGCCGTGCTCGCCGGTGCGCCCCCGCGCACAGAAGCGAAGATGTGGGACCGGATCGTGCGCCACCTGGTTCCGCTCGCCTCGTGGTCGGTCATCTTCGTTCTGGGATTCAACCTCTTCGACACCGATGAGGTGAATGTCCGCCATGACCTCGTGCGCAGCTTCCTCGAAGCCGGTCGCCCCGGCTTCCACCTGTGGTATCTCTACGCGTACATTCCGCTCATCCTCGTCTTCGGCACGCTCGTCCTGTTCTGGAGGAACGAGCGCCCGTGGAGGCTCGCGGCTCTCGCCCTGGTGCTGGCCGGATCGACGGTGTGGGCGCCGTTTCTGCTCGACCTCATCGGCTCCGATCAGGACGCCTGGAAATGGGGATTCGCCACCTATCAGGTCGTCTACTTCGTCATCGGTGCCTTCGTCATCCAGCACGCCGGGGAGCTGCGTCCGCCGATCTGGACGCTGTGTCTGCTCTTCGCCGCCTCGGCGCTCGGTGTCCTCTGGTGGGAGTCGCAGAAGTCCTATCCGATCGAGAACGCGAATCCGCTCATCGTGGGGCTGGCGATCAGCGTGATCCTCCTCGTCTCACGCTTGCGCCTCGGCACCCGCACGAAGAAGGTCTTCGCGCGTCTGGCGTCAGCGTCGTTCGGCGCGTTCCTCGTCCATGTGTTCTTCCTCGAACTCTTCTTCGAACGCCTCTACGATGTCGAGGCCGGACCGGTCGTCCTCGTCATCCAGTACCTCGGTTTCCTTGCCGCCATGGCCGCCGTGTCCTATGCGCTGAGCTTTGCGTGGGGACGGCTGCGGCTGCGGCGAATCCTCGGCTGAGCTCAGCCTTGGATGTAGTCGACGCCGCCGGGTCGTGAGGCGGCGCGGTCGAGGAGTCTGGTGAGCATGTGGTCGGAGGTGACGTGTTCGCCGAGGCGGTTGGGTTTGCCCGTGCCGTGGTAGTCGCTCGACCCGGTGATGATGAGGTCGTTCTCATGGGCGAGTCGACGCATCGCCTCCCGTTCCTGAGGCGGGTTGTCCCGATGGTCGACTTCGAGCCCGTCGAGACCGGCGGCGATGAACTCGGTCATCGCTGAATCGGGCACGACCCGTCCGCGCATGGCGGCACGAGGATGGGCGAAGACCGAGACTCCTCCGGCTTCGCGGATGAGACCGATCGCGGTGATCGGGTCGATCGTCGGCAGCGCCACATGGTATTTGCCGCGGCTGGACAGGATGGAGGAGAACGCTTCAGTGCGGTTCTCCACGACACCGGCGGCCACGAGGGCATCGGCGATGTGCGGTCGCCCGATCGTCGCGTCTTCGCCGGAGACCGAGAGGACTGCGTCCATGTCGATGGGATAGTCCTCGGCAAGGCGCTCGATGATGAGGTGCGTGCGGTGCAGACGTGCCCGCCTGGTCTCCTGCACGACTTCGGCCAGTCCTGTGTTGTACGGGTCATGAAGGTAGGACAGCAGGTGCACACTGATGCCTTCGTAACGACAGGAGATCTCCATTCCCCGAACCAGCCCGAGCCCGTAGACGCGTGCGGCGTCCTCGGCCAGGGTCCAGCCCGCGGTGGTGTCGTGGTCGGTGATGCCGACGACGTCGATGCCCTCCATCGAGGCTTCGGAGATGAGTTCGGAAGGAGTTTGGGTCCCGTCCGAGAATGCGGTGTGCACATGGAGATCGATGACCATGATCACAGTCTATCTGCAACTGTCGTTCCCTCTTCCACATGTGCCGACGATGTCAGCCCCGACGCATAGACTGGGTGGCATGACAGAGCAGAATTCAGATTCACCAGACACGTCTCAGGCCCTTTCCGACCGCGTCAACAACCGCTCGCATCGCCCCAATTCCCAGGCCTTCCGCGATTTCGTCGCCTCCGGCTGGGACCGCACCCCGCTCGACGCCGAGGCGTTGGCCGCTGCGGGCTTCACCCCAGCACGCCGGGCACAGGTCTCGGCCGCTTTCCCCGGTGAGCGCCTCGTCGTCCCTGCCGGCGGACTCAAGGTCCGCTCGAACGACACCGACTACCGCTTCCGTGCGCACTCGGCGTTCATCCACCTCACCGGGTTGGAGACCGATTCGGAACCCGATGCCGTCCTCGTCTTCGAGCCCGAGGACGATGGTCATGAGGTGACCCTGTACTTCCGTCCCCGCGCCGGTGCGGACACGGAAGAGTTCTTCTCCGACTCCCGCTACGGCGAATACTGGGTCGGTCCTCGCGCAGACCTCGAGGCCATGTCGACGATGACCGGCATCGCCACGGCGAACTCCGCCATCGTCGATGACGTCATCACGAAGGACCTCGGGGCGATCTCCGTACGTCTCGTGCGCCAGGCCGACACCCGCATCGACGCAGTCATCGACCTCGCCCGCACCCAGGTCCAGGCCGATCTCGAGACCTCCGAGGCCGGCGATGCGGAACTGGCTCAGCTGCTCTCCGAGCTGCGACTGATCAAGGATGACCATGAGGTCGCGGCCCTCCGCGAGGCCGTCGCGATCACGCGAGCCGGCTTCGACAATGTCGTCGGCGCGCTGCCGCAGGCCCTGGGACACCGACGCGGTGAGCGCGTCATCGAAACCGCTTTCGAGACCGCGGCACGTTCCGACGGCAATGGGGTCGGCTATGACACGATCGCAGCATCGGGCAACAATGCCTGCACCCTGCACTGGATCCGCAACGACGGTCAGGTCAGAGACGGCGACCTCGTCCTCGTCGACGCCGGTGCCGAAGCCGATTCGCTCTACACCGCTGACATCACCCGCACCCTGCCGGTGTCGGGGACCTTCACCGAGGTGCAGGCGAAGATCTATGATGCCGTGCTCGCGGCCTCGGACGCGGCATTCGCCGTCGCCGCCGATCACGTCAACCGTCCCGTGAGATTCCGTGAGGTCCACGAGGCGGCAATGGAAGTCATTGCCGAACGTCTCGAGCGCTTCGGAGTCCTGCCGGTCTCGGCCGCCGAGTCGCTCTCCCCCGAGGGGCAGCAGCACCGCCGCTGGATGGTCCACGGCACCAGCCACCACCTCGGACTCGACGTCCACGACTGTGCGCAGGCGCGAGCCGAGATGTACCTCGATGCCACGATCGAACCGGGCATGGTCTTCACGATCGAACCCGGTCTGTACTTCAAGGCCGACGACCTGCTTCTGCCCGAGGAGTTCCGCGGCATCGGTGTGCGCATCGAGGACGATGTCCTCGTGACTGCCGAGGGTGTGGAGAATCTCTCCGCGGACTTCCCACGCACCCGCGCCGAGGTCGAAGCTTGGGTCCAGGGTCGGAATCGCTGATGTCCTCGGCACACGACGCCCATCCGGGGACGGACGCGGACGCCGAGTCGATGCCGGTTGACGGCATCGGCCCGGTGCGCGGCCGGGGCATCCTCGAGGTCCCGGGACTCGGTCTCGGCCATGCCGGTGAGTTCACCCCGGGGCGCCTGACCGGGCTGAGCGTCGTGGTCCCTCCGTCCGGGTCCACCATCGGCGTCGATGTCCGCGGCGGCGGTCCCGCCACTCATGAGACCGATGTCATCGCCCCGGGCACGCATTCCTATGGTGCCGATGGCATCGTCCTCACGGGTGGTTCGGCTCTCGGCCTCGCCGCCGTCAGCGGCGTCGTCGATGCCCTCGCCGAGGCGGGGCGCGGTTTCCCCGCACCCGGTCTGCCCGGAACCGTCATCCCACTCGTCCCGGCCGCCGCGATCTTCGACCTCGGTCGCGGGGCGGGGCCGGTGGCACCGCCGCGACCCGACGAGGGCGCGCAGGCGGCGAGGGACGCTCTGTCGACCGGCGCCGAATCGACCGCAGGGAAACCGAGTGCGGTGCCGCGGAGAGAGGTCAGGGGCAGCCTCGGTGCCGGTGCCGGTGCCCGTTCGGGGTTCCAGACGCTTCGCAGCGGACTCGGATCCGTCGCTGTCCGCCTGCCCGGCGGTGTCACCGTCGCCGCACTTGTCGCGGCGAACTCCCTCGGTTCGATCGGCACCTCGACCGGCGGTCTGTGGTTGGATCCACTGCTGCGGTCCTACGGATTCGATCTGCCGAGAGTCCGGGGGCTGCCGGTCGCGGCACCACCGGATGCGGCGGCGAAGAACACGACGATCGCGATCGTCGCCACCGACGCCGCTCTCGACCCGGCACAGGTGACTCGGATGGCATCGGGGGCGCATGCGGGCATCGCCCGAGCCGTCCAGCCTTCGCATACGCTCTATGACGGCGACACCGTCTTCGGCATCGCCACCGGAGAACACGCTCTTCCGACCGACTACGAGGCTGCCACCCGCGAACTCGTGACGATCACCGCGGCGGCCGCCGACGCGCTGAGCCTGGCGATCCTCGACGCTCACGTCTCGGCGGCCCCGGCGGGACCCGGATGTCAGCAGCCGCAGACCCTGAGCGAGATCGCTCCGGACTTCGCCTCGGCCTTCACCGCCGCGTTCTGAGCTCGCCGGCCCGGGGCTCGAGTCCCTCCTGACAGTGACGGGGCCCGCCGAGCAGCGGGCCCCGTTTCTGTGCTCTCAGCGCTGGTGCCTCTCAGCAGGGCTGCGGATCAGTGTTCCTGACTGTGGGCACCGGTGACGCTCAGTCCTCGCGGGCGGACTGAGCTTCCTCGGAGTCCAGACCCTGCGGATCCTTGCTGCTCTTCTCCATCTGAACGTCGAAGCCGTCCTGGCGCAGCAGCTTCTGGGATTCGCTGTTCGCCTGGGCCTCGTCTTCGACCACGGTGAAGCGGATCGTCTGCGTGAAGTCACGACCGTAGCGGTCGGTTCCGGTCACCTCTGCGGTGTGAGTGCCCAGATCGAGGTTCGAGGGGATCTCGGTGCGCCACAGGTGCGAACTCGACTGTCCGACATTGCCCGAGGTACGCAGGTTCTGCGAGGCTGTGTACGGATCCGTGAACTCCCATCCCTTGGCCAGAGCCTCGCCCCGGCCGGGCTGTGTGTGCTCGCTCTGCTTCGGAGCCTTGCCGTCAAAGCTGACTTCGACTCGGGCATCGGAGGTGCCGGCCAGGAAGCTCGAGGTCAGCCATGTCTGCCCCTCCTTCAGATCATCACGGGTGACGACCCGTTCGGAGACCGGCTCCGGAGCGGTGCCCGCCTTGTCCGCGTCCTGCCAGTCCTGGGCCTTCTGGGCCCAGTCGCGCCACGCCGGCGAATTCACACCGAGCAGCAGCTGATGATCATCGGATTCGCTGCGCACGGTGTAGCGCTCGCTGCGCGAGGCACCGTCGAACTCCAGGGTGAGCACTCCCGGCTCCGAAGCGTCCTGAGTGAACGAGTACGGCAAGCCATCGGCGTTGAGCCCGCCGGAATACCAGTCGCCGGAGACCGCACCGGCGACGATCTGCGTGTTCGGCAGCTTCTCGATTCCGGCTGCGGCCCATTCCTCGCGCGACTCACCGGCGATGAGGTTCTCCTGCGTGTGGGTATGTCCGCCCACCGTCACGGCATTCGGGTAGTCGGCGATGACATCGTAGAAGTCCTTCGCGTTGTCGACGACGACCTCTGTGTGGGTGACGATGGGCGCGTGTGTGGCGATGACGACCTGCGCGTTCTTCGGCACATTCTTCAGATCGTTCGCCAGCCAGGTCAGCTGCTCCTCGGTGATCCTCTCCTTGTACTTCTTCCCATTCGCCTTGCCCTCGTAGTCGATGCTGTCGAGCACGACGAAGTGGGTCTTGCCCACGTCATAGGAGAAATACGACGGCCCGAACTGGTCGCGGAAGGTGTCGAGGGCGTGAGAGTCGTCGACGGCGTCGTAGTCCTGATCGTGGTTGCCGGGGGCCACCCGCACAGGACCGTTCGTCTGCGCGTAGATGTCGCGCAGTTCGTCGTTGAGGCTGAGGTCGTCACCGACGTTGTCACCGAGCAGCAGCACACCGCAGGCACCGTAGTCCTCACGGTCGGCGAGGTCCCCGACCGCGCCGTCACGGGCATAGCCCATCTCGGTGGTGTCATAGGCCTGCGTGTCAGCGGCGATCGGGCAGTTCTGGTCCGACTTCGCCGACGCCGTCGATTCGACCATCGGGAAGTTCACTGCCTTCGGAGTCTGCCCGGTCGGTTCGATCCCGCCGAACTCGAGGTCGCCGGATCCTTCGGGCAGATGGTTGTAGCTGAATTGGGCGACCTTGTCTTCATCGACGGGAACCTGCCATCCCGCCGGCTGGGTCACGGACACGGTCATGTTCTCCCGCACGGGCAGCTCATAGACCCCCTGGCCGTCGGTCTGGACGACGTCGACGCCGTTGGTGACCGCGACTCCGGCCACGCCCTCCTCGTCGTCGTCGAGCTTCGAATTCTCGTTGGCATCGTCGAAGACCCGACCCGTGAACTTCTGCGGATCGGCGGCTTGGCCCCGATCGACCTGCACGTGTCCCTCATAGAGTTCGGCCGGTGCCCCCGCCGCCGTCGCAGCGGTCGGTGACAGCAGCGGAGCGAAGAGTGTCAGCACGGCACAGGCACCCAGACCTGCGACGGTGGTGCGAGGGCGGATTCGGCGTATCTGCATGGATGACTCCTGTTGTCGACTGTGGCTGGATCTGCCGTGACACGACGCTAGGCAGGCCGAACGACAAGGGAGTGAAGTCGTCAGTACAGCTTGATGAATAGGAGAAGTGAGCGCGTGGAACACCTCCCCCAGACCGTCCGCGATTCGAGGTCACAGCAGCGTTCATGAGGCCGTCATCCCGCGATCGGCGGAATGTGAGTTGAGTTCAATTCGCCGAGGCGGCCCCGCAGGACTCCGCCCACCCCGTAGTCTGAGAACATGTCTGGTCCACCGAAAAGAGTCTTCGTCGCCCGGCTCGTCTCCGCGCCCGTATTCGACCCTCTCGGCGATCAGGTCGGACGGGTTCGTGACGCCGTCATCGTCTATCGCGCGACCATGCGGCAGTCCCCACGTGTCATCGGCCTTGTCGTCGAAGTCCCGGGCAGACGCCGCGTCTTCGTCCCCATGGGTCGGGTCACCGCCATCGACTCCGGACAGGTCATCACCACCGGCCTGGTGAACATGCGCCGCTTCGAACAGCGCGGATCGGAGACGCTGGTCATGAACGATCTCCTCGACCGCAGGCTGCGTCTGCGGGCAGACGATTCCCCCGTCCTCGTCGAGGACGTCGGCATCGAGCAGCAGGTGAACAAGGACTGGGAGGTCACGCGCCTCTTCGTGCGTCGAGTCCCCGAACGCACCGCCTTCGCCGCGTTCCGCCGGCGCGGTGAGACGAAGCAGATCGACTGGACCGACGCCGACCATCCGGCCGACTCCGACATCGATCAGGAAGCCACCCAGCTCATCGCCGCCTACCAGGACACGAAGCCTGCCGACCTCGCCGATGTGCTCTTCGAGATGAACTCGGCCCGCCGTCTCCAGGTCGCCCGGGCCCTCGACGACGAGCGCCTCGCCGACGTCATCGAAGAGCTCCCGGCCGACACGCAGATCGAGATCCTCGCCGGCCTCGAGACCGAACGTGCCGTGACGGTGCTCGAAGAGATGGAACCCGATGACGCCGCTGACCTCCTCGGCGAACTCAGCGACGACCAGGCCGAACGGTTCCTCGCCCTCATGGAACCCGATGACGCCGAGGATGTGCGGACGCTGCTGGCGTACGACGATGACACCGCCGGTGGCCTGATGACGACCGAACCGGTCATCCTCACCCCCGAGACCACCGTCGCCGAGGCGCTGGCCCACGTCCGCCGGGAAGACCTGCCTGCGGCCCTGGCCGCCGCGGTCTTCGTCTGCAGACAGCCCGTGGAGACACCGACGGGCAAGTACCTCGGGCTCGTCCACATCCAGGAGATGCTGCGTCATCCGCCGCATGAAGCGGTGGGCATCATGCTCGACACCGAGGTCGAACCGCTGCCGCCGGAAGCCCCTCTGGGCGAGGTGTCGAAGCTTCTGGCCGCGTACAATCTGGTCTCGGTGCCGATCACGGATGAGAACGACCGCCTCGTCGGAGTCGTCACCGTCGACGACGTCCTCGACGAGCTTCTGCCCGAGGACTGGCGCACGACCGGCCGTGATGAAATCAGGAGGGGGTAGACATGGCTGTTGACGATTTCGAGATCCCACGGTCGAGCAAACGCAAACTGCCGAACTTCGCCATGTCGCCTGAGACCTTCGGCCGCGGCGCCGAGGCGTTCGCCCGGTTCATGGGCACCCCCGCGTTCCTCGTGGGGATGACCGTCTTCTGTGCGGTCTGGCTTGGGTGGAACACTCTGCTTCCCGAGTCCTGGCAGTTCGACCCACGGTCGCTGAACTTCACTCTGCTCACCCTCATTCTGTCCCTGCAGGCCTCCTATGCCGCTCCGCTGATCCTCCTCGCGGAGAACCGCAGCACCGACCGTGACCGCGTCGAATTCGAACACGATCGGCAGCGTGCCGAACGCAACCTCGCCGACACCGAATATCTGGCCCGAGAGGTCGCGGCGCTGCGGATCGCCATGCGAGAGGTCGCAACCCGCGACTTCATCCGCTCCGAACTCAAGGATCTGCTCAGGGAACTCGAAGAGGAGAGCAGAGAGGCCGGACGGTCCGCCGCGGAGCCGAAGGACCCCGGGTACAGGGGCCAGGGGCCGGATGACGGCGCCGATTCCCAAGGGGTAGAGTTGAAGCCCCAGGAGCACTCATCCGGGGAGGAAAGGACGTGGACATGACTGGTCCCGATGTGGACACGGTGAGAGAGGCACTGACCGGCGTCATCGATCCCGAGATCCGCCGCAACATCGTTGAGCTCGATATGGTCGACGACATCAGCATCGACGGCGGCGAAGTCACCGTCACAGTTCTGCTCACCATCGCCGGCTGCCCGCTCAAGGACACGATCTCCCGGGACACGAAGGCTGCGGTGGCTCGCGTCGCGGGAGTCACCGAGGTGACGGTCGTCCTGGGGACGATGACACCCGAGCAGCGGAAGGCGATGAAGGAGAAGCTGCAGGGAACCGGTACTCGCGACATCCCCTTCAACCGTCCCGACTCCCTCACCAAGGTGTACGCGATCGCGTCCGGCAAGGGCGGGGTCGGCAAATCCTCGGTGACGGCGAACCTCGCGGTTTCGCTCGCGGCCAAGGGTCTGCGCGTCGGCCTCGTCGACGCCGATATCTACGGTTTCTCCATCCCCGGCATGCTCGGACTTTCGGGCAAGCCGACCCGGGTCGACGAGATGATCCTGCCGCAGATCGGCCACGACGTGAAGGTCATGAGCATCGGCATGTTCGTCCCGCCGAGTCAGGCCGTCGTGTGGCGGGGCCCCATGCTCCACCGTGCCCTGCAGCAGTTCCTCACCGATGTGTTCTGGGGCGATCTCGACGTCCTTCTGCTCGACCTGCCGCCGGGCACCGGCGACATTGCGATCTCCGTGGCGCAGCTGCTGCCCGGTTCGGAGCTGCTCGTCGTGACCACCCCGCAGAGGGCCGCCGCCCAAGTTGCCGAACGTGCCGGCTCCATCGCCACCCAGACGAAGCAGACGCTGTCCGGGGTGATCGAGAACATGTCCTGGATGGAGATGCCCGACGGCAGCCGTCTGGACGTCTTCGGCACCGGCGGCGGCACCAGTGTGGCCGAGAACCTCTCGCAGACGCTCGAGACCACGATTCCTCTGCTGGCGCAGATTCCCCTCGACACACAGGTGCGCGAAGGATCCGACGCTGGCACCCCCGTCGTGCTCAGCCACCCCGAGTCCCCCGCTGCGCAGGCCTTCGACACGTTGGCCGAGTCCCTGCGCAGGCGCTCGCGCGGACTGTCCGGCAGGTCTCTGGGTCTCAGCCCGGTCTGAGACAGTGCGGTTGCCCGTCCGTGGAGACGCTCTCGTCTACACACTGTTCTCCTGTGCACTCGCGCTCAGCCTCTTCATCCTCCTGCCCGGTGCCGTCGTCACCGCGAATCGTCACCCCCCGCCGGGCGCGAAGGACCTGACCGCACAGGAGCATCGGACCACGGCGGCTGAGAACCGCGCCCTGGTGACCAAATCGATGCGCAGCTACGCGATCATCGCCGAAAAGCGAAGCCCGCGGCTGAATATCCATGTCTTCGGCGTGCCCGGGGCACCCTCGTTGAACTCAGCCGTCGAGTCTCGGCTGTCGACGATGATCGAGAACGCGGGCGGGTTCGACGGCAGAGCTGAGTTCTCTCCCCCGCTGACCTCACCGGTCCACCGGTGGCCGACGGCGACATTCGCTCCGCTGCGGACTGCCTCAGGAGAACCTGCACCGGAATCTCAGGATGCGACTCCCGGCCCCGGCAGACAGGCACCCGATCCGGACTCGCTCGACATCGACAACTCAGTCCTCGTCGGAGGGGGCCGCTACCTCGTGACCACCGTCGAACAGCATTCCCCGCAGCCGCACACCGCGGTGCTGCTCACCGACCTCGACGCCGAGACCACGATCGATGCGCGCAGACTCTTCACCGCCGCAGTGGACCCTGCGACCATCTCCGGCGATGAACTCGGGAGGCTGACCATCGAGGGCAGACCGGTTTCGGATGCGGAACTCACACCGCTGGGGACACAGGTCGCCGACGAGCTGCACACCCCGCTGAAGCTGGTCCAGCCTGCCGACCAGCGGACTCCCGACTACTCCTGCGCACTGCTGCCCTGCGTAGCACTGACCTATGACGACGGTCCGGGAGAGGCCGCGACCGAACAGGCCATCCTCGATGCCGCCGCCGAGGCCGACATCCGCGTAACCTACTTCTTCCTCGGCAAGAACATCGACGACTTCCCCGAAGTGGCTCGCACAGTCATCGCCGACGGTCACGAAGTCGACAACCACACCTATCGGCATCCGCGACTCAGCCAGATCCCCTCCGCGAAGGTCCGTAGGGAGATCCGCCGGACCCGGAAGTCACTGAACTCGGTCGGTGGCGACACTGATCCGCTGGTCCGCCCGCCCTATGGTGCACTCGACAAACGGTCCGCCCACGTCGTGGGTGTGCCGTCGATCATCTGGGACGTCGACACCGGCGACTGGCAGCACAGGGATCCGAAGAAGATCGTCAAGGCGGTGAAGGCACAGGCTGGTCCCGGTTCGGTCGTGCTCATGCACTCCATCCACCCCTCTACCGCCAAAGCCGCACCGGCCGTGTACGCGACCGTCGCGGACAAGGGGTTGTATGCGGTGACCGTACGCGAGCTCTTCGCCGGAATCCCCTGGGAGAAGGCCGGGTCCTACTTCTGCCGCGGCTACGCCGATCCGCTGTGTTCGAACCCCGAGCACCCATCGGTGCAGAAGAACTGACAGTCGAGCTCTCCGCTCGAACCCGCCTCCGCTTTCGTCCCGGCGAACCGAAAGGGGTCCTGATCCTTCAGGTGGCTTCGGAGTCGAACGGGGCGGCCGCGGATCGGTCTCGCAGGTCGACCTGGGCTTGGAACCGTTCGATCGGTGACTTCTCCCGCACAGTCGCCTCGGTGCCGGAGCTTTCCGCCGCAGTCGCCGGATCCGCAGCGTCGACGGCGGGAGCCTCGAGCGGATCCCGCCGTTTGGATTCGCGGATCGCAGCATCCTCTTCGACGAGGGCCTCTCGGACGATGCGACGGGGGTCGTACTGACGCGGATCGAGCTTCTGCCAATCCACGTCGTTGAAGTCGTCCCCGAAGTCACGACGGACGCTGTCCTTCGCTCCCTCGGCCATCCGCCGCATCTGGCGGACGAAGTCACGCAGCTTCTCTGCGTATTCGGGCAGGCGCTTGGGTCCGATCACGACCAAGGCCACAACGACCAGGATCACCATTTCGGTGCCGTTGATACCCATGAACATGTCACCCAGTCTACCGTGGACGGCTGTAGCATCGACTCATGGTCAGCACAGGTTCGACGAGCGCCGGGTGCCGGGAGCGTCGATGGATGAGATAGCGGTCGAGCGCGTGCTGCGCATCGTCGAACTCGTCCCCGAAGCCCGTGTCGTCGCCTACGGAACCGTGGGTGCCGTCGCCGGCTGCTCGCCCCGCTATGTCGGGCGGGTGATGAGGGAATTCGGCTCGAACGTCACATGGTGGAGGGTGATCAACGCCGCGGGAGTCCTGCCGCCGGAGATCTTCGCCCGCGCCCGCAGCCACTGGGCCGATGAAGGCACTCCGCATTCCCATGCCCGGGTCGACCGGAGTGCGTTCCTCGACGTCGATGAGCTCGATGAGCTGTGGCGCACTCACGGAATCGAGCCCGAATGCGGTTAGACTTGGGAGGACTCAGCAACGGAAAGGAGGGGGCCGATTGTCACGTGAAATTGCAGGTGATCTCACCTTCTCCGAACAGTACAACGGCCCCGATCCCCTGCTCGATGCCGCCCGGACCCACTCTCACGAATTCGGTCTTGCGCCGGTGTCCCAGACGACGGCGAAGACGCTGACGCTCCTCGCCCGACTCCTCACCCCGGTCGCCGCCGTCGAAGTCGGAACAGGAGTGGGCACCTCGACTCTGGCTCTGCTGCGCGGTATGCCCACCGCCGGCATACTGACCTCCATCGACACGAACTCCACAGCACAAGGTGCCGCCCGCGACCTCGTCGATATGGCGGGAATTCGCCCGGGCCGCCTGCGGCTGATGAGCGGACGGGCCGAAGAGGTGCTCAAGAAACTCGCTCCGGCCGCTTATGACATGGTCTTCATCGACTCTGAGCCGAGCAACCTCGAGCGCATGATCCAGCCATCGCTGCGTCTGCTCGACGCGCACGGTCTCCTCGTCATCCACCAGACGATGCTCAAGGGCGCTGTCGCCGACCCCGTCGACCGCAGCCCGCGGACCCAAGCGGCTCGCGGAATGCTCAACCGCCTCGCCCAGCAGGAAGACCTCGACCGGGTACTGTTGCCCATCGGCCAAGGACTGCTGCTGCTGCAGAAGAGCAGGTGAATGCGACAACAGCAGAGACTTCCGAGAAGTCTCTGCTGTTCGTGCGGTTCTGTCCGGCCGCTTCAGCGGCCGGATGCTCAGAGCCCCAGAGTCTCTGCCAGAGTGTCGTGCAGTCCTGTGGCTTCGTCTCTGCTGAGCTCGATCACCAGACGTCCTCCGCCTTCGACAGGAAGCCGCATCACCATGCTTCGGCCTTCTTCGGTCACTTCCAGAGGTCCGTCGCCGGTGCGGGGTTTCTGGGCTGCCATGTGGGCTCTTCCTTCCGTTGTCATGCAAAGACGGTTCACACCAGGTGTACCGAATGTTGTACTTCGATTATTCCATGATCCGGACGATCCGGGTAACTTTCTCATAAACGATCGTTCACGGCGGCAGATCCGCCGGCGGGGTGAAGTGCCACAGGTAGGCCACCCAGATGATCTGGAACAGGATATATGCGACGAGCAGCGCGGCCCGGTAACCGCGTGAGCGCACCAGAGCCAGTGTCAGCGCCAAGGGGAACAGCGGCAGCAGCAGTCGCAGAGTCGAGGTCTGCGGGTTGAAGAAGATGAGCAGGTAGATGCCGTAGCCGAGGCAGAACAGCTGCAGCGTCCGCCCCATGCGCGCTCCGGCCGGAGAGAAGATCAGGGCGAGCATTCCCGCGACGACGATGATGAGCAGAACCGGGCCCAGGGGTCCGATGAGGTTGATCGACTGCGCCACCCATTGGACGACGAATGTCGTCTCTCCGGTGTGCCAGGCCGCCTCGGTGTCGGTGTAGGCGGTCAGCGACCCCGTCGCCCACCACGCGTGGAGCGGATGGATGAGGGCGGCCGCACATGACAGCACACCCAGGGTCCAGGATCGGACCACCTCGGCGGTGGGATAGGGGTCCTGGCGACGGTGGACGAACCGGTCGATGAGGTGGAGGAGCATGAAGAACGAGAACGCCACTCCGACCGGTCGGGACAGGTCCATGAGGACGACGACCGGCAGCGCTGTCAGGTACCGGCGTTCGACGAGGAGGAACAGAACCATCGCCTGCAGCAGCAGTGTCAGGGATTCGGCGTAGCCGGTGGAGAGGATCGGTGCCGATGGGAAGAACATCACCAGCGCCAGTCCCATGAGCGCCTGGCCGGGATCAACGTATTTGCGGAAGAGGTGGAGGATGACGACGGCCGCCAACCCGGCGGCCACAGTGGACACGATCGGAGACAGGACTGCGTAGCTGACCCCGGTGAGGTCGGACAGGGTGCCGACGACCGAGGGGTGCAGCGGGTAGAAGGCCCACTGGTTCTCGGCGACCGCGCCGCTGTCGTCGACGGGCAGGACGTGCGGGTAGCCTTCCTCGGCGACGCGGGCGTACCAGCCGCCGTCCCAGAAGTTGAGGAAGTCATTGAGGGTCGTCGTCACCGGCGATGATGACCAGTTCGCCGGATCCTGCCATTTGAGGACTGAGGCGAAGATCGACAGGCTCACGACGCGGGAGACGAAGTACACAGCCACGGCCTGCAGCCACACGGGCAGCACGATGAACAGTGCGCCGAGGCGGGAGAGTCGGGACGAGTCGAAGACTTCGGGGGCGAGGGTGATTCCGGGCAGGTCGGAAGGACGGCTCATCGTGGTTCGGCAGCCGTTTCCGGTGCCTCATTCGCGGTGTCGGCGGGGACAGGGGGTGCAGAGGGGGTGGTAGTTTCGGGCTCGGCGGAGCCCGCGGCTGCAGAGTCGACTGGCGTCTGGGCGCTCACATCGGTCGCGGACTCGAGGACGCGCAGGCGGTGCTGCAGGATCTGCATGGCCTCGTCGACGTCTTCCATCCGGTATCCCCGCAGTGCGGGCCTGAAACTCACCGTGTCGAGATCCGCACTGGTGAATCCTTCGGGCAGGCCGGTCCACCGTTCCTGCGCCTCATCACCGGTTTCGGCGGCGAAGACGTTGAAGCTGGCCGCGATGACGATCACGAGGACGAAGATCGCGGCCGCGACACCGATCACAATCCACAAAGGCATGCGCCCATTTTCGCACAGACCCCGGTGGCGAACTCTCAGCGCAGGCCGCGAACGGTGTGTCTCGGCACGACTTCACCGGTGATCGCCAGGGTCACATCGATGGCGTCGGCGGTGGCGCGGACATCATGGGTCCGGATCATCGCCGCTCCCTTCTCGACAGCCAGCGCAGTTGCTGCGATGGTTCCGTGCAGCCGGTCCTCGGGCGCGACATCGCCGATGGCTTCGCCGACGAAGTCCTTCCGGGAGATCGCCAGCAGCACCGGAAGTCCGGTCGCGGTGAAACGGTCGAGCTCCCGCAGCAGACGCAGCGAATGATAGGTGTTCTTCCCGAAGTCCGGGGTGGGGTCGATGATGATCTTCTCGTCGGGGACACCGGCGGTACGGGCCGCCTCGGCGAGGTCGATGACTCCGGCCAATGCTGCGTCGACGATCTCCCCGGCATGGAGGCCGTACCGATTGCGGTGTGCATCGGTGCGGGGATCCAATCCCCCGGTGTGGGAGCAGACGAGACCGACCTTGTTCCGGGAAGCCACCTCGGCCACCTGCGGATCGACCCCGGCCCACGTGTCGTTGAGAAGACCGGCGCCGGCCCGGCAGGCCGCTTCGGCGACTTCGTGGCGCCAGGTGTCGACGCTGATGAGCACGTGCGGGTGGGCTCGGGCCACGGCCTCGATCGTTGGGCACACGCGGTCGATCTCCTCGGCGACGGAGATCTCCCGGCCCCTCCCCGCACGCACTCCCCCGATGTCGACGATGTGCGCACCGTCGTCGGCGGCCGCGGCAACCGCGGTGATCGCCTCGTCAAGGGTGGCGGCGGATTCGTAGAACGAATCGGTCGTGCGATTGATCACCGCCATGATCGCCGGCGCCCCTGCCCGGGCCTGACTGAGGTCGAAGCGGGAAATCTCCGCGGCAGCATCGGTGCGGTCTTTCACGATGCGCTTCCCGCTTCGATCGTGGCCACGGCCTCGTCGATATCGTCGGTGAGGGTGAAGAGGGACAGATCCTTGTCGCTGATCGTGCCGTTGGCGAGCGGGCTATCGCGCATCCAGTCGACGAGACCCTGCCAGTAGGCGGTGCCGAAGAGGACGATCGGGAATGACGTCACCTTTCCTGTCTGGACCATGGTGAAGGCTTCGAAGAGTTCGTCGAGGGTGCCGAAGCCGCCGGGCATGACGACGAAGCCGCGGGAGTATTTGAGGAACATCGTTTTGCGGACGAAGAAGTAGCGGAAGTGCACGCCGAGCTCGACGTGGTCGTTCAGGCCCGATTCGAAGGGCAGTTCGATGCCCAGGCCGATCGACACTCCTCCGCCGTCGACGGCGCCGAGGTTGCCTGCCTCCATGATGCCCGGTCCCCCGCCGGTGATGACGGCGTTGCCGGATTCGGCCAGCCGGCGGGCGATCTCACGAGTGTCCGCATACGCCTGAGTGTCGGCGTGGAGCCGGGCTGAGCCGAAGATCGCGACGGCCGGTCCGACCTCGGCCAGGGAGCTGAAGCCTTCGACGAATTCGGCTTGGATGCGCATCACCCGCCACGGGTCTTCGTGCACCCACTCCGCACTCGTCCCCGCTTCGAGCAGACGCTGGTCCGTCGTCGTCTCCGGCACCTGGTCCCCGCGCAGACGCAGCGGGCCCTTGCTGTAGTACTCGGGCTGCCTGTCGCTCGGGGCGGGGCCGTCACCGCTCGGGGCAAGGCCGTCACCGCTCGGGACGGCGCCGTAGTCAGCGGATTCGCCTCTGTCGTTCACCGTGTTCACCGGCCTTCGAGGTAGCTGAGCAGGGTCCGGGTGGCCTGCTCCACCTCGGCGACTCTGACATGCTCGTCGGACTTGTGGGCATACAACGGGTTCCCGGGACCGAAATTCACCGCCGGGACCCCGAGCGCACTGAACCGCGACACGTCGGTCCACCCCAGCTTCGGCGCCGGCGACAGGCCGAGTGTGTCGATGAAGTCCTGCGCAATGGGCCGGTCGAGGCCGGGCCGGGCACCCTCGGCAGCGTCGGTGACGACGACGTCGAAACCGGTGAAGAACTCGCGCAGGAACGCTTCGGCTTCCGCGGCGGACCTGCTCGGGGCGAACCGGTAGTTCACGGACACGACGCATTCGTCGGGAACGACGTTGCCGGCCACACCTCCGCTGATGTTCACCGCGGACAGGGATTCGCGGTAGTCGAGCCCGTCGACCGTGACGGTCTCCGTCTCATGTTCGGCCAAACGGGAGAGCACCTGCGCAGCGGCATGGATGGCGTTGACGCCCATGAACGCGCGCGCCGAATGCGCGCGCACCCCGGTGGTGGTGACGTCGACGCGGATGGTGCCGTTGCAGCCGCCTTCGACCGACGCATTCGAGGGTTCGCCGAGGATCGCGAAATCGCCTGTCAACCAGTCCGGATGAGTGCGCGCGACCCGGCCGAGACCGTTGAGTGAGGCGTCGACTTCCTCATGGTCGTAGAAGACCCAGCTGACGTCGCGGCTCGGGTCCTCAAGGGCGGCGGCCGTGGACAGCTGCATGGCGACTCCGGCCTTCATATCGCAGGATCCGCGTCCCCAGATCACTTCGTCCGTGGGGTAGTCCGCCCCGGTCATCGTGGTCCTCACCGGCGGCAGGTTGTCTTCGACGGGAACGGTGTCGAGGTGTCCGGCGACGACGATCCGTTCGGCCCGGCCCAGGCTGGTGCGGGCGACGACCGTATCTCCGTCGCGAAGGATCTCGAGTTCCGGTCCCGGGCCGCCGCTGATGCGTTCGAGCACCTCGACGACGGCGTCGGCCAACACGGTTTCGTTGCCGGAGACGGATTCGACCGCGCAGAGGCGGCCGGTGAGTTCGGCCGGGTCGCCGAGGGCGGCGAACAGGTACTCACCGAGCTCAGTCGTGGGTGCGAAGATGGACTCGGTCTCAGCAGATGGATCGACAGTCATGTCCCTTAGCCTAGTACTGCCCCCACCGTCTAGGCTTAAGGCATGACAGAACGCATCGTATCCGCACGTGGACTTGCCACGATCCATTCCGACATCGTCCTCTCCGTCTGGTATCCCACCCTGAGCACGGCTGATACCCCCGAATCCGCCGAGGCGGCCGCCACCGCCCGCGCCGCCGACGACGGTCTCGACGCCCTCGTGGGCACCGACGACGCTCGCGGCACCCGCGCCGAAGTCGTCACCACCACGATCGATCTCGACGCAGGCCCCGCCTCGGCGGCGGATGCCTACCTGCGTCTGCACGCCCTGTCCCAACGACTGGTGACGCCCAACGACGTCAACCTCGACGGGGTCTTCGGGCACATCGCCAACGTCGTGTGGACGTCGTTCGGCGCCTGCTCCCCCGATGAGTTCGAGGCCACCCGCGCGAAGCTGCTCGCTCGCGGTCCCGTCGCCGTCTACGGACTCGACAAGTTCCCCCGCATGACCGACTTCG
This sequence comes from Brevibacterium sp. FAM 27836, assembly GCF_051351055.1. Classification (NCBI taxonomy): domain Bacteria; kingdom Bacillati; phylum Actinomycetota; class Actinomycetes; order Micrococcales; family Brevibacteriaceae; genus Brevibacterium; species Brevibacterium sp. FAM 27836. Next base: position 195,243 of record NZ_CP195711.1, read on the forward strand.
TCATTCCCTCCGGTGTGCGCATCGCCGATGCCGACCGTGTCCGCCTCGGCGCCCATTTGGCCCCCGGCACCACCGTCATGCACGAGGGCTTCGTGAACTTCAACGCCGGCACGCTCGGTTCGGCCATGGTCGAGGGACGCATCTCCCAGGGCGTTGTCGTCGGCGACGGCTCGGACATCGGTGGCGGCGCGTCGATCATGGGCACGCTCTCCGGAGGCGGCACGCATCGAATCTCGATCGGTTCGGGCAGCCTCTTGGGTGCCAACGCCGGTGTCGGCATCTCGATCGGAGATGACTGCATCGTCGAAGCCGGCCTCTACATCACCGCCGGCACACGTGTGACGGTCCCCGGTGAGGACGGCGCGGTGGTCAAGGCCGGCGAGCTCAGCGGCAAGAACAACATCCTCTTCCGCCGCAATTCGGTCTCCGGTGCCGTCGAGGCCATCGCTCGTGATTCCAAGGGCATCGAGCTCAACCCCGACCTGCACTGATCGCTGGCTGAGCCTCGGCGGTGTTTGAGGTTCCGCGGTCGGCTGCCGGCATCTGCGGCCGACAGTCCATCTGACCACTGACGTTTCGGTCCGAGGCGACCGCCTGACTTGGGGTTTCGGCCGAGACGACCGCCTGACGTGGGGTTTCGGCCGAGGCGACCGCCTGACGAGGGCGCGTTCACATGAAGTGAGCGCGCCCTCGCCGCATTCACTCGCACAATCACTCGCGTCAACGAGCAGATCCCCAAGCATCCGGTACCCGCAGCATCGCCCCCGGCAGCACCCCTCACCCCTGCAGTCACCACTCACCGTCTCCGCCAATTCCAACAGCAATCATCACAACCCCGTGGTCCTGCAGGGCGTTGTGCGGCTAACGGTGACGGATGCCTGTGATGGGAAGCGTCAGCAGCTGCCGGAGGGGCTTCCAGCGCTGTACAATCCTCCGACTCAGCGGTCCTACTCCAGCCCCGTCCACGAGGACACCGGGCCGATACCCACGACCCATTCGCGAAGAGAGTGGACCGCGCCGAGGCAATTTCGGACCGGGTTTCAAGCATCACCCACCGCTAGCCGCACACCACCGTGGTCCTACAGGGCGGTGTGAAGCTACCGGTGATGGATGCAGTCGCCAGCTGTAGATGAAACGGCTAGCGGTACAAAGCAGCGGAAACGGTGAGGGCCGCTTCCCTTTAGGCGGCAGATGCCTAGCCCAAGTGCGAGGCTGCCGGGGTGAGGCGGTGCGGAGAGAGATTCCCAGGGTGCGGCAGCGGCGGGAAGCGGGGTGCGGAGCGAGGTTTCCGGGGTGCGGCAGCAGCGCTCGGCGGGGCCGCCGGGGCACGGCGGTGAGGTGCGGCCGAAGTCGGTGAATGCGCAACGGCGCCGGGCAGAGAAATCTGCTCCGGCGCCGCTTGACGCTGTCGGCGCCGCTTGACGCTGTCTCAGTCGACTCAGCGGTCGCTGATCTCCTTGTAGTCGCGGGAGTGCGCACCCGTGTAGATCTGGCGCGGGCGGCCGATCTTCGTCTCGGGATCCTTGATCATTTCGCGCCACTGAGCGATCCAACCGGGCAGACGACCGACGGAGAAGAGCACAGTGAACATGTTCGTCGGGAATCCCAGAGCCTTGTAGATGAGGCCCGTGTAGAAGTCGACGTTCGGGTAGAGCTTGCGCTCGACGAAGTAGTCGTCGGCCAGCGCGATCTCCTCGAGCTGCTGAGCGAGCTCGAGCAGCGGATCGCCACCGGAACGAGCGAGCACCTCATCAGCGGTCTTCTTGATGATCTTTGCTCGCGGGTCGTAGTTCTTGTACACGCGGTGTCCGAAGCCCATGAGACGCACACCGTCTTCCTTGTTCTTCACCCGCTCCATGAACTTCTTCGGACCGTCGTCCGAGGCGGCGATGTTCTGCAGCATCTCGAGCACTGCGGAGTTCGCTCCCCCGTGCAGCGGGCCGGCCAGGGCGTTGACGCCGGCCGAAATCGACTGGAAGACGTTGGCCTGGGACGAGCCGACAAGACGCACGGTCGACGTTGAGCAGTTCTGCTCGTGATCGGCGTGGAGGATGAACAGCTGATCCATGGCCTTCACAGCCAGCGGGTCCGGTTCGTACTCCTCGGCGGGAACACCGAAGTTCACGCGCAGAAAGTTTTCGACCAGGCTCAGCGAATTGTCCGGGTGGATGACCGGCAGGCCCATGTTCTTCCGATGAGCGAGAGCCGCGATGGTCGGCATCTTCGCGAGCAGGCGGAATGATGAGGTATCGATCTGATCTTCGTCAAAGACATCGAGGTCATCTTGGTAGAACGTCGACAAAGCCGCGACCGCCGCTGCAACCATAGGCATCGGATGCGCATCGTAGGGGAAAGCGCGGAAGAACCGGCGCAGATCCTCATGCACGATCGTGTGTCCGCGCAGGCGGGCGTCGAAGGCATCGTACTGTTCCTGCGTCGGCAGCTCACCGTAGATGAGGAGGTAGCAGACTTCGACGAAGTTCGACTGTTCAGCGAGCTGTTCGATCGGATAGCCGCGGTACTGCAGCACACCTTCGTCACCATCGATGAAGGTGATCGACGACGAGGTGGATGCAGTGTTGGCAAACCCTGGATCGTAGGTCACCGAGCCGGTCTCTTTCAGCAGAGAGCCGATACGGTATCCGTTGTTGCCCGCTGACGCCGACACCTCGGGCAGCGTCAGCTCCGTATCAGCGATCCTGAGGTTCGCCTCCGAAGTCATTCGATCTCCTCACCGTTGACGTACCCCAAGAACTTCCTGAGGTGTCTTGCACAGTTCCTTCAAAGACTACCGACAAGTGCAGGAATGAGAAAATCAGTTCACCCTGCATCTACTCGTCAGTAATACTGTTGATCTCGACAAATACGAGATTTTTCGTCCTGAATGCAGCCTCTGCGGACACTTGGCAGAAGCTTAGAATTCAAGGGTTCCTTCCTGATCGGACCCAGCACAGGGATGCGCCCAGCGCAGAGTCCGCACGCCCGACCGATCCGCTCGGCTAGGCCGCTGCCTGACGAAGCCGCTCGGCTGCGGCCGAGATGCGCTCATCGGTGGCCGTCAACGCGATCCGCACATGGTCATCAGCTGCCTCACCATAGAATTCGCCCGGTCCGGCAACGATGCCCAGCTCAGCGAGATCGGCCAGTGAGTCCCAGCAGCTCTTCCCCGCCGTCGACCACAGGTAGAGTCCCGCGCTCGAATGATCGATGTGGAATCCGAAGTCGACGAGTCCAGAACGCAGCAGTTCCCGCCGCTGTCGATAGACCTCTTTCTGAGCCAGCACGTGTGCGGTGTCCCGCAGGCCGGCGATCATGGCCGCCTGGACCGGGAAGGGCACGATCATTCCCGCGTGCTTGCGCGAACGGGTCAGGTCGGCGATGAGCTCGCCGTCACCGGCGACGAACGCGGCACGGTAGCCGGCGAGATTCGACTGCTTCGACATCGAGTAGACGCTGAGCACACCCGCGTGGGACTCCCCCGCGACCGAGAGCACGCTGGGAGCCGGTCCGTCCGATTCCCAGTTGAGCAGTCCGTAGCATTCGTCGGAGGCGAGAATGACTCCGGCTGCACGAGCCCGGCGGACCACCTCGGCGAGGGTGTCGGCATCGAGCACCTCCCCGGTCGGGTTGCTCGGGGTGTTGATCCACACCAAGCCGATGCCCTCGAGCGAAGCTCCGGCGACGATGTCGGCGGCGTCGATGCGACGACACTCGACTCCCGCGATCGTCGCCCCCATCTCGTAGGTCGGGTAGGCCGCGGACGGGCAGGCCACGGCCAGCCCCCGCTGTCGCAGACCCAGCAGCGTGGGCAGCCAGGCCACGAGCTCCTTCGAGCCTACCGTCGGCAGGATCTCGGTGGCGGGATCGAGCTGGACGGAATGCCAGTTCTCATACCACCAGGCGATCGCTTCGCGCAGCTCGGCGGTTCCCGCCGTCGTCGGGTACCCGTGGGCGTCTGACGCATCGGCCAGAGCCCGACGGATCACCTCAGGCGTGGGATCGACGGGCGTGCCGATCGACAGATCGCACACACCATCGGAGTGTTCGGCCGCGCGGCGGCGGAAGTCGGTGAGCCGGTCCCAAGGGTAGTCCGGCAGCTCAAGTCCGTAGGAGGTCACCATTGCTCAGACGTCGTGGCTCTGCGGGGGAAGGGCGGAGATGATCGGATGATCCTTGTGGGTGTTGCCGAGCTTCGCGGCACCACCGGGCGATCCGAGGTCATCGAAGAATTCGACGTTCGCCTTGTAGTACTCTTCCCATTCGTCCGGGACATCGTCTTCGTAGAAGATCGCCTCGACGGGGCAGACAGGTTCACAGGCACCGCAGTCGACACACTCATCGGGGTGGATGTAGAGACTGCGTTCGCCCTCGTAGATGCAGTCGACAGGGCATTCGTCGATGCACGCCTTGTCTTTGAGATCGACACAGGGCTGGGCAATGATGTACGTCACTGGACTGACTCCTCGCAAGACTCACAGATGGTGCGCATATACGTCCCACAATACGCCTTCGCCCGATCTCCTTGCCCACCCGTCTCGGGTGATTCGCATTGCATCTGCCCCGGGCGGTGATGCGTTGCGGCGGCGGGCCGCCGTGGTGACTTAGGCTGGGAGGGCACAGATCCGGCGGAGGAAGGCGAGAAGTGGACGATCTGCAGCCCGGCAGACGAGTGGTCGTGCGGTATGCGCTCGATCCCGGGGACACCCATTCGACCTCTGATGCGCTCGGCGTCATCACCGATGCCGACGAGGCGGGTGTCGAGATCGACACGAAGCGCGGTCCGCTGCGCATTGCCCGAGCCCAGATCCTCCTCGTGCACGAGGTGCCGCCGGCCCCGACGAAAGCCGGCCGAACTCATGAGATCGTATCCGCCGTCGACCTCCGCCGAATTTCGGCCGCGGCCTGGCTGCCGCAGGATGTGTCCTGGCTGCATGTGGAGAACCTGCGCAACGAGGGCAGCGAATCCGGCGCGGATATGAGCCTGCTCCAGAAGGGGTGGCTGCTGCGCAATTCCGAGTCCGCGACGCGACGGGCCAACAGCTGCCTGCCCGTGTCCGATTCCGGCCTGGGCTGGGAACAGGCCCTCGACGCGGTCGAGGAGTGGTATCGGACGCGGGAGAAGCCCAGTCGGATCCAGATCTACTCGGCCGATGATTCGGCCGCGCTGGCACCGGAATGCGAGGGGCTTGCTCCCCTGCTCTCGGCACGCGGCTACACCCCCTCCGAGGCGGTGCTCCTGCTCACAGGTGCCACCGCGGAAGCCGCGGCAGGTGCGTCCTCCCCCGCCGAGGCGGCCGCCCCCGGTCTGCTCATCGACGTTGCCGATGCGCCGACTCCCGAACATTTCGCGGCGTGGACGAGTCAGCGCAGTCCCGGCGACGCTCCGGATTCGGCCGAAGCCTTCCGTGCGCTCATCGCTGCCGACCAGCCGTGTGAGTTCGTCACCGCCTACGCCGCGCATCCCGACGGCTCCCGGTCGATGGTCGCCGCCTGCCGTGTCGTGGAACGCAGCAAATGGGGCGTTGTCACGAACCTCATCACCCGCCCCGATCTGCGCCGTCGAGGTGCCGGGCGATCAGTGGCGCGGGCGGCGGCAGCTCTGCTCGCTCAACGTGGTGTGCGGTCTTACCTCGTCGATATCGAAGCCGGCAATGAAGCGTCGATCAACCTCTTCACTTCGCTCGGAGCCACCGTCCGTCATCGTTCGTGGTACGCCGAGCAGCGCTGAGTTCGGCCAGCTGAACCTCGGCCGAGCCGCACACACGCGGAGACGATGCCGAACAGCGTCGGGTTCAGTCTTTGCACTCGACCTTGTTCACCGGCCGGTAGACGGTGGTGAACCCGTCCTGCGTCGTCCGTCCCGAGCTGATGTCTTTGAGGGTGCGGGTGATCTTGATCGACCATCCGCCCTTCGGGGCCTGCGGGGTGCAGGAAGGACCGCTCTCGGTGACGGATCCCGGTGAAGTGCGGTTGAACCGGTCGGAGGCATCGGCCGAGACCTCGTACTTCTTGACGCCGAAGACCTTCGCATGGACTTCCCCGCCCTTGAGGTACATGTCGAGGACGACTGGAGACTTCGAGGTGTTCGTGAACTTCAGGTCGATCGAGGACCAGTCGAGCGTCGATTCCCGACCCTCGGGGTAGCGGGAGATGTAGCGCGAGTGGGCCTGGTGCTCGTCGAGGTCGAATCCGGCGAAGAACGCCGCATTGAACAGAGTCGTCGAGACCTGCGAGACTCCCCCGCCGTAATCCTCCTTCATCTGCCCGTCCGAGATCACACCGGCGGGCTTGTACCCATTGGCGCCGGTGCGCTGGCCAAGGGCCTCGTTGAGGGAGAATTGCTCACCCGGTTGCAGCACGGTTCCCGAGACCTTCTTCGACGCCACGCGCAGGTTGGTGTCGCGGTTGGGCTCCGAGCTGTACCCGGTGGAGAAGTGGGAGACGGTCGAGGACACGTCCGCCTTCTCCGCGTCCTTCGTCGTGAAGTCGGGTTTGACCGAAGCCAGGGAGACCGTCGGGTTCTCGTCTTTGCCGTTGATGGCATCGGTGACCGCGGCGCTCAGTTCCTTCGCTTTGATCCCGATGCCGTCCTCGGCGGGAACGACCTGCGGCTTTCCGTCCTTGATCGTGTAGCTCGCATCCTTCGCCGGTTTGCCGATGTCCTTGTTCGCGGCGAGCACCGATTCCTGCAGTTCGTCCTGGTCGAAGACCGGAACGAGTTTCGAGTCCTTCGCCTTGAATGTCAGCGTCTTCGCAATGATCTTCGGAGAGACACTGAGCTCACCGCCCTTGACGGACGAGTCCGCGCCCTTGCCGGGCTTCGCGGTGATCGTCACGTCTGCGCTCACCGCATCCTCGGCGAACCCATCGGCCGTCTCCTGCGCCTCGTCGGTGGTGATGTCCGGTTCCACGTCGCTCGGTTCGACGGGCAGAGCCCCATCCGTGCGCAGCCAATGCTTGTCGATCGCGGTGCGCACCTGTGCGGAGTCGACAGTCTGCCCGTTCTTCCCGTCCTTGACCTTCGGAGTGGTCTTCTCAAAGCTCAGCTCCGCGTTCGTCGGTTCGACGGCAAGCGATTCGGTGACCTTCGCAGTGGCGGAGTCGAACTTCTCCTCATCGACGTCGATGACCGGGGCGACCTTGTCCTCCCCGAACAGGCGGTGCCAGATGACGGTGGGGTCGAGGGAGAATCCCGTGACTCGCTCGACCGTCGCCTCGGCGTCGAAGGTGATGCCGGCCTTCGTCGGATCGAGTTTCGCCGTCGGCTCCCCGGCTTGGAGCACAATCGTCTTCTCCGCCTTCTCGCGCAGATCGTTGCGCAGAGTGTTCTCCGCTTCGGTGGCGCTCTTGCCGCCGATGTCGATGCCGGCGACGGTGGTTCCCGATCCCAGCACGCGTCCGCTGAAGAATCCGATGATGATGTAGAGCGCCGCAAGGACGACGACGCTGAGCAGGACGACGACGGGCCAGATCTTCTTCCGCGCGTCATCACCGGCCGGCCGCCGACCGGGGTGCGAGTTTCCGTCGGATAGGGTCTGAGTCGACATCATTCTCCCGAGAATGTCGCGAACGACTGGTTCGGCTGTGTGCGGACGAGTCTAACGAGTCTAACGAGTTCGACTCGGCCCGCGCACGCTGATGAATGAGAACACCGCTGCCAGCAGCATCGGTCCCAGCAGCCAGACGACGGAACGCAGCATACCGGTGACGATCATGTCGGCGCCCGGCAGCCAGCTCGGCTGTCCGAGAATGTAGGACAGTACGGCGATGACCACTGCTGCCAGGAGCATCGGTGCGCTGCTGCGATACATCGTCTTCAGATGCCACAGCCCCGCCGCGGCCAGCAGCAGAGACAGCACGAGGCCCCACGGCAGAATGAGCGGAGTATCGCCGAGGTTGACCACCGTGGCATTGAGATGCTGCATGGCACCGAGCAAGGCGATGATCACCGCGAGCACGGCAGCGTGCAGGTACGCGAAGACCCCCGGTCTGCGCGGTTCCCGACGACGACGCATCGGCGCCGCACCCTGTTCCTGGGCATCCACCGCTGCGAGGTCGAGACCGGTGAGCACGTGCGGAGCCGGACCCTCACGCAGCGCCTCGGCGGGAATCTCAGCTCCGGCACCGATGGAGAAGTACTCGTGATCGCCGATCGCCTGCCCGACGCCGTTCGACAGGGCGAAGAAGCGATCGGAGACGCTGACCTGGGTGCGGTGGGCCTGCAACGCTGTGCGTTTGGCCGGGAGCACCGAGGACACATCCTGACCGATGACGATCTGACCGACCGGAGGTTTGGCCGGGATCGAGTCGGCGGCGGCGAACCCGGTGGCAGCGAATCCATCCTGTGCGGGGTCGAAGATTCGGCGGGCCACATCGGTGGGGGTGTCGACAAAGAGCAGCCGACCGACCCGCCATTCGGCGAGGTCGATCGCGGCCGTCGTCGCTTCGTGGACCCGGACGTGGTCAGGGTGGCCGTAGCCGCCGTTGGCGGCGTAGGTGATGACCGCGTGCGGGCAGAAGGCGTCGATGACCGCGGCGATGTGCCGTGCCACGGTCGTGACATCGGCCGCGCACAGGGCATCCTCGGACATCTCGGAGGCCGGACGGGCATGACCGTCGGGGCCCCATTCCATCCCCGAGTCCTCGAAGACGCGTGTGGATCCGCCGAGGAAGGTGTGCAGGCGCACCCCGAGGGCACGCATCGCCTCGGCGATCTCCTGTTCGCGGACCTCCGCCAGACCGGCACGGTCACCTTCGAGGTGTTTGAGCTCGGCCGGGATCACCTCGCCGCCCTCACCGCGCGTGGCGGTGAGGACCATGACCTCGGCACCCTCGGAGACCAACGCGGCGATTGTGCCTCCCGTCGTGATCGTCTCATCGTCGGGATGAGCGTGCACGAGGAGGACGCGTGGCGTGGTGGTCATGTGTTCCTGGGTGCTCTGGGTGCTCGAGGTCATACGGTGTGCTGGATCAGGCGTTCTGGCGGCGCAGCTTGGCGTAGAGCTTCGCACGTTCCTTCTGATCGAGCTCAACCTTGCGGATGCGGATCGCACCGGGAGTGACCTCGACGCATTCGTCCTCACGGGCGAATTCGAGGCTCTCCTCCAAGGTGAGCCTGCGCGGCGGGGTGAGGTTCTCGAAGGTGTCCGCCGAGGCCGAACGCATGTTCGTCAGCTTCTTCTCCTTCGTGATGTTGACGTCCATATCGTCGGCACGGGAGTTCTCGCCGACGATCTGGCCCTCGTACACCTCGGAGGTGGGTTCAACGAAGAAGGATCCGCGGTCCTGCAGGTTGATCATCGCGTACGGGGTGACGACACCCGGGCGGTCGGCGACGAGTGAGCCGTTGATGCGGAACTCGATGTTGCCGGCCCACGGGGCGTATCCGGCGGAGATCGTGTTCGCGATGCCGGTGCCGCGGGTCTCGGTGAGGAAACGGGTGCGGAATCCGATGAGCCCACGCGCGGGAACCTTGAATTCCATGCGCACCCAACCGGTGCCGTGGTTGGTCATGGTCTCCATAACACCCTTGCGTGCGGCGAGCAGCTGGGTCACGGCGCCGAGGTAGTCCTCCGGAACGTCGATCGTGAGCTCCTCAAAGGGCTCGTGGAGTTTGCCATCGATCTGCTTGGTCACGACCTGCGGTTTGCCGACGGTGAGTTCGAAGCCCTCGCGCCGCATCTGCTCGACGAGGATGGCCAGTGCGAGTTCACCGCGCCCCTGCACCTCCCACGCGTCCGGGCGCTCGGTCGGGACGACCTTGAGCGAGACGTTGCCGACGAGCTCCTGGTCGAGACGGTCCTTGACCATGCGGGCGGTGACCTTCGTCCCCTTCTCGCGGCCGGCCAGAGGCGAGGTGTTGATGCCCACGGTCATCGAGATCGCAGGATCGTCGATGATGATCGCCGGCATCGGCTTCGGATCGTTGATGTCGGTGAGCGTGTCGCCGATCATGATGTCCGGGATGCCGGCCACGGCAACGATGTCACCGGCCGAGGCCTCCGTGGCGGGGACGCGGTCGAGCCCCTGGGTCTCGAGCAGTTCGGTGATCTTCACCGAGCTGATGTCGTCGCCGCGGGCCCATGCCACCTGTTGGCCCTTCTTCAGCGTGCCGCCGAAGATGCGCAGCAGAGCCAGACGGCCGAGGAACGGCGAAGCGTCGAGGTTCGTCACGTGGGCCTGGAGGATACCGTCGGAGTTGATCTCCGGGGCCGGGATCGTCTCGAGGATGGTCTTGAACAACGGCTCGAGGTCAGGATTGTCCGGAACCTCTCCATCGGCGGGCTGTTCGAGGGAGGCGGCACCTGCCTTCGCGGCTGCGAAGACCACGGGCACGTCGAGAACGGCGTCGACGTCGAGGTCGGGAACCTCATCGGCGAGATCGGAGGCCAGCCCCAGAAGCAGGTCCTGCGCTTCCTCGACGACTCCGTCGATGCGGGCATCGGCACGGTCGGTCTTGTTGATGAGCAGGATCACCGGCAGCTTCGCCGCCAGCGCCTTGCGCAGAACGAAGCGCGTCTGCGGCAGCGGGCCCTCCGAGGCATCGACGAGGAGAACGACGCCGTCGACCATGGACAGTCCGCGTTCGACCTCGCCACCGAAGTCGGCGTGGCCGGGTGTGTCGATGACGTTGATGACGATGGGGTCCTCACCGGCCGAAGGGCCGTTGTAGAGGACCGAGGTATTCTTCGCGAGAATCGTGATGCCCTTCTCGCGTTCGAGGTCACCTGAGTCCATGACGCGTTCGGCGAAGTCACCGTGTTCGCTGAACACACCGGTCTGCCGGAGCATGGCATCGACCAGCGTGGTCTTGCCGTGGTCGACGTGTGCGACGATTGCTACATTGCGGCGGTTTTCCCGTCGTGTGATGGCTTCAGTCATCAAGAACCTTTTGAGATAGAGAGATCGGTCCAGCCCGGACCCAACAGACGATTATACGGCCACTCGCTCACAACCGTTGACAGCCGGGGGTTCGGAACTCGGCACGACCGTGAATGCGAAATGTGGTCACAGACCCGAAGGCAGACGACAGTAGGAGCCGATCTGCTTCGGTTCTGCGACCACATTCGCCGGCAGACAGCGGGATGCTGCGTGCCCGATTCGCCGGGTCAGGCGTTCATCGTGGCTTCGAGGACGGCGTCCCTGGCCTCGCGACGCTTGCGCTGTTCCTTCGGATCCGGCACCGGAACTGCGGACAGCAGACGCTGCGTGTACGGGTGGACTGGATTGGACACGACCTGCGAGGATCTGCCGATTTCGACGAGGTATCCGTGACGCATCACGGCGATGCGTTCGGCGATGCGTTCGACGACTGCCAGGTCGTGGCTGATGAACAGGCAGGCGAAACCGTATTCCTGCTGCAGGCCCTCGAACAGGTCGAGCACCTTCGCCTGCACGGACACGTCGAGCGCCGATGTCGGTTCGTCGGCGATGAGCAGCTTCGGGCGCAGCGTGAGTGCCCGCGCAATGCCGATGCGCTGACGCTGACCGCCCGAAAGCTCATGCGGGTACCGATTGCGCATCGACGTCGGCAATTCGACCGCCGTCAGCAGTTGCTCGACCCGACGGCTGAGCCCGGGACCCTTCATCCCCTCGTGGAGGTAGAGGGGTTCGCCGATCGACTCCCCGACAGGCAGGCGTGGGTTGAGCGATGAGCCGGGATCCTGGAACACGATCCCGACCTCTTTGCGCAGCGGACGCATCTGCTTGTTGCTCAGGCCCTTGATGCTCTTGCCGTTGACGACCATGTCGCCTTCGACGGTGGGCAGCAGTCCCAGAGCGGCACGACCGATGGTCGTCTTGCCCGAACCGGATTCGCCGACCAGCCCCACGACCTCTCCGGGAGCGATCATGAGGTTGATGTGGTGAGCGGCGCGGAAGGCCTTCTTCCGCCCCGCCGCCGGATATTCGATAGCAGCGTCGCGCAGCTGCAGTGCCGAAGGCTTCGAGAAGTCCGCCTGCGAGCCGGGGTGGTAGTAGGTTTCCGTCGAGTCCATCTCGATGTGATGGTCGGGCAGACCCGCCTCGGCGATCGCCCGCGATTCGGTGTCGAGGTCATCGGTGCGGTTGGCTCCGCCCTCGGCCACAGTCGCGGCCCCCGCCTGGTGGGTGCCCACGGAATCGCGGGAGCCGTCATGCAACGGGTCGGCACCGTCGGGGTCGGATTGCCCGAAGGACGAGGAGTCGACATCGCCGATGCTCGCACCGAAGGCCTCACCCTCGAGGCCTGTGCCCAAGTGGGGCACGGCCCCGAGCAGCTGTTTCGTATACGGGTGCTGCGGCTTGTAGAAGATCTCCTCAGCGGTACCCGCTTCGACCACCTTGCCGGCCCGCATGACGATGATGGAATCGGCCATGTCCGCCACGACACCCATATCGTGGGTGATGAGGATGATCCCGGCGTCGAGCTTCGACTTCAGTTCACGCATGAGTTTGAGGATCTCCGCCTGCACCGTGACGTCGAGGGCCGTGGTCGGCTCGTCAGCGATGAGCAGCTTCGGCTGGCAGGCCAGAGACTGCGCGATCATGATGCGTTGACGCTGACCGCCGGAGAGCTGGTGCGGGAACGAGTGGAAGCGGTCCTCCGGATCCGGGATCTCGACGAGGCGCATGAGCTCGAGTGCCCGTTCCTTGGCTTCACGTGGACCCATGTCGAGGTGGACGCGCAGAGTCTCGACGATCTGGTAGCCGGCGGTGTAGACCGGGTTGAGTGCGGTCATCGGCTCCTGGAAGATCACCGAGATGTCGTTGCCGCGGACGTCCTGCATCTTCTCCGAAGGCATCCCGATGAGCTCGCGCCCATTGAGTTTCGCCGAACCGGTGGCTCGACCATTGCTCGGCAGCAGACCGAGCAGGGACATGCTCGACTGCGATTTGCCGGAACCGGACTCACCGACGATCGCCAGGACCTCACCGGCATTGACCGTGTAGTCGAGGTGCTCGGCGGCCATCCACCATTCGTCGCTGACCCAGAATTTCACGCCGAGGTCTCTGACCTCGAGGATCGGCGATCCTTTGGTGGGCTGACCGGGTGAGCGTGTGGACTGTACAGTCATCACTTCGCCCCTTTCTGTGCCATGCGCTCGGCCTTCTTCATCTTCCGCCAGCTCGGGATGGTCTTCATCCGCGGGTCGAAGGCGTCACGCAGACCGTCGCCGATGAAGTTCACGCACAGAGCGATGATGATGATGAAGAGTCCGGGCCACCAGAACAGCCACGGTCGGGTCGCGAACGAAGTCTGGTATTCGCTGATGAGCTGGCCCAGGGAGATGCCAGGCGGTTTGATGCCGAAACCGAGGTAGCTCAAGGAGGCTTCGAGAACGATCGCCTGGCTCATGATGAGCGTCGTGTTGACGATGATGACGCCCATGGCATTGGGCAGCATGTGCTTGAACATGATCCGGAAGTCGCTGGCTCCGGCCACACGCGCCGAATCGACGAATTCGCGTTCGCGCAGCGACATGAAGTCACCGCGAACCAGACGCGCCAGACCTGGCCAGAGGATGCAGCCCAGTGCGACGCCGAGCAACAGGCCGCTCGCCCCTCCTGCGAGGACACCGAGGATCGAGCCGACCACGATGACCGGCAGAATGATGAATCCGTCGGTGATGCGCATGAGGACCGAGTCGACCCAGCCGCGGTAGTAACCGGCAACGGCGCCGACGATCGTCCCGATGACTAGGCACACGATGCCGATGATGAACATCACCATGAGGGAGATCTGCGTGCCCTTCATCACCCGGGAGAAGTTGTCGCGACCGATCTCGTCCTGCCCGAAGGGATGATCTCCCAACGAGAACGGATTCGACAGCGACCAGGTCGGGGCTCCCCCGGGATTGAGCACGGTTCCGGACGCGGTATGGCTGAATTTCCACCAGCCGGAGATGCCCGCGAAGCCCTGTGCACTGAAAGCGAAGATCGCCACGAGCACGAGGACGACGATGGAGATCATCGCGCCTTTGTGCCGGAGGAATTTGCGCAGGACGATCTTGCCCTGAGACAGACCTTCGGTTTCCTTCGACTCGATCGCATTGTCCCCGACGTCGTCGAGAGCGAGAGCGTTCTGATTGTCGTTGTTGGTACTCATGCGTTCACTCGGATTCTCGGGTCGAGGACGGCGTAGAGGAAGTCCGCGACCAGGTTGGCGATGATGGCGAGCAGACCTGTGATCAGGATGTAGGCCATGACCGGGTCGAGCTCGGCCTGTCTCAGCGAGTCGATGAAGAGCTTGCCCATGCCGTTCCAGCCGAAGATCGTCTCCGTGATCACGGCACCGCCGATCATCGTGATGATGTCGACGGGGACGACCGAGGCCAGCGGAAGCAGTGCATTGCGCAGGGCGTGGCGCATGATCACTGTGCGTTCGTTGAGGCCCTTGGCCCGTGCTGTGCGGATGTAGTCCTGACCCATCACCTCGAGCATCGAACCGCGTGTATAACGGGTGTAGGAGGCGAAGGAGATGAGGACCAGGGCGATCGACGGCAGCAACAGGTGAGTGAATGAATCGAGGTTCGTGATCCAGAAGTCCCCGTCGATGTTCGGCGCCGAAGCGCCGATCGTCGCGATCGGGCGATTGTTGATCGCCGGATCGTCCGAATACTTCTGCCATCCCTGCAGCACGCGGTCGGCGAAGATGAGCACGGCGACGATGAGGGCGGTGAAGCTCGTCGTGCGTGCGGTGTCCCAGGGGTCGGGCCCGCGGAACGCGAGCCCGAGACCGATGGCCACGGCGATAGTGACGATGAGGAGCCCGAACATCCACAGCCAGTTCATCTCGACGTAGTAGAAGAGATACTGAAGCGGCATGTAGAGCAGCGCGCCGATGACCGCGATGCTCAGCGAAGCGTAGAGGACTCGCTTGTTCTTCAGCCCCGTCGACAGATAGGTCATGACGATGGCTGCACCGAGGCCGATGACGATGATGCCGACGACACCGATGCTCGGCTGCTGCATCCAGCCGCTGGCAAGGATGTAGTAGACGGTGCCGAAGGTGATGAGCGCGGCGGCGGAGAAGGTGATGACACGTCTTCTCAGTCTGCCGCCGAACGCTCCCATCCAGAACAGACCCATGGCCACACAGCCGATGATGATCGGCCACCAGGATTCCAGGGTCGGATCGTTGATGAAGTTGTTGATGTCAATCGCGCCGTACTGCTTGAGCAGCACCGCCACCCAGAAGACAGGAAGCGAGTAGAGGAGGAACGAGACGAAGGTGATGAAGTAATCGAAGCCCGAGTACTGGCGGATGGCCGAGATCATGCCGACGGCGATGCCGAGGATGATGGCCACGATCGTCGAGGCAGTGATGAGCTTGATCGTATTGACGATCGCGCCCTGCAGCTGGCCGGTGACCTCCTGGCCGGATTTCCAGGCGATGCCGAAGTCACATTGGCCGATGGCGCAGCCGCCGACGCCTGCCAGCCACTTGAAGTAGCGGACGACTGCGGGAGTATCGAGGTCGAGGAGTCGTCGACGCGACTCGTAGAGGGCCTCGATGTTCGGTGAGGTGCTCGCGCGCAGGTCCCAGAAGAAGTCCAGAGCGACGTTGAGCAGCATGTAGAGGACGAAAGTGACGACGAGAAGCACGAGTGCCGTCGACAGCAATCGTCTGAGGATGAATCTGATCATGATGTGGTGTCCGTTTCAATCTTCCGAAAACGCTGCTGTGGGGACCACAGAGTGATCCCCACAGCGGCAGGGGTGGAGAAGAACCGATCGCGTCAGTCGCGGATCAGTTGACTTCCCACTCCCAGTAGTTCCACATCAGTGTCGGCGACACCGTGATCGTCGACGCGTTCTTGAGCTTCTCGCTGTAGATGAGCAGCGAAGGGAACTGGAAGAGCGGCGCACCAAAGGCATCGTCGGTGAGTTGCTTCTCAAGTTCTGTCGACAACTTCTCCTGGTCTTCCTCGGGCGCCACAAGGATCTCATCGAGGATCTTGTCGGTCTTCTTGCTCGAGTAGCCGCCGTAATTGTTCTGAGCACCGGTGCGGAAGTTCGCGTCGGCTTCGGTGATTCCCGTACCCTCCGACTGCCAGCCGAACAGCGATACATCGTAGGTGCCGTCACCGAGGCGCGTGCCCCAGTTGACGTCGCCGACGTCCTTGATCTCGAAGCCGGCCTTCTCGGCCGATTCCTTGATCAGCTGGAACTCCTGCTGACGGCGCGAGTTCGTATTGTCGTACATAACGCGAACCGTCGGGCTGTCGACGCCTGCTTCTTTGAGCAACTTCTTTGCTCCATCGACATCGACATCCTTGAGCGCGTCCATTCCATTGCCCTTGACGATAGCGTCGTACATAGGCGAACCGGGAACCTGGTTGAACGAGTCCCTGGTCGTAGCGTCGGGGTTCAGCGGCTTGATAATTTTGTCCACGATGTCCTGACGCGGCACCGTCTTGAGGAAGGCCTGACGGACCTTCTTCGCCTTCTCCTCATCACCGCCGTTCGCCTCGGGATCGAAGGGGCCTTTGTTGTCGAAGGTGAAGTCGACGTGTTCATAGGTGGCGTCGTCGCCCGTATCGACCTTGACTCCGTCGATGTCTTCAGCAGCCGACAGCACGTCGGACGTCGCCTGAGGCTGAGTGAGATCGACTTCGCCGTTTTCAATCGCCTGGACCATGGCCATCGGGTCGCCGTTGTAGCGGACCGTCACGGTCTTAATCTTCGGCTTGATAGATCCGCTGTAGTTGTCATCGAGTTCGAGGGTGACATACTGACCCTCTTCGAACTTCGTCATCTTGTAAGGACCGCTGTGGACCAACAGGTCCTCGTCCTTCGGCATCGAAGTGAAGTCGAACCCGGTGTTCCAGGTGTTAGAGATCTTCGATAGTTTCTCGGTGTCCTTGTCTTTCAACGCGTCGATGATCGCCTTCTTGCCTTCTTCGGGATCATCAACACCAAGAGCCTTCTTGGCGACGATGTGTGCGGGGACTCCAACGCCGTCCGGGCCGACGCCAAATTCGTCCTCCCAATCGGCGTATGGCTTCGAATAGGTGAGAGTGACTTCCTTACCGTCGTCAGAGATCTCTGGGAAGTCCTTGATCAGCTGCGAACCGATGTTTGACGAGTCGAAATAGACGGTCTTCTCGTCGTTCTCCTTGACAGAGCCGTCGTCATTGTTGTTCGACTCGACAGTGTTGAAGTGCGTAGACTGCCCAGCCCAGGTCAAAGCGAGATCGGTAGCATCCACGGGGGTGCCGTCCGACCATTTGGCATCGTCGTTGAAGGTGTACTTGACCTTGAGCGGGTCCTCTGAAACCTGCTCGACCTCCCCGAGAGTGCCGTCCTGAAGCTCAAGCTCATCGTCATAGTGCTTGAAGCTGTCGTTCATCAGGTAGGTGAGAAGGGCATTCGAGGCCGCATTGCCGGTCGCCGTCAAGGTGTTCATCGACCGGAAGGATTCGTTCCAACCGATGTTGAGGGCGGTGTCGTTCGACGAGCCCTCGTCGTCGCCTCCGCCAGGGGGTGTGCAGGCGGTGAGCACCATTGCGGCTGCGGCAACCGAGGCGCCGGCCGCGAGGAAGCGCTTTTTCACGTTCTCTCCTTGTTGTCTTAGGGCGAGTCACCCTCGTGCGTACGCTCCAATGCCGGAGCGTTCCGACCACAGCCGACGACCGGGAGAAACCGATCCGGATGTGATCGCGTTCATGTTTTTCACATGGATTGCCTCAAAGTTAATTCACCAGCGACTGTGACAGAGTCCACATTGTGAGCAAAATTCCGAATTGTTACCGTTTCGAAATCAAGCGAATGGACAACTTCTGTCCAGTCTCAGTGGATAGGATGAACACGTGGCTAACAGTGAGATAGATCGCAATCAGGCCGAGCCGAGAATCGTGCGGACGACGGGTTCGACCGCCCTGTTCTTCGTCGTCGCAGGACTCTGCACACTCGGCATCGCCTCGATCGTCATCGGCGATTTCACCCTGCGCGGGCTCGCTGCGGCAGGCATCCCACTGGCGGTCGGAACATTGGTCTTCGGGTTCTACCGGTACCCGCGGGTGGAACTGCACCGGCAGCAGCTCGTCTTGGTGAATCCGCTGCAGACCGTGACCATCCCATGGAACCTCGTCGATGGCTTCGAGACGCATTTCGGCCTGAGCGTGCGCACTCATGAGAAGAGGTTCTCGTCCTGGCCGCTGGCCGGCAAGGGCAAGAAGTGGGAGAAGGATGAGAACGATATGCGTCGGCTCGTCGAGAACCCGAGCCCGGCCGTCGATGCGGTGCTCGACCGCTACGCAGGTCTCAGTGACGAAGAGCTGGCCAACCCGGGCGGGAAGCGCACGATCGAAACACGGTGGAACCTCGGCATCATCGTCGCGGGCCTCCTCGCCGCGGCCTGGGCCGTAGTGGGAATAGCAACGCTGCCCGGCTGAACGAGCCACCGGGCGGGCAGCACAGGCAGGTGGAAGTCACCAGCCGCGTTCGCGCCACTCCCCCAGCTTCGGGCGCTCATCGCCGAGCGTCGTCGATGCCCCATGTCCGGGCAGCACAAGGGTGTCATCGGGCAGCGCTGCGAAGACCCGTCCCTCGAGGTCGTCCATGAGCGAGGTGAAGTCACCTCGCGACCAGGTCTTCCCCGGCCCGCCGGGGAACAGCGAGTCACCGGCGAACAGGATCGTATGTCCTCCGTCGCGCAGCAGCAGCGCGACCGACCCCGGTGTGTGCCCGCGCAGCCCGATGGCTTGGAGGACGAAGCCGCCGAAGTCCCCGACGTCGAGGTGGTCGACTCTGTGTGCGATCTCCACTCCCTCGGCCTCGGCGATCGCTGCCGCGTCTTCGGACCCGGCGATCGTCATTGCCTCCGGATATTTCGCCGAGGCGGCCGGCAATGCGCGGATATGATCCCAATGCCGGTGCGTGGTGATGATCGCCCGCAGCTCCGGCTGCGCCTCGGTGTCCGCGGCGCCGGCGGCCACGAGCCCGGAGATCGCCTCAATGTCGTCGGCCGCGTCGATGAGCACCTGCGAGCCGGTCTCCTTCGCCGTGATCAGGTAGACGTTGTTCTCCATCTCGGAGACTGCGATCGATCGGATGACGACGTGCTCGGTTGCGATCGTGTTCATTTCCCAACTCCTCTTCACGCTGTGCACGGTTGAGTGCGCTGTCTGCGGTCTGTCCGCAGGGATCAGTGGCAGGTCACCAGGCTCCGCGAGTGTACTGCGGCGGGTAGGGACCGGGTTCGACACCGAGGACATGTGCGGCGCGCTGCGGCCACGACGGCTCGCGCAGGGCGGCCCGAGCCATGAAGATCGCATCGGCCTGGCCGGTGCTGAGAATGGTCTCGGCCTGCTCCGGGTCGGTGATGAGGCCGACGGCGCCCGTCGGTACGCCTTCGGCGCGGATGGCGGCGGCCAGGGACACCTGGTAGCCGGGACCGATGGGGATGCGTACCGGATGATTGCCCCCGGACGAGACGTCGATGAGGTCGACGCCTGCTTCGGACAGGCCGCGGGAGACCTCGGCGGCCTCGGAGATGTCGAAGCCGCCTTCGGTCCACTCGCTGGCCGAGATCCGCACGAACACCGGCACGTCCTCGCCGACCTCGGCGCGGACCGCCGCGTTGACCTCGTGCAGAAGCCGGGAGCGACCGGCGAGGTCGCCGCCGTATTCGTCTTCACGCTGGTTCGACAGCGGAGACAGGAACGAATGGAGCAGGTACCCGTGGGCAGCGTGGAGTTCGACGAGATCGAACCCGGCGTCAACAGCACGTCGGGCTGCGGACGCGAAGGCTGCGACCACCTCGGCGATATCGTCTTTCGTCATCGCCTGCGGCTCGGCAAGATCCGGGTAGGCGACGGCACTGGCACCTGCGGTCGACCATCCGCCGGCGGACTCCGGGACGCTGCCCCGAGGTTCGCCTGCGAAGGGTCGGTACGTGCTCGCTTTGCGGCCGGCATGGGCGAGCTGGATGCCGATGATGCTGCCCTGGGAGTGGACGAAGTCGACGACGGCCGACCAGGATTCGGCCTGTTCGTCGTTCCAGATTCCCGCGTCCTGCGGAGAGATGCGTCCCTCTGGGACAACGGCGGAGGCCTCGGTGAGGATGAGACCGAAACCGCCCTGAGCCCTGGCGCCGAGGTGGACCAGATGCCACGGACCGGGCATGCCGTCCTCGGCTTCGCAGGAGTACTGGCACATCGGGGCGAGCCAGATGCGGTTGGGAATCTCGATGCCACGCAGGGTCAGCGGTGTGAAGAGCTCAGTCATGGCTCAAGTCTGCCAGTTCCGACCAGGCTCACACAGCGATCCCGAATACCGGTACGGCGAGCAGATAGACGGTGGCCGTGATGAGAACGATGCCGATGATGTTCAGCCACAGGCCGCCCTTGACCATCTGTCCCACGGTGACATATCCGGAACCGTAGGCCACCGCATTCGGCGGGGTGGCTACGGGCAGCATAAACGCGCAGGTCGCGGCCAGGGCGACGGGGACCGTCAGCAGCAGCGGGTCGAAGTTGAGACCCATGGCCACTCCCCCGACAACGGGTACGAATGTCGCCGCCGTCGCTGTGTTCGAGGTCAGCTCGGTGAGGAAAAGGATGATGGCGGCGAAGATCGCGACGACGAGGACGATGGGCAGAACTCCGAGGCCGCTCGTCGTCTTGCCTATCCACTCGGTCAGTCCAGAGTCCGAAAACTGCGCCGAGAGCGCGAGACCGCCGCCGAAGAGCAGGAGCACACCCCACGGGAGCTTCTCCGCAGTATCCCAGTCGAGGAGGCGGACACCGCGGTTCGCCCCTCCCGGGATGAGGAAGAGGAGTAGGCCGATGACCATTGCGATGCCTTCGTCACTGATCGGCGGTTCGTCGAAGATCAGAGGCAGCGAGATCCAGCTCGCGGCGGCAAGCACGAACATGACGAGGACCAGCTTCTCACCGGTAGACATAGGCCCGAGCTTGCTCAGCTCATCTCGGATAAGTTCGCGCCCGCCGGGGATGTGATCGATCTCGGGTCTGAACAGGACCTTGACAAGCAGAAACCAGGCGATCGCCATCATGACGATCGACAGCGGCACACCGACGATCATCCATTGGGCGAAGCCAATGGAAATGTCGTGATTGTCCTTGAGGTACCCGACGAGAAAGAGGTTGGGAGGAGTGCCGATGATCGTCCCCAGCGATCCGATCGATGCGGAGTACGCGATGCCGAGCATCAGTGCGGTGCCGAAGTTCGACTTGACCACCGCTCCGAGACCGGTGTCATCGCCGCCGACAGATGCCTGATCTGCGGCTTCGTCAGCCGCGGTTCCGTGCGCGTCATCGCCTTCGCCCGTATCCGCAGCTTTGCCCGCACCGTCGGTGAGCGCTGTGCCCACGACCTTCGACACGATCATGAGCACCGACATGCCGATCGGCAGCATCATCACCGCGGTGGCCGTGTTCGACACCCACATCGAGATGAATCCGGTGGCGATCATAAAACCGGCGATCATCGGCCCTGGCCGATCGCCCATGATGCTCAGAGTCACGAGCGCGATCCGGCGGTGCAGATTCCACCGCTGCATCGCCAAAGCGATGAGGAAGCCGCCGAGGAAGAGGAAGATGATCGGGTTGCCGAAGGAGGCACCCACCGTCTCCATCTCCACATCCGTGCCGAGCACCGGGAAAGCGACGAGCGGGACGAGCGAGGTCGCTGCGATCGGCAGCGCCTCGGTCATCCACCAGACGGCCATCAGTACCGCGACGGCTGCGGTCAGCTTCGCGGGATGCCCCACACCAGCAGGCATGATCGCATATATGAGGGTGGAGAAGATGAGCCCGAGCAGGAATCCGGTCCACCGGATCCGCAACGTGCTGCGGCTGATGCCGGGTTCTCGTTCGCCGGGAGACCGCAAATCGATTTCGGTGGAGCTGAACTCAGGTGTTTTCGAGCGCGGGGACATTTTCGCTCCTCTACGAGCAGAGTTGCCTGTGCTTTCGCACCACCCTACTGCAGCGGCGGTCTCCCTATCGGATGCAAAGTGCTCTGACCCTCGCTGCTCCGATCTCAGAATCCGTCGCAGAACTCCTGGATGTGATCGGCAACGATGTCCGGATGTTCGACCATCGGCAGGTGCGCGGAGTCGGGAATCGTGACGAAGCGCGAACCCTCGACCTGATCGGCCATGGCCTGCATCGCCTCCGGGGTGCACCCGGAATCCTGGGCTCCCGCCATGAACAGGGTCGGAGTGGTGATCGCTGAGAGCAGCCCGGTCAGATCATAGGACTTCAACGCCGTGGCGGCTCCGATGTAGGCGTCGTCGTCGATGAGGGCGAGGTCGGCGAGCACGAGGTGGCCGGTGGCGATGTCCTCACCGAGGAATCCCGCCGCGAACCACCGATCGGCTGTGTCGTCGACGAGGCCGCGTGTCCCGGAGGTTCGCACCTCACCGATCCGCTCTTCCCAGGAATCCGGTGTGCCGAACTTCTCCGCGGTCGCACACGCGACGAGCCCGGTCAGCGCGTCGGGATGGCTGCGCGCAAGCGAGAGCCCGATCGCGCCGGAGATCGACACCCCGCAATAGGCGAAGGAGGTCACGCCCTCGGCGGCCAGGGACTCGACGAGGCCGGAAGCCAGCTGATCGATCGTGGGCGGTTCGGCCGCCTCGGCGAGGGGCTCAGGCCCCGGCACGGTGTGTCCGGGCAGGTCGGAGACGTAGATCTGGAAATCATCGGTCAAGCGTGCAGCCACAGACGACCACAAGGTCATCCGTGTGCCCAGGGCGTTGCCGAAGACGAGGACGGGAGAACCGGGATTGTCGTTGAAGGCACGGACGGCGATGCGCATGGGAGGCTCCTAGAGAAGAGGTGCGGCAGGATTTCGACGGGAGGGCGACGTCGCGATCGGTCAGGAGTCTGTCGATGTCAGCCTACCGCCGGAGTACTCGAGATAACAGCGTGGGCACAGCGACTCATAGGTCACGGCGTTGCCGTCGATGGCGACCTGATCACCATCGAAGATGAACTGACCGTCGACGAGGCGACCGTTGAACATCGCCTTGCGTCCGCAGCGACAGAT
Source organism: Brevibacterium sp. FAM 27836 (assembly GCF_051351055.1). NCBI lineage: Bacteria > Bacillati > Actinomycetota > Actinomycetes > Micrococcales > Brevibacteriaceae > Brevibacterium > Brevibacterium sp. FAM 27836. The sequence continues at coordinate 218,244 of NZ_CP195711.1, forward strand.
CGTCTTGAGCTCTTCGAGGGTGTGGGCGATCTCGAGCAGCCGTGCCGATCCGGGGAAGGCCTTTGTCTGGAAGTCGGTGCGGATTCCGTAGCACATCACCGGCACCGAAGCATTCGTGGCGATCCGCATGAGCGAATCCACTTGGACGGGGGTGAGGAATTGCGCTTCGTCGATGAGCAGGCAGGCGACGGGAGTCTTCGGTGCGTCGATCGACTCGAGCAGAGCATCATGGTCGACGTAGTCGGCGTGCTCGGCGTAGATGGTCTCGGCATCGCCGTCTGGAGGGATGAGGAAGTCGACCTCCCGAGTCACGCCCAAGCGCGACACGATCTCGGAGGCGCCCTTCGTATCGACGACCGGTTTGGCCAACAGGACCCGCTGTCCGCGCTCCTCGTAGTTGAAGGCAGCTTGCAGGAGAGCGGTCGACTTGCCGGAATTCATCGCCCCGTACCGGAAGTAGAGTTTGGCCACTGTCATCCTCTTTCTGTTGTCCGTGCCGACACAGAAGACTACCCGGTGCCGGGCGGGGTGTGAGCACCATCATCGGCCCGGGCCGACTACCGAAATCGTCCGGAAGGTAAGATGGAGGCGACAAACCCCAAGAAGATGCGGAGTAGTCCACAACTATGGCTAAAATCATTTACACGCGCACGGATGAAGCACCGCTTCTGGCGACCTACTCGCTCAAACCGATCATCGAAGCCTTCGCCACATCGGCCGGCGTCGAGGTCGAGACGCGAGATATCTCCCTTGCCGCGCGCGTGCTGGCCCAGTTCAGTGACCGCCTGCCCGAAGATCAGCAGGTCGGCGACGCCCTGGCCGAACTGGGCGCTCTGGCCCAGACGCCCGATGCCAACATCATCAAGCTGCCGAACATCTCGGCTTCCGTGCCGCAGCTCAAAGCCACCATCGCCGAGCTGCAGGGACAGGGCTACGAGCTGCCCGACTACCCGGAAGAGCCTTCGACCGATGAAGAGAAGGACATTCGGGCACGCTACGACAGGGTCAAGGGCTCGGCCGTCAACCCGGTGCTGCGCGAAGGCAACTCCGACCGCCGCGCGCCCGAGGCCGTGAAGAACTTCGCCAAGGCCCACCCGCACTCGATGGGCGAATGGTCCAAGGACTCGAAGACCCGCGTGGCCACCATGGACTCGCAGGACTTCCGCGACAACGAGAAGTCCGTGATCATCGATGCCGATGACACGCTGACGATCCGTCTGCGCACCGAATCCGGTGAGACGCAGGTCCTCAAGGAGTCCCTGCCCGTCCTCGCCGGTGAGATCATCGATGCCACGAAGATGGATGTCGCCGCTCTCGACGAGTTCGTCAAGGAGCAGATCGAGCACGCCAAGGCCGACGGAGTCCTGTTCTCCGTCCACCTCAAGGCCACGATGATGAAGGTGTCCGACCCGATCCTCTTCGGCAAGGTCATCGAAGCCTTCTTCCCCGAGGTGTTCGCCGAATACGGAGACGTCCTCGCCGAGGCGGGGCTGACCTCCGACAACGGACTGGCCGCGATCCTCGCCGGCCTCGACACCCTGCCTGCCGACGCTGCAGCCGGCATCAAGGCCGGAATCGAGAAGGGCCTGGCCGACGGACCTGACCTGGCCATGGTCAACTCGCACAAGGGGATCACGAACCTCCACGTCCCCTCCGACGTCATCGTCGATGCCTCGATGCCCGCGATGATCCGCGTCGGCGGCAAGATGTGGAACAAGGACGATCAGACCCAGGACACCCTGGCCGTCATCCCCGACTCCTCCTACGCCGGCGTCTACCAGACCGTCATCGAGGACTGCAAGGCCAAGGGCGCCTTCGACCCGCAGACCATGGGCACCGTGCCCAACGTCGGTCTCATGGCGCAGAAGGCCGAAGAGTACGGCAGTCACGACAAGACGTTCGAAATCGCCGCGCCCGGAGTCGTCGAGGTCGTCAACTCCGCCGGTGAGGTGCTCATGAGCCACGAGGTCGCCGCCGGTGACATCTGGCGCGCCTGCCAGACCAAGGACATCCCGGTCCGCGACTGGGTCAAGCTCGCTGTCACCCGTGCCCGTCTCTCCGACACCCCGGCCGTGTTCTGGCTCGACGAGACCCGTGCGCATGACAACAACATCCGGTCGAAAGTCGAGGAATATCTCCGCGACCACGACACCGAGGGACTCGACATCCGGATCATGAACCCGGCGGAGGCGACCCAGTTCTCCATCGACCGCATCCGCGAGGGCAAGGACACCATCTCGGTGACCGGCAACGTGCTGCGCGACTACAACACGGACCTGTTCCCGATCCTCGAGCTCGGCACCTCCGCGAAGATGCTCTCCGTGGTTCCGCTCATCGCCGGCGGCGGACTCTTCGAGACCGGTGCCGGCGGTTCGGCACCCAAGCACGTCCAGCAGCTCGTGGAGGAGAACCACCTGCGCTGGGACTCCCTCGGTGAGTTCCTCGCCCTGGCCGAATCGTTCCGCCACGAGTTCAATGTTCACGGCAATGAACGTGCCGGCGTCCTCGCCGACACCCTCGATGCCGCCACGGGCAAGTTCCTCGAAGAGAACAAGTCCCCGTCACGCAAGGTCGGCGAGATCGACAACCGCGGAAGCCACTTCTACCTCACCCTCTACTGGGCGGAGAACCTGGCCGAGCAGACCTCCGACGAAGCGCTGGCCGAGGCCATCGCACCGGTGGCGAAGGCTCTGGCCGAAAAGGAAGAGACCATCGCGGCCGAACTCCTCGAGGTGCAGGGCAGCCCGGTCGACCTGGGCGGCTACTACTACCCCAACGAAGAGAAGATCTCCGCGGCGATGCGCCCCTCGGCCACGCTCAACGAGATCATCTCCTCGCTGAGCAAGAACGTCTGATCTCCTGATCGACGTTCCCGCAGTGCCCTGACAACGGTTCGGGGACACCCACAGCACTACCCGACTCATGCGCCCCATCAGCGGTTATGATGGGGCGCATGAGTACTCAAGACCCGCGCGGCGAATCCCAGACGCCCGAAGAGCTCCTGGCCGAAACCGATTCCGTGCTCGGGAACGAGACTCCCGCGACCGGTGAGACACGAGAGATCGATCCGCACGGGCAGACGCAGCCGCCCGAACCGACGCAGCCTCCGGCCGAGCACACCAACGACCTGCCATCGACGAAGGGCGGCACAGGAATGTCGGCGGGCATGTGGATCTCCCTCATCATCGGGGCGATCATCGTCGTACTGCTCCTCATCTTCATCCTGCAGAACAATGTGCCCGCCGAGTTCAAGTACTTCGGCTGGCAATTCGAACTGCCCTTGGGCGTAGCCATGCTCTTTGCCGCGATCGGCGGCATCCTCATTGCCGGTCTCCTCGGTTCGGTGCGAATCTTCGTCCTCAGCCGCAAGCTGAAGAAGATCCACAAAGCACTGGGCCGCTGAACCATGCCGTTCCATCCCAGCTTCACCGAGTTGTCCACCACGCTGCCCGCGACCCTCATCCTCGCCGATACCGCAGCCGAGGCGGCCTGGACGCGCACAGACGATTCCGTGCTCACCGAGCAGGAACGCAACTATGCCCGCGAATTCGACGCCGAGGCGGCCGCCACCTGGTCAGCCGGCCGTGTCGTTCTGCGGCACGTGCTCGGATCGCATCTGGACCAGGATCCGGGCGGGATCGAGATCCGTCTCGACTCGGCAGGCAAACCCCGCAACGACGACTGCGAGTTCTCCGTGTCCCGATCGCGCAGGCTCGTGATCGTCGCCGTCTGTGAGGATCCGGTCGGCCTCGACATCGAAGCCGCTCCGGACACCGCGATGGCCCTCGAAGCGCTGAGCCTCGTGCATCCGACAGAACGCAGTGAGCTTGAGGCACTGCCCGAATCCGAGCTGGCTGTCACGTTCGCACGGCTGTGGGCGCGCAAGGAGGCATTCCTCCGGGCACTGAGCACCGGGCTGGCTCGCGATCCCGGGATGGACTATGTCGGCTGCGGACCGCAGCCGCAGTCACCGCACCCGGATATCGACATCCACGACCTCGATTCGGGGATCCCCGCCGGGCACGTCGCAGCGATCGCGTTCAACCGCTGAGCCGCGGGTTCAGTCGTTGAACCGCGGACCGTTCTCTCCCGTTGTGAATACCACGGCGATGCCCAGTGATCCCACAATCACGAGGCCGAAGAGGATCCAGGCACCAGCAGGATTCGCAGCTGCGGCGAGGACGAGACCGATGACGATCGCCAGGATGATCAGGGCGTCGAAGATCATCGGGTACTTCAGGTAGCGCTTCTCCCCTTTACTCACGGCGTAGGAGATCTGAGTCGCAGCGCTGAGGAACAGCAGCACCATGGCGGTGATGACCAGCCAGCGCGGTGACAGGAAGAAGTGCGCAAGACCATTGGAGAACACTGCGCCGAGGACGGCAAGGACCAGTTTGATCGTGCCGTCGACCGCGAAACCGGATTTCCTCATGCCTGCATCCTACTCAACAGCTCCTGCACGGTGGCCAGAGCCCCCTGCAGCACCGTGGCCTCGACGTTCGAATGGGCGATGACGAGTCCATGCCGCACCTCATCCCCACCGGTCCAGCCTCGGGCCAGGGACGCGACGAGGATGCCGCGCTCGGCGAGCTGTCGCAGCAGGCTGTGCGCCTGGGCCTCGGAGGTTTCGATGACGAGTGTCCTCCCTTCGTGGACCAGCCCGGGGATCGGCCCGACGCCGGCGACGATGCCTTCGGCCGCCCGCAGCCGTCGTCGGCCGCGGGAGATGCGCCGACGCAGTCCCCCGGAACCGAGGTAGGAGGCGATGGCCATCTGCAGGATCGGTGAGAACGCCGGTCCGAGTGCTGTGCGCATCCCCATGAGACGGGTGGACAGTTCACCTCGGGCGATGAGGTATCCGGTCGACACGGCCGAAGTCAGCAGGGTGGAGAAGGTTCCGATGTGCACGACCTGGGCGCGACTGCCCGTTGACGACGCGAGTTCGAAGAGAGTCGGCAGCACGGTGCGGGTGTAGCGGGCTTCGCTGTCGTAGTCGTCTTCGACGAGGACGATGCTGTTCGCCGCGGCCCAGTCGAGAAGTCGGACTCTGTGATCGACCGGCATCGGCGTTCCGTGCGGGAACTGATGGTTCGGAGTCACAACGGCCGCACCCACCCCGTGCGGTGCCGGCGCCGACTCGTCGAATTCGAGCGGCACGAGTTCCTGGTCCGTCATCGCCTGCCGCAGACCGGGGAAGCCCGGGTTCTCCACCGCGATCGTCCCGGTCACGCCGAGGCTGAGCAGCAGTCGCAGTCCATCGCGGGATCCGCTGGTGAGGATGATCTCGTCGGGATCGACGGCCATGCCCCGGGTCAGACGCAGATAGTCGGCGATGGCCCACCGGGCGTCCGGTTGGCCCAACGGGTCGATGGGGCCCGGATCGAGGTCGAGTGACTCCCGCCAAGCGCGCCGGAACGCCGGTTCCCGCAGCGGGTCGTCACCGCCGAAACCGGGGCGCAGGTCGACGTAGTTGCGCAGACGCCGCCGCGAGGAGTCGGGCACTCGGGACCGCGGACGGGCACGCTCCGGCGTGGACGGCAGCTCCGGGTTGATCCGGGTCATCGACCGTTCAGCGCTGACGAGGAATCCCTCGACGGCGAGCTGGCCGTACGCGGTCTCGACGCTGCCTCGCGAGATCCCGAGGTGCTTAGCCAGACGCCTGCTCGAGGGCACAGCATCTCCGGAGCGCAGCGTGCCTTCGGCGATGAGCCGCCGCATCTCCTGGGTCAGCTGATCGGGCAGCGGAGTCGGTCGGGTCTTGTCGACGCTCACGGGAAGAGCGATCCCCTCAGCCTGCTTGCTCGCATCCATCCGTCGATAGTAGTCCCCCAATGATCATCTGGCCTAAAATCCTTCCTGCTTTCTGGCTCTCTCGTTGAGCCACCGAGCCGTTTAGGCTGAGAAGGAACGGCCGTTCACCCCTGAAGAAACTCGATCCTCGACCCCATGACAGCCCGCGGCAATCTGCTGCAGCGCTGGGTCGACTCGGATCGTCTCCGCAACAGTGAATGGACAAACACCCAATGACCGAGACACAGACCCTGCTCAACACCGGACTGGCTCAGATGCTCAAGGGCGGCGTCATCATGGACGTCGTCAACGAAGAGCAGGCACGCATCGCCGAAGCCGCCGGAGCATCGGCCGTGATGGCCCTCGAACGCGTTCCCGCAGACATCCGCGCTCAGGGCGGAGTCGCCAGGATGAGCGATCCCGATCTCATCGATTCGATCATCAGCGCCGTGTCCGTCCCGGTCATGGCGAAGGCTCGTATCGGCCACTTCGTCGAAGCCCAGATCCTCGAGACCCTCGGGGTGGACTACATCGACGAATCCGAGGTCCTCTCCCCCGCCGACTACGTCAACCACATCGACAAATCCGTCTTCCAGGTTCCCTTCGTCTGCGGGGCGACCAACCTCGGTGAGGCGCTGCGCCGCATCACCGAAGGCGCTTCCATGATCCGGTCGAAGGGCGAAGCCGGCACCGGCGATGTCTCCGAGGCGATGCGTCACCTGCGGACCATCAATTACGAGATCCGTGCCCTCGGCGCCAAGAGCGAAGACGAGCTCTACGTTGCGGCTAAGGAGATCGCCGCCCCATACCACCTGGTCAAGCAGGTTGCGAGCCTCGGTCGTCTGCCCGTCGTGACCTTCGTGGCCGGCGGCATCGCCACCCCGGCCGATGCGGCGATGATGATGCAGCTCGGCGCCGACGGCGTGTTCGTCGGCTCCGGCATCTTCAAGTCCGGCAATCCGGAGGCCCGGGCGAAGGCCATCGTCGAAGCCACTACCCACTTCGATGACCCAGCGGCGGTGGCGGCGGCTTCGCGCGGGCTCGGTGATGCCATGGTCGGCATCAATGTCGCCGATGTTCCCGCTCCCCACCGCCTGGCCGAGCGCGGCTGGTGAGAGTCGGGATCCTCGCCCTCCAGGGAGCGTTCCGTGAGCATCTGATCATGCTGCGCTCCCTGGGGGTCGACTCCTGCCCGGTCACCCGAGCCGACCAGGTCTCCGACGTCGATGCGGTCATCCTGCCCGGAGGCGAATCCACGGCCATGGTCCGCATCGCCTCCGGTACGGATCTCTTCGCCCGTCTGCAAGAGCGGATGGACGGCGGGCTCCCTGTCTTCGGCACTTGTGCCGGGCTGATCCTCTTGGCCGACCGTGTCAGCGACGATTCGCTGGGCGGCTTCGAGCGCCTCGGCGGTCTGGACATCACCGTGGTCCGCAACGCCTACGGACGGCAGCGGGACTCGTTCACAGCACCGGTCGACGTCTCAGGATTGGCCGACCCGTTCGACGCGACCTTCATCCGGGCCCCGCAGATCCTCGATGTCGGATCCGACACCGAGGTCCTCGCCTGTCACAACGACCGCCCGGTGCTGGTGCGCCAGGGCAACCTCTGGGGCGGCACCTTCCACCCGGAGTTAGCACAAGATCCGCGGGTCCATGCAGGTTTCCTCCAACGCCTCGGTGCCGCGGTGTGACGTTCGAGTCATGGCCGCCTCGGAACCTCCGACCCCTTACGAGGGAGGCGCTGACACCCACAATCGGCTCTCACCGGCGCTCACCCGCAGTTCGAGACAGTCACCGATGAGATCCCCGTCGACCTGTGCGGGTGCGGGCCTCGTGAGCTTCACCGTCGCCGAGGCAGACCTGCGATAGTGCATGAACGGACTCTGCGCGGGGCGTCCTTGGAGGCAGGCCGAGGCGATGCCGCCCCAGGCCAGGAAGCGTCGAGCAGTGCCGCGCGGCAGAGGGCCGACCCTGAGCACGGAGAATTCGGCGTCATCGATCCGGGCATCCGGGAACACCGAGATGGGCCCGGCGGGGCGAGCGACCTTCGACGCCATCATCGACCACATCGATTCCGGTGCGGATGCTTCGACGGCTCGCCGCGTCTGTGAGGCCAGATCGGCGGCGAAGAGAGCACGCGCTGCACCCCAGGCGTAGCCGAGCAGCCCGGGCGCACGATGGTGATGGGCGACGGCTCGGGCGTCGCCCCCGATCCCGGCCAGGCTGATGAAGTCATGTCGGGTCCAGCTTCCGTCGGCGCCCCTGACTTCGACAGTGTTGATCGGGATGCTGCGCCCGTGATTCGTCGCGGCTGCAGAGACCACTGTCATGGTGTCTGCGTGCTTGCCCGCCTGGTTCGACGGCCGGTGCCCGGGTTTCGGATCTGCGGTCAGGGGCAGGGTGTGCAGACAGTGGTCGATCGCCTCCCGTGCAGAACTGATTCCCACGTGGCGGCTGAGCACATTCGCCGTTCCCGTCGGGATGAGGAATGTCAGGACACCGGCCTCGGCGAGGACCGGTGCTGCGGCCCGAATGGTGCCGTCTCCTCCGAGGAGGATGATGGTCTCTGCCCCCCAGGCCAATAGCTGTTCTGCTTGCCATCGTCCGGAACGAGATTCGGTCGTCGTCATCGTCCGATACCGCATCCGGAGTCGGCGCAGCCCGGCGGTGAGAACGGCATAAGAACGGTGGGTCGGGGCATGTTTCGGGTTGACGATGATCCCGATGCCGGTCATCGGGTGGACAGTCTCGGCTCGGCCTTCCACTGGTTCTTGCATTGTCATTCGAAGGCCGGATGGGTGGCGGCGACCTCTTCGACAGCACGGGTGTCGATCGTCTGATCAGGAAAGGCCTCGACGAGAACGCGCGGACCGGTTTTGCGCGGTGAGCGTTTCCAGGTGCCGCGGGCGCGGCTTCCGCTCACGACCGTATTCTTGAACATTCCGTTGCCACCGGGCACGACGAGCTTCTCGCACTCCCGGTCGAGAGTCGCGCTGCGATCCTTGTATCCGAGGATGAGCTCGTCGAATCCGGGCAGCAGCATCGTCTTGTGCGCGTCCGATTCCCATTCGCTGAGTCGGTCCTCGAGGTCGGGGGCCTGAACATAGTCGGTGTCGCCGATTCGCACATTTGTGATCTCTTCGGCGTCGATGGCGGCCTGGATGGCTTTTCTCACTTGGGTCTTCGGCAGTGCTGTCCACCGGGTGGCGTCGTCGATCGTCACCGGGCCGTGGCCGGTGACGTAGCGTCGCATCCATTCGTGCAGGGCCTCCTCGGCGTCCAATTCTGTGGGAGTGGGGACCCATTCGGCGGTCAGGACGTACCGCATTTCGTCCTTCCCCTCGATCATGGGGGCTTGGACGATGAGGTTGTTCAGCGCCAGTGAGGTGATGAGGTACCGAGCGTGACCGTATTCGTCTCCGGCTCTCAGCGGTGCGAAGGCTTCGAGCAGTTCCTCCCTGGTCAGGGGCCCACGGTCGCGCAGGGCCGCGACCGCGAGTTCGGCAGCGGATTCGAGCATGGCATCGGTGATGCCGAAGACCTCCCGGCGCTTCGTCGTGGATTTCATCGTCCGTGCCCCGGTCAGTCCGAGGATCCATCCGAGGTCCTTGGCTGTGGTCAGGTGGATGGTGCCGCGTTGGGTCCAGGAGCGCACGATCTCGCCTGCGTCGATCGCGGCTCTCACGGCGGCCACACCATCGGCGGCCCCGGCGCCGAGGCGCAGTGCGACCGAGGCCAGGACACCGCCGAGTGCTTGGGCTTGGACGCACCCGAGATGTTCGACGACGGCCCCGGCCGGCGAGAGTCCGCTGCCGGTCGGCGATGGGGGCGGAGGTCCGGCGAGTCCTTGGGAGATCAGACGTGCGGCCGAGAACTGGTGTGCGTCCATGGTCCAACGGTAGTCGACGCCGGTGACACGACGACTGTGAGAACCTGACATCGCCCGACAGTCTCAGTCGCGTTCATCTCGCGACCACGGTCCGGCAAACGCTTCGAAGTCGGTCGATCGACTCAGCCCATGATGTCGACGAGGCCGGGCACTGGAACGCGCGGCAATGCCCCCGAAGCGGCGAACCGACCCCAGATTCGTCGCAGTTCGGGACCGGCGACGGCGGTGGTCTCACCGTAGTCGAGGAAGGAGTCATGCCAGATCTCGCCAGGGAAGATCAGCGGCAGATCGCCGGAATGGGCTGCGTCGAAGAAGCTGCCGTCGCCGCGGGAGACGATGAGCAGACGTGCTCCCTGTCCACCTGACATCCTGTGCCGATCGTAGAACTCTCGTCCCGCGCGGGTGTACACCGCCGAGGTGAACCCGGCGATGAGGGATTCGAGCATGGGCGAGGTCAGTGTTCGGTCGTGGAGGCGGCGCAGCGCGGGCACGAATCCGGCGAAGAAGGCGATCTCGCGTTCCGTTCGGGTCATGAGCACGTCGTATTTCGGTGCGACTTCGGCCCAAGCCGCTGCCGCGTCCGCACGTGTCGGCAACGGATACCGGCCGTAGTGGACTCCGAAGCACATTCCGGCGTGCAGGCCTCCGACGAGAGCGGCTCTATGGACCTCTTCCTGAGCTTCGAGGATGTCGTCGACGCTGGCGTCGGGGTCGATCTTCTGCGCGACCTTCGCCATCGCCCAGTTCATCGTGTCCGTGCCGCCGGCCAGCCCCAAGGGGGCTGAGGCCATGAGCACTCGGCGGAAGAGATCCTCGGTGCCTTCGGCGATCATGAGATGGGCGCAGGCATCGGCTCCGGCGCTCTGCCCGGCGATCGTCACGTTCTCCGGGTTCCCACCGAAGGAGGCAATGTTCGTCTGCACCCAGCGCAGGGCGGAGATCTGGTCGAGCACTCCGAGGTTCGAATGCTCGGGCTTGCCGGTGCCGAGGTAGCCGAGGACACCGAGGCGGTAGGTCACGGAGACGACGATGATGTTCTGTTCGGCCGCGAGGGTGTGCGGATCGTAGATCTCAGCATCCCCGGCACCGGCCACGTAGGCTCCGCCATGGATCCAGACGAGGACGGGCAGCCCCGCCTCGGTGTCGGTGTTCTTGGGGATCGTCACGCTCAGGCGGAGGCAGTCCTCACTGATGGGCAGACCGCCGAGCTGGTCGAACGTCATTCCCGCGTTCGGGTCCCGACGCAGCTGCGGACTCGCGGGGCCGGGACCGCCGCCGTCGATGAAGTCGACGGGCGGTGCGTCGACGGGCCGGTGGAATCGCTGTGCGTGGGCGTAGCGGATGCCCCGTGCACGGATCACATCGTCGTACGCATAGGCGCGGACCCGTCCGCACGGGGCGAGGAAGTCCCGTGAATCCTCACTCATGCGGTCAGTTTACTTGTTGGGTTCCACCGGGGGTTCAGCCGACCACGGGAAGACGATCCACTGATCGGTGCGCTTCCACACGAAGTCCGGGTCGATGATCGACGCTGACTTGGCGTAGATGACAGCCGACTGCGCCTCGGCGCCGTGCTTGCGCAGCAGCTCGAGGACGAGTGCCAGGGTGCGACCGGAATCGGCGACATCGTCGACGACGAGCAGCTTCTTGCCCTTGATCGCTTCGATGTCGAGCATCGGAGCGAGGAGGATCGGATCGGGCAGAGTTTCGTGCACATCGGTGTAGAACTCGACGTTGATCGCATCGGAGAGCTTGAGCCCGAGGGCGTAAGCGAGGGCACCGGCAGGCAGCAGACCTCCACGGGCGACGGCGATGACGATCTCGGGATCGTAGTCGGAATCCGCGATGGTCTGGGCCATCTCCCGAGCCGATTGGCCGAACATATCCCAGCTGAGAATCTCTTTTTCGTCGAGATCGGTCGAATCGGCATGGTAGGCCATGAATACTCCTCGTGTCTGCCCGGTGTTGGCTCGAGCTTCAAGGATACGCCGTCGCCGTCTCAGCGCAGAAATGCCTCGAAACCGGCCATCTCCTGCGCCTGCGGACCCGTGGGCGTCGAAGGGTTCGGGTTCACCCAGTACCGTCCTGTGTGCGAGTTGCGTTCGAGCAGTCGGTAGTCGATGAGTTCTCGTCGCAGGAGCGCGAAGTCCGGGTGGAAGTCGGCGAGGTGCTCGTTGAGGGCCTTCTCGTCATAGATTCGATCCGCATCCAAGGTCGCCACGATTTCGATGAGGAGGATGACGAGGGCTCGGCGTTTGGTCGGGATGGCAGTGATGCGGCCCGACGACATGAACGTCTTGAGTGTCTTCGTGCGGAATCTTAAGACGCTCGGGTCGATGGTTTCGGCCGCATTCGGAACGGCGGTGTTCGTCGCGCTGTTGGCCGAGTCGAGCAGGGTTTGGCGAGCGGTTGTGAAGTTCTCACCGGTCGCGGTCATCCGCGAACGGACGAGCTTCTTGAAGTCTTTGTCCTTGGTCATGGTGTCTGGTCCTCTTCGACCAAGTCTCTCCCAGCACGAAACCTGGTCAGGAATTCACCGTGCCAGATTCGTCCGAGGATCTTCTCCCCTTCGCCGTGCGGTCGATGTGCTGGGACCACGACCTCGGCTGGGCGTTGGATGCGCCGGAGTTCAGTATAGACACAGTTCCCGTCAGTTCTCGAGCGCGTCGAAGTACATCCATCGTCCCGCGCGGCGGACGAACGAGGAGTTCTCTTCGAGCACATGGTCGCCGAGGTGGTCGCGGAATTTCGCACGGAAGTGCACCGTTCCGGTGGCATCGCCGACTCCCCCGTCCGTGGTGTGGAGGATCTCGAGACCGCGCCATTCCGTGTCCTCGTCGACGCCGAGGTCGACGGGCCGAGTCTTCGCGTGCCAGGTGCGGAAGAGGTGGTTCTCATCTCTGCGGACGAATGCGGTGTAGCGGGAGCGCATGAGCGCCTCAGCGGTGGTCGGCCAGTTCTCACCGTCGAGTGCCGGCCGGCAGCAATGGTCGTAGTCGGTGCCAGGCGGCATCCCAAAACAGGGGCAGATCATTCGACGATGATATCCGGAGATGAACGACCGGCGTTTGCGTGCGAGGATGGTCTCATGAGTTCAGTGTTCCTCTCTGGAGACCCGAAGGCCGATGCGCTGTTGGCCGAAGACCGTTTCGCTCTGCTCATCGGCATGCTGCTTGACCAGCAGGTGACCATGGAGAGCGCCTTCGCCGGGCCTGCGAAGTTGGCCGAGAGATTGGGGAAACTCGACGTCGATGAGATCGCCGAGATGAATCCCGACGACTTCCTCGACACTTTCGCGCAGACGCCTGCTGTGCACCGGTTCCCCAAGTCGATGGCGGCGCGGGTGCAGAAGTTGGCTGCGGCGATCGTCGATGACTATGACGGAGATGCCGAGGCGATCTGGACCACGGGTGATCCGAGTGGCGCCGAGGTGCTCAAACGCTTGAAGAAGCTGCCAGGTTTCGGTGATCAGAAGGCGAAGATCTTCCTCGCTCTGTTGGGCAAGCAATTCGCTCTCAATGCTGAGGGCTGGCAGGAAGCCGCGGGAGATTACGGGGCTGAGGGCGCCCGACGGTCGATCGCCGATGTCGTTGATGAAGACACACTGCTGGAAGTGCGTGCTTTCAAGAAGCAGCAGAAGGCTGCGGCTAAGGCCGCGAAGGCGGCGAAGGCCGCCAAGGCTGCGAAGAAGTAGGGTCGAATTCACTTCTCCGCAAGTTATCCACAGATTTGACTTCGCCTGTTCTAAAAGACGCGCCCGTCGAATAATGTAGGGGTTCCGGGTGTCGGCCGAAGGGGCCGCGCCACAGTTGCAGACCACAGAGGCGTGGAATGAGAACTGGAACGACCCGACCGCATCGTCGTCCTGCTCTGCTGTTCGTTGCTCTTTTTGCCGCATTGAGCCTGCTGTCTCTGGCGGGGTGCGCCGGCAGCTCCCCCGTGGCTGTGCCGACGTCGACTCTGTCTGAAGAGCAGCCTGATGATAGTTCGACAGATGGCACCGCCGAGGTGGAGGTCCCCAAATACGAGACTGACCTCGACCTATCGGAGGAAGAGAAGGAAGCTGTCGACGGCGCACTGGTGGCTTTTGCTGGCTACATCGAAACGATCAACCGCGTGTTCTCCTCGGGCGGGAAAGATTCACAACATACCGAAACATTTGCGCGGGACGGGTCGCTCAAATCCATCAATTCAGAGGCGCACGAGATGCGGTCTACTAATACCTATATGGCTGGCGAATACAGAGCGTACGACGTACAGATCGAAAGCGTTGAAATCGATTCAGCCCCTGCCGATCAAAAGGTATCTGTCTTGTTCTGCACAAAAGATTCAGAATGGAGTGTTGTACCTGACGGCGAGCCGCTCCCATCGTCCTCGCCAAAAGGCCTCACTATGCAGTATGAAATCACTCACACTGATGAAAAGTGGAAGGTCGCAAACCAATACTTGCGGAGTAAACAATGCGCGTCCGTTTGAGAAGCGCGTTTGTATTGTTGGCGGTTCTTACCCTCCTGTCAGTCTTTAGCAATGTCCAGATGGCGTTCTCATCTAGTCCCAGTTGCGGGTCTATGGCCGCCCGAGATTGCAGTGTCGTCAAACCTCCGGCACCGGCGCCACCCCCAGGGGGCGGCTCCGGCGGAGGTTCAGGAGGTGGCGGCTCAGGTGGCGGCGGTTCAGCTGGCGGTGACTCAGGAGGCGGATCCGGCGGCGGCAGTGGTGGAGGCGGCGCTGCACTCCCAGACTGCCCGACTGAAGTAGTCGGCCATCTCTGTGTCATCGAACCCGGCCCCGGCGGTGGAGGCTCCGGTGGTGGCGGTGCTCCGGCTCGGCCCGAACCGCCGACTCGGATCCCCGAGTCGCAGTTCCAGAACTTCGACATTCCTGCTCCGACGATCTATGCATGGCCGAAGGATTGGGCCGTCGTCGGCAAACCCGCGGCCTTCTGGACCGACACCGAAGTCAGCTACATCGACATGACTCTGCTGACCTACGCTGTCACGGTGAAGGTCATCCCGGAGCGGTACAACTGGGATTTCGGTGACGGCACTGGTACGACCACCTTCGCGAAGGGGGCGAAACCGCTGCCCGGAAACAGCCCCCAGATCGGACACGAATTCCAGAAGTCAGGGAAGGTCGCGGTGTCGATGACGGCAACATTCAGCGGAGAATTCTCCGTCGACGGAGGTCCCTGGCTGCCAATCGACGGATTCGCCCACGTCGCCAGCAACGACATCGGCATCGATGTCTACCGGTACCACCGCTACCTCGTCGACGAGGACTGCTACACCAATCCCCGCGGACCTGACTGCACCCGCTCTGCCCGATGACACCGACTCCGCCTGACATCTCGGTGTCGACGGGACCGCACCACATCGGGCACAGCGATTCAGCTGTGCACGCGCGGTTTCGGTCGTTCGAAGAACATGACAGCGATGAATCCGACGATGACCAGCCCGGCAGGCACCCACAGTGATTGCCCCATAGCATGAGCGAAACCAGAGGCGATGGCTTCCGGCATTCCTGCCGACGCTCCCCCGGTGGCCTCAGCGGAACCCGCACCCGCCTCGGCGCCGGCGCCACCGACCGCGCCGCTCGAGGAACCGATATTCGCCGCCAGCCGCGACTCCATCGCGACGGAGATCGCGGCGCTGCCGAGCACCGCACCGACCTGCCGCACCGTGTTGTACACGCCTGACCCGGCTCCGGCATGATGCAGCGGAAGGTTCCTCGTGGCCGTGGAGCTGATCGGTGCCCACATGAACCCGTTGGCCACACCCAGCAGCAGCACCGGCGGGATGATTTCCCACAGAGAAGTGTGCGCGCCGAGGATCGCCCCAAGCCAGAACAGAGCGACCGAAAACGAACCGAGTCCGATACCGGCCAACAGTCGCGGATTCCCATGATCGACGAGACGGCCGACGAACGGGGCAAGCACACCGGAGAGGATCGCCATCGGCGCCAACAGCAGCGCCGCCTGAGTCGGTGAGTAGCCGAGCACCGTCTGCGCCCACAACATGAGAGGGAACGCCATCGCCGTGACGCCGAACCCGACCGTCAGCATCGCGATGGCAGCAATCGTGAAATTGCGGTCTTTGAACAGCGACAGCGGCACCAGAACCTCTGAGCGGTTTGCCCTCTGCCACAGGACGAAGGCGATGAGGAACACCACCCCGCCGGCAAGAACGAATGGCACGGTCACCGGCCCGATGAGTGGGCCCCAGTTCACTCCGTGAGCCTGTTGGATCCCGTAGACCAACAGGAACATCCCGCCGGCAGAGAGCACGACGCCGAACCAGTCGAAACGGTGCGGATGCGTCTCGAGCCGTGGCACCAGCCAGATCGCCATGACCAGGGCGATGATGCCGACCGGAACGTTGATGAAGAAGATCCATTCCCAGCCGAGGGCGTCGACGAGCACCCCGCCGAGGATCGGGCCGACCAGGGTGGCGACTCCGGCGACAGCACCCCACATGCCCATCGCCGCACCCCGTCGGTCGGGTGGGAAGATGCGGGTGATCACGGCCATCGTCTGCGGAGTCATCGCCGAGGCGCCCAGCCCCTGCACGACGCGTGCGACGATGAGCGCAGCGACCGTGGTCGTCAGTCCGCACCACAGCGAACTGGCCGTGAACACGACAAGCCCGACGAGATACACGCGTTTCGGGCCGAACCGGTCCCCGAGACGGCCGGTGATGAGCAGCGGCACGACGTAGGCGAGAAGATACGCCGAAGTGGCCCAGATGACGGCGTTGATATCCGCGTCCAGGGAGTCCATGATCTCGCGTATGGCCACGGACACGATCGTCGAATCGACGAGGATCATGAAGAAGCCGAGGCACAGGGCCCACAGCGCCCGCCACGGATTCGATACAGCGTTCTGTTGAGAGCTCACCGCATCATCTTTCTCCCATTCCACCGTCTGGTCAATCCGAACGGTGGTCAGAGCACGCCGCCGGCGACATGGCCGTGGGAACCTGAAACAATGGCGCCATGGTGTGCCGAATAAACGAACTCCTCGTCGACTCACACTGGTCCGTCGTCATCATCGGCGCAGGCCAGGCCGGCCTGTCGGCGGCGCACTACCTGTGGCGCGACGGCTTGGTCCCCGGCAGAGACTTCATCATCCTCGACGCCGGAGACGGACCGGGCGGCGCCTGGCGTGAGCGCTGGGACTCCCTGACCCTGGGCACGACGAACCACATCTCCGACCTGCCCGGCTTCCCCCTCGGCCGGCCGAATCCGAATGTGCCCGCCTCGCGAGTCGTCTCGGACTACTATGACCAGTTCGAACGCGAACTCGAACTCTGCGTCGTCCGTCCCGCCGACGTCTCCTCGGTGACCTCTGAAGAACGCGGGGCGGGAATTCTCCACATCACCACCGACATCGACGGTCAGCGGGTACGGCTGTCGACCGATTTCCTCATCAACGCCACAGGGACATGGACCCAGCCGTATGTTCCCTTCGTCCCGGGGATCGGCGACTTCGAGGGCCGCCAACTGCATACGGTGAACTTCCGTGATGTCGAGGACTTCCGCGGACTGCGCACTCTCGTCGTCGGCGGCGGCATCTCCGCCACCCAGTTCCTCCTCCAACTCGCCGAAGTCACCGACACTGTGTGGGCGACTCGCCGTCCGCCGAATTTCACCACCAGAGAGTTCGACGGCCAATGGGGGCTCGAAGTCGAACGGGCCGTCCGCGAAAGGACACTGTCCGGTCTGGCCCCGGCCAGCGTCGTGAGAACGACAGGTCTGCCGATCCGTCGCGAATTCCGTGAGGGTGTCGACTCCGGGGTCCTCGTCTCCCGCGGAATGTTCGACCGCATCCTCCCCCATGGCGTGCACTTCCCCGGGACCACCGAATCCCCGCCGCCGACCACCTCGGACGGCCTGGGGCCATCAGCCAACGATGTCCTCGCGGTTCCCGAATCCTGGGCGCCGTTTGCCACCGCCCGGGTCGAGGAGATCGACGTGATCTTCTGGAACACCGGTTTCCGCGCCGCACTCAAACATCTTGCCCCCTTGCACCTGCGCACCCCCGAAGGTGGAATCGCCATGGACACCGAGGTGGCGGTCAGGGATGATCCCCGGCTCTTCCTCGTCGGCTACGGTTCGGCCAGCTCCACTCTCGGCGCCACCCGTGCCGGCAGGATCGCCGCGCGCGAGCTGCTCAAGCGGATGTCCGGCCGACAACGATCGCCACGTTCCTCGCGCCCGGAGGCCGGCGCTGAGCCGAGTCCCGAGCCGACAGGAAACACCGCCGAGAGCTGACCGAGCTCATGTGAGATCGGGCGCCCGGAGTTCCTGATCATCTAAGTGAACTGTCGGCAGCATCTGTCGGAAATCGTCGGCAGCTTCCGCATCATCGGCTGGCGCGAGCATGTCGACGCTGACTTTGAACAGTCGTCCGTCGACGGAGATCCCAGCAACGACTCCGAAGAACACCGAATCCTGTTTGTCCACGGCTCGCATGTCCTCAGGGGCGAGCCGGCCGTGAACGACCCAGTACTCGCCGCCGTCGAGTGCCCCGGCGGCTTCGCTGGCCCGGGCCGAACCTGGGGTGCTGAACATCCGCTCCCGGGCCTTGTCGACCAGCTTGCTCGCCGATGGCTCATCGTCTTCGAAGCAGTCGACCGTGATGATGGCTTCCGAACCGCTGGTGAAGAGCCGGTACCCGTCATACCCGGACTCATCCGTCCAGTCCGGCCCCACGGCGAAACTGACCTCGACGGGACATTGGCTGCCGAGGTCGACGGTGGTCTGGGTCATTCCGTCGGGGATCTGTGCTTTCGTCGGACTCGGCTGGGCGGTGGACTTGCCGTCATCGATTCCCACGTGCGCCGGTTTCGGTCCGGCCTCCTCGGTGCTGCTGATCTTCAGTGCCGAACACCCGCTGAGGATCATCGCCAACCCCACCATCGCCGTTACGAGCACGCTGTTCTTCATCGGCTGCCTTCAGTCGGTCGGAGATTCCTCCATATCGTACCCACGATCACTTTCGGACACCGGACCTCGCGTCTCTGGCGGAACCTTCTATTGCCGCCTAGCCTGGAGGCATGACTGAACTCCCGCTCTTCGAAGACAGCGATGTCGACCGGATCCTGTGCGTGGTCGCCCATCCCGACGATATGGAATACGGCGGTTCGGCGGCCGTGGCCAAATGGACCGATGAGGGAAAGGAAGTGTCGTACCTGCTGCTGACGCGCGGTGAGGCCGGTATCCGGAACATGTCTCCGGAGGAGGTGGCCGCTCTGCGAGCCGACGAGCAGCGGCGGGCGTGCAACCTCGTCGGTGTCGATGACCTGGAGATCCTCGATTTTCCCGACGGGCTCCTCGAACCCGATCATGAGCTCCGACGGGCGATTGCGCGCAAGATTCGCCAGTTCCGCCCCAATGCGGTGGTCGTCACGACCTTCGACCTCAAGGTGCGGTGGGGGCTCAACCATGTCGATCACCGCCATGCTGGCATCGCCACCGTCGACGGGATCCGAGACGCCGACAACCCGTGGATCTTCACCGAGCTCAAGGACGAAGGCCTTGAAGCGTGGAAGGCGGACCGTCTGCTCATCAACGGTGCCGAGCCCACCCATGCTGTGGCCCTGACAGCCGCACATGTCGACCGGGGTGTGCGATCGCTCGAAGCCCACGAGGTCTACCTCGAGGCGCTGCCCGACCATCCGGCTCCGAAGGACATGATTCCCGACATCACCGCCTCCGGTGGGGAGCTTGCCGGAGTCGACTACGCACTTCCGGTCACGGTCGTCAATATGTGAGCTTCGGACCCCATACGAGAACCGGGCGGGACGTTGGAGGACGTCCCGCCCGGTTCTGCTGTCACGCTGCTCGCCGAACGACCGATCGCCCGGCGGGGTCACCTGAGGTGACTCAGGCGCCCAGAGCGGCCATCGCTGCGTCGTAGTCGGGTTCGGTGGTGATCTCGTCGACGAGCTGCGTGTGGGTCACGGTGCCCTTCTCGTCGAGGACGACGACGGATCGAGCCAGGAGACCGGCCAGCGGACCGTCGACCATGGTCACACCGAAGTCTTTGCCGAAGGAGCTGCGGAATCCCGAAGCCGCGACGACGTTTTCGATGCCTTCGGCACCGCAGAAGCGGCCCTGGGCGAACGGGAGATCGTTGGACACACAGAGAACGGTGGTGTTCTCCAGCCCTGCCGCGAGTTCGTTGAATTTGCGCACCGAGGCGGCGCAGACTCCCGTGTCGACGCTGGGGAAGATGTTGAGCACGACGCGATTGCCCGCATTGTCCTGCGAGTTCACTTCGCCGAGGTCGCCACCGACGAGGCTGAAGGCCGGTGCCTGCTCGCCCTTGGCCGGCAGATCGCCGACGGTCTTGACCGGAGTTCCCTGAAATGCTGTGTTGGCCATGCTTGTCTCTCTCCTTCTTCAGAGCTGACTGCTGTCTCTCCCACTCTACGTGAGAGGCGCCCATGGTCGTTCCGACGTTCACCGTTAGGCTGCGAGCCACGCGCATCGAAGAGGTTGGCGACTCAAGATGAGCCGGCAGATGCACTGTCGGCTTCGGCCTTCTCGTCGGCGAACTTCGCTTCGACGATGATGAGGACCACGACGACGATCGCGCCGAGGGCGGCGAGCAGAACCGGGCCAAGCACGGGGTCGGCCGGGGCCAGCAGTCCCCCGGCGCCATGTGCTTCGCCGTCGGCACCGATTTCGGCTTCGGCCTGCCAGGGCCACAGGGCACGCAGTGAGCCGAGCATCAGTCCCGCCATGACGAGGAGAGTCCACCATCGGTGGTTGTGGAGGAAGTATTTGAGGATGTTGACGAAGACCGCCAGACCGAGGATCGCGCCGAGCATGAAGATCCCGAGGTATCCGAAGTCGCGGGCGTCGACGGCCCGCAGTGTCGTGGAGTACATGCCGACGGCGAGGAGGAAGAACGATCCCGAGACGCCGGGGACGACAAGAGCGCAGATGGCGATCGACGCGACGAAGAAGACAGCGATGAGCGGAGGATTCTCCACATCGGCTCCGCCGGCCAAGCTGGTCATCCAGAACGCGAGTGCTGCAGCGGCGAGGAACGCGAGGATCCCGAGGAGTATGGGTTGGCGTGGCCCGCGCGCCGGCAGCATCCGCAGGGGCACGGCGATGCTGGCGGCGACGAGGCCGAAGAAGAGTCCTCGGGCCAGCTCGGGGTTGGAGGAGACGAAGGACTCCATGACACCGGCGATGGTGAACACGGCAGTGGCCATACCGAGGAGGACCGGAATGACGAGGAACCAGTCCGTACGTCTCAGCTCGGCCAGGGCTCCGGAGACCCGGTGGGGTCCGGTCACCAGGGTTTTGGCCGCGGAGACGACGTGCGAGGCGGAATCGATGAGCTGGTCGTAGACTCCGGTCACGAGCGCGATCGTGCCTCCGGAGACTCCGGGTACGAGTTCGGCGCTGCCGATGAGGAAACCGCGGGCAAGGTCGAGCGGGATGAGCGCTTTGGGTCGATCGGGCGCGGTCTCGGCGCCGGCAGTCGGAGTATTCGTCATGGCTCCCAGCCTAGAGGATGCAACCTCCGCGCACGGTGAGGGCTCAGTCGCCCGTCTGGCCGTCGATGTCCTCGCGGATGAGGTCTGCGTGTCCGGCGTGGCGGGCATATTCTTCGACGAGGTGGATGAGGATCCAGCGGACGTTGAACTTCGTTCCGTCGTGACCGCTGCGCACGGTGAGCACGTCGAGGTCGTCCACCTCGGCGAGGATCTCACGGGAACGCTCACAAGCGTGTGCGTGCGTTGCCAGCAGTTCCTCGGCCGTCGAACCTGCTGCACTGTCGAAGTCCCAGTCCGGTTCGGACTTCCAGTCGACGCTCGCCCATGGTTCACCGAGTTCTCCGCCTTGGAGGACTTCGAGGAACCAGGACTCTTCGACGAGTGTCAGGTGTCGGACGATGCCGCCGATCGTCAGCGACGAGGATGCGACCGAATGGGTGAGCTGGGCCGGAGTCAACCCTTCAGCCTTGCGCCTCACGACCTGCCGGAAATAGTCGAGGAACTCTTCGAGTCCCTGCCGTTCGGCCGGGGCCTTGTTCGGGTCGGTCAATGGAAGTGTCACGCTGAGCCTCTCTGATCATGCGCAGACAAGTCCCCCGCTTCCCGACGGGCGCATCCGTCGGTCACGAGGTCGGGACATCAGTCTACTGTGCGACGGCCGATGTCGAAGACGTTTCCTTCGGGATCTTTCAGCGTGGTCCATTCGATTCCGTACTCGGAGAAGGATCCGAGTCGTTCCGCCCCCAGTGCCACCGCTCGATCGACATCCGCCGGATAGTGCGGGTCATCGAGGTCGATGTGCACGGGGTTCTTCCCCTCGACGCGTTCGTCGACCTTGAGGAAGAGCATGCCCGGTGTCGGTGATTCGGCATTGTGCACACCGCCGATGCTGGCAACGAATTCGTCGGCCCCGGGGTCGAGGTCCGCGCCGAGGAGCTCGGCCCAGAAGAGCGATTGCGCTTCGACATCGAGGCAGTCGAAGGTGATGCTCAGTGATGACAGCGACGCCATGAGCGTGGTCCTTTCACCGTAGGGTCAGAATGGTTCCGACTCTAGCCCCGACCACGGACACGGATCGCCGGCCTCGTCATCGACGGTTATCCTGCGTCATCTTCGGTTCAGCCGCGCGGCTGGCGTGCCAATTGGCGCGACTGCGCGACGAGGCGCCCGGAGGAGTCCCACAGGTCGCAGTCCTCTTCGAACATGCCACCGGCGATGTTCTTCGTGGAGATGCGGGCGCCGATCCAGCCTGGTGCCGGCAGGGCACGAACATGAGCGGTCAGCTCCATTGTCGGTGCCCAGTTGAATCGGCCGAGGTCGAACATCACCGGAGGGAAGGCATCAAGGAAAGTCAGCAGCGACAGCGGTTCCGGGTCAGTCCCATCGACGAGTCGGATCCAGCCCTGCAGCAGGCCCCTTCCGCTCGGTTTGCCCACGGCGAATCCGGCGGTCGCCGGGTCCAGGCGCATATCGAACCGATCGATGATCGGTGCCGCGTTCTTGAAGTCTTCGCTGGCCTCGGCGACACTGATGCACTCTTCCGGTGGCGGCATCTGCGGCGGCGTGGCGGTGGTGGCGACATCGTCGGGAAGCTCCCCGAGGTTGCCCATTGTGGCCATCGCTGCGATCGTCGGCGCCCCGTTCTGTGAGAGTTCGATGCCGTAGTTTGCCGTTGACCGGCCTTCGCGCAGTGTGCGTGTGGTGATGTCGACGGGGCCTTCTCTGCTTGGGCCGAGGTAGAAGGTGGAGATCACCAAGGGATCCGGGGTTGTCGGACGGAGGTCGCGCAGGGCACGTCCGGCGACGCCGAGCAGGTATCCGCCGTTGACAGCACCAGCGACCTTCCACCCGGCGTCGAGGTCGGCGGTGAAGCTGTGATCGCCGTTCCGTTCGACGGCGGTGGCGCGGGCGAATTCGCTGGAAGTGTCGTGGGTCATAGCGTAAGACTATCAAGCACTGAACGAACGTCCAGCCAGAATCATGGGATGGATGCGGCAACTTTCTTTCCGCCCAGCTCCATCACGGTGCGGCCGATGCGGCGGATGAGAAGGAGTCCGGTGATGAGCGCCAACGTTCGTCCGCCGATGTGAAAGTGCCCCCGACCAGGTGGTCGGGGGCACTTTCTGCTCGACGTTCAGCAGGTGACCATCAGAGCTGGTCTCAGTTGTTCTTCTTGCGACGCATGGTCAGAACGACTGCGGCTCCACCGACGAGGAGGAGACCGGCTCCGGCAGCGAGACCGGTGAGTTCGGCACCGGTGCGAGGCAGATCGGATCCGCCGTCATCGTTTCCGTCGTCATTGCCGTTGTCGTCACCGTCGTTTCCGCCGCCGTTGCCGTCTTCGTCGGCAACGACCTGGAACGAACCGGTCAGAGCGGACTCATCGGCGGTGTCATTGGCTCCGGTGACCTCGAGCTCGTACTTACCGAGGTAGGCCTCGGGGTTCGATGCGCTGGTGCCATAGATCGAGAAGCCGACGACGCCATCCGCGTTGGCGGTCTCGTCGAGGGTGATCCCCTCGACGTTCTCCGGACCGGCCACAACTTCAAGAGTGACCTTTTCGCCCTCTTCGAAGCCTTCAGCGGTGATCTGCACGCCCTTGTCTTCCTTCACGAAGTCCGCAGCGGAGATCTCCTTCGGATCGACAGTCAGCTTGCGCTCAGCGGGAGCCTCTTCGGCTTCAACGGTCACGGTGAACTCGGCTTCCGCGGAGTTCTGTCCGTTCACATTGACGACCGCTGTGTAGTTGTAGTCACCGGCTTCAGCGGGAGCTTCCGTCGTGAACTTGCCGTTGGCATCGGTCTTGACGGTGGTGCTGCCCTGAGCCGGTGCGGCGTGGGCGGAGACCTCAGAAGAACCGGCATTGGCGCCAGCGGGCTTCCACGTCAGCTTCACCTCGGCGTTCGGAGCAGCCTGACCGGTGATCTGTCCGCCTTCGACAACGGTCTGGTCGCCGACCTTAGGAGCTTCGGGCTTTTCGTTGCCGTCGGCGTCGGCGTCGGAATCAGCTTCGTCATCGTTGCCGTCGGCGGCAGCAGAGGAGTCTGCGTCCTTGCCATCCGCCTTTGCATCGCCTTCGGCTGCGGAACCGGCGTCCTTGTCAGCATCGGTGTCGGCCTTCGCGTCGCTGCCCTCGGCAGCCGAATCACCGTTGGCGTCGGAATCCGACTTCGCCTCGGCACCTTCAGCAGCGGAGCCACCGTCCTTGTCAGCACCTGCATTGGCCTTGTCATCGTCATCGCCGCCCTCATCGGGCTTGGTCAGCTGGAAGTCAATTCCAGCCTGATCCAAAGAATATTTCAGGTCGGAGACCCAGCTGTAGGAACCATTTCCGCCTGAGATCACTCCGACTGCAGTATCGCCCTGATAAACGGCACCGCCCGAGTCACCGTGATCAGAGAATGCACCGTTCTCGGGTAGAACCTTCATTCCGTGGACCAAGTGTCCACTGACGTTCGCATAGTCGAGCTCGCCCTCTGCAGGAGCGACGGTTCCGTGAGTGACACCGGTCGTCCTTCCCGACTTGGTAACCGACTCGCCCCTGACTGGGTTTCCAATCTTGCTGACCTCAACAGTGTCGAGCGACAGATCATCCTTTGACGGATCGTTCCATGTGGCCACTTCGGCCTTAGTAGTGAATCCATCGGCGACGTTGATGCTCGCAATATCGATCGCTTCGGCCTCGCTACCGGCGGGAGGCTCCTCCTCGTCCTCGTCTGCCAATAATCCGAACTGAGTCGTACCCCAGTCGCCGGGTGCACCGACACCGGCCAACGCAGACTGCTCGCTTCCAGCTGCCTCAGCGCTCGAGGGCAGTTCCATATCCCACAGAGGCGCTTCGCCAAGGCTGTTTGCAGCCTCATCAAGTTCTTCGGCACAGTGACCAGCGGTAATGACTACTTGTTTGCCACTGCTGTCCCAACCGGCAAATCCGGTCGAGCAAACTGCGCCCGCACCCTCTTCGCCATGGGGGGCCTTAGTGATGTAACCCGCCCCGCCTACAAGGTCTTTCTGGCCCTGGGCTTCATAAGACTCGAACTCAGGCCCGACTTCCACCTCAACGTTGTCATATTTGTTCTCGAGAGCCTCGACAGCGTCCGTCTTCTCGGTCGCCCCGATGTAGAGCGTATTTCCTTCGAAACCAAAACGGCCGATCTCTTCGGGAAGCTTCCCGTCCTCGTCTGCGAGGTACTGATCGAGAGCCTTCTGCATCTGGGCTTCGCTTTGAACCTTGAGCGTCTTCGCTGAATCAGCAACAGCCGGGCTCGCGACGAACGCGCCGCCGAGACCCAACGCTGCAGCCGCCGCCATCGCAAGCGAACTCTGCACGAGTTTCTTCTGCATAAGTAGTTGTCTCACTTTTCTGAGGGAGCAATATTACAAATCGATGACCTAAGTCACGATAAGATTACGGGCAATCCTCAGCAACCACCAAGAAAGTACGTCCGAAACTGTGAACTAAATGAACGAAACTTCAGACGGTGTAGGACCCTTCGGTTCCGTGACGTCCCCTTCGAGTCTGAGTGAATCGACGAAGCCCCCGGTCACACGACCGGGGGCTTCGTGCTGAGTTCTCAGCGGACCGTCATGCGGTCAGCATCACTGCACTCAGTTGTTGTTCTTGCGACGCATGGTCAGAACGACTGCGGCTCCACCGACGAGGAGGAGACCGGCTCCGGCCGCGAGACCGGTGAGTTCAGCACCGGTGCGGGGCAGATCGGATCCGCCGTCACCGTTTCCGTCGTCATTGCCGTCGTCGTTGTTTCCGTCGTCATCGCCGCCGGTTCCACCGCCGGTACCGTCTTCATCGGCAACGACTTCGAAAGTTCCGGTCAGTGCGGACTCATCTTCGGTGTCATTGGCACCGGTGACCTCGACATCGTACTTGCCGAGGTAGGCCTCGGGGTCCGATGCGCTGGTGCCGTAGATCGAGAATGCAGCCGCGCCGTTTTCGTTAGCTGTTTCATCCAGCGTGATGCCTTCGACGTTCTCGGGGCCGGAAGCAACCTTGAGGGTCGCCTTCTCACCTTCGTCAAAGCCCTTGACCGTAATCGTCACACCCTTCTTCTCCTGAACGAAGTCAGAAGCGGTGATCTGCTTGGGGTCGATGCTGATCTCGCGCTCGGCGGGAGCAGGGGTCTCAGACTCATCCTTCTCGACGGTCACGTCGAACTCTGTGGTCTTCGACTCCTGTCCGTCGACGGTCGCAGTCGCAGTGAACTTGTAGTCACCTTCGGCCTTCGGACCCTCGACGGAGAATTCGCCTTCCTTATTCGCCGTAATGGTCTTCGAGCCCTGCTCCTCAGCCTGGGCACCGGTGCCTTCTTCACCTTCTTCACCCGTGGCTTCCCAGGTCACCTTGACCTTGGCACCCGGCTCAGCCTGACCGGTGACCTTCGCCTCGGGCTCGATGGTCTGGTCCTCAGCCTTCGGAGCATCGGGGGCCTCTTCACCCGGCTTCTCGAGCTTGAAGTCCGTGCCGGACTCTTCGAGCGAGTGATCGAGGTCGGCGACCCAGGTGAACGAGGTGTTCGCGTCAAGGTCTCCACCGCCGGAGATGACACCGACCGCGGTGTTGCCCTGGTAGACGCCTCCGCCGGAGTCGCCGGGCTGCGAGAAGGGCTTGTCGATCGGTGCGGTCACACCGAAGCCGTGGACCCAGCGCCCACCGACGTTCTGGTAGTCAAAGTCGTAGGACTCGCGGGGCAGAACCTTGCCCTCGGTCTTGCCTGTGGTCCGGCCCGACTTGCTGATCGCACCTTCCTTGTGCGAGCCCACCTTGGTGATCTCGGTGGTCGATTTGGCCAGGTCGTCCGAATCAGCGGAGGTCCAGTCGGTGATTCCGCCCTTGACGTTGTACTTCGACTCGTCGACGTTGATGACGGCGAAGTCGATGTCGGACTCACTCGGCTCCGGCCACTCCGCTTCGTCGGCACCTTCGAGAAGATCGCCGCCGAAGTTTGCGAAACCCCACTTGCCGATGACGCCGTTGCCGGAGGCCTGGAAGCCTTCGCCGCCGTTGGCAGCGGAGGTCGAGGGCGTCTCGGTCTGGTCGACCGTGGTGTCGCCTTCGAACTCGTTTGAGTCCTCGTTGATGATCTTCGAGCAGTGTCCGGCGGTCAGCACGACGGGCTTGCCGTCGCCGTCCCAACCGGAGAAGCCGGTGGAGCAGGCTCCGCCGCTCTCGCCGGCCTTGACGAGGTAACCGGCGCCACCGACGAGGTCGTTGTCCGCGTAGGGTTTGAGTTCCTTCACGCCCTCGGTGACGTTGATGTTCTTGTACTGCTTTTCGAGATCCTTGATCTCGTCAGTCTTTTTGGCAACGCCGATGTTGAGCTCGCCGTCTTCGGCACCGTAGGCGTTGACGCCTTCGATTCCGGACAGTGCCTTCTGAACGTGCGCTTCGCTCTGCAGGTCAAGCTTCTGCGGGGCACTGTCGGCCATCGCGGGTGTCGCGACGAACGCGCTGCCCAGGCCGAGCGCCGCGGCGGCGCTCAGTGCCAGTGAACTCTGCACGAGTTTCTTCTGCATACTGTTGATTCCCTTGATCGTTGTCGATGCTTCGATTGTCCGGTACCTCAACACGATCCACGGTTACCGATGTTTCGTGCCTCTGGTGTCAGATTTTCAACCGTGTGAAAGGTTACGGTTTGATCACGACGCATAGCAAGAACAATGAGAGTTGTGAGTGAACACAACGTACAGAAGTCGCCAGATGCCCGGCTCCAGCGGTTCTTGCAGACGGCTCCGAATCGAGGCCGTTATGATCAGGGGCATGTCGAACCACACCTCACTACGCACACCGGCCACACCTCGTCTGGCGTCCAGACTGGCGCTTGGCATCGCCACACTGGCGCTGGCCCTGCCGCTGGCCGCCTGCGACTCGGGAACCGACCCTCAGGATCCGAGCTCCCCGACGCCGAGCGAATCGACCGAGACTTCGTCTCCGAGTGATGACGCGGCTGCACCCGACCCGGTCGGCAAATGGACCTCCCCGGAAAAGGGCGATCCGTTCCTCGAGTTCTCCGATGACGGCTCGCTCAAAGGCTCCGACGGCTGCAATGCGATCGTCACGACGTGGGAGGTCAAGGACGATGAGATCGCCATCGACCCCTTCATGACCACGCAGAAGGCCTGTGCCGGTGTCGACCCCTGGCTGAGCAAGGCATCCGCGGCCACGATCGAGGGCACCGTGATGAAGGTCCAGGACAGCAACGGCAAGGTCATCGGCGGTCTGGAGAAGGAAGAGAAATGACACAGGAAGTCATCGGCCGCTGGGTTGCCGAGAAGAACGACAGGGCGTTCCTCGAATTCCAAGAGGACGGAACGCTGCGCGGCAGCGATGGCGCCAATGCCCTCGCTACCTCATGGACGCTCGAGTCTGAGGGCATCACGATCAAGCCCTCGCTGACGACGCTGAAAGCCGCTCCCGGAATGATCACGTGGGTCCCCAAAGCCCGCTGGGTCTCCCCCGACGGAGATCGGCTGCGGCTCTTCGACGCAGCCGACAACCACCTCGGCGATCTTCACCGGCAACCGACGGGAACCACCTACACCCTCGGCGGTCGATGAGTGGCCGGTGGTCTCATCGCACTGCTCGACGACGTCGCCGCGCTCGTCAAGCTCTCTGCCGCCAGTCTCGATGATGTCGCCGCCGGCGCCTCACGAGCAGGCGCGAAAGCAGCCGGCGTCGTCATCGATGATGCCGCCGTAACTCCGAAATTCGTCGAAGGCGTGAGCCCGAAACGCGAACTGCCGATCATCGAACGCATCGCGTTGGGCTCACTGGTCAACAAGATCGTCATCATTCTGCCGATCATCCTGCTGCTCAGTCAGTTCCTGCCGTGGCTTCTCACCCCGCTCCTCATGGTCGGGGGCACATACCTGTGTTTCGAAGGCGCAGAAAAGGTCTTCGAGAAGCTCGGATGGATCGCCCACCATGAGAAGGAAGCGGCCGGTGCGGACACGCCAGCCGATGGCGCAGCCGCCGAGAAGAAGATCGTCCGCTCGGCCATCACCACCGATTTCGTGCTCAGCTGCGAAATCATGGTCATCGCCCTCAATGAGGTGGCCGTCGAGTCCCTGACGAGCCGAGCCGTCATCCTGATCATCGTCGCTTTGGCGATCACGCTGGGGGTCTACGGTGTCGTCGCGCTCATCGTGAAGATGGATGACATCGGACTGCACCTGGCGAAGAAAGATTCGCCCGGTCCGCAGAGGTTCGGTCGCTTCCTCGTCAGTGCCATGCCGAAGCTGCTGACGCTGCTCTCCGTCGTCGGCACCTTCGCCATGCTCTGGGTCGGCGGGCACATCATCCTCGTCGGCACCGACGAGCTCGGTTTCCATGCCCTCTACGGATTCGTCCACCACCTCGAGGTGCCGGCCGCGGCGGTTCCCGCGATCGGCGGGATCCTCGGTTGGGTGGTCAACACTGTCTTCTCCCTCATCTTGGGAGCAATCTGGGGCGGGATCGTCGTCGCGGTGATCGTCGGCGCCAAGGCACTCTTCACCGCGAACAAGAAGAACAACGGTGAGGACCACCCCGAAGGCGAAGAGCACGCCGCTCCCAGAGCCTGAACGCAGCATGGAAAGCCGCTTGGCCCGGCGAAGACACCCCGGGCCAGGTGGAATCCGCCGCTGGCGTGGAGGAGCAGTCTCAGGCGAAGGTCTTCTTCGGCATTCCGGCCACGATCATCGGGGCACCGGTCACCGGGTCATCGATGACGGTGCACCTGATTCCGAAGACCTCATCGACGAGCTCAGCGGTGATGATCTGCTCCGGCGATCCCTGAGCGACGATCGCGCCGTCCTTCATCGCGATGATCTCATCGGCATAACGGCACGCCTGATTGAGGTCGTGGAGCACGGCGACCAGCGTGTGCCCGTATTCGTTGTTCAGCTGCGAGAACAGGTCGAGCAATTCGATCTGGAAGGCGACGTCGAGGAAGGTCGTCGGTTCGTCGAGCAGCAGCAGGGAGGTCTCCTGAGCCAAGACCATCGCTACCCACACACGCTGACGCTGACCGCCTGAGAGCTCGTCGACCAACCGCGAGGACAGAATCTCCGTGTTCGTCGCTCGCAGAGCAGACAGCACAGCCTCCTCATCAGCATCGGTCCACTGGCGCAGGAATGACTGATGCGGATGACGGCCCCGGGAGACGAGCTCAGCGACGGTGATCCCCTCCGGGGCGATGGACGACTGCGGAAGCAGACCCAACCGCTGGGCGATCTTCTTCGTCTTCATCTGCGCAATATTGTGCCCGTCGAGCAGCACCGACCCCTTGGCCGGCGGCAGCAGCCTGGCCAGGGCCCTGAGCAGAGTCGACTTTCCGCAGGCATTGGGTCCGACGATGATGGAGAACTTCCCGTCGGGAATGCTCACATCGAGGTCGGTCACGATCTGCCGGTGGTCGTAGGCCAGATCGAGATTCTGGGCGACCAGCGGCGACTGATCGCCGGGGAGATGAGGAGCGCTCATGATGCCTTCCGAGCTTCTTGGATGAGGAGCCAGATGAGATAGATGCCGCCGATGCTCACGGTGATCACACCGACAGGCAGCTGGATGTCACCGAATGCGTGCTGGGCGATGAGGTCAGCGCCCACGAGCAGCAGAGCACCGACGGCCGCAGAAGTGAGCAGGCTGGTGCCCTGCGCCCGGGCGATCCGTCGTCCGATCTGCGGGGCGGCCAATGCGACGAAGGCGATCGGGCCGGCCGCAGCGGTGACCACAGCGACGAGTGCGACCGCGATGACGATGAGGACGGCACGCACCGGTTCGTTGCGCACGCCCAGCGCCTTCGCAGTGTCATCGCCGAGTTCCAGCGTGCCCAGGTCTCGGGCGAAGAGAGCACAGGCCAAGCCGAGGACGATCGTGGCAACGGCGGCCGGGACGATCGTCGGCCAGCCCATGCCGTTGAGCGTACCCGCGCCCCACGTGGCGGCGGCCATTGCGAGGTCGAGGTCGGCGCGGAGGATCAGCCAGGTGTTGAAGGCGTTGAGCATTGCGGTCAGAGCGATGCCGACGATGATGAGGCGGAACCCCTGCACACCGCCCTTCCACGTGAGCAGGTAGACGATCGCAGCGGTGAGGAGCCCGCCGAGGATCGCCCCGGCGGCCGTGGACACGAAGCTCGAGCCGAAGACGATGATAGTGACGATACCGCCGGTGTAGGCACCGGTGGAGAAGCCGATGATGTCCGGGGAACCCAGCGGATTGCGCGTCAGCGACTGGAAGACCGCACCGGAGACGCCGAGCCCGGCGCCGAGAACGATGCCGGCGATGATCCGCGGAGCCCGCCACTCCCCGACCACGGTGTTGACGATGCGCTTCTCCGCCACGCCGAACAGACCTTGGAACACCTCGGCCGGGGTGAGGGAGAACTTGCCGAGCATGAGACCGGCAAAACCGCAGGCCAGTGCGAGCAGAGTGAGGATGCCTGCAGTGATGACAACCCGCATGTCGATGCGGAATCCGAAGATCCGCAGCATCGGGCGGCCGAAGTCGATCTTCTCTCCAGGCAGAGTGCTCGGGCGTGGTGCGAGTGTGCGGTCGTGCACCGCTGAGTCGGTGGACTTCACAGGCCGCTCGCCTTCTTCCGACGTACGAGTGCGATGAGTACGGGTGCGCCGACGAACGCGGTGACGACCCCGACCTGGAGTTCTCCGGGCTTCATCACGACTCGGCCGATGACGTCGGAGGCCAGCAGCAGAATCGGTGAGAGCACCAGGGAGTAGCCGAGGATCCACCGTTGGTCGGGCCCGACGATCCACCGGGCGATGTGCGGGATCATCAGTCCGATGAATCCGATCGGCCCGGCGGCCGCAGTGGCCGCGCCGGCGAGCAGGGTGACGGCGAGGATCGAGAGAATTCTCGTCCGGTTGACCGAGGTGCCGAGGCTGGCGGCGAGGTCATCGCCGAGTGCTACCGCGTTGAGCGAATGGGACAGGCCCACAGCGAGCACGGTGCCGATGATCATGAACGGCAGGATCGCGGTGACGGTGTCGAAATCGCGTCCGGCGACGGCTCCGACATCCCAGGAGCGGAATGAGTCGAAGGCGCGTTCGTTGGTGAGCAGGATGCCTTTGGTCAGTCCGGTCAGCACGGCGGCCACGGCGACTCCGGCCAGGGTGAGTCGAATCGGGTCGACGGTGCGGCTGCGCCCCGCGGAGCCGATGATGTAGACGCCGACGGTGGTGATGAGCGCACCGGCGAAGGCGAACCAGATGTATCCGGTGATCGTTTCGGCGCCGAAGAAGGCGACTCCGATGGTGATCGCGAACGAGGCTCCGGCATTGACTCCGAGGATGCCCGGGTCGGCCAGCGGGTTGCGGGTCAGGGCCTGAATGAGTCCGCCCGCCAATCCGAGCCCCATGCCGACGAGGATGCCGAGCACCGTCCGCGGCAGACGGAGTTCAAGGACGACGAGCTGATCATCGCTGCCCGTCGGGTTGAAGAAGGCTGCGAGCACCTCGGAGACTGGCATGTCGCGAGCTCCGACGGCCAGGGAGGCCATCACCACGGCGATGAGCGCGATGACGGCCGCCACCAGCCCCACAACCCGCTTGACCCACAGATTCCGACCGGTCGAACGACCTGTGTCGGAGTGCGGTTCCGCCGCAGCGGTGGTGGCAGAACCGGTCATCGGGGTGGTCCTTCGCAGTTAAGCTGATCATCAGTGGACTAAGGGCAGGCTAACCACACTGTAACCCACTGATCCACCTCAGCCAAGCGAAATCGGTCTCACCGAACTGTGATCTTGCCGATCCTCTCAGACACCTGGCGCTGGATCCGGGAGAGCATTCCGCTCATGCCGCGCAGCCGCAGCGGGCTGACGATATCGGACAGCGACAGTCGCAGCGGCAGATCCGACGGAACCGAGAGGATCACTTCGGCGGTGGACCCGTCGAGCCCCTCGTGGAGGATCCCGGCGAATCCGCGAGTCGTCGGCGATTCCGGCGGGGCGGAGAAGTGCAGCCGCACTTCGGCCTGCTCCCCCGCCTCGGGGGATTCGACCTCGGTGACGAGGAAGATCGGAGACTGGCACTCGGGCACGGGCTCAAGCAGTTCGGGATGATCCGTGTACTTCTCCGGCAGATCCGGCAGATCCGTGGCGAACTCGAGCAGCACCTGCAGACGATCGTCGGCCGGTGTCTCAGCGAAATCGGTGACGATCTCGGCCAGCCCCTCGGGCAGGTCGGCGGTCTCGGGGGTGGTGGTCTCGGCCATCAGCGTCCGGAGACCTCCCCGGGCTCGGAGCCGGTGACGATCGGCACGCCCACGACATTGCCCCATTCGGTCCAGGAGCCGTCGTAGTTGCGGACCTTGTCGTAGCCGAGCAGGTGTGTGAGGACGAACCAGGTGTGACTGGAGCGTTCGCCGATGCGGCAGTAGGCGATGACCTCTTCGCTTTCGCCCAGTCCGGCCTGCTCCGTGTAGAGCTCGCGCAGCTCGGCCGCCGACTTGAACGTGCCGTCCTCGTTGGCTGCCTTGCCCCAGGGCATCGACTTCGCGCCGGGGATGTGACCGCCGCGCAGTGCGCCTTCCTCCGGGTAGGCGGGCATGTGGGTGCGTTCTCCGGAGAATTCTTCAGGGCTGCGCACATCGATGAGCGGCAGGTCGCCGAGGCTGTCTCGAACCTCGGGCAGGAAGGCGCGAATGGCCGAATCGTCGCGCTCGACGACCGGGTACTCGGTGGGTGCGGGCTGCGGCTTCTCCGTCGTCATCTCACGGCCTTCGGCCTGCCATTTGGCACGACCGCCGTCCATGAGGCGGACGTCTTCGTGACCGAAGAGAGTGAAGACCCACAGCGCGTAGGCGGCCCACCAGTTGGATTTGTCGCCATAGACGATGATCGTGTCATCGCGGGAGATGCCCTTACGCGACATGAGCGCGGCGAAGCCTTCCCCATCGACATAGTCGCGGGTCACGGAATCGTTGAGCTCGGTGTGCCAATCGACCTTGACCGCTCCTGGGATGTGGCCGGTCTCGTAGAGCAGTACGTCCTCGTCGCTTTCGACGATGACGAGTCCGGGATCGCCAGCATGTTCAGCGACCCAATCGGTGCTGACCAGTCGGGTTCCGTCCGCGTATTCGGCGAACTTCGGTGTGGGATCGGCCGGGATCGAAGTGCTCACGCATTCCTCCTGAAATGTAGTCACGGTGACGTGCTCGTTGGGGCAACGTCGTGCTCAGCCAGCATATTCCCTCTTCAGGGTCGGCCGAGAAATGTCACGAGCGCCGAGACGAAGGCCTGCGGCTTCTCTGAGTGCACCCAGTGCCCGGCCCCTTTGACGGTGAGCAGCGTGGTGCGGGGGAACAGCGCCCGCATCTGGGGCAGATCCTCGCGGCTGACATAGTCGGATCTCTCACCGGCCACCCACAGGACCGGGCGGTCGAATTCTGCGTCACCGAGGTCGGGGAAGTCGCCGATGACATCAAGGCTGGCATGCAGCAGTGCGAGGTTGGGCTGCCAGGCGAGGCCCGCCGAGGTGGGGCGCAGGTTCTGCAGCAGGAATCCCCGGATCGCCGCCTCGGGGATCGGCTCTCGCAGTGCGGCGTCGGCGTCCTTGCGCGATCCGACCTGATCCAGGTCGAGGGCGGCGAGGCTGGAGAGCAGGTGGTCGAAGACGCCGGTCGATCCGCCTGCGTTGGGTCCGATGTCGACGATGACGAGTCTGTTGATCAGCTGCGGGTGGCGCAGGGCGAGCACCATGGCGACCTTCCCGCCCAGGGAGTGTCCGACCAGATGCACGGGCCTGCGATCGTCGTCGATCGCCTCGACGATATGGCCGGCCACAGCATCGGCGATATCGATGTAGTCGAAGGTCTCGGTCCAGTCGGAGTCGCCGTGGTTGGGCAGGTCGACGAGCAGGCTCGAATACTCGGGTTCGAGTGCCTTGGCGATCTGGGTGAAGTTCTTGCCGCGACCGAAGAGCCCGTGGAGGAAGACGATGCGCGGGCCCGAGTCACCGATGAGTCTGCTGCTGATGGAAGTCACCCCTCCAGACTATCCGGTGAGGGGATGCGGTCGAGCTCGCCTCACCGGATTCGGTCCCATCGGCCTCGGAACGGGGCGCGGGTAGGGTGAGGGCATGCACTTCTCCGAATATGACACTCGCCTTGCCGGTTATGCGATCATCGTCAACGATGACGACGAAATCCTCCTCAGCTGGTTCAACGGAGGGCGGGATCACTCCCACGCGATCTGGACGCTGCCCGGCGGCGGGATCGAGTTCTCCGAGAGCATCGAAGAGGGCACGATCCGGGAGATCAAAGAGGAGACCGGCTACGATGCGGAGCTCGTCCGTCCCCTGACCACGCATTCGTTCACGGAATCGCGCCGCAATCCCGCATTCGGAGCTTCGACGGCTCGGCCGTTCAAAGGGGTGCGTGTCGTCTTCGAGGCGCGGATCACCGGAGGGACTCTGGGCACGCTCGAGGTCGACGGGACTACGGATCGGGCAGAATGGCTGGCGATCGAGTCTCTCACCGACATCCGCCATGCCCGCATCATCAACGTCGGTCTGGAGGCGCTGCGCGGCGACCGGCGAGACTGAGAACGCGACCGGCCCCGAGGCACAGAGTCCTCGGGGCCGGTTTCTTCGCCTCGGCCGACGGTCGGCTCAGCCGGCGGCCCGTTCGCCTCAGTTCAGCGTGTCGGCGATGAGATCGGGCATCTCATCAGCGGCGAAGGAGGCCGAGAGCACGGAATTCAGTGAGAAGGCCTGGCGCACATCGTCGAGGTCGTCGGTGAGCACCAGATCGTGGCCGTCTTCGACCGCAGGCACGCGTTTGAACGCGGGATCGTCCGTGACCTCGGCGTCCTTGATGTAGATGGGGAAGACGACGAGCAGGTCGGCGTCGAGCTGGTCGAGCTTCTCCTCGGAGATGCTCACGCTGAAGCCTTCGGGTTTGAGCGCCGCGATCTTCTCCGAGGGCTCGAAGCCGAGGTTCTTCATGAACTCCACACGTTCCGAACCCTCGACGTAGGCACCCCAGCCTTCCGAGGTCTTCGATCCCACTGTCACGGACTTGCCGGCGAACTCCGGGTGATCCTTGCGCACGGATGCGAACTTCTCATCGAGGTCCTCGAGGAGCTTCTTGCCGTCGTCTTCCTTGCCGAGGGCCTCGGCGACGAGATCAACCTGCTGGTCCATCGTCGTCAGGTAGTTGTCTCCGCCTTCCGGCGCACCGACGGTCGGGGCGATCTCGGAGAGACGGTCGTAGCGCTTCTGCTCGCCGGAGCTCTTCGTGTCGAGGATGAGGTCGGGTTCGAGGGCGGCGATCGCCTCGTAGTCGGGTTCCATCGTGGCGATGATCTCGGGAGCCTCATCGTAGAGATCCTCTGCCCAAGGTCCGACGCCCTGACCGCCGAATTCGACCCAGTCGGAGGCACCGACGGGCTGCACCCCGAGGGCGAGGGCCGTCTCGGCGTCGCCCCAGCCCAGAGCGACGACGCGCTGCGGGTCGGAGGGGACTTCGACGGAACCGAACTTCGTCTCGACGCTGGGCCCGGAGGCCTCCTCGGCAGCACCTCCCCCGCCGCAGCCGGCAAGGACGAGAACAGAGGCGAACAGTGGGGCGAGAATACGGCGCATGGATTCCTTCTCAAGTAGTTAGGCGAGCCTAGCTTAACTCATTTTTCGGAATCCGTGATCTTCAACCCGGCGACGTCCATCTCGTCGAGGGCGACGATGCCGGAGGCACGGCCGGTGAGGATGCGGTGGATGAGCCACAGGAGCAGGAACGCCGGCAGCCCGGCATAGGCGCTGGCGACCTGGAGCAGCTGCCCGTTGACGATGGCCTGCACGTTCTGGCCGATGATGACGACGATGAGCATGATGAGCGCGATGACCGGGCCGATCGGGAACAGCGGCGCCCGGTACGGCAGATCGTCGATGCTGTGGCCTTGGCGCACGTAGGCACGGCGGAAGCGGAAGTGACACCAGGCGATGCCGACCCAGACGATGAACCCGGACAGGCCGGAGACATTCATCAGCCACGTATAGGCACCGCCGTCGCCCATGATCTCGGTGAGGAATCCGAACAGGCCGATGACCGCGGTGGCCAGCAGTGCCATGACGGGGACTCCGCGCGCGTTGAGTCGGGCGAACATCCTCGGCGCGGTTCCCTCTTTCGCCATGGCGTAGAGCATGCGGGTCGAAGCGTAGAGACCGGAGTTGCCGGCAGACAGGATCGCGGTGAGGATGACGGCATTCATCACACCCGCGGCGACAGCGATTCCGGCGCGCTCGAAGACGAGCGTGAAAGGTGAGGCCGTGATGTCCTCGTTGTTCGCCGAGGCCAGGAGCGAAGGGTCGGTGTAGGGCAGGAGGAAGCCGATGATGATGATCGCGCCGATGTAGAAGAGCATGATGCGCCAGAACACGGTCCGGATGGCCCGGGGCATGTCTCGGCGCGGGTTCTCGGATTCCCCGGCGGTCACGCCGACGAGCTCTGTGCCCTGGAAGGAGAAGCCGGCGATCATGAACACGCTGACGACCGACATCCACCCGCCGACGAACGGGGCCTGCCCCGTCGTCCAATTCTCCACCCCCGGCGAGGAACCGCCGATGATGCCGATGATCATGAGTACGCCGAGGACGAGGAACGCGAGCACTGCGGTGACCTTGATCGCGGCGAACCAGAATTCGCCTTCGCCGAAGGCCTTCGCGGACAGGAAGTTGAGACCGCCGAGGAGGATGAGGAAGCTGGCCGCCCAGATCCACGATGGCACGCCGGGGTACCAGAAGGACATGATGACTCCGGCGGCCACGAGTTCGGCAGCGAGGGTGATCGCCCAGTTGAACCAGTAGTTCCAGCCCATCGCGAAGCCGAAGGAGCGGCTGACGTACTTCGCGCCGTAGGTATGGAAGGAACCTGCCACCGGAAGGTGCGTCGACATCTCCCCCAGCGACTGCATGACGAAGAGGACCATGACACCGATGGCCGCATACGCCAGCAGGGCACCGCCGGGTCCGGCTTGGGAGATGGTGCCGCCGGATCCGAGGAAGAGTCCGGTGCCGATGGCTCCGCCGATGGCGATCATCTGCAGGTGACGCGACTTCAGCCCCCGTTTGAGTTCGCGGTTCTCCCTCGCCGAGGCGGCTGCTGTTTTCATCGTGTCCCTTGACTGTCGTGCGACCGGCGTCCCGTTCGGGCCCCGGCCATTTTTACCACATTCAGTTGTCGGAGCTGCGCACCTTGTCCGTTCCAGCCGGGTGCTTGAGCAGGTCGATGATCGGTGCCAGTGCGGCCTTGATGCTCACCAGTCGGAAGAGGACTTCTCGCGGACCGGTCAGGATCTTGGGCAGGTGGAACATGAGGCCGGCCAGTTGTCGAGAGGTGGACTGTGCCTGTTCGACTCGGGGCCGCTGGACGGCCTCGTAGCGGGCCAATGCGGCGGGCAGCTGCGATGGCGGGATGCCTTCGAGGGATGCTGCGAGCATCTGCGCCGACTCCATCGACATCCCGGCGCCGATTCCGGCCGTGGGGAGGAATCCCGCTGCCGCATCTCCGAGGAGGACCGTCCTTCCTGTGGTCCACTGGGCACTGCGGAAATCTCGGAGCGACCAGAAGTACGGGTCATCTGCCTCGGCGACTGCGGTCAGCGCCGCGTCGATCCGGGGGCTGACAGTGGTCAGCCGCCTGCGCACCTCGGAGACGAAGCGTTCGGCGCCGAGAGGTTCTCGAGAATCGGGAGCGCCGAGGAAGATGCCGATTCTGTCCTTGACCGGGTAGGCACCGAAGAAGAATCCGTCGCCCCAGAGTTCGTCGACCCGATCGGTTTCCGCATCTGCCGGAGCCCAGGCGACCCATCCGCCCCACGCCGTGTCGACCGAGCTCTCGGATGAGCCTCCCGGAACGAGACGTCTGCTGTGGGAGTTCAGACCGTCGGCGATGATGACGAGGTCGAATTCCGCGCTGTGCACACGATTTTCCCCTCCGTGGACTCCGGTGCGCACCTCCACCCGGTTCGGACGTGATTTCCGGCCGGTCGCGGAGCCGAGGTCGGTGGCGCAGTCGGAGCCGGGGGCGGCGAGGGAGTCCAGCGATGAGTCGAAGGCCACGGGACAGGTCTCGGCCGAGAGGACCGTGATGAGTTCCCGTCTGGCTATTCCTCGGTATTCCCCATAGCGAGCCAGCAGGCTCCCCAGACGATCTTCGCGCAGCGTTTCGCCGGTGTGGGCGTGGAACGCGTACCGGTCGATGGCCACGCTGGCCTCGCGATAGTGCTCACGGACACCGAGTTCGGCGAAGATCGGGTCGACCATCGGCATGAGAGCGAGCATGTACCCGGCATGGTCGTCATCGGTCATCGCCTCTGAGTTTCGGGACCGCTCGATGAGCACGGGATGCCGGCCTTGCCTCCGCAGCAGCTGGGCGACCGTGATTCCCGCGATTCCGGCACCCACGACGAGGATGCGCAGATCATCGCTCGTCGTGGCCTCATACTGCTCATCGAAGGGCGCCTCCGTGATCATGACGTCTCCTCGTGTCGCAATCTCCTGCAGTCGGTTCCCGACTCCGCGGCAACCTCTGAATTGCGCGGTCGATATACGCGCTCTGGACCAGCTGGTCCAATCACGCTAGCATTGCATGGACCACCCGGTCCAGAGAGTGTGAGGAAGAGATCGTGTCAGCTTCTGCCTTCGCACGTATGCCGAGCGCCAAGCGGCAGGCGCTGATCTTCGCCGCCGCCGAGGAATTCGCCTCCCGTCCCTTCGAACAGGCCTCTCTCAACGGCATCATCTCCGGAGCACGAATGAGCAAGAGCTCCTTCTACCACGTCATCGACTCCAAAGAATCACTGTTGTCACTGGTCGTCGATGAGCTTCGGGAGCAGGCGAGGAAGGAGTGGACTCCCCCGGACCCGAGCGGTTTCGCCTCTGATTTCTGGGCGACTGCGGCAGACATCTTCGACGATGCCCTGCATGTCTGGCCGCAGAGTCGGGCCCTCGAACTGCTGTGGCGGATCGTGCATGCCAATCGGGCCGATCCCGGTGTGAGCAGTCTTGACCACGACTACAGGACGTGGATCTCGTCGGTGTTGGAGGTCGGACGGGAGACAGGCGCCGTCGATGCGGACTGCCCGGCAGACCTCCAGGCCCTGGCGGCTGCGACCCTGTTGACGGCCCTCGACGAATGGGCGCTGCGGCAGGTCGACGGCGACAGGCTGACCGGCGGCGACCTCGAGGCTGCCGCCGGTCAGCAGTTCCGTCTGCTCAAACGTCTGCTTCAGGCGTGAGGCGCCGGCCCGGTGCCTCGTCGGGCAAATCGGCAGCTGTCGGAAGCCCTCTGGCCAACTGCGGCCCGAGGTCGGAGATATTCCGGGCGCCCATCAGCCCCATGGCAGTCAGCATTTCGGTCCGGATCAGGTCGATGGCCCGCTCCACCCCGCGCTGTCCGCCGGCCATCAGTCCGTAGAGATACGCCCGGCCGATGAGTACGAAATCCGCTCCGGCGCACAACGCGGCCACGACGTCAGTACCGGACATGATTCCGGAGTCGAGGATGAGCTCCATCTCCTCTCCGACCGCCGCACGCACCTCTGCCAGCGCGGTCAGGGAGTCGGGAGCGCGATCGAGCTGGCGCCCTCCGTGGTTGGACACGACCAGACCGTCGGCACCGATGGACCGGGCCCTGCTGGCATCCTCGGCGGTGAGGACGCCCTTGACGAAGAGTCGGCCCTTCCACTGCTCGCGGATCCACCTGAGATCATCGAGATCAAGCGTCGGATCGAACATCGTCCGCGTCAACTCGGCCAAGGACTGCGAAGAGCTCGACAAGGAGGCATACTTCGGCGGTTCGGTCGTGAGGAAGTTGAACCACCAACCGGGCCGGTAGGAGGCGTCCAGAATCGTCTTGAAGGTCAGCTTCGGCGGAATCGAGAGTCCGTTGCGGTTATCGCGCAGACGCAGTCCCGTGATCGGAGTGTCGACGGTCACGAGCAGGGTCTCATATCCGCTGGCCTGGGCGCGCTGAAGCAGGTCGAGGCTGCGTTCGCGGTCCTTCCACAGATAGAGCTGGAACCACCGCGTCGATCCGGGTGCCGCCTGCGCGACCTCCTCGATCGACCGCGTGCCCATTGTTGAGAGGGAGAAGGGAATGTCGGCCTTCGCCGCGGCGCGAACTCCCCCGATCTCCCCCTCGGAATGCATCATCCGCGTGTAGCCGGTCGGGGCGATGCCGAATGGCAGCGCAGTGTCCTGACCGGCGATCGTCGTCGATGTGTTCGGAACGTCGACTCCATGCAGAATCCGCGGGAGGAGTTCGACGTCGGCGAAGACCTGGCGATTCTTGCGCAGCGTGTGCTCGTCGAGCGCACCTCCGTCGACGTAGTCGAAGGGCGCCGTCGGCGTCACCCGTTTCGCGATGCGGCGAAGGTCCCAGATATCGGCGGCGGATTCGAGTCTGGCCGCGACGCGATCGAACCGGGGCGGCTCGAACTGCAGCAGCGGGGCAAGCTCTCTGATGTCGGGGAATCGACGCTTCATCTCTCTCCTAGCTCACGATCGCGGAACCGCCAGTCTAGGCACGGAGTCTCGGCTCCGGCCGGGCCGACCGCGATGCGAACCGCGCCGCCCGGTTCCACGCGCTGCGGGGCGGAGATGGCATCATGGAGGTGATGTCTCAAACGCATGTGTGGTACGTCAGCTACGGTTCGAACATGGCTCGTGATCGGCTCGCCTGCTATCTGCAGGGCGGGCGACCACCCGGAGCCCAGGTCACCTATCCGGGAGCACGGGACACGACTCTGCCCCGTGCCGAGGCCGGAATCGAACTGCCTGGCACGATCTACTTCGCCGGAGCTTCGAGAGTCTGGGGCGGCGGAATGGCCTTCTACGACCATCACGTGCCCGGCCCCACTCCGGCCAAGGCCTATCTCATCACCGCCGCACAGTTCGCCGATGTCGCATCCCAAGAGATGAATCGGCCCCCGGCCGCCGATTCCCCGCTGGAGCGCCTCGTGTTCGACCTGCCCGCCGGTACCTCGCATTCGGTCGGCCCCGGCGGATATGAGACTCTCATCGTCCTCGACACGCTCGACGACGTTCCGATGGTCACATTCACTGCCTCGCATGGTTCGGCTGACATCGAGCACACTCAGCCCAGCGAACCCTATCTGGCGATGCTGCGCACGGGAGCGGCCGAGGTCAGTGCTGCTTCCGGGCTGCACCTGCACGCAGCTGCACAAGCGTGAGGTCGAGCAGCGGGGTCCGGACTCCCAGCCCGGCGGCCTTCGTAGCCAGATCGCCGAGGATGTGCTCGGCTTCGCTGTCCAGACCCGCAGTGACGTCCCGGTAGAGGGATGAGGTGAACGCCGACCCCTCCTCGGTGAGCATCTTCACCGTCACGGCGTGCGACTTCTCCGACACCGGGTGCCCGGCGGCGGTCGCCACGGCTTCGATCTCGTCGATGATCTGCAGCACCTGATCACGTCCGCCGGCGCTCATGATCGCGCCCACCGGGGCCCGGAAGAGGCAGGTGACGACGCCGGCGGCAGCGATGAAAGCCCACTTCTCCCACAGCCCGTCGATGATGCCGTCGATGACCTGCAGCCGGTACCCGGGCACGTCGAGAGCCGCGGTGATCGGGGCGGGCACCGCCGTCCCGTCGAGGTCGCCGATCGTCATCACGGACAGGTCGGTGAGCTGATGGACCGCATCGTCCTTGATCGTGCCCACGATCTTGACGAGCCCGCCGAGCACCTGCCCCGGGTAGTCCTCCGCCAGCCGATCGATCTGCGCCATGCCGTTGAGGAAGGGGATGATCTTCGTCTCCGGACCGACGGCAGGGCGGATGTCGGTGAGCACCGAGTCGAGTCCATTGGCTTTGACCGCGATGATGACGAGGTCGAACGCACGCGGAGCCTCGTGGAGTTCGGCCGCGGTGAGCACATTCACGGAATTCGTCCGGTCTGCGTCGGGTGAGACGAAGCTCAGTCCGGCGGCGCGGATCCGCTCCGCCTTGGCCTCGCGGAGGAGGAAGGTGACGTCGCGGCCGGCCTCGAGCAGGTAGGACCCGAAAGCCCCACCGGTGGCTCCGGCCCCGGCGATGAGGATCGCGGGTCCGTCGGGTCGGGCATTCGTCGTCTCGGTCATTCCAGCGCCTCCTTGAGTTCCCGTGCGGCCGCAGCGGGGTCGTCTGCCGAGGTTATCGCACGCACGACCACCGCCCGGTTCGCGCCCGCTTGCCGGATCGCCGTCAGCCGCGGTCCTGCCGCGATCCCGCCGATGGCGAACCAGGGTGTGCTCACCGAGGCGGCCACCTCGGTGAGCAGAGACCTGCCCACGGCCGGTCGGCCGGGTTTCGTCGGCGTCTCCCACACCGGTCCGACGCAGAAGTAGTCGACCTCCGGATCCGCCTCGGCGGCGAGCGCCTGGTCCAGGGAATGGGTGGAGCGGCCGAGGATGACGTCGGGGCCGAGGACGGTGCGGGCCTGGGCGCTGGTGAGGTCACCCTGTCCGACATGGAAGACGTCGGCTCCGGTGAGGAGTGCGACATCGGCGCGGTCGTTGACGGAGAAGAATTTTCCGTGTTCGGCGGCGATGTCGCGCAGCACTTCGAGGGCGGCGATCTCGGCTTTGGCCTCAAGGGTCTTGTCGCGAAGTTGGATGATGTCGACTCCCCCGGCATAGGCGGCCCGAAGGAAGTCGGGCAGATCCCCTTCGTCGCCTCTGGCATCGGTGCACAGGTAGAGCGTGGAATCTGCCAACTGGGCTTCCCGTCGGGCCCGCAGTGTTCCGGGCCTTTCGGTGCGCGGTGGAATATCTGTGGTCATGGTCATAGAGTAGAGGAGTTCGCGGGAGCCTCCCAACGAGGCTGAGAGGGCGTAAGAGCCGACCGTCAGACCTGATGCGGGTTATGCCGCCGGAGGGAGAATCCATGCACGTCATCGTCGTCGGCGCCGGAATCATCGGCCTGGCCACGGCTTGGCATCTGCGCCGCCTCGGTGCAGTCGTCACCATCATCGATCCCGCCCCCGCCCAGGGAGCCTCCCATGCCGCGGCGGGGATGATCGCCCCGGCCGCCGAAGTGGTGTGGG
Source organism: Brevibacterium sp. FAM 27836 (assembly GCF_051351055.1). Lineage (NCBI taxonomy): Bacteria > Bacillati > Actinomycetota > Actinomycetes > Micrococcales > Brevibacteriaceae > Brevibacterium > Brevibacterium sp. FAM 27836. The sequence continues at coordinate 262,486 of NZ_CP195711.1, forward strand.
GTCAGACTCCCCTGTATCCGCTGATGCGATCATCCGGTGAGTTGTACCCCGGGTTCACTGCCGAGGTGGCGAGCGCAACGGGAGCCGAGCTGGGGCTCAATTCCACCGGGACTCTCGTGTGCGCCGGCGACCGGGCCGATCTGCAGACCCTGCGGGAACTGCGCGGGGCCCAGTCGGCAGCCGGGTTCACCACCGAACTCATCTCCGGGTCGAAGGCCCGGGCGGTCGAGCCCTCTCTGGCCCCCTCGATCATCGGCGCCGTGGACATCCCCGACGACTGGTCGGTCGATCCCCGGCGACTGAGCGCGGCGCTGCTGTCGATGACCACGGAGACGCTTGTCCGAGAAACAGTCACCGAGGTGGTTCGCCGTGGCGACACGACCATCGGAGTCAGACTGGCCGACGGGCGCAGTCTCGAGGCCGACCAGGTGGTGCTGAGCACCGGCAGCGCATCGATCACCGGTGCTCCGGTCCTGCCCGTGCGACAGGTGTGGGGTGATGTGCTCCGGTTACGGGCCCAGGCCGAGCACACTCCCCTGCTCACTCGCACCATCCGTGGTTTGGTCAACGGTCGGGCCGTCTACCTCGTTCCGCGTCCGGACGGTGAGATCGTGCTCGGGGCCAGTTCCCGTGAGGACGGTCGGGCCGCCACATCTGCCGGGGCTGTGCACCGTCTGCTCCAGGACGGTCAGCGCCTCGTCCCCGGCATCCTCGACTGTGACATCACCGAGGTCACGACTCGGGCCCGCCCCGGCTCCCCCGACGATCTGCCGTTCATCGGCCGTGCCGACGACGGCTGTGTCGTGAGCACCGGGTACTTCCGTCACGGAATTCTGCTCGCCCCTCTCGGCGGACGGTTGGGGGCCGAGCTCGCCCTCGGGATCTCCCCGGACTGGTTGCCCGACGGTGCCCTCGATTCCGTCTCCCCACATCGTTTCTCCGAGGCGGCGCCGGTGTCGAATGCCTGATGCCGTGTTCACCCGCCACCTGTTCAGCCCCGACCATCATCACTTCGAAGAGGAGCCCGATATGACCCGATCCGCATCGACACCCCGAGCTGCCCATTCACCGTCCATCGTTCTCAACGGGGAACGCCGTGAGCTCACCACATCCTCGGCGCTCGACCTCGTCGCCGAGGTCACCGGACGGCAGCTGCACAGCGACGGAACCCCGGCCGACGGAGGACGACTGGGCATCGCCGTGGCCGTCGACGGCGAGGTCATCCGTCGCGGCATGTGGTCCGACTTCACTCTGTCCGACGGGCACACCGTCGACATCGTCACCGCGGTGCAGGGAGGCTGAGATGACCTGGACGATCGATGGTGTGGACATGACCTCCCGGCTCGTCATGGGCACCGGAGGGGCGAGCTCGCTGAGCATCCTCGATGCCGCTCTGCAGGCGTCGGGGACGGAACTGACGACTGTGGCGATGCGTCGCTTCGATGCGCAGTCACGTGATTCGGTATTCAAGCTGCTCGACCGCTTGGGCATCCGCATCCTGCCGAACACGGCCGGATGCTATACCGCCCGGGATGCTGTGCTCACGGCGCAGCTGGCCCGGGAGGCACTTGAGACGAATTGGCTGAAGCTCGAAGTCATCGCCGATGAGGACACCCTGCTGCCGGATCCGATCGAACTCTTCACCGCCGCCGAGGAGCTCGTCCTCGACGGCTTCACCGTCTTCGCGTACACGAACGACGACCCTGCACTGGCCAAACGCCTCGAAGATGCAGGGGTGGCGGCGGTGATGCCCGCCGGTGCGCCCATCGGCAGCGGACTGGGCATCCTCAACCCGCACAATATCGAAACCATCGTCGACCGGGCCGAGGTGCCGATCATCCTCGACGCCGGTGTCGGCACCGCCTCCGATGCGGCCCTGGCGATGGAACTCGGGTGCACCGCGGTGCTTCTGGCCTCAGCGGTCACCCGCGCTCATGATGCGCACGCGATGACCCGGGCGATGTCCCTGGCCGTCGAGGCCGGACATCTGGCCGCCGGTGCCGGACGCATCCCGAAGCGGCCGCTGGCGCTGGCGTCCTCGCCGCTGGACGGAATGGTCGGATCACGATGACCGCAGCCGACTCCCGCTTGGCTCCTCTGGTGGCCCCCGGGCCACCGCTGTCACCGGAGGAGATCGCACGCTACTCCCGTCACCTCAGCCTGCCGAGTTTCGGACTCGAGGGTCAACGGCGGCTGCGGGCCGCATCGGTGCTGGTCATCGGTGCCGGCGGACTCGGCTCCCCGGTGCTCAACTATCTGGCGGCGGCCGGGATCGGATCGATCACGATCGTCGACGATGATGTGGTCGAGACCTCGAATCTGCAGCGCCAGATCATCCACGGCACGGCCGATGTGGGCCGGTCGAAGGTCGAATCGGCCGCCGCCGCACTGCACCGGCTCGACCCGGATCTGACCGTCCGGACGATCGAGGGCCGTCTGAATCCGGACAATGCGCTCGACCTCTTCTCCGGACACGATGTGGTCCTCGACGGGGCCGATAACTTCGCCACCCGCTACCTGTCCAATGATGCCGCTGAGCTCACCGGCACGCCGCTGGTGTGGGGCACGATCTTCCGGTTCTCCGGCCAGGTGAGCACCTTCGTGCCCGGCCACGGACCGATGCTGCGCGACCTGTTCCCCGACATCCCCGATCCTGATTCGGTGCCCAACTGCGCCGAGGGCGGGGTGCTCGGTGTGCTGTGCGGGACCGTCGGTTCCGCGATGGCCACCGAGGCGATCAAACTCATCTGCGGCATCGGCACACCGTTCATCGGCAGGCTGCTGCGCTATGACGCTTTGGCCGGGGAGTATTCGACGCTGCGGTTCTCCCCCGATCCCGATCGGCCGACCGTCACCGACCTCACCGAGGTGGCCGCCGCCTGTGCTGTCACCGCATCCACGAGTGCCGCGGCCGACGGCTCAGCGGCCGGAGTGGAGGAGATCGAGCCTTCCGAGCTGCTCTCGCTCGGGGACACGACGGTGCTCCTCGACGTCCGGGAGGACTGGGAGCGGGCGCTGAGAGTCATCCCGGGCAGTCTCCATCTGCCCTTGGAGCGGATCCGCGAACACGGCTGGGATGCCGTCTCCGAGGTGTGCGACTCTGCGGCCGAGGGGCCGGCCCGGCGCGAGGTCGTCGTCCATTGCAAGTCAGGGGTGCGTTCGGCCGAGGCAGTCTCTCTGCTCACGAAGGACGCACCGCCCGCGATGCGGCTGCGGTCCCTGGCCGGCGGGATCGACGCTTGGGCGGTCCAGGACGAGACCGGCGAGGACGCTGCCGGCCGCTTCTCCTGAGCCAGACGCACCCGAGTCAGGCGCACCCGCGTCAGGCACTCCTGAGTCACGCACAGGCGCGTCCGGACAGTCGTCGACGGAGACCGCGTTCACCGGCTCGCATCACGAGTGCGTGCATGAGCCCGGACAGCGGCCGCAGCGCACGGATGACCGGGCGGGTGGTCGTGACACACCACAGCGAATCGATGTGCGTGGACGAGCCATGGGGCGTCAGCGTCCACAGTCCTTCGCCGCGCAGATCACCTTGGGCGCTGAAACTGATGCGCCTCGGTGCGTCGACGTGTTCGGCGGCGATGGTGAAGCACAGAGACATGCCGACCGGCGTGCGCACCTGGATGTCGGCCCGGCTGCCGGGGATGATTCGGTCCTCGAACCAGTGTGCTCCGGCCAGGCCCGGCCACCACTGCGGCCAGGCTTCGACTTCCTCCAGGACCGCCCACACGGACTCTCTCCCGGCTTCGACCGTCCACCGGTCGTCGAAATGGAATGGAGCGGATTCCCCGGCCCGCTGTCGCACATGTTCGTGGCTCATGATACGACGGTAGTGTGAAAGACGTGAGTGAGGAAAGCAGTGTCAGCAGCCGTCGGCCCTCCCCCTTGGGCGGTCGCAAACCGACGAAGGACGACCTCGCCGCGTTCGCCACGGATGATCCTAATGCGATCGATGACATTCTGCCCGGCGATTCCTCCGGGTTGAAGATGCTCATCGTCGGCATCAACCCGGGTCTGTGGACGGCCGCGGTCAACGCCCCGTTCGCTCGGCCCGGCAACCGGTTCTGGCCGTCTCTGCATCAGGCGGGCCTGACCGACCACCTCGTCGATGCGTCCCGTGGACTCGACCCGGCCGATGAACAGCAGCTGCTGCGCCGCGGCATCGGTCTGACCAATCTCATCGGGCGGGCCACCGTGCGTGCCGACGAGCTCTCCCGCGAGGAGCTGCGTCATGGTGCCACTCACCTCATCGACCGGCTTGCTGACATCCGTCCGCGTGCGGTGGCGATCGCCGGCATCACATCGTTCCGGATCGGCTACCGGCAGCCGAAGGCGCAGTTCGGTCGGCAGGACACCTCGCTCATCGACGGCTGGCCCCGAGAGGTCGCCTTGCATGTGGTGCCCCAGCCCAGCGGTCTCAACGCCCACTATCAGGTCGCCGACCTCGCTCGGATCTGGCGCGAAGTCTGGGACAGCATCGACGACTGAGTTCCGTCGCACCGGTCGCGGCTCGTGGCGGCCCGGGGTCGCCGGCCCCGGCTGCGGTCTAATGTGGGGCGCCGGTGAAATGTTGGCGGCACCGGGCGACGTACGCGTCCGATCCGCCGATGTGCCGGGCGTCGATGGCGGTTGCAGCGAGCTCCGACGAGTCGGTGCGCTGGTGGAAGACGGCGTCACGACCGCAGACCGTGCAGACTGCGGTGAGTCTGAGGACGTCTTCGGCTGAGGCCATGAAGCTCGGCAGCGGTTCGAACGGCTGCCCGTCGAAGGTCACGCACAGGCCTTCGACGATGACGTCGATTCCCCTCCTGAGGAGATCATCGACGACGGGGATGAGTTCGAGACCGAAGAACTGGGCCTCATCGATGGCGATGAGGTCGTAGTCGGCGGCCCGGGCCGCCTCGGTGAGGGCCGAAGCCTCGCCGAGGGGAACGGCAGGGATATTCATCCCGATGTGGGAGGTGATCGTCGCGATGTCCACTCGGGTGTCGAGGGAATGGGAGACGACGAGCACCTTCGTCCCAGCGATCGTGGCCCGCCGGACCCGGCGCATGAGTTCTTCGGACTTCCCGGAGAACATGGGGCCGGCGATGACCGCGAGTCGGCCGAAATCAGTCGTCGACGGTGACACGCTTGGTCTCGGTGTCGACGGTGACCTCCGTCTCTTCACCGCCCTTGTCGAAGTCGAACTGGAATTCCTTCATGTTGTCATCGTATTCGAGCTTCCAGCCGACGAGTTTCCCGGATGCCTTCTTCTGGGCGAGCTCGAGTGCTTCGTCGAAGGTCATCGGATCGTTGAGATCGATGGCCTTCTCCTTGTCGTCGGTGGAATCCTGCTCATGTTTGACGATCTTGCCGGAATCGGCGTCGATCTCGACGTCATGATCGGTGCTGCCGTCGAGGATGGACACCTCGTACTGCCACGCCTGGTCCTTCTCGTCCCAATCGAGTTCGATGCCGTGGACGATGCCGTCGCCGACCTTCTTCTCCGCCGTCTTGATCGCATCTTCGGCACTGGTTGCCGGGGTGTCCTTGCTCAGATCGGCATCGGCGGACAGCCCGTCCCCGGACGAATCCTGCTTCGAGCCCTCCTCGGAATCCGTGTCATCGCCGGTGTCCTCGCCCTGGTCCTCGGCGTCCTCGGCGGTGCTGTCGGAGGTCGATTCGCTGGCCGCGGGCGAATTCTGAGCCTCATCGGCTCCGTCTCCGGAGTCACTTCCGGAACACCCGGCCAGGCCGAGAGTGAGTGCTGCGAGTCCTGCCACTGTGCTCATTGCCATGCGATTCGTCTTCATATTTCACACGCTAACAGTCGCCCGCGGCTGACCCTACGTTTCTGAGAGAAGTCTCATCTGCACATCATGCGGATCCGGTCCGACGTGCCCTTCCCGAAGAGAACCCGATGTGACCATCCCGGCCGGGAACAGGCGGTCAGTCGAGACAGAATTCGTTGCCCTCGGGGTCGGCCATGACGATGAACCCGAATTCCAATGGCGGATCCGGATCGACCCGTCGAAGCCGACCTCCCCCAAGCTCCACCAGCCGGGAGCATTCGGCTTCCAAAGCATCCATTCGTTCATCGCCGTCGAGTCCCGGCGCGGCACGCACGTCGAGGTGGATCCAGTTCTTCACCGTCTTGGCTTCGGGCACTGTTTGGAAGAAGATGCGCGGGCCGGTCCCCTCGGGGTCCTCGATGGCGGCGCGCATGTCCTCTGGCCGCAGTTCGATTCCGAGGCCGGCGAGGAACTCCTTCCACGCGTCGAGAGGGTCGTCGTCGGCACCGAGTCGGACCCCGGGCGGGCCCGGCACGATGTAGCCGAGGGCTTCGGCCCAGAAGCGGGCAAGTCTGCCAGGATCGTGGCAGTCGAAAGTGACTTGGACTGTTCTGCTCATAGCGTCCTCTTCATCGTGGAAACGAGCCGACATCGACCCTATTGTGCGCTCTTCGAACTCCTGACACCAGGGTCCGGCCCCGAACTTCGGAAGCCGGCTTCGGTCCCCGAGGTCAGACCGCCAACTGCTCGTCGAGTTCGAACAGGCTCGGCACTTCGTGGCGTACGGCCGTCCCGAAGGCGAGCGCCCCGCCGAAGAGACGCTCGATCGCGTTGACCGTGTGCAGCACACGGTCGCGGGAGACCGGCGGCATGAGCTCACCGTGTTTGAGGTAGCCCTTGAGCGAACCGGTCGCTGCCGCCCGCAGCCCGATCCGCCCGGCGATGAGCCAGGTGATGCACTCGGTTTCGAATCGCACTTGTGACCGCTCGACATGCGGGTCGGCTGCGCTCACGGCGAGTTCGGGCCGCGAACCGCGGTGCCCGCTGTAGACGAGCGCCAATTCCGTGAGGAGACGGGTGAGCATGACGCTGGCGCTGCGTGTCTGCGGCAGGTGCGCGGGAAGCAGGTTCTTCCGGCGCAGTGTGGCAACGACGAGGTGCAGTCCGTCCCAGGTGGGTGCACCGACCGCCGCGAAGGGGGTGGACACTTCAGTCGGCAGTTCGGGCCCTGTGGTGTCGGCGATGTCGTAGACGAAACGGACCGGCCCGAAAGGATGGAGGATGACCATAGAGGTAGCGTCGGCCTCGACGCTTCGGCCGAATCGTTCTCGCCATCCGTCCTCGGTCTCGACGAAGGTGGCAGTGGGCCGCTGTTGGGCGATGAGAGCAGCGTTGAAAGCCGCCAGCTGAGGGAATCTGCGAACGAAGGCGAGCAGCTCGTCCCAGCGCATGAGCGGTCGATGCTCGTACGCGTCGTTGTAGAGAGCGTCGAATGAGTTCGTGTTCTGATCCATGTCCTCACGGTAGACGTCGCTGCTGACATGAGATTCTGCGCAGATCAGCCGACTGCACCAGTAGGCTCGCTGAGAGGACTATTCGATGGAGAGGGGACAGCGCGATGGCTGAGAGCAACCGGGACATTCATCTGCGGATCGGGCGTGAGGAGCTCGTCATCCGGCAGCGCTACCAGGTCATCAGCATCTCCAATGATGTGCTCATCGGTGTGTGGTTCCTCGTCGGCAGCTTCATGTTCTTCTCCGACTCCCTCACGTATACGGGAACGTGGCTGTTCGTCATCGGCAGTGTGGAGATGCTCATCCGCCCAGTCATCCGCCTCATCAGGCACCTGCACCTGCAGAGGCTCCGCAGCCCCGCAGCGGCCGGCGACGACTCCTTCGATTTCTGAAGCCGACAGACCAATCGATGCGCACAGCCAGGTGAGCGGCCGCAGCCACCGCTGCCATCAGTGCACTGCCACCTCGCCAGTCGGCTGCGGTCAGTGGTCGCCCCAGTGCGGCAAGCTCTCGTCTGGCCAAGGCCGCTCCCGGCCACATGATCGGCACGGCAGTGATCACTCCAGCCGTGTAGCGTCGCAGCACGGCCGATGACAGCAGGTGAGTGAAGACGTGGGCTTCAAGACCGGCGACCGCGTATCGGTACAACGGTGACTCCCCCTTGGTCTGCGCCCCACGGACCCCCGCCCCTGCAACGACCGCGCCGACCAGCCCGATGGCTGCCAGACCCTGTCTCGTACTCATCCGCAGCGCATCGATGCCGGTGAGTTCGGCCAGCTGGTTCGCTGTGGCGGGGAACGTCAGCGCCTCCTCGGCGTCATGCAGCGTCCAGGCGATGAACAGCAGCGCTGGTCCTCGCATCATGGTGCGTCCTTTCCGCAGGCGAACATCTGTTCACCATTCCATCATGCTTACGCTCGACCGTTCGCCAGCCGCAGATTGCGGTGCGCCGACTCACCTGCCCAGCGTTGATCGTGGGTGGTCGCCACGACGGCGCCCCCACGCCCGAGGACCCGCCCGATGATCGCATTCAACCGGTTCATCCCGGCCAGGTCGCGCCCGATCGTCGGTTCGTCGAGCAGCAGCACAGGTGCTCCTGTCATCATCGCCGAGGCGATGACGACGTCTTTGCGTCGGGGCACATCGAGGTCGAACGGATGTTCTTCGGCAACGGAGCTCAGCTCGACGTCGGTGAGGACGGAATCCACGACCGACCGTCGTCGGCGGCGCACTTCGGCCCGGTCACGCCGTCGGTGGGCCGGCAGCGGTGCCGAGTGCAGCAGCTCATCTGCCACCGTGGCCGCGCAGAGTTGGAGTCCCGGGTCCTGCCCCACCCACCCGAGGTGGGTGCTGCGCTCATGAGCGGGCAGCACATCCACATGCGTCACCTCGCCGAGGCGGCTGAGCGTGATCCTGCCCGTCACCGTTGCCGTCCGTTCGAGGAGTCCGACGAGCGCCTTCAAGAGAGTCGATTTTCCGGCACCGTTGGCTCCGGTGACGGTGACGAGCTCGCCGTGGTGCAAGTCGAGGTCGACACTGTCGAGGATACGAGTGCGCCCCCGCTCCACTCTCAGGTCACGCACCGTGAGCAGCGGATCCCTCCGCGGAGTCGGTGCTTTCCGACCGGGCTCGGCAGCATCGGGACGAGTGTCCCAAACGCCGATGGACTGTTTTGACGCGGTCGCCGGCCGCAGCCGTCCGGAGTCGAGGTGGTGCACTGCCCGACAGTCGCGAGTGAGTTCGTCGATCTGATGACCGGTGATGAGCGCCGATCCTCCGTGAGCGCAGAACTCCTTGAGCACGGTCGACAGGCGAGCCCGCATCGTCGGGTCCAGAGACTGCGCGGGCTGGTCGAGGACGACCAGGTCGGGGCCCGGCGCAAGGATCCGTGCCAATGCGACCAGTTGCCTCTGCCCGCCGGAGAGCGTGTCCACCCGTCGGTCCCACAATTCGTCGATGCCCAGCTGTCCCAGCATGTGCAGGGCGCGGGCTCGGGCATCGGCCGGGGCGTAGCCGCGCAATCGGCATGCCAGCTGCGTCTCATCGCTGACGTGGCTGGTCATTCCGCTCAGCTGCGCTTCCGGATCGTCACCGAGCAGGGCGACCGTTCCGTCGCAGTCGATGGTGCCGGACAGCGTACCCCGGGCGGCGAGTTCGCCGGCCAGCAGGCGGCACAGCGTCGAAGTGCCCGAACCGATGGGGCCGAGCACGGCGGTCATGGTTCCGCCGCTGAGTTCGAGGCTGATACCGGTCAGCGCGGGATCAGCTTCTCCGAGAAAGGTGAACCCGGCGTCGGTGATTCTGGCGGTCATCTCAGGCACCGCCGATGAGCTGTGAGGCTCCCGGCAGCGGCAGGAGTCCCGCCACCGAGGCGATGATGAGTCCGAGGGTCGCGAGCGGAGTCAGGATGCGCAGGAGGCTCTGGCCCGGTCCGTCTCTGTGGTCCTGCAGCGCGACCGTGGTCGGGCTGGTATCGAGTCCGCTCTGTTCGAGCACTTCGTGACGCTGTTCGACGGTGAGGAGGACCGCGGTGACGAGTCCGACGACGATCCCGGGCAGCAGTCGGATCCGCACCGTCCAGGAGTCCGCTGCCCACCCGCGGGCCTTCCTGGCGTCGATGATGTGTCGGGTGCGTGCGCCGATGAGCGGGATGAGGCCGATGGCCGAGGCACAGACATAGGCGAGCCCTGCGGGCAGGCGGAGTCGGCGCAGCCCGTCGAAGAGCCGTGCGGAATCGGATCCGAGCCCGAACAGGGCGCACAGGCCGATCAGGGCGGCCACGCGCAGCCAGATCTGCACGGCGATGCTCAGTCCTTCGACGCTGAGGTGGGCGGGTCCGGCCTGCCAGAGCACATGCACCTCCGTGCCCGGGTAGAAGAGCCCCTGGACGACGACGAGGACGAGCAGAGTCGGCAGGCACAGCAGACCCACCGTCAGCGACCACGACCGCAGACTCATCTTCGACGAGGAGAGGACGGTCCCGATCGTGCCGACGATGATGAGTGTCGGCACGATCGGTGAGGGCACCCCGAAGACGAGCAGCAGACCGCACAGCAGGATGACGAGTTCCGTAGCCGGATGCAGTCGGCGTGCGGGTCTGAAGATGTCGTCCTCAGGTGTGGCGGGTTCGGGACGAACGGGACTCATTCCGCTCGGGGAACCGAACCGACCGGTGATGTCGACGAATCCTCTCGGGCCGCCTCGGCGCGGGGGCGACTGTGCAGGGCGAAAGGATAGCGCCCGATGATGCGTCGGGGCAGGGACCTGATGACGACACAGGCCAGGGCGAAGATCAGTGCCTTGTCGGCGATGTCGGAGACCATGCTCTGGGCAAAGGTGGCGTTGAACATCTCGAGGCCAGCGGCTTGGAGGATCGCGACGACTCCCCCGGTGCCGGCGCCGAGACCACCGCCGAAGACGTAGGCGGCGACAGGGGTTCCGATGGCTCCTGCGGGAACACCGGCGATGGCACCGACGAGGACCGCTGTCCACGGGGTGCGGAAGGTTCCGAGTCGAGCGGCCCATCCGGCGGCGGCACCGATGAACGCGGCTCCGGAGCTGAAGGCGATGACGCTGGGGCTCAAGGTCACACCCCAGATGAGGTTCGAGATGATTCCGGTGAAGGCTCCCGCAGCCGGTCCGGCGAGGACGCCGATGAGAACGGTGCCGATGGAGTCGAGGTAGAGCGGAACCGGAGTGTAATTGCCGATGACCTGACCGATGACGATGTTGAGCGCGATGGCGACGGGGATGAGCGCCAGGACACTGCGGGGAATGAGTGGGAGGGTGCCGGCGGCCAGCAGGGCTCCTCCGGCGAGGTAGCCGAGCATGACCCACAAGGTGGTGTGGCCGAGGTCGATTCCGAGGTCGGCCGGCTGGGTGAGGAGCACGGCGAGGTAGGTGCCGATGACGACGAGGGAGCCGAGCAGCGTGAGGGTGAGGGGAAGAGCGAGGTTGCGGTTTTGTCCGGGACCGACCGTGGTGGTCGGCCCCTGCCCAGACCGTCTGGAGTGTGTGGTCATGCGGGTGGTCCTTTCATCAGGGTGGTGCTGAGGTGGTCGAGGAATGCGGGAGCATCGATTCCGCGGATGATCTCTGCGTTCACGGGCCGGTTCCACCGCCCCAGCCAGTCGGCGACGGTTTCGCCTCGTGTGAGTGTACCCGTGAGTTCGACATCGACCGGCGCCCACAGCGTCCTCGCCCAGGGAAGTGAGCCGGTCGTGCCGTTCCCCATTGCCGAAGCTGCTCCCGGCCCTTCGCCGGCGCTGGGTCGCTCCGGTGTCGGGTCGGTCGACGCACTGGAGTGCTCTCGAGCCCAGTTGAGGGCGCAGGCAAGCACGAACGGGTCGTGAATGTGGGCGAGGTAGCCGAGCCCATCCGATTCGTGGAATTCGAAGTAGAACCGCAGCGCCTCGGACAGTTGCCTCAGCACCGCTTGCCATGCCTTTCCGGTGCAGAGAGCTCCGTCGAGGATGTGCTCGAATCGCTGAGAGGTCATCTCCACGGCTTCGGTGGCTTCGATCGGTGCGATGACAGGAAGATGTTCGGGGTGAGCGTGCGCATGGACCGATCCGAAAGCGGCGATGACCCGCGAAGTGGATTCCGGGTCGAAGGTGACGTTCCATTCCGTCGTCGGGCGGGTATTGCCCCGATAGTTGAACGCACCTCCCATAATGAAGATCCGTTTGAGCAGTCTCGGCAGTTCCGGGTCGATGTCAAGCGCCAGAGCAAGGTTCGTAGTCGGGCCGATGACGACGCCGAGGAGCTGCCCGGGATGAGCGTGAGCCGCTTCGACCCAGGCCTGCGCGGCCGACACCGAACTGACTGGGACGGTGGCTCCCGGCAGCTGGGCGTACCCGCAGCCGGTGCCACCGTGTGTGAGGTCGGCGTATTCCAATGGTTCGTCCGGCGCTGTCGCCGGAGTCTGCCAGGCCAGGGGAAGTTCGTGGCCGGCATGGACCGGGATGTCGGAGCGTTCCGCCAGTGCCAGCCATCGGCGGGTGTTCTCAACGACCTGCCTGGTGGCGACATTGCCTCCGGACGCCGCGATGCCGACGACATCGACGTCGTCTTGGCAGCACAGGTAGGCGAGGGCGAGCGCATCGTCGATCCCGGGATCACAGTCGAGGAACAGCGGCAGTGTGGAAGACATGGTTCCATTCTGCCGGACGTTTCCGGTCACCACCCGGGGATGCGCTCCCAGTTCCCGCAGGGCTGCGTTGAACCGCGCCTGACGATCTTGCAGCACAGGTACTTCGTGCTCGCCTTCGCCTCATCGATCTCCTCGAGGCTCTTGCCTTCATCGACCTCGACCGTCCTGATCGGGGTGCCGAGAGCTTCGGCGAAGGAGCCGGCTTCGATGATCCACGGGTTCGTCGAAAGCTGGTAGGCATTGCCGAAGATCTCTCCGTCGCAGCAGCACGCCCCCATGCTCCTGAGCCGATCGAACAGGGCCGTGGCCCGCGGGGCCGTCTGATCCCGAAAGATGCGCGAGAAGCGGTGAGTGCCGTTGCAGCCGAATTCGCTGAGTTGGCGGAAGACATAGCAGACCAGGCATTCGCCGGGCCGAGGGGTGAGGATGCGGGCCGAAGCACCGTCGATGATCGTTCTGACGTCTGTGTCAATCGTGTTCTTGTCCATGACCGCACACTTCCAGACGGCACTGACACGAAATCGATCAATCTCATGGCAGTCACCGATTTTCGTCCTATTGCCGCAGGTCACAGTGGAGATATGATTTTCATCTTAGAATCGTGCCCATGAGCATTCTCGTCGTCGGTGAAGCCCTCATCGATATCGTCAGCACCCCCGGTGCCCCCGACCGCTACGCGCCCGGCGGAGCGCCTGCGAATGTCGCTCTCGGTTTGGGCCGCCTCGGCGATGAGGTCGAGTTCCTCACCGATGTCGGTGATGACTTCCACGGTGGATTCCTTCTCGCCCATCTGCGTGAGTCCGAGGTCACCGTGCTCACCTCCCCGCGTGGCAGCACCTCCACGGCACTCGCCCGTCTGGCCGCGGACGGTTCGGCCGAGTACACGTTCCGACTGCGGTGGGATCCCGATGCCTCGCTGTTCGACAGCAGTGGGCGATCCGTCCTGCACTTCGGGTCGATCGCAGCGTTCCTCGAACCCGGTGCCGCTGTGATCGATCGGCTCCTCACCACTGCTGCGGAGGAATCCGGGCCACAGTCACGTCGTCCTCTCATCAGCTTCGATCCGAATATCCGGCCGTCGATCATCGGCTCCCATGAGGAGGCCCTGCCGCGGTTCGAGGATCTGGCTCGACGCGTCGATGTCCTCAAACTCAGCGATGCCGATGCCGATTGGCTCTATCCCGGCCTCGACGAAGAGACGCAGATCGGCCACCTGCTCAGTTTGGGCCCGACGCTGGTGGCGATGACTCGCGGGGGTCAGGGCGCGACCGTGGCGACCGCCTCGGCGCGAGTGGCAGTGGCCTCGGCACACGTCGATGTCAAGGACACGATCGGCGCCGGGGACACGTTCATGGTCTCTCTCATTCACGATCTGCACGCTTCAGCACAGGGACTGTCCGGTCTCGGTGCAGCGGAGCTCACGACGCTGGCCGAACGGGCCACAGCGCTGGCGGCGATCACCGTCAGTCGCGAAGGAGCCGACCTTCCCTGGGCCCAGGACCTGAAGAGCTGAGGAACTCTGCGAGCTGTCGCAGGCAGATTTCATGGCCGCTGCGGTGGCCGTCGATCATCCCCTGACCGGCGAAGGACACGACCTGCTCGACGAGATCCACGCGGGTGCCGGTCGGAGTCGCGGCAAACGTCCAAGTGATGATCGCGGTCGAGAGGATCTCATCGTCTCTGGTGAGGGTCTCAGTGGTCACGAGGTGACGCTCTGGCGCAAGTGAGCAGTACTGCCCAGCGGAGACGAACTCCAACACTCCTGGTGACCCACAACGGGCGCGGCTCGCTCCGCCGGGGCGGAACTCGTCGATATCGCAGATCATCTCCTCTCCCTCGGGGACTCCCCACTGCACGCGCTGCCTCGTATCGGCGAAGGCGTTCCACACCTTCGAGACAGGGTGATCGAAATCAGCGCCGAGGTTGATCGTGGCGGCCACCGGCGCACCCTGATCGGAAGATGCGTCACTCACCGAAGAACACCACCTGATTTCCATCCGGGTCGCTGACCGGGAGGATGCGCTGTCCGCCACCGCGGCTCGGCTCGTCGTGGTCGATTCCGGCCGCTCGCAGATGCTCGGCCATCGTGTCGAGTTCGTCCACGTCGATGACCACATTGGAGCCTCCGGCTCGCTGCGGGTCCTCCCAGATCTGGACGCCGAACTTCTCGTCGAAGCACCATTGGGCCAGCCCCGCCATCGGCTTGTCATCCGGCTGCCTTTCGAAGAGTCGAGAGTACCATTCGGTCGCTTCTTTCTCGCCGGTGACAACGATATTGGCCATGAGTCCTGTGAACATGATCGCTCCTTCGGGATCAGCCTGGAGTATAGGTGCTTGCAGTTTGCAATCACTTGTTCCATAGAAGCACACATCGGCCCCGGGGACAAGAGCGATGTTCAACTCAGCCGCCGAACGGGGCCAGGGCAAATCGACCCCACGCGAGGAACGCAAACACCAGCAGGTATGCGGTGTCCCCTGCCATGAGGCCCCATTCGCTGCGACGAAATCGTGTCGTCGCCGCCCCTGTCATCACCAGCATGAGTCCACACGCCGCGATCGGTGAGAGCACCGGGAAGATCCCGACGAGTGGCGGTACGATCAGCCCGAGCACGCCGAGGAGCTTGATGGTTCCGATGGCTTTGATATGCCCAGGGCCGAAATCATCCACCCAGTGCTGGCTGCGAGCCAGCGCACGGTATCTCTCCTTTGGCAGGACGATCTGCGAGGCTCCGCCGATGCCGAAAGCCAATGCCATCGCGGCGGCGACGACCCATAGTACGATATCCATCATTGCAATTCTCCTTTGCCGAAAGAGCCCGGTCGGGCTCTCACTCCGATGACGCACCGCCGCCCGGAAAGGTAACAGCCATCGCGGAGTCACCTTCGATCTCAGAGTTCGAAGCTCATCGCCCTCGCCTCACCGCGCTGGCCACACGAGTGCTCGGATCCCACTCGGACGCCGAGGATGCCGTTCAGGAGGCGTGGCTCCGCTGGGAGAGACACAGTTCGGAGTCCGTCGACAATCTCGGCGGGTGGCTGACCCGTGTCGTCGGACGAATCTGTCTCGATATGCTCCGCCGCCGTACCGCCCGGGGAGAATCGTCGCTTGACGCCTGGGTCGATGAAGCCATCGTCAACGAGGATGAGCTGACTCCTGAGCAGAGTGCGACACTGTCGGATCTGTTGGGACCGGCCATGCTCATCGTGCTCGACTCACTGCGCTCGGAAGAGCGATTCGCCTTCGTTCTGCATGACATGTTCTCAGTGCCCTTTGCTGAGATCGCCGCCGTCATCGGTTCCTCGGAGGCGGCGGCGAAGATGGCCGCCAGTCGGGCGCGGCGCAAGGTCAAGGACGCACCAAGCCCCTCAGGAGAGCTCGCGCAGCGTCGTGCTGTCGTCGACGCCTTCCTCACTGCCGCACGGAACAGTGACTTCGACGCCCTGTTGCACATCCTCGACCCGAGTCTGACTTGGCACCGCACCACCGCCCGCGGTCACATGGTCCAGATGGGTGCGAACGAGGTGCTCACAGCGATTCGGCGAGGCGATCCGGACAGGATCGAAATTCGAAAGGTCAACGTCAACGGCGAGCCAGGTCTCCTCGTTTTGACGCCGAGCGGCCGCCGCTTGGGATTCATGGCATGCACCGTGGCAGACGGCAGAATGGTCGGCATCGTCTCGATCACCTCAAGGAAGCAGCTGGAGCGGCTGAGACTGCCGAGACAATAGCCCCCATCTGATTCAACTTCCGGCGATCTCCGCCTCGTAGGCGGCCTGCAGTCGCTGAGAGGAACGCGGAGCACCAGGGTTCGGGCGGGGCACTCCGAGGTGGGTCTCTCGGAGTTCATCCATGAGGCCGTCCACGAGCTGCGGATCTTCTGCCATGAGGCGGGAGCGGATCGTCAATTCCCGGGAGGTCTCACGGTGGGTCATCCCCCAGCTCCCGAGAGCGACCATGACCGGCAGAGTCTGGATTCCAGCCTCGGTGAGGGAGTATTCGGCTCGCTGCCCGCGTGCGGCTTCCGCCTTTGTCAGCAGCCCTTCGCCGATGAGCTTCTTCAGACGACTGGCGAGCATGTTCGAGGCTATGCCCTCATTATTGTGGGTGAGCAGCTCGCGGAAGTGCCGGCGATTGCCAAAGATGATGTCGCGCAGGACGATGAGCGACCAGTTGTCGCCGAGGACTTCGACGGCGGCGTTGATCGCACATCCTGAGCGCGGCTGTGCAGGCATCGATCCACCTCCAGTGATTGCATTCTGAAACTACTTAATCTTACACTGGGTCCACTTCCCGGGAACCGACGCTATCCATCCGACTGCAGACATCAGCCGAACCATCACATCGGGGTGCTCATGGCCAAAGCGTGTGTCAACAACCTCTTCGTCTCCCTCGACGGCTTCGCTGCCGGCGAGTTCGTCACCTTCGACCAGCCGATCGGTGAAGCGCAGGCGCTGTTCTCCTACTTCGACGGCCGCGGGATCGAAGGTTTGAATCATGTCGACGCTCCGGTGACCGCAGATCGCGCATTGTTCGCCATGTGGGGTCAGGGCATCGGAGCCGAGATCATGGGCAGGAAGAAGTTCGGTCCCCAGACGGGGCCGTGGCCCGACGACGGCTGGCGTGGCTGGTGGGGTGAGGAGCCGCCGTTCAAGACCCCGTGCTTCGTTCTCACTCATCATCCGCGGGAGCCGATGGAGTTCGACAACGGCACGAGCTTCCATTTCGTCGATGCCTCCCCGGCCGATGTCCTCGCCGAGGCGACCGCCGCCGCTGACGGCGGCAATGTCCGGATCGGCGGCGGTCCTTCCATGGTCAGACAGTTCCTTGCGGCTGGTTTCGTCGACTTCATGCACCTCGTCATCGTCCCGGTCACCCTCGGCCGCGGGGTCTGGCTCTGGGAAGACCTCGACGGGCTGGAGAAGCATTTCACGATCGAGAGCCTCACCACGGCAAGCGGTCTGACTCATCAACTGTGGAACCGCCGAAGCTGAACCTCGACGGCAGCTTCGACATACCTGCACTGAATACACCGATGGCCTGTCGTCTCCGATCGGAGACGACAGGCCATCGCACGGGGCTGTGTCCGTGTGGATGATCAGGTCAGCTGATCGCCTCGGCGATGGGGGTCTGCCCGTCGTAGAAGTTCACGGTCTCACGCACGGCCGCCGATTCGGCGATGACGTGGGTCATGACGTCAGCGACGAGTTCGCGGGAGGTCACGCGCACATCGTCTGCCGGCTTCTGCCCGTCGAGGTCACCAGCGGCGTCGGCGAGGAGGACTCTGCCGCTGGAGGGCTCGAGGGTGAGTCCGCCGGGACCGAGGATCGTATAGTCGAGCGAACTGGCTCGCAGATGCTCATCGGCACCACTCTTGGCCTGCACGTAGGGGTAGAAGGAGCTGTCCGGATCGACGCGGTCGGAGTCGACACTCGCGCTGGCGTAGGAGACCATGACGAAGCGCTTGACGCCGGCCTGTTCGGCGGCATCGACAGAGCGCTTGGCAGCGTCGAGGTCAACGGCCTTCGTCCGGTCAGGGTTGCCGCCGCCTGCTCCAGCAGAGAACACGACCGCTTGGGCTCCGGCGAAGACGTCGGCAAGCGCCTGGGTGTCGGCGGTTTCGATGTCGAGCACGACCGGGTTGGCCTCTGCGGCTTCGACGTCGGAGGACTGGTCAGGATTGCGGATCACTGCGTCAACGGCGAAGCCCGCAGCCGCGAGTTTGGGAGCTGCCAGGAGCGCGATCTTTCCATGGCCGCCGAGAATGACGACACGAGCTGAATCAGACATATCTACCTCCGTTGTCGGTGATGCTTGGTGCTCGGTACAGCGATGTCTCCGGCGCGAATATTCCCGGACAGGTGAGACCGGAGCCGTCGACCGCCTCGGCGAGCGCATCTCAGCCGTCGACGATGATCGTCCGTTCTTCGGTTCGGACCACGCCGGCGCGGGGTATTCTGATGACCATGGCCGACGACTTCTCCCCTACCGCTGTCGTGGCCACGTTGGAGCACGGTCGATCGGTGCTCATCCCCTCCTCGAACCGACATTCCATCCTCGTTCTGGTTCTTGCCTTTGTCATCGGGATCGGCCTGCTCGCCTTCTTCGTCGTCATCGTCACCGCAACGCTCCAGGACGGGCGCAGCCGGTGGATCATCGTCGCCAATCTGCGCATCTGGGCTCTCGTCGTCGGCATCGTCGGGTGCTTAGTCGTCGCACCGATCGCTGTGGTGGTGCGGATGCGCAGGCGCGAGTCCCTCGTTCTCTCCCCCGCAGGCGTCGCGTTGGCCCGGCATGGTGAGGTTCTGCCCGGCACGCTGCTGCCCTGGCACGACATCGTGGAGGTTGCCTTCGAACAGGCGGTGCGCCGAGGGCCGAAGGCACTGGCTTATATTCTCACTGAGGACGCGACCCGTCGACGGCGCGGCCGCAACCTCAACCCACGGCTGCTCGTGAAGGGCGGGTTCGTCCTCAGCCATCGTCGGCTCTACCCGGTGCTGGCGGCCGCCCATGCGCGATTCGCACCCCGCATTCATGGGCGCCGGTAGGCCTGCAGATGCGCGTGCTCTACCGTTGAGATCATGATCCGACGCCTCCTCGCTCGCACATTCTGGACGTTCAGCAAGTGGAAGCTCGTCAGCGAGCCCGCCCCACAGCGCCCGACCGTACTCATCGGCGCACCGCACACGTCCAATTGGGACTTCGCGCTCATGCTCGCCATCGCCTGGCGCTTGGGGGTGAAGGTGCATTGGCTGGGCAAACATTCTCTGTTCACCGGCTGGCGGGGTCCGATCATGCGTGGACTCGGAGGGGTCCCCGTCGATCGGTCCGATCCCAGCAGAATCGTCACCGAGATGGTCGAACGTGTCCGCGCCGGCGAAGTCTTCGGCCTCGTCATCACCCCGGACGGCACTCGCGGCGGACACTCGCATTGGAAATCCGGCTTCCACCGCATCGCCCGTCAGACCGGCATGCCCGTGACCTTGGGATATCTTGATTCGGCCACACACACCACTGGGCTCGGCCCGACCTTGGACATGACCGATGACCTGGTCCATGACATGGACCGGATCCGCGCGTTCTATGCCGACAAGCACGGCATCCGCCCGCATCTGCAGATCGTTCCGAGTCTGCGTGAGGAGAGCCCCGAAGCAGATCCGCGCAGCGGCGAAGCGGAGTCGAACTGAGATGGACGGTGATGTGCGGGTGCCGTCCGGGCCGGGGATCCCGACCGGACTCGTCATCCCCGCAGCAGAGATCTCCGAACAGTTCTCCCGGTCTTCCGGCCCCGGCGGCCAGCATGTCAACACCTCTGATTCGCGGGTGCAGCTGAGCCTCGATCTGGCTTCGGCGAGCTTCCTCACCGAGACTCAGCGCGAGCGGGTGCTCGGCCGATTGTCGCCTCGCCTGTCGGGCACGGTACTCACCGTGACCTCGGAGAAGCAGCGTTCTCAGCTGAAGAATCGCCAGGACGTGCGGAGGCGTCTGGCGCAGCTGCTGCGCGATGCGCTGGCTCCGCCGGTGCAGAGACGAGCAACGAAGCCGTCCAGGAATTCCCGGCGCAGACGAGTCAGGTCCGAACAGCGCCGTTCGGAGATCAAACGCAACCGCCGCAGGCCCCGTCCCGACTGAGGCCCAGTGGTGATGAGTCCCACTGGTGACAGGGATGGTCTCGAAGAGCACAATGGGCGACATGAACAGCATTGAGATTCTCACCGACCTGTCCCAGCGCCCCCTCCAGGCGGCACAGGCGCTGCCTGACCTCTCCCCCGAGGAACTCAACAGCCACCTCGGCGATCATCCGAATTCCATCGCTTGGCTGCTATGGCACAGCGGCCGCGAAATCGATGTTCAGCTCTCCGACCTCACCGGCCGACCACAGCAGTGGGAGGGCTTCCGGGACCGCTTCGGGCTCGGCGAGATCGGAGACTCGTTCGGACTCGGACACAGCCCGGAACAGGCGGCGCAGATCCGCGTGGAGGATCAGCAGCTGCTCGTCGACTATCTCGCGGCTGCGCTGAACGCGTTCATCGACTATCTGTCGACCTTGTCCGAGGACGATTTCGACGAGATCATCGACGAGAACTGGACCCCTGCGGTCACCCGAGGTGTCCGCCTGGTCTCGGTCATCGACGATGCGATCCAGCATGTCGGACAGGCGGCCTTCATCGCCGGCGCACCAGCCTGACGCTAAGCGCCGGTCCGATAGCACGGGGCATAGCGAAGGCGCCGTCCGAGTGCAGACGCCACCGGCTTCACCACTCCGGTCGGCAGAAATCGAAGACTTCACCGAGGTTGCCCATCCCTGCCGCGCGGTAGGCAGCGACGGCGGCCACGTTCGATGGCGGAGTGGCCACAGTGATGCTCGAGGCTTCCATGGACCGCAGTGCGGATGCCGCCCCGAGCGCCATCTCGGTGCCGAAGCCGTGTCCGCGGTGCTCACTGTGCACACCGAGGGGTTCGATGATTCCCACTCACGGCGGGAGGCGGTCGGACAGAGCGGTCCCAAGATCGACCACGACCGCCTCGGAGATGGGCGCGTCTTCTGCGTGTTCCGGGCAGATCGTCGGCGGACGGGATGTGCATGGTCATTCTCATGCCCTCATCTCTGATTGCCAGATGGCTTCACCGTCGTCGATCGCGTCGGTCGGGCGCAGTCCGAGCCGTTCAGCGACTCGGTTGGACGCGGCGTTGTCCGGATGGATCGCGGCCCGCAGCTCAGTCACGTGGTGATCCGACAGCCAGTCGATCATGGCACGAGCCGCCTCGGTGGCGAACCCCTGCCCCTGGTGGTCGGTTCCGATCACCCAAGCGATGTCTGCCTGGTTCCGGGTATCTGCCCTCGTAACTGTGGCTTGCACGTATCCGATGGTGATGGATCGGATTGCGTCGCGGATGATCCAGTTCAGCCAGCCGGCATCACCGTCGGGTGAAGTACCCGCTGATTGCCGGGTATAGAGATGTTCGAGGTCGGGCAGAGTCGGGCTCGTCCCCCCCCCGATGTGGGTGTACAGCTCGGGTGAGGACAGCGTCTCCACCATCTCCGTCGCGTGGTGCACTGCCAGCGGCTCAAGCAGGAGCCGGTCGGTGGCGATGACTGTCGCCTGCGGCCAGTCCACGCTGTGGCCCGGTCTCTCTGCCGTGTTCATGGTCTCTGCTCTCGACCGCGTGGGCGATTCGTAATCAGTCGAAGATGCGAGCGGCGAACTCGACGATCTCCGCCTCCGCCTCGGCGCGAGTGGTCGGTTCGTTGTGGACTTCGTGGCGGACTCCGGCGAAGACGCGGGTGCGCACATCGTCGTGTCCGGTCGCGCGGAGGCGGTTCGCGACGTGATAGGCGCCTTCGCCGTAGTTCGCGACAGGATCCTGGTCACCTGCGAGGATGAGCACCGGCAGACCGCTGGGGATCGTCGCGTACCAGGAATCGGCATTGGCACCGTCATAGAGGTCGACGAACCCCTGCAGGAATCGCGCACTCATCGGGGCGCCGAAGTTGTTGAAGGGGTCGCGCCCATGATCGGCGACGACAGCCTCGTCGAGGGCGACCCAGGCGGTGGGGCCGGCATCCGGACCGAAACGTTCGATGAATCCGTCGAAGAGCTGGCCCCACCAAGTGATCGGATGCAGGGTCGGCCCGTCGGTCGCCGATGGCCGCCTCGGCGAGCTCATCCCGGTCAATGGCCTGGTCGATCCCGTGCATCTGCGCAGCGACCCCGCACAGGGCGAGCCCGGCGAGGTCGGCATCCGGGTGGGAGGCCATGACACGGGCGATCATCGATCCCCAGCTGTGGCCGAACACGATGTACGGCAGGCCCGGGAGAATCTCACGGGCCTTACGCTGCAGCGTCAGCTCATCGCTGACGACGATGCGGGCTGCTTCGTCGCCGGCGTCGCCCCAGATCCCTGATTGCATCGCCGTCCTCCCGTGCCCGGCATGGTCATCGGCGACGACGGCGAATCCGGAGTCGAGGAGGGTCGTGATGAGGTGAAGGTAGCGTCGGGAGTGTTCGCCGAGACCGTGGATGAGATGAATGATTCCGGTCGGCGTGGTGGTCGGTGTGTAAAGCCAGCCGTGGATGGTATCGCGGTCGTTGCTCGAAGTGAAGTCGATTTCATAAATCGCCACGGCAGGACTCCTCGGGTGCAGGTCGAACTAGCAGTATGATCCAGATCACTCTATCGCAGGGCTCAGCTCCTTGGGGAGCAGGCCCGGCCGGCCGAGTTCAGAGTTCGATCCCGTGCAGCCGTGCCTGCAGTCCTCGCACCTGCTCGCTGAGTTCCGAGTCTGGTCCGTCCACGTCGAGGCCGGGGGCCACGGCTCGCACCGGCAGCGGCAGCACGGGTCCGGGTGCCACTCCCCATTCTCTGTGCCAAGTTGTGAGCTGTTCGCTGCTGCTGGCGTAGACGATGCGTCCGAGGCCGACCCACGCGTGCGCCGCCGAACACATCGGGCAGTGCTCGCCCGAGGTGTACACGGTCGTTTTCTCTCGTTCCTCCGGGGCGAGGTGCTCGGCCGCCCAGCGAGCGATTTCGAACTCGGGGTGACGGGTGTGGTCTCCTCCGGCGACATGGTTGCGATCGGCGAAGAGTTCACGCCCATCACCCGAGACGAGCACGGAGCCGAAGGGTTCGTCTCCTGCGTCGAGAGCCTCGCGCGCCAAATCCACACAGCGCTCGAGGTGCCTGCGGTCATCATCGTTGAGATCGAGGTGGTGTGCCATGGCCCCATCCAATCACATCGATGGATTCCGGGAACGTCACCGGCACTGACGAGATGGTGACGGGAGCAGTCCCTGAGAGTGCAACGCAGGGTCTCGACGACCTGATCGGTTGTCGTGCACCATGCTTTGGCCTCGGCGTCGACTTCTTTGAGCGGGTGGATGATGTCGGCGTCGTGAAGAGTCACAAAGGGTTTGCCCAGTGCGGCGCAATATCCAGCGTCGGGTTCACCCTGGTGGGCCCGTCATTCCAGGTCTCGGGTCAGGGCGCTCTGGTGGCTGCCAACTCGTGCCAGGTGAGCCGGACCTCACCCGAGGTTTCCCGAAGTGCCGCAGTGAGGTCATTGGCTGCGCTCAGCACCGAGTCGAATCCGTCCTCACCTGCCGACGCCAGAACGATCTGCAGAGCGCCAGCATCATCCGTCGGCATGGTCTCGACGGTGAAACCGCCCTGATAGTAGAGGTCGACGCCGGCTGGCACTCGGGCATCGGGGTTGTGTGTGAGGGGTTCCAGGAAATGCTGTACCGCACGTGTCGCCGCCGCTCCGGTGACAGAGGCGAGGATCTGAACCGACGTCGACACTCCGTGCGGCCAGTCTGCGTACCAGTCCTCGCTCGGGTTGAACGATGGGATCACCGAGTTGTCACACATATCGGACCTCCCTGCCCGCCAGCGGGGCAGAAGTCATTGAACTCCACTCACGAGCGTCCGCCCGTCACGGCGCGATTGTATTCCATCGCGATCTCGACCCAGGAGGACAGCTGGCTGTTGTCACGGATCGTCGACAAGCAGGGTGCGGATGCGTTCGATGAGAATGTTCTGTTCGGGAGTCATGCCATGTACTCGCTTCAGTTCTGCTCGGGCGGACCGATGAGCATTGGAGCGAAACCGCCGATGAATTTCTGCTAGGCGTCTTTGCCGTCCAAATCAGCTCCTGGAGCACGGCAGGTAATGTCGTCGGAGACGAAGGTCATCGCCGAGTCGATGACGAGATGGTGACAGGCTCAGTCCCTGAGAATGTAGCGCAGGGTCTCGACGACCTGATCGGTTGTCGTGCACCAGGCTTTGGCCTCGGCGTCGACTTCTTTGAGCGGGTGGATGATGTCGGCGTCGTGGAGAGTCACATAGGGTTTGCCCAGTGCGGCGCAGTATCCAGCGTCGAAGGCAGCATTCCATTGTTTGTACTTGTCGCCGAAGCGCACCACAACCACGTCGGCCTTCTCGATCAGCGTGCGTGTGCGGATCGCATTGACCTTGGCTGACTGATGATCCCGCCAGAACTGGCTGTCATTCTCACCGAGGTGGTCACCGGCGGCATCGCTGGCAGGGTGGTCGGTCACCGGTGCCGTGAACACGACATCCAGGCCGGCCGCCTCGGCGCCGTGTTGGATCTCGTCACGCCAGTCGGTGTGGATCTCGCCGGAGAGATAGACGCTGAAGCTCATGATCGAAGACTCCTGATTCGAATATGGGTGGGACCGGTATGCCCCTTCCGGCACCACCATAGCCAATTGGTGATCATCAATCTTGTCCTGCAGCTTCCAGCGCACCTCCGAAGCGCTTTGCGGGTCGTGAGACAGGGGTCAGCGAAGCCGTTCGGACAGGTATGCCTCTGCGATGCTCAGATGACCTTGACTGCCGAGTGAGTTTTTCGATTTCTGCGTGTAGGCATGGTTGGCGAGTGGAATACGCACGGCCTGGACGTCGACTCCACGGCTTCGGGCCGCTTCCGCCCATGCAAACTGGTCGGCTGGGGTGATGACGTCATCACGCATCGCAGTCATCATGAGCATCGGAGGCGCGGGATCCTCGAGATGAGTAACGGAATTCACCGCTGCGTAGCGTTCCGGATATTCCTCCGGTGTGCCACCCGTGTAGCTGGTGGCAAAAAGGCGAGTGCCGGCTCCCGCTCCAGGGCCGGCCGGAGCGTTCTCGTAAAGGCCAGTCACGTCGAACGCGGGGTAGTCTGCGACGACAGCTGCCGGAACCGGAACCTTCCCACCACATGACGATTCGGCGGTGCCTTGGGCTGCGGCGCCGGCGGTGTTGGCGACCATGTTGCTGCCTGAACTCTCGCCCCAGAACGCGAGGCGGCCCATATCTGCACCGAGCGCATCTGAGTGGGTCTGAATCCAGCTCGCCGCACACGCAACCTGCGAGGGCGCGCTCTGCCAGGTTGCGTTGTCCAGGCTGGCGAGTTCGTATTCGACCGAGACGACCAGGTAGCCGTGATCAGCGAGTTCGCGGAGCTCCGAGCTCGAAGCGTTCGGCTCGCCCGCGATCCAACCGCCCCCGTGAACGTACATGATCGTCGGTGCCGAGCCTGTCACGCCCTCCGGTTCGTAGATCGATACGGAAAGGTCGTCGCCGGATCCGGTCTTGTCGTACACTTCCTGTCGATCGGGCGTCGCCGCGTCTATTGCGGACAGCCCGAACGTTGCGGTGAAAAGGTTCACCGTGCCGCCGGCGGCCGAGATGGCGCCGACGAGGACGATGATGACCGCGAAGTTCCCCAGCGTGCCGACCCCGCCGAGCACTGCTGCGACCGTTCCGGTTCGTCGAGTACCCCTGCGCACAGCAGCGATTCCGATCAGGAGCGCAATCAACCCCGCCAGCGCTACCGGCGGCGCCACTGTGGGAGCCCATCGAGATGCGATCGGACTGAGTGGACCAAGCCCGGGAATGAGCGATGCGAGGCCGAAGACCGCAGAGATCGCACCCAGCATGAGCGCGAGGATGAGACCTGTGGCCCGAAGTGTATGGGCGACGTTCTGCGGAACCGACAGCTGTGACGAACTCTTGTTGCCTGTCATCTTCGGTCCTCGACTTTCGATCTTTCGGGCTGGTATTCCCCTGACGCAGATCTCATCGTTGCGATCACATGCTGATGCCAGGGGTCACTCTAACTCAGGTCGATTCGCACAATCTTGCTGTTTCGTGTGCGGCGAAGACGAGGAGCGGGATGTTGCAGACTGCAGAGCGCCCTGCACCCAGGGCAGTCTCTTCGACCCCGCGAGGCTAATCGGACGCACATGACGATGCGCAAATCCCACCGAGCACGAACGCGGTTCGGCGATCGTAGTCGGCCCGAGTCGGCCGGCCACCGTGCTTGAGGGCCAGAGCATTGTCTCGAGCGAGTGCGTGGAAGTCAGCGGGGGTGAAGTCGGGAGCCAGGACGAGTGCCGCATGCCCTTGAGCGACGAGGCTGTCGTGAAAAACCGTCCCAGCATGACACAGAGCGAGCAGAGGCTCGGAGTCGCGGTACTCCTGCAGCAGGACATCATTCACTGCTGGAAGTCGATACTGCAGGTCCCGGAGCGCTCCGACGTAGGAGCAGATCCGCTCTCGGACCTCGACAACGGACCGCGCATCCTCGATGACAGCCCGCAGCTTCACCGCAACGACGTCGTCGATGACGGCATCGATCAGCCCGATCCTCCCGCCGAGCCGATTGAAGATGGTCGCTTTGCTCACTTTGGCGGCTGCGGCGACCTCCTCGAGCGGTGCAGAAAACCCCTGCTCCCGGAAAACCTGCGCCGCCGCATGCCGGATCCGGTCGACGTTTCGGCGGGCATCCGCCCGCAGAGCTGGCGCGCCTCGAGAGTCGGTCATGATGCAGGCTCCTTCCGGATCGACGACTAACTTGATCCTAGCAGTCAAGTTAATGCAGGATGGATCGCAAGGAAGTTGACCATGAGAGTCAACTTCAAGTTCATCCCCGCCCGGCGTTCGAGCAAAGCAGCACGCCAGGTCACCGCCGCACGAAAGGACGTTCAGATGATTGTTGTGACCGGAGCTACAGGCACTCTCAATGGGGCCACGGTCGACCACCTCCTCAGGCGGATGCCGCCACACCAGATCGGTGTCAGCGTCCGTGACCCCACCCGTGCGGCGCACCTTGCCGCTCGCGGAGTCCGCGTGCGGCAAGGCAGCTACGACGACCCCGCGGCCCTGCGCCACTCCTTCGCTGACGCCGAGCAGGTCCTCCTGGTCTCCTCGAGCGACCTCTCTTCTGACGTCGTCGCGCAGCACCATAGGGCGATTGATGCTGCCGTCGATGCAGGAGCACAGCGGATTTTGTACACCAGTGCCCAGGGGACAGCTTTCGACACGCCGTACCCGCCGCTCGCGGTCCACGCCGCCACCGAACAGCATCTCGCAGCATCCGGAGTCGCCTGGACTGCTTTGCGCAACGGCTTCTACGGCGATCCCGCCCAGCTGCTCGGCGCGTGGCAGGAAACGGGCGTGATCGCCATGCCCGCCGACGGCCCCTTCTCTTGGGTCGATCGGCGAGATGCTGCAGAGGCCGCCGCTGCGATCCTCACCGCTGATGACCCCTTCGACGGGCCGATCGATCTGACGCTGCCCCAGCCAGTCACCCTCGCGGACTTCGCCGCCTCCGCGTCCGAGATCACCGGCCGCCAGATCGATCGCGTCGTCATCGAAGACGAGAAATGGGTGTCCGATGCGACCACCAGCGGAATGCCCGAGGCCGTCGCGCGCTTCACCCTATCGATGTTCCAAGCCACCAGGAGCGGACACTTCTCAGGTGCGGACCCCACGCTCTCGCGACTCCTGGAGCGCGAACCCCGCAGCATCACCGATCAGCTGAACGATCTAGAGGTCCGGTAGTGCATGGCTTCATGCTGCGCCCGCGCTCGATGGGGCTGATTGACTCAGCCCGACCATTCGACGTCGACGACGGCAGGTCGGCTCGATTCCGGTGAAGAGGGCGGCCCTGGCCCCGAGCTCCACCGCCAACGGTGGCGCCACGAGCCACGTCGAGCAATCCGATCCACTCCCCCACATACGGCCATGGGCGATTAGCGGAACGACTTCGTCTGCTTCAGCAGATGAGGCCGTTCTGTCGCTTCGACACTCACAGGTTGAACCGGAACTCCACCGAGTTCCGGTCGATACCAACTTCTGGGTGGAACTCGCGCAACGTTCGTGCCCGCATACCTCTCAAAACCGCGATGATGCAGAGA
Source organism: Brevibacterium sp. FAM 27836 (assembly GCF_051351055.1). Taxonomy (NCBI): domain Bacteria; kingdom Bacillati; phylum Actinomycetota; class Actinomycetes; order Micrococcales; family Brevibacteriaceae; genus Brevibacterium; species Brevibacterium sp. FAM 27836. The sequence continues at coordinate 290,634 of NZ_CP195711.1, forward strand.
TCGTCAGGGCGTGCCTGCTGCTCGCGAGGCAGCGGCTTCACCATGATCAGACAGGGGTGCCTTCACTCCAGAGCGCGGTCTCCTCAAGCGGCAGAAAACCCCACCGCTCATAGAAGTGCCGAGTGCGCACACATCCGGGATCTGGGTGCGAGGCTCCGACGGTCTTCACCTGCAACAGCCGCACCTCACGGCGAACCGCATCGGCTTCGACGGCCCTGAGTATTGCGGTGCCGACGCCGGCCCCGTGAACTGACCGGTCAACGACGGTGAGGTGCACTTCAGCGACATACGGAAAGTGGCGATCGATCAGCGCGGCACCGACGACCACTCCATTGCTGTTACGGACCGTCCATGTCTCCTTGGAGCGAGTTGCTCATGCGACCTGCAACGGCGTGATCGCGGCAACCTTGTCGTGCAGTGCACGGCGCTGGAGCCGCAGCTCGTAGTTCGACTGCAAGTTCATCCACAACTCCTCGGACGTTCCGAAGTAGCGCGCCAGACGGATCGCAGTATCAGCGGTGATCCCCCGCTTGCCGTGCACAATCTCGTTGATCCGGCGCGGCGGCACACCGATGGACACGGCGAGCTTGTTCTGCGTGATACCGAAGCCCTCGATGAAATCCTCCATCAGGATCTCTCCCGGGTGGATCGGCTCGATCAGGTCGCTCTCAGTGGTAGTCGACGAGTTCGACATTGTCCGCACCTCCATCTCTCCAGACGAAGCAGAGACGCCATTGCGCATTGGCGCGGATGCTGCGCTGCCCGCGTCGGTCGCCGACCAGACGCTCCAGGCGGTTGCCTGGCGGTGCCCTGAGGTCCTCGACATCCTTCGCCGCGTGGATCAGTTCCAGCTTCCGCAAGGTCGCCCGCTGCACCGTCCGGTCAACGCTCTTGACGTACTGCTCATGCCAGATTCGCTCGGCGTCCTTGCTCCCGAACGATCTGATCATGAGCCCATTGTATAACGGCGACCGTCAATAACGCTAGACGTTAACCCGGAACTTCACCGTGTTCCGGCACATACGGCCATCTCCTCGACATCGGCGCAGTGGTCGGTTCACCAGGCTCAGGTGGCACAACTCCCTGATCTGCGCGCCGACCAGGTGGCAGCTCGCGCCCGGGGGCTTGCTCTCTCATCCTGTTGTCCTCCCTGCCCATGGCAAACTGACGACATGACGGTCTTCCGAACACCCCAGGTCGTTCTGTTCACGCGCGACATCGACCGTGCAGCGGAGTTCTATCGTGGCCTCGGCTTCGACGAAGTGTTCCGCACGCCCCGGACAGGGACACCTATCCACGTCGATCTCGTCCTCGACGAGTACCGGATCGGACTCGCGACCGAGACCAGCACCCGCGATGACCACGGGCTCGATCCTGTCGCGGACGGCCAGCGTGCAGCGTTGATCCTCTGGACGGACGACGTTCCTGCCGGCTATGCACGTCTGGTCAAGCTCGGCGCGACGCCCATCAAGCTGCCCGAGCCATGGCTCGACCGCCTGCTCATCGCCTGGGTCGAGGACCTCGACGGACATCTGGTGCAGGTCGTGCAGACCGTCAACTGACGAGGTTCCGCCCCAGCACGGATCACACGTTGAATCGGAATTCCACCGAGTTCCGGTACGTACAGCCATGTGGCGTTCGTTCAGGTCAAGCACCCGGGGACCAGTTCTGCACGGTCAGAACCCGTAGAGATGTTGGCGCGCGTTGAAAGCGGCGGGGCCGCCCTCCAAGATGTTCTCAGCGAGCGACCGGATCTCGCGATCATCCAGGGAACCGACGCCGCGCTCAGAGGGGCGAGCGTGAGTCCCGTCGCTCTCGAGCGCAATGATGAGTTCTGCATCGCCAAGAACCGGCACGTTGGCGTTGTGGGTGCTCGCGATGATCTGTCGCGTTCCCTTCAACTCCCGCAGGTGCCTGACCACTCCCTTGTAGACGAAGTTGTTGTCCAGGTCGTCTTCTGGCTGGTCGATGATCAACGGCGCATCGGAGGCCCCGAGCAGCAGGAGCAGGAGCGCGGTGGCTCGCTGTCCCTTTGAGAGCTGATCCAAGCTACGCAGGCCCTGCGCACCATCAATCTTGAGCAGCACCTCGACGGCGAGGCCCACGGTCAGCTCTTCCAGCTCGCGTGCCAGCTCCTCCCCAGCCTCGACGAGGTTCGAGGACTGCGCGCCCTTGATACCGAGCTCAGAGAGCGCGCCGCTTCCGCCTCTAATCGCCGCAGCGAATGTTTGCGGCGTGAACTTCGGATCCTGCACTGCTGCGACAATCTGAGTCCTCTGCCCTGCAACCTTCGCTTTGACGGTGTCAATGACGTGGGAGCGGTCTTTGGTCGGCGTGGGTCTGACTACCACGACACCATCCGTCGCACTGTTCGCTGATCGGATGGCGGCGTGTAGTTTCTCCGTCGCTGCCGTCTCAAGCGATCGGAGCTCGCCGAGCAAACCTCTGCGGTCATTGAGCAATTGTTTGGTCTCTCCTTCTTTCGCTTCCAAGCGTGGCTTCGATGCCTTCACCGACGCCAGTTCCGCCTTGCCAGCGATGTACTTTCCTGGGTCGAGTCCTTCCTCGGCAAGCTGCCGGAGAACTTCGCTATAGCCTTCCCTCTCGTCGGTGGTCGCTTCGTGCCAGTCAGCACGCGTCGCCCCGATCTCGGTCGTCGCGGCCTCGATGGCAGCAACTGCTTGCGCGCCAAGATCGGACAGTGTTGCGTGCAAGCCTTCCAATGCCGTCGTCACGCGGGACAGGCGCTCCGCCTGCGGCGCACCGTCCACGTCATCGATCTTCGCAGCGAGATCGGTCAGCGACTCGGACCGAAGGTACTGGTCCAGCGCGCGTTTGACCGCTTCCACGCGAGAAGAGCCCTCCGTGAAGGCCGCTTCGTCCAGGGCCAGCCGCTCATGCCCCCGAAGCTTGCCCGGGACGTCAGTGTCCCGATACCGGTCGAGCTGCTCTTCGAGCCGGTCAGCTTGCGACTGCTGGCTTTCCAGTTTCGCCTTCGCTTCCTCTGCTCGCTTAAGGTCCTCGCGGTTGAGACGCAACCTCTCGCGCACATCCGAAAGCGCCGGATCCTCTCGGTCGGACCCGTCGAAGCGTCTGACAAGCTCGGCGATGCTCGCCGAGTCACCAGCGAGCTCCGCAAGTTCATGCTGACCGAACACCTCGACGGCCCCGATCGCATCGACAGGCGTGAGCTTGGTGCGCTCACCCGCAGAGTCCAGCACCACGGGCGGCTGAAACACCTCGCGTTGAATGGTGTAGCTCTGGAGCGTCGGAGCGACGCTCTCGACCTCAACTCGCACAACGGTGCCGGGGTTCAGGACGTAGTCCACTATGGCCTTGTGGTCCTTCGCCATCTGAGTCGAGATCGGCCGGATGTCGAGCGCGAAACGAATACTCTCGATCACTGTCGACTTCCCAGCACCACGTCCGCCGATGAGTGCAGTCAGATCAGACGAGATCGGCACGCTGACCCCGTCGAGGTATCCACCGGTCCAGGAGACGCTCTTGATGCACGGCCGCGGCGTCGATTGAGGATCATCCAGTGAGACTCTGGTCTCTGGCGTCCGTACAGCGAGCTTCAGACTCTCAAGTGAAGGCGAGCTGACTTTGAACCAAGTACTTGCGCCTGGATCCTGCAGCTGTCGCGGCCCCATCACGTCATCGGCGTGAATCACCGCCAGAGGGTGGACGCGCTTAAATATCCCGGTACCTTCGACGACCGCGTCCTGATCCCTCGCGGTCTCAACTGCAGGAGATACACCGATAGCGTGTAGGTCCCTGTGAAGGATCATTGTCGCCAGCGGCTGACCCGACCGGGTCGTCAGCAGCCCGGCCGGCTTAGCGTTCACATGGGCAGGCACAGGGAGTGCCCCCGCCGAGGTCATCTGCTCCATGATCTTCGCGTACGGCTCGCCGGGCGTGCCATTGTCGCAGCCCGGGTTTGCTCCGCACCGCCCGATAGCAGCGTCGATCGTCGCAAACGGCGTCCCAGCCTCAAAGAGGACGAGAACATGAATGCCCTCCGAAGAGTTCGCCTCGAACCCAGGGAGCGCAACGATGCCACGTTTCTCGGCAGCAGCAAGCAGGCCTTTCGCAGAGTCGACACGCCAGTGGTCGGTGATTGCGATCAGACCGATACCCAGCTCGTCGCAAGTGTCTAAGAGCGCAGAGTTGTACTCATTCTCGCTGCCGTAGAAGGTCTTCGGGGCATTGCGCCCCTCGTATGCGAACGGATTAACCTGCAGTGCAGCTCGAATCCAATGTGCTCCGATGCTCAACTGTCTGCTCCTACGCGACTCGATCTACTGCCCGGAAACTGTCCTGCGGCACTCGCAAGGAGTCTATCTGCGACGTAAGACATCGCCTGAAACCAGCCACGTTCCCGTAGCGGACAACGCATCACCAAGCAGACCCCGCCCCGTCAGATGTTTGAGGCCGAAGGTGGGCGGCGCGCATCGACTGCCGAGTAGCTGATGTGCTTGTCGGCAGCGGCGGCGGCCGCGCGCACTTCGGCCGGAAGCTGCTTGAGTCGATCGACCGCGCCCTTGTTGCTCCGGTACTGCACAGCGACGAACCATCCATGACGGGACTGATGCAGGGTTAGGTGACATCTAATCTGGCTTGTTCATAGGCAAGCCTGGAAGGATAGACACCATGCCACAGCCCTACCCGAAAGAATTCCGCGACGACGTGATCCGCGTCGTCCAGACCAGGGATTCCAAGACGACGATCGGACAGATCGCCAAGGACTTCGGAGTCCACGAAGGCACCATCAACAAATGGCTCCGCCAAGCAGAAATCGATGCCGGCAACAAACCCGGCAACACCAGCGACGAGTCCGCCGAACTACGAGAGATGCGTCGGCGCAATCGTCTGCTTGAGCAGGAGAACGAGGTCCTGCGCCGCGCGGCCGCGTATCTGTCACAGGCGAATCTGCCGTCAAAAGGCTCTACCCGCTCGTGAGAGAGCTCGCCGCCGACGGGATCCCCGTGGCGGTGTCGTGCCGGGTCTTGAAGCTCTCCCGCCAGCCCTACTACCGGTGGCTGGCAGCACCCATCCCTGAAGCAGTCGTCATTGAGGCATATCGGGCCGATGCGCTTTTCGATGCCCACCGCGATGATCCCGAGTTCGGGTACCGATACCTCGCCGACGAAGCCGAAGCGGCCGGCCAACCCATGGCGGCACGCACTGCGTGGCGGTTGTGTTCGGCCAATGACTGGTTTTCCGCCTTCGGTAAGGGCCGGGCGAAGAACGGGAAGAAACCCGGCCCACCCGTTCACGACGATCTGTGCGCGGTTGTCGATGCCGACGGGCGGACCAGGCACGAGTTTCGAGCTGATGGCCCGAACCAGCTGTGGTTGACCGACATTTCGGAGCACCATACGAATGAGGGCAAGCTGTACCTCTGTGCGGTCAAGGACGCCTACTCGTCGAGGATCGTTGGCTATTCGATCAGCTCGAGGATGAAGGCCCGGTTGGCTGTCGATGCCCTCGAGATGGCTGTGACCAGGCGGGGTGACGTGGCCGGATGCGTGACCCACAGCGACCGCGGCAGCCAATTCAGATCGAAGAAATTCACTCGGGCTTTGGCCTGTCACGGCATCATCGGGTCGATGGGACGAGTAGGCGCAGCGGGCGATAACGCGGCCATGGAATCGTTCTTCGCCCTGTTGCAGAAGAACGTTCTCGACCGTCGCCGGTGGACCACTCGCGACCAGTTGAGAATCGCGATCGTGACCTGGATCGAGCGGACATATCACCGACGTCGCCGACAAGCCCGGTTGGGTCGATTGACACCAGTAGAGTACGAAGCCATCATAGAGCCAGCTGCTCTCGCAGCTTGACACTCAAACTGTCACCTTTCTTTGCATCAGTCCCGACTGGCATCGTCGGACTTCATGTAGCTGGGTAGCTGGTTCCGCAATCCGTTCCAGAACTTGCCGTTGTGCAGCTTCTTGATCTCGATGATCAAACGAGCCGATGTCCCAGACGATGCTTTGAAGTCCACCGGCCCTCGCCCTAGTTCCACCTCGCGATCGAGCTCGACGTCGAAGTAGCGCAGGTACTGTTGCGCGGCCCCCAGGAAGACGAGCTGCACCGCTTCCTCTGGCTTCTCACTCCCGTCCTCATTCCACAGCAGGCTCCAACCGCGCTGGTGCTCAATGAACCGATGGAACTGCTGCACTACCTGTCTGACCAGTTCCACCAGGTCGTCGTGGGTGGACACCGTCCGATCAGGAAGTGGATTCTCAGCAGCGAACCTCGATGGCTCTTTGTCCCACTGCACCACGCCCAGAGGGTCCTCGCCGAAATCGTAGCTGAAGAGGTCCCTGCGACTGGTCTGCTCGCGTGCCCAGTCCCGGACGCGGTCGGGGTGTTGTCGCGCCCATGACACGATGTCGGCCTTGCTGACAGCCTTGCCGACGGGGAGGTTGATCGATTGCCTGATGTCCTCGTTGAAGTGCGAGTCGAACCAGTCGTCGGCGTTGAGCGTCTGGAGCTTGTTCAGCAGGAACTCCGGTACCAGAATGACCGGTCGCCCCGACGTGGGATTGGTCGGCAGTTCAACCTCCTCGTCGTGCCACCTCGCCATCTCCAGAGTCACGCGCGAGTTCCGAACCTTATGCCGGTCCAACGCCACTCGGTGACGTCGCGCGACGCCTTGGGTGTAGCTGATCAGCCGCGCCTTGAGGACATTCGCGGTCGCATCGGAGATCCTGTCGGCTCCGATTCCCACGTTCAGAATGCCGATCTCCTCGATGTGCTCTGGCTGTTCCAGTCCGGCCGCCATGGCCACGGCGATCCCGTCGGCCATCTGAGCCGCGTAGCTGTCGCCTGCGCCAGATCCGCGCGTGCTTGCCGCGGTATAGCCAAGTCCGAGCTCGAACGGCTCTGGAAAGGTCAGCAACCGTCGCGCAGCCTTGGCGGAGACGGAGTCCTTCCCGATGGACTTCGCCACCAGCTCATAGCAGTGCACAAAGTGGGCGATCAGTTCGTCATGCGCATCCGCCCAGTCGCCACCGGCGGTGAGCAACAGCAACGGGTCGATGAAGAGTCTCGTGTCGATGGACAGATGAGGATCGAACCAATCCTCGTCTTCAGCACGCTGGATGCCGAACCGCTCTGAGAACCTCATCGATTGCCCACTTCCTCTGCCTGTCGCAATCAGTCCCCCTCGCCGACGAGGCGCAAGACCGGACGCTGATCGGCCTCTCCCAGCAGGTTTCGCACTTGAGCGGCGCTGATCTTCAGTGCTTCAGCGAGGACGGATATAGGTGCGCCGTGGTCAGCGGCAAGATCCGCAGCCGTCTTCAACAGCTTCGGCACTTCGCCCGGATAGGCGCTCGTCGGGTCGGCAAGTGGGTCATTGATCATCGCCAACCGCTGGTAGGCCCGCCGTGCTGACGATTCGGTGGTATTCCCCCGCTCAACCATGCGACGGACCAGAGAATGTGGCGAGACACCCCACGTGCGTCCGAGCCGGTCAAGCGCAACGAGGTCGAGCCGTTGAGGAAGAGCGGCATCCATCGATGCCGCAGGCGTGAGGAACGCTGCGGCGAACTCGTCGGCTTCCTTCTCGATGGCGGCACTGTGCTCGCTGGACTCGGCGTGCAGAAGCAGGTGGCCGATCTCGTGAGCAATCGAGAACCGGTGCCTGAAGACGTTTTCGGTACGGCGAGGGGTCGTGATGATGATCGGGCGATCGACGATCACAACGGAGAAAGCGTCCACGGCATCGATCTCGGCAAGAGGTCGCACCGCGACGACAACCCCGTGCGACTCCGTGGTGGCGACCAGGTGCTTGACCGGACCATCCGGCAGTCTCCAATGCTCCCGGAGGATCGCAGCGGCTTCGGCCGGTGAACGACCTTGCTCGATGTCCGGCAGATCGACCTCAGGCAGCTGTACGTGGCGCTCCAGTGCGAAGGTGAGCTCCCAGATCAGCGTCGCAGTGGCCAGCGCCTTCTGTCGATCACTCACGCGTGCAGACCGCAGGCTTCGGAAATGCGCGTTGACAGAGTCGATACGCGCAAGCGGACGTCCAACACCGAAGAAGCCCGGGCGGACGTCCAGCGCCTTTGCCAAGCGCTCCAGGACATCGGCGCGCGGTGAGTTGACTCCGGCCTCGTACTGTCCGATCGCCGCGGCAGAGACTCCCACCTCGGCGGCCAAGTCCGTCTTGGTCACCGAACGGCGAACCCTCGCCTGGGTCAGACGCGCCGGCTCGAAGCGGCCGCGGGTCTGCCCTGAGCCGGTGAAATCGAACAGGCTCGGTGGGTCATCAGGCATCGCGATCGACGCCCTCCTGCTTCCGGGGTTGGACAGCCGGAGCGGCCGGGGTGCCGCTGTCGAAAGATTCGCCGACTGCTGCAGCGTCTGCTGCGACGACCTCCGGCACCCAGATGGCCTCTCGACCGTGGTACTTCACCGCGCCGCTCTCCTCGTCCAGCTCGGCCACGGCCCACTCGATCGACTGCAGCTGCCACGGCGAGGACTGGACAATGACCACTATCAACGGCATCACGTCACGAGCAGCACATACCACACCTTCGAGCTTGGGCTCCGCCGGCTCGGCCGCCTCCGTCGTGAATGCACCCCCGAAGTCAGGATCGAGGAGGGCAGGGTCAGGCGGGCGCACATTGAAGGAGTTCTTCTTCGTCAGACTGCCAGCGAAAGCATCCGCGTCGGCAGAGTCAGGTTTGCGCCACACGTACAGCAGGCAGCCGTTCACGATGGGCAACCGGTAGCCGGCAGGGACCAGCTTGTGCGACTCGAACCCGTGCTTGGCGAACTCCTCGTAGGCTTCGGCCAGTAGATCTCGCCATTGTGTGCCGAAGCCCATCGAGTAGCGCGAACCGGACACCAGATGCGACTCGGCGAAGCGGTCGTGGACCCTGCGCACAACGTCGACTAGCGCCTTCTGCGCATCGGCAGCGCGGGGACCGAGCGCATTACCGGGTGAGCCTGAAATCATCCTGGACCTCCTGAATCCATTACCCAATGCCGAGAGCCCGGCCGGGACTGCAACTTCAGTATGCCACACGTTTCGAGCATTATTACTTCATCTGTCACTGCTGGGTCGTCGATCGTGCGGCGACCGGCTCCGCCATGCAGACCATTCAGCTGACGGACATCACCCCGACCAGGTCATCCCACCCCTCCCCTGACCCCTGGCCGGAGGCTCCTGAGCATCCCGCCCACTCACAGGTGCCCCCAGGGCACCTGCGACCCACGGTGGCCACTCAACCTGGCGCTGCGCGCTGTCTGCGGTGCGGAGGACCGGCCTGCGGCCGACAAGGGTCACGAGGAAGGGGCGGCAGGGTGAAGAGCTGAGGGCGTGAGTCACTGGTGTGACTCACTGAATCGCCCCGGGTTTGTCAGAGGCTCGCAAGTGCCGCGTCGGCGGGTGCCGGCACGGGGTGGTCTTGACGGTAGGCGTCCTCGAGCTCGACGGGCGGGATCATGCCGATCTCGCCGTGCAGGCGACGATGGTTGAACCAGTCGATGTACTCAGCGGTCGCTATCTCGAGGTCGTCGATGTTCTTCCAGAGTCCACGGTGGCGGACCAGCTCGGCCTTGAACAGTGAGGTGAAGGCCTCCGCCAGGGCGTTGTCGTAGGAGTCCCCGGTTGAGCCGACCGACGCGACCGCGCCGGCTTCCGCAAGGCGCTGGGTGTAGCGGATGGCGACGTATTGGACGCCCTTATCGCTGTGATGCGTGAGCCCGGAGACGTCATGACCTGCGTGCTCGCGAGTCCAGACGCCCATTTCGAACGCGTCCAGAGCGAGGTCGGTCCGTAGCGATTTCGAGAGCTGCCAGCCGACCACGCGGCGAGAGAACACCTCGATGACGAACACGGCATACACCCAGCCTGCGAACGTGCGGCAGTAGGTGATGTCCGCGACCCACAACTGGTTCGGAGCGGTCGCCCTGAAGTCACGCTCGAACAGGTCAGGACGACCATCCGGACCACGCCCGGGAATCGTCGAGCGAGGCCCTTTGGCCCGGGAGATCCCGCGCAGGCCCGCGGCTCGCATGAGTCGCTCGACCGTGCATCGCGCCACCTGGACGCCCTCCCGGCGCAGCTGGGCGTGCAGCTTCCTTGCTCCGTAGATGCCGAAGTTCGCTGCGTGAACGTGGTGGATCTCGACCAGCAACTCCTCATCCCGCACCGCACGACGCGAGGGCGGACGGGCATGGAAGGCGTAGTAGGTGCTCGGCGCGATCTGCGTGCCCGCTGCGGTGAGCGTGCGGCAGATCGGCTCGACGCCGAACTCGTGCTTGTGCTCGTCGATGAACTTCACGATCAACGCGGTGGGCGGTCGAGCTCCGCTGCGAAAAAAGCCGAGGCCGACCGCAGGATCGCATTGGCCCGACGCAGCTCGCGGACTTCCTTCTCCAGCTCCATCACGCGCTGGGACTCATCCGTCGAGGTCCCGGACACGGCGGAAGACCACCCTCCCGTTGCCCTCCTCGACCTGGTCCAGAGCCATGTGGATCGCTCGCTCCCGAAGTTCAGCGGGGTACTTCCGTGGTGCTGTCATGCTCTTCGTCCTCCTGTGGGATCAGAGCCTCCACCAGACCCGGGGCGATTCAACGGGACATGGGAGGCACTCATCCAAGAGCTGCAAGACTTCGAGTGACCCTGCGCCTTATTGAGACACCGCCGAATAGTGAAACACCCGCGAGACGCGCCGCGGCTGCGCCAACGAGCATTCGAACGCCCGCCATCGAGTCCCGGCACACTCCGTTGCGGCACCCGTAGGACGGGTCGTGCGCCACCCGGACTCTGCCCCTGCGAACATTTTCGGGACAGCAAGCAGCAGCCCTGGACGGCTGAAATCTGCCGTGGGGCGGCCACCAGACGTTAAATGGGAACACCCAGTGGCAAGCTTCCCCAGGGGGCCACAGGGACAAATTCACTGGTCAGACCCGACATTCACACGTTGAACCGGAACTCCACCACGTCGCCATCGACCATGACGTAGTCCTTGCCTTCCATCCGGACCTTGCCGGCGGCCTTCGCCGCCGCCATCGTTCCGTTGGCATCGAGATCACCGAAGGAGACGACCTCAGCCTTGATGAAGCCCTTCTGGAAGTCGGTGTGGATGACCCCGGCTGCCTCGGGGGCGGTGGCACCTTTCGGGATCGTCCAGGCTCGGGATTCCTTGGGGCCGGCCGTCAGGTAGGTCTGCAGACCGAGAGTGTCGAAGCCGACACGTGCGAGCTGGTCGAGCCCGCTTTCGTCCTGACCGGTCGACTCGAGCATCTCCCGGGCTTCTTCCTCATCGAGTTCTGCGAGTTCGGATTCGAACTTCGCGTCGAGGAAGATCGCCTCGACCGGGGCCACGAGGGACCGCATCTCGTTCTTCTTGCCCTCGTCACCGAGCACATCGTCATCAACGTTGAACACGTAGAGGAACGGTTTGACGGTCATCAGCTGCAGCTCACGCAGAGCTGAGACATCGAAATTGTCGGCTTGCATCGCCTGGTACAGCGTCCGACCGCCTTCGAGGATCTCGGTGGCGGCGTCGATCGCGGTCAGCTGCTCGGCAGGGGCACGCTTGCCCTTGACTTCCTTCTCGATCCGCGGCCGCGCCTTTTCCAGCGTCTGCAGGTCGGCAAGGATGAGCTCGGTGTTGATCGTGTCGATGTCATCGGCGGGACTGATCTTGCCGTCGACGTGGACGACATCGTCGTCGACGAACCCACGGATGACCTGACAGATCGCGTCGGCTTCGCGGATATTGGCGAGGAACTGATTGCCCAAGCCCTCGCCTTCAGAGGCACCGCGCACGATCCCGGCGATGTCGACGAAGTCGACGGTCGCGTTGAGGATGCGTTCGGAACCGAAGATCTCCGCCAACCGCGTCAATCGGACGTCGGGCAGAGGGACCACGCCCACGTTCGGTTCGATCGTCGCGAACGGGTAGTTCGCCGCGAGAACTTGGTTCTTGGTCAGTGCGTTAAACATGGTCGACTTGCCGACATTCGGCAGCCCCACGATTCCAATAGTCAAAGCCACGATATCCAAGTCTAGCCGCCGCCGAGGTGGTCCTCGAATTCTCGTGTCCGTGCCCTCTGTCACCCTGGAGTCATGAATGCTTTCCCCGCATCCGGAGTCATCATCGCCTTCGTCGTGGCGATCCTCTTCGCCGCCGTCCTCGGGTTCCTCCTCGGGCGCACGCTCACGCGTTCGCGCTACCTTGAGAGGATCACCCGAGCGGAGACGACCTCCCGCATCCTGTCCGAACGCACCGAAGACCTCGAAGCCGATGCGCAGATGGCCGGTGAGATCACCGCAGCCATCGGGCCGTTGGCGGCGAGTGTGAAGAGCCTCCAGGACAATCTCCAGACCCAGGACCGCACGCAGATCGAACAGATCACCCGGCTGAACTCCCAGATCGGCCACCTCAGTCAGCAGAACCTTCGACTCCAGGAATCGACCGGGTCCTTGGCCAACGCCCTGAATTCGACTACTCACCGTGGTGACTGGGGTGAGGTGCAGCTCAAACGCATCGTCGAATATGCGGGGCTCCTCCCCCACGTGGACTTCGACACTCAAGTCACTGCCGACCGCGACGGGAAGCGTCATCGCCCCGATATGGTCGTCCACCTGCCTGGCGGCGGCACGATCGTCATCGATGCGAAGACACCCCTGTCGGCCAGAATCAGTGAAGAGACCACCGAGGCAGCCGGCGGGGCTGCGGCGGGTGGCCATGACCATGCCCGAGCGCTGCTGCGGCATGTTGATGCGCTGGCGTCGAAGGAGTATTGGAAATCCTTCGACTCCTCCCCTGATTTCGTCGTCTGCTTTGTCCCCACCGACGGTCTCCTCTCGTCGGCCGCAGCCAGCTACCCGAAGATGATCGATCATGCGTTGGGCAAGAACGTCGTCCTCGCCTCACCGGCAACACTGCTCGTTCTGCTCAAGACGGTCGCGCTCAACTGGCGCCAAGCCGACATGTCGACCTCGGCCTCCGAGGTGCTGCGGCTGGGCACAGAACTCTATGAACGCATCGGCACACTGGTCACGCATGTGTCGCGGCTGGGTGCGAGCCTCGACCGGTCCGTCGAGGACTACAACCGGTTCGTCTCCTCCCTGGAGTCCCGGTTCCTCGTCACAGCGCGGAAGTTCCCGTCGACAGGGATCGTCGCCGATGAACTCGACACCGTTGCCGAACTCGATACCCGTGCTCGAGGCGTCAGTGCCGAAGAGCTGTCGCGTCCTCACTCGACGGCATTCGACCACAGTGGCCCCACAGATCTGCGCGATCGACAGACCGGTACGCACTGAACAGTCGACCGCAGGCGGCCCCGGGTTGCCCTGCCGCACAGGGGCTGGAGCTTCAGCCGAGTTTGCGCAGTTCCTTCGGCAAGGAGAACAGGAGGTCTTCCTCGGCGGTGATGACCTCGTCAACGCTGTCGAAGCCGTAGTCGGCCAGCAGCCCGAGCACGTCCTGGACAAGAGTCTCGGGAACACTCGCTCCTGAGGTGAGCCCGACGGTGGCGACATCGTGGAACCAGGTTTCGTCGATCTCGCGGGCGAAGTCGACACGGTGCGCGGCTTTCGCCCCGTGTTCGAGCGCGACTTCGACAAGACGCACAGAGTTCGAGGAGTTCGCCGAACCGACGACGAGGACGAGATCCGCCTCGGGAGCAATCTTCTTCACTGCGACCTGCCGGTTCTGTGTGGCATAGCAGATGTCATCGCTGGGCGGATTCTGCAGGTGCGGGAAACGCTCGCGCAGAATCTCGACGGACTCCATCGTTTCGTCTACGCTCAGCGTCGTCTGGGAGATCCACACGAGCTTCTCTGAATCAGGGACTTCGACGGTGCGTGCATCGTCGGGACTCTGCACGAGCGTGATGTGCTTCGGCGCCTCTCCCATGGTTCCTTCGACCTCTTCGTGTCCGGCATGGCCGACGAGCAGGATCCGGAAACCGTCGCGAGCAAACCGGATCGCTTCTTTGTGGACCTTCGTCACCAACGGGCAGGTCGCATCGATCGTGGACAGTGATCGTTCGGCTGCCTCGGCGTGGACGACCGGTGAGACTCCGTGAGCGGAGAATACGACCCGTGCCCCTTCCGGCACTTCATCAGTGTCATTGACGAAGACGGCACCGCGGTCGGACAGGGTTTCGACGACATGCCGGTTGTGCACAATCTCCTTGCGCACATAGATCGGCGCACCGAAATGCTCAAGGGCACGCTCGACTGCGATCACCGCGCGATCGACCCCGGCGCAGTAGCCGCGCGGGGCAGCCAGCAGCACCCGCTGTTCGGTGCCCTCGGGGGTGCGGATATCGCTGGCAGGCACACGCCGGCGCGGCATCGTCGGGGTGGGTACGGAAACGGCAGTCACCTCTCCAGTCTAAGCAGGGGCCGGCGGTGGCGGCCAGGGTGACCGCACGCACGGTGCAGAAGCGGATGCCCGCCGAAGAAGCGGCGGACTGGCGGGAGCCGAGAAATGGGCTGTGTCCGTGTCGTTCGTTAGGCTTGGGGCTCGGAAGGGGACTTACCATGGCGCAAAGAATTTCCGGCACTCCCGGCACACTCGGCGAAACCGTCGAGCCGAAGGAGCTCGCGGCCACCGCGGCCGAGACCACCGCGGAGAACCCGTGGCCGCTGAGCCTGCTCTCGTCGAAGATGAAGTCCTATATCGATCGCATGTCGAGCGTGTGGATCGAAGGACAGGTCGTCGAGCTCAACCATCGCGGCAAGGCCAGCTACCTCACCCTGCGCGACACCGATGTCGAAATGTCCCTGCCCGTTCAGATCTGGAAGAACGTCCTCGAGCGCACCGGTGCTCCGCTGACCGAGGGCAGTCATGTCGTCGCCAACCTCAAAGCCGACTTCTGGACGAAGACCGGTCGACTCACGATGCGCGCCAACGACATCCGCGCCGTGGGCCTCGGCGAGCTGCTCGCTCGTCTGGAGCGGCTGAAGAAGCAGCTGGCCGCAGAAGGGCTCTTCGACCCCAGCCGCAAACTGCGACTGCCGTTCCTGCCCAATAGGATCGGGCTCATCACCGGCCGTGACTCCGACGCGCAGAAAGATGTTGTGCGAAATGTGCACCTGCGCTGGCCGGCCGCGGAATTCGAGATCCGCAACTGTGCGGTCCAGGGACCTGACGCGGTGCCTGGAGTGATGAAGAACCTCGCCGAACTCGACGAGGACCCGCAGATCGACGTCATCGTCATCGCCCGCGGCGGTGGCAGCATGGAAGATCTCCTTCCCTTCTCCAACGAAGCTCTGGTCCGTGCCGTGTCCGCCGCACGCACTCCGGTGGTCTCTGCAGTGGGGCATGAGGCCGACCGGCCCATCCTCGACGAAGTCGCAGATATGCGAGCTTCGACCCCGACGGATGCTGCCAAGCGGATCGTTCCCGACGTCGCCGAGGAGGGCATGAACCTGCTGCGCGCCCGGGCCGAACTCGAAGCCGCAGTCCATCGCATCCTCGACCGCGAACAGGAGATGCTCACCGCGGTGCGCTCTCGACCGGTCCTGGCCGAACCGCAGACGATGATCATCGCTCATGAGAACGAATTGGCGACGATTCGTCGCCGCAGCCTGCAAGCGACGACCGGTCTTGTCATTCAGGCGCAGAACGAGATCCACCATCTCCGTTCACAGGCCCGCTCACTCTCGCCCCTGCGCACCCTCGAACGCGGGTACGCAGTCGTCCAGACCGATGCCGGACAGGCGGTGCGCAGCGCCGCCGAGGTCGCAAGCGGGGATGCGGTGCATGTGCGCGTCGCCCATGGCCGTTTCGATGCCGCGGTCACCGACGTCACCCCCGAACCCGCATCCGATTCCACCGACGATGCGAACGACGCTGCCGAGACGGCGAACGGATCCGAGAGCTGAAGGTTCACCGGACGATCCCGTTCGTCGACACCGCCCCAGCTCCGCACAGACAGACCAGCACAGTTCCACCATTTCCACGAAGGAGACTCCGATGACCGAACCGACGACCCAGCAGGATCAGCCCGAAATCAATTCGCTCAGCTACGAACAGGCTCGCGAAGAACTCGTCATGACCGTCAAACGTCTCGAGACCGGCAATCTGCCGCTGGAAGAGTCTCTCCGGCTGTGGGAGCGCGGCGAGGCACTGGCCGATCGTTGCCAGTCATGGCTCGACGGGGCCAAGGAACGCCTCGACAAGGCACGCCAGGAAACCTCCGACGACGCCGACTGAGCACTGACCACCTCTCACAGGTCGACAGTGCAGGCACCGACTGATCACTCAGTCCGGCCCACAGCGGTCACTTGAGCTGTGCGGCGACCTGGTCGGCGAAGGTGTTGATGGTATCGGGTGCGGCGGTTGCGGTCAGCACGACGTAGACATCGCCCTTGTTGGTGACCCAGTATTCCTTCGCATCATCGGTGCGGTAGATCTGGAAGTCGGCACCGCCGACGGTGACCTTCTCGGCGGCGATCGCGCCGTCGGTCTTCTTCTTCGCCCAGTTCTCGCTCGACTTGGACTGTTCGATGCTCACCCACTGGTCCTCGGGGCCGATGAACGACATGTACCACGAGGTGTATTCAGAGTCATTGAGCCGATCGAGGCTGGCTTCGTTCGACGTCCATCCGCGCGGAATCTGAGGAACGATGAGATCGAAGTCGGCGTTTCCCTCCGACTGTTCGGCGATGCCCTGGTAGTCGACGACGCGTTCGGAATCGACCTCCGGCTGGGGTGCGAGGAACAGGATCCCCACCGCGACCGCCAGGCAGGCGAGGATCGCAATGACCATGTTGACCCAGTTGGAGTTCTTCCTCAGGAAGCGCATCTCTTCACGGGATCCTGGCAGCATCACTCCGGACTCGTCAGCCATGGACTCTCCCTCAGGGACCCGCGCCGTGTCATCGACGACTGCTCGGGCTCCCGTCTCGTCGGCAGCATTTCGGACATTCACACCGCCATTGTCCTCGGCTCGCGCGCGAAGAGCCAATCCCACAGCACGGAGGTGACTGCGGCCACAACCCGGTGCCGCTGTCGCGACCTCGATCACAGGGGTGGCACAATTGAGAGCATGAGTGACTCCAAAGAGCCTGTTGACGTGAAATCTCACCATGACCGAGGACGAGTCGATGACGAGACTCCCCCTGTCGCAGTGACCGATGCTTGGTCACAGAAGGCACAGGTCGGAGAGGACGCTCCCGACCGCAACCTCGCCCTCGAACTCGTCCGAGTCACCGAGGCGGCGGCCATCGCCGCCGCCCCCTGGGTCGGCCGCGGCGACAAGATCGCCGCCGACGGAGCGGCCGTGGCCGCCATGCGCAATGTCATCTCCACCGTCCGGATGGCCGGCACCGTCGTCATCGGCGAAGGCGAGAAAGACGAAGCGCCGATGCTCTTCAACGGTGAGCAGGTCGGAGACGGCACCGGACCCCACTGCGATGTGGCCGTCGACCCGATCGACGGCACCCGCCTGACCGCTCTGGGCATGCCCAATGCGATCTCGGTCATGGCTGTCACAGAGGACGGCGCCATGTACGACCCATCCGCCGTGTTCTACATGGAGAAGCTCGTCACCGGACCCGAAGCCGCCGATGCGGTGGATCTGCGTCTGCCGATCGCTGAGAACATCCGCCGGGTCGCCAAGGCGAAGGGAACGAAGGATCCCACCTCGGTGACGGTGATGATCCTCGACCGTCCACGCCATCAGCAGATGATCGACGAGATCCGCGCCGCCGGCGCGCGTATCCAGCTCATCACCGACGGCGACGTCGCCGGTGCCATCGCCGCCTGCCGCCCCGGCACCGGAGTCGATATGCTCATGGGCATCGGCGGCACCCCCGAAGGCATCATCACCGCATGTGCGATCAAGGCTCTGGGCGGAGTCATCCAGGGTCGACTGTGGCCGCAGGACGATTCCGAGCGCGAGGCCGCAGCGGCCGCGGGCCTGGACGTCAACCAGGTGCTCAACACCGATGACCTCGTCACCGGCGACAACAGCTACTTCGTCGCCACCGGTATCACCAACGGCGACCTGCTCGACGGAGTGAAGTTCCAGGGCGGTCACGTCACCACGCACTCGCTCGTCATGCGTTCGAAGTCGGGCACTGTCCGTCAGGTCTTCGCCGAGCATCAGTCCGCGAAGACCCACTCCTACGTGGAAGCCGCCGAGGAAGCAGCCCGACGCGGACTCATCTGACATCCCTGCCGGACCCGAGCCCGGGTGCGACGCAACCATCTCGAAATCGGAAGCAGGTTCGAAAACAATGCCCAATGCGGCTTGGAATCGACTCTTGGAGGGAAATCGGCGTTTCGTCGACGACGTTCCACAGCACCCCAATCAGGACACGGCACGGCGTGAAGCGCTGTCGAGCGATCAGACGCCCTTCGTCACGCTCTTCGGCTGCTCGGACTCCCGAGTCGCTGCGGAGATGATCTTCGACGTCGGCCTCGGCGACATGTTCGTCGTCCGCAACGCCGGCCAGGTCGTCGATCCGGTCACCCTCGGCTCGTTGGAATACGGTGTCGAACTCCTCGGCACTCCCCTGCTCGTCGTGCTCGGCCACGACAGCTGCGGAGCCGTGACGGCAGCCTACAACGCCTACGATTCAGGTGAGACGCCCCCGGGATTCATCTCCGATGTCGTCGCGCGCATCCTGCCCACCGTGGCCCGGGCCCGGACGAACAAACGCACCACGGTCAATGAGACCGTCGCGCAGAACACCATCGACACGGTCGACAAGATCATGCAGCTGTCGTCGATCATCAGGACCGCAGTCGAAGAGGGCCGACTCATCATCGTCGGTCTCACCTATCAGCTCCACGACGGTCGCACGACCGTCGTCGCCCAATACGGAGGCGACGAGGCGGCAGTCTCGCACCACGCCTCCTGACGCTCGGCCACTTCGGTGGTCGATCACATCGACAAAACTCAGACAGCCCAACGGAAAGGACAACAATGAGCGAAGAATTTCGCATCGAACACGACACCATGGGTGAGGTCAAGGTCCCCAAGGACGCTCTCTACAGTGCCCAGACCCAACGCGCCGTCGACAACTTCCCGATCTCCGGCAAGAGCCTCGAATCGGCGCACATCGCGGCCCTCGCCCAGGTGAAGAAGGCCGCTGCGAAGGCCAACCTCGAACTCGGCGTCCTCGACGAGGCCCGCGCCAAGGCGATCCAGGACGCGGCCGACAAGGTCATCTCCGGTGAGTACGACGCGCACTTCCCCATCGACGTCTTCCAGACCGGTTCGGGCACCTCCTCGAACATGAACACCAACGAAGTGCTCGCTTCGCTGGCGACCAAGTCCCTCGAAGCCGACGGTGTCGATGTCCACCCGAACGACCATGTCAATGCTTCGCAGTCCTCCAACGACGTGTTCCCCACTTCGGTGCACCTGGCCGTGACCAAGGCACTCGTCAACACGCTCGTTCCGGCCATGCAGACCCTGGCAACTTCGTTGGAGAAGAAGGCCGAGGAGTTCTCCTCCATCGTCAAGTCCGGCCGCACCCATCTCATGGACGCCACCCCGGTGACGTTGGGCCAGGAGTTCGGCGGATACGCCGCGCAGGTCCGCTACGGCATCGAACGCATCGAGGCCTCCCTGCCTCGTGTTGCCGAAGTGCCGCAGGGCGGAACTGCAGTGGGCACCGGCATCAATACGCCCAAGGGCTTCTCCTCGCGTGTGGTCGAGATCCTTGCCGAAGAGACCGGTCTGCCCATCACCGAAGCGCGCAACCATTTCGAAGCGCAGGCCAACCGCGACGGGCTCGTCGAGGCCTCCGGTCAGCTGCGGACCATCGCCTACGGCTACATGAAGATCTGCAACGACCTGCGCTGGATGGGTTCGGGCCCGAATACCGGTCTCGGTGAGATCGCGATCCCCGACCTGCAACCCGGTTCGTCGATCATGCCCGGCAAGGTCAACCCGGTCATCTGTGAGGCCACCATTCAGGTCGCCGCCCAGGTCGTCGGCAACGACACCGCGGTGTCCCTGTCCTCGACGAACGGTGCCTTCGAGCTCAATGTCGGCATCCCCGTCATGGCCTCCAATCTCCTGGAGTCGATCCGCCTGCTCGCAAACTCCTCGACCGTCATGGCCGAGAAGATGATCGACGGGCTCACCGCCAACGAGGAGCGCGCTCGCTTCCTCGCCGAGGCCAGCCCCTCCATCGTCACCCCACTGAACAAGGTGATCGGCTACGAAGCTGCGGCGAAGATCGCCAAGCACGCTGTGGCCAACAAGATGACCGTCAAGGAGGCGACGATCGCCCTCGGCTTCGTCGAAGACGGCTCCATCACCGAGGCGGATCTCGATCAGGCGCTCGACGTCACGACGATGATCGGCGACTACAAGTAAGCACCCGGCCTCTCTGATCAGCAGACGGCCCATGCTGGTCAGCACTCGGCACGGCCGATCAGCATACGGCGCCCGGACAGACCCGTCCGGGCGCCGTTTCGTGCTCTTCAGCCCCGGAAGGGATCGAACTCCTCGAGCACGTCGGTGACCAGCGCCGCGATCTCCGATCGTTCCGAACGCGTCAGCGTGACGTGGGCGAAGAGGTCGTGGCCCTTGAGCTTCTCTATCACCGCAGCGATTCCATCGTGCCTGCCGACCCGCAGATTGTCCCGCTGCGCGACGTCGTGGGTGAGAACCACCTTCGAATTCATCCCGATGCGTGAGAGCACCGTCAGCAGCACATTGCGCTCCAGGGACTGCGCCTCGTCGACGATGACGAAGGCATCATGGAGCGAACGTCCTCTGATGTGCGTCAACGGCAGCACCTCGAGGATGCCCCTGTTGACCACCTCGTCGATGACGTTCTTGCTCACCAGTGCGCTCAGGGTGTCGAACACCGCCTCGGCCCAGGGGTTCATCTTCTCCCCTTCGCTGCCGGGAAGGTATCCGAGGTTCTGCCCGCCCACGGCGTAGATCGGCCGGAACACCATGATCTTCGAGTGCTTGTTCTCTTCGAGCACCTTCTGCAGTCCGGCAGTGAGGGCCAGCGCGGACTTCCCCGTTCCGGCTCGCCCTCCCATCGAGACGATTCCCAATGCGTCGTCGAGCAGCATGTCGATGGCGATCCTCTGCTCCGCCGAACGTCCGCGGACTCCGAAGAGGTCGCGGTCCCCGCGGACCACGGACACACGGTTGCCTGCCTCGACCCGCCCGAGACCCGAACCCCGCGGTGAGGTGATGACCACGCCGGTGTTGACGACCTCCTCGGACACCGCCTCGGTGACGATCGCCCCCGATTCGTAGAACTCGCTCATCTGCTCCTCGTCGAGAGCGAGTTCGCTCATTCCCGTGAAGCCCGAATCGGCGGCCAGCTCCGCCAGATACTCCTCGGCATGCAGTCCCAGCGCAGAGGCCTTCACCCGCATCGGCACGTCTTTGGTCACGACGACCACATCGTGGCCTTCGGCTGAGAGGTTGCGGGCCACCGCCAGGATGCGTGTGTCGTTCTCTGTGCGGTCGAAACCCACCGGCATCGTCGAAGCGTCGATGTGGTTGAGTTCGACGCGCAGCGTCCCACCCGCTTCGCCGACGGGTATCGGCTGGTCCAGTCGGTCGAATTCCGAGCGGAAGTCGTCGAGGATGTGCAGGGCTCTGCGGGCGGTGAAACCGAGCTCGGAATGGTTGCGTTTGGCTTCGAGTTCGGAAACGACGATGAGTGGGATGACGACGTGATGTTCGGCGAAGCGCAGAAGTGCGCCGGGATCCGAGAGCAGCACTGAGGTGTCGAGAACGTAGGTGTGAACATTTTCAGCCATGAGGACCTCTGTGGCGTGAGTTCCGCCGAGATCCGGTTCTGACATCCCCCGATCTCGGGTTGGTGTCGACCAACTACTGTCAACCTAACCCGATTCGACCGCAATCACGTGTCGGCACGCGCGGTCGGGCACGTCGAGGTCGTGAACTTCGCGTGAATGCGAGATGCCCCGGTCCGCATCCCGAAACCGTGGTCTGCTGTCTGTACTCGATGCCCTGCCGGCGGGCACGAGGATGACCATTGCCTATTTGCCGAAGCGGCGTTGACGCAGACCGTAGTCGCGGACGGCGCGGAGGAAGTCCGTACGCCGGAAGTCCGGCCAGTAGGCTTCGCAGAAGTAGAACTCGGAGTACGCGCTCTGCCACATGAGGAATCCGGAGAGTCGCTGCTCGCCGGACGAGCGGATGATGAGGTCGGGATCGGGCTGGCCCTTGGTGTAGAGGTGTTCGCCGATCTGTTCCGGCGACAGTTCCGAGATGATCGTCTCAAGATCCGTGCCCTCACCCCGGCGGGCCCGCAGCAGGGACTTCACCGCGTTGACGATCTCCTGCCGACCGCCGTAGCCGACGGCGACGTTGACGCGCATCCCGCAGTCATTGGTGTTCGTGGTCACCGCTTCCAGGCGGGCCCGCAGATCGTCGGGGAGGATGTCCAGGTCACCGACCAACTGCACTCCGACGCCGTCGAGTGCGGCGATCTTCTCCACGAGGTCCGAGATGATCTCGATGAGAATGGCGACCTCTTCGGCCGATCGTGCGAGATTCTCCTTGGACAGCACATAGAGGGTGACGATCTCCACGTCGATCTCGAAGCACCAGCCGAGGAACTCGACGATCTTCGCCGCCCCCGCCCGATGCCCGTCAGCGGTCGTCGCCCCGAATTCCTTCGCCCACCGACGGTTGCCGTCGGTGATGACCCCGACATGGCGCGGAACCGGCACCGACTTGTCGAGCTCACGCTTGAGCCGTCGCTCATACAGCCGATAGAGCAGGTTCACTGGTCGCGCCACGGCTGTCCTCTTTCGCGTTGGTCTCCGGTCGATTCGAACACTGTACAGACTACTAGCCGCCGTCGCTGAATGAGGCTTCAGACTCACTGGTTACCATGGTGTCATGAATGCTCCCGTCACAGGTCCGTCCCCTATCGTTCCCGACGCCTCCCGGCCCATCGGCGATACCTCCGCGGACGCTGCTTCGACAGGCAATCACCAGCGCATCGACCGCCGTCGCATGGCGTTGCGTGCCGAACTGACCAAGCTCGCCGGGCAGGTCAAGCCGAAGCTGCGCGGCTGGTTCCACGCCGGTGCGTTCCCGCTGGCGATGCTCGGCGGACTCTCGCTCGTGATCATCTCTCCGACGATCGAATCGCGCATCGCGGCGGCAATCTTCGCGATCACCGGAATGCTGCTCTTCGGCACCTCCGCCGTGTACCACCGCGGTCGGTGGCGCACCCGCGTCCGCCTCGTTCTGCGACGCCTCGACCACGCGAACATCTTCCTCATCACGGCCGGCACCTACACTCCGCTGGCCGTGCTCATGCTCCGCACCGATCAGGCCATCCTGCTCCTGTCTGTGCTGTGGGGCGCGGCCGCGCTCGGCGTCGCCTTCCGCACGATCTTCACCACCGCACCGAGGTGGCTCTTCGTGCCGATCTATGTCGGCTTCGGAGTCGCCGGAGTCGGCTATATCCCGCAGATCTGGGCGACGAATCTCTCCGTCGGTCTCCTCGTCGTCCTCGGCGGCGTGTGCTATGTCGCCGGTGCCGTCATCTACGGGATCAAGCGTCCGAACCCGTCACCGAAGTGGCTGGGCTTCCACGAGATCTTCCACATCCTCACGATCCTCGGCTACGGTTGCCATCTCGCGGCGCTCATCGTCGCGGCCGTCGCCGCATACTGATCCTCACACCGAGGCGCGGGATGCCGAGCAGGCCCTGCCGAGCAGAGTCTCAGGACTGTTTGTCGGAGTCTTCGGTGCGCTCCTGCGCCGCTGTCGCCTCCGTGGCTTCGTCCACCTGCTTCTCCCCTGGCGTTTCGTCGCCTGCCACTTCGTCGTCTGCGGGCTTCTGCGCCTGTTCGGGCTCGTCCGGTCCCGAGAGCTTCGACTGGTTCGGAACCACGTGCCTGCGCAGCGGAATCGGGTAGGCGTCGCTGGCCCCTGAACGCGCACGGACCCGGCGGACTCGGCGCAGAGCATCGCGGATGAGGAAGATCGTCACGACGACCACGGCCAGGGTCGCGAGGAAACCGATCGTTCCCGGGGTCACCAGATCCGGATTCGGAGAGCCTCCGTCGGTGGTCGGAGCTGGAGTCGAGGCGAGGAGGATCATGCGTGAGTATCGCTTTCGGTCAGGGTGGAGTCAGCGGCGGTGGTGTCCTCACCGGCTGGCGAATCCGGCAGCATCCCCTCGTCCGGAACACGCCGCCCGTCGTCGCGGGTCACTCCCGCGAAGAGGTCTTCTTCCTGGAAATCGACGTCCGGAGTCAGCGGCGCACGATCGGTGCGGTCGACGGCCAGTTCGAATTCCTCGGTCGGCCAGTAGGTGCGAGCGGCATTGCGCGAAGCGGAGAAGAATCCGCCTTCGGGATCGATCTGGGTGGCGTGCGAGAGCAGCGCCCGGTCTCTGGCGGGGAAGAACTCCGAGCAGGCGATTCGGGTGCTCAGCCAGTTGCGACGGGCACTGTCGCGCTTCTTGAAGTCCTCGAGGTGTTCGGCGAAAGGGGACTCGAGTCCCGCCTCGGCCATCTTCTCGTGGATGGTGATCCACTTCTTCGCTGACAGGTCCTGGTTGTAATAGACCTTCTGCACCTGCCACGGCTCGCCGAGCTCGGGATGCGAATCCGCATCGGCTGCCGCTTCGACGGCAGCCATGGTCACGGCATGGTTCTTGATGTGGTCGGGGTGCGGGTACCCGCCGAGTTCGTCATAGGTGGTCACGACCTGCGGACGGAAGGTGCGGATGATGTGGACCAGCGGCAGCATCGCCACTTCGTCCGGCACCCGATAGAAGCAGCCGGGCGGAGTCTGGTTGTCGAAGTCACCGTCGGGCAGACCCGAATCGACATGGCCGACCCAGACGTGCTCGGCACCGAGCGCGGCGGCCGCGGCAGCCATCTCCTCACGCCGGAGACCGGCGATGTCACGACTGGCCTTCGGACTCTGCAGCAGTGCGGGGTTGAGGATGTCTCCGGCCTCGCCGCCGGTCATGGTGGCGATGAGGACCCGGGCCCCCAGAGAAGCGTACTTCGCGCTCGTCGCCGCACCCTTGGAAGATTCATCATCGGGGTGGGCATGAACCGCGAGCAGTCGCAGCCCATGGTACGGAAGCGAAGTCATAATGAAGATGTCCCTTTCGAATCAGCCTGGTCGCCACCTGCTGCCGGCACAGGGTCTGACATGATCGCCGGCAGAGGATCGACTACTCTAGATTAGTGCGCGAAGTACTTAAAGAGGAATTCAATGACTGAGGTAACAGTGGCCCAACCGCTGCAGGATGATCGTTACGGTCGACCCCGCACGCACAAACGCGGTCTGAGCCGTCGAGCCAGAATCATCTCCGTCGTCGTCCTCCTCGTGGTCGCCGCGGTCATCGCCGTGTGGGCGTTCCGTCCGCAGACGAATCCCACGACACCGCAGACCCTCGACTATTCCGTTGTCGACTCCTCTGCAACGCACGTCAGCGTCGGAATATTTCCCGACCGGCAGCGCGATGTCCACTGCATCGTCCAGGCCACGAACGACAGCGAAGCGATCGTCGGCTTCACCGAGGTGACCGTCCCGGCCTCCGCGGACAACGATCCGAACTCGCCGAAACGCGTCGAGGTCGAATTGGCGACGACACAGCTGGCCGCATCGGGACACGTCGATTCCTGCTGGTTCGAATAGCGCGAATCCCTTCGAATAGGTCTCGCACGCATCAGGGTTCTGCCGCACCACCGGCAGACTCGATTGCGGGAACGTGACTCAGCTCATCGTTTTCGCTCACAGATGCGTTACACTGTAGTTTCATTCAACTTCCGGGCGTGCCCATACGCCCGGTTTTTTCGTTGCCTGACACGCCCGTCAGCGCACCGAACCGTAGAAGGAGAAGTCATGACCGAGGAAGTCACCCAGGAAGAGACATGGTTGACCCAGGAAGCCTTTGACCGCCTGTCGAAGGAACTCGAGCATCTCTCCGGACCGGGTCGTGCAGAGATTGCTGAGAAGATCGAAGCCGCCCGCGACGAGGGTGACTTGAAGGAGAACAGCGGTTACCACGCAGCGCGTGATGAGCAGGGCAAACAGGAAGCACGCATCCGCCAGCTCGAGGTGCTGCTGCGCAACGCGAAGGTCGGCTCCAGCGACAGCGACGGCAAGACCGTGGCTCCCGGAACCGTCGTGACCGCCAGCGTCGCCGGCAACTCGATGCGCTTCCTGCTGGGCAACCGCGAGATCGCCGGAGATTCCGACATCGACGTGTTCTCGGAGAAGTCACCGCTCGGTGCCGCCGTGCTCGGCGTCAAGGCCGGAGACACGAGCTCCTATGAGGCTCCCAACGGCAAGACCATCGAGGTCAAGGTCGAATCCGTGGAGGCCTTCACCGGCTGAATCGGTGTCAAAACAGTTGTGGGCGGGTGAGATCACCCGCCCACAACTGTTCTCAGATCATTTCCTTCGACCGTCGGAATCGTCGGGACTCTCCCCGTCGGCATCCGCAGAACCCGGTCCGAGTTCCTCGGGATCGGTCGCGGTCGATCCGGCTCCACCCGCACTGTCATCCTCGGCGGACTCATGGACCGCCTCGGTGAGTTGTTCCTTCGCCGCATCCAACACGGCCGCGGCCTCCCGGGCCTTCGGATCGCTCGGCGGACCCTCCGCGTCCTCCGCGTCATCATCACCGGCGGCGCTGTCAGCGCGAGCGATGTAGCCGACCACGCTGTTGAGCACGGCCACCAACGGCACGGCGAAGAGCGCGCCGACGATGCCGAAGAGGAAACCGCCGCCGGTGACAGAGAGGATCACGGCCAGCGGGTGGACAGAGACGGCCTTGCCCATGAGGAACGGTTGGAGGGCCTGGCTTTCGATCTGCTGCACGGCGATGACGACGATCAGCATGATGACGGCGCTGCCCAACCCGTTCGACACCAGAGCCACCAGAACGGCCACCGCACCGGAGGCGATGGCGCCGACGACGGGGACGAACGAGGTGAGGAACACGAGCACGGTCAACGGGATGACCAACGGAATCCCGAGGAACGCCGCACCGATGCCGATGCCGATCGCGTCGACTGCGGCGACGAGGATCTGCACCCGCACGTACTGCACGAGCGTGGTCCACCCCCGCTGAGCGGCACCGGTGGCGACGGGGCGGGCGGGGATCGGCAGCAGGCCCACCACCCATTTGAAGATGTTCGCTCCGTCGTAGAGGAAGAAGAACGTCGTGAACAGGCACACGGCCATCCCGGTGAGGAAGGTGCCGACCGAGGAGGTGGCCTCCAGCGCCCCGCCGAGGAGCTTGCTGCTGTTGTTCTGGAAGAAGTTCGTCGCGGTCTTGATGCCTTCTTCGATGTAGCCCGAGACCGTCGTGGAGTCGATGCCGAAGGGGTTCGTCGACAGCCAGCTGCTGATGCCTGAGACACCAGCGATCACCTGTTTGACGAGGTCGGGCATCCCCGAATAGATCTGCTGCCCGACGAGGCCGAAGAGTCCGAGGACGACGACGATGAACCCGACGAATGAGATCGCCGCCGCGCCACCGCGGGGCACGCCCTTCTTCGCCAGCCACCCGGTCGGGGGTGCCAGCAGTGCGGCCAACAGCAGCGCGATGAGTACCGGCAGAACGACGCTGGAGATCTTCGACAGCAGCCACAGCGCCACGCCGACGGCGACGAGGACGAGAAGCGACCGCCACGACCACGCGGCTGCGAGCTTGAGGCCCGGGGCCACATACGGCTTGGCTTCGGCTTCGATGCGGCTGAGGGCGATCTCCTCGGGGCTGACGCTGCGGGCGGGGGAGATTTCTGCTTCGGGCCGGGAACGGGAGGAACCGCGTCCTCGCCGGAAGGCCTCCCAGGCACCACGGAAACGGTTCGTAGGATGCTGCTGATCGTTATCGGTCATGCCTCAACAATAGTTGTTGAGAGACTGACTAAGGTGGAATGATGACGCCTGAGGAGGGAAATCAGTGGGAAGACGCATGATTCTTGCCGTAGCGACCATGGGTGCCACGGCGGTCGGCGCCGGTGCATCGGCGGTCGGACTCCTCCGCCATCAGGCGAGTGCGCTGCGTCGGTCCTTCGACGACGATGAGAATCGTCGCCATTCCACCTTCGCCGAGGCGATCGCCGCCCCCAGAGACCGCGACGATGGCGATTCCGCCGCCTTAGCCGTCATCGGCGATTCCTGGCTGTGCGGGGTCGACGTCGGTCCCGAACATGCCCCGCCCACACTCATCGGCCGCGGACTGGCTCGCATGCTCGGCACCACCGTTCGCGTGCAGACCACCGCACGCCCCTCAGCACTGTCCGAGGACCTGCACAGGCAGGTCGACGAAGTGCTGCGCTCACCATGGCTGTCGCGCCAGCTGTCCGACCGCTGGAGCGAAGACCGTCGCTTCGCCATCATCTCGATCGGCACCGGCGACATCATCCACCCGATCCAAGCGACGATCGGCATTCCCGTGCTCAATCAGGCCATCAACCGTCTCCAGCGGGAGGGCCGGTACACGGTGTTCGTCCTCGTGTGTCCCAACCTCGGCGGCCTGCCGGGACTGCGCGACCCGCTCAAGACCTCGCTGCGCCGCACCTCACGGGTCCTCGCCGGTTCCCAGTGGCTGGCCGCCCTGGCGGCACGCGCCGTGCCGCTGCGGTCGACCGGGTCTCTGAGCGGCACGACACGCAGGTCCCTGCTCAACGAGTCCGGGCGCTTCCCCAGCGAACTCGGCTACGCGCAGCTGTCGTCGACTCTGCTCGCCGCGATCGCCGAACGCATCGAAGCGCCGGTCGTCGTCGATCGCAGCCTCGACATCCCGGAGAAGGGCGAAACCGCTCGCCGCAAAGAACTCGCTCCCGACCAAGATCCGCACCCGTCGGCGGCCGTCTCGTGATCCCGGTCGTCCTCGCCTCACAGTCTCCGTCCCGTCGCCAGATCCTCACGGCCGCGGGCATCGATCCGCTCATCATCGTCTCCGACGTCGACGAACGTGCCATCGAGGCGGAGTTCACCGGCTCCGTCGGCGATCTCACCACCGCGTTGTCGGAGGCGAAGGCCCAGGCGGTCATCGACCGGATCATCGCTTCCCCTCCCCCGGTGCTGCACAGCTCGGAGACCATCGTCGTCATCGCCGGGGATTCGCTGCTCGAATTCGACGGACACGCCATCGGCAAGCCGGGCACCGCGGAACGCACCCGCACCATCTGGTCGGCGATCGCCGGCGAGTGGACGCAGCTGCATTCGGGGCACACGGTTGCCGTGCTCAACCGCGCCTCCGGTGCCGACGCCGAGGCGACGGAACTCGAACTCGGCGCGCTGCGTTCGAAGCGGTCGACCACCTCGGTGCTCATCGGTTCCCCCAGCGCCGAGGAACTCGAGGCCTATATCGCCACGGAGGAACCTTTTCAGGTGGCCGGGGCACTGACGATCGACGGTTATGGGGGTGCCTTCGTCGACCGCCTCGACGGCGATCACCTCACGGTGCTCGGACTCAGCCTGCCGGCAGTACGCGAATTGGTCACCGATAGCGGCCTGTTCTGGCCCGATCTCTGGTCGCATCAGCACTAGACTCGGTTGCGGCAGGGTGACACGCCCGACGCCATTGAAGTTCTCGCCCGAATTTTTTATCGGTGTCCTACAAACCGTTGGTGCCCTTCTCTAAATTGATCTGTGATCATACAAAGGAGCGCCATGACCACAGTTCTCCCCGACGCAGCGACCACGGTACTCAGCACCACTGTGCCGACCGGGGCCGTCCGCCGAGTCCTCATCGCCAACCGCGGTGAGATCGCACTGCGCATCATCCGGGCCGCACATGACCTCGGCATCAAGGCCGTCGCCGTGTACACCCGCGCCGATTCGGATGCCGACTTCGTCGACCTCGCCGATGACGCCTGGCTGCTCGACGGCTCCGGAGCCGGGGAGACCTACCTCGACGTCGACAAGATCCTCGCACTGGCCAAGCGCTCGGGCGCCGATGCCATCCATCCCGGCTACGGCTATCTCGCCGAGAACGCGCACTTCGCGCAGGCGGTCATCGACGCCGGGCTGATCTGGATCGGCCCTCCCCCGGCCGCCATCGAGCTCCTCGGCGACAAGTCCGGCGCCCGCGGCGTCGCCGAAGCCGTCGATGCCCCTGTCGCACCCGGTTCCGACGGTGCTGTGGCCGATCTGGCCGAGGCCGCCTCGGTGGCCGAACGCATCGGCTTCCCCGTCGTCGTCAAGGCCGTCCACGGCGGCGGAGGACGCGGTTTCCGTGCCTGCGCTTCGGCCGAGGACCTCGAAAGCGCCTACACTGCCGCCACCCGTGAAGCCCAGGCCGCGTTCGGTCGCGGCGAATGCCTCATCGAGAAGCAGATCGTACGTCCCCGTCACCTCGAGACGCAGTGCCTGGCCGATGCACATGGCAATGTCGCCATCGTGTCCACCCGCGACTGCACCCTGCAGCGCCGCAATCAGAAGATCATCGAAGAGGCACCCGCACCGTTCCTCAGCCCCGAGCAGGAACGCATCGTCAGCCAGGCCTCGGCCCGGCTGCTCGCACACGTCGGCTACGTCGGCGCCGCCACCTGCGAGTTCCTCCTCGGTGAAGACGGCACGATCATCTTCATGGAAGCCAATGCGCGCATCCAGGTCGAGCACACCGTGACCGAGGAGATCACAGGAGTCGACCTCGTCGGCTGGCAGGTGCGCATCGCCTCGGGCGAGTCCCTGCCCGATGACTTCCCCGCTGTGCGCGGCCACTCTCTCCAGTTCCGGATCAACGCCGAGGATCCCGCGACATTCTTCCCCGCCACCGGTGCTGTCAAGAACTACCGCGCCCCGTCCGGTCCCGGCGTGCGTGTGGACTCGGGCATCGGAGAGGGAAGCGTCGTCGGCACGGACTTCGACCCGATGATGGCCAAACTCGTCGTCACCGGCTCCACCCGTGACGAAGCTCTGGCCCGTGCCCGTCGGGCGCTGGCGGAATACCGCATCGAAGGTGTCTCGACGCTGCTTCCTCTGCATCGCGTCCTCGTCTCCGACCCTGCCTTCGCCGCTGATTTCAAGGTCTGGACCAACTGGCTCGAAACCGCTTTCGTCAACCCTCTCGCCGATTCCCAATCAGGAGAAGTCATGAGTGCTCCAACCGACAGTTTCAGCGTTGTCGTCGAGGTCGACGGCCGTCGGATGACCGTGTCGGTCCCCAAGGACGTCATCTCCGATCTCGGCCATGTGCCCAGCCCCAGCGTGCCGCGGCGCAAGCGCAGCCTCAGCAGCCGCAACGGTGCGAAGCTCGCCGACGATTCGAACGCGCTCAACGCCCCCATGCAGGGCACCATCGTCTCCGTCGCCGTCAACCCCGGTGACACCGTCGAGGCCGGCGACACTCTCGCCGTCATCGAAGCGATGAAGATGGAGCAGCCGCTCAAGGCCGGTCATTCCGGCACCGTATCGGAGGTGCTCGTCGACGCAGGCGCCTCGGTGAAGTCCGGTGAGGCGATCGTCCGCTTCGCCGCCTGAGGACTTGCGACTGCCTGTGTTCGCCGGCGACCGAACGCAGGAGTCCCGAACACAGAAATCCCTGCCCGGGTCACCGCTGAAGATCGGTGATCCGGGCAGTGATGTATTCGGATTCGGCATCGTTGCCGGGGCATTTCAGACCTGCGGCATAGGCGTCCTCGGCTTCGGCCGTGCGACCGAGTTCGTCGAGGGTGATCGCCCTCGCAATGTGGAAGGGCCTGTGCCGCAGCAGCTGCGGATCGTCGGCGAGTTCGTCCAGGGCGATCATGGCCGCTTCGGGGCCTGAGACCTGGCCGAGGGCGATTGCGGTGTTGAGGGCCACGACCGGCGACGGGTCGAGGTCGGAGAGCATCCGATAGAGCACGAGGATCTGCTTCCAGTCCGTGTCGGCGAACCTCACGGCGTCGGCGTGGAGGGCGGCGATCGCCGCCTGGATGGTGAAAGCACCGGCCGCCGGTTCACCGGCGGCCGCACCGACGAGTGCGGTGCCTTCGGCGATGAGGCGGGAGTCCCACTGGCTGCGGTCCTGATCGGCCAGCGGCACCGGCCGCCCCTCCGCGGTCACCCGAGAGCGGTCGCGTGCCCGGGTGAGCAGGAACAGGGCCAGCAGACCACGGGCTTCGGTCTGCTCGGGCAGATATCCGACGAGCAGTCGGGTCAGGCGGATGGCTTCCTGCTGCAGATCGACTCGTGTATGGGCGGGACCTGCAGTGGCGTTGATGCCCTGGGTGAAGATGAGGGAGAGGACGCGCAACACCCCGGGCAGCCGGTCGCCGAGCTCATCGGGTGCCGGGCGGCCGAAGGGGATCCCGGTCTTGAGGATCCGCTGTTTGGCGCGCACGATCCGCTGCTGCATCGTGGCGGTCTCGACGAGGAACCCGGCAGCCACCTCGGCGGTGGTCAGTCCGGAGAGGAAGCGAAGGATGAGGACGATGCGCTCGTCCTCACGCAGTGTCGGGTGGGAGCAGGTGAAGAACAGCCCGAGGCGTTCGTCGGGCATGTCCACTGCGTCCATCTCCTCGCCGATGCGCACAGCGTGGTCGTCGTGGTCACCTGGTCGCAGCTCGTCCTCGATGCGCAGCCGGGCGAGGTGCCGGGTGCGCACCTCGTCGGCGCGGATGAGATCGATGGCGCGGTTCTTCGCTGTAGCCATCAGCCACGCCTGGGGACGTTCGGGCACTCCTCGCCCCTGCCATGTCTCGACCGCGCGGAGCACCGCGTCGTGGAGGGCTTCCTCGGCGAGGTCGAAATCGCGGAACCGGGTGACCAACGCCGCGAGCAGCCGCCCGAAGTCCTCCTCGCCGATGGCGCTGAGGACTCGGGCGGCCGAATCGGGGTCGGGGCCCATCAGTAGTCGGCCACAGGACGGATCTCGATGTGTCCGGACTTCGCAGCGGGACTCTTCTTCGCCCAGGCGATCGCCTCGTCGATGTCGGCGACCTCTATGACGTAGCTGCCGCCGACGAACTCGTTCGATTCGGCGAACGGGCCCGAGGTGACAAGGCACTCGCCTCCGGATTCGCTCACGCGGACCCCGAGTTCGGGCCCTTCGAGGGCGAAGCCGCCGACGACGACCCCCGCCTCGCTGATCTCCTTGTCGAATGCCATGAACTCGGTCGGATCCGCTCCGCCGTCCTCACCGCATGCGGGATCCTGTGTGGCTCCCATGAGCAGAAGTGCGTACTTCATGTCGTTCTCCTTCGTCATTTCCCATGTCATGCCGGGCGGCCTGACACCATGATGACGGTCGAGGAGCGACCGGATCGACAGCTGCGGAGAAAAACTTTCCTGCGTTCGCAGAATCGACCAGATCAGAGGTGGCGGTGGAGCTTCCGCGCCGCCTCGGTCAGCGAACCGCTCACCGAGGGGTAGACGACGAACGTCGCCGAGAGCTGGTCGACGGTGAGTCGGTTCTCCACTGCCATCGTGATCGGCAGGATGAGTTCGCTGGCCCGCGGGCCGACGACGACTCCGCCGAGGATGGAGCCGGATCCGCGGCGCGCGAAGATCTTGACGAAGCCGTCTTCGATGCCGAGCATCTTCGCGCGCGGGTTCGTATCCAGCGGCAGCATCACCGTGTCGATGTCGGTCGGATTCTCCCGGTAGTTCTGCTGAGTGAAGCCGACGGTGGCGATCTCGGGAGCGGTGAACACGTTCGAAGCGACGTTGCGCAGCTTGAGCGGCTGCACGGCGTCGCCCAGTGCGTGATTCATCGCGATCCGGCCCTGCATCGCGGCCACAGAGGCCAACGGGAGCACGCCGGTGCAGTCACCGGCAGCATAGATTCCGGCCCGTGAGGTCCGCGAGACCCCGTCGACGACGATGTGTCCGGATTCGCTGACCCGCACACCGGCCTTCTCGAGCCCGAGGCCTTCGGTGTTCGGGATCGAACCGACGGCCATGAGGCAGTGGGAGCCTTCGACACGGCGGCCGTCGGCGAGCACCACTTCGACTCCGTCGTCGGTGCGGGTCACCGAGGAGGCTCGGGACCGGGAGAGGACGTTCATCCCCTTGTTGCGGAACACGAATTCGAGGACATCGGCCGCGTCTTCGTCCTGACCGGGCAGAACCTTCTCACGCGAGGACACGAGAGTCACCTCGGTGCCCAGGGCGCGGTAGGCCGACGCGAATTCGGCACCGGTGACACCGGAGCCGACGACGATGAGGTGTTCGGGCAGCTCGTCGAGGTCGTAGAGCTGCGTCCAGGTGAGAATCCGCTCGCCGTCGGGCTGCGCGGTCGGCAGTTCCCGCGGGTGAGCGCCGACGGACAGCAGGATGGTCGAGGCATCGAGGGTGTACTCGGTGCCGCCGGACTCGACGACGTGAACCTGGTCGCGACCGGCCAGCGTCGCTTTGCCCTGAATGGCTTTGACCCCGGCCCGGATGAGGCCTTCGTAGATGTCGTTGGCCTGAGCGTCGGCGAGCGACAGGATGCGCTTGTTGACGGCTTCGAGGTCGGCGGTCACCCGGCGGGCATCGGCCGCGGTCTCATCATCGTTCTCGATCCGGATTCCGAGGCCGTCGGATCGTTCGATCTCATCCATCATCTCCGCGGTGGCGATGAGGGACTTCGACGGAACCACATCGGTGAGCACCGCCGCGCCTCCGCAGCGGTTCTGCTCGATGAGCATGACATCGGCGCCCAGCTGAGCCGCGACGAGCGCGGCCTCATAGCCGCCGGGGCCGCCGCCGATGATGACGACGCGATCTGCAGTGGAATCAAATTCAGTGTTCACACTGCGATTGTCTCAAATCGCCACGGACCTTGCGAACGGAACCCCGGTGTTCCCACTCAGGAGCTCACAGTCGGGCTCGCGATCCGAAACCGAGGCTCACGATCGGAAGGGGAGACTCACGATCCGCCCGGTCCGATCACGACGGATCGACCACCTCGGCGGTGTCTTTGTGCAGGGTCGAGAGCTGCACATACGACAGTGCGTTCTGCCGCACCTTCTCCACACCGTCGTCGTCCATCTCCCGGCGCACCTTCGCCGGAACTCCCGCCACGAGGGAACGCGGAGGGATCTGTGTGCCCTCGAGGACGACGGCCCCGGCGGCGACGAGGGATTCGCTGCCGACATGAGCGTCATTGAGCACGGTCGAGTGCATCCCGATGAGCACATCGTCGTCGACGACGGCCCCGTGGACGAGCGCCTGGTGGCCGATCGAGACGCGGGCGCCGATGACCACGGGCTTGCCGGCATCGGTGTGCATCACGGTGTTGTCCTGGACGTTCGAGTCCTCGCCGATCGTGATCGGTGCGGCTTCGGCCCGGAGCACGCAGCCGTAGAAGACGCTCGCCCCCTTCTTCACATGCACATCACCGACGAGGGTGGCACCGGCGGCGACGAACGCCTCGGGATCGACGTGCGGGGTGTGCCCGCCGACGGAGACGATGCGGGGGCTGGCGAGGTCGCTGGTCATGAGTCCTCCATTGGTTCACGAACTGTCTGCTTGCGTCTGACAGTCTAATCCGAGAGCCCTGACACGGTCGGTCGGGACGCATAGCGGACCGATTTGCGCGATCGCGTCCATAGCAGGACAATAGGGAAAATATTTGTCAGAAATTTCACACTGCCGGACCCTTGTGCGCCCAATTGCGTTATGTGAACCTTGACTGAGAGAGTTGCGCGCTCGGAATTCGGGCGCGGTCAACCGCGTTCACCGAATTCGTCGAAAGGTCACCATGGATTGGCGACACCGTGCAGCATGCCTCAATGAGGATCCGGAACTATTCTTCCCGATCGGCAACACCGGACCCGCTCTGCTCCAGATTGAGGAAGCGAAGACCGTCTGCCGCCGCTGTGAAGTAGCCGAGACCTGCCTCCAGTGGGCACTCGAATCCGGTCAGGATGCTGGAGTCTGGGGCGGATTGAGCGAAGACGAGCGTCGCGCGCTCAAGCGCCGCGCCGCCCGTGCCCGTCGCGCCGGCTGAACCACCTGAGACACCGCGGGCGTTGCACTGCGCCCGCCCCGCAAGCCACTGAGTCCCTTGTGCCGACGACGAATCATCGTCATCGGCACAAGGGACTCAGTTGTGTTCGCGCCCTGAGGCCCTGGACAGCCCCGGCGATGCTGCAGCCGGAACCCGGATGATCGGGACGGACAGTCAGCCGCTCAGTCGTAGGAGTCCGGACGCAGCGGAACATCGAGAGTCGCCACGGTGCCGCCTCCTTCACGGGCTTCCCACTGGATCGATCCGGCCAGGTCCGCCGACACCAGGGTGCGCACGATCTGCGTGCCGAGCCCGTTGCCCGGATTCTGTGAGTCGCCGAGTCCGACACCGTCATCGGCAATCGTCACCCGCAGATGGTCACCATCGCGTTCGGGAGTCACCCACACATGCCCGTCGAGCGTCTCCCCCGGCGCCAGACTCTCCTGCTTCTCGGCAGGGAAACCGTGTTCGATCGCGTTCGTGATCAGCTCGGTGATCGCCAGTGCCAGAGAGGTCGCATCCGCTGAGGAGATCGCACCGAAGCTGCCGCACCGTTTGAGTTCCATGTGCACCAGTGGGCTGGTCAGCTCCGGCGTCAGGCGCAGACC
This sequence comes from Brevibacterium sp. FAM 27836, assembly GCF_051351055.1. Lineage (NCBI taxonomy): Bacteria > Bacillati > Actinomycetota > Actinomycetes > Micrococcales > Brevibacteriaceae > Brevibacterium > Brevibacterium sp. FAM 27836. Next base: position 327,108 of record NZ_CP195711.1, read on the forward strand.
TTTGTCGACGACCTCATCGAAGTCGACTTCAGATTCGACACCCTGACTGAGCACGTCGTGGACGACGGCGATGATCGAGACTCGCCGCATCGCTTCGGTCAGTGCGCTCTTGGCCTCGGGACTGTCGATCCGGCGGGTCTGCAGACGCAGCAGAGCCGACACGGTCTGCAGGTTGTTCTTCACCCGGTGGTGCATCTCCTTGATCATTGCGTCCCGCGACAGCAGCTCGCGTTTGCGGCGCCGGATCTCGGAGACGTCACGGGCGAGCACGATCGCCCCGACCCGCTCCCCCTCATCGGTCAGCGGGATGGCGCGCAGAGAGATGCTCGTGCGCCCGACCTCGAGTTCGGTCCGCCACGGGGCCCGCCCCGTGAGCACCAGCGGCAGGGTCTCGTCGACCTGCCGCAGCTCGGCGCCCAGACTCGAAACCACCTCGGCGAGGTAGCTGCCTTCGATCTCTCCCCCGTGGCCGAGCCGGTGCATGAGCGACACGGCGTTCGGGGACGCATACTGCACATGGGAATCGCGATCGAGGATGAAGATGCCGTCGCCGACCCGCGGTTCCCCGTGCCGCGCCCCGCTCGGAGCGGCACGATCGGGAAAGGTGCCCTGGACGATCATCCGCATCAGGGCCATCGCCGTTTCGCGGTAGTACTTCTCCAGTCGGGACGAACCCCGGCGGCGAACCTCTTCGGAGTAGCGGACGACGAGCGCGATCGCCTCGCCGTTCCGGACGATCGGGACCGCCTCGGCGAGGATGCCGACATCGGCCGAACCCGCGCTCACCCCCAGGTCACGGGCCGTCTCCACCTGAGTGACGTAGGTGCGGGTGTCGCTGGCTTCGTCGAGCAGCTCCTTCTCCATCCCGGTCGCGCGGGCTCCGATGAGATCCCGGTTGAACAGGGTCGCCCCGGTCGTCGATCGGGCGTGGGCGACCACCGTGTACGCGCCGCTCAGCGAGGGCACCCACAGCACGAGGTCGGCGAAGGAGAGATCGGCGAGCAGCTGCCAGTCCCCGACGAGCAGATGGATGTGTTCGACGTCTGACTCATCCGTGAGACCCTCGGCCGCCAGCAGTTCGTTGAGCACGATACGTTCCTCCCAGGTGAGATCAGCAGACCCGGGTTCCCCTCGGATCTGCTGATGAGTCGATGATCAGACGCTACCACTTCATCCGCCCATCTCCGGACTCACCGAGGCGGCCGGAAGGCAGTTCGGGTCCGGCCGAGCACTGTTCGGCCGGGCCCGAGCCGTGGAGTCAGGAGTTGTGTTCGCTCTCCCACGTCGAGGAGCGGACCATCGACCGCAGCGACCGCAGCAGCACCGACAGCGGCGCCTGGGTCACGGAGTCGAGCCCGAGGATCGTCTCCGTCGTCTCGATCACGCGGGAGACCACGGTCTCGTTGCGTTCGAGCCATTCGGCCACGCGCTGCTTCGCCCGCTCATCCGGGGTGCCCGAGATCGGCGAATCCGTGGCGGCCAGCACCGTTTCCGCCACCGAGAGGATAGCGGAGTAGAAGTCGTCGCGCATCGAGCCTCGCGCCAGCGCCGACCAGCGGTCGCTGCGGTCGAGCCCGCCGATGAGAGTGAGCACCTGCGACCCGGCGAAGTGTTCGTTCACCGCGTAGTAGACCTCGGCGACGTCCTCGGCGGATTCGTTCGCCCGTGCCGCGAGCTGCGTGATGTCGAGGAGCACGAACTCATCGAGCAGAGCCGCCGCTCGCCATGCCAGATCGCTGGGCACACCGTCGTCGATGTACTCCTGCGCCTTCGCCTGCATGGACTCCGCATCGTAGCCGTCGACGAGCTCGGGCACGCGGGAGCGCAGCGCCTCGACCACCTTGCCGTACATCTCGATGCCCGAATCGACGTCGAGGGTGTCCGGGGCCTGCTGCACGAGCCAGCGCGAGGACCGGTCGAGCAGACGCACATAGTCGTGTTGGAGCTTCACCTGCACCTCGGTGGGCACCTCGTTGTCGAGTGCGCACACCGCCTCGAAGTAGTCGTCGAGGCCGAAGATCTCGGAGACGACGACGAACACACGTGCGATCTGCGGCACCGAGGCGGGTGTCTCCTCGAGCATCCGGTAGATGTAGGTTAGGCCGCCGCGGTCGACGAGGCGGTTGACCAGCTTCGCCGTGGCGATCTCTCGGTGCAGCGGGTGTTCCGGGATGAGCTCCCCGTATTTCTCCTGCAGGGACTCCGGGAAGTAGGAGACGAGTTCCCGCCGCATCCACATCTCATCGGGCACGACGCTGTCGAGGATCTCGTCGGCGGCGTGCATCTTCACGTAGGCCAGAAGCACGGCCAGCTCCGGCGACACGTAGTAGCCGAATCGACGCTTGGCCAGTTCGTCGGCGTTGGGCAGGAATTCGACGGCACGGTCGAGGTCGGCGTGCTTCTCCAGGTAATTCAGCAGTCGGCCGTAGGTACCCGACATCGCTTCGGTCTGCGCCCTGGCCTCACCGAGGACGACGTTCTGCGAGTAGTTGTTCGACAGCACCCGATCGGCCACCTGATCGGTGAACGAGTGGAGCACCTGTTCACGCTCCTCGGCGGCGAAGGCGCCCTTGTGCACCAGGGTGCGCAGGAGCAGCTTGATGTTGACCTCGTGGTCGGAGCTGTCGACGCCGGCCGAGTTGTCCACCGCATCGGTGTTGATCTCAACCCCATTCAGCGCCGCTTCGACACGGCCCAGTTGGGTGACGCCGAGGTTGCCGCCCTCCCCGATGACCCGCGCCCGGACATCGGCGCCGTCGATGCGGATGCTGTCGTTGGACTTGTCCCCGACCTCCGCATGGCTCTCTGTCGAGGCCTTGATGTAGGTGCCGATGCCTCCGTTGTAGACAAGGTCGACGGGAGCCTTGAGGATCTCGGACATGAGATCGGCGGGGCTGCGACGACCGGGGTCGACTCCGAGCACCGAGGCGGCTTCGGCACTGAGGTCGATCGACTTCGCCGACCGCGAGAAGACCCCGCCGCCTGCGGAGATGAGCTCCCGGTCGTAGTCCTGCCAGCTCGAGCGCGGCAGATCGAACAGCCTTTGGCGTTCAACGAAGCTGCGTGCGGCATCGGGGTTCGGATCGAGGAAGATGTCTCGGTGGTCGAAGGCCGCGACGAGGCGGATGTGCTCGCTGCGCAGCATGCCGTTGCCGAACACGTCGCCGCTCATATCGCCGATGCCCACAACGGTGAAGTCGTCGGCGGCGGTGTTGAGACCGAGTTCGCGGAAGTGCCGTTCGACGGACTTCCAGGCGCCGCGGGAGGTGATGGCCATCTTCTTGTGGTCGTAGCCGACCGATCCGCCCGAAGCGAAGGCATCCCCGAGCCAGAACCCGCGGCGTTCGGCGATCGCGTTCGCCACATCGGAGAAGCGTGCAGTGCCCTTGTCGGCGGCGACGACGAGGTAGTAGTCGTCTCCGTCGTGGCGGACCACACGGTCGGGGTGGACGACGACGCTGGAGTCGTCGGCACCGTAGGTGAGGTCGTCGGAGACCTCGAGCATGCTCTCGATGAACACCTCGTAGGCGGCCTGACCGGCGGCCATCCACGCGTCCCGGTCGCTCATCGGCGGCAGCTGCTTGGGGAAGAACCCTCCCTTGGCGCCGGTCGGGACGATGAGGGCGTTCTTGACCATCTGCGCCTTGACGAGGCCGAGGACCTCGGTGCGGAAGTCATCGCGCCGGTCCGACCAGCGCAGACCGCCGCGGGCGACGGCGCCGAAGCGCAGGTGCGCGCCTTCGACCTGCGGCGAGTACACCCACATCTCCAGGGCCGGTTTGGGCTTGGGGACGAAGCTGAGCTCGGTGGGCCGGATCTTGAGCACGAGAGCGGTCGGCAGCTCACCGGACTCATCGATGTAGTAGTTCGTGCGCAGAGTGGTGCGCAGCAGCTCGAGTGAGGAGCGCAGCACCCGGTCGGCATCGAGGCTCGCGACTTCGGACAGTGCGGCTTCGATCGCGTCATCGATCTCGGCCATCGCACCTTCACGGCCCTCGTCGTCGGCGGCAGGATCGAACTTCGCGGCGAAGTAGTCGACGAGCAGCTTCGAGATCTCCGGATGGTCGCTGTAGACCTCACCCACATAGGCGTCGGAGTAGGTGAACCCGGCCTGGCGCAGGTATTTGCCCAGGGCGCGGATGATCGTCACATGCTGCCAGGACAGACCGGTGACGATGAGGCGGTCGAAGACGCCCGCTTCCTTCTTGCCTTCCCATCCGGCCATGAACGCGTCGGAGATGCGTTCGCAGTCGTCGTCGCCCAGCTCTTCGGAGAAGCTGAGCCCGAAATCGTAGATATAACGGTGGCTGCCGTCGGCGAGGTCGAGCTCGTGCGGGCGCTCATCGATGACGGTGGCGCCGAACGCCGTGAGGAAGGGCAGCACTTCGGACAGGCCGACCCGCTCGTAGCGGTAGAGGACGAGGCGCACGGAGGCGTCGGCCGAGCGTTCGGGCCGGTACAGGCGCACCGCCGAACCGTGCCCCGCGTCAAGGGCCTCGAACCGGCCGACGTCAGCGACCGCCTCGGCGGGGGTGTGATGCTCGCCGTAGCTGGGCGGGAACGCCTTCGACCACAGGTCGGCGCGCGCATTCGTCGTTCCGCTGTCGCCGTGTTCGGCGGGGATGAGGAAGGCGTGGACATCTTCGGACCACGAACGGACGGCACCGACGATGCGTCGTTCGACATCCTCGGCGCTGATCTGCGGGAGCTGCTCATCGCGAGCCATACGAGCCACGAAGTGGATGCGCGCCAGCGCCGATTCGCTCAGCAGCACGTCGAAGTCGACGCTGTCGGCATTGTAGAACTCGCGCAGAACCTCCTGCACGCGCACGCGGGCATCGGTGTTGTAGAGGTCGCGGGGCAGGTAGAGGATGACGGAGACGAAGCGCTGGTACGGGTCGGCGCGGACGAAGACCCGCGACTCCCGTCGCTCCTGCATGTCGACGATCTCCATGACCACGTCGAAGATCTCTTCGGTGTCCTCGTGGAGGAGATCTTCGCGCGGGTAGGTCTCAAGCACGCCGAGGAGCTCGTTGGCCGAGTGCGAACCGGCGGGGAAGCCGCTGGCGGAGAGGATCCGGGAGACCTTGCGGTCGATGACGGGGATGTTGAGGACGCTGTCGTTGTAGAACTCAGGTTTGAACACACCGACGAAGCGACGTTCGCCGACGATCTCGCCGGAGGAGTCGAAGGTCTTCACCCCGATGTAGTCCATGAAGGACGAGCGGATGACGCGTGAGCGCGAGTTCGCCTTCGTCAGCACGAGCACATGCGGTTCGAGGGCCTTCTCGGCCACGGCCCGGCTGAGCGGCGATTTCACGAGGGGGCGCAGAGCGGAGATGCCCATCGAGGTGTCTTCGATCGGTTCGAGGCTGCTGTGCTCGGCATCGTGGGTGTAGTCGTATTCGCGGTAGCCGAGGAAGGTGAAGTGACCGTCGAGCCAGTTGAGCAGGGCTGCTGCGGCTTCGGCTTCCGAGGCCAGCTCCGGGCGGGGAGCATGGGCGGAGAGTTCGGCCGCGATGTCCTTGGCCTTGCTCGCCATCGCCTGCGCGTCGCGGGCGGCGGCAGCGACGTAGGCGAGGACTTCACGCAGCCGCTGCTCGAGTTCGGCGAAGTCGTCTTCGGGGATCCGGTCGATCTCGAGACGGATCCACGACTGCTGCTGCGGGTCATCGGAGGACTGAGCGTCCGGCGCTGCGGAGACCTGCGGGAGGCTTGCCGTATCAGCGGTCACCGAGGGGGCCTCGGCCGGGGACACAATCGAGAGGTCGGAACCGGAACCGGAGACGGTGATGATCGGGTGATGGACGCGGCGGATGGCTCGACCGGCCGCCGCCAGGTCGCTGACGATCGAGGACACGAGGTGCGGCATATCTGCCAGCACCAGCGCGACGACCGTGTGATTGTCCCGGAATTCCGGTGAGTCGACGGCCGGGTTGTAGATCGCGATCGCCGGCGTCTGCCCGTCGTATTCGGTGCCGACGGCGAAGTGTCGAGCCGCTGCCGCGGCATAGGCCTCGGGGTCGCTTGCCCCTGTTTCGAATCGCGGATAGTACGCGTCGAGGAAATTCTCGGGGGCACCCTGCCCTCGCAGCTTCCTCCACTCTTCTGCAACGTCCGAAATTGAGACCTGAGTCACTGTGCCACCTCTATGAGAACCGAGCAATCGTCACGCGGTTCGTCCTCGAACCGCCATCTCCCACACTATGCCCAAATATCGAGAAAGGCACGCCGAGCGGCCTGATGTGGTGTACCGTTCATTCGCTGGCAAACTGGAGCTATGCGAACTCTGACCCTCAATCATGACTACTCGGTCGACCTCCTGACATTCCTGGCCAAACTCGCCGACGTCGGCTCTTGGGAGAAGCTCGGATCCCGGGCCAGCTCGGAGCACATCGATCCCGACACCGAGATGACCGTGCGGACTCCGATGCCCAAAGGCGAACTTCCCGCGGCCTTGGCCTCCCGCCTGCCGAATGAGACCGAGCTCGTCGAGGTCTACATGATCCCCGGAGACGTCCTCGGCGATGAGGCGGAGATCCGAATGTCCGCACGTGCCGCCGGGGTTCCCGTGGAGATCGACGCCGTGATCGAACTCAGGCAGGTGAACTCGGAGACGAAGCTGACGGCGCACGCTGAGATCAGCTCGTCGATCCCGATGTTCGGGTCGATGATCGAACAGGCCGTGGTGCCGATCCTGGACAAGCGGCTGAGCGAGCGTCTCCGCCGTTTCGAAACCCTCTGAAGTCGACTCCGACTCAGCCTTCCTCGGCGAGGAGCTGATCCAGTTCCGTGACGTCGTACCACAGCAGATCCGACTCGCCGAGGCGGTCCTCCGCCGCCTGCGCACCCGCAGTTCGGGCGAGTTCCACGGCTTCGTCCCAGACCGCTTCCTCGTCGAGGTGGAAGCTGGCGACTGCGGACATGTCGAGGGTGTCGATGCCGATGAGTTCGAATCCGTCGGTCAGCCGGTGGCGTGAGCTGGACTCGGGTGCATCGTAGGCGACGATGACACGGGCCGCGGGCCCCGCCTCGGCGAGGGGAACTGCGGATCCGGACTCCTCGGTACCGAATGCCGCGCTGGAGGCGAGAGCGGCGGCGATGCACATGGCGTCGAATTCGGCGGTCTCGAACTCCTCGCCGCGCAGGCTGCGGCCGTGCTCATCGGGGGCAACAGCCCGAATGTCGGTCAGTCCAGTGCGCAGCGCGCTCAGGGTGGTCGGAATGTAGCAGCGGATGGCCATGCCCTCATCCTAGTCCCGTCACAATCGGACCCTGGATCTGCCGGGCCTGCTGCCCTGCCTCCGTTTGCGGCCGGGCAGCAGATCCTCGGCCATGGCCGCGATCTCCTGGCAGAGGAGGGAGCGCGGATTCTGCTCGTGCAGGGTCTTGCCCGCCAGCATTGCGGCATCGGCGGTGGCCCGATCATCGCTGAGGACGTAGTCGGGGGTGACGCGGACGAAGCGGTTGAGGACCTCGCGGATCCTCGCCTCGGGCGGATGACCGACCGCGCCGGGTCGCAGCTTCGTGATCACCAGACGCACCTTCTCCCGCAGCTCCTCTGCCCGCGGCGTGCCCAGCAGCTTGACCAGACGCTGCAGACCGATCGGCTCTCCTGCAGCGAGCACGAGAACGACATCGGCCGCCTCGAGCGCCGCCCGGGTGGCGCAATGCCGGTCGTAGAAGGGGTCGGCCATCTCGTCATCGGGATCGACTCGGTCGCTGACGTCGACGACGACGAGGTCGTAGAGCCTCGCGAGCCGATGAAGCACGGCCTCGAGCACTGACGCTCGGATCTCCGGCCATCGCTCGGGCTTCGTCAGTCCCGTGATCACGTGGAAGTCCTCCCGGACCACGGCGTGGGGCACGGAATGCCCGTCGAGGTGGACGGACCGATCGGACTGCGCCCGGCACAGGCTGGCCAGATGCGAGGATTCCTCGGTCAGCCCGAGCGTGGCTGCGACCATCCCCGAAACGGTGTCGGCGTCGACGATGACGGAGCGTCGGCCGAGGCGGGAGGCCTGGTCGGCGAGGTTGACCGCGGTGAGGGTCCGCCCCGGCGAAGAGCCGGTCCCCCACACCGCGATGATCCTCCCCTGTCCTCCGACCGGGCCGGGAGGCGCTGTCGGTCGTGGAGGAACGACGGTGGAGGCGCGGAGATCGTCGAGCGCCGTGGCCAGAGCGGCCGCATCGACGTCGGTGCCGACCCGGACGGTGATGCCCAGCCCGGAAAGCGCGTCGGCATCATCACCGAAGCCGAGGACCTTCGCCCCCGTGGCCGCGACAGCAGCGACCACCTCGGCATCGAGCCCCGGGAAGTAGCGGCCGATGATGACGACCTCGGCGCTGCCGGTCCGACAGTGGGCCAGCAGCTCCACCTCGTCGGCGGGACGGGCGACGATGGTGACGTCGTCGATGTCGCTGAGGAGTTCGAAGAGGATGAGGTCGTATTCGAAGTCGACGGCGAGCAGGACCTGAGTCATCATTGCCCACTGTCTGCCGCGACCGCCGCGGGCGCCCCCACCACGGAGAGCACGCTGCGTCCGTCGAGGGCGGCAAGCACGTCGGAGAGCTGCCCGGTCCCGACGAAGACCTCGATGCGCGCTCCGTCGCCGACTCCGAAGCTGCCCACGTCTCGCGTGATGTGGGCGACGGGCGCGGATTCGACGAGCTGACGCGGCGCGCTCCCGTCATCGTCGAGGCCGTTCTGCTCCGGCTGCGCCCACACATCGACGAGGCTTCCCGCGGCGACGACGCTGGGGACGGAGCCGGCGACATCGATGGCGACGACACGGCCTTCGAGCTCCGTCAGTGGCGCGACCGTCGAGGCTGCCAACAGCTCCCCCGCGGCCACGACGCTGCGCACGCTCGTCCCTGCAGGCAGGGCCTCATCCGCCGAAAGGTATTTGCTGCCGATATCCGCGAGATTGACCTCGGCCACCCTGAGGTCCGTCGCATCAAGGACCTCACCGGGGACGAGAGCATGAGCGCTTGCCCAGACGCGGGTGGTGGAATTCGCCGAGGTGATGAGCAGATAGGTGCCGACCACGGCGAGGACGACGAGCATCGCGCCCGCAAGAAGCCGGGTGTCGGTCCATTTGGGGCGGCGGATTCGTTTCGAGAGCTCCATTGCATCTCCAGATTCGCGGAAGTTTCGCTGACAGAAACTGTTTCTCAGTGATAGTATTAGGCATCAAATGATGCCAAAGCAATGTTTTTGGCAAAGTGAATCAACAAGCAGACAGACATCTGGAATGGGAGAAGTCACCACATGGTCGTCGAAAACCGCTTCCTGCCGCTCACCGATGTGGCCGAACTGCTCAATGTCTCGATCGCTCAGGCCAGGGCCCTGGTCCGCTCGGGCGACCTCCGTGCGATCAAGGTCGGCGGCCGCGGCCAATGGCGGGTCGAGAAGTCGGAGATCGAGGCTTATATCCAGCGCATGTACGAGCGCACCGAGCACCAGATCAAGACCGGCTCGATCGAGGACTGACTCCAACTCTGCCCGTACCCCAAGTTCCACAGCCGACTCACCCGAAGGGGTTGGTTCGGGCGTGGACGGCGGTGATCGCGGCGAACGGGACGATCCGGCCCGCGATCTCGACATAGTCGGCACCGACGAAAATGCAGCGTCCGCGTGTCGGCCCGGGACGGTCTGCGACGTCGATCGCCACTTCCTCATGCATTGCCGCCCAGCGGCGCAGCGCCGATCCCAGACCCAAGCGCTCGAGCCCTCCCGCCTCGATGCGGTGGACACGTGAGTCCGCCCGCAGCCCGCGGATCCAGTTGATCGCAATGACGGAGGCCTCGGCTCCGTCGACGACAAGGATGTCCCGACCGAGGAAGTCGGCCGTGCCCGCGATCTCCCGCCCCGGCAGGACCACCTGCACCGCCTGCCCGAGCGCCCCTCTGATCCTTTCCAGCAGTGTTCGCTCGGCGGCCTGAGCGGCTACTTCGTCACCGAACTCTCCCCTTCTGGCATGCCGTTCGGCGGCGGTCTCGGCGGCTTCGACGTCCGCCAGGAGTGCATCGATGCGATCATCCATAATCGCTAAGCCTGCCCCAGCTGTAGTCGACATTCAAGAGCCGGAACGAAGCGCGTGAGAACTACAGTCGTGTAGTTAGTCGTGATCTATTGACAGCAAATAACATCTAACGACATCATTGGAATCAATATCCAATGGAGGATGTCTAGATGTATCTCTTGATCGCATGCGCAGGGTCTTGGCTGGTTCTGCTCGGTTCACTCTGCACCGCGTGGACACAGCTGCCTCAGCCGCGGACGACGAATGATCTCGTCGTCATCACCATCATCGGCGCCGCCGCTGTGGCATTCTCACGTCTCGGCCTCGTCTCCCTCCTCACCCTGCTGCTGCGGATCCTTCCCTCCGGCCGCTTCAGGGCGCTCCTGGCGGACTGCCTCGTCAGAGCGATGCCGCGGCTTCTCGCTTCGAGCGTGCTCGCCGCAGTGTCGGCCGGTCTCGTCGTCCATGCCGCGCAGGCCGCTCCGGTCGCCGGAGACCTCGGAGACGCGATGCCCGCGGCGGGCCCGTACACGGCGACCGCTGCGCCCGCCGATCCCGCATGGCCGACTGTCGAAGGCGGCGCCTCGGCCGCCGATGGTGAGTACTCCGATGGCGATTCGCCCGCGGACGACGAGCTGCATGATCCGGCCTGGCCCACCGAACCTCCGAAAGAAGCCGCTGCTCCGCCTGAGGATCCGTCTGCACCACCGCGAACCGACCACCGGGAACCCGCCGACGACGTGCACGATCCCGCTGCTGCCGAGGATCCCGAATCACGACCGGATGTTGCAGCCCCCTCGCCGACTGTGCACGTGGTCGAGCCCGGGGAGAGCCTGTGGTCGATCGCCGCCGAACTCGTCGATGCCCCAGAGGACACCCCGCAGCTTGTCGACGACGTCTATACCGCCAACCGCGAGATCATCGGGCCCGACCCGAGCCTCATCATCGCAGGTCAGAGATTGGAGATTCAGCCATGACCGCCCCGCTCACTCTCACCCGTCCGCAGGCGCCGCAAGCTGCGCCCCGGCGGAACTCCTTACCGCTGTCCACGTCCCCATCGGGACGCAGGGTGAGCGCACGGGTCAGCGGACATGACGATGAGTCCGTGGACGAACGGCAGCGGATAGCGGCCACGGCCGCCTCGTTGGCGGTGGCCTGCCTCGAAGTCCTCGCCGGAGTCCGACGCAGCGACACGATCGCCCGCTGGGTCGATCCCGAACTGCTGGCGAAGATCGATCACCGCGCTCAGCTGCGCGCAGAGGTGGCGCCGCGACATCCGGCCAGCGGTCTCGGCGCGCAGCCGGCGGTGCAGCCGGGGAGGGCACATGTGTGCCAGGTGAGTCCCGGGATCGCCGAAGTCACGGTCATCGTCCGCAGCCCGAACCGCATCCGGGCGGTGGCAGTCCGTTTGGAGCTGCTCACCACCCGGTGGACGCTGACGGCGCTGCAGACGATGTGAAGTCTGCGCGCCCCTAAGTCAGCTCTTGGCCCTCTTCTTCGCGCGTCGCTCGGCCCGATTGGCCGGAGCCGGCTCGTCGTCGTCCTCGGATTCGGAGATCGAGGAGGAGCCGTTCTCCGATGGGGCCGACAGCTGCATCTTCGGGGTCGTATGCCGCAGTTCCTCGGCGTCGACTTCGACCTCGGAGTCGTCCCCGGACTCCGCCGGTGAGGAGCTGACCTGGACCTTGAGCGTATTGGTGAGGCGGACGACGTCCTCCTTGATCCCATCCTGCATGGTGGTGAACATGTCGAAGCCCTCCCGCTGGTATTCCACCAGCGGATCACGCTGCGCCATCGCGCGCAGTCCGATGCCGTTCTTCAGGTAGTCCATTTCGTACAGGTGCTCGCGCCAGCGTTTGTCGATGACGGAGAGCACGACACGGCGTTCGAGTTCGCGGGTCGCATCCTCACCGAGTTCTTCCTCTCGCTGGGAGTAGAAGACTTCGAGGTCCGACTGGATCTCCGTATTGAGTCGATTCTTCGTGAGGTTGCCGAGTCCGCCGACCTCCTCGGCGAGGTCTTCGGAGGTGATCGACGGAGTATAGATCTTGCCGAGGGCTTCGAAGAGTTCGTCGACCTGCCAGTCCTCGACCGGTCCTCTCGTCGCCTGGGCGACGTAGGCGTCGATGATCTCTTCGCGGAAGTTCGCGACCTGCTCTTTGAGGTCGGCTCCGTGGAGGACGCGGCGACGTTCGTCGTAGATGACGGTGCGCTGACGGTTGAGTACGTCATCGTATTTGAGGACGTTCTTGCGCTGTTCGGCGTTGCGCTGTTCGATCTGCGACTGGGCGGAGAGGATGGCGCGGCTGACCATCTTCGACTCCAGCGGCACATCATCGGGCACATTGGCCGTGGCCATGATGCGTTCGGCGGCGCCGGAACCGAACAGGCGCATGAGGTCGTCGGTCAGCGACAGGTAGAAGCGGGATTCGCCCGGATCGCCCTGACGTCCGGAGCGTCCGCGCAGCTGATTGTCGATGCGGCGGGATTCGTGGCGTTCGGTGCCGAGCACGTAGAGGCCGCCGAGTTCGACGACCTCCTCCGCATCGGCCTTGACCTTCTTCTCCGCCTCCTTGAGCACGTCCTGCCATTCGGCTTCGTACTGGTCCTCGTTCTCAACCGGATCAAGACCCCGCCGCTCCATCTCTGCGACAGCGAGGAATTCCGCATTGCCGCCGAGCATGATGTCGGTGCCTCGACCGGCCATATTCGTGGCCACGGTGACCGAGCCCTTGCGCCCGGCCAGCGCCACGATCGAGGCTTCCCGAGCGTGGTTCTTTGCGTTGAGGACTTCGTGCTTGACCCCGCGCTTGGCCAGATGTTTGGAGAGGTATTCGCTCTTCTCCACGCTCGTCGTGCCGACGAGGACCGGCTGGCCGACCTCGTGTCGAGAGACGATGTCGTCGACGACGGCGGCGAACTTCGCGACCTCGTTCTTGTAGACGAAGTCCGACTGGTCGACACGCTGCATCGGCTTGTTCGTGGGGATCGGCACCACACCGAGCTTGTACGTCGACATGAACTCCGCGGCCTCGGTCTCTGCCGTACCCGTCATGCCGGAGAGTTTGTCGTAGAGGCGGAAGAAGTTCTGCAGAGTGATCGTCGCCAGGGTCTGGTTCTCGGCCTGGACCTGGACGTTCTCCTTCGCCTCGATGGCCTGGTGCAGGCCTTCGTTGTAGCGGCGGCCCTTGAGCACACGGCCGGTGTGTTCGTCGACGATGAGGACTTCGCCGTCAAGGACGACGTAGTCCTTGTCCTTCTTGAACAGCTCCTTGGCGCGGATGGCGTTGTTGAGGAAGCTGATGAGCGGAGTGTTCTCCGCGTCGTAGAGGTTGCCGATGCCCAGGTAGTCTTCGACACGTTCGATGCCGGGTTCGAGCACGCCGACGGTGCGCTTCTTCTCATCGACTTCGTAATCGCGATCGGTCTTCAGCCGCTTGACGACCTTGGCGAACTCCCCGTACCAGCGGTTCGCATCGCCTTCGGCCGGGCCGGAGATGATCAGTGGGGTGCGTGCCTCGTCGATGAGGATCGAGTCGACCTCGTCGACGATGGCGAAGGAGTGTCCGCGCTGGACGAGTTCGTCGGCTGACCAGGCCATGTTGTCGCGCAGGTAGTCGAAGCCGAATTCGTTGTTCGTGCCGTAGGTGATGTCCGCAGCGTACTGCTTCCGGCGCTGGTCCGAAGGCATGTTCGCCTGAATGCAGCCGGTCTCCATACCGAGGAAGCGGAACACACGGCCCATGAGCTCGGACTGGTAGGTGGCCAGATAGTCGTTGACCGTGATGATGTGGACCGGGTCCCCGGTCAGTGCGTTGAGGTACGCCGGCGCGGTGGCCACGAGGGTCTTGCCCTCACCGGTCTTCATCTCTGCGATGTTGCCCAGGTGCAGAGCGGCGCCGCCCATGAGCTGGACATCGAAGTGACGCAGGCCCAGGGTGCGGCTCGAGGCCTCGCGCACGGCGGCGAAGGCTTCGGGCAGCAGGGAGTCGAGGCTCTCTCCGTCCTTGTAGCGCTCCTTGAACCTGCCGGTTTCCTCACGCAGCTCAGTGTCGGACATCTCGCTGAACTCGTCGGACAGCTCATTGATGGCATCCGTGTATCGGCGGAGCTTCTTCAGAGTTCTGCCTTCACCTGTGCGCAGAAGCTTCTCGAGGAAATTAGCCACTTTTCTCCTAATCGGCATGACTGCCGGACAACAACTCGAACGACTGTATAGTCTCTAGCTTAATGGCAGGTGAGTGCCTTCGAGGTCCACTCCGCTCAGGCCCAGCCATGTGGCCATCGCCTGGAGCTCTTGGACGAGCTCCGCTGTGTGCTCCTCCCCCGGCTCCCATGTCACCCGGTGTGCACGCAGGGTGCCCGCCGCACGGTCCCGGTGCAGATCGACGCGGCCGACGAGCCGATCACCGAGGAGGAACGGCGTCACATAGTAGCCGTACACGCGCTGCGGAGCGGGGGTGTAGATCTCGATGCGGTAGTGGAAGTCGAAGAGCCAGTCGATGCGCGGCCGGTAGAAGACGAGTGGGTCGAAGGGAGCCAACAGTGCTCGCGCGTCCACTGTGCGCGGGGTGCGTGCCTCATGCCAGCGCAGGGCGGTGACGCCGTCGACCTCGACTTCGCGCAGTTCACCAGTGGCAAGCAGTTCCGCGATGGCGGTGTCGGTGGGTGCGCGCAGCTGTCGGAAGTAGTCCGCGATATCGTCGGGACGGGCGATTCCCAAAGCACGTGAGGCGGTGCGGGTCAGGGCGAGGACGTCGTTGTCGACGCCGGAGACTCCCCGCTGACGGGAAGCGACGGGGTCGAGGCCGAGGTCCGGGTTCTCAGGGGTCCCGAAGGCCAAGGGGATCTCGGGCAGTTCCGGGGACACGTGTTTCGTGCGTGCGTAGATCCGTTCGAAGTGATCATTGCGCCCGGAGGCGCTGATCACGCCTCCGGCGAACAGCGCCTCGAGGGCGAGTTTGACCTGGCTGGGGTTCCAGCCCCAGTGCCCCCGGTGCCGTTCGGGCAGATCATGGTCGACGAGTTCGGAGACCTGGCGCGCCGTCTTCGGTCCTGCGGCCAGCACGTCGAGCACGGAGGTCTGCAGCCCACGGAAGGCGGCACCGGATTCGGGGTGCCGTTGTCCGTAGTCGTTGCGCCACCACTCGGCGCGGTTGCGTGCGAAGTGGTTCCACGTCTGCGGGGGCACGAACGCCGCCGCATGGGCCCAGTATTCGACGCCCATCCTCGGCGAGGAATAGAACAGGCGGTCGAGCGTCTCGCGTGGGTACGGTCCCAGGCGGGAGAAGAATGGAAGGTAATGGGAGCGGACGACGCGCGCCACGGAGTCGATCTGGGTCAGCCCCATCGTGGCGAAGACTGATCTCAGGTGGCGAGCCGTGACCCGCTGCGGTCGCGGCCGGTCGAGTCCGGCCGCCGCGATGGCAGTCCTGCGTGCCTGCGCGCGTGTCATCTTCTGCATGATCCCACGCTACATTCCCCTCCCCTATTACTACGTGACGGCGGCCCAGCAACCTCGCGCGAGGTTGCTGGGCCGCCGTCGGGTAGTAATAGGGGAGGTTAGTCGGCTGCTTCTTCGAGTTCGCGGTCGAGGGCGATGACTCCGTAGCTCCAGCCCTTGCGGCGGTAGACGACGGAGGGCTTGCTCGACTCCTCATCGATGAACAGGTAGAAGTCGTGACCGACGAGCTCCATCCGGTTGAGGGCCTCTTCGATGCCGATCGGTGCGGCGGTGAAGGTCTTCTCCCGCAGGACCACCGGCGAATCGCCCTCGGCCTTGATCCGACCGTTCGTCTTGTCGACGTTCGTCGGCTGATCGTCTGCCGCGGCCGAAGAGTCGGCGTCAGGGTCGGGAATCAGCGGTTCGGCAATCGGCATCTTCGCCAACGCTTCGGCGGTGGATTCCTTGCGGTGGTGACCCGAACGCGGAACCTTGTGCCGATCTCTGGCGCGCCTCAGCCGCTCGACGAGCTTGGCCCATGCCAGATCGAGGGCCGCGTATTTGTCGCTGGCCATGGCCTCAGCCCGAATCGCCGGCCCCTTCGCCACCACGGTGAGTTCAACCCTCTCGCTCGTCTCGGGCTGGCGGGAGTTCTTCTCGTGGGTGACGTGCACTTCGACGCGCTGAGCTCGGGGAGCGAGCTGTTCGACCTTCGCGATCTTGTCCTCGATGTGGGCTCGAAAGCTGTCGGAGATGGTCAGTTGACGGCCGTTGACAACGATGTCCATGATGTGTCCTTAGCGACTCGCTCGTCGGATTCATCCGATCCCATGCCCTTGGATGGGTAAACACCGTTATACAGTAAAGGGAGAGACAAATCGAGTGCCCCCGCGGCCGAGCCCGAGAACGGCTCCTGCAGCGGGTCTGATCTGCACCGATGCTAATAATCGTGCGCTTTCTGCCAAGGTCGCACCGGTCGTGGAGAAGTCATCGACGAGGATGTCCGCCGAGGCGGCCCGCCGCCGGTCACGCGGTTCGGATGACCGAATGATCTCCAGTTCCACCGCATCGAGATGCTGGGTGCGAGAGGCGTTCTTCGACCGCTCCTTCGCTCCGAGCCCGACCTGGTCCCGGGACCGTTCGGCCCGCAGCACGTCATGGACTTCCAACGGCAGCTCCGGGGCCAGCTCCTGCGCCCTCCGCGCCAGAGCGGCGGTATGGGAACCGCCGCGACGACGCCTGGCACGAGCTGAGCTTGGGGCCGGGAAGAGTCTGATCGCCCCTCCCCTGTAGCCGATGAGGTCGAGGGCCGCGACGACCGAGCGGTTCAGGGCCAGTGCCAGGGGATCGAGGATGTCGCGGCGGCCTCCGTCCTTATATCCGACGACCATCCGCGAGATGCGCGAGTTGTATTCGCAGACGCCGACGATCGGAATCTGACCGTAGCGCGGCTCCATCGCCCGCGGGATTCCGCCGAGCAGCTGCAGGCAACTCGTACACAGCGAGACGTTCTCCCGCCCGCATCCGGCGCACCGTCGGGGCAGGAGCAGTTCGCCGACCTCCTCGAGCAGCCCCATGGGAGCAATCTACTATGCGCCCGCAACCCCACGGGCCCAGCGGTCAGCCGGGGTAGGACGGATCCTTCGCCGCAACATCGACGAGTTTCTGCCACGCATTCGAGTTATACGAATACAGCGCCCCCTCGGAGCCGGTGACCAGGATCGAGCGGCCATCGGCGCCACCGGCGATACGGCTTCCGCCGGAGACCTCACCGAGCTGCTCCGAGGGACCGGTGACGCCGATGCGGAACGGCTGCGCGGAGTCGCCCTCTTCGGCCGCCAGAGCCACCAGATTGGTCGAACCGGCCCAGGAGACGTCCTTGACCTCGTCGAAGTTCGCGCCTACCGAGATCGGGGTCTCGGAAGCGTGGCCGGACGGATTGCCGGCCTTGTCCCGGGGGATGCCCACGACGTCGATGCGGTCCGGTTCCCCCTTGTGGCGACTGAGCAGGGCGACTCGGGTGCCGTCGCGGGAGACTTCGACGTCGGCGAGCTGCCTGCCGGAGAGGAAGTCCACGGCCACGGTGAAGACCTTGCCGTCACGGCCCACCGCCTTGAGCTCTCCCTTGTTCTTGGCTTCCCCGGTCCACGTCATGTTGAACCGGTCGATACTCGGACGCACGAGCTGTCTGCCCTCGAGGATCGGGGTGGCGTCGACCGCGTCAGATTTCAACCGCATGAGTTCCCGGCGCTCGTTCTGCAGGTACACGTACAGGGAATCATCGAGCGAGACCGCAGGATCGCTGGCCTTCTTCCCCTTGAGGTTCGGACTGTTCTCGACCTTGGCCACGGTGGTGCCCGAGACCCGGGAGAGCCGGTTGTCGGCGAGCACCACGGGAGGACCGTCGACCTGGATGGACGTGTCGGTCTTCGGCTGCAGGCTCGCAGAGATCGTCTGCCCGCCGATGCTCAGTTCGATGCTCGAGACCGAGGGGATGACCTGAAGAGTCGTTGAGATCTGCTGGCGGATCAGCCCCTTCTCCCGGTCCGAGAGGGCGGGGCTCTGCGGTCCCAACGACACATGTGCGACCCCGTTCTCGATCGTCACGACGTTCGATTCGCTGAGCTTCGCGCCGTCCGGGACAGCGGTGATCACCGCGCCCGACAGATACGGGGCCGGCCCGCTGAGCAGTTCGTTCATCAGCGCAGTCGGGGTCGATGAGGAGCGGAGGAACCACCGGGAGTCGGGGACGAGATACGAGTAGTCGGAGGTGAAGAACTGCAGCGAGTAGTTGAGGAAGATCGTGCGGAAATCGGACTGGCTGATGAGCAGGCCGTCCGGGGCCGAGGAGATCCGCCATTCGCCGTTCTCCTGCCGCAGCGAGAACTCCAGAGTCGACTGGGTGCCGGGTTTCGTCGAGTTGTACACGCCGGAGGAGTCGACGAGGCCGACCACCGGGGCCGACATGCTCAGGGTCTTCTGGTCGGAGGTGACCTCTTGGTTCAAGGAATCGATGTCCGTGTCGTTGGGCAGCACCGATACGGATTCCTGCGGACTCCACTCCTGCGCCTCGGCCTCGGTGAGGAAGGAACGGGCGACGGAGAAGTTGTTGCCGGTTCCCGCGCCCGCGGCGAGGAATCCGCGCACGATCTCCGAAATGCTGTCGCCGGGTTCAGGCCCGTCGGGGATGCGGGCATTGCTGGCCCCGGGATCCCCCGAATCGTCTTCGATGTGGCCGACCGGTGAGGAGGTCGGGATCGACGAGCAGCCGACGAGGGCAAGAGAGGCGAATACGGAGACCAAGATCGTCCGCATGCGGAACCTTCGTGACTGCAGCGATGTCATGATCGGCCTCCTTCGCCTTCGCCATCGGTCTCGGCGGCGTCGCCGAGGCGGTTGTCGTCCTCATCGGAATCCGCCGCCTCGGCGGCATCGGTGTCCTGCTGTTCGTCCTCGGCGGCCATCGTCTGATCGGTTTCAACGACGATCGGGATCGACCCGGTCTGGATCCGCACGGATCCATCGGAAGACAGAGGACCGGCGACGAGGGCGGCACCCTGGATCTGCGCATCGCGGGGCGGCAGCGGCAGCGGTGAGGAGGTGATCTCCTGATCCGGGCGACGCGGAATCGTCAGACGGAAACAGGACCCCTCGCCGGGTTTGCCCCAGACCTGCAGCCACCCGCTGTGCAGGTGAGCGTCCTCGAGTGAGATCGCCAAGCCCAGCCCGGAACCGCCGAGGGTGCGTTTGCGGGCCGGGTCGGCGCGCCAGAACCGGTCGAAGACATGCTCGACCTGTTCCAAGTTCATGCCCACACCGTGGTCGCGCACGCTGACTGCGACGGCCTCGGCATTGGAGGCGACATAGATGTCGATCGGGTTGCCCTCACCATGCTCGATCGCATTCACCACGAGATTGCGCACGATGCGGGTGATGCGCACCCGGTCGACCTCGGCCATCACCGGCGAGGACGGGGCGTGGACGACGATGCCCGTCGACATCTGCTCGGCGACCATCGACACCGTCTCGATGACGGAGGTGACGATGGCCCCGATGTCGACGGGTTTGGCCACGAGCGCTGCGGCACCGGCATCGTAGCGGGAGATCTCGAGCAGGTCGGAGAGCAGATTGTCGAAGCGTTCGGCCTGCGAGTTCAGCAGCTCGGCGCTGCGGGCGGTGACGGGGTCGAGTTCGTCACGCGAGTCGTAGATGAGGTCCGCGGCGGCGCGGATCGTCGTCAGCGGTGTGCGCAGTTCGTGCGAGACGTCGGAGACGAACTGACGCTGCAGCACGGACAGCCGTTCCATCTGCTCGATCTGATGCTGCAGAGTGTCGGCCATGTCGTTGAAGCTCTCACCGAGCACCGCGATCTCGTCGTTGCCGTGCACGGGCATGCGTTCGTCGAGGTCACCGTCGGCGATGAGGCGGGCGACTTCGGCCCCCGTGCGCACAGGGGTGACGACGAGGCGTGTGACGATCCAGGCGACGGCACCGACGAGGACGACGAGGACGAGTGCGGCGACGAACATCGACCTCTGCACGAAGTTCAGGGTGTCCTGCTGTTCGCTGAGATCGCCCAGGTAATAGAGCTGGAATTGGCCGGCGCCCGGGATCTGCAGCTCCTGGGTGATGAGCAGTCCGGGGCCGTTGCCGTCCGGCAGACTCACTGATTGGTAGAGCTTGTCATCGGTCGGGGCTTTGCGGATGGCTTCGCGCAGTTCGTCGGTGACGGGCACCTTCGCCGTTTCCCCGTCCTCCTCGGCGACGCCGGCGGTGATCGTGGTGAACGAGGAGTTCGGTTCCTTCGGCTCCAGTGTCAGCGAATACACCGACCCGGCCGAACGGTTGTAGATCGACGACAACTGCGAAGACAGGGTGTCCTGAGTCACCGCCTGACCATCGACGGGAGCCAGAGAACGCAGCTCGGAAAGGATCGACCGGGCCTGTGAGGACAGAGAGTCCAGACGGGTGTCAAAGAGGCCGCGGGCGATCTGCTGGGACATATAGGTGCCGACTCCGAAGATCGCCACCGAAGTGAGCACGATGGTGAGAGCGACGATCCTGACCTGCAGGGAGTGGCTGAACGATCGAAGGATGAAACTCCAGAACGTTCGCAGTGCCGAGGCCGCGGTGCGGATGGGCCCGCCCGCTGCCGACCCGGAACTCACGCGGCTCTGCCGGCCTTATAGCCGACGCCGCGGACAGTGACGATGATGTCGGGTTTCTCTGGGTCGCGTTCGATCTTCGACCGCAGCCGCTGCACGTGCACGTTGACCAGTCGAGTGTCGGCGGCATGACGGTAGCCCCAGACCTCTTCGAGGAGAGTCTCACGAGAGAACACCTGCCAGGGTTTGCGGGCCAAGGCCACCAGCAGATCGAATTCGAGGGGAGTCAGCGATACCGGGGAACCGCCCTTGGTCACGGTGTGGCCGGCCACGTCGACGACGACATCGCCGACGGTCAGCAGCTCCGGGGCCTGCGGTTCGGAGATCCGCAGGCGGGCACGGACACGGGCGATGAGCTCCTTGGGTTTGAATGGCTTCGGCACATAGTCGTCGGCACCGGATTCGAGACCGAGGACGACGTCGACGGTGTCCGATTTCGCCGTGAGCATGATGATCGGCACCGAGGACACCTCGCGGATCTCTCGGCAGACTTCGAGACCGTCCTTGCCCGGCAGCATCAGGTCGAGGAGGACGAGGTCCGGGCTGACCTTCTGGAACTCCTCGAACGCCTGGTCGCCTGTGGCACAGAAGAAGGGCTCGAAGCCTTCACTTTTGAGCACAATTCCGATCATTTCGGCCAAAGCCGTGTCATCATCAACTACGAGGATTCGAGCGTTCATGCTCCCATTGTCCCTTATGTTCGCCTGTTCTTTCGTTCCCGACACTCCTACCCTATCGGGCCGAGCCGACCACCTCGGTCATCACGTGGCCTCTGCTCGGCACGAACAGGAGAATCATGGCAGGATTGGCAGTGATGGGACGCTCGAATGCATGGACCTCGGAGGTCGACTGGCACACCGGCCGATGGCAGGCCCGCACCGCATCCGCCCCGCATCACAGCTGGGCGCCTCCGCCGCCTCGCGGACTGTTGCCCAAACGTCCGCTGACCTTCATCGAGGCACTCGATTCCGGGTTTCGGCTGCTGCGATTCGCGCCGGGGCTGAGCATCGGCTCCTCCCTCATCGTCTTCACGCTCTGGAGCCTTCTGCTCACCGCCATCGGCACATTCGTCGCCGTGCAGTTCCTGCCGTTCCTCTACGATCTCAGCGGCAACGACGAGGCCCTCTCCGGCTTCCTCGCCCTCGCCCAGCTGGGATCGGCTGCTCTCAGCCTGCTCAGCCTCGGACTGGCACATCTGCTCTCCGGACTCATCGCCACCGGCACCCGCGCCTCCTTCGGAGCACGCAGGACCACCCTGTCCGAGGCGTGGAAGGCCCTAGCCGGCCGTCGGCTGCGCCTGGTCTCAGCGACCGTGCTCATGTCGGCGATCAACCTCGGCCTGCTGCTCGCCCTCGCCGCCCCCACCGCTCTGTTCGCTCTCATCGATTCTCCGGTTCTCGCCTTCGTCTGGGCCGGAATCGCCGTGCTGCTGTGGCTGCTCGCACTCCTGTGGATCAATCTGCGCCTGTCCTTCCTCGGCGCATCGATCGTCGTCGAGGATCTCAATGTGCGCGCCGGGATCCGCCGGTCGTGGGCGCTGACATCGCGCGGGTACTGGAGGCTGCTCGGTCAGCTGGCGCTCGGCTATTTCCTGTCGAATCAGCTCGTCCAGCTCGTCATCTCACCGCTGGTCTTCGTCATCTCCATCGCCGTCGGCCTCGGCTTCGCCACGACGGAGGGCAACGACACCGCACAGCTCGTCCTCGGAGTCGTCGCCGGCGGTCTGCTGCTGGCTCTGACGCTGATCTCCTCAGCCGTGCTCTTCGCCTACTTCTCCTGCCTCGTCACGGTCTGCTACTTCGACCAGCAGATGCGCACCGAAGGTCTCGACCTCGTCCTCATCCGCAGTGAGGAGGAGCGATGACCGGCAGCCTCTTCACCACCGCGGTCTCGGTGGCCCAGCTCAGCGCCGCCTCGGCGAGCATCGACCGCAGGACCGGCCGCGAATGGGTCGAACATGAACTGTCGAAGCAGGAATACGCGGCCAACGACCTCACCCCGCTCGAGCAGATCGGCCAGTGGCTGTCCTCGCTGTGGGATTCCCTCGTCAGCGCCGCGCTGGGGGCGAATTCGCCGTGGCTGCTGCTCCTCGTCGTGCTCGCCGTGATCGCGATCATCGCCCTCATCATCTGGCGCATCCGCCGTGCCGGGTTCCGCCGCACCGGCCTCCCGCTGTCGGCCTTCGACCCGGTCGTGTCCCTGCCCGAACCCGGTCCGTGGCGCGAGAGCGCGGCCCGGGCCGCGGCCGCGGGAGACTTCGAGACTGCGGTCATCGACGAGTCCCGCGCGATCTTCGCGATCCTCTCGGTCAAGCAGATCGTGTCGTTGGAGTCCTCGGCGACGGCCAATGAGATCGCCCACGACGCCGAGGCGGCCCTGCCCGACCACGGCCCGGACCTGCACCGCGTCGCTGAGGTCTTCAACGACCTCCTCTACGGACAGAGGACCGCACAGCGGTCGCGACCGGACCGAGACCTGTCCGCGGTCTACGCGCAGCAGTGCGCTCTCGACCGGAGCCTGAGCGCGCTGCCGGTCCGCAACAGGCAGGAGGCACCGGCATGAGCGCACAGCTGGATGTGGCCACCCGCGGCACCCGTTCGAGCACCCGCATCCCCTTCGGCACCCGGATGCGTTCGGTCGGAGTCTGGATCACAGCGGCCATCGTCATCCTCATCGTCGTCATCGCGATGATGGTCCTCACAACCGATGACGAAGTCGACGAGCCCCTCCACTTTGATTCGACCTCGCGGAGCGGGACGAAGGCTCTTGTCGAGACGCTGCGCGCCCACGGCGTCGAGGTGACCACCACCGAGGACAAGAAGACGGCACGCACCGCAGCCGCACGTCCCGATACGACCCTGCTCATCCCCGCCAACACCGATGCCCTGTCGGCCGGGGACATCAACGGGTTCGAATTCACTCTGCGCAAGCACGCCAATCGGCTCGCGCTCGTCGACCCGGGCGCGAACGTCGCCTCATTCACCGACCGCATCACCGTCAATGACAATGGGAGTCCGCTGAGCACCCCGGACCCGGTGTCACAACCGGACTGTTCGGCCCCGAGTGCCCGTGCCGCCGGCACCGTGACCACCGGTGAGATGGAATACGCCGAAACGGCGAAGGGCACCGACGGCATCACCGCGTGCTACCCGTTCGCGGGCCCGGGTGTGACGGAGGTCGACGGCGCCGAGGTGGCTCCCGGATCCGCACGCGGACAGTTCGTCACCGATACCGGTGGTCCGGTCCCCCTGACCGTGATCGGCAATCCGGAGTGGGTGACGAACGAACACATCGATGAAGAGGGCAACGCCGCCCTCGCCCTCTCGACGCTGTCGGAGACCGACCATCTCGTCGTGTACTACCCGCAGTTCGACGCCGATGAGCAACCGCCGCCGTCGCTCATCGACTACGTGCCCAGGTGGTTCCTCGCCGGTGCCCTGTGGCTCATCCCCTGCACGCTCGTCCTCCTCCTCGTCCTCGGGCGGAGGTTCGGCCCCCTGGCCGTCGAGCGACTGCCCGCGATCGTGCCCGCTGTGGAGACAGTCCACGGCCGTGCTGCCCTGAGCTCCCGCAGCCACGACCGTGCCGGTGCTCTGCACACTCTGCGCACAGCGGCGCTGCTGAGGATCGCCAAACGTCTGGCGCTGAGCCCCGATGCCCGCATGCCGGACATCCTCGACCGCATCGCCGCAACCACCGGGGCGGATCCGGCTCTGCTCCATCATGTCTTCGTCTCGGCTCCTGTGCGTACGGATGCCGAACTCACCGACCTCGTCCATCAACTCACCCAGATCGAAAGTGAGATCCCATGACCCAGTCGCCGCAGGACAACTCCGCACCCCAGACTCCCGCTGCCCCGGAGGCCCCCGCACCGGACACGCCCCCTGCTCCGCAGACCCCGGTCGGTGGCGAGGCCCCCGCCCAGCAGGTGACTGCGCCGGGACCGGATCCGCTGCGCGAGGCCTTCACCGGTGTGCGCACCGAGATCGCCAAAGCCGTCGTCGGTCAGGACCAAGCGGTCACCGGAATGCTCATCGCTCTGCTGAGCCAGGGACACGTCCTCCTCGAAGGTGTGCCCGGAGTCGCCAAGACACTCCTCGTGCGCAGCTTCGCCGCCGCCGTCTCCCTCGAGAGCTCACGCGTCCAGTTCACCCCTGACCTCATGCCCAGCGATGTCACCGGTTCGCTGGTCTTCGACGCCTCGGCCGCTGACTTCTCGTTCCGTCCCGGACCGGTGTTCACGAACATCCTCATCGCCGATGAGATCAACCGCACCCCGCCGAAGACCCAGTCGGCGCTGCTCGAAGCGATGGAGGAGCACCAGGTGTCCGTCGGTGGTCGTCCCCGCCGGCTGCCCGAACCGTTCCTCGTCGCCGCCACGCAGAACCCCGTCGAATACGAAGGCACCTATCCGCTGCCGGAAGCCCAGCTCGACCGGTTCCTGTTCAAACTCGTCCTCGACCTGCCGGAACGTGAACACGAGTTCGAGATCCTCGAGCGCCACGCTCGCGGCTTCGATGCCGCCGAGCTCTCGGCGGCGGGCCTGCGCCCGGTCGTCGACGCCGACCTCATCGCCGGCGCCCGTGAGGCCATCGCGGGAATATACATCGCGCCGCAGATCATCACCTATGTCGTCGATCTCGCCCGCGCCACCCGCCGGGCCCCGTCCCTGGCGCTGGGTGTCTCCCCCCGAGGAGCGACGAGGATGCTCGGAGCCGCCCGCGCCCACGCGTGGCTGAGCGGACGGAACTACGTCACCCCCGACGATGTCAAGGCACTGGCGCATATGACGCTCGGTCACCGTGTCATCCTGCGGCCCGAGGCGCAGATGGACGGCCTCGACGTCAATCAGGTCCTCGATTCGATCATCGCCACCACCGAAGTTCCGCGCTGAATGACCGCCCGGCTGTTCCTGCTCACTCTCCTCGGTCTCGTTCCGATCCTCCTCGTGCCCACCTGGACGATGGGGCTCATCGTGATCGGGGTGCTCATCATCGTCGGAGTCCTCGACTTCTTCCTCGTCCCCCGTATCCATGATCTGCGGCTGCAGCGCACACCGGGCCCCCTCGTCCGCCTCGGCGCCGGGACCCACAGCACGCTGACGCTGATCAACGATTCGCCGCGGCGACTGCGACTGGACGTCCGTGACGCGTGGGCGCCGAGCGCCGGAGCGGTGAGGACCCGCTCACATCATGACCTGGCGCCCGGCGAGGAGGCCGAGGTGCGCACAGCACTGCTGCCGGTCAGGCGTGGAGCCCTGCCGGCCGATCTGGTGACGGTGCGCAGCCGCAGCGTGCTCGGTCTCATCGCCCGCCAGAAGAGCATCGAGGTCCCCGCCGAAGTCCGTGTGCTGCCCCCGTTCGCCTCTCGCCGGGAACTGCCGTCGAAGACGCAGAAGCTGCGTGAGCTCGAGGGCCGGTCCGCGGTGATGATCCGCGGCCTGGGCACCGAGTTCGATTCGCTGCGCGACTATGTCGACGGTGATGATGTGCGCTCCATCGACTGGCGGGCCAGTGCCCGCGCTCAGGATCTCGTCGTCAAGACGTGGCGACCGGAGAAGGACCGAAGGGTCGTCATCGTCGTCGACTCCTCCCGCTTCGCCGCCCGCCGCTGCGGTGAGGGTACGGTCTTCGATGCGGCCCTCGAAGCGTCTCTGCTGCTCACCGCCCTGGCCACCGGAGCAGGCGACCGCGTCGATGTCATCGTCGCCGATGCCCGGGTGCGCGCCATGGCCTCGAGCCGACGCGCCCACGACCCGGTCCATGACCTGTCGGTGGTATTGACCCCGGTGCATCCGGAGCTCTTCGACGCGGATTGGGAGTCGATCACCGCCTCGGTGCTGGCCACGGCTCGTCAGCAGGCGCTCGTCGTGCTGGTCACGCAGCTCGATGAGTCGACGCTCGCCGACGACATTCTGCCGGTCCTGCCCACCCTGACCAGCCGTCACCGGGTGGTCGTGGCCAGTGTCGAGGATCCTTCCCTGCGTGTCCTCGCCGAGGCTCGCGGTGATGCCGAGGAGATCTACACCGCGGCCGCCGCCGAGGCGGAGCTGCTGACGACGACCTCGTTGCGGACCCGTCTGCGTGGGCTCGGTGTGTCCTCGGTGCAGGCCGCACCGGAGGATCTTCCCGGTGCCCTGGCCGACCTCTACATCCGGCTCAAGGTCACCGGGGGCCTGTGAACCGGTTCCCGGCCCCGGACTCATCTGCCAGCTCACACGGACCCGTCGGCGGCCGCTGACCGGGTGTTCTAACGGTCGGTGGAGATGACGGAATAACCGGCCTGATGTTCGTCGAGATCGGCGCTGAGTCCGGCCTCGGCCGCGCGTTTGCCGAAGTGCCGGGCATAGAGGACGACGGCCGCGGTGTAGAGGACTCCGATGGCGATCTTGAGCACCGGCGGAATCGGGTTCGGAGTCACGAACCCCTCGATGAGGCCCGAACCGAAGAGCAGAATCACGAGTCCGCCGGCGACGATGAGCAGCGACCGGGCTTCGGAGGCGAGCTTGTCACGACGGAGTCGGGGCCCCGGCACGACCCAGGCGAAGAAGAGTCGCAGGCCGGCGGCTGCGGCGAGGATGATGCAGCTGATCTCGGGGATCCCGTGCGGCAGGATGTAGAGGAAGAAGTCTGACGCTCGGTCGAACTCGAACATCATGGCGCCGGAGAAGCCGACGTTGATCGCGTTGGAGAACAGTCCGGCGACGACATAGACGCCGGTGATGCCCAGGAGGACGAATTGGACGGCGATCCACGCATTGTTCGTCCACACGCCCACCGCGAAGAATCCGTTCGGGTTCTCCTTGTAGTAGTCGACGAAATCGTGTTCGGCGAACTGTCTGCGGAACTCACGGTCGCCGAAGGTCTCGAGCACTTCCGGGTGCATTCCCGCCCACACTCCGGAGACGACGGCGACGGCGAGGAACGCCGCGGCCACGATGACGAAATCCCAGCGCAGGCGGTACAGCGACAGCGGCAGGCTGATGACGAAGAAACGCGACAGACCCGACAGTCCCCCGCTCGGTACGGAGGACAGATGGTTGCGGGAACGGTGGACGATCGCGGAGAGCCGGGCGGCTTCGAGCGAGTCCGGGGCGACGGTCATGATCCGAGAGAGATCCTTCGACGCCGCCCGGTAGAGGTCGAGGAACCGTGTCGTCTGATCGGGGGTCAGCGTGTTCTTCTTCGCCAGTGCCGACAGCTCCTGCCAGTCATCGCCATGCAGCTCGGCCAGAAGGTTCGGATCCATGCCTCCACTCTATCGGAGACCGCATGCCTCATGACGATTTCTCGACTGGATATGACACGATGGACCGGTGAGTACTCTGGTCACCAGTGAAGCCGTCGAACTCAACGTCCAGCCAGCCGCGTTGGCGGCACGCGCGTTGAGCTGCCTCATCGACTACATCGTCTATTCCCTCGTGAACATCGGGCTGCTCATCGCCACGTTCTGGCTGCTGCTGGCCGCGCTCGACGTCAATGGGCTGCTGCTGGCCTCGATCATGACCATCATGACGGTGTCCGTGTTCGTGCTGCTGCCGATGCTCGTCGAGGTGCTCAGCCACGGCCGGTCGCTGGGAAAGCTCATCCTCGGGCTGCGCATCGTCCGCGACGACGGCGGCGCCGTGCGGTTGCGTCATTCGTTCATCCGCGCACTGCTGTGGCCCTTCGAGATCCTGTCCACCGGCGGCGGTATCGCCGCTCTGTCCGGGCTCGTCTCACCTCAGGCGAAGCGCCTCGGCGATTATCTGGCCGGCACCGTGGCGGTGAGCGAACGCAGCGCTCCGCCTCCGCCGATGCACACACATGTGGCACCGCAGCTGCAGGCGTGGCTGGCCCGCACGGACGTGTCCGCAGTGCCCGCGGGCCTGCACCGGCGCATCGTCCAGTTCCTCGCCATGGCGCCGCAGCTCGGCAACGAATCGAGATGGCAGCGGGCGATCGAACTCGCCACCGAACTCAACCCCTATGTCGCGCCGGCACCACCGGAGGGAACCTTCCCCGAACAGTTCCTGTCCGCGGTCATCCACCGAATCCGCGCCGCCGAAGTCGACACGCTCCGGCAGCGCGCGGCCCGGGCGGAGAAGTTCAGAGCCGGGGTCGACACGCTCCCCCACGGCCTGAGCCTCCACCGCCGCTGAGCGAGCCGCCAGCAGGGCGCTGAGCGCGTCGACGACAGCGTGCTGAGCCTGCCCGGCGGCGTCGCACCTGCATATGCCGGCGAAAGCGCACTGAGGCTGCTGGCGGCGTCAGTAGCGGTAGTGATCGGGTTTGTACGGTCCGGCCACGTCGACGCCGATGTATTCGGCCTGTTCCTTGCTCAGTTCGCTCAGCTTCGCTCCGAGCGCGGGCAGGTGCAGACGTGCGACCTTCTCGTCGAGTTCCTTCGCCAGCCGGTGCACCGAATCATCGTAGCGTTCGTGGGCGGTCCACAGTTCGATCTGGGCGAGCACCTGATTGGCGAACGACGCGCTCATGACGAACGACGGGTGCCCGGTGGCGTTGCCGAGGTTGAGCAGCCGCCCTTCGGAGAGGACGAGGAAGTCCGTCCGCTCCCGGTCGAGTCCCGCCTCGGCGGGCACCGGAACGGACCATTCGTGGACCTGCGGTTTGATCTCGATCTTCTCCACACCGGGCAGCCGGGACAGTCCGGCCAGGTCGATCTCATCGTCGAAGTGGCCGACGTTGCCGACGATCGCTCCGGGCTTGAGCGTCTGCAGCACCTCGACGTTCACGACTCGGGTGTTCCCGGTCGTGGTGATGATGATGTCGGCCTGTGGTGCCGCCTCGGCGAGGTGGGAGACCTGGTAGCCGTCCATCGTCGCCTGCAGTGCGCAGATCGGGTCGATCTCGGTGACGATGACGCGCGCCCCCTGACCGCGCAGGGCTTCTGCGGCGCCTTTGCCCACGTCTCCGTAGCCGACGACGACGGCGATCTTGCCGCCGATGAGCACGTCGGTGGCGCGGTTGAGTCCGTCGGGCAGGGAATGGCGGATGCCGTAGCGGTTGTCGAACTTCGACTTCGTCACCGAGTCATTGACGTTGATGGCGGGGAACGGCAGCGCTCCCTGCTCGGCGAGGCGGTAGAGGCGGTTGACTCCGGTCGTCGTCTCCTCGCTCACGCCCTTGATGCCGGTGGCCAGCCGGGCGAAGCGGCCCGGGTTCGCCTCGATCGCCGCTGCGATCTGGGTGAGCAGGACCTTGAATTCCTCCGGGTCGTCCTCGGCTGCGGTGGGTACTCCCCCAGCGGACTCGAATTCGGTGCCTTTGAGCACGTACATGGTGGCATCGCCGCCGTCGTCGAGGATGAGATTCGGGCCCTCGGGGAAGTCGAAGATCTTGTCGGCTGCCCACCAGTACTCCTCGAGCGTCTCGCCCTTCCACGCGAAGACCGGGACCCCTGCCGGAGCCTCGGGTGTCCCGGAGCCGACGACGACGGCGGCTGCGGCCTCGTCCTGGGTGGAGAAGATGTTGCAGCTGGCCCAACGGACTTCGGCGCCGAGGGCCACGAGGGTTTCGATGAGCACCGCGG
The DNA here is from genome assembly GCF_051351055.1 of Brevibacterium sp. FAM 27836. Classification (NCBI taxonomy): domain Bacteria; kingdom Bacillati; phylum Actinomycetota; class Actinomycetes; order Micrococcales; family Brevibacteriaceae; genus Brevibacterium; species Brevibacterium sp. FAM 27836. The sequence continues at coordinate 357,272 of NZ_CP195711.1, forward strand.
TCTGCACGGTCATGTGCAGGCTGCCGGCGATGCGGGCACCGGACAGAGGCGCTGAGGCGGCGAACTCGTCGCGCAAGGCCATGAGCCCGGGCATCTCCCGTTCGGCCAGGCGGATCTGGTGCCGACCGGCCTCGGCAAGGGTGAGATCGGCGACCTTGAAGTCGGTGGAATCGAGCACGGTACCTCCATATGGCGGGCTGTCGGATCGTGTTCGAGTCTATTGCCCGAACAGCTGGCTTGTCCCACCCGGCCCGGTCCGCGGACAGAGAACCGGTCGGTCAGGCGCGAGCGGTGACGAAGTCGCTGACCCGATCCCGCAGTTCCTGCATCCGGGCGACGTCCGCGGCTTCGACGTTGAGCCGGACGAGGGGTTCGGTGTTCGACTTGCGCAGGTTGACCCACCAGTCGTGACCTTGGAGTCCGATGCCGTCGAGGTCGTCGACCGTGTTGTCCGGGAAGTCTCCGGCGTGTGCGGCGAAGTCCGAGAGCACGGCGTCGGGGTCGGCCACGGTGAAGTTGATCTCCCCGGACTGCGCGAAACGGTCGAAGGAGTCCACGAGTCGGGAGGCGGGTGCTCCGGACTCGGCCAGGGCCGAGATGAGGTGGCAGGCGGCGAGCATGCCTGAGTCCGCGCCGAAGAACTCCTCGAAGTAGAAGTGGGCGGAGTGTTCGCAGGCGAAGACCGCTCCGGTTTCGCGCATGAGGGTCTTGATCCCGGAGTGTCCGACCTTCGAGCGCAGGGCACGCCCGCCGGCGGCCGTGATCGTCTCGGCCACGCTGCGGGAGGTGATGAGGTTGTGGATGACGGTGGGCTGTTCGTTGCCCTGAGCTCGTGCGCGGGCGATCTCTCGTTCGGCGACGAGGGCGCCGACGGCCGAAGCCGACATCGTCGCTCCTGTCTCGTCGATGAAGAAGCAGCGATCGGCATCGCCGTCGAAGACGAGTCCGAGATCCGCCCCGGTCTCGACGATGGCGTGGGCGGCGTCGACGAGGTTCTCGGGCTTGAGCGGATTCGCTTCGTGGTTGGGGAAGGTGCCGTCGAGTTCCGTGTACAGCCCGATCACCTCGAAGGGCACCGAGGCGGCTCCCGCGTCGGTGCCGAAGACCTCCCCGAGGAGCCGGCCGGCCATGCCGTTGCCGGCGTCGAGGACGATCTTCAGTCCCGTGACCTCTTCGATGCGGGTCAGTGCCCGCATCCGCGCGACGTACTGTTCGCGCATGGTCTTCGCTGCCCCTTCGTCGACGGCGACGGCACGGCCATCGTTGAGAGGTGCCGTGGCGGCGAGCTCCCTGACTCGGGACAGACCGGAGGCGAGGCTGACCCCGGCGGCGCGGGGGCCGCAGATCTTGATCCCGTTGTAGTCGGCGGGGTTGTGGCTGGCGGTGATCATCGCGCCGGGGACGTCGAAGATCCCCGAGGCGAAGTAGAGCTGGTCGGTCGAGCACAGTCCCAGCAGCATCGGTCGTGATCCGGCGGCTTCGACTCCCGCGGCGAAGGCGTGGGCGAACCCGGGCGAGCTCGGGCGCATGTCATGTCCGAGGACCACCTCGGTGGTGGAGTGGAGCTCGGCCATCGTCGCTGCGGTCGCGAAGCCGAGGGCGAAGAGGATGTCATCGTCGAGCTCGTCCGGGATGCGCCCGCGGATGTCATAGGAGCCCACGACCGCGGTGAGGGCTGCGGTGCGGTGCGGGGCCGGGCCCGCGTCGTTCGAAGCGGGGTCCGGTGTCTCGGGCGAGGCTTCGGACGGGGACGAGCCGGTGGGACTCATGAGTCGCCGATGATGCGCAGGTGGCCGTGCTTGCGGCCGGAGTGCGCGGAATCGTTCGCGCTGGTCTGTTCGCCGCGGGCCGGGGTCCGGTCGGCACGGTCGGCGGCTTCCCTCACGGCATCGGCGATGGCCAAGAGGTCGTCGCGACTGCGCTCGGGCGGGGCCTGCCCGGAATCGATGCGGATGAGCTGCCAGTCCACGGGCGCGGTCAGCTTGGCAGCATGTTCGGCGCACAGGTCGTGGGCACCCGGCTCGGCGCGCCTGCCCAGCGGCCCGATGACGACGGTCGCATCAGCGTGCACGTACGTCATAGTGGCGGCGGCGGGGCGCGAGCAGCTGACTTTTGAACACATTCTCACGGCTGACACAGTCCAATACTCTACACGCCGGATTCGACCGATTCGCTCAGGCGCGGCGGCCTCGCACGTAGAATGGCGTCCTATGAGATCGAGGCGACATCGCGACCGGCACGGCCGGGGCCTGCGCTCCCCGCTGCACCGGGCCGCGGTACCGGCCAAGCTGAGTCGGGCCGAGAGCTTCGCCCAGGCCGCTGCCGCCGAATTCGCCCGGATGCGCACCCGCGAACCGGATCTCCTCGCCGAGGTGGTGCTGGCCGTCGATGCGGTTCCACCGGCGAGTTCGACCGAGCCGAGTTTCGGTCGAGTGTTCCCGGCGACGGCGAATCGTGCGACCCATATCGTCCTCTACCGACGGGTCATCGAAGATCACGCCGGCACAGAGAACAGGGACGCGCTCATCGCCGAGGTGGTCGCCGATCAGGTCGATATCCTCCGCCGTACGTGACGGCCGTCTCCGCGCGGTCCCCACAGACTCGGAGCCGAAGCGGCTTCAGCCCGAACCGTGCAGCCGACTCAGCCGAGGCGGATGTCGCGGTAGGCCACACCGGTCGGTGCCGGGGCCGGAGCGACGGTGGAGATTCCATCGTCGGTCGTCACGACGGCGGTGGCGTGCACTCCCTCGGCGCGTGAGCCCGAGGCCTGGGAACCCTTGAGGACCAGAGCGCGCACCGATTCCTCGGAGACCGTGCCGGTGTCGACCACCGTCGTTCCGGTGGGGTTGAGGTCGACCGTCTGCGGGTCGGTCAGCGAACCGTTGTCGAGCATGCCCTGCACCTGCACGCGCCCCTGTCCGGGTGAGAGGTGCAGGGAGGTCTCTCCGGTGCGCGGCAGCGCCATGATCTGGGTTTCGGCCAGGGATTCGCTGGCTTGGACGCTGCCGAAATCGCTGGCGCCCTTCTTGCCGTCCTGGCCGATGAATGCTCCCGCCTGGATCTGCTGATCGGCGTCGATGACGAGACTCGTGGCCTCGAGGTCACCGAGATCGGCTTCGGCGACTCCGTGTCCGACCACGGTCATCGACTGTCGGGGAATGTCGATTTCGCCATCGGGGCCGAAGGCCTTGAGTCCGACCTCGGCCAGCCCCTTGCCCGGGTTCGCCACACGCACCCGGACGTCTTTGCCGTTCAAGCCGGTGAGCACCTGCTGACGGTCGGCATCCGCGCCGGCTGCGGCAAGGTCGATTCCCTGAGGTTTGAGCCCGTCGAGCACGGTCTCCTGCACGGAGCCGGCAAGGACTCCCCCGTCGACGGTGACATCGACGGCCAGGGCTTCGGCTCCGCCTGCCAGTCCGGCCAGACGCACGGCGCGCTGTTCGCCGGCTTTGATGCTCAGTTCGGTCGGCTCGGCTGCGCCTCCACCGGGGGTCATGAGCTTGACTTCGGCCTGGACGGGAGCGTCGCCGGGGTTGCTCAGCAGCAGCTGCGAATTCGAGCCGGTGGCACCGGAGCCGGCGAGGATGCGGAAGCTGCTCGCGGCCTGTGCGCAGGTGAGTGTGGCCAGACCGGTGAGGTCGCCGGAGCTGCCTTCGACGGTTTCGAAACCGGTGGTGAGAGCGGGGGCACCGGGGCGGGCGAATCCCGTGACGACTTTCGTCGAGTCGATGCTGTCGTCGCCGGAGACGAAACCCTGCCCGGCAGGGTTGTCGAAGTCGACCGAGCCGCCGAGGTCGGCGACCTGCAGCCTCGCCGAGGAGGTCGATCCGTCCGCGGCCCCGATCGGTGCCGAAGCGGCGACGACTCGCGTCGAGACCTTCGAATCGTCGACGAACTCCGCGTCCGTGCCTTCGGCCGTTCCGTCGGTGAGCAGGGGGCCGGGGCACACGACGCGCGTGTCGGCGGTGGGCATTCGCACCTGTTCCGGACTGCGATCGAGGGTGCCCGGGGTCATTGGCGCGAGGAATGAGGTCGTGGCCACGAGCACTCCGGGTACGGCGATGGCCGCGAAGGTCATGATGCTGCGCAGATTCTTCATGCGCTCGTCTCCTTGCTGCCGTGGCCGTCGGTGCGCTCGGTCGTCCGACTCGTCCGCTCGATCGTCCGGCCCGTCCGGCCCGTCCGGCCCGTCCGGCCCGTCTGCCCGGTCGTCCGGCCCCTCTGCCCGGTCGCAGCGCCGGACTGCCTGCTGGACACGCGGGTGTGTCTGCGAGATCCGCCGAAGGGGATGGCGGCGATGATGCTCAGCGCACCGAGCACCCAGCCGGCGATGACCCCGACCGGATAGGCCGGCGAGTTGAGCGAGAGCTCGACTCGGCCGCCGGAGGCGGGGAGATCGAATTCGCTCACCCAGGTCTCCTCGGAATTTTCCGGCTGCGGCAGCACTTCGCCGTTCGAACGGGCGGTGATCCCGTCTGCGGCATCGGCGATGATCAGTGTGCGTCCGTCCTCACCGGCGGGCACCTCGGCGGTGGTGCCGTGCATCGGTGCGGTGCTCAGCCGTCCATCGGCATCGCGGATGAGGAAGCGCCCGCTGGAGGGCTTGTCGACTCGCCACAGCTGTCCGGATTCGGTGGGCCCGACGGCGATCAGCCCCTGCGCGACCGAGACGGATTTCTGCAGCCCCTCGGCGTTGGTGCCGACGAGGACGAAGTCGGCGCCGAGTTCGCCGAGGATATCGCTGACGTCTCCGGCGTCGTCGGCCGACAGGGCGGCCGCCGCCTGTGCCACGAGCACCTGGTCGTCAGGGATCGGCAGCGGGCGTCGCTGCCACGGCCATCCGCCGACGGTCTCAGCTGCGGTCACCGTCGAGGTGCCCAACACGGTTCCGTCCTCGGCCGACAGCAGAGTCGCAAGGACCTCCCCGTCGACGTTGTCCAGGCGCAGGGTGCGAGCCTTCGCGTCCCCTTCGGCACGGTCGGCGGCCAGGGCCGGGACCGTGCTGTCCTCGGTGGCTGTGACTGCCTCGGGCGAGGTCGCGGCCCGGCCGGCGCCGATGGCGAGGAGTCCGATGGAGGCGACGGCGACCAGGCCGACGAGGCCGCGCATGGGCATCCGTCCGCTGCCAGTCCGACTCGCCGCGGTGCGATCGGCCCCCAGGGACAGCAGCAGGATCGCCCCGAGGCTGATCAGGGTCAGGCCGGCGGCCGGGTAGGAGCCGATGAGATGGAATGGGCCCGTCTGTGCGGGCAGGTGCACCTGGATTGCGGCGAGGATGAGCCCGCTGAGGTAGAGTCCCACCGCCCAGGTCAGCCGAGTGAGTTCGAGCCTGGCCTCGATGAGAGTGAAGAAGGCGAGGATGAGCATCGGGAGTACGAGGACGGGTGCCCACAGCTGGAGCGCCCCCGGGCTGATTCCGCCGAGTCCGAAGTGTTCGGCGAGGTCCGCCAACCAGGACAGGTCGATCGGTCCTGGGAATCCGACGGCCAGCAGGTAGGTCGGCGCCGTCTCGGCCGCTATGATCTGTCCGGGCATGGTCAGCAGCGTTCCGGGCTCCCGCACGAGAGCCCACAGCCAGGGCCAGGCGAGGAACAGTGTCGGTGCCAGCAGCCACAGATGGCGCAGCCCGCGCCCGGTCATGAGCAGCACCGCAGTGCCGAGCACCGCCACGGTCAGCAGCAGCGGGATGCCGGAGATGATGACGAAGAGCAGCAGTCCGCTGCCGGCCGCGGCCGCGATCGATCCCGTGCGCAGACTCCGTCGCAGGCTCAGCGCCAGCAGCGGCGCGCAGATCCAGACGAGCACCACCCCGAGGCGGCCGTCTGAGAGAGCGGAGGTGAACAGCGGTGAAGCGATCCACAGCAGAGCGGCGAATCCGCGTACCCAGCGGCGTGGGAGCACGCTTCCGGCCCCGGCATAGGCGGTGATCCCGGCGAGGATCGGTGCCGCGAGCAGCAGGGTGCGGACCATGATGTCGACATGGCCGAAGAAGAGGAGTGAGAGTGTCCCGACGACGAGGTGGTAGGGGTCGGCAGGGGCTGCCGCGCCGGTCGAGACATCGAGGTGGCGGCCGAGCAGGCGGGAGAAGATCTCACCGAGGCCGACATCCGTGGCCCCCAGGGCACCGCCGTCGAGGTGGCCGGGTCCGAAGAGCCGGTAGCTGATGAAGCCGCTCATCACCACGGCGGCCAGAACCACGTAGGTCAGGGGCGCACGCAGCAGACTCGAACCGCCGGAGATCTCGAGTCGGGAGAAGGAGTCGATGGCCTCTTCGGTGTCGCCGATCGGATTGAGCTCGGCATCGGCGTCGGGCCCGCCGGTGGGCACCTCGGCAGGATGCGAGTCATCGTCCACGCCGCCCATCGACCGACGCTGGACGGCCAGTTCGTCCGCATCGGCATAGAGTGCCGCGACGTGGGAGGTGGAGGTGCGCTTGGCCGATCGGCTGCGCCGAGCATTGGCGCGGCGCAGCGGCGCCGTGGTCCTCGCGTCCGCAGGCAGACCGAAGAGGGCCCCGAGGTACCAACCGGCGGACCGGAAATTGTTCGACAGCAGCCCACCGAGGATGTGCCCGAAGTTCGAGAAGGCGAGCAGGAAGAGCAGAGCAGCCTGGCCCTGACCGGCGAGACTGAGTCGGTAGCGCTGTTCGGTGCGGATCTGGAACTTCGAAACCGGGGGCTGGGGAGAGGACCGAAGCTGAGCGGCCGCCTCGGCGGAGATCTCCATCCGTGCTCCCGGGGCCAACAGCACACGACGCCCGAGATCACGCAGCCGACGGGAGTATTCGATCCCGCGATATGCGGGACCCAGGACGCGAGAGGGGGCGCCGATGCGCGTCAGTTCGGCGGTGGCCATGAGCAGGCCGGGCAGGTCGAGGCCGAGCGTTTCGGTGCGGCTGTCACGCTGCCCCTGATCGATTTCGCCGGAGCCCACGGGATTGAAGCGCTCCCCCGCCGGAGTGGTGCTCACACCGGCGGAGACGATGCGATCGCCGCGCATGAGCTTCGGGCCCACGGCGGCGATGGATTCGGTTTCCCCGATGGCGTCGAGCAGCTCATCGAGACAGCCGGGTTCCGGTCGGCAGTCGGGGGTGAGGAACCACAGATAGTCCGAGTTCGCGACAGCGGGATCCTCGGTTGCCTCGGTCAGCGTCCGTCCCCCGAGATCCACGACTGGGATCTCGGGGAAAAGCGGACGCAGAGCTGTTTCGAGCTCGACCTTGCTGGCGTCGTCACCGGAAGTGACAACGACAGTGACAGCTGGCCTCACACGACCTTTTTCTTGAGCCGGCGGCGTTCGCGTTCGGACATGCCGCCCCAGATGCCGAAACGCTCATCGTTGGCCAGAGCGTATTCGAGGCATTCGGAACGGACGTCGCAGGATGCACAGACACGCTTGGCTTCGCGAGTCGATCCTCCCTTCTCGGGAAAGAACGCCTCCGGGTCGGTCTGGGCGCAGAGGGCCTGGTCCTGCCACGACAGTTCACCGTCTTCTGCGGCACCGAGAAGCAACGACAGCGGCGAGACCGCGGCGTTGTCCTGCTGCAGCGGCGTCAGATCACTCGGATCGACGGCGAGCGGATCAGGCAGCGTCTCGGGTGTACGTGCTCCCGGTTCGATGAACCAGTCTTCGGCACGGCGGGAGGTGACTCCCGGTGCGGCGGTGAAGTCTTCTCTCTCCCGCCATTCTCTCTGTGCGCTTTGCACGGTCTTCCCCTTTCTCACGCTCGAGCAGGTCCTTCACCGTGACTGAGCCGATCAGTCCGATGTACGGTCGAATCCTGAGATCCATGCTCGGCGCGTTCCCCTTTAGGTATAAATTACACGCGTGTCATTACCGCTCCGTCAAGCCCTCATGGAGTATTGGGACAGCACCTGAGACCCGAATAGAACACATGTTCACATGCACACGCGCCCGGAACACCATATGTAGGGAGAGCCCTTGAGCCCCAGCACAACCTGTGGGATCCGCCTGAGCAAACCTGGAGAATTTAGAAAGAACGCGCCGTCGATGGGATTATGGAGGAATGAGAGTGGAATCACCGGCGGCCGAGCATGAATGACCGACTCCTCACCGTCTACGCTCCTCCCGTCGAGGAGGACATCGCGCCGGGTTCCGACCTCGCCGCGATCCTCATCAACGCCCTGCGACGCAATCGCATCGACCTCAAGGACGGCGACATCCTCGTCGTCGCCTCGAAGGTCGTGTCCAAGGCCGAGGGCCGTCTGCGCACCGTCGCCGATCGCAGCGAGTTCGAAGAGCTCGTCACAGCCACCGGCACACATCTCGTCGCCGAACGCTCCTATGGTTCCGGCACCACCGTCCAGGTCGTGCGCACCCCGGCCGGCACCGTGCAGGCCGCGGCGGGACTCGATCAGTCGAATTCTGCCGGCGCCGTCATCATGCACCCGCTCGACAGCGATCGCTCGGCCGACCGGCTGCGGCTGAGGGTGGAGCAGGCGTTCTCCGTGCGCATCGGCCTCGTCGTCTCCGACACGAGCTCTCGACCGTGGAGGATCGGCGTCGGCGACATCGCCCTCGGTCTGTCCGGCTTCTCCGGGCTCGACGATCAGCGCGGACGCCCCGACGACGACGGCCGCGTCCAGACTGTGACGGTGCGAGCCATCGCCGATGAGATCGCGGCAGCCGCGGATCTCGTCAAAGGCTCTTCCCGCGGTCTGCCGATGGCTCTCGTGCGCGGCGCCGGCGGGTACCTCGACAACGGTCGCGACGGAGCGAAGGCCCTGTCGCGCGAGCTCGGCGACGACTGGTTCCGCTACGGACACGTCGAAGCCGTCCAGCGCAGCCTCGGCGTCACCGAACTTCCCGGCGGGGCGCCCGCCGGGGACAGCAGCGATGACATCCTCGAGCGCGTCTCTCGTGCGATCCGACTGGTGCGCGCCGGGCAGTCGCGGACACCCGGCCATGCGGCATGGCGGATGCGCATCGAAGGCGCGGGCTCGCGGATCACCCTCAACCCCTCGGATTCGCCGGCAACAGCGCAGTCGGGAGGTCCCCCGCTGCTCGAAGCGATGGTCGGACTCGGGTCACTGGTCGAGCGACTCCACACGGCGCTCTTCGCCGAGGATCTCAGCGCCTCCACCAGGTACCACTGGGTCGACGGCGAACTCGGCGCGTTCCCGCGCGGAGTGACCATCGACATCGGACTCATCGTCCCCTGAACGGCACGGTCCTGTCCTACGCAGGTGCCGCCTCGGCGGGCGGAGACGGCCGTGCCACAACTGTCAACACTCAAGGATGGATACGGATATGGATCTGACAGTCATTGCGAACACCGGCGGGCCGGTCCTCATCTGGCGCGGACCCGACCACGACCGCCTCGACCTCACCGGGCCGGTCGTGGCGAACTGGGTCAACAAGGGCGTCGGACTCTTCGGCGACTATGACCTCGGACCCGACTTCACCCTCTTCGCGCCCCTTCCACAACGCCTGCACTGGCGCGAACTCGTCGCGCTGCTCAGCGTCCTCCTCGCCGGCGGTCGTGTCTGCATCGGCGAAGAACCGCCGACGGAGGACTTCATGGCCTTCGTTCCGCTCGGCCACGAGGACCTTGGTTCCGTGGCCGATGCCGAAGAGGTCTTCGTCTTCAACCCGCCGGCGCTGGCTCTGAGCACGCCGGTCGATGAGGACTTCATCGACGTCAATTCGGCGATTCGGGCCTATCCCGATGTCGCCTCACGTCGCCTCGACGCCTCGGGCACTCTCGAAGTCGACGGGCAGATCATCGACTGGGCGGGAGCAGAGCAGGCGGCTCCTGTCGGCGGCAGACCGCAGGGTCTGCTGGCGTCGAACTCGACCCCACGGCCCGATGAGTGGCCGCGGCTGCTGCAGCATCTCCTCGGCGGTGGTGAACTCCTCCTCACCAGCAGTGTCGACGATGCTCGTATGACGGACCTGGCCCACGGCCTCGGAGTGCTTCATGGCACACTGGGCACATGGACAAAGTAGTTGATAGCCCCGCAGAAGCGGTGGCCGACATTGCAGATGGATCATCGATCGCCGTAGGCGGCTTCGGTGTCGTGGGCGTACCCGAATTCCTCATCCGTGCGCTGCAGGACCAGGGTGCCAAAGACCTCGAGGTGATCTCGAACAACGCAGGTGTCGATGGTCGCGGTCTGGGCATTCTGCTCGCCGACGGACGCCTCCGCCGCATCATCGCCTCCTACGTCGGCGAGAACAAGGAATTCGCCCGTCAGTACCTCTCGGGAGAACTCGAGGTCGAACTCACCCCGCAGGGCACACTGGCGGAGAAGCTGCGTTCCGGAGGCGCCGGCATCCCGGGCTTCTACACCATCACCGGTGCCGGCACGCAGGTCGCTGAGGGCGGAATGCCATGGAAGTACGACTCCGAGGGCAATGTCGTCAAGAAGTCTCCTGCGAAGGAGACGAAGGTCTTCGACACCTTCGGCGAAGAGAAGGAATACGTCCTCGAAGAGTCGCTGGCGCCCGACTACGCCCTCGTGCGCGCCGCGGTCGGCGACCGTCACGGCAACCTCGTGTTCCATTCCTCCGCCCGCAACTTCAATCCCCCGGCGGCCCAGTCCGCACGCGTCACCATCGCCGAGGTCGAGAAGCTCGTCGAACCCGGCGAGATCGATCCGGATGATGTCCACGTGCCCGGGGTCTTCGTCCACCGTGTGGTGCCGTTGACGCCCGAACAGGTGGCTGACAAGCCCATCGAGAAGCGCACCGTACGAGAAGCCTGAGGAGACACAGCAATGTCATTGACACGCAATCAGATGGCGGCCCGTGCCGCCCAGGAACTCGAAGACGGCAGCTACGTCAACCTCGGCATCGGCATGCCGACCCTGGTTCCGAACTTCCTGCCCGAGGGTGTCCACCTCGTGCTCCAGTCCGAAAACGGCCTGCTCGGCGTCGGCCCCTACCCGACCGAGGACGAGATCGATCCCGACCTCATCAACGCGGGCAAGGAGATCGTCACCATGAACCCGGGCGCGGCCTACTTCGACTCCGCTGCGAGCTTCGGCATGATCCGCGGAGGCAAGATCAACGCCGCAATCCTCGGCGCGATGCAAGTCGCCGTCAACGGCGACATCGCGAACTGGATGATCCCGGGCAAGATGGTCAAGGGCATGGGCGGTGCGATGGACCTCGTCCACGGTGCTCAGCGCGTCATCGTCATCATGGACCATGTGGCCAAGGACGGATCGCACAAGCTGCTCAAGTCCTGCGACCTGCCGCTGACCGGCAAGGGCGTGGTCTCGCGCATCGTCACCGATATCGCGGTCCTCGACGTCTCCGGTGATTCCTTCACCCTCGTCGAACTCGCTCCGGGCGTCACCGTCGATGAGGTCAAGGAGAAGACCGGCGCCGAGGTGATCGTCCCTGACGACGTGCCCACCATCGAGGTCGTCGCCTGAGCATCTCCGGATGTCCGGCAGTTCGCTGACCAAGCAGCGCCACGCCGCTGACCGAGTAACGGGTCGAGTGCCGAGAAACGGGTTGACACATACCGTGTACACCCGCGTTTCGGCACGCGACCCGTTTCTCGGCGAAAGCAGGCGAGCCTCCCCAGCGACAGAGACCCCCAACAACAGAGAAGTGGTCACGTTCGGATACGGAATCTCGGTTCTGGTATCCGAACGTGACCACTTCTCGTTGTGAGCGCCAAGCCGGAGGAAGCCCCGCGCGTCACGAGCGTGAGATTGCTTCGCTCAGGCGAGAGACGGGGTGGGGGCGAGTCCGGCGGGGGCGAGTCCGGAGGGGGCGAGCCCGGTGGTGGCGACGAACAGGTCGCCGTGGCCGTCGGCGGTCACCATCGGCTCGTTGGCCGCGATGAAGGCACTCTCGCCGCGTTCGAGGGTGAGCGAGGAGCCCAGCGAGTTCAGCGTGATCGTTCCCGCGGTGCACAACACGATAGCGGCTCCGCGGCGTTCGAGCGTGGCCAGCCTGGGGCAACGCAGCGCCTGCAGAGCGAAGTCGTCTGTGGCTCCGAACATGACGCCGGCACGGTCGGGTTCGACCATGCGCGGTCTGCCCGCGCGGAAGTCAGCGACCTTCGTCAGTTCCGCGATATCGACGTGCTTCGAGGTCAGACCCCCGCGCAGCACATTGTCGCTCGAGGCCATGATCTCGATGCCGGTGCCGAACAGGTAGGCATGCAGCACCCCGGCCTCCATAGCCAGCGCCTCCCCCGGCTGCAGATGCACACGGTTGAGCATGAGCCCCACGAGCACACCGGGGTCGTGCGGGTAGTCGTCGACGAGCTCGCAGAAGGTCTGCGCCGGGTCGACGGCGCTGCCGAGTCGGCTCACGTGCCGTTCCGGCAGTTCGTCCATCCCGTGCGCGGCCACCTCGTCGACGAGTCCTGCGGCCCGCGGATCGCCGAGGACGAGTTCGACGGCGTGTGAGAGCGCTCGGCCCTCTCCGAGGGACTTCAGCGCGCCGATGACGGTGCCGAGGAAGTCCAGCGAAGGCGGCGTCAGCGGCTGGCAGAGCATCCGTTCGAAGGTTGCTCGGACAGCCTTGCGCGGACGGAATCCGGTGAGAGCGTGGAAGTCAGTGAGTGCATAGATGAGTTCCGGTTTCGCCGAGGCGTCCTTGTAGTTGCGCTCGGGAGCATCCAGTGCCGGCCCGTGGGCCTCTTCAGCGGCGAATCCGGCCCGTGCCTGGTCTCGGTCAGGATGGACCTGGATCGACAGTGCCTTCCGGGCCGAGAGCACCTTGAGCAGGAACGGGAGGCGAGCACCGAAGGCCTCGACGGATTCCTGCCCGAGCAGACCCGTGGGGTCTCCAGCCAGGTATTCGATGAGGTTGGGGCCGAGTTCGCGCGCGGTCTCCGTCGCCACCGTTCCAGTCGAGTCGATGCCGCCGAGGCGGCTGCGGCGTTCGTCGACCGCGCGGGTCCGATCCTGGTGTATATCGAGCCGGGAAGGACTCATCGGATGGGCACCCAGCCACAATTCCGCGCAGGGGGTGCCGTCGGGGGCGGTGCCCAGGAGCGCGGGAATCGCGTCCGTGCTGCCCCATTCGAAGTTCTTGACCGTGTTGTGCAAGCGGTGCACTGGAGGCCCCCTTGGATGGATCGGTGTCGAAACCACATCCGGCTGTTCCGGGTGTGCACTGTCCACGATAGCGTCACCAGCGCGTTCGGACCCGGCACTTCACTGACTGTTCAGCCGAAGTCACACACTATTCACCGCCGCCACCTGCAAGGACGTATCCGGCCCGCTGAGAGGGCGAGAAGAATCCGCAGGAGAACCTGACAGTGCCCCCGCGGGGTTCCGGAACCGGATCCCCGCGGGGGCACTGTCAGTGGGGCCTTGGAATTCCCGCTGCGAGGCTGTCGATCAGCCGATGACGCGGATGACCTTCGCTCCACGGTTGAGCATCCAGCTGTAGCTGCGCTTCGTGGTGTTCGTCCGGGTCGATCCCGCATCGTACATCTGCCCCTTGGTCTCGGAGATGATTCCGATGTGACCGGGGATCCAGATCAGGTCGCCTGCCTCAGCGTCCTTGATGGGGATCTCCTTGCCCGCAGAGCGCTGCTGGCTGGTCGTGCGCGGCAGCTTGATGCCGTTCTTGGCGTAGACGTACTGGGTGTAGCCCGAGCAGTCCCAACCGGACTTCGGCGAGGTGCCGCCCCAGACGTACTTGACACCGAGGTTGGCCTTGGCATCCTTGATCACGGACGCACGCTGAGCCGCGATCTTCTCTGCCTTGGTCGGCTTATCCTTCTTCTTGTCGTCCTTCTTCTTCGAATCGTCCTTCTTCGAGTCGTCCTTGGACTTGTCGTCCTTCTTGGAGTCGTCCTTCTTGGAATCGTCTTTGGACTTGTCGTCCTTCGTGGAGTCATCCTTGGACTCGTCGTCCTTCTTGGAGTCATCCTTGGACTTGTCGTCCTTCTTAAAGTCATCCTTTGTGGAATCGTCCTTGGACTCATCATCCTTCGAGTCTTCGTCGTCTGCAGAACCTTCCCCGGAGTCTGCAGGCGAATCGCCATCGGTGGACTTGTCTCCCGGCGGTGTCGTGTCGCCCGGAGCATTGTCATCCGTCACTCCGCCGGCGATCGAACCCTTGGGAGAGAATTCGGTGGTGCCGTATCCTTCGGCCCAGACCAGTCGAGCACCTTCGAAGAGCTGCTCGCCGCGACCGTCCTTGAAGACCACGTCGGACTTGGGGTAGCCCAGGTGGCCCTTGACAGTCCCCTTGTCACCCCAGTACTTCATGATCGCACCGGTGGTGTAGTGGGCGCCGGTGGCCTTCGACCAGTAGAAGGATCCCTTCTCGAAGCGCTGTGCGACACCCCCGTCCTTGAGGCCGCCCTTCTCCGCAGAGGTGGGCAGCCCCAAGTTGGTGACCGCGTCGCCCTTGTACGACGAGGCGATCGCTCCTGACAGGTGGTAGGCGCCGGTCTTCTTGGACCAGTAGACGACACCCTTTTCGAACTTCTGAGCCTTGGCACCCGAGATGCCCTTGACCGCGTATTCCTTGCCGACAGCCTTGCCGAGCTTGTTCTTCTCGGCGTACTTCTCGATCGCAGTCTTCGTCTTCGGCTTCTCAGACTTCTTGGAGTCATCCTTCTTGGAATCGTCCTTCTTCGAGTCGTCCTTCTTGTCGCTGGGCTGTTCGCCGGTCTTCAGGATCGAGTTGACCGTTGAGCGGACCTCGCCCAGCTTTGCGTAGAAGGCGTCACCGGGGCAGTCGGTGCTGCCCAGGTCACGGTGGCCGACCAGGTTCGACTTCGTCGCCTTGGAGATTCCGTTGAGCGAGAACTTCCAGGCGATGGCCGAAGCCACGGCGTCACGGGTCTTCTTCGGAGGAGCTGCGCTGTTGTAAGTGCCCAGCACGGAGATACCGAAGGTTCCGGTGTTGTGTCCGGCTACGTGTGCGCCGATGACGGCCTTCGAGACGTCACCGCCGCGAGCGTGCCAGAGGCGACCGTACTTGTCTGCGACGACGTTGTAGCCGATATCGCTCCACCCACGGCCGTCCTGGTGGTAGGCCTGGATACCGCGGATGATTCCCGGGACGTCCTCGGCTGAGTAGCTGTTCGAACCGGAGGTGTGGTGGACCACGGCCTGCTTGATCCCGCTGGCATAGTCAGGGCTGCCCCGGTAGGCCTTCGCACCCCAGGAGCTGCGCGAACCGATCTTCGGCTTCGCAACCTTCTTCGCGACGGTGGACACCGTCGACGAACCGGGCACATAGTTCTGGTTGGCCACGGTCGCGCCGGAGACGTCGCTGAGGTTCTCGGCCTCGGCCGCCTCGGCGTCGGTCGATTCCTCGGACGCGGCATCGGAGGTCTCCGCGTCGTCGGCGTTCTGCTGTTCGAGGTCGACGGGGGCGTTCTCGGCGACGGCCTGTGCGTCACCGGAGTCGCGCTTCGGATCGACGAGGACGAGCTCGGCGTCACTCGGTGCGGAATCACCGAGGATGCGCATCTGCACTCCGGAGGCGTTCGTCACCGTCATCGGCTCCGAACCCTTGTTCTCGGCTTCGTCCTGCTCCTCTTCGTCGAGAGTGTCCCAGCTGCCCCACTCGGATCCGTGCTTGATGCGGATCTGAATGCGGATGTTCGACTTCGACTCGGAGAAGGTGAACCCGACGAGACTCGGGTTCTTCGTCGGAACATCGAGGACATCAGAGATGAGTGCGATGTTCACGCCGTCTTCGGTCTTCTGCCGGACCGAGCCGGAGATGTCTTCGTCGTCCTTGGCCTCCGACTCCTCGGCGGAGTCCTGCCCGCTCTTGTCCTCGGAGTCTTCGGACTTCTCGGCAGGGGTCTGCTCCGTCTCGGACGGGGAGGAACCCTCGGACGGCACGGTCTCGTCGGATTCAGAGGCGAGTCCGGCGGATGTGGTGTTGACCGCCCCGGTCGCAGCGGAGGCGTTGACGGCCGACCCGGTGTCTGCCGAGGCGGATGCGTTGACGAACTCCGGCACCTTGGTCCCGGCCAAAGCGGTCTGCGACTTGAAGATGTTCGGCAGATTGCTCGTGGCGCTCTGGTTGGCGGCAGTGGCGGTGGAATCACTGGAATCACGGGCACCGGGGACGTTGAGTCCCTCTTCGCTGACGTTCAGCGCCTCTTTGGACACGTCAGGCGACGTCGTGGCCGCAGAGGCCGTCGATGCCGTGACCGCTAAGGTGCCGACGAGTGCGACAGAAGCGCAGCCCGCGACAGTGGGCAATAGATATTTCATCGTTACAGCCTTTTCGAGGAAGACAGGGAAGTTCAGGCCTCGAGGTCCCCTGCACCGTTGGCAGTACGGCGGGCAACCCCAACATCTCAAAATTGTTACACATTTTCGGCGTGTCAGACTAGCCACAGAGCGGAATATTCTAATTACACGAGTGTGGTTCCCAGTATTGGCAAGGGACACACCGAGCAAAAGTTTTTCCCGGAATCGTCGTCGGCCGGACGTTTTCGGTCATTGTTCGGCCGCCCGAGCCGCTTCCGGTGCCTCACGGCACGTAGCAGATCGCCTTTGCGTCGGCTTCATCGCCGTTGTCAGCAGAGTTGTCGCCGGCACTCTGTGCCAGCAGCTGCGGCCCGGAACCGGGGTTCGGATCGAGTCCCGCATCGACTCCGGCGGCAGCTGACAGATCGCTTCCGGAAGCCGAGAATGCGTCCTTGTCCTCCTTCGAGGACTTCGACGCCTCCTCGATCCTATCGGCTACGAGCTGTCGTGCCACATCGAAGTCCGGATTCGACGGTGTCACGCGCGGCGGAGTGAGGTCGAGGGACTCGATCTTCTGCGACTTCACCTTGAGAGCCAAGTCGACGAAGGAGTCCACCTGGGAGGACGGAATGTTCGTGGCCACAGCTCCCGGAGTGGCCTTGGCGATCGCCTGGTAGCGAGTGAGCACCGTAGCCGGATCGAGCTGCTTGCCCATGGCCGTCTGCACGCAGCGCTGCCGGATCATCCGCTCGTAGTCGCTGGAGAACTCTCGGGAGCGGGCGAACCACAGTGCGTGGAATCCGTCGAGCTTCTGCTTGCCCGGCTCGATCCACCCCTTGACCGGGCCGTGCTGGCCCGTCTTCGGGTCGACCTTCGAAGAGATCGGCACTCGCTTGCCCGAGACCAGAGTGATTCCGCCGAGGGAGTCGATGAGGTGCTCGAATCCCTTGAGGTTGATCATCGCGTAGTACTGGACCTCAAGCCCGGTGATCGCGGATACGGCGTCCATCGTTGCCTGCTCGCCGGCCTGCTCCGGGTCGTCGAATTCGTCTTTGTGCTGCTCGCCCTGCTGGAATACGGCGTTGAGCAGGCACTCGGAGCCGCAGTTGTACCCCTGCGGGTACTTCTTGTGCAGCGGCGAATCCTCCGTGAATGGCACGTTCTCCATATTGCGCGGCAGCCCGATGATCACGGTCTTGCCCGTCTTCGCGTCGATCGAGGCCAACGACAGAGAATCCGGACGGATGCCCGTGCGCCCCTTGCCGGCGTCGGACCCCAGAAGCAGGATGTTGTAGCGGCCGTCGACGGGTTTGAGGGCCTTGCCGGAGGCGAAGAGGTCGCTCATGAGACCACGCTGAGAGTTCAGCATCGACGTCCCCCAGGCCAGCGGGCCGACGACGATGAGGAGGAGAGCACAGAACGCCGCGACGAAGCGTTTGCGGGCCCTCTGCGAGATCGTGACGAGTCGGATCCGGCGCAAGGAGTCGAACAGGCACACGGCCCAGCTGATCGCGATGACCGGAACCCAGATCGTGAGGAAGGTGAGGATGAAGGGGTTCGTGCCGATGGTGAACAGGAACGTCCGGTTGATGAGGACGGTGACTCCGGCGAGGATGGCCAGAGCCCAGCTGATCACGGTGATCGACAGGGAGATCTTCGCCCACCGACGATGTCCGAACAGCAGCTGGACGCCGCCGGGGACGACGACGGTGACGAGGAGCAGCAGCCAGGCCCGCACATCCCGTGTGGGCTGCGAGGCGTACGAAGGGTAGCGGATCGGGTCCACGTATCTCGTTTCGGCCACTGCCTTCCCTTCGTCTCCTCGGCGGTCTTCACGGCTTCCGGTACACAGTCGCACGCGCCTCGACGACGAGCGACACGGTCTCTGACCGGACGTGCGGCGAAGACAACTGTGCCAAACGTTCTTCAGAGTCCACTGTGTTCATCCATTGTGTCGCCTGCGGGCCGTGGATTCCGGCAAATCCGCGCCGTGCATGTCGGATTGCGCTGCTATGCGATTCTTCACAGACGACGGCGAGGGTGCTGCGTCCCGACCATCTTCGTCGAGTCGCAGCACCCTCGCCGGGGTTCGCACGCGGGCTGAAGGCTCAGCGCAGGAGCTGGCGTCCCATCACCATCTGCTGGATCTGGTTCGTGCCCTCGTAGATCTGGGTGATCTTCGCATCGCGCATCATCCGCTCGACCGGGTGGTCGACGACGTAGCCGGCGCCGCCGAGCAGCTGCACGGCGTCCGTGGTGATCTCCATGGCCGCATCCGAGGCGTAGGCCTTCGCCGCCGCCCCGAAGTAGGTGAGGTCGTCATCGCCGCGTTCGCTCTTGGCGGCCGCGGTGTAGGTCAGCTGACGGGCGGCTTCGAGTTTCATGCCCATATCGGCGAGCATGAATTGGATGGCCTGGTTATCGGCGATGGACTTGCCGAACTGCTGACGTTCCTTGACGTAGGACAGCGCGTAGTCGAGCGCGCCCTGGGCGATGCCGACAGCCTGAGCGGCGATCGTCACACGGGTGTGGTCGAGGGTGCGCAGCGCAATCTTCAGGCCCTCTCCGGGCTGTCCGACGATCCGGTCCCCCGGCAGCCGGACGTTGTCGAAGAGCAGTTCGCGAGTGGGCGAACCCTTGATGCCGAGCTTGCGTTCCTTCTCGCCGAAGGTGAAGCCCTCATCCGATTTCTCGACGACGAAGGCCGAGATGTTGCGACCGCGGGCGCCGTCGGGGTCGGTCACGGCCATGACCGTGTAGTAGTCGGATTCCCCGGCGTTCGTGATCCAGGTCTTCACTCCGTTGAGGATCCAGTCGTCACCGTCGGCGACGGCGCGAGTCTTCATCGATGCGGTGTCCGAGCCCGCCTCCCGCTCGGACAGGCCGTAGGAGAAGCCGGCCTCGCCGGAGGCGACCGAGGGGAAGTACTTCTTCTTGATCTCTTCGCTGCCGCCGAGCTGGACGGGCATGCTGCCGAGCTTGTTCACGGCCGGGATGAGCGAAGACGAGGCGCAGCCTCGGGCCACCTCTTCGATGATGATCGCCACGGCCAGCGCGTCGGCACCCATTCCGCCGTATTCTTCGGGAATGTGGGCGGCGAAGAAGTCGGTCTCGACCAGCGCCTCATGAGCTTCTCGCGGGTAGCGGGAATCCGCATCGACCTCCGCCGCGAACGGCGTGATCCTCTTCTCGACGATATCGCGTACGGCCGCACGGATCTCTTCATGCTCTTCGCTGGGCTGGTAGAGGTCGAACATTCTTCTCCTAATGCTTATCGGACGTTCAGTAACACCATTATCCCTGCAGAGCCCGGCCCTTGTCGAGAGCGACCTGCCGCAGTTCGTCTCGGTAGCCGTCCAAACGCTGCCGCACAGCGGCGGCTTCGTCGCCGTCTCCCGCGCCGAGGATGCGTGCGGCGAGCAGGCCCGCATTCTTCGCTCCGCCGATCGACACGGTCGCCACGGGCACTCCCCCGGGCATCTGCACGATCGACAGCAGGGAGTCCATTCCGTCGAGGTATTTCAGCGGCACGGGAACGCCGATGACCGGCAGAGAGGTCATCGATGCGATCATGCCCGGAAGGTGAGCCGCTCCCCCGGCTCCGGCGATGATGACACGCACGCCTCGGTCGGCCGCGGACTTCGCCCAGGCCACCATGTCTTCGGGCATGCGGTGGGCGGAGACGACCTCGGCACTCGAGGCGATGCCGAGTCCGTCGAGTGCCTCGGCGGCGGCCTTCATCGTCGGCCAGTCTGAATCCGAGCCCATGACGATTCCGACCGGAGCCGCTGTTGCTGTGGAGTCGTGTGCTGTGGTCATCTGTGCTTCCTTCGTCGCAGGCGGTGCGGGATCTCGTTCGCTGCCGTCCGGATCGGCGGTTGCCGATGTGGTTCGGCAGCAGGTCGGTGACAGCCGGTTGGGTTTCAGCCCGTGCTCGACTCCCGGTCGGCCAGGAGATTCTCCGGGGTGGGCATCCGCGGGTGCGGGTCGACATCGACCCCGGCGATGAAGTCAGCGGCATGGCGGGCCCGAGCGAGCACGAGCTCGCGGTCGTCACCGTAGGCGTTGACGTGGCCGACCTTGCGGCCCGGACGCACGCTCTTGCCGTAGAGGTGGACCTTGACCGCCGGATCGTGGGCCATGACGTGCAGGTACGGCTGGTAGAGGTCCTCGTGCTCGGCACCGAGGATGTTGACCATCGCAGACACGTCTTCTCTGGCCGCGGGGCTGCCCAACGGCAGATCGAGGACGGCACGCAGATGCTGCTCGAACTGGCTGGTCACCGACCCGTCCTGGGTCCAGTGCCCGGTGTTGTGGGGGCGCATCGCGAACTCGTTGATGAGGAATCCATCGGCGGTCTCGAACATCTCCATCGCCATCACACCGGTGACCTCGAGGGTTCCGGCGACGGTGAGGATCGCCTCGGTGATGGCCCGGGACTTCTCTGCCGACAGGTCGGGTGCCGGGGCGAGGGCCTCTTTGCAGACGCCGTTCTGCTGCCAGGTCTCGACGACCGGCCACACGGCGGTCTGGCCCATCGGGGAGCGTCCGACCATGACGGCGAGCTCACGGGCGAAGTCGACCTTCTCTTCGGCCAGCAGCTGCCCGACTTCGGCGAGCCACTCGGAGGCTTCTGTGAAGCTCTCGATGACGCGGACGCCTTTGCCGTCGTAGCCGCCGCGCGGCGTCTTGAGGACGAAAGGATAGCCGACGCGATCGGCGAAGGCCGCGATATCGGCCTCCGAGGTGATGTCTGCCCAGGCCGGGTTCGGCAGTCCCAGCTCGTCCATCTTCGTGCGCATCCGGATCTTGTCCTGTGCGAAGATGAGCGCCTGCGGTCCCGGGCGCACGGCATGGCCGGCCTCGACGAGGTCTTCGAGATGCTCGGGCGGGACGTGCTCGTGATCGAAGGTCACGACATCGACGGTCTCGGCGAAGGCCTTGAGCGTCGGATAGTCCGTGTAGTCGCCGACGCTCACCTCATTGATGACCTGGGTGGCGGGGGCATCGGCGGTCTCCGCGAGGACGGAGAAGCGGACACCGAGGGCTTCTGCGGCGGGGGCGAGCATGCGTGCCAGCTGGCCGCCGCCGATGACACCGATTCGAGGAAAAGTCACGTCTGTCATCCTAACTGTCGATCTCAGAGGACGAGGAGCGGGATCTGCAGTTCGCGTTCCGTCGTCGAGCCGTGGTGGCCGATCAGCGCCAGCGCCGAGGCGGACTCCACGTCCGAATCGACGACGGCGAATCCGTCGGAGCAGATGACGACGAAGTCCCCGATCCGCGGGTTCACGTGTGCGGCGACGGGACCGAAGTATCCGCGGGCGATGGCCTGGGACTTCGGGATGATCAGCGCCCGGTCGCCGAGCGTCTCTGACCACGCGGATTCGACGTCGGCCTCGGCGCCGGGCTCGGCATAGAGATGCAGAGCTCGCGGTTCCCCTCCGACGTGGCGCAGCCCGGACTTGAGATCGGGAGCCGAGGCGAGGTCGAGGCGTCGGTCATGATCGATGTCAACCATGCCGTGGTCGGCGGTCACGAGCATCGTCGCATCGTGGGTCAGGTCCGCGGCGAGCCGGGACAGGGCGAGGTCGACGCGTTCGAGCTCTTCGGTCCAGGCCGCCGAATCCGAACCGTGCACATGACCGGTCTTATCCAGGTTTCCCCAATAGAGGTAGACGAGTCGCCGGCCCGGAGCCTTCGCTTCGGCGAGGGCCTGCGCGCAGCGATCCTCCAGTGTCTTCGAATCCCGGAACCGGCCACCGCGCAGAGACGCGCGATTGAGCCCGCGTCCGGCGAACTTCTTCTCACCGAGGCTGACCACATCGACGCCGACGTCGGTGAGTCGTTCGAACAGGGTGGCATCAGGGACCCAGGCGACGGGGTCGACGTCGAGGTTCCAGGTCAGCTGGTTGAATACCGCGTCCTTCTCCGGGTCGAGGACGCGATAGCCGACGACCCCGTGGGCACCGGGCAGCCGGCCCGTGGCCAAGGAGGACAGGGAGTTCGCGGTGGTCGAAGGGAACCCGGCCGACAGAGTCCGGCGGGCCTCTGCCTGCGACCGGAAGAACGGAGTGTATCCGCTGAAGCGGCGCAGCTGCTGCTCACCGAGGCCGTCGATGAGCACGACGATCGTGGTCCGTGAGTCCCGGTCGAGCCCGAGGGCCCGAGCCCGCTCACGCGCCTCGGCGTCGAAGATGCCCCCGGCGCCGAGGCTGAGCGCGGCGGCGGGCACGATGTCGGAGAGGATGGGCCCCGAATAGTCCGGTGGGCCCAAGAGACCGTTGCCTGCGGGTGTCTGCGCGGCCGCGTCGCCCATCAGCGGCGTGACCGCAGCCGGGCGTGGAAGACCGCGGCGCGCAGCTTGCCGGCGAATTCGGTGATCCGGTCGACGGCGGCCTGGCCTTCGGCTTGGGCGGAGACTCGGAGCATGACATCCTCGGCGAACATCGATCCGCCGTAGCCGTGGTCGCCCATGCAGTCGGGATCCCCGCACGTCTCGGGGAAGGCTTCGATCCGCTTCGACGCTCCCCAGGACAGGGTGAGGGAGACCTCGACGGGTTTGTCGCCGGGTTTGTAGGCGGCCGGATCGGCGAAGGTGCGGCCGACCATCACGGTGCCGAGCCGGTCGAGGTCGATGTCCTCGCTGCTCGTGACCGCCCGCGGTTTGGACCCGGGTTCGGCGTTCGGATCGTCATCGACGTGGGCCAGCAGCAGCCGGGTCTCGGTGAGGACGAAAGCGGTGACGTGACGGTGGATGGATTCGATGTCGACATGGGTGTCGATGTGGACGAAGTGGGCCAGTACCGGTTCGTCGAAGAGGGAGTCGGCGAGTATGCCTTGGGTCAGCTGAGGATAGTAGCCGGCCGACTGCAGATCGTGAACGAGAACCTCGGGTAATGCCATGCCCACTATTGTGCCCCACTCCCCTGACACTTCCCAGCGCCCCCGACACTTCCGAGGACGGTCGGCCACAAACGTGAGCAGACGCATATGCTGGGAACATGGAAAACTATCCTGCCGGGTGGGAAGCCGATGTCGTCCTCCGCGACGGCGGCACCGCCCATCTGCGTCCGATCACTCCCGCTGATGCCGATGCCCTGTCCCGGATGCATGAGGCCCAGTCGCCGGAGTCCGTGTATCTGCGCTTCTTCGCCCCGCTGCCGCGGCTGCCGCAGCGCGACCTCGACCGGTTCGTCAACGTCGACCATCACGATCGTGTCGCTCTGATCATGCTCATCGGCGATGACATCATCGGCGTGGGCCGGTTCGACAAGATCTCCGACACCGACGCCGAGGTGGCCTTCAACATCGCCGACGCCCACCAGGGACGCGGCATCGGCTCGATCCTCCTCGAGCACCTCGCCGCGGCCGCGCGTGAGGCGGGGATCCAGAGGTTCACCGCCGAGGTGCTGCCTCAGAACCGCTCGATGCTTCAGGTCTTCCAGGCCGCCGGCTACGAGGTCTCCCGCGGCTTCGACGACGGCGTCGTGGCCGTGAACTTCGACATCGACCCGACGGCGCGTTCGATCGAGGTCCAGGCCTCCCGCGAACACAGGGCCGAGGCCCTGAGCGTGCGCACGGTCCTCCACCCCACCTCGGTGGTGGTCATCGGCGCCAGCCGGAAGCGCAACTCCACCGGTCATCTGCTCATCCGCAACATCACGGCCGCAAAATTCGCCGGCGACCTCTGGGTCGTCCATCCCGAGGCCGATCAGATCGCCGGAGTCCAGGCCTACCCGAGCCTGGAGAATCTGCCCGGCAAGGCCGACCTCGCCGTCATCGCCGTTCCGGCCGAATCCGTCACCGAGGTGGTCAAGGACTGTGCCGTGCACGGAGTCAAGGCCGTGCTCGTCATCTCCTCCGGCTTCGCCGAAACCGGCCCCGAGGGCGCCGAGCTGCAGCGGCGGATGGTCGCGACCTCGCGCGCCTACGGCATGCGGGTGGTCGGGCCGAACTCCTTCGGCCTGGTCAATGAGGCCGAAGACATCTCCCTCAATGCCTCGCTCGCACCGTTCCTGCCCGCTTCGGGCACACTCGGACTGTTCAGCCAGTCGGGGGCCTTGGGCACCGCGCTGCTGGCGGCGGCGAAGAACCGCGGCCTGGGCATCTCCACCTTCGTGTCCGCAGGCAACCGGGCCGACCTGTCGGGCAACGACCTGCTCCAGTACTGGGAGGAGGACCCGGCCACGCAGACCGTCGGCCTCTATCTCGAATCGATCGGCAATCCGCGCAAGTTCTCGCGCATCGCCCGCCGGGTCTCGCGCGTCAAACCGGTCATCGTCATCAAGTCCGACCTCACTGGGCGAGAGCTGCCGCCCGGGCATATCGTGCGCACCTCCTCCCTGGCCCCGAACACGCTCGATCAGGTGCTCGAACAGGCGGGCGTGATCCGCGCCGACACCGTCCACCGCCTCTTCGACCTCGCTCAGGTCTTCTCCTCGCAGAAGCTGCCCGCCGGCCGCCGGGTCGGTGTGATCGGCAACTCCGCGGCGATGGGCACGCTGATCATGCAACGGGCCCGATCCGAGGGTCTGCGCGTCGACACGGACCCGGTCTCCCTGCACCCGGAGGTCGATACGCAGACCTTCCGCGCAGAACTCGATGCGATGTACGACCGCGACGACGTCGATTCGGTCATCGTCACGTTCACCCCGTCGGCGGGGGCCGAGGAAGCGGAGATCGCCGCGCTGCTGTCCGAATCGGCTGCGAGGTCGGGCAAGACCACGGTCGCGTGCTTCCTCGGCATCCAGGGCGTCCACGACGAACTCACCACTTTCCTCACCGATGACGAGGGCAACCGCGTCTCCCACACCGTGCCCAGCTACATCGGTCCCGAGGACGCGGTGTGGGCGCTGGCCCGGGCGACGGACTATGCCCGCTGGCGGGCCGCCGATCACGGCACGTACGTCGAACTCGATGACATCGATGACAAGAAGGTGCGTTCGATCATCGACTCGGCGCTCGACGGCGCCAAGCCGGGCGCTCCGGTACGGCTCGAACGCGATGACACCCGCGCCCTGCTCAACGCCTACGGCATCGAGGTGCTGCCCTATATTGCGGCGTCCTCGGTCGAAGAGGGGCTCGCCGCGGCGGAGACCATCGGCTATCCCGTTGCCCTCAAGGCGGTGACGAAGATGCTGCGGCACCGGATGGAGCTCGGCGGTGTGCGGTTGAACATCGACTCTCCGGAAGAGCTCGCCGAGGATTTCGCCGCCGTCCAGGACACCATCCGTCAGCTCACCGATGAGGACGAACCGCTCGTCGACGTGCAGGCGATGGCCCCACACGGTGTGCCCTGCGTGATCCGAGCCGGAGAGGACCCGCTGCTCGGTCCGTTGCTGGCCTTCTCTCTGGCCGGCGACTCCACGGAGCTCCTCGGAGACGTCGAGCACCGGGTCGCCCCGATCACGGACAAAGAGGCCGAGGACATGATCCGCTCGATCAAGTCCTCCCCACGCCTGTTCGGCTACCGGGGCCTGCCGCCGATGAACATCGAACCTCTGCGCACGGTGATCGAGAGGCTCTCGGTGCTGGTGGAGAATCACCCGCAGATCCTCGAGCTCGTCATCCACCCCGTGGTCGCCACGGAAACCGAGTCCCACGTGCTCAGCGCCCACGTCGATCTGCTGCCGGATCCCACCCGCATCGACGGGACTCGACGGCTCCTCAGCTGAGCCCGAAACGGCGGCGAAAACTGAACGCGGAATCTGCGCCGGCCCGAGACCGGCTCCGAATTTTGGGAACCGACTCTCAGATTGGCGAGTCCTATACCAATTCGCAGACTTGACGGGTAGTGTCTGTATCCATTCGACACGAATAGTTATGAATTCGTGTTTTCCATGAGTGGCCGCTCCGGCGGCCACCATCTGTGGTCAGCATCCTGACCATTCACCGTCCACGGCACCGGCGACCTGCGGATGTCCCACGAGAGCGAGGCCTCACAGTCATGATTTCGCGCAGAGACGTCGTCACCGACTCCGCGATCGCCGTAGTCGCCGAACAAGGTGTCCGCGGACTCACCCACCGAGCAGTCGACGCATTGGCAGAGCTGCCGGTCGGATCGACCTCGAATGTCTACCGCACCCGGGACGCCCTGATCACCGGAATCATGGAACGCATCGGGGAACTGAACTCCCAGCAGCTCGAACGCATTCCCGAGCTGATGCGCTCTCCGGACGCCGATCCGATCGAGGTCGCCATCGATTTCTGCATGAACTGGCTGACCACCGACCGCAACCGCTTCTACACGATGATGATGCTCAGCCTCGATCCGGCGCTGCCGCCGGAGGCCGTGATCGCCAAGGAGAAGAACCTCCGCGCGATCCAGGACTTCATCATGCGCTTCGCGGGAATCGACGCCGAATACGCGCGGCGGGTCAACAGCTCGGTCGCGGGCATGATGCTCAGCGAACTCGTTGCCGGAACCGCTGAACGCTCCCACGTCGAGGCCTACCTCAAGGACTTCTTCGTCTGGCTTCGCTCAACGCGCGAAGAAGCCTGAACTTCCGACACGAAACCTCCGGGAACTCCCGATTGAACCGGAGAACGCAAATCGAACGCTAGAATCGACAGGTGCACGCCCACGCTGAGGCACGGCTTCGGAGCGGGCAGGCGTCCGAATCGAACAGTTCGTGTGTCAAAGGAGTTCCATGCCCGAAGGCAGAGTCATCGATGTCGACGTCTCCTCAGAGATGGAGAGCTCGTACCTCGAGTATGCGTATTCGGTCATCTACTCACGCGCACTGCCTGATGCTCGTGACGGCCTCAAACCCGTGCAGCGTCGCATCGTCTACCAGATGGGCGATATGGGGCTGCGCCCGGAGCGCGGTCATGTGAAGTCCTCCCGCATCGTCGGCGATGTCATGGGCAAGCTCCACCCCCACGGCGATTCGGCGATCTATGACGCACTGGTGCGTCTGAGCCAGAGCTTCATCATGCGGGTGCCGCTGGTCGACGGGCACGGCAACTTCGGCTCCCTCGACGACGGTCCCGCCGCACCCCGCTACACCGAGGCCCGCCTGACCACAGCGTCGATGCAGATGATCGCCGGTCTCGACGAGGACGTCGTCGACTTCGTTCCGAACTACGACAACACGCTCACCCAGCCCGAAGTGCTGCCGAGCGCCTTCCCGAACCTGCTCATCAACGGGGCTTCGGGCATCGCCGTGGGCATGGCCACGAACATGGCCCCGCACAACCCCGGAGAGGTCATCGCCGCCTGTGCGCACCTCATCCGCAACCCAGAGGCCGGTCTGGCCGAGCTCATGCGCTTCATCCCCGGACCCGACCTGCCCACCGGAGGTCGGATCATCGGCCTCGACGGTGTGCGTGAGGCCTACGAGACGGGACGCGGCACCTTCCGGACCCGCGCCACCGTCTCGATCGAGAACATCAGCGCCCGCCGCAAGGGCATCGTCGTCACCGAACTGCCCTACCTCGTCGGCCCGGAGAAGGTGGTCTCGAAGGTCAAGGATGCCGTCGGTGCGAAGAAGCTGACGGGAATCGCTTCGATCGACGACTATTCCGATCGCAAGAACGGCATGCGTCTGGTCATCGGGATCAAGAACGGCTTCAACCCCGAGGCGGTGCTGGCCGAGCTCTACCGGCAGACTCCGCTCGAGGAGTCCTTCGGCATCAACAACGTCTGCCTCGTCGAAGGCCAGCCCTCGACGCTGGGGCTGCGGCAGCTGCTCACGGTCTACCTCAGCCACCGCATCGACGTCGTCCGTCGGCGCACGGTCTTCCAGCTGCGCAAGGCCAAGGACCGGCTCCACCTCGTTGAGGGTCTGCTCATCGCGATCCTCGACATCGACGAGGTCATCCAACTCATCCGCTCCTCCGATGATGCGGCCACGGCACGCACCCGGCTCATGGACGTCTTCGAGCTCTCCGAGCTGCAGGCGACCTACATCCTCGACCTGCAGCTGCGCCGGCTCACGAAGTTCTCCCGCCTCGAGCTCGAAGCCGAGCGGGACGAGCTGAAGAAGCGCATCGACTACCTCGAGTCGCTGCTGGCCGATGAGGCCAAGCTGCGCGAACTCGTCGCCACCGAGCTCGAAGCGACCGCTGAGATCATCGGGACGCCGCGGCGGACCGTCCTCATCGAGGGGTCGATGAAGGAGCTCACCGCCAAGGGCAGGAAGGCGCCGACGAACCTCAAGATCGCCGATTCCCCCTGCCGGGTGCTGCTGTCGACTTCCGGACGCATCGCGCGCACCTCGGATGCCGCACCCCTGGCGCGGGAGGGCCGACGCTCGAGCCATGATGCGCTGACCTCGGAGATCGTGACCACAACCCAGGGCAAAGTCGGTGCGGTGACCACGGCCGGACGCCTGCATATGGTCGATGTCGTCGACCTTCCGGCACTGCCTCCGGCCGCCGCGCGACCGAATGTCGCCGGTGGTGTGAAGATCGCCGAGTATGCGGCCCTGGAGAAGAACGAGAAGATCCTCGGGCTCATCGACCTCGATCGCGAGTTCGTCGTCGGCACCGCCCAGGGCGTGGTCAAGCGCGTGTCGGTGGCCGGACGACCGAACAAGAACGAGTGGGAGACGATCACTCTCAAAGGCAAGGACACCGTCGTCGGCGTCGCCCAGCCGGAGGACATCGATGATTCCCTGGCCGTGTTCGTGACCTCGAACGCTCAGCTGCTCGCCTTCGACGCCTCCGGGCTGCGGGCCCAGGGATGGAATGCTTCGGGCGTGGCCGGGATCAAGGTCGCAGCCGACGCCCGGGTGGTGTTCTTCGGGATGACGCCGAAGGCCGCGAAGACCGATGAAGACGGAGCCGCGGACGCCGAACTCGGCAGCTTCGCCGTCGTCACCATCGCCAGCGGAGAGAACTTCTACGGCGCCCCGTCCTCATCGATCAAGGTCAGTGAGTTCTCCGAGTTCCCGACGAAGGGCCGGGCCACCTCGGGTGTGCGGGCGCACAAGTTCCTCAAGGGAGAGACCGAGCTGTCTCTGGCATGGGTCGGGGATTCGCCGCAGGCCGCAGCCTCGGCCGGCGGTGCTCGCACGTTGCCCGCGGAACTGTCGCGGCGTGACGGCACGGGATCCCCGTTGGAGTCGAAGATCGACGTCATCGGCACTCTGCCCCGCCTCGGTGGGGCCGAGAGCATCGACCATTCCGCAGCAGACGCGGCGGAGGACGCCGAGACCGGTGGCCAGGCGACGACCGATACTGCAGAATCGACCGCCGAGGCGAGTTCCGGTTCTGCCCCGCGCGCCGGGAAGGCGAAGCCCGCAGGCAAGAAGTCCGGGGGCAAGAAGCCTGCGGGCAGGGGACAGCGTGGTCAGCAGGGATTGGCGACGAGTTTCGATGGGCTCGAACTCGATCTCGATGATGCGAAGGACGAGATCGCCCGGGCGAAGTTCGATGACGAGGACGCCGTCATCGTCTCCCACGACGATGAGGACGATGACGGCTCAGCACTGTTCTGAGTCCGTCGAACATCTCGGGGCGCTCAGCCCTCTCCCTCGTCGTCGAGATCGAGGCGCATCCGCGTCGCGGTGCCGCGCTTCATCTCACCGATCGAGGTCTCCCCGAGACCGTGGAGCGAGATCGAATCACGCGGTTCGTAGACATAGTCGTCGGAGGCCGAGAGCACCCGCGCCGTCTCTTCGTCGGTGAAGATCGTGCCGGGATCGGCGACGGCCGTCAGCCGTGCCGCGAGGTTGACGCTGGAACCGAAGATGTCGCCGAGGCGGGAGAGCACACGTCCCCAGACGAACCCGACCCGCGCCTGCGGCAGGTCTTCGGCCGCGGTGACCCGTTCCATGAGCGTCATCGCGATCTCGGCTCCGGCCAGCGGCGTCGAGGCGGCGAAGAACACCTCATCCCCGACGGTCTTGATGACGCGGCCGCCGCCGGTGGCGACGATGTTGTAGGCCATGCCCTGGAACTCCTGGACCATGTTCGCCAGCTGCCGCGGTTCCATCTTCTGCGAGAGACGGGTGAAGGAGACGAGGTCGATGAATCCGACGGCCCTGGCCAAGGGCATCGATGAGTCGTACCAGCCCTGACGGTTGTCCATGGCCAGCCCGTCGGAGACGTTGACGTTGAGTCGCCCCATGACATCGGCGAGGTTGCGTCGCCATGAATAGGTGAGCATCTTCTGCAGAGGGTCGATCATGTCCTCGACGACCTGCAGGGCATCACGTCGGGCTTCCGGATCGGTCAGTCCCTTCTCCTCGGTGAGGAACTCGACGAGCGTCTCCATCTGCCAGACGACGAGACGGTCCGTGGTCTGTCCGATCGCACGCGCCAGCGACAGCGCAGTGGTCTGGTCGATGAGGCCGTCGGCGACGGGCTTCGCCCAGATCCGCAGCGCATGAGCATCACTGACGGTGTAGGCCTTGTCCGATTCGTTCGCCTGAGACATGCCCAGCGCGCGCCACATCTTGCGTGCCGATACCGTCGAGATCCCGCCGAGCTTCGCGGCCTCACGCCGGTCGAGGACGCGTTTGCCGTCGAGCAGGATCTCTTCGAGGCGTTCAGCCGCCGTCCGCGTCTCATAGATCGTGTCATCGAAGTCCGGAGCGTCGGCATCGACGTTGACCGATGCGCTCCCGTCGTCGTCCTCGACGGTCGGCATCGCCGAGGTCCGCGGGTCCTCCCGCAGTCCGCTGAAGAAGTCCTCCTCGTCGTCGGCCCGCGTGTTCGTCTCGCCTGCGCCCCGGCCTGCGGAGTCGCTTGCGTCGGTGGTCTCGATTCCGCGGACCAGATCGTCATCGCCGTATTCGATCCCCGGCACCGAGGCGGCTGCTGCACTGCCCTGCGGCCCCGAGTCGTCGGCCGAGTGAGTCGGCGGTCGGTCTTCGGTGATGACGGGAATCGAGTTCGGTTCGAACGGGGCTCCCGCCTCGCTGGCGGAATCGCTGGCGGAATCGGTGGCGGAATCGGCCTCGGCGCGGGTGCCGGATCGGTTCCCACTCTCGGTCGACGACGCAGGGGCTTCGTCCACCGGCACATCGGGGTCGGACTCTCCGGACTCGGCGGCACGGGGCTCTGCACTGGTCGAGTCGCTCGCGCCCGCTGCCGCCTCGTCGACATCAGCTTCCATGTCGGAAGGGCTCGCTGCGCGGTCCTCCGCCTGCCCTCCGGTGTTCTGCGACTGTGAGACTTCGTCCCGGCTGTCGGCGGCCCCGACTTCTGCGGTGCCGAGCTTTTCGGGGTCGACGATGTCGAAGCCGGCCGTGAAATCGGAGACCGCCATCACCGCTCGCCTTCGGTCGGAGCCGTCGGCGGTGCGACGGGACGCAGGTGGTGGACGTCGCCGGCGCTGACGGACACGCGGTCGTCGATGATGAGGTCAGCGTCGGAGTCGAGGCCGGTGGCGATGCCGATGAGGTCCGAGCCGTCGGGTTTCTCCACTCGGACTCGCGTCCCGAGCGTCACCATGTGCTCACGTACTCTCTGCGCCGCAGTGCTGGAACGGAAATCCGTCTCGCCATACTCAGCCAGCTCTCTCAAACAGGGAATCAAGGTGCTCAGAATTGAGACTAGCAACGCTTCATGATCAATTTCTGAACCGTGTCTGCCGGTTTCTATGGCGATCGAGCTCGCATCGGCACGCGGCAGGTCTGCCGGTTCCAATCGCGTGTTCAGCCCGATCCCCAGCACGATCTGCGGACCGCTGGCCAGGGGTTCGATGCGGGCGAGGATCCCGCACAGCTTCTTCCCTTCGGCGGTGAGCACATCATTGGGCCATTTAATGACGGCGGGCACCCCCACCTCGGCGACGGCAGAGCGCACGGCCTCTCCTGCGATGAGCGCAATCCAGCCCCAGCGGGTGAATCCGGCCGGGGGCGTGAGGAGGATCGACCAAGTCAGCGAGCGACGGGCAGGCACAGTCCAGGTGCGCCCGAGTCGACCATGCCCGGAGTTCTGGAAATCGGTGCCGCGGATGGTGAACTCGGCCAAGGGGGTGCCGTTCGCTGCGTTCTCGCGAACCAGCCGAGCGAGGTCGTCATTCGTCGACGGACAGTCATCGTCCCAGATCAGAGGCGGAAGCGAGAACCCACGGTCCGCCGCTGCGCGGAGCACGGAGTCGGCGTCGACGAGAAGAGGAAGGTGTTGGCTGTTCACCAGTCCACTCTAGATTCTTTTGGTGAGAGTGCACAATGATCGCCTCTTCCATCGTTATTGTGGAGGCATGACGGATACCCCACGGACTACAGCCGAACGCATCGACGCTTTCATCCAGCGCCGGGACGCGGCTCACACCGGCAACCAGCGCTCGGTGGACAATCAGCACAAGCGCGGCAAGCAGACCGCCCGTGAACGCATCGACGCTCTCCTCGATGACGATTCCTTCCAGGAGATCGACGAATTCGCCCGCCACCACAACCACCAGTTCGGGATGGAGAACAATCGTCCCGACGGTGACGGTGTGGTCTGCGGCCTGGGCACGATCGAAGGCAAGACCGTCGCGGTCTTCGCTCACGACTTCACGGTCCTCGGCGGGTCGCTCGCCGAAGCGAACGGACGCAAGATCGTCAAGGTGCAGAAGCTTGCGCTCAAGCTCGGCTGCCCGATCATCGGCATCAACGACTCCGGCGGCGCCCGTATCCAGGAAGGCGTCGGCTCGATCGCCCTCTTCGCCGAGATCTTCCGCCTCAACGTCGCCTCCTCCGGCGTCATCCCGCAGATCTCGCTGATCATGGGGCCCTCGGCCGGCGGTGCGGTCTACTCCCCCGCGCTCACCGACGTGACGATCATGGTCGATCAGATCAGCCACATGTACATCACCGGCCCCGACGTCATCAAGACCGTCACCGGTGAGTCGGTCGGCCACGAAGAGCTCGGCGGCGGCCGGACGAACAACACGGTCTCGGGCAATGCCCACTACCTCGCCAGCGATGAGGACGACGCACTCAACTATGTGCGCGATCTGCTCTCCTTCCTGCCGCAGAACAACCTCGATCCGGCCGATGCCGACGAGTTCGAATCCGATCTCACGCTCACGGCCGAAGACGAGGCGCTGGATACGCTGATGCCGGATTCTCCGTCGCAGCCCTACGACATCCTCGACGTCGTCACCGCTGTCCTCGACGACGGCGAGTTCCTGCAGGTCTCCGAACTCTTCGCTCCCAACGTCGTCACCGGCTTCGGCCGAGTCGAAGGGGTCAGTGTCGCCGTCATCGCCAACCAGCCGATGCAGCTGGCCGGAACCCTCGACATCGACGCTTCGGAGAAGGCCGCTCGCTTCGTGCGCCTGGCCGACGCTTTCAACATCCCGATCCTCACCTTCGTCGATGTGCCCGGGTTCCTGCCCGGAACCGACCAGGAGTACGGCGGCATCATCCGTCGGGGCGCGAAGCTCATCTACGCCTACGGTGAGGCCACGGTCCCGCTCGTCACGCTCATCACCCGCAAGGCCTACGGCGGTGCCTACTGCGTGATGGGTTCGAAACAGCTCGGTGCCGACATCAACCTCGCCTGGCCGAGCGCGCAGATCGCCGTGATGGGCGCCCAGGGTGCGGCGAACATCGTCTACCGACGCAAGCTCAAGGCCGTCGAAGAGGCCGGTGAGGACGTCGAGGCCGCACGCGCTGAACTCATCCAGGACTACGAGGATGCGCTGCTCAACCCGTACCTCGCCGCCGAAGAGGGGTACATCGACGCCGTCATCAAACCCAGCGAAACCCGCAACCGGATCGTGCGCTCCCTGCGGGCGCTGAAGAACAAGCATGTCGACGCCCCCGCGCGCAAGCACGGTAACATCCCACTATGAGCGAGGATGCACACACCGATTCCGCAGCCGTGCCCGAAGCGGACCACACCGCCGGGGCGAGCACTTCAACCGAAGCGGACCCCGCAGCTGGAGTGACCACCTCCATCGAAGCGGACCACACCGCCGAGGCGGTGGCGGAGTCTCCGGAGACGCTGCGGGTGCCCTCGGTCGAGAGTCGATCACGGGTGCATGCCGATGACGGAGAGCCGATCAGCGATGAGATGGCCAGCGCCGCGGCCGTAGCCGCCGTCGTCGCAATCCGCCAGGTGGCGACCGCCTACGCCGCGCAGCAGGCCGAAGCCGCAGCCGAATCCGAGACCCGCAAGGGCGACCTGGCAGGCTTCCGGGCTCCCCGCCGGAATGTGCGCAGACGTCTCCCCCAGACCTGGACCCAGAAACTGGGACGCTGACCTCTCGGCAGAACACGACTCGCCGCAGGAGCTCGCTGAGGGCGCCGACAGATCGACTGTCGGTGCCCTCAGTGTCTCCGCCGGCACCGCATCTCGGAACGAGCCTCGCCGAAAGGACCGCTGCGCGTCGAGCGGACCGGTTGCAACTGGTCCGCTCGACGCGCAGCGGTCCTTTCGGTGCCGCCGGTCGGCCAGGGCCGACACTCCGCGACTATCGCAGGCGGTACTGTTCCTTAGCCGGATCCGCGCCGGTCTCAGGTGCCACCCGGGTCGTGCCGGGCTCAGTCCCCAGCGCACCGGTGTCGGGTGCTACCCGGATCGTGCCGGTCTCGGCCCCGGGTGCGGGACGGGACTGCTCCTCGACCGAGATCGTGCTCAGTCGCTGCTGGCCCTGCGGCTCGGAGTCCCCACGTGCGGCTCCGCCCATGTCCTCTCCGTAGACGGCCTCACCGCGAGCGACCATCCCGGCGACATCGGAGAGTTTGAGCTGCGGGAGGAACCAGGCGAGGACGAAGGCGAGGAGGAAGACCGGAACCATGTACCAGAACGACGGCGCCAGCGCATCGGCATAGGCGTTGACGACGAGGTCGTGGATCGGACCGGGCAGGCTCGCCACCGACTCGGGCGTCAGCGAATCCGTCGTGGGAGCGCCCGCCGCGGCATTGGCCGCATCCGCCGGCAGGCCTGCCATCGCCTCGGCGATCTTGTCCGAGAGTCGGGAGGTGAAGATCGATCCGAACAGTGCCGTGCCGACCGACGCACCGATCTCCCGGAAGTAGTTGTTCGTCGAGGTGGCCGTGCCGACCATCGCCGGGGCGACGGAGTTCTGGATGATGAGGACGATGATCTGCATGACCAAGCCGAGTCCGAAGCCCATGGTGAAGATCATCGTGCCGACGAGGACCATCGAAGTGTCCGCGGTCATCGTCGTCATCCACGCGAGCCCGGCCCCGGCGATGAGGGTGCCCAGCAGCGGGTAGATCTTGTACTTGCCCGTCTTCGACACGATGATGCCCGAGACGATCGAGGTGAGCATGACGCCGGCCATCATCGGCAGCATGAGCAGCCCGGACCCGGTGACATCGGTGCCCGCAGCCATCTGCATGAACGTGGGCAGGAACGCCATCGCGGAGAACATCCCCAGGCCCAGCAGCAGACCGATCGTCGTGGAGAGCACGAAGGTCGGGTTCTTGAACAGCCGGATCGGGATGATCGGGTTCGACACCTTGGATTCGACGATGACGAAGATCACCGCGGCCACGATGGTGCCGATGATGAGGCCGATGATCGTCGGTGAGTCCCAGTCATAGTCGTGGCCGCCCCAGCTGGTGACGAGGATGAGCTGCGAGGTCGCGGCGATCATGAACACGATGCCGAGGACGTCGACCTTCTGGTCGGAGCGGTGGCTGGGCAGGCGCAGAGCGAAGAGTGCGATGAGGAAGGCGATGATGCCGATGGGCACATTGATCCAGAAGCACCAGCGCCAGTCCAAGTGCTGGGTGAAGAATCCGCCGAGCACCGGCCCGAGGACGCTGGAGATCGCGAACAGGCCGCCGAGCGGGCCCATGTACTTTCCGCGTTCGCTGGCGGGGATGATGTCGGCGATGATCGCCTGGGAGAGGATCATCAGTCCGCCGCCGCCCAGGCCCTGGAATCCGCGCCAGGCGATGAGCTCCCAGAAGGACTGGGACATGCCGGAGCCGAAGGAGCCGACGACGAAGATCGCGATGGCGACGAGGAAGATGATCTTGCGTCCCCACATGTCGCCGAACTTGCCGTAGAGCGGCATGACGATGGTCATCGCGAGCAGATAGATGGTGACCAGCCAGGCCTGATGTTCGACACCGTCGAGTTCGCCGACGATGGTCGGCATCGCTGTGGACACGATCGTCTGGTCGAGGGTGGCCAGGAACATCGCAGCCATGAGGGCTGCGAAGATGAGGACGATCGTCTTCTTCGTGAGGACGATCGGGGACTTCTCGGCCGGCTGCACGTTCGTGCTCATTCTTCGTCCTCCTTGAAGATCTCACGCAGTTCATCGAAGAGCCGGTCGACCACCGGGCCCGGATCCCCTTCGAGTCGGCGCATCCGCGTGAAGGTCGCCTTGAGCGCCATCATCGCCAGGGCGGCGACGGCTTCGGCTCTCACCGAGACGTCCTGGTCCTCGGTCTCCGAACAGGAGAAGATCTCGTCGGTGCCCGTGGATTCCGACGCCGAGGCGGTGCCGGGCCGGCCGTCGAGGCGACGTTGGATGATCCGTCGGAAGAGACGTTCGTTGTTGCCCATCCGCGCCATCTGCAGCTGCAGCAGCGAGGGGTCCTGTTTGAACATGAGATGGTACTGGTGCATCTCTTCGCGTTTGCTCATCCGAGTGGCGACGATGAAGGACAGCAGGTGTTCGAGATCGGCGACGAGACGGCCGTGGGGTCCGCCGGCTTCGAATTCCTCGATCGCCGGTTGGTCCTCTTCGTCGAACACGGTGTCGGCGCGACCGAGCAGGGCCTCTTCCTTCGACGAGTAGTAGTTGAAAAAGGTGCGCCGGGAGACTCCGCAGCGTTCGCAGATGTCTTCGACGGTGACGTTGTGATAGCCCTTTTCCAGGGCCAGATCGATCGCGGCACGGCGCAGGGCCTGGCCGCGTTCGCGCTTCTTGCGTTCACGCAGCCCTTCGGACGGTGCCGCTTCCTCTTTGTCGGAACTGAAACTCATGATCCCAGTATTGCACTCAGTGCATTTTTGCCTCAAGTGCAACTAACGTGTTCTGAGGCACATTCCCATCGCTCCCGCAGCGAACCGGATTCAGTGCCCCGTCGACGAACGGGGTCGCCGCCGATTCCGGTCGGGCCATTCGGTCATCGAGTCGAGCCTCGGGGACGGGCCGAAACCGTCAGCGGATGAGCTGCACGGTCGACATGCGCATCAGTAGCCGAGCTTCGCGTTGGCCAGCACAGGGACCGTCTCGGCGGCGGAGTCCGCGGCACTGAGGTCGAGGTCGACGATCTCGAGGCGTTCGGCGCCGTCGAGGGAGACCAGCACCTTGCCCAAGGGGTCGGACACGAGGCTGTGCCCGACACCGGTCGGCCCCTTCTTCGGCACCTCGACTCCGGTGACTTCGGGATCGGCCTGGCCGAGGGCGGCGATGAACATATTCGAGTCCAAGGCCCTGGCCCGGGCGAGGATCTCCCACTGTTCGACCTTGCGCGGACCGGCGCCCCAGGAAGCGGCGACAAGCGCGAGGCGGGCACCGCGTCGGCTGAGTTCGGCGAAGAGTTTGGGGAAGCGGATGTCATAGCACAGGGCCAGCCCGATGTCTTCGCCGTCGATGTCGATGACGACCGGCTCCTCTCCGGCCTCGACGGTGTCCGACTCCTTGAAGCCGAAGGCGTCGTAGAGATGGATCTTCGCGTAGTCACGGCGTTCGCCGCTCGGTGCGTACACGGCCAGCAGATTGATGACCTTGTCCGCGGCCGTGGCGAATTCGCCGACGATGACGGTGATGCCGGAATCGACGGCGAGTTCCTGCAGCGCTGTCCGCCAGGTTTCGGAGTTCTCCTCGGCGATGGCGCGCAGTCCCGACCCGAAGGCCGACATCGTGGCTTCGGGGAAGACGATGAACCGGGCGCCCGCAGCGGCTGCCTCATGCGCATAGGTGCGAACCTTCTCGAGGTTGTCGGACACCGAGGTGGTCGAGTTGATCTGAGCGAGAGCGAACTTCATTCTCATCCTCCGGAAACGGGCGTGCGAAGGAGGGTGCGCCCTCCCTGCGGTTCACTCTCAGGCTATCTCCTCCCTCGCGCCGGCGGAACCGTGCGGAGCTCACCTGGCCGTCGGAACAGCCCAACCATGCGGAGCCACCTGGCTGCCGACGCAGCCCGGAACGGGGTCCCGGTGGCGGCATGTGCCTGTCAGGCGAGGAATTCCCGGCCCGGTCGACCGCCTCGGCGACGTCCGTGGACCCACACGTAGACGACGATGGCCGCGACGACGAGTCCCGCGCAGACGAGGAACATGCCATTGCCTCCGGTCAGCGGATAGAGGAAACCGAGGACCACCGGGCCGATGCCCGAGCCCGCGTCGAGGAGGAGGAAGAACGACGCGGTGGCCTCGGGGACCCTGCTCATCGGCACGGATTTGACCGTGATCGCCTGCATGCACGGCATGAGCGAACCGAAGCCGAATCCGATGAGCACACCGGCGAGGACGATTCCCGGCATCGTCGGCCACAGGGCCAGGAGGAGATTGCCGGCGATATCGCAGATGAAGACGGGGAAGATCACCGCATTGTCGCCGAAGGCGTCCTGCATCCGGCCGACGAACAGGCGGGCGACCAGTGAGGCCGCAGCGAAGGCGACGAAGAACAGCGAAGCCGCCGCAGCGACTCCGTGTTCGGCCGCGTACCCGGCGAGGAAGACGAGCGCCGCGGCGTACGCGGTTCCGGCCAGCAGCATCACCGAACCGATGCGCAGACCGTCCCGGTCGACGAGCGTGCCGAGGGTGAGCTGCCATTTCGTCCGGCGCTGATAGTCGCTGAGCTCCTGGACCGGCAGGCGGATGAGCACACAGGAGATGAGAGCGAACACGGACATGATCGCCGAGGCGATGAAGAGCATCGCGAAGTCGAATTCGCGGGGGATGATCACCCCCAGGTACGGACCGAGGGCCGTCGACAGAGTCGTCGCGGTCCCGAAGTACCCGGTCCCCTCACCTCGCCGAGAGGCGGGGATGATGCTCTGGATGGCGGTCATGATCGCGGTGTTCCCGGCTCCGAAGGCGATGCCGTGGACAATGCGGAGGACGAGCAGGAGTGTGAGACCGTCGGCGGCCATATACGCCAGCGAGGCGAGGACCGAGACCGCCATGGTGATGATGAGCAGAGTGCGACGGCCGATGAAGTCGAGATACTTGCCCGTGAGCACACGGGCGACCACGGCACCGAGGACGAACGATGAGGACGCGAAGCCGGCGGCAGCCTCCCCGGCGGAGAACCGGGCGACGGCGTATCCGGCCATGGACGTCATGAGCAGGTAGAACACCATCGACATCGACAGATTGAGACCGATCCCGACGATGAAGTCCTTCGTCCACAGCTTCGCTCGTGCCACGGGAGTTCGGCCTCTCTTTCTGCTGTGCGTCGGGACCTTAGATACACTAGCGGGTTCGAGAGCACGACAGTGCTCGGGTCCACCGCGGATGTGACTCAGCTCGCGATAGGGTGGAGGACATGACCCAGAAGAGAACCCCGTCCGCCGTCGACGCGGTCGCCGAAGCCTACGTCGATGACATGCTCGCCCTCTCCCCGTCCCTGGCCCTCTACCTCGGGCTCGACGGCAAGCAGGGACTCGATGACTTCTCCCCCGCCGGGCTCGCCGCGCTCAATGATGTCACCGTCGCGACCCTGGCCCGACTCGATGAGGCCGCGGCCGAATCCGAGCTCGACGAGGTCGATCTCGTGACCATCGATGCCATGCGAGATCGCCTCGGTGTCGACCGGGACTGCTACGAAGCCGGACTCAAGCACTCCAGCCTCAACGTCATCGAATCCCCACTCCAGCAGGTCCGCGACGTCTTCGACCTCATGCCCACCGACACCGTCGCCGACTGGCAGACCATCGCGACCACGCTGGCCGCGGTGCCCTCCTCGCTCGCCGGCTATCAGGAGTCGCTGGCGATGGCACGCGAGGACGGTCAGGTCGCCGCTCGGATACAGATCGAGAAGGTCATCGAACAGGCTCGTGCCCTCGCTGAGCCCGGCAGCAGCTTCGACCGCCTCGCCACCGGCGCAGGCGATGTCCCCGAGACTCTGCATGGCGAGCTGAAGTCCCACGCCGAGGCGGCCCGCGAAGCCGCCGCCGGTCTTGCCGACTTCCTCGGTGAGCAGCTGCTGCCCGCCGGCGGAGAGAATGAAGCCTGCGGACGCGAAGCCTATGCGCTGCACTCCCGGGACTTCCTCGGCGCCGAAGTCGACTTCGACGAGACCTACGCCTGGGGGCTCGAAGAGCTCGCCCGCATCGATGCCGAACAGCGCGAGATCGCTGCGAAGATCCTGCCCGGCGCAGACCTGTTCGAGGTCATGGAGGAGCTGAACAGAGATCCCGACCGCACCCTCAAGGGCGCCGATGCTCTGCGCGAGTGGATGCAGGGGGTGGCCGACGAAGCGATCACCGCACTCGGCAAGTCCCATTTCGACATTCCCGAACCCGTGCGCACGATCGAATGCATGATCGCACCGTCAGCCACCGGCGGCATCTACTACACGGGCCCGACCGATGACTTCTCCCGACCCGGCCGCATGTGGTGGTCGGTGCCCGAAGGCGTCACGGAGTTCGCCACCTGGCAGGAGAAGACGACCGTCTATCACGAAGGTGTGCCTGGCCATCACCTGCAGGTCGGCCAGGCCACGTACGTCTCCGACACCCTCAACCGCTGGCGCAGGCTCATGTGCTGGGTGTCCGGTCACGGTGAGGGCTGGGCACTGTACGCGGAGAAGCTCATGGCCGATCTCGGTTTCCTCGACGATCCCGGCGACTATCTCGGCATGCTCGATTCGCAGCGTCTGCGGGCGGCTCGCGTCGTTCTCGACATCGGCTTCCATCTCGGCCTCGAGGCCCCTTCCAGCCTCGGCGGGGGAATCTGGAACCGAGAGAAGGCCTGGCAGTTCCTCACCGACAATGTCGCCATGGACCGGTCCTTCCTCGCCTTCGAACTCGACCGCTACCTCGGTTGGCCCGGTCAGGCTCCGAGCTATAAGATCGGTCAGCGGCTGTGGGAGCAGTACCGGGACGAGGCGAAAACCGCCGCCGGTGCCGACTTCGACCTCAAGGACTTCCACACTCGTGCGCTGGGTCTCGGTTCGGTCGGCCTCGACGCTCTCGGCCGTGCGATGAAGCGCACGCAGTGAGAAGAGGTGAGATGACGTCTGCTGAAACTCCGCGTTCGGAGACCGTGCGGGTCACCGAGGTGCTGCGCAATGAGATCATCGACGGCGACCGGGCACCGGGTGAGAAGCTCGTCGAACGCAATCTCGCGACCGAGCTCGGTGTCTCACGCGTACCGATCCGAGAGGCGCTGAAGAAGCTCGCCTCCGAAGGGCTCGTGACGAATCGGCCGAACACGTGGTCGACGGTCCGGGAGTTCTCCCCCAGCGACATCGCCGACCTCAACGAGGTGCGCACGGTATTCGACGTGCTCTCCTTCGAGCTCGCCGCCCAGAGGCACACTCGCCAGGGTCTGGCACGGCTCGAGGCGACGATGCTCAAAGGCCGTGAGCTCTCGGACGCCGGCGACGTCGTCGGAGCCCACCGGTGCGCCGCGGAATTCCATGCCATCGTCGTCGAACTCTCCGGCAATGAGCTGCTGGCAGAGATCGGCACCCTGCTCGATTCGCGGATGCGCTGGCAGCTGAGCCAGCATGACGACCTGGACGTCGTGGCCACCGAGCATGCTGAACTCTTCGACGCAATCGCCCGTCGGGATCAGGAGCTCGCTGGCGCGCTGGCGGCCCGCCACCTGGGCACGAGCCAGGAGCAGCACGACAAGAAGTCGAAACGGCTGGCCCAGGCCGGCCACTCAGCTGACGGTTCTCCGGCCGATCCCTCCGCCGCACCGCAGGAGTCGGACCCGACCGACTGAGCGGCCGAGGTCAGTCAGGAGACCGTTGCCGAACAGGCGGCCGGGGTCGCTGAGAGGCCGAGGGCGTTCAGGAGGCCGAGGGCGTTTCAGGGAATGGCCAACCGCTCAGGCGCTTCTTCCGGGCCGGGGCATAGGTGCGCACCTTCGAGGTGCTCAGACCGAGCCCGACGAGAGATTCGGCCAGACGCACGGCCGCGGCGACGCCGTCGACGACGGGGACTGCACAGCGTTCGCGGATCGTCTCGCCGAGGTCGGCCATGCCGCCGCAGCCGAGCACGATGGTCTCGGCACGATCCTTTTCGACCGCCGCGGCGGCCTGATCGACGATCGCGGAGACCGCGGCATCGGGATTCTCCTCGATCTCGAGCACGGCCATCCCCGAAGCCCGCACGGACACGCAGTGCGCATCGAGCCCGGCCAGCAGCAGCCGATCCTCGATGAGCGGGACGGTTCGATCGAG
Source organism: Brevibacterium sp. FAM 27836 (assembly GCF_051351055.1). Lineage (NCBI taxonomy): Bacteria > Bacillati > Actinomycetota > Actinomycetes > Micrococcales > Brevibacteriaceae > Brevibacterium > Brevibacterium sp. FAM 27836. The sequence goes on from NZ_CP195711.1 coordinate 399,674, forward strand.
CGACGTGACCACGGAGAAGCGGTGGCCGAGGAACAGCGCCAGAGCCGCCCCCGCCTCGGTGATGTCGATGACGGGCACGTCGAGGAGCTCCTGCAGACCCTCCCTTCCGTGCTCTCCGTACCCGGCTTGGATCACGGCATCGAACTGGCCGGAGTATTTGAGCACGGCATCCATGACACCGAGGGCGGCAAGATAGCTCTCGACGTTGCCCTCGCAGGATTCCGCCCCGAATTCGGGGGTCAGGCCGATGATCTCCGTGCCTGCCGAAGCGGCCTGCCGGGCCGCTTCGGCGATGCCTTCGGTCATGGTCTGCGTCGTATTCACGTTGACGACGAGGATTCTCATGGCGCTCCGATCAGTGCTGGGTGGGGACGGCGATCTCCTCACCGTCGACCTCACGGAAGGTGAAGTCGCGGCGGGCGATGACGAAGTAGATGAGGGCGGCGATCGCGGCGCCGGAGAACCACGAGAACTCCGAGAATCCGGCGAAGGCGGGCACGAGGGCGAAGACCAGTGAGATCACAGAGGCCGGGATGAACGCGCCGATGGCTCGCCAGTTGACGCCGCGATGGTAGAAGTACTCACCGTCCTTGGCTTCCGTGTACAGCTGCGGGACATTGACCTTGGTCTTGCGAATGACCCAGTAGTCGACCATGATCACGCCGAACAGGGGTCCCAGCAGCGCCCCGAGCCCGCCGAGGAAGTAGACGATGACCACCGGTGAGTTGTAGAGGTTCCACGGCAGGATGACGAATCCGATGATTGCGGAGATGATCGCCGCGCTGCGGAAATCGAGGTGGCGCGGGAAGAGATTCGTCAGTGCGTAGGTCGGGGCGACGAAGTTCGCCATGAGGTTGACGGCGACCGTGAGCAGCAGCAGAGACAGAGAGGCGAGGGCGAGCAGAACGGGGTTGCCGATCGACTGGACGATATCGGCCGGTGAGGTGATGACGGTGCCGTCGATCTTGTACTGGGCTCCGGCGAGCGAGATGACGACGAGACCGAAGACGAGCATGTTCACCGGGATGCCCCAGAAGTTGCCGACGACGATCGACCCCTTCTTCTTCGCAGCCCGGGTGAAGTCGGAGAAGTTGAGCACGAAGGTGCCGTAGATGGCCACCCACAGGGAGCCGCCGCCGAGGATGTGCATCCACATCGGCCACCCGGACAGGGCGTCATCGGTCGACCAGGCGATGGAGAAGTCGACGCGCACGAGCATCCAGATCGCCAGGGCGAGGAAGGTGACGAGGATGATGGGTCCGGCGATGGCTTCGTAGCGTCGGATCATCTCCATGCCGTAGCTGACGATGATGACCTGGACGATCCACAGCAGGGAGAAGGAGAACCAGCCCAGGCCCGACAGACCGAGGAACTCGGCATCGGCCCACGGCTGCAGGCCCGGGATGATCGTGAGCAGCAGAACGTTGAGCACGCTCGAGGCCAGATAGGTCTGGATGCCGAACCAGGCGATGGCGACGATTCCGCGCACCGAGGCGGCCAGCTGCGCGCCGTGGACGCCGAAGGAGATCCGGCTCATCACCGGATAGGGCACGCCCGTCTTGTATCCCATGAACCCGGAGAGGGTGAGCAGGAAGAACAGCAGTGCGGCACCGACGAGCAGAGCCACGAGGATCTGCCAGGCACCGAGGCCGAGGGCGAAGAGTCCGAGCGCGAAGCCGTAGTTGCCGAGCGAGTGGACGTCGTTGGCCCACAGGCTGAAGACGCTGTACGCCGTCCAGCTGCGCCCTTCCTTCCGCGCCGGAGCAAGGTCGGCATTGTAGAACCGAGGGCTGATCCCATGCGCTGTCAGCTGTTCGGGGCTGGGCCCCAGGCGTGCGGGCTTTGCCGCCTCCGCCGTCTCGGTTTTCCTCATGCGTCCACTCCTCGGTTCCAACGCACCCCACGCTGGGATACCAAAAGTGGGAACACAGCGCTGTAGTGCCGAAATCTGACTCGTTCAGCGTAACCTGGCTCACACGCGATTGGCAATGCAGATCGCAAAGAGAAGTGTGCCGCCGAGGCAAACGGGAATGGCATACCATTCCCGTTTGCCTCGGCGGCGCGGACTGGCTTCAGGCTTCGTCTTCGACGTCCTTGGCCGTCGGGTCCCAGGCGACGACGCCGACGGCGATCGCACCGGCCAGCGGGGCACAGGCGACGATCCAGAACACGCCGGTGCCCAGCGAAGCGGCGAGGATCGGGAACATGATGAGCGAGACGATCGAGAAGGCACGCAGCACGGACTGGTTGAAGCCGATGCCGATTCCTCGCAGCCGCGTCGGATACGACAGCGTCGCGTAGTTCATGAGGTTCGCTCCCGGACCGCCGGCCTGAGCGAAGACGAAGGCCGAGAGCATGGCGACGGCGACGATGACCAGTGCCCCGTTCGGGATGCCGACGATCGCCAGCAGCCCGAGCGAAGCCGCCTGGATGATGAATCCGACGAGAGTGATCCTGCGGGTGCCGAAGCGGTTGACGATGCTCATCCCCAGCAGACCGCCGATCGTGCCGAAGCCGAGGTTGATGATCAGCGAGGAGATGATCGTGATCAGCGGCGTCTGATGGAAGAGCGTGGTGATGATGAGCGGGGTGCCGTAGGCGACGGCGTTGTAGCCGAACGTCGAGAACACGGACACGCAGAGGGCGACTATGGTGCGCACACGGTAGCGAGGAGAGAAGAGTTCGGCGAAGCCACTCCACCGTCCGCCCTTGACTGTGTCGGTCGAGGTCGCGGCCTCGCGATCCTCGGCGGGAGCGAGCTCGACATTGAGGTTGTGGTGGCTGCGCATGACTTCGACTGCTCCGCGCAGATCCCCCTGATTGGCCAGCCATTCGGGCGATTCGGCCAGGTAGCGGCGACGGACGAGGAGCACGATGAGGGCCGGTACGGCACCGAAGCCGACGACGATGCGCCACAGGATCGTGTGCTGGTCGTACGGCAGGGTGATGAAGATGATGAGCACGACGAGATAGCCGACGCCGGTGGCGAAGTACCAGGCCGGAGACCAGGCGTTGACGCGCTGTGAGCGGTTGCCTTTGCCCTTGAGTTTGGAGAATTCGGCGAGGAAGGCCATCGCCACCGGCAGGTCGAGTCCGACGCCGATTCCCATGACGAAGCGGAAGGCGATGAGCACCCACTCGTTCGGCGCCAGCGCGCAGCCGATTGCCGCGACGACGAAGAAGACCATATCGGCCATGAACAGTTTGTAGCGTCCGAACCGGTCGACGAGGTATCCGCCGAAGAGCGCGCCGATGACAGCACCGACCATGATCGAGGCATTGACGAGACCTGTCATGAAGCCGCTGAGACCGAACTGCTCTTGGATCGCGGTGATCCCGAAGGCCAGGGAGGAGAAGTCGTAGGCGTCCATGAAGATGCCGCCGAGGGCGAGGATGATGACCGCCGTCGTCTTCGTGCCCTGGGACCCGAATTCGGCGAGGACCGAGTGGATGTCGGCGGCGGAGGCCACGATCCGCGGGGGCTGGGCGGCCGATGGCGCCGGAGCTGCTGATGCTGTCTGAGCCGCGTCGGCGGCGGGATCTGTCGAAGTCACAGTCGCCAAGTATGACTCCGTCGTCGCTGAGGGTCGGTTCCGGCCGTCACACTTCGTCACCGATGCGACGAGCACGGCCGGCCCCCGCGGTTCTTCACCGACGCCGGCTCAGACGAGAGCGTGCCCGCGCTTCTCCGGAAGCAGGAACATGGCGAGGAACTGGATGACGTAGATGGTCGGCAGCAGCGCCAGTGCGAATCCGAAGCCCAGGGATCCGGCCAGCACAGCGATGACGACGGGGGCCAGGCCGCCGAGGGCTCGGCCGATGTTGAAGATGACGTTCTGGGCCGTGGCGCGGACTTCGGTCGGGTACATCTCCGCGAGCAGCGCCCCATGGCCGCCGAGCATGCCGTTGGCGAAAGCGCCCATGAAGAACCCTCCCGCGAGCAGCGCTGTCGGGTCACTGAGCTGGCTGTAGACGAGGATCGTGACGATCGCCCCGGACTGGAAGATCCAGAAGGCGGGTCGACGCCCGAGGCGGTCGGCGAACTGTCCGAAGATGAGGATTCCCGCGAGCATGCCCATCACGGTCACGCCCGTCCACAGGGAGCCCTTCGTGATGCCGAGTCCCATCTGCTCCGAGAGGTAGTTCGGCAGCCAGGTGATGATGCCGAAGTACCCGAAGTTCTGCACGCTGGTGAGGACCGTCAGGGCGAAGGTGATCGTCACTGTCTCCCGGTCTTTCGCCAGGGCGCCGATCTTCGCGGCGAAGGACTCTCGGACTGCTGCCGAGGATTCCCGCGAGGAGGCCGCGGGCCCCGCCCCGGAACCTGCCTCCTCATCGACGTCGGCTTCGGCGGTCTGCTCCTGCGCCCGGACGAAGGCCTCGGGTTCGCCGACGCCGCGGCGGACGAAGAAGACGTAGACGGCGGGGAAGAGTCCGATGACGAACAGCGCCCGCCACCCCCACCAGGCGATGACGGGAGCAGAGACGACAGCGGCAGCGAACACACCGAGCTGGAATCCCACCCCGACCCATGAGGTGGCCCGGGCACGCTGGTCGGCTCGCACCGCCTCGGCGGCCAGGGCCATCCCGATGCCGAACTCACCGCCGATGCCGATTCCGGCGACGAACCGGTACGCCGCAAGATCCCAGTACCCCTGGGCCAGGGCTGAGAGCCCGGTGAACACGGCGAAGATGAGCACCGTCCACGTGAGCACCCTGACTCGACCGTGTCGGTCGGCCAGCGCGCCGAAGACGATTCCTCCGACCACGGCGCCGAGCAGAGTGATCGTCGACAGAGATCCCGCTTCGACGTCGCTGAGTCCGAAGGAGGCGATGATGCCGGAGAGAGCGAAGCTGAGGATGAGGAGGTCGAAGCCGTCGAGTCCGTAGCCGACGGCGGCGGCGAACAGCGCCTTGCGTCGGTATCCGCGATCCTCGGCGTTGTCGGTGGTGGTCAGCGGCGTCGATGCACTCATGCGGTCTCTGTTCGGTCGACGGATCGGAAAACGGCCGCAGACCATTATGCCCCACGGCCGCTTCCGGCACCCGGCTCACTCCGTCGCGGTCAGACGCGCGCACCCTCCCCGAGGCGGTACCGAGCTCCCGTGTGATCGTCGGCCAGTCGTGGCCCGGACCCGGTGAGCTGCTCACGCACCGTGGCTCCGGCGACGGGTTCGGGCAGGAGGCCGCGGCGGCGCAGTTCGGGTGAGACGTATTTCGTGAAACGTTCGGCGTCGGCCGGTCGGACGGCGGCCGCGATGTTGAAGCCGTCGATATCAGCTTCGTCCATCCACCGCTGGAATTCGTCGACGACCGTGGCAGGCGATCCGGTGATGACCGGTCCGCGGCCGCCGAGGGCGACGAACTCCGCGAGGTCGCGAATGGTCCACGGCTTGTCTCCGGCCATGGTGGTGAAGGAGGCGAGCGCGGACTGGTTGGCATCGGTGGCCACATATTCGAGGGTGTCGTCGGGCGAGGCCCCGGAGAGGTCGACGCCGGTCCACCCGCCGAAGAGGGAGAGCGCGGATTCGGTGTCGACATAGCGGCGGTAGTCGGCCAGCCGAGCCTCTGCGGCTTCATCGGTTTCGTCGACGATGACGGTGGCCAGGGCGAAGATTTTCACGGCGTCTCGGTCCCGTCCGCGTTCCTCGAGTCCGTCACGGACCTTGTCGACCCAGCTGCGCAGGATCTGCGGTGTCGGACCGGAGAAGAAGATCGCCTCGGCGTGGTCGAGGGCGAACTCCTGTCCGCGCTTCGAGGCTCCGGCCTGGAACAGCAGCGGGGTGCCCTGCGGGCCCGGGACGGCGAGCGCCTGACCGGGCACGGTGAAGAACTTGCCGTCGTGGCCGATGTCGCGGACTTCGGCGGGGTCGACGAAGACGTTCTCCTCGGCGTCGGCCGTGAGCGCCTCGGGGGTGATCGAGCCTTCGAAGAGCTTGTACATGACTTCCATGAACTCATCGGCTCGGTCGTAGCGTTCGTCGTGCGGGATCTGCCCGTCCAGCCCGAGGTTGCGGGCGGCAGATTCGACGTAGCTGGTGACGATGTTCCATGCCACTCGTCCGTTCGTGAAGTGGTCGAGAGTGGTCAGGGTGCGGGCGAGCAGGTAGGGCTTCTCATACGTCACCGATGCGGTGATGCCGAAGCCGAGCGTCGTCGTCGCTGCGGCCATGGCGGGCACGGCGACCAGCGGGTCGAGCAGCGGGAACTGGACTCCCCCGCGGTTGGTGACATCAGCATTGCCGCCGTAGACATCGTAGACGCCGAGGATGTCGGCGAGGAACAGGGACGAGAACCCGCCTTCTTCGAGGGTCTGTGCCAAGTCGGTCCAGTAGGACAGCTGAGTGAAGTCCTCGACGCGCGATTCCGGATGGCGCCACAGTCCGGGTGACTGGTGGACGGGGGTCATCATGTCGAAGGCGTTGAGCTGGATCGGTTTCGTCATCGAGAGTCTCCTGTGTCGGTGATTCGTGGTGCTGGTGCAGATGTGTGTCGCCTGTTCAGGCCGGGGTGCGGGAGAGCTCTCGGGCCGGGTCCTTCGCCGCCACGGCGGCGATGAGCGAGAGCAGGCACAGCAGGGTGAGGTATCCGCAGATGAGCCACGGAGTGTAGCCGCCGGCGACGTAGAGCAGGGCTGCGACCATCGGCATGATTCCACCGCCGATGACGGTGCCCAGCTGGTAGCCCATGTTCACGCCCGAGTAGCGGACCTCGATGGGGAACTGCTCAGCGAACCATGCGGCCTGCGGCCCGTAGATCGCATCGTGGGCGAGGTTCATGCCGAGGATGACGATGAGGGGAAGAAGGCTCAGCGGACCTGCGTCGAGGTAGGCGAAGAAGAGCCACCCGAAGACGGCCACGCCGATGATGCCGCCGATGGTCACCGGCTTCCGGCCGAGTCGATCGGAGACCCAGCCCCAGGCCGGCCCCGTGACGAGTCCGACGCCCGAGGCGATCATCACGGCCGTCACCCCCGAGGTCGAGTCGCCGCGGTTCTCGGTCAGGTAGCTGAGCATGTAGACGGTGATGAGGTAGAAGACGCTGTTCTGCGCCAGTCGCAGTCCGATCGTGACGAGCAGGACGCGCGGGTGGGCGGTGAGGACTTCACGCAGCGGTGCCTTCGCAACCTGGCCGGAGTCCTTGAGCTCTTGGAATTCCGGGGCGTCGGAGACGCCGAGGCGGATCCACAGTCCCAAGGCGACGAGGAGGGCGGAGGCGAGGAACGGGATGCGCCAGCCGAAGGATTCGAACTGCTCCGTGCTCAGCAGGTTCTGCACGAGGAAGAAGGCGCTGGTCGCCAGCAGCATTCCCGCCGCCGAGCCGATCTGGGTGAATGAGCCGAAGAGTCCGCGCTTGCGTGCCGGTGCATGTTCGACCGACAGCAGCGCCGATCCGCCCCATTCGGCTCCGGCCGACAGACCTTGGACGATACGCAGCACGACGAGGGCCCCGGCCGCCCACCAGCCGATGGTCGCGAAGTTCGGCACCAGCCCGATGAGAGTCGAGGCGATGCCCATCGACAGCAGGGACACGACGAGGAGGGCCTTGCGTCCGACCCGGTCGCCGAGGTGGCCGGCGATGATGCCGCCCAACGGACGGGCGAAGAACCCGACCGCCAGGGTGGCGAAGGAGGCCAGGCGACTGCCGAGTTCGCTGTCGGAGGGGAAGAACTGGACATTGAAGATCAGCGCCGCAGCGGTGCCGTAGAGGTAGAAGTCGTACCATTCGATCGTCGTACCGGCGAAGGCCGAAGCCAACACCCGTTTCTTTCCCGCCAGCAGCCGCCGAGGCGGGGCCTGCGTCATCGGCTCGGTGACCGGACTCTGTGTCATGGCCTGCTCCTGTGCGCCCGAATGGGCATGTCGTATCGGTGTTCAGTGTCGGTTTCGCTGAGCAATCTATGCTTTGCGGCTCGGGGTCCGCCGTGCACGTCGTCACGACCCGACACCGTCCGTCACATGGGGTCACACGTCGTCGTCATATGACCTCGACCGCTGCATCTGGCGTCACAGTTTGCGATGATCGTCTCCGACGGCCTCACACAGGGGCCGTCACGCAGAACCGACAGTCAACCGAGCGATCCGCGCCGGAGCCCGCACTCGCGGGAAACTCCGATGAGCATTGCTCAACAGAGCAGCAGAGGTGAAGGAATGACGATCCTGGCAGACCCCACCACCACACATCCGTCGAGGGCGAACCAGGTCACCCCGGAAGCACTTCGCGAGACGTTCTCCCACTTCCCGCAGGGGGTCGCCTTCCTCGGCGCCGAAGTCGACGGGACCCCGCTCGGGCTCGTCGCCTCCACCCTGACCGTCGGCGTCTCGCTGACTCCCCCGCTGGTCAGCATCGCCGTGCAGAACTCCTCGACGACCTGGCCCACCCTGCGCCGCGCCCCGGAACTGGGCATCTCACTGCTCGGCACGGACCAGGAATCCTTGGCCCGGCAACTGGCCTCGAAGGATCGCAGCCGTCGATTCGCCGGGGTCGACCCCGAAGTCACCGCCGCCGGCGGGCTGACGATCCCGGACAGTTCGGCATTCCTCTGGACTCGCCTCTACAACGAAGTCGAAGCCGGCGACCACACCATCGCGCTGCTCGAGATCCTCGGCACCTCCAACGAGGACGGCCCCGAGGCACTGGTCTTCCACCGCAGCGCCTTCAAGGGCATGCGCACTCCCTGACACCTCCCCTGCGGCACCGGCCTCACCGGGCCGCTCGCCGGGCCTCACTCTTGACGCTCATTCGAACTCGTGTTCGAATTGGGCCATGAGGTGGAACGAACTGACCGATGACGCTGGCCCGAGTGCTCCCGACCTGTTCGGAGTGAAAGGACTCGTGCGCAGCGTGCGGACACCGGAGTTCGCCGGCATCACCTTCCACGAGGTGCTCGCGAAGTCGGCTCTGAACAAGGTGCCGAAGTCCAGCTCGATGCCTTTTGCCTGGACGGTGAATCCGTATCGCGGGTGCTCCCACGCCTGCGTGTACTGCTTTGCCCGCAACACCCACCGCTACCTCGATTTCGACCCCGGGACGGACTTCGACCGCCAGGTCATCGTCAAGATCAATGCCCCCGAGGTGCTCACCGCAGAACTCGCGAAGCCGAAGTGGACCCGCGAACTCGTCGCTCTGGGCACGAACACCGATCCGTACCAGCGCGCCGAGGGCCGATACAGTCTGATGCCCGGAATCATCAGCGGGCTGGCCGAGCACGGCACCCCGATGTCGATCCTCACCAAGGGCACGCTGCTGCGCCGAGACCTTCCGCTCCTGTCCCGCGCCGCCGAAGACGTCCCCGTGGAGATCAGCATGTCCTTCGCCGTCCACAACGACGCGCTGCAGCAGACGATCGAACCGGGCACCCCGACGACCGCCGCCCGGCTGGCCACAGTGAGGGCGGCAGCCGAACTCGGATTCGACGTCACCGTCTTCCTCATGCCGGTGATGCCCAAACTCACCGATTCGCTGGACCATCTGGACGCGGCGCTCAGAGCGATCCGAGACGCCGGTGCCGCCCGGGTCGTCTACGGGGCACTGCACCTGCGGCCGGGCGCACGCGAATGGTTCTTCGAGTGGCTCGAACGCGAACATCCCGAACTCCTCCCCCGCTACCGGCGCATGTACGCCACGTCCTCCTACGCGTCGAAGGACTACCGTCGGTGGCTCGCCGAGCGCATCAACCCACTCATTGACCACTACCGACTGCGGGGGTCGAGCGATGATGACCATCCCGCGACGCAGAAGGCACAGACGACGGGGACCCGCGGACACGAGGAGACGCAATCCGCGCCCGGGAGAAGACTCGCGATTTCACCGGCGAGCTGGACTCCCCCGCCGCAGGAAGCGCTCTTCTAATCGGAAACCGCCCCTGGAGCGCAGGCCTCCACGACCACCTGCGTCACCGGCAGGCACCGCACAGCCGTCACCCGAGGGCTCCTGCCGAACTTCGTCCCGGTCAGATCAAGGGCTTCGCAGGATAGCGGACGAGCCCGTCGGGGGCGGTCACGGGGGCGGCGAGCATGCCCGCAGCCGCATCGATGAGGAAGCGCCCGACCTGCTCCCAGGTGCCCTGGTGAGATCCCTCGGCCATCTTCTCCTCCTGGTCCGCACACACGCCGATGACCATGTGCGCGAGCAGATAGGCGCGTCCGCGCAGAACGCCTTCCGGGATGCCCTCGACCTCGCCGTTGATGAACCTGATGTCATCGGGGACGCCGAACTCGTCCATCACCGCCTTCGCGACATCGACCGCCGAGGGCACCGATCGCAGCTGGGAGAGGAACTGCGCACGCCAGCTCGGACGGGGCTGGTCGTCAAGGAGTTCGAACAGCGGACGCAGACGGCACTGAACATATTCACGGATTCCGGGCGATTCTCCCAGCTCGGCCAAGAGCGCGTCCCTGCGCTCCGCCATCTCGTCGAGGTGGCGGGTGACGAGCGCACCGAGCAGACCGTCGCGCCCGCCGAAGTGATAGGCGATCGCCGAATGATTCGCGGCTCCAGCGTAATCGACGATCCGCCGATTCGACACCGCATCGATGCCGTACCGAGCAAACAGCTCCTCGGCCGCATTGAGCAGCGCCTCGCGTGCCCTGTCACTCTGCCTGCCCATCAACCCGTCCTTCATCAGCGTCGTCGTCCCTCAGCCGAATCGCCCTTCCGAAGGAATCGGTGCGCCGCCGAGGGAGGGACCCGGCTCGGCGAGTACTGCCATCACTGTGGCAAACGGGAGGCGATTTCACAATTCTAAGTCACGTGTCTTAAACTAGTCGAGTTCAAGGTGGTCAACGGCGATCACGCGACTTCCACACATCAGGAGGACGACAGTGACCACCCCACCGCCGCGCACGCGCCGAGAGGCTCGCGAACTCGACGCGCTCGAGGATTCGAACCGGAGTTCCGCTCAACCCTCTGAGTCTGGAAACGACGACTCTGCCGCTCCCTCCGCCTCGGCGTCGGATCAGGACGCGACGGCAGCGGCCAAGCGCGCCAAGGCCGAATTCATCGGCCGCACACTTGCGATCTTCATCATGCCGCTCATCTTCGTGGGCATGATGATCACGAGCTATCTCGGCACCATGCACTCCCCCACCGCCGACGACAAGCCGGTCGTCGTGGCCGGGTCCCCCTCGAAGGCCTCGGATGTGAAGTTCGCACTCAACGGCTCGGAACCCGATGCTCTCGATGTCGACGTCGTCGACGACTCATTCACGGCCCGCCAGATGGTCTCCGATCGCGACGCCTCGGCGGCCGTCGTCGTCGACGGCAAGAAGGCGACCCTGTACACGGCCAGCGGAGCAGGCATGCAGCAGTCGACGCTGGTCACCGACCTCATCATGCCCGCCCTCCAGGATGAGGGACTCACGGTGAGCACCGAGGATCTCGCTCCGCTGCCGGACAGCGACCCATCCGGACTGGCCGCAATGTTCCTCATGACCGCGATCGTCATGGCCGGCTATCTGCCGTTCAGCGTGCTGCGGTCGAATTCCCCCGAGCTGCTCAAGTTCAAGCGCATCGTCCCGATCCTCGGCGCTTGGGCGGCCCTCATCGCCGGACTCGTCTGGACGGTGACCTGCCCGATCCTCAACGTCGTCGATGCCGAGGACACCGTCGCGGTGCTCGGCATCGCCTGGTTGGGCGTGTTCGCGATCTCCTGCGTGCAGCTGTTCATCACCCGTCTCGTCGGAGCCATGGGTGTGATCTTCGGCATCCTCTTCCTCATGGTCCTCGGAATGCCCTCATCGAATATGGCGATGCCCGTATACACGATGCCGAAGTTCTTCCGCTTCACCCACGAGTTCCTCCCGATGCCGGCGATCGGAGAGTCGCTGCGCTCCGTGCTCTACTTCAACGGCAGCGGAGTCACCGGACACCTGCTCGTGCTCGCGATCGGAGCCGTCGTCGGTCTCCTGCTGACGAAGGGCTATGACTTCCTCTCGCACCGACGCAACCCGAATCCCGAACCGCTCGACGTCAACATCCCGTCGATCCACGGCGGACGTCGCCCCGATTCGAAGGTCATCCGGTACATCTCACTGATCATCTTCCCGCTGGCGATGGTGACCATGATGATCTCGTTCATGCTCGGCGCGATGCACTCCCCGTCCCCGAAGGACATGCCCGTGGCCGTGGTCGGCTCGTCGACCGAGCAGGCTGAAGACACCATCGATGAGCTCAATGCGCAGATGGAGGGAATGTTCGACTTCACAGCACTCACCGACGAGGACGAGGCACGGGCGCTGGTGGAGAACCGGGAGGACGTCGCCGCTCTCGTACTGCCGTCCGAGGACACTCCGGAATTCGGCCTGATCGCGAATCAGGCCGGGAACAATGCGTCCTTCCGGGTGGTCAACCAGATCTTCGAGCAGGTCGCCTCGGCGCAGGACATGGACCTCACGGTCGACGACGTCAAGCCGCTGCCCGACCGAGACAAGAACGGCGTGGTCGTCATGTATGTGGCCATGGGGTGGATCCTCGCCGGATTCATGGTCATCATCGTGGCCGCGAACGCGAACCCCTGGACCCGCCCGCTCAAACGGATGATCCCGATCATCCTCATCTACGCCCCCTTCATGTCACTGGTCGTCGCTCTCATCGCCGGCCCGATCACCGGCGCGGTCGACGGCCACTTCGCGGCCCTGTGGGGTGCGGGAATCGTCGCGATTCCGTGCATCTCGATGTTCGCGATGGTCTTCGAACGGCTGATCGGGATGTTCGCCGTCATCCCCGTCATCGGCACCCTCATGTTCGCCGGTGTGCCCGCGTCGAACGGGGCCCTCTCGAAGTACATGGTGCCCTCGTTCTTCGCGACCCTGCACGACTTCCTGCCGATGGCCGCGTCGGTTGAGACGATCCGCTCGGTCCTCTACTTCGACGGCGACGTCGTCGCCGAGCATCTGCAGGTCCTCGGCCTCTGGGGCCTCGTATCCCTGGCTCTGGTGTTCCTCATCGACGGCATCAACCCCCCGCGCACGGAGCATGACTTCGGAAACCTGCACCTGGAACGCGAAAGGGAGAGGAACAAGGAGGGCCGCCAGCGTGCGCTCGAGTCGGGGCAGCACCCAGGAGAGTGGGAATCCGAGACCGTGCAGGGCTCGATCGTCGAGGACGAGGCAGCACCCGAGCCCGGCCCCTCGCACGCGCCGACCGCGGGTGACGGCCTGAAACGCCCCACCTCCGAGGCGGCCGATGAGCAGGAGCGGATCCCCTCCACCGTCTGAGCTCGGGACCGCCCACGAGCGCCTCATCGAACACGACCGACAGTCCCGGGCTGTCGGTCGTGTTCGTACCCGACTAATGTGAGGTGAATGATGAGTGTCTCAGATTTCTTCGGCTCCACGAGCCTGCAGGAAGCCGAGTTCCTTCTGGTGAGCTTCGTCCTGTGCTCCCTCATCGGATTCGAGCGGCAGTTCCGGCAGAAGAGCGCCGGCTACCGCACGCATGTGCTGGTGGGCATCGGCACCTGCGCATTCACCCTGGTCTCGGCCTACGGGTTCGCAGGAGTGCTCGAAAACGATATCCGGCTCGACCCGTCGAGGATCGCGGCGCAGATCGTTTCGGGCATCGGCTTCCTCGGTGCCGGGGTGATCTTCAAGGGTCGAAACATGGTGCGCGGCCTCACCACCGCCGCGACGATATGGGTGACCGCCGCCGTGGGCATGGCCTGCGGTGCCGGCATGCTGTCACTGGCCACGATGCTCACCGCTCTCCATCTGTTCACCCTCTTCGTCATCGCCCCACTCATCCGGCGCATCCCCGACAGCGACCACAAGAAGCTGCTGCGGATCACCTACAAAGACGGATCCGGAGTGCTGCGCGACATCCTCGGGGTAGCGAGCTCGATGGGATTCTCGAACACCATCGTCGACACGAAGCGCTTCGAGGACGAGAACGGAGTGCGGATGGTCCAGATCGACGGCAAGTTCGAAGGCAAACCACCGCTGCACCTCCTCGTTCCGCAGCTCATCGAGCTGCCGGGGGTGGACAAGGTGAGCATGCGCGAAGACCGCGTGCACTCCGTCGATGCCGACGGCGACTCCGTCTAGCGCAGACCGGGGTCGAGGGATTCCGGTGATGCACTGCATTCGAGGTGGGCGAGCATCGCCCTGAACCCGGCGCCGACAGATGCCCGCGCGCTCGGCCCGAAGACCGTGGTCTGCACGACGGCGCCTTGCATCATCGCCAGGATGGCGGGAGCCAGTTCACGGGCCCTGAGCTCCGCAGCGTCGCCGTCCATGGCTGCCGAGCGCCGGAAATAGGCTCGGAGGTAGTCCGTGAAGAACCCCAACAGAGATTCGAAGATCGTTCCTGCTATCTCCGCGAATTCCTTGTCATGGGCGGACTCGCCCCATATCTGAAGCAGGGTCGGGGCGAGGGGGTTGTCGTCGAGAAGGGAGTCGAGCAGGGGCGGAAACACCTCCCGGGGTGCCGGAACCTCCGCGGCATCGCCGAAGTCCTCAAGCTCTGCCACACGCTGCTCCATCACGCGACGCCCGACGTCGGTCGTGAGCTCGGCCTTCGAGGAATAGTAGACATAGACAGCGCCGGCGGAGAGGTCCGCCTCCTTGACGATATCAGCCATTGAGGTCCCGCTGAACCCCTTGCGGGCGATGCACGCCAACGCCGCATCCTGAATCCGCAGGCGCATCGCCTGTCTGTGCTCTTCGGTGACCTTCGGCACTGCTCCCCCCAAAAACGAACGACCATTCTTGATAAATCATACCGGAAGGCGTAAAAAGAACGAGCATTCGTTTTCGATGATTGGACACTCTCATGGCCACGAGAATTCTCCGCAGTTCGGAGAGCACGAGCCTCCCCGCCGCTGGCCGCGGCGATGACGACACTTCCGACCGCCTGTCCGCCGAGGCCGATTCGAGGCTGCCCGAGCACAGCATCGGGCGCGCGATCGGTATCGCCGTATTCGCCGCGGCGATCGTCAGCCTCATCCTCCTCGCCTTCAGCTGGCCGACCGTCACCTCGGATCCGAAGGATCTGCCGATCGCCGCGGTCGGAGATCAGGAGCAGATCGACGAAGTGACCGAAAACGCACCGGACGGGATGCTCGATCTCAAGGACGCCGATACCCGGGCCGAGGCCGAGACGATGATCCGAGACCGGGACGTCTACGGCGCCCTCGTCCTCGGCGACGAGCCGGAGATCCTCGTCTCATCAGCGGCCTCGCCCGCTGTCGCGCAGCAGCTGCGGGCGATGGCCTCGACGATGCAGCAGCAGATCGACAAGCAGGCGATTTCGGGCATGCAGCACGGGCTTGAGCAGATGCAGGACGCACTCAAGGCGGCCTCACAGCCTGGCGCCGGAACACAGCCCGGACAGCCGAGTGAGGGGCCGCAAGCCGACCGGCAGCCCGCCGATGCCTCGGCGATCGAGGTTCCTCAGGTCGAAGTCACCGATGTCGTGCCGCTGTCCGATGAGGATTCGACCGGGGCGGGACTGGCCATCGCCGGGCTGCCGCTGACCATCGGCGGCATCATCGGAGGCGTGCTCACCTGCATGCTCGTCCACTCGCGACGGATGCGGGCGGTCGCCGTCGTCGTCTACGGAGCCGTCGGCGGTCTGGCACTGACCCTCATCCTCCAGTCGTGGTTCGGAATCCTCCAGGGCAGCTTCGGGCTCAATGTCCTCGCCGCCGGTCTCGCAGTCGCATCGACTGCAGCACTCATCAACGGATTCGTCTCACTCATCGGGACGACCGGCATCGCTGTGGGTGCGATCCTCACGATGTTCATCGGCAACCCGATCTCATCGCTGCAGCAGCCGAAGGAGTTTCTCGTCGGCGCCTGGGGCGATATCGGGCAGTTCTTCGTACCGGGTGCGGCGGGCACGCTTCTGCGCGATCTCTCCTATTTCCCCGACTCGCCCATGGCGACGCAGTGGTGGGTGCTCCTCGGATGGTTCGCCCTCGGCATCGTCCTCATCATCGTCGGCCATCTCCGCGCGCATGCGAAGAAGCTCAGCGGTCCTGGGACTATCCTCGTGGACAGCGGCAACGGGGACTATCCTCGAGACAGGAGGTGGCACGGAGATGAGCGCACTGACCGATGTGACGATCTGCAGGACCTGCGGGGTGGAGACGATGACTCCTCTGCCGCAGCAGTGTCCGATCTGCGCCGATGAGCGCCAATGGATGCCCGATCAGGGACAGATCTGGACGACCCGTGAACAGCTCGAGTCCGAGGGCCACCGCGTCTCCATCTCCGAACGCGAGCCCGGACTCTATGCGCTGCGGGTCGAGCCGAAGCTCGGCATCGGCCAGACCTGCTACCTCGCGCAGACCGCTGAGGGGAATCTCCTCTTCGATGTCCCTCCGTACATCGACGCCGAGGCCGTCACTGCGGTGGCCGAGCTCGGCGGAGTGCAGGCCATCGCGGCCAGCCACCCGCACATGTTCGGACTCCAGCTCGAGTGGAGTGCCGCGTTCGGTGCGGCACCCGTCTTCGTCTGCCGAGCCGATGCCGAGTGGCTCCAGCGCACAGATGAGAGGATCTGGAAGTACTATCACGAGACCCGACCACTGCCCACAGTCACTCTGCAGCGCGTGGGCGGACATTTCGCCGGCAGCGCGATCGCACTATGGCGCGGCCACGACGGTGTCGGGGTCATGCTCAGCGGCGATTCGATCGGTCCCGTGGCCAAGCAGGGATGGGTGACCTTCATGCGCAGCTTCCCAAACTATCTGCCGCTGTCGGCGAATGTCGTCCGACGCATCGCCGCCTCGGTGGCGGATCTCGATTTCGATCGGATGTACGGCAACTTCGGCCAAGTCATCTCGGCCGGGGCGCATTCTGCGGTCCAGACCTCGGCGCAGCGCTATGCCGCGTGGGTCTCCGGCGCCCACGACGACCTCACCTGAGGCCGGGTGCTCAACGTGAGCGGAACTGCGCGGTGACCGGGCAGTCGAAGGGATCCGCCTGGCCGAGACCAACTCGGTTGAGGTAGCGGACGATGATGCCGAAGGACTCGAACAGCGTCGTCTCCGTGTACTTGATGCCCTTCTCACGGCAGTACTCGCGAACCATGGGCTGGACCTTGTGCAGGTTGACGCTCGGCATGCTCGGGAACAGGTGGTGTTCGATCTGGTAGTTGAGTCCGCCCATGAGGAAGCCCATCGGGCGTCCACCGGAGATGTTGCGTGACATGAGTGTCTGACGGCGCAGGAAGTCGATCTTGACGTCTTTGGGAACGATCGGCTGGCCCTTGTGGTTGGGGGCGAAGGAACCGCCCATGTGGATGCCGAAGACCGCGAGCTGGACGAGGAAGAACACGCTGCCGACCACGGGACCGGCGGCCCAGATCGCGAGGGCGGGAAACCCGATGATCCGAACGGCGATGAGGATGCCCTCTGTCCAACGACGCTTGATCGATGACTGTCCCTTGAGGATGGCCTGGACCGACTGCACATGCAGCTGCAGTCCAGCCAGAGTCAGCAGCGGGAAGAAGGCCCATCCCTGCCGAGCGGCGAACCATTTGGCGAAGCCGGTGCGCTTCTGCGCATCTTCGGCCACGAACACGAGAGTTCCCGGTGCGATGTCGCCGTCGACACCGGCCTTGTTCGGGTTGGCGTGGTGGAGAGCATTGTGCTTCTTCAGCCACCAGCCGTAGCTCAGCCCGATGAAGAGGTTGCCGATGATCGTCGACACCCACTCCCCCACCTTGCCGTTGGTGAAGATCTGACGGTGGGCAGCATCGTGGGCGACGTAGGCCGTCTGGGTGAACAGCGCGCCGAAGTAGACCGCGGTCGCGATCTGCCACCAGCTGTCGCCGAGCAGGAAGAGCACGGCGAAGCCGACGATGTAGGCCACTGCGAGGAGGCTGAATCGCAGCACGTTCCAGCCCGGGCGCCGGGCCAGCAGTCCGGCCTCTTTCACCTGGGCCATGAGCGCGCTGAAGTCGCTGGTGAATTCCTGCTCCGCGGTGCCGCGCTTGGCACGCCTCCGTTCGAGCACCTCGGCGCGGGCGGCGGGATTCGCGGCCGGCGTCGGGAGGGAGGTGGTGAGCATGTCGGAGGAGTTCATATCCTCAACGCTATAGTGCGCTGCCTGCCTGCGCGTCACCCTACGGTGCCGTTTCGGCCCCCTACCCGGGTAGGGGGTGACAGCAGGGGACTGTGGAACCTCGGAACTCGGACTCAGCTGCCGGGAACGACGAGACCTGATTCGTAGGCTGCGATGACGGCCTGGGCCCGGTCGCGAGCGTCGAGTTTGTACAGGATGCGGGAGACGTGCGTCTTCACGGTCTGCACGGCGATGACGAGTGCACCGGCGATCTCGGTATTGGATTCCCCGCGGGCGACACGCACGAGGATCTCCCGCTCGCGATCGGTCAGGTCCGGCAGTTCTGCGAGGTTCGGCGGCTGAGGCGTCTGTGGGATCGTTGCGAAGTGTTCGATGACCCGTTTCGTCACGCTCGGGGCGAGCAGGCCCTCGCCGGAGGCGACGATGCGGACTGCCTCGGCGAGTTCATCGGGTGGAGCGTCCTTGAGCAGGAATCCGCTGGCGCCGGCCCGTATCGCATCGAAGACGTAGTCGTCGATGTCGAAGGTGGTGAGCATGATGATCCGCGGTCCCGTCGCCGAGGTGGCCGGGGAATCCGCGACGATCGTCCGGGTCGCTTCGATGCCGTCCATCGTCGGCATCCGCACGTCCATGAGGACGATGTCCGGCCGCTGCTCGGCAACCAGCGCCACGCATTCGCGACCGTCGTGGGCCTGGCCGACGACATCGAGGTCGGGGTGGGCGTCGAGCAGCGCTGCGAACCCCGCCCTGACCATGGCCTGGTCATCGGCGATGATGATGCGGATCATGCGCGCTCGTCTCTCTTCGATTGGGGTTCGGTCAGGCTCAGGGGCAGCACCGCTTCCACTTCGAACCCGCCCGTGCCGGTTTCGCCGCTGCGGATCTCGCCGCCGACGGAGCCGGCGCGTTCGCGCATCCCCACCAGTCCCTGCCCGCGGTGCGATTCGTGCTGGGCGACCTCGCTGGGACCGTCGCCCCGAGTGTTGGTCACCGATATCCGCACCGCACCGCCGCCGCTGCCGATGCGAATGGTGATGTGCGAGTTCCGAGCGTGCCGGATGGCGTTGCTCAGCGCTTCTTGGATGATGCGATAACCGGCGAGTCCGGTGCTTTCGCGCAGCTGAGCCTCGACCGGTTCTCCGCTGCGTTCGAGGGATACGTGGACCCCGGCGTGACGGGCATGGTCGACGAGGGCCTCGACGTCGGAGAGTTTCGGCTGCGGGGCGAGCTCGTGGGTCGAATCATCATTGCGCAGCACGCTGAGCAGACCGCGCATCTCGGTCAGCGCAGCACGGGCCGAGGTCGAGATGTCTTCGAATTCCTTTGTCACGTCCGCGTCGATGCCGGGATGGCGGAATGGTGCACTGGAGGCTTGGATGTTGATGATGGACATGCTGTGGGCGACGATGTCGTGCAGCTCGCGGGCGATCCGGGCCTTCTCCTCGATGGTGACGCGCTTCGAGTGCTCTGCTGCCGTGTTCTCCTGCTCCTGCAGGAGTTGGGAGCGGATGAGATTCCACTGCTGAACGACCACGGCCGCGACGTAGATTCCCCCGGCGATGCAGGCGTAGATCATGATGTTGATGATCGCGGAATCGGAGGATTCGTGGCCAAACAGCCAGCGCCCGATCACCACAGCCAGGACGGATGCGCCGATGCTGCCGAGCACGGCGGAGAGAGCGATGCCCCAGTGCGCCCGAAGACCGATGATGAGGATGACGAGGATCTGCGTGATCAGCGCGGGCACCATCCACGGCCAGGGGGCTCCGGAGATGTGGGACGCGACCAGCGGCAGGGCGGCGCAGGCGAAGGACGAGAGGATGGCCCCGAAGAGCGGACGGAGCATCGACAACGGCATCGTGCCGGCATGGATGAGGCTGAGGCCGAAGGCCAGAGCCACGGGCGCTTCGTAGATGCCGACCGCGATCGAGGATTCGATGGCGACCATGCCGATCGCGGTGATGACGACGGCGATCCATCCCAGAGCCGCAGGGTTGAGCCGGCGGTTCGCGGGCAGGAACCGACCGAACATCTGGTTGACGACCATAGGCAGCGGCTCCCTCCGTGCTTCCGGTCGACTGCTGTGATCAGCGAACCTGGCGCGCTCTTGTCACCGACAATAGCAAACAGCGGGCCTCAGCCGCTGATGCGTGCCAGGTGTCCCGCCTCGGCGCCGGCGAACCGGGCGCGACTCGACCATGACAGTCCGAGGTAGAGGAGGAACGAGATGAAGAACGATGGGATGGTCGCCCCGGTCGGACTCGGAAAGACGTAGGTGAGCAGGTAGGACACGCACGCGCCGATGACCCACACGCCGACGGCGACCCAGTTGATTCCGCGGGCATAGGCGTAGAGTCCCCCGGAGTCGCGGAGGATGTCCCGGGTGTAGACCCCGCGTTTGATGATGTAGTAGTCGACGATGAGGATCGCGAACACGGGGACGAAGAAGGCGCCGATCATGGTGAGGAAGTCCGTGTACTGGTCGAGCAGCGCCAGCCAGGTCGACCCGATCACCGAGATCGCGCCGAGGACGAGTGCCACCGGCAGGAACTTCAGCTTCGTCCTGCGCTGCGCTCCGACGACGGAGTTGACCAGTCCGTAGACCACCATGGTGTTCGTCGCCATCACGGACAGGAAGATGACGATCGCCAGGGCCCATCCGAACTCATCGGCGAGCGCCGTGGGGTCGAAGGGTGCCGGCGCACCCTCGTCGATGAGGATGAAGGTGAAGGCCGTGAGGCCGAGGAGCATTGCCAACACGGTCGAGGTGATGTAGCCGAGTCCCGAACCGACGATCCCCGAGCGCTGACTGCCGGCCAAGCGGTTGAGGTCGCCGGAGAGCACGGTCCATGAGATCGCGGTGGAGATGACGATGTCCAGGGCGAGGACCGGGGTGAAGCCGAGGCCCGGGTCCTTCTCGATCTGCAGATACTCTGCGGTCGAATGGCCGGTGAACGCGACAGCGAACACATAGGCCATGACGAGGAGGATGAGGAGGGCGAACCAGGGCTCGGCCTTCTCGATGCCTTCGTGCCCGAGGATCGCCAGGCCCACGACGAGCGCCTGACAGAGGACGGAGAAGAGGATCGGGTTCGAGAATCCCGTGGTCTGAGCGACGACGTAGTCGACGCTGATTCCTGCGAGCATGGCCTGCACCCAGCTCCACCCCATGAGGATGATGACATTCGCCGCCACCGGCAGATAGCTGCCCTTGGCGCCGAAGGCTCCGCGGGTGATAGCCATAGTGGCGAGCCCGGTGCGGGTGCCGATGTTGCCGATGAGGGTGAGCACGATCGTGCCGAGGACCGTGCCGAGGACGATGACGACGACCGCGGTGGAGAAGTCGACGCCGGGGACGAACAGCGTGCCGGTGAGCATCGTGGTCACGACGAGGTTCGCGGCCAGCCAGATCATGAACATCCGTCTCCCGCTCAGGGTGCCGCGGATGACACCGGAATCCTGCCCGGTCTCCAGGCGGTTCTCGAGTCGGCGGTACCAGCTCACTGTGCGGCCTCCTCGGTGCCGGTGGCCGAGACCGTCGTGAGCACATCGTGCTCGTGAGGTTCTGTGTGGCCATGGTCCCGGCGGTCGGCGCAGGCCGGTGTGGATTCGTTCATGGTCGACGGCGACCTTTCGCAGGCGGAGGGACAGTGGACGGCGCGCGGATCCGGTGGGTCTCACGCACGTTCGGATGAGGCTGACTGCCACACTAACGAGTTTGTGATCGACCGCACTATCCGTCGTGTATGAATTCGGCTCCTGATTGTCCAAAGTGGTGATTCAAGAGCTGCAGCACTGCCTCCGAGCCGGCGTGATGGGTTCACATGGCGAATATGGATGTTCGCGCCAGGTGACATGTACTAATTTGAGCCGGGTGCCCGGCGACGGACGGCCCTCGCCGGCTGAAGATCGAAGGAGAAGCTGAGTCTATGAGTCCAGAACTGATCTGCGTGGTCGTCCTCGGATTGATGTTCGTCATCGGAACGTGGAGGGACATCAATATGGGCTTCCTCGGATTCATCGCAGCGGCTGGAGTCGGCGGCCTCGTCCTGCATCAGGCCCCTGAGGAATTCCTTGCCGGTTTTCCCGTCGACCTGTTTCTCACCCTCGTGGGCTTGACCTACCTCTTCGGCTTCGCGCAGAACAATGGAGCCATCGAAGTGATCGTTCACTGGTGTGTGAAGCTCGTCGGTGGGCGCGTCGGTTTCATGCCGTGGATCTTCTTCGCGCTCACTGCGATCCTCATCTCCCTCGGGGCGCTCTTCGCCGTAGCCATCATTGCTCCTTTGGCGCTGTCCTTCGCACGCCGGCATCGGATCAATCAGTTCATGGTCGGTCTGCTCGTCGTGCATGGGGCATTGGCAGGGGCCTTCTCCCCGATCAGCGTCTACGGCATCTTCATCAACGACTATCTGGCGAAGAACGGGCTCACTGCCACACCGCTGTCCTTGTTCCTTGCCCCACTGGCATTCAACGTCGCCTTTGCCGTGGTCGTCTTCCTCGTCCTCCGGCGCAGGCCGGGATTGCGCGCGGAGGCAGACGACGCCCTGAACCAGGCTGATTCCACCGCGCAGACGGTTGTCGATCCGACCACCCGACTGACACGTTCCCAGATTCCGACGCTGATCGGGCTCGCCGCGATGGCTCTGGCCGTGATCGTCTTCGGCTGGGACGTCGGACTCGTGACGATCACGATCTCGATTGCACTCGCCGCCATCGATCCGGCCGCAGGCAAAGCCGCGATGACGCGAGTGTCCTGGCCGATCGTCATTCTCATCTGCGGTGTGCTCACCTATATCGAAGTGCTGCAGGAGGCCGGCACCGTCGAATGGGTGTCCGCTGGCATTTCGGCGATCGGCGTGCCGCTCCTGGCAGCACTGCTCCTGTTCTATATGTCGGGCCTGATTTCGGCCCTGGCTTCGTCTCTGGCCATCATCGGGGTCGTCATCGCCCTTGCTGTGCCGTTTCTGGAATCAGGCGAGGTCCACGTCGGCGGTTTTGTCGCGGCTCTTGCGATTTCCGCAACGATCGTCGACATCAGCCCGTTCTCCACGAACGGCGCGATGCTGCTGGCCAACGTCCATTCGAGCATTCGCGACCACTACTACAAGCAGATGATCGGCTACGCCGGACTCATGTGCCTCATCGGGCCCGGTCTGGCGTGGGCAGTCGCAGCCGTGCCGACGGCGATCGGCAGCTGATATCGGCCCCTCGTCGGAGGGGACCGATACGCCGGCCTACATGTGCCCGCTCGTCTGGAACTTCTCGTGCCAGGACAGAGCCTCGCCGAGGATATGCGGAGTGTGCCGCCCCGTCGGGTTCGCGACGATCGCCCGATCGAGGTAGTCGGTGAGCCGATCCCGATAATCCGGGTGGGCGCAGCTGTCGATGATCCTGCGCGCCCGTGCGACCGGTGGAAGCCCGCGCAGATCCGCCAGCCCCTGTTCGGTCACGAGGATCTGAGTGTCGTGTTCGGTGTGGTCGATGTGACTGGCGAACGGCACGATCGCGGAGATCGCCCCGCCCTTGGCCTGGGAGTTCGACACGAAGAAGTTGAGGTAGGCGTTGCGGGCGAAGTCGCCGGACCCGCCGATGCCGTTGATGATCGACGAACCGCTCACGTGTGTGGAGTTCACGTTGCCGTAGATGTCGGCTTCGACCATCCCGTTGATCGCGATGATGCCGAGGCGGCGGATGGCTTCGGGATGATTCGACATCTCCTGGGTGCGCAGGAGGATGCGCCCCTTGTACGATTCGATCTTCTCGTTGAATTCCGCGGCCCGCTCGGCGGACAGGGAGAACGCCGTCGCCGATACCGAGGCGAGTCTGCCGCTGTCGATGAGGTCGAGCATTCCATCCTGAATGACCTCGGTATAGGCGGTCAGACCCTCGAATTCGCTGTCGGCGAGGTTACCCATCACAGCATTGGCGACATTGCCCACCCCCGACTGCAGCGGCAGCAGCTCCGGCGGCAGTCGGTCAGCGGCGATCTCATGGCGGAGGAAGTCCACAAGATGGCTGGCGATCGCCTTCGAATCCTCGTCCGCGGGTTTGAAGGGCAGGTTGCGGTCGGGCGCATTCGTCTCGACGACGGCGACGACCTTTGCCGGGTCGACGCGCAGGTACGGGTCGCCGATGCGCTGCATGGGCTCGAGCAGCTGGATGGGCAGCCGCTCGGGCGGGCGGCGGGTGCCGTAGTAGACGTCGTGGAAGCCTTCGTACCCGCGTGGATGCCAGTCGTTGACTTCGAGGATGACTTTGTCGGCCAGGTCGAGCCAGGTCTTCGAATTGCCCACGGAGCTGCCGGGCACGAGCATTCCGTTGGGCAGAATCGCCGCGACTTCGACGACCGCGACATCGAGGTTGCCGTAGAACCCGAACCAGGCCTGCTGGGCGGAGTGGCTGAGATGGGTGTCGACATAGGCCGTGTCACCGGAGTTGATCGCCGCACGCATGGCCGGATCGGACTGGAAGGGCAGTCGTTTGCTCACCGCCTGCGCCTCGGCGAGCACTCCGTCGAGCTCCGGGGCCGTCGAGGCGCCCGTCCACAGTTCGATCCTGAAGTCGTCTCCGCGTTCATGCGCGGCACGTGCCCGGTCGGCCACCGCTGCGGGCACCGCCTTCGGATAGCCCGAACCGGTGAATCCGCTCATCGCCACGCGCTGGCCGTTGTCGATATGACGTGCGGCGGTCTCAGCGGGGACGGTCTTCGTGCTCAGTTCGGGGCAGGTGATTCTCGACATGGCCTGCAGTCTATCGGGCGCACTCCCGCGGCCGTCGCCGAGGTCGTTCCTACTGCCTGGGAGGGACCGAAGCCGGTGCCCGGCGGCAGGGGGCGTTGTTCGCCGCTCAGCTTGTGCCGATGCCGGGCGCTCAGACCGAATCGATGTCGCGCACCACCCGGAACCCGATGTTCGAGGCCGAGGAGTCCGGGGTGTTCGATGACCTCGCTGCGACTCGGTAGCGGTTGCAGTATGAGTCGTGGCAGAGGAACGAGCCTCCGCGCATGACCCGCTTCTCCCCCGTCTCGGGACCTTGGGGATCGGTCTGGGGCGAGCGCCGATAGTAGTCGCGTTCGAACCAGTCGGCACACCATTCCCAGACGTTGCCGACGGTGTTGAATACGCCCAGCCCGTTGGGTTCGTAATGGCGGGCCGGAGCAGTGCCGATGAACCCGTCGTCGAGGGTGTTCGTGCGGGGGAAATCACCCTGCCAGATGTTGCAGTTCCACTGTCCGTCCACGAGCAGACGGTTTCCCCAGGGGTAGCGTCGGCCCTTGAGTCCGCCGCGGGCGGCGCATTCCCATTCGGCCTCGGTCGGCAGTCGAGTCTCCGACCAGGCGCAGTACGCTTGTGCGTCGTCCCAGCTGATCTGGACGACGGGATGATCACCACGGCCCTCGATCGATGATCCGGGGCCCTCGGGTGCCGCCCAGTGCGCTCCGGAGACTTCGACCCACCAGGGCACGCCCGGGGCCTGTCCGAGAACGTGGCTGTGTGCCTGCGGGTTCGATTCGAGCAGCATCGCGAACACGGCCGAGGTGCCCAGACGCTCAGCTGTGGTGGTGAATCCGGTGTCGGCGACGAACCTGGCGAAATCGTCGTTCGTCACGCTCGTCGTGGCGATGGCGAATGCGCTGAGACTCACCCTGTGGCGCGGGCCCTCCCCGTCTGCCGGGTGGCCGTCGCCGTAGGGGTCCCCCATGTCGAAGTCGCCTCCGGCGCTGACGAAATCGAAGGCGAACCCGGCGAACGCAGCTGGGGTGCTGCCCCGAATTTCACCGAGGGCCTCGCCCGGTGCGGGCTCCTCATGGCGGGCCGCGGAGTCCACATCTGTGTCGGACGGAGCGGTCGCCTCGGCGTTCGTGCCGGGGACGCGACGGGTGGCGGCTGGGGCACAGCATGCGTGCCCACTCGACTCCCCGGCCCCGTTCGGCTCTCCGGCAGGACTGCGGTCCCGGGAGATGACCCGGTCCCCGGCCGCCTGCGGGTCTCCGCTCTTCGTCACGTGTGGGTGCCCCTTTCGCTCTCGTCCTGCCGACATGGTGCAGGTTCTGGGATCACCCTATGACTTCAGTCGGTGCCGGGGACAGTCCGGCGTGTGCGGCTCAGGTGAAGACGCTGACTCCACCGGGGCCGACGAGGCAGCCGACGACGATGAGGACGATGCCCCACAGCAGCTGTTTGCGGAAGATCGCGAAGATGCCGGAGATGACGAGGATCGCTGCGATGGTCCAGAGGATGAAAGCCATGATGAGCTCCTAGTTCTGTTGAAACACCTCATTCGAGGTTCGTCCATCCTGACACGGCACAGCACGCTTGCCCAGCCCCTCTTCGGCAACACGCCGTGTCGCATTCGACAGTGATCGTCGTGTGTCTGAGCTGTGACCGGCGAATGACCGGTCCGGTCTCCTCCGGCAATCGTTTCGGCAGCGCCGATTCGGATCATCCCATCGTCTAGGGTGAGAACGGACAGCCTGCCCGGGCGATCGCAGTCTGCGACCGCAGTGTCTGGGTCGAACCGACGGGCGAACGCCAGACGAGAACGGGGACGACGGTGCTGCGGACACGGACGACGACCGGTGCCGGTGCCGTCGTGGACGGTCCTCTGCCGTGGTCGCTGCTGGCCGCCTCGGCGGTCGTCGCAGCACTCATCGAGCCGTCTCTGCTCTGCGGACTTGCGGCACTGGCGGTCCTGGTCATCGGTGGCCTCACCCGCCTGCGCCGCGGTGCGCCGTGGACCCCCGCCGACGCGGTCACGGCCACGCGTTTGGGACTCGCCGTCGTCTGCGTCTCTCTGCTCCTCACCGATGGTCCCGGCTTGAGCTGGTCTGCTGTGGCCGTCGGGTCCGCAGCGCTGGCGCTCGACGCCCTCGACGGGTACATCGCCCGCCGCACCCGGGCCACCGAGGCGGGAGCGGCCTTCGATGAGACCGTCGATGCCCTGTTCGTCCTCCTCTTCTCCCTCGCCCTCGTCCCGCTGTGGGGTGTGTGGACGGTGCTGCCGGGACTGTACTACTACGCGTTCACTGCGATCACTGCCGTGCGCACGCAATGGCAGCAGAAGCTTCCGTATTCGCGGATGCGCAAGGTCGTGGCAGCGGCGCAGGGCATTCTGCTCATCGCAGCGGGCTCTCCCCCGGCACAGGCCCATCCATGGTTCGGCTTCGCCTGTGCGGGTGCGGCTGTGACGGCGCTGAGCTGGTCGTTCGGGCGTGACATCGTCTGGCTCGAACGCCACCACTCTGCTGTTCACGACGCTGCTGGACCGGGTCGGCGTCCCTGATCACCGCAGGCAACCTGCCTATACTGCAACCATGACTTCGATGCATGGCCGCACCGGCACGACCAGGCTTCTGGCGGGACCGCCCAGTTCGCTGCCGACGAAGCACGGGGTCTTCACCATCCGCTCATTCACTCACTGCGGCATCGCTCATGCCGTGCTGAGCATGGGTTCCCCAGAGTCCGAAGGTGCTCCTCTGACCCGCGTCCACAGCGAATGTCTGACCGGGGATGCGCTCGGCTCTCATCGCTGCGACTGCGGTGACCAGCTGGAGGCCGCTTTGGCCGCCATCGCCGAGGCCGGCACCGGGATCATCATCTACATGTCCGAACACGAAGGACGCGGAATCGGTCTGGCCGCCAAGCTCGAGGCCTACGCCCTGCAGGACGGAGGACTCGACACGGTCAGCGCCAACCGGGCACTGGGCCTGCCCGATGATGCCCGCGACTATTCCGCTGCCGCTGCGATCCTCACCGACCTCGGCTGTCCCCGCGTGCGCCTGCTCAGTTCGAATCCGAGCAAACAGGATGCGCTCGAAGCCGCCGGCATCGAGGTCGTCTCCCGGGTTCGACTGCCGGTGGAGGACCGGCCCGAGAACAGGGCGTACCTGACCAGCAAGCGGCAGCGGATGAACCATGATCTCCCGCCCGAGTCCGCCGGCTCGGGCGATGTCTATGTCACTCTGGCGAACGAGGTCGAGGTCGTGGCCCAGTTGGCCCAGAGTCAGGACGGTTTCATCGCCACGAGCACCGGCGATGCCCGCTTCGTGTCCGGGCAGGCAGACCGCACCCATCTCCATCGCATCCGCGCCAGTGTCGGCGCTGTCCTCGTCGGCGCACGGACCGTCATCGCCGATGATCCGCAGCTGACGGTGCGGGCGGTCGAGGGTGAGAATCCCGTCCGCGTCGTCCTCGACCCCCACGCGCGGGTGCCTGTCACCGCCACGGTGTTGGCGACCGGCCCGACCCCGACGCTGTGGATGATCGGCACCGAGGCGGCCATACCGCCCGGCAGCGCCGCTCATGTGAGGGTTCTCCGCCTGCCGCCGGCCGCAGCCGGTGAGCCTGTGGATCCCCGCACGGTCGTCTCCCTCATCCGCGACGAGGTCGACGGGTCCCTCCTCATCGAAGGCGGCGGCCGCACCGTGTCGAGTTTCCTCACCGCCGGTGTCCTCGACCGGCTGTTCCTCACCACCGCACCGGTCTTCATCGGAGACGGTGTGCCCGGCATTCGCTTCCAGGGTTCTGAGGTGATGGCGCAGGCGCTGCGCACCCCGTTCCGTCGCCTGGAGTTCGGTGAGGACATCTGCACCGAGTACCTGCTCAGTCCTGCCGCGCTCGATCATTCCCAGCACGATCCTGTTCGGCCGGTGCGGGCCGGTTCCTGCCCGCCGTCCACACCGTGAACAGGCCGGGCAGAGTGGAGATCATCGCGAGCAGGCCGTAGCCGGTCGCCGCGGTCGCTGCGGTCTCCATCGAGACTGCGACCCCGCCGGCGAGGAGGCTCATCGCCAGTTCTCGCACACCCCAGCCGCCGACGCCGATGGGGATGCTCATGGCGGCGAGACCGACGACGGCGAGCACCGGCACCACCGGTCCTCCGAGCGCGACCATGGCGCTGAGAAAGAGGAGGAAGAGTGCGAGCATGCCCAGCGCCGAGGATGCCCACACGATGACTCCGCGCCGCCAGTCCATCCCACTCATCCCGAGCACGGAGATCGCCAGTGTCGCCGCAGAGACGGCTGCGGCTGCCCCTGCCAGGGACGGTGAGATTCCGATGAGGCTCACCGAAGCGGTCGCGAAGAGCAGAGTCGTCGTGCTCAGCCGTTCGGCGCCGACGGCGGTGAGCGGGGACAGCCATCTGCGGGGCCCGGTGCGTCGGTAGACCGCGACGCGTGCGAGATCGCCGCCGAGTCCGCCGGGCAGCACCATGTTGAGCAGACTCGAGGAATAGCAGTCGGCGAGCGCCGTGGGCCAGGCGATGTCGGTGCCTTTGAGTGACAGGAGCAGCTTCCAGCGCAGAGCCTGGGCCCCGGTCATGACGAATCCGCAGGCCAGTGCCGTCGGAACCGTCCAGACGTTGAGCACTCTCCATCCGTCGAGAAGCGCTTGGGCACCGACGACGCGCGCAGTCAGCACGAGCAGGGCGACGGTGATGAGGACCATGAGGATCCTCTTGGTCCAGGTCACGGTCGGTGGGTTCCGCTCGCGTCGATGAGGAGGTCCGCGTGGTCGACTCGCACGCTCAGGCCGGTACGGAGTCGAGAGCGCCGTGCGGAGAGCCAGTCCCGGCCCGTCTGCGCCAGGTGCGGGGAAGCGCCGATGGCAGCGTCGATGCGTTCGCTGAGGAAGCGGGTGAGGAACTCATGATCGTGTGGGGCGTGCAGCAGCCAGGGGCTCTGCCCGGACGTGATCGTCGCTTCGCGATCTGCTGCCAGACGGGCCAGGGCCTCCGGTGCATCGCAGCCGAGTCTGCCGTCGCGGTGCTGGTGGGCGGTGAACGCGTCGTTCAGGATCGTGTCGTGCGGATGGGCCGGGTCAAGGGTCCACCCGCCGGTGATGCTGAGGAGGAAGAGCCCGATGCCGCGGAAGCGGACGAGCGTGTCGCTGATCGTCTCCAGGTCGGAGCGGGTGAGCACATCGAGTACCGCGCTGCAGGTGAGTAGCAGTCGCGGTGCGCCGGATTCGCCGTTCCCTGAAGCCGGGGAACCGGCGGTGCCGGCCACGGCGGTGTTGAGGAGGTCGGCGGTGATGGCGGGCAGCTCGGAGATCTGAGCGCAGATCGCTGAGGCCTTCGGCATGGTTCGAACCGCCTGGTCGAGGGAGGCCTGGTCGGCGTCGATGAGGACCCAGTCGAGCTCGCGGCCGGGCATGCGTTCGCGCAGGCGGTCGTCGAACCACTGGGCCGAGTTCCCGGTGCCCGCCCCGATGTCGATGACGAGAAGCGGCTCGTGATCGCCGTCCGGTGGGGCCGCACCGGGTGAGAGGGCATCCGTTGGAGCCGCGTCGGCCGAAGCCGGGGCCGCAACTGCCGAGGCCGGGGCGAGCACCCTCACCGCGTGGTCGAGCAGATGCAGGGACTGCTGTTTGGCTGCGTCGTCGACGGGGACGCGCAGGTCCAGCCAGTCGGCATCGGCGGCGGTCATGGGTCTCCTCCGAAGGTCGACACCGCGGCCATCACCTCGTCGACGGTCTCGGCCCAGTCGCGCACCGCTTGTGTCCGTTGGTCGCGTGCCTCGGACTGCAGGCGTGTCCGGAACAGCGAGTCTTCGGCCCACCGGTGCAGGGCCCGGGTCCAGGCAGCGGGTTCGTGCGGGAGGGCGATGCCCGCCCGCAGAGGCTCTTCGGCACCGGTGCCGGCGGTGACGAATGCTGGGACACCGGCCGCCGCCGCCTCGGCGACGACCATCCCGTAGGCTTCCGCTCGCGAGGGCAGCAGCAGAAGATCGGCTCGGCCGAGGAGCGCATCGATGTCAGGAGCGGGCAGCTCACCGAGGATCTCGGTGCTGTGTGTGGGCAGAAGCGTGCACGCGGTGCGCAGCCGCTGTTCGTAGGCGGAGTCGGCGACAGGGCCGGCGAAGCTGCAGCGCCAGTCGAGGGGAGTCTCGCCGAGGTCACGCAACGCCTCGGCGAGGAGCAGCTGCCCCTTGTTCGGGGTGATCGCTCCGATGCACAGGAAGTGCTCTCCGGTCTCACCGACCGACTGGGCACGCGCCCGGTTGCCGGGCCGGGCCACCTCGGCGCGGATCCCATAACGCGAAGACAGCCGCGCTGCGGTGAAGCGGCTGGTCGTGACCACACCGGCCGCGGATGAGAGCGCACGTCGCTCCCGCTCGGTCTCCGCCGTTGGTTCCGGACTGTCTCCGGCCAGGGAATGGACGATCACATGCACCGGTCGGGGCTGGTGACCGGAACCGGCCGATTCGACGATTCCGGGCAGTCCGACGGCGATGAGACCGTCGAGGAGGATCGGCCCGGCCCCCGCGCGGATGGCGCCGGCGACCGCGGCCGCTTCCGCCTCTCCCGGTCGGGTCCAGTCGCCGGGCACGGGGTGGCGAACGATCCGTCGTTCGGATGCCTCGGTCAGGGCCCGGTTGAACGCCAGTCCCCCGCTGATGCGGCCGAGGACGGGCTCAATGAGGTGGAGGGTCATGGGCGGTCGGGCACGGTGTAGGTGACGGAGGCCCGCGGGTTCTCCTGCAGATCGACGCGGATGCCGATATGGGGACGGTCGCTCAGGGAGTCGGCGAGGCGGTCGGCGATGTACTGGGCGACGGTTTCGGTGGTGCTCAGGCGACCGCGGAAGTCCGGATGCTCATCGAGGTTCGCATAACGCAGCGGTGTCAGGGCCGCATCGAGCAGGCTCATCGCCTCCCCGATGTCGAGCACGACCGCATGTTCGTCGAGGTTCTCCCGGGAGAACGTGGCCTCGACGGCAAGCGTGGCGCCGTGCATGGCCTGGGCCGGGCCGAAGAACTCGTTGGGCAGGCTGTGGGCGATCATCACGTGATCGTTGACGGTGAGGCTGAACATCGGTGTCTCCTTGTCGCTGCGGTCACTTCGTTGCGTGCGGTCGCGGTCGGTTCTCGGCCGGTCGATGGGGCGGGCCGATGGGCCGGCCGGTGGGGCCGGTCGTCGGGTGCTCAATCGGGCTGAGGATAGTCGATAATGTGGCACAGGGTGTCTGCGGCGAGGTGGCCGTCTGAGGCGAGTTCGTCGATGATCCCGGGAAGCTCCTGCCACGCGGATGTGCCGGTGATGAGGGCGTCGAACCGGTCATCGGCCAGGGCCCTCAGTGCTGCCTGCAGCCTCTGCCCGCGGGTGCGACGCGCCCGGTGTCCGGCCGCCACCTCTCCGACTTGGGAGGCGATGATGGTCAGGCGGCGGGCGTGGAAGTCCGCGCCGAGCGGCACCGTCGGGCTGGACGAACCGTACCAGGAGGCTTCGACGAGGGTGCCGTCGTCGCCGGTGATCTCGAGCCCGCGCGTGAGTCCGGCTTCGTGGCCGGAGGTGTGGATGACGATGTCGCTGTCGACCGAGGCTTCCTCGGGAGCCAGGGCACACAGCCCCAGGGACTCGAGCATTGCGCGGCGGTCGGGGTTGACGTCGATGACTTCGAGACGTTCCAAGGGCATCCGAGATGCCAGGAGCGCAGTGGAGGCGCCGATCATTCCGGCGCCGATGATGCTGAGCCGGTCGGAGAAGCGCGGGGGCAGCTGCCAGAGGATGTTGATCCCGGTCTCCACTGCCCCGGCCAGCAGTGCGCGGTGGTCATCGACGCCGTCAGGGATCTCGTGGACGTCGTCGACCGTGACGATGTGGTGGCTGTGGTGCGGCAGGAGACCGAACACCCGGCGGCCGATCCAGTCCGAGGGTCCTTCGTCGACGATGCCGACACTGAGATACCCGTAGGAGACGGGGAATGGAAAGTCCCCGATCTGGTGGGGTGCGCGCATCAGAGCGGTGACCCGGTCGGGGATCCGCCCGGTGTGGACGAGTGTCTCCGTCCCCTTTGACACCGCCGAGGCGGTGGTGCGGATCCGCAGCTGTGCCGCCGCATCGGGGTCGACGTGCGGGGTCGGCACCTCACGCCAGGCCCCTCGTCGGGCGGCTTCGGTCCAGTACTGCCAAGCCATACTCCGATCGTACAGGTGAGCCCGCCCCAGGCCTGTACTCCCCGCTGGGAATGCGAGACAGTGGGCAGATGAGCGCACACGCCCCGAACGAACCGCTGCTGCACGCCGCTGTCAACGGTGATCGCGACCATCCGGTGACTCCCCGCACACCGGAGACGATCGCCGCCGAGGCGGCTGCCGCGGTGGCATCCGGTGCGCAGGTGGTCCACTTCCACCCCTTCGATGAGATGGGGCGGCAGACCCTCGATGCTGCGGCGGTCGCGACCACGATCCGCGCGGTGCGTGCCGCCTGCCCTGGGATTCCGATCTCCGTGAGTACCGCGGCCGAGATCGAACCCGATCCGCAGCAGCGGCTGGCCCTCATCACCGAGTGGACCGAGCTGCCCGACCTCGTCAGCGCCAATCAGGGGGAAGCGGGGATCGGCGAGGTGTGCACGCTGCTCAGCGGGCGCGGCGTCGGAATCGAGGCGGGTCTGCTCAGTGTCAGCGATGCGGCAGCCTTCGTCGATTCGGGGGCGGCGGACCGCTGCCGTCGGGTGCTCGTCGAGCCCACCGTGACCGACCCGGATGCGGCCCTGGCTCAGGCTGCGGCCATCGAACGGGTCCTCGCCGAGGCGGACGTCGACCTGCCTCAGGTCCATCACGGTGAGGACATCGCCTCCTGGGTCGTCAATGCGCGAGCCATCCGCCGCGGGCACGGCATCCGCACCGGTTTGGAGGACACCCCGGTCCTCATCGACGGCACGCAGGCGTCCGGCAATGGCGCTCTCGTCTCCGTCGCGGCCGGGCTCCTCGCCGAGCTCGGCTCGTCAGCCCGCGTCCACCCACTACCCTGAGACCATGTCTTCCGACTTCATCAAACAGCGTCCCGGTGCCCCGGCCGGCTTCTTCGCCGCCGAGGCCGCCGGTCTGCAGTGGCTGGCCGAACCCGGAATCGTTCCCGTCGTCGAGGTCCTCGACCACGGAGCGGACTTCCTGCGGCTCGAACGACTTGGCGAGGTGGCCCCGAGCGCTGCCGCGGCACGCGAATTCGGGCGCAAGCTGGCCGGGCTGCATGATGCGGGAGCTCCCGGCTTCGGTTGGACCCCGGCGGATTCGGCATTCTTCGGTCCGCTCGATGCCCCTTTCGAGGTGAGCACCGAGTCAGGGTCCTCATTCGCTGATTTCTGGGCCGATCGACGGCTCCTCCCGCTGCTGTCGTCCCTCTCAGGAGAGCTGAGCGGCGAGGAGGAAGCGCCGATCGCCTCGGCGGCGGAGGCGATCGGCGAGGGCAGCTTCGACGGGATCTGCGGTCACGGTGTCGAGGAGCCTGCGCGAATCCACGGCGACCTGTGGTCAGGCAATCTCCTGTGGACGGCCGCGGGAGGCACCCTCATCGATCCGGCCGCCC
Source organism: Brevibacterium sp. FAM 27836 (assembly GCF_051351055.1). Taxonomy (NCBI): domain Bacteria; kingdom Bacillati; phylum Actinomycetota; class Actinomycetes; order Micrococcales; family Brevibacteriaceae; genus Brevibacterium; species Brevibacterium sp. FAM 27836. The sequence goes on from NZ_CP195711.1 coordinate 434,010, forward strand.
ATGGCGGCCATCGGCTGGAGGACCTCGCGCTGCTCGCCCTCTTCGGCACTGCGCATCTCGAGGAGATCTTCGCCGGCTACGAGGAGGCTCATCCTCTGCCGGAGGGATGGCGTGAGGATCTGCCGGCGCACAGCTTCTTCGCGCTTCTCGCCCATGTCCGTCTCTTCGGACGCGGTTTCCTCGACCAGACTGTGAACGCGGCCCGGTCGATCACCGCACGGGCGCGGCGCTTGCGCGACTAGGACCGGTTCGATCCGCGGCCGCGGATCGAACCGGTCCCAGCTTGCCGGGCGCGCGGCACCCAGGAGTCACTGCAGCGAGATCTCCACCGGGTCGGAGAAGAGTCCGCCGGCGAAGGTGAGACGGTTGGCGTCGACGTCTTCGGGGACGTCGAAGACAAGCACGCCCTTCGCCGTGTTTCCGGGGTTGATCTCTTCGAGGAAGAGGATGTTGTTCTCGGCGGCGTAGATGCCGGCCTCGGAATCCGCCGAGTAGGTGTTGCCGTTGTCGTCGCCGAGTTTGATGTCGTCTTCGAAGAAGTAGTCCGGTTCCGATCCGGTGTTCTTCACAGACAGTGCGATCTGCACGAACTGGCCCTGCGCTTCGGCACCCAGATACTCGTCACCGACCTTCGACACACCGTCTTCGATGGAGTCGACGGTGATCTCCCAATCGTCGGCGGCCACCGTGTCACCGACTCCGTGCGCGGCATCCTCGGCAGGCTCGTCCGCGTCCTTCTCATCCGCGGATTTTCCGGACTGCTCGGAATCGGCCGAGTTCTCCGCCGAGGAACCGGTGGTGGTTTCGTCTCCACCACCGCCGAGCGCGCTGAAGATCGCAATCACGACGATGATGACGAGCAGCCAGAACCACCAGCGTTTGAGCAGTGGCTTCTTCGGCTTCGGCGGCTTCTGAGCGGAGCCGCCGGACTGCTGCGGCGGGTAGTTGCCGCCGGCACCAAATGCGGGTGCATGCTGTGCGGGCGCCCACTGCTGCGGGTCGTGGGGCTGGGGCGCCGGCTGGCCCTGCGGGCTGTGCGGGATCTGGTACTGCGGGGAATTCTGGTACTGAGGCTGCGAGGACTGGGGTTGCTGCGGGGAATTCTGGGGGTTCTGCGGCTGGGACATGACGCTCCTTCGAGACGGCTTCTGGCTGACTTCTCCAGCCTCGTCGCTTCGACCGTCCTGCACGTCCGCATTCGGGCTGGAGTCTGCCGACCGAACGGTTGACCGTCCCCAGCCCGATGGTGGACTACGTGTGTCAGTGCCCGCAGTTACGATTCATATGTGTCAGAACATCCCGTCCCTCCGCCGACGATCCCTCGCGGCGTGCGCATAGCCGGCAGCCTCCTCGTCGGCCTCATTGTCTATCTCTTCGGGATCCTCACCTCGTCGATGGCCCTGACTGCCAACTCCTGGGCGTTCGCCGAGGGCGAGCTCAATGACACCGGGCTGGTCGCGGTCCTCCTGCTGTTCCTGGTGTGGGCACTGGTGTTCATCCGCCGCCGGTGGCCGTGGGGCCCCTTCATCGCAGGCGCCCTGCTCACTGCGGCCTGGGGCGATGCGCTTCTCCTCCTCATCGCCGTCTTCCACCTCGTCATCCGCGCACCCAGGAGGCAGGCGATCACTGCCTCGGCGGTGGGCACCGGCTTGGTGGTGTTCGCCACGGTGAGGATGTGTCTGGCTCCGCCCGAGTACAATCCCTTCAGCATCTTCTTCCTGCCCGACCCTGCGCAGGTGTCGGGCATCGAAGCCACGATCCCGCCGGACGATTCGCACCTGGCGATCAGAATCATCACGGTTGCGACCTGCCTCATCGGTCTCGGGGCGGCGTTGGGAGTCGGTGCGCTTCTGCGTCGGACCAAGAGGATGAGAGCCGTGGAATCGGTCGCGCAGCGTGAAGCTCTGCGCAATGAGTCGCTCACGGCCGAGATCGCCCGGCAGTCCGAACGAGAGCTGCTGGCACGCGAACTCCACGACACCCTCTCCCACCGCCTATCGGTGATCTCACTGCACAGCGGCGCGCTGGAGGTGGGGGCGCAGACCGATCCTGAGGTCGCGTCGACCGCCTCCGCTCTGCGGCAGGAGGCTCGTGCCTCATTGGCGGATCTGCGCCACTTGGTGGGAGACGTCAGAGAGGGCAATCTGTCCGATCCGCGACCGCAGCAGGAACCCTCGGCACCGCCGAGCCGCGCGACGATGACCGCGCTGCCGCAGCTGATCGCCTCGGTGCAGTCCACCGGAACGCACGTCCGTCCCCTCATCATCATCCAGGACGTCGAGTCCTGCCCTCCGGCTCTCGACCGGACGGTCTATCGCATCGTTCAAGAGGCACTGACGAATGCGATGAAGCATGCACCGGGCTCGCCGGTGACGGTCGATATCGCCGTCTCGGCCGCCGGCGGTGTGCAGATCTCGGTGACCAATCCCCTCATCCGCACCCCGGACGCGCTGGAGCCTCAGCTGGCTTCGACCGGGTCCGGAGCCGGGCTGGTCGGCATCCGCGAACGCACCGATATGTTCGGAGGCGAAGCGTCGATCGGTGTGCGCGGTGAGGAGTTCCACGTCGTGGTGAGCTTCCCGCCGTTCCCGCCGCAGACCTGAGCCGCGCCCTCGTGGCCCGCGTGCCCGTCGCATGCCTCCGCGAGGCCGTGATGGGGCACAGGCGCCCGAGGCACAGCGAATCGTGTCACGGGTCTCGGGTAGTGTGACGCACATGAACCACACCGTCTCTCCGATCCGCGTCATGATCGTCGATGACGACCCCATGGTCATCACCGGAATTCGAGGAATCCTGCAGGCGGCCGACGATATCGAGGTCGTCGGTTCGGCCATGAGCGGTGAGGAAGCAGTTGAGGCCGCGGCCCTCCACTATCCCGATATCGTCCTCATGGACATCAGAATGCCGGGAATCGGCGGGATCGAAGCCACTGAGCGACTGCTCAACAGCGTGCGGGCGCCGAAAGTGGTGGCACTGACGAGCATGAACAGCGACGACCATCTCTTCCGAGCACTCGAGGCGGGAGCCGCGGGTTATCTGCTCAAGGACATCGGCCCGGTGGAACTCGCTGTCGCGGTCCGCAAGGTCCACGCCGGGGAACCGATCCTCGCCCCGCAGTCCATGCGCCAGGTGATCGCCCAGATCACCTCGGACTCCGACCGTCGCCTGCAGCATGAAGCCGCGACTCTGCTCTCGGCACTCACCGACCGTGAAAGGGAGATCGCCGCACTCGTGGCAGAAGGCCTGTCGAATCAGCAGATCGCAGAGGAGACGTTCATGAGTCTGGCCACGGTGAAGACCCATCTCAACAGGATCAACATCAAACTCGACACCGACAATCGGGTCCGTGTCGCGACCACGGTCGTCCGGGCCCGAGGATTCTGAGCAGAATTCACCGTTTCTTTATCACCCACAGCAGAAGTGATTGTCCACGCCGTCTAAACTCGTAGCTGATGGTTGCTGAGTCATATGTCGAATCCGAGAAGCTGATCAGCAGCCCCACAGATCGTGGTCCTTGGAAGACTCGAGTGCGGGGGCTGCTGTCCCGAGCAACCTCAATCTGGACCCTCGCGATCGCCTTCCTTGCAGTCACGGCCGCCGCTGCCGGACCCCTGCGCGTCTGGGACTACACACTCAACCGGCGGTGGCTCTACCTGGCCGAACCCGATCTCGTCTGGTTCTTCCAGCACATCCTCGATCCCATCGCCGGGCAGGCCGTGTGTCTGCCGGTGCTCGCGATCACCGCGATCGTGCTGTCGCGCAAGAGACAGTCGTGGCGACCGGTCCTCTTCGCCCTCGCCACTGAGGCGGCCTTCTATCTCGGCATCGGTTCGATGAAGATCCTGCTCGCGCGACCGGCGACGACGCTGCATGACCCCCGCTTCTTCCAGGACGGTCTCCTCGGACTCGGCGGGCGCGGAATCAGCTACCCGTCCGGACACGCCGCCGAGGCGGTGCTCATCTACGGCGCGGTCGCCTACCTCATCTGTGCCTACAGCACCGTCTCCACCCGCACCGTGCGACTGCTGTGGTGGGGTGTCGCCGCGGTCAGCGTGAACTCCGTCATGGTGTCCTTCGCTCTCGGCTGGCATTGGGCGACCGACCTCATCGGCGGCCTCTTAGCGGGCGGACTCTTCCTGCGCATCCTCATAGCGGCAGACCGACGACGGCCCGTCCTGCGGACGTGATGAGGGGCGAGGTTCCGCCGTCCCGCAGACGAACCCGACAGTCACACGGCTCTCAGCCCAGCCTCACAACCAGGAGTCGTCGAGATCGGCGAACGTCGTCGACCGGCTCTCAACGAGGTCGAACCACGGGCCGGTCAGCGGCAGCTCATGAGTGAAGAAGTACCGCGCGGTTGCGATCTTGCCCCGCAGGAAAGATGAGTCTCCGCGGTCCTGGGCGGTCGCCTCAGCGGCCATACCCTGCTGCAGCCACAGCCACGCCATGACGGTGTGGCCGACCGCTTCGAGATAGGTCCACGCGTTCTCCAGCGCCGAGACCGGATCCCCATCGGACCACACCGCGGCGGTCACGGTTTCGATCCGGTCGGCCGCCGAACTCAGCGCCGCGGCTTCGTCGTTCCAGGCAGAGGTGTCGGCCGCCTCGGCGATGGTCGTACGCATCTGCTCGAGCAGGACCCGCAGTCCCTCTCCCCCGGACATCACGACCTTGCGGCCGAGCAGATCCTTGGCTTGGATGCCGTGCGTGCCTTCGTGGATCGGGTTGAGCCGATTGTCTCGGTAGAGCTGCTCGACATCGTGGTCGCGGGTGTAACCCGCTCCTCCGAGCACCTGAATGGCGTGGTCGTTGGCTTTGAGGCACCATACGCTCGGCCAGGTCTTGACGATCGGGGTGAGCACATCGAGCAGCAGAGCCGCGCGATCGCGCTCGGCCTGGGTTTCGGCCGTCTCGGAATCGTCGAGGAGACGAGCGGCGTAGAGGGTGAGTCCGAGGCCGCCTTCGACGTAGCTCTTCGAAGCCATGAGCATGCGCCGGACGTCCGCATGCGCGGTGATCGGCACCGGCGGGGAGTCGGCGCCTTTGGCGCCGTCGGGACGGCCCTGACGACGATCGCGGGCATAGCGGAGGGCGTCGAGGTAGCCGTGATAGCCCACGGCCACGGCTCCCGCACCGACTCCGATACGGGCCTCATTCATCATGTGGAACATGCAGGCCAGCCCCTTGCCCCGCTCCCCCACAAGGTAGCCGACGGCACCGGCTCTGCCGGCGGGAGTGTGGGCTCCCTCGCCGAAGTTGAGCAGAGTATTCGTCGTTCCGCGCCAGCCCATCTTGTGGTTGAGGCCCGAGAGGACGACGTCATTGCGTTCGCCGAGGCTGCCGTCGTCGTCGACGAGGTGCTTCGGCACGAGGAACAGACTGAGTCCTTTGACTCCGGGCTGGTCTCCTTCGGCGCGGGCGAGGACGAGGTGGACGATGTTCTCTGAGAGCTCATGGTCGCCGCCGGAGATCCACATCTTCGTCCCGTGCACGCGGAAGGCCCCTTCTCCTCCGTCCGGATCGGGCACGGCCTTCGTCGTGACATCGCCCAGCGAGGAGCCGACCTCGGGCTCGGACAGGCACATGGTGCCGAAGAAGCGCCCGTCGAGTTCGGGCAGGACATACTTCTCGATCTGCTCTTCGGTCCCGTATTCGAGCAGCAGGTTGGCATTTGCCATGGTCAGCATCGGATAGCTGGCGGTGGCGATATTGGCCGCTTGGAACCAGGCGAAGCAGGCCTTCGCCACGGTCTGGGGCAGCTGGATGCCGCCGACGGATTCGTCCATCGTCGCCGACAGCAGTCCGATGTCGGCGAACTGGCCGAGTGCGGCCTTGATCTCCGGGATCAGCGTCACCGTCTTGCCGTCGAAGGTCGGTTCATTGAGGTCGGATTTGCGCGCGTGCGGGGCGAACTGCTCCTTGGCCAACTCTTCGCTCGCGGAGAGCACCGAGTCGAAGACTTCACGCGAGTGGTCGGAGAAGCGCTGCCTGCTGCACAGCTGATCGACTCTCAGCCAGTCGTAGAGAAGGAAATCGATGTCGGTGGTCGAAAGGATGGACTCTGTGGTGGCCTGCACGACGCCATTGCCGGTGTTTTCATCAGTCACAGCTTCAGTTTAGGCCAAACGTTCGTTCAGTAAAGGACTGACCACGGTTGCAAGCACGAGGCCCTGCCCGGTCCGCTGTGTTCCTGGGCAGGGCCCTGAGTCGCCTCTTCAGAACTGGATTCCCCTCGTGAGAGCACCATCGATGAGGAGATTCGCGCCCGACGTTCGGCTGCTGCACGGACTGGAGAGGAAGACGACGCTGGCTGCGGTCTCTTCAGGAGTGCCCATGCGTCCGGTCGGGTTGAGTCCGAGCGCATAGTCGAAGAGTTCGGGGTCGCCGGTCTCGATGCCGGGCCATACACCGTTCGGGTGGTATGTGTTCCCCGGAGACACGGTGTTGACCCTCACTCCGGTCTCAGCCAGCTGCAGAGCCAACCCGGCCATATAGCCGATGATTGCGGTCTTCATCGTCCCGTACGGGCCCGAAGCGAAGTCGGCCTCTCGCCCGGAGACACTCGAGATGGCGATCAACGACCCGGCTTCGCTGTCCTTGAGGTGGGCGATCGTGGCTTTCGCCAAGTTCACCGTCCCCATCAGGTCGACGTTGAATGAGCGGTACCAGTTCTCTTCTGTGTCCGGTATCGCCAAGGCGCTGACATTGGCGACGACCATGTCGATTCCGCCGAATTCCGCAGCGGTGGACTCGACCCAGTTGTTCAGCGACGTGCTGTCGCTGACGTCGAGCGCCGTTCCGATGACCCTCCCCTGTGCTGCGCATTCCAGTTCCGTGTCGGCGACTTCTTGAGTGCTGCGAGCACAGAAGGCCACATTCGCGCCCTCGGCGAGAAAAGCCTCGACGATTGCCCGACCGATTCCTCGCGTTCCGCCCGTGACCATGGCGGTCTTCCCGCCGATCCTCAGATCCACTTGTCGTCCCTCTTTCCCGAACTCACCACGACGCACATCACTCGGCTCAGTGACATGCGCCCCTCCGGCTACCGGAGTTCCCGTGCACGCCGACGCAGGTCCGCGTGGATGCCGTCGAATGCCGCGGCACTCGGCAGCAGAGATTTCGCCACTTTCGTCATGACGCTGTAATTGGTGTCGACCACGTTGGCCACCGGGACCAACGCGATCTGAGTCAGCAGCTGGTAAGCATCCATACTGTCCAGACCGAAGAGCTCCGAGAGCCAGCGGATCATCTCGACCTGAGAAATCCTCCACGAATCCTCCATCGGACGCGACGAGCCCACAACCATCCAGTGCTCATCGCTCTCCAACCGCGGCCACAGCGGAGCCCCTCCTTTGATGAGGTCGACGATGATCGTCGAATTCATCGCCCCCTCCACCGCGGTGCCGCATGCCTCACCTTCGCCCTGGCGGTAGTGACCATCGCCGATGGAGAACAGCGCTCCCTCGACATTCACACCGAAGTACGCGGTGCTGCCGACCCGCATCTCCGGCGTATCCATGTTGCCGCCGAAACGCTCGGGAGTCAGCGATGAGTGCGCTTCTCCCCCAGCGGGCGCGACTCCGACCGTACCCAGCATCGGTTCGAGAGGCAGTGCAAGTTCGAAATCGCCTGCCCGGGTCTGGAAGCCCACAGTCTGTGCGGCAGTGTCGATGTCATAGATCCATACCGCTTCCGGAAGTGCGTCGTGGAGCAGCGATCACGCAGCCAATGGCCTACCGCAAGCACTCGGTCGTCCCTCCGACGGCGACATTCCAACCAGCTGATCGTGAATGCCCACTATGATCTCTCCTGGCGGTCTCTCCTGCCGCCACGCACTATGTGAAAGGCAGGCTCTATGCCCTCCCTCGTCGATTCGAGCCCGACGGGCTCCAGCCATCAGCCGCAGAAGTCGGGGCTCCTTCGGGTCCTGCGCAACTATCGCTTCCCGCTGTTCATCCTCGCCGGGGTCGTCATCGGTGCGATCATCGGACTCGTCTTCGGAGAGCGCGCCACCGTCATCAAACCCTTCGGCACTCTGTTCATCAATATGATGTTCACCCTTGTCGTGCCTCTGGTGTTCTTCTCCATCGCCTCAGCGGTAGCGGGAATGTCCTCTGCCAAGCGACTGGGAAAGATCCTCGGCGGCATGCTCGGAGTCTTCGCGGTCACCGGCATCATCGCCTCGGTCGTCATGATCGCAGCCCTGTGGATGACGAAGGCCACCGAGGGGGTCCAGGTCGAGATGACTCAGCCCGACGACGTCGAGGACGTCGGATCGATCGGCGATCAGCTCGTATCCACCTTCGTCGTCGACGACTTCTCGAAGATCCTCTCCGCCGAGCACATGCTCGCACTCATCGTCTTCGCCGTCATCGTCGGCATCGCCACGTCGAAGATCGGTGAGGCGGGCAGGCCGTGCGCTCAGTTCCTCAACTCCGGCTCCGAGGTGTTCCTCAAGTTCACCTCGATCATCATGTACTACGCACCGATCGGCTTGGGCGCCTACTTCGCGGCCCTCATCGGCGAGCTCGGGGCGCAGCTGGTCGGCGACTATGTGCGCGCCTTCCTCGTCTACTACCCGGTGGCGATCGTCTACTTCATCCTCGCGTTCACTCTCTATGCCTTCTTCGCAGGCGGCCGTCGCGGAGTCACCCGTTTCTGGGGCAACATCATCGAACCGACGGCGATCTCCTTGGGCACGTCCTCCTCGGTGGCGGCGATTCCGGCGAACCTGCGAGCCGGCGAGCGCATCGGCGTGCCCCGCGATGTCAGGGAGACGATCATTCCGATCGGAGCGACGATCCACATGGAAGGTTCGAGCCTGTCCGCGATCCTCAAGATCTCCTTCCTCTTCGCCGTCTTCGGCCGCGACTTCTTCACCCCGGGCAACATCCTCATCGGCGTCGCTGTGGCGCTGCTGGCCGGGATGGTCATGGCCGGAATCCCCTCCGGCGGGTTCATCGGCGAGCTGATGATCATCACCCTCTACGGCTTCCCGGCAGCAGCGCTGCCGATCATCCAGATCATCGGCACAGTCATCGACCCGCCGGCGACCACCGTGAACTCTGTCGGCGATCAGGCCAGCTCCATGATGGTCGCTCGCATCCTCGATGGGAAGGACTGGATGGACCAGGAGGAGGACGCACGAGCCACCTCCGCCGAAGCGCGGGCCGACACGACGTCCGCCGACCAGACGTGATCACGATTTGATTCCGTCAGGTCACTTGTTTTCGTCATACTTCTGCGGCTTCATCGTCGGTGACTCAGAGCACTGGTCGAATATCTCGGAGATGCCGCATGATCGCAATGAAACATTCGCAATCGGACTTCGGCTTCCAAGCCTTTGCTCAGGCTCCGGGCGGTGCTTCTCACTTGGGCGGACGATACTCAGCTCCAGCAATGACCACGATCTGCAGGAGGATTCGCCACCATGTTCATCACCGCCGCTCACCGTGTGTCCGCCGCAGCGGCCGCCGTCGTCCTCGGCAGCGGTCTGCTCTCGGCCGGTCCGGCCATTGCCGGAGAGCCGTCCGGCGCGCAGACGACCGCATCGACATCGACTGAGTCGGAGGCGCCTGAAGTGAGACGAACGGCAGCCGACACACACAGCGTCGGTCACCCGAACACCGCCGCGGACTATGCGGACGGCCTCATCCGCGCGTGGGTCTCAGGCACGACCGGCGACCTGGAGAAACGAGCACGGCCAAAAGTCGTCAGAGCTCTCACTGCGCAGGGGGATGCTCATGTGAAGCAGTGGAAGCGCGTGGCCGCCGACGCCGACGAGACGACGGCCACCGCCGTCTATGCCAACCGGACGACCGGCCGTCTGCTCACTCTCGAAGTCGACAGGCATGCCGCTGCGAAGAACGCGGATCGCGCCGTGCTCACAGCGCGCTTCACGAGGTGAGAACTGAGTCCGGACCTGCGGGTACACTCGGAGACCATGGTCACTCTTGAGGCTTTTCCACGTCGCCGCTACAGTTCCGGACCGACTCCGCTCGAACATCTGCCGCAGCTGAGCGCGCACCTGGGCGGGCCGCAGATCTGGGTCAAGAGGGATGATCAGCTGGGACTGGCCCAAGGCGGAAACAAGACGCGCAAGCTCGAGTTCCTCATCGCCGATGCCCTGGCGCAGGGAGCCGACACCTTGGTCACCGTCGGCGGCGTCCAGTCCAATCACTGCCGCCTGACTCTCGCCGCGGCCCGTCGTGAAGGGCTCGACTGTCACCTCATCGTCGAAGAGGATCTCGGCCCCGAAGGGACCGGCCTCGGTCCGGCAGGGTCGAATCCGCCGGAGTTCACGGGCAACTTCCTGCTCTTCGATCTCCTCGGTGCCGATTCGGTCACGGTACTCGGCAACGGCGCCGACCTCCTCGGTGAGGCCGAGTCCCTGGCGGAGTCCCTGCGGTCAGAAGGCAAGAATCCTTATGTCATCCCTGCCGGCGGTTCGAACCCGATCGGTACCCTCGGCTATGTCGACTGCGCGCAGGAGATGCTCAATCAGTTCGCCTCGGCGCGGCTCGAATCCACGACGATCATCACACCCAGCGGTTCGGCCGGCATGCAGGCAGGCCTCATCGTCGGTCTCCAGGCGGCCGGCAGCAGTACCGCCGTGGTCGGGATCAATGTCAGCCGCGCACGCGAAGACCAGGAGACGAAGATCAACGGTCTCGTCGGATCCACCGCCGAGCTTCTGGGCCTGTCCCCGGCCGCCCGGAAGCACACGGTGGGACTCGGCGACTATTACGGTATCGGATACGCCCTGCCGACTGCAGGAATGGTCGAGGCCGTGCGACTCTTCGCCCGCACCGAGGGGATCCTCCTCGACCCCGTGTATACCGGCAAGGCGGCTGCCGGTCTCATCGGCCTCGTCCGGCAGGGCAGGTTCTCCGCAGAGGAGAATGTCGTCTTCATCCACTCCGGTGGGGTGCCCGGACTCTATGCTCGGGCTCAGGCATTCGCCTGATCACCACGCATACACTCGCTCACACGATCAGCGGAAGGCGCAATCATGACAGTATCGACAGCAGACCTCTGGGACGAGCGCGGCGATGAGCTGTACTCCGTCGCACTGAATTTCGGAGATTTCGGGGCCAAGATCTCATTCTCCGGACCCGCCCGCACCATCCGGTGCTTCCAGGACAACGCCTTGGTCAAGCAGACTCTCAACCAACCCGGTGACGGCGCCGTCCTCGTCATCGACGGCGACGGTTCGATCGCCACCGCCCTGATGGGCGACATGATCGCCGAGGCGGGGGTCAGCAACGGGTGGTCCGGAGTGGTCATCAACGGAGCCGTCCGCGACCGTGAAGCTCTGGCCGAGATGGAATTCGGCATCAAGGCGCTGGCCAGCAATCCGCGCAAAAGCGCGAAGGACGGAGTCGGAGAGATCGACGTGCCCGTCGTGATCGGCGGGGCGACGATCCGTCCCGGAGCGATGGTCTTCGCCGATGCCGATGGGGTCGCTGTCGAGAAATAGGTCGAGGCCCCCTCGAGAAATGGAACCGACAGAGGCCGACGCAGAGGTTCTGCGTCGGCCTCTGTCGTTGTCCTGTTGTCCCCGGAGTCGGGCCTGAGGGGGCGGCCTCAGCGGTGGAGGGTGTCGAAACTCTGTTCTGCAGCGTCCCAGACATCGGCGACGACGATGCTTCCATCGCTCGTGAGCTTCTTGACCGTGTCTCGGTCGTAGAGATACGACCACTCCCCGGCCGACACGTCACCGGTGACCATGAGGATGTCGTAGTCGAAGGCGGCCTGCGAGGCCGCTTGGACGATGAGTGCGGTCGCTTCCATGTCCGCTGCCCGCTGCTGGTCCGACGTGAAATCGACGTGGAGGCGGTCGGCTTCGTTCTGCGCATCGAAGTCCGGGTTCGTCTCCGATTCAAGATGCACCTCGACCCCATCCAGCGATTCCGCCACATAGTCGGACAGGTCTTCGAGCGAGTCGAAGCCCTGTGTCACAACCGACATGGTCTGCGTCGGAGTCGAGTCCGCCGCGGGCTCTTCGTCGCTGGAGCCGCAAGCGCTCAGAGGCAGCACCAAGGCAATCGAAGCTGTGCAGATGAGACGGGCAACTGACTTCATGGGCACCAGCCTATCGGTGCAGCCCCTGCCCGAGTGCGGCACCCCCAAAGCCGAACGCCTCCGCGAGGAAGCCGGCTGGCTTTCGATTGAGCCCGATTCCTCCGGGTGCCTCTCCCCCACGCGCGGATCAGCGTCACGAGGACACGTGCTCGACCGCGGATTCGGGACGCAGGTCGAGCCGGCGTAGAAGCTGAGCGTTGAGCGCCACGACGATCGTCGAAATCGACATGAGGATGGCACCGACGCTCATCGGCAGGACGAAGCCGATCGGCGCCAGGATGCCTGCTGCCAGCGGAACCGACAGCAGGTTGTAACCGGCCGCCCACCACAGGTTCTGCTTCATCTTGCGGTAGGTCGCCCGGGAGAGTTCAACGATCGAGAGCACGGAGCGCGGGTCGTCGGACGCGAGGATGACTCCAGCCGAGCCGATCGCCACATCGGTGCCGGCGCCGATGGCGATGCCGACGTCGGCCTGCGCCAGTGCAGGCGCATCATTGACCCCGTCGCCGACCATCGCCACCTGCCGACCCTCGTCCTGCAACTCAACAACCTTGGCAGCCTTGTCTGCGGGATGGACGCCGGCGTAGACGCGATCGATGCCGAGATCGGCAGCCACGGACTTCGCGACCGCCTCGGCGTCACCGGTGATCATCACGACCTGAGCACCGATGGCGTGGAGGGCCACAACAGCGTCGCGTGACTCCGGACGAATCTCATCGGCCAGCCGCAGCGCGCCGATGACCGCGCCGTCGACCAGCACGTGAAGGATGATGGCGCCTTCGGACCGCCACTGGTCGGCGATCTGCGCCTCTGCAGCATCGTGTTCGGCCAGCAGCCTCGGCCCGCCGACCTCGACGGTCCGACCATCGACGACAGCCCTGACACCGACTGCGGGAGACGAAGAGAATTCGGCTGCGGACGGAACGTCGAGGCCCTGTTCGTCCGCGGCCCGGACGAGAGCCCGGGCCAGCGGGTGCTCACTGTCGGCCTCTGCCGCGGCAGCCAGACGGAGCACTTCGGCTTCTGTTCGCGCCGAATGAGCGCCCGGCACCACCTCGACGCCGGTGACCGTCGGTTCACCCTTCGTCAGGGTTCCGGTCTTGTCGAACAGGACGGAGTCGACGGTGCGCATCGTTTCCAGCGCCAGCCGGTCCTTGACCAGCACCCCGGCACGAGCAGCCCGCTCGGTGGCGATGGACACGACCAGCGGGATCGCCAGGCCGAGGGCATGCGGGCAGGCGATGACGAGGACGGTGATCGTCCGGACGACCGCGGAGTCCGGCATGCCGATGAGCGACCAGACGACGGCCGTGACCACGGCCGATCCGAGAGCGAACCAGAACAGCCAGGCCGAGGCCCTGTCGGCGATGCGCTGGGCTCGGGACGAGGAATTCTGGGCATCGGCGACGAGTTTGCGGATTCCGGCGAGCGCGGTGTCCTCTCCGATCGCCGTGATCTCGAGCCGCAGCCCCGAGTCCGTGGCCACGGTCCCGGCGACGACGGCATCGCCTTCGCCACGGCGCACAGTCGCCGACTCTCCGGTGACCATGGATTCGTCCATGCTCGCCGACCCTTCGAGGATGCGACCATCCGCCGGCACCGACGACCCCGGACGGACGAGGACGACGTCACCGACCACAAGGTCATCGGGCGACACCACCACCGCCTCGCCGTCTTCGATCTTCTCCGCCTCATCCGGCAGCAGCGCCGCCAGACTGTCCAGCGCCGAGGTGGTCTGCGCAAGCGATCGCATCTCCATCCAGTGCCCGGCAAGCATGATCACGATGAGCAGCGCCAGCTCCCACCAGAAGTCGAGCTGCGGGTCGAGGAGACCGAGGGACGATCCCCATGATGAGACGAAGGCGACCGTGATCGCCAAGGCGATGAGCAGCATCATCCCCGGGCTGCGTCCCTTGATCTCGGAGACGCCTCCGGTCAGGAAGGGCTTGCCGCCCCAGACGTACATGACCGTGCCGAGGATCGGCGCGAGCCACGACAACGCTCCGACCAACCCGGCATCGGGGACTTCGTAGCCGACCAGATGGCCGAACATCGGGCTGAATGCGACGACGGGAACGGCGATGACGAGCATGATCCAGAACAGTCGTCGGAATTGCGCGACATGATCATCGTGGCCGGCATGATCCGCGTGGCCGGCATGTTCTGCGTGGCCGGCATGATCCGCGTGGCCGGATCCATCTGCGGCACCCCCATGTCCGCCGAAACCGCCGTGTTCCTCGTGATCCGAATGCCGATGAGTGCGATGCTTGTCCATGCCCTCAACATATACCCCCATAGGGTATTGTTCAACGGTGATTCACCCCACCACGCAATCTCGTGCAACCCTGGCTCTCCGGCGGCTTCCGGGCCTATCGTTCGAAGACACCCACTGCCGCGGCACCACTCGAAGGGAAACATGATGAGAGCAGCACGGTTCTACGACCGCAAAGACATCCGCATCGAAGACATTCCGGAACCGGATCTCCTGCCGGGCACCGTCGCCATCGACGTCGCCTGGTGCGGAATCTGCGGAACGGACCTCCACGAATACCTCGAAGGTCCGATCTTCGTCCCACCGGCAGGCCACCCTCACCCGATCTCCGGAGAATCTGCACCGGTGACGATGGGGCATGAGTTCTCCGGGACGATCACCGACCTCGGCGAGGGCATCACCGACCTCAAGGTCGGACAGACGGTGGTTGTCGAGCCCTACATCATCGCCGACGACGTCGACACGAGCATCGGTGAGAGCTACCAGCTGTCCAAGGACATGAACTTCATCGGCCTCGGCGGGCGCGGAGGCGGCCTTGCCGAGAAGATCGTCGTGCAGCGTCGCTGGGTGCATCCGATCGGAGACATCCCCCTCGACCAGGCGGCGCTCATCGAACCGCTCTCCGTCGCCCACCATGCCTATGTCCGCTCTGAAGCGCAGTCCGGTCAGGTCGCCATCGTCGGTGGCGCGGGGCCCATCGGTCTGCTCACGGCTGCGGTGCTCAAGGCCGAAGGCCTGACCGTCTACATCTCCGAGCTCTCCGAAGCCAGGAAGAAGATGGCCTTGACCACCGGCGTCGCCGACGAGGTCTTCGATCCTCGCGACGGTGACGTCGCGGAGGCCGTCCGGGAACGCACCGACGGCAGGGGCGCCGACGTCGGCTTCGAGTGCTCTTCGGTGCCTGTGGTTCTCGACATGCTCCTCGACGCAGTCCGACCGGGCGGGGTCATCGTCAATGTCTCAATCTGGGGCCACAAACCAGAAGTGGACATGCCGAAGCTCGTCCTCAAAGAGATCGACCTGCGCGGAACGATCGGCTACTCCGGCGATCACCCGTCGACGATCGAGTTGGCGGGCAGCGGCAAGATCGATCTCTCGGCATTCATCACCGCTCGCATCGGCCTCGACGAACTCATCACCGGTGGATTCGACGAACTCATCGACAACAACGAACAGCACGTGAAGATCATCGTCGATCCGCGAGCCTGACCACCCGGGCACCAGCACGAACAGGTCCTCCCGCCGCTCTCCCCACACCGCAGCGTGTCGGAGCAGAGCGACGGGAGGACCTCCTCCTTTCGTCGGGGACGTGGATCCGCAGCCACCCTCTCGACTCCCCTCGGCCACACTCGCCCAGCCAACCGCGACCGCGCGAAGGAGTGTTGCGGGCCACATTCGTCTGCGCTACAGTCGCACTATCGGTTTTACAATCGATTGCAACAATGAATGCAGAAGATGCGAGGCTGCGGCAAAATGCACGGCGACTGAGACCGATCCTCCCGACCCCGGTTCGCTGACCATCGACCGCTGCGAAACCACATATCAATGGAGAAATGGAGTCCACATGTCAAAGAAGATCTTCGTGTCCGTAGGAATCGACGTCGACGCCGTTGGAGGCTGGCTGGGCTCATACGGCGGAGAGGACTCCCCCGGCGACATCTCCCGCGGCATGTTCGCCGGCGAGGTCGCCGTCCCCCGACTGCTCGAGCTCATCCGCCGCCGGAACATGCCGGCGACCTGGTTCTGGCCCGGTCACTCCATCGAAACCTTCCCTGAGCAGTTCGACAAGGTCGTCGAGGCCGGACACGAGATCGGCGTCCACGGGTATTCGCACGAAAACCCCCTGGCCATGACGCGCAAGCAGGAAGAGGAGATCCTCGATTACTGCACGGACCTCATCACCAAACGGTCCGGCACGAAACCCGTCGGCTACGTCGCACCATGGTGGGAGTTCTCCACGGTCACCAACGAGCTCCTCGCCGAGCGCGGATTCCTCTACGACCACTCCCTTATGCACGATGACCACACCCCCTACTACGTTCGCGTCGGCGACCAGTGGACCAAGATCGACTACGACGCCGAGTCAGCACACGAGTGGATGAAGCCCTTGGTCCGCGGCACGGAGACGGATCTCATCGAGATCCCTGCCTCCTGGTACCTCGATGACCTGCCGCCCATGATGTTCATCAAATCTTCCTTCACCTCGCACGGCTTCGTCTCACCACGCGACATCGAGGATCTGTGGCGCGACCAGTTCGACTGGGTCTACCGCGAAATGGATTACGCCGTCTTCCCCATCACCATCCATCCCGATGTCTCGGGCCGTCCGCAGAACCTCCTCATGCTCGAGCGCCTGTTCGATCACATGGCCGCGCACGAAGGCGTCGAATTCGCCTATATGAAGGACGTCGCAGCCGACTTCGCTCAGCGCTCACCTCGGAAGAAGGGCTGAAGCGGCCCCGGTCGGTGAGCGGTGCGTCTGATGAACCATTCACCCACACAAGGAGAGGAACCAATGAGTAACGATGACGGACTGGCCGGCAAGGTCGCTGTGATCAGCGGCGGTGCGAGCGGAATCGGACAGGCACTTGCTGTGGCCTACGCCCGTGCCGGAGCCCACAGCGTGGTCAACTACTTCCCCGGAGACGATCACGACGTGCAGCAGACGATCACCGCCGTCGAAGCCGAAGGCGCCAGGTGCATCGCGCTGCCCGCCGATGTGCGCAGCACCGAAGAGTGCGAAGCCATGGCACAGGCCGCCATCGACGAGTTCGGGCGACTCGACATCGCGGTGGCTGCCGCCGGAATCCTCCGCCGCAACGCCCTCGACGATATGACTGACGACTCATGGGGCGAGATGCTCGATGCCGACCTCAACGGCGTCTTACGCGTCTTCCAGGCAGCAGCGGCGAAGATGAGCAAGGGCGGAGCGATGGTCGCCACCTCTTCGATCGCCGGCGGAGTCTACGGCTGGGAAGAGCACGCACACTATGCGGCTGCCAAGTCCGGCGTCCTCGGTCTGTGCCGGTCTCTTGCCGTCGAGCTGGCACCGCGGGGCATCCGCGTGAATGCGGTCATTCCTGGGCTCATCGAGAGTCCCCAGTCACTGGACGGGGCGAATTCTCTGGGCAAGGAAGGACTCGAGGCCGCGGGCTCCATCATCCCCTGGGGCCGAGTCGGCACCACAGACGAATGCGCCCGCACCATCCGGTTCCTCACCAGCGATGACAGCGCGTATGTCACGGGCCAGGAACTCATCGTCGACGGTGGGCTGACCATTCGCTGGCCCAGCTGAGACACCGCCCTGAGACACACCATCTGGAAGAGGAACACATGACACAGGAACAGCTGAAGTCCAAGGTCGCGCTCATCACCGGAGGCGCCAGCGGAATCGGAGCCGCGATCGCCCAGCTCTTCGTCGAGCAGGGAGCCGCGGTCGCCGTCCTCGACATCAACAGCGAGGCGGCAGAAGCCTCTGCCGCGTCGCTGTCGAACAGCGGAACCGCCATCGCTGTCACCGCAGATGTCACGGACGCCGAATCGATGCAATCCGCGGTCGATCGCGTGGCGCAGCGCCTCGGCGGGCTCGACATCGTGGTCTCGGCGGCGGGGACACTCGACGAGACTCCGCTGGCCGAAATGAGCGTCGAAACGTTCGAGAGGACGATCGACATCGACCTCAAGGGAGTCTTCCTCGCCGCCCGCTTCGCACTGCCGCACCTCCAGCGCCGAGGCGGCGGCAGGATCATCAACGTCGCTTCGCAGCTGGGGATCAAGGGTGGAACCGGACTGACCCACTATGTCGCGGCAAAGGCCGGCGTCATCGGCATGACCAAAGCGATGGCCCTCGAGCTGGCTCCTGAGAACATCCTCGTCAACTCGATCGCTCCCGGCCCGATCCACACGCCTCTGGTCGACGGCCTCAGCGATGAGTGGAAGCGCGAAAAACAGGCCGAGCTGCCGATCGGTCGCTTCGGTACTGCGGAGGAAGTGGCTCCGACAGCACTCCTTCTGGCGTCCTCTCCCGGGGGCGATCTCTACACCGGGCAGACGCTGGGACCCAACAGCGGAGATGTGATGCCCTGATGTGCGGTGCCTGCAATTCGTCACGGGCAGTGTCGGAGGCCACGGCCCACATCAATGAGAAGGGCGTGAAGTATCGGCTGTTGGGGCAGCTGCGCTCTGCCTTGCCTCCCGGTCAGACACTTGTGACCATGCAGGACCGGTGGGCGCTGCGCGGCCGGAACGGCTCGCATCTCGTCTTCGACGACATCGACGAGCTGCTCGCCCATGTCCGCAGCCGATTCGGCATCGACATCAGCGGTTGGAAGCACGGCCGCGTCGAACGCACCTGACCTCCCGAGCACATCGCCCGCGCCACATGATCCGAGTTCTCTGTGCGAACCGAGCACGCCCTGCTGCCCGGTCGTTCCTTGCGACCGGGCAGCCCGTGCGTTCACGGCTGGTTCGCGAGCGGAACAGATGACTCCCTCACCACCAGCTCCACGGGCAGCTGCACCGACTCCGGATCGCCCCCGCCGATGATCCTCAGCAGTGAGGAGGCTGCCAGATGTCCCAGCTCGCGGGTGGGGCTGACGATCGTCGAGAGCGCGATCGGAGTGGCCTTGGCCAACGAGATGTCATTGAAGCCCACGACGAATACATCGCTTCCCGGAGTCAGACCGGAGCGCGAGAATTCGCCCAGAGCGCCGATCCCTGCCGTGTCGTTGACGACGAAGGCGCCGAAGGGTGCGTCGCATTCTGCGATCATCTCCCGAGCCGCCAGGATTCCGTCCTCGGCGTAGATCCCGCCGTTGAGGTGGAGCCCGTCGATCGGGGTCCGACCCTGTTCTCTGACCGTTCGGATGAATCCCTCGGACCGATTGACGAGGTTCTCGGCGTAGTCCATCGCCCTGTACACCACGAGGGGACCATCGGTGAGTTCCATGAGATGTTCGGCGGCCAGGACTCCCCCGTGGAAGTCATCGCAGGTCACTGACCGGTGCCCTTCAAGGGGACGGTTGAAGAGCAGATACGGGATACCGGCCTTCTCGACCTTGGACAGCACTTGGGACCCGACCATCGCATCACCGAAGAGGATCCCGTCGACCCCGCGCTGAATCGCGACGTCGAGTTTGGCCAGCTGAACCTCCGGATCATCCCCCGTCGAGAGCACCATGCACTGGTACCCCTGCCCCTGCAGCTCTTCCTCGATCCCCTCGTACATGAGGGCGAGGACTTCATCGCGCAGACGTGGGACGAAGACGGCGATGAGTCTGGTCGTGTTCGTCCGCAGCGACGAAGCGGTGAGATTGGGCGAATAGCCCAGCTCGTCGGCGATCTCCCAGATGCGCCTGCCCTTCTGGGTTCGGATAGAATCCCGTTCCCGGCCCAGCGTGCGCGAGACCGTTGACACGTCGGCATCGGCGGCAGCGGCGATATCCGCCATGGTGATGCGGCTGGCTCGCCTACCCTCGGAACCGCGTGGACTCTGCATCTTCCTATCGTACAAACATCGGCGCCTGTTCTCCTCGCTGCACACGTGCATTGCTCCTGCTGAGGCGACTTCCTCCACCGCCGAGGTGGTGGTTTTCGCCCCAGCGGCTGCTCAGTCCGCGCAGCGCAGGTCGCCGACGGCCTCGGCAAGAGCGAGAAGCTGACCTTCACTTCCGGATCTGGAAATCAGCTGCACGCCCACGGGCAGCGGTCGCCCCGCGCCCCATACAGGGATGTTCACGGCAGGCAGGCCGAGCACGCTGAAGGGAATGGTGTGATGCAGTGCCACTTCACGCACCGTCGATCGTCCTGCGGCGAAATCGGCGCGAGCGCCGACCGGCGGAGCCGCCACCGGCGTCGTTGCGCACAGAAGAATGTCCGCACCGCCGAAGACCCCATCGGAGTGCTCGCGCATGGTGGTCAGTTCCTCAAGGGCGTTGACATACTGCCACCCAGGGATCTCACGTGCGCTTTCGAGCCGGCCGCGGACTTCTGGTTGGAACAGCTCGGGATGGTCGGCCATGTTCTCGCTGTGCACAGCAGCGGCTTCGGCGCCTTGGACGAGACCGTAGAGCTCGATGGTTCGTGCAGTCTCAGGCAGTTCTCTCCTCGTCATCCGGTGTCCCATCTCGGCAAGCCTGGAGCGGACGGTCACGATCGCCTCGGCGACCTCGGGCTGCAGATGTGACCACTGACCACCTTCGGGTTCGGCGATCGTCAGCCGGGCAGAAGCGGCTGGAACTTCGGTCATCTCTCCGGTGAGCGCCGTCCACAGATCACTCAGCCCTTCCGCGCTTCCGGCCATCGGGCTGACCGTGTCGAGGCTCTTCGAAAGCGGGAAGACGCCTACCGAACTCAGCGAGTTCGAGGTCGGTCGCAGACCATAGACTCCGCAGAAGGCGGCCGGCGTGCGCCCGGAACCTCCGGTGTCCGTTCCCAACGCCAGATCGACAGAACCTTCGCCCAGCAGCGCCGCCGACCCTGCGCTGGATCCGCCCGCCATCCGAGTGTCATCGTGCGGATTGAGAACAGGTCCGCTGTTCGTCACATCTCCGGTGGGACCGTAGGCGAACTCGTGCGTGGTCGTCTTGACTCCGACGATCGCCCCGGATCGGCGCAGCTCGGCTACGACCTCGGCGTCCCCGGATTTCGGCTCCCCTGCACACAGATCCGAGCCGCACCGAGTGGCGATTCCGGCGACGTCGATCATGTCCTTGATGGCCACGATGCGTCCCGCCAGCGGCGAGCCTCGGCGGGCAGCCGATTCGATCACCGTCTCATCGACCCGGCTCGCGTCCACGTCGACGATCGCGTTGAGGCCGCGCGCTCGGGAATCCGGATCCCGCAGGGAATCGAGTGTCCTTCGGGATGCGGCGAGTCGGTCCGCCCAATCCGGCAGCGCACGTGCCGCTGTCTCACCTGTCGACGCTTCGTCCTCTGCGCTCTGATCCATCGGGCGGCTCCCCTCCGCAGCGGTTCTCGGCCTCCTCTTTCCGGCGGCTCGTCCTTGAGTCCTTCTATTAGACATGATGAGAACGCTATAGCGTCAGTCACATTTTTGCAATCGATTGCATTGCAAGCGTCGACACTCCGCGGTCGGACGCAGCGCCTGCCACCGGCCGCGCTTCGAAACGAAAAGCCGCCGCAGTACATTGCATAAATGTTCATGTATGCGCAATACTTGCTCATACTGCTCAACTTGGCATCCGATGATCTGGTTCGACAGGCGAACGTCGGCACCATGTCGACGCTCAGACTCTCGGACAGCGGGAACGCTGCGAGAGTCACCCCGGATCGACCCCGGCCCTGAAACGGGACCGGCCTCACCGCGGAGGACACACATGGACCTGCAACTCATCCTGGCACTCGTCGCCGGCATCGTGACGATCGTCGTCATCGTCCTGGCCACCCGACTCGATGCCTTCATCGCCCTACTCGTCGCATCGATCGTCACCGGCATCGTCGCCGGCCAGGATCTGCTCTCACTCGTCGACGCCATCACCACCGGCTTCGGCAACACCCTCGCCAGCATCGGCATCGTCATCGGCCTCGGTGTGGGAATCGGCAAGATCCTCGAGGTCTCCGGCGCCGCCGACTCCCTCGCACGAGCATTCCTCCGCGCCTTCGGCAAGGGACGGGAACCATGGGCCATGGGCACTGTGGGCTCCCTCGTGTCGATTCCGGTCTTCTGCGACTCCGGCTACGTCATCATGAACCCGCTGGCCCGGTCGATCGCCCGAGTCAAGAGGGGCGGGTACATCACCCTCGCACTGGCGCTGGGCTGCGGAATGACGCTGACGCACCATATGGTGCCGCCGACACCGGGGCCGCTGGCGGCGACGGGCATCCTCGGTGCCGATATCGGTGCCGTCATCCTCACCGGACTGATCTTCACCGTCGTCCTCCTGCCCGTCGTCGTCATCTACGCCCGCTGGATCGGTCCGAAGCTCGAACCCTTCCTCAATTCCCAGGTCAGGCACGATGTCTACGGACGCGTCGCAGCGGGATCGGCCGGGCCGCACCCGACCGGTGGCAGCGGAGTCGACACCGTCACCGGAGACGATGCCGAGACCACCCCCACCGATGAGACCGCTGCGACTTCGCGGAAGAGCCCCGGAGCCTTCCTCGGTTTCCTCCCTCTCATCGTGCCGCTGCTGCTCATCGTCGCCAACACCGTGTCGACAGCGATCGACAAGAATGCCCAGGGAGAACTCGCCGGAGATGCCTACGAGCCTTCAGCGTGGGTCGCTCCCCTGGCCTTCCTCGGCAACCCCGTCGTCGCCCTCATCATCGGGCTCGTCCTCGCCGTGTACACGCTGCTGCCCCGGGTGACACCGAAGAACGATGTGCAGAACTGGCTCGCCGAAGGCGCCGCTTCAGCCGGCCTCATCCTGCTCATCACCGGTGCCGGCGGCAGCTTCGGCATGGTGCTCACCGAATCCGGTGTCGGCGACGCCCTGGCCGAGGCGATCGCGTCGATCAGCCTGCCGGCGCTCCTCGTGCCGTTCCTCATCGCCTCGCTCGTCCGAGTGGCGCAGGGCTCGGGCACGGTCGCCATGATCACCGCCGCCTCTGTGTCCGCCCCTCTCGTCGCCCCTCTGGGACTCAGCCCCCTGGTGGCGGTGATGGCGTGCACCGCCGGTTCGATGGTCTTCTCCTACTTCAACGACTCATACTTCTGGGTCGTGACCCGCTTTTCAGGTCTCGACGGAATCAACGCCATCAAGGGCTGGTCGGGCATCACCACCGCCGTCTGGGCAGGTTCCATTCCGCTCCTCTTCGTGCTCGACCTGGTCGTATGAACCAGCAGAACGGGAACAGCGGCCCCGGCCACGCCCAGTCGGACTCCCGGATCCTCATCATCGCCGACGACCTCACCGGAGGAAACGCCTGCGGTGCGCTCTTCGCCGAGGCGGGTCTGCGCACGATGACCATCACGGGCACCGGCCGGGCCGTCTCCATCACTGCGGCTCTGGATGAGTACGATGCCATCGTCGTCAACGCCAATAGCCGGCATCTGCCGCCGGCCGAAGCGCAGGCGATCACCGAGGAGATCATCCGCGCCGCCGGTGAGGTCGACATTCTCTCGTGTCGAATCGACACGACTCTGCGCGGCAATGTCGGCGCCACCGCCGAGGCGGCCCTGCGCACACAATCGGACCTGCAGACCGCACGTCGGTCCTTCGAGTCCGAGGCGACGAGCACCGGTGGTCGGGCTGCCGATCGTGTCGTCGGCATGTGCATTCCGGCCTTCCCCTCCTCGGGACGCGTCACCGTCGGCGGCCGGCAGCTCATGCATGGTCGGCTGCTCGAAGACACGGAGCTGCGCCACGACGTCCGCTCCCCCGTGACGACCTCGCTTGTCGCCGACGTCCTCGCGACCGGAACCGACCTCGAATGCCGCACAATCGACCTGGCGACCGTGCTCTCCGGCCGGACCGCTATCCGATCCGCGCTCCTTGGCGCAATCGCTGCCGGAACCGAGGTGATCATCGTCGATGCTCTCACCACCGAGCACGTCGATCTCATCGGGGACGTCGTCGCCGAACTCACGCGCGAGATCGCGAACAGTCCGGCCGAAGCGACGGCAGGCAGCGCACGGGCGGCGGCCGGGCTGAATGCCGGCGAAGGGCTCCGGTGGGTCGCCATCGACCCGGGTCCGGGCACCCTGGCCCTGGCGCAAGCGCTCCTGCCCGACCGCACCGGCAGCATCCTCTTCGGCGTCTCAGGATCGGCCACCGAAGTCACCCGCAACCAGCTGGCCGAACTCTCCGAAGACCCTTCCATCACCGTCATGCGAGCAGTCCTCGACTCCGAGGGTCTGCCCGACGTCGAGGCCACCTGTGCCGCCGTCGGCTCCGTCACCTCGGCGCGTGCGATCATCGTCGCCACCGTCGTCGATGCCACGGACCTGCGCGAACTCAGCGACGAGCAGTCTGAGCTCATTCCGCTGCGGCTGGCCCGCATCGCCTCTGAGGTCATCGACTCGCACGCCGTTGCCGGCCTGTACACCACGGGCGGAGACGTCACCGCTGCGGTGCTGAGCGAACTCGGCGCTGTCGGGATGGAGATCGATGCGGAGATCATCCCCCTGGCCGTCGGCGGGCGCATCGCCGGTGGCTCAGCCGCGGGGCTGCCGATCGTGACGAAGGGCGGGCTCATCGGCGACTCCTCGACTGCTGCGATGTGTCTTGACCACCTGAGCACCGCATCCCGAGCCACACGTCCCTGACCATTGATAACCCGATCCGTCCACAACAACACTGAGGAGTACGACATGACCCCACCAGCACTCGCCGTCACGGTAGGCGACCCGGTCGGAATCGGACCGGAGATCACCGCCCAGGTCCTCGCCGAATTCGCCGGCCGCGACGATCAGCATGGAATCGCCGTCGCCGATCTGTCGGTGATGAAGCGCGCCGTCGAGGTGCTCGGCCTCGATGTGGAGCTGCGCGCCATCTCCGACTGGTCCACTCCATCCGCCGGAGAAGGAGTCATCGACGTCTTCGACATCGGAGTCCTCGGCGATGACCTGCCCGATTGGGGCGTCGTCGATGCCCGTGCCGGTCGGGCCGCGGTCACCGCCATCGAGCTCGCGACCGAAGCGGCGATGGCCCAGCAGATCGCCGGCATCGTCACCGGCCCCATCAACAAGGAGGCCGTGTGGGAGTCCGGGTCGAAGCACCTCGGGCACACGGAGATGCTCGGCGAGCTCACGGGAGTGACGAAGCAGGACACGATGTTCGTCGTCGAGAACACGAAGGTTCCCGACCACAAGCTGCAGATCTTCTTCGCCACCCGTCACATGTCGCTGCGCAAGGCCCTCGACGCGCTTACCGTCGACACCCAGGTCGATTCGATCGAACGCGCCCACCGGGCCCTCCAGCTCTACGGAGTCCCTTCGCCGAGGCTGGCCGTCGCCGCTCTCAACCCGCACGGTGGTGAGAACGGGGCCTTCGGGGATGAAGAGATCGAGATCCTGCGCCCCGCCGTCGAGAAGGTCAACAGCGCCGGAGCCTTCGAAGTCGCCGGACCGGTTCCTGCCGATTCCGTCTTCCACCAAGGACTGACCGGACGGTACGACGGCATCCTCTCCCAATACCACGATCAGGGCCATATCGCGTCGAAGACCTGGGACTTCGACGGGACGATCTCGGTCACCGTGGGGCTGCCGATCCTGCGCACCTCGGTCGATCACGGCACTGCCTTCGACATCGCCGGGCAGGGGCTCGCCGATGCGGGAACCATGCGCTCGGCCTACCGGGCTGCCATCGGCTACGCGCCCTTCGTCGACGGCATCCGAGCGGAGTACCTGCCGAGCTGAGGAGTGCATCATGGCGATTCGCACAGGCACGCAGAAGAGGCGCGAGGAGATCCTCGCTCTGCTCAAGACCGGCTCGTGGACGATCTCCCGTCTGGCTCGAGAACTCGACACCTCTGAGTCGACGATCCGCAGGGACCTGCGCGACATGGACGACGCCGGGGATGTCATCCGCACCATCGGCGGTGCCACCGCCGCCGGTTACGTCGAGCCACCGCTGGGCCAGCGCATGGAGCTCCAGGCCGAGGCCAAAGACGCGATCGCCGCATGGGCTCTGGCCCGGTTGAGCGATCCGAGTGTGCGCACCATCTTCCTCGACGCCGGGTCGACCACTGTGCGTCTGGCCGAGCGCATCCGCAGTCGAGGCGATCTCACCGTGGTCACCCGCGGTTTGGAGATCGCTCTGGCGCTGGCCGTGCCGATGGGCCCGAAGGTGATCATGGTCGGCGGCGAGGTCTCGACCAAGTCGCATGGAACGACGGGGGCGCTGAGCGATCATGCCCTCGGCAGGATCCACGTCGATATCGCCTTCCTCGGCGCTGATGCCGTCGATCCTGCCAAGGGGCTCGGCGAACCCACGCTCGACGAAGCTCATACCAAAGAGCTCATCGCTGAACACGCCCGCAGCGTCATCGTGCTTGCCGACAGCTCCAAGGCCGACCGCGATGTGCCGGCCTGGGCACCCATGCCCGAAGGCTGGGTCTGGATCGATGAGGACGGCCCGCGCACTGTGCCATGACGGCTGTCAGCCGAGCTCGAACTCGGTGCCGCCCAAAAGGAATGGTACGGCTGAGCTCCTCGGCGGCAGTCGAGAGGCAGCCGCACAGCCGCATCAACCTGTGAAGGACATGGTCAGCCGCCGCGAATTGAGGAAGACAGCACCAAGACCGGCGCCGATGAGCGAAGCACCGACCGTGACGACCCAGGACAGCTGCCAACTCCCGGCCGCCGCGGCGATCGAGGTGAGCACGACCGGTCCGATGAAGTTCGCCGCGTTGTAGACCTGGATCATCAGCCCCATCACCGCAGAGGCGGATCCGTCTGCCGGCGCCGCATCCACGGCGATCCGGGTGACGGTCGCCGGGATCAGCGCGGCGACTCCGGAGAACACCACGGCCGCCGCCAGCTGGATCCAGACTCCCCCGGACACAGCTGACCAGTCCGGAGCGAAGATGACCACAGTGGTGATGACCATGCTGGTCATACCCGTCATCACCATCGCGCGAGGTCTCACGCCGCGATTGAGCATCTGTCCGGCGATCACATTGCCCACACCATTCACTCCGCCGACGACGGCCGTGGCCAGGCCGACGACGAGGCCGCTGTGCCCCCCGACGATGTCCGGCAGGAATCCGATGATCGCACCCCACTGCAGCGTGTAGCAGGCGAAGATCAGGGAGATGATCCACGGCATCAGCGTCTTCAGGGTGTGTCCGATCTTCGACAGCGCCGGCCCGAGATCAACCGAATGCGTCGAATCGCCGGGCACCGTCCGCAGACTGATGGGGATCATCGCCGCGGTGAGCACCCCCATGACCATCCACCAGAACTGCCAGTTCACCCAGCCCATGCCATCGAGGAGAACTGTGGAGACGAGCACGGCGAGGAACACGGCGATGCCCTGGAACGCCGACCACCATCCCATCGCCACCGAGGCCCGGCCCTGACTCGTGTTCTGACGGATCAGTGGTGGTGCGACGAGGGTGACGAGCAGGAATCCGATGCCTTCGAAGCCGCGAGTGGTCATCAGCTGCCAGGTCTGCTGCGAGAGGGCACCGACGAGTGAGCCGAGCGAGAGCATGGACAGCCCCACGAGCATCGTCGTGCGCAGACCGATGCGTTCGGAGAGGATGGAGCCGCTCAGTCCCAAGACCATCGCTCCGACCTGGACGATCCCCAGCAAGGTCCCGGATTGGACCAGGCTCATCCCGAGATCCTGGCGGATGAAAGTCAACGCGCCGGGCAGCTTCCACACATGCATCGCCGCGACGACGCCGCATGCCACGATCGCGATCCAGGTCCGGTCGTTGCCGGGCACTGGCGAAACGGCATCGGTCCGGTGAGGAAGAGTGGGCATGGGGAACACCCTACTCGGCTCGGTTCTGCTCCTTGGCGTGGTCCTGCTCTTTGGCCATCTGCCTGACATAGATCGGCGCTGCGAGCAGCGACGGCAGCATGACGAAGGCCACCGGGACGGCCGTGATGACGATCGCCGACTGCAGGGCGTCGACCCCGCCGTCGCCGAGGCTGATGAGCACTGCGGCGGTGATGCCGATGAGCAGCGCCCAGGTCGCCCGCAGCTTCGGAGACGGCTCACCAGTCCGCATGCACGACTGCGACATGGCAAACGACATGGAATCCGTGGTCGTCGCCACGAACGTCATCGTCAGAAGGAGGAATCCGAGGCTGATGAGCAACGACAGCGGCAGGTTGTCGCTGATGGCCATCACTGCGGCGGGCAGTCCTCCGTCCGTCAACGGTCCGGAGATCGACCCGGCGGACTGCTGCTCGAGGAAGATGCCGGTTCCTCCGAGGACTGTGAACCAGAAGGTCGTCGCGATCGGAGGCAGAACAGTGGTGCTGATGAGCAGGTCCCTCACGGTGCGTCCCTTGGAGATGCGGGCGACGAAGATCGACATCAGCGGCGCATAGCCGAGGAACCAGCCGAAGAAGAACACCGTCCAGCCCGAAAGCCACTCGGTGTCGCCGCGATAGAGCGTCATGCTGAAGAAGTCGGTCATGTACAGAGCGAAACCGCCGAAGAAGCTCTTGATGACGAACCAGGCCGAGCCGAGCACAAGCACTGCGGCCATGAGACCCAGAGCCATCCAGACGTTGGCGCTGGACAGGAATCTGATTCCTCGGCTGACACCGGAGAAGACGCTGACCCCGGCAACGGCCGTGAGCACAGCGATGACGACCAGCTGCACCGGGTAGATATCGGGAATGCCGAACAGGGAGTTCAGCCCGTAGGAGACCTGCAGGCCGAGGAAGCCCACGGGACCGATCGTTCCGGCAGCCACGGAGATGATGCAGACGACGTCGACGACGGCGGCGATGGGTCCGGTGGCGGCACGCTTGCCGAGGACGGGGTAGAGCAGGCTGCGCGGGCGCAGCGGCATGCCCTTCTCTGCGGCACGCATCATCACGATCGTTCCCAGTGAGCCGAGGATCGCCCAGGCGAGGAACCCCCAGTCGATGAAGCTCGTGGCCAGTGCGGCGGCCACGGCGTCGAAACCGCTGCTGCCGCTGTCGGTGAAGTACGGCGGGGTCGTCGCGTAATGGTACATCGGTTCGGCCGCCGCCCAGAAGACTCCTCCGGCAGCGAGCAGGGTCGTCATGATCATGGCGATCCAGCTGAAGCGATTGAAATCCGGCCGTTCCTGACTGCCCAGTCTCGCCTTGGCCCAGGGGGTGAAGATGAGGACGAGAGCGATGAGGAATGTCGCCAGCAGAAGGAACTGCCAGTACATGCCGAAGATGTCCGCGCACGCAGCGAATGCGGTGCCGACCCACGATGACATCTGCTCGGGGAGGATGAGTGCGAAGACGACGAAGAGCCCGATGATGCCGACGCTGGCGCCAGCCACGGGAAAGTCGATGCGTCCGCGCGTCCTCACCTCGGGAGCCGCACCGTCCTCGACCGCGGCCGGCGGCGTCTCCTGCTCAACTGATCGCGGCTCTGCTTCGGTCCTGTCCATGTCTCTGCTGCCTTTCGGGCTCCACCGAACCGCTGTTCGAGGTGGGGCCGCACGTTGCCATCGATCGTTCTGCCGGGATTCGCAGCGGCCCAGTCTAGGGCCTGCGTTTCGCATTCGGGCAACGAAGGCGCCGTGATGTGTCCCTCACTCCGGCGTTTTCAGACGACTGTCAGGACGAGCTTGCCTGCCGTGCGATTGGTCTGCAGCTCCTCGTGCGCCCTGGCCGCTTCTTCCAAGGGGAACGTGCCGGCGATCGAGGCACGCAGCTGACCGGTTTCAACGAGATCGGCGATCGCCGTCATTCCTGCATGGTCGGCTTCGACGAGGATGTTCTCGATGCGCATTTCCTGCGCTGCGGCCTGCTCGGACATGCCCTCCAACGGGATCGGAATGGTCGAGACGAGGATTCCGCCTCTTCTCATCGTCTGCAGCGAACGCGGCTGGTACTCCCCACCGATCGTGTCGAGGACGATATCGATGTCCTGCGCTGCCTCGGCGAAGTCGACCTCGTGATAGTCGATCACCTCATCCGCGCCCAGATCACGGACGAAGCCGTGCTTCGGTGCGCTCGCAGTTCCGATCACATAGGCGCCCCGGGCCTTCGCGATCTGCACAGCCAGATGGCCGACTCCTCCCGCAGCGGCATGGATGAGGACTCGGTCGCCTTCTGCCATCTCGGCGGTGTCGACGAGAGCCTGCCACGCAGTCAGAGCCGCAAGGGGGATCGCCCCGGCCTGCACATGGTCGATGCCCTCCGGCTTCGGGACGAAGGCACGGGTCGGGGCGAGGACGAATTCGGCATGGGCCCCCACACCGAAGGGATACGGCAGCATGCCGAAGACTTCGTCGCCGGGCTTGAACAGGGTGACTCCGATGCCCACGGCCTCGACGACACCGGAAACGTCCCAGCCGAGGACGAACGGCGGTGCTGGGAGGAAGGCACGGTGGCCTCGGTGTTTCCAGTCCGTGGGGTTCATACCAGCGGCGTGGACGCGGACGAGGATCTGGGATGGGCCCGGCTTCGGGACGGGCAGCTCGACCTCATGGAGGACTTCGGGGCCTCCGAGCTCGTCCTGGCTGATGGCCCGCATCGTGGCCCTGTCAGAGATGACTGATGTATCCGCGTTCGTTTCCGTCATGGCCCTATCTTCCCGCGTCTTTCGGGCGAGCGCCAGGGGGCGTCGACCGGTTCGAAATCGCTGCGCGGGCGAAGGGTCCGTCCGAGCGCCGGGGAGATCCGATGTCGATGCGAAGCACCAAAGCGCGAACACTACTCCGTACTTCGCTCAGCACGAAGTCAGCCATGAAAGAGACTTTGTGTCAAGAGAATTCAGATAACGATAACTGAAGAGTTTCCTGGGAAACCCCGTGGGGGCGCCGATTCCCCGTCGGCAGAGTATTTCCCCAGGTCAGACGCTCACATTCCTCGGAGGTCGACGTAGACACGCCGCCGGCTTGACAGACCCGGCACGTTGAAAGGCCCCGTCGATGCTCGTAGCGTTCGTAGTCGCTTCTCTCTTGAGGGCCACCTCGATGATGGCCCTGCACGATCGGAGGATCTTGTGAGTAACCCCAACACACATCCTGACGCCCAGGCCCCTGCCGAGGCAGACCTCAAGACGGTGCGCAAAGCCGTCGGCGCCTCTGCGCTGGGCAACGCCACCGAATGGTTCGACTACGGCCTCTACGCCGTATCCATCGTCTACATCACCGAGCACTTCTTTCCCGGCAGCCACGGCCAACTCCTGGCGCTGCTGACCTTCGCCGTCTCCTTCATCTTCCGCCCCCTCGGCGGCATCGTCTGGGGACCGATGGGCGACCGGCTCGGTCGCAAGCGCGTCCTGGCCCTGACGATCCTGCTCATGGCCGGATCGACCTTCTGCATCGCACTGCTGCCCAGCTTCGCGACGATCGGCGTCGCTGCACCGATCATCCTCGTGCTGCTGCGCGTCATCCAGGGCTTCTCCTCGGGAGGCGAGTACGGCGGAGCCGCGACCTTCATGGCCGAATACGCACCTGACAAGCGCCGCGGCTTCTTCGGCAGCTTCCTCGAATTCGGCACTCTGGCCGGAATGGCCGCCGGTTCGCTCTTCGTCCTGCTCCTGCAGCTGGGCCTCAGCGAAGAATCCATGATGGCTTGGGGTTGGAGGATCCCGTTCGTCTTCGCCGGTGTCCTCGGCGTCGTCGGGCTCTACATGCGTTCGCAGCTCGATGAGTCCCCCGTCTACGAGGAACTCGACAACGCCGAACAGGGCAAGTCGGTCAAGGAAGTCTTCCGCATTCTGTTCACCGACCACTGGAAGCAGCTGCTCATCCTCGGCGGAATGGTCGTCGCGGTCAACGTCGTGAACTACACGCTGCTGTCCTATATGCCTGCCTATCTCCAGGGGCCCGTCGGCATGGGATCGAATGCCTCGCTGACCGTGATGTTCTTGGCTCAGGCGTTCATGATGATTCTCATTCCCTTCGGCGGAATGCTCTCCGATAAGGTCGGGCGCAAGCCCGTCTGGTACTTCTCCCTCATCGGACTCTTCGTCGCAGCGATCCCGATGTTCATGCTCATGGCCAACGGCTTCGTCTGGGCCCTCGTCGGCCTGGCGGTCCTCGGACTCCTCTACATTCCGCAGATCTCGACGATCTCGGCGACGTTCCCGGCGATGTTCCCCGGTCCCGTGCGCTTCGCGGGCTTCGCGATCTCCTACAACGTCTCGACCGCACTGTTCGGCGGCACCGCGCCATCGGCGGCCGAGGCGCTCATCGGCGCCACGGGCAACACACTCATACCGGCCTACTTCGTCATGGGCGCCTGCCTCATCGGCTTCATCGCGGCGCTGTTCATGAAGGAGACCAAGGGCGCTTCACTGCGCGGATGCGGTCTGCCCGAAGAGGGCGCCGACATCGTCTTCGATGAGCCTGTGCTCTCCGGAGCGAAGTGATCGACGCGTCGACCTGACGAATCGCCTACGCCCGACCCGACCGACGGCGCTGCAGCGGAAATCTTCGCCTGCAGCGCCGTCGGTCATCTGAGTCCAAGGGGCCGGAGTGGTCTCGGTCCGCTGCCTATCGGGACCAGTTCGTCGCCGAAGAAGCCCCGGTCAGACGTCCACGGCTCAATCCCCGGCGACTTCGAGGATGACCTTGCCGCGGACAGAGCGTTCGTCGAGTTCCCTGAGCGCAGAGGCGGCGTCCGTCAGCGGGTAGGTCGCATGCCTGAGCGGGTTGAGGCGTCCGGCCGCCAGGTGCTCCCCCACAGCCTCCCACTGCTCGTGGATATAGGTCGGGCTGCCCCAGGTCGCCGCACCCCAGGCGACGCCGTCGACGGAGATGTTCTTGAGCAGCAGTCGGTTGACCTTGATCGAGGGGATCTCCCCAGCCGTGAAGCCGAGGACGAGCAGGCGTCCGAACGGGGCGAGTACGCGCGTGGAGTCAGTGAAACGATCTCCCCCGACCGGGTCGAAGACGAAATCGACGCCCTTCGGGCGGATCTCCTTCGTCGCATCCTTGAAGCCCTCGGCAAAGACCACATGGCTCACACCGAGTTCACGCACCGCCTCGGCCTTCGCCTCGGTCGAGACGACCGCGATGACGTCGAGCCCCATGGCCAGACCCAGCTGCACTGCCGCCGAGCCGAGACCGCCGGCGGCGCCATGGACGAGCAGGCTCTGACCTGGCTGCGCATTCGCTCGCACCCGCAGCGCGAAGTCGGCGGTGAGCACGTTCATCGGCATGCCGGCCGCATCGGCGAGCGTGACAGCGTCGGGGACCTTCACCGTGGCTTCGTCACCGGCGACGAGGTATTCGGCGAACGTGCCCGACCCCGTGATCGCCGCAACCCGGTCGCCTACGGAATAGCGGGAGTCCGGCCCCACCTCGACGACGACTCCGGAGGCCTCGGATCCGAGCGTGAAGGGCAGGTCGTGCTTGACCTGGTACATGCCGCGAGTCTGCAGCAGCTCAGGGAAGGTCACCCCGGCATACGCAACCTCGATGAGCACCTGTCCCGGTCCCGGGACCGGACGCTCCACCTCGGCGAATTCGACATCGTCGGGACCGGTCAGAGCGGTGACGCGAATGGCTTTCATAGTGTCCTCACTGTTGCTTGGTCACACACGGGGCCACCCCGGCCTCGGTGTCGGTGATCACTTCACCTCTATCACATCGGAGGCAGTGACCGTGATCACTTTCACCGCTTGACTCCCTCGCATGGTTTGAATACTGTGAACTCAACTGAACGATTGTTCACTCGGGAAGGTCAAGGATGACGCAGGAACCGGCAGGATTCGATGCGCAGCGCATCGGCAGATGGATCGAACGCAGGTTCGGCATCAGCGACTACGACGTCGAAGTGATGTCCGTCGGGCGTTCGAACCTCACGTTCACCATCACCGTCGACGGTCGACCCCGCTGGGTGCTGCGCCGCCCGCCCTTGGGCCACGAGGGCGGCAGCGCACACAACGTCGCCCGCGAGGGCCGGATCATGGCGGCCCTGTCCGACAGTGCCGTCCCGGTGCCGAGTGTCCTCGACATCGTCGACGATCCCGAGGTCCTCGACGTGCCCTTCGTCTTCATGGACCACTGCCCCGGTTCCCCGCTCAACACTCCCGCTGACTGGGCGGAGCTGCCGGAGACGAACCGACGCGACTGTGCCTTCGCAATGGTCGACGCACTGGCGGCCATCCACGCTGTCGACATCGACGCGGTCGGCCTGTCCGATCTGCGACGACCCGGCGGACTCATCGAACGACAGCTGCGACGCTGGCTGGGACAGGTCGAGGCGATCGCCATGCGCGAGACCCCAGCCATCCACGAGGTCCACGATGCGCTGCTCGAGGCCATGCCCGATCCGGCCGGGTCCCCGGTGGGAATCGCGCACGGAGACTTCAAACCCAACAACATGATCTTCTCCCCGACCGGCGCGGTCAATGCCGTCGTCGACTGGGAACTCACCGCCATCGGTGAAGTGCTCACCGACCTCGGCTATTTCGTCGCAATGCTCACCGTTCCCGAGGAGTACACGAGCATCTGGGTTCCGCGGGCCTCAGACGGGTTTCCCACCACGGCCGAACTCATCGACCGCTATCAGGAGGTCAGCGGCCACGAAGTCCACGACGTCGGCTACTACTCCGCGTTCGCGATGTGGAAGCTCGCCTGCATCCGCGAAGGCGTCTACACCCGCCTGGCGACGGGGAAGATGGGCGACCTCGACCTCGATCCCGAAGTCGCCGGCGAAGGCGTCGAAGACCTTGCCCGCCAAGCCCTCGAACTCCTGGAGAGATCATGACCTCGCATGTGTCCGGTAAGTCAGTCATCGTCACCGGTGCCGCTGGTGGGATCGGTGCCGCCCTGGCCGCCGAACTCATCGACCGCGGTGCCGCGGTCGTCCTCGCCGATCTCTCCCCCAGCGTCGCTGACACCGCGGCCGCGCTCGGCAGCAGCGCTCACGCGTGGACCGGGGACGTGTCTTCGGTGGCCGGGATCAGCGAGCTCATCGCCTTCGCCGATGACCGCCTCGGCGGGGTCGACGCATACTTCGCCAATGCCGGGATCATCGGTCCGGGGATGCTCGGGGACTCCGATGAGGACTGGGACACGATCATCGATGTGAACTTACGTGCTCACGTCCGTGCCGCCCAGGCCCTGGTTCCGCGCTGGCAGGAAGCCGGTTCGGGGTATTTCGTTGCGACTGCCTCCGCGGCCGGTCTGCTCACGCAGATCGGGTCGGCCGCCTATTCGGTGACCAAGCACGCCTCGGTCGGGTTCGCCGAATGGTTGGCCATGACGTACCGCGAGGACGGAATCCGCGCCTCGGTGATCTGCCCGATGGGCGTGAACACGAACCTCCTCGATGCCGCAGGAACCGACGGGGGTGCAGCACAGAAGGCAGTGACCTCAGCGGGGACTGTGCTCGAAGCCGAAGAGGTGGCGACCATCGTCGTCGACGCGGTCGAAGACGAGCAGTTCCTCATCCTCCCCCACCCCGAAGTGCTCGAGATGTACCGGATGAAAAGCAGCGATTACGACCGGTGGCTGCGCGGCATGTCGCGATACCAAGCACGTCTCAACGACCTCTGATCCTCACCGAACCCGACGAACCACAACGAAGCAGAAGGAGCCCACGTGTTGGAAACGACCGAACGGGGACGCGAATATCAGGAACGCCTCACGGCGTTCCTGGACGAATTCGTCTACGCAGCCGAACCGATCTACCACGAGCAGATGGCCGCCGCGGCCAGTCCGCACACGCAGCCGCAGATCCTCGAGGACCTCAAGGCAGAAGCGAAGAGGCAGGGACTGTGGAACCTGTTCCACCCGCACCCCGAATGGGGCCCGGGCCTGACGAACCTCGAATACGCGCCCCTGGCCGAGATCACCGGTCGCAGCATCGAGATCGCGCCGGAGGCCATCAACTGCAACGCCCCGGATACCGGAAATATGGAGGTCTTCACCCTCTTCGGCACCGATGAGCACAAGGAGAAGTACCTGCGCCCTCTGCTCGAGGGCACGATGGCCTCGGCCTTCGCGATGACCGAACCGGCCGTGGCCAGTTCCGATGCCACAAACGTCGAGATGCGCATGGACCGCACCGACGAGGGCTTCGTGCTCAACGGGCGGAAGTGGTTCGCCTCCAACGGCATGCACCCGAACTGCCGTGTGCTCATCGTCATGGGCAAGACCGATCCCACCGCCGAGGTGCACCGGCAGCAGTCCATGCTCGTCGTGCCCATCGACGCCCCCGGGGTGAATGTGGTCCGCAACCTTCCCGTCTTCGGCTATGCGGACCGGGAAGGGCATGCCGAGATCGTGTTCGAGGATGTGCTCGTGCCGTTCAAGGACATCCTCAAGGGTGAGGGCGAAGGCTTCGCCATCAGCCAGGCCCGTCTGGGTCCCGGACGCATCCACCACTGCATGCGCGCCATCGGGGCCGCCGAACGCGCACTCGAGCTCATGGTCAAGCGTGCCGAGGAGCGGGTGACCTTCGGTGAGAAGCTCTCGAGCCGGGCGAACATCCAGGACTGGGTCGCCGAGTCCCGGATCGAGATCGATCAGGCCCGACTGCTCACCCTGCATGCCGCGGACATGATGGACAAGTACGGCAACAAGGTCGCGAAGAACGAGATCGCCGAGATCAAGGTCGTCGCCCCCAGCATGGCGCTCAAGGTCATCGACCGGGCCATCCAGGTCCACGGCGGAGGCGGCGTCACCGACGACTTCCCGCTGGCGAGGCTGTGGGCGCACATGCGCACACTGCGTCTGGCCGATGGCCCCGACGAGGTGCACAAGCGGTCGATCGCCCGCAATGAATTCAAGAAGTACCGCGGCTGATCCCACGTCGGCCGCGATACAGTGAAACACCACCGGGCCCGCCTGATGATGTGCGGGCCCGGTTACGCCGAGAAAGGATGTTCAATGACGAACAGTTGGTTCGACTCCCGCCCCTGGTTGACCACCTTGGGAGATGTCGCTCAGGAACCGTATGTGCTCCCGGACTCCACCCCGCTGGCCGACCTGGCAGCGACCGTGGCGGCCCACGGGGATGCCGAGGGCATCAACTACTACGGATTCAGCCTCACCTGGGCCGAATTCGACCAGTGGTCGACCGCCTTCGCCGCTTTCCTCACCGCACACGGCATCGGGCCCGGTGATCGCGTGGGCATCTACGATCAGAATTCTCCCGCCTTCGTGGTCTCGACCTACGGGATCTGGAAGGCCGGCGGCACGGTGGTTCCTCTCAACCCGATGTATCGCGGGGAACTGACACACATCTTCGCCGATTCCGAGATCAAAGGGCTCGTCGTCTCTCAGGCGGCTTACCTCGACCGGGTCAAGGACTACGCAGCGGATCTCCCCCTCGTCGTGCTCAACGACGACCGGAATTTCCAGACCGAAGGGCCGGAAGCGATCTTTGGGATGTTCGCTCAGATGCCGCGTTTCGCAGATCTTCCCGCCGAAGACGGCCGGTTCGAGTTCTCCGCGGTCGTGTCCGACAACCTCAGCACCGACTTCACCCCGCACTCCCCCGAACCGTCCGACCTCGGGCTCATCGCCTACACGTCGGGAACGTCCGGAAGGTCGAAGGGCGCTGCGGCAACGCATGCGAACATTTCGAGCAACTCCCGGTACTGCCTGCGCAATACCGACCATGAAGTCGGCGACGGATTCGTCTCCCTCGCACCGCTGTTCCACATCACCGGCTTCATCTGCCAGTTCCTCGCGGCCGTGGCCGGCGCTGCCCGGTTCAGCCTCAACTACCGGTTCGATCCCGGTTCGCTCATCGACCTGTGTGCTCGAGAGAAGCCGTCGTATATGGCCGGTCCCGCCACGATCTACACGGCGATGCTGGCGCATCCGAACTTCGCAGCGGAGAAGTTCGCATCGTTCAAGTCGCTCATGTCCGGAGGCGCACCGCTGCCGGAGGGGCTGGTGAATAAGTTCGAGGAACGCGCGAAGATCTATGTCGGACAGGGCTACGGTCTGTCCGAGACCTGCGCCCAGGTCGCTACCGTCCCCCGCGGCTTCAAGGCGCCGGTCGACCCTGACAGCGGCAACCTCGCCTGTGGCCTCCCTCAGCCCGACGCGATGATCCGCATCCTCGACGACAATGGTGAACCAGTCGGCCCGGATGAGGTCGGCGAAGTCGCGATCTCCGGTCCGCAGGTGGTCTCGAGCTACCTCAACAATCCGCAGGCCACTGCCGAGCAGATCCCGAACGGTGAGCTGCACACCGGTGACGTCGGTTTCATGAACGAGGACGGCTGGCTGTTCATCGTCGACCGGAAGAAGGACATGATCAATGCCTCGGGCTTCAAGGTCTGGCCGCGTGAGGTCGAGGACGTCCTCTACATGCACCCGGCTGTCCAGGAGGCCGCCGTCGTCGGCATTCCCGACGACTACCGCGGAGAGGACGTCGCGGCCTTCGTCACCCTGCAGCCCGGCGCCGAGGCGACCGCGGAGGAGATCATGACGTTCTGCCGCACGAAGCTCGCCTCATACAAGGCTCCGCACCAGGTGAGCTTCATCGATCAGCTGCCGAAGACGAGTTCGGGCAAGATCCTGCGCCGAACCATTCGGGCCGATGCCGTCGAAGCCGCCGAGGCGGCGCGCAGGGCAGCGACGAACTCGAAGTGAGGCTGCGCGGCTGAGTAACCGACGCTTCGGAGGAGAGAGGAAGGGCCGCTCGCCGGATCCCGCTCCAGGAATTCAAGACAACCGGTGCCGGTCACAGGACAACCGGTGCCGGTCAGGGGATGCGGGAAGCGGGGTACCGGTCGGCTTCGCTGATGATCTCTGGGCTCAGGTCCTCGTCGTCGACGATCCCCACCGTTTCCCACCGTCCGTGGACCGGGCACTTCTGGTACCGGTAAGCGCCGAGACGGATTGACTTGAACGACACCAAGGGGATCCAACGTGTCCGGTAGTACCCGCCGCCTGAGCAGCGGACGATGACTTCGTCTATGTATGTCTTCTCAACCATGGCCTCAGGTTAACGCATGGCAGCTGTACAGCTGAGGGGGAAGGCAGCTGTTTGCCGACGTCAGGCGGGAGTGGCCGACCTCAGGTCAGGCTGACGGTCTCCGCACCGCCGATGCTCCCGAAACGGTCGGGCTGGCAGGTGAGCAGGATGACCTGAGCGTTGCGGCCGACATTGCCGAGGATGACGTTGAGCGCGGCCAACCGCTTCTCATCGGAGAAGCCGAACGCGTCGTCGAGGATGACCGGAGCACCCGAGCTCTCGTCGACAAGCGTGGCCACGGCGAGTCGGCCGATGAGAGCCAGCTGCTCCTTCG
Organism: Brevibacterium sp. FAM 27836; assembly: GCF_051351055.1. NCBI lineage: Bacteria > Bacillati > Actinomycetota > Actinomycetes > Micrococcales > Brevibacteriaceae > Brevibacterium > Brevibacterium sp. FAM 27836. Next base: position 473,169 of record NZ_CP195711.1, read on the forward strand.
TCCCGCCCGACAGCGAGTCGAAGGCGACTGTGCGGCCGTTGAGTGTGCGAGAGACGATCTCGAGGTCCTCGGAGATCTCCACCGACAGTCCTTGACCGAAGATCACCCGGCCGAGGCGTTCGATCTGCTCCTTGAACGGGGCCACGTACTTCCGCTGCGCTTCTTCCTTGTGCGCGAGCACGGTCTCCTTGAGCAACCGGATCGCTTCGGCTTGACGACGTACTCGGTTGAGGTCCGATCGCAGCGATTCGAGCTTCTCCTCCGCCGCTTTGAGCTGATCGTAGATGCCCTCCCCGGCCCGGTCATCGATGAGTGCCGAGAGACGGTCGACTTCCTGCCGGTCGGAGTCCTGCTGCTTCTGTTTGCTCTCGAGCAGCTGAACGGCATTCTGCAGCCGCATCTCCAGGGTCTCCGGATCCGCCGCCTCGTATCGTGCACGAGCCGACGCCGCAGCAGTCGCAAGTTCCTCCGAATGCTCTGCCGCGCTCGTGACCGCGACCTCGAGTGCCTCGTCGGATTTCGCTTCTCGCTCAGACGCGAGTCGGGTGGTGAGGGTCTTCAGGGTCGTCGACGCCTGCTCGAAGTGGGCCTGGGCGCGAACCGCCGCGACTCGCGCCTCGTCTCGATCGACGCGAGTGCGATCGAGCGCCGCCCGCGCGGACTCGACGGCTTCCTGTGCACTCTCACCGTGTGCTGTTGCCCTTTCAACGGCCTTTTCGAGGTCTTCGACGGAATCTTCATCGCCGTTGTTCTCGTCTGCCGAGTCACCGGCCAGCAGTTCGGCTCGAGACAGCGCCGCATCGAGTCCGGCTCGGTCGTCGTCGCCGATGAGCACACGCAGGGTGGAGTTCGCTTCGGCCAGAACCGCTTCGGCTGCGGTGCGCACATCGGCGCGCTCACGCGCCTCGGCGAGGGTGTCGACCCCGAGCCGGTCGAGTTCGGCATCGAGCGCGGTCTGCGCGGAATCGACCGCCCGGTCGAGCTCGGCCGGTGACTGGCCGGGGCGCACAGTGATGTCGGCGGCCTCATCGATGATGATCCGCATGTCTTTGACGACGGCGAATTCTTCGGTCGAGTCTGCTGACAGTGCTGTGCCGTCGATGCTGACGCTCCTCGCGCCGAGACGGGTGGCGACGATCTGCGCGGCAGCGGCAGTCTTCGTCTTCTCCGCGATCCGCACCTCGGTGACGAGGCTGCTGAGACGGTCGACATCGGCGGCGGTGACGGAGATCGATCCAATGTTCGCCTTCGCTTCGGTCGCTTTCTGCTCCTGTTCGCGGATGTTCCTCAGACGTCGGCGCAGTTCGCTGACCTCGCGGCGGGCGCGGGCTCGAGCGAGGTTCGCCGATGCCGTCTTCGACTCGTGTCGCGCCTCGTCGAGCGTATTCTGCTTCGCTTCCAGCTCGTTCTGTGCCTCTGCGAATTCGGTGTCGTGTTCGCTTTCGGCACTCACGGCTTTGTCACGGTCCGCTTCGGCAGCCTGGAGGGCTTTCTGCGCGGCCGTGGTCTCGGTGATGAGTTCCTGACGACGGTCCCTGGCTTCGACCGCTCGCTGCTCTTCGCGCTGCGCGGACTCTGCCGACTCGCGGGCTCTGTCGAGTTCGGCCTTGAGTCCGGACAGCGCTTGGGAGGCTTCTTCGGCTTCTGCCCTTTCGGTGACTGCCGCCTTCAGCTGCTCATTCACGCTGTTCAGCCGGTCAGTGGCGCGGGCATGCCGGTCGATGAGCGCATCCATGTCCTCGCTGCGGGCGACCAGGTTCTCATACAGCTCCTCGGCTGCCGGGAATTCCTCGCCGAGCCTCTTCAATTCGCCGGTCTCTTTGCCCCTGGCGGTGAAGTGTTTGCCGTATTCGGCCTCGACCCGGTTGAGGAAGGCGTCGTGGTCGGCCGGTTCTTCTCCCGATTCGTTCAGTGCACCGTGCAGGGCTTTGATCTCGGCCAATGAGGCTTGAGCCAGGCTTCTGCCCTGCGCGACGTCGAGGGCGTCGAGCAGATCCACGTCGACGGTGTCGTCGAGGATGGCGAGGAACCGTTCGTGGGCTTCGTCGCCGCTGAGCTGTTCCGGGACGGGGCGCAGGATGTTCAGCTCGGTGAAGGACTGTTTGAGCCAGCGTTTGCTGTAGCGGACTTCGTATTCGCCGGTCGTCAGGTGCAGCTCGACTTCGGGGCCGACGTCGGAGCCGACGGGCTGGGTCTCCTTGACGCTGGCTTTGCGGGAGCTGGCTTTGTCTTCTCGCAGCTGGGTGATGGCCTGGTGGATCGAGGATTTGCCGATCTCGTTCGGACCTTCGACGATCGTCACCCCGGAACCGAATTCGACGGTGGCCTCGGCGATGCCACGATAGTTGACGAGGCGGATCGAGTGGAGTCTCATGAGTTGCTCCTGGCGAATCGGTAGAGCAGGCCGAGTGCGTCCTGGGCCGCCAGGGCTGAGTCGTCATCGGCCGTGGCGCGAGCGGAGAGCTCGTCGAGCGTCTCCTGCAGGTATCCGCTCAGTCCCAGGTCGGCGAAGTCCTCGTCTGCGGCGATGACGGCGAGATCAGTGTGCCTCTCCCACCAGGAGACGAGGGCGAAGAGGTCGGTGAAATGCTCGAGGATCTCATCGAGCCTGGCTTTCGCGGCCGTCGGCAGAGTGCCGCGCAGGACGAGCCACACCGCGGTCTTGTCTTTGTCGGCCACAGCGTTGAGTCGCTGTTCGAGCGCGTCGACATCGTCGGCGGAGTTGAGATCGGCTTCGACGACTGTGAATGTCCAGGTGCCGAGCGCGATCTTTTCGACCTCGGCCTCATGGGTGTCCGGGTCGATGTCGACGAGGAGGACATTGCCGGGGTCGTCTTCACGGCGCGAGGTGACTTCGGGGGCACCGGGGTACCAGATCCGTTCGGCGACCTCATAGGTGGCGTGCCGATCGCCGAGGGCGATGAACTGGGCACGGTTCTCGCGCAGCAGGGTCCGCAGATGGTCGGTGTCGATGGTCGCGACGGAATCCCGGTCAGGATTGAGAACGCTCACGGCGCCGTGACCGGCGATGATGCGGACGGAGCCGGGGGCCACCTCGGTGAGGTCTGCGGCAGCGGCGGCGACAAGATCGCCCTGGGGGTGTTTGGAGAACCACGGAGCTCCGACGATCTCGGTTCCCGGGATCACTTCGAAGGGCTCACTGTCCCGGAGCACATGAACGTGGGCGGGCACTCTCCGCGTGAAGGCCGAGGAGTCGTAGATCGACGCTGCGTCCAAGGGGTCATGGTTGCCGGGCAGCAGGACGACGGGAACCGGGCACGAGGCGAGCGCTTCGAAGGTGCGGGCGATGATGGCCCGGTCGAGCTGATTGGTTTCGAAGACGTCGCCGCAGACGAGGACGAACTCCGCTCCCCTCTCCGCGGCGAGCGCGCCGATGCGCGAGACGGCATCGAGTCGGGCGCGGTGGAACCGCGGGCGGGCCTCCGCGCTGAGGAAGTGTGCCGTCATGCCCAACTGCCAGTCCCCCGTGGCGATGAATCTCATCTGCACCTCCTCATCTCATCCCCATCCTACGGGCGAGTGCCCACCATATCTTTCGCCACTGACATAAGTGACTCATAGCACGCTCGCGGTGCCGTTCCACCGCTTTCACCTCGGCAAACGCGAAGTCATACCGCACCAACGGACGGCGATTGCGCCGGTCTGTGGACCTCCGTAGACGCGAACCCGCGACCGCACGCAGCTAATTAGGTTAGGCTAAGCATTTGTGAACGTGACTGCATTGACCGCCTCAGGGCTGCTCCTGAAGTATGACCGGACCGAGGTCGTCCACGATGTCAGCCTGTCGATCGTCCCCGGACAGGTGACGGCTCTCCTCGGCCCCAACGGCTCGGGCAAATCGACCGTGCTGCGCTCTTTGGCTCGCCTCCACCCGATCGCCGCGGGCGATGTCGTCATCAGCGCCGCTGGCAATGCCGCCGGTGCCGAAACCCGCGGCGCCGAAGCAGGCGCAGCTGCCGAAGCAGGCAGCAGTGCCGCCGCCGGTTCCACCACCGACGCCGCCGCCCTGACAGCCAAGGAATTCGCCCGGACCGTCACTCTGCTCTCGCAGTCGCGCCCGCATCCGAGCGGAGTCAGCGTCCGTGAAGTCGTCACCTTCGGTCGGCACCCGCATCGGAAGCGCTTCGCCGGGCTCACGGATGCAGATCGCAGCGCCATCGACCGGGCACTGACCCTCACCGGCACCACGGACATGGCCGATCGGCCCGTCGATCAGCTCTCCGGCGGCGAACTCCAGCGCGTGTGGCTGGCCACCTGCCTGTCTCAGGACACCGGCGTGCTCCTACTCGACGAACCGACCAACCATCTCGACCTGCGCTACCAGGCGGAGATCCTCGACCTCATGCGCGAACTCGCCGACGACCACGGCATCGCCGTCGGCGTCGTCCTCCACGACCTCGGGCATGCCGCCACGGTGGCCGATCACGTGGTCCTGCTCGATCGGGGACGCATTCGCGCGGCCGGCACCTGCGAGGGCGTGTTCACCGCCGAAGTCCTCAGCGAGGTCTACGGCCTGCCCATCTCCACTCGCATCGACGACGACACAGGGCTGGTCAGGGTCGAAGCCCTCCACCGGCGACGCCGCCGCGCCGGCGTCTGAACCCAGGCGCCCCCAGCCGAATCACCTCACCGACCGAAAACCGAGACCGTCCGATCATTCATCGGCTCACCAGAGAGAAGACCATGACGACAACACCCCTGCCCCGTTCCGCATTCGCTGCGTTCGCCTCGGCGACGGCAATCTGCGCCCTCGCTCTGACCGGGTGCGGGACCACGCAGACCGACGCCCCCGCAGACGCGCAGTCGCAGTCCTCGGCCTCGTGCCAGGACGACTCGACCACCACCTCGACGGATCCGGTCACGGTCACCGATGACACCGGCCACGAGGTCTCCCTCGACAAGCCGGTGACGAAGGTCGTCTCGCTCGAGTGGCAGTACACCGAGGATCTGCTCACCCTGTGCGTCGACCCTGTCGCAGCGGCCGACGTCAAGGGATTCACCACGTGGGACACTGCAGAAGCGCTGCCCGAATCCACCACCGACGTGGGTACTCGTCAGGAACCCAATGTCGAGTCGATCCTCTCGGCCGACCCGGATCTCGTCATCATCGAGACGGCGAACCGCAAGGACAAGATCGTCGGGCAGCTCGAGGACCAGGGAATCCCCGTCATGGCAATGGCCGGTGCGAACGGAGACGACCCGGTCAAATACATGAAGGACACGTTCACCACCGTTGCCGAGGCGACCGGCCGCACCGAACGCGCCGAAGCCGTGCTCAGCGACTTCGACGCCGAGCTCCAGGACGCGAAGAAGACCATCGCCGAGGCGAAGCCGGAGACCACGGAATTCGTCTACTTCGACGGCTGGGTCAACGGCTCGAACGTTGCGCTGCGTCCCTTCGGGCAGGGTTCGCTCATCGGTGAGCTCGGCGAGGAACTGGGTCTGAAGAACGCGTGGACCGGCGAAGTCGACCCCGCGTACGGGCTGGGACAGACCGACGTCGAGGGCATCGCGAAGGTCGGCGAGGCGAACTTCTTCTACACCGGCACCGAGGACCCCGAGTCCGAGGATTACGTCGACTTGCTGAAGAAGAACGACATCTGGGCGAACATCCCTGCCGTCCAGGAGGACCGCGTCACCGCTTTCCCGGCCGGAATCTGGACCTTCGGCGGACCGAAGTCCTCCGAACAGGTCCTCAACGCCTACGTCGACGCGCTGACGAAGTAGTCCATGACCGCGACCGCACCCACGATGACCCCGCACGCAGGCCGGGAACCGGCGGCGCCGACCGTTGCCAGTCGGCGCGGCGGGGTCGTCGGTGCGTTGTCAGCCGCCGGGGTTCTGCTCGGGCTCATCATCGTCCTCGCCCTCCTCTCGATCTGGCACATCACCCAGGGCACCTCGGGAATCGGCGTCCGGGATCTGCTGGCCTCCCTCATCGGGTCGGATTCTCCCCTCGCCGAGGCGGGACCCGGTGTCCGTGACATCGTCCTCGGGTCGCGGCTGCCGCGCGTGGGGGCGGGCATCCTCGTCGGAATCGCTCTCGGCATCGCCGGGGCGCTGTTCCAATCCCTGGCGCGCAACCCCTTGGCCTCTCCGGATACCCTTGCGGTCACCGGCGGATCCTATTTCGCCGTCACCGTGGTCACCGCCTTCGGGATCAGCATCCCCATGTGGGCCTCGGGCGGGGTCGCGTTCCTCGGCGGTCTGCTCGCCGCAGCCCTCGTGCTCGGACTCGCCGGCGGTGCGGGGTCGTCGACGACGCGTCTGGTCCTGGCCGGAACGGCGACGGCGATGGCCCTGCAAGCGGGCACCTCGGCGCTGCTCATCCTCTTCTCCGAGGAGACGACGAGTCTCTTCGCGTGGGGTTCAGGAACCCTCAATCAGCTCGATGGCACCGCGGCCCTGCGCAGCATCCCGGTCATCGCGCTCATCCTCGTCGCGGCGATCGCCCTGTCCCGGCGTTTGGATCTGCTCGGACTCGGCGATGATGCGGCCTCCGCGTTGGGAGTCTCGGTCCGATCCACTCGGGCCATCGGGATCCTTCTCGCCGTCGTCCTCACCGCTACGGCGGTGACCCTGGCCGGACCGATCGGCTTCGTCGGGCTCTGCGCTCCCGTCATTGCCCGGCTGCTTGCCAAGGCCTTCCCGATCCTCGCCCGGCATGCCGTGCTCATTCCCGCGGCCGGGCTCATCGGGGCGATCATCGTCATCCTCGCCGATGCGGTGCTGCGGGCGATCATCGGCACCACTGCCGCGATCACCCTGCCGTCCGGGATGACGACGACGATCCTCGGCGCCATCGTGCTCGTCCTCCTCGTCCGGACGCTGCGCGCGTCGACACCCGCGCAGGCGACGTCTGCGGCACGGTCGACGGTGATCGGTCCCCGGCGAGCCGGTCTCGTCATCGGTGCCGGTGCCGTGCTGCTCCTCGTCGTCTCGATACTCGGGCTGCTCGTCGGGGAACGGCTCTACCTCCTCGGTGATGTCCTTCTGTGGCTGCAGGATCGGGCGGCGCCGGTCATCGATTTCGCGTTCGATTCGCGGTCTCCGCGGGTCGCGGCGGCGCTGGCCGCAGGTGCCGCTCTCGGGCTTTCGGGCACACTCGTCCAGGCCAGCGCCCGCAATCCTCTGGCCGAACCCGGTCTGCTCGGCATCACGGGCGGGGCCGGTCTGGGCGCGGTCATCGTCGTCACCGTGATCCCGGGTGCAGGGGTCGGGCTCGTCTCCGCCGTCGGCATCGCCGGTGCACTCGTGGCCTTCGCGATCGTCTACGGCCTGTCGTGGCGGGGCGGGATGAACACCGACCGTCTCGTGCTCGTCGGCATCGGCCTGTGGTTCGGATTCACCGCGCTGACCACGTTGTTCCTCGTCCGCGCGAACCCCTGGGACACCCCCGCCCTGTTCACCTGGCTGTCCGGTTCCACGTACGGCCGGGTGTGGGCCGATGTCGCGCCCGTCGCCGTGGTTCTGCTCATCGCGATCCCGGTGGCATTCGTGTGGACTCGAGAGCTCGATCTGCTCGCCCTCGATGACGACACTCCTCGACTGGTCGGTGTTGCCCGCGAACCGGTGCGCTTGAGCGTGCTCATCACTGCCGCCGTCCTCGCGGCCGTGAGCGTCTCGGCGGTCGGGGTCGTCGGGTTCATTGGTCTCGTCGCTCCGCACGCCGCCCGTGCTCTCGTCGGCAGCCGACATCTGCGAGTCGTACCCACTGCGATGATCCTCGGCGCGGTGGGGCTCGTCGTCGCCGACGCACTGGGTCGGACCGTCATCGCTCCCGCACAGATTCCGGCCGGGCTCATCGTCGCCCTCATCGGTGCCCCCTACTTCGTGTATCTGCTCGCCCGCTCGCGCGCCTGACCCGACCCGACCGCACCCTGCCGCCGGTCTGCACCGGCGGCAAGCAGGTTCTCAGCCGTCAGTCAGCCCCTGGGCTTTCTCTGTCGTCGGTCAGCCTTCGGGCCCGTCCTGTCGGGCCCAGCCGGCCGATTGTTCACGGACGAAGTCACGCAGGCGGGTCACCACGCGGCCGGGCCGGCGCACCGCCGAGCACAGGGCGATCTCCCGGACGTAGCCGGGCCCCCGCAGCTCCACCTCGGTGATGGTGTCCACCGGACGCCCGGCACGCGGAATGAGCGCCACACCCATCCCCCGGCCGACGAATTCGCGGATCGTCGAGAATTCCGTGACCTCGATCTTCACCTGCGGGACGAAACCGGCGGCTGCACACCATCGGTCGGTCAGCGTCCGCAGGTTGTAGCTCGCGGGAGTGGAGATGAATTCCTCTCCCGCCAGCTCGGCCACGGTGGTCTGCTTCCGCTCGGCCAGAGGATGGTCGGCAGGCACGGCGGCGACGACCGATTGGCTGGCGAGGATCTCGTGCGGAACCTCCGGCGGGGCCGGGATGATGATCGCCAGGTCGAGGGCACCGCGTTGCAGATCGGCGACGAGTTCGGCTCCGTGGGCCTGTTTGAGGTCGAGCCGGATGCCCGGATGGGCCCGGTTGAAAGCGGCCAGCAGGTCGGGGACCTCACCGGCGCCCATCGTCAGCGGGAATCCGAATCGGATCGTCCCATGCTCGGGATCGGCCACCTCGGCGGTGTCGGCCAGTGCCGTGTGGATCTCACGCAGGGGTGTGCGCACCGCCGCAACAAGATCCCTGGCCGCGTCGGTGAGACCGATGGCTCTGCCCCGCGGGACGGTCAACGGCACGCCGAGGCGGGACTCGAGGCTGTGGATGCGCCGGCTCATCGTCGACTGCGGGATGCCGAGCGACGCGGCCGCGTCGGTCAGATGCCCGTCCTCGTCGGCCAACGCGACCAATTCCCGCAGCGCCGCCAGCGGGACACCGCGAGGTTCAGATGACTGTTCCATATTCGGATCATACAATTCCAACCGCTCATTGGACGGATGATTCCGGGAGGCGCATGGTGAAAACATGACAACGCACACCGCTTCTTCCACGTCCCTTCCCGCCGCCGATGTCGTGCTCATCGGCGGCGGCATCATGTCAGCGACCCTGGGCTCGATGCTCGCTCTGCTCGAACCACAGTGGCGCATTCTCATGCTCGAACGCGCCGAGGACATCGCCGCAGAGAGCAGCGATCCCTGGAACAACGCCGGAACCGGGCATTCGGGCTTCTGCGAACTCAATTACATGCCGGATCCCGCCGACGGGTCGAAGGCGGCCTCGATCGCCGAGCAGTTCCACCTCTGCCGGCAATGGTGGGCGCATCTCGTGCGTCTGGGCCTGCTCGAGCCGAATGAGTTCATCCATCCGTCCACGCATATGAATCTCGTCTTCGGCGCCGAGGATGTCGCCTACCTGCGTACGCGGGTGACGACCCTGCGCGCTGACCCCCTGTTTGCGGACATGGAGTACACCGAGGATCCCGAGGTCATCGCCGAGTGGGCGCCGCTGACCATGGACGGACGACCGGATACCGGTGAGCCGATGGCGGCCGCGCGCCATCCTCGAGGCACGGATATCGACTTCGGCGCACTCACTCGTGCACTGACGAGGATCATCGCATCGGCCTCCGGTGAGGTGCGCACCGGTCACGAAGTCAATGGGCTCAACCGCACCGGGACGGGCTGGCAGATCACCGGTGCGTCACCGGCCGGGAGATTCCGGGTGCGGGCGAAGACCGTCTTCGTCGGAGCCGGCGGGTTCGCCCTGCGACTTCTGCAGAAGGCGAAGGTTCCTGAAGTCCGCGGCTATGCCGTCCTTCCGGTCGGGGCCGCGTTCTACCGGTGCTCGACACCGGCCGTGGTCGCCCGGCACCAGGCGAAGGTCTACGGTCAGGCCGATGTCGGCGCCCCGCCGATGTCGGTGCCGCACCTCGATCGACGAGTCGTCGACGGGCGGGAGCATCTGCTCTTCGGCCCGTATGCGACCTTCAGCACGAAGCTGCTCAAGCACGGTCGACTCACCGATTTCTTCACCACACTGCGATGGGACAATCTGCACGTCCTCGCCGCGGCCGGTGTGCAGAATCTTGATCTCGTCGCTTTCCTCGTCAAGGAGCTGGCGGCCGGTCCCACCCGAAAGTTCGCCCAGCTGCGACGGTATTTCCCCCAGGCGCGTCAGAACGAATGGACGCTCATTCCCGCAGGGCAGAGAGCACAGCTGGTCAGACCGGATCCCACACGGATCGGGATCCTCCAGCAGGGCACGGAACTCGTCGTCTCCGCCGACGGGTCGATCTCGGGTCTGCTGGGCGCGTCCCCCGGAGCATCGACGGCGATGCCGATCATGCTCGATCTGCTCAAACGCGCCTTCCCCACCCAATGGCACAACGCTTGGAAGACCGTCCTGTCCGAAGCCATCCCGGACAGGGACCGCACCGACTGGGACGCCGAGGCGGTCGCTCGTACGCTTGCCGACACCGATGCGCCCCTCGGGTTGGACCGGGTCGGTGGGTGATCGACATGAACACGGTCGCAGGCCGAACGCGAAAGCGCGGATTCGGCGGTGGAAGGGGCAATTGCACACGACTCCGTTTCGCCCGGTGCGACGTTGGCGGAAGCCCACAGCAGAAACCCCACAATGTTGTGGCAAGTTGAATTGCACAACCAGCGTTTCAACTCTAGTGTGACCTACAACACTGAACGTTTGGGAGATCACAATGAAGCGTCTGACCCGCAATTTCGTGGCAATCTGTTCGACTCTCGCGCTGACTGCGGGCCTTGCCGCCTGCAGCGGCGGTTCTGACGGCTCCGGGGGCGCCGGCGACACGATCGTCGCGGAGACAGCGTTCAATCTCAAGACGATCGACCCTCATCGACAGTTCGAGTTCACCGGCTCCACCATTGACAATGCCGTCTACCAGACGGCGCTCGAGTTCGAAGACGGTGACCTGACCAAACCGACCGACGGTCTCTGCTCATTCGAGATGTCCGATGACGACAAGGAGATGACGCTCACCCTCAAGGACAAGGATGCGAAATTCTCCAATGGTGATCCGGTCACGGTCGATGACATCGTCTTCTCCTTCGAGCGACTCCAGGGCATCAAGGGCAACCCCTCCTTCTTCCTCGATGGAGTGAAGGTGAAGAAGGTCGATGACGAAACTGTGAAGCTGATCAGCAAGGATCCCAATCCGGCCTTGCCTTACATCCTGCCGAACGCTTCGATCGGCATCGTGAATTCGAAGGTCGTCAAAGACAACGAGGGAACGACGGATGAGAACGACGGTGCCGAACAGTTCCTCAACGAGAACTCCCAAGGGTCGGGACCGTACAAGGTTGAGAAGTACGATGCCGACAGCCAGGTGGTGCTGACGGCGAACGAGCACTACAGCGGCCCGAAGCCGAAATTCAAGCGGGTGGTTCTGCGCAACGTCTCCGCCGAAACCCAACTGACCGATATCCAGTCCGGTCAGGCTCAGGTTGCCTACGATCTCAACGCCGATCAGGCGAAGCAGATCGACGAGTCGATGGGAAAGATCTCGAGCCTGCCGTCGACACGCAGCCTCTACATCTTCAACAACACCGATGAGAAGCTCGGCGGGCCCGCCGCCGATCCGAACTTCCGCAAGGCTGTGATGGCCGCGATCGACTATGACAAGCTCATCGATCTCGCGGGAGAGGGATCGCAGCGCATGGCCAGCCTCGTGCCGAACGAATTCGTCGGCGCAGTATCGAAGGACGACGCTCCTGAACGTGACCTCGCCAAGGCAAAGGCCCTTCTGAAGAAGGCCGGTTACGACGGGGAGAAGATCCCCTTCCACTACCCGAGCGATCAGTCCGTCAACGGCGTTGATCTGGCTCAGCTGGCGGAGACCCTGCAGGCACAGCTGAAGGAGGCCGACATCAACCTCGATCTCAAGCCTGCGCCGAGTTCGACTCAACTCGACGGGTTCCGCTCGGCCAAACAGCCCATGGGCATCGGCACCTGGGGTGCCGACTTTCCCGACCCGACGAACTACAACGTCTTCATCCCCGGCGGAAGCGTCGCCGAACGAGTCAACTGGGGAAAGGACGCCGATCCCAAGTTGGCAGAACTTGCAGCAGAAGCGTCGAAGGCCAAGGACAGTGACCGTGACGCTGCCTACAAGAAGCTGTACAAAGCGACCACGGACACCGGAGTGTGGATTCCACTGGTCCAGCCGGTCGACACCGTCGCCGTCGGGTCGAGCATCCAGAAGTTCGTCTCCAACGCTGACACCTCATTCGACTTCGCGAAGGCCGAGTGAGGATGGCGGGAGCCTCCACTGTGCCACAGGGCACCCGCGATGCGGCTGCGCCCGGCCCTGCTGAAAACGACGCGGCGCAGCGGATCGAACCGCCCAAGCTCCACCCTCTGCTGCGCTTCATCCTCATCCGGATCGGAATCTCAATCCTCCTGATCTGGGGAGTCACCGTGGTGACGTTCCTGCTCACCAACCTCGTCCCCACCGACCCGGTCGCGGCGATCCTCGGCGACCGGGCGGCGGCGGACCCGGAGATCGTCGCTCAGACACGGGAAAAGCTCGGACTCGACCAGCCGCTCATCGTCCAGTACTTCACGTATCTGAGCAATCTTCTGCACGGTGATCTGGGAGTGTCCAACCAGACACGTACGCCCGTGCTGGAGTCGATCGGTCAGGTCTTTCCTGCTTCTATCGAACTCGGCATCGGCGCCATCCTCATCTCGGTCGTTGTCGGTCTGCTCCTCGGACTCCTCAGCGCTCTCAGACAGAACACGATCGTCGACCATGCAATTCGCACACTCAGCCTCATCGGCATCTCGGCACCGACCTTCTGGATCGCGACGGTCGCCTACTTCGTGTTCTTCTTCAAACTCCGGGTAGTCCCCGGCGCCGGCCGACTCGACCCGTGGATCACTCCGCCGCCGAAGGTCACTGGGCTCTACACCGTGGATGCGCTGTTCTCCGGACAGATGGCGACCTTCACGAACGCTCTCGGACATCTCGTTCTGCCTTCATGCGTGCTCGCACTCTTCACCATCGGACTGCTCACCCGATTCAGTCGATCCAGCGTCCTCGACATCATCAGATTCGACTACGTCACCGCGGCGAAAGCCAAGGGGCTGCCAACCCGCACGGTGGTGTTCAAGTACATCTTCCGCGGAGCGCTGGTCCCGATCATCACCGTCGTCGGACTCGCGTTCGGGTCCCTGCTCTCCGGTGCGGTCCTCACCGAAACGGTCTTCGCCTGGAACGGACTCGGCCAGTATGCGTATCGCGGAGCGACGACGCTCGATCTCCCCGTCATCATGGGAGTTGGCCTCGTCATCGGCATCGTCTACATTCTCGTCAACTTCATCGTCGACCTGATCTACGGCTTCGTCGATCCGAGAGTGAGGGTGCGATGAGTATCGGTTCTCCCAAACACCCCGCCACCGGATCGACCCGCACCGAGGCAGCCACCGGGGATCCCCTCGGCCCGGGAGTGAAACGCTGGCAGTTCCGGTTCCCGAAATCGCTGCGCACTCCGCTCGGTTTCGTCGGAGCTGCCATCCTCGTCATCTGGTTGATTCTCGCGATCTTCGCGCCGCTTGTCGCACCGTTCGATCCACTGGCGCAGGACTTCCCTCGGCTCACTGGACCGGGGGCTGAGAACATCCTCGGCACAGACACCCTCGGGCGCGACGTGTTCTCACGCATCGTCGTCGCCGCCAGGACCACTCTTCCTGCTGCTGTGTTCGTCGTCATCTGCTCTGCGCTCCTCGGCTCGGTGCTCGGTGCGATCGCCGGCTACTTCGGCCGCGCCGTCGACGAGATCATCATGCGCATCGCCGACCTCGTCTTCGCCTTCCCAACAATCATCCTGGCCATGGTCATCGCCGCCGCGCTCGGACCCGGCCTGAAGAATGCGATCATCGCGATCCTGCTCGTTTCGTGGCCGTCTTACGCCCGCGTCACCCGATCCCTGGTGATGACGGCGCACAGCAGCGAATATGTCATCGCCGGACGTCTCCTCGGATTCAGCGCAGGCAGGTCCCTTCTGCGTGAGATCGCTCCGAACGTCATCTCACCGGTGATCGTCCTCGCCACTCTCGATGTCGGCTCTGCCATCCTGACCATGGCTGGGCTGTCGTTCCTGTCTCTGGGTGCGGTCCCACCGACACCGGACTGGGGTGCCATGATCAGTGAAGGCGTTTCGCAGTTCGCTGCGTGGTGGATCGCGTTCTTCCCCGGCCTGTGCATTCTCACTATCGTCATGGCTTTCAATTTCATCGGAGACAGTCTGCGTGACAGCCTCGATCCGCACACTGCCCAGGAAGTGGGTGAGACGACCTCATGAGCATGATCAGCATCAACGGCCTCAACCTGTCCGTCACCACAGGCAAGACGACCGCACACATCCTCAAAGATGTCTCATTCGATCTTGAAGCAGGCCGCATCACCGGCGTCGCCGGAGCTTCGGGATCCGGTAAGACTCAGACCGGGTTGGCCATCATGGGCCTCTCCCCCGCCGGGGCCGAACTGAGCGGAAGCATCGACTTCGACGGTGTTGAGCTCGTCGGTATGCCCGCGAAACAGCACAATCGTCTCCGCGGGGTGCAGCTGTCCATGGTGTTTCAGGATCCCGCCTCAGCGTTCCACCCCATGCTCACCGTCGGCGATCAGATCACCGATCATCTGCGACATCACCAGAAGATGCCGAAGAAGAAGGCCCTTGCGAAAGCCGTCGATATCCTCGGTCGGACGAAAGTTCCGCATCCGGACGAGGCAATCCATAAGTATCCCCACCAGTTCTCCGGCGGCCAACTCCAGCGAATCGCATTCGCCTCAGCAATCATCTGCGATCCGAAGGTCCTCATCGCCGACGAACCGACTACAGCGCTCGACGTCACGGTGCAGGCCGGCATTCTCCGACTGCTCAGGGAGCTCTGCGACGATCTCGACCTCGCGGTGCTTCTCGTCACCCACGACTTCGGGGTGCTGTCGTCGGTGGCCGACACCATCGTGGTGATGCAGAACGGCGTCGTCGTCGAAACCGGCGACCGAGAAACGGTGATCACCGCGCCTGAGCACGAATACACTCGTTCACTCATCGAATCACTGCCGGGAGCGGAGGTCGCCCGATGACATCGACCGATGACACCCCAACCGAGGCGGACGAGAAGCACGGTTCGGCTGAAACACCTCTGCTCACACTCGATTCCGTATCGTGCGAATACAAGCTCGACGGCGGGGGTCGCTTCCGCGCCGTCGACGGTGTCTCACTGCAGCTGGGCCGCTCCGAAGTCCTCGGGCTCGTCGGGGAATCGGGCTGCGGCAAGTCCACTCTGGCGAAGCTCATCTGCGGATTGGAGAAGCCGGCCGGAGGACAGATCTCCTTCGACGGCAGTCCTGTGAGGGCACTGGGGCTGAAGAAGCGCGACACGCGCCTGTTGGGCATTCAGATGGTCTTCCAGAATCCCTATGCCTCGCTCAATCCCCGTCGGCGAATTCGCGACCAGCTCGAGGATGCGCTGGCTCTGGACCCTTCCGGGCGCTGGAGTGTCGAATCACTCCTCGACGCGGTCGATCTTCCGTCCGACGCAGCACAGCGCTACTCCCATTCGTTCTCCGGCGGGCAGCGGCAGCGCATCGCGATCGCCCGAGCTCTGGCGGCCGGGCCGAAGGTGCTCGTCGGTGATGAACCGATCGCTTCCCTCGATGCCTTCCTGCAGGCCCGAATCGCACGCATGATGCGCGATCTCGCGATCAAGTCCGGGGCGTCGATGATCTTCATCAGTCATGATCTGTCAGTCGTGCGTGACATCGCTGATCGCGTCGCCGTCATGGAAGCCGGGCGCATCGTCGAAGTCGCCCCGACCGATCAGATCTGGGACAGCCCTCAGCACCCGTACACGACGAAGCTGCTGGCTGCGATTCCCCAGGTCGACGGCAAGGGAATCATCCCCGGATAACAGCTGCAAGGAGAAGGCGGAACATGGTCACATTGCTGCGCGGTGCCGATATCTGCGCCCCGGAACGACTCGGTAAGCAGGACATCCTCATCGAAGGGCAGCAGATCACCTTCATCGGTGATCTCCCCGCCGAGGCGCTCGATGGTCTTCCCAACGCCACCGTCATCGATGCCCAGGGGCTCACAGCCACTCCAGGCTTCATCGACCCTCATGTCCACATCTCCGGTGGCGGAGGCGAAGGCGGCTACGCCAACCGCACCCCCGAGATCGTGGTCAGCGACATCGTGCGCGCCGGAGTCACCACCGTCATCGGCTGTCTGGGAACCGACGGAGTCACCCGCAGCCACGCCGACCTCCTCGCCAAGGCCCGAGCTCTCGAGACCGAAGGCATCTCCACCTTCATCTATACGGGCAGCTACCAGGTCCCGGCACGGACCCTGACCGGTGCCGTCGTCGATGATGTCGTCCTCATCGACAAGGTCATCGGTGTCGGCGAGGTTGCGATCTCGGACCGCCGTTCGTTCCAACCCACCGTCGAGGCTCTGGCCGAGCTCGTCAGCCAGTCTCATGTCGGTGGGCTGCTGTCCGGCAAGGCCGGAATCACCCACTTCCACGTCGGCCCCTACACGACCCGCCTGGCCCCGCTGCATCGTCTCCTCGACGACTATCCGATCGCACCGCAGGCCATCTACGCCACCCACATCACCCGGTCCCCTGAGCTGCTGGCCGACGCGGTCGATCTGGCTGCCAAGGGCGCCATGGTCGATATGACGGCCTCGTCGACGACGACGCAGTCGCTGCAACGCTACATCGATCTCGGCGGGGACCTCAGCCGTCTCACTCTCTCCTCCGATGCCAACGGCAGCCTGCCGGAGTTCGACTCCGACGGACGGCTCATCGGCATGGATGTTGCCAAGCAGACGACTCTGTATGAGCAGGTGTGGGCGTGTGCCGATCTGCCCGGTGTCGAACTGTCTCAGGCCATCTCCCTCGTCACCTCCAATACGGCAGATGTCCTCGGCCTCGAGCACAAGGGACGCCTGCGTATCGGAGCGGATGCCGACATCCTCCTCACCGATGGCAGCCACACCATTCAGCTCGCCTTTGCCCGGGGGCGAGAGGTCGTTCGCAACGGCGCCCCGCAGATCCGAGGAACCTTCGAATGAGCCACAAGCACGACACGACGACTTTCCCCGACGACATCGAGGAGAAGCCCCCGTCCTTGGGCTGGTCACTGGTGCCCCTGGTCGCGATGCTCGTGCTGCTGGCTGTGGGCTACGGCGTTCTCGGACTCGCGCCCGAACCGCTTCTGATCCTCTCTGCGATCATCGCCGGCCTGGTGGCTCTGCGGATGGGGCTGGGCTGGGAAGAGATGCTCCTGGGGATCAGGGAGAAGCTCGATACTGCGATGCCGGCGCTGCTCGTGCTCATCTCCATCGGCATTCTCATCGGCACCTGGATGATCGCGGGCACCATTCCGATGATGATCTATTACGGCTTGGGCCTCATCAGCGCACAGTTCATCGTGCTCATCGCCTTCGTCATCTCCGCGATCGTCTCGGTCATCACCGGCACGTCGTGGGGTTCGGCGGGAACCGTGGGCGTCGCCCTCATGGGAATCGCCGCGGGCTTGGACGCACCGCTGGCGGCGACCGCCGGAGCGATCGTCGCCGGTGCGTACTTCGGTGACAAACTCTCGCCGCTCTCGGATACGACGAACCTGGCTCCGATCGCTGCCGGCACCACCTTGTGGGAGCACATTCGGCACATGCTCTACACCACGATCCCGGCCACGGTCGTGGCGCTGGCGCTCTATCTGTTCGTCGGCATCAATCAGCAGTCCGGTGGAACCGATTCGGATCAGATCACTGCCGTCACGGGAACCTTGGACAGTCTCTTCTCCTTCAATGTCCTCCTGCTTCTGCCGATGCTCATCGTCCTCGGCGGAGCGGTTCTCAAACTGCCCACTCTTCCGACGATCATCGGTTCCTCACTGGTTGCTGGGGTCCTCGCGGCGATCTTTCAGAAGGTCAGTCTCGAATCGATCTTCGCCTCCACCGTCGACGGGTTCACCCCGGACATGCTCGAGGTCGGGTCCTCGACCCTGAAGAATCTGGACCCTCAGGTCGTCGAGTTGGTGTCCCAGGGCGGCATGGCGTCGATGACCGGTGTCATCCTCATCGCGTTCAGTGCTTTCGCCTTCGCCGGCATCATGTCCAAGTCCGGTGCTCTCGAGACCATCATCCGATCCCTGCTGAGGTTCGTGAAGCGCACAGGTGATCTCGTCCTCTCCACGGTCCTCTCATGCATCACGATGGCCGTTGTGACCGGCAATTCCTATCTGTCGATCATCGTCCCGGGGGAACTGTTCAAAAAGGCCTATGCTGATCGGGGTTTGGACGCGAAGAACCTCTCACGCACGCTCGAGGACTCCGGCACGGTCGTCGTTCCACTCATTCCCTGGTCCTCGGCAGGCGTCTACATGGCCGGTGTGCTGGGTGTCTCCGTTCTCGACTACGCCCCGTGGGCGGTGTTCTGCTACGTCGGTTTCGCCTTTGCCATCATCCTCGGGTACACCGGATTCGGCATCGCCAAACGCCGCGGGCCAGTGCTTCGCTCCTAGGCAGGCGAGACCTGGGTGGTCCTCATCGATCCCGCCGGCCATGCGCTCTGCATCTCTGACGCGAAGAACTGAGGCTGGCCCATCGGTGCGTCCCCGCGGGGACGCACTCACCCCGAAGTCAGCTTCTCCACCCGCACGATGTAGTGGGAGGAGTCGAGGCCGTCGACAAGGATCGTCGCCGAGTATTTGTCGTTGCCCCCGGTGACCACCCAGTTGGGTTTGAGGATTCCGCTGGGTGCGGCCGCCTCCTCGATGGTCAGTCTCATGCCCAGTTTCACCGTTTTCAGGACTTTCGTGCGCACCAACGAGCGCGCTGTTCGCCTCACATCGTCGGGACCGGGTTGTGGGCCTGCCTGGTCGGAGGATTCGAAGGAATCCAGCCACTCTGCCACGGCCACCGTCTCACCCCGAGGAACGAAGTCCGCGAGGTACCCCTTGCCTGAATAGGCATTGACCAGGACGTTCATTCGCTGCCTGGGACTCGTCTCCGCTGGAACAGGGGCGGCAGACCACGACCGTTCGGCTCGCCGGAAGATGCTGCGCGTGCGGGCGCTGAGCACCGTCCACCAGAAGGGGTGGAGGACCTTTCGGACCTCGGCGGTCGCATGGGGCAGCTTGCGCTCGAACACTGCGCGCGCCTCGGCGGCGGTGATGTTCGGCGCCAGTCTCAACGCCGATTCCGGGACGATCAGCTCAGGCTTCTCTCCCCCGCCGGGCAAACTGTCCGGGTGCTCACGCATCCTTGGGCACCTGCGCGGCGAGCGCATCGTTCTGGCCGGTGAGCATATGTGCGGGGATGGCACCGATCTTGTCGGTCTCCTTCAGTGCCGCAACGACGTGTGCCGGGACAGGATGCGATTTCTGCGTGGCCAGGGACACGAAGATGAGGGCAAGGGTCGAGCACACGATCCCGACGCCCATCGGGTCGACGCCGGTGACATCGACGAGACCGGTCAGCTGCCATACGACGGAGGACACGGTACCGAGAATCATCGAGGAGATCGCTCCGGGCACGTTCGCCTTCTTCCACCATGCGGCGGCGATGTAGACGGGGACGAATGCGGCGCCGAGCACCGTGGTGGAGAAGATGACCACCTCGGCGACGGCCGGCGGATCGTTCACGGCCACAAGATAGCCGATGATCGCGAGCACGAGCACGGTGAACCGGGAGACCCACACGGACTGCTGATCGGACATGTCCTTCTTGACGAAGCGCTGGAACAGGTCCTGGCTGGCGATCGTGCCCGACTGGAGCAGCAGCGCATCGGCGGTGGACATGATCGCGGCCATGATGCCGGCCATGACGATGCCCACGGCGAAGTCCGGCAGCACGGAGTCGGCGACCTGGAAGACCGCGAGCTCCGGATTGTCCAAGGTCGGCAGGAGGATGAGCGCCATGACGCCGACGATGTAGGGCGCGGGGATGAACAGGAGGTTGAAGCCCGTGGCGTACATGCTCGCCGTCCGGGCGACCGAGGGCCGCTTCATCGCCATGTGGCTGACGTTGACGTGCGGCCAGCCCATGTAGCCGATGGAGAAGACGAGGACAGCGCCGACGATGACTCCCCACTGCACGGATTCGATTCCATCGGGACCCCACATGGTCAGCAGATTCGGGTTGATCCGTCCGACCTCCTCGTTTCCTGCGGTCCATCCGCCCACCGCCTGGAGGGTGGCGATGAGGATCCAGACCATGCCGATGAGCATGATGATCGCCTGCACGAAGTCCGTATAGGCCACGGCCAGGTATCCGCCGAGGAAGGTGTAGAAGACGATGACGCCGACGGCGATGAGCAGCGCCCAGGCGTAGGGGATCCCGGTGACCATCTCGAGGCCGCGACCGCCGGCGATGAACTGGCTCATCACGTAGAAGAAGATGCAGAACAGCGCCACCGGGGCCGCGATCGCGCGGATCCACTTCGACGGGTACCGGTGTTCGAGGTATTCGATCGAAGTCAGCGAGCCCAGTATCTGGGAGAGTTTGCGCATCCGCCGGCCGAGGATCGACAGATTGAGCACACCGCCGCCGATGTCGCCCATCGCGTACCAGAGTGAGAAGTAGCCCTTCGTGTACGCAAGCGACCCCGCACCGAGGAACATGTAGCCCGACATCGACGAGGACTGCAGACGAAGAGCGGTCACCGCTGGCCCCAGACTGCGACCGCCGAGCAGGTAGCCTTCACTGCCCTTCGACCCGATCTTGAGCGTCCACACTCCGATGCCGGCCATCGCGACGAAGTAGATGACGAGGAACCATGTTTCGATATTCATGCCAGTCCCCCGTTCTCTCCCGCCGAGGCGGCTCCGCCGTCGGTCGCAGATCCGCCCTTCGCGCTCGCCCGAGTGTTGGCCAGTGCCGCGTCCTCGGCGACGTCCTCGGCTTTCCAGCCGCGGGAGAGGACTACGAAGACGAGGGTGTAGATCACCCAGATCGCGGGGATGCCGAAGATGATGACGACCGTCGCCGTCGGAAGACCAAACACATTGACCACCTCGTTGTGACGCAGGGAATCGAGAACCTGTGAGTGAGGTTACAACATTGCCCCGTCTCGACCGCGCCGGGGGTTCGAGTTCACATGCTGGGAACGGGCAGGAGCTGTCATTCCACGGTGAATCGGCGGTCGTGGAGACCGGTCGCGGCGCCGTGGATGCGCAGCTGCCAATCCTCTGCGTCGATCGACGGCGGGATGAGAGCGGTATCGATGCGGTAGAAATCATCGTTCGCGGGGCGTCAGGCCGGAAACGTCGAGTTCGACTCCCGTCGTGATCGCCGGCGCGCACCCATCCAGCCGATGAGCGCCCCGAACCCGGCACCGCCTGAGGCGATGCCGACGATGAGGGCGAGTTTGTCCTGGGTGCCGAAGCGTCCGATTGCTGTCTCTCCCCTGCTGCTGCGTCCTCAGGCGAGCCGGCGACGCAGACGCACGGCCGCCTCGGTGAGGGCGCGAATCCGTTCGTCGCGGGCCGCTTCCGGCAGGTCCGCGGAGGAGTGCAGTCCATGTTCGAGGAGCACGACGACCTGATCGGCGAGGTTCTGGTCGCCCAGCCGCGGGACCGGGCGTGCCTGCGATCCGAGGGCAGAGAATTCGGTGAGGGCGGAGCGGATGGCTTCGCGACGGCTCGCGGCCGGTGGGGCCGCCTCATCGAGTTGAGTGCTCGTCAGAGAGATGATGCGGATGCGCAGTCGGCGCACCTCGGTCTCGAGCTCTGCCGCTGCCGTGGTCATGGGTTCATGATAGTCCTTCTGCCCCGGCACGGAACGCCGAAGGGCGGATCCCCCATCGGGGAATCCGCCCTTCGGTCAGTCTGCTCTCAACCGCATGTGTGAGGTTCCTGCGGTCGGCGTCGACTCAGTCTCTGAAGTAGGAGATGAGGCGCAGAATCTCGATGTAGAGCCACACCAGGGTGACCATGAGGGAGAACGCGCACATCCAGGAGTACTTCTCCGGGATCTTGTGCTTGACGCCCTCTTCGATCATCTGGAAGTCCATGATCA
The DNA here is from genome assembly GCF_051351055.1 of Brevibacterium sp. FAM 27836. Classification (NCBI taxonomy): domain Bacteria; kingdom Bacillati; phylum Actinomycetota; class Actinomycetes; order Micrococcales; family Brevibacteriaceae; genus Brevibacterium; species Brevibacterium sp. FAM 27836. The sequence goes on from NZ_CP195711.1 coordinate 495,177, forward strand.
GCGTCATCGCGGCGAGCACCGTGGCGAGGATGCCGATGATGACGCCGAGTGGGAATTCCATTCCCATGATACTGATCGGCATGCTGCGGGCACCACCGGTGCCGGTGAACAGCGAGACGCCGAGGTTGATGATCGAGAAGATCGCGTAACCGCCGACGGCGATGAGCAGGAACTTCTTCATCTTCGAGCCGTAGCGCACGCCCTTGAACTTGAATAGTGCAAGCATCACACCGAAGACGCAGAGCGTGGCGAGCACGGCCTGGATGACGATGCCGGGGTACATGTTCTCGAACAACGAGGAGATCCCGCCGAGGAAGACACCCTCGAATGCGGCATAGCCGATGATCAGGCCCTTGTTCGGTTCCCTCTTGAAGGCATTGACGAGTCCGAGGACGAGGGCGATGAGCATCGCAGGGAACGCCAGGGCCGGCACGAACCAGCCGACGGCGGCTCCGGCGACGAGGATGGCGAAGAGCACACCGGTCTTCATCATCACGTCGTCGTAGGTCATCGCCCGGTCGGCGACCTGGGGTCCGGCGTTGCGATTCTCGGCGGCCGGCTTGTTGAACAGGTCGTTGAGTTCCTGGTCGGACATGACCGGCTGATTGCGGCCGGCCTGGGCTCCCTGATTGATAGCCCGGTTCATCATGGGGTTACTCACGGTCGAGATCCTTTCGATCTGAGCAGAATGTGCACAGCCGAGAGGCTGCACTGACGATGTTTCACGGTCACAGTCTAACGGGACGGTCTGGACGGGAACTGTGGATTCCAGCCCGCGTCGCCCGACGTTGCATGATCGTGATCCTGTGGCGGGCAACGCTCGCAGCGGCTGCAGAATTCCCGTGTTCGGGCTCAGCCCATGTGCGCTCAGCCCATGTGATAGTGAGTGGCCGCTCCCGGACCCCAGGGAATGCCGGTCGCCCACCAGATGAAGAACAGCAGTCCCCACAGGATGAACATCGCGAACGACAGCGGGATCGTGAAGGAGAGCACTGTGCCGATGCCGGCGTCCTTCTTGTACCGCTGTACGAACCCGAGGACCACGACGAAGTAGGGGCTCATCGGGGAGATGATGTTCGTCGTCGAGTCGCCGATGCGGTAGAGCGCCTGAGTGGTCTCCGGGGCGATCGACAGGAGCATGAACATCGGCACGAGCACGGGGGCCATGAGCGTCCACAGTCCCGAACCGGAGGTGAGGAAGAGGGCGCCGACGGCCACGAGCAGCCAACCGCCGAGCAGGATGATGAATGGTCCCGTGTTGAGGGCTCCGAAGATCTCGGCACCCTTGATCGCCAGGATCTCGCCGAGGTTGGACATCTTGAACAGGGCGAGGAACTGGCTGGCGGCGAAGAACAGGACGATGACGGGCACGAAGGGCAGCAGCCCCTTGCTCATCATCTCGGGAATGTCGGCGGTGCGCTTGATCGATCCGGTCGCGTAGCCGTAGACGATGCCGACGATGAAGAAGCCGAAGCCGATGATCGCGGCGATTCCGGCCATCAGACCCGATTCCGGGCCGAAGCCGCCGGCTTCGTCGCGGAGGAACGACCCGGCCGGCCAGGCGAGAGCGAAGAGCACACCGGCGCAGACGATGATGCTGATGACGGCGATGACCATGCCGCGCTTCTCGTTGCCGTCGAGTTCCATCTTGACGTCGAAGCTGTCGTCTTCGGTCACCTCGTCGAGTTCGATCTGGTCGGCTCGTTTGGACAGGAGGAGCTCGGTCACGAGTGTCACGGCCGCGGCGACGACGAACATCGAGACGAAGTTGAAGTAGAAGTTCGCGACCGGGCTGACCGTGTAGTCGGCGTCGATGATCTGCGCGGCCGAAGTCGACAGGCCGCCGAGGATCGTGTCGAGCGAGTTGACCATCGGTGCGGCCGAATATCCGCCCGAAGTCGCCGCGTAGGCGACGAGGCAGCCGAGCAGGGGGTTGCGGCCGACGGCTTTGAACGCGAGCCCGCCGAGCGGGATCATGATCATGTACGAGGCGTCGGAGGCGATCGACGAGGCGGTTCCTGCCAAGGCGACGATGAAGGTGATCCACTTCGGGGAGGCCCCGGCGATCGTTCCGCGCAGCATCGCCGGGATGAGCCCGGACTGTTCGGCCACGGCTACGCCGATGAGCACGATGAGCACGAGCCCGAGCGGTGGGAAGGTGACGAAGTTGTTCGTGGCGTCCGCAACGATCTCGCGCAGCGAATCGGTGGCGAAGAGGTTCGTCACCGTCACCTTCTCGTCCGTGGCCGGGTTGACGGCGCTGAGTCCTGAGGCCGAGAAGATCGCCGAGAGGATCATGACGATGACGGCCAGGGACAGGAACAGCCAGAACGGGTGCGGCAGCTTGTTGCCGGCCTTCTCGATGATGACGAGCAGGCGCATGAGCCAGTTGAGCTCGGACTTGCCTCTCTTCTTCTCGTCGGCGGCGGGGGTACTCGACATCGGGTCTCCTCGGTCTCGGTGGCACCGGTCGGTGCTGGCCAGTGAGGCACATGTGAGTGCGATCACTTCGAGGAGACAAGTGTCCTGGACAAACGTCGTTGCGTCTCGTCGATCTCATATTCCGGATACGGGTCGGCGCCCCGTGTCCGTACCGCGGCGGGTGAGCCCTCACCGAGGCGGGATGAATGGCGGACGGCGCCGATCGCAGGATCTGCGATCGGCGCCCTCATCGGCCGAATGGCGACTGAGCACCCGCGAACGGGTGGGGCCGCCTCGGCGATATCAGCGTTCGAGGTCTCCGCGGATGAACGCTTCGACCGCTTCGTGGGCGGCGTCGTCGTCCTGCTGTTCCGGGGGCGACTTCATGAAGTAGGAGGATGCGGAGATGAGAGCTCCGCCGATGCCGCGGTCGAGACCGATCTTCGCGGCACGCACGGCATCGATGATGACGCCGGCGGAGTTCGGGGAATCCCACACCTCGAGTTTGTACTCCAGGGACACCGGCGCGTCGCCGAAGTTGCGGCCCTCGAGACGGACGAAGGCCCACTTGCGGTCGTCGAGCCATTCGACGTAGTCGCTGGGTCCGATGTGGACGTCACGGTCGGACAGCTGTGCCGAGGTGTTCGAGGTCACGGCCTGGGTCTTCGAGATCTTCTTCGACTCGAGGCGCTGACGCTCGAGCATGTTCTTGAAGTCCATGTTGCCGCCGACGTTGAGCTGGTAGGTGCGGTCGAGGACGACGCCGCGATCTTCGAACAGCTTCGCCATCACCCGGTGGGTGATGGTCGCGCCGATCTGGGATTTGATGTCGTCGCCGACGATCGGGACGCCCGCGGCACGGAACTTCTCGTCCCACTCCTTGGTTCCGGCGATGAAGACGGGCAGGGCGTTGACGAAGGCGACCTTCGCGTCGATGGCGGCCTGAGCGTAGAACTCGACGGCCTGCTGGGAACCGACGGGAAGGTAGCACACGAGCACGTCCGCTTCGGCGTCCTTGAGTGCCTTGACCACGTCGGCCGGGTCACGATCGGATTCGACGATCGTGTCGCGGTAGTACTCTCCGAGCCCGTCGAGGGTCGGCCCGCGCAGCACCTCGATGCCGGTCGGTTCCACATCGGTGAGTTTGATGGTGTTGTTCTCGCTGGCGGTGATCGCCTCGGCGATGTCGACGCCGACCTTCTTACCGTCGACGTCGAAGGCGGCAACGAAATCGATGTCACCGACGTGATAGTCCCCGAACTCCACGTGCATGAGGCCGGGCACCTTCGTCCCCGGGGCCGCGTTCCGGTAGTACTCCACACCTTGGATCAGGGAGGAGGCGCAGTTGCCCAATCCGGCAATCGCGACTCGTATCGATTTCGTTGCCACATCTCTCCTTTGTCTTTTCGGGTCTCACCGGGCGGCAGGACTGGTCCCACAGACGGTTTCCCCAAGCAGGTCCTCATGATTGCGGGCCCGCCCATCCATAATAGTGACCCCGTCAAAATGCCGAGCATCGGCACCTGATCGCGGCAGCCGTCGTCTCAGCTGACGACCAGCGGTTCGAGGATCAGGTCCGGGTGATTCTTCTGCACACCCTGCAGCCGCCACCGGTCGGAGAACAGTGCGAGCAGCTCTCCGTCCGAACGGTGCAGCACCTCGACCGAGCGTTCCCGGGCCAGTGTCGGCACGCATTCTGGTGTGGTGCGACGGGCCAGCGAGAAATTGAGCCGTTCGAGGGTGCACGGGGCGTTGAACTCATTCGTCATCCGGTCTTCGGCGACTTCGAACTGCATGGGGCCGACCGCACCGAGCACCGGCGCCTGATCTCCGCGCAGCTCCGAACGCAGCACCTGGATGACGCCTTCGTGGTCGAGCTGTTCGATGCCGCGGCGGAACTGTTTGTACTTCGAGGAATCCTTGGCCCGGATGACCATGAAGTGCTCGGGAGAGAACGTCGGGATCCCTGGGAACTCGACCTTCTTGTCGAGGTAGAGGGAGTCTCCCACACGCAGGGCGGAGGCGTTGACGAGGCCGACGACGTCACCGGGGAAGGCCTCATCGACGACGTCACGGTCGCGGCCGAAGACCTGCTGCGCATACTTCGTGGCGAAGGGTTTGCCGGTGCTCGCATGGGTGAGGACGCTTCCGCGTTCGAACACTCCGGAGCAGACGCGGATATAGGCGAGCCGGTCGCGGTGGTTCGAGTCCATTCCGGCTTGGACCTTGAAGACGAACCCGGAGAACGGGGCGTCCACGGGACGGGGCTCGTCATCTCTGTCCAGGCGCGCCTCGGCGGCGGGGGCGAAGTCGACGAGCATGTCGAGGAGTTTGTGGATGCCGAAGTTGAGGACTGCGGAAGCGAACATCACCGGGGTCGTCTTGCCGGCGAGGAAGGTCTCCTGGTCGTGGTTCTGGTCCTCCATCTCCAGCAGATCCGATTCGTCGACGGCTGTGGCCCAGGCATCGCCCTCGAGCTCCGCGGCGGCGTCGGCGGGGAAGCTCTCCTCACCGGCGATGGTCGCACCGCCGTCGGTTCGGGTGTACTTCGTGTATTCGCCGGTGGTCCGGTCGAGGACACCGCGGAAGTCTCCCGACTGACCGACGGGCCAGGTGATCGGGGTGGGCAGGAGACCGGTGCGCTGCTGGACTTCGTCCATGAGCTCGAGCGCGTCGAGGCCCGGCCGGTCCCACTTGTTGACGACGGTGATGATCGGAATGTTGCGGTGAGCGCAGACCTCGAAGAGCTTCATCGTCTGCGTCTCGAGGCCCTTCGCCGCGTCGATGAGCATGACGGCGCAGTCGACGGCCGAGAGCACCCGATAGGTGTCTTCGGAGAAGTCGGCGTGACCGGGGGTGTCGACGAGGTTGAACACGGCGTCGCGGTACTCGAACTGCAGCGCTGCCGAGGAGATCGAGATGCCGCGGTCCTGCTCCATCTGCATCCAGTCGGAGACGGTGGCGCGGCGGCCGGCCTTGCCGTGGGTGGCTCCCGCCTGCCCGATGGCGCGTGCGTGCAGGGCGAGCGCCTCGGTGGTCGTCGATTTGCCCGCGTCGGGGTGGGAGATGACAGCGAACGTGCGGCGGCGGGCCGCCTCGTGTCGGATGTCCTTGTCGGAATACTGGCCAGAAGTCACCATAATATCCTATCGTTCTTCTTCTCCGTCCGGCGTGTCCGTTCAGTCACAGTGGCCGGGGCTGAGGTTCGCGGAAGGGCGGAGCGTCCAGCGTCTTGTCGGATTCTGCCCATATGCTGGTGGCGATGTCTGAGGAATTCGTTGAATATGCCGGCCGTTCGGAACCGAAGGAACGCTGGCTCAAGGCCTTACCGCTGATCGTCGCGAGCGTGCTCGGTGCACCGCTGCTTGCGTTCGCCATCATGTTCTCGCTTCAGATCGCCCAGGTGACGAAGTACATCTTCGATATCGGCACCTCCGGGTGGGAGGCCGCCGGCCTCGTGCTGCTCAGTCTCTCCGGAGCGTTCTGCGTGGTCTTCTGGATCGGGTTCCTCTTCATCGGCACCCGTCGCCGCACCTGGAAATGGCGCACCTGGTGGGCGGTCGCCGCGTTCCTCGCCGCTGCTGTCGTTCCGATGTGGGCTGCTGTCGACTGGCTGGTCCATCCGGCGGCCTGACCGCAGTCCCTCTGTCTGTCCGCCGTCCCGCCGCCCGACCGCCGGCCCACCGCCTGACCGCCGTTCCTCACCGCTGCGGGCACTCCGCACTCCCAGCGGCACCTCCTCCAGCTGACGGCCGGGATCAGAGCTGGGCGAGAGCCTTCGCGATGCGCTTCTCCGACACCGGGTGTGCGGTGCCCAGCGAATTCGCGAACAGTGAGACTCGCAGCTCTTCGAGCATCGTGACGACCTCGACCCACGCAGCGGGGAGAGACACGACGAGCTGCGACCACTCGGCCTTCGCCAGCGGCGGGAAGCGGTTGCCGATCTTCTTGACCACATCATCGCCGCAGCCGGTCACGCGGTCCATGAGCTGCTTGTCACGGATCGGTGAATCCTGCATTCCGCCGATGCGCACCACTTCGGCCTGCACCCAGCGGGGCAGCTCGCGCAGCATCTGCGGAGTCATCGCCGCCACTGCCGCCGCGCTCGTCCGCGATCCTCTCCATGCCTTCACATCGGCGAGGTTGGACAGGATCGTCAACGAGGAGGCCTTCGACACGAGCTTGTCGAGCTCGGTTGCCGCGTTGAGCGCCTTCAGCAGCGACGACAGCAGCTCGACGCAGCTCAGCGGCAGCTGGGCGTGAACGTCCGTGCGCAGTCGCGCGAATTGCTCCGCCGTGGACACCCACGAGGACTCCGCCGGACCCAGCCTGTCAGCCACGAGTCCGCGGATTCCGACGCGGACGAGGCTGGTGAGCAGTTCGTCTGCGGACTTCTGGTGACCGGCGAGGATGAGCTTCTCCTCGGTCGTCAGCCCGTCCTGGAGGTATTTGAGCGTGTCACCGGTGTGCAGTGACAGCAGTGTGATGAGCGCTTCTCGGGTGGCGATCCGGGCTTCGAGTGCGGTGTCGAAGGCCACGAGGTCGACGGATTTCGACCGATCGGCCAGTCCGGGGACGGCACCGGCCGCTGCCTGGTCCGGGTCACCGAGTTCGCCGAACGACCACTCCGTCTGCCCGGTCTTCGGTGTGAACGAGGTCTGCTTCTGCCGCGCCTTGCGCACCTGCGGTTTGGCTCGAGTGCTCAGTGCGGCGAGATCTTCGCCGAGCCCGACGGTCTTCGTCCCGTCGACGACACGGAACGTCAGCCGCAGATGAGCGGGGATCCGCGAGCGGTCGAAGTCGGCGGCAGTGACCGTGATCGGCACCAGATCGTGCAGGCCTCCCCCGCCGGCACGCTCGCTCAGATGCGCGGCGAGCACTTCCGGCAGACTCCCTTGGTATGGGGTCAGCGCCGGCAGAATCTCGCGGGCCACGTCGGGCGCGGGAACGAAGTAGCGGCGTTTGTTCTTCGGCAGCGACCGGATATAGGCGGCGACGAGTTCTTCGCGCAGCCCCGGCACCTGCCAGCTGAAGTCTTCGACGTCGACGGCGGGAACCGCCTCGGCGGGGATTTCGACGGTCACCCCGTCGTCGGTGCTTCCGGGGTCGAAGGAATAGCGCAGCTTGGCCCGGGTGCCGTCGGCCAGTTCCCATTCCATCGGGAAATCCGAGGCCACCGAGGCGGTGAGCTCTTCGCTGTCATCGCTGAGCAGCACCGAGGTGGTGAGGTCGAGCAGGTGGGAGTCCCGTCGCTTCTGCTTCTTCCACCACGATCGGAAGTCCGCCGCCGAGGTGATCCCCTCCGGAATCCGTTCATCGAAGAATTCGAAGAGGGCATCGTCCTGGTCGAGCACGCGGCGGTTGCGTGTGCGCGAAGCCAGTTCTTCGGCGTCGTCGATGACTGCGGCATTGTGGTCGAGGAACCCGAAGCGTTCGTGCCAGTCGCCTTCGATGAGTCCCTTGCGGATGAACATATCGCGGGCGGCTTCCCGGTCGAACTGCCCGTATCCGACGCGGCGGTCATTGACGAGTGTGACTCCGTAGAGCGAGATCTTCTCATAGACCATCGAGGCACCGGCCTTCGTCGACCAGTGCGGATCCGAATGCTGTCGGGTCACCAGATCACCGGCGGCCTCAACAACCCAGTCCGGGTCGATCGCCGCGACCGTGCGGGCCCACAGGCGGGAGGTCTCGACGAGTTCGGCGGCCATGACGAAGTCCGGGTTGACCTTGAACAGTCCCGACCCCGGGAAGATCGCGAAGCGGGTGCCGCGAGCACCCTGATAGTCCTTGTGACGTTCGGAACGGGAGCCGATCATCGTCAGCAGCCCGGTGAGCAGGGACCGGTGGATCGCAGCGGCATGCGGGTCGAGCTTCACGGCGGCCACCTGTTTGCCGGTCGCCCCGGCAGAGCCGGTGAGCCCCTGCTTCTTGGCACTGCGTTTGGCCGCACTGAGCTCGGCGAATCCGATCTTGCCCGACCCAGAGCCCGCAGAGCCCCGGCCGGACGGGCGGCCGGCCGGGTCAGCCTGCGACTCATCGTCCGTCGGCTGCCAGACGGACTTCTCGATGCGGATCCCCGCCGAGCCGAGCAGCGAACGCAGCTGTCCCACGAGGTCCTGCCATTCGCGGATGCGCACGAAGTTGAGGAACTCGGTCTTGCACCGGCGGCGGAACTTCGACGACCCCATGTCGGCCTGCAGGCTCTGCAGGTAGTTCCACAGGTTGAGGTAGGACAGGAAGTCGCTGCCGCGATGGGTGAACCGGGCGTGTTTCTCATCGGCGGCGGCACGCACCTCCGCGGGACGTTCTCGCGGGTCCTGGATGGACAGAGCGGCGACGATGACGGTGACCTCTCCCCCACATCCGGCTTGCGCACCGGCGATGACCATCCGGGCCAGTCGGGGGTCGATCGGGAGCACGGTGAGTTTCCGACCGATCTCGGTGACGTGGATTCTGCCCGTGCTGTCGCTGGTCAGGGCCCCGAGCTCGGTGAGCATCGTTCGGCCGTCACGGACGGCTCGGGCCTCCGGAGGGGTGAGGAACGGGAAGTCGAGGATCTCCTGGTCGCTGGAGGCGAAACCGAGCGACGCCATCTGCAGGATGACGCTGGCGAGGTTCGTGCGCAGGATCTCCGGATCAGTGAACTCAGGTCGGGATTCGAAGTCCTCTTCCGAGTACAGCCGGATGCAGATGCCTTCGCTCGTCCGCCCCGACCGGCCCTTGCGCTGGTTGGCACTGGCTTGGGAGATCCGCTCGATCGGCAGCCGCTGCACCCGGGTGCGGTTGGAGTACCGGGAGATGCGGGCGGTGCCGACATCGATGACGAATTTGATGCCGGGCACCGTCAGCGAGGTCTCAGCAACGTTGGTGGCCAGCACGATGCGAGGACGCGAATGCGGTTGGAAGACCTTCTGCTGTTCCCCGGCAGAGAGACGGGCGAACAGCGGCACGACCTCCCAGCTGCTCATTTTCGGACGACTGCGCAGGTGGTCTTCGAGCGCCTCGGCGGTATCGCGGATCTCGCGCTCGCCGGAGAGGAAGACGAGGATGTCGCCGGGGGCTTCGGCGGCGAGCTCGTCGACGGCGGAGATGATGCCTTCGGTCTGCTCCTCGACTCCCGTCGCGTAGTTGCCGGAATCGCCGGGCCCCTCCAGGTCATCATCGCCAGCGGCCGGGTCATCCCCGAGCGGACGGTAGCGGACTTCCACGGGGTAGGTCCGACCCTCGACAGAGATGATCGGAGCGTCATCGAAATGGGCGGAGAACGATTCCGGGTCGATCGTCGCCGAGGTGATGATGACCTTGAGGTCGGGGCGCCGGTGGAGGACCTCCTTGAGGTAGCCGAGGAGGAAGTCGATGTTGAGGCTGCGTTCGTGCGCCTCGTCGATGATGATGACTTCGTAGTCGCGCAGCAGCCTGTCGCGGGAGAGTTCGGAGAGCAGAATGCCGTCGGTCATCACCTTCACCCGGGTGGAGTCGGCGACCTGCGCGGTGAAGCGCACCTGGTAGCCGATGGTGTTGCCGAGTTCTTCGTCGAGCTCGTCGGCGATGCGTTCCGCCACGGTCCGGGCAGCGATCCGCCGCGGCTGGGTGTGTCCGATGAGTCCGTCGACGCCGAGTCCGAGGTCGAGGCAGATCTTCGGCAGCTGCGTGGTCTTGCCCGAACCTGTCTCGCCGGCGATGATGACGACCTGGTTGTCCCGGACCGCCTCGGCGATTTCGTGTCTCGCGGCGGTGACGGGCAGGTCTTCGGGGTAGGTGACGGTGACCGGGTGTGCCGTGCGGGCGTCCCTGAGCCGAGCCCGGCGCTGCTGGTGGTGTGCGGCCGTGGACTTGCGTCGCTGCTGCGAGCGCCCACGTCCGGTGTTCCGGCGCCGAGGCGGCTGCTGAGGGTTCGTGTCCGTTGGCGTGGTCGACGGGGTCGGGTTCTCTTCTGCCATTGCGTCTCCCAGCTTAGCGTCATCCCCGCCGAGGCGGTGCGGAGCCGGGCACGGTCGTCAGCTGCTCTGCCCGTGCGGTTGGTCTGCCCCTGCCCCGGCTCGGAACCGGTCGGCGATGCTCCGCAGCACGGGCTTCATCGCAGCATCGTCGCTCATGTCGACAGCCGTCCATACCCACCGCACACGGTCTACCGCTATCCTCGAAGTGTGAGTGACCATAATTCTGTCGAGGACTCCCGCAGCCGCATCGCCCGCCGGGTCTTCCCGGACGGAGTCGACCCGGACCCCCGTTTCACCCTGGCCAACGAACGGACCTTCCTGTCCTGGATCCGCACCGCTCTGGCCTTCATCGGCGGCGGAATCGCGGTCGAGGCCTTCACCTCGGAGATCTTCTCGACCACGCTGCGCGCCACCTTGTCGATCGTGCTCATGGTCATCGGCTTCGTCCTCGCCGCCGGCGCCGCTTTCCGGTGGCACCGCATCGAATCGGCGATGCGGCGCAAGACCTCTCTGCCGCTGCCTCTCATCATCCCCATCGTCAGCCTCGCCACGGCGCTGGGTGCCGGTCTGCTCGTCCTGGTCGTCGCCGGTCTGCTGTGATGGCCTCCCGACCGCCCCGTCCGCAGCCGCACTCCGACCCGGCGCTGCAACCGGAGCGCACCACGCAGTCGTGGCTGCGCACAAGCCTGACGATGACGGTCGTGAGCCTCGTCTTCATGCGGTTCGTCAATGTCTTCCAAGGCTGGTCGGTGGCGATCTTCGTCATCTGCATGGGCCTGGCGATCGTAGCGATCGCCATGCAGGTCAGGCGCTACCGTCTGGGTTCCGTCTCGATCCGATCCGAGCGCGGTCGTCCCACCCCGTGGGCCGTGGCATTCCTCACCACCGCGGTGTGCCTCATCGCGGCGCTGAGCATCGCCTCGGTCATCAAGATCTCCCTGAGCTGAGCCGCGGGCCCGCCCTGGGGCCGACCAGCAGACTCGCTCGACTGGGCCCGTATCCTCGCGAGGCTCGCCCGACTGCATCCGCATCAGAGCGACGCAGCGTGACCGTCTCCGATCGATCCGGTGTTCCTCGTTGTGAGACCGCAGTTCGGGTCGCGGATCCACCTGCATAGACTTGAGCACATGAAGGATGCACGCGAAGTCTCCACCGCCCCACTCGTCGCCGTCGGTCTCATCGGCGGCTTCCTCACCGCCCGCGAGACCGGGATCCGTCCGCTCGGCGGCGTCGTCCTCGCTGCGGCCGGTGCCTATGCCGCCCGCTCCTGGTACGTGAAGAAGGGGTGGCCGGCAGCGACCGGGCTCGCCCTGACCTACCTCGGCGGCTTCGGTGCCTCGCATCCCTTGGCGAAGAAGATCGGCGCCTGGCCGTCAGTGCTCGCCGTCGGAGCCGTCAGTGCGGCCGCGTCCTACCTCGTGTCCGATATCGCCGAGGCGGACTGACCGACACGCCGGCCGCCGAGCACAGCTCGATCGACCGGCACACCGACTGACCGACCGACTCAACGACCGACCACCGGGTCGCAGGAAGCGAGGACCCCGAGTAGCCCATGCTGGCTGTGTTCGAAGGTTTCGCCGTCATCGCCGGAGTCATTCTCACCGGATTCGTCCTCGGACGGTCCGGCGTCCTCGGACCCCACGGCCAGCAGGTCATCGCGAAGCTCGTCTTCTACGCGGGCACCCCGACGCTGCTCTATGTCACCGTCGCCGACACCGACCTCGGGCTGATCTTCAACACGGCTCTGTTCGCCACCGGCGGTTCGGCCATCATCGTCGGTCTCCTCCTCTTCGTCCTCACCCGCTGGATTCGCCGACGCAGCACCGGTGAGGCGATGTTCTCCGCCTGGGCGACCAGCTACGTCAACATCGGCAACCTCGGCATCCCGATCGCCGCCTACGTCCTCCACGACATCGGCTACGTCGCTCCCGTCCTGCTCTTCCAACTGCTCGTGCTCGCACCGATCGGCATGGCTGTCCTCGACGGGGCGGGGAAGAAGCAGGTCGACTCCCACTGGTACACCACGGTCCTCCAAGTGCTGAGAAACCCGATCGTCCTCGGCGCCGCAGCCGGTGTGGCCGCCTCGGCGACGGGCTTCGAACTGCCGCGGTTCATCTTCGAACCCATCGACATGATCGGCGCCACTGCCGTACCCGGAGCGCTGCTGGCCTTCGGCATCTCCCTCAAGGACGGGTGGGCCCTGCCCGTCAAGGGCACGCGCTCGCAACTGACATACATCACCGTCGCCAAACTCGTCGGTCAACCGCTCATCGCCTGGGTCATCGGCGGTCCTCTGCTCGGCTACGAGGGAGTCGACCTGTTCGCGATCGTCGTGACTTCGGCCCTGCCGACCGCGCAGAACGTCTACATCTACTCGATGCAGTACCGGCAGTCCGAGGCGCTCATGCGCGACGCAGTGTTCATCACCACCGTCCTAGCGGTGCCCGCCCTCGTCATCATCGCCGCCCTGCTGGGTTGAGGTTCGTCCGCCCGGGAATACGCCCGGCTGCGGTGAAATCGGCCGCCGTGGCGTGTCCTGCCCCGCTCAGCCCCTCGGGTCGCTGACAATGGGGGTGTGTCCAGAGACGAGAAGAACGAGACCGAAGACCTCCTGAGCAGGCGGATGAGTTCAGGGTCTGCCAGTGCTGCCGAGAAGCAGTCGCAGGCCCCTCTGGAGGCGGCCAATGATCCCTCGACCGACACCGAGGCGTTCGATCCGATCACGGATCCCATCGCCGAGGATGCCCCCAAGCATTCCGCGGACGCCAAGCCCTCGACGGGCCCGGTGAGGGTGGCTCCCGCCCATTCCGCGAATCCGCACTCTCAGCCGACGACGAACACGCGGGCGACTGATCGCACCGCATCGTCGAGCACCGCCTCGGCGACATCAACCGACACCGGCGCCACACGTGAGGTTCCGGAGAACGCACGCACCGCGGTGATGAGCGAAGCGGATTGGGCCGCCGTGTCGAAGGCGGCGACGTCGACCGATGCGCGGGATCCCGAAGTGCCCGAACGCCGCCGCTCGGTCCTCGACGTCATCGGCACGATCTGGATCATGCTCGCCACCCCCTTCGTCCTCTTGGCGTTGGCGGTCCGCTTCGTCGCCTCGGGCATCTTCCTCAAGATCGAATACTTCCGCCCCGGGTTCCCGGCCGATCAGTTCGGCTTCGGTTCCGCCGACCGTGAGCACTACGGGACGTATGTCGTCGACTACCTGCACAACTTCGACTCTCGGCGCTACCTCGCCGATGTCGTCATGCCCAATGGTGAGCCGGTCTTCATCTCCGATGAGCTCAGCCATATGGCCGACGTCAAGGGCCTCATCTCTCTGCTCTACCTCGTGGCGTTGGTCGGGATCATCGGGTCCGTCCTCTTCGGCATCTACATGTGCCGTCGCAACGGGATGGGCATTCACGCCGGAGTGCGCCTGGGATCGATCTTCAGCATCATCGCCATGGCCGCCGTCGCTGTCGTCGCCGTACTCGGCTGGGACAGTTTCTTCCGCGGATTCCATAAGGTCTTCTTCGCCGACGGTACGTGGGAATTCTACGCCGATGACTCGCTGATCAGGCTGTTCCCGCCGCAGTTCTGGGTCGATGCGGGAATCGTCGGCGGCGGACTGTTCGTCCTCCTGGCGATCATCCTCTTCTTCACCAGCTTCACCGGGCACAAGAAGCGCCGTGCTCTGCGCAGGGCACGCAAGGAGGCCGCAGACGCGTGAGTCTCTGCTGGTGAGCCGGACACGGCTACGGCAGGTGACCGGCGACGGACGGGCCTCAGACTCAGATGGTCGGCTGCAGATGAGCGTCGACAAGCGACAGTGCGGGTGAGAGTCCCGCTCCACGGTTCCGGCCGGGTGGTCTTTCCCCTTCCACCCGGCCGAGTCTCTGTCCGGGACCAGTCATCGACGTCGGGGACTAGTCGTCGACGGCGTCACGTCCGCGGCGGACGAGCAGCGGGTCGGCCTCGAAGACGACCGAGGTGTCCTTGTCTTCGTAGTCGAACTGGTTGAGGAAGTAGCGCATCGCATTGAGTCGAGCGCGCTTCTTGTCGTTGCTCTTGATCGTGATCCACGGGGCATGATCGGTGTCCGTGCGGCGGAATGTCTCCTCCTTCGCTTCTGTGTAGTCGTCCCACCGGTCGAGGGATTCGAGGTCCATGGGTGAGAGCTTCCACCGCCTGACCGGGTCGATCTGTCGGATCGCGAACCGGGTCCGCTGCTCCCGCTGGGTCACGGAGAACCAGAATTTCGTGACGTGGACGCCGGAGTCGATGAGCATCTTCTCGAACACAGGGGCCTGGTCCATGAACGTCTCGTATTCGTCATCGGTGCAGAAGCCCATGACGCGTTCGACGTTGGCCCGGTTGTACCAGGAGCGGTCGAACATGACGATCTCCCCGTTCGTGGGCAGGTGGGAGATGTAGCGCTGGAAGTACCACTGTCCGGCCTCCCGGTCCGAGGGCTTGTTCAGCGCTACGACGCGGGCGGCACGCGGGTTGAGGTGTTCGGTGAAGCGTTTGATCGTCCCGCCCTTGCCAGCGGCGTCCCGGCCTTCGAAGACGATGACGTGTTTGGCGCCGGTGTCCTGGCCCCAGTACTGGAATTTCAGCAGCTCGACCTGCAGTCGGTATTTCTCGAGTTCGTACGTCTCCCGATCCATCTGCTCCCCGTACGGGTACCCTTCACGCCAGGTTTCGACGGCGCGGCCCATCGGGTCGATGAGGTGAGGATCCGTGGTCTGACTGTCCTCAACGGCGTAGCCTTCGAGGCGGAGTTTGTCGATGTACTCCCGCAGATTCTCTTGGAACAGGTTGTTCACGAGGTCCTTCCCTTCCGATGGCGCCACGGTGTCGTGCCTCGTGCACGCTAACGCGGCGAGGTGAATATCAGGTTATGCGATCGATGTCCCGTCTGGGGATGATACCGATGCCCAGCAGGGGTGCGAGCGCGATGAGCCCGAAGGACAGCGGGTAGCCGAAGACGGTGACGAGTGCGCCGAAACCGGGGCCCAGCAGCGCCGACATGACGAACTGTCCCGTGTTCTGTGCACCCATCGCCTTGCCCGACCAGCGGGGGCCGGCCGCCTCGGCGACCGAGGCGAAGGCGAGCCCGTTATCGGCCACCGACACCGCCGAGGCGAGGATGAACACGATGGCCGCGGCGACGGGCAGCTCCTTGAGCGAGAGGACGGCGATCGCCGCGACACAGACGACAGCGGCGATCGCGACGATGCGCATGAGCCCGACACGCGAGCCGACGCGGTCCGAGAGTCCGCCGACGAGCATGCGCCCCAGGGCTCCGACGATCTGCGCGGTCGCGACCACCGCGCCCGCGGTTCCCGCACCGATGTCGTGGACGGCGATGAGCCACACGAGACCGTAGGTGGAGAACGCGAACTGCGGGACGACGAGGAGGGCCGAAACCGCATGGATACGCCACAGGAAAGAATCGCTGCGGTAGGGATTGAGCATCGAGGCGGAGTCCCCGCTGCCCTCCCCCGCCGAGGCGGCCCCCGGCCGGTCGGGGTCACTCCGAGACACGACCGGTCCGGCTGGGGCGGGGCTGCCTGGTTCAGTGGCGCGGTCGAGGACGGCCACCTCGGTGCGGGTGGGTTCCTGCTGGGGCGGGTTCCGCACGAGGGCGAAGCAGATGAGCGCGAGCGCACCGGTGACGGCCGCGACGTACCAGAGGTAGGCGGGGAAGCCGCCGGCCGCGGCGATCGGTGGGATGGTCACGGCCGCGACGCTCGTGCCCAAGGGCTGGGACATCTGCCGGATCCCCATGGCCAGCCCGCGGCGGTGGCGGGGGAACCAGCCCGTGACGACACGGCCGCTGGCCGAATTCACCGACGCGGCAGCAGCGCCGGAGGCGGCGATGACGAGGACCATCCAGATCGGTGAGTCGACGACGAGGACCGCGGCGGCCGAGAACACTGCGGTCAGTCCGATGCCCAGGGTCATGGCCAACCGCTCCCCGTAGCGATCGGCGAAGGCACCCCACGCGATGAGGGTGAGGATGAGACCGAAACTCGGGGCGGCGGCCACCGTCCCGGCTTGGGTGAGTGTGAACCCGAGGTCGGAGTGCATATACGGGATGAGGAATGCCGGCCCCGCAATCGCGATCGTCGCCGCCATCTGCGTGAGGACACCGATGATGAGGATCACCCAGGCCTGCCGGCTCGGTCCGTTCATCGTCATTGGTTCAGGCTAGCCGCGGCCTCGGGCCGTGCGCGGAATGTCTCAGATCGCGGTGGCATCGGTTTGCCGATAAAGTGTGTTCTGAGCATTCCCCCCTATAGCCCAATCGGCAGAGGCAGTCGACTTAAAATCGATTCAGTCTGGGTTCGAATCCCAGTGGGGGGACCCTACAAAATGCATCTGACCTGCAATGATGCTTTCCAAGCGGATGAGCTGATTCCGATAAGGAGTCGAGAACCCCACGGTTACCCATCTTTTTCGTTTCGGTTCTTGCCGAATCGATCGAGGATCTCCGACATGTCGGGAGCCGCGGTCGCCTTCTTCACATAGTGCTTCGCAGTGACTGCTGTACCCGAGTGACCAAGCACAGCAGCAGCCGCTTCGAGAGTCGCTTCGGCGTCGATGAGTGTGGCTACGGACTTCCGGAATACATGCGGCGAGATCTGGCCGTCACTTTCGATATCCTTGAGCGCAGCTCTCAGCGTTCGCCGATAGTTGTTCGGCCATTTCCAGGTGCCTTTGCCGGATGGAAAAACCGCGTTCGATTCAGTGGGAATCGCCTCGACACTGCGGCGAAGCAGCACCTCCACGGCAAACGCAGGCAGAGTGAGAATCCGGAACCCACTCGAGGTCTTTGTATGCGATTGCCGGAGAAGCCCTTTCTTCTTGAGGTAAACCAGCGTGCCCGAGACCGTCAAGGTTGGCTGGTCCCCGAGGTCGACATCACCCCATCGCAGCGCAAGAACTTCGGAGATTCGAAGCCCGGTTGCCAACATCACATCGACGACATCGAGCAAATCACTCCCCCGCCGCGGTCCGCGGTAACCCACCCCGTCTTGCCAGGCGCGCAACCCCTCACGAAGCGCCCCGACCTCATCGACACTCATTGCCGCGACGGGCTTCTTCGGCTTCGAAGGAAGACGTACGTCCCGCACCGGATTCGACCGGACAGCGTCGTGACGAACCGCAAGCTTGAACATGCCGTTGAGCACTGACCTCGCGGTCTTCGCGTTCCCCGGCGTCACTACTGCAAGATTCCGGAGGAAGCGATCAACCCTGGACACAGTCACTTCCATGAGCATGTATTCGCCCAGAGCCGGCAATACATGCCTATTCAGGCTGTCCGTGTAACGCTCAACGGTCTGAGCCGTGCAGTTCTCAGTGAGGTCCGGGTCGGCTAGCCACAACTTCGACAGCGCGGTCACTGTGGTGCTTCCGGCTATCGAGTCGCCCGCGGAATCAACCTCGCTGCGCAGAGCCCTGAGGAGGTTGCGCTCAGCTTTGGCCCCAGACGCACCATAGGCTTCACGCTGCTTCGTCTTACCGGTGAAATCACGAAACCGTGCCCGCGCACGCCACCTATTCTCAGCAATCTCTTTTCGGGTAATCCTGCCCCACGTTCCGAGCTCCAGACGCGGTCTAGGCATTCCCATCACCATCGTCGGTGTCTTCAAGGTGCACCGTATGCTCGACTATTCCGTACTCTTCAGCCATCTTGGCGTTTGCCGCTCCATCCCCACCTGCGAGGACTTCGGCAGCTTGATCGAGCAAGCCCATGTCGCGGGCACGCTGGATGCGTCGGGAGGCTGTAGCTCGCGAGACGTTGAGCGCTTCAGCCGTCGTTGAGATCACCGGGCGTCCCTTGCCGTACCACTTCACCAGAGTTGCCACGGTGGCCGCCTCATAGATGGTGTCGTCACCAAGCACTTGACCGCCGGGCCTCGGGACCCGCCCGTTGAACTCCGGAGAATACTCCCGAAAGTCGCCGACACCTGACCGGTCAGCATCATCAATCGCCGACAGGATGTCATTGATCGCGATTTTGGAGAGGCCGCCGGTGCCGATTGCCTGGCCCCCTTCCGGATCACCAAGCAGCATTCCCGTGATTACAAAGTCCCCGTGCTCAGACTGCGCAACACGCACCCAAAGCGGAAACGGCACGCCGGAAGCATCGATGCGGTGCCAAAGGTCCGCCTGCCCTTCGGTGCGACCTATTGCCTTCCCCCAATCGCCATCAACCAAACCTTCATTCTCGGCGGGGGTCACGACTGGTACGGGGCGTCGGTCAGCGAAATTCATGGAACCCAGCCTAGCAATTTCACCAATCATCGGCAATCAGTGCAATCCTCTGATAAGATTGTTGCATCGATAGTTTTCAAACGCTGCAACACGAGGAGATGGTGACCGTGACAGCATCGACGAGCGATACACGGTGGCTGACGGCGGAAGATCTTGCTGCCGAGCTGCGGATCCCGAAGCAGACGATTTACAAGTGGCGCGTCGAAGGGTTCGGACCGACAGCACATAAGATCGGTCGCCACCTTCGCTTCTCTCGCGAAGACGTCGATGACTGGTATTCGACGATGCAAGAAGACGCCGACTCCGAATGAGGGCCTCATCCAGCGTTCGCGCTGGCCGAGCAACCAATCGATGCGGCCGTCGACAAACAACTGCGGCAACTGGGGCCGCAACCTCACAACCACCCGCCGGAGGAGGAAATTCAGTGACTGAGAACTTTGACAACACGGATCCTGAACCCCAGAACGATGGGGGACGCAATATTTGGAAACGACTCGATCTGCTGTTGAGCTTCGCCGAGAGGCAGACACGCGACGCCAACCATGACGATCCGAACTCGCTCTTGTGGGCGCTGAACTACCTCTGGGAGGTCGAGTCACTGCTTCAGCAGGAGCTCGACTACGCGGTCATATCTTTGAAGGAGTTCTGGCGCTATCGGTCCACAGACATCGCGGCGGCGATGGGCACAAAGTGGGAACATGACCGCAGTCATCTGATCATCGCAGTCCCAGACAATGGACTGTGTCAAGTTGTTTCGACAGGAGAACACTATTTCCTCAAGCAGCCCGGTCGGCTGCCGATGATTCCGTCTCGGTGCGATCGAAGAACGACTCCATCGCCCGGGCAGGGATCTCATAGCCCAACGCCGAGTGACGCCTCTTCCGGTTGTAGAACACCTCGATATACTCCGCGACCGCCAGCCGTGCCCTTGCGCGAGTAGCGAATCGCTGACGATGGAACATCTCATTCTTCAACGAAGCGAAAAACGCCTCCGCGACCGCGTTGTCCCAACACACCCCAGTCCTGCCCACTGACAAGCGAACCTGCATCAATCGTGCGACTTCCGCATACTCCGCAGAGGTGTACTGGCTGCCTCGATCCGAATGCGCTATTGCGCCCTCGGCAACGTATCCGCCCTGGTAGGCGACCTTAAGAGCATCGATGATCAGACTCGTGCGCATATGCTTCGCCGTCGCCCACCCCACCACCATCCGGGTCGTGAGATCGATGACCGTGGCCAGGAACAACCACCCCTCACCCGTCTTCAGATAAGTGATGTCGCTGACCAGATGCGTCGTGGGTACCGGCGGGTTGAACTCCCGCCGCACCAGATCCGCCCTGTCCTGGGCATCGGCGGCAGGGATCGTGGTTCGCTTCGTTGCCCGGGGTTGGACACCCGCGATCCCGAGCTCGCGCATGATCGCAGCGACCAACCCCAGCGAAACGGTGATCCCTTCGGCTGCGAGATCCTTGTGGATCCGGCGAATGCCGTAGACCTTGTTCGACGCCAACCACAGGGCGTAGACCCGGTCGGCGACGATCTGGCGGCGACCACGCCTGGACTCAGGGTCCGGTTCGGTGTCCTGCCGGTTCTTCCACGCATAGTAGCCGGTGCGCTCAATTCCCAGAATCTGGGTCATCAAGGTGACGGGGAAGGCGCCTTCTTCGGTGTGGATCAGCTCGTACTTCGCGCTCACGGCTGTTCCTTCGCGAAGAAGGCCGCGGCTTTTTTCAAGAACGCGTTCTCCTGCTTCAAACGAGCGATTTCCTTGGCCATCTCGGCCGGGTCATCACTGTTGGCGTCGGGAGCGCGTCGAGCTGATCCGGAGCCGGTTCCTTCAGTGCCAGTGGCCTTCGCGACCCACCGGCCCAGCGTCGACTCGTTGATGTCGAGGTCGCGGGCGACTTCGGCTCGGGACTTCCCGAGGTCGGTGACCATCGCGACGGCGTCGGCCTTGAACTCCGAGGTGAACTCTCTGCGGGGCCGCCGCGGGGATTGGCTGGTAGTCATGTGCAGCAGTTTCCTTTCATCGGGTTCTGCTGTCTACTCAAATCATGACACCCCAATCAGCCCCAATGCCTGATCGTCACTGAGTTCGGTGGTGACGCTGACCATCACATGCCCCTTTCGTTTTCCTCTAGACAATCATGTTCGTCAACAGGTTCTCCAGGCATCACTGGCCGCTGACGTGGGGACCCATTCAGTCTCCCCACGTCAGTGGCCAGTATGAGAAAAGCAATCTTCACCCTCGTCGCCGCGGCCATCGCCGCATTCTTCCTCTACACGAACGTCGTCGACACTGACTCCACGAAGGCCGCCGATGAAGCCGCACCGGCCGGCCCTTCAGTCTCTGTCGAACTCAACGACCTCATCGGATCGGATGGTACAGCCACCATCGGCACCGTGGACCGGCAGAAGGCCACCGCCCTTATCGCATCACTGGAGACCAAGGAAGCCTCATCGATGGACGGCTACGATCGTGTCCCGCAGTACGGAACCTGGCTGACCCCTCTGTGTCAGCCTTAGATGAGACACCCGGATGGTCCGGTTTGGTGTCGTAGAGGGCGGGAGGAGGTATCCCCGCGATGAACACAACGATGACAACTCCGATCGAGTCGAGGCATTCTGGGGGTATGGATGAAGTCCCTGACCCGCAGGTCCCGCCCAAGGCCTGCCGGCGTCGCTACAGCGCGAAGTACAAGGCCGAGATCCTGGCAGAGTACGAGAATGCGGACCGCGAAGGCAGAGGCGCGTTGCTGCGCCGGGAGGGCTTGTATACCTCGCTGATCAGCGCCTGGCGAGACCAGCGCGACCGCGGAGCCAAAGAGGCACTGGGTCGCTCCGGGGGCGCGGCACCGGCCACAGCAGCCCAGAAGGAAGCCGCGCGGTTGCGGAAGGAAAATGAGCGGTTGCGGTCGGATCTGGACAAGGCCGAGGCGGTGATCGAGGTCCAGGGAAAACTCTCAGCGCTGCTGGACCAGTTCTCGACCAGCAGCAACGACAAGCCCGAGAAGCGATGATCGACGAGACGATCACCGAGCTCACCGAGCTGGTGGGCACCAAAGCAGCCTGCCGGGCGGTGGGACGGTCTCGGGCCACCCACTACCGCCGCCATCGCCAGTCCCCGGCACCGCCGCGTCAGCGCCGCGAGCCGGCCCGGCAGCCGCGGGCCCTGACCGAAGCCGAGGAGGCCGAGGTCTTCGCGGTCTTGCACTCGCAGCGGTTCGTGGACATGGCCCCGGCCGAGATTCACGCGGTCCTGCTCGATGAGGGTGTCTACCTGTGCTCGGTCTCGACGATGTATCGCCTGCTACGCCGCCGCGGCGAGGTCCGTGAGCGACGCCGCCAGGCCACGCACCCGCCCCGGGTCAAGCCCGAACTCGCAGCTGAGGGCCCGAATCAGGTGTGGTCGTGGGATATCACGAAGCTCCACGGTCCGGTGAAGTGGACGTACTACTACCTGTACTCGATCATCGATATCTTCTCCCGCTACACGGTGGGATGGATGGTCGCCCCCGCCGAGTCGGCGGCGCTGGCCGAAAAGCTGCTGGGCGAGACCATCGCCAAGCAGGACGTGGACCGTGATCAGCTGACCATCCACGCGGACAACGGCTCCTCGATGGCCTCGAAACCGGTCGCGTTCCTGCTGGCCGACCTGGGCGTGACCAAGACGCATTCCCGCCCCCACTGCTCCAACGACAACCCGTACTCAGAGTCGCAGTTCAAGACGTTGAAGTATCGGCCCGAGTTCCCCGAGAAGTTCGGCTCGATCGAGGACGCCAGAGCGTTCTGCAGCAAGTTCTACCGCTGGTACAACACCGTCCACCGCCACTCCGGGATCGGCATGCACACCCCGATCGACGTCCACCACGGCTACGCCGCCGAGATCCGGGACCACCGCGCCAGCGTCCTCGAGAAGGCCTATATGGCCCACCCCGAGCGGTTCGTCCGCCACCACCCAGTCCCGCCGGCATTGCCCACCACAGCCTGGATCAACCCGCCCGACCAGGACGAGAAGACCCCGCCAGCAAACTCAACGACGAAGCTCAGCAAGTGACCCAAAAAGGTTGACAGGTTCCGGACCGGTGATGATTCGTCAGACCCATCGTTCTGTGGCGACACGCGAAACGACATCCTCAACCGAGACTTCGACGACGTCACCTATTCCCACGACGATGATTGCCAAGTAGCCACCGGCACACTTGATGACCCCTACACCGGTGAGACCATCGAATTCACTCGCGGCCCGTCCACCTCCTCAGAGGTTCAGATCGAACACATCGTCGCACTCGGGTACACCTATCGCATGGGCGCCAAAGATTGGTCCCAGGACAAGCGCGAAGCAATCGCGAATGATCCCGACAACCTCATCGCTGTCGATGGTCCGGCCAACCAGTCGAAGTCCGACCTCGGCCCCGAAGAGTGGATGCCCACCGACTCAGGCAACCCCGCCTACGACTGCACATTCGTTGCCAGGTACGCATTCGTCGCCGACAAGTACGAACTACCTGTGACACCGGCAGATCGCAAGGCCATGACATCGACGATCGAGACCTGTGAGAACTGATCAGGTCGATCTATTCAATAGATAGCGGGCATCGTCTCTGACGCCATGATCGTGCTCATGGCACACCATTCTGCAGACCGCCCCCGGCGACCAAGAGTCTATTCTTCTGAACCGTGCAAGAACCTGTTGCCCCCATTTTTCATAGTTTCATTGCATGCCCAATGCGCAATATTGCCTGATAGGCAATATTATTCTAAGCTGACGTCATGACAACAGGGCTGAGGGAGAGTAAGAGACTTGCACTGCGAAATAGCCTGAGCCTCACGACTGTGCTTCTTGCTCGAGAACGGGGCCTGAGCAATGTGAGGGTCGTCGATATTGTCAACCGTGTGGGCGTGTCTCGGCGAACATTCGGCAACTATTTCTCCAGCAAGGAGGATGCTATTGCCGATCGCCATGTCTCGCGCACCCAAGCCGCGGCGGACGCTTTGTCAATCCGACCGGCCAGTGAACCAATATGGACAGCAGTGACGCACGTGATTCTCGAACCGTACAAGACGGAATCGAAACACACATCTCCGTCGCAGTCCGAGCGCGACGAACTTCTTCAAATACTCTCTGACCCAGAAATGCAGTCCGCGGTCGACCGCGGAGCTCGGGCTGCTACTGCAACGCTCGGCGCAGCAATAGCACGTCGGATCGGCGTGTCAACCACGACCGATCCACGCCCCTGCCTCGTTGCAAACGCGGCACTATCAACTCTATTAACCACGTTGGAACACTGGCTCGGACTAGAAGAGCCCCAGCCGCTCCTCTCCCAGTTGTCCGAGTCCTTTCGACAACTGGGAGCGGGTCTAGATCACACTCTCTGAGCCACACATTATTCACCCAATCCAGAAGGAACTCTATGTTTGATGTCATAATCGTCGGCGGTGGCCCAGTCGGCGTGTTCGTTGCATGCGAACTCAAACTCGCAGGTGCAAAACCACTCGTGATAGAACGACTCACTAGCATCAGCCAAGACGACAAAGCACACGGTTTGACCGGACAAGTCGTTCGTTTGCTTGATCACCGTGGATTGTTCGAACGAGCCAGCGGTACATCGATTCCAGAAGCTGCTCCAGGGTTCTTCTTCGGCGCAATGCCCCTTCCACTGCATATGCTGGCCGACGATAACCCCATGCATTTGTTGCCAATTAATCAACGAGATTTTGAACAAATGTTGAACGTTCGTGCCGAGGAACTAGGCATCGAGATCCGCCGAGGCATCGAAATGAAGTCGTTTACGCAGGCGGATGACCATGTCGAAGTCACCCTGTCGGATCTAGAAGCTGGGACCGAATCGATTATCACCGCTGACTACCTGATCGGCAGCGACGGGGCCAGGAGCAACGTACGGAAGGAATCCGGGATTGGATTCCCCGGTCATACTGACCGCCATATAGTCGATCGCACCGCGTTGATCGCTCCGTCCAACCAGTTCATTCCGGTCGATGGAGGCGAGGTAGATGTAGCTGGACTTGGGAGAATTCCGGGAACCTTCTACAGAACAGAGCAGGGCGTATTCACGATCGCCATGCTGGACCCACAGAATCCTGTAGTACACACCATGGAATGGGAAGAGGAACCTGACGGCAATTGCCCGGGAACTGGTACACGCATGTCCATGGCTGAGATGGAAAACAGCATCGAAAGAGTCATTGGCGCGCCAGTGAAACTGACACCTCCACCGATTGGCCGCCCAACTCTGCTGCGTCGGCTCAGTGGACGCAATACTCGCTTGGCCGAACGGTACCGCGACCGCCGTGTCTTCCTCGTTGGCGACTCTGCCCATGTGCACTCCGCTGCAGGCGGACCCGGTTTGAATCTTGCTCTTCAGGATGCCGCGAATCTGGCGTGGAAGATTGCCGCCGACATCGACGGCTGGGCACCCAAAGATCTACTCAGCACATACGAGTCTGAGCGTAGACCGTTGGGAGACAGAGTCTTCATGCAAACTCAAGCACAAACGGCTCTAATGTCCCCGGGCTCCGACGTCACCGCGCTTCGAGAACTCTTCAGCGAGCTTCTCAACAACAAAGACAATCTTCAGCTCATCGCGGACCTGATTGCTGGATCTGACGTTCGTTACAATATGGGAGACGGAGAACTGGCAGGCTGGTTCGCGCCGACGATCGAACTGACGCTCTGCGACGGACACAAAGTCCGACTGGCCGAACTCTTGCGTTCTGCACGACCGATTCTCGTCGATACTACTGGAGGAACGCTCGTCAGCAGCGCTGCACCGTGGAGCCAGCGGGTCGACTACATCCAAACAGTCCAGACGACCACAATGCCATCGATGTTGATTCGACCGGACGGCTACGTCGCATGGTCCGGCATTGACCAGTCAGTTCTTTACGATCATCTTAAGCGATGGTTCGGACCACCTTCTGGCCGATAGACCGGAGCGTTGACTGTCCAACATTGGTCCACGAAATAGAGAATGTCCTGAGGTGGCTGCTACTTCGGCACCCTAATGTAACGTCGTGGAGCTTTCTGGTCAAGAAGCCATCTCGCGGCCATTTGTGGGCTACTCGGCCCAAAATTGAGTTTGACCGTTGAGTTCGGCAATCCACCCCAGTAGCGAAATATATACTGAGTCGGTTGCCTGCTGGCCCCACCTTTGTTGAATTCTGTATCGGACCGGAACAACATCCCGAATGTGGCTAGGGCATGTCTCCTTTATCGGCGGAGCCATGTCAGGATCGCGCTGAGCACGACTGCCGCTCGATAGGTGATGGCGAGCTTGTCGTATCTCGTCGCTAGCCCTCGCCATTGCTTGACGTAGGCAAACGAACGCTCGACGACATTGCGGTTCCGATACGCGGCGGCATCGAACGCCGGCGGTCGCCCACCTTTGCTACCGCGCTTCTTTCGAGTCGCGATCTGGTCTTTCTTCTCCGGGATCACTGTGCGGATTCCACGCGAACGCAGGTAATCGCGGTTGCCTCTGGACCCATAGGCACGATCCGCCAGAACGGAGTCCGGGCATGTGCGAGCACGCCCACCACCAGCCCGGGGCACTCGAATATCAGCCAGGACCTGCGGCAGAATCACCCCGTCGTGACGTTGCCCGCCGGTGACCACCACCGCCAAAGGCCGACCCTTACCGTCGACGGCATGGTGGATCTTCGTCGTCAGCCCACCACGCGAGCGACCGATGCCGTGCCCGGCCGGCTCACACTCCGAATCGGGAGAATTCTTGTAATTCGACGTAGCCCCCTGTGTCTTGGTCAGGGCGTGTCGTGTTCGTTGCATGCTGGTGGGCACGGTTGATGGTGCCATCGACGGAGACGTTCCAATCGATGTCACCGGCAGCATCGGCATCAGAAAGCACGTGGGCCAGCACACGGTCCCAGGTGCCGTCGGCGGCGTAGCGGCGGTGGCGTTTCCATACTGTCTGCCAGGGGCCGAAGTGCTCGCGTGGCAAGTCGCGCCAGGCGGTGCCGGCCCGGTATCGGTAGACGATTCCTTCGACGATTCGACGGTTGTTCTCAAACGGTCGGGCTCTTTTGCCGACGTTTGAGGGCAACAGTGGTTCGATTTTCTCCCACTGCTCATCAGTGAATACTCGGTGTCGTTGATTTGTCGTCATGAACCCACCGTGTCAGTCCTGGAATCGTCAATAAAGGAGACACGCCCTAGTTCGTCTCGGGATCCGAAGCACTAATCGGCTCGCATCGTAACGATCGTTGGCCCGAGAGCCAGCCAAGCTCGAGGCGAAACCCGTGATCGATCGAACATGTTGCGACAATACCCATGAAGACCATGAACGCGGCCCCGGCATCTGAAATCATTGAACAACTTCAACTCGGCGGGCCTCTTCAGTCGAGGTCACGCTCCGAGGCCGACGACCGATTTCCAGAATCAAACTCGATAGTGCCCTCAACGAGTCTCGTCGACACCATCCCACCCAGCGCTCGTGAACGAACCCCTCGGCTACTCCGAAATACGTCTGTCGATGTCGTGCGACACTGTCGTGTCGCTTGACTGCGCACCGTAGTGCACTGTTCCTGCAACGTGTAATCTACTGAACATAGACTTTTGTTCGTTAAGCCGATACCCTGAACATGCCTTTCACGAACTTCCCCCGAGAAGGACCTTCATGCATACGAAGCTACTCACACTTTCGGCAGCCGGATCCCTGGCGTTGGCGGTGAACATCGGCCTTCCACCCGCCTCCGCGTCGCTGCACTCCGGCGATCCTGAAGTCTCTGAGTCTCCGCTGTCTGGAATCAGCGCAACCGGGGCACTTTCGGCAGGGGCCAGGGACGCATCGTCGACGACGAGGTCAGTCACGCGGACGAAGACCACATCCCTGCCGCCGTTGCTGCGCGCTCCGCAGAGCCTTCGTGATACTTCGGCTCATTTCACCAGCGCCGTTGTCGCTCATGCACAGGACCAAGCCGTGACGAGCCCATCGTCGACCGAGAGCCCTCATGTGTCCGATGATCGTAAGGATGGGGACCTTGCAGCGCCAACGGGATCAGGTGCCGCTGAAACTACGGACGGAATCACGATTTCGGCATTGTCCGATGTCATCGATCTGCCGTCAGCGTCACCGAATGTCGTAGGAATCGCATTCGACGACGACGTTCGGGTCGAGTTCGAGATCAGAACTCACACGAATGGCCGCTGGTCCGGGTGGCAGCACCTGCATGCTTCGGATGCCGGGGAGGGCTCGCGCGGCACGGACCCCTACTACACCACTGATACAGACAGTATTCAGTTGCGTGTTCTCGGTGACGGCGGCAGTCCAGCCGATGCCAAGGTCGTCAGTGTCGCTTCGAAGAGGCACCCCGGCGATTCAGAACTGGTGGCAGAGAATGCGCCCAAGAGTTCGGAATCGGTTGATCGGGAGGTGTCGCAGCATGCCCACTCAATTGACCACGCCTCGGTACCACCTTGCACACGGACGGGCGGATGCACCTGTCCACTATGCGCAGCATCGGCGGCCAACGTGGCGAAGAACTCTGTTGTCCAGCCCGAAGTCGCTACCCGTAAAGACTGGGGTGCGAGCGAAAAACTGGTACGAAATTCTCCCACGATCGCGGACTCAGTCTCCGCCGCAGTGATCCATCACACCGATGGCAACAACGACTATGCCGCAGAGGATGTGCCTGCGATTCTACGAGGGATCCAGTCGTTTCACATCACGGGTCGAGGGTGGTCGGACATCGGCTACAACATGCTCGTCGACAAATACGGAAGACTCTGGGAGGGGCGCGCAGGCGGGGTAAAGAAGGCCGTAGTCGGCGCTCACGCCGCCGGGTACAACACAGGATCGTTCGGCATTTCCGTGCTCGGCGACTATGACAAGAAGGCACCGCCCCAGCGCACTCTTGATGCGGTCGCGGAGGTGGTCGGGTGGAAGCTGTCCTTGAGCGGGGTGAAAGCGGGTGGCTCGACATCACTAGCCGGGGAGGAGATGAAAGCGATTGTCGGACATCGCGACGTTGGCCAAACAAGCTGTCCCGGCGACGGGTTCTACGCCAAATTCGACTCGATCCGTCAGGCCGCCGATGACTACCAAACTGGGAAGAAGGCGGGCGCGGGCGAAGAGGATGAGAACAAGGACGAATCTGACAGACAGCCTGACCTTGTCCCCGGCGTCATCGATAGCAACGCTCGTGATGCACGAACCTGAACGCAAAAACTGTGAAGAACCCAAGCAAACGGGCTGACGATCGGACGGACAGAACAGTTTGGTAATCTTCGACCATGTCCGTCACTGAACTCTCTGACAGCGCCCAAAACTATCTGAAAGCACTTTGGAGTTTGGGCGAGTGGTCTGATGCTCCCGTCACGACCACCGCGCTTGCCCAGAAGGTTGGGGTCAGGCAGTCAACGACATCCGACGCGATTCGCAAACTCTCGGACGAGGGGCTCGTCGCGCACACGCCGTACGGGTCAATTGCTCTGACGGCACAAGGTCGAGTCTATGCCCTTGCGATGGTCCGTCGTCACCGCCTCATCGAGACCTTCCTCGTCGAGGTCCTCGGATACACCTGGGACCAGGTGCATAACGAAGCCGAGACCCTCGAACATGCGGTGTCAGACTTCATGGTCGACCGTATCGCCGAACATCTCGACCACCCCGATCGCGACCCTCACGGAGACCCCATTCCAGCTGCAGACGGAACCATTGATCGCCCGGCTGCGATCCCATTGACACACGTCGGAACGGGAAGCCGAGTCCGTGTCGAGCGGATTTCGGATTCCGATCCCAACCTTTTGCAGTTTCTGGCTGAGTACGGCATTCATGTCGGATCGTATTTCAGCACCGAAGCGGGTCCTCCATTCTCTGATTCTATTGTGATTCACCTTGAGGGAGGCAATGGAGCTGGCGTGACGCTCGGGCGCACGGCCAGCGACGCCATGTGGGTATCCCCGTGCTCTGCTGCGTGAGTTGTCGTAAGAACGGCGCTACTGAATTGTTGAAGTTGCGTAGACATACTCGGAGGCATCGTCGCTGAGGACTACAACGTTATCGTCTGGCTCCAATGTGAGACTGCTCTGGCCATCAGGGTGTTTCTCGAGGGTGATGTGGGTGCCCGGAAGGATGTTCTTCCGCTCCAGTTCGAAGAGTAGATGCTCAGGGGCGCGTCCAATTCTCGAAACTTGAAGTAGGTGAGCAGTCGGGAGAGCGGCGAGAGGTTCGCCGTCTCCCGGTCGCAGATCGTCTACCTTTGTTGGTATTCGGTTGCCATAGGGATCGAGCTCGGGGCTGCAGGCAAGAGCAGCCATCGTCTCCACGACATCGGAGCTCAGTGCCATTGCCATCACCGATGCCTCTTTCAATACGCGGTGCCATGGAACACTGAGAATCGTAAAGAGGTGGCAGCGGCAAATTCTTTCTGCGCGCACAGCCGACAGCGCCCTGCACGCGCCGGCCTCGGTCAATGAAAGTGGCCCATAATGCTCCTGCCTGACCAAATTGTGACTGGCGAGGACTCGAAGGTACTGAGTCACTGCAGGCCGACTGCGTTGCAGAGTCTCGGCAAGCTGGGCCCGGGTCATGGACTTGTTTTTCGACTCCTCCAGCTCCCAGAGACCGCGGAGGTACTCGTCGATCACGGAACTTGAGCCTCTGCCGAGTGCCGCTTCCACTGGTCGTTGGTCCGGCGATGTTGCCGCGACTTGGCGATCAGCCCGTGGCTGGGGCTGAACAGGTAAACACCGGTGAAGACGACACCTTGGACAAGCACAACTAGACCGCCAGATGAGGCATCCAACCAGTAACTCAGGTAGATCCCTAGCACCGAGGACAACGCCGACATGATGGGCGCGATGAGGAGCATTCGATTGAATCTATCGGTGAGAAGGTGGGCGGTCGCTCCTGGAATGATGAGCATCGCCACGACCAGGATGACACCGACAACCTGAAGTGCTACCACTGTCGTCAGAGCAAGGAGTGCAAGCAGCAGCGCTCCGAGAACCCGCGGCGACAGGCCGATTGCGTAAGCGTGAGTCGGATCAAATGCGTACAGAGTCAGGTCGCGGCGCTTGGCAATCAGGACGGCGAACGCGATGACAGCAAGCAGCGCAATCTGTCGAAGGTCCGAAGTCGAAACGCCGAGGATGTTGCCGAAGATGATGTGATTGAGGTCGGTGTGACTCGGCGTCGTCGAGATCAGCACTAGCCCCAGGGCAAACAGGGTCGTAAAGACGATGCCGATGGCAGCGTCTTCCTTGATCCGACTAGTTCCTCGAAGAATGCCGATCGCTGCGACTGCGATGAATCCGAAAACCAGCGCACCGGCGGCGAAGGGGATCCCTGCGATGTAGGCAATGACGACCCCGGGAAGAACTGCGTGCGAAACAGCGTCACCCATCAGAGACCAGCCGACCAGGATCAGCCAGCACGATAAGAGTGCGCAGACGATTGCAGCGAGCACTGTGGTGGTCAGTGCTCTGATCATGAATTCGTAGTGGAGTGGTTCGATGACGAGACTGTAGAGGTTCATTCGGATTCTTCTGCCCTTCGAATGTCGAGACCAAATGCCAGTGAGAGGTTCTCGGGGCGCAGAGCATCGGCGACAGGACCTTGAAAGAGGATTGACTGCAGCAAAAGGATTGCCTCATCAGCCAGTTGTGGCAGAGCATGCAGATCGTGAGTGGAGATGAGCACGCAGTGCCCCTCATCGGCGAGTTCACGCAGCAGTTGAACGATGGTCGATTCGCTGCTCTTATCTACCCCAGCGAAGGGTTCATCAAGCAATAGCACGTTGGCTCCTTGCGCAAGTCCACGAGCGACAAATGTGCGTTTCTTCTGCCCACCAGACAACTGTCCGATCTGTCGAGAACCGAAGGTCTTGGACTGTGTCAAGTTGTTTCGACAGGAGAACACTATTTCCTCAAGCAGCCCGGTCGGCTGCCGATGATTCCGTCTCGGTGCGATCGAAGAACGACTCCATCGCCCGGGCAGGGATCTCATAGCCCAACGCCGAGTGACGCCTCTTCCGGTTGTAGAACACCTCGATATACTCCGCGACCGCCAGCCGTGCCCTTGCGCGAGTAGCGAATCGCTGACGATGGAACATCTCATTCTTCAACGAAGCGAAAAACGCCTCCGCGACCGCGTTGTCCCAACACACCCCAGTCCTGCCCACTGACAAGCGAACCTGCATCAATCGTGCGACTTCCGCATACTCCGCAGAGGTGTACTGGCTGCCTCGATCCGAATGCGCTATTGCGCCCTCGGCAACGTATCCGCCCTGGTAGGCGACCTTAAGAGCATCGATGATCAGACTCGTGCGCATATGCTTCGCCGTCGCCCACCCCACCACCATCCGGGTCGTGAGATCGATGACCGTGGCCAGGAACAACCACCCCTCACCCGTCTTCAGATAAGTGATGTCGCTGACCAGATGCGTCGTGGGTACCGGCGGGTTGAACTCCCGCCGCACCAGATCCGCCCTGTCCTGGGCATCGGCGGCAGGGATCGTGGTTCGCTTCGTTGCCCGGGGTTGGACACCCGCGATCCCGAGCTCGCGCATGATCGCAGCGACCAACCCCAGCGAAACGGTGATCCCTTCGGCTGCGAGATCCTTGTGGATCCGGCGAATGCCGTAGACCTTGTTCGACGCCAACCACAGGGCGTAGACCCGGTCGGCGACGATCTGGCGGCGACCACGCCTGGACTCAGGGTCCGGTTCGGTGTCCTGCCGGTTCTTCCACGCATAGTAGCCGGTGCGCTCAATTCCCAGAATCTGGGTCATCAAGGTGACGGGGAAGGCGCCTTCTTCGGTGTGGATCAGCTCGTACTTCGCGCTCACGGCTGTTCCTTCGCGAAGAAGGCCGCGGCTTTTTTCAAGAACGCGTTCTCCTGCTTCAAACGAGCGATTTCCTTGGCCATCTCGGCCGGGTCATCACTGTTGGCGTCGGGAGCGCGTCGAGCTGATCCGGAGCCGGTTCCTTCAGTGCCAGTGGCCTTCGCGACCCACCGGCCCAGCGTCGACTCGTTGATGTCGAGGTCGCGGGCGACTTCGGCTCGGGACTTCCCGAGGTCGGTGACCATCGCGACGGCGTCGGCCTTGAACTCCGAGGTGAACTCTCTGCGGGGCCGCCGCGGGGATTGGTTGGTAGTCATGTGCAGCAGTTTCCTTTCATCGGGTTCTGCTGTCTACTCAAATCATGACACCCCATCTGGAGCCCGACGCGTTCTAGTGCCTGTTCGACCACTTGACGATCCGCCGACGTGGGCTTTCGAGTGAATCCTTGATGCGCGTAGCGGCCCATCATGACGACATCGCGGACGCTGACGGGGAACGTCCAGTCAACATCCTCACTTTGTGGCACGTATCCCAGCAAGCCTTCTTTGCGTGCTTGCGTCGGTGTCCTGCCGTTGATCGATACGGTGCCTTGAACCGGGCGGGTCAGTCCCATGATCGTTTTGAACAGAGTGGACTTCCCCGACCCGTTCATTCCGATCAGACCTGTCACGGAACCGAACTCCACTCCGAGACTGACATCCTCCAGTGCCCTGACGTCGCCGTATTGCACTGTGACACCGTCAGCACGGATTGCTGAAGTCACTTGTTCCCACCCGTCAGAGCTTCAGTGATGGTGTCAGCGTCGTGCTTAATGAGCTCAAGGTATGTTGGCACAGGTCCGTCCGCTTCTGAAAGCGAGTCGACATACAGTGTCCCGCCAAACTCCGCGCCGGTGGCGTCAACGACTTGTCGCATTGGTTTGTCCGAGACGGTGGACTCACAGAATACTGCGGGAACGTCATTGTCCTTGACGAACTCGATAGTGGAGGAAATCTGCTGCGGGGTTGCCTCCTGCTCCGCATTCACAGGCCAGATGTAGCGCTCGTCGAGATCCGCGTCCCGGGCGAGGTAGGAGAAAGCGCCCTCACACGTGACGAGGGCTCGTTCTTTGTCTGGCAGTGTCGACAGCTCACCGACAAGGTCATCCTGAACGGTTTGAAGTTCGTCTTTGTACGACTCTCCATTGGACTGAAAGTCGGCGGCGTGATCTGGATCCAGCTCGCTGAAAGCATCGACCATGTTGTCGACATAGATTTGGACGTTGACAGGGCTCATCCATGCGTGGGGATTCGGCTTGCCCGCATAGGCGTCCTCGGAAATGTCGATTGGTTCGACACCCTCGGAAACGACTTCATGCGGGGCGTCGGTCTGTTCGACGAATTGCTCGAACCATGCCTCCAGATTCAGCCCATTGTCAAGAATCAAGTCGGCTTCTGACGCCTTGGCCACATCCTTGGGAGTGGGTTCATATCCATGGATCTCGGCACCGACTTTGGTGATCGATTCCACCTCCAGGTGTTCGCCGGCTACGTTGTCGGCAATATCGGCAAGGACGGTGAACGTCGTCAACACCTGAGGCTTACCTTCGGTCGACGACGACTCCGCGTTCCCAGCACCGCAACTTGTCAGGGCTAGCGCCGAGGCAGAGATCAGAGCGAGTTTCGACTTCAAATTGATTTGCATTCCCATCACTCATTTCTCGATTCATGTTCTCAAAAGCTCAGACTGCGACAGAGTGGGCTTTCAGCGTTTATATGACGGACTTCAAATCGCGCAGTATCGCAACCGGCGCCGGCGGCCCCGTTCATCGATACCTGAGAGTAGGTGGATGTTCCGCCCGGTGTGCGGCTTCTATGAAGTGGTCGATGTCCTCCGAGCGTGCGCTCCTGAGAAACAGGGACGTCAGACGAAAGAGGTATCCGAGCATCCGCTCGACGTCTGAGCACGTTCTCACTACTTCAAGAGCGCCATCGGTGTTGCCAGCGCGAAGTTCCTCGAACACGGTGATCGCTTCGATCCAGGTGCCCTGCGGTTGTGCACTCTCGTTCATCATCAATCCTTTCGGTTGGGGCACCGGACACTGAGTCGCGCTTGAAGTTTGGTACGCCGAATCTATAGTATCGGTGTACCGAATTACGAAAAGCACGGCAGGGAAACCTCAGAAGCCTCAACTGAGGTACGCGCAGAAGGCTTGGCAAAAAGAGTTTCTAGTTCTAGGAGGGCTGTAGTGGTGCATGGACCGCGGCCACAGACGACCTATCCGATCCGAGAGCTGCACGAGGGTGAATCGCCGGACCTGGTGTATTTCTCCAGCGTCTCGGAGAACACCCGTCGATTCGTCGATAAGCTCGACCGTCCTGCCGTACGCATACCGTTGCGCCCACGCTTGGAGGGCATGATTCGGGTGGCATGCCCCTTCGTCTTGGTCGTGCCGACCTACGGCGGCGGGGAACAGGCGGGTGCGGTTCCGAAGCAGGTGATCGCCTTCCTGAACGACCCGGCCAACCGCGCTCTGCTGCGCGGGGTGATCACCGCGGGGAACACGAACTTCGGCGAGCATTACTGCCTGGCCGGGCCCATCATCGCGCGCAAGTGCCGCGTGCCGGAGCTCTACCGCTTCGAGCTGCTGGGAACCCAGCGCGACATCGACACCGTCAACACCGGCCTGTCCCGCTTCTGGGACCAGGTCAACAACGAGAGGACAACCGCATGACCACCATCGCCTCAGAGGTTCCCGTGCGCACCGGCATCGGAGCGCGGAAGGACTACCACGCGCTCAATGCCGAACTGAACCTGTTCGCCTCCGACGGCTCGATCCAGTTCGACAAGGACCGTCAGGCCGCCGCCGAGTACCTCCGCCAGCATGTGGTCCCGAACACCAAGGTCTTCTCCTCGGCGGCCGAGCGCCTGGAGTGGCTAGTGGACCACGATTACTACGAGTCCGAATTCCTGGCAGCCTACACCCCGGAATTTCTATGCGCACTGCACGAGCGCGCCCATTCCGTGGGGCACCAGTTCGCCACTTTCTTGGGAGCCTTCAAATTCTTCACCTCGTATGCTCTGAAAACCTTCGACGGCACCACCTATCTTGAAGGGTTCGAAGAACGGGTGGTCGCTACCGCGCTCTACCTCGGTCAGGGCGACGAGCAACTGGCCACCGGGCTGGTCGACGAGATGCTCTCCGGTCGCTTCCAGCCTGCGACGCCGACTTTCCTCAACGCGGGGAAGGCCCAGCGCGGAGAGCTGGTCTCCTGCTTCCTGCTGCGGGTGGAGGACAACTTAGAGTCCATCGGTCGCAGCGTGAACTCCGCCTTGCAGCTGTCCAAGCGTGGCGGGGGCGTGGCGCTGTTGCTGTCGAACCTGCGTGAGGTCGGTGCTCCGATCAAACGAATCGAGAACCAGGCCTCCGGCGTGGTGCCGGTGATGAAGATCCTCGAGGACTCGTTCTCCTACGCCAATCAGCTTGGCGCGAGGCAGGGCGCAGGCGCGGTCTACCTGCATGCCCACCACCCCGACATCCTGCGCTTCCTCGACACCAAGCGAGAGAACGCCGACGAGAAAATCCGCATCAAGACCCTCTCCCTGGGCGTAGTCATCCCGGATGTGACCTTCCAACTGGCCAAGGAGAACCGGGACATGCACCTCTTCAGCCCCTACGACGTGCAGCGCGAATACGGTACGCCGTTGTCAGACCTGTCGGTGAGCGACCACTATGACGAGCTCGTGGCGAACCCGCGGATTCGAAAG
This sequence comes from Brevibacterium sp. FAM 27836, assembly GCF_051351055.1. Taxonomy (NCBI): domain Bacteria; kingdom Bacillati; phylum Actinomycetota; class Actinomycetes; order Micrococcales; family Brevibacteriaceae; genus Brevibacterium; species Brevibacterium sp. FAM 27836. The sequence goes on from NZ_CP195711.1 coordinate 531,393, forward strand.
AACGCGGTCAGCGCCCGGGAGTTCTTCAAGACCCTCGCTGAGCTCCAATTCGAGTCCGGATACCCCTATGTGCTCTTCGAAGACACCGTCAACCGTGCCAATCCGCTGGCAGGTCACATCAACATGTCCAACCTCTGCTCCGAGATCCTGCAGACCAACACGCCTTCGACCTACGACTCCGCTATCGGGTACCAGGAAATCGGCCAAGACATCTCCTGCAACCTCGGCTCACTCAACATCGCTCAGGCCATGAACTCCTCGAACCTGGGGTCGACCGTGGAGACCGCGGTGCGGGCACTGACCAGTGTCTCCGACCAGACTAACGTCGATGCCGTCCCGTCCGTGGCGAACGGGAACGAGACCAGCCACGCAATCGGACTGGGCCAGATGAACCTGCACGGCTACCTCGCCTCCCAGCGCATCCACTACGGCAGCGAAGAAGGCATTGACTTCACTGACATCTACTTCCTTACCATCACCTATCACGCGATCCGCGCATCGAATCAAATCGCGATTGAGCGCGGGCAGACCTTCGCCGGATTCGAGGACTCGACCTACGCCGACGGCTCCTACTTCGACAAATACACCCAACATGACTGGCAACCCGCCACTCAGCGGGTGCGCGAACTATTCGCAGACGCAGGCGTGACCATCCCTTCCCGCGAGGACTGGGAACGGCTGCGCGAGTCGGTGAAACAGCACGGCATCTACAACGCCTACCTGCAGGCCGTCCCGCCCACCGGGTCGATCTCGTATGTGAACAACGCGACCGCTTCGATCCATCCGGTCGCGGCGAAGATCGAGATCCGCAAGGAGGGCAAGCTCGGCCGCGTCTACTACCCGGCCCCGCACATGAGTGATGACAACGTCGGCTTCTATCAAGACGCCTACGAGATCGGCTACGAGAAGATCATCGACACCTACGCCGCAGCAACCCGACACGTCGACCAGGGGCTCTCGCTCACCCTGTTCTTCCGCGACACTGCCACGACTCGCGACATCAACCGCGCGCAGATCTACGCGTGGCGCAAAGGCATCAAAACCCTCTACTACATCCGACTGCGCCAACCAGCACTCGAAGGTACCGAGATCGAGAACTGCGTCTCCTGCACACTCTGACCCAATCCAGCCCATACCTAAGGAACCCGCATGACGACCACTAACCCCACCCGCTCGCTCGCCGAGACCTCGGTGACCCCGCCCGCCTACCGCCACGACCCCGCGGCCCGGCTGCGACCGATCAATTGGAACCGCGTCGGCGACGAGAAGGACCTCGAGGTGTGGAACCGGCTCACCGCGAACTTCTGGCTGCCCGAGAAGGTGCCGCTGTCCAACGACATCCCCGCCTGGGGCCGGCTCACCGAGAAGGAACGAACTCTCACTATGCGGGTCTTCACGGGGCTGACGATGCTTGACACGGTGCAGGCCACCGTCGGCGAGATCTGTCAGATCCAGGATGCTCGCACCGAACACGAAGAGGCCGTCTACACCAACATCGCGTTCATGCAGTCGGTGCACGCCCGGTCCTACTCTTCGGTGTTCTCCACCCTGACGAGCACTCCGGAGATCGACGACGCCTACCGGTGGGCCGTAAACAACGACCTGCTTCAGCAGCGGTGCAAAAAGGTACTGAAACACTACTACGGCAACGACCCGCTCAAACGGAAGGTCTCCTCTACTCTGCTGTCCTCACTGCTGCTCTACGCAGGGTTCTACCTGCCATTGCATTTCTCCGTGCACGCCACACTGACCAACACCGCAGACATGATCCGCCTCATCCTGCGGGATAAGGCCGTGCACGGCTACTACTCCGGCTACAAATATCAGCGCGGCATCGAGAATCAGGCATCTGAACGGCAGAACGAGATGCACGAGTTCACCTACGAGCTGCTTGAAGACCTCTACGAGCTAGAGCTCGCCTACTCAGGTGAACTGTACGAGCCGCTGGGGCTGATGGACGACGTGGCAGTGTTCGTACGCTACAACGCGAACAAGGCACTGATGAACCTCGGCTACCCTGCACGTTTCAGCCCGGGAGAGACCGAAGTCAATCCGGAAATCCTCGCCGCCCTGGCACCGAGCGCTGATGAAAACCACGACTTCTTCTCCGGGTCCGGATCCTCCTACGTCATCGGGAAGGGCGAAGACACCAGCGACGCCGACTGGGACTTCTGAGACCCGTCGACCGACCAACCTGTTCCCAAACGAAAGGCACCACATGACCAAGAACATCTCCGTGATCGTCGGCAGCCTGCGCCGCGGCTCCTACACGCGCAAGATCGCCCACGAGACCATCACATACTTCCCCGAGGGCTACAACGTGCAGATCGTCGAAATCCGCGACCTGCCGCTCTACGACTTCGACTATGACGACCCCGACGTCTCCGACAAACCAACCCCAGAGGCGTACACGCACTTCAGGGAGACTATTAAAGCCTCCGACGGTGTGTTATTCGTGACCGCTGAGAACAACCGCACTATCCCAGCCTGCCTGAAGAACGCCATCGACATCGGCTCCAAGCCCAACAGCGACGTCGCGTGGAAGAACCTCCCGGCCGGGATCATCAGCCATTCCGTCGGACGCATGGGCGGCTACAGCTCCCAGAAGAACCTCCGCCTGGCCCTGTCCTACTTCGACATGCCTACCCCTGGCCAACCGGAAGTGTTTCTCGGCCAGTCGCCGAGCTTGTTTGATGAGGACGGGGCTATCGCTGCTGAGACGACTGTGGAGTTCCTCCAGAACTACGTGCAACGGTTCACCGAGCTCGTTTACGCCCACCCGCGCGGGTGAAGGTAGATTCTGGCTCTGACGAGCTGGTACTCCCCACCGCCGTTGAAGACCTTTGTAGCCAGGAGGCCGTCGATAGTCCTCGCCACTCCTCGGGCCGGATCTGTCCCGGTAGTGGCGGTCCCGAACTTGATCGCACGGCGGGCAGAACCTTTCGATCCGAGCAATTGCCTATTCAACTACTTCAGGAAGCGATCACCTATGCCTTTGCGCGCACAGCATATCCGCACTGCTTTCCTTGACTACTACCAGGGACGCGGTCATACCGTCATTCCACGCAGTGGCCTCGTGGCGGAAGAAGATGGCACCACCTTGTTTACCGGCAGCGGCATGCAACCGTTAATGCCATACCTACTGGGTGAGCCGCACCCTTCGGGTCTGCGGCTGGCGAACTGCCAACCAGCAGTACGGGCACAGGACATGGTTGAAGTCGGCGACAATCGACACACTTCGTTCTTCGAAATGCTAGGGAATTGGAGCCTCGGTGACTACTTCAAAGAGCAGCAGATCCGCTGGTTCTTCGATTTCTTGACCCGCATTGTCGGGTTGGATCCCCACCGTTTGTATGTCACCGTGTTCGGCGGCGATGTTTCGGCACGTGTCCCACGTGACGAGGAAGCGGCGCAGATCTGGAAGCAAGTGTTCGCCGACGCCGGAATTGAAGCCCAGGTCGCGGTGATCGGGACCCAATCCGACGGGGACGCCCGTGGCATCAGTCCCGGGGAACGCATCTTCTTCTATGGCGACGAGGAAAACTGGTGGAGCCGAGGTAAGGGGCTGGCTGGCACTCCGGTTGGGGACCCTTGTGGGCCCGACAGTGAAGTATTCTTCGACTTCGGCCCTGAGCACCACGACCCGACCCATGGTCTGCCACATCCGGCTAGCGAAAGTGGTCGATTCATGGAGATCGGGAACCAGGTGTTTATGCAATATCAACGCCAACCCGACGGCACCTTCACCCAGCTGACTCACCGCAATGTCGACTTTGGTGGCGGCTTGGAAAGGATCACTGCGGCTGCGAACGACGACCCGGACATATTCCAAATCAGTGTCCTTCGCCCTATCATCGAACACTTGGAGAAGCTCAGCGGCCGCTCATACCGGGACGCGACAGTTGGCATGCGTGTGATTGCCGACCACCTGCGTGCAGCAGTGTTCATGATCGTGGCCGGGGTGCGGCCGGCGAACAAAGAACGCGGGTATGTGCTGCGCCGACTGGTACGTCGGGCGATCCGGTATGGGCAGGCAATCGGAATTCAAAAGCTCTTTCTGCCCACCACAGTTTCGGTAATCACCGTCCTCTACAATGACAATTATCCGGAACTAGACACGCAGCACAAGACGATCATGACGGTTTTGGAGAAGGAAGAACGCGTGTTCCTGCGCACGCTTCGCAAGGGCTTGGAGGAACTCCACCGACGAGGCCCAACGGGGATGACTGGGAAGGATATCTTCACCTTGTATGACACGTTCGGGTTCCCCACCGAACTCGCGGTGGAGGAAGTACTCCATTCTGGTTACAGCCTCTGTCCGCAATGGAGGGACACCTTTGACCGATATATGCAGCAACAGCGCGCTCGGTCCCGAACAACCGTTTCGCGCAAAGGCCCCGTCCAATGACTGACCTCAGGTTGGCGGTTGAACGATTGACGAAACTTTAGGCTCTCAAGCACCAGGTTTGATGGAGAGTTCTCTAATCATCGGGCGTGAACCCCTGGAAGTGGACACATCAATGTGTACTATCAGGCGGCAATGCCCATCATAAATGTGTAATCGACCTCGAAGTCAACCGGTGCTCGATAACCCAGACTCGAATGTCTCCGCCTCGAGTTGTATCGAACCAACCACCGAAACACCTCACGACGACACTCGAGGTCCGAGACCCACCGCTTCGCTCCTTGCAGCGTCTCCCGCTTCAACGCCGCGTTGACCGACTCCGCCAGGGCATTATCAGCACTCGACCCGACCCTGCCCATCGACTGGACCACCCCGAACCGACGACACATCGCCTGAAACGACGAGGACGTATATTGACGACCATGGTCGCTGAATATTCGGCTTCTTGGGCGCCACTGCGCTCGTCTTTGAGCGCCACCTGTCTTGGGTGTCGACCGGCGTCGTGAGCGCCCCCGAATATTCGACTTCAGCGCCACCTGTTTCTAGGCTCCTTCTACCGCGTGGCCACTCACGCGGTAGAAGGAGCAAAACGAATGGTACGCAAAATTAAAGCGAAGTTGGTGCTTCGCCTCCGATCTGAAGGACTCTCTCGCCGCCAGATTGCCGCTCAGGGCATGTCGAGACATTCCGTCGACGCCGTCATCGCTGCCGCTGACGCCGTGGGGCTGTCCTACGACGAGGCAGCCGGGATGCCGGATGCCGATGTCTACGCTCGATTGTTTCCTGGCCGTGGCCAGCATGAGAGTGTCTACGCCCAACCTGATTGGAGTGAAGTCCACCGCGAACTCGCGCGCGTCGGGGTCACGCTGAAACTATTGCATAGCGAGTACCGTGACGCCTGCGCCACCACAGACTCGCCGGCGATGGGCTATGACCGCTTCTGCAAGACCTACCAGCACCATGTGCTCGTTTCCGGCCTGGCCTCTCGAGTCGGACACAAGGCCGGCCAAAGCGTCGAAGTCGACTGGTCGGGCAAAACGATGACGCTTACCGACCCGGTCGCGGGGACACACACGAAAGTCTTTCTCTTCGTCGGTTGCCTGCCGTTCTCGCGCTACGCGTTTGTTGAACCGGCCCTGGATATGAAGCAGGACACCTGGCTGCGGGCGCATATAGCGATGTTCGACTGGTTCGGCGGCAGCGTGCCCCGGATCGTGCCCGACAACCTCAAGACCGGCGTGATCTCCCATCCTCGGGAAGGAGAGATCATCCTCAATGATGCCTATCGTGAGCTGGCTGCACACTATTCGGCAGCCGTCCTGCCGGGCCGAGTCAGGAAACCCAAGGACAAGGCCAGTGTTGAAAACACGGTCGGCAATATCGCCACCCAGGTCATCGCGGCACTGCGCGGACAGACCTTTCGAACACTGCCTCAGCTACGTGAGGCGATCTATGAACGAATGCGGGCCTACAACGCCCAACCGTTTCAGAAACGCCCTGGATCACGGGCATCGGTCTTCGACGCCGAGGAACGGCCCCTGCTGCGGCCGTTGCCGGCGGTTGCTTATGAGATCAGCCGCTGGATCTATGGGAGGAAAGTCCGCAAAGACGGGCACGTGGTGTTCGAGAAGAACTTCTACTCCGTGCCCTATGCGCATGTCGGTTCCAGCGTCGACTTACGGATCACGGAAACGACAGTCGAGATCTTCGACGGGCACACGCGGCTTTCGAGTCACCTGCTTCCGCTGGCAGGAGTCATCAACACCCATCACACACACGATGGCGACCTGCCCCATGGTGAGAGGTATCAACAATGGGACGGGCCTCGCGTGCGGGAATGGGCAGCTCGTATCGGACAAGACACGACGACGGTGATCAACCGGATCTTCGAGTCCGTGCCCGTTGAGGAACAGGGACTGAACGCGGCACTGGCAGTGCTGCGCCTGTCGCGCCGCTTCTCTCCTAAACGAGTCGAAGCCGCCGCTGGTATCGCGTTATCGGGTCGGATTCGATCACCACGGTATGCGCATTTGCGGCCGATTCTCGACAGTGGGCAAGACACGCCTTCCAGCAAGCGCAGACGAAGCCCTGAACCGTCCGGGCTGCCCGCTGCTGGACCAACGCCCACGGTCGGTTTCGTTCGTGGGCCAGACTACTACGCAGGAGGACAACGATGACTCGTCTCGATGACGAAACGAAACGGAAACTGCGTGAAATGGGGTCAACAAGCCTGCTGAGCGCACTCGATGCCCAAGACGACGCTCTCACCCTGGGAATGCCATTCGAAGAGCGCATCCAGCTCGCTGTCGATGACGCTCATGCTGCGTTCACCCATGCGAAAGTCGAGGGGCTCATCCGCCGGGCTGGACTGCGATATCCCGATGCGGATCTGCGTCGGATCGCGCTGATCGACCAGCGCGGCCTCGACCGTGACGTCATCGCTCAACTCGGAACCGCCTCGTTCATCACCCGGCAGCAAAACGTTGTGTTCCAGGGGTTCACCGGGTCTGGCAAGTCGTATCTGGGGTCGGCGCTGGCGAAGCAGGCCTGTCAGCATCGCTACCGTGCCTACTACATTCGCATGCCCGATCTTGAAGAATCGTGGGCCACTGCGCAGGACAAGCCGGGCGGTCGGGAGAAATGGTTACGCAAATACTCGGCGTTCACGCTGTTAGTCATCGATGAATGGTTGCTCGACGAACCCGATGACGATGTCCGTTCGATGCTGCTCGAGCTCCTTGAACGTCGTTACGATACGACATCGACGGTGTTCTGCACCCAGTATGCGAAGAAGGACTGGCATCAACGACTCGGGTCCGGTGTCCACGCGGATGCGATCATGGATCGTATCGTTCACAACACGATCTGGATCACGACTGGGGAGATGAACATGCGCGAACACATCAGTACAGCCACGCAGTGACCAATTGTCGGTGAGCGTCGGGTGACGGCCTGGCGCTCACCGCCACGACCCGGTGGCGCTGAAAGGCAATATCGGGTGGCGCTCAACCACAATAGTCAGTGGCGCTCACACCACCGAATACTCACATCTGGGTCCGAGATCGTCGTAGTCTTCGGCTTACGCAAGTGGATACCGACCATGCCGTTGTTCCGCATCGGGCGGGCAACCCGCTTACGGTTGACCGGCTCGTCCACGTGCGGGTCATCGGCGAGTTCGGCCGTGATCCGTCGGTACCCGTACGTGTGGTCCCAGAATTCGAAGTGGTGCTCAATCCGCTCGCACAGAGCATCATCAGCAGCCTGCCTGGCCGCCCGTGCCGGCCGGGAGGCACGCCACTTGTAAAAGCTTGAGCGCTGGATACCCAGCACGGAACACATCCGCTTCACCTCATGGGTGTTTCGATGGTCGTCAACGAACTGGAAACGGATCACCAGGTCGTCTCTGCCGCGAAATATTTCGTGGCTTTCCGCAGGATCGCTCGCTCTTCTTCCAGCCGCTCCACATCCGACCGCAGAGACCGCTTATCGGCCCGCAACGAATCGTTCTCGACCCGCAGGCGAGCCAGCTCTTCCTCGGGTGTCTCGGGCCGATCAGGCGAGCTCGTGGACACCTTGCCGGCTTCCTTCCGTGCTTGGAACACCCACGACTTGATCGCGCCACGGGAGATGCCAAGATCGGCCGCGACTTGGGAATAAGACATATCGGGATGAGTCTCGTACAGCGCGACGGCGTCGGCTTTGAACTCATCGGAGTACTTCTTCATTGGCATGGTTTCTACTCGCATTCTCCGGCCCATTATGGGCCAGACTCAGCGTGTCCACCACTCAGGGTTCATCCCCATCGGCTCGTGCACGAGCTACGCAGCCCGCGGCAGCGCACTGAAAAAGTCTGATCGGAACGCAGAGGGAGTCGCTACACCAAGTGCTCCGGTGAGGCCGGTACGTGTTGAACCAGTGCACCCGCTCCGCCGCGGCGAGCTCGACATCATCAATGCCTTTCCAGGCACCCTTGTTCCGGATGAGTTCGGCCGGCTCTTCCGGTTTCAGAGTGCGTAGCAGGGTCTCTGCACCCAGTGTGTCGGTGATGAATGAGAGGCGGGCCTTGGGTGATGATGGAAATTCTCCAAGATCCCTCACACCCAAGGCCCTGCCATGCAATCTACCTCCTCAGCCCAGTCGTGTCCTGTAGCCGATGTCATCTGCCGCACCCTCGAACTCGGCATCCACATCACCGGCGCGCACATCACCGATGACGACGTCACCGTCATCGAAGCCACACCACGAGAACCGGCGGGATTCTGCCCTGACTGCGGGGCGGAAGGACGACTGCGTGATCACGTCATCCGTCACCTGACAGACGTTCCCATCACCGGCCACCCGACCCGTTTGCACGTACGACTGCCGCGCTATCAGTGCGTTCACCCCCAGTGCCGGCGTTCGATCTTCCAGCACCCACTCGAAGCCGCCGAGCCCGGGGCGAAAACCACGAAACGCGCCACGACCTGGATCCTCAAACGCCTCATCCACGATCAGATGAGCATCCAAGCGATCAGCAAGGCACTCGGACTCGGCTGGGACCTCGTCAACCACTTGGCCATCAACGCGGCGAAGTCGCTGGTCTATGCAGATCCTGACCATCTGTCGGGCGTCCGGGTCCTGGGCATCGATGAGCACTGCTAGAAACACGTGCGCGGACAAGGCGAAGACTCTTTCGCGACGATCTTCGTCGACCTGACCCCGCTCATCGACGGAACCGGTCGAGCACGTCTGCTGGATGTGAAAGCTGGACGCTCCGCCAGAGTCGTGACCACATGGCTGAACGAGCGCTCCCCAGCATTCCGTGCCGGAGTCGAAGTCGTCACGATGGACGGGTTCGCCGGCTACCACACGGCGACTATGGAGTCGCTGCCGGAATCGACGCCGGTGATGGACCCGTTCCACGTCGTGCAGCTGGCCGGGCAGAAGCTCACTGCCTGCAGGCAACGCTTGCAGCAACAGATCCATGGACATCGTGGCCGGAAGAAGGATCTCCTGTACCGGGGGCGACGGACTCTGCTGACCCGCCGATCCCTGCTGAACAAGCGGGCAACAGACCGGCTGGAGCGGTTGTGGGCCGAGCATGATGACCACGTCGCGTTGGAAGTGACGTACCTGGTCTACCAGGACGTCATCGATGCGTACGAGCATCCCGATCGGAAGACGGGCAGGCGTCTCATGCAGGCAGTGATCGAGAGTCTGCGCAGAGGCCTGCCGAAAGGGCTTGAGGAGCTTGCTCAGCTGGGGAGGACGTTGTGGCGGAAGCAGGCTCAGGTGCTGGCGTTCTTCGACCGTGGAGGTGCGTCGAATGGGCCGGTCGAAGCGATCAACGGACGCCTCGAGCATCTGCGGGGCATTGGTCTGGGCTTCAGGAACTTCGAGCACTACGTGCTGCGCTGTCTGCTCCACTCCGGGCAGCTATCGGCCCGGGTCAACGCACTCTGAAACCGGAAGAGCCTCCAAATGGCACGAAACGCTCGTCACCTGTGCAACTCAGGGCCAATGTGATCTCAAGTGGACTGGACGAATACGCAGCCATCTTCATTCCAGGTGGCCATGGCGCGATGAACGTCATCCCATTCGACAAAGATGTCCAGACCGCACTGGATCACTTCCTGAACAACGACAAACTCATCATCACCCTATGCCATGGCCCCGCCTCTCTCCTGGCCGGGAGCATCGGCCGCGACTCCAACCCCTTCTCGGGGCACAAGATCACCGCCTTCCCGGACTCATTAGACTTCGGAGCGAACCTCGACATCGGCTACCTGCCCGGTGAGATGCCCTGGCGTCTGGGAGAGGCTCTGAAGAAAGAAGGCGTCGAAATCATCAATGACGACATGGCAGGCACGACCACCAGCGATCGCAACCTGCTCACCGGCGACAGTCCCTTGGCCGCTAACCAGTTAGGCAAGGATGCGGTGACCGCTTTGCTAGCCCGGTTCGGAAACTGACGACTGCGGTGCGCGGCTGGCGAAGTCGCGCACCGCCCTTCTCTCTTCCCGAAACTCGACTGGTGAGATGCAGAAGCAGCACTCCGGATCTCAGTTTGGATCCAGGAGTCGAGACCTGGGTCGGGTTCTGTCTCGGTAACGAGACCAGTTCATTCGCAGCAGAATCTGGTCGGGGCTTCGTCGCCTGACACACGGACTGGCTCTCAGGCTTCCAGTGTCACGCGTTGCAGGCGCAGGCTGTTGTAGACGACGAACACCGACGACATTGCCATCGCCGCTGCCGAGATCAATGGGTTCAGCAGTCCGAACATCGCGATCGGAATAGCTAAGACGTTGTAACCGAACGCCCAGACGAGGTTCCCACGGATCGTACGCAGGGTCTTCCTGGAGAGCATGATCGCTTCGGCAATCGCCCCAAGATCGTCACGGACGATAATGATATCGGCCGACTTCATCGCGATGTCCGAGCCGGTGACGACAGCGATGCCAAGGTCAGCCGCAGCCAAGGCTGAGGCATCGTTGATCCCGTCGCCGACCATCGCCACACGGTGGCCCGACTCCTGCAATGCGGACACAACGTCTGCTTTATCATTCGGCATAACCTCAGCAATAACCTCATCGGTACCGATGCTCTCTGCTGTTGTCTCCGCCGGTCCGCGACTGTCGCCGGTGAGCAGGACGGTGCGCAGACCAAGCGCCTGCAACTGCTCGATACTGGCGGCGGCGTCAGACTTGACCTGGTCGCGTAAAGCCAGAGCCCCGACCGGCGTGCCAGCGTCGATGATGACGATGACGCTGCGCTGCGTTCCCTCTTGGTCGCGGATCCATTCACTGAGCTGTGAATCGAGCTCCAGTCGATCGAGGGCGGCAGCAGCGCTGATGACTGACAATGTCGCCTCGCCAACAAAGCCTTCGATGCCGACGCCGGGCAACACCTGGACATCCTTAACTTCAATCGGTGGTTCCGTCTGTTCGACTGTCACAGCAGCAGTGGCATTGGTTGCCGAGTCGGCGTATTCGAGGATGCCGCGGGCGACTGGGTGCTCCGAGCGGGACTCAAGCGCGGCGATACGGTCCAGCAGGTCTGGCCGGTGGGTCTCGGCGAACCATGTCTGCTCGACTTCAAGTGTTCCGGTGGTCACAGTGCCAGTTTTGTCCAGTATGACCGTGTCGATGTTTCCACTGGCTTCAAGCGCTGTATGACCTTTGACAAGGATGCCTAAACGAGCACCGCGGCCGATGCCGACCATGAGCGCTGTCGGCGTCGCCAATCCGAGTGCACAGGGGCAGGCGATGATGAGCACCGAGATGCCCACACCAATGGCCCGTGAGGGTGAGTATCCGAGTGGAAGCAACCAGACGAGCAGAGTCCCGACTGCTAAGACGAGTACGACGGGGACGAATACTGCAGTGATGCGATCGACCAGACTTTCGACCAAAGCCTTCTGCGACTGTGCTTTCTCCGCCATCGTCGCAATCTGGGACAGCTGCATATCGGCCCCGACGGCCTCGGCCTCAACGAGGATTTGCCCGTTCGTGGCAAAGGACCCTCCAACCGCCCGGCTCCCAGCCCCGACAGGAGTCGGCACCGGTTCGCCAGTAAGGCTGCTCGTATCGAGTTCGGCCTGCCCGTCGATGACTGCTCCGTCCACAGGTACGGTTTCGCCGGGACGGACGAGAACGACATCACCGCGTGTGACCAGTTCAATAGGGGTCTCAGCGTATTCGCCGTCGTCACCGCGGACACGAGCGGTCTTCGGCGCGAGTTCTCCGAGCGCGGCCAGCAGGTCGCCGGCCTTCCGCCGCGATCGCGTCTCGAAGTAGCGGCCAGCCAGCTGGAAAGTAGTCACTCCGGCGGCGACATCGAGGTAGAGAGCGTCCGCACCGTCGGGTACGAGCCCGAAACCCAACCACGCATCGGGTCCGGTGAAGTCAAATGCCGCGGTCACTACGGCCCACCCGAATGCGGCAGTGATGCCCAGGGACACGAGAGTATCCATATTCGCTGTCCGGCCCAGCAGGTTCTTCCACGCCGACCGGTGGAACGGCCACGCCGCCCACGTCACAATCGGCAGGGCAACGGCGATACAGACCCACTCCCAACCGGGGAAGCGCCACGTGTCGACCAAGGCCAGGGCGATGGTGGCGTCCATGAGCGGGACGGTGAGAATCGCGGCGAAGATGAGCCGCCAGCGAAGGGAACTCAATCTCACCTCGGCGGCTCGCTGTGACCATGTGTCGTCGCCGGCCTTGTGGATCTGTGCACCGTAGCCGGCCTTTTTCACCGCCTTCAGTGCATCATCAGGATGATCGAGTCCAGTCACTCGGGCCCGTTCGGTCGCGAAATTCACCCATGCCGTGGCGCCGTCGATCGTGTTCAGCGATTTTTCGACTCGGCGGGCACACGCTGTGCATGTCATCCCGGTGATATCGATATCGATCCCATTGCCGACCTGCTCGAGTAGGTTTGAGGCCTCCGGTCGGACCACGCTGTCACTGCTCATTATATTTCAGCCCTTCCTTTTCAGACCTGCTTGTCGCATCCGCGGCAACAGCGACTCCGTCTCGCTCTGCCAACCGCCGCAGCATGTCGTTATAGGCCGCGAATTCATCGCTTAAGCCAGCGTCCTCATGGCGATCGAAACGCTTGGCATCCCGCTTGTCCTGTCGGGTCCACTGCACGGCGAGGACGATGACCACTCCCAACAGAGGCAACTCTCCCCCGGCCCAGGCGATGCCGCCGGCGAAGTACTGCTCGGCAGCGATATCGAGCCAGGGCAGGTCGAGGGTGCGATAGAAGTTCTGGGCCACAGGGGTGTTCGTCATCATCAGCACGATGCCGAAGAAGGCGTGGAAGGGCATCGCAGCGATGACATAGCCGAGTCTGCCGATGTGCGGAAGCTCGAACGGGAGCTTATCGACGCCGATGACCAGCGAGAAGAACATGTAGCCGACGATGAGGAAGTGCACGTTCATCAGCTGGTGCCCCCAGTGATAGCGAATGAGCTCACCGAACAGCGGACTGAGGTAGAGGGCGTAGTACGAGGCGACGTAGACAACGAAGACGAACAGGGGGTGCAGCAGCAATCGCAGCCCAGGCGAATTGATCACCTGATTCACGCGGGCGTGGACCATGTGTCCGAGCGGACCGGTGCCAGTGGAGGCTCGCAGCAACAACGTGATCGGTCCGGCTCCGACGAGGAAGGAAGGGATGAGCATATTCAACGTCATATGCACAACCATGTGGATACCGAAGTCACCCGGAGAGTATTTACCGATCCCTGACCCCATCAGCACGATGGTCAGCAACCAACCGATCAGCCAGCAGATCGTCCGTAACACCGGCCAGTGATCGCCACGACGTCGCAGTCGTCGCACCCCGAGACAGTATCCGATCATCGCAACGGCAGCAATGGTGGTCAGCAGCAAGTTGATCCGCCAGTGTGTGAGCAGGATTATCGGGTCTGGGGCGGCGTCGAGAGTGTAGCCGAGGAAGACGGCGACGATGCTGTTGGGAGCGAAGTAGTTCGGTGAAGGGATGAAGGTCATGGCTGCTGTCATTGTCACCCATACCGTGACTCCGGCAACGACGCCGAGGCGACCCCACTGGGGGCGCGTCGAGGAGGCTGTCAACATTCCCAGAGCAACGACGAGCAGGCCGATCCAGCGAGTCGTCAGCTGCCAACCTGTGATCGAGTCGGTCAACGCGGTGCCGGCGAGCTTGAACACCGAGATCACGACGTCCGTGCCCCCGATCGAGATCAGACCGGCCCACATGAGTCGGGAGCATGAAAGTTGCGGCATGATTCTTCCGCTCGGGTGCCCTATGTCGAGGAGCACTCCGACCAACAGGAGCCCGAGGACGACTGTCGCTACGGGTGTTTGGATGATCGCCGCGTCCTCTCCGAAGTCATGGTTCGGTCCGACGAGCACCTGTGAGATGACGACCGGGGCAAGGATCGCGATCATCCCTATCCACAAGCTCACAGCGTAGGCAGCCCAGGACTCCGACAGGATGGAGACCGAGAAGACTGTGAACGCCGCTGCGAAGACGATCAACCACGCCGCTGGGTAGAAGGTGCCGGTCAAGGCAAACCACAATTGTTCCGGGCTGTCGAGGCCTGTCAAAGACACCCCGGTGGTGTTGAGTCCGTCGACGACAATGAGCAGGAGCACCGCCGTGGCCCAGACCCCGCTGCAGGCCCGCACCAGGGCCTGAGCGGTGGCAGTCGTTCGTGTCCGTCCCAATTGGGCGGTTCGCGGGGTGAAAATGAGCACGGCGGCAAGCGAGCCGAGTGAAAGGACCGAGAAAACTTCGTGAAACGAACGCAACACCGCATCGAGCACAACGACGGCAGTGCCGGGAAACTCACGAGCGATCGAAGTATATGATTCTGTGCCCGCACCGATCACGGTGGCAATCGTGACCGTTGTCGCGATGACAACGATCACGGGCACCACCACGAAAGGAGTGGCTCTTATTGCTGTGTGGCCCTTCTCCGCTTCGGCAGGGGACCGTGGCGACTGCTTCTTCATTCTACGTATCATTGTAGTAGATGATGTGAAATGCGAATCTCAGGTGCCACTGCCGGAAGCACCAACTCCACCATCCGTGTACCTGGCCGTGGATCCAACGGAGCGCTTGACGACACGATGGTGTCATAAGAGCGGCCTTGCCACCTGCCACCACAACGACCGTATCGAACGAGTCTGCGCCTCCGTTGGTCCACATATTGTAGAGTTAGAGTGGAGGTGCTCATGGTAGGAAAACGGACTCGGGGTCCCGGCGAGCTCGAGGCAGAAGTCATGCGGGTCCTTCGCTCACGCCCAGAGGGCCTCAGCGCCAAGGAAATCCAGCATCTGGCCAGTGGCCATCCGCCGGCGTATACAACGGTAATGACGGCACTAGATCGACTTGAGAAAAAGGCCCAGGTAGTTCGCATCGTCGTTTCGGAACGGAAGGTGCGTTTCCGGGCAGCATACTCAGAAGATGAGCATGTGGGCCTGACGATGTTCTCCGCTCTCGAGGAGGCCAGCGATCGCGAATCAGCCCTGTTGCGTTTCGCAGGCAACCTCGACTCCAGGGACGCTGAACTGTTGCGCAACGCAATTGCCGGTCCTCGACCACGAAAGCGTAAATAGCCTGTGCTGTGGGTGTGCGGATGCGTACTCGGGGCAGGTTTCCTGCTCTTTGCGACGCCCTCTGTCCTGGCTTTGAGCCCATGGCAGATTCGGTTTCCCCGTTTGGCGATGACCCTATGGTGGTCTGCTGTGGGTACTGGATGTGCTTTGGCGCTGGGATCGGTGATCGCGATCGTAGCAATCGGCCTCGAGGCCTCGCCTGCGTTGACGCCAGCGCAGCAGCTCATTTTCACCCTCATCTCGTGGTTGAGCCTCGCAATAGTGGGGGCCGTGGCTGCGTTGGTGTCTGATTCCACGGAACCGTTGATCAGCTCCCACCGTGACACAGTCAGAAGGATTGTTCCTGTGGCAAAATCACGTGAAGACCGAGGGCAGTTCATTCTCGTGCGATTCGAATCATCCGAAGTCCTGGCTTTCGCCGTTCCCGGGCGCCCGGACGAGATCATGATCTCGACTGCTTTGGAAGAAGCTCTCACCACAGTTCAGCTGCGTGCCGTCATCGCCCATGAATGCGCTCACCTTCGGTACAGGCACGGCTGGGCAGTACGAATCGCTGAGATCAATGCTGCGTGCCTGCCTCAGTTCCTCTCCGCCGGGCCGGAATTGCGCCGAGCGACGAAGCTGCTCATCGAGTTGATTGCCGATGATGCTGCAGCAAAGCAAGTTGGTGCAGCAAATCTTGGCAACGCTCTCGTTCGCCACTCCCACCTGACAGGTGACACCTCGATGGAGCTGCGTGCCGAACGAATGACGCTACGGCGGTGGCCAACTAGATTCCACCGTACCGTCCCCGAACCGGTCAGGGTCTGAGTCCGAACCCGAAAACCGGAGAGCCCAGGCCACCAGCCCAAAAGTCAGTTGATGCGGACAGGAACGAGGGCGATTGGCTGCTCGAATCTCGAGACACGTGCACTGACCTGGACCTCCCAGTCGCCGCTCGTCGGCAGAGTCAGCTGAGCCGTGTACTTACCGGTCTCCGAATCGAACATGGGCGTTGTGCTCAACGGTCCAAGCTGTTGCTCGGGCAGTCGAGCAGAGACCTCGACGTCATCGCTCGAGACTGGTTCACCGTTATAGGTGAGATCGAATGTGAAAGTGTTTGCTCCTGTGGCCCCCGGATCCACCTGCCCGTCGATGACAAGCCCCTGGGATTCAGCCCCGAACGAGATTTCAGAGGCCACCGACTCTTGCTGAGTCTGGTCTTGATGTTGATGATCTGGGGAGGAATTGGAGAGGAACCCGGTGACCGAGATCACCGCGATTAGCAGAGCGGCTTCGTAACTGAGTGTTTGACACAGATGCCCCCATCGTTCATACGATCGTGGTTCGGTAGCGATGGACGGCAGGATGCGTTTTCGGTTCCAGGCCGCCACGGTGATGATCGCTGCCACAATGATGAGTTTGATCAGCAGAGTGCGTCCGTAGCCCGTTGTGATGACCTTGTTGGGCTCGCTGAAAATGAGGACGGCCATGAGCGTTCCACTGGCGGCCAATAGGATCACGCTATAGAGCGCGAACCGAGAGAACCGCTCCACCACCGCAAGCGCTGCATCAACGTCGCTGGTGATCCCGGGCCGGTGCGGGCTCATCGACCTGAGAGTCAGGACCAGTCCGAGAACCCCTCCGACCCAGAAGGATCCGGCAAGCAGATGCCCGATGTCGGCGGCGCTCATGAGCCAGATGGGTTCCATCGTCTGGGAGTGGCCAACGAGCACCGGTGAGGCGACTGTGACAGCTGCGACGATGACGGCCGCGCGTGGTGCGACTCTTGAGCGTCTGCGTCGGCCGAACAATAGCAGTGCCAAGGACCCGGCCAACAACACAACGGCCGCTAAGATCGTCGGTGCTACCCGGATCCCTAAGACCCATGAACTCAGATCCACAATCGAAGTCAGAGCCTGACCAGTAATGCGCAGAGCCGAAACGGGAATCAGCAGGAACGATGCCATCACACCCAGGCCGATGCCCCAGCGGGCAACCCGACGGGTCGTGCGATCGGGGCGAGCGGGTGAACGGCGGACCATCGCGTCAAAGAACAGCAATCCGGCAAAGGTGAGCAGACCGAGGTACTGCATCACAGTCAGAATAATGACTGCCGTTTCCGTCGACGTTGGTGTGGAGTCGGCATCGGGGGTCGTCGGTGCCGGGGCCGAGTCGGATTCCTCGCCGATGTGGAAAGTCACCGCGCCGCCGACGGGATGACCATCAGCTGACACAATGCGATACGTAAGGGAATAGGTGCCATCGGGCAGCTCCTGAGGAAGGTCGACAATGACCGAGTGATCACGGGTCTGTGCCTCCAGAGTCTGAACGTCGCCGCTGCTGGGAAAGAGACGAATCGCACCGTCGATGAGTTCGACCGGTTCGTTAAAGCGCAGTTCGGCCGAGTCCGGCACCGCGTCCAGGACCTCGTCCTCAGCTGGCGAGGTTTCAAGCAGAGCAGCATGGGCAGACGCCGGGTCGGCCGACGTCGACAAGGCCAGTACACCCCCACAGAGGAACGCGATCAATGCGCGTACAAGCACTGCCCATGATCGCTGCCGGCTGCTGTGAACGTTCGAACTCATGCCTTCTTACGACCCCTGGCCACAGCGATGATCGCGACGACCAGTCCCAGCGACCCGATGACCAAAGAAGTGATCACCAGAGGAGTCTGCCTACCACTGCTGCCTGCCGCACCCGCCTCTACCCCCGACTCACCGGCGGGGTCATCAGCGCCGGGCTTGGTGACCGTGAGCTGCGGAGCCGGCGCCTCGAGCTCATCTGCATCCTGTCCCTCGGCGGGAGTCTGAACCCACGCGGTCTCACCCTCCTCGCAAGTTTGCACTGTGGGGAAGTCCAGTGTCTTTCCCGCCGCGTCGTCAGGAAGTTTGAGAGAGAGTTCGAAGGTGTCACGCTGGTCATCAGGCAAAGGGGTCTTGGCCTTGTAGACGACTTCGGATGTTCGTTCGCTCACTTCATTGCCGTGGCTGTCCTTGATCGGAGTATCGAGCTTCTCGTTCTTCACGTCCACTGAATAGTAGGGATTGCGAGTGGGGGTGACCGCATCGATGCCCTCAGGCACCTGGATGGCCACCTTGTCCGTCGCCGAGCCATCGCAACCATGCGGAACACTAAACGTCAGCACCGAGTACGCGCCGGCCTCAGTCGTGTCCGCCTCCACCGTCACATGCGCACTCGCTACGCTTGCCCCGCTGAAGGTGAGTGCAAGAGCCCCAGCTGCTGCCGCCGCCCCCATCACCAGTGGCCGTTTGACTCGAGAGAGCATCGATTTGTCCATGTTGGTTGTCGTCATTGTTCTTCTCCTTTTGTTTTCCCGCTCCTGTTTTGGCGCGAGCTCATACGACAAGCATCGGCAGGCACATCGCTGCCATGCCCAGGTTCATGAGAGTTTGGGCACCGGATGCCCTCGCCTCCGCGCCGCTGCGTCGATCGCCGCGCAGATTTTCCATGCAATCGACGAGGCAGATCATCGCAGCGACAATTAATCCCCCGGTCAGGACTACCCCGCTGATCGCGATCGGCAACGACAGGGACGAATGATCGTGACCCGGGGCCGATGGGCCCATACCCGCCATAGATACCACCATCCAGACCATGGTCAGCATCATCACTACATGCATGACCAGGTGCCAGGGATTGTGCCCATGCGCGTACCAGCGAGGCATCCGGCGCAAACTCTGTGCGAGGAGCATGAGCACGAACCATCCCGCAGCGACGGTGAAAAACACAACCTGCGGAGCGCTGGGAAGACCCGACCACCACGGCCAAGCCATAGCCATCATGACCACTGACATCGCAAGATGCAGACCATGGCCGACTGACTGCAATGGACGCCGGCGATCGATGACCATTCGGATAGTCGAGTCGAGCCCGAGAACGAGGAACACAACGGTGAAACACCACTGCGTTACCGGATCACCGAACACTGCCGCTCCTGCCTATATCTACATCACGTAGTAGTCACATTAACGGCAAACGCCCGAACACTCAAACTACATCGTGTAGAGATAACGGGGCGATCCAGACGTGGACCACTGTGACCGCCAGAGACACCGGGGTCAGGTGGACGATCGGAAGAGCCTCTTGCGATGGGCATCAACCGACGGCCTCGAGATCCAGCGACTATTCACTCGTGGTTGTGCAGTGTCACGACGGGTTCCAGGTGATGGTTTCGGCCACAGCGAAGACTCGGAAGAAGCGTTTGGGAGCCGCAAGAGATCATTATCCCTTCCGCTGACAACTATTCCCGGTCAGACAGGAGCTGTTCCACAGATAAAAGACTGACAAGGTGTTCGCGGGAAGACGGAGTCTCGGAGCCGACCAAACCCTCAGCAGCCCCGCTGAACAGGGTCAAGTCCCTTTTCGTGGTGTTCTTTCCTAGTTCCTTTGACTTGGTAGTAAGCAGTGGGGACCAGCGTCGGATCACGCGGTCAGTGGCATCACCACCCCGACAGGATCGGCGCTGGAATCTCCGTTGAGCACGGTGATGAGTTTGCGCATCGAGATCTCCGACAAATAGCGTCGTTCACCGTACTGCCACTCCTCGTGCTGCTCTTGTAACACGGCCCCGATCAGCCTCGTCACCGACTCCCGGTTCGGAAAGATCTGGACCACATCAGCACGACGTTTGATCTCTCGGTTCAACCGCTCGATCGGGTTGTTCTGGATCGCCCCGGGTGTGGTGGAGGGCTTGATCCAACCGAGAGGATAGGAACATGCCCGCACCAAGTAAGTACCCTGCAGAAGTCCGAGACCGCGCCGTGCGCATGGTCAACGAGAAGCTGACCGACGATCCGGTCCTGGCCGTGAGCACCGCGTGTCGGCTGGTCGGTGAACAGATCGGAATCAACAAAAACACCCTCCGCAATTGGGTGAAGCACAATCATGTTGATTCTGGAAAGACGCCGGGAATGACGACTGACGACAAGCAACGCATCACAGATCTGGAAAAGGAAATCCGAGAACTGCGCCGGGCGAATGAGATCTTGCGGAAAGCGAGTGCGTATTTTGCCCAGGCGGAGCTCGACCGCCGCTGACGGATATCGATGGTTTCATCGATGACAATCGTGACGAATTCGGAGTCGAGCCGATCTGCCGTGTCCTTTCCGGTACCGGGGTGCAGATCGCTGCGAGTTCATATTACGCCAGAAAGTCTCGACCGGTCTCGGCACGGAAACAAACTGACGCCGTGTGGGATGAACGGATTCAGAAAGTGCATGCGAAGAATCGAGGATTATTCGGAGCACGGAAAATGTGGGTCATGCTCCGCCGGCTCTATCCAGACGAGCCGATCGCCAGGTGCACAGTCGAACGACGCATGCGCGCCCTGGGTCTGGCAGGGGTGAGCAATGCCCGGTCGGCGACTACGACATGGCAGTCCAAGACCGCCTCGTACCCGAGCGACCTTGTGTGCCGGGACTTCACCGCCGATGCTCCAGATACCCGCTGGGTCGCTGACATTACGTATGTTTCGACGTGGAGTGGTTTCGCCTATGTCGCGTTCGTCATGGATTTGTTTTCCCGCATGATTGTCGGGTGGCGAGTCGATACGACGCTGCGGACCGATTTGGCGCTGGATGCCCTGGAGCACGCCTTATGGGAAAGGAGACGAAAGAACCGTAATATCAATCAGCTAATTCACCATTCAGACAAGGGAAGCCAGTATGTTTCTCTTGCTTACACAGAGCGACTACGTGAAGCCGGGATAGAAGCCTCGGTCGGCTCGACGGGTGATTCTTATGATAATGCCGCAGCTGAAGCGTTAAACAAACTATTTAAGAAAGAGGTGGTGTGGCGCGAAGGTCCGTGGACTGGTCGCGATGCTGTGGAATTCGCGACTTTGGAGTGGGTGCATTGGTATAACAACACCCGCCCGCATTCGTACTGTAAAGACCTTGCTCCAGTGCAGTTCGAGGATCACTACTATACTGAAATCAGTCGGCCAGAGGTGGCTGGCGTACCGTCAAGAGCTCTCCACTGAACTCGGGGCGATCCACTTTGTTAACCTCGATTTTTCATGGGTAGCTGGTTGCCCATGATTCCGGCTCCGTTGCCGCGTACCGACACTGATTCTGCCATTCGAGCATGACACGACCACCGTGTGTCGCCACGGCCCTGCGGGGATCCAACCCCAGCCCTTTCCTCAACTCGAACGAACACTGCCACCACGGCTCTATCCTGGGGCTGGCCGCGGCAGACTCCGCAACCGGTCGAGACCAGCAACGATGACCCCGGCCCAACGGGCAGTCGCCTTCATATGCACCACGGCCCGCCTGGCTGTCCTCGCGATCGTCGCCGGGACCGCGTAGACGTGCATCCGCAGCTTCTTTGGTTCCCACCGGCGGATCTCGTGGGTCGGAAACGCCAGCAACGACTTCCACGCCTCGATCTCTCCAGCCAAAGCGACAACAGCTAACCAGATCTGGTTCTGATCGAATCCCTTCAGCGGGAAGTTGCGTAACCCGGAGTCCTTGGCGATGCGGATCCGATCCTCACAACGAGCCCTGGATCGGTGGCGGACTTCCAGGTCCGCCAACTGCCCGCTCTTCGTGTTCGTGACGAACGCGGTGACCCGGTACCCGTCGACATCATCAAAGCGCAACTGTGCACCCGGATGAGGACGCTCACGGCGGACAATGACTCGCATTCCTTCCGGCCAGTCGGCCAGGTCGAGCACCCCTGTCAACTCGGCCACATCAGCACCCTCGCGGGGATCGCCGTTGGTGTCATAGGCCGGCTCCCAAGCACCGAGTTCCGACAGTTGCCGATACAGTTCGGGAGTGTTGCCGGGAAGCCTCCAGCCCACCGAGTACGACAGACGTCGCTTCGTGAGGAACTCAACGAAGTCATGGGTGCCACCAGCGGTGTCGGTACGGATGAGGACGCTCTTACCCGGACGAGGATTGCTGCCGGGTAATTGGTCGAGGATGAGTTTGACCAACTTGATGTGATCAGCAGCGGTGTTCGATCCCGCGTTGCCAGGACGCAGCAACTGGGCCACAGGCTCACCGGTGCCACAGTCGCCGTGGTCGATGAAGGCGAGCAAGGGATGAAATCCAAATCCTTTCTTGTAGGTGGGTTTCGCGTTTTCTTTCTCGCTGTGTGAGGTGACGAGACTGGCATCGATGTCGATGATCAACGGATCCTGAGCAACGGCGTCGTGGTTCGGTGTGTGTGATCAACTTTAAGTAGGCCGGTTCAGCTCCAGAATCCAGCCAGTACAGCGGCTGGATTCCAGCCATAACAGCCCGTCTCTGCTTCTGTGCGCCACTCCCAGAAAACACAAAGTCATGGGCGTGGCCACTCTCATCGATTAGGGGCTCATCGTAATTGAGAGTGTAGAACCGGTCTGAAGCCACCGGACTCGAGCAGACACCTCGCGATGTAATGCGTGAGGTTGCGGAATCCCAGCGCGGACCCGCGTAGATGCTCGAGTCTGCCGTTGATCGCTTCAGTGGGACCGTTCGACGTTCCCGGTCGGGTGAAGAATGCGAGCACATCAGCAGCTCGACGCTTCAACGTTCGTCCTAACCGTTTGAGCTCGACAAGTTCGGGTGGCAGATTCGTTGTCAGGGCGTCGATGACCGTTTGCAAGAGTCTCTTGCCCTCTTTGCGGTCCGCGGTTCGGTAAGCGCTGACAATGTCTTGGTAGACGGCCCAGGTGACTTCGACTTCGGTGAAGTTCGGGTCAGCGAAGAGGTTCGCGATTCTTTCCTGCTGCTTGGTCGTGAGTAAGCTGCTGCCCGTGTGAAGAGTTCTTCTTGCCCGGTACAACGGGTCCTTTGCTCGTCCGCGATGGCCGGTTGTCTCCTGCTGAACTCGGCGACGTACCTCGTCGAGGGCATCACCGGCGAGTTTGACGACGTGGAAGGGGTCCATGACTTCGACAGCGTCGGGCAGCTCCTCAGCTGAGGCTGTTTTGAAGCCGGAGAATCCGTCCATCGCGACGACGTCGATGCCCTCACGCCATTCTTTCGGTCGGTCTTTCAACCATTGTTTGAACACCTGCTTCGAACGGCCAGCCACCATGTCGAGCAGACGTGCCGAGCCTGTTCCCTCGCTGATCGGGGTGAGGTCGATGATGACGGTGACGTACTTGTCACCACGCCGGGTGTGCCGCCATACATGCTCGTCGACACCAATGACGCTGACCCCGTCGAAACGGGTCGGGTCGTTGATCAACAACCGCTGACCTTCGGCGAGGACGGCGGAGTTCGCGGTGTGCCAGGACACGGCGAGTTTCGCAGCGATGACGGACACGGTGTCGTGATCGATCACGAGAGCACGCAACGCCCAGTCGAGGCCGGTTCGCGAGATCTTCGCTCGTGGTGGCGCCGCAGCTGTGGTGTCTTGACGCCAGACGCGGCCACACTCGACGCACTTGTAACGGCGGAGGCGAATGTGAAGCGTGGTTGGTCGGTGGCCGAAAGGTTCGTGGGCCAGCTGGCGGACGACGGTATCGCGAACGATCCCGTGACCACCACATCGTCGGCACCAGTCATCAGCAGTGTTTGGACGGCATTCCAGAATGGCTTTGTGCCCGGTGATGTGTTGGCCGGTGCAGGTCAGATCGAGGTCATTGAGTCTGCAGAAGGTCGTGAGGTCAGGCGTCGAGAAAGTAGGCTTGGCCACGTCGAGGTCTTTCGGATGGACGGTGTGAGAACTTCCATCATCGGAAGACCTCGACGCCTATCTGAGCAGCGACTCGCCGTGTCTGAAAATCCCTGACCCACACTCTCGATTACGAAGAGCCCGATTAGGTTCCCAAACGAACACCCCGATCCCGTTGCAGCAGGATCGAACCGGGGTGTCAGAAGGGAACCAGAAAGACCATGACCACACCCATGACTACCATCGAAAATATCAGGCGCCTCGACGCCGAAGGAAGATCCGGACGCCAGATCGCCACCGATCTGGGCATCGATCGTGAAACCGTCGCGAAATACCTCAACCAAGACGACTTCTCTCCGCAACCACCAGCCCCGACCCGTCAGGCCGGTGCTGCCGTCCTGGCAGGACTGACCCACATCATCGAACAGTGGCTGACCGACGATGCCCGCCGTCCCCGTAAACAGCGCCACACATCCAAACGGGTCTACGACAGACTCGTCGCCGAACACGACTATCAAGGCTCCTACTCACCCGTGCAGCGCTTCATCAAGGACTACAAGACCATGCACCGGGCCCGCAGTCAGGGCTTCTTCGAACTCGAATGGGCACCCGGACACGCGCAAGTCGATTTCGGTCAGGCCGAAGCGATCGTCGACGGCATCCGTGAAGTCCTCCACCTGCTGGTCATTACGTTCCCGTTTTCGAATATGCGTTTCGCTCAGGCCTTCCGCGGAGAAACCAGCGAATGCATCGGCCAGGGCCTGGCCACGATCTTTCACCACATCAATACCGTGCCCGTCGAACTCATCCTCGATAACGCCACCGGTGCTGGCAGACGCTGTGGCACGATTATCACCGAAGCCAGACTCTTCGCCGCGTTCAAAGCCCACTATCGGACTACCGCCCGCTACTGCAGCCCCTATTCGGGGCATGAGAAAGGCAACGTCGAAAACGCTGTCGGATTCATCCGCCGCAACTTCATGGTCCCCGAACCCACCGCGGTCTCCCTGGCCGGTTTCAACACGGACCTGCTGGCCTACTGCGACGGACTCGGCTCCGAGGATCACTGGAAGAAGGGCCAGAAGATCCAGGACCTGTTCGCCCACGACATCGCCGCGGGACTCGCGTTGCCCGGGATCGCCTTCGACCCGGTCCGCTACGAATCGCGTAAGGCCGATAAGACCGGCACCATCGTCATCGATGGTCATTCCTACCTCGCCGGCCCCGACTACCACAACAGGCTGCTCACCGTCGCGATCCGTCACGATGCCATCAGCATCCTCAACGAACGATCTCAACCTGTCATCGGCTTCGACCGCGCCTGGGGCCAGCCGGGGCCGACCGTGTTCACTCCCGATACGCTTCTGGCCGCGTTGATGACCAAACCCGGAGCCTGGTCGAACTCACCAGTCCGTGCCCAGGTGTCCGACCCTGTCCGTGACTGGGCCGATGCTGCCGATAGTCGGGCTCGTTCCGAGTTCTTCGGCCGTCTCGATGCCAGTGCCCAAGCCACGTCTTGGAACACCGCCGTCGAGGCTGCTGACAGGCTCATCCGACTCGGCGATGACCCCACCGGCCCAGGACTGCCGATGCTGGCCAGACGCCTGTGTCAAGGCAGCGAACCACCAGCATCGAACGTCGATTTAAGCCTCTATGACCGTTTCACCACTACTCGGCAGGAACAACCAGCATGACCATCACGACCACAGACGTCATCGACGCGGGACGACACACCGGCATCAGCCATACCGTCGTCGCCGAAGCCGCCGCCAAAGCAACTCCGAAACAACGACAACTCCTCCACGACCTCTTCACCGCCGAACACGCCTCCCGAGCCCATCAGCGCCGCACCCGGCTACTCAAAGCCGCGAAACTGCCCACCCTGAAAACCCTCGACGGGTATGACTGGACAAACATCAAGTTCCCCACCGACTACGGCCGCACTCGACTGACCGACCTCGAGTTCCTGACCACTGGTTCCGACCTCGTCTTCTACGGCGACGTCGGATGCGGGAAAACGCATCTGGCGATCGCTTTAGCCGCTCACGCCTGTCACCGGGGAATACCCGCCAGATTCTTCACCACCGCCAGCCTCGTCACACATCTACGCCGAGCAGCCGATCAAGGACGACTCGATAAGGAACTGGCCCTGCTGGGTAAGAACAAACTGCTCATCATCGACGAGTTCGGATATCTGCCCATCGATACCGAAGGCGCCAGGCTCCTCTTCCAGGTCATCGCCGACGCCTACGAGAAACGCAGCCTCATCCTGACCACGAACCTCGAGTTCGCCCGGTGGGGAACCGTGTTCGGCGACGACAACATGGCCGCAGCAATCATCGATCGCATCGTCCACCACGGCAGACTCCTCCACTTCACCGGCCAGTCCTACCGCGTCAAGAACGCACTCATGAGATGACCCCACCACCAGACACCGAAAGGTGGATCGCCCCGAGTTCAGTGGAGAGCTCTTGACGGTACGCCAGCCACCTCTGGCCGACTGATTTCAGTATAGTAGTGATCCTCGAACTGCACTGGAGCAAGGTCTTTACAGTACGAATGCGGGCGGGTGTTGTTATACCAATGCACCCACTCCAAAGTCGCGAATTCCACAGCATCGCGACCAGTCCACGGACCTTCGCGCCACACCACCTCTTTCTTAAATAGTTTGTTTAACGCTTCAGCTGCGGCATTATCATAAGAATCACCCGTCGAGCCGACCGAGGCTTCTATCCCGGCTTCACGTAGTCGCTCTGTGTAAGCAAGAGAAACATACTGGCTTCCCTTGTCTGAATGGTGAATTAGCTGATTGATATTACGGTTCTTTCGTCTCCTTTCCCATAAGGCGTGCTCCAGGGCATCCAGCGCCAAATCGGTCCGCAGCGTCGTATCGACTCGCCACCCGACAATCATGCGGGAAAACAAATCCATGACGAACGCGACATAGGCGAAACCACTCCACGTCGAAACATACGTAATGTCAGCGACCCAGCGGGTATCTGGAGCATCGGCGGTGAAGTCCCGGCACACAAGGTCGCTCGGGTACGAGGCGGTCTTGGACTGCCATGTCGTAGTCGCCGACCGGGCATTGCTCACCCCTGCCAGACCCAGGGCGCGCATGCGTCGTTCGACTGTGCACCTGGCGATCGGCTCGTCTGGATAGAGCCGGCGGAGCATGACCCACATTTTCCGTGCTCCGAATAATCCTCGATTCTTCGCATGCACTTTCTGAATCCGTTCATCCCACACGGCGTCAGTTTGTTTCCGTGCCGAGACCGGTCGAGACTTTCTGGCGTAATATGAACTCGCAGCGATCTGCACCCCGGTACCGGAAAGGACACGGCAGATCGGCTCGACTCCGAATTCGTCACGATTGTCATCGATGAAACCATCGATATCCGTCAGCGGCGGTCGAGCTCCGCCTGGGCAAAATACGCACTCGCTTTCCGCAAGATCTCATTCGCCCGGCGCAGTTCTCGGATTTCCTTTTCCAGATCTGTGATGCGTTGCTTGTCGTCAGTCGTCATTCCCGGCGTCTTTCCAGAATCAACATGATTGTGCTTCACCCAATTGCGGAGGGTGTTTTTGTTGATTCCGATCTGTTCACCGACCAGCCGACACGCGGTGCTCACGGCCAGGACCGGATCGTCGGTCAGCTTCTCGTTGACCATGCGCACGGCGCGGTCTCGGACTTCTGCAGGGTACTTACTTGGTGCGGGCATGTTCCTATCCTCTCGGTTGGATCAAGCCCTCCACCACACCCGGGGCGATCCAAGGACACCAACCATGAACTCTGTCAGCACCGACGAGCTCTTCCAACGATGCGAAACCGTCCTCTACGCAGCTGAAACCATCCTGCGCCGAAGCAGTCTCGACGGCCAGATCGCGATCTCATCAGCCGCCCAATTCCTGTTCGGCCCCGATCACCACGGAACTCACTACCAGCGCCTGCTGGCGGAGATCGAAACGCTGAAAGACCAGATTGCGGACCATCAAGGCTGGTAGTAACCACGAAGGTCAGGGCTGCGGACAGATTCCCATCCGCAGCCCTGCACGGGTAGGCACGTTCCCCGTATCGGACGCGGAGCTCACACGGCTGGAAACCATGCTCGCCTGGCTGGATTTTCGGCGCTCTTTTGGCCGGAAAAAAGTTGACAAAACACAGCATGCCGATACCCCAGTACACGGTGGACATGAAGGCCATAAAGATCAGGGACAGCAGAGGGATAGTCGCGATGATGAAATTGGGTTTCTTGGGCGTGTACATCGTTGTCACTCCAGGAAGGAAGAGGGCTGAGGCAGGGGTCTGGTTTTCACGTGTTCATTCGTTCTGGCCAAACGGAAGCACTTCGAGGTCATCTGGAACCATGGGGGACAGATGTGCCGCAGAATCCAACTGACTTTTCAGCGAGGGTCCCGAAGTGCCAGGAACGAGATGATGTAATGCCAGTCGATTGACCTCGGCCGCCTCAGCAATAGCGACCGCGTCTGCGATCGAGGTGTGCGAACGCTCATGATGGCTCCGAATGGCTCGAGCGCGAGGACTCGTCGGATCAGGAAACTTCCCAGTCAACCATTCCAAGTCAATAGCCTCATGCAAGAGCAGGTCAGCACCCTGAGCAAGCGTGATCATATTCGTCGTAAAGGCGGTATCACCTGAGATCACCGCTGATCCATCATCTGTGTCGAATCGATAGCCGAATGCCGGTGCCATGGGCGGGTGCTCGACCAGAATCGCCGACACACGAACCCTGCTGTCCTCATAGACGACAAATGGGGACATCTTGGGCGCAGTGTTCGTGTTCGGCTCGAAACCGAGACCTTCAGGCAAGACGATGTCCTCTGCCTGGAACATGTCCAGGGGAGAAGGTCGAAGACTATCGAGGATGCGCTCATTGAGGTCTGTGGCATTCGCTTCGACAAGCCGGGTCAGCGTCTCGGCCGTCCCGGGAGTCGGCGACTGCTCGGAAATCGGACGTGGCGCGACTTTCGCATGCGGCGAGACCGTCGGCAAGACGCCACGGTCTCCCGGCCCGATGACGACGATCGGATCACGGTCGCTATTGGTGATTTCAAATGTGCTGAACATGGCAATCGACGCCAGGTCTGCAATATGGTCCGAATGCAGATGCGTCAGGAACATCCCAACGACATTGTCGAGGCTGTATCCAGCTTGGACGAGTTGGCGGCCGGCTCCATTGTTGGCGGCCATGGAAAACTGCCCATAGGCGGACAGTAGAAATGCCCGTTCCTGGCCACAAGAACTGCCCAGTGGCGGCCACGATTTCTGCCCATCCGAGCATGTAGAACCTCTCATTGAGACACGACCCCGAACCACTTCCGGGAGATGATGACGGTGTCTAATCGATCAACATCCACCACGAGAGGGTTCGGGGCCGCGTATGAAGTCTGACGGAGAAATCATGGAAATTCTAGAAGCGTATGACTCCACAGGGTCCTACCGAGCCGCAGCCGAGTTGGCAGGGTGTTCACACCACACAGTCAAGGCCCACGTCACCGCCCGCGCTCAAGGCCGCCCGGTGGGCGTGCCCGTCCGCCGTGATCGGGTCACGGACGAGTTCTTGGACAAAATCACGGAGCTGGTAGCTCGTTCAGGGGGCAGGATCCGTGCCGATAAGGTCCACGAACGCCTTCTTGGACTCGGCTATGAAGGTTCGGAGAGATCAACTCGCCGTGCCGTCGCCCACGCCAAAGCGGTCCATGAAAGAGCGGGTCGTCGTGTGCATCGTCCCTGGGTGGCAGAGCCGGGACTGTGGCTTCAATACGACTACGGTGACGGGCCCGTCGTCGGTGGCGTGAAGACGGTGTTGTTCATCGCGTGGTTGGCGTTCTCGCGGTTTCGCATCGTCATTCCGCTTCGGGATAAGACGCTGGCGTCGGTGTTTATGGTCTTAGACCGCACGTTTCGACTCATCGGCGGCATCCCGACCTATGTGTTGACTGATAACGAGAAGACCGTCACGACGATGCATATCGCCGGGGTTCCGGTGCGCAATCGCGACACAGTCTCATTCGCGAAGTACTACGGAACGACGGTCCTGACGTGTCAGCCGGCCGATCCGGCGTCGAAGGGCGGGGTGGAGCGGTCCGTCCAGATCGCGAAGGCTGATCTGGTGCCCACAGCCACGAACCTGCGCAATGAGTACGCTTCGTTTGCTGACCTCGAGGCCGCGTGCCAAGCCTTTATGTCCGAGATCAACGAGAAAGAGCATCGGGTGACGAAACGATGTCCGATCGACTTGATCGGTCAGGAGCAGGAGAGGATGCATCCGGTCCCGGATCGGGCGCATACGATCGCGTTCGGTCTGTCGAGGAAGGTTCCGGTCAATACGCCGATGGTCGCTTTCGAGTCCGGGCAGTATTCGGTACCGCATGCACTCCTGGGGTCCGAGGTCTTCGTCCGCGTCCACGGTGTCGCCGAGGCAGAACAGATCATCATCGTAGCTGCCGGTCGTGATGGGGTTCGGGAAGTCGCCCGACACGGCAGGGCCCGGCCCGGATCGCCGAAGATCGATGACGAGCATTTCCCGACTGATGCCACACAGAAGGTGCCCGGAGTGTATGCGGTCACAGCGAACAGTCCTGATGAGGAAGCGTTCCTGATGATTGGGCATGGTGCTCACGAGTGGTTACGTGAGGCGGCCGCGGCAGGGACGTCGAGGATGCGACAGAAGATGGGCCAGGCCGTGGCACTGTCGCGGTTGCATGGTCGAGAACGTGTCGATGAGGTCCTGGGTACGGCGGCTGCCTATGGTCGCTTCGGCACTGGTGATCTGGCGTCGCTGCTGGCCCACCGGGTTGCTGATCAAGGCAGTCGCAGTGCGGGTGAGGATGCGTCCCTGGCGCAGGGGACGGCGGGATGGCGGGCGATGAGCTCACCGTCGACGACTGCGGACGGGGGTGAGCTGTGATGGTTGTCTCTGCCCAGGCGCCAGTCCTTGATACCGAGGTCGAGGCGCTGATGCGACGGTTGAAGATGCCGTATGCGCGCAGTCTTGCCCCCGAGTTGTTGGCCACGGCGAAAGCGCAACGGTGGGAGCCGGTCGAGGTCGTGCGGGCACTGTTAGTCGAGGAATCTCGTGGCCGATCGGCGGCGATGTTAGCGACCCGGCGGAAGCAGGCCGGGTTTCCCACGGGCAAGACGTTCGAGTCCTGGGATGAGGAAGTGTCATCGATTCCTGTACCCACACAGCAGGCGCTGTCGACGCTGGAGTGGGTGGGGCGGAAGGAGAACCTGGCCATCTGTGGGCCCGCGGGAACCGGCAAATCGTTCTTCCTGGAAGCGCTGGGACAGAAAGTCATCGACGGCGGTGGACGCGTGTCCTGGCTGAAGCTGGAAGATCTGGGCGGACTCATTCGTGCTCATCGTCCTGATGACCAGGTGACGAAGACTGTTCAGCGGCTGTTGCGAGCCGATCTCGTGATCGTTGACGACATCGGGCTGCTGCCGGTCAGTGATGATGCTGCCGAAGGTCTGTATCGGCTTGTCGATGCTGCTTATGAGAAGAGATCCGTCGCGATTTCGTCGAATCTCCATCCTTCTGCTTTCGACCAGCTGATGCCCAAGACCGTGGCTACGGCGACGGTTGATCGGCTCCTTCATCATGCTCATTTGGTCCAGACCAGTGGGGAATCGATTCGACTCAGCCAGGCCGTTTCTGGGGCAGGGGTGGTTGCTTTGAGCTGATATCGACGGCCCCGGGTGGTCACGACTGGACACAACGAGTCGATGGGCAGAAATCGTGGCCACCAGCGGGCAGTTTTATTGGCCACCAGTGGGCAATTCTCGTGGCCGTCTATGGGCAGTTCCTACTGACCGTTGACACTCCATAACCACAATCAATCAAGTACACAGCTTCGCCGATGACGAGAGCAGTCGAGATTCCCGCGCGTACGCTCTGTCCTTGATAACGCCACCAGCGTGGTCCGCCCGCGGTTCCCAACGTGATGATGTGCGGACTGTTTGCCTTGGTCATGGGTCGGCGTTGCTCCTCAAGCGGTTCGATAGGACATCTGGTTCCCAGTGTGGTCTACGCCATTAATTTTGTAGAATCAATACTTGTGAAGTACTACATAGGCGGAATTGATGGGTGAGCTCACGCTTCGTCAACTCGAATATTTCGTCGCTGTCGTCGACGCCGGTTCGGTGACCGCAGCGTCGAAGAAGGTCAACGTCACTCAGGCAACGGTGTCGATGGCGATTGCACAACTGGAAAGCCGCCTTGGCACGGATCTGCTCATCCGACAACAGTCCAAAGGGGTCGTACCGACCCGCGCCGGAAGAGAACTGTCAGCGCGTGCACGCCACGTCGTTGCGATGACAGCCGAGATAGAACAGGTGGCAGCAACCGGAACTTCGGAGATCTCAGGGGTGCTCGAAATCGGGTGCGTGTCTTCCCTTTCCCCTCAAGTCGTGCCGCCATTAGCCGCACACTTCGAAAGGCACTACCCTCAAGTGACCTTCAACTACCGAGAAGGCTCCGCCGGAGACCTCCAGCAGGCGCTCATCGACGGCGCTCTCGATATGGCATTCGTATTCTCCCGGCAGACTCTCGAAGCGGTCCATTCTCACGACATCACAGAAGCAATCTTGAAGATCATGCTTCCGGCTGAGCACCCTCTATGCAGTAGGAAATCGATCTCATTCAGCGAGGTGGCCCACGAGTCCGCAATCCTGATCGATCTGCCTCCCAGCCGTGACAGATCGATCGAGTTCATGCGAAATGCTGGAGTGGAACCCCGCATCAGATGGACTAGCACCAACCTGGCAACGGTGATGGCTCTGGTCGCGAACGGACTGGGATATTCTCTCCGCTACGCACTCCCCGGCGAGACCAGCGCACCGGGACCTGGTGTCATTGAGATTCCGGCCGCAGATACGGTGCCGAGGAACGCGATTAGTGCTGTCTTGCCGAGAGGAGCCCACACATCACGGAAGGTTGACGAAGCGATTCGGTTCTTGAGCGACCACTTTTCTGAGGCCGCACAAGCTGGCGTTGATGGACACTGAGCATCAGGCAAGCTTCCTGGCGCTCATTGTGGCCGAGCACAGGCGACCATTCCTCAAAGCCAGTGGCCATCTCGTTCGTTTTCGCCGGCCGCGCTGACAGCATCCTTCTACCGCGATGCTTCATTTCGGTTAAATAACTCCACTCACCCCACGTTTACCCATCTTTTTCAGCGGAACCCCACGGAAACTCATGGCAACTAAGCGAACCTCAGAAGCATCGCGTTCCTCGATTTCTCGGGGCAGAAGCCACCCCACGGAAACTCGCGAAAACTATGACTCCACATCGATTCAGTGTGGGTTCGAGTCCCACTGGGGGACGATTCTTTGTCGGTGTCGAGTGCCGACCGAGATCGCCGATTTCCGCCGTTTGCGGCATGATCGTCTTATGTCGTTCCTTCTTCTCAGCCCCGGTCAGGCACCCCAGCCGATCGCCTCCGTCGACGATGATCTCGCCCGTACGCAGCACGGACCCGCCGTCATCATCACCGCCACCGAGTCGGCCTCCCCCGCTTCGGCAGACGGCTCCACCACTGCCGACTTCCCGTCGCAGGGTCGCCCGTTCGCCTTCCGTGAGACCGGTGGAGACTGGACGGAGATCGGCTTCGAAGCCGCCGATCATTGGGTGCAGATGGGGCCGGACCTACGCAGCCGCCTCGTCGAGGATCATCTTGCGACGCTCGACGTCGCCGAGTTCAAACAGGCGACGAACGGCGGCAGCGCCTCGATCATCACGAACAACTGGGTCTACTCAGGCCAGCCGCGGGTCTATCGTGTCGCCGGAGAGCTGCGTGATTTCGTCACCGTGCTCGGGGAATTCTCCCGCGCCTGATCCCTATTGCTGTTCCTCCGCGGTACGACTGTGACGGTATCCACCACACGACTGGTCGAGATGCGACCCATCGATTCTGCCGAAGCGCCCGGGCCCGCGGCCGGTTGACCGTCTGGCTCCGGTCACCGGAACGCTCGCATGCCTTCGGACACCTGTGGCTCGTCATGGCGGTCCCGGTTCTCGACGATCTCCGCGACGTTGGCCTCTGCCCACTCCCGGAGCGCTGCCACAGGATCCTGCAGCGATCGTCCGAGGCCGGTGAGCGAGTATTCCACCCGCGGCGGAACCTCGGCGAAGACCTCCCGGACCACGAGACCATCGGCGACAAGCGACCGCAGGGTCGAGGTCAGCACCTTCGGGGTGATCCCGCCGATGGCCAGACGGATCTCGTTGAAGCGCTTCGGACCGGAATCGAGAATGTCGACGATAAGCACCGTCCACTTGTCTCCGACGCGGTCAAGAACCACTCGAGTCGGGCATTCGGGGTCGAAGGCATCGCCTTCCCAGCGAACTTTCACACTCATAGCTCCATAGTATCCTTGAGGTACTCGCTATCCAAAAGATACCTTAGGAAAGTCAGATTACGACATCCACCGTGCACCGCAGTCGCGCCGCACGAAGAACGAAGGGACTCTTATGAAGATCGCACTCTTTGGAGCATCGGGAATGATCGGCTCTCGCGTCGTCGCGGAGGCGGCCTCCCGCGGGATCGAGGTCACCGCCATCACTCGGTCCGGCGCCGAGGTGGCCGGAGCGGCCCGCTCAATCACCGGTGATATGGCCAATGCGGAGCTCGGAGCACGGATGGCCGCCGACCACGATGTCATCGTCTCCACCACGGGCCCCAGCCGCACCGGCGGTGACCACCAAGAATGGCTTAACGCGCTGTCGACTCTGGCCAAGGCCACCGGCGACGCTCGACTCTTCGTCGTCGGCGGTGCCGGTTCGCTGTTCGCCGGGGACACGATGCTCAAAGACACGGAGGGCTTCCCTCCCGCGTACAAGGCTGAGGCCGAAACCGGCACGAAGGCCCTCGAGCTTCTGCGTGCCGCGAATCCGTCCCCGTGGACGCTCATCTCCCCCGCCCCGGAAATCGCTCCGGGTGAGCGCACCGGTTCCTACAACGTCGAGCTCGAGGTGCCTGCGGGCGACTCGATCTCGGCCGAGGACTTCGCTGTCGCAATGGTCGATGAGATCGCCGATCCCAAGCACATCGACGCCCGCTTCACCGTCGCGAACTGAGCAGGACGAACTCGCAGCAGAGTCTGCAGATATGACTGACGCCGGGGATGCACTCATGCATCCCCGGCGTCGGTCGTCTCATCAGGGCCTGTCACCGGATGGCACCGGTTGCAGTGGATCAGGCCTTGGCAGGTTCCTTGGGTTCCTTCTTCGGAGCCGGCTTCGAGTTAGCGGCCTCGACGAAGTTCTTGCGCGGAACATCAAGGTCGGCCAACGGCATGGCATCGCGGCCGAGCACGGCGTTGAGGAACCAGTTGCCGAAGACCTTGACCTTGCGGTCCAGGGTCGGAATGGCGTAGCCGTGGTAAGCACGGTGCATCAGCCAAGCGAGAAGTCCGCGGGCCTCGAAGTCGCCCATCTGCGACACGCCCTTGTACAGACCCAGACCAGCCACCGAGCCGATCGTCTTGTGGAAGTACTGCTTGAACTCCGTTTCTCCCCGCAGAGCGGCGAGCACGTTGGCGGCGAGCACCGGAGCCTGACGCGAAGCGTGCTGGGCGTTGGGCACACAGAAGCCTGCCACTCCGCCTCCGGAGAGGTCGGGCACAGCGGCGTTGTCGCCTGCTGCCCAAGCGCCCTCGACCACTCCGTCGTCGCCCTCGACACGCAGATCGGCGCGGACGGTGACATTGCCGCGTTCGTTGATCGGCAGGTCGGAATCGACGAGCAGCGGATTGGCCTTGACGCCGGCGGACCACACGATGGTGTCGGCGTCGAATTCCTCGCCGTTGGAGAGCTTGATGTGCTTATCGGTGCAGTCCTGGAGGAAGGTCTCGAGGTAGACGTCGATTCCACGCTCACGCATGTGCTCGACAACCCACCGGGCCTGTGCTTCGCCGACCTCGGGCATGACGCGGTCGACGGCCTCGACGAGGACGAAGCGGACATCGGCTTCGGTCAGCGTCTCATACTGGGCGATGGCCGAACGGACGAGGTCTTCGAGCTCCGTGAGCGCCTCGATGCCGGCGAATCCGCCGCCGACGAAGACGAAGGTCAGAGCCTTGCGGCGCTCCTCGTCGTCTTCCATCAGCGAAGCGTCTGCAAGGCGGGAGAGGAAGTGGTCGCGCAGGGCGACGGCTTCTTCGATGCGCTTGAGCGCAATCGCGTTCTCCTTCAGACCGGGAATCGGCAGCGCGCGAGCGACCGAACCGGCGGCGAGGATGATGTGATCGTAGTCGAGTTCGAATGCCTCATCGTTGTCGGGCTCGATGGTGGCGAACTTCTCGGCGTGGTTGATCGAGGTGACCTTCGCGGTGATGACCTCTGCACCCGGCAGGTTGCGGCGCAGCGGCACAACGGCGTGACGGGGCTCAATCGAACCGGCTGCCACCTCGGGGAGGAACGGCAGATAGGTCATGTACGGGTTGGGGTCGACCACGGTGACGGTGGCTTCGCCCCGACCGAGGTTCTTCAGCAGGTTCTGGGCGGTGGTCAGGCCGAGGTAGCCGCCACCGACGACGAGGATTCGTGGACGCAGTTTCGAGTTTCTGATGAGTGCCATATTCCCATGCTAGACCCTTGTGAAAACTTTCACTAATTGTTTCTCCGTAGGCTCAGAACGCCCCAGATCAGAGCCGTTCCACCGGCCCGATTCACCTGCGGCGACGAGCGAAGGAAACGGTTGAGGCGACGAGGAGGACGAGCGTGACCAGGGCGCCGACGCCGAGGACGGCGAAGCCGAAGATCGGTGTCGACTGCGAGGCCGCGATGTCTGTGGGAGCAACAGCCCGCGGGCTCTCGCTCTCGTCCGGAGCAGCAGTCTCGGTCTCCTTCGCCTTCGCCTCGCCACGACGATGCATCTTCACCCAGTCCGCCAGTTCTGTCTCTGCGGAGACGACCTTGCCCGGGACTTTCGCCTTGACCGCCGCCTGCGGGTCGAGCCTGCCCCAACCGACGGTCGGATCGGGTTTGTCCTCCGTGCTCACTGCCTTGTGACCGGCGACCGGCTTCGCGCTCGACTGCAGCTTTGCGCGAACTTCATCGGCGGTGAGCTTCGGGTTGTCGGAGCGGATGAGCGCAGCCGCTCCGGAGACGATCGGTGAGGCGAACGAGCACCCCTGCCCTTCGGCGTACCCGCCGCTGTAGTACGGGATCGGGATGTCCTTGGCCGGCCCCATGAGGTCGACGGCCGTGCCCGGTGCAGTGGAGTCGTCGAGCACGCGTCCGTTCTTGTCCAATCCCCCGACACCGATGACTCCCGGGACTGTCGATGGCGACCAGGCCTGAGTTGCGCCCTGTGAGGCGTTGCCGACGCAGGCCACGATGAGAACGTCTTTCTTATAGGCGTAGGCGAAGGCGTCATCCCAACTCTCCGGCCAGCCCGGATCGTCCCATCCCAAGGACATGTTGATGACTTTGGCTCCGGAGTCGACGGACCAGCGGAGGGCTTTTTCGGCCTGTTCACGAGTCGATCCTGATTCCTTCGGGCGGTCAGGGCCCAGCCACATCGAGGCGGAGAGGATCTTCGCATCGGGGGCGACTCCGGTCGGTCCGGCTCCGGTTCCCTGGCCGGCGATGACTCCGGCGACGGCAGTGCCGTGGTGAATGGTGGTCTTGCCGCCGATAGGGGTCTTTCCGTCTTTTCCCAGTCCGCTGAAGTCCTTCGCTGAGGTCACGACCCCTCCGAGATCCTCATGGTCGGTGTTCACGCCCGAGTCGATGACAGCGACCTTGACACCTTTGCCGGTGGACTTCTTCCAGACCTTGTCGATGCCGTAGTCCTTGATGAACCATTGACCGGGCCCCGCCTTCGGCGCGGCCATGACCGGCTGGGTGGTGCCGACGATGAGGCCGAGGACGAGGACGGTGGCGGCGAAGAGTCTGGCGGTGGCCCTCACGAGCTCGTCAGCGCCAGGTCGAGCGCGGTTCCGTCGAGGATGTCAGTCTCCGAGATACGGATGTCCAGTGTCCCGCCTGCAGCGGTGACCGCCTGGTCGAAGCGGGCGGTGATGCGGGCGAACAGCAGGGAGCCGGCACCGATGACATCGACGCGTCCCGGATGCATGTACGGCAGTTCGGTACGGGCTTCGCGGTCCATGGCGAGGAGTCTGCGGGATTCGGCCTCGATGTCGGCGACGCTGATATGGGCGCCGTGGATGCGGTCTCGCTGGTAGCTGTCGAGTCCGAGCACGCCGGCGGTTATGGTCGTGACGGTGCCGGCAACGCCGATGAAGGTGCGCGGGGCCGAGAAGTCGACCGTCTGCGCGGCCCGATCGAGCTGGGCGTCGATATCAGCGATCGCCGCACGGGTCTGATCCTCGCCGGGAGTCTCCACGGGCATGTGGCGT
Source organism: Brevibacterium sp. FAM 27836 (assembly GCF_051351055.1). Taxonomy (NCBI): domain Bacteria; kingdom Bacillati; phylum Actinomycetota; class Actinomycetes; order Micrococcales; family Brevibacteriaceae; genus Brevibacterium; species Brevibacterium sp. FAM 27836. Next base: position 569,893 of record NZ_CP195711.1, read on the forward strand.
TCGGTCAGACGCACGGATCCGATGTCCATACTCACCGCCGCCTCGACGTCGCCCTGGCCGAGGACGAGTTCGGTCGATCCGCCGCCGAGGTCCATGACGACGAAGGGCCCCTCTGCGGCCTCGAGATCCGCGGTGGCGCCGAGGAAGGACAGTCGTGCCTCCTCTTCGCCGGTGATGACGTCGGGGACGATGCCGAGGATCGAGAAGATGCCGGCGAAGAACTCATCGCGATTCTTCACATCGCGGCTGGCCGAGGTCGCCACGAATCTCAGCCTCTCCACCTGGTACTCCACGGCCACCTCGGCGAATTCCTTCGCCGCAGCGAAGGCGCGCTCCAGAGCTTCGGGAGCGAATTCGCCGGTGGCATCGACACCTTGGCCCAGCCGCACGATCCGGGTCTCGCGGCGAAGATCGGTGAGGGTGCCGTCGGCGACATCCGCGATGAGCAGGCGCAGAGAATTCGTCCCGCAGTCGAAGGCAGCAACTCGCATGGTCGGATCCTAGTCAGTCGGTTCGGTGGCGGCAATCGCCTCGGCGGTGTCAGTCGGAGCAGTCGCCTGCGCGGACGGTTCGGCAGCGTCCGAGGGGTCGGACGATCCGGCACCTGTGGCGGCGGGCTCGGGATCCGGTGCGGCGATCGGGGGCACATCGTTCATGAAGGACAGTGCACGGTCACCGATCGGGTTGACTCCGGGCCCGGCGGAGAGCGAATGGCCGACGAGGGCGTGGAGGCACTTGACGCGGGTGGGCATTCCCCCGGCCGAATAGTCCTTGATCTCCTCGACTTCGGCCAATCCGGCTGCAGCCCCGATCTCGGAGCGGACGGCCAGGTAGGCCCGGTGGGCGGCGGCGTAGTCAGCGGCGAGCTCTTCGTCCTCGCCGACCTCGGTCGTCCATTCGGCCATGATCCCGGAGGCCTCCAGGCGCGAGCACTCGGCGACATAGGCGGGATGGGTGAGGTAGAAGGTCGTCGGGAACGGGGTGCCGTCCTCGAGCCTGGGGGCCGTGGCGACGACGAGAGGTTCACCGGCGGTGCTGCGAGCGGCGATACCGACGACCCCGCGGGGAATGCGCCCGAGCTGGTCGTGAAGGGTTGCGAAATCCGCCTCGGTGCACTCTGTGATCATCAGCTCTTCTCCACGGTATTGCCGGTCTCCTGAATGGACTCCAGCAACTCAAGGTACCAGGCCTGCTTGGCAACCGGTCGATCTGCCTCGGAATCCTCCTCGACAGCGTCCTGGTTGGTCACGATGACCGCGTTCTTGCCCTTCTCCACGTAGTACTGGTCTTCGCGCGCTTTGCGCTTGATGTAGTCGGGATCCTTGAGGTTCTTGTTCTTCTCGTCGAGGCTCTTCACCTCGGATTTCGTTGTTTCGATCTCGTTGTTCAGAGCGGCGATCTGCTGGGCCTGCTTGAGTGCGGAGTTCAACGGAGAGAGGAATGCGAAGAGGACGATGGCGATGACGAGGAGGAACATTCCCGTGCGCCAGGACATGCGGCGGCTGCGCGCTTCGGCGCTGGCGTCGGCTTCGACGACGGGTTTCGACCGTCGACGAGGGGCGGCCTTACCTGGAGCCGACTTCGGGGCACTGCGTCTGGGCTTGCTCGGGACCATGCTTCTTTCCTCTGCGACTGGGGATCGGGGAAGGGTGTCGCAACATCTCCAAGTGTGCCGTGTCCGCTCACTTCGCGCGAGGATTTGGGCCCCGTGGCGTGTTCGATTCCGCACCCTGCCCGCTGACCCGGCCCGGCGCGCGCTGTCCCGTCCAGCACCGGAAGCGTCACGTTCTCCCGCTCGCGGCGCCTCCTACAGTCAGTGAGGCATCCAACACCGGAACCGACGCCACGCACCGGTCCGGCAGGAAGTTCTGTGACTACCGGTGACTGATACCGCGTGACCACCACCGCGCGACCAAAACATTGCCCACTCCACACCCACTCCCCCGAATCCACGCGCCTGCATCAACAGTGTTATCCACATATCAACAGCCCTCTATTGCCCTTTGCTCCCGTTTCATTCAATTTGAGTGCATGTACAAACTCATCGGCACAGAAGAACTCAACAGACTCGGTTTCAGCCACAGTGATATCAGGAGTGCCCGCACCTGCTGTCTGCGGCGGCTGTCGAGAGGCGTCTACCTCGTCAAACATGTCTGCGATCAAAAGGCCCATCAGCCGCTGTGGGCCAGCATCCATGAGAAGATCCACAAGACCTTCGTCGAACACGGCGATATCCGCGATCAGGTCGAAGACCTCAACGCCTCGGTGATGGCGCGGCACAACCAGCAGTCCGATCTTCGCACCGACGCCTCGAAGCCGAATCCGCCGCCCGAGGTCTTCTCCCACATCTCCGCAGCCCTCATCCACAACCTCCCGGTCGCCTACCCAGTCACCCACCAGGTCGAAGTCGTCCGCCCCGGCACCAACCGCCGGTTCAAGAGCATCCACGTTCGCGGGAATCTCATTCCGCCCAGCCACCGTGCCGTCACCGGCTGCGGCGCTGAAGTCACCACGCTCGAGCGCACCCTCATCGATGTTGCCCGCAGCTACAACCTCGACATCTCAGTGCCCATGCTCGACGATGCGCTGCACCGTGGACTGACCACGAAAGACCAGATCCGCACTGTCCTCGCCCAGTGCCTGGAGAAGCGCAATATCAGCAAGGTGAAGCTGGCGATCGAGCTCGCTGATTCCCGCCGCGAATCCCCCGCCGAGGCGATTGCCGCGGTCCGCTTCTTCCAGCACGGCATCACGGGACTGGAACCGCAGATCACCTTCCGCGCCGAGAATCTGCGCCGTGACATCCGTGTCGACTTCCGCCACAGCCAGGCGCGTCTCATCGTCGAGATCGACGGCATCGGCAAGCTCTATCTGGGCTCGGGAGTCCCGCGAACGGAGCTCGAAGAGGAGCGCCGCCGCGAGCAGTGGCTTCGCGATCGAGGCTGGCGGGTGATCAGGATCAGCTGGAAGGAGCTGTTTCGAGAGACGAAATTCGAGGAGATCCTTCGGGCGATCCGCCGCTCACAGCCACAGACGGCATGATCACCCACCTTTCGCGCTAGCTCCTCCCGGTGCACCGGTGCACTGTGTCGCCAGCTGGAGGGAGTGCAGCCGGCGGTGCCACGCGACGGCAACGGTGAGGGATGCCCCGAACCAACGCACCGAGGTGGTCTCGCCCGTCCTCAACGAGGCAGGCTCGCCCTCCCTCAGCCGTCCTCATCGAGGCAGTCTCGCCCGTCTGCACCAGAGCAACCCCGTCCGCACGCACCGAGGCGGGGTCGGACGACCGATGATCGTCCGACCCCGCCTCGGGGAGTTCCTCAGGAACCCGTGTCCGGTGATTGCCGGGTTCGCTCAGGCTTCGAAGCGCGGGAAGGCTCCGCGACCGGCGTAGCGTGCCGCATCGCCGAGCTGCTCTTCGATGCGCAGCAGCTGGTTGTACTTCGCAACGCGTTCGGACCGGGCCGGGGCACCGGCCTTGATCTGACCGGCGTTCGTGGCCACAGCCAGATCGGCGATCGTCGTGTCTTCGGTCTCGCCCGAACGGTGCGAGATCATCGTCGTGTACCCGTGCGTCTGCGCCAGGGACACAGCGTCGAGGGTTTCGGTGAGGGTGCCGATCTGGTTGACCTTGACCAGCAGCGAGTTCGCGGTGGCGCTGTCGATTCCGCGCTGCAGGCGCTCCGGGTTGGTCACGAACAGGTCGTCGCCGACGAGCTGGACCTTCGCACCGATCGCTTCGGTCAGGGTCGCCCAGCCCTCCCAGTCGTTCTCGTCGAGGGGGTCCTCGATGGACACGAGCGGGTACTTCGCGAGCAGCTCCTCGTAGTAGGCGGCCATCTCTTCGGCCGTCTTCTTGCCGCCTTCGAATTCGTAGACTCCATCGTTGTAGAACTCCGAGGAGGCCACGTCGAGGGCGACGGCGATGTCCCGTCCGGGACGGTGTCCGGCGAGGTCGATGGCTTCGAGGATGAGGTCGAGTGCCGCGGCGTTCGAGTCGAGGTTCGGGGCGAACCCGCCCTCATCGCCGAGTCCGGTCGACAGACCGCGTTCCTTGAGCACGCCCTTGAGCGCGTGGTAGACCTCGACGCTCCACTGCAGCGCTTCGTGGAAGCTTGCGGCACCGATCGGGGCGATCATGAATTCCTGGATGTCGACGTTCGAGTCCGCGTGTGACCCGCCGTTGAGGATGTTCATCATCGGCACGGGCATGACGTGTGCGTTCGGGCCACCGAGGTAGCGGTAGAGGGGCAGGTCCGCCGAAACCGCTGCCGCCCGAGCCACGGCCAGCGAGGTTCCGAGCATCGCATTCGCGCCGATGCGGGACTTGTTGTCGGTGCCGTCGAGCTCGATGAGCGCCTGGTCGACCAGTCGCTGATCGTCGCTCTCGAGCCCGGCGATGACTTCGTGGATCTCGTCGACGACGGCGTCGACGGCCTGGGTGACTCCCTTGCCCAGGTAGCGTTCGGGATCTCCGTCGCGCAGTTCGACGGCTTCGAACTCTCCCGTGGAGGCGCCGGACGGGACTCCGGCACGACCGACGGACTCGTCGGCCAACAGCACTTCCACCTCAACGGTGGGGTTTCCCCGGGAATCCAGGATTTCGCGGGCATTTGCGGCAACGATCTCAGCCACTGAGTACTCCTTAGCTTTTGGTTTCACATGGGGAACATGTGCCTGCAGGACAGCTTAATGCAACGCGCGACGGGGCTCACTCTCTGTTCGTCGCATGACACTGGCCGGCCCCGCCGCGGCGCCGACTGCCCGCGATCGTTCAGGCCTCGGCTGCGGGTTCGAGCAGACACTCGCGCAGCCGCTGCGGGGTGGACGGGTCCATCCCGTGGGCGAGCAGATACGCTTCCACTGCCCCGCCGGTGCCGATCCCGCCGGCGCCTGCCCTGTTGGCAGCGATCCTGCCGGTGTCGGAGCCTTTTCCTGCGCCGCCGACTCCGATTCCATTCGCCGAGGCGGCCCCGTAGTCGGTCTCGATCCGATCGAGGACCTCGTGCATGAGTTCGGGAGGGGCGGCCGTGGCGGTCGCGGCGAGGTTTCCGGAGATGCCGGCATCAGCGAAGTTCTTCGTGATCGAGTCGAGGAACCCGCCGGAGAGGTGAGTGGAGGTGATCGCGTATTCGTCGATGATCGCTTCCCTGCCCACGCCGAGGAGGTCGAGCAGGAACGCTCCGACCACACCGGTGCGATCCTTGCCCGCAGAGCAGTGGAAGACGACACCTGTTCCGCAGTGATCGGCGACGGTGTCGACGACCGCGGCCAGCCGGTGCCCGAAATGAGTGATCATGAGGTCGTAGATGCGCTCGAGCGAGCGATCGCTGAGATCCATTCCCGTCGCCTCGGCGGCGGCCCTCATCTCCTCGACGCTCATCGGTCGACTGGGGAAGAAATGATCCTCGAAGACAGGAAGTTCGATGTGGGCGACCTCGAGCCCGTCGAGGGTGTCGGGCAGCTTCGAACGCTCACCGATGTCCCGCATGTCGACGACGGCACCGATGCCGAGTTCGCGCATATCGGCGCGTGACCGGTCGGTCAGCCGTGCCAGGCCGTCGGCTCGAAACACCTTCCCGAGTCGCACCGCATTATCCCCGGACTGCGTGCGAGCGCCGCCGAGGTCACGGAAGTTGAAGGTGCCCTCGATCTCGAGACGCTCCAGACTCATCGATTTCCGTCCTCTCTGCGCCGCGCGGTCTTCTCTTCCGCTTTGATCCGGCGGTATTCGCGTTCCACATCTTCCAAAGCGGCCATCTCTTCCCCGGCGTCTTCGCCGAAGGCCAGCGGGTGGCGGCGGATGAGCTTCTCCTCGAGACCGTCGATGATGGTCCCGAGGCTGTGCCCGTATTCGTGTCCGCCGCTCTCGTCGAGCAGAGCGGAGTGGAACAGCACCTGGTAGAACACGTCGCCGAGCTCCTCGACCACTGCCGCACGGTGGGCCGATGTCGGTGCAGCGGTGAAGTCCTCGAGAGCTTCTATGAGCTCCTCGGTCTCTTCGCGAGCGTATTTCTCAAGGCTGCGGTGGTCCTGTCGGCTCGACCAAGGGCACCGTCTGCGCAGGGTCGCCATCGCCGCCACCACGTGCCGAGTTGAGGTGTCCTCTTCGGCTGCGGGCTCATCCACGCGCTGTCCTCCTGCCGACGCGAAAGGCCCCCACCACCGAGGCAGTGGGGGCCGTTGCGATGGTCACTTCGAGAATTTGTCCTTGACCGATGCGCCGAGGTCCTTGACGGATTCGCCGACGTCCTTGGCCTTGGCCTTGAGCTGATCGGTTGCGCCTTCGGCCTTGAGTTCGTCGTCACCGGTGACGTCTCCGATGGATTCCTTGGCACGTCCGCCGAGGTCTTCGGCCTTGTTCTCGAACTTGTCGTCAACGCCCATGGCGATTCTCCTTCGTCGAATGGTGTATCGCTTACTGCGGAGTGCTCCGCTCTTCGCACTCTACGCCACCGCTGCCGCTGGTGAGCGGAAGCTTGGAGAACAGTCGGGGAATTCTCACGTGTTCTTGACCGTCTCCTGGGTGGCCTCGGACTCGACGACGGGCAGGATCGCGTCGAGGAACTGATGGGCCCAGCGCAGGATGTCAGAATCGGTCATCTCATTCGCATCGAACCCCGTTCCGGCCATCGGCTTGGGCACGAGGACGGAGCGCAGTGCCGGTTTGAGCAGCGCCTTCGGGTACAGGCGTTTGAGCCTGACCACCTGCGAGTCGGCGAGTTCGACCGGGCCGAAGCGGATGAAGTTGCCCTGCGCGACGATGTCGCTGACGCCGGAGGCGCGGGCACGGATGCGCAGCCTGGCGACGTCGGCGAGCACACCGACCGGTGCCGGATAGGGGCCGTAGCGGTCGACGAGCTCATCGAGGACTTCCTGGAGTTCGTCTTCGTTCGCTGCCGCCGCCAGCTTCCGGTACGCCTCGAGGCGCAGCCGTTCGTGGTCGACGTACTCGGCCGGCAGGTGCGCGTCGACGGGCAGTTCGAGGCGCATATCGGCCTCGGGTTCGGTCTCCTCACCGCGGAACTTCGCGACGGCTTCGCCGACGAGTCGGACGTAGAGGTCGAACCCGACGCCCTCGATGTGACCGGACTGCTGACCCCCGAGGAGGTTGCCGGCACCGCGGATCTCCAGGTCCTTCATCGCCACCTGCATGCCGGCACCCAGTTCGGTGTGCGCAGCCAGCGTCGTCAGTCGGTCGTGGGCGGTTTCGGTCAGCTGGGTGTCCGGCGGGTAGAGGAAATAGGCATAGGCGCGTTCCCGGCCGCGACCGACTCGCCCGCGCAGCTGGTGGAGCTGGGAGAGCCCGTAGCGGTCGGCGTTGTCGATGATGAGTGTGTTCGCATTGGCGATGTCGATGCCGGTCTCGACGATCGTCGTGCACACGAGCACGTCGTACTTCTTCTCCCAGAAGTCGACGATGACCTGCTCGAGTCGGGTTTCGTTCATCTTGCCGTGGGCGATGGCGATCCGGGCCTCGGGCACCATCTCGGCGATGTGCCCGGCCACGGCCTCGATGTCTCGGACCCGGTTGTGGATGTAGAAGACCTGACCTTCGCGCATGAGCTCACGGCGGATCGCGGCCCTGATCTGCTTGTCCTCGCGCCTGCCCACATAGGTCAGGACCGGGTGCCTCTCCTCCGGAGGCGTGGCCAGGGTCGACATCTCGCGGATGCCGGTGACGGCCATCTCGAGGGTGCGGGGAATCGGTGTCGCGGACATTGCGAGCACATCGACATTGGTCCGCAGGGCCTTGAGCGTCTCCTTGTGCTCGACACCGAAGCGCTGCTCCTCATCGATGATGACCAGTCCGAGGTCCTTGAATCGCACCTCGCCGCTGAGCAGCCGGTGGGTGCCGATGACGAGGTCGAGTTTGCCTGCCCCCAAGTCCTCTTTGACCTTCTCCGACTCCTGCTTCGACTGGAACCGGGAGAGCGCGCCGATCGTGACGGGGAATCCCGAATACCGTTCGGCGAAGGTCTCATAGTGCTGTTGGACGAGCAGCGTGGTCGGCACGAGCACCGCGACCTGCTTGCCCTCCTGGATCGCTTTGAACGCGGCACGAACCGCGATCTCCGTCTTTCCGTAGCCCACGTCGCCGCAGATCAGACGGTCCATCGGCACCGTCTTTTCCATGTCTGATTTGACCTCGTCGATGGTCGTGAGCTGGTCGGCGGTCTCGACATAGTGGAAGGCGTCTTCGAGTTCGCGCTGCCATGGTGTGTCGGGCCCATAGGAGTGACCGACTGTGGCCTGCCGAGCCGAGTAGAGCCGGATGAGTTCGCCTGCGATCTCCTTGACTGCCTTGCGCGCCTTGGCCTTCGTCGTCTGCCAGTCCGCCCCGCCCATCTTGTTGAGGCTCGGGCTCTCGCCGCCGACATAGCGGGTGACCTGATCGAGCGCGTCGCTGGGGACGTAGAGACGGTCACCGGGCTGGCCGCGTTTGGCGGCAGCGTATTCGATGATGAGGTACTCGCGGGTGTGCTTGTTCGCACCGCGTCCGGTCGTCCGCTGTGTCATCTCGACGAAGCGTCCCACACCGTGCTGATCGTGGACGACGTAGTCGCCGGGGGCCAGGTTGAGCGGGTCCACCTGGTTGCGCCGACGTCGGGTGGGCAGCCGCCGCATGTCCCTCGTCGAGGTGGCCGCCGCCCGCCCGAGCACATCGGCTTCGGTGAGAACGGCGAGTTTGAGATCGTCGAAGACGAATCCGCCGAACGAGGCAGCCGTCGTCACAGTCACGAGCGCTTCGGGCAGGTCCGTGGGATCGTCGACGAAGGTGGCGGGCACTCCGGCTTCGGAGAAGACTTCGACCATCCGGTGGCCCGGTCCCGGTCCTTCGGTGAGGACAAGGATCCGCCACTTGTCGTGGATGAGGTCCCTGACATCGGCGAGGATCGCTTCGACGTCACCGGCATAGCCCTTGGGGATGCGGGCCGGAACGGCGAAGATGTTCTCCTCCGGGTCGGCGAGCTCCTCATCGTGGGCGAAACCCCCGATCTCCCACCAGGCCAGCCCGATGAGGCGAGCGCCCTCTGCCATTTCGGCGACGGTGCGGAAGCTCGCCGCGGACAGGTCGATCGGGGACTCTCCCCCGGCGGCGGCTCCGGCCCACGCGGCTTCGAGGAATTCGTTCGTCGTCTCCACGAGGTCTGCGGCGCGGGCTTCGACTCGCTCGGGTTCGGTGATGATGATCTTCGACTCCGCAGGCAGCAGCGCGATGATCGGCTCCATCCCGTCGGCGAGGACGGCGGACAGCGATTCCATGCCTTCGACGGCGACTCCGCCGGCGATCCTCTCAAGCATGTCCGCAGCACCGGGCACATCCTCGGCGAGTTTCGCCGCGCGTTCGCGCACCGAATCGGTCAGGAGCAGCTCCCGGCACGGCGGTGCGGACAGGGTCAGCGGTTCCTCCCCTTCGGCGGCGGGGATGGAGCGTTGGTCGCTGACGGAGAATTCGCGGATCTCATCGACCTCGTCGCCGAAGAACTCCACGCGCAGCGCCCGCTCAGCGGTGGCCGGGAAGATGTCGACGATGCCGCCGCGCACGGCGAATTCGCCCCGTCGCGAGACCATGTCGACGCGAGAGTAGGCGAGTTCCGTCAGTCGTGCGGCGAGGTCGTCGATCTCGGATTCGTCGCCGACGGCGAGCTCGGCCGGCGCGATGTCCCCCAGCCCCTTCGCCACGGGCTGGAGGAATGCGCGCACGGGCGCAAGGATGAAACTCAGCTCCCGACCCGGGCTGGGGTGGGCCAGGCGGCGGAGCACCTCGAGGCGTTGGCCGACGGTGTCCGAGCGTGGGGACAGCTTTTCGTGCGGCAGCGTCTCCCAGCTGGGGAAGATCGCGATGGAGGAGGCCGGAACCCAGTCGGCGAGCGCTTGGGCGAGGTCTTCGGCCTCACGGGTCGTGGCGGTGACGATGAGCTGCGGCGCCGAGGCTGCTCCCGCGGCGCCGACCGTCCGACGCAGGATCGACGGCCACAGTCCCTTGATCGCATCGATCGTGCCCCCACCCGAGTCCGGGTCGTTGAAGGCGGCGACGAGTCCGTTGACGGCGGGGTTCTGGCGGGTGAGATCAAGTCCGTTGAGCACCCGAACAGTCTAGGCCACGCACCTGACACGGCCCATCCGGTGTCTGCGCTCACGACCGGTGTCCCGGACAGAGGACCTGTGCGTCCCCGGTGCGAGGACAAGGTTCCCGCGCCCGCGCCGTAGGGGCGCTCGAGGCGGGCGGACAGCGGCGGAATTCATCGAAACGTGTGAGGATGAGTACATGGCCAAGTTGAGAACCGTCCTGGCAGGACTGGCCGCGACCGCGCTCCTGCTCACGGGCTGCACCGGCGATGCCGACGACGACATCGCAGTCGCCGAACGATGGGACTTCCACTCCCGTCCCGATCTCGCCCCTCCGAAAGTCGAGATCGACTCGGCAGCGTTCCCCACCGACGATGGGGACCTGTCGACCCTCCTCGCGCCGAAGGGCCAGACGAAGACCGACGAGAAGTCGTGGGTCGGCGGACTCATCCTCGATGCCGCCGGCGACCCGCTGTGGATCCGTGAGGGCGGCGATGCGCTGTGGGACCTGCGGGTACAGGAGTATCGTGGAGAACCGGTTCTCACTTGGTGGGAGGGTCTGGCGGAGACTCCGCACACCGCCGGCGAGGTCGTCATCCTCGACGCCTCGTACCAGGAGATCGCCCGCGTGGGCATGGGCGGCGAACTGCCCCAGGACACCTCGGATCTGCACGAGACGACGATCACCGATGACGACACCATGTTCCTCCTCTCCTACGTCAAGACCCAGACCGATCTCAGCTCCGTCGGCGGAGGCGCCGATGGCTGGGTGTGGGAGGGCATCGTCCAGGAGGTCGACATCGCCACCGGCGAGCCCCTCTTCGAATGGCACTCCCTCGACGCCGTTCCCGTCGACCAGTCCGAAGCCGAACTCAAGGACGGCGAAGGCACGAAGGACGAACCCTTCGACTACATCCACCTCAACTCCGTGGACGAGGACGACGACGGTGAGTCCCTCCTTGTGTCCGCCCGCAATACGCATGCGATCTACCAGCTCGACCGGAAGACGGCGGATCTCAACTGGGTCCTCGGCGGCAAAGCTTCGGACTTCGAGATGGGTCAGGGGGCGACGTTCGCCTGGCAGCACGATGCCCGCCGCCGCTCCGATGGGACGCTGACGCTCTTCGACAACCATGCCGCGCCCCGCCTCGGCGACACTCGCGGGCTGCGTCTCGACGTCGATGAGAAGAAGAAGCGCGCCGAGGTGGTCACCGAGTATCCCGCCCCCGACGACCGCTCGTCGGGCAGTCAGGGGAACCTGCAGGAACTCGACAACGGCAATGTCGTCGTCGGATGGGGTTCTGAACCCTATGTCTCGGAGTTCACGAAGGACGGGAAGCTGCTCACCGACCTCACCTTCGTCGGCGGGTCGAACTACCGCGCGTACCGCTCCGATTGGCATGCCCAGCCGGTCGCCCCGCCGACGGCCACGAAGACCGAACCGCAGCCCGATGTCACCCGCATCCACATGAGCTGGAACGGCGCCACCGAGGTGGAGTCGTGGCGGGTGCTCAGCGGAGATGACGACGACCATCTCAGCGAGAACACGGTCGTCGAACGCACCGGGTTCGAAACCGCCGTGGATATCACCCCGAACGGGTCGAAGATCATCGTCGAAGCCCTCGATGACGATGGCAAGACGCTCGCGTCGGCGCGAGTGGCACCGCGAGTGCACTGAAGTCAGACTCCGTCACCGGGAACATGTCGAGGCGATAACGGGCCTAACGGAACGGTCACGATTGCACCAGAGCCCCGGTTTTTCGGGGTTCTCCAATCTTCATCACTCACAATTGGGTTATGAGCTCCGACCACTCCCCTCGTTTCACCCCCGAAGAATCCCGCATGCTCTTCGGCTCCGAATCCGCCGGTTCCGGATCCCCTCACCCCGGCCGCTCCGCGAACCCGCCGGTGGCCCACCTGACCACCAGCGTCGACCGCAATCATCACTTCTCGAGGTTCGTCCCGGTCCTCGTCCTGCTGGCGGCGATGTGGGTCGTCGAGATCGTCGATGCTCTCCTCCCCCTCGACCTCGATGCCTTCAGCCTGCAGTCGTGGAATCCGCTCTCGCTCTACGGGCTGGTCACCTCACCGCTGCTGCACTCGGGATTCGGCCACCTCATGGCCAATACGTTCCCGTTCCTCGTCCTCGGCATCGTCATCGCGTTCGAAGGTTCGCGCCGATTCTGGCAGGTCACCGCGATCACTGCGCTCGCTTCGGGTCTCGGCGCCTGGCTGACCACCTGGCCGGGTCAGCACATCATCGGCGCCTCGGGAATTGTCTTCGGCTTCTTCGGATACCTCGCGGTGCGCACCTGGTTCACCGATGACGTGCTGCGCAAGATCGTCTACTTTGCGATCGGGCTCTTCATCTTCGTCACCTACGGGGCCTCGATGATCTTCGGCATGCTGCCGCAGACCAATGACATCTCCTGGCAGGGTCACCTCTTCGGATTCGCCGGCGGCATCTTCGCCGCGTGGCTGCTTCACCGCCGGCGCCAGGACGGCCGACACAGCCGCTGACCGCTGCGTGCTCTCGCGTTCAGGTCCCGGCCGCCTCGGGCAGGGCCGTTCGGCACCGTCGGGCGGAGGTGACTGTTCGCTCGGTGCTGCGTTCAGCGGGAGTGGAACTTCTGCTGCACGGCGTCCAAACCGTCATTGATGAGAGCTTCGACGGCGTCGGCGAGGTCGGAGACGAAGATCGGCAGTGTGGTCCGTTCGTCTTTGGAGAACGGACGCAGCACATGATCGGCGGTGTCCTGCCGGCCGGGAGGCCGTCCGACTCCGGCCCGTACCCGCAGATAGTCCTTCGTCCCCAGCACCGAGGTCATCGAACGCAGGCCGTTGTGGCCGCCTTCTCCCCCACCCCGTTTGGCTCTGATCGCGTCGAAGGGAAGGTCCACATCGTCATGAACGGCGATGATCCGTTCGGTGGCGATGCCGTAGAAATCGGCCAGCTGCCTGACCGGCCCGCCGGATTCGTTCATGTATCCGGTCGAAGTTCCCAGCACCACACGGGGCCCGGGCACTCCCGGCACGCGGCCGGTGGGCAGGCGGCCGGTGCCGACATTGGATCTCAGCTTCGTCCGGGTGAGGCCCGTGCCGATACGTGAAGCGAGTTCGGCAATGACCATCTGTCCGATGTTGTGACGGGTCGCTTCGTATTTGGGGCCGGGATTGCCCAGCCCGAAGACCAACCAGGCTTCGTTCGTCATTGCCGTCCTTCGTCTGTCTGTTCTCCGCCGATCCGGCGCAAGCCTACCCCGTGAGGCACTTGTGGCGTGCACGCGGGTCGGTGCTGGTCCAAGCGCGTCAGGGCTGGCCGCCTGCCCGAGAGTCAGGGGGTGTCACTGTGCGCGATTGCCGTCGGCGATGGCCCGGGGCTGAGACGAATTCGGTGGGCCGCCTTGTAGGCGACCCACCGAATCGAGTGTTCAGTCTGCACTCACCTCAGCACCGAGGTGCCGTGGTGTGAAAAGATCACTCCTCCTCGGAGGAGCCTTCTGCACTTGCGGACTCTTCGGTCGACTCTTCGCCGGTCGACTCTTCGGCAGCCTCGTCCTCTGCGTCCGACTCGGTGTCCATCTCAGCCTCTTCCGAGACGTTGACGATGAGCAGCTCTTCGTCGGCGATGAGTTCGACGCCGGCGGGCAGCTCGACCTGACCGGCGAGGACGTGCTCGCCTGCAGGACGGCCGTCGACGGAGATCTCGATGAGTTCGGGCAGACGGGTCGCATCGGCCTTGACGGCGATGGTCGACTCCTCCTGCGAGACCATGGTTCCGGGTGCGGCCTCTCCGATGATGTGGACGGGCACGTCGACCTCGATCTTCTCACCGCGCTTGACGATGATGAGATCGAGGTGCTCGATCTCGCGACGGACGGGTTCGATCTGCACATCGCGGGCGATGGCGAGGACGTTCTTGGATCCGTCGGTGCTTTCGATCTCGAGCAGCGCGTTGGCGTGCTTGAGTGCCAGCATGGTGGCGTGGCCCTCGAGCGAGATGTGCACGGGATCGCCGCCGTGTCCGTAGACGACCGCGGGGATACGTCCGGCGCGGCGGATGCGGCGCGCTGCGCCCTTGCCGAACTCGTTGCGAGCTTCGGCCAGAAGTTTGAAGTCAGCCATTTTCTCTCCTTCGTGGTGAACTTATCTTCGAGCACCACGGCGAAACAGCCTGGATCCGCTGCAAATCTCGAGAAACCGGTCCTCAGGGATTCGTGGGATGCCGACCGCGTCGATCACGGAGACGAGATCCGTCTCCCTCGCCGAGGCAACCTGATCATTCTACGGCACTGTCCGCGACGGCACCAAGTCGGCTGTTCACGGCATCGGCACAGGCGTCGATTCCCACCTCGGTGAGCAGGATGTCGTAGTGATTCGTGCCTTGGACGTCGATGACGCTCATGTGCGGCCACTTCCGCGCATAGTCGGCGGTGAGTTCGGGCGGGTAGAGGCCCGGTTCCGCCGCGACGAGATCCCGTTCGGCGAAGAGGAAGACGACCTCGGCCTGGGCCCGGTCGTCGCCCATGATCGTTTCGAGTGCACTCTGGTATGCCGACCCGGTGTACATATCGGCCGAATCGGCCTGCATCGCTTCGATCGACGTCGACGGTTGGAAGGAATCGTCGTCCTTGGCCGCAAGGTCGTAGACGAAGCTCTCGGTGGCTACCGTGTCGAGTCCGTCGACGAAGGCCGGATGTGCGGCGAAGAACGCCAGGTACTCCTCGATGGAGCCGAAGCTCATCGACAGACGCTCGGCGGCAGGCCCGAGCACGGCGGCGATGAGATCGTCGGTGTCGAGGTCTTCGTCATTGAGGTCATCGACCGGCGCTCCGCCGCTGGGCTGCCCCTCGGGCAGGGGAAGTCCCCCGTCGATGAGGACGGGGCCGCGGAAGCGGTCGGCCGCCTCGGTGCCGGCAGCGGTGCTCTTGGTGGTTCCGGCAAGAGTCATCGCAACGAACCCGCCCATCGAATGTCCGACGAGCGTCACGGAGCCGTCCGGGGCGAAGGCATCGATGGCGGCGCGGACGTCGGCGGCATGGACGGCCATTCCGTAGGGGCCGGGCAGGGTCCGGGAATCGGCACGTCCGCGCAGGTCAGGGCCGATGACGCGGACCCCAGGCAGGGCGGAGACGAGCCCGGCGAAGAAGAGATGATTCGAGGTGATCCCGTGGATGACGCAGACGGTGGGCACGTGCCCGGGACCGGCAGCGACCGGCTCCCACACCCCCACGGACAGCTGCCCGCCTTCCACGTCCACGCGGTAACGGTTGTAATCGTGTGACGACATCGTCGCGGATCCCTTCGCTTTGGCGTTGCTACCAGTGTAGATCGTCCGGGGCGCGGAAACGATGGGCCTGGGTCGGCACGAAGACCACGGGCCATCGCGGCAGCGGAGACCACGGGCGCGAAGGACACGGGTCATTGCGGCTGCGGAGACGAAGGAACCCCGAGCCGGTGACGACTCGGGGTTCCTGTGCGCGTCGCGGGATTCGCGGCGAGCGGATTCGGTCGGTCTCAGACCTCGAAGAGGCTGGTGACCGATCCGTCTTCGAAGACCTCGTGCACGGCCCGGGCGATGAGCGGGGCGATCGAGAGCACGGTGAGCTTGTCGAAGATCTTGTCTTCGCTCAGCGGCAGCGTGTTGGTGACGATGACCTCTTCGGCCACGGAGTTCGACAGACGTTCGACGGCGGGGCCGGAGAACACGGCGTGGGTGGACACGACGATGACGCCCTTCGCGCCGGCGGCCATGCAGGCGTCGGCGGCCTGGACGATGGTGCCGCCGGTGTCGATCATGTCGTCGACGAGCACGCAGGTGCGGCCTTCGACCTCTCCGACGACACGGTTGGCCTTCGTCTCGTTCGGGCGGGTGATGTCGCGGGTCTTGTGGATGAACGCCAGCGGCACGCCGCCGAGCGAGTTCGACCAGTTCTCCGCGACCTTGATGCGTCCGGCATCGGGCGAGACGACAGCAAGCTCACCGGGGTACTTGTCCTTGACGTAGCCGGCGAGGATCGGCATTGCGATGAGGTGGTCGACGGGGCCGTCGAAGTAGCCCTGGATCTGCGCGGTGTGCAGGTCGACGGCGATGATGCGGTCGGCACCGGCGGTCTTGTACAGGTCGGCCACGAGGCGGGCGGAGATCGGTTCGCGTCCGCGGTGCTTCTTGTCCTGCCGAGCGTACGGGAAGAACGGTGCGATGACGGTGATCCGCTTGGCCGAGGCGCGCTTGAGGGCATCGACCATAATCAGCTGCTCCATCAGCCATTCGTTGATGGGAGCGCAGTGCGACTGCAGGACGAAGACGTCGCTGCCGCGCACGGACTCGGAATAGCGGACGTAGATCTCACCGTTCGCGAAGTTGTAGATGTCGGTGGGGAGGAGTTCGGTCCCCAGGTTCTCCGCGACTTGTTCGGCGAGTTCGGGGTTCGCCCGACCGCTGACCAGGACGAGCTTCTTATCGCCCGTCGTCGTTATCTCATTCACTAATCCGTTCCCCTTCGGATGCGTTTTCGGCCGCCTGCGCTGCAGGTGTGCCGGGACGGTTTGTCTGGACCCAGCCCTCCAGGTTGCGCTGTGGGGCCACCGAGATGGCCAACGCTCCTGCAGGGACATCCTTGCGCACCGTCGTGCTTGCACCCGAATAGGCGCCGTCGCCCACGGTGACAGGGGCGACGTACATATTGTCCGAGCCCATGCGTGCATGCTTGCCGATGACGGTGCGGTGCTTGTTGACGCCGTCATAGTTGACGAACACCGAGGCGGCGCCGATGTTCGTGCCTTCCCCGATCTCGGCGTCGCCGACGTAGGAGAGGTGGGGGATCTTGGCGTCCTTGCCGATTTCGGCGTTCTTCGTCTCCACGAAGGTGCCGATCTTTCCGGATTCGCCGAGCTTGGTCCCCGGACGCAGGTAGGCGAAGGGTCCGACGTTGGCGCCGGCACCGATGACGGCGAGCTCCCCGTGGGTGCGCACGACGTGTGCTCCCGATCCCACCTCGGTGTCCTTGAGCGTGGTGTCGGGGCCGACGACGGCGTCGGCGCCGATGTCCGTGGCACCGAGCAGCTGGGTGCCCGGCAGGATCGTCGCGTCGGCGGCGATCGAGACGTCGACGTCGATCCACGTGGTGTCGGGGTCGATGATGGACACGCCTGCACGCATGAACTTCTCGCACTGGCGGCGGTTGAGCTCCTTGCCCAGGTTCGCCAGCTGCACGCGGTCATTGGCTCCCTCGACCTGCCACAGATCGTCGGTGGCGGTGGCGGCGACGGACAGTCCGGACTGGCGGGAGTGGCCGATGACGTCGGTGAGGTACTTCTCGCCTTGGGCGTTGTCGGTCGTCAGCGAGGCCAGCCCCTCCTTCAGCGCAGCGGCGTCGAAGGCGTAGATGCCGGAGTTGATCTCACGGATGGAGCGCTCGTCATCGTCCGCGTCCTTCTGCTCGACGATGCGCAGCAGAGAGCCGTTGGCATCACGGACGATGCGTCCGTAGCCATTGGGGTCGTCCACCTCGGCGGACAGGACGGTCACGGCGTTGGCCGCGGATTCGTGGATCTCGACGAGACCGTTGATCGTCTCGGTCGTCAGCAGCGGCACATCGCCGTAGGTGACGACGACGGTGCCGGTGAGGTCTTCGGGCAGCTGGGTGAGCGCACATTCGGTGGCGCGGCCGGTGCCGGGCACTTCGTCCTGGTCGGCGATGAGCAGGGTGCGCTGGGAGGTCACCGGCAGGGAGTCGAGGTGAGCGACGAGCTGGTCGCGTTCGTGTCGGACGACGACGATGAGATGTTCCGGCGACGTTCCGGCGGCAGCGGAGACAGCATGGTGGAGCAGGGAGCGCCCGCCGATGGGATGCATCACCTTCGGAAGAGCCGACTTCATTCGGGTTCCCTGGCCCGCAGCCAGTACGATGACGGCGGTCGGACGAGTCTGCGACATTGTTGAATCCTTCGCATGTCGGTTGGGGCCAGCTCCGCCCATAGGATTCGAACCTATACTGCACGGCTCCAAAGGCCGGCGTGCTGCCATTACACCAGGGCGGAACAGCGTGCACCAGTTCAGGGGCCCGCGCTCACGAGACACCATCATGCCACTACGATTAACTCTATGGAAATTCTACGCGAGATTCTTCTGACCCTGCATCTGGTCGGAATGGCGATCATTGTCGGCGGTTATTTCACCGTCATCCGCTCCCCCAGAGTGCTTCCCGGAATGCTGCACGCCTCCTATCTTCAGCTCATCACCGGGCTTCTGCTCATGGGCCTGGCCGAGATGGGCGACGGCAGCGTCAACCACATGAAGATCGGCATCAAGCTGGTCGTGGCGATCCTCGTCACGGTCTTCGCCTTCATCGGCAACAAGAAGCAGAAGGCCTTCGCCGCGGCCGCCCCGGCCGAGGGCGCAACGGCGACGGCGGTGAAGAACCCCTCGGCGACGATGGCGCATCTGACGTTCGCATTCGCGATCATCAACGTCATCGTGGCAGTCTTCATCCACTGACCCACCCCTCTTGCTACCTGACGGCGGCGCAGCAACTTCGCGCGAGGTTGCTGCGCCGCCGTCAGGTAGTTCTGGGAGGGTGTGTTCGGCGTGCGCGTTGGACGAGGAGCTATTGCGGGTGCGGAGGGGAATCGCCCCGTGTCGGACCCGGGCGGTATCGTTATGGGCGACATGACTGCTGCAGCTGAACACACCGACCATGCCGCCGACGCCGACTCCCGAGCGGCCGAACTCCTCACCGGGCTCAATCCGCGACAGCGCGAGGCCGTGATCCACACCGGATCTCCGCTGCTCATCGTCGCCGGTGCCGGATCGGGCAAGACCACCGTCCTCACCCGTCGCATCGCCTATGCCCTGGCCACGGGACGCGCACATCCCGGTGAGGTCCTCGCGATCACGTTCACGAACAAGGCCGCCAAAGAGATGGCCGAACGCGTGTCCTCCATCGTCGGCCCGGCCTCCCGATCCATGTGGGTCTCGACGTTCCACTCCTCCTGCGTGCGGATCCTGCGCCGGGAGGCGAAGATCCTGGGCATGAAGTCGAACTTCACCATCTATGACGCCCAGGACGCGCAGCGACTCGTCGCACAGATCCTCAAGGAACTCGGCCTCGATACGAAGAAGTACGCACCGCGGGCGATCCTCCATCGGATCTCGAACCTCAAGAACGAGCTGCAGACTCCGGACGATTTCATCCCCCGTCCGAACAATCCCGCCGACGAGGTGCTCGCCGACGTCTTCCGGCGATACACCGCTCGTCTGCGCTTGGCCAATGCCTTCGACTTCGACGACCTCATCGCCGAGACCGTCCACCTCTTCGGGGCCTTCCCCGAGGTGGCCGATTCCTACCGTCGTCGCTTCCGCCACATCCTCGTCGACGAATATCAGGACACGAACCCGGCCCAGTATGCGCTCATCAAGGCACTGGCCGGGGACGGTGCCGGTGGCGCGACCGGGGCCGAACTCACCGTCGTCGGTGACGCCGACCAGTCGATCTATGCCTTCCGCGGCGCCACGGTCCGCAACATCGTCGAATTCGAGAAGGACTTCCCGACCGCGGACACCATTCTGCTCGAGCAGAACTATCGGTCGACGCAGAACATCCTCGACGCGGCGAACGCCGTGATCGCCAACAACGACGACCGCAGAGAGAAGAAGCTGTGGACCTCGGAGGGCTCGGGCGAGCAGATCGTCGGCTGGGTCGCCGAGAACGAGCAGGGTGAGGCCCGCTTCATCGTCGACCGCATCGACGACCTCATCGACGAAGAGAAGTACACCTACGGCGACTTCGCCGTGTTCTACCGCACGAACGCTCAGTCCCGCGCGATCGAGGATGCCCTGGTCCGCTCGGGCATTCCGTACAAGGTCGTCGGCGGCACTCGCTTCTACGAGCGCAAAGAGATCAAGGACGCCCTCGCCTACCTGCGCGTGATCGCCAACCCCGATGACGACGTCAATCTGCGCCGCATCCTCAACGTGCCCAAACGGTCCATCGGCGACCGCACCGAAGGTCTCATCGCGGACTTCGCCGACCGCGAGAACATCAGCTTCTACACCGCTCTGGGTCGGCTCGCTGAGATCCCCCACCTGAGTTCCCGCGCGCAGACTTCGGTGCAGAAGTTCTACGACCTCATGCAGGACCTCCGCTCCACTGCCGAATCCTCGCCGCTGTCGCGTGTCATCGAAGCGATCCTCGAACAGTCCGGTTATCTCGAATCGCTGCAGAAGAGCACGGATCCCCAGGATGAGTCCCGCGTCGACAACCTCGCCGAGCTCGTCGCCGTGGCCGAAGACTTCGTCGCCACCCGTGAGTCTGCCGCTGTCGCCGAGGCGGAAGAGACCGACACCCCCACCGAGGCGGCCGCGCCCGCAGACGACATCCCCGCCGAGGCGGCCGCTGCCATCGATGAGACCGGCACCGCGGGTGCCGCGCCCGGTGTCGGGCCGGCCGCGATCGACCAGTTCCTCGAACAGGTCGCTCTGGCCTCCGACACCGATCAGATCCCCGACGCGGAACTGGGACAGGTCACGCTGATGACGCTGCACACGGCTAAGGGGCTGGAGTTCCCCGTCGTCTTCCTCACCGGTCTCGAGGACGGCGGCTTCCCTCATTCGCGGTCGTTCGAGAATCCGCAGGAGCTGTCCGAGGAACGTCGTCTGGCGTATGTCGGGCTCACTCGTGCCCGGCAGCGGCTGCTCGTCACCCGAGCCGAGACCCGCAGCATGTGGGGCCAGCCGCAGTACAATCCGCCGAGCCGGTTCCTGGCAGAGATCCCGGAGACCCTCATCAGCTGGGAGAACACGGGCAGCTTCTCGGGCGGGTTCTCCGGGGGATTCGGTTCAGGCGGCTACGGCTCCGGAGGGGCACCGTCCGGGTATTCGGGAGGCTCCCGCAGCTTCGGCTCGACCCGGTATTCGGGAGGTTCGTCGCGTTCCCGTTCGAACGCAAGTTCCTCGTCGCCGGTGGCAGGATTCCCCAACCGAATCCGTCCCAATCGTGAGGTCATCTCGGTCGAGGTCGGTGAGAAGGTCTCCCACGAGTCCTTCGGTCTCGGCACCGTCACCGAGGTCAACGGTGTCGGAGACAAGACCGTGGCCGTCGTCGATTTCGGTTCGGCCGGGTCGAAGCGCCTGCTGCTGCGCTACGCCCCGATCGAAAAGCTCGGCTGAGACGGCCTGCCGGGCCTCACTCCCGGTCGAATACGTCGAGGGCGACTGCGGAAACCGCAGCGAAGCCGGGCAGAAGACGAAAGCGCCGAGGAGAACTAGAGTTCTCCTCGGCGCTCTTCCATGCCGGACGCGGCTATGGATCAAAGATCATTCGTTGCCAAGCTTGCCATCGACTCCGTCGCGACCCTTGTTGATCTGGTCATCGAACTTACCACCGGTGGCGTTGTTAGCGGCGTCAGCAGCCTTACCCAGGCCCTGGTCGCTGATCTTCTCACCCTTATCGCTATTCAAGGCGTCCTTGGCTTTGTTTGTCAGATCGTCCAGTCCCATGCTGTCTCCCTTCCTCGGAAAGGGTTCTCAGCGAACCCCTTGACGCCTTTCACCCTGCCACCGATTCCGTCGGCACGACACCGAGGAGCCCCGTTTCTCAGCGAATGCACATAAACCTTGTCTTCTGGTCTTCAGCGTGCCTTCGAGGCCCTCACGGTCATCGCGAGGTGGGGACGATGAAGGCCAGACTGACGAGGAGCACCGCGAAGAGGAGACATGTCGCGATGTCGACGGTTTTCGAACGGTTGGTCCACACATCGGTCCACGGCTCGGGCATCGCCCGCAGCGCGGCCAGAGCAGTGGGAACGACCGCCAGAACCACGGCGCCGACCCGGAAGTCGATGAACGTACAGGCCGCGGCGGCGATCGCGCCCACGAGGCACCCGAGGAGCACCCAGTCGCGTCTGGTGGGATGGGCGTACCGGCGTTTCCAGTAGATCCACCGTTTCGCGATCGGGCCTCTCCCCCGCCGTGCGTGGCGGGGGTGAGGACGCTTCATCTCAGTGGAAGAAATGGCGGCTCCCGGTCAGGTACATGGTGATGCCGGCTTCTTCCGCAGCCGCGATGACCTCCTCGTCGCGGATCGACCCGCCGGGCTGGACGACGGCGCTCACACCGGCATCGATGAGGATCTGGAGACCATCGGGGAACGGGAAGAAGGCATCGGAGGAGGCGACAGCACCGGTGGCACGTTCGGCACCGGCGCGCTCGACGGCCAGCTTCGCGGAGTCGACGCGGTTGACCTGCCCCATGCCCACACCGACGGATGCGCCGCTCTTGGCCAGCAGGATCGCATTGGACTTCACGGCCCGTCCGGCCTTCCACGCGAACTCGAGGTCGGCGAGGATCTCCGGGCTGGCTGCCGGTCCGGCCGCCAGAGTCCAGTACTGCGAAGAATCGCCTTCGGCCTGGAAAGCGTCCCGGTCCTGGACGAGGAAGCCGCCGCTGATCGGTTTGATCTCTGCGGTGGGAGCATCGATGTCTCCGAGTGCGAGCAGACGCAGGTTCTTCTTCGTCGAGAGAATCTCGAGCGCCTCGGCGCTGAAGGACGGCGCGGCCAGGCATTCGGTGAAGATCGGCTTGATCGAAGCCGCCAGATCGGCATCGACTTCCCGGTTCGTGGCGATCACGCCGCCGTAGGCCGAGAGCGGATCGCATTCGTGGGCGGCGCTGTGGGCGGCGGCGGCGGTCTCGGCAACGGCGATGCCGCACGGATTCGCGTGCTTGATGATGGCCACGGCCGGCTGGTCGAAGTCGAATGCGGCACGGATCGCGGCATCGGTGTCGGTGTAGTTGTTGTATGACATCGCCTTACCACCGAGCAGTTCGGCGCCGGCGATTCCGCGAGTGCCGTCGGAATAGACCGCGGCCGCCTGGTGCGGATTCTCCCCGTAGCGCAGGTCGGCGATCTTCTCACCGGTGAGTCCGGCGAACGCGGCTTTGTCGTCTCCGGCGAGTTCGGAGGCGAACCAGGAGGCCACGGCGGAGTCGTAGGCGGCGGTGTGGGCGAAGGCGCGGGCGGCGAAGGAACGCCGAGCCTCGAGGTCGAAACCGTCTCCGGCAGCGGCTTCGAGCACCGATGAATAATCGGCCGGGTCGGTGACGACGGCGACGGTGGGATGGTTCTTCGCCGCCGCCCGCACCATCGACGGTCCGCCGATGTCGATCTGTTCGATGCAGTCATCGAATCCGGCGCCGCTGGCGACCGTGTCGGCAAAGGGGTAGAGGTTGACGACGACGAGGTCGAAGGGTTCGATCTTGAGTTCGCTGAGCTGCTCGAAATGCTCAGGTTTGCGGGAATCGGCGAGGATTCCGGCGTGCACACGTGGGTGGAGGGTCTTGACGCGGCCCTCGAGGCATTCGGGGAACCCTGTGAGCTCTTCGACCTTCGTCACCTCGGCTCCCGCCTCGGCGATCTTGCCGGCAGTGGAGCCGGTCGACACGATCTGGACTCCGGCCGCGTGGAGTCCGCGGGCCAGCTCGTCCAACCCGGTCTTGTCATAGACGCTGATGAGCGCCCTCTTGATCGTGCGGGTTCCTGTCACTGATCCTCCTTGAGGTTCGGTCGCCGGTCGGTTCTTCTCACGGCTGGGGTCAATTGGCGGTCATCGCCGAGGCGGCATATCCGCGGACATGCCGACCGTCGACGACGAGGTCGGAGTGGGCCAGGTGCGCGAGCAGACGCACCAGCTCTTCGCGTTCTCGGGCCTTGATGAGTTCGTGCACGGTCTCTTCGGTGTCGTCATCAGCGATCGGCACTGCGTATTGGGTGATGATCGGACCGGTGTCGACGCCGGCGTCGACGAGGTGGATGGTTCCGCCGGTCAGCTTCACTCCATGGGCGAGAGCATCGCGGACGCCGTGTGCGCCGGGAAACGACGGCAGCAGCGCCGGGTGCGTATTGATGATCCGCGACGGGAACGCTGCGACGAAGCTCTCGCCGAGGATGCGCATGAACCCGGCCGAGACGACCCAGTCGGGTGCGAGTTCGGCGACGACGTCGCGCAGCTCTTCGTTCCATGCGGCACGGTCGGCGAAGTCCTTGGGGCGGACGACGAAGGTGGGGATGTCATGCTTCTGGGCCCGGTCCAGCACTCCGGCCGTAGGCGAGTCCGAACCGACGGCGAGGATGTCGATGCCGTGCTTCCCATCGGCGAAGGCGTCGATGACCGCCTGGGTGAGGGTACCGGATCCTGAGGCCAGAAGAACGATGTGCACCCGACCAGTCTAACGTCTGTGGCCGGGCTCGGTCGCCGCCCCACCATCACCGGCAGGCATCCTGCCGAGGCATTTGTCAGGCGACTATGACAAACTGGCGGGGTGACGTCACCACACAGCACTGAAGAGAAGAAGGCGCCGACTCCCGAAGAGGAGAAGCAGGCTGCTCCGGCACGACACGGGCTCGTCCTGATCCTGCTCATCCTCGCGTCCGTTCTGACGTTCACCTATCAGCTTCCGTTCAAGCTTGCCGCGATCGGCTTCTCCATCGCCGCGATCGTGTGGTCGGTGAAGTACATCGTCGCCGTGGTCAAGACCAAGCAGCGTCGGAACATGTCGTTGGGCATCCTCGGTGGACTTCTCAGCCTCTATCTCATCTTCTCGACGGCCTCGTCGATCATCCTCTGGCCGGTGCAGTCGAACTACGAGGAGTGCCTGCGTGATGCGATCACGCAGCAGGCTCAGCTCTCATGCACCAGCGAGTACCAATCCGGGCTCGGAGACTGGTTCAAGCAGCTCACCGGGCAGGAACTCGACCTGCCGGGCACCAAGTGATCTTCGCCCGTCCGGGCTCGCCCAGCCGAGACTGAGCCGTTCAGCACAACGACCGGCGGCACGGCGAGCGGCAGCACGACGGCGACCGCCGAGCAGTCGTTGCGTTCGATCAGGCCTCGCGCCACGCCGCCTCTGACCGCAGCTGGTCCAACTCTTACCGCGGCTCATCCTCGTCGGATGCTGGATCATCGAGATCCGCGGCCTCCGGCTCAACATCGCTCTGCTGCGCGTCTTCGCGGTCGACGCCCGCAGATCCATCGGAAGTGAACTCATCTCCATCGGTCTCGCTGTTCTCCTGCTGCAGGCTCGACAGTCGGATGAGGAGCAGTCCGACGGCCAGTCCCACTCCGATCCACACCGTGATGGCAACGGCCGACAGCAGCGCCGACGGGCCGAAGCCGGCGAGACCGAACGGTCCCAGCGCTCCGCGCGAGAAGACGCCGAGGACTGCAGAACCGACGAACAAAATGCCGGAGGCGACACCGAGGCCCGGCCATGAACTCTCAGCGACTTCGCGAGCCCGGACCCGCCCCAGGATCGTGCCCAGCAGCCCCAAGAGGACCAAGATCACCGGGGCGGCCATCGTCCACGCGGGGTATTCGCCGCTGAGCAGCTGCAGCACCGGGACATCGGGCACCGGCGAGGAAGTCGACCGGAACGCCGAACTGACGTCCGCTCCGCCGACGACGACTCCCGTCCCGGCGCTCCACGACAGGGCCGAGTAGAGGATGCCCGGAGCGAAGAGGAACTGGACGATGAACAGTCCGACGCCCGCGGCCAGCGGCGCGCTGTAGACCTGCAGGGACTCGGTCACTGCCTGCCAACGGAAGACGAAGCCGACAGCGAGCTCGAGCACAGCCGCCGCCAACGCGCCCCACAGCAGACGACGAGCCAAACGGGTCCCGACGTTCCACGTCTCGTCATCGACAGTGCGCAATCCGGGGATGTCGCCGATGCCGCGGACCCTGAGGAAACCGCAGGCCACGGCAGTGACGAGGAAGAGGAGAAGGCGGAGGATCCCGGACGGGGAGACGCCGGCGTGACCGACGACGATGGCGAGCACGAGAAGAGGCCCGGCGTAGCCGACGACGAAGGTGCCGAGAGCAGCGGCCATCACCGTCCACCACTGGCCGGGTGCGTCCTCTCCGGTATCCGAGGTGTCAGCTGCTGCACCTTCGACCAGCCGCTTCGCAGCGCCGGCCACGAGGAACCACAGTCCGAGGGTGACCAGGCTGGGAGCGATGGAGAATTCGAATCCGAGCGTCGACACGCTCAGGCCCGAGACCGCCGCCCACAGCGCGAATGCCCATTCGGGAATCGCGGAGTAGGGAAGCTGCGAGCCGAGTCCGACGATCCAGAAGACGATCGCCGCCACGAAGCCGGCAGGCACGATGATGAGGTCGATCTTCACGACCTCGAGCAGAGCTGCGAGGATCGGGCGACGATAGGGCTGGGGGTGAGGAGAAGTGTGCATCACGACCATTTTCGCTGACTACGGGGCGGCTTCCTGGTATTGACAACGCGATTCCCTGCTCTGGGACGTACAATTGCGCCAGGACAGGCTTGTACACGCAAAGGATGAACCCAACGATGAGCAACGGGAACGATCACCCCCATTTCCCGCCACCACCCAGCGAGCCTCCGGAGGCCGGCCGATCGAAGCCGAACTCGGAACCGCAAACGGACGCAGGCATCGAGGGTTCGGCAGCACCCGACGATGTGAAGAAGCCGCCGGAAGCCTCGGCAGACTCGGATTCCTCCGGGTCCGCGGTTCCCGACGACCTGGCGCCCCCGCTGGGACAGTCCGGAGACGGCTCCGCGGCGCGCCCCACCGTGGCCCCGGCCTCATCGCAGCCGAATCAGGCGCCTCAGTACTCGGGTCCCGGAGCACAGAACGCGCAGAGCGGTCCGAATGTGCCCTACCAGAACTCTCAGTATCAGAGTGCGCAGGGCTCTGCTGGTCAACACCCCGGAAGCCAGCCCCAGGGCGGTCAGCATCAAGGCGGCGCCCCGTACCCCGGAGCACAGAATCAAGCCGGACCCAATCAGCCCAGACCCGACCAGCCGAGCCAGTACTCGTCGAACCCGTATCAGACCGGTTCGGGACCGGACAGCCAGCGGACCGGTTCCGGTCCCGGACAGTCGCAGGCCATCCCGCAGCCGGCGCCGGCTCCGGGCTTCGCCGGTTCGCAGGCGACCGCAACACGGGCCGACTCCCGCCCCGAGAAGAAGAAGAGCAGGCTTCCGCTCTTCATCACACTCGGTGCCGTCGCCCTCGTCATCATCCTCGTCCTCGCCGGCATCTTCGTCATCGGCAGCGTCAACAAGAACAAGTACGGGCCCGACAAGGTGGCAGAAGACTACATCGCCGCGCTGAACAAGGGCGATTTCGCGGCTGCGGAGAAGATCGCGCCGTCACCGCGTCCTGAAGGGACGAACCTCGACCTGCTGTCGAAGAACTTCACCGAATCCTCCTCGGCGAAGATCGAGAAGGCCAAGGTCGAGTCCTCCAAGGTCGATGGGGACAGCGGCAAGGTCCTCGTGTCCTATGAACTCGACGGCAGCGAGTACAACGTCGAGCTGGCAGCGAAGAAGGATGGCAAACAGGACCTGTTCTTCGACAAATGGACGCTGACCGGGCCCGAGCTCAATGTCATCTCCCTCGACGTTCCCGCCGCTGACGGTCTCACCGTCAACGGTCAGGACTACACGGCGAAGTCGGGAACCACGTCGTTCGCCGTCTACCCCGGCAAATACGACTTCAAGATCCCCAAGAGCAAATGGGTCTCGGAGGCCTCGGATTCCGCCGGAGTGAACTTCCCGAAGGCTTTCGCCCCGGGCGGTCAGCCGAACCAGGGTCAGGTCTCCCCCACGACTCTCAACCTCGATCTGGCACCGACGGGCGCGTTCGAGAAAGAAGTGCAGAAGCAGGTCGAAAAGGAACTCAAGAAGTGCTTCGACAATAAGAGCATCAAGCCGAAGTGCAAGTTCATCAAGTACGACCCGACCGAGATCCCTGTCGGAGGTTCGGACAAGAAGCTCGATGATCTGGCGAAGGACGGCACCGCGAAGTGGGACATGAAGAACATGCCCAAGGTGAAGGCCAGCTTCGGTACGGCAGATACGAACACCGGTTCGTTCTTCACCGACAAGCCCGGCAAGTTCAACTTCTCCGTCGACGGCAAGAAGTCCGGTTCCTCATACTTCTCCAACGGCAACGCACTGTCGGTGTCGGGAAGCGTGAAGATCGACGGAGACAAACTCAAGGTCGAATTCTTCGACTTCTGATCCTGCGCAGCTTGACCACCTCGCCGAGGCGGTGAGAGCACGAAGGCGGGCCCGCAGCGACCGATACCGGTCACTGCGGGCCCGCCTTCTTCGTTGCGAATCCGCTCAGCCCATCGCCGTCCGGGTCGGGCGCTCGACTCCGGCGACGTCTTCGAACCAGGAACCTGCGGCCATGACCGATTCGTCGGCGAAGCGCTTCCCGGCGATCTGCACTCCGATGGTGCGCCCATCGGCCGTGAACCCGCCCAGCACGGTCGCGGCAGGCTGTTCGGACATGTTGAAGGGCATGGTGAACCCGATGTGTCCCATCGGCTCGTGCACTCTCGGGTAGGGCATCGGCTGCTCGGCCGGGAACGCCGCGCCCGGTGCTGTCGGCGAAATGATGAGGTCGAACTCGGCCGTGGCGGTGATTGTGCGACGGCGGATCTCCTGCACGCTGTGATAGCAGCTCATGAGCTCGACACCGCTGACGTCGGCCCCGCCCTGAGCCCACTGTCGGATATAGGGCAGGATGAGCTCCTGCTCCTCCACGGGCAGGGCCTTGAGGTCGCCCCAGGACCGGACCCTCCAGAACAGGTCCATGTCATGGAGCAGATCGTCGTCGATGAACGGGTCGAGGGGGACGAGCTCGGCGCCGGCGGCAGCGAACCGTTCGGCCGCCTCGGTGATCGTCGACAGCACCTGCGCGTCGGGGGCGACCCCGCACCCGGCATCGAGCTGCAGTCCGATACGCAGTCCGCGCGGGTCGAAAGCCGGCGAATCGTGTCCGGGAAGAGCCTGCGTCTCGTCGGCGGCGAATCGCGGCAGCCTCGAATAGTCCCGGTCATCGGGGGCGGAGATGATGTCCATGGCGGCCTTGACGTCAGCCATCGATCGGGTGAGGGGCCCGGCGCATCGACCGAGGTACGGGCCGTCGAGCGGGACCCGACCGAAGCTGGGCTTGAGTCCGGTCAGTCCGAGCCAGGTGCACGGCAGGCGGATGGATCCGCCGATGTCCGAACCGATGTGGATCGGTCCGTACCCGGCTGCCGCGGCCGCTCCGGCTCCGGCGCTCGAACCACCGGTGGTGAGCGCGGGGTCGAGCGGTGACCGGGTGATGCCGTGCAGCGAGGAGACGCCCGAGGACAGCATGCCCCAGTCGGGCATCGTCGTGGAGCCGAGGATGACGGCACCGGCCTCTTCGAGTCGCTGTGTGATCGGCGCATCGTGGTCGGACACCGGCATGTCCACCCAGGCGTGCCCGCTGGGCAGCGGCACGCCGCGGCGGGCGATGTTCTCCTTGATCGTGACCGGCACCCCGTCGAGGTCGCTCAGCGGTCGGCCCTCTCGCCATCGGGCGGCGCTGGCCACGGCCGCGGTTCGAGAGCGTTCGTCATCGCGGTGGAAGAGTGCGTTGATCGTCGATTCGCATTCGTCCATGCGGTTCACGACCGCGCTGTGCACCTCAATCGGGTCGAAGTCTCCCTTGGCGAATCCGACGACCATGTCGGATGCGCTGTGATCGGCAAGCGTCGTGTTGCCCATGTCCTGCCCTTTCTCTCGATGATGAAAACCGTGTTGCCCGGCCCCGAGTGCGTGCCTCCGGCCCCGAGTGCGCACGCCCGCGCCGCGTCGCCGCCGACCGGAGTCGGTGCCGTTCCGGCGTTGTTCAGCCGCTGGCGGCGAGCGCGTCCGTCAGGCTCGGGGTCGCCGCGATGAGTCGCCGCGTGTACGCCTGCCGCGGGTTCGCGTAGATGTCCTCGGTCGCACCGGATTCGACGATCCGGCCGTCTTTCATGACGATGATCTGCGAGCACAGGTGTTGGACGACGCCGAGGTCGTGGGAGACGAAGAGGAGGGTGAGCGCATAGTCCTCGACGAGGTCGGTGAGCAGGTTGAGCACCTGCGCGCGCACCGACACGTCGAGGGCGGAGACGGGTTCGTCGGCGACGAGGATCTGCGGCCGTGTCACCAGGGCTCGAGCGATCGAGATCCGCTGTCGCTGCCCGCCGGAGAATTGGTGCGGGTAGCGGCGCAGGGAGCGCGCGTCGAGGTCAACTGCCTCGAGCATCTCCTCGACCCGTGCGATGCGTTCGTCCTTCTCGATTCCTGCGGCGATGAGCGGTTCGGCGACGATGTCGGCCACACGCATGCGCGGGTCGAGTGAGGCGAAGGGGTCCTGGAACACGATCTGCAGATTCTCCCGCAGGGCGCGCAGGGACCGTGAGCTCGCCGCCTCGACGCGGATGTCGCCGACGCGCACGTGCCCGGTGGTGGGCCGGTCGAGTCCCGAGAGGATGCCCAGCAGCGTCGACTTCCCCGATCCCGATTCGCCGACGATGCCCAATCGCTCCCCCGCCGCAACGCTGAAGTCGATGCCGCCGAGCGCGGTGACATCCGAACGGCGCCGACCGAACAGTCCCCGTCCCTTGAACACTCGGGTCACGTCTGCGACCTCGATCAGCGGCGCAGAGTCCCTCGCCGAGGCGGCCGCACCGACATCGTCGACCGCGATGTTCCCTCCCGCCGGGTCGTCTGCCTCGACGGTCTCGGTGCCGACCGGGTCCGGGGTGTCCTCCCCCGCCGAGGTCTGCGGGCCGGTGTAGGCGAGCGCGGTCTTGAGGGTGAAGAGGCGTCCGTTCCCATCGGTGGCTTCCAGGTCGGACGAGGCCAGGAGTCCGCGAGTGTAGTCGTGCTGCGGATCGGTGAAGATCTCGGTCACGGTGCCGGTTTCGACGATGCGGCCGCGGTACATGACGATGACTCGGTCGCAGACACCGGCGACGACGGCAAGGTCGTGGGTGATGAACAGGAGCCCGGCTTCCACGGCCGAGACCCGCTCGGCGATGAGGTCGAGCATGTGTCGCTGCACGGTGACGTCGAGGGCCGTGGTCGGCTCGTCGCAGATGAGCAGCTTCGGCAAGTTCGCCAGCGCGATTGCGAGCATGACTCGCTGTCGCTGTCCGCCGGACATCTGGTGGGGATAGGCGAAGCGGGCGCTGTCCGGGTCGGGCATGCGCACATCCTCGAGCAGCTCTTTCACCCGTGCCGGGATCTGGGCTCGTGGGATCTTGCCGTGGATGCGCAGCACTTCAGCGATCTGGTCGCCGATGCGCATGAGCGGGTTGAGTGCGCTCATGGGTTCCTGGAACACCATGGACACGATGTCCGAGCGCAGGCTCGCCAGTGTCTTCTCGTTCGCTTCGAGGAGGTTCCCGTGATGGCCCTGCAGGTGCACTCGGCCTTCGGCGTGCAGCTCTTCGGGCAGCAGCCCCATCACGGATTGGGCGGTCAGGGACTTGCCCGAACCGGATTCCCCGATGAGTCCGACCCGCTCGCCCGGCTCCAGGTTCAGACTGACATCGTGGAGCACGGCGGCGTCGGCACCGGAGGGGGTGATGGTGAGGTCGCGGACCTCGAGCAGATTCTCAGCCACGACGAGCCTCCATCTTCGGATCGAATCGGTCACGCAGCCCATCGCCGAGGAGGTTGAACCCGAGCACGGCCAATGCGATGAACATGCCCGGCCACAACGCAAGTTCGGGGTGGGTGGACAGGAACTGCTGGGACTCCTGGAGCATCCGTCCCCAGGAGGGCACCGGAGCCTGGGTGCCGAGGCCGAGGAAGGACAGCCCCGCCTCGGCGAGGACGGAGATCGCGAACGCCACGGAGGCTTGGACGATGACCATGCCGGCGATGTTCGGCAGCACATGGACGACGGCGATCGCCGAGACCCGGCGGTTCGATGCCCGCGCCGCGCGCACGTATTCGGATCCGAGCACCTGCAGCGTTCCGGATCTCGCCACGCGGGCGAAGCCGGGGATCGCTGCGATGCCGACGGCGATCATGGCCGGCCCCGTTCCCGGTGAGAACACGGCGGCGAAGATGATCGCCAGCAGCAGGGCTGGGAACGCCAGCAGGATGTCGTTGGCGCGCATGATCACCGCGTCGATCCATATGCCCCACGACTGTTTCGCGAACAGGGCCGCGATGATCCCGATCGGGGTGCCGATGAGCAGAGCGATGCCGACGGCGACGACTCCGACGAGGAGGGTGATCCGGGCTCCGAACATCACCCAGGTCAGTGTGTCCCGCCCGAATTTGTCCGTGCCGAACGGGTGGGCGAGGCTGGCGGACTGCAGACGGGCGACCGGGTCGATCTCGCTCGGGGCGTAGGGCGTCCAGATGAAGGACACGAGCGCCAGACCGACGATGAGGGTGACGAAGCAGGTGCCGATGATCATCGAAGCGTTGAGACGCAGCGACTGTCGCGAACTGGTCGCCGGTCCCCTCGCACGAGCGGTCGCGGCGTCGACTGCGACGTCATCGCGGGGGTCGGTGGCACCGGTGGGGGTCTGGCTCATGCGGCGTTCCTGATCCGAGGGTCGACTACGGGCACGAGGATGTCGACGATGAGGTTGATGATGAGCACCAGCAGGACGAGCACCATGACGATGCCCTGGACGGCGACGAGGTCGCGGTTGGCGACGGCGCGCACGAGTTCGGAGCCGATGCCGGGCAGGACGAAGATCTGTTCGATGATCACGGCCCCGACCAACAGGGTGGCCAATTGGACGCCGGCGACGGTGATGACGGGGATCGCCGCATTGCGCAGTCCGTGCACGAACAGCGCCCTCGTCTTGGTCAGCCCTTTCGCCCGGGCGGTGCGGATGAAGTCTTCGCGCATGACGTCGAGCACGGCTGAACGCACATAACGGGTGAGGATCGCCGCCTGCACGAGAGCCAACGACACCACCGGCAGGACGAGACGCAGAACGAACCCGCCGAATCCTTCGACCGGAGCCATCCACCCTTGGGAGGGGAACCAGCCGAGGCGGAGTGAGAAGACGATGACGAGGATGATCGCGGCAAGGAAGTTCGGGATCGCGATGCCGACCTGGCTGGCGGCCGAGATCGTCACGCCGATCCAGTTGCGCTGTCCGAGGGCGGCGAAGGTGCCCAAGGGCACGGCGATGAGGATCGACAGGACGATCGCGGCGATGACGAGGATCGCGGTGACTTGGACGCTGTCGATGATGACCGGAGTGATCTCGGCACCGGTGACATAGGACGTGCCGAAGTCCCCGCCGAGCATGCCGCCCACCCAGTCGAAGTACCGGATCACGGGCGGACGGTCGAGGCCGTACTGTGCTTCGAGAGCCGCCACGGCCTCAGGCGTGGCATTCGTCCCCAATGCCACCTGTGCCGCATTGCCCGGCAGCAGGCTCATCAGGGCGAAGACCACCACCGAGGCGACGAGGAGGGACAGCGCGAACTGGATCGCGCGGTTGATCGCATAGGTGAGCATCGAACCGGTGGGTCAGTTCCAGCTCAGGTCGGCGATCTTGAACGCATCGGAGACCCGGTTGGCGGGGATCCCTCCGATGTCGGACTTGGCGATCACGAGGTTCGGGAAGAGGAACAGGAAGTCCGATGCGGCATCCTCGGTGATCGTCTTCGCGATCTCCTTCATTCCGGAGATGTATTCCTCTTCCGTGCCGGTGTCGGCCTTCTCGGCGATCTTCTCGATCTTCGCATCGTCGTAGCCGATGTAGTAGTCGTCGGAGAACACAGTGAGGATATCGCGCGGTTCGGCGTGGTTGATCACCGACATGTCGAAGTCGTGTTCGGTGAACGTCTTGTCCAACCACACGGCCGGGAATTCCTGGGTCTCGATGTTCGCTTTGAGACCGACCTCTTCGAGCTGGGCGGACACGATTTCGGAGATCGCCTTCGCGTACGGCAGGTTCGGCACGGTGAAGGAGAATTCCTCGCCCTTGATTCCGGCGTCGCTGACGAGCTGCTTGGCCTTCTGCGGGTCGTGCTTCCACACCCCGGTGAGATCTTCGTAGTACGGGTCGGTCGGCGGGACCATGGATCCGATGAGTTCACCGTAACCGGCCCAGGCGGTGTCGAGGACGGCCTTGCGGTCGATGGCGTACATGACGGCTTCACGGGCCTTCTTGTCCTTGAAGATGCCGTCCGCGTTGTTCATCGACAGCACGACTTCGCCGTTCGTGGTGCCGGAGACGATCTGGTAGTCGTCGCTTTGGAACTCTCCGGCCAGTTCGGGGGCCTGCAGGTTGGAGACGAGGTCGATCTCTCCGGACTTCAGTGCGTTCGACGCCGAGACCGCGTCCTTGAAGTATTTGAACTGGACCTTCTCCAGGGCCGGCTTCTCACCCCAATAGTCATCCCGGGCGGCGAAGTCGATTGACTGTCCCCGAGTGAACTTCTCGATCTCGAAGGGCCCGGTGCCGATCGCTTCGTTGGCCAGGTCCTCAGTGCCTTCGGTGTCGAACACGGCTCCGACGAGGCTGGTGAGGTTGAACAGCCACGTATTTGAGGGCTTCTTCAGTTCGATCTCGACGGTGTTGTCGTCGGGAGTGTCGATGGACTTGACGATGTCCATCTTCGCCTTGAGTGCGTTCTTCCAGTCCTTCTGCACCCGCTCATAGGAGAATTTCACGTCTTCGCTGGTCAAGTCGGCGCCGTTGGAGAACTTCACGCCTTCCTGCAGTTCGAAGGTGTAGGTCTTGCGGTCGTCGGAGAGACTCCAGTCCTTCGCCAGTGCCGGTTGGATCTCGCCCTCTTCGTCGAGGCGGACGAGGGATTCGTAGACGTTCTCCATCAGTGCCTCGGGGATGGCGACTCCCGAAGTGGAGGTGAAGTCGAGGTTGACCGGTTCGGCGGTGAAGGCGATGCTCATCGAATCCTTCTTCTCCCCGTCGTCGCCGGAGTCCGAAGCTCCCGCCGAACAGCCGGTCAGCAGCATGCTTGCGGCCGCCGCTGCCGCCACCCACTTCATGATGCGCGGAGTCTTCATTGTTCTCCTCGATTTCGCCGACCGCAGAGAGGGTCGTTCGCCAACACTCAAGCACCGTCAGTGTATCCGAAATTCTCACTAGTCGAAGCGCTCAGGTTCACATGTTGGATCAGGTGAGCTGGCCTGTCGGACTCACCGGACGAGAGCATGCGAACCGGTTCTTCGGGCCTCACGGACGGGGCGATGCGCAGCGTCCGGTCGAACTCCCGAACCCGAGCAGGTGACGTGAGACTTCAGAGATTCGTTTCGGCGGCGAGGACCTCGGCGAGAGCATCGAAGGCGATGCGGCGATGTGACCGCGAGTTCTTCTCCTCGGAGCTCATCTGCGCGGTGCTCAGCGTCGACCCGTCGGGGACGAAGATCGGATCGTAGCCGAAGCCGTTCTCCCCCATCGGCTCCGTAGCCAGGCGCCCGGGCATGACGCCTTCGGTGGTGAATTCGCGACCGTCGGCGGTCACCGCGGCCGCTGCGCAGCGAAACTGCGCACCCCGGTGTTCGGCGGCGATGTCGCTCAGCTGCGCGAGCAGGAGCTCGAGGTTGGCTCTGTCGTCGCCGTGGCGTCCCGACCAGCGGGCGGAGAAGATCCCCGGCGCCCCGCCGAGCACGTCGACGCTGATGCCCGAGTCATCGGCGATCGCGGTGCGACCGGTCGCCGCAGCGGCGGCGCGAGCCTTGATGAGGGCATTGTCGGTGAATGTCACCCCGGTTTCGGCGACATCGGCCAGGCCCGCCTCGGCGGCGGTGAGCACCTGGGTGTCGGCGCCGAGGACAGGGCCGAGGATGGCCAGCAGCTCCCGCTTCTTGCCCTCATTGTGGGTGGCGAGGACGAACGTCGTCATCGCGTCAGCACTTCGGACTGGAGGCGAGTGAGTTCGCTGCAGCCGTGCGCGGCCAGGTCGAGGAGTTTGCCGAGCTCGTCGCGATCGAAGGGTGCGCCCTCAGCGGTGCCTTGGACCTCGACGAACTTGCCCGAACCGGTCATCACCACGTTCATATCGGTTTCGGCTCGGGAATCCTCGACATAGGGCAGGTCGAGCAGAGGCTCACCGTCGATGATGCCGACGCTGATGGCGGCGATGGAGTCGATGAGCGGATTGTGGGCTGCGGGGATGAGACCGGTCGAGCGGCCCTTGTCGATGGCATTCGCCAGGGCGACATAGGCGCCGGTGATCGAAGCCGTGCGTGTGCCCCCATCGGCTTGGAGGACGTCGCAGTCGAGGACGAGGGTGTTCTCGCCGAGCTTCTCCATGTCGATGACCGCGCGCAGGCTGCGGCCGATGAGGCGGGAGATCTCGTGGGTGCGTCCGCCCAGCTTGCCCTTGACGGATTCGCGGGTGTTCCTGGAGTCCGTGGCCCGGGGCAGCATCGCGTATTCGGCGGTCACCCAGCCGCGACCCTGGCCCTTGAGCCAGCGAGGCACGCCTTCGGTCAGAGATGCCGCGCAGAGGACACGGGTATTGCCGAACTCGATGAGCGCCGAACCCTCGGCAGTGTTGATCCAGTCGGGGGTGATCCGGACTTCACGGAGTTCGTCTGCCTGACGGCCGTCTGCTCGCACGGTGTGCCTCTTTCATGTTTCGGTTGCGGGTTGGTCTGATGTGCCTTCGCCCCTGCGGCTCCGGCTCACACGGTCCAGGTGGCTCCGGGTTTCGCCAGCTCGATGGGACCGCGGTATTCACCGGCTGCCTCACCGCGGACGATGGAGCAGTCGGTCCAGATCGGAATGTGGGTGAGCACGAGCGCGGACACCTCGGCGTTCTGTGCCACGCGTCCGGCGCGTTTGCCGGTGAGGTGGATCCCGCGAGCGGTGTCGCGGTCTTCCTGGAAAGCCGCTTCGCAGAGGAAGAGGTCGGCATCCTTCGCCGCGGCGACGAGGTTGTCGCATTCGTCGCTGTCACCGGAGTAGGTGATGACGCTGCCTTTCGCGTCGGTGATGCGCAGCGCGTAGGCCTCGACCGGGTGGTCGACGAGGAAGGACTCGACGGTCAGCGACCCGATCTGATTCCGAGTGCCGTGGTCGAGGTCGGAGAATTCGAAGGCATGGTCGAAGTCCGAGTCGTCTCCCCCGTTGGCGACCGGGGACTTTCCGGGATCCGTGTAATACGCCCTCATCAGTCGCTCCTTCGCGCCGGCGGGGGCGAAGACGGGGGTGCGGGTGCGGATCGTGCCGGTGTCGGAGATGTCGCCGTTGAAGAACTTCGGATCGAAGCAGTGTTTGACGTAGAGCCCGGTCATGTCCATGCAGTGGTCCGGGTGCAGGTGGCTGAGGACGATGCCGGAGAGCCGGTCGGTGTCTACGGTCTGCTGCAGGGGGCTCAGCGCCCCGGACCCGAGGTCGAGGATGATGCGAGTCGGCGTGTCCTCTTCCGTTTCGATGAGGTAGCAGCTGGCGAGAGCACCGCGTCCGGGAAAAGAGCCGGCGGTGCCGATGGCGGTGAGTCTCATGTCTCGTCATCCCCCTGCTTCCGGGTCAGCAAGGTCGTTGTCAGTCGGTCCTGAATCCAGGTCAGGAAGTCGTACAGGGTCAGCGTGAGGTCTTCGGACTCGGAGAGCTCCTCACGGCGCGCGTACTTCTCATCCTGCGCGTCCTCGGTGTCGATGCCGAGCCGGACGGCGAGCACGAGCCGCAGATCGTTCAGGCCCTTCATCCACGCCAGGGTCTCGTCGTGGGTCAGGGTGATGTCGTTGCCCTTGCTCAGGCCCAGCAGCACGATGCGCACATTGTGTGCCTTGGCCTGTTTGAGGTCGAATTCGGTCAGCCGCCGGAATTCCGTCGACCGCTCTTCGTCTTCCGGGTCGACATCCGGCAGCAGCCGCAGCAGCGCCGGATCCTCGGGGCGGGGACGGCCGACGAGCCCGAGGCGGGCATCCCAGTTCTCCGAATCCGGTCGGGAGCCGTCCTCGGACCCATCGTCTTCGGAGAGCAGGGCGGCGAGGTCGGTGAAGACCGTGAGCATGAGCGAGCGCTCGTTGTCTTCGAGGCGGAGGACGACATCATCCCCCCGTGCGTCGATGGCTGCCATAGGTCAGTCGGATCCTGAATCGGGTTGGCACGCGGCCCACAGACCGTATTCGTGCATCGCTTGGGTGTCTCTCTCCATGGCTTCGCGGCCTCCGGTGGCGACGACGGAGCGCCCGTTCTCGTGGACTTCGAGCATGAGTGCGTCGGCTTTGTCCTCGGAATATCCGAAGTAGGTCTGGAACACGTAGCTGACATAGCTCATGAGATTGACCGGGTCGTTGAAGACCACGGTTCGCCAGGGCTTAGCCAGGTCCTCGGCCGGTCGAACGTCGACCTCCGGCTCGAGAACTGGTGTCGTTGGGTTGCTCACGTTTCCAGCTTACGGCAGAACACTGACGCTGTCGTGACGTAAGATCGCGCCTATGAGTGATCTCACACGGACCGATTCGACGGCGTTCTTCACGGATCAGTACGAATTGACGATGGTGCAGGCTGCCTTGGAATCCGGCGCCGCCCATCGCAAGAGTCTCTTCGAGGTGTTCGGCCGCAGCCTTCCCGCTGGCCGCCGCTACGGTGTCGTCGCCGGCACCGGTCGGATCCTCGAGATGATCCGCGACTTCCGCTTCGATGATGCGGAGCTGTCTTTCCTCAGCCGCGAGGACATCGTCGACGCCCGCACGATCGACTGGTTGGCGAACTACCGGTTCACCGGCAATATCCGCGGCTATGCCGAAGGCGAGATCTACTTCCCCGGCTCCCCTCTGCTGACGATCGAATCGACCTTCGCCGAGGGGGTCATCCTCGAGACGCTCATCCTCTCCGCGATGAACTACGACTGTGCGGTCGCGTCGGCGGCGTCTCGGATGGCGCAGGCGGCTGGCGACCGCCCCTGCGCTGAGATGGGCGGACGACGCACGAACGAACACGCCGCTGTGGCGGCGGCGCGGGCCGCGGTGATCGGCGGATTCGCATCGACGTCGAATCTCGCCGCTGGACTGACCTATGGTCTGCGGACAATCGGCACCTCGGCCCATTCCTTCACTCTGCTCCACGATTCCGAACGTGAGGCCTTCGCCGCGCAGCTGAAGTCTTTGGGCACCGATACGACTCTGCTGCTCGACACCTACGACGTCGAAGAGGCCCTGGCGACCGCGGTCGAACTCGCCGGTACCGGGCTCGGCGGGGTGCGGATCGACTCGGGTGACCTCATCGAGCAGGCCGGCGAGGTGCGCGAGGGTCTTGACCGCCTCGGCGCTCATGACACGACGATCACCGTCACCAGCGATCTTGACGAGTATGCGATCGCCGCGCTGGCCGCGTCCCCGGTCGACTCCTATGGTGTCGGCACCCGCGTCGTCACCGGTTCCGGCGCTCCGGCAGCGGGACTGGTGTACAAGCTCGTCGCCCGCGCCGATGAAGCCGGTGAGTGGACCTCGGTGGCGAAGCACTCATCGGGCAAGCCCTCTCGCGGCGGGCACAAGGAGGCGCTGCGCCTCATCGACGGCGCGATTGCGGTCGAGGAAGCCGTCGGCATTCCGGCCCTGCCCGATGATCTCGGTGAGGGTCGTCGTCTCAGCGTCGATCTCGTACGCGACGGTGAGGTCGATGAGTCCTTCACCGGAGCCGCGGGTGTGAAGAAGGCCTGTGCCCGCCACGATGAGTCTTTGGCGGAGCTGCCGCGTTCGGCGCGTCGACTGCAGGACGGCGAGCCCGCCATTCCCACAGTCTTCTATTCCGCCTGATCTCCTGCGGCCGGACCGCCTCGGCGGCCGCACCGCCCTCCTCCGTCGGCTTCGGGGTCCGGCCCGGCGGCGTCACTTCTTGCCGATGAACCAGCCCTGGAGCTTCTTGATCCGGGCTTGGATCTGCTCACGCGTGGCCTGAGCGACCGCCGGTCCCCCGCACGCTTTGCGCAGTTCGACGTGCACGTTCTGGTGCGGTGTGCCGGTGCGCCTGGACCAGGCGCCCACGAGGCTCTGCAGCTGGTTGCGCTCTTCCTTCATCGCTCGGTGTTCGAGTTCGCTGGTCTCGACTTCCGGTGCCGGAGGGCCCGTGGCCGTCTTGCGTTTGGCCTGACGTGCCTGTTGGGTTCGCAGCAGTTCGTGGACCTGGTCGGGTTCGAGCAGGCCGGGGATCCCGATGAAATCGAGTTCGTCTTCGGAGCCGATGGCACCGCCGGTGCCGAATTCGCCGCCGTCGAAGAGCACTCGGTCGAACAGGGCTTCCGCGCCGAGGGCTTCGAACGAGCCGAGCTGGTCGGAGGAGGCGCCCTCATTCCGGTTCGCCTGCTCCATGGCCTGGTCGTCGAAGACGACGACATCATTCTCGTCCTCGGTCTTCGGCCGGTCGAGAGCGTGATCGCGTTCGGCTTCCATCGAGTTCGCCAGGGCCAGCAGCACCGGCACGGACGGTAAGAACACCGAGGCGGTCTCGCCACGTTTGCGGGCGCGGACGAAACGGCCGATCGCCTGGGCGAAGAACAGC
The DNA here is from genome assembly GCF_051351055.1 of Brevibacterium sp. FAM 27836. Classification (NCBI taxonomy): domain Bacteria; kingdom Bacillati; phylum Actinomycetota; class Actinomycetes; order Micrococcales; family Brevibacteriaceae; genus Brevibacterium; species Brevibacterium sp. FAM 27836. The sequence continues at coordinate 610,279 of NZ_CP195711.1, forward strand.
GGAGTCGACGAGGAGGTCGCATAGACGCCGACGCACAGACGTGGAACGTCGACACCCTCGGAGACCATGCGCACGGCGACCATCCACCGGTCGGTGGAGTTCTGGAACTGTTCGATCCGTTCTGAGGCTCCGACTTCGTCGGAGAGGACCACGGTCGGTTTCTCTCCCGTGATCTCATGGAGGCGTTTGGCGTAGGCGCGGGCTGCGTCCTGATCGGTGGCGATGACGAGTCCGCCGGCGTCGTGGACGGTGCGGCGGACCTCGGTCAGCCGGATGTCGGCCGCCTTGAGCACGGCCGGGATCCAGTCGCCCTTCGGGTCCAACGCGGTGCGCCAGGCCTGGGAGTTGATGTCCTTGGTCGTCTCCTCACCGAGGACGTGCGACATCTCGTCGCCGGCCTTGGTCCGCCAGGTCATGGCGCCGGCGTAGGCGAGGAACAGTACGGGACGGACGACCGAGTCCTTCAGTGCCCGGCCGTAGCCGTAGGAGTAGTCCGCCACCGAGGTGCGGATGCCGTTCTCGTCGGGCGCGTACGTGACGAACGGAATCGGTGAGGTGTCCGAACGGAAAGGGGTTCCGGTCAGAGACAGCCTGCGCACGGCAGGACCGAACGCCTCGCGCACGGCATCACCCCACGACAGCGCGTCTCCGCCGTGGTGGACCTCGTCGAGGATGACGAGGGTGCGGCCGGCCGCTGTGCGGTTGTGATGGAGGACCGGTTTCGCGGCGACCTGCGCATAGGTCAGTGCGACACCGTGGTAGCCGGGTGCGTGCTTGCCCTGAGAGTTCTTGAAGTGGGGGTCGAGCTTGATCCCCACACGGGCTGCGGAATCGGCCCACTGCACCTTGAGGTGCTCGGTGGGTGCGACCACGGTCACGCGGTTGACGACCCGTCGGGCCAGGAGTTCGGCGGCCAAACGCAGAGCGAAGGTCGTCTTACCGGCCCCGGGGGTCGCGACAGCGAGGAAGTCCTTGGGTTCGGTCTTGAAGTAGAGCTCGAGAGCCTCCGCCTGCCAGGCACGCAACTTTCCGGCTGTTCCCCATGCCGCACGTTCGGGGAAAGCCGGTGGAAGCTGTTCTGCCGCGGAGGTCCCTGGAGCTCCAGGGAGCTGTTCCGCGGACATCTACTCCTGCGGTCCTTCGGACATCGTTTCGTAGATCTCTTTGCACTTGGGGCAGATCGGGAACCGCTCGGGATCGCGAGTGGGAACCCACACCTTTCCGCACAAGGCGATCAGCGGAGTCCCAGTCACCATGGACTCCATGATCTTGTCCTTGGGCGCGTAGTGGCTGAAGCGCTCGTGATCTCCGGGCTCGGCAAGCTGCTCGGTCTGCTCGCGCTCGATCGTTGCTGAACCGCCTGAAGCTGGAATGGTCATGGCTCCATTGTAGTTCCCTAGAATGAGAGTCATGGACCAGGCCTACGACGAATCCCTCACAGAACGCTACCGCGAGCTCAGCGATGACATCGCCGCGGCAGTCGCCATCGTGTCTGCCACCCGTGGCAGCGCTCTTCACGCCATCACCGTCGATTCGTTTCTCGACGTGTCCTACGATCCGCCGACCATGGCGGTGAGCATCTATTCCGGTTCAAGGATGATGGAGACCTTGGAGACGAGTTCGCATTTCGCGATCTCGCTGCTGAATTCGGATCAGCGGGATATCTCCGAACGCCTCGGAGCGTCGGGCCAACCGCTCTACGGGTCCCTCAAGGGGGTGGACACCTTCCCCGCCCCACAGGCGGGTCAGCCGGTGCTCACCGAGGCTCTCGCATGGTTCGAGCTCGAACTCACCGAGGTGCTCGACGTCGCCACGCACAATATCGTCGTCGGTCGGGTTGTTGCTTTGGGCGCGGGGACGAATGCCGGAACGAATCGTCCTCTGCTGCGCTGGCGCAAGGGATACGGCACCATCGGACAGCGCTGAGACTCGGCTGCGCCCAGCACACGAACGAGGCCCTGCCCACGGCCGACACTCTTCGCAGCGAAGGAAGTCGGCGGTGGGCAGGGCCGTCCAGTTGTGGCACCCGATGGCGCGCCTCAGGCTGTCGCCTGTCCCCCAGCTGCCATCGGCTCGGCCGTGGCTGCCCGGTTGCTGCCGCTCAGCCGTGGGCTGAGCGGTCGGCAGGGGAGGAGGTCAGACGACCCCTTGGGCGAGCATGGCTTCGGAGACGCGGATGAAACCGGCGATGTTGGCGCCGGAGACGTAGTCTCCGGGCTGACCGAACTCATCGGCCGCGGCCGCGCAGCTGTCATGGACATCGCCCATGATCTCGGCGAGCCGCGCCTCGGTGAAGTCGAAGTCCCACGAGTCGCGGCTGGCGTTCTGCTGCATCTCGAGGGCGCTGGTTCCCACGCCTCCGGCGTTGGCGGCCTTGCCGGGAGCGAAGAGCACTCCGGCTTCGGAGAAGATCTTCACGGCCTCCGGGGTGCACGGCATGTTCGCCCCCTCGGCGAGGGCGATGAGACCGTTCTTGACCAAGGTCGAGGCCGAATCCGCGTCGAGCTCGTTCTGCGTCGCACAGGGCAGTGCCACATCGACCTCAACATCCCAGACGTTTCCACCTTCATGGTAAGAGGAACGTCCGCCGTGCTCCACAACGTAGTCGGAGATCCGACCGCGCTCTTCGAACTTGATGCGCTTGACGAGTTCGGTGTCGATTCCGTCCGGGTCGTGGATGAAGCCGGATGAGTCGGACATCGTGATGACGGTGCCGCCGAATGCGGTGACCTTCTCAGCGGCGAACACAGCGACGTTGCCCGACCCGGAAATCGAAACCGTACGTCCGTCGATGTTCTTCTTCGCCGCGGCGAGCATGTCCTTGAGGAAGTAGACGACACCGAAGCCGGTGGCTTCCGTGCGGACCATGGACCCTCCGTAGGACAGACCCTTACCGGTGAGGACACCGGCTTCGTAGGAGTTCGTCATACGCTTGTACTGTCCGAACAGATAGCCGATCTCACGGCCGCCGACGCCGATGTCACCGGCGGGAACATCGCGGTATTCGCCGATGTGGCGTGAGAGCTCGGTCATCAGCGACTGGCAGAAGCGCATCACTTCCTGGTCGCTGCGGCCCTTGGGGTCGAAGTCTGCTCCGCCCTTGCCGCCGCCGATGGGCAGCCCGGTGATCGCGTTTTTGAAGATCTGTTCGAAACCGAGGAACTTGACGATACCGAGGTTGACCGAGGGGTGGAATCGCAGACCGCCCTTGTAGGGTCCGAGAGCCGAGTTGAACTGCACGCGGAAGGCACGGTTGATCTGAACATCGCCGGCGTCGTCGATCCATGGAACCCGGAAGATGATCTGACGTTCGGGTTCGCACAGACGTTCGAGTGCGGAAAGCTCCAGGTACTCGGGATGCTTATCCACGACGGGGCCCAGGGAATAGAGGACTTCCTGTACCGCTTGGTGGAACTCCGACTCTCCAGGATTACGTTGGAGTACCGTGTCCAAGATTGGCTGCAGTGATGGATGTAGGCTCATACGCCCAAACATACCGTGACACTCATAACATGACTCCGACCGCCCGGATTATGGACACGACTGTCTGGCAACGTCGATTGAGATATAGAACTCGACGGCCTCATATCAGTGTGAGAATGCGCCGAAAGGACGATTCCTCTGATCCGATCGAACGCCATCTCGATGCCCTTAGGAGTTCAATTACGAAAGACAAATACAAAAGGACGGCGGTCCGTCGGTTCCTCGGAATCGACTGAACACCACCACGCCACACTGCCCACAAACCACCAAGAAACACGGTTGTGGTCAGCAGCAACAACGCACCATGAATACGAGGAAGGCCCCGCCCAACCCCCACACAAACAGGAATCAGACGAGGCCACCCCCACCAAAAAATATTGCGGCAGTCACTTACTCTCCCACAACCACCAAGTTGCAGTACCATCAGCGCGCATGGGCTTAGCTACCGGGATCGGAACGGTTAACCGGGCGTTTCCCCACCACTATCACCACCGCAAAACCACACAGACCACCACACCCAACCCACAAACAGGTCAGGCGGTAATGGTCCAAGAACCGCACAGCGAACGCGAACACCAACAACAGTCACATAACATGCACCCCACAAAACGGGGGTGACTTCTCAAGCCAACACCACGTGCAACCCAAAAAGACTCTCACGCACACACCAACCCCAACAAAAGAGTTGATGAGTGATCGGTGTATTAGTACCAGTCAACTCCACACCTCACAGTGCTTCCATACCCGGCCTATCAACCCCATCATCTATAGGACACCTCTCCCACACAAAATGTATGGATGGAAATCTCATCTCGGAGCAGGCTTCCCGCTTAGATGCTTTCAGCGGTTATCCATCCCGAACGTAGCCAACCAGCCATGCTCCTGGCGGAACAACTGGCACACCAGAGGTTCGTCCGTCCCGGTCCTCTCGTACTAAGGACAGACCTCCACAAATTTCCTACGCACGCAGCGGATAGGGACCGAACTGTCTCACGACGTTCTAAACCCAGCTCGCGTACCGCTTTAATGGGCGAACAGCCCAACCCTTGGGACCGACTCCAGCCCCAGGATGCGACGAGCCGACATCGAGGTGCCAAACCATGCCGTCGATATGGACTCTTGGGCAAGATCAGCCTGTTATCCCCGAGGTACCTTTTATCCGTTGAGCGACCACGCTTCCACAAGCCATGGCCGGGTCACTAGTCCCAGCTTTCGCTCCTGCTCGACACGTCCGTCTCACAGTCAAGCTCCCTTGTGCACTTACACTCGACACCTGATTGCCAACCAGGCTGAGGGAACCTTTGGGCGCCTCCGTTACTCTTTAGGAGGCAACCGCCCCAGTTAAACTACCCATCAGGCACTGTCCCTGAACCCGATCAGGGTCCGAAGTTAAGGAATCCACTATGGTCAGAGTGGTATTTCACCGATCGACTCCACCTGATCTAGCGACCAAGCCTCATAGTCTCCCACCTATCCTACACAAACCACACCGAACACCAATACCAAACTATAGTGAAGGTCTCGGGGTCTTTCCGTCCTGCTGCGCGTAACGAGCATCTTTACTCGTAATGCAATTTCGCCGAGTTCGTGGTTGAGACAGCAGAGAAGTCGTTACGCCATTCGTGCAGGTCGGAACTTACCCGACAAGGAATTTCGCTACCTTAGGATGGTTATAGTTACCACCGCCGTTTACTGGGGCTTAAATTCTCCGCTTCACAGTAACCTGTTAACGAGTCCTCTTAACCTTCCAGCACCGGGCAGGCGTCAGTCCGTATACATCGACTTACATCTTCGCACGGACCTGTGTTTTTAATAAACAGTCGCTTCTCTCTGGCCTCTGCGACCACCACCAGCACATCCCGCAGCAAGTGCGGTTCACCAGGATGGTCCCCCTTCTCCCGAAGTTACGGGGGCATTTTGCCGAGTTCCTTAACCACGATTCTCTCGATCACCTTAGTATTCTCTACTCGACCACCTGTGTCGGTTATAGGGTACGGGCAACACACACCCTCACGTCGATGCTTTTCTCGGCAGCAGAGGATCACCAGATCACCCCACCACAGTGGGGCGCCCATCAGCTCTCACACACAAAGCGGGGACGGATTTACCTACCCCCGCGTGCTACAACCTTAGACCGTGACTACCATCGCACGGCCTGGCTACCTTTCTGCGTCACACCACACGCTTACCGACTCCACACTCAGGTCCCACATACCTCGCCAAACCCTCCTACCGAAGTACGAGAGGGCGAGGGACATGGTTAGTTTCATGTGTTTTGGTACTGTCGGTTGTGTGTCGGTACCAGAATATCAACTGGTTGTCCATCGACTACGCCTGTCGGCCTCGCCTTAGGTCCCGACTTACCCAGGGCGGATTAGCCTAGCCCTGGAACCCTTGGTCATCCGGTGGACGGGTTTCTCACCCGTCTTTCGCTACTCATGCCTGCATTCTCACTCGAACCGCTTCCACCACTCGTTCACACGGCAGCTTCACCAGCGACTCGACGCTCCCCTACCCAACACCACACCATTACGGATACACGTGGTGCTGCCACAACTTCGGCGGTGTACTTAGCCCCGCTACATTATCGGCGCTCAATCACTTGACCAGTGAGCTATTACGCACTCTTTCAAGGGTGGCTGCTTCTAAGCCAACCTCCTGGTTGTCTTCGCAACTGAACATCCTTTCCCACTGAGCACACGCTTAGGGGCCTTAGTTGATGGTCTGGGCTGTTTCCCTCTCGACAATGAAGCTTATCCCCCACTGTCTCACTGCCACGCTGAACCTTGACTGGCATTCGGAGTTTAGTTGACGTCAGTAACCCGGTGGGGCCCATCAGCCATCCAGTAGCTCTACCTCCAGCAAGAACCACGCAACGCTGCACCTAAATGCATTTCGGGGAGAACCAGCTATCACAGAGTTTGATTGGCCTTTCACCCCTAACCACAGGTCATCCCCTCCATTTTCAACTGAAGTGGGTGCGGGCCTCCACGCGCTCTTACACACGCTTCACCCTGCCCATGGCTAGATCACTCCGCTTCGGGTCTAGGACACGCGACTGACAACGCCCTGTTCGGACTCGCTTTCGCTACGGCTACCCCACACGGGTTAACCTCGCCACGCACCGCTAACTCGCAGGCTCATTCTTCAAAAGGCACGCCATCACAGTCATCTAGATACTGCTCTGACGGATTGTAAGCACATGGTTTCAGGTACTCTTTCACTCCCCTCCCGGGGTACTTTTCACCATTCCCTCACGGTACTTATCCGCTATCGGTCATCAGGAAGTATTTAGCCTTACCAGGTGGTCCTGGCAGATTCACACGAAATTCCACGAGTTCCGTGCTACTCGGGCACACGTACACTACGCCGGCGTCACTGTTTCGTCTACGGGACTCTCACCCACTCCGGTCCTGTTTCCCACCAGGTTCGACTACACCAACACCAACACAGACTGGCCATGCTGGACCAGACCGTACATACCCCACAACACCGTGCACGCAACACCAGCACGCTTGACACGCACACGGTTTAGGCTCATCCAGTTTCGCTCGCCACTACTCCCGGAATCATTGTTATTTTCTCTTCCTGCGGGTACTGAGATGTTTCACTTCCCCGCGTTCCCCCCACGTACCCTATATATTCAGGCACGGGTCACTACCCTCACAGGCAGCGGGGTTTCCCCATTCGGACATCCTCGGATCAACGCCCGTTTATCGGCTCCCCGAGGCTTATCGCAGATTTCCACGTCCTTCATCGGCTCCTGATGCCAAGGCATCCACCATGCGCTCTTACACACTCACCACACCCCCAAAAGGGTTGGCGGCGTGTACGCGAAATATTGTCTTTCAATCACACAAGATGATGACAAGAAAAATCACATTACATAACACCACAACCCCACAAGGGCTGCAGCATTGATGCTCGCGTCCACTATACGATTCTCAAACCACTACCAAACACCACCCACAAACCAGACCACTGCCGTGGCTGCCCGTGAAGCGGGTCGGTCCTGCTGGTTGAAACCACACCCAACCACTGTCGGGGTTTGTGATTCCAGGACCCAATAACGTGCCTGTTCTAGCCCATCCTCATACCCATACATCGACGAGGCACTCACCCCGACAACGCTGAGTGGACGAGCGAAAGTTGTGATGTTCCACCCATGAGCAACCCACCCAGGAACACGAACGGTTCCTGACGGTGGGGATCTGAATGTGTGCTCCTTAGAAAGGAGGTGATCCAGCCGCACCTTCCGGTACGGCTACCTTGTTACGACTTAGTCCCAATTGCCAGTCCCACCTTAGACGGCCCCCTCCCAAAAGGGTTGGGCCACCGGCTTCGGGTGTTACCGACTTTCGTGACTTGACGGGCGGTGTGTACAAGGCCCGGGAACGTATTCACCGCAGCGTTGCTGATCTGCGATTACTAGCGACTCCGACTTCACGTAGTCGAATTGCAGACTACGATCCGAACTGAGACTGGCTTTAAGGGATTCGCTCACCCTCACGGGCTCGCCTCTCTCTGTACCAGCCATTGTAGCATGCGTGAAGCCCAAGACATAAAGGGCATGATGATTTGACGTCATCCCCACCTTCCTCCGAGTTGACCCCGGCAGTCTCCTATGAGTTCCCACCATCACGTGCTGGCAACATAGAACGAGGGTTGCGCTCGTTGCGGGACTTAACCCAACATCTCACGACACGAGCTGACGACAACCATGCACCACCTGTACACCAGCTCCAAAGAGAAGAACTGTTTCCAGAACGGTCCAGTGTATGTCAAGCCTTGGTAAGGTTCTTCGCGTTGCATCGAATTAATCCGCATGCTCCGCCGCTTGTGCGGGCCCCCGTCAATTCCTTTGAGTTTTAGCCTTGCGACCGTACTCCCCAGGCGGGGCACTTAATGCGTTAGCTACGGCGCGGAGAACGTGGAATGTCCCCCACACCTAGTGCCCAACGTTTACGGCATGGACTACCAGGGTATCTAATCCTGTTCGCTCCCCATGCTTTCGCTCCTCAGTGTCAGTTACAGCCCAGAGTCCCGCCTTCGCCACCGGTGTTCCTCCTGATATCTGCGCATTTCACCGCTACACCAGGAATTCCAGACTCCCCTACTGCACTCTAGTCAGCCCGTACCCACTGCCCGCGCAACGTTAAGCGTTGCGTTTCCACAGCAGACGTGACCAACCACCTACGAGCTCTTTACGCCCAATAATTCCGGACAACGCTCGTACCCTACGTATTACCGCGGCTGCTGGCACGTAGTTAGCCGGTACTTCTTCTGCAGGTACCGTCACTTTCGCTTCTTCCCTGCTGAAAGCGGTTTACAACCCGAAGGCCGTCATCCCGCACGCTGCGTCGCTGCATCAGGGTTTCCCCCATTGTGCAATATTCCCCACTGCTGCCTCCCGTAGGAGTCTGGGCCGTGTCTCAGTCCCAGTGTGGCCGGTCGCCCTCTCAGGCCGGCTACCCGTCGTCGCCTTGGTAGGCCATTACCCCACCAACAAGCTGATAGGCCGCGAGCCCATCCCCGATCGAAAAACTTTCCACCATCCCACATGCGTGGAACGGTCATATCCGGTATTAGACCCAGTTTCCCAGGCTTATCCCGAAATCAGGGGCAGGTTACTCACGTGTTACTCACCCGTTCGCCACTCATCCACCAGGTGCAAGCACCCGGCTTCAGCGTTCGACTTGCATGTGTTAAGCACGCAGCCAGCGTTCGTCCTGAGCCAGGATCAAACTCTCCATAAAAAAATTATGTTGCAGTATGAATCCCAGCAAGACAGCCAAACCAGTCACGGGGTGACCAGCCGGCTTCAAAAAATACGATCAAACACCCCAACCGCCACCACAGTGAACGATTCAACAAAGAACCACCCACCTCAAGGAGGCGAACCAGACTGTTCGACCGTGTGATTGTCTCACCAGAAAAATAATGTTTCTGGCATCACAACTTGTTCAAACAAACACGCTATTGGATTCTCAAACCACAAACACTCACCCATCACCACAACCCAACAAAAAGGGCGTGTTCACTGGGGGCATCAGTTTCTGTTTGCACTTTTCATCTTGCGATTCGCTGTGCCAGCGGATGTCTACTCTACCTGGTTGTTCGGATCCGTGCAACTCGAAGTTCATCTTCGTTTCACCCGAATCACTCCCGGTGAGAGCGACTGCTGCTGTTCCTTGCGGCCCGGCAGCTGGATCAACATTACACACATCTTCGACCGTGTGCAAAACGGCCTCGCTCAGCGCCTCCAGACCGGTGTCGCCGGCGCCGAGTCCGAGCCGAATCCTCCGCGCTCAGACGCCGAGCGCTCACCGACTCGGATCGTCGGCGGCTACGGCCTCAGGCGACCGGCTGAACGAGTTCCGGGGAGTCATTGCGGACATTGCCGACGGCCTTGCCGACCTTGTGCCGGGTCACGCTCGCCGGGTCCACCTGATCAAGAGTTGCGCTCAGCAGGTTCGGGACCGCGCTGCTGAGAACGCCGGGATCGATCCAGTCATCGATCTGATCGCGGCCGAGGAAGACCGGCATCCGGTGGTGGACATCACTGAGATGTCCGGCCGACTCCATCGTGAGGATCGTCGTCGAGACCAACCACGTCTGGTCAGGCTGCTTCCAGAACTCGAAGAGTCCCGCCATGAACAGAGGATCCTCGCCGGCGGCGCTCATCATCCACGGCTGTTTGCCGTCCTCGGTGGTCTCCCACTCGTAATAGCCCGGGATCGGCAGCGCACAGCGACGGCGCCTGATCGCCTGGCGGAACATCGGCTTGTCGAGCACGGTCTCCGAACGAGCATTGAAGGCCTTGAAGCCGATCTTCACGTCCTTGGCCCAGCCGGGAACCAAGCCCCATGAAGCCGTTTCGAGACGGCGGTGCAGCTGCCCCTCCTCATCGAGGCGTTCGACGACGATCGGCACGAAGGCCCCCGGGGGTACGTTGTAGCGCGGGGTGAAGTCATAGGACACAACGTCCAACCGCAGCTCGTCGGCGAGATCAGCCGGATCGAGGGACATATTGAGTCGACCGCACATGCGCCCATCTTCTCACTTCACTACACTGTCGACAATGGCGGCAGAAGAGAATACAGGCAGCAGACTCGACCCGATCGAAGAGTCCCGTCGGCAATGGCTGGCCCACGGGTGGCACGATGCCGCCGACGGCATGACGACGGTGATCTCGGTGATGAGGATCCACCAGCTGTTCCTCGCCCGGGTCGACGCCGCGCTCAAACCCTTCGCACTCACCTTCTCCCGCTACGAAGTCCTCGCTCTCCTGTCCTTCACTCGAGCCGGAACACTGCCGATGTCGAAGATCTCGGCGCGCATGCAGGTGCATGCGACGTCGACGACGAACTCGGTCGACCGTCTCGAGAAAGCCGGCCTCGTGGCCAGACGCAGCCATCCCGATGACCGCCGCACGACACTGGTCGACCTCACCGAGGCGGGCCGGGAGCTCGCCGCCCAGGCAACCGCGGCCCTCAACGTCGAAGTCTTCGCCTCCCCCGACTTCGCCGGGAGCGACCTCGACTCGCTCCTGCCTCATCTGAAGAGCCTGCGTTCAGGACTCGAGAACCGAAGCTGACCTCGGATCCGGACTCGACCTGTCCCGGTCCGACCTGCACCCGGCCACGGCCGGTCACCTCTTCTGCCCGACCCTGTCCAGGGTCACCTCGGCGAAATTAGTTGGATGTCCAAGTAATTTGGACGTATCGTGGTGCCCATCACCACAAACCTGTCCGACCACTGGAGGAATCATGTCCCACAGTACAGCCGCTGCACTCCCCTTCGGTCTCACCGACGAACAGCAGACCGTCTCCGGGATGGTCCGCGAGTTCGCCGATACCGAGATCGCTCCGCACGCCCTCGAATGGGACGCCGATCACTTCTTCCCCGTCGACGTCATCAAGAAGTCTGCTGACCTCGGGATGGGCGGAATCTACGTCAGCGAAGAAGCCGGCGGAACCGGAATGGGACGGATGGACGCGGCGCTGATCTTCGAAGCGATGTCGACCGGGTGCCCGTCCGTGGCCGCCTACATCTCCATCCACAACATGGTCGCGTGGATGATCGACCAGTTCGGCAACGACGAGCAGAAGGCCAAGTACCTCGCTCCCCTCGTCTCCATGGAGCACCTCGGCAGCTACTGCCTGACCGAACCCAACGCCGGCTCCGATGCCGCGGCCCTGCGCACCTCCGCCCGCGAAGACGGCGACCACTACGTCCTCAACGGTGCCAAGCAGTTCATCTCCGGCGCCGGCACCTCCGAAACCTACCTCGTCATGGCCCGCAGCGGTCAGGAAGGGGCTCGTGGAATCTCCGCCTTCATCCTCGAGAAGGACATGGAGGGACTGAGCTTCGGCCCCAACGAGCAGAAGATGGGCTGGCGCGCGCAGCCGACTCGTCAGGTGATCATGGAAAACGTCCGAGTGCCCAAGGAGAACATGCTCGGCGAACCGGGTCAGGGCTTCAAGATCGCTATGTCCGGCCTCGACGGCGGACGCCTGAATATCGGTGCCTGCTCGCTCGGCGGCGGACAGGCCGCACTCGAGAAGGCCATCGCCTACATGGGTGAGCGTCAGGCTTTCGGCACCGAGCTCTCGGGATTCCAGGCGCTGCGCTTCGAAGTCGCTCAGATGCAGGCCGATCTGGAAGGGGCACGCTCCCTCCTGTGGCGCGCGGCCAACGCCTACGATGCAGGCGATGCCAACACCTCCCTCCTGTCCGCCATGGCGAAACTCAAAGCCACCGACACCGGCTTCGAAGTCGCGAACAGGGCACTGCAGTTGCACGGCGGCTACGGCTATCTGACAGAGTATGGAATTGAGAAGCTGGTGCGTGACCTGCGCGTCCACCAGATTCTGGAAGGCACCAACGAAATCATGCGCGTGATCATCTCGCGCAAGAGCACAGGAGTGGGCTGATATGACAGAACCTTCGACAGAGCAGGCGGACGATTCCGTCATCACCTCGGTGTCCAATGGGGTGGGCCGCATCGAACTCAACCGACCGAAGCTGATCAATGCGCTCAGCCAGGACATGGTCACACGCATCGATGACGCGCTCCAAGCCTGGCGCGATGACGACACGGTCTCCCTCGTCCTCGTCACCGGACGCGGCGAACGCGGACTGTGCGCCGGCGGAGACATCAAGGCCGTATACAACGACATCGTGGCCGGCAGCGACGAGAACGCGAAGTTCTGGAACCGCGAATACAAGATGAACTTCGCGATCTCCGAATTCCCCAAACCCTATGTCGTGATCATGAACGGCATCACGATGGGCGGCGGGGTCGGCATCTCCGGTCACGGTTCGCACCGCATCGTCACCGATTCGACGAAGGTCGGCATGCCCGAAACCGGAATCGGACTCTTCCCCGATGTCGGCGGCACGCATCTTCTCGCCAACGCTCCGGGAGAGCTCGGCACCCATCTAGCGCTGACCGGACAGCCCGTCGGCGCCGGTTCGGCGATCGCCCTGGGACTGGCCGACCACTACGTTCCCGACGCGCAGATCCCCGACCTCATCGCCGATCTCACCGCAGGGGGCGACCTCGACACCGTCATCGGCAAGTACACCGCTGAAGCGCCGGCCGATGAACTCGCCGAGGCAGCCGACTGGATCAACGAATGCTACGCCGGCGATGAGGCCGAAGCCATCGTCGCGGCTCTCGCCGCACACGAGAACCCCGACGCACAGGCCGCCGCAGAGCTCATCGCAACCAAGGCCCCCACCTCGGTGAAGGTGACCTTGGCCGCCGTCCGCAATGCGGAGACGATGACGCTGGCAGAGGTCCTGGAGCAGGACTACCGGGTGGCCGTGACCCTGACCGAGCTGCCCGACCTCAAGGAGGGCATCCGCGCCCAGGTCATCGACAAGGACCGGAACCCGAAATGGAGCCCGGCTTCCCTGGCCGAAGTCAGCGACGCACAGGTCCAGTCCATCCTCACCACCGATCACGCAGAGAAGGTGTTCTCATGAACGATTTCGAAACCATCCTCACCGATGTCACCGACGGTGTCGCCACCATCACCATCAACCGGCCCAAAGCGCTGAATGCACTCAACCTGCAGGTGCTCACGGACATCACCGAGGCCGCCACCGCATTCGACTCCGACGACGCCGTCAAAGCGATCATCATCACCGGCAGCGAGAAGGCCTTCGCCGCCGGAGCCGACATCAAGGAGATGTCGAGCCTCGACTTCTCCACCGCGTACAAGGCCGACTGGTTCGCCGGCTGGACGCGACTGACCGATGTGCGCAAGCCGGTCATCACCGCCGTCGGCGGCTATGCCCTCGGCGGCGGCTGCGAACTGGCGATGATGGGCGACATCCTCATCGCCTCGACGAAGGCGAAGTTCGGTCAGCCCGAGATCAACCTCGGCGTGCTGCCGGGCATGGGCGGATCCCAGCGTCTGACCCGCGCCGTCGGCAAGGCCAAATCGATGGACATGTGCCTGACCGGTCGGATGATGGGCGCCGAGGAGGCCGAGCGTTCCGGTCTCGTCGCTCGCGTCGTCGAGCCCGAAGAGCTGCTGACCACGGCCAATGAGATCGCGCAGACGATCGCGTCGAAGTCCCGCATCGCCTCGGCGATGGTCAAGGAAGCGGTGAACACCGCTTTCGAGACGACGCTCGAGCAGGGACTGCGCTACGAGCGCCGGCTCTTCCACTCCTCCCTGGCCACGAACGACCAGTCCGAGGGCATGGCCGCCTTCGTCGAGAAGCGGGACCCGAACTTCACGGATTCCTGAGCTTCACGAGCCCGACTGTCATGGCGCAGACTCTTCCGGGGTCTGCGCCATCGTCGTCTCCGCGCCCCGTCGACGGCACGGTGCGCCACCTCGGCGAGACGGGTTCCACGTGCCCTCGGCGATCGATTTCGACACCACCTCGGCCTTCTGGGGCGGGCGCTTTCGGGACATCTCTGTGCCGTCGAGTGAGGACAGATGTGCCCTGTATCGCATTTAACAATCGTTCAGTTAAAGTGAGGATATGCATTCAACCACTCAAGGAGGCACCATGACCTCACTCAGCGATCTGTGTTCCCAGCTGCGCCTGCCTGCCATCGGCTCCCCCATGTTCATCGCCTCCGGGCCCGAACTGGTCAAGGCCCAGTGCCAGGCCGGCATCGTCGGAGCCTTCCCCACCCTCAACGCCCGTCCGGCAGCGATGCTCACCGATTGGCTCGACGAGATCACAGAATCGAACGCGGCCCACACCTCGGCCAATCCCGACCGTCCGGCCGCACCTTTCGCGGTCAACCTCATCGTCCATCGGTCGAACAATCGTCTCGAGGCCGACCTCGCCGAGGTGGTCCGCCACCAGGTGCCGATCGTGATCACCTCGCTGGGTGCCCGGGAAGAGGTCAATGAGGCCGTCCATTCCTACGGCGGCATCGTCCTCCACGACGTCATCAACAACAAATTCGCCCACAAAGCCGTCGAGAAGGGCGCCGACGGCGTCATCGCGGTTGCGGCCGGCGCCGGCGGGCACGCCGGAGCGCTCTCTCCCTTCGCGCTGGTCCAGGAGATCCGGTCCTGGTTCGACGGTCCTCTGCTGCTCTCGGGCGCCATCGCCCACGGCCGTTCGATCCTGGCGGCACTGGCGGCCGGAGCGGACTTCGCCTATATCGGATCGGCATTCCTGTCCACGCCCGAGGCCAGTGTCGTCGAGGACTACCGGAAGATGATCGTCGAATCAGCGGCCGAGGACGTCGTCTACTCGAACTATTTCACCGGGGTCAAGGGCAACTACCTGCGCGGCTCGATCGTCGCCTCCGGCCTCGACCCGGACAATCTTCCCGAATCCGATCCGACGAAGATGGACTTCGGTTCCGATCCGGATTCGGATGCCAAGGCCTGGCGCGACATCTGGGGCTCCGGGCAGGGCATCGGGGCGCTCGGAACCCAGCAGACGACCGCGGAGCTCGTCGAGACCTTCGCTGCCCAGTTCGAGGCTGCGAAGCAGGACCTGCGGAGCAAGCTGAGCTGAACCGACCGACCACGTGCCCTCCCTGCAGACCCCATCGCCGCGGACCTGCAGGGAGGGCTTCGTCATTGCGGGTTCGGGCTCAGACTGACGCGCCGAGCGTGCCGGAATCCGCACCGATCAGTCCACAGACGCAGAACACGGCGGGCTCAACCAACAGTTGAGCCCGCCGTGCGTTTCTCGATCGTCACCAGAGTCTTTTCAATCCTCACGACCATCTAGCGCGAAGGCTGCCGACACAACCTCACCTCCGAAGACCAAAACTCGACACGATCCAAAACAACAACGAGTCATGTCGATCAGATCGTCGAGATGATCCCGCGCTCGGTCAGGCGGGAGGCCAGCCCTGCCCCGTCCGGAGCATAGATCCACGGTACGCCCTGGCCGCGACCGTGCCGCTTCGAGCGGCCGCCCGCCCATACGGCCTCACCGACGGTGAGCTGGCGGATGGCCACGGCGGCGACATTCTCCGGATGGTTCTCGACGAACTCTCCGTACACCTCTTCGTCCTTCTGCCCGTCGTCGCCGATGAGCAGCCATTTCATCCACGGGAACTCCCGGGACAGGCGTTCGAGTGTATTGCGCTTGTGCTCCTTGCCCGACCGGAACACCCGCGTCGTCGTCGGACCCCAGTCTGTGAGCAGCAGAGGACCCATCGGATAGAGGTTGCGGGAGAGGAAGCGTTTGATCGTCAGCGCCGAGTTCCAGGCCCCCGTCGACAGGTAGATCATCGGAGTGGCCGGACGCATGAACGTGATCCGGTCGTAGAGGACAGCCATGCCGGCAACAGGCGAGCGAGCATGCTCGCTGAGCACGAAGGTGTTCCACGCGGCGAGGAAGGGACGCGGCAGCGAGGTGACCATGACGGTGTCATCGATATCGGAGATGATGCCGAACGTCGAGTCTTCGCCGATGATCCGCACGGCCGCGGAGTCGACGAGGGAACCGTCGGTCCACAGTTCGATCTCCGTCTCCCCCGGTTCGAAATCGCCGGGGATCACGGTGTCGATGATGCCGCCTCGGTCCGAGGTGACCATGTGCTCTTCGTCATTCACCCGCACCCACGCCGTGTCATTGGCCAGGGGGACGCTGACGAAGGACTTCCAGCCGCGGATGCTGGCATGGACGTCGGCAGCCGGCTGCCCGTTGGGCGTGAGCACGAGGCGTCCGAGGACGCGCACCCAGCCGGTGCCGCCGTACGTGTCGTAGGCGATGACCGTGCGCTGGTAGCTGTGGTCGGTGGCCCGGTTCTGGATCCACCCGTTGAAACGATCCTCCACTCGCGCAGCGGTGTGGAGCATGTCGGGGGTGAGGTTGAGCGGACCCTCCTCGGGCTTCTTCTTCGCCACGATCAGATGAAGCCGATCTTGTCGTAGACCTCGCGCAGGGTCGCCTCGGCGATGGTGCTCGCCTTCTCCGCCCCACGGTCGAGGATGGTCTGCAGCTGAGCCCGGTCCTCGAGCAGCTCGAGCGTACGTTCCCGCACCGGTGTGAGCGTCTCCACGGCCACCTCGGCGAGGTCGACCTTGAGGTGTCCGTACATCTTGCCCTCATACTCGGCGACGATGTCGTCGACCGGGCGGGAGGTCAGGGAGGAGTAGATGGTCAGCAGATTCGAAACGCCGGGTTTGTTCTCCGGGTCGAAGGCGATCGTGGTGCCGTCGTCGGTCACGGCGGATTTGATCTTCTTCGTCAGCGCCTTCGCATCGTCGAGGAGGTCGATGCGGCCCTGCGGGCTCGGCTGGGACTTCGACATCTTCGCGCCCGGGTTCTGCAGATCATAGATCTTCGCAGTCGCCTTGAGGATCTGCGCGTCGGGGACGGTGAAGGTCTCGCCGAACCGGTAGTTGAAGCGTTCGGCGAGGTTGCGGGTCAGCTCGAGGTGCTGCCTCTGGTCCTCACCGACGGGGACGAGCTGCGGGTTGTAGAGCAGGATGTCCGCGGCCATGAGCGCCGGATAGGTGAGCAGGCCCAGGGACACATGCTGCTGCTTCGTCGACTTGTCCTTGAACTGGGTCATCCGGCTCGCCTCCCCCATCGAGGTCGTGCATTCGAGGACCCACGACAGCTGCGGATGGGCCGGCACCTGCGACTGGACGAAGACCGTCGACTTCTCCGGATCGATGCCGGCGGCTATGAATTGGGCGGCGGTGCGCAGCGTCCGCTCCCGCAGATCGGCCGGATCCTGTTCGACGGTGATCGCGTGCATGTTCGCGATGAAGTAGAAGGCGTCGTGCGACTCCTGGTGTGTCACGAACTGCTGCAGGGCTCCGATGTAGTTTCCGAGGTGAAGAGAATCGGAGGTGGCTTGGATACCCGAGACCGTGCGCGGCTGTGAAGAGATCGTCATAGTCCCATGATGCCACCTTCGCCGGCCCGGTCCGCACCTTGGTCCCTCATCCGAAACGGCGAGCCCGCGCTCGAGGGCGCCCCTTGTCCGGAGACGGACCGGATCACGCGGACCGGTTCGGAACGACCGGAATCTCAACGTGACCGCCGACACGAAACGGCACGGTCTGACGGTATAGTGACCTTGCAGATCACATGACTTCCCAAGGTGTCTCACATCTTCCGATCATCTCAACGGTCGGGGTCCAGCGCGGGAATGACTGTGCGATCAACACAACGATGCCAAAGCATCACTCTCAAGGAGGAGGACCATGTCGGTCGAATACGTCAAGACCGAGGATGACCTTCCGCCGGTCGCCGTGGTCGAGAAGCCACGCTGGACACCGGCGAAGATCGTGCTCTGGGTGGCTATTGCCCTCATCGCCGGCGCAGGCTGGTCGATGATCGCCTTCGTGCGCGGCGAGGAGCTGTCGGCGAGCTGGTTCGTCGCCGCCGCCGTCGGCAGCTATCTCATCGGCTTCCGCTTCTACGCGAAGCTCATCGAATGGAAGATCTGCCGCCCTGACCCGAAGCGGGCCACTCCGGCAGAGCTCAACGACAACGGCCGTGACTTCGCGCCCACCGACCGTCGGGTCCTGTTCGGACACCACTTCGCTGCGATCTCCGGTGCCGGCCCTCTGGTCGGACCGATCCTCGCCGCCCAGATGGGGTACCTGCCCGGAACGCTGTGGATCGTCTTCGGCGTCATCCTCGCCGGCGGCGTCCAGGACTACATGGTGCTGTTCTTCTCGATGCGCCGCAACGGCCGCTCCCTGGGACAGATGACCCGCGATGAGCTCGGTCGCACCGGCGGCATCATCGCCTCCATCGGCATCATCCTCATCATGGTCATCCTCATCGCAGTCCTCGGCGTCGTCATCATCAATGCCCTCGCCGAGAGCCCCTGGGGCGTGTTCTCCATCGCCATGACCATCCCGATCGCCGTGTTCATGGGCATCTACATGCGCTACCTGCGTCCCGGCAAGGTCATCGAGGTCTCGGTCATCGGCATCGTGCTGCTCGTCATCGCGATCATCGCCGGCGGCTGGGTCCACAGCTCACCCTTCTGGTCGGAGGTCTTCCACCTCGACAAGGTGACCCTGGCTTGGTGCCTGATGATCTACGGCTTCCTCGCCGCTGTGCTGCCGGTGTGGGTGCTGCTGGCACCGCGTGACTACCTGTCGACATTCATGAAGATCGGCACCATCGTGCTCCTGGCTGTGGGCATCCTCATCGTCAACCCGACCGTGCAGATGCCGGCTCTGACCGAGTTCGCGTTCAACTCCGAGGGTCCGGCGTTCGCCGGTGCTCTGTTCCCCTTCCTGTTCATCACGATCGCGTGTGGAGCGTTGTCGGGCTTCCACGCCCTCATCTCCTCCGGCACCACCCCGAAGCTCATCGAGAAGGAGACCCAGGCGCGGCTCATCGGCTACGGCGGCATGCTCATGGAGTCCTTCGTCGCAATCATGGCGCTCGTCGCTGCGATCTGTCTCGACAAAGGTCTCTACTTCGCGATGAACGCTGCCGAACCGCTGACCGGCGGAACGGCGCAGGGAGCGGCAGACTTCATCAACAATTCCCTGGGCATGTCCGGAGTCGAGACGAGCCCCGAACTGCTTGAACAGGCGGCCAAGGATGTCGGTGAGGAGAGCATCATCTCCCGTACCGGCGGTGCGCCGACGCTCGCCATGGGGATGGCACACATCCTCCACAACGTCTTCGGCGGGCCCGCCTGGATGTCCTTCTGGTACCACTTCGCTGTGATGTTCGAGGCTCTGTTCATCCTCACCACGATCGATGCCGGAACCCGCGTTGCTCGTTTCATGCTCTCCGATGCGCTCGGCAACTTGTCCAAGCGATTCCGGGATCCCTCGTGGACGCCGGGCGCCTGGCTGACAACCGCCATCATGGTCGCCGCCTGGGGATCGATCCTGCTCATGGGTGTCACCGACCCCCTCGGCGGCATCAATACCCTGTTCCCGCTGTTCGGCATCTCGAATCAGCTGCTGGCCGCGATCGCGTTGGCCGTCGTGTTCGCGATCGTGTGCAAGATGGGCTTGGCCAAGTGGGCGTGGATCCCCGGCATCCCACTCGTCTGGGATCTCGTGGTCACGATGGCCGCCTCGTGGCAGAAGATCTTCTCCTCCGATCCCAAGCTCGGCTACTGGGCGCAGCACTTCGCCTACAAGGATGCTCTGGCATCGGGAGAGACTTCGCTGGGCAACACCGAGGGCGTCGAAGCGATGAGCGCGGTCGTGCGCAACACCTTCGTCCAGGGAACGCTGTCCATCGTCTTCGCACTCCTTGTCGCCATGGTCGTCATCATGGCAGTCTGGAAGTCCATCCAGGCTCTGCAGAAGGGTGCGCTTCCGACCTCGGAAGAGCCCTTCGTCGAGACGAAGCTGTTCGCCCCGTCCGGGCTCATCGCCCGCAAACCCGAGCGTGAGCTGCAGACCCAGTGGGACGACCACCGCGCAGGAAGGCAGAGACAATGAGCACCGCACATCCGCTCGGCCGCATCGCACGTGACCCGTGGGGAGCCCTGCGCCGAGGTGGTGCGTGGCTGCACTGGTATCTCAAGGAGATCATGGGCGAGAACGCCTACCTCCACTACCTCGAATCCTACGAACGGCGTCACGGAACGCGCGAAGGGGCGATGGAAGAGAAAGCGTTCTGGCGCGATCTCACCGATGAGCAGGACCGCAACCCGAAGGCCCGCTGCTGCTGACGCTGTTGATCGGCAGGCCCAGCACAGACAGCTGGGACTGGTGATCGGCGAACTCAGTGGATGAGAAGCCCGGGTGCGGACGACGAGCAGTCGTGCGCACCCGGGCTTCTTCGCTGCCGTCTTTCGACCGCAGGCTCAGGCGGTCGGGGCGGGCAGGTCGTAGTCGATGACCAAAGGGGCGTGGTCCGACCACCGCTCCGCCCAGCTGTCGGCCTTGTCCACGGTGGCCTTCACCGCCGCCTCGGCGAGGGCCGGAGTCGCCATCTGATAGTCAATGCGCCATCCGGTGTCGTTGTCGAAGGCCTTGCCCCGCATCGACCACCAGGTGTAGGGCCCGTCGACGTCCCCGCTGAGCCTCCGGTGGACATCGACATAGCCGACCTCACCGAAGAAGCCGTCGAAGTAGGCCCGTTCCTCGGGCAGGAATCCCGCCTTCTTCCGGTTGGCCTTCCAGTTCTTCAGGTCCCGTTCGGTGTGGCAGACGTTGAGGTCACCGGTGATGAGCACATGGTCCGAGCTCTTCGCCAGCTGCGGCAGCCGCTCGGTCATGCGGTCGAGGAACCGGTACTTGTCCTCCTGCTTGGGGGTGTCGACCTCGCCGGAGTGGACGTAGGCGGAGACCAGGGTCAGCAGCGAACCGTCACCGAGGCGGTAGTCCGTCTCCACCCACCGTCCGGCACGATCGAAGTAGCCGTCATCACCGAGGCCCTCCCGGCTGGCTTCGGCCTCGGTCCGGGCCATCACCGCCACCCCGGCACGGCCCTTGGCCTCCGCGTCATGGCTGATCGTGGTGTACCCGGTGTCGGCGAGGACACCGTGGGCGATGTCGTTGGCGGCCCGCACCTCCTGCAGGGTGATGAAGTCGGGTTTCGCCGCATCTATCCAGGTGGGCATCCCCTTCCTCCATGCTGCGCGGACTCCGTTGACGTTGACTGAAGCAATCCGAATCATGTGTTCTATGATGACATGAGCGCACTACCCATCCAGGACAGGGCGATATAGTGTGAGCAATGATGAGAAACTTCAGGAGGCGCCATGGCTGGTGACGAAACGATCGATCTCGAGCAGCTGAGCATCCGACAGCTCGATGAGGTCGACGCCCGTGAGATGCGAGAGTTCCTGCTGGGTGCTCAGGAGAATTTCTGGGGAGACCGCGACCTCAGCCGCGACCATGACGCCTACTGGTTCCGCCAGTTCGTCACGTCCGGCCTGGTGGCCCGCTACCGTTCGGAGATCGTCGGCTATCTGCTCGGCGTCATTCCCCATGACGGTCCGGCCTACATCCACTTGGTCGCTGCACGTACGGATTTCCGACACCAGGGAATCGGTCGTCATCTCTACCAGCATTTCATCGAACATGCTCGGAAGCTCGGAGTGGCTTCGGTGCAGGCGACGACGCTGCCCGAGTCCTCGGGTGCGATCTCATTCCACTCCTCGCTGGGCTTCAGCGGCGAACTCATCGAAGACTACGCCGGTGACGGCGATCCGCGAGTCTTCTTCGAACTCAAGCTGGCCGAGGACTGACCCCACACCCCTCCTCCTCCCCAGAACTACCTGACGGCGGCCCAGCAACCTCGCGCGAGGTTGCTGGGCCGCCGTCACGTAGCAATTAGGGGGCTGGGGTTGGGGTGGTGGTGCGCTGGGCGGTGTCGACGACGTTCTTGAGCAGCAGAGCTCTGGTCATCGGTCCCACGCCTCCGGGGTTCGGTGACACCCAGGACGCCACCTCGGCGACTGCCGGATCCACATCGCCGACGATCTTCGACTTCCCCGTCTCCGGGTCCGTCTCTCGCGACACACCCACGTCGAGGACGATCGCGCCGAGCTTGACCGACCCGGGCTTGACGATCCGCGCCGCACCGGCGGCCGCGACGATGACATCGGCCTGAGCCAGCAGCTCATCGAGGTTGCGCGTACCCGTATGCGTCAGCGTCACCGTCGCATTGTGCTCACGCCTGGTCAGCAGGGCACCGATAGACCGACCCACGGTGACTCCGCGACCGATGACGACGACATGTTTGCCGGCCAGGTCGATGCCGTTGCGGGTCATCAGCTCGATGACACCGCGTGGGGTGCACGGCAGCGGGGTCGTGATCTCCGCATTCACATTGAGCACGAGCCGGCCGAGGTTCGTCGGATGCAGACCGTCGGCATCCTTGCCCGGATCGATGGCCTCGAGGATCGTGTCGGTGTCGATATGAGCCGGCAGCGGCAGCTGCACGATGTACCCGGTGCACGCGTCATCGTGGTTGAGTTCGTCGATGACGGCCAGCAGCTCGTCCTGAGACACCGTTTCGGGAAGATCGTGGCGGATCGAGTGGATGCCCACCTCCGCACAGTCACGATGCTTGCCGGCGACGTACCACTTCGAGCCCGGGTCTTCGCCGACCAGGACGGTACCGAGACCGGGAACGATCCCGGACTCGGCCAGTTCCGCCACTGCCTCGGTGAGTTCGGCCTTGATCTGCTTGGCGCAGGCCCTGCCGTCGAGGATCTGTGCACTCATCAGTACTGTTCCAGCCCTTCGTAGAGTGGGAAGGAGTCGCTGAGCTTCGCGATTCGGGCGGCGAGCGCCTCGACATCGGCACCGGGCTTGAGCGCCTCGGCGATGACATCGGCGACCTCGGTGAATTCCTCGTCACCGAAACCGCGGGTGGCCAGGGCCGGGGTGCCGATGCGCAGCCCCGAGGTCACCATCGGCGGGCGCGGGTCGAAGGGCACGGCGTTGCGGTTGACGGTGATGCCGACCGAATGGAGGAGATCCTCGGCCTGCTGACCGTCGAGTGCGGAATTGCGCAGGTCGACGAGCACGAGATGGACATCCGTACCACCGGTGAGCACGGTGGCGCCGGCCTCGGCGACATCATCGGCGAGCAGACGTTCGGCGAGGATCTGGGCACCGCGCACAGTGCGTTCCTGACGTTCCTTGAACTCGGCGGACGCGGCGAGTTTGAAGGCGACAGCCTTCGCAGCGATGACGTGCATGAGCGGTCCGCCCTGCTGGCCGGGGAAGACTGCGGAGTTGAGTTTCTTGCCGAACTCCTCCTTGCCGAGGATGAACCCGGAGCGGGGTCCGCCGATGGTCTTGTGCACCGTCGAGGAGACGACATCGGCGAAGGGCACCGGATTCGGATGCAGACCAGCGGCGACGAGTCCGGCGAAGTGGGCCATGTCCACCCACAGCTTCGCATCGACTTCGTCGGCGATCTCGCGGAAGGCCTGGAAGTCGAGCTGGCGGGGATAGGCCGACCAGCCGGCCACGATGACCTGCGGACGATGCTCGAGAGCCTTCTCGCGCACCTTGTCCATGTCGATGCGGTACGTATCAGGGTCGACCTCGTAGGAGGCGACATCGTAGAGGCGGCCGGAGAAATTGATCTTCATGCCGTGAGTGAGGTGGCCGCCGTGGGCCAGAGACAGGCCGAGCATCTTGTCGCCCTGACGGGCCAGAGCGTGCATGACCGCAGCGTTGGCCGAAGCACCCGAATGGGGCTGGACGTTGGCATATTCGGCCCCGAAGAGGCTCTTGGCCCGGTCGATGGCGAGGTTCTCGGCGACATCGACGTATTCGCAGCCCCCGTAGTAGCGCTTGCCGGGGTATCCTTCTGCATACTTGTTCGTCAGCACCGAGCCCTGTGCTTCGAGCACGGCGCGGGGGACGAAGTTCTCCGAGGCGATCATCTCAAGAGTTGAACGCTGGCGGCCCAGCTCGAGGTCGAGGACCTCAGCGATCTGCGGATCGATGTCTGCAAGCGAGGCCTGCATCGAGGTTTCGGTCATGAGTACTCTCCTGTGGCATCCGATGTAGAGGGTGAAACAGGGCGATCTGCCGCCGCGGACACCCGCAGACCATGCTAACAGCGAAGTCCGCGCGCCCACCGCGGCGACCGCCTGCCGAACACCCGATTCGAGGCGGTCGGAACGCGACCATCCGCCTGAGGCGGATCGGACCATCCGACGGACCCGCATGCCGACACCGGGTCGGTGCGAACCCGGCACACGGTTTAGGATCGAGACCATGAACCGCGAATGGATCCTCAGTGTCACCTGCCCAGATGCGACCGGCGTCGTCCATGCCGTGACCGGAGTCCTTGCAGGGCGCGGCGGAAACATCACCGAATCGCAGCAGTTCTCCTCCCCCGATTCCCGACAGTTCTTCCTGCGCCTGCAGTTCTCCACCGCCGCCGAGGTCACCGCCGGTGCCCTCGAAACCGAACTCGCCGAGGTGGCCGACCGGTTCGCCATGACCGTGAGCCTGCAGCCGGCGGAGAAGAGGACGAGGACCCTCATCCTCGTGTCGAAAGCCGCGCACTGCCTCAATACCCTCCTGTTCCAGCATTCGTCGTCTCAGCTGCCCATCGACATCGTCGGCGTCGTCGGCAACCATGACGATCTGCGGTCGTTGGCTGAATTCCACGGGCACACCTTCCACCACATTCCGATCACGAAGGACACGAAGCCCGAAGCCGAGGCGCGGCTGTCCGCCCTCGTCGAGGAGCTCGACGTCGAACTCATCGTGCTCGCCCGGTACATGCAGATCCTCTCCCCCGAACTCTGCGACCGCCTCGAAGGCCGAGTCATCAACATCCATCACTCGTTCCTGCCCAGCTTCAAGGGTGCGAAACCGTACCACCAGGCGCATGCCCGCGGAGTGAAGATCATCGGCGCCACCGCCCACTACGTCACCAGCAACCTCGACGAAGGCCCGATCATCGAACAGGATGTCGCCCGCGTCGACCACAGCCGCGCAATCGCCGACTTCGTCCAACGCGGACAGGACGTCGAGGCGGCGGTGCTGGCCCGCGCGGTCGCGTGGCATGCTCAGGGGCGGGTCCTTATGGACGGACATCGCACGGTCGTCTTCAACTGATACCCCGCCTCGGCGAGGTCATGGCTCGGCCGTCGCCACGCCGTTCCAGAGCGGACCGGTCCGCCTCGGCGAGACTCTGCCGCACCGGAAGCGGCCGATGATGTGTTTCTGACACAACCGCTTTCTTCGCACCCATCCGGCGCGGCT
The DNA here is from genome assembly GCF_051351055.1 of Brevibacterium sp. FAM 27836. Taxonomy (NCBI): domain Bacteria; kingdom Bacillati; phylum Actinomycetota; class Actinomycetes; order Micrococcales; family Brevibacteriaceae; genus Brevibacterium; species Brevibacterium sp. FAM 27836. Next base: position 635,898 of record NZ_CP195711.1, read on the forward strand.
GCCGGGCCGGCCCTGGCCAAGGTCGCGATGGTGACGAACACGGGCCCGGAGAACACAGGCCCGAACGAACCTGGAGAAGAACCTCGACACGATGCGCCACTTCGATCCCGGCCACACCTATCTCATCAGCACCTTCCCCCGTTCTTCAAACATCTCGCCGGCGTATGGCCCACCTTCTCGGTTGCAGACCTCCATCACCGTCAGGCCGTCTGGAACCGGCCGATGCGCAGTTCACTGAGGCAAACACAGCCTGCCGCGAAGCCCTTCCGGATCCCCCGCTCGCCGCGTTCACCGTCGGATGATCGCCGACCGCGGCGCCGCGGTCCCCGCGGCTGACCCCGCATACGTCCCCGCGGTAGGGGTCGACCGTCGTCTGCCGCCTCGGCAACGTCACCGAAGCATTGCGATTCGACTACACCGCCCCCGTACGCGGCGACGGAGGTGTAGGCTCGCGCCATGCAGATTGCCAGCGAATTCACACCCGGAACCACTCCTGCTGTAAAGTCGCCTCGGTCTACAGAAGGAGCTGAGCTCAGATGACGGAAACCACTTTCCGTACGATTGCCATCGTTCTCTATTTCGTCGGGATGCTGTCCATCGGATGGTTCGCCTATCGCCGGACCAGGAACAACCTCGACGACTATATGCTCGCCGGGCGTGGTCTGCGCCCGAGCGTGGCGGCCCTGAGCGCCGGCGCATCGGATATGTCCGGATGGCTGCTCATGGGACTGCCCGGAGCCGTTTACCTCTCCGGTCTCATCGAGGCCTGGATCGCCATCGGATTGACGATCGGTGCGTGGGTGAACTGGAAGTTCGTGGCACCGCGTCTGCGAGCGTTCACGGAGCGGGCCGGTGATTCGATCACGATCCCCAGCTTCTTCGAACAGCGGTTGAAAGACCGCACCCGCCTGCTGCGCATCGTCTGCGGCGTCATCATCCTCGTGTTCTTCACCTTCTATGTCTCCTCAGGCATGGTCGCTGCCGGAAAGTTCTTCGAATCGAGCTTCGGGCTCAACTACATCGGGGGGATGCTCCTCGTCGCCGCGATCACCATGATCTACACTCTCTTCGGAGGCTTCCTCGGTGCGACGCTGACAGACGTCGCCCAGGGACTGCTGATGTTCGCAGCCCTCGTCGCCGTACCGATCGTCGCAGTCATCAATGCCGGTGGACCGGCGGCCGTGATCAGGAACGTCTCGGAGATCGACCCGGGTCTGCTCAATCTTCTGGGCTCAGGCGACTTCTGGACTTTCGCTACGATCATGTCGATCGTCTCCTCACTCGCGTGGGGTCTGGGCTACTTCGGTCAGCCGCACATCATCGTGCGCTTCATGGCGCTGCGCACCCCGGCTGACGCCACCGTCGCCCGCCGCATCGGAGTCAGCTGGATGGCGATTTCGGCACTCGGCGCCGTGGCCACCGCGATCGTCGGCATCTCCTACTTCTCCGAACACGCCGCACAGGAGCCGACGGACGCGGAGACCGTGTTCCTCGATCTCGCGCAGATCCTGTTCCACCCGTTCATCGCCGGACTCGTGCTGGCAGCGGTCCTCGCCGCGATCATGTCGACGATCTCCTCGCAGCTGGTCGTGACCTCCTCGGCACTCATCGAGGACCTGTTCAAGATCGTCGCTCTGCGAACAGGGTCCACGCGCACGCTGCAGGACAAAACCTATGTGCTCCTCGGCCGTCTCGGTGTCCTCGTCGTCGCGATCATCGCCGTAGTGCTGGCGCTCTCCCCGTCGAACAGCATCCTCGACCTCGTCGCCTTCGCCTGGGCCGGCTTCGGAGCATCGTTCGGTCCGATTGTCCTCCTCACCCTGTTCTGGAAGCGCCTGAGCAATTGGGGCGCTCTGACCGGGCTGCTGTCCGGCGCGGTCGTCGCCTTCGTGTGGGGACAGGTGAGCACACCGCTGACGGACGCGGTCTACGAGATCATCCCCGGGTTCGCGATCAACCTCATCGTTGCGGTCGTCGTCAGCAAGCTGACGTACAAGCACGATGAGGAATCCGACCGAGAATTCGACGAGTCAGTGGTGCTGTCGCGGGCGAAGTGAGCGCGACACGGCGGCCTCCGCGCCGCTCCCTGCGCACATGCTCGACCGATGACTTGTCCTCATTCGCGCGAAACCGCTGAGGGCAGAGTCTGAAGGCGGATCCAGCGAAGGCCGGAGCACAATGATGCTCCGGCCTTCGCTGCGTCTTCGCTCTCAGCTCATCGGCGGCAGAAGCCGATGCGCGGTTGGCAAACACGGTTGCGGCCGACGGCGGAGTGAATGCATTTCAGGCGGGCACCCTGGTGGGTGCCCGCCTGAGAAGTTCGGCCGTGCCTCCGCAACCGCGGAGCCGACGGTCGGAAGAGGAGCTTACTTGTCCTCGGCAGCCTCGGCGTCGGCCTCGGCAGAGGCTTCCTCGGAAGCCTCATCGACGACCTCAGCCTCGACCGGAGCCTCTTCCTCAGCAGGAGCGGCAGCGGCGGTCGCCTGTTCGGCTTCCTTCACGGTCGCCTGCTTGGGCGAGTAGGGCTCGAGGACTAGTTCGATGACGGCCATCGGGGCGTTGTCGCCGGGGCGGGGGCCGATCTTCGTGATCCGGGTGTAACCGCCGGGACGCTCAGCCATGGCCTCGGCGATCGAGGTGAAGAGCTCGTGCACGACCGACTTGTCAGAGATCTGACCGAGCACGCGACGACGTGCAGCCAGGTCACCCTTCTTCGCGTTCGTGATCATCCGCTCAGCGACCGGACGCAGACGCTTGGCCTTGGTCACGGTGGTGGTGATCTGCTTGTGCTCGAACAGCTGGGCAGCCATGTTGTTGAGCATCTGGCGCTCGTGTGTGGGCGATCCGCCGAGGCGGGGGCCCTTGGTTGGGGTTGGCATTGTGAGTTACTCCTAGGTCTAAATCAGTACTGTTCGTCTTCGACGTAGGACTGGTCCTCATCAACGAGACCGGAATCGAATCCGGCAGGACTGTCCTTGAGGCTGAGACCGAGCTCGTTGAGCTTGGCCTTGACCTCGTCGATCGACTTCGAACCAAAGTTGCGGATATCCATGAGGTCGGCTTCGCTGCGAGCAACGAGCTCACCGACGGTGTGGATGCCTTCGCGCTTGAGGCAGTTGTAGGAGCGCACGGTCAGGTCGAGGTCTTCGATGGCCAGCGCCAGATCGGCGGCCAGAGCCGCGTCCACAGGCGAGGGTCCGATCTCGATGCCTTCGGCTTCGACGTTGAGCTCTCGAGCCAGGCCGAAGAGCTCGACCAGGGTCTTGCCCGCAGACGCGATCGCGTCGCGCGGAGTCATCGAGGGCTTGGTTTCAACATCGAGGACCAGACGATCGAAGTCAGTGCGCTGTTCGACGCGTGTGGCTTCGACCTTGTAGGTGACCTTGAGAACCGGGGAGTAGATCGAATCGACCGGGATCCGGCCGATCTCTGCATCCGCGTTCTTGTTCTGAGCGCTCGAAACGTATCCGCGTCCGCGTTCGATGGTCAGTTCCATGTCCAGACGCCCCTCACCATTCAGCGTGGCGATGTGCAGGTCCGGATTGTGGATCTCGACCCCAGCAGGAGCAGAGACATCGGCAGCGGTCACAGTGCCAGGACCCTGCTTGCGCAGGTAGGCGACGACCGGTTCGTCGAATTCGGACGACACGACCAGGGACTTCAGGTTGAGGATGAACTCAGTGACATCCTCTTTGACCCCCGGAACGGTGCTGAACTCGTGGAGAACTCCGTCGATCCTGATGGACGTGACGGATGCACCGGGAATCGATGACAGCAGAGTCCGGCGAAGCGAGTTGCCGAGGGTGTAGCCGAATCCTGGCTCGAGCGGTTCGATGGCGAACCGTGAGCGGTTATCGGAGACGACTTCTTCCGTGAGCGTTGGGCGCTGTGCAATGAGCACGTGGGCTTCCTTTCAGCGAACATCCGCTATATGACGTTCGCACTGCACGTCATGGCATGAGCCATGAAGAACGGTTCGGGTTATCTGGGAATCCGTTCTGCGACCGATGCCGGGCTCCCGCCCGTCATCCGTTGCAGTTCCACGGAAGGATCAGCCGCGGCGGCGCTTGGGGGGACGGCAGCCGTTGAACGGAACCGGGGTGACATCCTGGATGGTGCCCAGTTCCAGGCCCGCGGCCTGCAGCGAACGGATCGCGGTCTCACGACCCGAGCCGGGTCCCTTGACGAACACGTCGACCTTCTTCAGGCCGTGTTCCTGCGCGCGACGAGCAGCCGATTCGGCAGCCATCTGTGCGGCGTACGGGGTCGACTTGCGCGAACCCTTGAAGCCGACCTCACCTGAGGAGGCCCAGGAGATGACAGCACCGCTCGGATCAGTGATCGACACGATGGTGTTGTTGAAGGTTGATTTGATGTGAGCCTGGCCGGCGACGATATTCTTCTTCAGCTTGCGGCGAGGCTTGCGCACTGTAGCGGCGCGTGACTTGGGAGGCATAGATTCCTACTCCTGATCGAGGTGGTTGGCCGCAGCCAACCGGGGTGAGCGAATTACTTCTTCTTACCGGCCACGGTGCGCTTGGGGCCCTTGCGGGTACGCGCATTCGTCTTGGTCCGCTGTCCGCGAACCGGCAGACCGCGGCGGTGACGCAGGCCTTCATAGCTTCCGATTTCGACCTTGCGGCGGATATCGGCGGCCACCTCACGACGGAGGTCACCCTCAACCTGGAATGTGCCCTCGATGTAGTCACGCAGCTGGACGAGCTCGGCGTCGCTCAAGTCCTTCACACGGGTATCAGGGCTGATTCCCGTTTCGGTCAGGGTCTGGCGCGCACGGGTGCGGCCCACACCATAGATGTAAGTCAAGGCGACTTCCACGCGCTTTTCACGCGGGATGTCGACTCCGGCAAGTCGTGCCATAGGTACTGTCTCCTGTTGTTGTTTCGGAGGTGCTGATGCAAACCTGTCCCTGGTCCCCCAAGGTCTCCGGCCCCCGACCGGAGGTATCGTCCTGTGCCTTCGCCTGAGAAGTTCTCACTTCACAGGGGCCCGGGCGCAGATGGCGAGGTTTGCGCGGGTGTGGTGCTGCTGAAGCTCCTCAGAGGAGCTTCGATCTGCTCGAAGAGCTGCTCAACCCTGGCGCTGCTTGTGGCGCGGGTTGGAGCAGATGACGATGACCCGACCGTGACGGCGGGTAATCTGGCAGTTCTCGCAGATCTTCTTGACGCTGGGCTTAACCTTCATCGTTTTTCCTTCTTTCGGTCCTTGCCCTGAAGGGAGCAAGACGCGAATGATCGAAGATCCTTACTTGTAGCGGTAAACGATTCGTCCGCGCGAGAGATCGTATGGAGACAGCTCCACAATGACCCGGTCCTCGGGAAGGATGCGGATGTAGTGCTGACGCATCTTTCCGGAGATATGTGCCAGCACCTTGTGCCCGTTGCTCAGCTCAACCCGAAACGATGCGTTCGGCAGAGCTTCGACAACGGTGCCTTCGATCTCAATGACCCCTTCTTTTTTGGCCATATCGCTCGCTAACCTCGTATTCCCGCGAAACCTTCGCGTTCGACGTAATCGTGTATCACCGACTCAATGCCGGTGACCCCATGGCCCGTCGCTCTCGTCACCACATAAAAGACGTGGATGGCAGAAGCCGCCCACATCTGAAAAAGGGTGAGTTGAGTGAGAACAGACCAATCCACAACCCTACACCACGTGCGAAGAATCTTCCACACGGTGTTCGCTTCTGCGCGTGAAGTCCCTTACAATCCCGTCCGCGCCGTGCCGCAGCCGCCCGGCACGGCTCCCCTCTGCCGATTCAGGTCCCTCCTATGACTCCCGACGACAGGCTGCGCACCGGACGATGGTCTCGACTGCTAGCGTGAGAAACTCATTCGGGCGGGCACCGACGCATGCGGCTGTGTGCGACGAGCGCCCGTCCGTCCCACGGCAGCAGTCACGGTCGGAGCGATTGCGCACACCGCTCCGCCCGGTACCGCCGAATCGTCCAGCAGAGGAGAACGACGATGTCCGAGTTCGACGCCATCACGCAGGAGTCCCTGGTTGCGAAGGGCGGCCGCAAATGGTCTGCCTTCCCCGGTTCGATCGGCGCATTCATCGCCGAGATGGACTTCGGCGTCGCTCCCGCCGTGCGCCGATCCCTCCAGGTGATCGACGACCGTGACCTCTACGGCTACGCTCCCGCCGACCTCACAGCCGAACTCAGAGCCGCGACCTCCGGATTCTGCGCCGACCGCTACGGGTGGCAGATCCCCGTCGAACACATCGAGCCGGCCAGCGATGTGCTCGCGGCGTTCCTCGGCGTGCTCACCCACCTCACACCTGCCGACACCCCGATCGTGCTCCCGACCCCGGCGTACATGCCGTTCTTCGACGTCGCCCGGGTCACCGGCCGCCGCCTCATCGAAGCGCCGATGCTGCGCTCGGAAACCGGGTGGTCGCTCGATCTCGACGCCATCGCCGCTGCGCTCACCCCCGGCGCCACCCTCGTTCTGTGCAACCCTCACAACCCCATCGGCAAGGTCTACACCGAAGACGAGCTGTTGGCCCTCGCCGAGGTGGTCGAGGCCGAGGAGGCCCGGGTGTTCTCTGACGAAATCCACGCCCCCGTCGTCTACGACCCCGCCAAGCACATTCCCTACGCCACCCTCACCGAGGCGACCGCCGCCCACACCACCACCGCGACGGCCGCGTCGAAGGCCTTCAACATCCCCGGCCTCAAATGCGCACAGCTGATCCTGACCTCCCCGAGCGATCGAGAAACGTGGAAGCAGAAGGGTCAATTCGTCTCCGGGGCGGCATCGAATCCCGGAATGCTCGCAACCACAGCTGCCTATACCCGTTCACTCGACTGGCTCGACGAGGTCAACGGCTACCTCAAAGGCAGTCGCGACCTGTTCACCGATCTCGTCACCTCGCTACTGCCCAACGCCGCCTACATCCAGCCGGAGGGCACGTACCTGGCGTGGCTGGATCTGCGCGGCTACGGTCTCGAGTCGGGACTGGCCGAAACGATCAATTTCCGCGCGGGGGTGGCAGTGACCGAGGGACGACTGTGCGGTGAGGTCGGTGCCGGACATATCCGGTTCAACTTCGCACTCCCCCGTCCCCTGCTCACCGAGGCGGTCGAACGGATCGCTCGGATTCTCTGAGATTCTTCGGACCATGCATGAGGGCTGCGACCCGGGTCATCGCTGCGGCAGCCATTCGATGAGGTCATAGGACGAGCACGACCCCGCACATTCGAGGATCCTCTGGTCGAATCTGAGGTAGTACTCGAGGTTGCACTGATTCATCAGCTTCCGGAACCTCACGGCCGGCTGTGTGCCTTCGACGAGCACTTCGGGCAGCAGAGGGTGGGCCATCACATCCCGGGCAACATCGAAGTACAGATCGAAGAAGCTGCTGAGACTCAGTCCCACACGTCCGGTAGCCGGCGCTGAACCATTTGCGCTCAGTGCGTTCATCCGCTCTTCCAGCGCAGGCAGCTGGGCGAGGGCCGCGTCGAGGCCGAAGGCTCGGGAGGTCATCCTGCGTGCCGCCTCCACTGACTCGGGAGTCAGAACGGCGGTCTCATACCAGCCGGGATCGGCGATCGCGGGCAGACGCGCATCCAGCTGCGCACTGCGGTCGGAGAAACCCACGAGAATCCCCGGGCGCAGCTGTCCGTAGCCGAGACTGCGGGCGATGTACTGCAGACGGTCACGCACGCCTCGTGCGGCCTCGCGAACCGAGTACAGGATGGTGTGAAAGCGACCTTCGTATTCGGGGAAGACATGATCGCCGGCGATATCGGTGAAGCCTGAGAGGATGTGCGCGCTGAGCCGGTAGACGGACACCCGTCCGACCCGTTCACTGCAAAGGATCCCCCGTCGGACCATCCGCACGAGCTGGTTGTGGACGCTCGAGGACGAATACCCGTGTTCGCCGAGGATGCTGACAATCACCGGACCCGGCAGACCGCTGGCCTGAAGGCATCCGAACGCGGAGATCACGTCGAAGGCGATCCGTGTCATCCGATAGCGATCGCCCACATCTGTCTGACGTTTCGGGACATCGTAGACACTCGCCATGGCGAGATCCTACCGTGAAAACACAAGTATCGGTGCCGACAGGACCGAGATCGCGACGATGCGTCTAAGGAGCCACGACATGGATGACCACACGTACACTCTCGAGCAGCGCGCCTATCAGATGTCACGCACAGCCGGTGTGCTGGCCGGCGCAATCACGGCATTCATCGCGTTCTGCGCATTCCAGTTGGCCGGATTCAACATCGTCGAGACGGCGGCGTGGATGTTCGCTCTCGCACTCATGGCGGCGTCGGGAACCTTCACCGCCGTCTATTTCGTCGGCAGGGCTTCACTGAAGAAGCAGGCGCTGACGACCTGAGTTCTCCCCTCAGGCGCTCTTCGGAGGCACAGGTGTGATTCCGAACGGCGCCAACCCGGCCGCTCCCCCATCCTCGGCGGTCAGCACCCAGACTCCCCCGTCGTGGCGGGCCACACTGTGCTCCCAGTGACTCGCCCGAGAACCGTCCGCCGTCACGACCGTCCAGTCATCGGCGAGGGTGCGGGTGTCCCCACCTCCCGTGGTGAGCATCGGCTCGATCGCCAGGCACATTCCCGCCTTGATCTTCGGTCCGTTCGACCGGGCGCGGTAGTTGAGCACTTCAGGTGCCATGTGCATGGCAGTGCCGATGCCGTGCCCGGTGAATTCCTCGACGAGACCCAGATGCGGATGGTTCTCAGTCACGAAGTCGTCGATGGCGTCGCCGATGTCGCTGACCTTCGTGCCGGTGGCGAATGCGGCGATGCCGGTCCACATCGCCGTCTCGGTGGCGACGGAGAGCAGACGGTCCGCTTCGGTGCCGGCATCATCGCCGCCGACGATCATCGTCAGTGCCGAATCTCCGTGGAAGCCATCGACGATGGCACCGCCGTCGATCGAGACGATGTCACCTGCTGCGAGGACACGACTGCCTGGGATGCCGTGGACGATCTCCTCATTCACGGAGATGCACACCACGGCGGGGAATCCCTGGTATCCCTTGAAATTCGACCGCGCGTCGGCGGCATCGATGACTGCTTCGGCCGCGGCGTCCACCTCGGTGGTCGTGGCACCGGGAACGGCCGCGGACCGGGCGGCTGAGAGCACTTGGCGTGTCAGCTGCCCGGCCCGGTGCATGAGCTCGAGCTCCGCAGGAGTCTTGAGCTCGATCCGTGGTCCGAAGATCATCGAATGGAAGACAGGATACGGTCAGTGATGTCGTTGACCTCTCCGAGGCCGTCGACCTGGCGCAGCAGACCGCGGCTGCGGTAGATGTCGGTCAGCGGCTGGGTCTGCTCTTCGTAGACGTCGAGGCGGTGGCGGATGACGTCTTCGCTGTCATCGCTGCGGCCCTCGGTCTGTGCGCGGGCGAGCAGACGAGCGACGACTTCGTCGGTGTCAGCAGTGAGTTCGACGACGTGTTCGATCGCCTTGTCTTCGGCCGAGAGCATCCGATCGAGTTCTTCGACCTGGGCGCTGGTGCGCGGGTAGCCGTCGAGCAGGAACCCGTCTGCCGCATCGTCCTGAGCCAAACGGTCAGCGACCATCGAGTTCGTGACCTCGTCGGGAACGTACTCGCCGGCGTCCATGTAGCGCTTGGCGAGCTTGCCGAGCTCGGTCTCACCCTTCACGTTCGCCCGGAAGATGTCTCCGGTGGAGATCGCCGGGACGCCGAGCGCCTCCGACAGACGAGCCGCCTGGGTGCCCTTGCCGGCTCCCGGGGGGCCGATCAGGATAATGCGTGAACTCATAAGGTGTCCTTCCAATGGTTGTCCGCTGAAGCTCAGCGTCAGGTCAAATCAGCGCAACAGTCCTTCATAGTGGCGCTGCTGCATCTGCGCATCGATCTGCTTGACCGTCTCAAGGCCGACGCCCACGACGATGAGCAGCGAAGTTCCGCCGAACGGGAAGTTCTGGTTCGCGTTGATGAGCACCAGCGCGATGAGCGGAATGAGGGCGACGAAGGCCAAGTAGAGCGAACCGGGGAAGTTGATGCGGCTGAGCACGAAGCTGAGGTATTCGGCTGTCGGTCGACCGGCGCGGATGCCGGGGATGAACCCGCCGTACTTCTTCATGTTGTCCGCGACCTCTTCGGGATTGAAGGTGATCGCCACGTAGAAGTAGGCGAAGAAGATCGTCAGCAGAGCGTAGACGGTGATGTAGATCGGGTGATCGCCGCGGGTGAAGTAGGTGTTGATCCATTCGACCCACTTCGACTCGGGATCGAAGAACTGCGAGATCAGGCTCGGCAGGTAGAGCACCGAGGAGGCGAAGATGACGGGGATGACTCCGGCCATGTTCACCTTGATCGGGATATAGGTCGAGGTGCCCCCGAACATACGACGCCCGACCATCCGCTTCGCGTACTGGACGGGCACGCGACGCTGCGACTGTTCGACGAAGACGACGAGCGCGACGAGGACCAGGCCGACCGCCAAGACGATGAGGAAGATGTCGACGCCCTGCTCGCGGAAGATCGCACCGAGCGAGGACGGGAACGCCGAGGCGACAGAGGTGAAGATCAGCAGCGACATACCATTGCCGACACCGTGCTCGGTGATCTGCTCGCCCAGCCACATGATGAGGCCGGTACCAGCGGTGAGCGTGAGCACGAGGACTGCGATGCCCCACCAGGTGTCGTTGGCGATGAGGTCGGTGCAGCCTTCGACGCTGCCGAAGAGCGCACCCGAACGGACAGTGGCCACGAGCGTGGTCGAGTTGAGGATCGCCAGGCCGATGGTGAGGTAACGAGTGTACTGGGTCAGCTTCGCCTGACCGGACGCCCCTTCCTTGTGGAGGGATTCGAAGCGCGGGATGACCACGCGCAGGAGCTGCACGATGATGCTCGCCGTGATGTAGGGCATGATGCCCAGAGCGAAGATCGACAGCTGCAGCAGAGCGCCACCGCTGAAGAGGTTGATCATTGCGAATCCGCCCTCATTCAGCTGAGGCGAAGCCACACACTCCTGCACCTGGGTGTAATCGATGCCGGGCGAGGGAATGAACGAGCCGAGTCGGAAGATGACAAGAATGCCCAGGGTGAAGAGGAGTTTGTTCCTCAAGTCGGGCGTTCTGAAAGCCCTCCGGATTGCGCCGATCAAGCGTCCTCCTCGTTGGCGGATGAAAAGTCAGAGTCGTGGTCGCGACCTGGCGAATGAGACAAATACCTGCAAAAGACTATCAGGGTATGACCTCTAGACTGAAACCGGTCAGTGGCCCGACAGACTGGTTTCGGAGTGATTCCCGGGGTATTGCCGGGCATGCAGAAGGGGGCGGTCACCGCAGTGACCGCCCCCTCTTTCAGCATTGAAGCCTCAGGCCCGTTCCAACGGATCCGATCAGGCTTCGCTGGCGCTTCCGCCTGCAGCCTTGATCTTCTCGGCCGCTGAGCCGGAGAACTTGTCTGCAGTGATGTTCAGAGCCACGGTGATCTCACCGGTGCCGAGAACCTTGACGGGCTGCTTGGGACGCACAGCACCCTTAGCCACGAGATCGGCGACGGTGACGTCTCCTCCCTCGGGGAACAGGGCGGACAGCTTGTCGAGGTTGACAACCTGGAACGTCACCTTGGCCGGGTTCTTGAACCCACGCAGCTTCGGCAGACGCATGTGCATCGGTGTCTGGCCGCCCTCGAAGCCGTGCGGAACCTGGTAACGGGCCTTCGTGCCCTTGGTTCCGCGACCGGCGGTCTTACCCTTCGAAGCCTCACCACGACCCACACGGGTCTTGGTGGTCTTGGCTCCGGGGGCCGGGTGCAGATCGTGCAGCTTCAGCGAGTCGTTGTTCGACATATCAATCGACCTCTTCCACAGTCACGATGTGGCGAACAGCGTTGATCATTCCCCGGATCTCCGGGCGATCATCCTGCACCACAACGTCGTTGGTCCGCTTGAGACCGAGCGAACGCAGCGTATCGCGCTGGCTCTGACGGTAACCGATAGCGGACTTGCGCTGAGTAATCTTGAGCTTTGCCATCAGGACTTCGCCCCACTTTCAGCAGCTGCTCGCAGCAATGCGTGCGGAGCAACCTCGTCGACGGGAAGGCCGCGGCGAGCCGCAACTTCCTCGGGCCGTTCGAGGCTCTTCAGCGCGGTGATCGCAGCGTGCACGATGTTGATCGCGTTCGACGAACCCAGCGACTTCGACAGCACATCCTGGACGCCAGCGGCATCGAGGACTGCACGGACGGGTCCGCCGGCGATGACACCGGTACCGGGAGCGGCCGGACGCAGCAGGACAACGCCTGCGGCTTCCTCGCCCTGGACCGGGTGCGGAATGGTCTTCTGGATGCGGGGGACACGGAAGAAGTTTTTCTTCGCTTCCTCAACACCCTTGGCGATGGCGGCAGGAACTTCCTTCGCCTTGCCATAGCCCATGCCGACCATGCCGTCGCCGTCGCCAACCACGACGAGAGCCGTGAAGGAGAACCGACGTCCACCCTTGACGACCTTCGACACGCGGTTGATGGTGATGACGTGCTCGACGAACTGGTTCTTGTCGTCACGATCGTTGCGACCGCCACGCCCACGGCCTTCGCCGCGTCCGCGGCCCTGGCCGCCCTGTCCACCCTGGCCGCGGCCACGGGAGGAACGGTCACCGCTGTTGTCGGTGCGCGTCTCAGCAGTCGCCTGCTGTTCCTTGTTCTCTTCAGTGCTCATAGGGCCAATCCTCCTTCACGGGCACCTTCGGCGATTGCCTGCACACGGCCGTGGTAGGCGTTGCCTCCACGGTCGAATACGACGGCTTCGATACCGGCGTCCTTGGCGCGCTGGGCAACCAGTTCGCCCACCTTGCGGGCTTTGCCGGTCTTGTCGCCTTCGAATGTCCGCAGATCGGCTTCCATGGTGGAGGCCGAGACCAGGGTCTTGCCGACGGTGTCGTCGATGACCTGGACGAAGACATGGCGCGTGGAACGAGTCACTGAGAGGCGCGGGCGCTCGGCCGTACCGCTCACATGCTTGCGCAGACGAGCGTGACGACGCTTGCGAGCAGCAGCCCTGCCCTTGCCGTAGCTTTCCTTCTTGCCAAAGGCCATCTTTACTTACCAGCCTTTCCGACCTTGCGACGGACGATTTCGCCGGCGTAGCGCACACCTTTGCCCTTGTAGGGTTCGGGCCTGCGCAGCTTCCGGATGTTTGCAGCGGTCTCACCGACCAGCTGCTTGTCGATTCCGTGGACGCCGACCTTCGTCTGACCCTCGACGCTGAAGGAGATTCCCTCAGGCGGCTCGACGACGATGGGATGGCTGTAGCCGAGGGCGAACTCGAGGTTCGATCCCTTGGCCTGCACACGGTAACCGGTTCCGACGATCTCGAGGCCCTTGGAGTAGCCCTCGGTCACACCGACGATCAGGTTGTTGATGAGCGTGCGTGACAGTCCGTGCAGGGAACGCGATTCGCGCTCCTCGTCCGGACGCGCCACGGTGACGACACCGTCTTCGAGCGATACGGTGATCGGCTCGGCGATGGTGACAGACAGTTCGCCCTTGGGTCCCTTGACGGCAACATCCTGGCCGTCGACCTTGACCTCGACGCCGCTGGGAACGGAGATCGGGTTCTTGCCAATACGTGACATATTCTTCTCTCCTTCCTTACCAGACGTAGGCGAGGACTTCCCCACCCACACCCTTCTTGGCGGCCTGGCGGTCTGTCAGGAGGCCTGACGAGGTCGACAGGATGGCGATGCCGAGTCCGCCGAGAACCTTGGGCAGGTTCGTGGACTTCGCGTAGACGCGCAGTCCCGGCTTCGACACACGACGCAGTCCGGCGATGGAACGTTCCCGGTTGGGTCCGAACTTGAGGTCCAGGAACAGGGTCTTTCCGACCTCGGCGTCTTCGACGCTCCAGCCGGTGATGTAACCCTCCGTCTTGAGGATCTCGGCGATGTTCGACTTGAGTTTCGAGAACGGCATGCTGACGTCCTCGTGATAAGCCGAGTTGGCGTTGCGCAGACGCGTGAGCATGTCTGCGACTGGATCAGTCATTGTCATTTGGGCACTTGCCCTTCCTCGTTACGGTTTCCGCCCACATGCTGTGCTTGGACCTGCAACGTAGCGATTATTTTGTCTTGAACGGGAACCCGAGGTGACGCAGCAGTGCACGTCCCTCATCGTCCGTCGTGGCAGTGGTGACCACGGTGATATCCATACCGCGGACACGGTCGATCCGGTCCTGGTCGATCTCGTGGAACATCGACTGCTCCGTGAGACCGAAGGTATAGTTGCCGTGTCCGTCGAACTGACGATCCGAGAGTCCGCGGAAGTCGCGGATACGCGGCAGTGCCAGGGTGATGACGCGGTCGATGAACTCCCACATCCGTGCTCCACGCATGGTGACGTGGACACCGATGGGCTGGCCCTCGCGCAGCTTGAACTGAGCGATGGACTTCCGAGCCCGGGTCACGACCGGCTTCTGACCGGTGATCAGAGTCAGATCGTTGACGGCGCCTTCGATCAGCTTGGAATCGCGTGCTGCGTCACCCACACCCATGTTCACGACGACCTTGGTCAGTCCGGGAACCTGCATGGGGTTGGCGTAGTTGAACTCTTCCTGCATCTTCGCCACGATCTCATTGCGGTAAATCTGCTTGAGACGCGGTGCGGGACGGCTGGTGGTTGTTTCCGTCATCAGATCTCCTCCCCGGTGCGACGCGAGTAGCGAACCCGAACGGTCTTGGTGCGACCATCGCGCTCGACGTTCTCTTCGCGGTATCCGACGCGGGTGGGCTTGTTGTCCTTGGGATCAACGAGCGCCACGTTGGACACGTGGATGGGGGCTTCGTGGGTCTCACGGCCACCAGCGGTGCCGCCGGCCTGAGTCTGCGTAGCCTTCTTGTGCTTGATCACGCGGTTGACGCCCTCGACGAGCACACGGTTGCGTTCGGGGTAGACGGCAAGAACCTTGCCCTGCTTCCCGCGATCGCCACCGCGTGACTCCCGAGCGCCTGCGATCACCTGGACGAGATCGCCCTTCTTGATCTTGAGCTTGTTCGCCATGCTCACAACACCTCCGGTGCCAGGGAGACGATCTTCATGAACTTCTTGTCGCGGAGTTCGCGTCCCACGGGCCCGAAGATGCGGGTTCCGCGCGGCTCCTCATCGTTCTTGAGGATGACAGCTGCATTCTCGTCGAACTTGATGTAGGAGCCGTCGGGACGACGGCGTTCCTTGGCGGTGCGAACGATGACAGCCTTGACGATGTCACCCTTCTTCACGTTTCCGCCGGGGATTGCGTCCTTGACGGTTGCCACGATGGTGTCACCGATCGAGGCGTAGCGCCGACCGGAGCCACCCAGGATCCTGATGGCCAGGATCTGCTTGGCGCCAGTGTTGTCGGCGACTTTGAGTCGCGACTCTTGCTGAATCACTATTTTCTCCTGTCGTCGCGCTGGTTCTCACGCACAGGCGTGAGCCTTGCGGAACGGATTCATTGACATTTCACCCCGTTCCCGGTAGCCGCCCGCAGTCTCCAGGAGACCGCGGGCGGGACCGGGTGGGTGGGGTGGCGTTGGTTACTTAGCGCGTTCGATGATCTCGACGAGCCGCCAACGCTTCGCGGCCGAAAGCGGCCGCGTCTCGGCCACGAGGACGAAATCACCGATACCGGCGGTGTTCTCCTCATCGTGAACCTTGTACTTGACCGACTTGCGCAGGACCTTGCCGTAGAGGCGGTGCTTCATGCGCTCCTCGACCTCGACGACGATGGTCTTGTCCATTTTGTCGGATACGACGTAACCACGTGCAGTCTTGCGGGAGTTCCGCTCCGCAGCAGTGGCCTCAGTGTTCGCGGTCTCCGCCATCACTTGCCCTCTTCCTTAGCATCAGCGGGGTTCGGACGGATGTCCAGCTCCCGTTCGTTGAGCACGGTGTAGATACGAGCGATGTCGCGACGCACAGCCTTGAGGCGACCGTGGCTCTCCAGCTGGCCGGTGGCCGACTGGAAACGCAGGTTGAACAGCTCGGCCTTGGCCTTCTTGAGCTCCTCGAGCAGACGCTCGTTGTCGAAACCGTCCAGTGCGTCGATGGAAAGGTTCTTCGAACCGATTGCCATTCTCACTCACCACCTTCGCGGGCCACGATACGGGCCTTCAGCGGAAGCTTGTGGATCGCCAGGCGCAGAGCCTCGCGAGCAACTTCCTCGGACACACCGGCGAGTTCGAACATGACCCGACCCGGCTTGACATTGGCGATCCACCATTCAGGCGATCCCTTACCGGAACCCATACGGGTCTCGGCAGGCTTCTTCGTCAGCGGGTGGTCGGGGTAGATGTTGATCCACACCTTGCCGCCGCGCTTGATGTAGCGCGTCATGGCAATACGTGCGGCCTCGATCTGCCGGTTGGTGACGTAGGCGGGCTCGAGAGCCTGGATGCCGTAGTCACCGAAGGACACCGTCGTGCCTCCCTTGGCGGCGCCGCCCCGACGGGGATGGTGCTGCTTACGGAATTTCACTCGACGAGGGATCAACATATCTCAGCCCTCCGATCCGGCCTCAGCCGCGGGGGCTTCGGCATTGTTCTCAGTGTTAC
The DNA here is from genome assembly GCF_051351055.1 of Brevibacterium sp. FAM 27836. Lineage (NCBI taxonomy): Bacteria > Bacillati > Actinomycetota > Actinomycetes > Micrococcales > Brevibacteriaceae > Brevibacterium > Brevibacterium sp. FAM 27836. The sequence goes on from NZ_CP195711.1 coordinate 652,452, forward strand.
GGGCCTGGTCACCCCGGCGCGGTGCGCCTTCCTGACCACGTCCGCGGCCACCACGACCGCGCCCACGGCCACGCGGGCCACGAGCAGCAGGAGCCTTCGCCTGCTCGGCAGCAAGCTCCTTGTCGGTCATGTCGCCCTTGTAGATCCACACCTTGACGCCGATGCGTCCGAATGTGGTGTGTGCTTCGTGGAGACCGAAATCGATGTTCGCACGCAGGGTGTGCAGCGGCACACGGCCTTCGCGGTAGAACTCGGACCGGCTCATCTCAGCACCGCCGAGGCGGCCGGAGCACTGCACGCGGATGCCCTTGGCACCGGCACGCTGCGCGCTCTGGATCGCCTTGCGCATTGCGCGGCGGAAGGCCACGCGGCTGGCGAGCTGTTCGGCAACTCCCTGAGCGACGAGCTGTGCGTCGATCTCGGGGTTCTTCACCTCAAGGATATTGAGCTGAATCTGCTTGCCGGTGAGCTTCTCGAGCTGACCGCGGATGCGGTCCGCTTCGGCTCCACGACGTCCGATGACGATGCCCGGACGTGCGGTGTGGATATCGACGCGAACACGGTCACGCGTGCGCTCGATGTTGACCTTCGAGATGCCAGCCCGTTCGAGGCCGGTGTTCATCATCTCGCGGATCTTGACATCCTCGAGCACGTAGTCCTTGTAGCGCTGCCCCGGCTTGGTCGAGTCAGCGAACCACTTCGACTTGTGATCCGTGGTGATTCCGAGTCGGAATCCGTTCGGATTGATCTTCTGGCCCATTAGCGGTTCCCCTTCCGGCTCTTGCGCTGAGGCAGGTCGTCGCCGCTGGCCAGGACCACGGTCACGTGGCTCGTGCGCTTCTCGATGCGAAAAGCGCGACCCTGGGCACGCGGACGGAACCGCTTCATGGTCGGTCCCTCGTCCACGAATGCTTCGGAGATGACCAGTTCGTTCTCGTCGAACGCAACGCCTTCCTCGTCGGCCCGGCCACGCGCATTGGCGATGCCGGAGGCAACGAGCTTGTAAATCGGATCTGATGCCGACTGTTCTGCAAACTTCAACACTGCAAGTGCTTCGGTCGCCTGCTGACCACGAATGAGGTCGATGACGCGCCGAGCCTTGCGAGGCGTGACGCGCAGGTAACGCGCCTTAGCCTTGGCTTCCATCGCTTCCTTCTCTCTTGTCTAGGATCGTAAGAGTGCCCCGCCTCAGCGGCGGCGACCCTTGCGATCGTCCTTTTCGTGGCCACGGAACGTCCGTGTCGGTGCGAACTCGCCGAGCTTGTGTCCGACCATCGACTCAGTGATGAAGACGGGGACATGCTTGCGTCCGTCATGTACCGCGATGGTGTGTCCCAGGAAGTCCGGGATGATCATCGAGCGACGAGACCATGTTTTGATGACATTTTTGGTGTTCTTCTCGTTCTGGCGAGCGACCTTCTGGTAAAGGTGCTCGTCGACGAAAGGACCCTTTTTGAGGCTACGAGGCATAAGTCAGTACTCCAATCAGCGCTTCTTGCCGGTCCGGCGACGGCGCACGATGTACTTGTCGCTCTCTTTGTTCGGCCGGCGTGTGCGGCCCTCCAACTGACCCCACGGGCTGACTGGGTGACGACCACCCGAAGTACGGCCCTCGCCACCACCATGCGGGTGGTCGATCGGGTTCATCACGACACCGCGGACGGACGGGCGATGGCCCTTCCAACGCATGCGGCCTGCTTTGCCCCAGCTGATGTTCGACTGCTCGGCGTTGCCGACCTCGCCGACCGTGCCACGGCAGCGCGCATCAACATTGCGGATTTCGCCCGAAGGCATCCGCAGCTGTGCGAAACGGCCGTACTTCGCCACGAGCTGCACGGACGAACCGGCAGAACGAGCGATCTTGGCACCGCCGCCGGGACGCATTTCAACTGCGTGCAGCACGGTACCGACCGGGATGTTGCGCAGGGCAAGGTTGTTGCCCGGCTTGATGTCTGCACCCGGACCGGCTTCCACCTGTGCACCCTGCTTGAGGTTCTGCGGGGCGAGGATGTAGCGCTTCTCTCCGTCTGCATAATGCAGCAGAGCGATGCGAGCCGTACGGTTCGGGTCATATTCGATGTGTGCGACCTTCGCCGGAACGCCATCTTTGTCATGGCGGCGGAAGTCGATGACACGGTATTGGCGCTTGTGACCGCCGCCTTGGTGGCGGGTGGTCACGCGTCCCTGGCTGTTGCGGCCGCCGCGCTTGGGCAGCGGACGCAGAAGCGACTTCTCCGGTGTAGACCGGGTCACTTCGACGAAGTCGGCGACCGACGAGCCACGGCGGCCCGGGGTCGTCGGCTTGTGCTTACGGATTCCCATGAGTCTTGTCCTTCTTTGACGAAGGATCGCTTAGAGCGATCCACCGAAGATGTCGATCGATCCGTCCTTGAGGGCGACAATGGCACGCTTGGTGTCCTTGCGCTTTCCCCAACCGGTGCGGGTACGGCGGCGCTTGCCCTGGCGATTCAGGGTGTTGACCTTGGCGACCTGCACATCGAAGATCGATTCAATGGCGTGCTTGATCTCGGATTTGTTCGAGTCCTGGTCGACGAGGAAGGTGTACTTTCCTTCGTCCATCAGGCTGTACGTCTTCTCCGAGACGACCGGTGCGACGATGATGTCGCGCGGGTCCTTGAAGTTGAGACTCATGATGCGTCCTCCGATTTGCGGTTGCCGCTCAGGAACGACTGCAGAGCTGCCTCGGTGAACACGATGTCATCGGCGAGCAGCACATCGTAGGTGTTGAGCTGATCGAAGGTGAGCACGTGGACATGCGGCAGGTTGCGCACGCTCAAGTTGTTGAGCTCGTCGTCGCGATCGAGCACCACAAGGGTGTTCTTACGGTCGGACAGGCCGGCCAGTGCGGCCTTCGCCTGCTTGGTCGACGGTGCGTCGCCGGTGACCAGATTCTTCACGACGAAGACCTGATCGAGCCGTGCACGATCGGACAGGGCACCGCGCAGTGCGGCAGCCTTCATCTTCTTGGGGGTCCGCTGCGAGTAGTCGCGCGGAACCGGTCCGTGCACGATACCGCCGCCGTTGTACTGAGGAGCGCGGATCGAACCCTGACGGGCGTTGCCGGTTCCCTTCTGACGGTACGGCTTGCGGCCACCTCCGCGGACCTCGGAACGGGTCTTCGTCTTGTGTGTGCCCTGACGGGCCGCAGCGAGCTGCGCAACGACGACCTGGTGGATCAGCGGCACGTTTGCAGGCACACCGAAGACTTCGGCGGGCAGCTCAACGGAACCGGACTTGGCACCAGCGGCATCGATGACGTCGACTGTCTTGACATCAGTCATTACGTTCAGGCCTCCTTCACGGCCGAGCGAACGAGGACGACTCCACCCTTGGGGCCGGGAACGGCACCCTTGATGAGCAGGAAGTTGTTCTCGCTGTCCACGGCGTGGATCGTGAGGTTCTGGGTGGTGTGCTTGACAGCGCCCATACGGCCGGCCATGCGCATACCCTTGAACACGCGACCAGGTGTTGCGGCGCCGCCGATCGAACCTGGCTTGCGGTGGTTGCGGTGCTGACCGTGGGAGGCACCGACACCGGCGAAGCCGTGACGCTTCATGACACCGGCGGTTCCCTTGCCCTTGGTCTTCGCGGTCACATCGACCTTGATCCCGGACTCGAACGAGTCGACACCGAGTTCCTGGCCGAGCTCGTAGTCAGCAGCGTCTGCGGTGCGCAGTTCGACGAGGTGACGACGTGGGGTCACGCCGGCCTTCTCGAAGTGGCCTGCAGTCGGCTTGTTGACCTTACGAGGATCGATCTCGCCGAACGCGATCTGCACGGCGGGGTAACCATCGGTTTCCTCGTTGCGGATCTGGGTCACGACGTTGTTTCCGGTGGCCACGACGGTCACCGGAACGAGGTTGTTCTGCTCATCCCACACCTGGGTCATGCCCAGCTTGGTTCCCAGAAGGCCCTTGACCTTGCGGGTGGTCGGGAGAGCCGATGAACGAGTGTTCGCCATTGCTGCCTCCCTTAGAGCTTGATCTCGATGTTGACGTCGTCAGCGAGGTCGAGACGCATAAGCGAATCGACGGCCTTCGGCGTCGGGTCGACGATGTCGATCAGACGCTTGTGCGTGCGCATCTCGAAATGCTCACGGCTGTCCTTGTACTTGTGCGGCGAACGGATGACGCAGTACACGTTCTTCTCCGTCGGCAACGGCACGGGGCCCACAACAGTCGCACCAGCACGAGTGACGGTGTCCACGATCTTGCGCGCGGCACTGTCAATCACAGCGTGGTCGTACGACTTGAGCCGAATGCGGATCTTCTGTCCCGCCATGGCGTCGTCTCTTTCTTTAGTTACTTCCGGCCATCAACCCGCAGCACCCGAAAGTGACTGCCGTCTGTGCCGGCTGACCATGACCGACCCCCGAGGTCGGGCGTGTCGGCTGTTCCTGACGGAGAAATTCTCACTTCTGCCCATCAGCCGCCGACGGCGCTTCTACTCATTGGCTGCTCGGTCCGAACCCGCATGCTGCAGATTCATCGATCCGATAGTGTTCTGAGCTGTTCGCGGTATCTCTACCGCAGTGCAGGGGTCAACGCTCAAAACGCAACTTCACTATCTTGTCACATAGCACTTCACAGGCGCAATTCCAGCCATCGCTCCTGTGAGGGATCTCTCAAGGCCGCCCTGCGCTCCGACCGGAGTCTTCGCAGGCCGATCGGGCCGGTGAATGCGGCAAGGGCCGCAGTCCCGAAGGACTGCGGCCCTGCCTGTGGTACTCGGTGAGTCAGATCAGGCGTTGATCTTCGTGACTCGACCAGCGCCGACGGTGCGGCCACCTTCGCGGATTGCGAAGCGGAGGCCGTCCTCCATGGCGATCGGCTGGATGAGCTCGACCGACATGTCGGTGTTGTCGCCGGGCATGACCATCTCGGTGCCCTCGGGCAGCGTGATGACGCCGGTGACGTCCGTGGTCCGGAAGTAGAACTGCGGACGGTAGTTCGAGTAGAACGGGTTGTGACGTCCGCCCTCGTCCTTGCTCAGGATGTAGACCTGAGCTTCGAACTTGGTGTGCGGGGTGATCGAACCCGGCTTCACGATGACCTGACCGCGCTCCACGTCCTCACGCTTGGTGCCGCGGAGGAGCAGACCGACGTTCTCGCCTGCACGAGCATCCGGCAGAACCTTGCGGAACATCTCGATAGCGGTGACGGTCGTCTTGGACGACTTCTCCTTGATGCCGACGATTTCGATTTCGTCGTTCGGCAGGAGCACACCGCGCTCGACACGACCGGTGACGACGGTTCCACGACCGGTGATCGTGAAGACGTCCTCGACGGGCATGAGGAACGGCTTGTCGACATCGCGCTCCGGCTCGGGAACGTTGTCGTCGACGGCAGCCATGAGATCCTGCACGCTCTTGACCCACTTCTCGTCGCCTTCCAGCGCCTTGAGAGCGGAGACCGGGATGACCGGTGCGTTGTCGCCATCGAAGTCCTGGCTCGAGAGCAGGTCGCGAACCTCGAATTCGACGAGCTCGAGGAGCTCTTCGTCATCGACCATGTCGGACTTGTTCAGAGCGCAGACGATGTAGGGCACACCGACCTGACGCGCGAGCAGCACGTGCTCACGGGTCTGAGGCATCGGACCGTCGGTAGCGGCCACGACGAGGATCGCACCGTCCATCTGAGCTGCACCGGTGATCATGTTCTTCACGTAGTCAGCGTGGCCCGGGGCATCGACGTGAGCGTAGTGACGCTTCTCCGTCTGGTACTCAACGTGCGAGACGTTGATGGTGATGCCGCGCTCCTTCTCCTCAGGTGCGTTGTCGACCTGATCGAAGGCGCGAGCTTCGTTGAGCTCCGGGTACTGATCCGCCAGGACCTTGGTGATCGCGGCGGTCAGGGTGGTCTTTCCGTGGTCAACGTGGCCGATGGTGCCGATGTTGACGTGCGGCTTAGTCCGTTCGAAACTAGCCTTTGCCACTGGGTTCCTCCTCGTGGTTGTCAAAAGATATGCGGTACATATCTTAGACCTTTTGTTGGTTATCTTTCATTCCGATGACCATGTTCTTGGTCACCGGGGCGACCGGATTCCGGAGATTACTCTCCGCCGCGCACCTTCTGGATGATCTCCTCGGCAACAGCCTTCGGGACCTCCGCATAGCTGGAGAAAGTCATCGAGTACACCGCACGGCCCTGGGTCTTCGACCGCAGATCACCGATGTAACCGAACATCTCCGAGAGCGGGACCACAGCCTTGACGACCTTCACACCGGAAGCATCGTCCATCGACTGAATCTGTCCACGCCGGGAATTCAGGTCGCCGATGACGTCACCCATGTATTCCTCAGGGGTGCGCACCTCGACGTCCATGACCGGTTCGAGAAGAACCGGGCTCGCCTTCTTGACGGCCTCCTTGAAGACCATCGATCCGGCGATCTTGAATGCCATCTCCGAAGAGTCGACATCGTGGTAGGCGCCATCGACCAGGGTGGCCTTGACACCGACCATCGGGTAGCCGGCCAGTGTGCCAAGCTGCATGGCATCCTGGATTCCGGCATCGACACTCGGAATGTACTCGCGCGGAACGCGTCCGCCCGTGATGGCATTCTCGAATTCGTAGATCGTATCGCCATCGACCTCGAGAGGTTCGAAGGTGACCTGGACCTTCGCGAACTGTCCCGATCCACCCGTCTGCTTCTTGTGGGTGTAATCGTATTTCTCGACAGTGCGACGGATGGTCTCACGGTAGGCGACCTGAGGCTTGCCCACATTCGCCTCCACCTTGAACTCGCGACGCATGCGGTCGACGAGGATGTCGAGGTGGAGTTCGCCCATTCCGCGGATGACCGTCTGACCGGTCTCCTCGTCGAGCTCGACCTGGTAGGTCGGGTCTTCCTTGACGAACTTCTGGATCGCCGAGGACAGCTTCTCCTGGTCGCTCTTCGTCTTCGGCTCAATGGCCACGGAGATCACCGGCTCCGGGAAGGTCATCGACTCAAGCGCGATCGGATTGGCCGGATCGCTGAGCGTGTCACCCGTTGTGGTCTCCTTGAGACCGATGAAGGCGTAGATGTGGCCGGCGAAGGCCTCTTCCACGGGGTTCTCCTTGTTGGAGTGCATCTGGAAGAGCTTGCCGACGCGTTCCTTCTTGCCCGAAGTGGTGTTGAGCACCTGTTCACCGGACTTCACATGACCGGAGTACACGCGGACATACGTCAGCGATCCGAAGAACGGGTGTGTGGAGACCTTGAACGCCAGTGCCGAGAACGGTTCGTCCTTGGCGGGCTTGCGGGTGAGGTCCTCTTCCTCGTTGCTCGGGTTGTGTCCGATCATCGGAGGCACATCGAGCGGCGAGGGCAGGTAGTCGATGACCGCATTGAGCATGGGCTGGACGCCCTTGTTCTTGTATGCGGAACCGCACATGACCGGGAAGGCTTCCGACTTGATGACGAGCTCGCGGATTCCGGCCTTGACGTCGGCAGTCGTGAGCTCTTCGCCCTCGAGGTACTTCTCCATGAGCTCTTCCGAACTCTCGGCGACGTCCTCGACGAGCTGCGCACGGTACTCGACAGCCTTCTCCTTGAGATCCTCGGGGATCTCGATCTCGGTCATGTCCTGACCCATCTTGGACTCGTCCGGCCAGACGTAGGCCTTCATGTCAAGCAGGTCGACGACACCGGCGAATTCGCTCTCGGCACCGATGGGCAGCTGAATGACCAGCGGCTTGGCTCCGAGGCGCTCCTTGATCGTCTGGACGGTGAAGTAGAAGTCTGCGCCGAGCTTGTCCATCTTGTTGACGAAGCAGACACGCGGAACGTCGTACTTGTCAGCCTGACGCCACACGGTCTCGGACTGCGGTTCGACACCTTCCTTGCCGTCGAACACGGCGACAGCACCGTCGAGGACGCGCAGCGAGCGCTCAACCTCGACCGTGAAGTCGACGTGACCCGGGGTGTCGATGATGTTGATCTGGTTGTCGTGCCAGTAGCAGGTCGTCGCGGCCGACGTGATCGTGATGCCGCGTTCCTTCTCCTGCGCCATCCAGTCCATCGTGCCGGCGCCGTCGTGGGTCTCGCCCATCTTGTAGTTCACGCCGGTGTAGAAGAGGATGCGTTCGGTCGTGGTTGTCTTACCGGCATCGATGTGGGCCATGATGCCGATATTGCGGACCTTGTTCAGGTCGGTGAGCACGTCAAGTGCCACGGTATCTCTCTCTCAATCGATGATTTGCTCGACTCCCCTGCGGCCCGGTCGGCAGCTCGCGCGGACGCTGTCCGCCGGCCGGGCAGCTGGGAAAACGATTACCAGCGGTAGTGGGCGAAGGCCTTGTTGGACTCGGCCATCTTGTGAACGTCCTCGCGGCGCTTGACTGCTGCACCGAGGCCGTTGGCGGCATCGAGGATCTCGTTCATGAGTCGTTCGGTCATAGTCTTCTCACGGCGCTGACGGGCGTAGCCCACCAGCCAACGCAGAGCCAGGGTGGTCGAACGACTCGGGCGAACATCGACCGGCACCTGGTAGGTCGCTCCGCCGACGCGGCGGGAACGGACCTCGAGGGACGGACGGATGTTGTCGAGAGCCTTCTTCAGATTGACAACGGGATCGTTGCCGTTCTTCTCGCGGGTGCCCTCGAGGGCACCGTAGACGATGCGCTCTGCGGTCGAACGCTTGCCGTCGAGCAGGATCTTGTTGATCAGCTGCGTGACGAGCGGTGAGCTGAAGACCGGGTCAACGACGATCGGTCGCTTGGGTGCAGGACCTTTACGTGGCATTACTTCTTCTCCCTCTTCGCACCGTACTTGCTGCGAGCCTGCTGACGACCCTTGACGCCCTGGGTGTCGAGCGAACCGCGAACGATCCGGTAGCGCACACCGGGCAGATCCTTGACGCGGCCACCGCGCACGAGCACGATCGAGTGCTCCTGCAGGTTGTGTCCCTCGCCGGGGATGTAGGCGGTCACTTCGATCTGGCTCGAAAGCTTGACACGAGCGACCTTGCGAAGAGCCGAGTTCGGCTTCTTGGGGGTAGTGGTGTACACACGGGTGCACACTCCACGACGCTGCGGGCTGCCCTTGAGGGCAGGAGCGTCAGATCCTGCTGAATTGACATGCCGTCCCTTGCGGACGAGCTGCTGGATTGTCGGCACTAAGCGTTCTCCATTTGCTTCTCGATAGACCTAATTCCCAACACCGGCCATGACCGCAGTCATGTCTGTGAACCGTGGGACATATCCGACTGCACACCGGGTGAAGCTTGGCTCCCGATGCCAGTAACCACGCGAGTCACCGACCCCTGCGCTCGGGTGTGTCGCAAGGGCGCTGCGGCGCAGGTTCGACGTCTCGGCGGCCTGCATCGACGAATTCTCACAAGGGATCCGAAACTCACAGAAGACTCGGCAGGAGCGTTCGACAACGCAGATAACACAATCAGTCGCTTACCAGAATATCCCGCACTTCGGCATCTGGTCAAAATCACGGTCGTCCACGGTACCCTGCAAACTCGCGGAAATCAGCGAGGCGCGCCTGTGACCTCGGCTCCCGGCCCTGCGGGCACCCGGGTTCGACGCGACGGCGTCCACCGACATCCGCGCCGTGAATGGGGCACGGATGGGCCGGACCGCCTCGGCGAGGGGTTTTCATCGTTTCCTTGACTCATTCAAAAGAAGCGTGCATTCTGGTGGTGTGAACGGGACGAATCAAGAACACGTCGACGAGGCTGGCGCCGCTCTGCGGCAGACGTCTCTGCGCGTGACGAAACAGCGGGTCGCGGTGCTCGAAGCCGTGCGGGATCATCCGCATGCTGACACCGACACCGTCATCCGCTCAGTGCGCGAGTCGCTGCCTGCGGTCTCCCACCAGGCCGTGTACGACTCGCTCCACACCCTCACCGAGGTCGGGCTCGTCCGCTGCATCCAGCCATCCGGCTCGGTTGCTCGGTACGAACGGCGGATCGGAGACAATCACCACCACTTGGTGTGCCGGTCATGCAATCTCATCGTCGATGTCGACTGCACGATCGGTCAGGCACCGTGCCTGACGCCCTCCCACGATGCCGGCTTCCTCATCGAACAGGCCGAAGTCACCTTCTGGGGCCTGTGTCCCGACTGCGCGGACTCCGGTGCCGAGAGGCCCGAGGTCGGCAGTCGTTCCGCCGTGTGAGTCCACGCTCTGTTCATTTCCATCCGTCTTCTTCCGAGGACACCCCTATGCCCTCTTTCCGAGGTCAGCCCTTATCTTCAACGGAGTCGCCGAAGTCGACTCGACTGTGAAAGGAATACGATGACCCAGACGACCACAGGCGGCTGCCCGGTCGCCCACACCTCCACAGAGCCGGCAGCGGCGCCGGATTCCCGACAGCTGGTCAACCCCGTCCAGGGCGACGCCAATGCGCAGTGGTGGCCCAATCGCCTCAACCTCAAGATCCTCGCCAAGGGCCAGCCGGCACGCGACCCCATGGACCCCGACTTCGACTACGCGGCCGAGTTCAACAGCCTCGACTACTTCGCGCTCAAAGCCGATATCGAAGCACTGCAGAAGAACAACCAGGACTGGTGGTCCGCGGACTTCGGCAACTACGGTCCGTTCATGGTCCGTATGGCCTGGCACTCGGCCGGAACCTATCGCGTCCAGGACGGTCGCGGCGGCGGAGGCGAAGGCCAGCAGCGTTTCGCTCCCCTGAACTCCTGGCCCGACAATGTCCTGCTCGACAAGGCGCGCCGTCTGCTGTGGCCGGTCAAGAAGAAGTACGGCAAGAAGATCTCCTGGGCCGACCTGTTCATCCTCGCCGGGAACGTCGCCCTCGAGCAGATGGGCTTCGAGCCCTTCGGCTTCGCCGGCGGCCGCGCCGATGTGTGGGAGCCGGACAATGACGTGTACTGGGGCTCGGAGTCCGAATGGCTGGGCACCGACAAGCGCTATGTGGGCAACGGAGAGCTGCAGAAGCCTCTGGCCGCGACCACCATGGGCCTCATCTACGTCAACCCCGAGGGCCCCGAGGGCGAGCCGAATCCGCTGAAGTCGGCGCTCGAGATCCGTGAGACCTTCGCACGGATGGCGATGAACGACGAAGAGACCGTCGCCCTCATCGCCGGCGGCCACACCTTCGGCAAGACCCACGGTGCGGCGCCCGAATCCCACAAGGGCACCGACCCCGAGGCAGCGCCGCTCGAGGAGCAGGGCCTGGGCTGGCGCAGCGACTACGGAACCGGTCAGGGCAACGACACCGTCGGCAGCGGCATCGAGGTCACCTGGACCTACCACCCGACCCGTTGGGACAACGAGTTCTTCCACATCCTCTTCGCCTACGAGTGGGAAGTCTTCGAGAACGAAGGCGGACATCTCCAGTGGCGTCCCGTCGACGGCGGCGGCGACGATATGGTGCCGATGGCACAGGGCACCGGCCGCCGTGAGCCCCGCATGCTCACGACCGACCTGGCCCTGCGCTACGATCCCATCTACGGGGAGATCTCCCGCCGGTTCAAGGACGATCAGAAGGCCTTCCAAGATGCCTTCGCCCGCGCCTGGTTCAAGCTCACTCACCGTGACATGGGACCGGCCACCCGCTACCTCGGCCCCGAGGTTCCCACCGAGGAGCTCATCTGGCAGGATCCGATTCCCGCCGGCACCCCGCTCGACGCCGCCGGCCTGGAGGCCGTGAAGGCCGCCGTCCGCGACTCGGGTCTCACGGTGTCCCAGCTGGTGTCGACCACGTGGGCGGCGGCGTCCTCCCACCGGGTCTCGGATATGCGCGGCGGAATCAACGGCGGACGTCTCCGCCTCGAACCGCAGCGCAGCTGGGAGGCCAACGAGCCGACCAAGCTCGCGCAGGTTCTGCCAGTCCTCGAGGAGATCGCCGAGTCGACCGGTGCGTCGTTCGCCGATGTGCTGGCCATCGCCGGTGCCGTCGGAGTCGAGACAGCTGCGAAGGCGGCCGGCCATGAGGTCACCGTGCCGGTCTCGACCGGTCGCGGGGATGCCACACAGGAGCAGACGGATGTGGATTCCTTCGGCTTCCTCGAGCCCACCCATGACGGGTTCCGCAATCATCTGACCGCGGATCTTCCGCTCCGGGCGGAGTACCTGCTGCTCGACAAGGCCAGCCTGCTCGGGCTCACCCCGCCGGAGCTGACCGTGCTCATCGGCGGTCTGCGCGTCCTCGGAGCGAACTTCGAGGACTCCGATCTCGGAGTGTTCACCGACCGACCGGGCGAGTTGACGAACGATTTCTTCGTCAACCTCCTCGAGCTCGGCAACGTGTGGAAGCCGGTCGGCGACTCCGAAACCGCCGAGTTCTACGAGTGCTTCTCCCCTGCCGGCGAGAAGCTGTGGACCGGCAGCCGCGTCGATCTGCTCTTCGGTGCGAACTCCGAGCTGCGCGCCATCGCGGAGGTCTACGGATCCGACGATGCCGGCGCGAAGTTCGTCGCCGACTTCGTCAAGGCCTGGACCAAGGTCGTCGAAGCCGATCGCTACGATCTGCACCGCTGAGATGATCATCGACTCCGCCGAGGCGACTCCGCAGTGAAGCTGTGACTCGACCGGTCTGCTGCTGAGTCGGTCCACGGCTCTTCGAGTCTGCGACTGAGTCGGCCCCGCAACGACGATGCCCCCACCGGAGTCGGTGGGGGCATCGTCGTGTCATCATTCGTTCCTGTTGAGGTCGGCGAGGCCGATGGCACTCTCGGCCTCGGGACTGCAGTCCGCCCAGGCCGGCCCTGTGTTCGGGCTGTGCGATCCACCCGGGTCAGGCGTCCGTCTCAACAGCCCCGTTCATGGGGTCGGCAGCCGCAGTTCGAAGGCCGTGCCCTCTCCCGTGCTCGTCATCGAAATGCTGCCGTGCATGAGCTCGACGAGCCCAGACGCGATGGCCAGGCCCAGGCCCGAGGAACCGCCCTTCGCCCCGTCCTGACGAGTCCTCGACGGGTCGCCGCGGACAAACCGGTCGAAGACCCGGTCCCGGATCTCCGGGGGTATGCCCGGACCGTCGTCGCTGATGCGGACCACCACGACATCGCGGGGCAGCTGACCGGCAACCGGTTTGCGCTGCGCTGAGGCTTCGACACGCACTCGAGTCCCCGGAGGCGTGTGCACACACGCATTGGTGAGCACGATCGACACGACGCGTCGGACCTGATCGACAGCGCCACGGACTTCGAGGACCTCGGGCGGCACATCGAGGACGATGGCATGGTCGGGGTTGACCACATGCGCGTCCTCGACGAGTTCGATGAGCAGGGCGGACACATCGACGGGGTCCTTGCGCGTCGGCTGCCGACCGGCCTCGAGACGGGCGAGCAGAAGAAGGTCGTCGACCAGGACCGACATCCGCATCGCCCCGGAATCGATCCGGCCCAAGGAGGTGGCTACCTCGGCGGGAAGCTCCTCACGGTATGGGCGGGTGAGGTCGGCCCACCCGCGGATCGTCGCGATCGGGGTACGCAGCTCATGGGAGGCGTCAGCGACGAACCGGCGCATCTGCTCCGTGCCCCGATACCGTTCTTCCAGGGCGGAGCCGACATGGTCGAGCATCCGGTTGACCGAGGCCCCGACATCACCGACTTCGGTGCCGGGGACGGCGAGTTCGCTCGGCACTCTCAGCGCGAGCTCGGGCTTGCCGGCCCCCAGTTCGAGGTCGGTGACCTCCCGTGCGGTGCGGGCGACGTCGCGGAGGTCACGCAGCTGACGATGAATGATCACTGCCATGAGCGCGGCAGTGGTGAGTACGCCGATGAGGACGACGAACGCGGTTGTCCAGGCTGTGCGGTCGAGTGCCTCGTCGACACTGCCCTGCGGCACACCGTAGACGGTGGTGGTGTCGCCGTCGGCGAAGGCGACCACCCGGTAGGAGCCGAACCCCGGCACGCGCACGGACTCATGGGCGGCCTCGTCGCCGGGTTCGATCTCGAGAAGGGCAGTGATCGCCTCAGCAGACAGCGGTCGCGGTCGGGTCAGCCCCGCCTCGGCGATCAGACCTTCTCCCCCGCTGCCGGAATCAACGACGACGAGCGCACCGTCTCCCACGCCCGGCTGGAAGAGATAGCGCAGCGCCGAATCGACGGCCGCGGACGATCCGCCGTCCGTGCCGGTGCCAGAGCCCGGTCCTGCGGCCGCATCTCGGCCCGAACCAGGACCGTCCGCCGAGCGCGCATGCGAGGTCATCGACGTCAGCTGTGCGTCGAGGTCCGCCATGAGGGAGCTGCGCACACTCAGCCAGGAGGCGGCGCCGATCCCGGCTCCGACGAGCATGAGGACGAGTCCGGCGAGGACGATCAGCCGCGTCTGCAGCCGCCACCGGCGCAGTCTCATGATTCGGCTCGCATGATGTAGCCGGCTCCGCGTTTGGTGTGGAAGAGGTTCTCCAGATCCGGGAACGGAGCGTCGATCTTCTTCCTCAGGTAGGAGACGTAGAGTTCGACGATATTGCCGTTGCCGCCGAAGTCGTAGTCCCATACGCGGTCGAGGATCTGCGCTTTGGACAGCACGACTCGCGGATTGCGCATGAACAGCAGCAGCACCTCGTATTCGCGGGCCGTCAGCTCGATCGGGTGACCGGCGCGGGTGACCTCGTGCGAGCGTTCGTCGAGTTCGAGGTCCCCCACCCGCAGCACGTCGTCCTCGTCGCCCGGACCGTTCGTCACGCTGCGGCGGAGACGGGCCTCGATCCGGGCGATGACCTCGTCGAGGTTGAACGGCTTCGTCACATAGTCATCCCCGCCGAGGCGGAGCCCCGTGAGTCGGTCATCGACCTCATCGCGGGCGGAGAGGAACACCACCGGGGTTTCGATCCCCTCCCCGCGGAGCTTCTCGATCACAGCGAACCCGTCGAGGTCGGGCAGCATCACGTCGAGGACGATCGCATCGAAATGCTCACTGCGCGCCAGCGCCACCGCTTCCCGTCCGGTGCCGACGCCTGTGGCCTGCCAACCCCGAACATGGCAGGCCATGACGAGCAGTTCGGTGAGGTTCGCTTCGTCGTCGACGAGGAGAATGCGTGCCGGAGCCGCCGCTGTCGATGTCATAGGTCGATTATCCCCCTCATTCCGCGCTGAGATCGCAGAGGAGACGGAGCCGGGGCCCTGTGCGTCGGAGAAGCCGGCACGAAGACTGGTCCTGAGCAGCCGGCTGCAAGAACAGGAGATGATTTCACGTCTGATTCCCCGTTTCGCCGCCGGGCGCCGGTCTCGTATCTCATAGCCTCCACCTTCGCGGCACCACATGGGCCCCGGATTGGTCGCTGCTGTGGTCCCGCTGTGGACTCATCCGCTCAGCAGACCGACCTGTCCCCTGCTTCGAGTCCCGCTACACTGGAGAGCATGGCCGATGATGACTCCCCTCCTCCTCAACGCCGCGTTCGCGCCTCCGACAAGGACCGTGATGATACGCTCTCGGTGATCACCGAGGCGGTCACGAACGGGCGGCTGGACCCGGAGGAGACTGCGGAGCGCCAAGACGATGCGATCGCCGCGAAGTTCGTCGACGAACTCATGCCGCTCCTCGACGACCTGCCCGAGGGCGAACAGCTCCACCGCCGTTTCGCCCGCCAGACCGGCCACGGCTCGGCCACCGGTTCCTCGGTCCCGGGTTCGGCCCTCCAACGGCGCGGGCCCTCCGAACTCTCGCCCACCGCCGAACCGGGCTCGGCCCGACCGATGAGCTCTGTGGCCATCATGTCCGGTCGTGAGATCGACGTCCCACCCGGCACCGCGGAGGTCACCACCTACGCCCTCATGGGCGGGGACAACATCGACCTGTGCGCTGTCATGGGGCCCGGAGTGACGGTCGAAGTGGTCTCCTATGCGATGTGGGCCGGCAACGACATCTATGTCCCGCCGGGCGTACGCGTCCGAGACGAGACGATCAACATCATGGCGGGCAACGAGGTCCGCCAGTCCGCGCGGGGCGACGGGTCGAACGGCACCGTCATCCTCAAAGGCTTCTCTCTCATGGCCGGACACGATGTCCGGCTCGCCAAAGGCTATCGAACAAAGGATCAGGGTCAGCTGGAATGAAGATCGGTGTACTCACCTCGGGCGGCGACTGCCCGGGACTCAACGCTGTCGTCCGCGGCATCGTCCGCAAGGGCATGCGCACCCATGGGGCGTCTTTCGTCGGCATCCGCGACGGATGGCGCGGACTGCTCGAGGACGACATGTTCGATATGACCATGCTCGATGTGCGCGGCCTGTCCGGTCGGGGCGGAACCATCCTCGGCACCTCCCGCACCCATCCCTATGAGGACGGCGGGCCGGAGCGGATGCGCGAAGTCATGGCCGCCCACGGCATCGATTCGCTCATCGCCATCGGCGGCGAAGGCACATTGGCCGGGGCGTCGCGCCTGGTCAACGAGGAAGGTCTTCACATCGTCGGGGTCCCGAAGACCATCGACAACGACCTTGGCAGCACGGACTACACCTTCGGCTTCGACACCGCCCAATCCATCGCCACCGAGGCGATCGACCGGCTGCGCACCACCGCCGAATCGCACCACCGCTGCATGGTCATCGAGGTCATGGGCCGAAACGTCGGCTGGATCGCACTGCACGCGGGCATGGCCGCCGGAGCGCACGCGATCCTCATGCCCGAGTTCCCCGTCTCCTTCGATCAGATCGCCGACTGGGTGACTTCGGCGAAGGAGCGCGGGCGCGCTCCCATCGTCGTCGTCGCCGAAGGCTTCATCCCCGAGGGTTTCGACACCCAGGTCGCCGATCAGGGGCTGGACAACAAGGGTCGAGTCCGCCTCGGCGGGATTGCGAACTATCTGGCACCGAAGATCGAAGAGATCACCGGAATCGAATCCCGGGCCACGATCCTCGGGCACCTGCAACGAGGCGGCTCCCCCACTGCCTACGATCGTGTGCTCTCCACCCGGCTGGGAATGGCGGCTGCCGACCTCGCTCAGCACGGTCATTGGGGCAAGATGGCCAGCCTCAAGGGCACCGATATCGTCTCCGTGGAGATGTCATCGGCGGTGCACAGTCTCAAGTCCGTGCCTCTGCACCGGTGGGAGGAAGCGCAGGTGCTCTTCGGCTGAGCACCCAACGGGCTCAGGACCAGGCAGACACAGAAGAGGGGCACTCACCGCATGGTGAGTGCCCCTCCTCTGTGTCAGCTCTGTCGGGCACGAGGCCCGGGCCGCGCCCGCTGTGTGCGGTGCGCGCCCGGCCCGGCCCGGCTCAGCCGTTGAGACTCAGCTGAACGCGCCGTAGTCGTAGTCCTCCAGCGGGATGGCGGAACCGGATTCGGATCCGATGCCCGCGTAGAAGTCCCCGTAGCTGTTGGTGAACATCTCGGCCTTGGCCTCTTCGGTCGGCTCCACCACAAGGTTGCGGTGCTTCTGCAGGCCGGTGCCCGCAGGGATGAGCTTACCGAGGATGACGTTCTCCTTGAGACCCATGAGCGTATCGGACTTGCCTTCCATGGCCGCCTCGGTGAGGACGCGGGTCGTCTCCTGGAAGGATGCGGCCGACAGCCACGATTCGGTGGCCAGCGACGCCTTCGTGATGCCCATCAGCTCGTCACGAGCCGATGCGGGCTGTCCGCCTTCGGCGACGACACGACGGTTCTCCGCCTGGTAGCGGCCGCGGTCGACGAGCTCGCCGGGCAGCAGGTTCGTGTCGCCCGACTCGATGACGGTCACGCGACGCAGCATCTGCCGCACGATGACCTCGATGTGCTTGTCGTGGATGCCCACGCCCTGCGAACGGTAGACCTTCTGGACTTCCTCGACGAGGAAACGCTCGGCCTCACGACGACCGCGGATGCGCAGCACCTGCTTCGGATCGACCGCACCGACGATGAGCTGCTCACCGGCCTTGACGTGCTGACCATCCTCGACGAGGAGGCGGGCGCGCTTGGACACGGCATGCTCGATCTCCTCGCTGCCGTCATCGGGGGTGATGATGACGAAGCGGGTCTTGCGGCTGTCGTCGACCTTCGCCCGACCGGTCGCCTCGGCGATGGGGGCGAAGCCCTTCGGTGTGCGAGCTTCGAAGAGCTCGGTCACACGCGGCAGACCCTGGGTGATATCACCCGAGGAGGCCGCCGCACCACCGGTGTGGAACGTACGCATCGTCAGCTGGGTTCCCGGCTCACCGATCGACTGGGCAGCGACGGTGCCGATGGCCTCGCCGATGTCGACGAGCTTGCCGGTCGCCATCGAGCGACCGTAGTGCTCGGCGGAGATCTGTGTATCGGAGTCCGCGGTCAGCACCGAATGGACCTTGAGCTCCTCGATGCCGGCCGCCACGAGGGCGTCGACAGTGGCGGCGGTGACATCGGACTTCGCCGGGACGATGACATTGCCATCGGCGTCGGTGACGTCGTTGACGGTGAGTCGACCGTAGACGCTGGTCTCCGCGAATTCGTGCGGGACGAGGTTGCCCTCGTGATCGCGTTCGGCAACCGGCAGGGTGATGCCCTTGTTCGAGTCGGCTTCCGCGGTGCGCACGATGACGTCCTGCGACACGTCGACGAGACGACGGGTCAGGTAACCGGAGTCAGCAGTACGCAGAGCCGTGTCGGCCAGACCCTTACGAGCACCGTGCGAGGCGATGAAGTACTCGAGCACTGCCAGGCCCTCGCGATAGTTCGACACGATCGGACGCGGGATGATCTCACCCTTCGGGTTCGTCACCAGACCACGCATACCGGCCAGCTGACGCACCTGCATCCAGTTACCGGATGCTCCGGACTCGACCAGACGCAGCACCGAGTTCTCCTCAGGGAAGTTCGTGCGCATGACCTGGTCGACCTTCTCGGTCGTCTCGGTCCACAGCTTGACGAGCTCGTTGCGGCGCTCGTCGTCGGTGAGCGCACCGAGTTCGTACTGCTGCTGAACCTTCGTGTCGATGGCCTCGGCCTCGTTGAGGATCTCCGTCTTCGCCTCGGGCGAGACGACGTCGGACATCGCGATGGTGATGCCCGAACGGGTGGCCCAGTAGAAGCCGCCGGCCTTAAAGTTGTCCAGCGTGTGGGCGACCTCGACCTTCGGGTACTCCTCGGCGAGGTGGTTGACGATCCGGCTCAGCGCTTTCTTGTCGATCGTCGAGTTGACGAACGAGTAGTCGGCGGGCAGGTACTCATTGAACTGTGCCCGACCCAGAGTCGTCTGCACGTCCAGCGGATCCCCGGCCTCCCAGCCTTCGGGCACCTCGATGTCCGCACCGGGAACCACGTCCTCCAGGCGGATGGTGATCGGCGAACCGAGGTCGAGCTCCCCACGGTCGAATGCCATGATGGCTTCGCCCATACCGGAGAACGAACGTCCCTCGCCGGCCAGTCCCTTGCGCTCGGAGGTGAGGTGGAACAGACCGATGATCATATCCTGCGAAGGCATCGTCACGGGCTTGCCGTCCGAAGGCTTGAGGATGTTGTTGGCCGAGAGCATGAGGACGCGGGCCTCGGCCTGCGCCTCGGGGCTCAGCGGCAGGTGCACAGCCATCTGGTCACCATCGAAGTCAGCGTTGAACGCCGAGCACACGAGCGGGTGCAGCTGGATCGCCTTACCCTCGATGAGCTGGGGTTCGAACGCCTGGATGCCCAGACGGTGCAGAGTCGGTGCGCGGTTGAGCAGCACAGGATGTTCGGTGATGACCTCTTCGAGGACGTCCCACACCTGCGGGTGCTGGCGCTCGACCATGCGCTTGGCCGACTTGATGTTCTGTGCATGGTTGAGATCGACCAGGCGCTTCATCACGAACGGTTTGAACAGTTCGAGAGCCATGGTCTTGGGCAGACCGCACTGGTGCAGGTGCAGCTGCGGGCCGACGACGATGACCGAACGGCCCGAGTAGTCCACACGCTTACCGAGCAGGTTCTGACGGAAACGTCCCTGCTTGCCCTTGAGCATGTCCGACAGCGACTTCAGCGGGCGGTTGCCCGGACCGGTCACCGGACGTCCGCGACGCCCGTTGTCGAACAGCGAGTCCACAGCTTCCTGCAGCATCCGCTTCTCGTTGTTGACGATGATCTCGGGAGCACCGAGGTCGAGCAGACGCTTGAGACGGTTGTTGCGGTTGATGACACGACGGTAGAGGTCGTTGAGGTCCGAGGTGGCGAACCGGCCGCCGTCGAGCTGCACCATCGGGCGCAGTTCCGGAGGGATCACCGGAACGACGTCGAGGACCATGCCCTCGGGGTTGTTGTCGGTGGTCAGGAACGCGTTGACGACCTTGAGGCGCTTGAGCGCACGGGTCTTGCGCTGCCCCTTGCCGGTGGCGATGAGCTCACGCAGCTTCTCGGCTTCGGACTCGAGGTCGAAGTCGATGAGGCGCTTCTGGATCGCCTCGGCGCCCATGGCTCCGGTGAAGTAGAGCCCGAAACGGTGGAACATCTCGCGGTACAGGCTCTCGTCGCCTTCGAGGTCGTTGACCTTGAGGTTCTTGAAACGGTCCCACACCTGCTCGATACGGTCGACCTCGCGGTCGGCGTTCTTGCGCAGCTTGTCCATTTCCTTCTCGGCGGTGTCGCGCAGCTTCTTCTTGGCCTGGGCTGTGCCGCCGTCGGCCTCGAGTGCGGCGAGATCCTCTTCGAGCTTCTTGGCACGACGATCGATGTCGGCGTCACGGCGGGTGCCGATCTGCTGCTTCTCGACGTCGATCTTGTTCTGCAGGCTGGGCAGATCACGGTGACGGGAGTCCTCGTCGACGGAGGTGATCATGTAGGCCGCGAAGTAGATGACCTTCTCCAGGTCTTTCGGGGCCAGATCCAGCAGGTATCCCAGACGGGAGGGCACACCCTTGAAGTACCAGATATGGGTCACGGCAGCGGCGAGCTCGATGTGGCCCATGCGCTCACGACGCACCTTGGCACGGGTCACCTCGACGCCGCAGCGTTCGCAGATGATGCCCTTGAAGCGGACGCGCTTGTACTTTCCGCAGGCGCACTCCCAGTCGCGGGTCGGCCCGAAGATCTTCTCGCAGAAGAGTCCGTCCTTCTCCGGCTTCAGGGTGCGGTAGTTGATGGTCTCAGGCTTTTTCACCTCACCGTGTGACCAGCCGCGGATATTCTCTGCGGTGGCAAGACCGATGCGCAGTTCATCAAAGAAATTGACGTCAGGCACGTAAATCCTCTTTCCTGGCGATGAACGAATCGTTCACCAAAAAGTTGTGTCGGTTGAAGTGAAAGTCCTCAGACTTCTTCTACGGTCTGTGCTTCGCGGCGCGAGAGGTCGATGCCGAGTTCCTCGGCGGCACGGTAGACCTCGTCCTCCGATTCGCCCATCTCGACATGTCCGCCGTCGGAAGAGAGAACTTCGACGTTGAGGCACAGGGACTGCATCTCCTTGATGAGGACCTTGAACGACTCGGGAATTCCCGGGTCGGGCAGGTTCTCACCCTTGACGATGGCTTCGTAGACCTTCACACGGCCCGGGATGTCATCGGACTTGATCGTCAGAAGCTCCTGCAGCGTGTAGGCGGCGCCATAGGCCTCGAGGGCCCAGACTTCCATCTCACCGAAGCGCTGACCACCGAACTGCGCCTTACCACCGAGCGGCTGCTGGGTGATCATCGAGTACGGTCCGGTCGAACGCGCGTGGATCTTGTCGTCGACGAGGTGGTGGAGCTTGAGCATGTACATGTAGCCGACCGAGATCGGGTACGGGAACGGCTCGCCGGAGCGTCCGTCGAACAGCTGTGCCTTGCCCGAGGAATCGATGAGGCGGTCCCCATCGCGGTTCGGGGTGGTCGAATCCAGCAGTCCGCGCAGCTCCTGCTCGTGTGCACCGTCGAAGACGGGGGTGGCCAGGTTCGTGCCGGCCTCAGCCTCGCGGGCCGCTTCCGGCAGTTCGGCTGCCCACTCGGGGTTGCCTTCGATCTTCCAACCCTGCTTCGAGATCCATCCGAGGTGGACTTCGAAGACCTGCCCGATGTTCATACGACGGGGAACACCGTGCGGGTTGAGGATGACGTCGACGGGAGTGCCGTCGGCGAGGAACGGCATGTCCTCGACCGGCAGGATCGTCGAGATGACGCCCTTGTTGCCGTGACGGCCGGCCATCTTGTCACCGATGGTGATCTTGCGGCGCTGAGCCACGTAGACGCGGACCATCTGGTTGACACCGGGCGAGAGCTCGTCGTCATCCTCACGGTCGAAGACGCGGACTCCGATGACGGTGCCGATCTCACCGTGCGGAACGCGCAGCGAGGTGTCGCGGACCTCACGGGACTTCTCACCGAAGATCGCGCGCAGCAGGCGCTCTTCGGGAGTCAGCTCGGTCTCACCCTTCGGGGTGACCTTGCCGACGAGGATGTCACCGTCGGTGACCTCGGCGCCGATGCGGATGATGCCGCGATCGTCGAGGTCGGCCAGCGCATCGGGCGAGATGTTCGGGATGTCCCGGGTGATCTCTTCGGCGCCGAGCTTGGTGTCGCGGGCGTCGACCTCGTGCTCCTCGATGTGGATCGAGGACAGCACATCGTCCTGGACGAGGCGCTGGGAGAGGATGATCGCATCCTCGTAGTTGTAGCCTTCCCAGGACATGAACGCGACGAGGAGGTTCTTGCCCAGAGCCATCTCACCGTTCTCGGTGGACGGGCCGTCGGCGAGGACGGTGCCGGCTTCGACACGATCGCCTTCGTCGACGAGGATGCGCTGGTTGTACGAGGTGCCGTGGTTCGAACGCTTGAACTTCGACGCTTTGTAGGTCAGCTGGGTTCCGTCGTCGGCGAGGACCGTGACGAAGTCGGCCGAGACCTCGGTGATGACACCGGGCTTCTCGGCGGTGATGACGTCACCGGCGTCGACGGCGGCACGGTATTCCATGCCGGTGCCCACGACGGGCGATTCGGCCATCACCAGCGGCACGGCCTGACGCTGCATGTTCGCACCCATGAGGGCACGGTTGGCATCGTCGTGCTCGAGGAACGGGATCAGGGCCGACGCCACGGACACCATCTGGCGTGCGGAGACGTCCATGAAGTCGATCTGGTCGTCCTGGACCAGCTCGGCCTCACCGCCGCCGCCCTTCGGACGGGCCAGGACCTCGACCTCGGCGAAGCGCTGGTCTTCGGTCAGCGGCGCGTTGGCCTGAGCGATGTTGAAGTCGAGTTCGTCATCGGCGGTCAGGTACTGCGTCTCATCGGTCACGACACCGTCGACGACCTTGCGGTACGGGGTCTCGATGAAGCCGAACGGGTTGATGCGGGCATAGGAGGCCAGAGAACCGATCAGGCCGATGTTCGGGCCTTCCGGGGTCTCGATCGGGCACATGCGGCCGTAGTGCGAGGGGTGCACGTCACGGACTTCCATCGCGGCGCGGTCACGAGAGAGGCCACCAGGTCCCAGCGCGGAGAGACGACGCTTATGGGTCAGACCCGCCAGCGGGTTGTTCTGATCCATGAACTGGCTCAGCTGCGAGGTGCCGAAGAACTCCTTGATCGCAGCCACCACGGGGCGGATGTTGATCAGGGTCTGCGGGGTGATCGCCTCGACGTCCTGGGTGGTCATGCGCTCACGCACGACACGCTCCATACGCGACAGACCGGTGCGGATCTGGTTCTCGATGAGCTCCCCGACGGCGCGGATGCGGCGGTTGCCGAAGTGGTCGATGTCATCGAGCTTGACGCTCAGCTCGACCTCTTCGCCGTCGCGGGTGCCCTTGGAGGTCTCCACTCCGGCGTGCAGCGACACGAGGTAGCGGATGGTGGCCACGATGTCGTCGGTCGAGAGGACCGAGTCCGACAGCGGAGCCTCGACGCCGAGCTTGCGGTTGACCTTATAACGGCCGACCTTGGCCAGGTCGTAGCGCTTCGGGTTGAAGTAGAGGTTGTTGAGCAGGTTGCGGGCGGCCTCAGCCGTCGCGGGCTCGGCCGGGCGCAGCTTCTTGTAGATGTCGAGCAGCGCTTCGTCCTGCGTGTTGACGGTGTCCTTGGCCATCGTCTCGCGGATGGACTCGAACTCGCCGAACTCTTCGAGGATCTTCGCCTCGGTCCAGCCGAGAGCCTTGAGCAGAACGGTCACGGACTGCTTGCGCTTGCGGTCGAGACGCACACCGACCTGGTCGCGCTTGTCGACCTCGAACTCCAGCCATGCGCCACGGGAGGGGATGATCTTCGCGGTGAAGATGTCCTTGTCCGTGGTCTTGTCGACGCTGGATTCGAAGTAGGCGCCGGGCGACCGGACGAGCTGGGAGACGACGACGCGTTCGGTGCCGTTGACGATGAACGTGCCCTTGTCGGTCATGAGGGGGAAGTCGCCCATGAACACGGTCTGGCTCTTGATCTCGCCCGTGTTGTTGTTCATGAACTCGGCGGTGACGTACAGCGGCGCCGAGTAGGTCATGTCGCGTTCCTTGCACTCATCGATCGAGTACTTGGGAGCCTCGAACCGGTGCTCGCGGAACGACAGCGACATGGATCCGCCGAAGTCTTCGATCGGCGAGATCTCTTCGAAGATGTCCTCGAGTCCCGAGGTGGTTGCGACGGAGTCGTCTCCGATCTCGATGGCTTCGGCGACGCGGTCCTGCCACGCCTCCGATCCGATCAGCCAGTCGAAGCTGTCCGTCTGCAGACCGAGCAGATCGGGAACCTCGAGAGGTTCGCGAATCTTCGCGAAGGAAATTCTCTGGGGGGGATTAGCGGTCCTGGTGTTGTCGTTGGCGGCGGCCAATTGGTTCCTTCCGAGTGCTTCACCATCTGATACCTCGTCTGCCCACTCGACTTCCCTTCGGCAATTTCCGGGTGTGTCAGATTTCGACTCCCGGCACCGACGTGGTTCACTTGAGTGGAAATGACGTGCCCACCGCTATATGAAGGCACACCACAGGCAGAACGATGCAAATATCAACCTTATAGCATCTGGTCAAGTCATGCAAGAATCTTCTTCCACAGACCGACCCACCCCACGGTTTCGAACCCGGCCTGATCGTTGATGGCCAGCATCCACGAGTTCTCCGCCGCATTCCACGTGTAGACGCGCTCGACCGGCGAGGACTGACACAGCGCCTCATGATTGGCGATCTTCAGTCGCGCTCCCAACCCGTGGCCACGGTGCTCGCTGAGCACGAGAGTGGCGCCCTGATAAGCCACGTGCGGACGCTGTGTGTAACTCACGACCTCGGTGAAGCCGACCCCTTCGCCATCGAAGAGCGCCAACGCCGTGTGCGTGCGCCCTCCTGTGTATTCACGGTCCGCTTCGAGAGCCCGGACTCGAGCGGTATCCCAGGTCTCCTCGTCATGGAGGTCGGCAGCTCCGGGAGCATCCGTGGACATCCTCTGGTGAAGCAGCGCGATCGCCTCGATGTGCTCCTCCGGTACCGGTCCCGCCCAGGTGCGGATGACATATCCGTCTTCGGTCCTGAACGAGTCCACTCCCCCGCCGGAACTGCACTGAACGACCGCAGCAGAGCATCGCTCGACCTGCTGGAGGCGGTAGTCATGACCTTGGGCGAAAACGACCTCGGCCCGTTCGGCCGGAAGGCTGCCGGTACCGGCGTCCGCGGCGATCCGAGGTCTGCGCGGATCGGCGTCGAAGTCTGCTGCCGGGATTTCGGCCCAGGCAGTCAGTCGTGTCCTCCCGGTTTCAGCCAGCTGCCGCTCCATGACCGTCAGCAGCTCGGTGCCCAAGCCCGACCGCCGCAGTTCGGGCAGGACGCCGATGTAGACATCGGCGACGTCGGTGTTGTCGAACAGGCTCAGATAGGCTCCCGCTTTCGCCACGAGTCTGCCGTCGACGCGGCCCAGCCAGATCTCATGAGAGGTGAATTCGCCAGCGCGCACGAGTTTCCCGCGCACCGAACCGGGCAATGGGTCGAAGTCCTCACCGAACCCGAGGGCACGATTGATCCTCCGATCGAAGTCGACGATCTCATCAAGGAGCCCGTCGACGTCGGAGTCGGTCAGCGTGCCGGAGCGAATATGCGTGATCTCCATCGATCTCCTCGTTCCCAGAAGCTGATGACTGCGTTGTCGCCGCCGACTGCGATCTTAGCCACCGAGGAGGACGGATGTCGTGCTCGACGTGCCTCAGCTCACCCGCAGCAGCAAGGCTCGTCCCCTCTAGACTCATAGTATGACGACTATCAGCGTGCTTCGCACCGATCCCGCGACCGTCAACAGCGCGATCATCACCGGCAGCAGCGGCAGCCTCATCGTCGATGCCGGCCCCTGTCCGGACACCGGCCGGCACCTCGCCGCCCGGGCGGCAGAGCTGCAAGCGCAGACCAGCGGTCCGGCACGAACCGATCTGGTCATCACACACGATCATTGGGACCACTGTTTCGGGGCCGCCGCGCTGCTCGAAGCGGGAGGCGACCGAGCCTTCGCCTCGTCCTCCTTCGCCACGGATCAGGCGGCCAGCACATGGCTTGCCCTCGATGCGCTGCGCCACGACCCCGCCACCGCCGATTTCGCCTCACAGCTGCCTCTCGATCCCAGCGAGCTCTTCGTCGACGTCACCGCGGTCGACTCGTCCACTCAGCATGTCAGCGGCGTCGATCTCGGTGACTGTTGGGCGGAATTCCATGTCCTCGGAGGCCATTCGACAGCCGATCTCATCGTCCGCCTGCCCGAGTCGGGTGTCGTCTTCGTCGGCGACCTCGTCGAAGAGGGCGATCCTCCCCAGGCAGCCGCCGATTCCTCTCTCAGTCAGTGGGCGAACAGCCTTCGTCGGATCCTCGACTTCCCGGAGGCGACGACCTTCATTCCCGGACATGGCGTGCCCGTCGATCGCGGGTTCGTACAGCGTCAGCTCGGCGACATCGATGGAATGCGTCTTCACCAGGACGACACCGAGGTGGCCCTGCCCGCCCGCACGATGCCCGGGGATCATGACCGCCGAGTTCCGTTGGAGTTCAGCCTCTCCTGAGGTCTCGTGCCCCACCTCTTCCGCAGCCTCGAACGCCGCACGCTCAGCCCGGGGCTGGCTGGGACCGAACGGGTGAAGACGCAAAGAACCCCACAGCTGATGCTGTGGGGTTCTTCAGAATGCGGCACTGGCCGCAATCAGCACAGAGTCACTTGAGGGTGACGGTGGCACCGGCGGCCTCGAGGACCTCCTTGGCCTTCTCTGCGTCTTCCTTCGAAGCGCCTTCGAGGACGGCCTTGGGAGCTCCGTCGACGAGGTCCTTGGCTTCCTTGAGTCCGAGGGAGGTGAGCCCACGGACTTCCTTGATGACGGGAACCTTCTTCTCGCCGGCTGCTTCGAGGACGACGTCGAATTCGGTCTGCTCTTCAGCAGCCTCCTCTCCGCCTCCGGCGGCAGGGGCGACGGCGACAGCGGCGGCCGGAGCGGCAGCCTCAACGTCGAACTCTTCTTCGAACTTCTTGACGAACTCGGACAGTTCGATGAGCGTGAGCTCCTTGAAAGCTTCGAGGAGCTCGTCGGTGGTGAGCTTAGCCATGGTGGCTAGTCCTTCCTGTGATGGTCACGGTGTGTGACCGGGTTGGTTGGGGGTGATGCTCAGGCGTCGGAAGCAGGAGCGTCGTCCTGCTTCTCGCGGAGTGCATCGACAGTGCGCACGGCCTTGACCAGCGGAGCGGTGAAGAGGTAAGCCGCCTGGTGGAGGCTTGCCTTCATAGCACCAGCTGCCTTTGCAAGCAGCACTTCGCGGGATTCGAGGTCGGCGAGCTGGTTGACCTGTTCGGGGCTGAGTGCGGCTCCATCGTAGTAGCCGCCCTTCACCACGAGCTTGTCGTTCGCCTTGGCAAAGTTACGCAGAGCCTTGGCAGCCTCAGGGGGTTCGCCGTTGACGAACGCGATCGCGGTGGGCCCATTGAGGTGCTCATCGAGACCGGTGATCCCGGCTTCCTTGGCTGCAATCTTGGTCAGCGTGTTCTTTACCACGGCGTAGCTGACGTTCTCACCGAGAGAAACGCGCAGTTCTTTCAGCTGCGCGACGGTGAGACCGCGGTACTCGGTCAGCAACACAGCGTCGGAGTTCTCAAACTGCTGTTTGATCTCCTCGACTGCGGCTGCCTTGTCTGGCCTCGCCATGGTGTTCCTTTCATAAGTCGTCCGGTCTGTCCCGACAACAGAAAAAGCGCTTCACGCAGGAAGGCGTGAAACGCTTGGCCGTAGGATTCCGGAAGGAATCGAACGGAAGAATCTCGAGCTCACCTGCGTGGGTCACTCTCTGGGAGTCTTCGCCTGCAGACACCGAGATTCGATGGTGAATCCTGGTGGTTCCACAGAGACCGACGGTCTTGGGTGTTTTCAGTGTAACGAAGTCTTTCGCAACAAGTCCAATCGCCCCCAGAGATCCCCCTCACACCACCTGACGGCGGCGCAGCAACCTCGCGCGAGGTTGCTGCGCCGCCGTCAGGGAGTTCTCTGGGTAACCTGGCCCGTCAGTACTCGATGACGACGCGGCCGTCGATCTTCCCGTGGATCATCTCGTCGAAGATCGCATTGATGTCATCCAGCGGCCTCTTCGAGAAGGTCGGGTGGATCTTGCCGGCAGCGTAGAACTCGAGCGCTTCGACCATGTCCTGACGAGTGCCGACGATCGAACCGCGGATCGTCAGGCCCTTGAGCACGATGTCGAAGATCGGGGCCGGGAAATCACCTGGCGGCAGACCGTTGAAGACGATGGTGCCGCCTCGGCGGGTCATACCGATCGCCTGACCGAACGCCGCAGGGTGGACCGCGGTGACGAGGACTCCATGGGATCCTCCGATCTTCTCCTGAATGATCTCGGCAGGGTCTTCGGCGAAGGCATTGACGGTGATCTCCGCTCCGTGCTTCTTCGCCAGAGCCAACTTGTCCTCGGCGACGTCGACCGCGACGACACGCATGCCCATGGCCACCGCGTACTGGACAGCGATGTGGCCGAGTCCACCGATGCCGGAGATGACGACCCACTGGCCGGGATTGACTTCGGTGCGTTTGAGTCCCTTGTACACGGTGACTCCCGCACACAGAACCGGCGCGATCTCGTAGGGGTCGGCACCGTCCGGAATGACCGCGGCGAACTTCGTATCGACGAGCATGTACTCGCCGAAGGATCCGTCGACTCCGTAGCCGCCGTTGACCTGCTGCTCGCAGAGCGTCTCCCACCCCTGACGGCAATGCTCGCAGGTTCCGCAGGCGCTCCACAGCCAGGCGTTGCCGATCATCTGGCCGACTTCGACCTCGGTGACGCCTTCACCGACCTGCTCGACGATGCCGACTCCTTCGTGGCCGGGGATGAGCGGGACCTTCGGTTTGACCGGCCAATCTCCATGAGCGGCATGGAGATCGGTGTGGCAGACGCCGGAGGCGATGAGTTTGACCAGTGCCTGACCGGGACCGGGCGCGGGAATCGGGCTGTCACCTACGACAAGTTCCTGTCCCAGGCTTTTGACCATTGCAGCTTTCATTTCGGACATCATTCGCTCCTTTGTGATGACGTGAATACATGTGACAACGGGGTTTGGATCTGTGGTGGAAGCATCCGACGGCGGCGCAGCAACCTAGCGCGAGGTATCTGGACCGCCGTCGGGTAGCAATTGGATCAGAAGAAGCCTTGCGCGTTCTCCGAGTAGCTGACGAGCAGGTTCTTCGTCTGCTGGTAGTGGTCGAGCATCATCTTGTGGTTCTCACGCCCGATGCCCGAAGCCTTGTACCCGCCGAAGGCCGCGTGGGCCGGGTAGGCGTGATAGTTATTCACCCACACACGTCCGGCCTGAATGTCGCGACCGGCCCGGTAGGCGGTGTTGCCGTCCCGAGACCAGACTCCGGCACCGAGGCCGTACAGAGTGTCATTGGCGGTGGTCAGAGCATCGTCGTAGTCGGAGAAAGTCGCCACCGAGACGACGGGACCGAAGATCTCCTCTTGGAAGATGCGCATCCTGTTCGTGCCCTTGAAGATCGTCGGCTGGACATAGAAGCCGCCGGCCAGATCTCCGTCGAGCTCGGCCTTGCCGCCGCCGGTGAGTACTTCGGCGCCTTCCTGCCGCCCGATGTCCAGGTACGACATGATCTTCTCGAACTGATCGTTTGAGGCCTGCGCACCCATCATCGTCTCCGTGTCGAGCGGGTTGCCCTGAACGATCTTCTGCGTCCTGGCGACGGCCGCCTCGAGGAACGGGTCGGCGATCGAATCCTGGATCAGTGCACGCGACGGGCAGGTGCACACCTCGCCCTGATTGAGCGCGAACATGGTGAAGCCCTCCTGGGCCTTGTCCGCGAACGCATCGTTCTTGGCCAACACGTCTTCGAAGAAGATGTTCGGCGACTTGCCGCCGAGCTCCAGAGTCACCGGAATGATGTTCTGCGAGGCGTACTGCATGATCAGACGGCCCGTCGTCGTCTCACCGGTGAACGCGATCTTCGAGATCCGCTTGTTCGAGGCCAAGGGCTTTCCGGCCTCGAGGCCGAAGCCGTTGACGACGTTGAGCACACCCTCGGGCAGCAGGTCTGCGATGAGTTCGACGAGCACGAGAATCGAGGCCGGCGTCTGCTCCGCGGGTTTGAGGACGACGGCGTTTCCTGCCGCCAGGGCAGGTGCCAGCTTCCACACTCCCATGAGGATCGGGAAGTTCCAGGGAATGATCTGTCCGACGACGCCGAGCGGTTCGTGGAAGTGGTAGGCCACGGTGTCCTCGTCGATCTGCGACAGCCCACCTTCTTGAGCGCGAATGGCCCCGGCGAAATAGCGGAAGTGATCGACGGCCAGGGGCAGGTCCGCGTTGAGGGGTTCGCGGATCGCCTTGCCGTTGTCCCAGGTTTCAGCGACGGCGAGCGTCTCGAGGTTCTCCTCGATGCGGTCTGCGATCTTGTTGAGGATGTTCGCCCGCTCGGCGACCGAGGTCTTACCCCAGGCCGGCGCGGCTTTGTGCGCAGCGTCGAGAGCAAGCTCGATGTCCTCGGCGGTGCTGGCCGGGATCTCGGTGAATACCTGGCCGGTCACGGGACTGGGGTTGTCGAAGTAGTTCCCGTTGACCGGCGGCACCCACTGGCCCCCGATGAAGTTCTCGTAGCGGGACTTGAATGTGACGAGCGATCCGTCCTGACCAGGCTGTGCGTAGACAGTCATTGCAACTCCTTTGATGCGTCTGCTTTCACCGGATGTTCTCCGTGTGAGAATGACGCTACTGAAGGCAACGTTGCATAGGGGTTGCATCACAGCCTGTGAGCGGTCGGGTCATCGGTTCCCGCCCCCTCCCGCACCCCTGCGGCAAGAAGCTCATCGACCCGCGACTCTCCCTGAAGTCAGCGCCTGAGGACGTCAGTGCCCGAGGGATTCCAACCGCACTACGGCCGAGTTGCGCTCGGCAGCATCCGGAGGCGCCAGCCTCAGGACAGCCATGAGGATCTCGTTGTCCCCGCGGAAGTCCGGAAGTTCGGAATAGCGCCAAAGCTGCTGCCAAGTCCCGTCCTGAAGAAGGGTCTCGCGCATGAGCGCATCGACCTCCGCGCCGATCTCGCGTACGCCCGGAGCGTCCGAATCCGGCAGCACACTCCCCCGATAGAACTCCAGCGCTGTATCGATGTCGCCCCGGGACAGCGCCTGGAGAGTGCGCTCGAGGTCGGAGCCCAGTTGCCCGCGCAACCGGTAGGGACGCGCCTCGATGCTCAGATGCTCGACTCCGTCGATGGCCCTGCGCAGCCGGGTGATCTCCGCCCGCACGGTGACTTCGCTGCCGCCGACCGGCCACAGTCTTTCGACGAGTCCTGATCCGCTGATCCCGTCGGGGAATCGGTGGAGCAGAAGCAGGATCTCGGCATGACGCCGGGTCAGGGCGACTTCCGCCCGGCCGGGTGAGTGCAGGGCGGGCCCCGCACCGAGGACGGTCAGCTCTGTTCCAGCCGCCTCGGTGCCGGTGTCTCGTCCCTGTTGCGGCGTGTAGAGCTCGGACAGGCGGGCTGCGGCTGCCTTGGCCGTCGACGAGAGCAGCGGCAGCACGATCGAGGACACGGCGTCGTCTCCGCCGGTGACGTCGATGATGCCGATGACCTGCCCGGTCAGCGGATGCGTCACCGGGACGGCGCTGCAGCTCCAGGAATGGACGTCGGGAGCGAAGTGCTCGGCACGGCTGATCTGCACCGCAGTTCCCGATTGCAGGGCCAGGCCCGGCGCCGAGGTGCCCATGACTTCCTCCGACCAGTCGGCTCCGGGGACGAAGCCCATGGTCTCAGCCCGATTGCGCACGCTCCGCTCGCCTTCGATCCACAGCAGACGGCCCTGCTCATCACCGAGCGCGGCCAGCAGTCCCGAGTCTTTCGCAGGTTCGAGCAGATGCGATCGCAGCAGAGGCATGATCGCGTGAAAAGGATGGCGACGTCTCACCTCGGTCAGCTGATCTGCTTCATACGCCACGTGCACCCTTGCACCCGCGGGATCACGCAGCCGGTCGAGCGATCGATGCCACGATTCGAGCACTGAGGTGCGCACACCGCGAAGATGACCATGCAGCCGGGACTCATCGCTCGGTCGGCCGGGTATCAGCGGCTCCAGGCGCTCATGGGCCCGACGCACGGTGCGCTGATACGCGTCTTCGAGCAGAAGCGTCGAATCCATGCGGACGATCCACCTCCATCGGCGGTTATCGGAAGAGAGCCTCGAATGCTCATAATCTAACCGCGAACCTGTATTCGGGCAAGACCGCACCCACCCACCGAGACTCCCCCCTTGCTACCTGACGGCGGCCCAGCAACCTCGCGCGAGGTTGCTGGGCCGCCGTCAGGTAGCAAGGGGGGAGGGAAAGGGAAGGGGCGGGAAACGAAAACTCGCTTCCCGCCCCTCAAGCGCGCTGATCAGACGATCAGAGGCGCAGGCCCGAGTGATCGACCGGAACGGCGGGGCCGTTCGAGGTCGTGATCGTAGCCTTGCTGATGTAGCGGCCCTTCGAGGAGGACGGCTTCAGTCGCAGGATCTCGTCGACCGCGGCATCGAAGTTCGCCTGCAGTGCTTCCTCGGAGAAGGAGACCTTTCCGATGATGAAGTGCAGGTTCGAGTGCTTGTCGACGCGGAATTCGATCTTTCCGCCCTTGATGTCGGTCACGGCCTTCGCGACATCCATGGTCACGGTTCCGGTCTTCGGGTTCGGCATCAGGCCACGGGGACCCAGCACCTTACCGAGACGACCGACCTTGCCCATCATGTCAGGGGTCGCAACAGCGGCATCGAAGTCGGTGAACCCTCCGGCCACCTTCTCCAGCAGGTCATCGGAGCCGACGAAGTCAGCACCTGCTTCACGGGCAGCTTCTGCACGGTCGCCGGCAGCGAACACCAGGACCCGGGCGGTCTTACCGGTACCATGCGGAAGGTTGACGGTGCCGCGCACCATCTGATCCGCCTTGCGGGGGTCAACCCCGAGGCGGAGGGCGACCTCGACCGTAGCGTCGTACTTCGCCACGGTGGTCTCTTTAGCCAGGGCGATTGCCTGAGCCGGTTCGTAGTTCACATCTGCGGCGATCTTCTCAGCCGCGGCCTGATAGGCCTTTGAACGCTTTGCCATCTGCTTTGCTCCTTGCAGTCGTGGTGTGGGCTGCGCAGGCCCTGCCACTGTGTGAGGTGAGGTCTTCAGACCTCGATGTCGGTGGTGACGCCCATGGAACGCGCGGTTCCGGCAACGATGCGGTCGGCCTGTTCCAGGGTGTTGGCGTTCAGGTCGGGCATCTTCGTGGTGGCGATCTCACGCACCTGGTCGGCGCTCAGGTGAGCAACCTTGACGGTGTGCGGAGTGGCCGAACCCGACTTGACTCCAGCGGCCTTCTTGATGAGTTCAGCGGCCGGCGGGGTCTTGAGAACGAAGGTGAACGAACGGTCTTCGAACACGGTGATCTCGACGGGAACGATGTTTCCACGCTGGGATTCTGTGGCGGCGTTGTAGGCCTTGCAGAATTCCATGATGTTGACGCCGTGCTGGGCAAGCGCCGGACCGATCGGAGGAGCCGGGTTAGCGGCACCTGCCTGAATCTGGAGCTTGACGAGGCCGGCTACCTTTTTCTTGGGAGGCATGTACGGTCCTTAATCTTGAAGTTTCGATGTGCCAGACATATACAGCACATCGTTCGACGGCGACCATCCGATAAGGGCCGCAATCAAACCACACCAGTATTCCATGCGGGCAGTCCCGGGAGCAAATGCCCGTGAGGCGGATCACCGCACGCCACCATCGCCGAGGCGGCCGCCCCCTCCCCCGCGGACACGACCGCTGCATCAGCGCCCCCGGAGACGACGCAGGGGCCCGGAATCATCCGGGCCCCTGCGTCGGCGATCGCCGCCGCTGCGCGGCTGCACGATCGGCTCAGAAGTGCAATGTCACAGCTTCGCGACCTGGTCGAAGCCGAGCTCGACGGGGACGTCGCGTTCGAAGATCGACAGCAGCACGGTGAGCTTCTGCGATTCGGGACGGATCTCCTGGATCGTGGCGGGGTGGCCCTCGAAGGAGCCTTCCTTGACGAGCACGGACTCGCCGACCTCGAACTCCACCTCGGTGATCGGGGCGGACTTCGCAGCGGCTTCGGCGGCCGGACCTTCAGCGGCGGCGGCTTCGGCCTGGCGCTCTTCGAAGACCGGGGCGAGCATCGAGAAGACCTCGTCGATCGACAGCGGGGTCGGGTCGTAGGCGTTGCCGACGAATCCGGTCACACCCGGGGTATGGCGCACGGCGCCCCACGACTCGTCGGTCAGCTCCATACGGACGAGCACATAGCCGGGAATGCGCACGCGGCGAACCTGCTTGCGCTGTCCGTTCTTGATCTCGACGACGTCTTCCATCGGCACCTGCGATTCGAAGATGTACTCTTCGAGGTTGAGGCTGATGGTGCGGTTCTCGAGGTTCTGCTTCACGCGGTTCTCGTAGCCGGCGTAGGAGTGGATGACGTACCAGTCACCTTCCTGCATGCGCAGCTCGGCCTTGAACTCCTCGGCAGGATCGACTTCGTCGGCAGCGGCTTCGGCAGCATCGCTGTCTTCGGAGGATTCGGCCTGGTCGGCCTCGGCGGTCTGCTCGTCGTCAGCAGTTTCGACGTCCGCGTCATCGGCGGCGACAGCCTCGACGTCCGAAGCTTCGGTTTCGGGCACCACAGCGGCACCCGACTCTTCGGGAGTGACGTCCTGGGTCTCAGGGGTCTCCTGCTCAGGTGAGTTGGTATCCGACACCGATCAATTCCTCGCTTCGCGTGTTGTGATTCCCGGATGGGAGTGAAGGTTCAGCATAAGGTGCGTCGCTGCGAACAGCGAGTCACCACAAAGGCCACAGCGGTGTTCCGCCGAAGACGAATCCGACGAGCTTGCCGAACACCAGGTCGAGGACCGTGACGAGGAGCATCATGAACAGAATGAACCCCAGGACGACCAACGTGTAGTTGACCAGCTGTTTCCGTGTCGGGGTGACGACCTTCTTGAGTTCGGCCACGACCTCGCGGAAGAACTGCAGGATTCGTCCGAAGAACCCGAGCTTCTTAGGACCGGAGGCACTGCTGGGTGCGCTGCCAGTCTTCTTTGCCGGTGTGTCGCTCACACATCCTCACTCGGTCGGTTTCGTTGGGGCTTCACAATTGTTCATGCCGGTCGAGGACGGCGCCTGGCCGATGAGACTTCGGCAGAGTCAACTGCGCAGGGGTGACAGGACTCGAACCTGCAACCTACGGTTTTGGAGACCGTTGCGCTACCAATTGCGCCACACCCCTTCGGCCGGACGATGAGTTCCGTGCGGATCTCTGTGGTGTCCGACCACGAGAAACGAGCATACCGTGCCCGACCGCCGTTCGTCGAACCGAGCATCCGGATGGTTCCTCAGGCGTGCCGGCACCCGCTCATTCACCCGGTTCCTCGGCCGGTGGCTGAGCCGCGAGCGGCAGGGGTTCGGGGAAGCGCACCCACGGATCGATGCGGACTTCCTGTTTGGGGTTGACCGTGATCAGCTGCATGTCAATGGGTCGTTTGGTCCGGTTGTCCACGCGGATGATGCTCAGTTCCGCGTCCATGCGCAGCGGGCCCGGGGTGAGCGCATTCGCCAGCGCTCCGCCCGTTGTCGAGCTCACGTAGCGGACCCCCGAACCGGAGGTCTCCGGGCCCACTCGCCGGTGCCAATGTCCGCTCAGAGCGTAGTCGGCACACCCCGAACGCAGCGCCGGGGCACCGACTGCCGGGTCGTGGACGAGCATGATGTCGAAGTCGGTCGCGCACGCTTCATCACGCAGTCGCTGAGCGTATTGGTCGACGGTGAGCTCCGTTTCGAGCTGCGGTCCGGAGCCGAAGACGGTCCGACGCGGATCCGCGGCTCCGAAGAAGGTGACCCCGCCCATCTCGGCCGTCGAGTCCTCGAGCACCTTCCACCCGGTCGACTTCGCATGCCTGGTCGTCTCCACGGAGTCGTGGTTGCCCTTGACGATCATGCGCGGAAGCTTCTCAGGCAGCTCATCGTCGAGCACGTCGAGGCAGTAGTTCTCAGCCGACGTGCCGGTCATGGAGACGTCCCCGCCGTCGATATAGGCATCGGCGCCGCTCATTCCGGCGACGGCTCCGACGACGCGCGCCATACCGATATTGCAGTGGATGTCGGAGGCGAAGACGAAGGTCGTCACGCCCGCATCCTCGTCCGCCCCTGAGGCGGAGTCCCCGTCCTCTCCCCCCGGACCTCCGATTCCGGCGGGCGGGACCATGCCCCTGTCCGTCCAGTTGCCCGAGATCGGCCGCTGATCCCATTCGGCGCGCAGGGTCGTGAGCACCTTGTCGTAGAACGCATCGTTGTCGTCGGCGAAGTCCTGCACCGCGGTGACCGCGGTGTCGATGATCCCGCCGAGGCGGCCCGTGACCTGAGATCCGGCCAAGGGCGTGCCGTCGAAAGCCGGGTCCGCCGAGATCGGCTTCGGCCGATTGAACACGACGGTGCCGAGACCGGCGAGGACGAGGACGACGACCAGGCCGATGCCGAGGAGCTCCTTGCCGACGAAGGCGCGCGAGATGGCCTCTACGCGCCGCGGGCCGAGGAAGGCGGCGAGACCGACGAGCCCGCCGGTGATCACACAGACCGCCAGAGCCCAGCGGATGAGGATCGCTTGGCTGAGTCCGTGGACGATCTGGTCGACCTGGGCCTGCGGGGCGGAGAAGAGCGAGGCGTAGGAGGCCACGTCACCGCCGAGGGCGTCGACCGTTCCTCCACCGGGATCGTCGACCGCGTCGGGGTCTGCGGCGGGTCGCTGCTCATCACTGGCATCACCGGAGACCGGGATCTCGCCGATGGAGACCCGCAGCCCGAGGCCGAGCGGGATGTAGTCCTCGGCCGGGACGAGCAGCTTCCCCAGAGGACCGAAGTCGACGGTCAGCCGGGAGTCCGCGGTGACCTGGTACTGCGCTTCGTGGGGACCGAAGGTGAGATCGGCCCGCGAGGTGAACAGCGCCCACGGCAGGGTCAGGAGACCGACCGCGGCCAGGGTGATGATGAGAGTGATGGTTCTGCGACGTGAAGACACGTCCACCAGTCTAAAGAAGGTGCTGGCTGCCCACGGCTGGTCTCAGCGGTCCAGCGAACAGCCGATGAATGTCGGCTCCGGTTCGAGCGTGATGCCGAAGGCGTCCGCGACTCCGTCGACGACGGTGCGGGCGAGATCGATCACATCGGCCGTCCTCGCGTGTCCTCGATTCGTCAGCGCCAGGGTGTGCTTGTTCGACAAGGCGGCGTGTCCGTCACCGATGCTGAAGCCCTTGGCGAACCCGGCGTGTTCGATCAGCCAGGCCGCCGAGGTCTTCGTCTTCCCTTCGATCTTCGCCCCGCTGAGCGGATCGGTCACCGGGTAGCGCGGGGCTTCCGCCGGCAGGATCTCGGGGTCGTCGACGATCGGGTTGGTGAAGAAGGAGCCGGCCGACCAGGAATCGTGATCGTCCCCGTCGAGGACCATGCCTTTCGACCGACGCAGCGCGATGACGCTGTCGCGCACGAGGGCCGCCGCAACGCGGGTGCCGATCTCGACGTCGAGTGCGGACGCGAGTTGGGCGTAGCGCACGGGCAGGGAGAGTTCGCTGTGCTGGAGATCGAAGGTCACCGACAGCACGACGAACTGGGGGGTTCCGACCGCGGCCTGCGCGCGTTTGAGCGCCGAGGTGCGATAGCCGAATTCGAGTTCGACGGCGCTGAGACGACGGATCTGCCCGGCCACACGGTCGAAGACCTCGACGGAGGTGATGAGCTCACCGACCTCGGTGCCGTAGGCCCCGACGTTCTGGATCGGGGTCGCCCCGACCGAGCCGGGGATGCCGGAGAGCGCTTCGAGCCCGGACAGACCGAGGTCGAGGGTGTGGGCGACGAATGCATCCCAGTCCTCCCCCGCCTCGGCAGTGACCTGTGTATCGGTGCTCGTGGTCTCGGTCGTCGTCACCCCGGTGGTGCGCACGACGCACACGGCACCGTCGAACCCGTCATCGGAGATGAGCAGGTTCGACCCGCCCCCGATGAAGAGGACGTCGGAACGGTCGTCGCCGGTCAGCTCCAGCGGGTGGGCGTGACAGAAGTCGAGCAGCTCCTCGCGGATCTCCGCGATGGTCACATGCTCGGCCGGACCGCCGAGGCGGAAGGTGGTGAATGTCGAGAGATCCTCATTCACGGCTTCGGTCACCGGGAGATCCGAACCTGGGTGCGGCTGAGGACATCGGCTTCGCCGGACTTCACGGCGATGTCGATGCGGGCGGTGCCGACGGCGGCGTCGACCGCTCCAACGGTGGCGGTCATCTTCAGCGCGGTCGTCGGGGTCGCCGGCGACCCGGTCTCGGCGTCGGGGACGGGCACCGGAGCGGAGAAGCGCGTCCGGTAGTCCACGATCGCACCGGGGTCGCCGAGCCATTCGACGAGAGGGGCGATGACGACGGCCATGGAGAGCATGCCGTGGGCGATGACTCCGTCAAGTCCGACCTCGCGGGCGAAGCGTTCGTTCCAGTGGATCGGGTTGTGGTCGCCCGAGGCCGCGGCGTAGTCGATGAGCGTGGCCCGAGACAGTGGGATCTCGGACTCCACGACAGTGTCTCCGATGGTCAGCGCGGAGAAGTCGATGGGATTCATTCTCCGTCTCCTCTCACGACAATGGTCGAGGTCACGGTGACGACGGGCTGTTCGGCGGCGTCGGTGATCTCGGTGCGGGTGGTGATCATGGCGTTGTCGCCCGCGGAACGGACACCGTCGACATGGGTGACGGCGGAGAGCACGTCGCCGGCGACGATGGGGCGGGTGAAGGAGAACTGCTCGGAGCCGTGGACGACCTTCGAAAAGTCGATGCCCGAATCGGGATCGGAGATGTAGGCCGCCTCGGACTTCTGCGCGATGATCACGGCGAAGGTCGTCGGAGCGACGACGTCGCGGTAGCCCAGTGAGGTGGCCGCCTCGGTGTCGAAATGGTATTCGGCCTTGGCCCCGGTGGCGAGCGCGAATTCCGCGACCGCCTCCCGCGAGACTTCATAGGGCTGCGGCAGGGAGAACGAGGCCCCCTGCTTCTCGGTATTCACCGGCATATGCGCTCTCTCTTCCACTGTGGTCAGTATCGACACCAGCCTAAGGCACAGGCCTGCCGCGACGCTCATCGGCGAACATTCGGCCGCTCGTTCGCGTCCGATTCACACAATTGCCGCACCATCGGGCCCAGGACTACGAAACTGGTATATGTTATCCACATCACGTTTGCTAAGGAGTAGTGCGATGACCGACGAATCCCCCAGCGCAGGCCCAGCGATCCCTGAGTCGCAGAAAGCGAATTCCGGTGCCCGAGTCAAGGACGCAGTCGCCGTTCCCTCTCCGCATGCTCCCGGACCAGGCTCTCCAGCGGCCGCCGGACCGGCCGCCGCGACGCCTGCTGCACCCCCTGCAGTCGCTGCCGTCGCGAGCTCTGAGCCGACCGTGCACGAGGACGCCGAGCCGCAGGTCGAGGTCACAGTCGCCACCGACGCCGCCTACACAGGCAAAGAAGCCGACCGCGTCCAGATCCGCCGCCCACTGCGCAACGTCTCCGAAGTGCGTCACTTCTTCCGGACGAATCAGACTCCGATCTACTTCGTCGGGGCCACCCCGTTCAACCTCCTCGGTCTCGACCGGTGGGTGCGCAACTTCTCCTACATCACGTACTACGACGGGTGGGACGGCGCGCACCCGCGG
The DNA here is from genome assembly GCF_051351055.1 of Brevibacterium sp. FAM 27836. Classification (NCBI taxonomy): domain Bacteria; kingdom Bacillati; phylum Actinomycetota; class Actinomycetes; order Micrococcales; family Brevibacteriaceae; genus Brevibacterium; species Brevibacterium sp. FAM 27836. The sequence goes on from NZ_CP195711.1 coordinate 692,430, forward strand.
GTGTTCTCCCCCCGCTACAAGCCCTATGTCGAGTTCGACTCGGGTGAGGCGATCAACAACTGGCTGCTGCTCAATGCCGAAGTGCGCGCGCATATGACGCGCAGCGTTCCCCACGGGGAGCGGGTGAAGGTGGCGATGGTCTTCTTCGATGAGGAGACCGAACGGATCTGCCGCGAGCTCGGCTACGATCTCATCCTGCCGTCGGCGGCTCTGCGCAATCAGCTCGATTCGAAGATCGAGACGACGAAGCTCGGCAACGAGGCCGGCGCCTTCTCCGTCCCCAACGTGCTGACCACAGCTGAGGCGTACGAAGAGCTCAACAAGCGGGCCGCTGAGGAGGGGCTGGGCACCGACCTGGTCGTACAGACTCCTTACGGCGATTCGGGGAAGACGACGTTCTTCATCTCCGGACCCGCTGACTGGGAGAAGCATAAGGACGACATCATCGGCGAGCAGCTCAAGGTGATGAAGCGGATCAACAACACTCCGGTCGCCGTCGAGGCGGTCATCACCTCCAGCGGTGTCGTCGTCGGTCCGTATCTGACCGAGCTCGCCGGTTTCGCCGAACTCACTCCCTACAAGGGAGGATGGTGCGGCAACGAGATGAAGCCCGACGTCCTCACCGCCCAACAGCGGGCCCAGACCCGCGACCTCGTTCGGCGAATGGGTGAGGGTCTGCGCAAACGCGGCTATCGCGGGTTCTTCGAAGTCGATGTCCTCGTCGACCTCGACAGCGACGTCTGCTACCTCGGTGAGCTCAATCCGCGTATCTCCGGCGCCTCGGCGATCACGAACGTCACCGCCGGTGCCTACGCCGATGTGCCGCTGTTCCTGTTCCACCTGCTCGAGTACCTCGATGTCGAATTCGACCTCGACGTCAACGAGATCAACGAACGGTGGGAGGAGCTCTCCGGTGCGGACGAGTGGAGCCAGATGATCATCAAGGAGACGGCTCCGATCACCGAATACATCACGCATTCGCCGCTGACCGGTCAGTACTACCTCGACCAGTACGGGACGCTGACCTATAAGCGGGCGGCCTTGGACTGGCATCCGCTGCAGAACGGCAACGAAGTGTTCTTCCTGCGCATCTTCGGCGCCGGCGACTACCGGTGGAAAGGCGCCGACCTCGGAGTGCTGGTGACGAAGAACCCGCTGCAGACCAATGTGGGCGGACCCGATTCGCTGAGCATCAGGGCCAAGCACTTCATCGATTCGATCCGCGCCATGTATGCCGGCGTCCCGGTCGCCGCGGAGGACCCGGCACCGGCCCTCGGCGGGCCCGGTGCGAAGGGCGACTGAGCGGCGGATCCCCGGTGGTAGCCTCGTCACAGTTGATGCGGCGGGGTTCCTGCCTGCCCTGGATGCGCAACATTCCGAACCGACCGAAAGGTGCACCGTGACCGAACCGTCACCGGACAACGCCACGCCCACCCCCTCCTCGGCGGGGGTCGGCACTCCGCCCATCGCCGACCCGTCCGTCGATGTCGCGGCCGCCGCCGGCGGTGATCCCGCTGCGGTCGCGCCGCCGCTGGGCGTGGACCCTTCCGCGGGCGTCGATCGGGACAACTGGCAGGAACCCGGCAATGTTCGGTGGTCATTCCAGAACGTGAAAGAGGTTCTGCCCACGACGCCGATCTCGCGCGGGACCGGGCCGGTGGCCGAACTCCCGGCCGACCTGCAGGACCTCGGTGAGGTCGAGATACCGGCGACCGAGCACTCCGAGGCGCGCAGCGTCCGCAGCGTCATCGAAGCTTCGGATACGGACGCGTGGCTGCTCATGCACAACGGGACAGTGCTCGCCGAGGAGTACTTCGGCGGGATGACGCCGGGCACCGAACATCTGCTCATGTCGGTATCGAAGTCGCTGGTCGGAACGGTCGCCGGCGTGCTCGTCGGCTCCGGCGACCTCGACCCGAACCGCCTGGTCACCGACTACGTTCCCGAACTCGCGAAGTCCGGCTATGCCGGAGCCACGGTGCGCCACATCCTCGATATGCGTTCGGGCATCCGGTTCTCCGAGGACTACCTCGATCCGAAGTCCGAGGTCAGACAGATCGAGGAGTCGATCGGCTGGACCGAGGCCAAGCGCGAGAACCCGGGCATCGGAATGTACGAGTTCCTCACCACCTTAGAGGCGAAGTCCGAACACGGCGGCGTTTTCGAATACCGCTCGTGTGAGACCGATGTGCTCGGCTGGGTGTGCGAGAAGATTGCCGGAGAGAGCATGCAGTCGCTGATGTCGCGGGTGCTGTGGTCGCACATCGGCGCGGAGCAGGATGCGCTCATCGCCACCGACCAATACGGCGTCGGAATGTTCGACGGCGGCATCAACACCACTCTGCGCGACCTCGCTCGGTTCGGTTACGTCTACGCCAATCGCGGCCAATCGCTGACCGGCCAGCAGGTCGCACCGACGACGTGGATCGGCGACACCCTGACGACCTCGGCGGAGGTGCGGCGGGCCTTTGCCGAAGGACCCGGCGACAATCGGATGCCAGGCGGGGCCTATCACAATCAGTTCTGGTTCCCGTTCCCCGATTCCCACGCGTTCCTGGCCCTGGGCATCCACGGCCAGATGATCTACATGAACCCAGGGGCGAACATCGTCGGCGTCAAGTTCTCCAGCTGGGGGCTGCCGCAGGATGCGACGAAGCTGTTCCCCACGATCCGCGCCTTCGAGGCCATGGCGAAGGCCGTCAACACGACCGCCCCGGCAGTCGGGTAACGGCCGACACCGAATCGCCCCGAGCCGGTGGGCTCTTCTCCTCGACGTACCGAACCATCAGTCACCATCAGCGGCATACCACCTCGGTGCAACGGTGCAGTGCGACGCTGACGGTGACTGATGCCTGCCGCACAACCGGTCGGCCTGTCTCGTCGGCCTGTCTCGTCGGCCGCGTTCCGGCACTTCCGCAGGTTCCGTGTGTCCGAATCGGCACAGCTGTCGCCGGATCCGCACACTCAGCCGCATCGGCAGGCTGACGGCCATGGCAGAATCATTCACGTATTGACAACTTCTGTGATCGCAGTTCGTGCGAAGGAGAGAGACCATGACACCGACTCGTCGGACTTATCTGATGCCCCGCCTGCTGACCGCGGCCGCAGGAACTGCCCTCGCCCTGTCCCTGGCCGCCTGCGGCGGGCCCGGTGCCGACAAGCCGACCGAAGACACACAGTCCGAAGCCGCCGAGTCTCCCGAAGGCGGATTCGGCGGAGGGTCAGTCGAGACGACACCGGCGGAATCGCCGGGTTCCGAACCCGCCGAGGCGGAGCCGACCGACACCGAATCGACCGATCCGTTCGCCGACGCTGCGAAGACGACAAACTGGGCCAGTGACGACGGGATGAAGATCGACAAGGACGGCAACGGCACCGTGCCCGCTTCGTCGATCGAAGCTGACCTCGTCGATCTGTTCGAGAACAAGCTCGAGCTGAAGCTCAAAGAAGCCAAGTGCGACTCCGATATGGAGCTCCGAGAGTGGTACGGATTCAAGTCCTGCCAGGTCACCGTCAAGGACAAAGAGGCTTACAAGGGCGAGCGGAAGTACTTCGGGACGGTGAAGATCGTCGACCACAAAGGTCAGATGATCAAGTACGAACTCATGTTCCCCGGCATCGACAAGGAAGACTTCGACTTCAAGGACTGACTCGGTCAGATTCCAGCAGGCACCACCCCGACGCAACCCCGTCCCCGTCACTCGGCGGGGATGGGGTCTCTGTGCCGCGGCTGCGCATCGACTGGGGTGTCATGATTTGAGTAGACAGCAGAACCCGATGAAAGGAAACTGCTGCACATGACTACCAGCCAATCCCCGCGGCGGCCCCGCAGAGAGTTCACCTCGGAGTTCAAGGCCGACGCCGTCGCGATGGTCACCGACCTCGGGAAGTCCCGAGCCGAAGTCGCCCGCGACCTCGACATCAACGAGTCGACGCTGGGCCGGTGGGTCGCGAAGGCCACTGGCACTGAAGGAACCGGCTCCGGATCAGCTCGACGCGCTCCCGACGCCAACAGTGATGACCCGGCCGAGATGGCCAAGGAAATCGCTCGTTTGAAGCAGGAGAACGCGTTCTTGAAAAAAGCCGCGGCCTTCTTCGCGAAGGAACAGCCGTGAGCGCGAAGTACGAGCTGATCCACACCGAAGAAGGCGCCTTCCCCGTCACCTTGATGACCCAGATTCTGGGAATTGAGCGCACCGGCTACTATGCGTGGAAGAACCGGCAGGACACCGAACCGGACCCTGAGTCCAGGCGTGGTCGCCGCCAGATCGTCGCCGACCGGGTCTACGCCCTGTGGTTGGCGTCGAACAAGGTCTACGGCATTCGCCGGATCCACAAGGATCTCGCAGCCGAAGGGATCACCGTTTCGCTGGGGTTGGTCGCTGCGATCATGCGCGAGCTCGGGATCGCGGGTGTCCAACCCCGGGCAACGAAGCGAACCACGATCCCTGCCGCCGATGCCCAGGACAGGGCGGATCTGGTGCGGCGGGAGTTCAACCCGCCGGTACCCACGACGCATCTGGTCAGCGACATCACTTATCTGAAGACGGGTGAGGGGTGGTTGTTCCTGGCCACGGTCATCGATCTCACGACCCGGATGGTGGTGGGGTGGGCGACGGCGAAGCATATGCGCACGAGTCTGATCATCGATGCTCTTAAGGTCGCCTACCAGGGCGGATACGTTGCCGAGGGCGCAATAGCGCATTCGGATCGAGGCAGCCAGTACACCTCTGCGGAGTATGCGGAAGTCGCACGATTGATGCAGGTTCGCTTGTCAGTGGGCAGGACTGGGGTGTGTTGGGACAACGCGGTCGCGGAGGCGTTTTTCGCTTCGTTGAAGAATGAGATGTTCCATCGTCAGCGATTCGCTACTCGCGCAAGGGCACGGCTGGCGGTCGCGGAGTATATCGAGGTGTTCTACAACCGGAAGAGGCGTCACTCGGCGTTGGGCTATGAGATCCCTGCCCGGGCGATGGAGTCGTTCTTCGATCGCACCGAGACGGAATCATCGGCAGCCGACCGGGCTGCTTGAGGAAATAGTGTTCTCCTGTCGAAACAACTTGACACAGTCCAGACCTTCCCGCCGCGGTTGGCACCGAGTAGCATGAAGGGCCAGGCCGCAGGCACGCCTCCAGACAGGCAGACACGGACGCGGCCGGGAAGGACCCCTCATGACTGAGCACCGTCCCCCATTGCCGCCGTTCGATCGGGACTCCGCCGCGCAGAAGGTCCAGGGCGCCGAGGATGCGTGGAACACTCGCAGTCCGCAGACAGTCGCCGCGGCCTACACCGTGGATTCGGTGTGGCGCAATCGCGATGAGTTCATTACCGGCCGCGATGAGATCCTTGCGTTCCTCACCCGCAAATGGGACCGCGAACTCGACTACGCGCTGCGCAAGAATCTGTGGGCATTCGATGACAACCGCATTGCCGTCCGCTTCCAATACGAATGGCACGATGCCGGCGGTCAGTGGTGGCGCAGCTATGGAAACGAGTTGTGGGAGTTCGATGCTCAGGGGCTGATGGCACGCCGTGAAGCAAGCATCAATGATGTCGCCATCGCCGAGGCGGACCGCTGGATCCGTGGGCCCCGACCGGCCGAGAACCGCGGCAGGGAATTCGACCTCCGGTAAGACATTCGTGGGCTCAATCGCCGCCTTGGGCGGTGGCGGAGGCATCCCACCAGTCGAGGATCCGCTGGGCTTGCAGCGTCACCCATTTCGAGGGTTCGCCGACGGGTGCGTCGACATGGAACCAGACTTGCCCGCCGAGGCGGTGCTCCTGTTGCCAGCGTCCGTCCGCTCCTCGGCGAGACCGGATCATCTCAACGGCTTCGCGCATGCGCGGATCCGGATCGGTGCAATCGGTTCGTGCCGCTTCTCGGAAGTAATCGAGTGCCGGCAGGATCCCGTAGAACCACCGTCTGGGGCAGAACAGCGCCAGGGCACGTTCGTCGAAGGGTTCGCCGGTGCCTCGGCGGCGGAACAGGTCTCGGACGAGCAGGTATTCCTCTCCCCCGGCCCGGGCCTGAGCTACGCGTGCGCTGTCACCGGCGGACTTTTGGTAATCGAGGAGCGCGACGAGGGCGTTGAGGGTGGAATGGAAGGAGGACACCTTCGCGCCGTCGACCCATTCGCAGTTCCATCCGCCGTCATCGAGCTGGTGGTCGAGGAACCAGTCGACGAGCCCGTCGACATCGGCACCCAGCCAGAGGCCGTTCGACAGTGTCCACGCATTGATGCACACATCGACTTCGCCGCCCCAGTAAGGCAGGTTCTCGTATTCCCACCGAACGGGCGCCAATTTCTCTGCGGTCCCTGCCAGCACCGACGCAGCCACTCCCCACTCGCGCAGGTCCTTGAGCGCCCAGGTCGTCGCCGTCCACGGCTGTGAACGCTCAGTGTTGAAATCGAAGCCGGCGGGGAAATATGCTCCGCCGGCCCATTGCCCATCCGGGTCCTGTCGGGAGAGCAGCTCGGCACCGAATCCGACGTGTGCGACTTCGGCTCTGCTTGACTGCCAGGTCGAGTCCTCAGCACCGAGGAGGTCACGTTCGACCTGCCAGCGCAAGGACGGGTCGGAATCGAGCAGCCAGTCGGACAGTTGTGCGTTGATCATCGTTGATCTCCCGCGTCGGTCGAACAGTCTCTATGAGAGTAGGTGACGAACCGTCTGATGACCATACCCGCCGCCGAATTGCGGTCGAACGGACATCCGTCGCGCTCGGACCGGCCCTGAGCATAAGAGAAGACCCCCACGCCGGGACCTTATCCCTGGTGAGTGGCTTGATCGGTAGCGGGAGGGGCCCCTGTTTGCACCCACAACATGCCCGTGCCGGCCGCATTATCGGTCGGCTCGAGGGCGTTGGTGTCAATGCTGTTGACGTGATCACCTATCGTCACGCCGTCCGGTGTGCGGTCGATCGCGTGGTAGGTCATGGCGAGTTCGATGGAGGCGTTGCGGATGCGGCGGCGTTGCTTCTCGCCTTCTTGGTATCTGACGTATTCGACGTTCATTTGCCACCCCCTGCGAGGTTGCTGAGGATCCGTGGGATCTCGGTGGCCGCGGTCTGCATTTGTTCCGGGGGGCGCGGAGATGGCGGTGAGGAGTGATGTGAGGACGGTTTCGAACTGGGCGCCCGTCTGCTCGGCGATACGCACTTGCCTCTCGTCGACACCGGCCTTCAACGTTTCGCCGGCGTACTTCGCGAGCAGGTCCTGCGCTTTGTGCAACAGCGTGTACACGATGTGCTGGCAGGCTTCCTGAATAGTCTCCCATTTCTCGCCCATGGGGATGTCTTCCTCGGATTCCTTCGTCGTCCCCCACCACAGTTCACCGTCAGTCTCGAAGAGCTCGACTTGGTGACGCAACCACTCGACTTCGCCAGCTTTGGATGCAACGAGATCCAGGAGTGCTTGCGCCAGGTCGAGGTCGGTGTGGGGTGTGCCGAGGCGGCGGGCAACGCGGGTGAGCTGGTCCTGCTCGAGGTTGCGAGTCGCAGCGGCGCGGGCCTTCTTGGATACCCCACCGTGGCGGAGACATACGCGCAGACCGCGGACGTGGTAGTTCTTGTATTGATCGCCACGCTTCTTCGACGTGGCTTGGCATTTCTTCGGGTCCCAGTTGCTCTTGTCGACCATCAGAGTCCGCTCACTTCGGTGGTGACGTACACGGTCGCGTCGTTGGGTACTGAGTGCAGGTGGTCGCCGATGCGGAGTGCGCTGGTGTCGGTGGCGGTTTCGAGGGTGATGGAGTGGAGTGTGCCGCTACGGCACCGGCCGAGGGCTGCGAGGGTCGGCAGGGTGACGGTCTTGCCGAGGTCGCTTGCGTTGAGGTGTCTGACGATCATGCACGGAGCATGCGGCCGGGCACGGGAGAGTTACCAGGGACGACACGCGGGTGACAAAAGAAGAGTGGCCCGAGCATGTTTGCGTGGGCCACTCTTCAGGGTGGAGCCTACTCAGGCACGTTAGCCTTCGATAATCTGAAAATCACCGTTCAGTCGAAGTTCACCGACCGTGATCACCTGGAGATCACCGACTTCAAGCTTCTTCCGGGCGTTCTCTTCTTGAAAGAAGACATCCTCAACTGCGGCGTCGCTTAAGAGCTCGATTGCTTCCTCACCGTCTGGTGTCGGCCTGTAGGTCGCCATGTAGTGGTAGGCGTAAACGGTGTCGCCGGGTTCGATCGTGTGGTCATCGGCATCCTCTACGTCGCGTTCCTCCCAGCTGATTTTGTAGCCCGTCTGCTCCCTTTCGATTCGTTCACACTCGGCCTCATCGCTAAAAATGCCGACCAGCGGATCAATCTTGTCGTCTGGGTCGAACGGAGACGTCTGTTCAGCGAACAGTAGGTACAATTTCTGCTTACTCATTGCTTGAGTCTCGCATCCTGTCGATCAGTGTGGTCCGCATTCTGCGCTGATTGGCGATGCGTATACTCGCGCCCACAGTGTTCGACCTTGATAGCGCAGACGCCCGATCATGCTCGCCGACCACTTGTGACTTCTGGTCCCTTTGCACAGGTAGTTCATGTTCTTCTGCTGAAACTTAACGACCCAGTCCTTCTTCTTGTACCGGTACTTTCCAGCCTTTAGGTCCTTGTCGGTCGCAGTTTGCGGGACCTGAACACCGGTCTTCACCCACATCAACGCGTTCTTGTAGCGCAGTTGGGAGGCCATCTTGATCCCTGTTACCGTCTTCGTGCACACAGTGACCGGTTTGACCCCGCCGTACTTATGACCGCTCGATTTCCTGGTGTGGAAGCTTTCTGGGTATAGAACGCACGGCCCGAAACGGACGCTGGCGACCTGAGCCTATATCCCACCGGGGTTCTCCTGCTCGATTTTGTCCAGCTTCTTCATGGCCTCTTCCTCCGTCTCGGCTTCGACGTACGGTGAGGCCCCTTGCATGCTCGTCAATTCTTGGTCGGTGACCTCGTTTTGGCTCGAGGCCGCGGCCGGGGTTACAGCGAAGCTGGCGAGCATAGTAGCCATCACGGCGCTGGTTACCAGCGACTTCACTAGTTTCATGGGGATGTTCCTTGCGGGCTTCATTCAAGGGGCTTTGCCATTCTCTGGCAACCATCGCGACACTACTGAAAACTGTCCTTTGATCGCATCGCACGTAAGTATGAAGTTCAGCCGCCTATGCCACACTGGCTTCCATGGTTCCTGGCACTGTGAGCGAGCTCTCCGAGCATGATCGGATGATCCTCGATTTGGAGAAGACCGCGCACACTGCGGCTGCCCGTCACTCGTTGTGCCGGCGCATCGATCTGCTGCCTGAGAAGTACACCGTTGCACTCGAGGGGCTGGCGGATACGGACGCCGCCTACAGTTACGCTCCGGATGTTGTCGAGCGAGTCAGGCAGTTACGGGCGGAACGGTTCGCGTTCGAACGACGGCAAGGACGGTGGAAGAACCGCTAGCAGTTGCTCGCACCTCTACTGCAGAGTCGGTATTGACCCATTCGATCAGATCCCGTTCACCCGGCTCGGGGCGTACGAGGCGACGTGTCGGCTGCTCGTTCGGGTTCACAGCTTTCCTCCTGCCTGTGGTCTGCCCGGCCTTTTCACATGTCGGGTGCGTATGGTGGGGTTGCTCCCCACTTCCTGAACGGTGCCCCTCGCGGGGTTTTCGTTCCGTCCTCTTAGGAAAACCTGAAATGGTGAACGGACGTGAAGTGGCGAGTATCTGCCTCGGGCGGTCGCGACCGCCCGAGGCAACATACCGTTGCTTACAGGCCTCATGGTTCCTCCCCGAGTAGTACGGAGATGACTGTCCGTGCTGCTTTCCGATAGTCGTTCTTCATCTCGGGTTCCTGCCCGTCCCATGTATCGGGTCCGTCGAATGATTCGAGTGCGGGTGCCGGGTCGGTGGACCAGATGGCCTCTGCTGCAAGCTCGACTGCTTCGTCGGTGCGGAGTTGGTCGCGTTGCCACTCCGCACCTTTGACGAACATCTTGTGGAACCGCTTGTTCTCGCGGTACCCGCGATGCTCGTAGGTGTGATGAGCGCTCGCGTGGTCCTCAGTCTTTTCGTCCCAGTTCATAGCTTCTCCTGCCCGACTACTTCAGTTAAAGTTCTGGCAACGGTTGTTGGCGGCCATGGAAAACTGCCCATAGGCGGACAGTAGAAATGCCCGTTCCTGGCCATAAGAACTGCCCAGTGGCGGCCACGATTTCTGCCCATCCGAGCATGTAGAACCTCTCATTGAGACACGACCCCGAACCACTTCCGGGAGATGATGACGGTGTCTAATCGATCAACATCCACCACGAGAGGGTTCGGGGCCGCGTATGAAGTCTGACGGAGAAATCATGGAAATTCTAGAAGCGTATGACTCCACAGGGTCCTACCGAGCCGCAGCCGAGTTGGCAGGGTGTTCACACCACACAGTCAAGGCCCACGTCACCGCCCGCGCTCAAGGCCGCCCGGTGGGCGTGCCCGTCCGCCGTGATCGGGTCACGGACGAGTTCATGGACAAAATCACGGAGCTGGTAGCCCGTTCAGGGGGCAGGATCCGTGCCGATAAGGTCCACGAACGCCTTCTTGGACTCGGCTATGAAGGTTCGGAGAGATCAACTCGCCGTGCCGTCGCCCACGCCAAAGCGATCCATGAAAGAGCAGGTCGTCGTGTGCATCGTCCCTGGGTGGCAGAGCCGGGACTGTGGCTGCAATACGACTACGGTGACGGGCCCGTCGTCGGTGGCGTGAAGACGGTGTTGTTCATCGCGTGGTTAGCGTTCTCGCGGTTTCGCATCGTCATTCCGCTTCGGGATAAGACGCTGGCGTCGGTGTTCATGGTCTTAGACCGCACGTTTCGACTCATCGGCGGCATCCCGACCTATGTGTTGACTGATAACGAGAAGACCGTCACGACGATGCATATCGCCGGGGTTCCGGTACGCAATCGCGACACAGTCTCATTCGCGAAGTACTACGGAACGACGGTCCTGACGTGTCAGCCGGCCGATCCGGCATCGAAGGGCGGGGTGGAGCGGTCCGTCCAGATCGCGAAGGCTGATCTGGTGCCCACAGCCACGAACCTGCGCAATGAGTACGCTTCGTTTGCTGACCTCGAGGCCGCCTGCCAAGCCTTTATGTCCGAGATCAACGAGAAAGAGCATCGGGTGACGAAACGATGTCCGATCGACTTGATCGGTCAGGAGCAGGAGAGGATGCATCCGGTCCCGGACCGGGCGCATACGATCGCGTTCGGTCTGTCGAGGAAGGTTCCGGTCAATACGCCGATGGTCGCTTTCGAGTCCGGGCAGTATTCGGTACCGCATGCACTCCTGGGGTCCGAGGTCTTCGTCCGCGTCCACGGTGTCGCCGAGGCAGAACAGATCATCATCGTAGCTGCCGGTCGTGATGGGGTTCGGGAAGTCGCCCGACACGGCAGGGCCCGGCCCGGATCGCCGAAGATCGATGACGAGCATTTCCCGACTGATGCCACACAGAAGGTGCCCGGAGTGTATGCGGTCACAGCGAACAGTCCTGATGAGGAAGCGTTCCTGATGATTGGGCATGGTGCTCACGAGTGGTTACGTGAGGCGGCCGCGGCAGGGACGTCGAGGATGCGACAGAAGATGGGCCAGGCCGTGGCACTGTCGCGGTTGCATGGTCGAGAACGTGTCGATGAGGTCCTGGGTACGGCGGCTGCCTATGGTCGCTTCGGCACTGGTGATGTGGCGTCGCTGCTGGCCCACCGGGTTGCTGATCAAGGCAGTCGCAGTGCGGGTGAGGATGCGTCCCTGGCGCAGGGGACTGTGGGATGGCAGGCGATGAGCTCACCGTCGACGACTGCGGACGGGGGTGAGCTGTGATGGTTGTCTCTGCCCAGGCGCCAGTCCTTGATACCGAGGTCGAGGCGCTGATGCGACGGTTGAAGATGCCGTATGCGCGCAGTCTTGCCCCCGAGTTGTTGGCCACGGCGAAAGCGCAACGGTGGGAGCCGGTCGAGGTCGTGCGGGCATTGTTAGTCGAGGAATCTCGTGGCCGATCGGCGGCGATGTTAGCGACCCGGCGGAAGCAGGCCGGGTTTCCCACGGGCAAGACGTTCGAGTCCTGGGATGAGGAAGTGTCATCGATTCCTGTACCCACGCAGCAGGCGCTGTCGACGCTGGAGTGGGTGGGGCGGAAGGAGAACCTGGCCATCTGTGGGCCCGCGGGAACCGGCAAATCGTTCTTCCTGGAAGCGCTGGGACAGAAAGTCATCGACGGCGGTGGACGCGTGTCCTGGCTGAAGCTGGAAGATCTGGGCGGACTCGTTCGTGCTCATCGTCCTGATGACCAGGTGACGAAGACTGTTCAGCGGCTGTTGCGAGCCGATCTCGTGATCGTTGACGACATCGGGCTGCTGCCGGTCAGTGATGATGCTGCCGAAGGTCTGTATCGGCTTGTCGATGCTGCTTATGAGAAGAGATCCGTCGCGATTTCGTCGAATCTCCATCCTTCTGCTTTCGACCAGCTGATGCCCAAGACCGTGGCTACGGCGACGGTTGATCGGCTCCTTCATCATGCTCATTTGGTCCAGACCAGTGGGGAATCGATTCGACTCAGCCAGGCCGTTTCTGGGGCAGGGGTGGTTGCTTTGAGCTGATATCGACGGCCCCGGGTGGTCACGACTGGACACAACGAGTCGATGGGCAGAAATCGTGGCCACCAGCGGGCAGTTTTATTGGCCACCAGTGGGCAATTCTCGTGGCCGTCTATGGGCAGTTCCTACTGACCGTTGACAAACGGTAGACATGGAGGTCTCCTCATGTGGGCAGTAGTCGGCATCCTTCTGGTGATTGCGCTCGGATGCTGGCTGCTTGCAAAGGTTCGGTCGCCGGCTGCACATAAGCCGCCGACGATCGATGCGCCTCCAGAAGACTTCAGCCCGGGCCCAACCGCTGACACCGCACCCTCGAGCCAGACTTGGTTGTCGAAGGAGGAGGCCGATTCGGAGCTGGTCCGCGACGAATGCGGGAGTCTCGCCTTTCGAGTCGAACGACGAGAAGGCGAGTACCGGTTCGTCAGTGAAAAGTCCGGAAAGCACCCCTCCCCTGGCAACCTGGCCCTGGCAAGACTTGGGATCTTCTACCTGAACGTTCGCGGGTGGAAGAACTACCCTGCCGCACGGCTGAAAGTCGGCGATCACATTGATCTTCGCCGGCGGCCCGGGAACAAGTACGATTCGAACGCGATTGCTGTCGCTCGTCCCGGTTCGAAACACATCTATGGCTATGTCAACAAGGGGTTTGCTCGTCGTCTCGCGAAACCTATCGACTCCGGCAAAGAGTTCGTGGGAGTGGTCATGGGTCGGGCGGGCAACACGATCGCGGTTATGCCGACTGAGATCGCTGCGGAACTGGACCTGTAGCCTCCACCGCCGCTTGAATGTGTCGCTCATCTTCACCGTCCGGCGCCTTCACGCCCTGGGCCGTCGCCTGTTCGTCCCTCCGACCATCCGTTGAACGTCTTCACGCCAACGCTCCAATCTCACCTAGCATCCCCGCATGGGATTTTTCGACATCTTCAAAGGACCAAAAACCCGCGTCTACGCAGGGGAACCAATCGAACGAGCCCTGAAACCCTGGCTCTGTGAAAGCTACGAAGGCAGGGACGAAATCAGTCCCGAAGGACGGTTCAAGCACGCTTGGGTCAAACTCGAACCATCCGGCGACCGCGTCAACGTGAAGACCCTCGACGGTGAGAAGGTCGGCTATCTCGACAAGGACAGGCCCGAATGCTCCACCGTCGTCGAAATCATCAGGCAGGCCGGCATCGAAGCCGGCACCGTCAAATGCTTCCTCGACGAAGAACGTGGCCGTGACGGGCACAGAGCAATCTTGACGCTTGGCCCCCACAAGTACCAGCCGAAGCCGCCGTTCAAACGGCTCGAGGAGGTCGATGTGCGCGCTCAGTGACGGAGCGTTGGCAGCGGCGAGTGAGTTCATGCCCTGAGCTTCGCCTCCCTCACGGGATTTTTCCTAGTGTCGACACACGGTTGGTGAGGTTCGGCTCTGGCCCCGATGTTTGGTGAGGTTCGGTGGGCTTGGGTGAGTCGTCGGCGGGTGATGAGGTACTCGATGGGGCGAATCATGCCGCTCCCCTCAGCGCGAGGGTCCCGCGACGGTACGCCGACCACGCTGTGCCACTGTGCAGATAGTCGTCGTGCTGGTCGGGGGTGAGTTGCCCGGATGCGATCGCCGCCGTGAGCTCCCGAGCCGTTGTCAGTTCGGTGCCGGCGTCGTTCATGTCGGCCAGGGACGGGTTTATCGGCCCAACCTTCGACAGGCGGTTCTTCCGTTCGACTTTGATGATCGACCGCACATGTGACGGCATCAGCCAGTCCGCATGGGCAACACCAGCGTCTCCGGAAAACGCGAGAACTACCGGGCGACAGCACGATCCCAACAGGTGAACGGCAAGACTGTGCCGCGGTTCCGAACCGGTGCCGCAAAGGAAGCCGCACGCAACGCGCTCCTCGAGCCGCTGACCGACCTGCGGGGCCAAACGATCGCCGGCGAAACCTCGAGCACGACGACTCTGGCTTCATTCGCAAACGACTGGTTGAAACGGTGGGAAGAATCCGACGAACACCCGCCAAGCAGCTTGGACACTCTGAGGTCGGGGTGACGGCGAAGCACTACGTGCAGAAGCTCAACATTGGCCCGCAGGGTGTCGTTGGGGTGCTCGACAAGTGGATGCAAAGCGTGTCGTAACCGTGTCGGTGGCCGTCTCTGGGCAGAAAAATAGCCCCTCACCGGGACGTTATCCCTGGTGAGGGGCTTGAAAGTAGCGGGAGGGGGACTCGATCCCCCGACCTCACGATTATGAGTCGTGCGCTCTAACCAGCTGAGCTACCCCGCCCCAGCGCCGCATTCCAGGCGGCACGAGAGCCCCGAAAGGGAATCGAACCCTTGACCTTCTCCTTACCATGGAGATGCTCTGCCGACTGAGCTATCGGGGCAACAGGTAAGAATTTACACGGGTTCGCGCAGCCAGGGCAAATCGGCCCGGAGTGACGTCACTCACACGACCTCGTTTCGGCAGCGAGTTCCGGCGCAATTCTTGTGCCGTCACAGCTGTCACCAGTGGAAACGATCATCTCACCGGGTCAAAACGCCCCGCCAGGAACCCTTGCAGACGGCCCGGTTGGTTGGTGATGATCCCGTCGACCTCGGCGTCAAGAAGTTCTCGCCATTCGTTCATCTCATCCGCCGTCCAGACGAACACCCCGAGGTCGTTGTCCCTGATCTCGGTGACGACCGATTTCCGCATGGTGAAGCCCTTATAGGAGGGATTGATCGCCACCGCCCCGAGATCACGGGCGATCTCGATGTCTTCGGGCTTGGGCACCATGCGCAGCAGGAATCGGGCGACCATGGGCAGGAGGTCGCGGCAGGTTTCGAGGGTTTCGAGGTTGAAGGACTGGACGATCATCCGGTCGGCGATGCCGGTCTCGACCACGAGCTCGGAGATCCTCGCCACCGCGCCGGAAGACCACTCCCCTTTGAGCTCGAGCAGGAGCTCCCCGCCTCGATGCTGGATGTCGCGCATCACGGCGGACAGGGTGGGGATCCGCACTCCGTGGAATCCGGGCCCCATCCAGGACCCGGCGTCGACGAACGACAGCTCCTCGGCGGTGAGGTTGGCTACGGGGCCTCTGCGGTTCGTGGTCCGGTCCAGGTCAGGGTCGTGGAGGATCACGGGCACGCCATCGGCGCTCGTCGATGTGTCGACCTCGATGAAGTCGACCCCGAGCGCACGCGCGGCATCGACGGCGGCCAGACTGTTCTCGGGCACAACTGCCGAATATCCGCGGTGCGCAATCACCAGCGGTCGGCTGCCGACCCCGGGCCGTTCGGCCATGCCTCGTTCGTGAAGGAACTGCAGAAAGCTCATGGGTTCACCCTATGCCCTGATAGGGCGAACGTGCATGACGGCCTCGGACCCCCAACGGTCACCGCTCTGGCCCTGACCGGCGCCGGCCTGCTGAGGCTTCACCCCAGGGCCGCTATCACCGACGAAGACGGCGCCACCATCGCCGAGGTGGCTGCTTCCTCTCCGCGCTCGTTTCGTCGGCTTGTCGGCCACCGCGCCCCTGACTGCGACCGCCGGCTTCCGCAGACCTGCCCGTGGTGCCCGGTTCCGCTCCGCGCCCTCCCGGCCCCAATCCGGCGCCGATGTCGGTCGTCGCTTGCGCACGGCGTTGGCGCCATGCCGCGACCTCGTCGTCGATGTTGCGCGGCGGGGTGAAGACCGGCGGGCCTTCGCGCAGGTCCATCACGGCATCTCGCACTCGGGCGTTGAATCCTGCGAGGTAGTCGCGGACATCTGCCTCTTCGGTGAAGGCGTCGACGGTGTCTTCGAGGACGGCGTTCTCCTTCCGGAGTTGGAACGCGGCCGGGGCGACTCCGCTGATGCCCTCGGTATCCATCTTCTGCTTGATCCACCAATCGGGATCGGACGAACCGTGCAGACCTGTCAACGGTTTACCGAGGCCGGGCAGATCATCGAAATCACCGCGTCTGATGGCCTTGTCGAGGGCGGATTCGACCACAGCGTTGCGGTCCTCCAGCGAATTCAGGCGCCGAGGCGGCCCTGCGTCAGTCGGATCGTCGCCCATCGTCTCGCCTCTCCTCCACCGCGTCCGCCGGGTGGTGTCCTTCAACGTTAGAGGCGAGGTTCAGGCTTGGCAAGGGAATGTGGGAAGTGTGCGAGACGAGAGAAGCTCCGTGACCGTTCGGTCACGGAGCTTCTCTCGTTCTGCGTGGCAGATGAAGGATTCGAACCTTCGAAGGCAATGCCGGCTGATTTACAGTCAGCTCCCTTTGGCCGCTCGGGCAATCTGCCGCAGTAGGCGCTCGATGAGCACCTGAAAAGAATACAAGGCCCGAGTCCGATTCGCCAACTCGGTTGTCGCAGGTCACATTCTCACGTCTCGACTAGACTCGGCGACAGAAGCCACGCCCGTTTCCCGCGGGCACGAACGAATACTCACGAAGGAGCATCCATGGCCAGCGAATCCTCATTCGACATCGTCAGCAAGGTCGACCGTCAGGAAGCTGACAACGCCCTCAACCAAGCCGCGAAGGAGATCAATTCACGCTACGACTTCCGCGGCACCGACGCCTCCATCGCCTGGAGCGGTGAAGCCGTACAGATGAAGGCCAGCAGCGAGGACCGAGTCAAGGCCATCCTCGACGTCTTCCAGTCGAAGCTCGTCAAGCGCGGAATCTCGCTGAAGTCCCTCGAAGACGGTGAGCCCTACCCCTCCGGCAAGGAGTACCGCATCGATGCGTCCCTCAAGGAAGGCATCGACAAGGACAATGCGAAGAAGATCTCGAAGATCATCCGCGATGAAGGCCCCAAGGGCGTCAAGGCCCAGATCCAGGGTGATGAGCTGCGTGTGAGTTCGAAGAAGCGTGATGACCTGCAGGAAGTCATCGCCCTGCTCAAGTCCCAGGACCTCGAGGTCGACCTGCAGTTCACGAACTACCGCTGATCCGCGCGTCGCACCCGAGGCACGCAGCACTCCCCTCCTCACCCGCCACCTCCCCTCACCTTCCGTCCCTCCTTCCTCCCCCTCCTCACCGGGCAGCAGCTGACCCGGCCCCATACCCTTGCCGCAGCGAACATGACGGAACACGTCCCCGTCTGACGTCAGTGGACGCTGCTTGACCCTCAGATGACGGGTCGTGACGCCCATGTGGCGTTGACACCGAGTCGTCCTGTCCCCGCTGTCAGGATGGCCGCATGCCTTCCACTCATCTCACCCCAAGGATCTCGGCCTCGGCGCCCGACAGCGTCGCCGATGGTCTCCCGCCCGCTCGCGGCCGGCTGCGGCGAGCGCTGTCGTTCGAAGTCATCCCGCCCCGATCAGCGGCGCAGGCGGCCCGAATGCCGCAGCTGCTGAGGTTCCTCGACTCGCTGCACCCTGACTATCTGGCCGTCACCTCTTCGGCGAACAGCGACTGGCTGCAGGGCACCGCCGATTTCATCAGCGAAGTCACCGACACCACCTCGCTCAGACCGTTGGCGCACCTCGCCTGCACCGCCGGTACCGAAGTCGAGCTCCTCACCTGGATCGAGCATCTCCTCAGTGCCGGCGTGCGCGGTTTCCTCGCCATACGCGGCGACATCCCCGCAGGTCAGACCTCGCTTCCAGCCGGTCACCTGCCCCACGCCGATGACCTCGTGGGCCTCCTGCGCCGCATCGAAAGCGAGAATGTCGCCTGCCTGGCCGCCGGACGTCTCGGGATCGGCGTCGCCGCCTACCCCTCCGGCCACCCGGAGTCGGCCGGCCCCGATGAGGACCTCGACGTGCTCGCCGCCAAACAGCGCAACGGGGCCGACTTCGCGATCACCCAACTCTTCTTCGACCCCACCGCGTACTCCCGGCTGAGACGCCGCGCCGAGCACGCAGGAATCACCCTGCCGATCATCCCCGGCATCCTGCCGATCACCGACGCCCGCCGTCTCCACACCATGTCTCGCCTCTCGGGCCTGCCCATCCCGGACGGCCTGCTTGCGCGCTTCGACGGAATCTCCGACCCCGCCTCGGCGCGGCGCATCGGGCTCGAGATCACGGCGGAGCACACCGCTGCGCTCCTCGACCAGGACGCCGACGGCCTGCATTTCTATACCTTCAATGACCAGAACACGACCGAAGACGTGCTCACCGCACTCGACGAGAAAGGAATCTCAGTGACCTCACTTCTTCCACCACCACCGCCTCGGCGATGGCCGCCAACACAACCGACCGCAACGACGACAGACAAGGACACCCGCTCATGACCGCACCATTCCCGACCGCCACCATCACCGGATACCCCCGCATCGGCGCCCGCCGTGAGCTGAAGAGGGCACTGGAGAGCTTCTGGTCCGGCCGAATCGACGCCGATGACTTCTCCCGTTCCGTGCACACCCTCCGCATCGAGACCTATCACCGTCTGGCGGGGCTGGGACTGCGTGAGGATTATGCGATTCCGGCCTCCTACAGCCACTACGACCACGTCCTCGACACCGCGCTGACGGTGGGTCTCATCCCTTCGTCCTCCACCGGCTCTGACTTCGACCTCACGGAGTACTTCGCCCTCGCCCGCGGCACCGCGTCCACGCCGCCTTTGGAGATGACGAAATGGTTCGACACGAACTACCACTACCTTGTGCCCGAACTCGCCGACGACACCGCGTTCACCGCGCACCCGCAGCACCTGCTCGCACTCGTGGCTGAGGCCGAAGCGGCCGGTCATCGCGTCCGCCCCGTACTCGTCGGGCCGTTGACTCTGCTCGCGCTGACCAAACCGGCTCCCGGCACCACCACCCGTCCGCTCGACCGCCTCGACGAGCTCACCGCCGTCTACCGTGAGATCATCGGCTCGCTCGCCGTGGCCGGCGTCGACTGGATCCAGTTCGACGAACCGGCCCTCGTCGCCGACATTCCCGGCACGAGCGATGAGGAACTCGCCGAGGCGGCCCGGCACACCTATTCGGCCCTGTCCGCGACCGAGGTCCGGCCGCGGCTGTTCGTCACCGCCCCGTACGGGAGCCTGCGGGCAGGTCTGAACGGGCTCGCCGGGTCCGGCATCGATGCCCTCGGTGTCGACATCTCGTCCGCCACCCGAGCCGTGGATCCGCAGTATGTGCAGCGTCTGCGCACACAGGTGCCGGACCACGTCCGCCTCGTCGCCGGCATCATCGACGGCCGCAATATCTGGGCCGATGATCTGCGCACCAGCCTCGACGTGCTCCGGGAACTGAACCGAGAGACGGTGAGCGTGTCGACTTCGACATCACTGCTCCACGTGCCCTATACGGTGGAGCAGGAGACGGCGCTGCCGGTCGATGTCGCGTCCTGGTTGTCATTCGCCGAGGAGAAGGTCACCGAGGTCGAGGCTCTCGCCGCGGCGATCACCGAGGCTCCCGAGGCGCGTGCAGCGGCATTCGAACGCGCCGACCGGGCCCGGCGCACCCGGTCCGAATCGGCTCGAGTCCACAACGATGCGGTTCTGGCCCGCACCGAGGCGGCTGCGGCACACACCGGCTTCCGCACCGATTTCGCAACGCGTCATGCGGCTCAGCAGACGCTTGGGATCCCCGAGCTGCCGACGACGACCATCGGTTCGTTCCCGCAGACGCCCGAGGTGCGCCGCGCCCGTGCAGATCACCGGTCGGGCCGCATCGACGATACCGACTACACCGCGCTGATGAAGGACGAGATCGACCGAGTCGTCGGTCTGCAGGAGGAACTGGGACTCGATGTCGTCGTCCACGGCGAACCCGAACGCAATGACATGGTCCAGTACTTCGCCGAGAACCTCGACGGCTTCGCGACCACCGACAACGGGTGGGTGCAGTCCTATGGATCCCGATGCACCCGTCCCCCGATTCTCTTCGGCGATGTGTCCCGCCCGAATCCGATCACCGTGGAATGGTCGGCTTACACCGCCCAGCAGACGTCGAGGACTGTCAAGGGCATGCTCACCGGTCCGGTGACGATCCTCGCCTGGTCGTTCGTTCGCGACGACGTGCCGTTGCGCGAATCCGCCGACCAGATCGCCCTGGCTCTCGCCGATGAGGTCCTCGACCTCGAAGCGGCCGGAATCGGTGTCATCCAGGTCGACGAACCCGCCCTGCGGGAGCTGTTGCCGCTGCGCGAATCCGACCGCGCGGACTACCTCGACTGGTCCGTGCGTTCGTTCCGGCTCGTCGCTGCACAGGTGAGTCCGCGCACCCAGATCCACACGCACCTGTGCTATTCGGAATTCGGGGAGATCATCGACGCGATCAATGCCCTCGACGCTGATGTCACCAGCATCGAAGCGGCCCGCTCCCGAATGGAGGTCCTCGATGACATCGCGGAGTACGGTTTTGAACGCGAGATCGGTCCCGGAGTCTATGACATCCATTCCCCACGGGTGCCCGCGGTGCCTGAACTCGTCGAACTCATCGAGGCTGCGCTGCGGCATGTGCCCGCCGACCGTCTGTGGATCAATCCGGACTGCGGGCTCAAGACGCGCGGCTATCCGGAGGTGCGTGCCGCGCTGGCCAACCTCGTCGCCGCGCGCGATGAAGTCCTGACCACGCGTGCCGATCGGGGACGCGGAGATCACGCCCTCGTGGGAGCCGGTCAGCCGCCTCGGTGAGGGTGACGGTTGCTGCGTCAGCGTCGCGGCAGATCGAGGGGAATGTAGTACAGGCCCTTCGAATCCTCTTCGACGCTGACGCGCAGCCGGTCGTCGATGCGGACGTAGTCGTTGACTTTGATCGTGCCCTTCGTCTCGCTGAGGCGACGGATCGCGAAGGCAGGCACCAGGCCCTGACGCCCGTCCCCGTCGACGGCGAGCGCATACTTCGGGCCCGTCGCGCGGACCCGGACCTCGATCCCGGTGTCCTGTTCGCGCAGCTCGTCGAGCTCGAGGACCGGCTCGGGGTTGGTCAGCGCGGTGAGCTCGAGGGCCAGGGTGTCGGCCATGTCATCGACGGTGGCGAGCATATTCGCCATCGCACGAGCGAACTCGCCGTGCAGCTTGCTCGGCTTCATCGCCGCACCGGGCTTGTACATGTCCTCGTGGGTCAGCTCGCTCCACGCATCCTGCAGACGGGTCTTCACCTGGATCTCGGCGAACACCGGCTGTCCGAGGTCGGAGGGGATGCGGAGGATGACATGGCAGGCACGGTAGCCGCTGGCCTTCGGCGGGTCCGTATAGTCCTTCGATTCGATGAGTTCGAAGGTGCCGAGCTGTTCGGGGTCGCGCAGAGCATCGAACATCATCCGCTGGTCCCGCGGTGACTTGCACAGCACCTTGATGCCGACGATGTCACGGATCTGGTCCTCGACGTCCTCGGCGCTGTCGACCGTCAGCTGCGGGTCCTCTTCGGACTTCTCGCTGAGTTTCGCCAGGGTCCGTGCGGCATCCTTGATCCGGTGCCCATCGACATCGAGGCGCGAGATGTCTTTGTCTTTGAGCAGACCCTTCTGCTGCTCCTTGAGCCAGTGCTTGATCCGCACGGCTGCCGCCTGCCAGGCATCAAGTCGTTCGGCATAAGCACGTTCGACGATCGCTCTGAGCAGCGATTCGTTTCTCACGAGGTCTCCCCTGCCTGCCGACGGTCTGGTTCCGGTGCGTGCCGGCGACCCTTTCGGTGCCGGTCAGCTGTATTCGACTCTACGCGGTGGACGCATCACGCCCCGGCAGCGACTCGTCCTCTCGGTGCGCCGGGAGGAGATGACGTTGCCGGGGCGTTTGGCCGCTCAGCGGAGGCGGTGACGCTGCCGGGAGGCGGTGACGCCGGCGGTGCGGGATGCCCCGGCGGCGTCAGCACCCCAGGAGGTCAGTGACCGAGGGGTTCAGCACCCGGAGTGATCAGCGCCCAGGGTGGTCAGTGGCCGCCGGAGGGTTGGCCCACGGATTCGGCGGTGACGTGGCCGCGCGCCTCGGCGAGCATCGCCTCGCGGGTGGCGAGTTTGATCCGTTCACGACCTTCGGCTTCGCCGGCGGCCTTCTCAGCGGACTCGACCCGGTGGTAGCCCTCCCAATCGACATAGTCGATGCCCTTGGATTCGAAGAGTTCGACGATGGCCGACTCGTCCGGGTAGACGGGGTCGGTGAGCACACCGGCGGCCCGGTCGTCGAGGATATGCCCGATGGTCTCGAGCGCATCGCCCTTCGTGTGACCGATGAGCCCGACGGGTCCGCGCTTGATCCACCCGGTCGAGTAGACGCCCTGGACGACGTCGGCCTCGGCCGCCTTCGTCTGGTCGTCAGAGTCGACGACGCGCCCCTCATGGTTGGGGATGACGCGCTTGCGCTCGTCGAAGGGCAGCTGCGGCAGCTTCGTGCCGGCGTAGCCGACGGCACGGTAGACGGCGTCGAGCTCCCAATCGTGGAAGTCTCCGGTTCCGTTGACTCCTCCGGCACCGTCCAGTTCCATTCGTTCGGTCCGCAGTCCGGTCACCCGATCCTCGCCGAGGATGGCCACCGGTGCGTGGAGGAAGTGGAGGTGGAGGCGACGCTTCGCCCCTGTCGGTTCACGCATGGTGAAGTCCGTGAGCGTCTTCGCGACCTGTTTGGTCTGGTTGCTCGATTCGATGGCGGCCATAGAGCCTTCGTCGAATTCGAAGTCCTCGGGGTAGACGATGACGTCGACGTCTTTGACCTGTCCGAGTTCCCGCAGCTCGAGTGGGGTGAACTTCGCCTGGGCCGGTCCCCTGCGGCCGAAGATGTGGACGTCGGTGACCTGCGAGGTCTTGAGTCCCTCGTAGACATGGTCGGGGATCTCGGTGGTGTGGAGGTCATCGGCCTGCTTCGCGAGCACCCGGGCGACGTCGAGGGCGACATTGCCGTTGCCGATGACGGCGACGCGCTGCGCGTCCAACGGCCATTCCTGGCTGACATCGGGATGCGAGTCGTACCAGTTGACGAACTCTGCGGCCCCGTAGGAGCCGGGCAGGTCGATGCCGGGCAGGTCGAGTGCGGCGTCGACGAAGCAGCCGGTGGAGAAGATCACGGCATCGTAGCGGTCGGTGAGCTCCTCGAGGTGGAGATCGACGCCGTATTCGACGTTCGAGAACAGGCGGATGTCACCACGGTCGAGGACCTTGATCAGGGCATTGATGATGCCCTTGATCCGCGGATGGTCGGGTGCGACGCCGTAGCGGACGAGGCCGAAGGGAGTCGGCAGGCGGTCGAAGAGATCGATGCTCAGATCGAAATCGCGTTCCGCCTTCATCATGAGATCGGCAGCGTAGATCCCGGCAGGACCGGCGCCGACGATGGCCACCCGGAAGGGTCGAGTCATTCTCACACCTCTCTATTCAGTCACAGCGAGTCTATCGTCAATGTAGGTGATCCTTACAATGACGTGACCAAGCTCGCACTTCGCACCCAGCTGGCTCCCAACCAGCCGCGCCGGGTTCGATTGCGTCTCATGTGCGGGGCCCCGCCCGGTCGCTGCCCGACTCTCAGTAGACTGGGGCGAGTGAGCACAGACCCAGGACCCGATGAGAGCGCAATCCGCCGTGCCGGCCTGATCAACGGATTCTCCGCCTACCTGCTGTGGGGAGTCATGCCGCTGCTCTTCGCAGCCGCAGCTCCCACGGGTGCGCTCGAGCTCGTCTCCCACCGAGTCATCTGGTCGCTGGTGTTCTGCGCCCTCCTCCTCGTCTTCACCGGCGGGTACGCCCGCACCTGGCAGATCCTTCGCTCACCGCGCACCTTCGGGCTCCTGCTGCTCGCCTCGGTGCTCATCGCGATCAACTGGACGACGTTCATCTACGGCGTCGAAACCAACCAGCTCGTCGAGATCTCGCTCGGTTACTACCTCAATCCGCTGCTGTCGATCGGCCTCGGCGTGGTCTTCCTCGGTGAGAAGCTGCGCCCGCTGCAGTGGACGGCCGTGGGCTTCGGCCTCCTGGCTGTGATCGTCGTCGGGGTCAGCCTCGGCCGCATCCCCTACCTCGCGTTCACGGTGGCCCTGTCATTCGGCCTCTACGGGCTCGTGAAGAACAAGGTCGGCTCCCGTGTCGGTGCGCTCGAGGGCATGACCGTCGAGAGCCTCGTCCTCGCCGTGCCCTCAGCGATCTACCTCATCGTCCTCGGCTCGCTGGGTCTGCAGACGTTCAGCGGCTTGGGCGGATGGCACGTGTTCGTCATCATCATCACCGGTCCCGCCACGGCCATCCCGCTCATCCTCTTCAGCGCCGCGGCGCGCCGCATCCCCCTGTCCTGGGTGGGCATGCTCCAGTACCTCACTCCGACCCTCCAGTTCATCCTCGGCGTCACGGTGCTCGGTGAGCTGATGTCGACACCGCGGTGGATCGGCTTCTTCATCATCTGGATCGCCGTCATCCTGCTCTGCACCGATCTCGTGCGCACAAGCCGTCGTCGTCCGTGACACCGCCTCCGCCGGAGTCGGTGGACGCCACTTCCGCCGGAGTCGGCAGCCCCCTCGGAACCACCCGAAACCCGTGATCCGATCATGCCAAACACCAGCCCGTCGGCGCCCATCCGCTGGCTGCCGGGTTCAGAGTCCAACGGATTCCGCCGGAAGCCCTTGACATCATCCTCACCCCCATGGTTCATTAGTTGAGTAACTAACCAACAGACATGGAGTTGAATATGATCGACGACGGCAGACCCCTGTTCGCGCAGATCGCCGAGCGCGTAGAGGACTCGATCATCGACGGGACCCTGTCCGAGATGTCCCGGGCCCCGTCGACGAACGAACTCGCGAGCTTCTACTCGATCAATCCCGCCACGGCGGCCAAGGGGATCAATCTCCTCGTCGCCAAGGGCGTGCTCGAAAAGCGACGCGGAATCGGAATGTTCGTCACCGAAGGCGCTCGCGGCCTCCTCATCAACGAGCACCGCACCACGTTCTCCGACACCTACATCACTCCCCTGCTCAATGAGGCCGATCGGCTGGGGCTGGGATCCGAGGACGTGATCGCGCTCATCACAGAGCGCTCCCGAGAGCTCCGACTGACCAGTGCCATCGATCCGGTCACCACGAAAGGATGAGACATGAATGCCGTCATCGAAGTCCGCCACCTCACGAAGACCTACAAGAAGACGAAGGCACTCGACGATGTCTCCCTCACCATCGAACAGGACGCGATCTACGGACTGCTCGGCCGCAATGGAGCCGGCAAGACCACACTGATGTCGATCCTCACGGCACAGGACTTCGCCACCAGCGGTGACATCGACGTCTTCGGCGAGCACCCGTACGAGAACGCCCGCGTACTCAACCGCATGTGCTTCGTCAGGGAGAGCCAGAAATACCCGGAGGATGCGACCGCCAAGCACGCACTTGCCAATGCCCGGCGCTTCTTCCCGCACTGGGACCGGTCGTTCGCCGAGGAGCTCGTCGATGACTTCCGCCTTCCCCTGAAGACCCCGATCAAGAAGCTCTCCCGCGGTCAGCAGTCCGCCATCGGCGTCATCATCGGTCTGGCTTCGCGGGCCGAAGTCACCTTCTTCGACGAACCGTACCTGGGTTTCGACGCCGTGGCCCGGCAGCTCTTCTACGACCGCCTCATCGCCGACTACGCGGAATGCCCGCGCACTATCGTGCTCTCGAGCCACCTCATCGACGAGGTGGCGAACCTCATCGAGAACGTCATCGTCATCGACCGCGGCCGGATCATCATGGACGAATCCGCCGAGGCGGTCCGCGGCCGCGCTGTCAACATCGTCGGCGATGATGATGCGATCCGACGTCTTGTCGCCGGACGTGAGGTCATCCACAGCGAGACATTGGGGCGGGTGTCGTCTGTGACGATGCTCGGACACCTCAGCACCCTCGACCGCGAATTCATCGCCGAGGCCAACCTGGATCTCACTCCCGTCTCTCTGCAGCAGCTCGTCGTGCGCACCACTCAGAGTGGGGCCGACGGCCGATCCGTGCCCGACACCGAACACAGGAGCCTTCAGCCATGACCGCCACCGCCTCCGCCTCCGCCTCCGCCGCCAGCATCCGACCCGCTGCCGGGCCGAAGAACCGGACCTGGGGTGTCGTCCGACTCCAATTCACCAATACGCAGACCTTCGTCTGGGTCCCCGTCCTCGTCCTCGGCGGGATCTGGCTCATCACCCTGAGCGTCTACTGGATCATCTCCTCTTCGGGTGTCGAGGGGCCGATGTACAGCGGTGGGTCGCAGGCACCCCTGTGGTACTTCGCTGTAGTGGGCGCCCAAGCAATGAATCTGACCTTCTACTTCTCCCAGGCGATGAGCCTCACCCGCCGCGAGTTCTACCTCGGCTCGCTCCTGGCCGCGGCGCTGAGTGCGTTCGGGATCTCCCTCGTCTTCGTCCTCCTCGGCCTCATCGAGCAGGCCACGAACGGCTACGGCATCAACGGCTACTTCGCCTACCTGCCCTGGGTTTGGGAGGGTGGGCCCTTGGCTGCGGGACTGACCTACTTCGTCCTCACCATGCTGACGTTCATCCTCGGCTTCTGGTTCGCCATCGTCAACAAGCGATTCGGGTTCCTCGTCCTCACCATCTCGCTTCTGGCAATCGCGCTTCTCCTCATGGGAGCAGCGGCGATCGTGAGCGTCAATCGGGCCTGGGCCGAAGTGTGGATGTGGTTCGCTCAGTCCTCAGCCCTCGGGCTCACCTTCTGGGCGCTGGGGCTGTGCGCGGTCTTCGCCCTCGGCTCCTATCTCACACTGCGTCGCCTGACCACCTGATATCGGATCAGGACTGACGAGCCCGACGAGGCAGTGCGGCACTTCAGCTCAGCAGCGCCAGCATCCCACCGGCGAGCACCGCTGAGACGGCGACGGCGACTCCCATGGCCGCGGTCGTCCGCCATCCCATCGCCTTGCCGACCATGACCATCGACGGGATGCTCAGCGCGGGCAGCGCGACGAGCAGGGCGCCGGTGACACCGGCTCCGACGCCCAGCGGCACGAGGGTGAGAATGATCGGGATCTCTCCGCCGGTGGGGATGACGAGCAGGGTGCCGACGACCGCGACGACGAGGACGGCACCGGCGCCCAGCTGCGCTTCGAGACCGAAGACGCCGGTCAGCCACGGAGCGAGCAGTCCGATGAGGAAGACGAGCAGAATATGCTCGGGCACGAGGATGAGCGTGAACCGCCCCAGGGAGCGCAGGAAGCGCACGGGAAGAGACGACACCGTCGCCGAGGCGGGGCTCGGGTCGGGCACCGGATCGTTGCGTCCGGTCACCCACCGTCCGATGAGGGCGCTGGCACCCACAGCGATGAGAACAGCGAAGACCAGGCGCACGGCCGTGTACTGCCACGGCAGGACGAAGGCCAAGAAGATGAGCACAGCGGGGTTGAGCAGCGGGTTGCCCACCCAGTAGGCCAGTGCCGCCGAACGACGCACCCCCGTCTCACGCAGTCCCGCGGCCACCGGGGCCGCACAGCAGGTGCACATCATCGACGGCATCGACAGGGCGGCACCGACGAGAGACTGACCGGCATGGCTGCGCCGATTGAGCAGCCGCAGCAGCCAGTCGCGCGGCACGAGAGCGTCGATGACGGCGGCGACGAGCAGCGCCACGAGCAGGGCTTTCCACACTGCGGTGAAGTACACAAGAGTGAAGTCCCAGGCTCCCGACAGCGACACGGCCTCCCCGGCAGCATCGAAGAGCGGAGCACCGTCCCACAGGGAGGTTCTGCTCAGCGCCCACGCCTTGTCCCAGTAGGGCAGCCACTTCGACCAGCTCAGGCCCACCAGGAGGAACACGGCGAGCACGCCGAGGCCGACCCAGTCGGCCGGTGTGAGTGTCTTCGCACTCGGAGACGGTGAGGCTGCCGAGTCGACGGTCATCGATGAGGTTCCTTTGCGGCCTGGCCGAAACGGCAGAGACTGAGAAGTGTGAGGACGCTCAGGAGCTGCGTGCGACGACGGAGTCGGCGAAGGCGAACAGCGCTTCCTTCACCCGCCCGGCGGGCAGCGCGGCCAGTGCCTCCTTGGCGTCATCGGCCCACCGCACGGCCTCGGTGCGTGCTCGCTCGGTCACGGGATGAGCG
Organism: Brevibacterium sp. FAM 27836; assembly: GCF_051351055.1. NCBI lineage: Bacteria > Bacillati > Actinomycetota > Actinomycetes > Micrococcales > Brevibacteriaceae > Brevibacterium > Brevibacterium sp. FAM 27836. Next base: position 720,938 of record NZ_CP195711.1, read on the forward strand.
GCCAGGGCCGCGCGAGCGGACTCCAGAGCCGCATCGGAAGTGAGGTCGGCGTCGAGGAGTCGGACCACCTCGGTCGCGGAGTCATCGCCGGCGGCGGCAGCGGCACGCACGTAGAGGACGGGCAGGGTGGGGACGCGTTCGCGCAGGTCCGTGCCCGGGGTCTTTCCCGATTCCGAGGATGTCGTGGTCAGGTCGATGATGTCATCGGCGAGCTGGAAGGCCACGCCGACGCGTTCGCCGAAGATCCTGACGGGTTCGGCGAGTGCCTGATCGGCGCCGGAGAACATGACACCGAACCGCGCCGAGGTGGCGATGAGCGATCCGGTCTTATCGGCGAGCACCTGGATGTAGTGCTCGATCTCGTCGGCGTCTTCGGGCGGTCCGGCGAATTCGTTGAGCTGGCCGAGGACGAGACGTTCGAAGGTCTCGGCCTGGATGCGCACGGCCTCGGGACCGAGCTTCGCGGTGACCCCCGAGGCCTTGGAGAAGAGCAGATCGCCGGTGAGGATCGCCACCGAATTGCCCCACACCTCATGAGCGGCCTTCGCACCGCGGCGCACGGGAGCATCGTCCATGACGTCATCGTGGTAGAGCGAGGCGAGGTGAATGAGTTCGACGGCCACGGCCGCATCGATGATGTCCTCGTTCTCGGCGTCGCCGAGGCGGGCGGTGAGCAGGACGAGGTTCGGGCGCGCCCGCTTGCCGCCGGCGGCCAACAGGTGCTTCGAGGTCTCGTCGGGGAGCCTGCGGGTCTGTTCGGTCACCTCGTAGAGTTTGGCCTCCACGGTTTCCAACTGAGTCGAGATCTCCGCCGCGAGCTGGGCGTCGTCACCGGTGAAGGTGGCCGGAGAGGCTAGGTGGCTCATGTCCTCGTCATTCGTCGTAGTCGGTGTCGGCATGCCGTTGTCCTTGCCCTTGCGCTCAGAGTCTTCGCCCATGTGCTCAGACATTGCTGGTGGCCGGGACGATTCGGGCCAGGGCGGAGATCACCCTGTCGATGAGATCGGCCTCGGAGACCTTCGGGTCGCGGTAGAGGTTCGCCAACAATTTGACGACGAACTCCATCACAACGTCAACACCCATACCGTACTTGATTCCGAACTGCATGAGCGCAGGGTGGCCGATGATCGCGGCGAAAACACGGCCGAGAGTGAAGTAACCGCCCAAGGAGTCTCCGAGCAGTGCCGGGTATTCCTCGAGTCGGCGGCGCATCACGGCCTGCGGGTAACGGGAGTACGTGGAGATCACCTCGGCGGCGATGCGCGCCGATTCCAAGGCATAGTCGATGCCTTCGCCGTTGAACGGGTTGACCATACCGCCGGAGTCGCCGACGAGCAGCAGACCGCGGTGGAAGTGCGGAGTGCGGTTGAACGCCATGGGCAGGGCGGCGGATTTGATCGGACCCAGCGAGGTCGATTCGTCGATGCCCCACTCGTGGCCCATGTCGGCGATCCACTGCCCCATCACCTTGCGCAGGTCGACGGATCTGAATTGCGGGGAGGAGTCGAGGAGGCCGGCACCGATGTTCACCGTGCCGTCGCCGAGGGGGAAGATCCACCCGTATCCGGGCAGGGTCTCCGCCTCTCCGGCCTGGTTCGTCGACCGCATCTCGACCCAGGATTCGATGTAGTCATCGGCGTGCCGAGGCGTCGTGTGATAGGCACGGGCGGCGATTCCCATCGGCCGGTCGTCGCGCTTCTCCAACCCCATCGACACGGCCAGACGGGAGGACACGCCGTCGGCGGCGATGACGATGGGGGCCCGGAAGTGGGCTTCGGGTCCGACGCGGCGGCCTCGGTGGTCGGTGCCGGAGGCATGCACGCCCCTGATCCACCCGTCGTCGCCGATGTCCGGGGACATGGCCCGCACCTGTTCGAAGAGTCGGGCTCCGCTGCGCTGAGCATGCCGGGCGAAGGCCTCGTCCATGCTCATGCGCGGGCGGGTGAGCCCGTAGTTCGGGGTGCCGTCGATGTCCGGCCAGTCGAGTTCGAGGCGGTGCCCGCCGCCGATGAGGCGCAGCCCCTTGTTCGGATGCCAGCCGTCGGAGGCCGGCAGATCCATGCCGAGGAATCCGGCTTCCTTGACCGCACGCGGGGTCAGGGCATCGCCGCAGATCTTGTCGCGCGGGAAACCTGACTTCTCGAGGATGATGACCTCGTGGCCGGCCTGGGCGAGGTAGGCGCCGATCGCCGATCCGGCGGGGCCGGCTCCGACGACGACGACCTCGGCATCGAACTCATTCATCGTCAAGGCGTGTGCGTCTCCGCTTCGCCACCGTGCTCCGCCCGGTCGGTCGGCTCCGACGCCCCGGCATTCGCTGCCGGCTCGGCGGGTTTGAGGGCGTGGTGGACAGCGACGATTCCGCCGGTGAGGTTGCGGTACTTCACCTGGTCGAAGCCGGCATCGAGGATCTGGTGGGCGAAAGCGTCCTGGTTCGGCCAGGCGCGGATCGATTCGGCCAGGTAGACGTAGGCCTCGGGGTTCGAGGACACGGCCCGGGCGATGGCCGGCAGCGCCTTCATCAGGTACTCCTTGTACACGAGGCTGAAGGCGTCGAGCGTCGGGGTGGAGAATTCGCAGATGACGAGACGGCCGCCGGGCTTGAGCACCCTCAGCATCTCGGCCAGTGCCGTGTCGACGTCGTTGACGTTGCGGATGCCGAAGGAGATCGTGACGACGTCGAAGCTGGCATCGGCGAAGGGCAGATCCATCGCGTCGGCGTAGATGAAGTCGATCTTCGGGTGCCGTCGGCGCCCCTCGGCGAGCATCCCGGTGGAGATGTCCCCGGCGACCACCTCGGCGCCGTGGTGAGTGAACGTCATCGACGAAGTGCCGGTTCCCGCCGCCAGATCGAGCACACGTTCGCCGGGCCCTGCGGCCACGGAATGGGCGACGGTGCGACGCCATGCACGGGCGAGCCCGAAGGTGAGGACATCGTTCGTGAGGTCGTAACGGGAGGCGACATCATCGAACATCGACGCGACGTCAGCGGGCTGCTTGTCCAGCTTGGCACGATTCATGACCATATTGTCTCAACACCTGCGGCGGGAGGGCGAATCCGCACGACCGCGGACATGCGGCAGACGGTGTGGACATGGCCACACTCCCTGCCCCGAGTGCTCACCGCGACTCCAGCGGGGAGGCCGCGAGCCCGCATCCTCGTCTAGACTCGAGGCGACATGACTACGACTCTAGGCACCTCCGACATCCTGGCCGCCGCCCCGCGCCTGAACGTGCGCTCCCGCTTCGTCGATGACGTCGATCCCGGGCCCGGCTTCCCCTTCGAATCCGGCCTGCCGACCACCGTCGAGCAGACACTCGAGCTGCTGCCCACCTCCGGGTTCTCCTGCTGGGTGCGTGACACCTCCGGGCTCATCGGCTTCGGCCGAGTGCTGCGCATCCGCGCCAGCGGCCCTGAACGCTTCGCCGAACTGTCCCAGGCCTGGAAGGCCATCACCGAGGCGGCCACCGTCGAAGATGAGGTCGACCTCCTCGGATCCGGGCTGATGTGCTTCGCCACGGTCGCCTATTCGGGCGAATCCACGGTCGATTCGATCATCCACGTCCCCGAATTCGTCCTTGGTCGCCGCGGCGGCCGCGTGTGGCTGACCTCGATCACCACCGCCGCAGAACCTCCCCTGCCCCCGCTGCTGCGTCCCGAACCGCTGCGACGGGTGGAATCGGCCCATGCCGAACCCGGTGACCTCGACCCGACGCGGTGGTCGCAGCTCGTCGCGCAGGTCGCGGACATGCTCACTCCCGTCGAGACCTCCGACGAAGTCGACGCGTTCTCCGACGATCCCTCGCTGCGCAAGATCGTCCTGGCCCGCGACGAAGTCGTGACCACCGAGGGCGACATCGACGTCCGATCGGTGCTCGGTGCGCTCAACCGCAGCTACCCGAGCTGCTGGACCTTCGATGTCGCGGGTCTCATCGGATCGACCCCGGAGCTGCTCATCGGGGTGGAGAACAATCGGGTGACCTCCCGCGTCCTCGCCGGCACCTACCGGGTCGAGGCCGACCCGATGGACGAGCTGCCGGCGGCGAGAAAGCTGCTGAGCGCACACAAGGACAGCACCGAGCACGCCTTCGCCATCGCCTCCCTGCAGCGCAGCCTGGGATCGGTCGCCGAGGATGTCACCGTCGATGAGCGCCCGCACCTGCTGCCTTTGGCCAATGTCATCCATTCGGCCTCGGACGCGCAGGCGACGCTGGCCGCCGACTCCGGTCTCAACGCCCTCGACGTCGCCGCCGCCGTCCACCCGACCGCGGCCGTCGGCGGGTATCCGCAGGCGAGCGCTGTGGCCCACGTCGATGAGCTCGAACCCCTCGACCGGGGCCGGTACTCGGGTCCTGTCGGGTGGATGGACGGGCGCGGCAACGGGCAGTTCGGCATCGCCCTGCGCTGCGGCCAGCTCGAGGAGCGCAATCGGATCCGCTTGTACGCCGGGGCCGGGATCATGCCCGATTCGGATCCCGACACCGAGGTGGCCGAGACGAACGCGAAGCTCAAACCGATGCGCAGGGCGCTCGGTCTGAGTTGAGACGCGAGCCGGGCTGACGATCCGGTCAGGCTGCCGGCCCGGTCGGGCGGATGATCCGACCGAGCAACGTCCCGATAGGGAGGACTCGTGTGACGTCAGCCGAGAGGTGTCACTTCGACGATCCGCCGCCCGGTCGTGGAATCCTCGGCTGCCAGTGCAGCGCTCAGGCCCGGAGCGTCGCTCACCTGCGCGTAGTCCCAGCCGTAGGCGGCTGCCAGTTCGGCGAATCCGCGACCGTGCGGGACGGTGAAGTATCGCTCGAGGTGGGCCTCGAGGTGGGGCTGTGAGTGTTCGAGTCCGGAGAAGATCGCGCCCCCATCGTCGTTGAGCACGACGATCGTCACGTCACCGGCTGCCTCAGCGGTCGGAGTGAGCAGTCCGCCGACGTCGTGGAGCATCGCGATATCGCCGATGAGGAGGACGACCGGTTCCCCCAGCCCGAGAGACAGACCGGTTGCGGTCGACACGAGCCCGTCGATGCCGGCCAGACCGCGAGAGGCGTGGATGCGGGCCCGGATGGTCTCGGCGTCGCTGAGGTAGCGCACCGAGTTCGAGCTCGCCACGAACAGCGTGATCTCCTGCTCGGCGAGGTGTTCGGTGATCCTCCGCGCCGTCGTCTGGAACCTCTCCGCCGAGGGCAGGCTCACAGGTGAGGATGCGCCCGCCTCTTCAGCCAGTTCGGCCCGGACGTCCGCCACGATCGAGGCCCCCGTCTCGACCCAGTTCCGCACCCAGGCGGGTCCCGATGAGGCGTCGGCTTCTGCCGACCCCGAGTCGATTGCCTCGCCTGTGACGGCTGCCTCGTCGAACACGGTGATTCCGATCGTGTCGATGTCATCGGGCACATGCTGCACGTGCACGGAATCGTCGGCCAGCAGTGCGGCGACGGGCCTCGTCAGCGTCGGTTTGCCGTGGACGATGACGGTGCGGATCGCGTCCCGCAGCTCGATGTGTTCGCCGAGCACACGCGCATGGGCGGGCACGAATGTCGAGGTCGCCTGGGTGGACCGCGACAGCGGACTCGAGGGTTCGGCGAGTACCGGCAGATGGTGGTCGGCGGCGAGCGCTCGCACGGTCTCGGCCGAGTGTCCGCCGGCGTCCCCAGCGACGATGACCGTTCCTTCGGTGACGGTGACGTGCACCTCCGAACACACGGGCTCACGCGCTCGCATCGGTCCGGCCCGCAGGGTGCCGATCTCTTCGGCCCACGCCTTCAGCTCGTCGACGGTGGGCACGAGCGGGGTGTCGAACTGCACGTTGAACTGGACCGGACCGGCCGCCTCGGTGCCGGTTCCACCGGTCGTGCCCGCGGTCGCGGACACTGCCTCGATCACGGCGCGCTCGATCACGTCCGAACTCTCACCCGCGGGAATGTCGAAGCGGGCGCGGACATCGCTGAGGACCTGGGACTGGTCGTCGATGGTCTGGTTCGCGCCGGTGGCGCGCAGTCGGGCGGGCCGGTCGGCGGTCAGGGCCAGCAGCGGCAGGTGTCCGTAGGAGGCTTCGAGAACGGCCGGGTGGAGGTTGGCCACGGCCGAGCCGGAGGTCGTCACGATCGCCACGGCCGCTTCCCCGCCCCGCACGCGCAGACCGCGCGCAAGACCGAGGGCGAGGAACCCGGCGTCACGCTCATCGATGCGCACGTGCGTGCGGATGAGCCCCGCCTCGTTCAGCGGTGCCAGGGCGTAGACCAAGGGGGCCGACCGGGACCCGGGGGCGATGACCACGTCCGTGACCCGCGATCGGATCAGGCTCCGGGCTATCTGCTGCGCCGCCGCGCTCGAATTCGACATCACCTGATATTCAACCACTTACCCACCTGCGGTTCATCTCCACCCTCTAGCCTCGACGCATGCGCCGCTCGTTGATCATCGCGATGGGAGCTCGTGCCATCCGCACCCTGACCGCGGCTCGCTCCCAACGCGGACTGTACCCCGCCCTCGACCAGAACAGCTCCTTCCTCGGACCCGAACCCCGCGGCAAGGACGCACGCACCTGGCACATCCGAGACAAGCGGAAACTCTCTCCGAGGCTGCGCGAATTCTTCCTCTACTCCCCCGCTCTCGGCCGGACCGTCGGGGTGCGGGTGCTGCTGCCGGGCATTCCCGCCGAGGTCAGCCCCGTCATCCACCTCTTCCACGGCGGTGGCGACGATTTCCGGTCGTGGACGGATTTCGGGTCCGCCGAAGAGCTCACCATCGATTCCCCCTCCCTCATCGTCATGCCCGACGGCGGCGCCGGGACGTACTCGCGGCTGGCTGTCGGCAGCGAGGTCCACGATTGGCCCCGATTCCACACCGAGGAGATCCCCGAGTTCCTCAAGGCGAACTTCTCCGTGGATTTCGCCCCGGAGAACCAACGACTGGCCGGACTGTCGATGGGCGGGTACGGAGCGATGAAATACGCGGCCTGGCATCCCGACCGGTACGGGGCGGCAGCCGCGTTCTCCTCCCCCTTGGACCCGCTGTCGACCGTACCGGCCTTCGACATCATCGCAATGCGTGAAGGTGCTCGGTCGATGACGCTCTTCGGTGATCCGGTCGCCGATCGCGGCGAATGGCTGGCGAACTCCCCGTATGCCTTGGCCGAGAACCTCGCCGGCCTCGACCTGTGGTTCAGCGCCGGATCCGGCAGCCTCGAGAGCACGAAGGATCGGGACCTGGTGGAGAAGATGATCAACGCTCAGGGTGAGCGCTTCGCCGCCCGACTCAACGCACTCGGCATCCGTCATTCCTGGTTCCCCCGCACCAGCGGGCTGCACAACTGGACCAGTTGGGAACGCGAGCTCGGTGCGTGGCTGAAGACGCTTGCCAGACGGCGGAACTACTCGAGCTCGAACCGAGGCCTCACCGATCGCGTGGCCGATGGCGGCCGATTCACCTACCTCACCGGTCACGCCCTCTTCGACATTCACGGGTGGCGCGTCGAGATCTCCCGGCGTCGGCCACAGATCGTCCGCTTCGACGGCGTCAGCGCCGCGGGTTTCTCCCTGACCGGCACCGGCAGCTTCCGTGTCCGAACGCCCGGGCTCTTCGATCCCGGCCGTCGTTATGACATCAGAGTGTCCGGTCCCGGCGGAAGCAATGCCTACCAGCAGAAGGCGGACAAGAAGGGGCGGCTGACGTTCACCGGTCGGCTGGCCGCGGCCATGCACGACCCGATCATCCCCGGCAAGCGCACCGCACACTTCACCGCGCTGGGACAGGACGAGGTGACCGCGGTGCGGATCACCTCGGCGCTGGCCGACGCGGCAGCCGACGACAGAAATGCCGCGAGCGGCGACGAACGAACCGTGACCGACGATCGACACCCCACGGACGATGTGGGCCACGACCAGGTCAGTGGTGATGTTCCAGATCCGACACAGACAGCAGCCTCAACTGAGACCGTCGGCGACTATATTGAGAACGGTCATGAATCAACGACTGCTGACTCCTCTGAACGCTGATCTTCACTGAACGCTGACTCGAGAGGCCCAACATGAAACGCATACTCCCAGCCATCGCTCTCATCGCTGGACTGTCCCTGACGGGATGCACGGGCGGTGACCAGAGTGCAGACAAGCCCGACGGCAGCGGAGACTCCTCGCCGACCGCCGAGCAGACGCCGGAGGCGAAGAAGCTCGATGAGGCGCAGCTGAAGGACATCCTCGAGTCCACCTCTGCCGAGGGCCAGTCGTTCAAGGTCGTCGAGGGGGCCGGCCAGGCCAACAGTGAGTCGGTGAAGGCCATCGAGGGCTCGGAGTTCGAACCGGCCAAGTGCAAGAACATCACTCTCGACATCCTCAACGCGAACCTTGCCTCGGACGGCACCACAGTGGCCGCCACCTCCACCGACAATGTCCTGTCCGCAGGCATCACGAGCTTCGACGATCCTGAGGGTCCGCAGACCCAGCTCGATGGGCCGTCGAAGATCGCCGAAGAGTGCAGCGATGTCAAGCTCAAGACCGCGGGCCTGGAGATGACGATGAACTATCAGACCTTCGATCCAGAGGTCGCCGGGGCCGATGCGACCGCCGGAGTCGTCGCCTCCTTCGATGCCGCCGGGCAGACCGCGATGGAGATGAGGATGGTCTACGCTCAGGTCGACAACAATCTCGTCTCCGTGTCCAATGTCGCCGATGTCGAAGAGGCGACGGTGACCAAGACCGCCGACGCCTTCGTCGAGGCCGTGAAGAACGCCGGCTGAGCTCGCCCACTCAGCACAGGTCCGGGCCGTCGGTGGCCCCGCAGTCCGTGGCCCAGACATGGGCCGGCCGGGGGTCTAGACCTCTGCTGTCCCTCCGCGGCGCAGGAACGTCCAGCATTGTTGAAGTCGCCGCGTCCACCAGTCGAATCGCCCCGGATCCACCGCCAGCTGCTGCAGACGGTCAGGATCCGGGGTGATTCGCGCTGCGGGGATGCTCCCGTCGACCGGGGTCAGGCTCGCTGATTCGGACACGACATCGGCGGTGAAGAGACGCCCGGTGCCCAGACCGCAGGCTACCGACTCGCCGAGGATGTCCCGACTGGCCCGAGTGCGCGGCAGCCGGGCGGCGAGTTCGGCCCCCGCAGCCAGCCCGACGGAGGATTCGAGCGCTGAGGACACGACCGCGGGCAAGCCCGAGGCGGCAATGACGGACAGAGCCTGCCCGATCCCGCCCAACGGTTGGACCTTGACGATGATGACCTCGGCGGCACCGAGTTCGGCCACACGCAGCGGATCCTCGGCCTTGCGGATCGACTCGTCGGCGGCGAGAACGATCGGAATGTCCCGTCGGGTGAGTGCTTCGCGCAGCTGCGCAAGCCCCTCGACCCCTGCCACGGGCTGTTCGAAGTATTGGAGTTCGAAACCGGCGAAGGCCTCGCACGCCTCCAGTGCGTCCGGAAGCGAGTACCCGGCGTTCGCGTCGAGGCGCAAGGTCGTGTCCGGGAACAGACGCCTCAGCTCCCGCAGCCGTTCGAGATCCTCGTCGAGGGAGTCGATGCCGTGTTCGGCGACCTTCGCCTTGATCGTGGACACCGTTCCATAGCGGGAGAGAATCGACTCGACCTCGTTTGGAGCGCAGGCGGGCAAGGTCCCATTCACGCTCACCCTCTCAGGCACGAAACCGCGGGAAGAAGCGGCAGCTGGAGCCGCCTCGGCGAGGGTGGGAACGAACCCTGCGAATTCGAGTCCCGCCCGCAGCCACCGGCTCGCCTCCGCGGTGCCGTACTCGGTGAACGGGGAGAACTCTGCCCACCCGGCCGGTCCGGCGAAGAGCGCGACCTCGCGTTCGGTGATGCCTCTGAACCGGGTGACCATCGGCAGCCGCACCACGTGGAGCCGTTCGAGCATGTCTTCGAACCGTTCAGGCAGATCGAGCGGTGCGGAGACGGTGGCAGCGGCAGAAGCAGACGAAGTGTGTGCGATCTCGGGCATGGGCTCAGACTATCCCCTGTCGTTGGGGCACGACAGCACGAAGCCGCGTGCTTGGAAGGGGTGTCTCAGCACAGATCTCGACGCGGTGCCCCGCGCACTCTGAGGTCAGCGTGCCCCGAGAACTTCGCGCCCAAAGAGTCGTGAGCTCAGAGGTCCTGCAGGAAAGCGTGCACCCGTGAGCGCACCAGCCCAGCAGCGTCGGCGTCGAACGCCTCGAGCGAGGAATCGGTGAAGAGGTGCGCATCGCCGGGATAGACGAACAGTTCGGCCGAGGGTGTCGATTCAGCGAGCTCACGTGCTGCCGGCAGGTCCTCGTCGAAGAACTCATCGCCTTCCATCCCGTGGATCTGCACCGGAACTCCTTCCGGCCACGACTGCCCGAATTCGGAGACCGGGGCACACGAATGAAGGAACAGAGCGCCTCGCGCACCAGGGCGGGTCTGAGCCAGCTTCTGGGCAGTCATCACTCCGTAGGAGAAGCCCGCATAGACGAGTTCAGATCCCACCCCGTTGACTGCCGCCAGACCTTTGTCGCGGAGCGTATCGAAGCCGACCTCCTGAGCAAACGCAAAGCCGTCGTCGATCGAGGCGAAGGTCCGTCCGTCGAACAGGTCGGGGGTGTGCACGGTATGGCCCTGCTGCCGCAGATCCTCGGCGAAGGCGGCGACCCCGTCGGTGAGGCCCTGGATATGGTGGTAGAGCAGAACTTCGGCCATCTCAGTCTCCCATTGACTGCTGTTCTGGTGCGCTTGTCGTTCCGATTCTCCGGAATGGTGACTGAGTCTAGACCCGCATGGCCTGGCTCACAAGGTGTCTTTGCGCCTTCGGCGGAGACATCATGCGCCTTTGCCGAAGGCAGCAAGCGATGCCTGATGAGGTTCGCCTCCAGGCCCACGACACCTGGACTCCGAACTCATAGCCAAGCGCTAGGCTGGTGACCATGACGGTTTCAGCAATCTTCGACCCCTCCCTATGGCGTGAGGTCTCCGGCTTCGACTTCACCGACATCACCTACCACCGGGCGATCGACCCGACGACCGGTGACGACATCGGCTGCGTGCGCATCGCCTTCGACCGCCCCGAGGTCCGCAACGCCTTCCGCCCCCACACCGTCGATGAGCTCTATCGCGCCCTCGATCACGCCCGCCAGACCTCGGACGTGGGAGCCGTGCTGCTGACCGGCAACGGCCCGAGTGAGAAGGACGGCGGTTGGGCGTTCTGCTCCGGCGGCGACCAGCGCATCCGCGGACGGTCGGGCTACCAGTACGCTGCCGGTGAGACCCGGGAGTCCGTCGACCCGGCACGGGCCGGACGCCTCCACATCCTCGAGGTCCAGCGCCTCATCCGCACCATGCCGAAGGTCGTCATCGCCGTCGTCCCCGGCTGGGCGGCCGGCGGCGGGCACAGCCTGCACGTCGTGTGCGATATGACGATCGCCTCACGCGAACATGCGAAGTTCAAGCAGACCGATGCCGATGTCGGCTCCTACGACGCCGGCTACGGTTCGGCGTATCTCGCGAAGATGGTCGGGCAGAAGACGGCGCGCGAGATCTTCTTCCTCGGCCGCACCTATTCGGCACAGCAGATGGCCGATATGGGCGCCGTCAACGAGGTCGTCGACCATGCCGAACTCGAATCGGCAGCCCTGACGATGGCGCGTGAGATCCTCGGCAAGTCCCCGAACGCGCAGCGCATGCTCAAGTTCGCGTTCAACCTCGCCGATGACGGACTCATGGGGCAGCAGGTCTTCGCCGGTGAGGCCACCCGCTTGGGCTATATGACCGACGAAGCCGTCGAAGGCCGTGACGCCTTCCTCGAGAAGCGTGACCCCGACTGGTCCCCGTTCCCCTGGTACTACTGAGCCACCGAGGTCGACCGTGACCAGTCGCGAACTCAGCGCCGCCGAACTGCCCGAGGCCATCGACCGTGCCCTTGCGGGGACGTCGATCCTCATCCTCCCGGCTTCCCGGGCCGGTGCCGTCACCGAAGCGGATCCCCGAATGTGGGCCGGTCCCGGCTCGTCGCCGGCGCTCGTCCTCTTCACCTCGGGATCGACCGGGCAGGCGAAGGCCGTCGCCTTGTCCTCCCACGCCCTGACCACCTCGGCGCGAGCGACCGAACGGTTCCTGTCCGGACCCGGAGATTGGCACCTATGTCTGCCGGTCAACCACATCGCCGGATTCCAAGTGGAGCTGCGAGCCCGCTTGGCGGGGCGGGCCCCCGTGCGGGCCGCCTCGGCGAGGTTCACCGCAGAATCATTCGCAGCCGCTGTCGACTCGCTGCTGCAGCGGGCGGGCGGGCGGCCCACATACACCTCGATCGTGCCCACTCAGCTGCACCGGATCCTTGACGATGACCGAGCGACGCGGGCGGCCGCGCAGATCTCCCACATCCTCCTCGGCGGGGCGGCGATCTCACCGGCACTGCTCGACCGGGCCGACGAAGCCGGACTGGCGATCGTGCGGACGTACGGGATGAGCGAAACAGCGGGTGGGTGCGTCTACGACGGTGTCCCCTTCGACGGGGTCGACATCACCATCACCGAGGCGGGCACGATCGACCTGCGCGGACCCGTCGTCGCCGACGCCTACGTCGGCATCGACGACGACGGGACCATCACTCCCATCGAGTCGGCGGCACTCACCACCGATGAGCAGGGGCGGGCACTCATGCACACGAGCGACCTCGGTCGACTCGACAACGGAGTGCTCAGCGTGCTCGGGCGCGCGGATGACATCATCGTCTCCGGCGGTGAGAACGTCTCCCCGCACGCCTTGGAGACCGGGCTGCTGCCGAGTTGGCAGCGCGCCGGTGTCACGGAGATGCTTGTGACCTGGGTGCCCGACGCGGAGTGGGGGAAGAAGATCGTCGCCCTCGTCCGACTCGCCGATGACTGCCCATTCGGTGCGGAGGAGACTCCGCGGCAGCTGGCACGGCACCTCAATGGGCTCGACCGGGACATGACCGGGCAGCTCCTGCCGCAGCTCGTCTTCGCCGTCGAGGAGATTCCGAGCCGGTCGATCGGCAAACCCGACAGGAAGGCGGCAGCGGAAGTCGCCGCCGAACTCGAGGCCGGGTCTGGTCCTTGAGACACCGAATACCGTTGCCGGTGAACAATCGGTAATATGAGACGGTTCGAGGACATGACAGGAAGGTGAGCGAGACCTATGGCTGATGCCGCCCAGTGGATATCGGGAGCTCGACTGAGAACTCTCCCCCTGGCTCTCGCCCCCGTCCTCATCGGCACCGGTGCCGCTATCGGATCGCTCGGCGGCTTCACCGCCTTCATCCTCGACGATCTCGCCGGCAGCAGCGACCACGTCAGCATGGCTCAGATCCTGCTGCGCGGTCTTCTGGCCCTCATCGTCTCGCTGTGCCTGCAGATCGGATCGAACTTCGCCAACGACTACTCCGACGGCATCCGCGGCACCGATGACGAACGCGTCGGACCGGTTCGGCTGACAGCCACCGGATTGGCGGAGCCGCATGCGGTCAAGCGAGCGGCCTTCCTCTTCTTCGGCATCGCCGGTCTCGCCGGCATCGTGCTCGTCCTCGTCTCACAGGCCTGGTGGTTCCTCATCGTCGGGGCTGCCGCAGTCGCCGCGGCCTGGTACTACACGGGCGGGAAGAAACCCTACGGGTACATGGGGCTGGGTGAAGTGTTCGTGTTCGTCTTCTTCGGCCTCGTCGCCACCTTGGGCACAATGTGGATGCAGGTCGGTCACCTCAGCCTCAGCGGCTGGGCCGGTGCCGTGGCGATCGGTTCGCTCGCCTCGGCGGTGCTCATGGTCAACAACCTCCGCGACATCCCCACCGACATCGAGGCCGACAAGATCACTCTGGCCGTGCGGCTCGGCGACAACGCCGCCCGCATCGCCTACGCGGTGCTCGTGCTGCTGCCGTTCGCGCTGTTGGCGCTGGCGATCCTCGACGGACATCCGGCCGTGGCGTTGGCGATCCTTGCCATGGTCCCTGCGCTGAGCCCGCTGAAGACCGTGCTCAGCGGCACCACAGGGCCGGGCCTGGTCCCGCCGATCAAGTCCACGGGACTGACCGGCCTGGCCTTCTCCGCCCTGATGGGGCTGGGCCTGGCACTCTGAGGCGCTGCAGGCCCGTCTGGGCTCGGTCGCCCTATTCGGGCTTGTCACCGTCGGTGCTGTCATCGTCGCCGACGCGATCCGCGACGATCCGGTCCTCGGCTTCCTCATCGGCACCCTTGCGCTTGGGCTTCGCGGCCTGTTTCGCCACGCGCTCTTCGATGTCGGTGGCCACCTGGGCGCGCATCCGCCCGAGGAACAGGTAGCTGAGCAGAGCTCCGATGATGATCGCGGCAAGTGCCATGACCATGTTGAAGCCGAGGAACGGGAACAGGACGAGGCCGACGGCGATGATGATGCCGAGGCGTGCGAGAGTGTAAAGCCAGAAGGTGCGCATTGAGCCTATTTTAGCCGCCGATCGTGACCGTCTCGTCACCGCCCGCCTGGGTCTGCGCTCAGGTTCGTGGACTATCCTTGATGCATGGCTCGATTTCTCATAGCCGCGATCGTCCTGGCGGCTGCGGTGACACTGTACGGACTCTTCGATTGCCTGTTGCGCGATCGGGGTCTGATTCGAGTCCTGCCCAAACCCGCGTGGGCGCTCATCATCCTCTTCATCCCCGTCCTCGGCTTCATCCTCTGGTACCTCTTCGGACGCGGCTCCGAAGACAAGCCTCCCAAAGCCGGACGCCGGCGCGGACCCTCGGCTCCCGACGACGACGTCGAATACCTGCGCCAGGTCGATCGCGACGTCAAGCTCGGCAAGCATGCACCGGAAGCCGAGCGTCACGATGAGCCGACCACTCCGGACAAGGATTCCGCACCGCCCGCTGACGGAGACGATTCCGCGGGTTCCTCCGCCGAAAGTCCGGCCGACACTTCAGCCGACAGCGATGACCGCGGCACCAACAAGGGCGATGGCCGCGGCCGCTCGGACTGAAACTGCCCGCCCACAGGGCACACGGAGCCTCCTCACCGGTCGCCGAGACACTCACCCAGCAGAACCACTGAAGAACGTGGGCGCTGCGACACCAGATCCCAACGCCGCGTCCTGACGCCATCGCAGGTGCTGCCTCGCGAGCATCGTCACTCAACCCCTCGAGCATTCGGGGTTGCTGCGGTTGGCTCGCTGGAGCCCACGAGCATCCGAGGTTGCTGCAGTCGGGCTCAGTCGAGTCCGGAATACGAGTGCAGGCCGTTGAAGTACATGTTGACGACGGTGAAGTTGAAGATCACCGAGGCGATGCCGATGAGGTTGAGCACGGCCACCTTCGTCGGGCCCCAGCCGCGGGTCGCACGAGCGTGGAGGTACGCGGCGTAGATGACCCACACGACGAAGGTCCAGATCTCCTTTGAGTCCCAACCCCAGTAGCGGCTCCACGCCACCTCAGCCCAGATCGCACCGGCGATGAGCGTGAACGTCCAGGTGATGAACCCGACGGCCGCGATCGTGTAGGAGAGCCGTTCGAGATCGGTGCTCGAAGGCAGACGGTGCAGGAACCGCAGCCACTTCGGGTCCTTGCTCTCATGCACGCTCTTGAGGATCTGGAAGACCGCGAGGATCGCGGAGATGTAGAGCAGCGAGGTCGAAAGGATCGCGATCGGCACGTGGATGGCGATCCAGTAGGAGTCAAGCGCCGGAATGAGCTTCGCCGCAGGGGTGTAGAAGACGGTGATCGCCAGTCCCAGACACAACAGCACTCCCCCGGACACGAAGGTGCCCAGGTAGCGCACGTCCTTCTTCGTGAGCACGACGAGGTAGACGATGAGGGTGATCGCCGTGGCCGTGAGGACGTACTCCATCATGTTGCCCCACGGCACGCGGGACACCGACAGGGCCCGGGTGAGCACGGCTGCGACATGCAGAAGACCGGCAAGCACGAGCAGCGAGGTGCCGATGCGCGCTCCGCGATGCCGTTTGGTCCGCGACTTCTCCGACGGCACGGAAGCGTCATCATCGTTTGGGCGGTCGAGGACCGCGGTCGACGCGGTCTTCCGGTTCGTCCGTCGGACGGTGCTCGCCTTGGCGGTGCTCTCGACGCTGGTCTCAGCGGTCTTGAGCTCACGAGCGCCGAAGAGGTCGAAAGCGTAGAAGATCATGGCGAAGGCGTAGACGATCATCGCCGAGATGATCAACTGGTTCGACCACATTGCGAGGTCAGTGTTGACGTCCATTCATCCTCCGCACTCTTCGGTGCCTTCAAATCGTGTGCTGTTCGTGCCGGTGCAGGCGCCCGCCGCCGTCGATCTCGTGCGAGCTGCTCACACTCCGCGGCTATTCTACTCCGCGTAGTAGGTCCGACTCACCTTTCGTGATCGCAGTCATCGACTCCCGTCTTCGTTCGGCCGATCGCGCAGGTCTTTGACCAGGTCTTCGACGGCGCGTCCGACCATGGGATCTTCTCCCCGAGCCAGGGCGGCCACCTCGGCGTTTCCGTCCTTGATCCGCACCCACACGCGACGGCGCGGGATGAACAGGGACAGGCCGAGTCCGAGCAGGATGAGGATGGCGCTGATGAGCATGAGGGCCTGTGTCGGATCCTGGGAGATGTCGACGGCGATGTACTTCTTCACCCCGTCGAAGGTCACCGAACCACCATTCGGCAACTGCTGCGTCTCACCCTCGGCCAGCTGGATGACGAGCGGATTGCCGGACTCATCGGTCATCTCGGTCATGTTGTCCGCGTCGAGGGAGTACACCGACTGCGGAGCTCCGGAGTCGAGGCCGAGGTCGCCGGTGTAGCCGCTCATCACGAGGTACGGATTGCGCAGTTCGGCGAAGCTCGACACCAGCTCGCCGTCCTCGTTCTGGGCGGCAGTCGGCAGGAACACGCCGACGAAGCCCATCTGGCTTCCGGCCGCATCCGGGACCTTGATGACACCCTCGGAGGAGTATCCCGGGTCGCCGCCGTCGGGAATGAACACCTGCGGCCCGGAATGGACGACCTTGCCCTGCGCATCACGGACGGTCACCTCGGGGGCGTAGCCGTTGCCGGTGAGGTACACACCGACGCCGTTGACCCGCACAGGTTCGTTGACCTTGAGCACATGCGAGTCCTGCTGCCCGTCGACGGTGGTCGTGACCTTCGCGTCGAAGCTGCGCGGCTGACCGAACTGATTTCCCGCCGCCCGATCGTCGAACGTCGAGGTGAAGGTGTCGAGTCTGAGCCGGAAATCCGGCAGATTGTCCGCATCGTAGTAGGAGCCCGGTTCGAACGAATCGTAGGACACGAGCGAGTTCGTGAACGTCTCCCCCTCGACGAGGATGCGCTGCCCTTCGTAGCCGAACAGAGAGCCGATCGCCATCGTCAGGGTGGCCATGAGCAGGGCGATGTGGAAGACGAGGTTGCCGGTCTCCCGCAGGTAGCCGCGTTCGGCGGCGACATGGTCGGCCTGCCGATTGATGCGGTATCCGGACTTCTTCAGTCGAGCTTCGGCGGCGTCGAGGAACGTCTCGTCCGCGTCCTCCCGCGAATCCGCGTCTGCCTGCGCAGAGGTGAAGGAGGCGTATCCGGGCATCCGGGTCAGCCTCTTCGGCGCCTTGGGCGGGGCCGAGCGCATCGCCTTCCAGTGCTGCTTGGTGCGCGGAACAACGCAGCCGACGAGCGAGATCATCAGCAGCAGGTAGATCGCGGAGAACCAGACGGAGGAGTAGACGTCGAACATCTGGATGGTGTCGAGGAACCTGCCCCACGCACCGTTGGCCTCAAGGAACGTATTCACCCGTCCCGGGTCCTGGATGCGCTGCGGCAGCAGAGAACCGGGGATCGCGGCGAGAGCGAGGACGAGCAGCAGGATGAGTGCCACGCGCATCGTCGTCAGCTGCGTCCAGGCCCACCGGCACATGCCGAAGAAGCCCAGCTGCGGCTGTGTCACGGTCGACTTCGCGGACGACTTCGCCCCCTGCTTCGCGGTCGGCTCGGCACCGGCGTTCGCGGTCGTGTGCGCGTCCGCCTGCGTGTTCTCCGAGCCTTCGGTCCTGCCCGTCACTAGATCACCACTTCAAATCCATTGATCAGACCTTGCAGAGAGGTCATCCACATATTCCATACGCCGCTGGCCATGAGCACACCGAGGACGATGAGCATGATGCCCCCGGCCCGCACGATCGAGGTCTGGTGCTTCCGGACCCATTCGAGTCGCCCCGCACCCTTGTGGATCGCCACCGCCAAGAGGATGAATGGCACGCCGAGTCCCAGACAGTAGACGAAGGCGAGGAAGGCACCGCGCCAGATCATCCCGTCACCGCCGAAGCTCACCGACATGCTCAGCACGGCCGACAGAGTCGGGCCGACACAGGGGGCCCAGCCGAGGGCGAAGGTCGCGCCGAGGACAGGTGCGCCCCACAGCCCCGCTTTCGGCTTGGCCCGGATCCGGTGTTCGTTCTGGAGCAGACCGAACCCGCCCATGAACACGAAGCCGGCGAGGATGACGATGATGCCGAGGATGCGAATGATGACCGACTGCCATTGGGAGAACAGCGCCCCGAGCGCGGAGAAGCCGGTCCCCAGCAGTACGAACACGACGGTGAAGCCGAGCACGAACAAGCCGATGCCCACGACCACGCGCCATGTCTCTTTGTCTCTCAGCGAGGATCCGGACAGACCGGTGACGTACCCGACGTAACCGGGCACGAGCGGGAGCACACACGGGGAGACGAACGAGACGAGACCTGCCAGAGCCGCCGCACCGGCGGCCAGCAGCAGCGGGCCCGAGAGGATGGTCTGGGCGAACTCCGCCCCGAGCCCACTCACTCGGCTCGCACGTCCTCGATGAGTCCCTTGAGCGTCGAGGCATCGATCTCACCGACGACCCGGGCCGCGGCACGGCCCTTGCCGTCGAGGACGACGGTCGACGGGGTGGCCTGCGGCGGCAGGATTCCCGAGAGCAGGGCAACCATGTCCCCGTCGCTGTCGAGCATGTTCGGGTACGGGATCTGGTAGTTCTGGACGAATGCATTCGCCGCGGCCGCCTGGTCACGGACGTTGACGCCGATGAACTGGGCCTTGTCTCCGACGCCCTCCGACACGGACTTCAGGTCCGGGGCTTCTTTCCGGCACGGCGGGCAGGCCGCGTACCAGAGGTTGATGACCACCGGAGTCGGCCGCAGATCGGCCAGGGACATCTTCTTGCCGTCCAAGGTTTCGAACTCGAGGTCCAGGGGCTGTCCGCGATCCTTCGCAGCCACCTGCGAGACGACTCCCGAACCGGACACATAGCCCTGGTCGGAGCCGGCCTGATCGGCTAGGTCATCGTTCTCGCTGCAGGCGCTGAGCACCAGGGCCGAGCCGACGGCGAGGGCCGAGGTGAAGAGCGCGCGGCGGTTCAGTGGGCGATCGGAACTCATGCTCCTGCCACCGGGGTGCCGGGCTGCAGATCGGCGCAGATGCTCTCGTAACTCACGGACACCAGTGTGGACGAATCGAATGTGAAACTCGTGATAGAAGCCAGGTCACATTCGCGGCGACGCGGGTCGTGGACGAGGGACCGGCCCTCCCCCGACAGACGGGTCATCCAGATCGGCAGCTGGTGGGAGACGATGACGCCTTCGGCGTCGGGACCGTGGTGGGAGAGCTTCGCCCGCAGGCTGGCGATCGCCGCGCGCATCCGCAGCACGATCTGCTTGTACGGCTCACCCCAGGAGGGCGTGAGCGGGTTGTACAGCCGCACGAGGTTCTTCGGCTCGGCGAGGTGACGCACCCCCACCTTCTGTCCTTCGAAGGAGTTCGCGGCTTCGATGACCCGGTCATCGGTGAACACCGGCAGCTCGAGGCTCGTGGCCAAGGGCGCGATGGTCTGCTGAGTCCGCAGCAGCGGGGAGGCGACGAGTTCGACGGGGGTCGTGGCCGTCTCGGCGAAATGCCTCGCCACACGGGCGGCCATCTCGTGCCCGCGGTCGGTCAGCCCGAAGTGCGGCAGCCGCCCGTAGAGGATCCCCTCGGGATTGTCGACCTCTCCGTGTCGGACCAGGTGGATGGTGCTCATGACTGCGCCTTCTCGGTCTCCGGCACTCCGGCCGCCGCCTTCGCCGCTGCGGGCAGGGCGGAGATGATCCGGTCGAGGATCTCATCGGTGTGAGCGTAGGACAGGAACCAGGCTTCGAACGCGGACGGCGGCATGTGGATGCCCTGGTCGAGCATGGCGTTGAAGAACGCGGAGTAGCGGTCGACGTTCTGGCTGCGGGCATCGTCGTAGTTCGTCACGTCCTTGTCGGTGAAGAACACGGAGAACATCGAGTTCGCGGACTGGATGACGTGGGCGACGCCTTCGGCCTCGAGCGCGGACGCGACGGCCGGGCGCAGGATGTCCGCGGCCCGTTCGATGTGGGAGTACACGTCGAGCTCGGTGGTGAGTTTGAGCGTGGCGAGGCCGGCGGCGGTGGCCACCGGGTTTCCCGAGAGCGTTCCCGCCTGGTAGACGGGTCCGGCAGGTGCCAGGTGGGCCATGATCTCGGCGCGACCGCCGAAGGCCGCGGCGGGGAATCCGCCGCCCATGACCTTGCCGAAGGTGAACAGGTCGGCCGGTCCCTCCGGGTAGCCCAGAGACTCGGATTCGAAACCGTACCAGCCCGCCGCGGAGACGCGGAATCCGGTCATCACTTCGTCGCTGATCATGAGCGCACCGTGAGCCTTCGTCAGTCGGCGGATGGTGGTGGTGAACCCGTCGCGGGGAGGGACGACGCCCATGTTTCCGGGGCTGGCTTCCGTGATGACACAGGCGATGTCCTCACCATGCTCGGCGAAGACGGCTTCGAGCCCCGCGGCATCGTTGTAGTCGACGACGATGGTGTCCTGCGCCTGAGCTCCGGTGACTCCGGGGGTGTCGGGCAGGGAGAACGTGGCCAGACCGGATCCGGCCTGGGCCAACAGCGAATCGACGTGGCCGTGGTAGCAGCCGGCGAACTTCACGACCTTGGAACGGCCCGTGTACCCGCGGGCCAGTCGGATCGCGGACATGGTCGCCTCGGTGCCCGAGGACACGAGTCGCACCTGGTCGACGGGGTCGATGCGGGAGACGATCTCCTCGGCGAGTTCGACCTCACCGGTCGAGGGGGTGCCGAAGGAGAAGCCCTTGACCGCGGCTTCCTGCACGGCCGCGACGACCTCGGGGCGTGAGTGGCCCATGATCATCGGGCCCCAGGATCCGATGAGGTCGATGTAGTCGTTGCCGTCGACGTCGCGCAGCCACGCTCCGGTCGCCTCGGTGATGAATCGGGGGGTGCCGCCGACGGCTTTGAACGCGCGGACCGGGGAGTTGACTCCGCCGGGGATGACCGCCTCGGCGCGGGTGAACAGGGCGGCTGACTCATCGGTGGGGTGAGAGTTCGTCGGTGCTGTCGTCATGGGGTCTCCTCTGCTTCTGCCCGGGTCGGTGCGTCTGGCCGGGTCGGTGTCGTCACGGATCGTGGTCGGATACGCGGTCGGTGCGCCTCAGGCGCCGCCGGTCTCGCCGGTGTGGACGTTCTCACCAGTGTGGTCGGTCTCGCCGGTGTGGCTCAAATGCTCGAAGACTTTGGTGAAGACGCGGCCCAGCGCCGCCATCTCCTCGGGTTCGAGAAGGTCGACGAGGTGGTTGCGGACTCCCGCGACATGGTCGGGGGCCGCGGTGCTCAGCAGCTGCCATCCGGCTGCGGTCATCACGCAGTTGACTCCGCGTCCGTCCTCGGGGATGGCCGAGCGTTCGAGCAGTCCGCGCTTCTCCATCCGGGCCACACTGTGGGTCAGCCGGGACCTCGACATCGTCGTGTCCGTGGCGAGCAGGGCCATGCGCATCGTTCTGTCCTCGTGTTCGGACAGGCGCACCAGGATCTCGTACTCGGGCAGACCGATGCCGTGCTTCTCCCGCAGCTCCTTGTCCAGCTGCGCGCTCAGCAGCTGGGAGCCGCTCAGGTAGCTGCGCCACGCCTTCTGGTCCGCAGGATTGAGCCAGCGGGGTTCGGTCATCGCCGGGCTCCGGTCGCCGCCCCGACGGCTGCGCCTGACGCGGTGGTGCCGGCGGCTTCGGTCTGGAGGCGCTGGGCGACCTCGGTGGCCCAGTAGGTGAGGATCGCATCGGTGCCGGCCCGTTTGAAGGAGATGAGGGATTCCTCGATCGCCTTCTCACGGTCGATGGCTCCGGCCGCGGCCGCGAATTCGATCATCGCGTACTCCCCCGAGACCTGGTAGGTCCACACGGGCACGATGGATTCGCGGGCGACTTCGGCGAGAACGTCGAGGTAGGGCAGTCCGGGCTTGACCATGACGACGTCGGCACCCTCGGCGAGGTCGAGGCCGAGCTCGCGCATCGCCTCGCGGCCGTTGGCGGGATCCTGCTGGTAGGTCTTGCGATCGCCCTGGAGTTCGGAATCCACGGCTTCGCGGAACGGCCCGTAGAAGGCGGAGGCGTACTTCGCGGTGTAGCCCATGATGACGGTGTCGGTGAACCCGGCCGCGTCGAGTGCCTCCCGACAGTAGGCGACCTGACCGTCCATCATGCCGGAGAGTCCGAGCACCTCGGCTCCGGCGCGAGCCTGTGCCAGCGCCATCGACGCGTAGCGGTCGAGGGTCGCGTCGTTGTCGACGGCTCCGGAGTCGTCGAGGACTCCGCAGTGACCGTGCGAGGTGAACTCGTCGAGGCACAGATCGGACATGATGACCGTGTCCTCGCCGAGGTGCTCGTGGAGAAGCGCGAGCGCACGGTTGAGGATCCCCTCGGGAGCGTCGGCCTGGGAGCCGATCGGATCCTTGTGCTCGGGGATCCCGAAGAGCATGAGTCCGCCGACTCCGGCTGCGACGGCTTCCCGGGCGGCGTCGAGCAGCGAGTCCAGTGTGTGCTGGACGACTCCGGGCATCCCGCCCAAGGGAGCCGGTTCGCTCAGCTCCTCTTTGACGAACATCGGCAGGACGAGGTCGGCGGGGTGGAGGCGGACTTCGGAGACGAGTCGGCGCAGCGCCGGGGTCGTGCGCAGCCGGCGGGGGCGAACGGATCCGGGAACCAATGACATGTCAGGCCTTCCTTCTGCGGCGCTTCTGGCTCGGACGTTTCGGGGAGACCCCGGCGTCCACGTCTTCAGCCCGCTTGGTGAGAGCGAATTCGACGAGTCCGTCGATGAGCGAAGTGAGGTTGGCTTCCTCGGCGAGGACGTCGACGCGCAGTCCGTGTTCTTCCGCGGTGTTCGCGGTCGCCGGGCCGATGCAGCAGATCACCGAGGTGGGGGCGGGTTTGCCGGCGATGCCGACGAGGTTGCGCACCGTGGAGGAGGAGGTGAAGAGGAAGGCATCGAAGTCGCCGGCCTTGATCGATTCGCGGATCGGCGCCGGCGGCGGGGAGGCCCGCACTGTGCGGTAGGCGGTGACGTCGTCGGGGTCCCACCCCTTCTCCAGCAGTCCGGCCACGAGCACCTCGGTGGCGATGTCGGCACGGGGCAGCAGCACGGTGTTCATCGGGTCGATGTCATCGACGAAGTCGGGCCAGGCCGCGGCCAGGCCACGCGCCGAGTGCTCACCGTCGGGGACGAGATCGGGGGTGATGCCCCAGTCGACGAGCGCGGCGGCGGTGCGGCCGCCCACGGCCGCGACCTTGACTCCGGCCATCGACCGGGAGTCGAGTCCGAAGTCCTCGAACCACATGCGCACCGCACGCACGGCGTTGACCGAGGTGAAGCCGACCCATTCGTAGGACCCGTCGACGAGGCCGCGGATCGCCTTCTCCATCTGGGTCGGTGTGCGCGGGGGCTGCACGGCGATGGTGGGGACGACGGTGCCGACGGCACCGAGCTCGGCCAGCGCCTCGGCGGTGGAGGTTCCCTGTTCCTTCGTCCGCGGGATGAGCACCTGCCAGCCGAAGAGGGGTTTGGATTCGAACCAGCTGAGTTCTCCTCTGGATTCCACTCCCTGTCCCATGATCACCACCATACGATCCGAACCTGTCTGAGCCATGGACAGCGCCTGCTTCAGGGTGGTCTCCACACTCGTCTGCTCGATCGTGGAGATCCCCCATCCGAGGAGGACCTTCGTGTCCTCGTCCCAGCCGTCGGCCAGCAGTGCTTCGATGGCCTGTTCGTGAGCGGCAGCGGAGCCGGTGAGCACATGAGTGGTGTTGCGGTGACGGGAGACGTCGACATGCGTCTGCGGTCCGGCTTCGATGAATCGCACCGAACGCACCCGGTTCGTCGTCAGCGCGGTGCCGGTGAAGGCCGCCGTCGAGGCGGACAGTCCGACGCCGGGCACGATCTCCACCTCGACCTGTTCCTTGCGGCACACAGCGGCCTCGGCGGTCGTCGTGGTGAAGATGATCCCGTCATCCGAGCTCAGCCGCACCACCGTGTTGTCGGGGCGGGCGAGTCCGGCCAGGCGGCGGCCGCGGGTCGACGCGGCGACACCGAGATCGGCGGCGTCGATGAGTTTCGCCGCCTGCGGCACATACGCGGTGACGATCTCCGAGTGCACATCGGCGTCGTAGACGACGGTCTCCGCGGTGGCGAGGATCTCTGCCCCGCGCATCGTCATCAGCCCGGATTCGCCGGGGCCGCTGCCGATGAAGACGACACGCGGTGCGGCCGGCAGGAGTCGGCGGGGCTGGACCCGGCCCGTGGTCGGTGCGTTGGTCATCCCTGCTCCTGTGCCTTGACGGGGGTGAGGTGATCGGCGCTGGCCGCCGGGTCGATGCCGAGCCGATCGAGCAGGTCTTCGGCGGCTGCGGTGCCGAGTTCGTCGGCGACGCGGGCGAGTTCCTTCGCGGCCACGGTCAGCTGCTGCTGTGTTCCGGCGGACCAGTCGACATCCGGGACGGCAGGCAGTTCGGTGCTCTGTCGGGTGCGGGCGAGCTTGCCGTCGTCGTCGGCCATGACGGCGTCGACGATGAACGTGGTGCCTTCGATCTTCGCGAGGGCACCGATCGGTGCCGAACATCCTGCCTCGGCGCGGGAGAGGATCGCCCGTTCGCACGTGACGGACAGGTCCGTGGTCTGGTCGTGGATGCGCCGCAGCGCGGCACGCACTTCGGCATCGGCGTTGAGGATGCCTTCGGTGTTCGCGAAGTTGCTGTCGGCGCTGCGAGTCTCCACGGCCAGGGCGCCTTGGCCGGGGGCGGGCAGCATGACATCGAAGTCGATCGAATCGGTGGCTTCGGCCAGACGGCCAATGCGGCGCACACCGGCAGCGGCGAGTACGACAGCGTCGAGGCGTCCGTCGCGGACGTGGGCGATGCGGGTGTCGACGTTTCCGCGCACCCCGCGGACCTCGATATCGGGGCGGGCGGCACGCAGCTGCACGGCTCGGCGCGGCGACCCGGTGCCGATGACGGAACCTGCCGGCAGCTGAGCCAGGCTCAGACCGTCACGGCCGATGAGCACATCGGCAGGGTCGACGCGCGGCGGGATGGCCGCCATCTGGATGCCCGCCTCGGGGGTGGTGGGCAGGTCCTTGAGCGAGTGCACGGCGAGGTCGATCTTGCCCTGGTGCAGGGCCTGACGGACGGCGGAGACGAAGACCCCGGTGCCGCCGAAGCCGGCCAGCGGGGACATGTTGACATCACCCTCGGTGACGACTTCGACGATCTCGACCCGCCAGCCGGTGAGCGCGGCGATCTGGTGGGCGATCGCCGTGGACTGGGAGCGGGCCAGCTGAGACCGGCGGGTGCCCAGTCGCACGGTGCGGCCGCTGAAGTGTTCGGGTTCGACGATGTCGAGCGTGTGATCGGCGACCGGGCGGATGCCGTCGGCCTCGACATGGTGGACGCTGGCGGCCTTCGCGACCTTCGTCTCCGGTGGGGTCATGGCGTGGGCGACCTTGTTCACGGGCAGATCGAACAGCTGCATGAGCGCCTGAGCGTAGTCGACCTCGGACTCGGTCACAGCCAGTTCCTTGACCTTCACGGTCGGGGTGTGGATGAGCTTCTCGGCCACCCGGTGCAGGGACTTGCGGATCTCGGCGAAGGACTTCTCGTCCACGGCCGCACCGAGCTTCTTCTCCAGACGCTGCGTCTCCGCGGCGAGCACGTCCTTGGCGTGGGTACGCAGAGCGGTCACCGTCGGGGCGACCGAACGTTCCTTGTTGCCGGTGGCGATGTTCTCGATTTCGGCGGCGATGATGGTGCGGACCGCGTCGACGGTGCCGGCGACCTTCGCATCGCGTTCCTTGTCAGAGTTCTTCAGCAGCTCCCGGATCTCGCCGAGACCGAACAGGGCGACGTGCTCGAATTCGCGCACGCTGGGGTCGATGTCGTGCGGCAGGGCGAGGTCGACGAAGGCCTTGTTCGCCGCACCCTTGGGGTTCTGCGACAGTCCCGCGACGATGTCGTCGCGGGAGACGACGACGCCGCGGGCACCGGTGCAGGAGACGATGAGGTCGGCGTCGGCGATCTCTTCGGCCATCACACGCGGGGTCAGTTCGCGGGCACGCCCGCCCACTTCGGCCACGAGGCGTTCGGCCTTCTCCAGGGTGCGGTTGAGCACGGTGATGCGCCCGACCCCTTCCCTGTGCAGCCCGGAGACGACGAGACCGGACATCGCTCCGGCGCCGATGACCAGGGCGTTGGCCGCGCGCAGCGAACCGATGTGTCCGGCCGAGGCTTCGAGGGCCGCGCCGAAGAGCGAACGGGCGACCTCGCCGAGGTCGGTCTCCGAGTGAGCGCGTTTGCCCACGCGCAGCGCCCGCTGGAGGGCCTGGGACAGTTCCGAGGTCAATGCCTTGTCGGTCTGCGAATCGGTGAAGGCCGAGCGCAGCTGACCGAGGATCTGAGCCTCGCCGATGGCCATCGAGTCGAGCCCGCAGGCGACCTTGAGCAGATGCTCCATGGCCTGGTTGTCATAGTGGGCATAGAAGTGGCCGGCGATGTCCGACCACTCTTTGTCGATCGAGGACACCAGAGCGTTGCCGAGGTCGGCCAGTCCCCCGTGGAAGGCGGAGACGTCGGCGATGAGTTCGAGCCGGTTGCAGGTGGAGAGCACCGCAAGTCCGTCGACGTTGTCTCCCGCCAGAGCATCAGTTCGCAGGGCGCCGACCTCGCCGGCGCTGAAGGCCAGCTTGTCGAGCATGTCGATCGGGGCCGACTGATGGGAAATGCCGAGAACCAAGAGAGTCAATTCCTGTGCTCCTCAAAACCAGGGTTGAGCGGTGCCGTATCCAGCGCCGAATAGTATGCGAGTACTTGCAGCTCACTGGCCAGATCGACTTGGTGGACACGGACGGTGTCCGGGGCGTCGAGCACGGTGGGTGAGAAATTGAGAATGCCGCGCACACCCGCTTCGACGGCCGTGTGGGCCGCCGCGGGTGCCGCGGCTGCGGGGACGGCCATGACCACCAGGTCGATGTGTTCGGGCCAGGTGATCAGCTCGTCCAGAGAGGAGACGGTCAGTGTGCCGATGGCGGTGCCGATCTTCTCCTCATCGATATCGAAGATGGCGGTCAGACGCAGACCGCGTCGGCGGAATCCGGCGTAGTCGGCCAGGGCGGAGCCGAGACGACCGGCGCCGATGATGGCGACGCTGCGGTCCCGGTCGAGACCGAGGAAGGTCCGCAGGGTCGCAGCCAGTTCCGGGCAGGAGTAGCCGACACCGCGGGTGCCGGAGCGTCCCAGCTGGGACAGATCCTTGCGCAGGATCGACGGGGACACCCCGCTGCGAGCAGCGAGGTCCTCCGAAGACACTGTCTCCTGGCCTGTTGCGGCGATGGTCTCGACGGTCTGCAGGTAGATCGGAAGTCGGGAGATCACGCGCTCGGGTACGTCCTTGCGAACAACACCCTCAATCCTGTTGGCGGACAGAATCTCGCCCACGAATCCGTCTCACTCCTTCAATCGATCTCATGCGCCCAGTGCCGTGAGGGCCTTGGACAGCCGATCCTTCTCGACTCGATGAAAACTGTGCTGGCGCCCGTTGAGGAGCACGACCGGAACGTCCCAGCCGTACTGCGCGGCCAGGTCGTCATCGGTGTCGATATCGATCTCGGTCACGTTCACGTCTCTGCCGGCGGCCACCTCGGTGACGGTCTGCAGCGCCTGAGCGCACAGATGGCAGTCGACGCGCGTGAGGAAGGTCAGCTCGACCATGGCTCACTCCTCATCGGGTGCAACAAACCCCGCCGAGAAATCACTCGAGCGGGGGCGTAGGACCGTCGGGTCTTACTTCTTGTTGCGACGCTGGTGACGTGTCTTGCGAAGCTGCTTGCGGTGCTTCTTCTTCGACATACGCTTGCGGCGCTTCTTGATGACTGAGCCCACTCGGGTACCCCTTGTGCTTGTCGGTGGAGGGTGAACACCAGGTGCCCACCCATTGAACTAACCGTGCAATTCTATCGCCTGCCGGCCTGCTTTCCCAAAACTGTGTCGAGATCCACAGCGGCCGGAAGACTCAGCCGCGTCACCGCGGGGTGCCGGCCCGGTCGGGCCGTGAGCTGCGGGCTCGCGGCTCAGTCGAAGTACGGGTCGAGTCCGAAGAAGGGGAAGACGTTCTTCCGTGTTCCCATCACGGTCCTGTCGAGCTCGGCTTCGGGGTCGAATCCCTTCGACCACGGCTCGAAGGCTCCGTCGAATCCGTCGGTCATCGACAGCGGAGCTTCGCGTCCGGTCTTCGTCTGTGCGTAGTTCGCCCAGCGACCCGGGATGCGGGCGCCGGGTTCGATGTCGCGGCCGGCGGCGATGGCCAACAGATTCGTCCATACGCGGGGCACGACGTCGATGATCGCGTACCCGCCGCCGCCGACGGACAGCCATCTCCCCTCCGCGTGTTCGACCGCGAGGTCCCGGACCCGTTCGGCGGCGATGCGCATCGCATCCACGCTCAGCCGCATATGCGTCAGCGGGTCGCTGCGGTGACCGTCGCAGCCGTGCTGGGAGACGATGACCTGCGGTTCGAAGGCAGCGACGACCTGCGGGACCGTGGCGTCGAAGGCCCGCAGCCAGTCCGCGTCCCCGGTGCGCGGGGGCAGAGCGACATTCATCGCCGAGGCGGCCGCCTTCAGTCCCCCGATGTCCGCGGGATAGCCCGTGCCGGGGAAGAGGAACTTCCCCGATTCGTGGATCGAAATGGTCAGTACCCGCGGATCGTCCCAGAAGAACGTCTCCACACCGTCACCGTGGTGGGCGTCGAGGTCGAGGTAGACGATGCGCTCGAAGCCGGCGTCGAGGAATTCGGTGATTCCGGCGGCGGCATCGTTGTACACGCAGAACCCGCTGGCCTTGCCCGGCATCGAGTGGTGCATTCCGCCGCAGAAGTTCACGGCGCGCCGGTAGCCGCCGGAGATGATGGCGTCGGCGGCATCGATGCTGCCTTGGAACAGCAGTGCCGAGGCGGTGTGCATGTTCTCGAAGCCGGGAACATCCTCGGTGCCGATGCCGTAGCGGTCCGCGTCCTCTTCGCTGAGGCCCTCGGGGGTTCCTGCCTGTTTGACGGCGGCGATGAAGTCGGCGTCGTGGAGTCGAGCGAGCTTGGCCTCGTCGATGTCATTGATCGGGTGGACGTGGACGTTCTCGGCGTCGAAGAGCCCGAAATCGAGGGCAAGCTTCGCCGTCAGGTCGAGCCTGAAGGGGTGCATGGGGTGGCTGGGACCGAAGTTGTAACCGGTCACCGTTTCGTCCCACACGACATAGACATCATTTTCGGCCATGCCCACCATGCTATATGGCACAGCTCACCTGCACCGGTTCCGGGGCCTGCGGATCTACCATGGTGCTTGTGTCCAAGAATTCCGCACCGCGCTTCGATCGGCTGCTGCGGCCGGGACGGTGGGTCCGTGACTTCGTCGACGACCTCGCCGTCGCCTCGCCCGCCCGGTTGGCGATCGGCTCGTTCATCGCCGTCGTCGCTCTCTTCGCGATCCTGCTGATCCTGCCGGCGAGCATGCGCGACCCGGGCTCGGTGGATCGGGTCACGCACATCGCGAACTCCGTCTTCGTCGCCGTCTCGGCAGTGTGTGTGACCGGGCTCAGCCCGGTCGTGACGGAGGAGTACTGGTCGGATTTCGGGATCTCGGTGATCACCGCCGGCATCCAGGTCGGTGGTCTCGGCATCCTCACCCTCGCCTCGGTGCTGGGCATGGCGGTCTCACGTCGGCTGGGGGTCCGGCAGCGGCTCATCGCCCAGCAGGCCACCTCGGCGCTCAATCTGGGTCAGGTCGGCTCCCTGCTCAAGACCGTGGTCATCACGATCTTCACGGCCGAATCGATCCTCGCCGTGCTGCTGTTCCCGCGCTTCCTCATGCGCGGGGAGTCCTTGGGCGATGCGACCTGGTATTCGGTGTTCTACTCGATTTCGGCATTCAACAACGCCGGTTTCACCATTCACCCCGGCGGGGCCGCGTATTTCGCCGCGGATCCGTGGATCCTGTCTCTGCTCATGGCCGGCGTGTTCGTCGGGTCTCTCGGGTTTCCCGTCGTGCTCATGGTCGCGATGTTCTGGAATCGGCCGAGCCGCTGGGACCTGCACACGAAGCTGACGCTGACGACCACGACGACGGTGCTGGCGGTCGGCCTGCTGCTGTTGGCGCTGTTCGAGTCGGCGAACCCGGCGACGCTCGGCGACAAGAACGCCGGGCACACCTTCGTCGAGGTGCTGTTCATGGCCGTCATGCCCCGGTCTGGGGGTTTCGCGACGATGGACGTCGCGGACATGAGTCAGGCCTCGCACCTGCTCATGGATCTCATGATGTTCATCGGCGGCGGTTCGTCCTCGACAGCCGGCGGCATCAAGGTCACGACCGTGGCCGTGCTCGTCCTCGCCGCATTTGCGGAGGCCCGGGGCCTGCAGGATGTCCACGTGTTCGGTCGGCGGCTGACCTCCTCGACGATCAAGCTCTCGATCTCGATCCTGCTCACCGGCGCGATGATCGTCTTCGTCGGCACCCTGACGATGCTGCAGATCAGTGCCGAACCGCTCGACCGCGTGCTGTTCGAGGTGATCTCGGCCTTCGGCACGGTGGGTTTGAGCTCCGGGGTGTCCGCGTCGTCACCGCATGCGGGGCTCTATGTTCTGTCGGTGATCATGCTCATCGGCCGACTCGGTACGATTACACTTGCGGCTGCACTGTCCATGCAGGATTCAGTGCGCCTGTACCGCTACCCCGAGGAAAGGCCCGTCGTTGGCTAACGAACACAGCTCCATCCTCGTCATCGGACTGGGACGATTCGGGTCCTCGACGGCGGCCACCCTGGCCCGGCTGGGACGTGAGGTCATGGCGATCGAGCACAACCCCGAGCTCGTCAGGGACTGGTCCGGCAAGCTCACCCACGTCGTCGAAGCCGATTCGACGAATATCGACGCGCTGCGCCAGGTCGGTGCCGGTGACTTCTCGACTGCCGTCGTCGGCATCGGCACCTCGATCGAAGACAGCGTGCTGACGACTGCGAACCTCGTCGACCTCGGTGTCGGGCAGGTGTGGGCGAAGGCGATCTCCCCCTCCCACGGCAAGATCCTCCACCGCATCGGAGCCCACCACGTCCTCTACCCGGAGTCGGATGCCGGACGCCGTGTGGCTCACCTCGTCAGTTCGCGGATGATGGAGTACATCGAGTTCGACGAAGGCCACTTCGCGGTGGTCAAGATGCGTCCGCCGCGGGAGATCCAGGGCTTCACGCTCAGTGAATCCGGAGTCCGCGACAAATACGGCGTCACGATCGTGGGCATCAAGAGTCCCGGCCGCGACTTCACCTATGCGGACCCGACGACCCGGGTGGGCAAACAGGATCTGCTCATCGTCGCCGGCCACGTGGAGCTGCTGGGACGGTTCGCCGGTCGGCCGTAGGCTGCAGATTCCGCCGCTTCTGCGGTCACGGACGAGGCGGGAAACCGTCCGAGCAGTGGGCACAAAGAGAGCGGGCGACGGGAATCGAACCCGCGTCATCGGCTTGGGAAGCCGAAGCTTTACCATTAAGCTACGCCCGCATGTCACCTCAGATCAGCAGCTGTCTGCCCAGGTGAACCCCGGTCAGGACGTGCCGTGATCGGCGACTCGAACCAGTGTACCTCGTCTCACCGCACACGCACCCCCCCCGCCCCGTCTCTCACCGCAGGCACCTCCCCTGCCCGGCACCCACGACGCAGTCGAGGAGGGGCGGCCGCAGCCGCCCCTCCTCCTGCGTGTCGGGTTCGACGGACACCCAGCGACGTCCGATCTCCAGTCCCCGCCACGTGATCGGGTCACGTTCGGATCAGTGCTCGACGGCCTCCTCGGCGCCGAACCCGGTATGGGCTCGGACATCCATCTCGGCTGCGAGCTCGGGACTCTCCACCGTCCGGTCGGTGATCGAAGCGATCCAGCCGAGGAGGAAGCCCAGCGGAATCGAGATGATTCCCGGGTTGGCCAGCGGGAAGATCGCGAAGTCGGCACCGGGGATCATCGCGGTCTCGGACCCGGAGACGACCGGCGAGAACGTGATGAGCACCATCGCCGAGATCAGGCCGCCGTAGATCGACCACACGGCTCCGCGGGTGGTGAAGCCCTTCCAGAACAGCGAGTACAGGATCGTGGGCAGGTTCGCGCTGGCGGCCACGGCGAAGGCCAGGGCCACGAGGAACGCGATGTTCTGCCCCTGCACACCGATTCCGCCGATGATCGCGATCGCACCGATGACGATGACCGTGCGACGGGCGATCTTGACCTCCGCCTCGGAGTCCTCGACCTTGCCCTTCTTGATGACGTTGGCGTAGATGTCGTGGGCGAACGAGGCCGCGGCGGTGATCGCCAGGCCTGCCACCACGGCAAGGATCGTCGCGAACGCGACCGCGGAGATGAAGCCCATGAGGATGGGCCCGCCGAGGTGGAGCGCGAGCAGCGGTGCCGCCGAGTTCACGCCGCCGGGAGCATTCTTGATCTCATCGGCGCCGACGAGTGCGGCCGCGCCGTAGCCGAGGATGAGGGTGAAGATGTAGAAGGCGCCGATGAGCCAGATCGCCCACACCACCGAACGGCGGGCCTCTTTCGCCGTGGGAACGGTGTAGAAGCGCATGAGCACGTGCGGCAGGCCCGCGGTGCCCAGCACCAGGGCCAGAGCCAGGGAGATGAAGTCGAGCGGATTCTCACCGTACTGCAGGCCCGGGTTGAGGACTCCTTCCCCGACGCCTTCGGCCGCGTTCTCCACCGCCGAGGCGAGCAGAGTCGAGAGGTTGAAGCCGTTGAGTGCGAGCACCCAGATGGTCATGGCGAAGGCTCCGGCGATGAGCAGGATCGCCTTGACGATCTGCACCCAGGTGGTGCCCTTCATTCCGCCGACGAGGACGTAGATGATCATCAGCGCACCGACGACGGCGATGACCAGGGACTGACCGACCTTGCCGTCGATTCCCATGAGCAGGGAGACGAGTCCGCCGGCGCCGGCCATCTGAGCGAGCAGGTAGAAGAAGCACACGGCCAGGGTCGACAGGGCCGCGGCCATGCGCACGGGACGCTGCTTGAGCCGGAAGGAGAGCACATCGGCCATGGTGAACTTGCCGGTGTTGCGCATGAGTTCGGCGACGATGAGCAGAGCCACGAGCCACGCGACGAGGAAGCCGATCGAATAGAGGAATCCGTCGTAGCCGTTGACGGCGATCGCACCGCAGATGCCGAGGAAAGAAGCGGCCGAGAGGTAGTCACCGGAGATGGCGAAACCGTTCTGCGGACCGGTGAAGGACCGGCCTCCCGCGTAGTAGTCGGAGGCGGTCTTGTTGTTCCGGCTGGCGCGCAGCACGATGAACATCGTCACCCCGACGAAGGCAGCGAAGATCGCGATGTTGAGGACGGGGTTGTTCTCGACCTCGGTCGTCGCCGCGGTCAGCAGGTCTTTGCCGGAGGCGAGCATGTCGCCGATTGCCAGAGTGCTCATGAATGCAGTCCTCCCGACTGGGCTTCGAGACGCTCACGGATCTCCTGCGCTGGAGGATCGAGCTTCTTGTTGGCGAATGAGACATAGAACATCGTGATCGCGAACGTCGTCACGAACTGCAGCAGTCCGAACACCAGTCCCACATTGATCTCACCGACCACCTTGGTGGACATGAAATCGTGGGCGTAGGTGCTGAGGATGACGTAGAGGAAGTACCAGACGAGGAACGCGATCGACAGCGGGATCACCACCGAGAACCTCTTGCGCTTGAGCGCTTTGAATTGAGGATTTTCCTCTTCCTCGAGGAAATCAACCCCGAGGCTGACATTGTCAGTCATTCTTTCTCCTTTGAATGGACAGAACTTCAGTGTCCTGAATCACATGTCCAAAGGTAACGTTCAGCATGCACTAGGGAATACCACCGAAAGTTGGTAGCTTGTTCACATGAACGCGCATGCGAAGCACACGCGGGCTCTCAAGGCCGAGACCCGCCGCCTATTCGTCGAAGCCGTCGATTCTCTGCATCAGGCCGGTACGGGCGATGTCGTCTTCGGCGGCATGGTCGACGGGGGTGCGGTCGACGTCGAAGCCGTCGCCGGTGCCGGCAAGGGTCTGCTCTCCTCCCTCATCGTCAGCACCGGACGGGGCCTCGGCGGTCGAGCCCTGACCGAAGGCACTCCGCAGCTGACCCGGGACTATGAGGTCGACCCGCTCATCACCCACCACTACGACGAAGAGGTCCTCGGCGAAGGCATCCGGGTCCTCGTCGCCGTCCCCACCCTGCACGGCGGTGAAGTCACGGGCATGGTCTACTGCGGCCACCGCACGGACTACGACGCCGCTGCCCCGCAGACGGGAGACCTCGTCCGACGAGTCCGACAGCTCTCGGTCGATCTCGCTCGGCTCGGCTATCGACGGGAACCGCAGCCGGTCCCCGTCGCCGAGCGGCTCTACCCCGACTTGGATTCCTCGGGACGGGAGGCGCTGCGCCATACCTATGCCGAGCTGCGCGCCATCCGGTCGGGCATCCTCGATGAGGAGACGCGGGAGAAGCTCACCGTCGTCGAGACCCGGCTGGCCGATATCCTCTCCGGGCACAACCCGGATGACTTCCAGACACCGGTCCCGGCGGTTCGCCTGTCCCCAAGGGAGACGGACATCCTCTCCCATGTGGCTCTGGGCTGGTCGAATGCGCGCATCGCCGAAACACTGAGCCTGCGCGAGTCCACGGTGAAGTCCTACCTCAACACCGCCATGGTCAAGCTCTCGGCCCGCACCCGGCATGAAGCGGTGTCGATCGCTCGGTCGTCGAACGTCCTGCCCTGAGCGCGAACGAGTCGACCCCGGCCGACGCCGCTCACACGGTGCCTGCCGGGGTCGGATTCCGTCTCAGGGGGACGGTTCCGTTCAGCCGTTGATGGTCTCGGAATTCTCCCGTTCCATCTCCAGGGAACGATTCGCTGCCGCCTGCGCGGCCGCCTCGGCGATGTCGAAGATCCCCGCGTCGATGAACTGCTGGAGGCCCGCCAAGGTCGTACCGCCCTTGCTGCTCACGGCTTGCCGCTGAGCGGCCGGGTCGGGCTTCGCGCTCAGCAGCCGCCCGGCGCCGTCGGCGGTGGCGACGACCATCTGGCGGGCGGTGTCCTCGCTCAGCCCCTGCTTGACTCCGGCGGCGATCATCGCCTCGGCGAGGAGGAAGAAGTAAGCGACTCCGGACCCGGAGATGCCGGTCATGGCCGGGATCTGGGATTCGTCGAGGTCGACGACGAGCCCGGCCCCGGACAGCAGAGTCTTGAGTGTATCGACGCTGTCGGCGGGCACCTCGGCGTCGGGGGCGAACGCGATGACGCCGTGGCCGATCGAACTCGGCGTGTTCGGCATGATCCGCACGATGGGATTCTTCGGGGCGAGCTTCGCGAGGTCGGCGGACGAGACTCCGGCGGCCATGGACACGAGCACCGTGTTCGACTCCAGCGCGGGGGCCAGAGCGGCCAGGGTCTCGGCCATCATCCAGGGTTTGACGCCGAGGAGGACGAAATCAGCTTCGGCCGCGGCCTTCCGGTTCGCCTCCGCATCGTCTTCGACCGAAGTCACCGTCGCCGACGGCAGGTCGCGGCTCAGACGCTGTGCTGAGGCGGCCGAGTGAGTCGTCGCGCGAACAGCGATGGTCGCGTCGGCGCTGAGGATTCCCTGGATCAGCGCCGTGCCCATGTTGCCGGTTCCGATGGAGGCGAGAGTGGTCAAAGCGAACCAACCTTTCGTAGTGATTGTCATGCGTCGGTGGGGCGGGTGCGCGGTCGCGGCAGGCGCCGTCGGTGATGATGCGGGTCAGTTCCCGGAGGAGCGAGGGCGTTCCGAGGTGCGGCTGTGGCTGTGTCCGTTGCGCCGCGGGGCATCCTCGTTGAGTCCGAGGTGTTGGCGGGCAAAGGCGATGGACTCGGCGAGCATCTTCTCACGGGTCGACTGCTTGCGCACGAAACGAGTGTTGACCTCGACCACGACGTCACCGGCCCAGTTGTGTTTGGCCAGGTACTGCAGAGTCTCGGCCACGGGCATATTGCCGGCGCCGGGGACGAGGTGCTCGTCTTTGAGGGATCCGGACCCGTCGGTGAGGTGGACGTGGCGGAGTCGGTCGAAGATCTCGGCCACGGTCTCCAGCGCATTCACACCGGCCGTCGAAGCGTGGGAGAAGTCGAAGGTGAGGTCGTCATAGTCTTCGTCCAGCGGGTTCCAGTCGGGATAGTAGACCTGGACTTCGCGCAGGCCCGCCCGCCAGGGATACATGTTCTCCACAGCCAAGCTCACACCGGTCTCGCGGGAGACCTCCCGAACGCCGTCGACGAATCCCAGCGCGTAGTCCCCCTGCCACCTGAACGGCGGGTGGAGGACGACGGTCTCGGCGTTGACTGCCTTGGCAAGGTTCGCGGTGATCCGCAGCTTCTCCCAATGGTCTTTGTGAAGCACGCGCGGCAGGAAGAGCAGCGTCGGTGCGTGCAGGGACATGACCTCGAGTCCCGTCTCGGCGGAGAGTCCGTTGATGAGGTCGACATCTCGGGTCTCGGCATTGTGGGTGACCATGATCTCGACACCGTCGTAGCCGTGCTTCGCCGCTTGTGTGAAAGTCTCCTCGACGGTCATCGGGGACACGGAGGAACTCGACAGGCCGAGCCGGATGGGATGTTCGGAGACGTGATGAGCGTCGTGTTCGTAGACCGCATGGCTGTCGAAGTACTCTCTGTGGCGCCGCGAATTCGAGCGCGCAGAGTTCTTGGTGGTCAGCACCTTCCGTTTGGACTTCGACATTTTACTCATCGCCAACAGTTTAGCGCGGACTTTTCCCCCTCGCCCTCCCCCATTGCTACGTGACGGCGGCCCAGCAACCTCGCGCGAGGTTGCTGGGCCGCCGTCGGGTAGCAATTAGGAGGAGAGGGCGTCGGTGTCCTCGTCGACCCAGCCCTTCGACCGTTCCACGGCCTTGTTCCACAGGCGGTAGACGCGATCGACCTTCTCCTCGTCCATCGACGGGTCCCAGCGTTCGTCCTCACGCCAGTTGGCCTTGACATCCTCCTCGCCGTTCCAGAACTTCACCGCGATTCCGGCCGCATAGGCCGCCCCCAGGGCCGTGGTCTCGACGACCTCGGGACGGATGACGGGCACGCCGAGGAGGTCGGCCTGGAACTGCATGAGCGTCTCGTTGGCGACCATGCCGCCGTCGACCTTGAGCTCGGTGAGCTCGACGCCGGAATCGAGGTTCATCGCGTCGAGGACCTCGCGGGACTGGAACGCCACGGACTCGAGCGAGGCACGCGCAATGTGGTTCTTGTTCACATACCGGGTCAGACCCACGATGGTGCCGCGGGCATCGGACTCCCAATGCGGCGCGAAGAGACCCGAGAACGCCGGCACGATATAGCAGCCGCCGTTGTCCTCGACCTTCTTGGCCAGGGTCTCGACCTCCGGAGCGTCCTTGATCAGACCGAGGTTGTCGCGGATCCACTGCACCAGCGAACCGGTCACCGCCACCGACCCCTCGAGGGCGTAGACGGCATCGGCGTCACCGATCTTGTAGGCCACGGTCGTGAGCAGACCGTTCTTGCTCGCCACCGGCTCGTTGCCGGTGTTGATGAGCATGAAGTTGCCGGTGCCGTAGGTGTTCTTCGCCTGCCCCTTCTCGAAGCAGGCCTGACCGAAGGTCGCCGCCTGCTGATCGCCGAGGATGCCGCAGATCGGGGTGTCGATGATCAGTCCGTTCTTCGCCCCGTAGCCGTAGATCTCCGAGCACGACTTGATCTCCGGCAGCATCTCGACGGGGATGCCCATCTCCCCAGCGATCTCGGCGTTCCAGTCGAGGGTGTCGATGTTCATCAGCATCGTCCGCGAAGCGTTCGTGACGTCGGTGACGTGGAGGCCGCCGTTGACCCCGCCGGTGAGATTCCAGATCACCCACGTGTCCATCGTGCCGAAGAGGAGATCACCGGCCTCGGCGGATTCCTTGACCCCGTCGACGTTGTCGAAGATCCATTTCGCCTTCGGCCCG
The DNA here is from genome assembly GCF_051351055.1 of Brevibacterium sp. FAM 27836. NCBI lineage: Bacteria > Bacillati > Actinomycetota > Actinomycetes > Micrococcales > Brevibacteriaceae > Brevibacterium > Brevibacterium sp. FAM 27836. The sequence continues at coordinate 759,232 of NZ_CP195711.1, forward strand.
GCGAAGTACGTGGCCAGCGGCAGACCGACACGGTCCTTGTACTTATCGGCCCCGTCATCGCCGGCGAGCTCATCGCAGATCTTCTGCGTCCGGGTGTCCTGCCACACGATCGCGTTGTAGACGGGCTCACCGGTGTGCTTGTTCCAGATCACGGTGGTCTCACGCTGGTTTGTGATGCCGACGCCCTCGAGCTGATGGCGGTTGATGTTCGCCCGGGTCAGCGCCTGGCCGATGGCTTCGTTCGTGTTCTTGATGATCTCGACCGGGTCGTGTTCGACCCATCCCGCGCGAGGGAAGATCTGCTCGTGTTCGAGCTGACCGGACGAGACGATCTGGCCGTCGTGGTCGAAGACGATCGCCCGTGACGAGGTGGTGCCCTGATCGATGGCGAGGATGAACTTTTCCTGACTCATTCTGACTCCTGTGTCGAGGTGGTTGTCTGTGATCGTACTCAGATGAGGGCTCGGGAGACCACACCTGCAAGGACGGCGCCGACCAGTGGGCCGAAGACCGGCACCCACGAGTATGCCCAGTCCGAGCCGCCCTTGTTCGGGATCGGCAGGAGAGCGTGGACGATGCGGGGCCCGAGGTCGCGAGCAGGGTTGATCGCGTAGCCGGTGGGGCCGCCCAGCGACGCGCCGATCGCGACGACGATGAGCGCCACGGCCAGAGGACCGAGCCTGTCCGGGGTGCCGCCGAAGAGGAGGACGACGATGACGAGCACGAAGGTCGCGATGACCTCGGTGACGAAGTTCCAGGCGTATGAGCGGATCTCCGGGCCGGTCGAGAAGGTGCCGAGGATGTTGCCGGGGTCCTTCTCCTCGTCGTAGTGCTTCTTGTACACCGCCCAGGCGAGGAACGCACCGATCATCGCTCCGATCAGCTCGGCGGCGAGGTAGGCGATGGTGTTGCTCACGGTGACGGGGATCCCGTCCGCGTACTCTGCGGCCCCGCTGAACAGGATGCCGAATGTCACGGCCGGGTTGAGGTGCGCTCCGGTCTTGTAGGCGACATAGACGCCGGCGAAGACGGCAAGTCCCCAACCGAAGGAGATCAGCAGCCAGCCGCCCCCGTTGCCCTTGGTCTTGCCGAGGACGACGTTGGCGACGACGCCGACGCCGAGCAGCATGAGCATCGCCGTGCCAGCGATCTCGTGAAGGAAGATAGTGCCCATATCTCACAAACTCCTATTGTTTGTCTTTCCGGTGGGTGTTCCGGTCGATGGTCGACCCGGGCGATGCTCCGGGGGCGGTCGATATTCGGTTGTCGTCCCGCACGTCGTTGTGAACGACTCAGTGGAGGGTTTCACCGACCAGAGCCGCCGCCGAGGCGTCGTCATCGGTGGACTCGGCCGCGACCTGGGCGTCGACGTGGGCGTTGAATTTCTCGACCTCGGCCGACACCCGGTTGTCGTCCCAGCCGAGCACCGCGCCGACGATGGCGGCGACCGCCTCGGCGGCGTTCTTGCCCCGATCGCGGGTTTCGTAGTTCAGCCGCATGCGGCGTTCGATGATATCGCCGAGGTGGACGGCCCCCTCTGCGGCGGCCGCATAGTAGGCCTCGACGCGCAGATAGCGGTCGGCACCGTCCAGAGGCCGACCGAGTTCGGGGTCCTCGTCGACGAGGTCGAGCAGATTCTCGATGAGGGTGCCGTAGCGACGGATGAGCCGACTGACCCGGTCTTCGTCCCAGCCGTACTTCTCAGCGATCCCGGTCTGACCGCGACGCAGCGCGCCCACGCCCTGGGCACCGAGCAGCGGCACGGATTCGGTCAGTGACCTGCGGTCCTTCGCATCGTCGCCGAGGACGAAGTCGACGGCGTCTTCGGCCATCACCCGGTAGGTGGTGAATTTGCCGCCGGCGATCGCGGCAAGTCCGGGTTCGACTTCCATCACAGTGTGTTCCCGGGAGACCTTCGTCGAGGCCTGCCCTTCCTTGACCACGGGCTGCAGCAGCGGACGCAGACCCGAGTACACTCCGATGACGTCCTCCCGGGTGAGTTTGTCGGCGAGGATCGCATTCGCATGCTCGAGCAGGTACTCGATGTCCTTCGAGGTCGCCACGGGACTGTCGACGTCTTCGGTCCACGGAGTGTCGGTGGTGCCGATGACCCAATAGCCTTCCCAGGGGATGACGAAGAGGACGGATTTCTCCGTCTTCGAGATGATCCCCGTTCCCGGGTCGGCTTTGATCTTGTCCTGGGCCACGGTGATGTGCACACCCTTGGAGGCGAGCACCTTGAGTCCGGCATCGGCCTTCGCCAGGTCCTGCTGCTCCTCGGTCCATACGCCCCCGGCGAGGATAGTGCGACGGGCGTGGATATCGAATTCCTCTCCGGTGACCTCATCCCTGGCATGCACACCAGTGACTTGGTCGCCGTCATGGAGGTAGCCGATGACCGAGACGTGGTTGGCAGCGGCCGCACCGTAGCCGACAGCCGAACGCACGAGCGTCATCACGAACCGCGCATCGTCGACCTTCGCATCGTAGTATTCGAGCGCACCGACGGCGGCATCGTCGGCCAGCCCCGGGAAGTGTGCGCTCAGCGCCTTCTTGGACAGATGCCGATGCATCGGCACGGCTCGTTTGCGGCCCGGTCGGGTGGCCATCGTGTCGTAGAGGAGGACGCCGGAGCCGATGAAGGCACGGTCGATGAGACGGTGCTCGAAGGGGAAGACGAAGGCGACGGGCTCGACGAGGTGAGGAGCGGTGTGCTGCAGCAGCAGGTCACGTTCCCTCAGCGCCTCGGCGACGAGTTTGAAGTCGAGCATCTCGAGATAGCGCAGACCACCGTGCATGAGCTTCGAGGACCGAGATGAGGTGCCGGAGGCCCAGTCCTTCGAATCGACGACTCCGACCTTGAGACCGCGTGTGGCCGCGTCGAAGGCAGAGCCTGCGCCGGTCACACCACCGCCGACGACGAAGACGTCGAGTGGATCGGCCGCCGTTGTGTTCTTGAGGGTCTCGAGGGCCTGTTCGCGGTAGTGCGGGGACAGCTCACCATTTCGCATCGGCAGAAGCGTGCTTTCTATCAGACGTTCGGACACCCACCATTGTCATCCCGGTTCGGGACGATGAGTCGAGCCGGAAGCGGATAGTCAAAAACTAGCAGGCAATTCTGAGGTGCGATACTGACCGGTAGACAACAAGCGACGACGAGGCGGCCGAATCAGTCGAGTGCGGCGACCGCTTCGACGCGCATCGTCGAGGACTGCTCGGCCGAATCCAGCAGGTCGAGTTTGCGCATGATGATGCCTTCGCGCAGTGCCCACGGCGAGATGTTCATGACGCCGATGTCGAAGATCGTGAATGCCGCTTCGGCGACGATCGCACCGGCGAGCACCTGACCGGCACGGGCTTCGGAGACGCCGGGCAGCGTCGCCCGCGCCGCCGGGGTGCGTGTGGCCAGGGTATCGATGATGCCTTCGAGATCGCGACGGAAGAGTTTCCTCGGGGCGTAGATGCCGTCCCCGCTCGGGGCGGCACCGGCGATGCGGGCCAGGGAGCGGAACGTCTTCGAAGAGCCGACGACCTGGTCGGGCACGCCGACCCTGTTGATGTCACCGGCGATGCGTCCGATCTGCGCCCGTGCGTGTTTGCGCAGTTTGTGGATGTCCTCGGCCGAAGGGATGGGGTCCGGCAGGAAATCCGAATAGGTGCGTCCGGCGCCGAGCGGAACCGACACGGCCGCTTGCGGGTATTCGTCCTGACCGACCGCGATCTCCAGAGAGCCGCCGCCGATGTCGAGCAGCAGGATCTTTCCGGCCGACCAACCGAACCAGCGGCGAGTGGCGAGGAAGGTCACGCGGGCTTCGTCCCGGCCCGACATCACATTGAGGGTGACCCCGAGCTGAGCGTTGATCGTTTCGATGAGCGCCACCCCGTTCGGGGCATCGCGGACCGCCGAGGTGGCGAAGGCGAGTATCTGCTCCGCCCCCTGGTCCTCCGCGATCTCGACGGCTTCGGCGATGAACGAGTGCAGACGTTCCTGGCCCTCCGCATCGATCGTTCCGTCGTCGCTGAGGTACTCCGCGAGACGCAGCACCTCCTTGTGCGAGGTGGCAGGCAGGGGCGGTGCTCCGACGTGAGCGTCGACGACGAGGAGGTGGACGCTGTTGGAGCCGATATCGAGGACTGCAAGACGCATTCGCTCAGTTTATCCCGTCTTCAGGCTTCGCCGTCTGTTGCCCACGCGGACTTCGCGAACGCGAAATCCGGCGGTCGTTTGGCGAAGAAGGCCTCCTGCCCGCGCGTGATCTCCTCCCGGTACGCCGAATCCAACCACCGAGGCGGCTCCTCACCTGCAAGCAGATTCCCGTCGAGGATCGCTTTGGCCCCGACCTGGCTGAGCCGGGACAGGCCGACGATCCGCTCCCCCAGTGCCTGCGCCGCAGCCAGGGGAGTCGGCGTCGTGTCATGGAAGAAGCCGAGTTCGGCCATCTTCTCGAACTTCACGATCGACGCTGTGATCAAGAGGTACCTGGCCCAGGAGTCTCCGAGGATCTGCGCCAGACGCTGGGTGGGCCCGGCCGGGTAGACAAGGCCGAGCTTCGCGGCGGTCACACCGAAGATCGACCCGGGGGCGGCGATGCGGATGTCGCAGGCGGCAGCGATCTCGGTGCCTCCGCCCACGCAGTTTCCTTCGATCGCCGCGATCGTCGGAGTCCGCGAATTCGCTACGGCCGCCTCGGCGGAGGAGTTGAGCTCCCAGAAGTCGGCCAGCGGAACATCGAGGTCGGCGATGTCCGAACCGGCGGAGAAATGCCCGCCGGCACCGGTGATGATCAGCGCACCGATCGAGTCATCGGCGTCGACGGAGGCGATGATCTCCGGCAGCGCCCGCCACATCGCACGCGAGATCGCGTTGCGTTTCTTCCTCCGATCGATGACGAGGGTTCCGACCCCACCGGTGACGGTGAAGTCGAAACCCTCGAGATCGACCGGACGGTACAGACCGTCAGGTCCCATAATGCTGTTCTGCCTTTCGGACCTCTCAGCCCCGGTTGTCCGGGACCTCACGCTGGTCCTCACCGTCGTAAGCACTCAGGGGACGGATGAGGGCGTTGTTCGCCTGCTGCTCGAAGATGTGAGCGGTCCATCCGGTGATGCGGGCCATCACGAAGATCGGAGTGAACTGCTCGGTGTCGAAGCCCATCAGGTGGTAGGCCGGGCCCGAAGGGTAGTCGAGGTTGGGGTAGATTCCCTTGCGCTCGACGAAGTCCTCTTCGAAGGCGTTGTACAGATCGAGCAGATCCTTGGCGCCCTTGGCCTCGACCATGTCCTCGAAGGCCTTGCGCATGGTGGGAACGCGCGAATCGCCGTTCTTGTACACGCGGTGGCCGAAGCCCATGATCTTCGCCTTCTTGGCCAGCGCCTCGTCGATCCAGGCCGAAGCCCTGTCGGCGGTGCCGACCTCTTCGAGCATCGCCATGACCGCTTCGTTCGCGCCGCCGTGCAGGGGGCCCTTGAGCGCACCGACGGCACCAGCGACGGCCGAATAGAGGTCGGACGTCGTCGAGGTGATCACGCGGCTGGTGAACGTCGAAGCGTTGAACGAGTGCTCGGCGTAGAGGATCATCGACACGTCGAAGCAGCGCACGACCTCTTCGGTGGGAACCTCGTCGAAGACCATCTTGAAGAAGTTCGCGGCATAGCCGAGATCCCTGCTCGGAGCGACGGGATCGAGACCGTGACGGCGACGGTGGTCGATGGCCACGATCGTCGGCAGCTGCGCGTAGAGGCGCTCGGCCTTGGCCAGGTTCGCCTCTTCGCCCTCGACATCGGCTTCGGGGTCGACGGCGCCGAGGTAGGCCACGGCCGTCTGCACGACGTGCATCGGGTGGCAGTCCTTCGGCAGGTCGAGAATGAGCTGGATGAGCTTGTCGTCGATGGCACGCTGGGCGCGCTCACGCTCTTGGAATTCCTCCAGCTGAGCCTCGGTGGGCAGTTCGCCGTTCCAGATGAGGTAGGCGACGTCCTCGAAGCTGCGCTTGGCGGCGAGCTCCTGGACGGGGTAGCCGCGGTAGGTCAGCGAGTTCGTTTCCTGGACTACTTTCGAAACGGCCGTGGTGTCGACGACGACGCCGGCAAGGCCCTTCTTGATTTCTTCGGTCACTGGTGACCCTCCTGTGAGAAGTTGAATACTGCGGCGTCAAAATCGTTGTACGCAGCGTAGTCGATCGTGTCGTACAGGTCCGCACGGGTCTGCATGCCCTCGAGCAGGTCCACCTGAGTGCCCTTGTCCCGAATGGTCTCCAGGCCCGTCTTGATCGCACCCATGGCGATGCGCAGAGTCGTGACCGGGTAGATCACGAGCTTGACTCCCGCATTCGCCAGCTGCTCTGTTGTGAACAGTTCGCTCTTTCCGAATTCCGTCATGTTCGCCAGGATCGGCACATCGACGGCCGACGCGAAGGTCTCGAACTCGCCGAGGTCGCGCATCGCTTCGGGGAAGATCATGTCCGCTCCCGCATCGACGTAGGCCTTGGCCCGGTCGATGGCGGCGTCGAGACCTTCTCCGGCGCGAGAGTCCGTGCGGGCGCAGATGACGAAGTTCTCATCGCGACGGCCCTTGACCGCCGCTTTGATCCGCTTGGACATCTCGGCCGCGGTCACGACCTCCTTGCCGTCGAGGTGGCCGCAGCGTTTCGGATTGACCTGGTCTTCGAGGTGCATGCCCGAGATCCCTGCGTCCTCGAACTCCTGGACGGTGCGGGCCACGTTCATGGCTTCGCCCCATCCGGTGTCGGCGTCGATGAACGTCGGCAGGTTCGTCACTCGCGCGATGTTGCGTCCGTGGTCGGCCACCTCGGTGAGCGTGGTCAGCCCGATATCGGGCAGACCCATGGCCGCGGAGAATGCACCGCCGGAGATGTAGACGCCTTCGAAACCGGTCTGCTCGATGATCTGAGCGTTGATCGGGTTGATGGCGCCGGGGAACTGGACGATCTTGTCGCCGGCGAGGAGTTCGCGGAACTCAGCGCGACGCTCGGCCGGGGTTGCCTGTGCGCCGAGCATCAGAAGATGCCCTTCGATCCGCTGTGCTCGAGTCCGTCGACGACGAAGCTGAGTTCGCCCACACCCGAGGCATCGAGGTTCTCGAGGTTCTCAGCGAGGTCGAGGAACCGGGCCTGCTCCGCATCGGAGATGACGCCCTCGGCGAGGGTCTTGAACTTCTCGATGTAGTTCGCCCGGGCGAAGGGACGCGCACCGAATGGGTGGGCATCGGCCACGGCGATCTCGTCGGTCAGTGTCGATCCGTCGTCGAACTCGATCTCCACGCGGCCGCCGAAGGCCTTCTCGTTCGGGTCGGTCGAGTGGTAGCGACGGGTCCACTCCGGGTCCTCGGTGGTTTCGATCTTGTGCCACAGCTCGACGGTGTCGGGACGACCGGCGCGCTCGGGAGCGTAGGAGTGCTCGTGGTGCCAGCCCTGGTCCTGCATGGCCACGGCGAAGATGTACATGATCGAGTGGTCGAGGGTCTCGCGGCTGGCCTTGGGATCCATCTTCTGCGGATCGTTCGCGCCGGTGCCGATGACGTAATGGGTGTGGTGCGAGGTGTGGATGACGACGCGCTTGATCTTCGTCAGATCCTCGATCTGTCCGCCGAGCTTGCGCGCAAGGTCGATGAGCGCCTGCGCCTGGTACTCGGCCGAGTGCTCCTTGGTGTAGGTGTCGAGGATCGCACGCTTCGCTTCGCCCTGGCCCGGCAGCGGGACGGTGTAGCGGGCCTCGGGGCCGGAGAGGATCCAGGCGATGAAGCCGTCTTCGCCTTCGTAGATCGGGTTCGGTGCCCCTTCACCGCGCATCGCACGGTCGACGGCCTCGACGGCCATCTTCCCGGCGAAGGCGGGAGCATGAGCCTTCCAGGACGAGATCTCGCCCTTGCGCGACTGACGGGTCGCGGTGGTCACGTGCAGCGCCTGCTGGACGGCCTGGAAGGTGACCTCGGTGGGCAGGCCGAGCAGCGCGCCGATGCCGGCCGCCGCGGAGGGACCGAGGTGGGCGACGTGGTCGATCTTGTGCTCGTGCAGGCACATGCCCTTGACCAGGTCGACCTGGATCTCGTAGCCGGTGGCGATGCCGTTGATGAGGTCCTTGCCGCCGATGCCCTTGTGCTGCGCGACCGCGAGGATTGCCGGGATGTTGTCGCCGGGGTGCGAGTATTCGGCAGCGAGGAACGTGTCGTGGAAGTCGAGTTCACGCACGGCCACACCATTGGCCCAAGCGGCCCATTCCGGAGAGAAGCGGTCGGTCACGGGCAGACCGAAGATGTTGGCACCCGGGTTGAACGGATGAGCCTGCGCCTGCTCACGAGCGTGCGTCGGAGCGGAGCGGCGCACCGAGGCGGCTGCCACGGCGGCGTTGTCGATGATGCGGTTGATGACCATCTCGGTGACGTCTGCGTCGACCGGCGTCGAGTCGGATGCGACTTCGGCGATCTTCCAAGCGAGCTGATCTTCGCGAGCCAGGTTCTCTGAGCTCTTATGAGTGCGGACTTCATGATTGATCATGGATACCCCTTCATAGTCCTTGACCGGAACTGGTCGTCAGGTGCTGACCCCACTGTAGGTCACGGCACTCGGCAGATCTCTGCCGGTCGGAGATTTATCTCGACATCAAGATATTTTACCCGATGTGTGCGCTGGTTCACCAACAGGGTCCGATGCCTCTTCTGCACCGACCCCCGATATGGGACGATTGCCTCATGACCCGCACTGCATTGGACTTCGATGAGAACTGGTTCGACGATGCGGAGTTCGCCCGCCTGCGCAGACGGATCCCCATCCCCTACGTCAACGCGATCCCCGTGCGAGTCGGCGAGGCCGGCAACGTCGAACGCATCGGACTGCTGCTGCGCAGCCTCGAGGACGGAACCCTGGGCCGCGAGGTCGTGGGCGGGCGCATCCGCTTCCACGAATCGATCCGCTCCGCGCTCATGCGGCACGCCGAGAACGACCTCGGCCCGATGGCGCTGCCGGTCATCCCGCCGTCGATCTCCCCGTTCCACATCGCCGAATACTTCCCGACCGAAGGCTCCGGCCTCCTCCACGACCCCCGGCAGCACGCGATCTCGATGTGCTTCGTCCTCGAGGTCCGCGGCGAGTGCACTCCACGAGCCGATGCCCTCAGTCTCGACTGGCTGACCCCCGAGGAGACCCTGCGCCCCGATATCACCAGCGAGCTCTGCCACGGTCAGGATTTCATCCTCAAGGCCGCGCTCACCCATCTGGGCTTCCCGGTCTGAGACTGCGGTTCTCACAGACACCATTTTCTACATTCCGTAGAATAACCTTGGTAGACTGGTGGCGACGCAGACGATACCGCTGGTCGGGGCCGTCGTCGGCGTCTGGGTTGGCCAGGCCCCGAGGGAGAGGTTCGAGATGTCTGCCCAGTCCCCAATGCCCGAGTCCCACACCCCCGAAACACGTCCGGCTGATGCCCGGCCGTCCGAGTCCGGTCTCAACCGGGAATTCGGCGTCCTCGTCGGCTTCGACGGCTCCGAACTCGCCGGTCTCGCGGTCCGCTGCGGCGCGCTGGAAGCCGAACGACGCAAGACCACGTTGACCGTCGTGACCGCATATCCGCTGCCGACGATGATCTACCCGAACATGGCGTCGATTCCCAGCGAGCCCGAGGACGCGATAGCGAAGCAGGATGCGGAGAAGATCCTCGCCGAGGCGGTCGAACTCCTCCGCGATCATCCCGGAGAGAAGAGCTTCCGCACCGTGCCCGGCGATGCGGCCGGCTCGCTCATCGCGCTGAGCACCGATGCCGAGGTCATCATCCTCGGCGCGCGGGGCCGAGGCGGCTTCATGGGCCGCGTCCTCGGCTCGGTGTCCACCGCCGTGCCGGCTCACGCGCACTGTCCGACGATCGTCGTCCCCCACCATGCCGCGAACGCCGAGGCGGACGGACCGGTGGTCGTGGCCGTCGACGGTTCGGACACCGGCCGGGTCGCCATGGTCACCGCGGCCGCCGAAGCCGCCCTGCGCCGAACAGCACTCGAAGTTGTCGCGGTGCTTCCGGCGGGAGAGGAATGGCTCTACTGGTACCCCGAGCTCGAGCTCAGCTCCGAAGTCACGGGACGGCGGCAGAAGCAGATCGCTGCCGGACTGGAGGAAGAGATCGCGCAGCTGTCCGAGCAGTTCCCGGATCTCGAGGTGTCCTCCTCGGTGCCGGTCGGTGACCCCACGCAGACGCTCGTCGAGATCAGCGCCAGAGCGCAGCTGACGGTGATGGGCACGCGCGGACGAGGACGGTTCCGCAGCGTCCTGCTCGGCTCCGTCTCACGCGGAGTCCTCAATCATGCCGAGGGCACGGTGATGGTCGTCCCGAGCTGACAGCAACGGCACCTGACAGCGCAGCGGCACCTGAGGGTCCGCGGACCGGACAGCTCCGTGCCGGAGCCCGCTCTCCCCTGTTGTACAGTGGTGGCTACGACAGGGGAGCGCCGTCAGGGGCGCTGAGAGTGCAGAAGAAGCTGCAGACCCTCGAACCTGATGCGGCTAGGACCGCCGAAGGAAGTCGAGACTCTTCACCCCTCCTTGTATGAGGAGGCACAATGCCGAAAACCACCACACCGAAAACCACCTCCGCCGCGGCGACCGCACACACCAGGGCTCCGAAATCGAAGCAGTGGCGGGTCGTGGACTATGTCACCACCGCCGTGCTCGGCATCGCCGTCGGGCTCGTGTTCTGGGTGTTGGCGCTGAGCTGGAAGGTCATCGAACTCGCCTTCCAGGCCTTCCCGCCCTCGATCGGGCTCATCGCCGGCCTGTGGGTCCTCGCCGGCCCCTTGGCCGCTGCGATCATCCGCAAGCCCGGAGCCGCGCTCCTGTGCGAACTCATCGCCGCCATCGTCGAAGCGGTCCTCGGCTCACACTTCGGAGCCACCGTGCTGCTGTCCGGGTTCGTTCAGGGCCTCGGTGCCGAACTCGTCTTCGCCGCCTTCGGCTACAGGCGGTTCACGCTCTGGATCACCGCGCTGTCAGGGGTCGTGGCCGCGGCGTTCATGGCCGTGAGCGAGAACATCATGTACAACGCCGAATGGCAGTTCGGCTATCAGGCGATCTACGCGGTGTGCGCCATCGTCTCCGGCCTCGTCCTCTCCGGCATCGGCGCCTGGTACGCGTATCGGGCGATCGCAGCCACCGGGGCGCTGAGCTCGTTCGCCTCCGGTCGCCTGCGCTGATGGCACTGCCGATCACGGCACGCGGATACTCGTGGACGCATGCCGATCGCGATACACCGGCTGTCGGGCCCCTCAACATCGACATCGCCGCGGGTGAGAAGGTCCTCCTCCTCGGCCCCTCGGGGGCCGGCAAGTCGACTCTGCTCCATGCCATCGCCGGCGTCCTGCCCGAGGAGTCCGGCGAATCCAGCGGTGAGCTCCTCGTCGGCGGCGAGGCTCCGAATCCTCGCCGAGGCGGCACCGGACTGGTCCTGCAGGACCCCGATTCGCAGGTGATCTTCTCTCGCATCGGCGACGATGTCGCCTTCGGGATGGAGAACCTCGGTCTGCCCGCCGAGACCATCGAAGCTCGGATTCCCTCGTCTCTGCGTGCCATGGGACTCGACCTGCCCGCCGAGCATCCGAGTGCGGCACTGTCCGGCGGGCAGAAGCAGCGTCTGGCTCTGGCCGGCATCCATGCGATGTCGCCGGAGGTCATCGTCCTCGACGAGCCGACGGCCAATATCGATCCGTCTTCCGCGCCCGGCGTCCGTGATGCCGTCCTTGCCGTGCAGGCCGAGACTCAGGCGACCATGCTCGTCGTCGAACACCGCGTGGGGCTGTGGCTCGATCACGTCGATCGGGTGATCGTGCTCGGCCGGCAGGGAATCCTCGCCCAGGGCGCTCCGAGTCGGGTCTTCGATCATCCGAATCTCTCAAGCGTCCTCATCGACTGCGGCATCTGGGTGCCCGAGGACCCCTCACTATCCCGCGATGACCGTACCCGGTCGCTGAGCGGATCCGTCCGGACCGATGGTGAGCCCGAACGGTCACGGGTTCTGTCCGACCGGGCGGACGACCGCCTCGGCGAGGTGCTGCTGCGCACGGAGGAACTCAGCGTTGCGCGACCGCGGATGCGCGCGCCCGCGGTCGCCGGCCTCGATCTGAGTCTGCGCGCCGGGCAGGCGCTCGGCCTCGTCGGCCCGAACGGGGCCGGGAAATCGACGACAGCACTGACCATGGCCGGGCTCATTCCCGAATTCGCCGGTGCGGTCCACGCCGAGGCAGATCTGCGTGACGGACTCAGACGCACCCGCCCCTTCGCCTGGCCTTCTGCTCAGTTGGCCCCGCGCATCGGGATGGTCTTCCAGGAACCCGCGCATCAGTTCCTCGCTTCCAGCGTCGCCGGCGAACTCGAACTCGGTCCGCGACTGGCCGGCTGGTCGAGTGCCGAGATCACGACACGAGTGGATGACCTGCTCGTGTCACTCGGTCTGGCCGAACTCTCGCAGGCGCACCCGCAGAGCCTGTCCGGAGGAGAGAAGCGGCGCCTGTCGGTGGCGGCCATGATGGCACCTCGACCGCGAGTCCTCATCGTCGACGAGCCGACCTTCGGTCAGGATGCGCTGACGTGGGCGGGACTGGTCGAGATGTTCCTCGATGCTCTCGCGCACGGATCTGCGGTCGTGGCGGTCAGTCACGATCAGGCGTTCCTCGAGGCGATCGGGGCCGATCTCCTCGATCTCGGCGACCACGGTGGTGGGGCCACGACTCTGTCCGCCGACGTCCAGGTCAGGGCCGGTGATCGCGGTGAGTGAACGACTCGTGCGGGTGCGCTCCTCCCCCACCGAGGCGGCCGTTCCGGATCCGGGCCAGCTCATTCCCGTCATGCGCAACACCCTCGTGGTTCGGTGCAACCCGCTGACGAAGATCGGGGTGGCGCTCATCCTCATGGTCGGGGCTCTGCTGAGCATCGACCTGGTCTCGGCCGGAGTCGTCTTCGTCTTCTGCCTTCTTGCCCTTCCGGCCACGGGTCTCGACCTGTCGGCGGCGGCGAAGAGACTGTGGTTCCTGCCTGCCGGCGCCCTGCTCGCGGCCTGGGGTACCGCCTTGCTGGCGGAGAAGACCGGACCCGTCGTCGTCGACTTCGGACCGATCCTATTCACCACCGGATCGCTGTCCGCGGCCGCCGCGATCTTCCTCCGGGCTCTGGCCCTGGCGATTCCGCTCATCGTGCTCGCCTCGACGATCGATCCGCGCGACCTGTCCGATGCGCTCATCCAACATCTGCGCCTGCCCGAGGTGGTCGTGGTCTCTGTACTTGCCGCCTCGCGGCTCCTCGGACTCCTGATCAGCGAATGGCAGGTGCTGTCGATGGCGCGGCGAGCCAGGGGTGTGGCCGGAGGTTCGCTGCTGCGGAGGACTCACAGCCTCTTCAGCGGGGTGTTCGTCCTGCTCGTAGTCTCGATTCGTCGCGCCACCACACTGGCGATGGCGATGGAGGGCCGTGCGTTCGGTCGTCCCGGCCGGACGTGGCGCAGGCGCTCACACTTCGGGGTCCGGGATCTCGTGGTCGTGCTCATCAGCCTGGCCGTCTGTGCACTGGCGATCGTCGCCGCGCACCTGCTGGGGACCTGGAATCCGATCATCGGCTGAAGCTGAGCCGAAGCGCTTCAGTCCCGGGCCGACGGGCCTGCGAGCCGGCTGAGGAAGTCCTTGCCGAAGGCCCGCCATTCTTCGAGAGCGTCCGGGCTCGGCAGCTTCGAGGTGGTGAGGACGACGAGAGTCTTGTCGTCGCTCTTCGCCTCGGCGGCGACTTCGACCTTGATCCCGCCGTCGAGGTCCGCTCGCCAGAAGGAGCGCTTCGCGGTCTCGGAGGTGCGGGGTTCTCCCTCGAGGGCCGCTCCGTTGAGAGTGCCGTCGACGAAGGAGGCGAACTTCGCGATGAGGTCGCTGCGCTGACCGGAAATCGTGCGGGAGACAGCCACGTCGAAGGTGCCGTCGGCACGCTGCCCCGGCACCCGCCGACCGATCTCCTGCTCGTAGGCGACGACTGCACCTTGGACCCACCAGCCGTGGTTGTCGACTTGGCCTTCGAACTGCGGATAGAGAGCGTCGGCAAGTTCTCTGTGACTCGCCGACGCTCCCCCGGCCGCCTCGAGGCGAGCGCGGGTGTCCTCCCACTTCTCGCCGAGGGCGTTCTCGATCGCCGGAATGTTCATCCCTCTGGTCGCCATGGCAGAAGTCTAATCTCTGCGGCGCCCAATAGCGACGGTTCAGGCCGGTCCGGCGATCAGTCGATCTTGAGTTCGCCCATCTCGTCCCAGCCTTCGCCGTCGATCTTGCGGGAGATGATCTTCGGGGTCGAGGCCAGGTGCGGGCGCATCGCTTCGAGCCCGGCAGCGAAGTGATCGCTCGTGACATGCGGTTCGGCACCCTCGTCGGTGAATGCTTCGACGAGGACGAACTCGTTCGGGTTCTCCAGGCTCTTCGACCATTCGAAGAAGAGATTGCCCGGTTCGGCCCGGGTCGCCTCGGTGAAGGTGCGCACTGCCTCGGGGAACTTCTCGACGCTTTCGGGCTTCACGTCGTACTTCACAACGATGAAGATCATGGGATTCTCCTTCAGCTCTTTGGTGGATGGTTCGTCTTCAGCCTAGTTCGGTCGACCGCACGAATCGACTGGACGCAGCGAGAACGCCTCACAGTCGTGTGGCGATGAGGACGAGGAAGTCGCTGCCGGCGTCGAAGGGGTGCAGTTCCCAGGTGGAGAACCTCTGATCGACGAACATCCCAGTGGCCCTGAGATCGTCGGCGAAATCATCGAAATCGTAGCCGCGTCCGGCGCCGAACCCGGACACGAAGCGGCCGCCGTGCTTGAGCGTGGACTTGATGTTGCTCAGGGTCTGCCGGCGGGAGGCCGGGTCGAGGAAGGCGAGCACATTGCCGGCGCAGAAGGCCACGTCGATCTCATCGATCCCGGTCCCTGCGAAATCGAAGTCGGCGAGATCGCCGGTGTGCCATTCCCCGCTTGGGTAGTCCTCCTCGGCGACGGAGATGAGGAATTCGTCGAGATCGACGCCGTATACAGTGTGCCCTTCTTCGATGAGCAGACCGCCGGCCCGCCCCGTGCCGCAGCCGGCGTCGAGGATCCGAGCTTCGCGCGGAGCCATCGCGTTGACGAGTCGGGCCTCTCCCCCGATGTCGTGCCCGGCGGCGACCTGTTTGCGCCACATCTCGGCATAGTTCGCCGAATGCTCGGGGTTGACCCTGCGGACCTGGTTCCACTTGTGATCGAAGCTCATGGCCTCATCCTAGGACGATTTCACAGCTCCCGACGTCGAGGTCGGTGCTCACACGAACACTTCGGCGATGACCGCGGCCACGGCGCTGACCGGATCGCTCGGGTCCGGGGAGGTGAGCACGATGATCTCACGCCCTCCCGCCTCGGCGACGGGATGCAGATCGACATCGGGCCCGCTCAGGGACATCATGATCGGCGTCGCCAGGGTCAGGCCCAGCCCGGTCCCTGCGAGTGCAAGGGCGACCGCGGTGTCGGTGACGATGTGCGTCTCCTTCGCATTGATTCCCAGCGCCGAGGTGGCCAGACGCATCGCTCGGCCGAAGAGCTCCTCGGCCGGCGGGAGGATCCAATCCGCCTCGGCCAGTTCCGTCTCCCCCGGTCGAGCCCGGCCGGTGGGCACGACGATGCCGAAGTCCTCTTTCGCCACCGCCTCCCAGCTCAGCCCGCGCATCGGCGGCAGCGGCACCGCCGGATAGTTGATCCCGATCCCCAGATCGATGACTCCGTCGATGACGGCCGCTGACATCGACTCCACATTGATCTCCCGTGCCCGGACCTCGATGTGCGGGTGGCGCTGCGCCAACCGGTGCACGACTTGCGGCAGCGCTGTCATCGATGCGGATCCGAACACGCCGAGGGTGACGATCGCTTCGCTGCGGAAGTCGCGGCCGAGCATCGCCATCTCGGCCTGCTTCTGGGCGGCGAGGATGTTCCGTGCACGCGGCAGCAGGGTGCGCCCGGCCTCGGCGAGGATGAGCCCGCGGCCGCGGCGGACGAACAGTTCGGAGTCGACGACCTTGCGCAGTGCGGCGATGTGCTGGGACACCGCGCCCACGCTGTAGCCGAGGTGGTCGGCTGCGCGCGTCATCGATCCCAGTTCGGCCACCGCGACGAAGGTGCGCAGCTGCCCGAGTGTCCACGTCATGGAGGCATCCTAGCTGTCTTTAGGTTTCCTCAACAGAGTGTTCACAAACTCTCTCTTGTCCTTAACTGTGAGGGCGAGCACAATGGGGGAAAGTCGCAGTCCGCCGACATCGACGTCGGCGTCTTTCGCCTCTGCGGCGGCCAAAGGCGGTCGCCGCGGGGGCAGACAGGGAGGTCACAGTGGAGATCCCGACCGCACCGAACACGGATCCGACCACGCCTGACAGGGTGCCGGCGAGTGTATCGGTGGTCATCATCGGCGCAGGAGTGATGGGCGCGGCCATCGCCTTCCACCTGGCCGAACGAGGCGTCGAAGACGTCGTCATCGTCGAACGCGACGCTCCCGGCTCCGGTTCGACGTCGAAGGCGGCAGGAGGGGCGCGCTGCCAGTTCTCCGACGAAGTGAACATCGCCTTGGCCGCGCACGGCCTCGAGGTGCTGCGGAACTTCGAAACCGATTTCGGAGTCGACATCGACCTCGTGAGCAATGGCTACCTGTTCCTCCTCGACTCCGAGGAGTCCGCGCAGGCCTTCTCCGAGAATGTGGACCTGCAGCAGCGGATGGGACTCGACTCGCGCATGCTCACCGTCGCTGAGGTGGCCGAACTCGCCCCGCACGTGAACACCGAAGGGCTCGTGGCCGGGGCGTTCAACCCCGGTGATGGCCATTGCACCCCCGAGGCGGTCGTGTCCGGGTACATCACCGCCGCTCGCGAACGCGGCGTGCGGGTGCTCAAGGACTGCGAGGTGACCGGATTCGAGGCCTCAGCCGGACCCGACCGTGAGATCACCGCGGTGGTGACGGACCACGGCACCATCGCCTGCACCCAGGCCGTGTGCGCGGCCGGCGCCTGGTCCGGACTCATCGGAGACCTGGCCGGGGTCGACCTTCCGGTGACGCCCCTGCGACGGGAGATCATGGTCTCGGAACCGGTCGACTTCGACACGACCGGGATGCCCTTCACCATCGACTTCACGACCAGCTACTACGTCCACCCGGAAGGTCCCGGTCTGCTCTTCGGCTGCCCCGATGAGGTCGATGACTGGTCGTTCAATGACAAACGGGACCCGAATTGGCTGACCACCCTGGCCGAACACATCGAAGCCCGCACGCCCGCGCTCATCGATGTGGAGGCCAAACGCGGGTGGGCGGGGCTGTACGAGATGACTCCGGACCACAATGCGCTCATCGGTGAGGCCGAAGAGCTGACGGGATTCTTCTACGCCTGCGGGTTCTCCGGCCACGGTTTCCTCATGGGGCCGGCCGTCGGGGAGGTCGTCGCCGACCTCATGACCGGCCGCGCCCCCTTCGTCGACGTGACCCCGATGGACAAACGCCGTTTCATCACCACCGGACTGCGCAAGGAGCTCAACGTGGTCTGAACGCCCCACCCCACATACCTTCCTGCACCACCGTCACCGAAAGGACAGCAATGACCGCACTGCCCACCGACCAGACCATCTCCGACCTTCTCACCGCCGGACTCAGCGCCTGCGGCGTCGACCGATCCGTACTCGAAGGGTCGGTCGCCTCGGCGCATCTGCCCGCCCGCTCCCCCATCACCGGCCAGAGGCTCGGCACCCTCGCCGCCGACACCCCGGAGACGGCGGCAGGGAAGATCGGTGCCGCCGCCGAGGCCTTCGCCTCCTGGCGTGACGTGCCGGCGCCCGTGCGCGGACAGCTCGTCCAGAGGTGGGGCCAGCTGCTGAGTCAGCACAAGGAGGATCTCGCGAAGATCATCACCGTCGAGGCCGGAAAAACCCCCTCGGAGGCAGCCGGCGAGGTGCAGGAGATGATCGACATCTGCGAGTTCGCGCTCGGCCAGTCCCGACAGCTGTGGGGCAAGACCATGCCCAGCGAACGACCCGGACACCGGCTCATGGAGACCTGGCACCCGCTCGGCGTCGTCGGCGTCATCTCCGCGTTCAACTTCCCTGTGGCCGTGTACTCCTGGAACACTGCCCTGGCCCTGGTGGCCGGGGACTCCGTGGTGTGGAAGCCCTCGGAGAATGCCGTGCTCGCGGCCTTGGGCGCACAGTCTCTGCTGGCGCGGGCCGCCGCCGAGGTGGGAGCACCAGAAGGGCTCGTCCCGGTCCTCGTCGGAGGCAGGGACATCGGTGATGCGATGGTGCGCGACGAACGGGTGGCTCTGGTCTCGGCCACGGGATCGGTGCGCATGGGTCGTGAGGTCGGGCCCGTCGTGGCCGAGCGCTTCGGGCGGATCCTGCTCGAACTCGGCGGCAACAATGCCGCCATCGTCGCGCCGAGCGCCGATATCGAACTGGCTCTGCGCGGTGTCGTCTTCGCCGCCGCCGGAACCGCCGGGCAGCGCTGCACGACCCTGCGCCGGCTCATCGTCCACGAATCCATCGCCGATGAGTTCGTCGACAAGATCGTCTCGGCGTATCGGACGCTGAGCATCGGCTCACCGACCGATGACGGTGTGCTCGTCGGCCCCCTCATCAACGCAGGCTCCTTCGATGCCATGCAGGCCGCCCTCGAACAGGCCACGGCCGAAGGCGGCGAGGTGCTCTGCGGCGGAGCACGGGTGCTCGCCGAGGAACGGCCCGATGCCCACTATGTCGAACCGGCGGTGGTGCGGATGCCCGCACAGACAGCGGTGATGGAGTCAGAGACCTTCGCACCGATCCTCTATGTCGTGACCTATTCGGATCTCGACGAGGCGATCGAGATCCACAACGGGGTCCCGCAGGGCCTGTCCTCGGCGATCTTCACCTCCGAACTGGCCGAATCGGAGAGATTCCTCTCTCGGTCGGACTGCGGCATCGCCAATGTCAATATCGGCACTTCGGGTGCGGAGATCGGCGGAGCCTTCGGCGGCGAGAAGGAGACCGGCGGCGGCCGCGAATCCGGCAGCGATTCGTGGAAGGCCTATATGCGACAGGCGACGAATACGATCAACTACTCGGGCGAGCTGCCCCTGGCCCAAGGAGTGGAGTTCCTCTGACGAGCGGGCACTCGGTCCGGCTGACCTCGAACGGGCAGCGGCCCTGTGACGCGCAATCGCCTTCAGGTCACGCGAAACTCGAAAAAGTCGTCGCCAGTGATGACCTTTTCGAGCTTCGCATTGACTGAGCGAACCGGACGCCCACAACAGGACAAGGTTTCCTGATGACGTGAGTGAGAATCCGCTGCTACCAGCTGCCTATGATGTGATCTGGTCCGGCGTCGTCCTGCTGCTCGTCGTTCTGCTCATCTGGGCAATGGTGAGCATCGCCCGATCGGGGCTCGACGCCCGAGTGAGACTCGTCTGGGCGATCATCGTCCTGCTGCTGCCCGTCGTCGGGCCGATCTGCTGGTTCGTCGCGCGACCGCAGAAGGAGAACGGCGGCCTCAGCTGAAGGGCCGTGAGTGCGCATCGCGATCAGCCGCACGAGCCGAAGAGTTAGCGCGTCACTTCTCTCAGGTAACGCGAATCTCGAAAAACGCGTCGCCGGCGACGACTCTTTCGAGATTCGCGTTACCTGACGCCGGTCGCGGCGGGGTGAAGAGTCCGCAGCGCCAGCACGCCCACGGCGGGCCGGGTTCTCTTCCTGCGGCTGTCTCCTTGCCCACAGATGCGCGTGCGGCCGCGACTTCGGGACCGCCGAGGACTAAAATCGACACGAACCCCCTGCGCATCGTTGAAGGAGAACACCCGTGATTGAGCTGAAGACACCCGCCGAGATCGACAAAATGGCGGTCACCGGCCGATTCGTCGCGCAGACATTGGCCGAATTGTCTTCGACCGCGGAGCCCGGCATGAACATCATGCACTTGGAGAAGCGCGCGCGGAAGCTCATCGAGGACGCCGGGGCGGTCTCCTGCTACTGGGACTACGCACCCTCATTCGGTGAGGGCCCCTTCAGGAACGTCATCTGCCTGTCGGTCAACGACGGCGTCCTCCACGGCAAGCCCCACGATTATGTGATGAAGGACGGCGATCTCCTCACCCTCGACTTCGCGGTGTCCATCGACGGCTGGGTCGCCGATGCCGCCCGGTCCGTCGTCGTCGGAAACGGCAGCGAAGAGGACCAGAAGCTCATCGATTCGACGTGGGCCGGCCTCGAAGCCGGCATCGGTGCCGCACAGGCCGGCAACCGCCTCGGCGACATCTCGAAGGCGATCGGCGATGTCGCCGATGCCCAGCGCATCCCCGTCAACCTCGACTTCGGCGGCCACGGACTCGGCCGCACGATGCACGAGGATCCGCACGTGCCCAATCGCGGCAAAGGCGGTCGCGGTCTCGTCCTCAAACCCGGACTGACGCTGGCAATCGAACCGTGGTGGTCCTTCACTTCGAAGAAACTCACCGTGGACAAGGACGGCTGGACCCTGCGCCTTGCCGACGGTTCCCACGGCGCGCATTCGGAGAACACGATCGCCATCACCGAGGATGGTCCACGGGTCCTCACCGCGCTCGACTGACCCGGCCGCCGCACTTCTGTCAACGGGGCGTCCGACGATGAGATCGTCGGGCGCCCCTTCATCGTCCGCAGATTCTCGTGTCATGGTCTCGTGCCAGAATTGCGGTATGTCTTTCACGTGTGCCGAATGCGGCTATTCGACGGTCAAATGGCTCGGACGCTGCCCCGAGTGCCAGGCCTGGGGCACCCTCGAGGAGAGGGGCGCGAAGACTTCGAAGGTGAAGACCAAGGTCAAGAAGTCCAGTGGGGCGAAACCGATCAATCAGATCGACTCGACGCTGGCGCAGGCGAAGGAGACGTATGTCTCCGAGCTCGACCGAGTGCTCGGCGGCGGAATCGTCCCCGGCGCCGTCGTCCTGCTCTCCGGCGAGCCGGGCGTCGGCAAATCGACGCTGCTGCTCGATGTCGCGGCGAAAGCCGCGATGTTCGGTGCCAAAGTCCTCTACGTCACGGGTGAGGAATCGGCCGGCCAGGTCCGGCTCCGGGCCGAGAGGATCAACGCCCTGGCAGACTCGCTCCTGCTTGCCGCGGAGACCGACCTCGGGTCGGTGCTGGGCATGATCGAGGCTGAGGAACCCGAACTGCTCATCGTCGATTCCATCCAGACTCTGGCCTCCTCCGAGGTCGAAGGCGTCCCCGGTGGTGTCACCCAGGTCCGGGAGGTCGCGGCCGCACTCATCCGGGAAGCGAAGGCCCGGTCCCTGCCCACGGTCCTCGTCGGCCACATCACGAAGGACGGCACAATCGCCGGACCCCGGCTCCTCGAACACCTCGTCGATGTCGTATGCACCTTCGAGGGAGAGAAGCACTCTCGCCTGCGTATGCTGCGGGCGGTGAAGAACCGTTTCGGACCCACCGACGACGTGGGCTGCTTCGATATGGCTGAGAACGGCATCCACAGCCTCGAAGACCCCTCGGGACTCTTCCTCTCCCGCAGCGGAAACAACCCGCCGGGCACCTGCCTGACGGTGACCCAGGAGGGCAAGCGCCCCCTGCTCGTCGAAGTGCAGTCGCTGATCACCGAATCCGCCGGCGGCCAGTCACGCCGGTCGGTCTCGGGAGTCGACTCCTCCCGAGTGGCGATGATGCTGGCCGTGCTCAGCCAGAACATCCCCGGCGTCCAATTGGCCAAGAACGACGTCTTCGCCGCCACGGTCGGCGGGGCGAAGCTGTCCGAACCGGCCAGCGACTTGGCCATCTGCCTGTCCCTGGCATCGGCGGTCACGGGCAGACCGCTGGCGAAGAAGTTCGTCGGCATCGGCGAAATCAGTCTGTCCGGGGAGATCCGCAATGTCCCCAACCTCGGACAGCGGCTCAACGAGGCCAGACGTCTGGGCATCACTCATGCCATCGTGGCCAAGGAGGCCATGCGCAATGTGTCGACACCGGACAATATGACGGTCAGGGAATGCGAACACATCGCCGAGGCGGTACAGGTCCTGCTGCTCAACGGCGGATGAGAACCCGGGAAAGAGAAAATTCGGGACTTTCGGACGGTTTTAGAGCATCCTTGAGTAATGACCACTACAGTTTTTCCAGCACTGAGAACCACGGATGCGGCGGCCACGATCGCACTGCTGGTCACGCTCGGGTTCACTGAGCGTCTGATGGTCCGCAATGAGCAGGACCCCGAACTCGTCGACCACGCCGAATACGCACTCGGCGAGACCGGCGGGATCATGATCGGCTCCGTCCGCAATGACGGTTCGGCACTCGACGCCGTCGGCGGCAGCTCGATCTACGTCGTCGTCGACACGGAACGCGAAGTCGATCGTCTCTACCAGGAGATCGTCGATATGGGGCATGCGATCGTCAGACCGGTGGCGACACAGTCCTACGGCGGTCGGGAATTCGACTTCCGCGACCATGACGGCAATTCCTGGGGTGTGGGCTCCTACCGCGGAGCCTGAGCGACTCACCCCGAGGAGTCACCCCTCACGCTCTGCCGAGTGGGCTCGGCCGGGCGGGCTCAATCCTGCGCCGCGTGGTTCAGTCCTGCGGTTCCTCGGACTTCTCTTCCTCGGATTTCTTCTTCTCGTCCTCAGCCTTCTTCTCTTCGGCCTTCTCCGCGTCGCTCTTCTCGAGCTCGAAGCTCGTCGGCTTGCTCTCTTTGTCGTCGAGTTTGACGATGAGGTCGTACTCGCCGGATGCGAAGTCATCTTTCGCCCGGTTGCAGTTCTTATCGACCTTGACCCGATTCCACTTCAGCTTCGCCGTCTTCTCCGACTGCGGAGCGAACTCGGTCGAAACCTCGGCATTCTCATCCTTCGATGCCGCGCAGTACTTCGATGACCAGACCACATCGCCGTCCTTCTCGACGACGAACTCCTGCTGCTTGGTGCCGACCTCGATGAGGCAGGTCGCGGTGTGGCTGTTGCCGATGACCATGCCGAACTCGGGTTCCTGACCGTCTTTGACCGACTTCGGGTCGACCTTCGCCTTCAGCGAGACTTTGTCGTCGGGGCATTTGCCGCTCGCGGCCTTCTCATCCGGCACTGGTGCTGCGGTGCTCTGCTCGCTCGTCTGCTCCGGTTCGGCCGTGGTCTCGTCTCCGTCCGATCTGCCGCTGCCGAGGGCTTTGACGATGCCGACGATGCCCACCACCAGCAGCACGAGGACGATGATGGTCAGGACGCTCAAGGTGATACGGCGTCTGCGGTACACGTGAGCAGGCAGCTTCCCGCTAGACTGGCGGGGCTGTCCGGCAGCTCTGTTCGGCTGCGAACCACGATTGGAAGGAGTCATCGCTTTGAGCCTAGGCCGAAGCGAATGAGCATCCAAATGACACACCGAGTCAGCCCCGAAACGAATCCCTCCGGGTCGGCAACAGCCTTCCCCGAGGTCGCCGAGCCGCTGGTCTCCCGTGTGCAGGACACGATCATCTCCTGGTTCGCCGCAGAGGCGCGCGAGCTGCCGTGGCGAGACCCGAACACCAGCGCCTGGGCCGTCCTCGTCAGCGAGATCATGTCTCAGCAGACTCCGGTGTCCCGAGTCGAACCGCGGTGGCAGGCATGGATGGAGGCCTGGCCGACCCCGGCTGACCTCGCAGTCGCACCCACCGCCGAAGTGCTCCACCGCTGGGATCGTCTCGGCTACCCGCGCCGTGCCCTGCGCCTGCAGGAGGCGGCCCGCGTCATCGCCGAAGAGTTGGACAACGAGGTGCCAGGAACCGCCGAAGAGCTGCTGAGCCTGCCCGGCATCGGCTCCTATACCGCCGCCGCCGTCGCCTCGTTCGCCCACGGACAGCGGACGACGGTGCTGGACACGAATGTGCGCCGGGTCCTCATCCGCGTCTTCGCCGGACGGGAGCGTCCCACGGCGTCACCAGGCCGCCACGAAACCGAATGGGCCGCCGGTTTCGTACCAGAGAACGATCACGTGGCATGGAACGCCGGAGTGATGGAATTCGGCGCCCTTGTCTGCACGGCCCGCAGCCCCGGATGCCCCACCTGCCCGCTGCAGGACGTGTGCACGTGGTACCGACTCGGCAGACCCGCCTCGGCGACGAAGCCGAAGGCCCAGAAGTGGGCGGGCACGGACCGACAGCTGCGCGGGGCGATCATGGATGTGCTCAAGACCGCGCACTCCGCGGGAGGCGAACCCGCCGGTGTCAGCCTCGACCTCCTCACCACCTCGGTGGCGGTGCTCGACCCCGATCTCTTCTCCTCGCTTGACGAGCCGACCGCGGCGGCAGTGGCCCGGGTCCGCGAGCTCAGCACCGATGTGCAGAGGATCACCCGTCTCGTCTGCGACCTCGTCTCCGATGGTCTGGCGCAGGAGGACGAGGGCAGGCTGGCCCTGCCGGGACACTGACGACGCTCAACGGGAGTCGCTCAGTGCGAATGGGCTGAAGAACCTGGAGCGGGGCTGAGCCGAGTGATCGTCAGAGGTATTTGATCATACGCGAATTGCCCAAGGTGTTGGGTTTGACTCGAGCCAGGTCGAGGAACTCCGCCACACCTTCGTCGGTGGAGTGCAGAAGTTCGATGTAGACCTCGGGTGAGACCGGGATGCCCTTGATCGGTTCGAAGCCGAGGGAACCGAAGAATCCGGTTTCGAAGGTCAGGCAGAACACGCGGTCGACACCGATCTCACGGGCGTCGGCGAGCAGCTGACGGATGATCGCCTTGCCCACTCCCCTGCCCCGGTAGTCCGGTGAGGTCGCGACGGTGCGCGCCTCGGCGAGGTCGGACCAGATGATGTGCAGCGCACCGCACCCGGCGAGCACTTCCGAGCCGTCGGGCTGCGGGTCGACGACGAGCCAGAACTCCTGCAGCGACTCGAAATAGGTCACCGTGTCCTTGCCGAGCAGGATCCGTTCGCCGGCCAGGGGCGCCACCAGAGCTTCGATGCCCTTGACGTCGTTCGTCCTCGCCCTGCGCAGGAAGAGACCACCGGGCAGTTCGTGGGTGTGATGGTGGTTCCGAGAGACCTGGCGGTGGTCGAAATCCTCTGCGGCTGAGCTCATATGCCCATTCAACACCATGAGAGGCGGTGGCCGATCATTGCTCTTCCAGACAGACGGGTTCGGCGGAGACCGTAATGCTCTCACCGACGCGCTCCAGATGCCTGCGGATGATGCCGACGAGGTCGACTTCGCCGCGGGTGATGACCCACTGGAGTTGAACTCCGTCGGCGACCGCGATGCACTCTCTGGCGACGTCGACATAGTCGATGTCGGTGCGGAGGAAACCGTTGTCGGCCCCGGCGCGCAGCAGTCCTGCAAGCTCCTCGACCACCTTGGTGTAGTGCTCGACGAACAGCGGATGTGCGGGACCGTTCGGATCGGCGGCCTCAGCGGATACGAGGACGAAGAGTTCAGCCAAGGCCGGCTCCTCGGCCAGGCGCTTCGAGATGCGCAGCATCAGTCGCAGCGGGCCCAGGCCGTCGACATCCGGCGGAGAGGACTCGACGAGCGCTGTCGCGATGTTGAGTCGTCGATCGGCGACCGCCAGCAGCAGGTGCTGCTTGGTCGGAAAATGATGAGTCAGTCCCGGAGTCGTCAGTCCCACTTCTCGGGCGATCTCGGCCAAGGATGTGCGCGAATAGCCGCCCTCGGTGAACTTGGCCGTGGCGACGTCGACGATTCGATCACGCCGTCTGCGCCCGACTGCATATGATCCCCGCGCGCTCAGCTCCACGAATGTGAGGCTACTGAAGCCCCCAGGCTATTGCAAACGCAGCGACCGCACCATAGACCCCCGCCGCCATGGAGGATTTCCCTCTTGAATCTGAAAACCTTATATGTAAGCTATTCACTATTCGACCGAACATCGCATCCCCGTGTCACACGAGCTGCACCACCGCAGGCTCAGAATCATCCACACTCACCGACCACAGCGGTCGGGACAACGCAAGGAAGCGGAAATGACAACGATCGATTCATCCAGTTCATCTGAACCACCCACCTCCGACGAGACGCCCGGGACGCACGGAGCAACCGGATCAGCCGACGAGAACGCCCTTCAGGGGCCGCCCGCCTCCACGGTCGACGGCGAATGGCAGAATCCACGACGCGGGTTCCTCTTCTTCCTCGGTATGGCTGCCATTGCGGGAGGCATGGCCCAACTCGTGCCCGCAGTCCTCACCCTCTCGCTCAAGGCCAATGCACTCGACCCGGAGAACGCGACCACGATTCTGTCGACGGTCGTCGCCATCAGCGCTGCCTTCGGACTCGTGGCCGCACCGGCATTCGATCGGGTGAGCGACCGGATCACCTGGCGCGGCGGTCGCCGTCGACCCCTGCTGCTGGGAGCGCTCCTGTTCCTCATCGGCGCTCCACTCAGCTACGCAGCGGCGAACACAGTCACGCTCACACTGGCAGGAATTTTCACCACGCTCGGATTCACTGCCGTGACGGTCGCCTGCACAGCGATCCTCGCCGACCAGTATTCGCCTGATCGCCGCGGCCCCGCATCGGCGGTCATCGGTCTCGCCATGCCCGTCGGTGCCGTGGTGGGCCTGTTCATCGCCCAGCTGGTGTCCGGATCGCTGCTCGCTCAGTTCCTCCTTCCGGCGGGAATCGGTTCGCTCAGTGCGCTGCTGCTCGCAGCGCG
Organism: Brevibacterium sp. FAM 27836; assembly: GCF_051351055.1. Taxonomy (NCBI): domain Bacteria; kingdom Bacillati; phylum Actinomycetota; class Actinomycetes; order Micrococcales; family Brevibacteriaceae; genus Brevibacterium; species Brevibacterium sp. FAM 27836. The sequence goes on from NZ_CP195711.1 coordinate 785,897, forward strand.
TCTGCCCGACCGCGCGATCACCCGGGCCGAAGTGCCGACGATGAAGGTCCGGGACCTCCTCGGCACCTTCTGGGTCAACCCCCTCGCCCACCCGTCGTTCGGTTGGGCCTGGTGGAGCCGCCTGCTGATCTTCTTCGGAGTCGCGGCTGTGCAGGCCTACCAGGCGTTCTACCTCATCATTCGACTCGGATACTCGCCGGCAGAGGTGTCGGGAGCGGTCTTCCTCTCAACTCTCATGCTCACAGGAACAGCACTGATCTTCGCGCCGATCGCCGGCAAGATCTCTGACCGGGTCGGACGACGCAAACCCTTCGTGATCGCTGCGGCACTGATCTTCGCCGTCGGTCTCACGATCGTCACCATTGCGACCGACTATTCGATGTTTCTCGTCGCCATGGCCGTCGTCGGCCTCGGGCAGGGCGTCTACTTCGCCGTCGATCTCGCCCTCATCAGCGAGATTCTGCCCGACAAGTCGAACATCGCCAAGGATATGGGCATCATGGGGCTGGCCAGCACCCTTGCCTCCTCAGTCGTCCCGGCCATCGCACCGCTGCTGTTGGCCATCGGCGCGGCCGACGGAGAGCAGAACTTCTCGGCCCTCTTCCTCACCGGAGCCATCGCCGGTCTGCTCGGAGCCGCGTTCATTATTCCCATCAAACAGGTGCGATAGGCCGATGCACGACTTCCAGGATGCTCGTCTCCGGTTGCCGTTCGCCCTCCGCCGACAGATGACACCACCTCACAGAAGGATCCGCCCATGAACAGTCCCTTTCCCCTCGACTTCCTCTGGGGAGTCTCCACCGCCGGCCACCAGACCGAAGGTCACGACGAGACGAGTGACACCTCGTTCCTCGAGCAGGTCACCCCCACTGTGTTCCAGGAGCGTTCCGGCCCCGCATGCGACTCATGGAACAGGTGGGAGTCAGACCTCGACCTCGCACAGGGGCTCGGGCTCAACGCCTTCCGGTTCTCCGTCGAATGGGCGCGGATCGAACCGAGCCCGGGCGAGATCGACGAGGAGGCGCTTGACCACTACGATGCGATCGTCAGCGGATGCCTCGCGCGGGGGCTCTCACCGCTGATCACTCTCAGCCACTTCACCACCCCGCATTGGTTCGCAATGCGCGGGGCGTGGCTCGATCCGGAGGCACCGGCCCTCTTCTCGCGATTCGTCCGTGCGGTCATCGACCGGCTCGGTAACCGGGTGAGGGCGGTCGTGACCTTCAACGAACCCAATCTGCCCGAGATGCTCACCTGGAGCAGCCTGCCGCCTGTTGTCGCCGAACTCGAAAGAGCCACGCTCGAAGCAGCCGCCCGAGCGGCCGGGGTCGAACGCTACCGGACAGGAAACGTCATGCTCCCCGAAGACTTCTCTCGGATGCGTCAGGGCATGACCGAGGCGCATCTCGTGGCCAAGGAGATCATCGCGGCAGCACGACCCGGGCTTCCTGTCGGACTGTCGATCGCCGTGGTCGATGACGTCGCCCTGGCCGGAGGAGAAGAGATCCGCGACCGCAAACGCACCGAGGTCTATGACTATTGGCTGCGACTGGCGGCCGACGATGACTTCATCGGAGTCCAGAACTATGAGCGGCTGACCTATGGCCCCGAAGGACTCCAACCGCCTGTTTCGGAAGGCAGAGTCAATGAGATGGGCAGCGCGGTGGAACCGGATTCTCTGGCCGGAGCGGTCGTCTACGCCCATGAGGCCAGCGGGGTTCCCGTATTGGTCACCGAACACGGAATCAGCACCGACGATGATGAGCTTCGCAGTGACTTCCTCACCCGGTCGATCGCGGGACTCTCGGCCGCCGCCGAATCCGGAGTTCCGCTCATCGGATACTGCCACTGGACGCTGATGGACAACTTCGAATGGATCTTCGGCTATTCGCGGCACCTCGGCCTTCACGCCGTCGACCGGGAGACGTTCGAACGAATCCCCCGACCGAGCGCTGAGGTGTACGCGCGTATCGTCGAACAGGCACGAACTCAGACACACCAGGAGGACACTTTGTCACAGACTTCAGCACACCCCGCCGACGAGCCCGACATCCACGGGTTCGACCCGGAGGTGTTCCAGCCCCCGACCTATCTGGCACCGGGCACCGCGGAGGCGCAGCATCCGAGCGGAGCGACCGCCTGGCCGGGACTCACCTATTCCATGCCCGACGGATATCGACCGCTGCAGCTGGACCTGTTCGTACCGACCGAGCGCAGCGGTCCGGTGCCCTGCGTCATCTGGATCCACGGCGGAGCCTGGCTGCTGGGCACTCGTCTCACTCCCCCGGAGTACTGGCCGGCGGGAAGCCTGTTCCAATCCCTCATCGATTCGGGGATCGCCGTCGCGACCATCGACTACCGCCACTCTCGGGAGACTCCGTTCCCCGCGCAGCTCCACGATGCCAAGTCTGCGGTGCGCTATCTGCGGGCCTACGCCGAGGAATTGGGCATCGATGCGAATTCCTTCGGCGTGTGGGGAGAATCCGCGGGCGGTCATCTCGCCGCACTTCTCGCGCTCGCCAACGCTCCTGAACTCGAAGGCAGTGAGGGCATCACTGACCACAGTTCTGCGGTCGACGCCGCGGTCGTGTTCTATGGGGTCGCCGATGTGGACACTCTTCCCTCGTTCCTCGAGTCCATGCCGCCTGAATGGGCCGACGATCTGCGGGAGAAGGGTGATGCCGAGGCGGCCGAGCCGATTGATGTCCTCCTCGCGGGCAGCCCCTTCCCCCGCCAAGAGGCTCGACGCCTCGTCTCACCCGTTCACCATGTGCGTGCGGACGCTCCGCCCTGCCTCCTCGTCCACGGGGACTCTGACGCACTGGTCCCCTTTTCACAGAGCGAACAGCTTCGTGATGCGCTGCGGGCCGTCGGTGCGCCGGTCGAACTCGTGACGGTTGCCGGAGCGGATCATGTCTTCCTCGGGGCGGATCCGATGCCGCAGATCAGGCGCGGGGCCGCCTTCCTCAGTGAGGTGCTCAAGACCGCCGCGCCACAGGAAGAGCGGATCGGATGATTCTCCGACCCCCAGTTCCCACATTGGAGAGGTCCTTCGACGTGGTCGCAGAGCTCGGCCCCCTCGAAGACCACGGGATGACCCGCTCGGGGCATCGCCGGGTCATCCCAGTGATCGGAGGAAGCATCAGCGGAGCGGTCGCGGGTGAGATCATTCCCGGCGGTGCCGACTGGCAGGTCGTGCGCTCGGACGGATCGATCGAGATCGACGGTCGCTACAGTGCACGCCTCGATGACGGGAACCTGCTCGACATCCATGCCCGCGGAGTCCGCAGCGGTGAGCCCGCCGTTCTGGCTGCTCTTCTCGACGGCGAGGACATTGCCCCCGACGACTACTATTTCCGTGCGGCGCTGACCATCGAGTCGGCGCAGCACTCGGAATTCGAGAATTCGGTGTTCGTGGCGTCCTACATCCGAGAGAGTTCTCGAGTCAGATACACGGCCTACAGACTCACCTGAGGCTGAACGGCACCGGAGACACAGAGAAGTCCGAAGAAAGCGGTCTGCAACCGCCCCTTCGGACTTCTCTGTGTCTCTTCAGCTTCTCGGCCCGGGACTCACCGTAGGACGGCGACCATGGTCAGTCACCTCGGTGAGCGGGGCTCCGTCGCCGGTCAGGAGTTGGATCCTCCCGAACCGTTGGAACCGGATGATCCGGCGCCGGCAAGCTCGTTCTCGGGGTCAGAATCATCGGACTCACCCGCAACGGCACCCTCGGTCTCGACACCGTCGAAGGTGAATTCGGCGTCCTTTCCTTCCCCTTCGACATCGACCTTGATGGTCTGGCCCCGTCCGATCTCCTTGAACAGGATCTTCTCCGACAGAGTGTCCTCGATCTCGAGCTGGATGGTCCGACGCAGGGGTCGGGCTCCCAGGACCGGATCGTAGCCGCGGTCGGCGAGCAGGTTCTTCGCCGCATCCGTGACCTCGACCTTCATGCCCTGATCGGCAAGACGGGTATCGAGGCGCTCGAGGAAGAGGTCGACGATCTTGATGATCTCTTCCTTGCTCAGCTGCGGGAACACGATCGTGTCGTCGACACGGTTGAGGAACTCGGGACGGAAGTGCTGCTTGAGCTCTTCGTTGACCCGCTGCTTCATCCGGTCGTAGTTCGTCTTCGTGTCACCCTCGACCTGGAATCCAAGCTGGAGTCCGCTCGAGATATCACGCGTACCGAGGTTGGTCGTCATGATGATGATGGTGTTCTTGAAGTCGACCTCACGACCCTGCGAGTCGGTGAGTCGACCGTCCTCGAGGATCTGCAGCAGCGAGTTGAAGATGTCCGAGTGGGCCTTCTCCACCTCGTCGAAGAGGACGACGGAGAACGGCTTCCGACGGACCTTCTCAGTGAGCTGACCGCCCTCTTCGTAGCCGACGTATCCCGGAGGCGAACCGAACAGACGCGAAACGGTGTGCTTCTCCGAGTACTCCGACATGTCGAGGCTGATGAGCGAATCCTCGTCGCCGAAGAGGAACTCCGACAGCGCCTTGGCCAGCTCCGTCTTACCGACGCCGGTGGGACCGGCGAAGATGAACGAACCGGACGGACGCTTCGGATCCTTGAGACCGGCACGGGTGCGGCGAATCGCTCGCGAGATCGACTTGACCGCATCGTTCTGACCGATGACGCGCTTGTGCAGCTCGTCTTCCATCCGCAGCAGACGCGAGGACTCCTCCTCGGTGAGCTTGAAGATCGGAATGCCCGTGGCAGAGGCCAGGACTTCGGCGATGAGATCGGCGTCGACGACCTTCGAGGTGTCGGCACCGGATTTGCGCCACGCCTCGGTCTGCTCTTCCTTCTCCTTGACCAGCTTCATCTCGGAGTCGCGCTCCGAGGCCGCCAGTTCGAAGTCCTGAGCGTCGATCGCAGCTTCCTTGCGGTGGCGGGCCTCGAGGATCTTCTCCTCCAGGTCACGGACCTCCTGCGGAACCGACAGCCGCGAGATGCGCAGCTTCGCACCGGCTTCGTCGATGAGATCGATCGCCTTGTCCGGCAGGTACCGGTCGTTGACGTAGCGATCGGACATGTTCACGGCCGCGGCCAAGGCACCATCCGTGACGGTGACCTTGTGGTGTGCCTCGTACTTGTCGCGCAGTCCCTTGAGGATCTCGATCGAATGCGCCAGCGAGGGTTCGGGAACCTGGATCGGCTGGAACCGACGTTCGAGCGCGGCATCCTTCTCGATGTGCTTGCGGTACTCGTCCAGAGTGGTCGCACCGATGGTCTGCAGCTCTCCGCGCGCCAGCATGGGCTTGAGGATCGAAGCGGCATCGATTGCGCCTTCGGCGGCACCGGCACCCACGAGGGTGTGGATCTCGTCGATGAAGAGGATGATGTCGCCGCGAGTCCGGATCTCCTTGAGCACCTTTTTCAGACGCTCTTCGAAGTCACCGCGGTAACGGGAACCAGCGACCAGTGAGCCGAGGTCCAGCGTGTAGAGCTGCTTGTCGGTGAGGATCTCGGGGACATCGCCGTTGACGATGGCCTGTGCGAGTCCTTCGACGACGGCGGTCTTGCCGACGCCGGGTTCGCCGATGAGGACCGGGTTGTTCTTGGTCCGGCGAGAGAGGATCTGCATCACGCGCTGCATCTGCTCGTGGCGGCCGATGACCGGGTCGAGCTTGGCCTCCCGAGCCGCAGCGGTGAGGTTCGTGCCGAACTGGTCGAGCACGAGCGATCCCGAGGGGGTTCCCTCTTCGCGGCCGCCAGCGGACACGGGCTCCTTGCCCTGGTAGCCCGAGAGCAGCTTGATGACTTCCTGACGGACCCGACCGAGATCGGCTCCGAGTTTGACGAGCACCTGCGCGGCGACGCCCTCGCCCTCACGGATGAGGCCGAGCAGAATGTGCTCGGTGCCGATGTAGCTGTGGCCGAGCTGGAGAGCCTCGCGGAGGCTGAGCTCAAGAACCTTCTTCGCACGCGGTGTGAAGGGAATGTGTCCGCTCGGCGCCTGCTGTCCCTGTCCGATGATCTCCTGGACCTGGTCGCGCACCTGCTCGAGGGAGATGTCCATGCCCTCGAGAGCCTTCGCTGCCAGGCCTTCACCCTCGTGGATGAGGCCGAGCAGAATGTGCTCGGTGCCGATGTAGTTGTGTTTGAGAAGTTTTGCTTCTTCCTGTGCGAGCACCACAACGCGTCGTGCTCGGTCGGTGAACCGCTCGAACATATTCATCCTCCTCGGTTTCTTATTCTTCTGAGCCTAACGACCATGAGCGCGGTTCTATTGCACGTTTCGCCATGAGCCGAAAGCGTTTGGCTGAGGGCGAAATCTGCGCCGCTGTTCCAGCGACCCCGGTCTTCGGCGGCAGAGGCGCCGCGAACGCCTTCGTCCGCAATGCACTCGCTTCTTCCGTCGAGCCCGCTTTCAGCCGTTCCGCAGCGGAAGATCCTCGAAAGCTGACTCACCGCTGCCCACTGACACAGGGTCCCTTGATTTACTTCAGACCTCGACGAACCCTTTGCGTCTCGTTTGGCGTGGATCGCTTTGCCGCAGCGATTTCCTGGCAATTGTCTGTGACTGCTGACATTCGCGGTTCATCGCATTGTCGCTGCCGCTCCATTCGCGAAACCCTTGCGGGTCCAATATGAAAACACCTGAGGGGCCAGCGATGGAATTCGCTGACCCCTCAGGTCTGTTTGGCTGATTTCAGCTTTCGAATGGCCTCTTACTTCTCGGCGGCTTCGTAGGCTTCGACGATCTCCAGTGGGATCCGGCCACGGTCACCGAGCTGGTATCCGTTGTTCTGAGCCCATTCGCGGATCTTCGCGGTGTCTCGCTTGGGGCCGGCGCTCGAACCGGCGCGGCGACCGCGGCCGCCGGTATTGGCTACACGACGTGCCTTCGCGATGAATGGGGCGAACGTCTCACGGAGCTTTTCTGCATTCTCTGTAGAGAGCTCGAGTTCATACGTAGCCTGGTCAAGGCTGAAGCGAACGGTCTCTGCCGCTTCGGATCCGTCGAAATCATCCGTGAGAACGAGGCGCATTTCCCTTGCCATGTTCACTCTTTTCGTAATCAGAAGTATTTGTCGCAGTCATCTTAACATCTGATTCCGGGGCATTGTCGACTTCGCTAACGTCAATTTCAGAATAGTATTTATCGACCTGTTCGCGTTCATTGCGATCTGCGCGCACGATATTCTTGAAGACATACCAGAACAGCAATGCCACGCAGATCGATGGAAGAAGCGCTTTGAGGATATCGAGCATCGTAATCAGCCCTCCTGAGCTGTATCTTCCTGTGAAGCCGCCAAAGGCTTGGTGAATGGGAACAGAATCGTTTCGCGGATTCCCAAACCGGTCAATGCCATGAGCAGGCGGTCCAGTCCCATTCCCATTCCGCCGGTCGGCGGCATTCCGTGCTCCATGGCCATGAGGAAGTCCTCGTCGAGGCCCATGGCCTCGTCGTCGCCGCGTGCGGCGTCGGCTGCCTGCGCTTCGAAGCGCTCACGCTGGATGATGGGGTCGACGAGCTCCGAGTAGCCGGTGGCCAGCTCGAAGCCGCGCACGTAGAGGTCCCATTTCTCCACGACGCCCTTCTTCGTCCGGTGCTCACGCACCAGCGGTGAGGTGTCGACGGGGAAATCGGTGACGAAGGTCGGTGCCCACAGCCGGTCCTGGTAGAAGTGCTCCCACAGCTCTTCGACGTATTTGCCGTGTGAGCGGAAGACGCCGGACAGGTCCACGTCGTTGTCGGCGGCGATCTTGTCCAGCACATCGAGACCGGTCTCCGGGGTGACTTCGACGCCGGATTCCGCGGACAGGGATTCGTACATGCTCACCACGGCCCAATCGCCGCCGAAGTCGTATTCGCTGCCGTCTTCGAGGGTGACCACGAGCGAACCGGTCGCGTCCTGCGCGGCGTTCTGGATGAGAGTCTTCGTCAGATCCGCGATCGAGTGGTAGTCACCGAAGGACTGATAGGACTCGAGCATCGCGAATTCCGGCGAGTGCGTGGAGTCCGCCCCTTCGTTGCGGAAGTTGCGGTTGATCTCGAAGACGTTCTCGATTCCGCCGACGACGGCGCGCTTGAGGAACAGCTCCGGCGCGATGCGCAGGTACATGTCGATGTCGTAGGCGTTCATGTGCGTCGTGAACGGACGCGCCGAGGCACCGCCGTGCATGGTCTGCAGCATCGGGGTCTCGATCTCGACGAAGTCCTGTTCGGCGAAGGTCCGCCGCAGCGAGGTCATCACCTTCGCCCGGGTGAGCATCGTCTTCCGCGCCTGTTCGCGGGTGATGAGATCGAGGTAGCGCTGACGGACGCGGGTGTCTTCGGCCAGTTCGGTGTGCAGACCCGGCAGAGGGCGGATGGCCTTCGACGCCATCTGCCAGGAGTCCGCGAGCACGGAGAGCTCACCGCGCTTGGACTTGATGACCTTGCCGTGCAGGAACAGGAAATCGCCGAGGTCGACATCGGACTTGAAGTCGTCGAGTCGGTCCTGGCCGACCTCGCGCAGGGAGAGCATCCCCTGCAGACGGGTTCCGTCGCCGGCCTGCAGAGTCACGAAGCAGAGCTTGCCGGTGGTGCGGACGAAGACGACACGGCCGATGACACCGACGATGTCCTCGGTCTCCTCACCGGCTTCGAGCCCGTCATGGGCGGCGTGGACGTCGGCGAGACTGTGAGTGCGAGGCACCGAGACGGGGTAGGCTTCGGTACCGCCGTCGAGGAGACGCTGGCGCTTTTCCTTTCGGAACCGGATCTGCTCCGGATCGAGATGTTCGGGTGAAAGGTCTGCGTTCTCAGGTGTCTTCGAGTCGGTGTTCGCCATGCCTCAAGGCTACCGTGGACCGGGCTCGCGGGGGAATTCGGCGATCACTCGAGGACCGTCAGAATCTCCTGTGCCTGCGCATCTGTGATCCGTCCCATCGCCAGCGCCTTCGACGTCGTCGATCGGGCCAACGCGATGTAGCTGTTGCGGGCGGCGGGGTTGGAACGGCTGAGACTGAATTCGCTCAGCGCTGCCAGGTGAGCGGCCACGGTTCCGACATCGCCGCGACTGACCGGTCCGGTCAGGGCCTTCGGCCCGTTCTGGAGGGTGTTGGCCACACTCGCGTCGACAAGGGCGCCGAGGACATGGGCGGGATCGCTCACCCCCGCCTCGGTGAGCATCTCCATCGCTTCGGCGATGATCGTGATCGAGTGGTTCGAGGCGTGAGTGATGGCGGCGTGGTAGAGGGGACGGTCGGCTTCGGCGATATCGATCGGTTCGGCGCCGAGTTCGACGACGAGCGCCTCGCCGACCGGACGGATCGGTGCCGGTGCGGTGACCGCGATCGTCGCCTGCCGCAGGCGGGTGAGGTCGACGTCGGTGCCCGTGAACGTCAGCGACGGGTGCAGGGCGATGGGCAGTGCCCCGAGGCGGGTCCCGGCGTCGAGGGCCTCTGTGCCGTATCGACCCGAACAGTGCACGAGGATCTGACCGGGATGGAGGCGTCCGAGGTTCGCAAGCCCTGTCACCAGTGGCGCGATCTCGTCGTCCGGTACAGCCACGAGGACGAGTTCGGCGCGTTCGGCGATCTCATCGGGGTCGAGGACGGGGACTCCGTGAAGCATGTCAGCGGCTCTGTCGCGGCTGGCCTGCGAGGTGGCGCTGACGCCGACGATCGCGTGTCCGGCCTGTCGCCAGGCGGCGCCGATGCTCGCTCCGACTCGACCGCAGCCGATGATGCCGATGCCCAGCCGTGGGGCGTCGCTCTGGTTCATCGTTCGTCCTCCTCGGCGGGGTTCGGGCTGTGCTCGAGCACAGCGGCCTGTCCGGTCTTCGCGTCCTTGGTCACGGCATCGAAGTGCTGCCGGGCCAGTCGGGTGCGTTCGGCGTGTTCGGTGAAGAAGCGTTTGGCGTCCTCGGCGCTCTGGTGCGTGACTCGCGGGTCGACGGGACCGGCGGTCGAGTGCACGGCCACCGAACCCAGTCCCAGCGCCCGCATCAGTGGCCCCTGGTGGTAGCGCAGGGACTGCACCCGCACATGGGGGACGAAGTCGACGCGGCGGTTGAATGCCCCGAGGCGGAGCACAAGCAGCGATTCGGTCAGGGCATAGGCGCGACGCTTCCACACGAAGGGGTCGAGGATCCGCGAGGAACGCGGCTGCGGATGGAACATCGCCTCCGCCGCGGCGGCGTTCGGGTCGGCGGATTTCCGGTCATACATCGCCGAACGCACCAGAGTGTCGGCACCCACGCCTTCGTCCAGCTGCGGATCCGGCAGTGCCAGTCCGACCATGAGCAGCGCCTGGTCGAGGTCGCCGACGGGCAGCAGCAGGTTCGTATCGTGGTCTCCGCCGGCGCTGGCGATGTTGTATTCGGCTTGCCACCATCCGGCCCATCGCCACAGCAGAGGCTGATACAGACACACCGCTTGGATTCGGTCGAGCGGGATGACTTTGCGCGAGGTGGAGAAGAGTCCGTGGTTGACGGCCAGACCGGATTCGCCGAGGCGGACGACGAAGTTCGCGTTGTCGAGGTTCTTCCGGAACACGGAGAAGGCCGCGAAGATGCCCGGCAGGACACCGACGAGCATCGGGATGAATGCCTCTTTGATGCCCATGGCCATGAGCACGATGGCGATGACGATGACGATGACGACCACGGCCGCAGAGATCAGGGTCTCGGGCTTGAGCAGGGAGGCCACGACCACCCGGTGGACGGGCACACGGATGATCTCACCTTCCTTGCCGACGCTGGTCGAGAGGTTGTACGGCGCAAGGAGTTCGTTGAGGCTGCCTTCGGCCTCGTGTGAGACATCATCGGCCATCGCACCGAGTCGTTTGCTCAGCCTCACGCCGATGCTGTCGTCACGGCGTTCGGGCACGCTGCGGTCGACACCGGAGCTCGCCGGCTCGGCAATGTCCGCGGCGTTCTCGGCCTCGGGGAGGGCCTGCGCAGCGTGCGCTCCGCTGCCCGAGGGCCCCGCGACTGAGAGGTCCGCAGCTGAGGGACCCCCAGCTGAGGGGCGGTCGGGTCCGGCCGTCCCGGCGGTGTCGGTCCTCTTCTTCGCCCTGACCGCGGCCAGCAGTTCGTCACGCAGCTCTTCGGCGCGCTTCTTCGACAGGTACTTCAGTGAGATGTTCGAGTCACTGCCACCGGCGACGTCGAAGACGAGTTCGGCCATGCCGAGCACGCGGGGCAGCAGCTTCTGCTGCAGGTCGATCGACTGCACTCGGTCGAGTCGGGCCTTGCGCAGCTTCTTCGACAGCAGGCCTCGGCGGTAGTAGATCGCTTCGGCGTCGACTCGGTAGCCCATGACCCGCCAGGCCAGCCAGCTGAACATCGCGGTGAGCAGGAGGATGAGGATGATGCCGCCGACGATGCCGAGGATCGCCAGCGGGTGACCGCCGATCCACTCGGCGAACGTGAGGTCGACCGACCGGCCGGAGGCCAGATCTTCGACGGCGTTCTGGAAGACATTCTGCAGCCCATAGGCGGCAGCGATGAAGATGCCGACGAGGACGGCAAGACTTTCGATGATCGGCGTCAGCGGGTGGACGCGATGCCAGACCTCCGGAGCCGCTGCGCCTTCCAGCGCATCGGAGACGTCATCGTGGGACGCTGCGTGCACGGAGCGCCCGGCCTCGGCGGACTCGGGCAGCGCCGACGCGGCCGCTTCCTCGGTGCTCTGCTCGGGTTCGTCTGCGGCCATGTTCACAGCCCCGCCAGATTGGCCTGGCCGAGTCCGGCGAGGCTGTCGCGCAGCCGATCGGCTTCGGCGCGGGGCAGTCCGGGAATGGTGGCGTCGGTAGCGGCCGAAGCGGTGTGGAGTTTGACCGTCGCGAGGCCGAAGATACGGTCGATCGGGCCGGCGTCGACGTCGACGAACTGCAGGCGTCCGTAGGGGACGACGGTGGCCTTGTGGAACATGATGCCGCGGCGGATGAGCAGGTCGTCTTCACGTTCGGCATAGCCGATCGCACGAGCCTGGCGCAGGACGATGATCGTCGAGGCGATCCCGTAGGCGAGAATCGCGATCCAGATCAGGTGCAGCCACGGCACATCGGCGGTGAAGATGATCGCGCACACGAGCGCCGCGATGAACATCGGCACCAGGAAGATCATGCTCGCAAGGACTTCCTTCACCCCATATTTCGGACTCACCCTGTTGAACGGCACATCGGCACCGATGGTGAAGAAGTGGTCGCGGTTCATGCTGTTTCAGCTCCCGGCGGGTCTTGGGGTGGGATTTCGCAGAATCCCTCGACGATGATGCCCACGATCATGAGGACCGCGGCAGAGATGACGGCGACAAGCATACCTGCTGCCAGATCGTTGCGGATGCCCGGTGTGGACAGGAAGTAGTAGCCGGCGTTGCCCAGATACCACCCGGCCAGTCCGGCTCCGGTCAGTGCGCTGGCCTTGGCCATGACCGCGACTCGTGCGGCTTGGAGGGGGTCGATCTCCTTGGTCCGGTCGCCGTCGTTCCATTTCTTGATCGGCCACCCCAGCAGCAGGAGGACGGCGGCGAGGACGAGCATGCCGATGATCGCGAACCACGGCACTCCCGGAAGGGAGAACCCTTGGCTTTCGAGCACAACATCGACCACGACCGCGAGAACCGTGCCGATCACGGCCCAGACGGCGAGGGTGGACGAGGAGGTTCTCTGCATGGTTCCCAGTCTCTCAGATCAGCGTCGGTTATCCAGATGTGATCCGGGCGATGTCCTGGTCATCGAGTTCGGCGAGGATCTCGCCGATCGGGCGCGCACCGTCCGGGGTGCGCACCATCGTCTCGCCGACGAGTTCGGCCCACGGGGCCAACACGAATGCCCGTTCGTGAGCGCGCGGGTGCGGAAGCGTCAGTCGATTCGTCTCGGTGACGAGTTCGGCGGTGTCGCTGCCGTAGCGGATGAGGTCGATGTCGAGGGTCCGCGGTCCCCACCGCAACTCCCGGGTCCGCCCACAGGCGACCTCGATGCCCTGGGCCACGGAAAGCAGCTCGAGTGCCGGCAGGGTGGTCGCGACGATCAGTCCGAGGTTGAGGAAGTCGTTCTGTTCGACGCCTCCCCACGGGGCGGTGCGGTAGAACGAGGATCGGGCCTCCACCGTGATGTCCGGGTGCCGGTCGAGGGCTTCGACGGCTTGGACCAGGGTCTCGCGGGCATCGCCCAAGTTCGCGCCGAGGTTGAGGTACGCCTCGGCGCGGCCCGTGCTGTCTCCGGCCGGGGTGCGGAAGCGTTCGACTCGGATGCGCACATCGTCGAAGGTGCGTTGGATCGGAGCCGAGGGTTTGTGGACGACGACTTCGACGTGTGCGCACAGGCTCAGGCAGTGCTCGGCGATGCGTTCGGCGAGGGTTTCGATGAGGTCGAAGGTGTTGTCCTCGACGATGGCGGCGACATCCTCGGCGAGTTCTCCGTAGTGGATGGTCTCGGTGAGGTCGTCGGTGGCGGCGGCCGCGGCGACCGAGGTGTGCAGGGTGACGTCGATGACGAAGTCCTGACCCTCGCGCTTCTCGAAGTCGAAGACCCCGTGGTTGCCGCGCACGGTGAGGCCGCGCAGTTCGATGCGGTCGGGTGCCGCCTCGGGCCCGGTCATGCCCCCTCCTCCCCCGCTTCGGCAACGGCCGCGATGACCTTGCAGGCGATCGCCGAGGTGGCCGGGTCGTGGACGCGGACGGCCCAGGCGCCCGCCTGCGCGGAGATCGCCGAGATCGTCGCCGTCGCCTGGTCCTTCGCCGCCTGCTGTGCGAGTTTCGGATCGTCGGGGCTGATGAGCGAGGCGATGAAGCGCTTCCGGCTGGCGGCGACGAGGAGCCGGTGGTCGAGCGCTGCGAATTCATTCAGGGCGGCCAGCAGCTGCCAGTTCTGTTCGGCGTTCTTCGAGAATCCCAGACCCGGGTCGACGATGATGTTCTCCGGCTTCACTCCCACGGCGATGGCTTCGTCGATGCGGGTCCGAAGCTCACCGATGACCTCGGCGACGACATCTTCGTAGTGGAAGGTCGCGGAAGCCTGGTCGAGGTAGCCGCGCCAGTGCATGAGCACGATCGGGGCGCCGGTCTCGGCGGCGACGCTGAGCATGGTCGGATCCGACTGTCCGGCGGAGACGTCGTTGATGATGTGGGCTCCCGCGGCCAGAGAGTCTCGGGCGACGCTGGCGCGCATGGTGTCGACGCTGATCACGGCGCCGGCGGCCGCGAGATCACGGACGACGGGGACGACTCGGCGCAGCTCTTCGGCTTCGTCGACGCGGGCCGATCCGGGCCTGGTCGATTCGCCGCCGACGTCGATGATGTCGGCTCCGGTGGCCATGAGTTCGAGGCCGTGGGCGACGGCTCGATCATGGTCGAAGTAGCGTCCGCCGTCGGAGAACGAGTCGGGCGTGACGTTGAGGACGCCCATGATCTTCGTGGCCGTCGCGGTGCTGTTCGTGGTCTTCTGCATGGCTGCTCTGCCCCTTTTGCCGACCCTCAGCGCCCGAGGATCAGGCTCATCGCTTCGGCTCGGGAGGCGCTGTCGCGCAGCTGACCGCGCACGGCCGAGGTGATCGTCGAGGCACCGGGCTTGCGCACCCCGCGCATGGTCATGCACAGGTGTTCGGCTTCGACGACGACGATGACGCCCTGCGGGTCGAGGTGTTCGACGAGCGCGTCGGCGATCTGCGCGGTCAGCCGTTCCTGCACCTGCGGGCGACGGGCATAGATCTCGACGAGGCGGGCGAGCTTCGACAGGCCGGTGACCTTGCCGTTCCTGCTGGGAATATAGCCGATGTGGGCGACGCCGTGGAAGGGCACGAGGTGGTGTTCGCACGTGGAGTACAGGTCGATGTCACGGACGAGGACGAGTTCTTCGTGACTGATGTCGAAGGTGACGCCGAGGACTTCGGACGGGTCGCGGTGCAGGCCGGCGAAGATCTCTTCATAGGCTCGAGCCACACGTGCCGGGGTTTCGACGAGACCTTCCCGGTCGGGGTCTTCACCCACGGCGATGAGGATTTCGCGCACCGCGGCGGAGATCCGCTCCTGATCGACGTTGTTCTCACGCCCGGCGGGGGCACGGCCGAGGCCCGCGGAGACCTCTTCGATATCGGCCATCAGTCGTTGCTTCCTCTGTTCTCGTCTGTATCGTTCGTCGTCGGTCCGGTGCTGCCGGGCCCGTCGTTCGGTCCAGTGGGTCCGGTCGGCCCGCCCGTCGGCCCGGTCGGGCCGGTGGGTCCGTTCGGGTTCTGCGGTCCGGGTGGGTTGTGCGGAACCTGTGGCCCGCTCGCTCCCGAGGGACCGGCACCAGGAATGTCGGTGGTATCGACCTCGGCTCCGCCGGGTCCTTCTCCGGCGTTTCGATCGTTCTGCGGTGCCGGCGGTTCGATGGGACCGCGTGCGGACACCGGACGTTCGTCGTGGGCCAGCCACACCTCGCGGATGGGACGTTTGACGACGTCGGCGAAGATCGCATCGAGTGCCGCCTGGTCGAGGGTCTCCCGTTCCAGCAGCTGGTATGCGAGGTTGTCGAGGACATCGCGGTTGTGCGTCAGCGCCCAGTAGGCATCGGCGTGGGCGGAGTCGATGAGCCCGCGGACCTCACGGTCGATCGAGGACAGGGTCGAGTCTCCGTATTCGTCGCCGCCGCCGTAGCCGCGTCCGGCGAAGGGCTCGGACTGGTCATCGCCGATCTTGACCATGCCCAGCTTCTCGGACATGCCGTACTGGGTGACCATCTTCCGGGCGATGTTCGTCGCCTTCTCGATGTCGTTGCTGGCCCCGGTGGTCGGATCGTGGAAGACGATCTCCTCGGCGACCCGACCGCCGATCGCGTAGGCGAGCTGGTCGAGCAGTTCGTTGCGGGTTGTCGAGTACTTGTCTTCGCTCGGCAGCACCATGGTGTAGCCCAGCGCCCGTCCGCGCGGAAGGATCGTGACCTTCGTGACCGGGTCGGTCTGATTCATCGCCGCTGCCACGAGTGCGTGCCCACCCTCGTGGTAGGCGGTGACGAGGCGCTCCTTGTCGTTCATCAGGCGGGTCCGCTTCTGCGGGCCGGCGATGACTCGGTCGATCGCTTCGTCGAGGATTCGGTTGTCGATGACCTTCGCATTCTCACGGGCGGTGAGCAGGGCCGCCTCATTGAGGACGTTGGCAAGGTCCGCACCGGAGAATCCGGGGGTGCGCTTGGCGACCTGCCCGAGGTCGACCTCTTCGGCCAGCGGTTTGTCCGCCGCGTGGACCTCGAGGATGTGCTTACGGCCCTTCATGTCCGGGGCTTCGACGGGGATCTGCCGATCGAAGCGGCCCGGGCGCAGCAGCGCCGGGTCGAGGACGTCGGGACGGTTGGTGGCGGCGATGAGGATGACGTTGGTCTTGACGTCGAAGCCGTCCATCTCGACGAGCAGCTGGTTGAGTGTCTGCTCGCGCTCGTCATGGCCGCCGCCCATGCCGGCGCCGCGCTGACGACCGACGGCGTCGATCTCGTCGATGAAGATGATGCACGGGGCGTTGTTCTTCGCCTGATCGAACAGGTCGCGGACACGGGAGGCGCCGACGCCGACGTACATTTCGACGAAGTCGGAGCCGGAGATCGAGTAGAAGGGCACTCCGGCCTCGCCCGCGACGGCCTTGGCCAGCAGGGTCTTGCCGGTGCCGGGCTGGCCGTAGAGGAGCACGCCCTTGGGGATCTTCGCCCCCACAGCCTTGAACTTCTCGGGCTCGGCGAGGAATTCCTTGATCTCTTCGAGTTCCTCGAGAGCCTCGTCGACTCCCGCGACGTCCCCGAAGGTGACGTCCGGGTTCTCCTTGTTGACGAGCTTCGCCTTCGATTTGCCGAAGTTCATCATCTTCCCGCCCGACATCTGGGAGATGAGGAACCAGAAGACGACGAAGATGATGACGAACGGAATGAGCGTGCCCAGCAGCGACATCAGCCAGGACTGCTTGGGCACCTCGTCGGTGAATCCCTTATCGGGTTGGGCGGAGTCGACGGCCTTGACGACCTGCTCCCCGCGCTGGTCGACGTAGAAGAACTGGACCTTCTTGCCGAAGTCCTTGCCGTCGACCTTGAAATCGTCCTTGAGAGTGAGGTCGACGCGCTGGTCCTTGTCGACGATCTTGGCCTGTTCGACCTTGTCGTCATCCAGCAGCTGCAGACCCTGTTCGGTGTCGATCTGGCTGAAGCCGCTCTGACTGAACAGCAGTGCACCGATCGACACCACGAGCAGCGCCATGACGATCCAGACCAACGGGCCCTTCGTCGCCTTGGTGAACAGGGGGCGACGTTTGTTCGACTCGGCCATAAGTCCTCTCAGGAAAAAGATATGGGCAACCGTTTCAGGCTACCGAGGCTGCCTGGGAACATCCCCCACAGCCTAGTACTTCACACCGGTACAGCCCGAATGCGCCGCTGATCTATTCCGTCACAGGCACCGGGCCGAGGTGAGGTTCGCCGCAAGCGTAAATTCGCGGCAGCATTCCACCTCAGCTGCAGCGGTGTTCCGCCTCAGCTGTAGACGTGCTGAGCCAGGGTCGCGACGAAGGGCACATTGCGGTACTTCTCCGCATAGTCGAGTCCGTAGCCGATGACGAATTCGTTGGGCACGTCGAAACCGACGTACTTCACGTCGATGTCGACCTTGAGAGCTTCGGGCTTGCGCAGCATTGTGCAGATCTCGACGGTGGAGGCTCCGCGGGTGCGCAGGTTCTGGACCAGCCAGGACAGGGTCAGTCCGGAGTCGATGATGTCTTCGACGATGAGGACGTGACGGTCGGTGAGGTCGGTGTCGAGGTCCTTGAGGATGCGCACGACGCCGGAGGACTTGGTGCCCGATCCGTAGGAGGACACGGCCATCCAGTCCATCGTCACCGGTGAGTGCAGGGCGCGGGCGAGGTCGGCCATGACCATGACAGCACCCTTGAGGACGCCGACGAGGAGGATGTCTTTGTCTTTGTAGTCTTCATCGATGGCGGCTGCCAGTTCAACGAGTCGTGCGGCTATCTGCTCTTCCGAGACGAGTACCTTTTCGATGTCATTGCCGAGATCGTTGATGTCCACGAGTGTCGATTCTCCTCAGATGGGGTCCTGGAGATTCCATTATGGGTCACTTGGCCTCACCGGTGCCACTGTGCCGGGTGTCCGGAGCCAACTCTTCGTCGACGTTGCCGGGACCGGCCGAGAGCCAGCCGGTGATCGCCATGAGCGCGGAGATGATGACCATGAACCACAGCGGCACCTGCCAGCCCCCGCTCCAGCCGAGCAGCCCGCCGACGGCCAGGGGGCCGATGGCCGCGAGCACATAGCCCGAGGACTGCACGAATGCCGAGGTCGAAGCGGTGACGGACACGTCTCGGGTGCGGGAGGTGATGAGGGCCAGGGCGGCGGGGAACGCGAAGCCGCCGTAGCCGAGCAGGACCGCCCAGACCCATGGTGTGGTGGCCGGAATGAGCAGCAGGCCCATGTATCCGATGACGGCGCTGACACCGAATGAGACGAGGAAGGCGCGTGGGGCGATGTTCCGAACGATGATCTGCGGGGCGAGGAACCCTCCGGGCAGACCGCCGAAGGTCACGATGGTGAGCATGATTCCGGCGAGGAAGGGGTCGAGCCCGGCGTCGCGGTAGATCTGCGGCACCCACCCGAATTGGACGTAGGCGTTGGCCGATTGGAGTCCGAAGAACATCGCCATGTACCGAGCTTTCGGTGAGGAGAGCACCGATCGCCGAGGCGGCCGTCCCTCCCGTTCGTCACCGGGGTCTGCGACCTGGCCGGAGAGGATGGGCACGGACTTCAGTGTTCGCAGCACCGTCCAGGTGATGAGGGCCGACAGCGGCAGCACGAGCCAGAACCCGAGGCCGACACGCCACCCGCCGAAACTCTCGGCCAAGGGCGCGGTGAACAGCGACGGCAGCATCGAACCGAGGCCGAGGGAGACGGTGAATGTCGTGGAGCCGAGGGTGGGTCGGTGTGGGAAGCGGGACTTGACGTAGACGGGCAGGATGACGTTGCCGATCGACATACCGGCCAGAGCGAGGACGGTGAGCAGAGCGAAGGCCACCCATTCGGTGACGAGGGCGCGCAGGCCGATGCCGACGACGATGAATGCCGCGCTCATGGCCAGAGCCGAGAACAGGCCGAGGCGTTTGAGCAGGGGCACGGCGATGATGCCGCAGATCGCGAACACGAGTCCCGGCAGTGCGGTGAGCAGGCCGGTCTGCCATTCGGCGAGTGAGAAGCCGTCTTTGACCTCGGAGAGCACCGGGCCGAGTGACGAAGCCGCGGGTCTGAGAGAGGCGGCGATGAGGACGAGGCAGGCCAGGGCCAGGATGTCCAGGCCCCGCGAGCGGCGGAACCCGAGCTCGGTCGAAGACGTCATGGGCTCATCCTTTCAGACCAGGGCCACTCGCCCGCGCGGCGGGTCGGCAACACGACCTGCCGCGCGGGCGAAGGGCGGTGAGAGGATCAGATCCTGCCGGGACGCCTGGCGATCGCGACTGCGACGGCGCCCAGACCGATGAGCACCGCACCGACTCCGAGACCGACAATGCCGCCTCCGGTCCGCGGAAGGTCTCCCACCGGGCGAGAAGCCTCCGAATCATCCGAGCCCGCGGTGCCGCCGGACGAGGTGTCATCGGACGAGTTGTCGGCAGAGCTCGCGGTGTCGACGGCCTTCGCCGAAGCCTCCGATGACGCCCCCGCGTCGGACGCCTCAGAGCCACCACCGGTGCTGCTCGAGCTGTTCGCATCCGAGGCCGAGGCGGAGTCCGCTTCTGCGGCAGCATCGGCGTCGACCTCGTCACCGCGGTCGGAGCCGCCGTCCGAACCGGTGTCGGCGTCGGCACCCTCTGCCGTCGAGTCCCCGTCATCGCCGGGCGTCGGCTCTTCGTCTTCGCCCCCAAGGCTGTACGTGATGAGGTTGCCCTTGTGGTCGGTGGGCCAGTCGGCCTCGGGCGTGAAGAATTCGTCCTGCGACTCCTCCTCGACGAACTCATCGCGCACGACCGAGGTGCGCGGTCCCACGAGTTGAGCAGAGGTGGCCTGAAGGTCGTCATCGCCGGAATGGAAGACGAAGTCGATGCGATCGCGTTCGTCCGCTTTCGGAGTCCAGCTCAGCTCGGATGTGGGGAAGTCGGTGTTGCCGGCAGGCCAGGTCACTCCGGGATGGGTGATCTCATCGGGATGGACGTCTCGATAGGCGTCGACGTATCCGCCCTTCTCCAGCTCCAGCGTCGAATCCCACGGCATGACGACGCCGTTGTGGTCGTGCTCGTCCTTGGCCCGTTCGGTCCAATCGAGATGCGAGGGTTCGTTGAAGTCACCTCCGATGAGCACTGAGCGGTCCTGGCTGCGGTCATCCTCGGCGGCTGCGACCGTTCGGGCCACGGCTTCGCTGCGGCCCGATTCGCGGTTGATCTTCGTGATCAGGTCGAGATCGGTGATGGGTCCGGTTGGAATCTCGTCCCAGCCGTATTCGCTCGTCGGCAGCGGGGGCGGAGTCCCTCCCCCGTATCCGCGAGGCAGGTATTTCGCGTAGTACCGGTACTCGAGGTGACCGGAATACACCGCGAGCTCCTGATCGCCGACGTCGAGGACGGCTCGGGCGAAACCCTCAGCCACCGACGACTCGGTGATGGGGAACCGGGAGATGATTCCTGCGTCCGTGGAGGATCTGCTGGAGGTGTCGTGGCCGCGCCTGTTCAGTTCACGCCTGATCGAGTCAGCTGCGGGGCCGGCCTCGGAGAGCATGACGATGTCCGCTTCGGTCTCTTCGACGATGTCGGCGATGGTCGCGATCCCATCGGAGATCTGAGTCCCCTGATGCCAGATATTCAGCTGCAGCACTGTGATCTCGTCGGTGGGCTTCTGCGGTGGCTGCGCCTCCGCAGCCGCTGCGGGTACGGAACCAAGCGAATTCCCCAGAGCCAGAGCCAGCGCTGATCCAGCGCAGAGCAGGGAGCTTCGCCGTCGAAACACTCGGAACACAAGGAACCTTTCTGTCGGGAAGGGTGCTGACCTGGGACATCGTAGCTCTCGTGCCCATTACGGCGCAGACCGTCTCACCGTGCCTTCGCGGCAGCCTGGAACACCGCTCTGCCCGGCTCGACGAGGACCTCGTTGTCTCCCGGCAGGGAGAGTCGACCGCGGCCGCTGCCGCGGACGAGCGCGCCGAGCTCTGCCACCCGCACGGCGCCGAGGTTCTGGGCAGGAACTCCGCAGCGAAGCAGCCAGTTCCGCAGCACCCGGTGCAGGATCGCATCCGCACACTCGGTGAGGTCGGCCAGCGGCAGCTGCGCATCGACGCCGATCTCGGCGCTGATTTCCTCGGCCTGGGCGTCGAGGCAGTCGGCGTCTGCACGGCACAGGTCGGCGGTGCGGGCGAGGTTCGCCGTGATGGGTTGGCCGAGCTCGGTTTCGAGGCCGGCGAGCAGCTGTCGCGCCCGCACCCGGGTGAACGCGGTGTCGACGTTCATCGGGTCGTTCCAGACCTCGATGTCCTGCGCCCGGCAGGAGGCTTCCGTCTGCTCCCGGTCGAGGCCGAGCAGGGGACGCAGCAGCCGACCCGTCTGCGGGCTCATCCCCGCCAGCGACCGGGTGCCCGAACCGCGCATGAGTCCGAGGAGGACGGTCTCGGCCTGGTCGCTGCGGGTGTGGGCGGTGAGAATCCAGTCGGCACCTGCCGCTGTCCGTGCGGTCTCGAGCGCGGCGTAGCGGGCAGTTCGTGCCGCGGCTTCGAGTCCCTCCTCCCCCGCGGTGATCTCGACACGGACCAGGTCGGCGGGAACGCCCCAGGATTCGGCGGTGTCGACGACGTGACGGGCCACTTCGGCTGAACCGCTCTGGAGTCCGTGGTCGACGGTGAGGACGCGGGCACGCACTTCGCCTCGCCGGTGGAGGAAGGCACAGGCATGCAGCAGCGCCATCGAGTCTGCGCCCCCGGAGACAGCGACGATGATCCCGGGCGCCCGGGGCTCAGTTGCGCTCCCAACCGACGGCGGCCTCCGCGATTCGGAGGCCGCTGCGAGAGCGGATCGCACCGCGTTGCGGACGGCGCCGCTGGCCGGGTCGAGGGTGGGCCGCCTCGGCGAGGAGCGCTCAGAGTGCTCAGCCATGGATCCTCTCGAGCCAGAGCTGCGGTTCGTGGATCTCAGCGGTGCGCGGCAGATTCTCGGGTGCTGCGAAGATGCGGGAGAATCCCTTCTGTCCGACCTCGCTGCGGACGGCTCGGACGAACTTCGCCCCGTCGCGGTACTGGGCGAGTTTGAGATCCATCCCCAGCAGGTTCGTGAGCAGTCCGCCCTGCCCGGCGTCCCGGCGGGCTTCGAACTTCCGGCGCAGCTTCCGCACGCTCGGGATCACCCCGGCACCGACCTCGTCCATGACGACATCGGCATGGCCTTCGAGCAGGGACAGGATCGCCGTCGCCTCATCGAGTGCCGCGCGCATCTCTTCATCGCGGATGAGATCGACGAGGCTGGCTTCGCCCTTGACGATCCGCCCGAGCGTGGCGAAGAGCTCGACGATTCCACCGACTCCGGGCATCTTCACCCTGGTCGACACCGCCCCGGAGAGCAGGGAGCGCATGTGGTCGCGCAGCCAGGGCGCGGTGGCGAACTGCACCTGGTGGGTCGCTTCGTGCAGCGCCACCCACATCCGGAAGTCGCGCTCGTCCACGCCCATCGCCTCCTCGGCGATGAGCACCGCCGGAGCGACGAACATCAGCCGTCCGGCTTCGACGGCGAAAGGGTCGAACTGGCCGAGCACGCGCGTCGAGAGCAGAGACAGGACACCGGCGACCTCGACCGCGGCCCCCTTCGCGGTGGCCGGTGTCACGGGGGCGGGCAGGGCCGCCTCGTCGACCATCCCGTTGAGGGATTGCGCATTGGCCTTGACCCAGCCGACCTGGTCGAGCACGAGCACGGACCCGGCCGCCAGGCGCGCCCGCACGTCATCGGCGTGGGCGGGTTCGAGCAGGAACGAATCGAGCACGAGGTCCTGCGCGGTCAGCGCATTGTCCTTCATCCCGGCCACGAGCTCGTCGAGGACGCGGGCATCGGGGACCTTCGCCGCGGAGACGAGCTCACGTGCGGTGCGGGCGGCGAACTTCTCATCGACGATCATCGGCAGCCGCAATTCGCGAGTGCGGTGACGATGTCGTCCACGGTCTTTCTGGCTTCCAAGATCTTGTCCTTGTCCACGTCGTCGATTTGGATGGAGAACACGAGGTAGCGGCCTTCGGCATCGAGGACCCCACCGGCCAGGGAGGTCACGGTCGACAGTGTCCCGGTCTTCGCATGCACACTGCCGGAGGCGTTCTTCTCGTCCACAAACCGGTCGTGCAGGGTGCCGGTGAGACCGCCGACCGGAAAGTAGCTGATGAGGCCGGCCAGGGAGTCATCGGCGACGACGGAGGCTTGGAGGATCGTCGTGAGGTCGTGCGGGGCGATCCGGTTGTCATAGGACAGGCCCGAAGTGTCCACGAGGCGGGTGCGGCCGAGGTCGACCGAATCGCCGAGGGTTTTGAGCACGGCCTGCGGTCCGGCCTCGAGACTGCCGTCCTCGCCCTGGGCGATGGCAACCTCGTTGCCGAGCACCTCGGCGACCACGTTGTCACTGTGGACGAGCGCGTATTCGACGATCTCGGAGATCGTCGCCGACTCGACCCGTGCGAGCTCCTTCCCGTTCGCGCCAGCACCGTCCTCGGACTCCTGCGAACCAGCATCACTGTCGGCGCTGCTCTTCGCTTCTGCGTCGTCGTCTGCTGCGGTCGTGGTGATCCCGGCTTTCTTCAGTTCCTTCGCGAAGACCTTCAGCGCGTCGGCGGCCGGGTGCTCGCTGCGGGCTCGCCATTCCCGGTCCTTCGGTCCGATGTAGGCGGTGTCGACCATGAGCGGTTGGATCGGGGTGATCACACCCTTGGCGATGTCAGCGCGGTCCCATCCGGAGTCGAAGTCCTCACCGGTGTACCTACTCGTGTCCAGCGCGAGCGCCACCTCGGTGATGTCGTCGTCTTTGAGGGCCTGCGCAGTGTCCTCGGCCAAGGTCCGCAGCCCACCGTGCCCGTTGACCGAACCGGGATCGGAGTCCCCGGCTCCCAGGAGCACGTCCCCTCCTCCGGTCAGGGTCAGGGTGTTGGCATCGGCGTCGAAGTCCGCCGTCGTCGCCAACCGCGCCTGACCGCCGATGGATTTCAGCGCCGCTGCCGCGGTGAGCACCTTCGTCACCGAGGCGGGAGTGCGCGGTTTCGTTTCGTTCTTCGCATAGAGGACCTCGTCGGAGAGTCCGTCCCGGACTTCGAGGCCGAAGCCCTTGACCTTCGAATCCTTGAGGATGGGCGCGATCTTCTTCTCAACCTTCGTCGGCACGGAGGCGGAGTCTGCCACCGCCGAGGCGGGGGCGGGCACTTCCTTTGCCTGCGCTTGGGGATTCGGCACAGCTTGGACGGAGATCGGCGGCTCCGTGGTCAGCACGCCGGGCAGCCCGGGGACGAGGTCGAAGGCGTCGACGGCCGCGTAGGCACCGAGTGCCAGGACGAGGACCCCGGCAGTGATCGCCCCGCCTCTTCCCCTGCGGCGTCGACGCTTCACGGCATCGGAGCGCGGGGAATCGGAGTCCGTCGAGTCCGCAGTCTTCGGCTCATCGGGGATGTCGTTCAAACGCGCTTCTCATTCCTCGACGGCCGAGAAGGCCGCCGTCGGTGGACGGTGACGGGGACTTGTACCATCTATTCTAGTGATGCACCCCTAACGTGAAGGAGCACTATGGAACTGTTGGCCACAATCGAGATCCCGCGCGGATCCCGCATCAAGTACGAAGTCGACCATGAGACCGGTCGTGTCAAGCTCGACCGCTATCTCTACACCTCGATGCAGTACCCCGCCGATTACGGCTTCATCGAGGACACGCTCGGCAACGACGGTGACCCCCTCGACGTTCTCGTGCTGCTGCCCGAACCGCTGTTCCCCGGTGTGCTCATCGACGTCCGCCCCATCGGCATGTTCCAGATGGAGGACGAGGCCGGAGGCGACGACAAGGTCCTCGCCGTGCCCGCCGGTGACCCCCGCTGGGAGTCCTACACGGACATCTCGGATGTGGACAAGTTCATGCTCGACTCGATCGAGCACTTCTTCAACCGCTACAAGGACCTCGAGCCCGGAAAGTACGTCAAGGGTTCGAGCTGGGCCGGCCGGGAAGCCGCCGAGGCCGAGGTCAACGCCTCCATCGAGCGCTTCAAGGCGGAGGGCCACTGAGCCGCTCCCCCCTCAAACGCACCTGACCGCCCGGATGATGTCATCCGGGCGGTCGTGTCATGTGGGCGGGTGACCTGCTGACCGGCACCGACGAGTGACGATGCTCACGATTTCTTAGGTCACCCTAAGGGGCAGTGTGAGCCAGGTTATGCCATCGTCGAGTCATGAAACTCGATCATGTGTCATACGCCAGTGAACCTGATGGCTACCGTGCGACGGCCGAGCGGATCTCGGAGAAGCTCGGTGTGGTTCCCTACGACGGCGGTGTGCATCCTCGATTCGGCACCAGAAATCTCATCTTCCCCCTCGCGAACGGCCACTATCTCGAAGTCGTAGAAGCCTTGGAGCACCCGGCCGCTCTCTCAACCCCTTTCGGTCAGGCAGTGCGAGCTCGCTCCGAGCTCGGCGGCGGCTGGATGGGCTGGTGCGTCTCGGTCGAAGATCTCGCCGCGGTCGAAACCCGCCTCGAGCGCAAAGCCGTCGACGGCAACCGCACACCGGAGTCCGGTTTGGAACTCAAGTGGCTGCAGATCGGCATCAAGGGGCTCATCGCCGACCCCCAGCTGCCGTTCTTCATCAAGTGGTCTGCCGATTCCTCACAGCATCCGTCGACCTATAAGACGAATCCCGCTGTCGCCATCGACACGCTGCAGATCGCGGGCGACCGTGATCGACTGCGTGATTGGCTGGGTACTCAGGACGCGAAGCCGATCCCGGAGATCCACATCGACTGGTCCGCACCCCACGGGACGCCGGGCATTATGTCGGTGAGCTTCGAGACGAAGAACGGGTCCGTCACCATCTGAGATGGCCGACCTCGAGGCGTCGGTGCCGGCCGCGACGCCGGCCCCACGCCGCGGCGCCGGCCGACTATGGCCGAAGACCGGTGATGCGACGGAGTTCAGGACGGTCTGTGCTGAATCCGGTACTGGATTCCATCACAGGCCGTCCTGAACTCGACGTCAGCGGTTTCTCCCGCGCTGCCCTTCTGCATCTTTCAGCCAAGTGGCGGCCGAACTGGGGTCACTCGGCGTGGGTCTCCTCGACCGACTCCCCGGTGCCGTCCGCGGGTGATGCATTCTTCCGACGCATATGAGCGGCCGTGGCCATGGCTCCGCCGACGGCGAGCAGCCCGGCACCCCCGCCGAGCAGAGGCAGCGTGCTGTCCGAACCGGTCCACGGCAGCTCGCCGCCGGATCCCGAACCGCCGCCTGAGCTGCTCGATCCGGAGCCTGCGCTGCCGGCGGAGGAGCCTGCGTCACTGCCTCCGCTCGAGGCCGCTCCCGCGGCTGCGGCGTCCTTCGCTCCGTCCTGGGATCCAGCCGTCGACCCCGAGCTGTCAGCGCCGCTTCCGGTCGTGTCACCTTTCGCATCGGCGTTCTCATCCGATCCGGTGCCGTCGGCGCTGCCGTTCTCACCGGCATCGGCACCACCGGCATCTGAACCATCGGCCTCGGCGTCCTGGTCCTTCGGCGGATCCGTCGGGTCCGGCGCCGAGCCGCCGTCTCCCTTGATCACCTGGACAACGGTCGGTCGCGGCAGCGCAGCCACCCCCTTTTCGACATCGGTCTCATCCACATAGTCGGGGAAGCGCGAATGCTGGTCTGACCAGGACCCGTCTTCGCCCGGGTGTTGGACGGCGACGAACGCCGAATCGTAATCGTCGTGCACGAGCGGCCCGCAGACCTCTGCCTCGCGTGGAACGGAGAGGAACTGTTCGACCCGTCCGCGCTGGCTGCCGTCGATCGTGACCTTGAACAGACCATCGCAGTACCCGATGCCGTCGGGAGCGCCGTCGGTGGAGATCCACAGGTTCCCGGCCGTGTCGAAGGCGACGTTGTCCGGACATGAGATCGGTGAGACCTGATCTTCGGGGAATCCGGAGAAGTAGGTGGCGTCTCCCTGTTTCGGGTCACCGCAGACGATGAGCAGCGTCCAGTCGAACTGGGTGCCCGTATGGTCGCCTGAGCGTTCCGTGATTTCGACGATGTGACCGTCGCGGTTCTCGGTCCGCGGGTTCGCTTCGTCGGCGGCCGCCTTTCCGTCGGTGCCGCGATCGGAGTTGTTCGTGCAGGCGACGTAGATGCGACCGTTGACCGGGTTTGGTTCGACGTCTTCGCACCGGTCCATCTTCGTCGGACCGACCTTATCGGCGGCGAGGCGTGTATGGACGAGGACCTCTTCGACGGAGAATCCCGAGACCTGGGACTGGCCGTCCTTGAGCAACGGCAGCCACTGTCCGCTGCCATCGAATTCGCCGTCGGCGGGCACTTCGCCGCTCCCGTCGATCTCGGACTTCGGCGAGTTGCCGGTGAACTTCGCGACGTAGAGGTCGCCTGCGGTCAGCAGGGTCTTGTTGTGTTCGCGGTCGCCTTCGACATAGGTGCCCTTCGACACGAACTTGTACAGGTAGTCGAACTTCTCGTCGTCTCCCATATAGGCCACGGCGTGCCCCGAGTCGGAGATCGTGATGTTCGCGCCTTCATGTTTGAACCGGCCCATGTTCGTGTGTTTGTGCGGAGTGGAGGTCGGGTCCCACGGGTCGACCTCGACGATCCAGCCGAACCGGTTCGCTTCGTTGGCGTAGCCGGCGTTGTTCGTGTCGAATCGGTCGAGATCGGCTTCCCAGCCATTCGCCGATTCGTCGCTGCTCAGGCCGTAGCGTTTGTCCTCCGCCGAGGTGCCCGGTGTTCTGAAGTACGAGTTGAAGTTCTCCTCACCGGAGACCACGGTGCCCCACGGGGTGAGCCCACCAGAGCAGTTGCCGACGGTGCCCTGGACCTTGTCGCCGTTCGGGTAGTCCTTCGTCCGCAGCAGATCGGTTCCGGCGGCGGGACCGGTGAACTCGTATTCGGTGTCGATGAGGAACCGGCGGTTCTTCTTGCCATTGACGTCGACCGTCCACGTCGACTTCTCGTCCTTGCGGGTGAGTTCGGCCACGGTCAGTCCGTGTGCTTCGCGGCTGATCGCTCGTTGGTCGTCCCCATCCATGTCGTCGGGGTACATGATGGCGTCGTTCGTGTACTCCTGGTTGGAGAACAGCAGTGCCCGGTTCGAATCGCTGTCGTCGACCTGGATGGACAGATAGTCGTTGTTGTAGCCGAATTGGCGACGCTGGGCCTCCGGGGTCTGGTTCTCGGGATCGAACTTGGGGGCGTCGGGGAACAGTGGGTCGCCCCAGCGCACGATCGGGTGCCAGGTGTAACCGTCGGGGACGATGAATTCGTCGACTTCATGCTGGACGGGGTCGATGGCAGTGAAGGCGAGGCTGCCGGCGGTCGCGGCCGCGGCGCTGCGCGCGGTCGGGCTGGGCGCAGTGGTCACAGCGATCGCCAGGGCACCGGCGGCGGAGGCGCCGAGGACCGCGCGACGGCTGAGCTTCGCATTGACGATATCGCGGAAGTAACCGTTCGCCGATGTGTTGCAGGTGGCCTTGAGACACGCGTTGTCGCACTTGAGAGCGCAGGTGACGGGGCTGCGCTTGCCGCGCACGTGGTTGGCCATCGGCAGCAGGGTTCTCATCGGTTCTCTCCTCGTATCGGATTGTCTCTCCCCTTCCGCGGCCCGCACCGGATGACGGCACGACCCGGAAAGGCTCACCCGATCGAGACTTCCATCGGCAGGAAGCCCTGTGACGACCCGTCGGTGAACTGAGGATGAATCCGTGTGGACGAGTGCATGTTCGGGCCTCAGCCGAAATCGATGAGTGTGAGCACTCCCGGGGCCAGGAAACCGACCGCGTCGATGATGAAGTGCGCCCACACCAGCGGCATCAGTCGACCGCGGCGCAGGAAGTACCAGCCGAAGATGATGCCCATGGCGATGTTGCCGAGGAACGGCCCGATCCCCTGATAGAGATGGTAGCTGGCCCGGAAGATCGCCAGAGAGATGATGATCGTCCACGGCCCATATCCCAGCCGCCGCAGACGGTCGGCGCCGAATCCGAAGATGAGGACCTCTTCGAGGATGCCGTTCTTCGCCGCGGCGAGGATGAGAACCGGAATCGTCCACCAATGATCGCCGAGGTTGGACGGTTGGAGCTCGGCAGTGATCCCGAGTGCCCTCCCGGTCGCGTACATCCCGAGGGTGCCGATGCCGATGATGACGAAGATGAGGCTGCCGTGCCCGAGGTCTCGGAGTCGGTGCCCGTCGACGCCGAGGCGGCCGCTCAGGCTCCGATGTCCGGCATCGCGGGTGAGCAGGTAGAGAGCGAGGAGGACGGGAACGAGGCTGAATCCGATGTCGAACATCTGGTAGATGAGGTCGAAGCCGGGCCGCTGGGACTGCGAGGTGTTGAGTTTGGCTTGGGCTTCGCCGATGGGTCCTCGGGTGAGGATATCGGCCAGCCGCACGACCGCGTAGACGGCCGATTGGCCCAGGGACAGGGCCGCAACGACACCGAGCTCGAACCACAGGCGCTTTCTCTCCTGCCGTTCGAGCTCGGTCATCATGCACCCCACTGTAGCCGGGTCGGCTCAGTGCTTGGGTTCGCTGCCTCCGTCGTCGTGGCGCGGGTTGTGGCTGCGCAGTGTGAAGTCCGAATCCGCGCTGCCGCGTCCGGCTGCCTCGGGACGGCCCGTTCTGGGTTCATCCGAGCCGGGCTCACCGGTGCCGGGTTGGTCCGAGCCGGGCTCACCGGTGCCGGGTTCGTCCGAGTCGGACTCTGCTGCTCCGGCTCCGCCTTCGTCTGCTGCCGGTGTGGGTTCATCCGTCACCGAGGCGGCTGCACCGGAATCGGTCGGCCGCGGCTCGTCCTCCAGCCGAGTCGAATCCCGATCGGGCGCTTCCGCACGTGCCTCGGCCGAGTCGAGGACCTCGCCGCGGGCCATGTTCTTCACGTACCGCTTCTCCGCACGCCGTTCCTTGACTCCCTCGAGCAGGAGGTAGAGCACGGGCACGAGGATGAGCGTGAGCAGCGTCGAGCTGACCAGGCCGCCGATGACGACGATCGCCAACGGCTTCGAGATGAACACTCCCCCACCGGTCAGACCCAGTGCCATGGGCAGCAGCGCGAAGATCGTCGCGGCTGCGGTCATGAGGATCGGACGGAAACGCAGCCTCGCACCGTGGACGACCGCCGTGCGCAGATCCACTCCACGCAGACGGAAGTGGTTGATGAGGTCGATGAGCACGATCGCGTTCGTGACCACGATGCCGATGAGCATGAGCAGACCGATCATCGATGTCAGCCCCAGTGGGGTGTCGGTGATGAGCGAAAGCGCAACCGAACCGGTGGCCGCGAACGGGATCGAGACGAGGAGGATCAGCGGCTGCAGCAGCGACTTGAACGTGGCGACCATGATGACGAAGACGATGAGGATCGCAGCGAGCATCGCCAGGCCCAGCTGAGCGAACGCGTCGTTCTGCTCCTGAGTCGCACCGCCGGTGTCGACGCTGACCGATTCGGGCAGGTCGACATCGTCGAGAGCGGACTGCACCTCTGTCGACACGGCACCGAGGTCATCACCCTCCGGGGTCACAGACACGGTCGTCGAACGCTGCGCATCCGTGTGACGGATCGTTGGAGCGGTCTTGACCTCCTTGACTTCCGCAACATCGTCGAGCTTGATGAACCGCGGTTCCCCGGTCACCGCGGGAGCACCCGCGTTCGGGTCGCCGCCGGCCGCACCGGCACCGCCCGCACCGCCAGCGTCTCCGGCAGCACCAGCGTCTCCGGCACCTCCAGCCGCTCCGGCGTCTCCGGCGCCTCCGGCCGCTCCAGCATCACCGGCTGCGCCGGCATCGTCTGCACCGCCGGCTGCCCCTGCCCCGCCGGGAGCGGGGGCCGCTTCCTTCGGCTTGCCGGGGATCTTCAGATCGCGCAGCTTCTTCACCGTATCGGCATTGCGGTCGAAGAGCAGCACCGAGTGGGAGACATCGTCGATGACGACCTCGCCCACCTGCTGACCGTGCATGGCACGCTGCACATACTGTCCGATGGCCGCCTCGGTGAGGTTCTCTTCTGCGGCCTTCTTATGATCGACTTTGACCTCGATGACGGGCTGAACCGACTCGATGTCGCTGGTCACCGACTGCGCGCTGGAGACTCCCTCGAGCTGGTCAGTGACCTTCTTCGTCGCGGCCTCGAGCTCCTTGGGGTCCGTGGCCGAGAGCGTGATGTCGATCGTCTGCGCCCCGGGTGTCGAACTCTGGCTGAGCACCTCGACCTCACCGACGTCCTTGAGACCGTCGAAGTCCTTCTGCAGGTCGGTGGAGATCGACTCCGCAGAGACACCGGATTTCGTGTTGACGATATAGGTGCCCGTCAGCGAGGAGTCATCGGTGAACCCGAATGTCGTCCCGCCCAGCGACAGCTGGTAGTTGTCGACATCAGAGTTGTCGGCGAGGACGTCTTCGACCTTCTCCGCCTGTTTCGACGCTTCGTCGAGGTCGGTGCCCGGATCGAAGGCCTGCGAGACCTGCAGGGAGTCCTGACCGGTGTCGCCGAACAGTTCGGTCTTCAGCTGCGGGATCATCGCACCGGTGCCGGCGAGCACGAGCACGGCGATGAGGATCATCACCAGCGGGTGCTTCGTCGAGAAGGCGATGGCCGGCATGTAGGTCTTCTGCAGACGTGTCACCGGCGAATGCATTCCGGCGAGCTCGTCGACTTCCTGTGTGCCGTCCTCGGATTCGCCGTAGCGCGGGCCGTCGGCGCTCACACCGACAGGTCCACCGGCGCGTGCCCCTGCGGCCTCGTCGACGGCTGCGGTGTCTTCGGCGTCGGCGCCGGCAGCGACCATGTCGCGGTTCTTCTCCGCCTTCTTCGCGGCCTTCTTCTCCGTCCGCCACTGCGCGAGCATCGACTTGCGGCTGCGGCGGATCTCCGCCTTCTCCGCCCGGGTGAGCTTGACCTTCGACTCGCGTTGGCGCAGGAACCAATAGGCAAGCACCGGAACGATCGTCAAAGCGACGAACAGCGACGACAGGAGAGCGATCGTGGCGGTCAGCGCGAAGGGACGGAACATCTCACCGGTCTGCCCGGTGACGAACGCCAGCGGCAGGAACACGGCGACCGTCGTCAGAGTCGAGGCGGTGATCGCGCCGGCGACTTCGGAGACTGCAGCGAGGATGTTCGAGAACTTGTCACCGCCGGAGGCGTGCCGTCGTCTGATCGCTTCGATGACGACGATGGAGTCATCGACGACGCGGCCGACGGAGATCGTCAGCGCGCCGAGGGTGAGCATATTCAGAGTCTCCCCGCCCATCCACAGGCCGACGAGCGCGATGAGCAGCGACAGCGGGATCGAGATCGCGGTGATGATCGTCGCCCGCACCGAGAGCAGGAAGACGAGGATGACGAGGACGGCGAAGATCAGGCCGAGTCCGCCCTCGTTGAGCAGGTCGTCGATGGACTGTTCGATGAAGGGTGCCTGGTCGAAGGCGGAGACGAACTTCGTGTTCTCGCCCATCATCTTCTCGAGCTCGGGCAGTTTGTCGGCCACCGCGTGCGAGACATCGACGGTGTTCGCGTCGGACTCCTTCATCACCGACACCGACAGCGAAGGCTGGCCGTTGGTCCGGGAGATCGACTCGACCGGTTCGTCGACGAGTTCGACATCCGCGACGTCGGAGACCTTGATCGGGCCGTCCTTGCCGGAGATGACGAGATCCTTGATCGCATCGATCGACCGGATCCGGGTGCCGACCTCGACAGGAGCCGCACCGTCGGCGCCCTTGAGTTCACCCGCCGAGGTGGGCACACCGTTGGACTGGAGGATTCCGGCCACCTCGTCGAGGTTCGCCCCTTCATCCTCGAGATCGTCACGACGGATGCTGATCTCGACCTGTTTGGTCTTCGCACCGGCGATCTGGACCTGGGAGACTCCGTCGATCTTCTTCAGTTCCGGTTCGACGATGTCTTCGAGGTTCGCCGCCAGATGGTCCTCATCGGCGTCGGAGGTCACCGACAGGGCGAGCACCGGGATATCGTCGGTGCCCATCATCATGACATTGGGTTCGACCCCGTCGGGCAGGCTCGGCTGCACCTGGGACACGGCGCGCTGCAGGGCTCTGACGACATCGTCGGAGTCGTCGCCGTACTTCGTGCTCACCGTGATCTGCGCACTGCCGGCAGAAGAGGTCGAAGTCATGTCTTCGACCTCGGGCAGGGCGGTCAGCGCACCTTCCAACGGGTCGGTGACTTCGGATTCGACGGCCTCGGGGGTGGCGCCTTCATAGGAGGCGGTGACCGTCGCCTGGGGATTGTCGAGGGATGGGAAGAGCTCTTGCTTGAGCGCACCGGCTCCGATGACGCCGAAGATCACGGCAACGACGGAGATGAGCGCGATGAGCGCCCGGTTCTTCAAGCTCAGCCGGGTCAGGAAACTCACAGAGGGGACTTTCTGGTCGTAGGCAGGGCGACGACGCAGCACGTCGACTCCACCATCCTAGTGAATGTCCGCTGGGCGGCACATGAGGAAAACCTGACTCCTCAGGACTCTTTCTTCGTCTCCCGCACCTGCCGCGGACGAGTCTCACGACCGAAGAACCACAGCCCCGCAGCGATGACGCCGAGGAGGCCGGTGAGCAGGAACGCCCACGAGTAGTCGAAGCGGTCGACGATCGCACCGGCGATGATGGGCCCGATGATCGCACCGCCGTCGAGAGCCATCTGGTACCGCGCGAGCACTCGACCGCCCTTGCGTTCGCGGCCGATGACATCGGCCACGGTCGCCTGCTGGGCGGGGTTGGCCAGTCCGGAGCCGACTCCGGCGATGACGGAGAAGACGAAGAAGACCCAGATCGCGTCGGTGAACGCCAACGCCGCAGTGGTCACGCCGAGGACGAAGAGTCCCCATTGGATGAAGGGTTTGCGGCCGAGCGTGTCGGCGAAGCGTCCGACGACGGTCACAGCTGAGGCGTTGCCGATGGCGAACATGGTCAGGGCCAGTCCGGCTACGGCAGTGTCGGCCTTGAGGGCTTGGATCGCGAACAGCGGGTAGATGGCCACGCGGATGCCCATCGCCGACCAGCCTTGGACGAAGGCAGAGATGAGAGCCGAACGGTAGGCCGAGTCGCTCCACGCCTGGCGGAAGGTCATGACTTCCTGCTGCTTCTCATTCTTCGTCGCCTCCAGGCGGGCACGCCCGGATTTCGTCGAGGATCCGAACGCCGCGGTCGAGGCGAGGAAGACGCGCACGACGATCGCGGCCAGCAGCAGACCGACGGCGTAGATGATGAACGGCACGCGCATGCCCCAACCGGCCATGGCCCCGCCGAGGACGGGGCCGGCGATGTTGCCGACGAGGAAAGCGGTGGCGTAGGTCGATGAGGCTTTCGCGCGCGCATCGATCGGTGCGAGACGGACGATGAGCGCCATCGCGGAGACACTGAACATCGTCGACCCGATGCCGCCGAGGCCGCGGAAGACCAGCAGCTGCCAGTAGTTCTGCGCAAAGGCCACGGCCGCGGTGGAGGCAGCGACGATGAGGAGTCCGGTGATGTAGATCCGGCGTTCGCCGAAGGCGTCGACGAGGCGGCCCGACGACGGTGAGAAGACGAACCGGAAGAATGCGAAGGAGGAGACGACGATCGTAGCGGCGGTGACGCCGAAGTCGAAGCTCGCTGCGAACTGCGGCAGCACCGGGGCGATGATGCCATAGCCGAGTGCCACGATGAATGCCGCGGCCACGAGGACGTAGATCTCCTTGGGCAGCCGGCGTGCCTCGTCCTCGAGGGCGGGGGCCGTTGAGTCGGTGTCGGCTCCCGGTGATACGGCGCTGTGGTCCCGGTCGTCGTGGCCTGTCACAGGGTATCGAGGAACTGTTCGGGCGACGGCAGCGGTCGGGTGCTCGTGGCCAGGCGCTGTCGGTACCGTTCGGGAACGGCACCGATGTAGAACCACCCCATGAGCAGTTCGGAATCCTTGAGCCGGTGGAGCCGGCGGACCGGTTCGCTGTTGGCCAGGGTGCCCGAGCGCCACATCACTCCCCAGCCGGCCTGCCACAGGGCGAGTTCGAGCAGATGACCGGCTCCGGCGGCGGTGGCGTGCTGCTCCCATTCGGGAACCTTCTCATGCTTCGTCGGTGAGGCCACGAGCGCGAGCAGCAGCTCGGCCCGCAGGGGCTTCTGGTTGACCTCGCCGGGTTTGCGTCTGACTCCCCCGGCTTCGTCGAGGGCTTCACCGAGGCGGTGCCGGTCGTCTCCGCGGATGATGAGGAATCGCCAGGGGCGCAGTCCCTTGTGGTCGGCGACCGAGGAGATCGAGCGGATGAGTTCGAGCAGGTCGGCGTCGTTCGGGGTCTCCGGATCGACCTTGGAGATGGAACGACGCGTCGACAGGGCGTGGAGGACGGGGTCGGCGACGAGGTCGATCGATGACGGCACGGAGTAGTCAGGCCCGCGCCGGGTCGGCAGCCCGGATTCGCTGCTGCCGTTCCCGGCAGCAGCGGCCGCCCCGGCGGGCTGGGCGTTCTTCGCCTCCTCGGCGGCGAGGTTCTTCGCCCACGGTCCGGTGTTGCCGTCGAGGAAATGCGCGCGGACGCGTTCCTTCGTCACCTGACAGGCACCGTCATCGTAGGCACGGTCCGTGTCCTTGCCGGTGGAGCCTTTGGACTTCTTGTGCTTCTTGTCTTTGTGTTTGCCCTTCTTGTGCCCGCCCATCAGCTCACCCATTCGGCGAAGGCGGTGCGGGCTCGGTGGAGCTTCGGATCGATGATGACACGGCAGTAGCCGTTGTCGGAGTTCGCGGTGTAGAAGTCCTGGTGGACCGCCTCGGCGGGGTAGAACGTACCGAGCGGTTCGAGGGTCGTGACAATCGGGTCGTCGAAGAGCGCCTGCGCGGATTCGATGGCCTGCGCGAAATGCTGCTTCTCGGCCTCATCTCGATAGAACATCGCCGAACGGTATTGGGTGCCGACGTCGTAGCCCTGCCGGTTGAGGCTCGTCGGGTCGTGTCCGGTGAAGAAGAGCCCGAGGATGACCTCTTCGGGAACGATATCGGCGTCGAAGGTCACCTGGAGTGCTTCGGCGTGACCGGTGGTGCCGCTGCAGACCTCACGGTAGCGGGGATCGTCGGTATGACCGCCCGTGTATCCGGAGATCACTTCTCTCACGCCGGTGGTCCGTTGGTAGACGGCGTCGAGGCACCAGAAGCAGCCGGCGCCGAGGGTGAGGGTACGAAGATCGCTCATAACTCGTATAACGATGACACACGCGAGTTATTCCCGGCAGACTCCGCCTGCCTTCGACTCTCGATCGGGTCATCGTCGGGGCCGGCCGTCTGCTCGAAAATGGCCGTCTTCTCGAAAATGACGGGGCCCTCCGGCTCATTGCCCGTCGACGCGGATGCTCAGTTCCTCCGGTCGCGGCCAGGACTCCAGCGTGTGCACCTGTTCGTCGAAGACCTCGTCCGTGATCTCGAGACTCGACCAGTAGGCGGCTTCGTCCTCGTCGCCGGTCTCCTCGGGGTGGAGAGTGCCCGGCACGGAGTCGCGCAGGGCCGCGGCGGTGAGCATGTCTGCGTCGGTGTCCGCAATCGGTTCGCCCAGGTCCAATCGGTTCAGGCGCCCGTCGACGATTTCGATGCTGAGTTCCATGCTGCCCTTCGCCTCACCACCGGCTGCCCGGTCCGCACTGTCATCGGCATGGTCGGCGACACAGGTGAGACCGGTGATCGGGTAGGTCTGCATGGCCGGCACGATTGAAGGACTCACCGTGCGGGGACGAACTTCGATCGAGACGATGTCTTCTCCTTCAAGCACCTGCGCAAGCTGCTGGGAGTCGAGGCGGACCGGCTCGTCCCCCGAATGGAGAGAGTCCGGGTAAGTCACCCACACGAAGAACTGCGCGGAGTCGAACTGCTTGCGGACCGCCTCGGCGGTGGAAGGGGAATTCGGGTGCGGCTGGGACAGCAGGAGCTCGACCGATTCGCGGATATGAGCGGGCAGCTCGATTTCGACCGGGGCCCAGTTCGTCTCCTCGCCGTCGTCGGCCCAGGATCCGACCGTGTCGATGACCGCACCGGTCAGTGCCACGAGCCCGCCGCTGGCCACGGCGTTGAGCCCACGGCCCACGCCCTTCGGCAGCCGCTTGTCGACGGCCGCGGCGATGTTCTCTGTCAAAGGCCACAATGCCCAGCCGGCTGCCCCGGCCGCCACTGCGGTGGCTGCATTGAGAAATCTCGGTGACTTCAGGTCCGCGCGCTCATCCCACCACGCTTCGGGGTCGACACCGCCCTCACGCCCTCCGGTGCGGCCCTCTGCGTCGACTTCATAGGAGTAGCTCACCGGCCCGGTGCCCCGGCCTGTGAAGGATTCGAGGAATTCATCGATGCCGCTCGATCCGCCGACCTTGCCGAGGAACGCGGTGGTTCCGGTGAGCCAAGTCAGACCGCCGGTTGCCAATGCGGTGCCCAACCGCAGGCACCGCTGGTTCTCGGCCGAGACGTCACGCCTGCGGACCAGCGCGAGGGACGCTGCCGCCAGCGTGGCGGCAGTGCGGACGATTCGGTGATGACGCTGGGGGATGTCGGGAAGACGCATGCCCTCATCCCAGCATGTTCACCTGTGTTATTGGTGGGAACCGTCCTCACATCACCATGCCGCTGGGCAGGGCGAAGCCGAGTTCGGCGGCGGCCTTCTGCGTCGAGGGCTGATTCCAGAATTTCGCCACAGAGTCGTTCGTCGCCAACGACCGCATTTCGGCCTTGTCGAGGAACAGGATTCCGGACAGGTGGTCGGTCTCGTGGGCGACGATGCGGGCGGACCAGCCGGTCACCACCTCGGCGATGGGCTCGCCGTCCACAGCGGTGCCGCGCAGTTCGACCTCACGCGGGCGAGCGACGACGGCTTGGTATCCGGGGATCGACAGGCAGCCTTCGTAGAAGGCGACGTCCTCACCGGTGGCCCGCTCGTACTCGGCGTTGAGGACCACGCGCAGGGGCATCGGCTCGCGCTGGCGTGCCGCGGCGACCTCCGGGTCCCGAGCTCCCGGATCCTCGGCGACGAACATCGACAGGCCGATGCCCACCTGCGGGGCGGCGAGGCCGACGCCGGGGGCTGAGAGCATGGTCGCCCGCATCACCTCGGCGAGCTTGGCCAGCTCCGCGTCGTCGACCTGTCCGTCGAAGGGACGGGTTTCAGCGCGCAGCGCCGGGTCGCCGGCCTCGACGATGTCCGCGATCCCGCCGCCTGCCTCGGCGGCGGCGAGGACGGTGCGGATCTGGTCGGCGATGATCGCATCGGCTTCGTGCATCTTCCGTGTCCCTCCGTGGATCAGTCCGCGCGGGCGACGATGAGTTCGGCGTGCTTGAGCAGCGGAGCGTCGATCATCTTGCCTTCGAACGCGAACGCGCCCTTCTCCGTGGTGGCGAGTTCGAGGACGGACTTCGCCCAGGTCAGCTGTTCCTCGCTGGGACGGAAGGCGTCCCGGACGACGGGCACGTGGTTGGGGTGGATGGAGACCTTGCCGGAGAACCCGGACTGCACGGCGTCCTCGGCCTCGTCCGCCAGCCCCTCGAGGTTGGGGATGTCGGCCCAGATCGAGTCGAGGGCGTACTTGCCGTGAGCACGCGCAGCCAGCAGGGTCTGGCTGCGCACGTGCTTGGCCACGTCACGGTAGGCGCCGTCGGCGGTGCGCGAGGATCCTCCGCCGAGATCGGCGATGAGGTCCTCAGAGCCCCACATGAGCGCGAAGGTGTTCGGGGCCGCAGCGATCTCGGCGACGTTGACGGCCCCGAGCGCGGTTTCGATGAGCGCGATGACCTGGTAGTCGGCGAGGATCGTCAGGTCGGTGCCCCGTTCGGACTTCGGCAGCATCACGGCCGTGTACTCGGTCTGCGCGAGCATCTTGAGATCCTCGCCGAGGTGGTCCGAATCCCTGGCATTGATGCGCACGACCGTACGCGTGGGGTCGAGCGGGAAGTCGATGATCGCCTCACGTGCAGCGGCTTTGTCCCCGTCGTTGACCGCATCTTCGAGGTCGAGGATGACGATGTCGGAGCGTTCGGCGGCCTTCGTGTACCGGTCGGGGCGGTCGCCGGGGCAGAAGAGCCAGGCGGGTTTGAACTCGAGGGCCATGGGAGTGCTCACTTTCCTGATTCGGTCTGGTCGTCTGCGGTCGCGTGTCCCGCGTCCTTCGCGTGGCTCGAGTCGAACATCATGGTCTGACGCACGGCTTTGGCCACAAGGGTGCCGTCCTGGTTGTAGCCGCGGTGTTCGAGGGTGACGATGCCCTGCCCGGGACGGGACTTCGAGTTGCGCTTGTCGAGGATCGTCGTCTCCGCGTAGAGCGTGTCACCGTGGAACAGGGGTGCCGGGAAGCTGACCTCGGAGAAGCCGAGGTTGCCGACGATCGTGCCCTGGGTCAGCTGGGTCACGGACAGGCCGATGAGGGTGGCCAGGGTGAACATCGAATTGACGAGGCGCTGGCCGAAGGGCTCGGTCTCGGCGAAGGCCGCGTCGAGGTGGAGGGCCTGCGTATTCATGGTCACGGCGGTGAACCAGGTGTTGTCCGCCTCGGTGATGGTGCGCCCCGGCGCATGCTTGTAGGTCGCTCCGACTTCCATCTCGTCCAGCCACAGACCTCGTTGTTCGATGACCTTCTCGCTCATGTGTCACTCCTCACTCGTCGTGATTTGAGCTTATCGTCTGTCTCCGGCCCGCTGCGAGTCAGGGCCGGGTTTCGGTAGGCTCACACCCATCATGGCCATTGTGCGCACGCTCTACGTCGCCACCCACCCGGAGTCCGAGCACCATGTCGACGGTTGTCTTCCCTCCCGTGCCGGCCGGGCCCTGCGGCCACGATCTGCGCCTCGATCATTTCGAAGGCATCGAAGGCGCGGAGACCCGGCGTGAGGCGGGTGCCCGCGTCTATGCGGCGATGGACCGGATTCTGACGCGCCCGCGTGACCACCAGGTGGTGGTCACTCATGGGTTCTCGCACACCTTCGTCGTCGGCCGCTGGCTGCAGCTGCCGCTCGAGGCGATGGGACGGGCAGCCTTCGCGGCCTCACCGGGGTGCATCACCGAGCTGGTCGAGGATGACGTGTTCGGCAACCGCACTCTGCGCACACTGGCGGCCGTGGACCACCTCGACGATGTCTGAGGCGATCCACGGTCGTTGTGATGTTTCGTGCGGACGCTGCGGACTGTTGGGCGGATGAGCGCTGCTGCCTCATTCCCGGCGGGCCGAGGCAGGCTGTTTCCGGTCTCGGCTCAGGAGCCGAGCTCTGCATC
Organism: Brevibacterium sp. FAM 27836; assembly: GCF_051351055.1. Lineage (NCBI taxonomy): Bacteria > Bacillati > Actinomycetota > Actinomycetes > Micrococcales > Brevibacteriaceae > Brevibacterium > Brevibacterium sp. FAM 27836. Next base: position 826,253 of record NZ_CP195711.1, read on the forward strand.
GAGGACTCTGAATGCAGAGTTCCATCCGTCGTAGGCGCTCGCTTCGGAACCGGAATCGTTCGGGATGCCGGTCACGGAGAATGTCATGCGGGTGGTGGCCTCGTCGATCTCGTCGAATTCGATGCTCACCCGCGGCGATGCGTCGATCTCCTCGGGACTACCCCAGGTGAAGTCCAACCGCCGGGGCTGCTCGACGCGCAGATATCTGCCGGCGACCGGGAACTCCTGACCGGTCTCCTCGATGACCATCGTGTACGCGTAGAGGCCGCCTTCGCGGAGGTCGACGCTCACCGAGTCGCGTGGGGTGACGAGGGTCTCCGGGTGGAACCAGCGGGCCATGACGTCCGGGGTGGTCCAGGCCCGCCAGACCTGTGCGCGGGGTGCGGAGAAATCGCGGACGATGGTGAAGCCGGGCTCCTCGGTCTCGGTCGGGTTCGTGTCGGCGGTGGTGTCATTCGTGTTCATGATGCTCCTCCTTGAGTCGATCATCTTCCGTATAGGACTGCACGGGTTCAGGACGTCTCAGCCTGCTGGTCGGCGGCCAGAACCTGGTCGAGATTGTCGAATCGCTGCTGCCATTCGTCGTGAGCGGCCTGCAGCCAGCCGGTTGCAGCGGACAGCCTATCGACGTTCAGCGACACGATTCGTCTCTGGGCGCTCTTCGACCTCGTGATCAGGCCGGCACTCTCGAGCACCTTGAGGTGCTGGGAGACTGCGGACCGGCTGATCGGCAGCGGATCCGCCAGCTCTCCCGAACTCAAATCCCCATCACGGAGTCGATCGATGATCGCTCTGCGCGTGGGGTCGGCCAGAGCCCCGAAAACGAGATCCAAAGTCATTGAAGCACCTACTTAATTAAGTACCGCCTACAATACAGTCCTCAATGCAGGTGTCAAGGGTTCTGCACGGTCAGTGTTCACGTGATCGCCCCCCGTCTCGGCCGACCGGATCCGTCCCGGCATTCGTTTCCGGCAGGGGCATCGATTCCGACTAGGCTGGGAGTGTGCCGTTTCGGCCCACCCCTGAGTTCGAGGAGAGACATGGATCGCGATTCGATCGAATGCTGGCTGACCGATATGGACGGCGTCCTGGTCAAAGAGAACAACCCCCTGCCCGGGGCCGCTGAACTGCTCGCCCAATGGCGGCAGGCTGACATCCCCTACCTGGTGCTGACGAACAATTCGATCTACACCGCCCGAGACCTCTCGGCCCGGCTGCGTTCGAACGGACTCGACGTCCCCGAGGCGAACATCTGGACCTCGGCCATGGCCACCGCGGACTTCCTGTCCAATCAGGTCGATCACGGCACCGCCTATGTCGTCGGCGAGGCGGGGCTGACGACGGCTATCCACGAAGCTGGGTTCGTCATGACCGAACACGACCCGGACTTCGTCGTCGTCGGCGAAACGCATTCGTACTCGTTCGAAGCGATCACGAAGGCGATCCGCCTCATCGATGCCGGTTCCCGCTTCATCGTCACGAACCCGGACGCCACCGGCCCCAGCCCCGAGGGTGTCCTTCCGGCCACCGGCGCCATCGCCGCTCTCATCACGAAGGCGACGAACCGCGATCCCTACGTGGTGGGCAAGCCGAATCCGATGATGTTCCGTTCAGCCCTGAACAAGATCGGCGCGCATTCGATGAGCACTGCAATGATCGGAGACCGCATGGACACCGACATCATCGCCGGCATGGAAGCCGGCATGCACACCGTGCTCGTACTGTCGGGAATCTCCACCGTCGAGGATGTCCGCGCCTTCCCGTTCCGCCCCAACGAGATCGTCGACGGAGTCCACGAGCTCCTCGACGTCCCACTGGAGGCGCGCAGCGAGCTCGGCCCGGACGTCACCGGCTCCGCCTGAGACTCGCTGGCCCCGCTGGTTCGCTGGCCCAGGACGCGATGCCCCCAAAAACATAGGTCACTATCGGATACTTTCAAGCGCGAAACGTATCCGATAGTGACCTATGTTTCGGCGAAAGTGTCCGATAGTGACCACAAGTCCGCGCCAGGACGTGCCGGCGCGCCAGTTTCAGCACCGGCTACGGTGCCGCGCTCACTACATTGCGGAGGCTAACAGCAGGGTGCAGGATCACTACATCGCGGAGGCTAACAGCAGGGTGCAGGATCACTACATCGCGGAGGCTCACTGCAGGGCGGAGGTCAGACGCATCGCCGACTCCATGTAGCGGCGTCTCAACGGCCGCTTCTCCCACTCCTCGAGTGTCAGCTCTCGGCTGACCTCCTGGTAGCCGGCGACGACCTCGACGATGTCGTCGACGAGGTCACCACCGGTCGTGAGCAGGCTGATCTCGTAGTTGAGGCCGAAGGAGCGCATATCCATGTTCGATGAGCCCATCACCGCATAGGTGTCGTCGACGACGAAGCACTTCGTGTGCAGCACCGCCGGTTTCGGGAACATGAAGATCCGCACTCCCGCTTCGAGCAGCGACCGGTAGTACGAGGACTGAGCACGGTCGACCATGTACTGGTCGGCCTGCTCGCTGACATAGAGTTCGACCTCGACGCCGCGCCGAGCCGCTGTGCCGACCGCGGCGAGCAGCGATTCGTCGGGCACGAAGTAGGGACTGACGATGGCCAGGCGCTTCTGCGCGAGGTACATCATCGAGGTGAAGACTTTGAGGTTCGGTTCGGTGGTGAAGCCGGGCCCCGAGGGAATGAGCTGCATCGCGCTCGTCGCCCCGCCCACTTCGGGTTCGTTGCCGTCGCGAGCGTAGGGTCGGACCCCCAGCGCCTCTCCTGATTCGCTGTACCAGTCGGTGGAGAACACAGCCTCGATCCCGGCGACGATGGGGCCGGAGAGTTCGACCATGGTGTCGTGCCAATGACGACCGATGCGCACGTTCTTCTTATTCAGGTACGTCGAGTCGATCATGTTCTGCGAACCCATCATCGCCTTCGCCCCGTCGACGACGAGGAGTTTGCGGTGGTTGCGCAGGTCGATCCGCCGGGCCTTGCCCCGCCACGGGATGAACGGCAGCATGAGATGCCATTCGATGCCGGCGGCGGTCAGTCGCTTGCCCAGCCGGTGGAATCCCGGGTATTTCCGAGACCCGATGTGATCGAAGAGGACGCGCACTTCGACCCCACGTGCCGAGGCTCGTTCGAGTGCGCGGAAGAACACGTCGGTCGTCGAGTCCCAGGCCATGATGTAGATCTCGACGTGGACGTAGTCGCGCGCTTCGTCGACGAGCTGCGACATCCGGGCGATGGATTCCTCGTAGTCCGAGATCACCCCGTGGCTGTCACCGGTGACCATCGGAAGCGCGGTCAGTGCCCGCCCCAGCTGGGCGATGGAGACGAATTCCGGGGCGGCGACCAGCGAGGGCGGCACATCGGGCAGGTCGTCGGCGCCTTCGTGCATGAGTTCGTTCGCTTCGGCCTGGATCTCCGCCCTCCGGCGGTTGATGGAGGGGCTGCCCAGCATGATGAACGCGGGGATGCCGACGATCGGCACGAACAGGATGAGCAGCAGCCACGCCGAGGAGGACGACGGTCGCCGGTTCTCCGGCACGACGCCGATTGCGATGATCTTGACGATGTATTCGATGACGATCCAGGTCGTCGTCGCCACCGTAGCCACCACGCTGAGGTCCATCCGCGTTCACCTCCACAATCGGTCGCCCGGTCACCTCGATGTCCTGTCGCCCCAGACTATCGCCTGCCCGGCTCGGCCGAATCGATCACCCCGATCGAATCGCCCGCCGAGGCGGTCGTCCACGTCCGTACGGATGTGCACGACCGCCTCGGCGGGCGGGGTGCGGGTCGGTCCCCGAAGGAGCGCTTGAGCGCGAACGCGACCGGCGCGAACCGGTTCAGGGACCGAACCGGTTCAGATTCCGAGTTCGCGGGCGATGAGCATGAGCTGGACCTCGGTCGTGCCTTCGCCGATTTCGAGGATCTTCGAGTCGCGGTAGTGGCGGGCGACGAGGTATTCGTTCATGAACCCGTAGCCGCCGTGGATCTGGGTGGCGTCGCGGGCGTTGTCCATGGCGGCCTCACCGGCGATCATCTTCGCGATGGCCGCTTCCTTCTTGAACGGCAGTCCGGCGAGCATCCGGGAGGCTGCGAGGTAGTAGGCCGAGCGGGCGGCGACGACGCGGGCTTCCATGCGGGCGATCTTGAAGGAGATGCCCTGGAAGTCGGCGATCGGCTTGCCGAAGGCCTGGCGTTCCTTCGCGTACTTCACGGATTCGTCCACGCAGCCCTGAGCAGCACCGACGGACAGTGCGCCCACGGCGATGCGGCCCTCGTCGAGGATGCGCAGGAAGTTCGCATATCCGCGTCCGCGTTCGCCGAGCAGGTTGGCTTCGGGCACCTGCACATCGTCGAAGGTCAGGGGGTGCGTGTCCGAAGAGTTCCAGCCGACCTTGTCATAGGCCGGTTCGGCGGTGAAGCCCGGTGTCCCGGTGGGGACCATGATCGTCGAGATCTCGGGGACCTCACGGCCTGACTTCGAGGTTCGGGTCCCGGTCACTGCCGTGGCGGTGACCAGCCGGGTGATGTCGGTGCCGGAGTTCGTGATGAAGCACTTGCTGCCGTTGATCGTCCACGTGCCGTTCTCCAGCGTGGCCTTCGTCTTCGTGCCCCCGGCATCGGATCCGGCCTCGGGCTCGGTCAGACCGAAGGCGGCCAGTCCGGAGGCGTCGGTGAGCTTGGGCAGCCACTCCTTCTTCTGCTCCTCGGTGCCGAAGCGGTAGATCGGCATCGCACCGAGCGAGACGCCGGCCTCAAGGGTGATGGCCAGAGACTGGTTGACTCGGGCGATCTCCTCGATGGCCAGGCACAGGGCGAAGTAGTCTCCGCCCATGCCGCCGTATTCCTCGTCGAAGGGCAGACCGAACAGGCCCATCTGCCCCATCTTCGCAACGAGTGCGTAGGGGAACTCGTGTTTGGCATCGAGTTCGGCTGAGACGGGTGCGACCTCTTCGTCGGTGAATTTCGCAACACCCTGGCGCAGGTCTTCGTATTCTTCGGGCAACATGCCCGGAACAAAGGTTTCCATGGTTTCCTCCCCGCTTGCGGCGTGGTTATCGGTTCAGTTCTCTGATGTGGTGTCGGTGGACGGTGTCGCCGCGGATCCCTCGGCGGCGGATTCGTCGACGACGGTGGCGAGCACCTCGTCGAGTCCGACCTGGATGCCTGCGACGGCGGTGACGGTGACGATGCCGGCGGCGGGCGCGGTGAGCACGTGCTCCATCTTCATCGCTTCGACGACGACGATCGGGTCGCCCTGTTCGACGTGGTCGCCGGTGGCGACTTTGATGTCGACGACGGATCCGGGCATCGGGGCGAGCACTTCCGCACCGTCGAGTCCGGGCGTCAGCGAGGTATCGGCCCGCGGACGGCTGAAGGCATGGACGCCGCGGTCGCTGCTGACCCAGATGCTGCGGCTGCCGGCATCAGAGAAGATGCGGGCGGTGTACTGGATGCCGTCGATGCTCAGATGCCACAGCCCCGTGTCGTCGATGGTCACGGAGCCTGCCCGTGCACTCACCTCGACCCCGGGTGCCATGGCGGCGGCCGGTGCCGGGCCGTATTCGACCTCGTCGCCGTCGTCGACAGTCATCTCGCCGGCCTCGGCGAAGTCGAGACGCACGGTGGGGCGGAATTCGGGACGAGACGTCCGGAAGGCCGCCGGTCTCCCCCACGCCGAGGCGGTTCCGCCGACTGCTGCGCCTGCCAGATCCCGGGCCGTGACCGCACCGGTGATCGCGGTCCCTGCGCGGCCTAGAGTCTCGATGACTGCCGCGGCGGCGACCTGTCTGTCGATCTCGCTCGGCACGTGGGCCAGCTGGCTCTCGTCGAGGTTGTCGATGAGTGAGGTGTCGAGATCACCCGAGATCAATGCGTCGATGGTGATGAGCGTGCGCAGGAAGTCGATGTTCGTCACGATGCCGGGCACCGCCGAGGCGGCGAGCGCGGCGTCGAGGCGAGCGAGCGCGGCTGCCCGGTCGGGTGCGTGGACGATGAGCTTGGCGATCATCGGATCGTAGTCCGAGGCGATGGTCTGCCCGGCTTCGAGACCGGCATCGACGCGAATGCCTTCGCCTTCGGGGAAGACGACGTCGAGGGCGCGCCCGCCGGTGGGCAGGAAGCCGCGCGAGGGGTCTTCGGCGTAGATGCGAGCCTCGATCGAATGCCCGGTCATCGTGATGTCGTCTTGGACCAGAGGCAGCTCTTCACCGGCGCCGATGCGCAGCTGGAGTTCGACGAGATCGATCCCGGTGACCTCCTCGGTGACCGGGTGCTCGACCTGGAGACGGGTGTTCATCTCCATGAAGAAGAACTCGTCGGGGCGGTCGGCGCCGACGATGAACTCGACGGTTCCGGCCCCGACGTAGCCCACGGACTTCGCGGTCTCACAGGCCGCCTGGCCGATCCGGGCTCGGGTGGCTTCGTCGAGCAGCGCCGATGGAGCCTCCTCGATGACCTTCTGGTGGCGGCGCTGCAGCGAACATTCACGTTCGCCGAGATGGATGACGTTGCCGTGCGCATCGGCCATGATCTGGACTTCGATGTGGCGCGGGGTGGCGACGAGACGTTCGAGGAACAGGGTGTCGTCGCCGAAGGAGCTCGCGGCCTCGCGGCGGGCAGTCTTGAGCGCCTCGGGCAGCTTGTCCGCGTCGAACACCGCGTGCATGCCTTTGCCTCCACCACCGGCGGAGGGTTTGATGAGCACGGGGAAGCCGATGTCGGCGGATGCGGCGATGAGCGACTCGTCGCTCATGGCGGCGTCCTTCGTGCCGGGCACGAGGGGTACTCCGCGGGAGGACACGGCCTGCTTCGCGGTGATCTTGTCGCCCATGGTCCGGATGGCATCTGCCCCGGGTCCGAGGAAGACGATTCCGGCTTTCTCGCAGGCGGCGGAGAACTCGGCGTTCTCCGACAGGAATCCGTAGCCGGGGTGGATGGCTTGCGCACCGGTCGCCTCTGCGGCGGCGATGACCTTGTCGATGCGCAGGTACGACTCGGCAGCGGCGGCCGGACCGAGGTGCACGGAGAGGTCGGCGGCCTTGACGTGCGCGGCCTGGGCATCGGCGTCGGAGTAGACGGCGACGGTGCGGATGCCCAGCCGGCGGCAGGTGCGGATGACGCGCAGGGCGATCTCTCCGCGATTGGCGATGAGTACTGTATTGAACATGGAGGGGCTCACATTCTGAAGACGCCGTAGCCGCTGGCATTGAGCGGGCGTTCCATCGGTCCGAAGCGGGCGAGTTCGAGGGCCAGTGCCAGCACCTGTCGGGTGTCGCCGGGTTCGATGATGCCGTCGTCCCACAGGCGTGCCGTCGAGTAGTACGGATTGCCTTGGGCTTCGTACTGGTCGCGGATGGGCTGTTTGAATGAGTCTTCGTCCTCGGCACTCCACGTCTCTCCGCGGCCTTCGAGCTGGTCGCGCTTGACCGTGGAGAGCACGCTGGCGGCCTGTTCGCCGCCCATCACGGAGATGCGGGCATTGGGCCACATCCACAGGAAGCGCGGGGAGTAGGCGCGGCCGCACATCGAGTAGTTGCCGGCACCGAAGGAGCCGCCGATGACGACGGTGAATTTCGGCACCCGGGCGGTGGCGACGGCGTTGACCATCTTCGCTCCGTGTTTGGCGATGCCGCCGGCTTCGTAGTCGCGGCCGACCATGAAGCCGGAGATGTTCTGCAGGAACACCAGCGGCACGCTGCGCTGGTCGCAGAGTTCGATGAAGTGGGCACCCTTCTGCGCGGATTCGCCGAAGAGGATGCCGTTGTTGGCCACGATGCCCACCGGGTGTCCGTCGAGGTGGGCGAATCCGGTGACGAGGCTCGTGCCGTATTCGGCCTTGAACTCGTGGAACTCGGACCCGTCGACGAGGCGGGCGATGACTTCGTGGACGTCATAGGGGGTGCGCGAGTCCACAGGGACGACGGATGTCAGTTCCTCCGGCGCGTGCGCGGGCAGTCGCGGTTCGACGACGTCCCAGTTCGGCGCGCCCTTCGGCCCGAGCGTGGAGACGATGTCGCGCATGATCTCCAGGGCGTGAGAGTCGTTGGCCGCCAGGTGGTCGGTGACGCCGGAGACCCGGGAGTGCAGCGCACCGCCGCCGAGCTCTTCGGCGGTGACTTCCTCACCGGTGGCGGCCTTGACCAGGGGCGGGCCGCCGAGGAAGATCGTGCCCTGCTCGGAGACGATGATCGATTCGTCGGCCATGGCCGGGACGTAGGCACCGCCGGCGGTGCAGGAGCCCATGACGGCGGCCAGCTGCGGAATGCCCGCGGCAGAGAGCGTGGCCTGGTTGAAGAAGATGCGCCCGAAGTGTTCACGGTCGGGGAACACGTCATCCTGGTTGGGCAGGTTGGCCCCTCCGGAGTCCACGAGGTAGATGCACGGGAGGCTGTTCTCCTTCGCGATCTCCTGGGCGCGCAGGTGCTTCTTCACCGTGACCGGATAATAGGTGCCGCCCTTGACGGTGGCGTCATTGGCGACGATGACGCATTCGCGTCCGGCGACCCGGCCGATTCCGGTGATGATTCCGGCTCCCGGGCTGGCGTCGTCGTACATGCCGTTCGCGGCCAGCGAGGAGAGCTCGAGAAACGGGGTGCCGGGGTCGAGCAGTGCTTCGACGCGATCCCGGGGCAGCAGTTTGCCGCGGTCGATGTGGCGTTGCCTGGACTTCTCGGAGCCGCCGCGGGCGGTGGCCGCGATGCGCTCCCGGAGTTCAGCGATGAGCTCGGCGTGGGCGTCGGAATTGGCCTGCCCCATTGCCGGACTGATCGCAGTTCCCACTGCTCTCATTCCATCCTCGTTTCAGTTAACGATTATTAACTGACTGCTATGATACTGCTCACGAGCGAAAGTGACAATGCACGGTCGGGACAACGCCCGGATCACGGTGCTCGGCAGCGCAGCAGCGACGAGGAAGGAGAACGGGCATGCCCGACGACGACACGGCCAAGCCGACGGCACGAGCGGCGGCGAAGGCGGCGCGGCGCGAGCAGCTGCTCGCAGTGGCGAAGACGCTCTACGCCAGGCACGGATTCCACGGGGTGCGCCTTGATGACCTGGGCAAAGGGGCCGGGATCTCGGCACCGGCCGTCTACCGTCACTTCTCGTCGAAGGAAGCAGTGCTCGAGGAACTGCTCGTCGGCATCTCCGAGTACCTGCAGTCCGGCGCGGAGGCGATCGTCGCCGAGTCGGGCACCGGCACCGAGGGGGCCTCCCCCGCTGCGACGCCTGCGGAGGCGACTCTGCGCCGCCTCATCGACTTCCACGTCGACTTCGCGATGAGCGAGCCCGAGCTCATTCTCATTCAGGACCGCGACCTTGCGGCCCTGCCGGAGAGTTCGCGGCGGACCGTCCGGCGCCTGCAGCGCGCCTATGTCAGCCGGTGGGCCGAGGTCGTCACTGCCGCCCACCCCGGATGGTCACTCGAGGCGGCGACGGTACGCGTTCATGCGGTGTTCGGGATGATGAATTCGACCCCGCACCAGGCTCGACGCTCCAGCGCCGAGGTGGTCGGGGTCGAACTGCGTGCCGCCGCGGCCGCGGCATTGACCGTCGGCTGAGCCGACAGCTGAGGAAGCGGCTCGAAGAACGGCTCAGGGCACGATGACGAGCTTTCCGCGGACATGCCCGGTCGCACTGTCCTTAAACGCCTGCGCCACCTCGTCGAGGCCGTAGGTCTTGGCGACTTCGACAGAGAGCTTCCCTTCATCGGCGAGGAGGCCCAGTCGTGCGGTCTCGGCTCCGTCGGGGCGCACCCAGATGTACCGTCCGCCGTGTTCGGCGACGCTGGGATCGGCCACCGAAGCGTGGCTGCCGCCGTCAGCGAGCACAGCCAGGGTCTCGTCGAGGACTTCCCCGACGAAGTCAGCGACCCCGTCGACCTTCCCTCCGGCGGCGTCGAGCACGCGTTCGACCATTCCGTCCCCGTAGGTCACGGGCTCGGCACCGAGGCCGCGAAGATAATCGTGGTTGGCCTCCGATGCTGTGCCGATGACGCGGGCGCCTGCTGCTCGTGCGATCTGCACCGCGAAGCTGCCCACTCCCCCGGAGGCCCCATGGATGAGCACGGTGCGGCCCTCGATTGTGCCGAGGGATTCGAGGGTGCGCAGAGCCGTGCCGCCGGCCAGCGGCAGTCCGCCCGCCTGCTCCCAGCTCAGACTCTTCGGCTTGGCTGCGACAGCCCGCACCGGGACCGCCACCTTCTCGGCGAAGGTCCCCGTGCCCAGCACGTCCTTGCGCGCATAGGCGACGACCTCGTCTCCGATGGAGAATTCCGGGGTGTCGAAGCCGAGTCCGACGACGACACCGGCTACGTCCCAGCCCGGAGTGACGGGGAACTGCGTGGGCATGACCGGGTCGAGGTGGCCGCCGACCAGCTTCCAGTCGACCGGGTTGACGCCCGCGGCCCTGACCTCGATGAGCACCGAGGCGGGTGGGAGTTTGGGCTCGGGCATCTCGCGGACCGTGATGTCGTCGAAGTTCTCGGTGTAGGCGTCGTAGACGGCGGCTCGCATAGCAATGGCCTTCCGGTTGATGTCAGTGACACTGGATGTTCAGTGTGACTGGACAACACCGGAAGGCCATCGGGCTATTCCTGTGGACCGCCCCGCCTCGGCGGGATGTCCTCAGTCGATACGCGACTTACTCGTAGGTCTCCCCGGTCTTCGCCCGCTCGACCAGCGAGGCCGGCGGGGTGAAGTGCTCGCCGTACTGCGCGGCCAGTTCCTTCGCTCGCGCCACGAACCCTTCCAGGCCACCCTCGTACTGGTTGACGTACTGGAGGACGCCGCCGGTCCAGGCGGGGAATCCGATGCCGAAGATGGAACCGATGTTCGCATCCGGCACCGAGGTCAGCACTCCCTCGTCGAGGCACTTGATCGTTTCGATCGCCTCGGCGAAGAGCATGCGCTCCTGCAGGTCGGCGAAGGGCTGATCGTTCGACCCGGAGTCGTACTTCTCACGCGTCCCCTGCCACAGCGCGGTGCGTTTGCCAGCCTCGTCGTAGTCGTAGAAGCCGGCACCGTCCTTGCGTCCGGTGCGTCCCTGCTCGACCATCCAGTTGAAGACCGCCTCGGAGGGGTGAGCGACCCAGGTGCCGCCTGCGGCCTCGACCGCGTCTCGGGTCTCCTGATTGATCTTCTGCGACAACGTCAGCGTCAGCTCGTCGAGCAGCTGCAGGGCACCGGTGGGATATCCGGCCTGCAGCGCTGCCTGTTCGACTGTCGCCGGCTCCACGCCTTCGCCGACCGCGGCGACCGCCTCGGCGATGAACGTGCCGATGACGCGGGAAGTGAAGAATCCGCGGGAGTCATTGACGACGATCGGTGTCTTCCGGATCTGCTGCACGAGGTCGAAGGTGCGGGCGAGGACCTCGTCGGAGGTGTTCTCTCCGCAGATGATCTCGACCAGCGGCATCTTGTCGGCAGGTGAGAAGAAGTGGACTCCGATGAAGTCCTTGTCCCGGTTCACACCCTTGGCCAGTTCGGTGATCGGCAGGGTCGAGGTGTTCGAACCGAGGACCGCGTCGGGTTCGACGATGTCCTGGATCTCCTGGAAGACCTTCTGCTTGAGGTCGACGGACTCGAAGACAGCTTCGATGACGAAGTCGACGCCGGCGAAGTCCTCGGCGGAGGCACTCGGGGTGATCCGGTCGAGGACGGCCTGGGACTTCGCCTCGGTGGTCTTGCCCTTGGCCAGGGCGGATTCCTCACGCTTGGCGGCGTAGGCCTTGCCCTTCTCCGCATTGGCGAGCTCGACGTCCTTGAGTACGACTTCGATGCCCGACTTCGCGGCGCTGTAGGCGATCGCAGCACCCATCATTCCGGCACCGATCACACCGAGCTTCTTCACCGGACGAGGTTCGAACCCGTCAGGCCGCGAGCCGCCGGAGTTGATGTGGCCGAGGTCGAAGAAGAACGCCTTGATCATGTTCTTCGCCACCGGGGTGTGGGTGAGGTGGACGAAGTAGCGGGTCTCGACGTCCAGAGCCGTGTCGATGTCGACATAAGCGCCTTCGACCGCTGCGGCGATGGCAGCACGCGGGGCAGGCATCGGTGCTCCCTTGGTCTGACGGCGCAGGAGAGCGGGCAGAGCGGGAAGCATGGAACCCAGCGAGGGCGAGGTCGGCGATCCGCCGGGCATCTTGAAGCCCTTGACGTCCCAGGGCTGAGCCGCTTCGGGGTTGGCCTTGATCCAGTCTTTGGCGCGGTCGACGAGGTCACCGACCGGTGCCAATTCATCGATGAGTCCCAGCTCAAGGGCATCTGCCGCTTTGAACTTCGTCGAGGGCAGAATCGCCTTCTGCAGTGCATTCTGAAGACCGATGAGTCGAACGGTCCTGGCGACGCCGCCGCCTCCGGGAAGCAGTCCGAGTGAGACTTCGGGGAACCCGACGCGCAGGCTGGAGACATCCTCCGCCGCGATCCGGTGGTGAGTGGCGAGTGCGAGCTCGAGCCCGCCGCCCAGGGCTGCGCCGTTGACGGCGGCCACGACGGGCTTGCCCAAGGTCTCGAGTCGACGCAGGAGTGACTTCATATGGTTGGTCCGCGCGGCCTCGGCTGCGGAGTTCTCCGGGTCTGCCGCGCGCAGTTTGTTGAGATCGCCTCCCGCGAAGAAGGTCTTCTTCGCCGAGGTGATGATCACGCCCGTGATGTCATCGACGTTGGCCTCGAGCCACTTCACGGTGCCCTCGAGGGCGGCCGCGAAGTGGTCGTTCATGGTGTTGACCTTGGCGTTCGGATCGTCAACGACGACCGTGACGATACCGTCGGAGTCGGTGGTGTGGGAGTATTCGGTGTTCGTCATGTCAGACCCTTTCGATGATCGTCGCGATACCCATACCGCCACCGATGCACAGGGTGACGAGTCCGCGCTTGAGGTCGCGCCGTTCGAGTTCGTCGAGAATGGTGCCCAGAATCATGGCTCCGGTGGCTCCGAGCGGGTGGCCCATAGCGATGGCTCCGCCGTTGACGTTCACCTTCTCGTGGGGGATGTCGAGATCCCGCATCCATTTGAGCACGACGGCGGCGAAGGCCTCGTTGAGCTCGAACAGGTCGATGTCATCGACGGTCAGTCCGGCCTTGTCGAGGGCCTTCTGCGTGGCAGGAGTCGGTCCGGTGAGCATGATGGTCGGTTCAGAACCGGTGACCGCGGTGGCGACGACGCGCGCACGCGGCTTCATACCCATCGACTTGCCGACCTCACCGTCGCCGACGATGACGAGGCTGGCGCCGTCGACGATCCCCGAAGAGTTCGCTGCGGTGTGGACATGGTCGATGGCCTCCACCCAGTGGTACTTCTGCAGCGCCACCTCGTCGAATCCCGCCTGGGCGGCGACCTTGGTGAATGCCGGGTTGAGGGAGGACAGCGATTCCACTGTTGATCCCGGGCGCATGTGCTCATCGGTATCGAGCAGCGTGATGCCGTTGATGTCCTTGACAGGGACGATTGACTTCTCGAAGTACCCGTTCTTCCAGGCATTCGCGGCACGGGCCTGGGATTCGGCGGCGAAGGTGTCGACGTCGGTGCGGCTGAAGCCCTCGGTGGTGGCGATGAGGTCGGCGCCGATGCCCTGCGGGACGAAGTAGGTGTCGTAGTTCGTCGCCGGATCCTGGGCCCAGGCTCCGCCGTCGGAGCCGAGAGGCACGCGCGACATCGATTCGACCCCGCCGGCGACGACGAGGTTCTCGAAGCCGCTGCCGACCTTCTGTGCGGCGAGATTGACGGCTTCGAGCCCGGAGGCGCAGAAGCGGTTGACCTGGACGCCGGCGACGGACTCGTCGAGTCCTGCCACGAGTGCCGCGGTGCGGGCGATGTCCCCGCCCTGTTCGCCCACTGGCGAAACGACGCCGAGGACCAGATCGTCGATGGCTTTGTCGTCGAGTTCGGGGTTGCGCTCGCGCAGTGCGTCGATGAGCCCGGTCACGAGATCGATGGGTTTGACGCTGTGCAGAGAACCGCCGCGGTTCTTGCCGCGCGGGGTTCGCACCGCGTCATAGATGAACGCTTCGCTCATGTGTTCCTCACAGTCTGGATGGAAGACCGACCACAAGATCTGATCGATCGTTCAGTAACATTCGCACGTCCCATTGTGCCCCGGTTTCCGGTGACGGGCAACACATGCAGACGGCGGAGAGACGGCAGTGGGGTGACACCGTCGAAGAGAAGGCGATGGCGGCGGGGCGAAATCAGAGCAGCTGCAGAAGGAGGCCGAGCAGCGCTGCGCTCAGGCCCGCGAATCGAAGAGCGACGACCAGTCGACGATGATGGGCATCGATGAGCTCCGCGAAGCCGCACAGCACCATCAGTCCTGCCGTGGTCAGCGATGTTCCGGGCATGGCCTCGGCCCACGACAGCGACGGGGCGACGAGACTGGCTACCAACACCAGACCGAAAGCGACAACAGAGAACTTCGCAGCGCTGTTGTGGCGAGGTGGACCGAACAGCTCGTCCTTGAACGTCCTTCGAGAGGTCGAGGCGCCCGCCGGAATATCTGCATCCACCATGCCCTCAGTGTCACATCCGCACCCGGCGACTGCCAAGGGCACCTGTACCCGCGCGATCACGGATCCGAGCGCAGAAAGCCCCTCCCACTCCGTGTCTGCACTGGAGTGGGAGGGGCGTTGCCGAGCCGCCTACCAGAATCGAACTGGTGACCTATTCATTACGAGTGAATCGCTCTACCGACTGAGCTAAGGCGGCAACCGGACTAACTTTAGCCAACTCTCCTGCCGAGCGTCAAAACGAAGGTCCGCTCTCGCGGTCCTCTCCAGCACACCGGGCGAACCTCCTGATCGCGCCGGGTCCCACCGCCTGCGTCTGACCTCACCTCGGAACCGGTTAACCTGGTAGGAACAGCAGACGGAAGAGGAATGGGAGACACCTGTGGCAGAGTTCGACTCCGACGATTTCATGAGTGACTTCCAAGCCCTCATCGAATGCGAGTCGTTCTCCAACGACCCCTCGTCCCTGGCCCGCAGCGCACAGCTCGTCTCCCGCATCGGCACCGGAATGCTCGGTGCCGCCCCGCAGATCATCGAGACCGACGCCCACCCGCATGTGCTCTGGCGCTTCGGCTCCGGACCCCGCAAGGTTGTCCTCGTCGGCCACCACGACACCGTCTGGCCCACCGGCACGCTTTCGGACTTCCCGTACTCGGTCAAGGACGGAGTCGTCCGCGGACCCGGTGCCGATGATATGAAGGGCGGGCTGCTCATCGCCATCTACGCGCTGGCCCGGGTCCGCGCCGAACTCGGCACCCTCGACGGGGTCAGCCTCCTCATCACCGCCGACGAAGAGCTCGGTTCTCCCGGCTCCCGGTCGATCATCGAGGACGAAGCCCGCGGAGCCGAAGCCGCGCTCGTCTTCGAAAGCGGCGCTGCCGACGGTGCGGTGAAGATCGCCCGCAAAGGGGTGGCGATCTACCAGCTCGAGGTCACCGGTCTGGCCTCTCACGCCGGTGTCGAACCCGAGAAGGGCATCAACGCCACCATCGAAGTGGCCAACCAGGTCATCGACATCGCCCAACTGCACAAACCGTCCCTCGGCACCTCGGTCGTCCCGACGGTGATGTCGAGCGGATCGACGACGAACACCGTCCCGGCCAAAGCCGTCGTCGGCATCGACTCAAGGGCCGCCTCGGCGAGTGAACAGGTCCGCATCGATGAGGCCCTGCGCGCGCTCACCCCCACCGTGGCGGGGGCGAAGATCGAACTCAAGGGCGGGATCAATCGGGCCCCGCTCGAAGAGGAGATGGCGATGGGCCTCTACGCACGTGCCCAACGACTGGCGGGCAAGCTCGGGCATCCTCCGCTGCGCTCCGTTGCCGTCGGCGGCGGATCGGATGGCAATTTCACCGCCGGAGTCGGAACCCCGACCCTCGACGGTCTCGGCACCGTCGGCGGAGGCTCCCACGCTCGCACCGAACATGCCCTGCAGATCTGGATTCCCCGCCGCATCGAACTCACCGCGGCGCTCGTCTCAGAACTCCTCAGCAAACGCTGAGGGCACAGCCGCGCCCCAGTGTCGGCCCACGCCGCCGACGGTTGTCGCGTAGGGCTTCTGTGACCGCGAGGCGTCAGATCGCTCCCGAGCGGTCCTCCTGCAGCCACGGGTTCGACAGCAGCACGAACGCCGCCTCGACGATGAGCACCGGTGACATATTCGTCTGCAGACGCTGTCGGGCCTCGGTGATGGCGTCGATGCGCAGCAGGGTGGTATCCGGTCCGTCCCGGTTCGCCTGCTCGGCGATGAGGTCGACCTCGCCGTCGTTGATCCAACCGTCGCGGATCCCCAACTGATACATGAGAATGTCGCGGTAGAGGCTCATCAGTTCGAGGAAGATGCGATCGAGCTCATCGTTGCGAGCCCGCACCGACCGTCTCTTCTGCTCTTCTTCGAGCTTCCTGATCTGTGCCCTGGCCGAAGGCGGAATCGTCTTCTCCGTCTCGATGCCCAGGGTCGTCAGGAGCTCGGCGCGTTCGGCTGCGTTGCGCTCCTCGACCCTCGACTTCGCCGTTTCCGCCGCGGCATCGACGATGCGTCCGGCCAAGCGGATCGTCGCCCCCACCGAGGTGAGTTTGCCGGGGATCGCGAGGATCTGTCGGCGTTCGGCGTCGGCCGATTCGCTCAGCGTCAGATACTTCGCCCGGCCGATGTGGTTCTGCGCCACGGCGGCCGCCCACTTCGCGCGATCCTCGTCGACGTGATCACGCTGCATGAGCAGCTGCGCCACGGCATCTCGAGACGGAATCCGCAGTCGCACCGGTCGGCACCGCGAGCGGATGGTCGTGAGTACGTCGATCGGGCTCGGCGCGCACAGCAGCCAGACGGTTCCGGGAGGCGGCTCTTCGATGGCTTTGAGCAGAACATTCGCCGTCCGCTCCATCATCCGGTCGGCGTCTTCGATGATGACGACCCGCCATTTCGAATTCACCGGAGCGGACTGAGCCTTGGACACGAGCTCACGCACCTCTTCGATCGAGATGACCGATTTCTGAGTCGACATGATCGTCAGGGACTCGTGATGGCCCGACAGCACCCTGGCGGTGACGTCATTCGACTCGGTGCCGCCGGAGATCAGTGCGGCGGCGAACGCCCGGGCGGCGTTCGACCGGCCCGACCCGGGTGGGCCCGTGAACAGCCACGCATGGGTCATCGCGGCCGGGTCGTCCAAGGCATAGCCGAGCTGGGTGATGACATCGTCTTGGCCGACGAGTTCGTCGAAGACGCTCACTTCAGGATCCCTCCGGGTCGTTGAAGCGACGGTTGTTGCGTTCGCGTTGCCTGCGCAGCCGCTCTCGAGCCTGCCTTTCGATCTCGGCCTGGGCCTGCAGACGTTCACGGCTCATCTCGCGAGCGCTGCGTGCCGGCAGCACCGTCGTCTCTGCATCGCCAGCAGGGGCTCCCTCGTCGGGTTCCCCTTCGGCGATGGGATCGGCTTGTTCGACGACGCGGGTTTCAGCGTCCTCAGGGGTCACTTGGCTGACGACGCGGGTTTCAGCGTCCTCCGCAGTCACCTGGCTGACGACTCGGGTCTCTGCGTCTTCGTCGTTGGCTGGATCTTCGCTGAAGTCAGTGGAATCGGAATCGTCGTCTGCACCTGCATCGTCCGAGTCGGCGTCGTCCGCTCGGTCATCCGATGTCGAAGGTTCGGATTGCCTCACCGGGGTCGCGGCGAAGTTCTGATCGCTCGCCGAGGCGGCCGGGCCGTCGCGCAGGTCAGCTCCGAGGTCGACCCGTTCGGTGGGAACGGCTCCGGACGTCTCCACTTCCGCGTCGCTGATCGCGCTCGGGATGAACCGGTCGTCGGCCACCGGGACGAAGCGCGGTCCGCGCTCATGTCGGTCGGCGTCACCGGCAGAGGAGTCTTCTGCGATCTCGGAGGGGGCGTCATCGGGTCCGGTGTCGGTGGCGTCGTTGTCGTCGCTGGTCTCCGGGGAGGCAGCGACCGCCTCGGTGCTGGTGCCATCGCGAGAGAGCAGAGCCTGCGGAAGCCGCGCCCGGACGGCGGCGAGCATCTGCGCGGTGAGCTCATCGGCACTGACCGAGGCGTCGAGGACGACATAGCGGTCCGGTTCCCTGCGTGCCCGGGACAGGTAGGTCTGGCGCACACGCTGGTGGAACTGCTGGTTCTCCTCGTCGAGGTAGTTGCTCTCCCCGCGCTGCCCCATCCGCTCGGCGGCGCTCTCGGGATCGATGTCGAGCACGATCGTCAGGTGCGGGACGAGTCCCTGGGTCGCCCAACGGCTCAGCGCCTGGATCGTCTTCTCGTCGAAGCTGCGGCCGGCGGCCTGATAGGCGATCGTCGAATCGATGTAGCGGTCGGTGATGACGATGGCGCCCTCATCCAGGCTGGGGTCGACCAGCGACGCGACATGGTGGGCGCGGTCGGCGGCGAAGAGCAGCGCCTCGGTGCGGGGGCTCGGCGGGTCGGCGTCGAAGAGGACGGAGCGGATCTTCGTGCCCAGCTCGGTGCCGCCGGGTTCCCGGGTGGACTCGACGTGATAACCGTCGTCGGCCAGGGCACGGGAGATCCGTTTGATCTGCGTGGTCTTCCCGGCCCCGTCGCCGCCTTCGACAGCGATGAAGAAACCGGCGCCGAGGCGCTGAGTCGAATTCCCGAGCCCGCCGGCAGAGGCTTCCGCCTGATTCGGTGGGCGGAACCCGTGGACGATGTCGACGGACAGACCCTGCAGTTTGTGCGGGTCGAAGATGAACAGGCCGATGATTCCGGCGACGAGGGCGGCGATGCCGAAGACGAGGAACGCCACGTCACTGGGCGCGAGCACCCAGTCTGGGCTCGACCCGACCTCGACCGTGCCGCCGAGGTCGAAGGCGTTGATGACCAGGGCCAGACCGGCACCGGCAACGGCACCGTAGCGGCGAGAGAAATCGTAGGGTTGGGCGCGCACGCCGATGCCGACGAGGAATGCGATCGCTGCTGAGAGCACGACCTTGCCGGAGAGCTCGTTGATGGCTCCGGTCGCCAGCAGCAGCACACCGGAGACGAGCAGGGCGAAGGTGGACACACGGGGCCGGGACATTCCGGGGGCGAAGGTCGGTCCCATCTCGAAGCCGATCGCCCAGCCGACGAGGCAGCAGGCGATGATGAGTGCGAAACCGGCCTGCCCGTACCCGTGACTGATCGCCGTCGGCTGCGCGAGCATGAAGGTGGCGCCGAGTACGGCGAAGAGTCCGATGCACACCCAGGGGTTGGCGATCGCCTCGGCGGGACGGACCACGCGAGCTTTGAGTTCCGGGAACGAACCGGTGGTCGCGGTCTCCGCGTGCAGGACGCGTTCGGGGGTGAGGAAGATGATGACGGAACCGGCGGCCATGCCGATGCCGACGAGCAGCGATGTCCATCCGAGCGCTTGGGTTCCGGCGGTGGATCCACCGAGGATCTGAAAGGCACAGGAGACGAAGACGAGGACCGCGGCGGGGATCCCGACACGACGCCACGGCTTCTCGTTCGTGAACGGGTTGATGCTCATGAGCAGACCCACCACGGCCCCGAGGAACAGGGCGGCGACCCAGGTCAGCCAGGCGCTGGGTGCCAAGCTGAGGACGATGAGCACGGCGGCCTCGACGACGGCGGCGATGCTCAGCGCGGTCTTGCGCACCGCCGGTGACCGGGTGGCGAAGACCTTCGCGGGAATGAAGAGGCCCGCGCATGAGAGCGCGAAGACGATGAGCAGCGACAGGGTGCCCATCCGATTGTCGAAGCCTCCGGCGCTGATGGATTCGCCCATCGCGGTGAAGGCGCGTCCGCCCACCGTGGCGAGAAGTCCGCTGGTCCCTGCCACCACATAGCTGATCGCGACAAGTACGATCAGTGCTCCCCAGGCGGCGGTCTCGGTGACCAGCCGGCCGGGTGCTCCGGGCAGTCGGTGTCCTGTAGTCGTCAACATGCTCACAGCTCTAGACTATCGGTCTCGACTGACATATCTCTTGGAACCCGATGCGATCTCCGACAACCCGAACCGCGCCGGGGTCGACCCATCCTCTACTCTTGTTCACGTGCACACAGACATTCCGGCCATGACCACGGTGGCGACTGAGGGGTTGGGGCCCGTTGCCGAGCTCGCTTTCGCCCGTGTCCTCCTCGACTCGGTCAAGGCCGGTCGTCGCGGGGCAACGCTGCGGATGTACCGCCCTCAACCGACCTTGGCCTTCGGTGCCCGCGACCGTTTCCTGCCCGGCTTCACCACCGCGATCGAGGCGGCCCGTGACCACGGTTTCACGCCCGTGCTGCGCAGCCTCGGCGGCCGGGCGGCGGCCTATCATCCGGGATCGCTGGTCATCGATCACATCGAACCGAGTGATTCCTTCATCACGAACACGAACGCCCGGTTCACCGGTTTCGGTCTCGATTACGTCGAAGTTCTGCGCGGCATCGGAGTCGACGCCCGCCTCGGCGAGATCCCCGGCGAATACTGCCCCGGTGAGCACAGCGTGAATGTCGCCGGACGGATCAAGGCCATCGGGACCGCCCAGCGAGTGGTCTCGGGAGCATGGCTGTTCTCCTCCTCCGTCGTCGTCGAGGACCCGGACCCGATCCGTGCCGTCCTCACCGATGTCGAAGCCGCCCTCGGCATCGACTGGGACCCAACGACGGGTGGGTCGATCAGTGAGATCCATCCCGAGGTCACGGTCGATGCCGTCGCCGAGGAGTTCGCTTCGTACTATGCTCACGCCGATGCGCATACGCCCGAATCACCGACGCCTGAAGAACTGACAGCGCTGCCGGACTATGTCGGCAAGCACCTGCTGTGAACCATATCCACCACCGGGAGGAAGAATGTCCCTGACGATCCGTGAGGCCGGAGAGGATGATCTGTCCGACATCCTCCGTCTCGTCCATGACCTGGCCGTGTACGAGAAGGAACCGGATGCCGTCGAGGCCACCGAGGCGGACTTCGCCGCGGTGATGTTCCCCACCGACGGTCACCCGAACACCTACGGTCTCGTGGCCGAGGTCGACGGGGAGGTCATCGGCATCGCCATCTGGTTCCACTCGTTCTCCACCTGGACGGGCAGGAACGGGATCTGGCTCGAAGATCTCTATGTCTCGCCTGAGCACCGAGGAATCGGTGCCGGGAAGGCGCTGCTGGGGCGTCTGGCTCAGATCTGTCAGGAGCGGGGGCTGGCCAGGCTCGAGTGGTGCGTGCTCAAGTGGAACACACCATCGATCGGGTTCTATGAGTCTTTGGGTGCGAAGGCTCAGGACGAATGGGAGACCTACCGGCTCGATGGAGCGGCGCTCACAGCGTTCGCCGAGGCCGACCTCATGCGTCGAGGTTGAGTTCGATCTCTTCGAGCCGCTCGATAGGGCGGAAGCCCAGCCGCCGGTTGATCGCCAGCATGTGCTCGTTCTCTTCGGCGTTGTAAGTGATGATCGCCCGCGCCGCCAACTCCGATCGGGCGAACTCGCCTGCGGCGGCGGCCTTCACCGCAGCACCGAGCCGATGGCCCCGGTGCTCGGCCCGGACGAGAGTGCCCCACTGGTAGACCATGGACTCGGCCGAAGAGTGGACCAGCTGGGTGTAGGCGGCGATGTCACCAGAGGGGTCGAGAGCGATCGCGGCGAAGCTCGTACGCCCTTGGGCCGCGAGGATGGCCTCCTGTTCGCGGATATCGGCGGCCGAGGTCGCCGAGGGTTCGATCTCGCGCTCCCCCGTCGGCGCTTCGGTTTCGATGAGCCCTTCCATCTGAGCCCATTGATCCACGAACTCCTCCGGCACATCTCCGCTCCAGGAGCGAAGCTCGAAGTCCTCGTGGAAGGGTTGTGCTTCCTCGGCGATCGCGCGAATGAGCGTGGGCTCCAGAGGCAGAGGACATTCGCTGCGCAGCTCTCCGATGGCGAAGGCGAACGTGTGGTGCTCGGCGAAGGCGATTCCCGGAACCAGCGCTGCCGTCCGTGAGTCCCCGGTGCCGAGATCGGCAGGCTCGGCGGCGCGGTCCGCATCCACGAAGGTGCGGCCCGCACCCTCGTAGGGACGGAAGACCTCCGAGGCGATCACCCTGCGGCCCAGTTCCCGTGCTCGGGTCCGAACGAATTCGAGCATGGCGGAGCCGACACCTCGGCGCCGGGATTCGGGATCGACGTAGAGCTCGACATCGACGCGGTGGCGGTTGTCGCGGAGCGGAACCGTCAGCGCGATCGCACCGATCGGGCGACGTTCCTCGGCCGGTCGGAGTGCGAGATAGAGTTCGGTCCTCGACGAGCTCCGCTCCACTCGCAGCTGGGCCCCCAGCTCTGCCTGGGACCACACCGGAGCCTCAGGACCGCGATCATGACGGCGTGCCGCCGAGTACACCGCATGCCATCGCGCGAACGCGTCGTCATCGGCCGGGTCGTTGCGGCTGATGGAGACCGAGAGGGAATCTGGCATGGAGGCTCAGCCTCAGGGAGTCTTCGGCTTCGTCGTGCTCGTCGTCTTCGCGGCCGTGGTCTTCTTCGCCGTGGTCGATTTGGCGGCCGTGGTCTTCTTCGCCGTGGTCGACTTGGCGGCCGTCGTCTTCTTCGCCGCCGTGGTCTTGGCCGCAGTCGACTTCTTGGCAGGTGCCTTCTTCGCCGTCGACTTCTTCGCCGGCGCCTTCTTCTTCGCCGGTCCCTTCGCCCTCTTCTCGGCCAGCAGAGTCGCTGCTCTGTCGAGGGTCATCGACTCGACGGAGTCGTCTTTGCGCAGAGTCGCGTTGAACTCACCGTCGGTGACATAGGGCCCGAAGCGACCGTCCTTGACGACGACCGGCTTCTTCGAGATCGGATCCTCGCCGAGTTCTTTCAGCGGAGCCGCGGCACGACGGCCACCGCGCTGCTTGGGCTCGGAGTAGATCTTCAGCGCCTCTTCGAGGGTGATGTTGAAGATCTGCTCTTCGTCCGTCAGCGACCGAGAGTCCGTGCCCTTCTTCAGGTACGGTCCATAGCGGCCGTTCTGCGCGGTGATGTCCGTGCCCTCTTCGTCCTGACCGACCACACGCGGCAGGCTGAGCAGCTTGAGCGCGGTGTCCAGATCGATGGTGTCGAGGTTCATCGACTTGAACAGCGAACCGGTGCGCGGCTTGGGTTTCTTCGCTCCGCGCTTGGGCTTCTCCTCGGGCTCGGGAAGCACCTCGGAGACGTAGGGGCCGAAGCGACCGTTCTTCGCCACGATGGTGTGCCCGGTCTCCGGGTCGACTCCGAGTTCGCGGTCTTCGCCGCCCTGAGTCTCGATGAGCTCGGCCGCCTTGGCGGCTGTGAGCTCATCGGGAGCAAGATCATCGGGGACGGAGACCCGCTTCGGATCTTCACCCTCGACTCCGGACGGCACCTCGAGGTAGGGACCGTACCGGCCGACACGCAGGTTCACACCGTCGCTGATCGCCACGGTGTTGACCTCACGGGCGTCGATGTCACCGAGGTCGTCGACGATCGTCTTGAGGCCCTCGCGGTCCTGAGTCTGGTCACCGAAGTAGAACCCGGCCAACCAGTCATTGCGGTCCTCTTCGCCCATCGCGATCCGGTCGAGTTCGGATTCGAGATCGGCAGTGAACGCATAGTCGACGAGCCCGGTGAAGTGCTCCTCGAGCAGCCGCACGACAGAGAACGCCAACCAGCTGGGCACGAGAGCATTGCCGCGCGAGGTGACGTACCCGCGATCCTGGATCACCGAGATCGTCGCCGCGTAGGTCGAGGGTCGGCCGATGCCAAGCTCTTCGAGCTGCTTGACCAGGCTCGCCTCCGTGAAGCGCGGCGGCGGTGCGGTCGTGTGACCGTCGGCTTCAGCCTTGACCACCGACAGCGCCTGGCCCTCTTCGACCTGCGGCAGGCGGGATTCGCCGGACTTCGTGTCGTAGCGGGAAGCGTCCTGCCCCTCTTCGTAGGCGGCGAGGAAGCCGCGGAAGGTGATGACGGTGCCGCTGGCGCTGAATCCGGCCTCGTGGCCGTCTGCGAGCGCGGCACTGACCTTGATCGTCGCGGTCTTGCCCTTCGCATCGGCCATCTGGCTGGCCACGGTGCGCTTCCAGATGAGGTCGTAGAGACGGAACTCATCGCCGTTGAGCTGTTTGGACACCTGCGCCGGGGTGCGGAAGGAGTCACCGGCGGGACGGATCGCCTCGTGGGCCTCCTGCGCCGACTTCTGCTTGCTGGCGTACTGACGCGGTGACTGCGGCACGAACTCGGGACCGTAGAGCTCGGTCACCTGCTTCCGGGCTGCGGCGATGGCCTGGCCCGAGAGCGACGAGGAGTCGGTACGCATGTAGGTGATGTAGCCGTGCTCGTACAGCGACTGAGCGGTGCGCATGGCCTGGCGGGCGCTCATGCGCAGCTTGCGGCCGGCTTCCTGCTGCAGCGTCGAGGTCGTGAACGGGGCGGCAGGACGGCGGGAGTACGGCTTCGATTCCACCGCGGACACCGTCAGAGCGTTCTTCGCACTGCCGTTGAGTTCGGTGGCCAGAGCTTCCGCCCGGGCCTGGTCGACGACCGTCGCCGAGATGTTCTTCAGCTGACCCTTGTCGTTGAAGTCACGTCCCGAGGCCACACGGGCCCCATCGAGGGTGGTGAGGTTCGCGGCGAACGGGTTTGTTCCGTCGGGCAGCCCGAGGTCGATGTCGAGGTCCCAGTAGTCGGCGGGCACGAAGGCCATGCGTTCGCGTTCGCGTTCGACGACGAGCCGGGTGGCCACAGACTGGACACGTCCGGCCGACAGGCCGGCTCGGATCTTGCGCCACAGCACGGGTGAGACCTCGTAGCCGTAGAGACGGTCGAGGATCCGACGGGTCTCCTGTGCGTCGACGAGCGAGGTGTCGATGTCGCGGGTGTTCTCCAGAGCGCGTTCGATCGCCTCAGGGGTGATCTCGTGGAAGACCATGCGTTTGACGGGGATCTTCGGTTTGAGCACCTCGAGCAGATGCCAGGCGATGGCCTCTCCCTCGCGGTCCTCATCCGTTGCGAGATAAAGTTCGTCGGCATCCTTGAGCAGGCGTTTGAGCTCGGTGACCTTCTTCTTCTTGCCCGGGTCGACCCGATAGTAGGGGTCGAAGCCGTTGTCGACGTCGACGGCGAACTTGCCGTAGGGCCCCTTCTTCATATCGGCGGGCAGTTCCGAGGGGGTGGGCAGGTCGCGGATGTGCCCGACCGACGCCTCGACGTCATAACCGTCGCCGAGGTATCCCACAATCGTTCGCGCCTTCGTCGGAGACTCGACGATGACGAGGCGACGGGGCTTCTTCTCGGTTGTGGTCACGCTTTCACATTCCTCTCACGGCATCTGCTGCTCGCTGCAACGGACGATCCGGCCCAATGTAACACTGTTGAATGGCCCTGATCGTCATCGGCTGGTTCGGCCCTGACCCTGCCCGGACTTCACCGGGACACGGCGTCAACGGTTTACGATCCTATCCCCTTCCCCCGCCGTCCCGGGTCGCCGAACCCTCGGTCGAGTCGATGTCCGGCAGCAGCACACCCGCTGCAGACAGGGCTCTGACCTGGGCGATGAGCTGATCTTCGAGTGCCGTCGCATCGACGTCGAGCAGCTGCGCAAGCGCGCTGGCCGTCTGTCGCAGAGTCAGTGATCCATCGGCGACGGAGACGAATCCCGCCAGCGCCGTGTCGAGGTCGAACTCCTGCCCGAAGCCGATGCCCTGCTCCAGGGTGATCGAGCTCGGTTCCGATTCGCCGGGCACGAAATGGCGGTGTTCGACAAGGTCCGGTGAGCGTGTGAACGCAGTCGCGGCGATCTCCTCGGGCCCGACCGACGCCAGCCAGGACCGGATCGCGACGATCGTGGTGAGGAATTCGGCGAGTCCGTGCGGATTGCTCGCCGGCGCCGAGGTGGTCCTCACCCGGGTCTTGAACGTCCCGGAGCCGATCGTTGGCACATCGTTATCGGCCCGTGTCATGAGCACGTACCCGAAGACGATCTCGTCCACAGCTCTCGTGGCGAAGTCGGCGAGCCAGGCGGCGACCGCGGTGTTCCATGCGGCGCTGGCGCGCGGGATCCCGCCGTCGCGGATCCAGGTCTCGGCGTAGGCGATGGGGTCGAGGGCTTCGCGTTCGATGACGAGAACCGAGGTGTCGTCTTCGCTGACCCAGGTCTCCGGGCCGTCCGCATTCGCCGAGGTGGTCTCCCAGTTGCCGAGGCAGACGCTGCGTCCGCCCGGGTTCAGTGCCGCAGGGATCTGGGAGAACAGCGTGCGCACGAGCGCATCTCCGGTCATTCCGCCGTCCCGGTATTCGAAGGTCGTGTCCGTGCTGCGTGGGGTGATGACGAACGGCGGGTTCGACACGAGCAGGTCCACGGGTTCGTCGACCGGTTCGAGCAGAGATCCGTGCCGGAATTCGATGGTGTCGACACCGTTGAGCTCAGCCGAAAGCGCTGCCAGGTGCAGGGCGCGGTGAGAGATGTCGGTGGCGATGACCCGTGTGCTGTGGCGAGCCAGCAGCAGGGCTTGGATGCCGCAGCCGGTGCCGATGTCTGCGGCCAGTTCGACCCGGTCACGTGGAGTGATGGACACGAGCGTGCGTCCGGCCCCGCCGAGTCCGAGGACGAACTCCCCGTCGAGAGCCTCCGGCGTGGTCAGGGTGCCGTGATCGGCGACGAGATAGAGGTTCTCATCCCCTGTGCGGAAACCGCGTGGAACTCCCACCGGAAGGTCATAGGGAGTGAGGGCGAACGGTGCGCTGACCTCATCATCGGTGATCTCGATCAGCCCCGCCTCGGCGGCGGTGTCGACATCCTCACCCAACACGGCGCGGACCGCTGAGAGATCGACTCTGCGGTGGAAGTGGAACAGCAGGGCCAGATTCGCCAGGCCACGGTCGAATTCGGTGGCCGAGTCATCGACGAGAACCTGAGTGCAGCGGTGAATGGCCGGAGCGGCGTTGTTGCGAACGAGAGCCTCCGAAGTCGCGGCACCCCAGAGCTGCCGCAGCCGCGGCTCGGTGTAGCCGGCACGGTAGAGGGTCTCGCTCAGGCAGGTCAACGGAAGATCAGTCACAGAAGAATCCTAACGACTGCGCCATAATTGACCCATGGCCTCCTCCGCTCTCCTCGATATCGTCACCGCTTTCGGTGCCCGGGATGAGCGCATCGTCCACGTCCGCGACATTCCGCAGCGTTTCGAGCACGATGCCGACTGGCCCGACTGGATCGACGAGGAACTCAAACACGCCTGCCATGCCATCGGCGTCGACGCCCTCTGGCATCACCAGCTCGAAGCCGCGAACACGGCTCGCAGCGGATCCGACATCGTCATCGCCACCCCGACCGCCTCGGGGAAGTCCTTGGGGTTCTGGCTGCCGGTGATTGAATCCATCCAAGCCACCCGAGACAAGCTGCGCACCGCCTCGGCGCTCTACATCGCCCCGACAAAGGCGCTCGCGGCCGATCAGCTGACCAAACTCGAACGGTTCATCATCCGGGGCATGCGGCCCGCCGCCTACGACGGGGACACCTCCCAGGCGTCGAAGGACTGGGCGCGACGGCATGCGAACATCATCTTCACCAACCCGGACATGCTCCACCGCGGTATCCTGCCCCAGCACGAACGATTCGCGCGGATGTTCAAGAATCTGCGGTTCATCGTCATCGACGAAGCCCACCGGTACCGCGGCGTGTTCGGGTCCCATGTCGGCCTCATCCTCCGCCGGCTGCTGCGCATCGCCGCCCACTACGGAGCATCGCCCGTCGTCATCGGGGCTTCGGCGACGATGGCCCAGCCGGATGCGGCGTTCGCCAAGCTCACCGGGCGGCCCGCGCACGCCGTGACCGAGGATTCCTCCCCACGGGCCTCAGGCTCCTTCGCACTGTGGGAGCCGCCCGTCTCACCGGGCGGGGACAGACGCAGCGGACTCGTCGAAGCCGCCGACGTCATCACCGATGCGATGTGCGCAGGCTTCCGATCACTCACCTTCATCGCCTCCCGCCGCGGCACCGAGGCACTCGCCCAGACCGTGCGCGATCAGGTCGGTGAGGTCGATGAGTCGCTGACCGGAAAGATCGCCGCCTACCGCGGAGGGTATCTGGCTGAGGAACGGCGGATGCTCGAGACCGCTCTGCGTTCGGGGAAGCTGCTGGCAGTGGCGTCGACGAATGCCCTGGAGCTCGGCATCGACATCTCCGGGCTCGACCTCGTCATCATCTCCGGCTGGCCCGGCACTCTGGCCTCCCTGTGGCAGCAGGCCGGTCGTGCCGGCCGGGCCGGACAGCGGTGGATGGCCGTGTTCATCGCTCGTGACGATCCGCTCGACACCTATGTCGTCCACCACCCCGAAGTCATCTTCGACTCCCCCGTCGACGCCGGGGTCATCCATCCGGGCAACCCGCATGTGCTCTCCGGACATCTGTGTGCAGCCGCCGCCGAGGTGCCGCTGAAGGAGGGCGATCTCGTGCACTTCCCGGACAACTCGGCCGAAGTCATCGACGACCTCGTCGAGCAGAAGCTGCTGCGGGCTCGTCCGACCGGATGGTTCTGGGCCAAGGACCAGCCGGCGACCGACCTGTCCGATATCCGTGGATCCGGCGGTGGTCAGTTCCGTCTCGTGGAGGCGAGCACGGGCACCCTGTTGGGCACGGTTGATGAGTCCGGGGCGCACACGGGAGCCCACCCGGGTGCGGTGTACACGCATCAGGGGGTCGATTTCATCGTGCTCGATCTCGACCTCGAGGACCACATCGTCGCGGTCGAACGAGCCGAGGTCGACTACACGACGCAGCCGCGTTCGCAGACGGAGATCGAGATCGTCGACACCGATGCGCAGCGGGTTCTGCCGTCGGGGATCGCGGTGTGCAGCGGCACCGTCGACGTCAAGGACCAGGTCGTGGCCTACCGGATGAGGGCGAAGCGGGGCGGGGCGATCATCGCCGAACACGAACTCGACCTGCCCGAACGCACCCTGCGCACGAAGGCCGTGTGGTGGACGGTTCCGCAGACGGCGCTGGACGAGGCCGAAGTCGCAGCCGGGGATCTGCCCGGTGCCGTTCATGCCGCCGAGCATGCCTCCATCGGACTGCTGCCGCTCTTCGCCGGCTGCGACCGGTGGGATATCGGCGGGGTCTCGACGGCTCTGCACGCGGATACCGGCATGGCCACGGTGTTCGTCTACGACGGGCTGGCCGACGGTGCGGGTTTCGCCGAACGCGGGTCCGAGGTCTTCGAGGACTGGCTGGCTGCGACCAGGGATGCCATCGCCGCGTGTGAGTGCATCGACGGATGTCCCTCATGCGTGCAGTCGCCGAAGTGCGGAAACGGCAACGAACCCTTGGAGAAGGACGCCGCTCTGCGTCTGCTGCGCATCGTCCTGCGCTGAGGATCCGCGGTGAGCCGCACGGCGGCGTCGCTGCTTCGGTCGTCCTCAGCCACCGTCGACCGGGTCCTATCTTCCTGCGACGGCTTTCTCCCTGACCTTCGGCAGCGGGCCCGGGATGTCGACTTCGACAGCGACATACGCCGACTGCTCACTCAGCGACGCCGCACAGTCGCTCAACGACCCGCCGTTGCGTTCGGCCACCTCCTTCGCGATCTCACACGGTTCGCCGGTCGCCAGTCCGCGCACCGCGTCTGCAGCGGCCAGCGCCGCCAGATCCGCGGCGTTCTGTGCCTGGCTGTGGGCGGCGAACGCCTGAGACAGGCTGCCGACGGCGGTGACAAGCACGAGCACGATCGAACAGAGTCCGACGACGATGTTCGTCATGACGGCCCGCTCCGATCTCCTTCGTATCGGGCGGTGGCGTTCGCATCGACCGTGTCGAGGAAGAAGATCGCGGCAGGCAGGCGAATCGTGACCGTGACGACCGAATAGCCTCCATCGGCGCGCACGGCGACATTCGCCGAGCTGCCCGCGTGCTTCTTCGCTTCGGCGATGACAGCCGCCTGGGGTTCGCCCCGGGCGATCTCACGGGCCGCCGAGCGTGCCGCGTCGAAGGCGCGCAGCTGGGAGAATCCGATCGCGGCAGCTCCCGTGAGCACAACGAGCAGGAGCACGATGGCGGGGAGGACGACAGCGAATTCCGCCGTTGCCGTTCCCTCATCGAGCTCGTGGCTCCGGTGTCGCTGACGGGAGCGTCCGCATGCCATCTCGGCTCAGGCTCCCAGCCCGAGTGCCGAGGAGATGACCCCGGTGACGAGTTCCTTGATCGGTTCGGACTTGAGGATCACGACGAGCAGCGCCGCGAATCCGCAGGCGGCCAATGTGGTGATGGCGTACTCGGCGGTGGTCGCTCCGGTGTCGGCCTCCCAGAACTGTTCGATGCTCTCATCGCCATCGACCGATTCGATCCGGTCGACGGGCGGGCCGTCGGTTTCCGGGTGCGGGGATGTGGTGCTCATGCTCTCCTCCTTGGCAGCAGACCCGTTCGCACTCTGCGAGCGGAACTTCAGCCTGGGAGCCAGGAGGCAGCGATGTCGAGGGTCGAAATCGTCCCTGTGGAAACCGTGCCGCCGTCCACAGGGAGATCATGGACGAGTGGCCGGGCCGTCCACAGTCATCGGCGCCGAAGTGGCGTGACGACCAGCAGGTCCGCTCCGGGACCGGTGCCGGGTCGGTGCACGGGTGGTTCAGGTGTTTCCGGCCCAGTCGTCTCTGAGGATGGCCATGATCACTTCGTCATGACGGCGACCGTTGAAGAACACTGCCTCGCGACGACGCCCCTCCTCGACGAACCCGGCCTTCGCATAGGAGGCGATGCCGCGGGTGTTGAACGCCCAGGTCTGCAGCTCGATGCGGTTGAGTCCCAGCTGCAGGAACCCGTAGCTGACAGCCAATCGCACAGCGTCCGAACCGTAGCCGCGGCCGTGGAATTCGGGGCCGAGGACGATGGCGAGTGTCGCGGACTGGTTGATCGGGTTGCGACCGTAGAGGGTGACGTGCCCGACGAACTCCTCGGTCTCCGTCAGTTCGATGCTGAAGCCGACCGCCTCGCTCGAGGTGTTCGCGCTCCACTGAGAGAACTGCTCGGAGACTCCGCCTTCGGGCCGTGGGAGAACCGTGTGGTTCTGCAACACGACGATCGAGGGGTCGAACCACCATTGTTCGAGGTAGGGAAGATCGTCCTCTCGCAGAGGTCGCAGTCGCACGGAGCGACCGACGAAGAGATTTTCGGCGTATTCTTCCGCCTGTTCGACATTGGACAGCTGGTTGAAAGGTGTGACCGGTGCCATTCGTCGACCCTATCGGTCGACCCTGAAAGCCACCAACTCACCACCCCGGCTGCGACCGAGGATCCGGCCGTTCAGAAGAACACGGTCGTGATGTCGGAGAGGAGGGAGATGACGACGGGGACGACGGACAGCAGCAGGAATGCCGGCAGGATGCACACACCCAACGGCAGCACGAGCTGCACGCCCAGGGCCGCAGCGGCTTCCTGCCGGCGACGGCGTGACGAAGCCCGCAGCTCCTTGGCCACGGATTCGATGAGCGGTGCCGGCCCGACGCCCGAGTGTTCGGAGAATTCGAAGACCTCGAGCACCGGCAGCAGCCGGTCGTCGTCAGCGAGTTTGCGGCCGCCGATCGTCATCGCCCGCCCGATCCGCCGCAGACCCGACCGGTCGCCGGTCGCTTCGGCCGTGAGCGTCAGTGCCACGGGAATCGGCAGGCCCGAGGTCAGGCAGATCGCGACCAGATCGAGGTCGAAGGCCAGCTGGTCATCGGCGACGGCACGAGCAGTCCCCGCACGGGAGTGCCCGGGCCCCGGTTCGGTGGGGGCCGCCTCGGTGATGGTGGGATCCTGTTCCTTTCCCGGCTCGCCGAGGAGGCTGCGCAGGCGGCGGTCGGTCGAGCCCGCCCACAGCAGAACTGCCAGGGCGATGAAGACTCCGGTGAGCACGGGCAGCATGATCATCACCTCTGGGCTCGCCGCATCATCGTCCGCATCCACCACCGGCCGAGGACATACAGGGCCAGACCGGCGCCGATGCTCAGCTGTCCCGGCAGCCCGGTGATGAGTTCGAGGGGTCTGACCCCGATGAGCAGACCCAGGCCGATGCCGATGAGCGGCAGCCAGCTGAGCACCCGCACCGTCGACTTCGGTCCGGCCATGGCGATCCGGCGTTCGCGTTCGGCGTCGAGAGCGTCGCGTTGGGCGGCGGCGTAGCGCAGGATCATCTCGGCTGCGGGTGCTCCGGAACGTTCGGACACCGTCCACACCGCCGCCATGCCGGAGAGCACCTCGGCGGCGGGGCCGGGAAGGTCGGTGCTGTGGGCGGCGATGGCACGGCCCGGTTCCTCCCCGAGGCCGATCGCCCGCGCAATCGGTGCCAAGGCATCGTTCTGCCGGCTCAATGTCACGATCACCGCCTGTGGAGTCATCCCCACCTTGAGCAGGTGGGCGCAGTTCTCCACGGCCGCGATCGCCCACAATCGATCGGTCCGCGCATCCGGTGCCCGGCCGCCTCGGCGAAGGAATCCGGTCGCTGTCGGTCGCGGTTCGGTCTCGGCGGCGGGGTGGAGCAGTTCACGCAGCCGCGCACCCGCGTCCAAGGGCGCGGCCAAAACGATGCCCAGGGCCACGAGGACGGCGGTGGCGATGATCATCCCGCGGACTTCTGTTCGAGCACGGCTTCGAACCGGGCCAAGGCGCGCCGGTTGGCCGTCCCCGACGATGACGGCGACGGTCGGCCCCACACGGGTTCCATCACCACACCGGTGCTTCCGGTGCGGGTTGGGATCGCGAGTTCCGTGACACCGCGGTGGGAACCGGTCCGGCGCAGGTGGATGACGAGGTCGATGGCCGTGGAGAACTGGGAGAACACCGCCTCCGGCGTCATCTTCGCCAGGGCGCCGAGTGCGGCGACTCGGCTGGGCACGGCATCGGCGGTGTTCGCGTGGATCGTCGCGCACCCGCCTTCGTGTCCGGTGTTGAGTGCGGTGAGCATGTCTCGCACCTCCGCCCCGCGACACTCGCCGACGACGAGGCGGTCGGGTCGCATCCGCAAGGCGTTGCGCACAAGATCGGCCATGGTCACCTCGCCACCGCCTTCGACATTGGCCTGCCGGGCGGCGAGCGCAACGACATGCGGGTGGGTGACGATGAGCTCCCGGGAGTCCTCGACGATGACGATGCGCTGGACGTCTTCGACGAGGGAGAGCAGAGCGCCGAGGAGGACCGTCTTCCCCGTGCCCGTTCCGCCCGAGATGAGGATGTTCGCCCGTGCTGTGACCGCCTCGGTGAGCAGGGGGCTGACCTCGTCGGGGACGAATCCCTCTGCGCACAGCTGAGAAAAGGGGAACCCGGAGCGTTTGGGCACGCGGAAGGAGATCGTCGTGGTCTCCCCGGAGATGGGCGGAACGATCGCGTTCATCCGCACCCCGTCGGGCAGGCGGACATCGACATAGGGGCTGGAGTCATCGAGGCGGCGCCCGCCGAGTGCCGCCAGACGCACCGCCAGGGATCGCACTTCGTCTTCGGACCCCAATGACAGGTCGAGCAGGCGGGGTCCGTCACCGGTGTCGGAGAAGATCTCCCGCGGTCCGTTGACGAAGACGTCGGTGGTGCCGGGCACCTCGAGCACGGCCTGCAGGGGCCCGGCACCGGACAGTTGGGCCGAAAGCCGAGTGACGAGTTCGAGCAGGGCGGCAGAACCGAGCACCCGTCCGGTGCGTTGGACCGCCTCGGCGACGGCGGCCGTGGTCACCGGCCCGGGCTTGTCGAGCAGGGTCTTGCGGACATCGGCGACGAGGGAGGCATCGAGCCATTCGCTCATTCCACCCACTCCCCCAGCAGACGGTCGACGAGGCGGCCGAGGTGGGCGCCGCCGGGGATGCCCTCCCCGCGGTCGACGGCGGCGGATAGTCCTCGGTCGTCACGAATGCTTCCGGCCAGGTTCAGTCCGATCGAGTCGGCGAGGAGGTCGGCGTCGAGGCCGCCGGCCCCGGTCTCACGGACGACGAGGCGGACATCGGGGTGGGCGTGGGACAGCCGTTTCGCCACCTGGGAGGAGGCGACGGCGGAGCGGACTCGCGCCGGGGAGACGAGGAGGACATGGTGGCAGCGGCGGGTCCACTGCGGTGGGGCGTGGCGGGGCAGGTCGACGATGACGAGGTCGAAGGCCTGACCGGCAGCGGCGAGGAAGTCGTCGAAGACGTCCGGGTCGAGGTCGACGGTGTCGTCACGTCCCCAGGACAGCAGCGCGAGGCCTTCGTGGCGGGGCAGAGCGTCGGCCAGCGTCGACGGACGCAGCTGTCCGCGGGAGGCGCTGAGGTCGGTCCAGCGGGGCCCGGGCACCTGTTCGGCACCGAGGACGAGGTCGAGTCCGCCGCCGAGCGGGTCGGCATCGACGAGGACGGTGCTGACATCGGTCCCGGCTCTTCTGGCCAGGGCGCAGGCGAGCACGGAGGCACCGGCTCCCCCGCAGCCGGCGACGACGCCGACCGTGGTGCCTGGGACGTTGGGAGGTTCGATGGCCGCGATCATCCGCCCGCTCAGCCATTCTGCTGCCGCGGGCAGCACCGCCAGCTGGTCCACACCGAGGTGGGCCGCCTTCGCCCAGGTCGAACCGGGCTCGTCACCGTCGAGGACGACGAGGATTTTGTCGGCGCGGTCGGTGGCAGGAGCTTCTCGCACGTCTTCGCCGAGGAGGATCAGTGACGCTGACTGCCAGCCTCCGGAGTCGGGTGGCAGAACGGTGAGGGCGATGCCGATGCTTTCGGCGACGCGGGCGCATTCTTCGGTGATCGCGCCGAGGTCGGTGATGAGGGCTACCTGCATGGCGTGAAGCCTGCCCGCAGCACGCGGGCACCGACCAGGCCGCAAGAACCTCCTGTGGATGGGATGGCGAAGGGGCGCCTCCTGTGAGTTCGAGTCACAGGAGGCGCCCCTGTCGGTGCCGCTGGGGTCATCGCCCAGGTCAGCCGTGCTGCGCCAAGCAGCCGGTCACGCGTGGCCGGGCCCGGGGGCGCCGGCCGGTCCGTGTTTCATCCACAGCACCGGTGTGTGAGTGGATGCGCACCGGTTCAGCCGCGCTGGATTCCCTCGATGTTGCGCAGGATTCCTTCGCTGCCGTCGGTGTCGCGGACCTTGAACCAGGAACCGTTGTCCTCGAGGCTGAGGTACCAGTCGCCCGGGTAGATCGTGAACACGGGCAGCCCGGTCGTCGGATCCACGGCTTCACGCGGCTCGGGAACGGCGAACCAGAACGCCTGGACGATGGTGCGGCCGCCGTCCTGCTCGTTGCCCTGGTCGTTGCCCTGGCCCGCGTGGGTGCCGCCCTGGCCGGCATCGGCCGGAACCGGCTCATTGTCGATGGCGGTCTGAGCCACGGTGTCGTCGTCCGTGCGGTCCGATCCCGAGTTCGCCGGGTTCTCGGCCTCGGGACGGTTCCGGTAGCTGGCGACGGGCACGTACTGCGTCGGCTCTTCGCTTTCGGGAGCCTCGGTGCGCTCCGAACGGGTGGCGGTCCCGTCGGCCGCAGGGACGACGTCCTCACCGGCTGGGGTGTTCACTGCAGTCGCCTCGGAGACCCCGATGTTGGCATTGTCCTCGGCGGCGTCCGACGCAGAGGCGCCGGCCGGCTGTGAAGCCGACTCCGACTGTGATGTCGGAGACGGCTGCTCGATCGACTCCTGCGGGGAGTCCGCCTGCTCTGCGGAGCCGGACTGCGGTGCGGAGCCTGACGGAGACTCGGAGGCGGAATCGGACGAGGAGTCCGTCACGGGCTTCGCTCCGGTGTCTCCTCCGTCGATGGCCGCGTCTTCGGCAGTTCCAACGTTCGTGTCCGAGGTCTTGGCGTTGACCTTCGACACGAGGTCGCTGCTCTCCGCCGGCGAGACGACCGTCGGTGCCTCGTCCTCCGACACTGGGGCGGAGTCCGCGGTCGCAGTGGGTTCGGCGGAGCCCTGAGCCTCGTTCGTCTCAGCAGTGTCTGAGTCCGGTGCGGCGTGGCGGCCGCGGCGACGCTCGGAGTCCGAGTGCGCTGCGGCGACCCCGGCCGCCGCAGCGCCGGCACCGATCACACCGGCGCCGGCAGCCGCTGCCCCGGCGCCTGAATGCGTCTCGTCACCGGATTCTGTCGGCTGGTCAGCACGGGCCTCGCTCTGATCGTGGCCGGCGCCGACGCCGAAGGTCTGAGTCGGCTCGCTCTGTGAGTGCTGCGGAGCGTGCGAATCTCGACGGCCGAGGTAGGTCTGTCCGTCGCCGGTGCTGTGGACCGGTCCGTCAGCGTTCGAATGCTCCGGAGAGGCCGCGAAGGCATTGCCCGAACGTTCAGCGTCCTGCTGCTGCGGCGGCGCATAGGGGTTGGGCTGCTGCGCCTCGTCGGGCTGCCCGAACCGCGGCTGGTCCGGCTGCCCGAACCGCGGCTGGTCCGGCTGCCCGAACTGCTGCTGGTCCGGCTGCTGGCCGGGCTGCCCGGAAGCGGCGAACTGGTTCTGACCGAACTGGTCGCCTCCGGTCTGATGCGGCTGACCGGCCTGACCCGGCTGACCGGGTGCACCGAATGCGGCTGCTCCGGGGTGGCCCGGTCCCGGCTGACCCTGTCCGGGCTGACCCAATCCCGGCTGACCTGCCCCGGCAGGAGCCGAACCGTAAGGAGCGAACCCGGGGCCGCCGGCGTTGCCGCCGGGAACATTGGCCACCGGCGCCGGATGCGGCGTGTGCTTGGAGACGGGACGTGCCTTCGGATGGGTTTCGATGGCTTCGCGAACGGCGAATTCCTGAGCGAAGAAGGGGATCATCGTGAAGACGCCGGCGAAGAAGGCGATCAGCGCGGCGAAGAACGTCAAGTAGGCGCCGACGTGCCACAACATGACCGAAGTGATCAGATCGACGAACGCGAAGGCGAACGCGACAGCCGATACCGCCGAGATGAATTGATCGAGGCTGAGCGAGCCCACCCGCATACGACCGTTGCCGAGCTTATTGACGAGTACGGCCGCGACGATCAGCAGGATCGCCAGCACCTCGAAGACGAGCGGGCCGATTGTGGTGATATGCCAGTGCCACAGGGTGTGAGAGTACCCGAAATAGAAATCGCTGCGATTGGGCACGAACAGTGCGATGAACGCGAGGAGACCGGCGAACAGGAGGAAGAGGTCCCGCAGAGTCAGAGGACCGATGAGACCCGGGCCGGTCTTCTGCTTGGGTGCAGGAGCCTGACCGAACTGTCCGGGCGCGGAACCGTAGGGTCCAGGACCCGAACCATAGGGTCCGGGTGCCGAGCCGTATGGGCCAGGGCCCGAACCGTATTGTGCCGGTGCCGGCGCCGGGGCCGAACCATAGGGTCCCGGTGCCGCGGCGTTCTGGCCGGGTGCGGAACCATAGGGGCCGGGGGCGGAACCGTAGGGCCCGGGTGCGGAGCCGTAGGCCTGACCTGGTCCGGAGGCGACCGGCCCTGGACCTGATCCGTAGACGGGCGGCTGGCCGCCGGCCTGCGGTGCGTTCTGGCCTGGGTGCTGCGGGGGCTGATCCTGCCACGGATGCGGCCCGGACCCGGTTGGATGCTGCGGCGAACTCATCGCTCACTCCACTCGATCTTGGGGAAAAGGAACAGTGTTGCGGTGCCTGCACGGGACGAATCCCGACAGACTCTGCCCCCCATCCTTGCAGAACACAGGGTGCCTGCGCACTCATCTGCGCATACTGAACTGCACTCGGATCCGTCCTCGTCCCCTCGCCGAGGCGGCCCACCGTCCTCGTCGACCACACCGGCTTGCCTGTGACCTATACCACGCAATTGTCGTCATGGCTACCCCCGATTCCACCGTTCATCGGCCGAAACTGCCCGTCTTCGTCCCCGTCTGCGGGTATACAGTGCAACTAGAATTTCGATCCACCAAAGATGTCGGAGGGAAGAATGACCGAAACCACTGCCGAGCAGACCGAGACCTTTGCACCGCCTGAGCAGTTCGCGGCCAGTGCCAATGTCAAGGCCGACGAGTACGAACGTGCCGATGCCGACTACTTGAGCTTCTGGGCCGAACAGTCTCGTGAGCTCGTCGACTGGAACGCCGACTTCGGTGAGGTCCTCGACTGGACGAACCCGCCGTTCGCGAAATGGTTCGTCGGTGGCAAGCTCAACGTCGCCTACAACTGCCTCGACCGTCACGTCAACACCGGCAACGGCGACCGTGTGGCCATCAACTTCGAAGGCGAACCGGGCGACTCCCGCTCTTACACCTACGCCGAACTCCTCGCCGAGGTGTCGAAGACGGCGAACACACTCACGGACCTGGGTGTGAAGGCGGGAGACCGGGTGGCCATCTACCTGCCGATGATCCCCGAAGCGATGATCTCGATGCTCGCCTGCGCCCGCCTCGGCGCGGCCCATTCGGTCGTCTTCGGCGGATTCTCCGCCGACGCTCTGCGCTCGCGCATCATCGACGCAGAGGCCCGCGTGGTCATCACCGCCGACGGCAGCTACCGCCGCGCCAAACCCACCAGCCTCAAGCCCGCCGTCGATGAGGCCCTGTCCGCCGGCGACACCCCTGTCGAGCATGTCCTCGTCGTCCAGCGCACCGGTCAGGACGTCGACATGGTCGACGGCCGGGACCAGTGGTGGCACGACACCATCGGTCAGGCCAGCGACCAGCACGAATGCGAATTCTTCGACTCGGAGAACCCGCTGTTCATCCTCTACACCTCCGGCACGACCGGTCGGCCGAAGGGCATTCTCCACACCTCGGGCGGCTACCTCACCCAGGTGCTGTACTCGATGAAGGCCGTCTTCGACATCAAACCCGAGACCGATGTCTTCTGGTGCACCGCCGACGTCG
Organism: Brevibacterium sp. FAM 27836; assembly: GCF_051351055.1. Taxonomy (NCBI): domain Bacteria; kingdom Bacillati; phylum Actinomycetota; class Actinomycetes; order Micrococcales; family Brevibacteriaceae; genus Brevibacterium; species Brevibacterium sp. FAM 27836. Next base: position 864,937 of record NZ_CP195711.1, read on the forward strand.
GCTGGGTCACCGGGCACTCCTATGTCACCTACGGCCCACTGGCCGCGGGTGCCACCCAGATCGTCTACGAAGGCACCCCCGACACCCCGCATCAGGGCCGTTGGTGGGAGATCATCGAGAAGTACAAGGCCACGATCCTCTACGCCGCACCGACGGCTATCCGCACCTTCATGAAGTGGGGAGAGGACATCCCGGCGAAGTACGACCTGTCCAGCCTCCGCCTGCTCGGCAGCGTGGGCGAACCGATCAACCCCGAAGCCTGGCGCTGGTACCACCGTGTCATCGGTGCCGAGCGCTGCCCGATCGTCGACACCTGGTGGCAGACGGAGACCGGCGCACACATGATCGCTCCCCTGCCCGGAGTGCTCTCGACCAAGCCCGGCTCCTCCCAGCGCCCGATCCCTGGAATCTCCGTCGACGTCGTCGACGATTCGGGTGAGAACCCGGCCGGCCCCGAGGGCGGTCTCCTCGTCATCCGTCAGCCGTGGCCGGCGATGCTGCGCGGCATCTGGAAAGACCCGGAGCGCTTCAAGGAGACCTACTGGTCACGGTTCGAGGACACCTATTTCGCCGGGGACGGCGCCCGCCGCGACAAGGACGGCGACATCTGGTTCCTCGGCCGCGTCGACGATGTCATGAACGTCTCCGGGCACCGCTTGTCGACCGCGGAGATCGAATCCTCGCTCGTCGCTCATTCCAAGGTCGCCGAGGCGGCTGTCGTCGGCGCTGCGGACGACACCTCCGGTCAGGCCGTCGTCGCCTTCGTCATCGTCTCCAACGGCGTCGAGGATTCCGCTGAGACGGCCGAGGAGCTGCGCCAGCATGTGGGTAAGGACATCGGCCCGATTGCGAAGCCGAAGAAGGTCCACATCGTCACCGACCTGCCGAAGACCCGGTCGGGAAAGATCATGCGCCGTCTGCTCAAGGACGTCGCAGAGAACCGGGAGGTCGGCAACACGATGACGCTCGCCGATGCCTCGGTGATGGATGGCATCGAGAAGTCGGTGGCGAACTCCTGAGACATTCAGGGCAGACCCGCCGGTGACAGCGGACGTTCTCGAGGAACGTTCCGGCCTGGATCCGGCGGGTTTTCCTCGGATTCTCGCCGATTCGCCTTTGGCCGCAGGGCGCCTTCAGACTACTCTTAAGTTAGATTGTCCTCGTTCTCGATATAGGAGCTCCCCATGGCCGAACGGTCGATCAGCGAACTGATCAAAGGCATCAGCGACGACTCCAAAGCAGTCGCCGAGGAAGAGATCGCTCTGGCCAAGGCCGAAGCCACTGCCGGGGCGAAGAACCTGGGCATCGGCGCCGGCCTGGCCATCGTCGCCCTGTTCTTCCTCTTCCTGTCCTCCTTCATGGTGATCTTCGCCGGTGCGGCTGCGTTCCATGAGGGACTCGGCTGGCCGTGGTGGGGAAGCTTCCTCATCGTCTTCGGCATCCTCGCCGTTCTCGCGATCGTCCTCGTCCTCGTCGCCCTCCCTCTGCTGAAGAAGGGCAATCCGGTGCCGGGCACCGCGATCGGCTCGGCCAAATCGCTCATCGCTTCGGTCAAGCGCGCACTGAAGAACCCCTCGGGCCCCCGGTACTGACACCACTCCATCACTGAAACACTGAGGCGGCGCTGGACTTGAAGTCCAGCGCCGTCTCTGTCTCTGTTTCAGAAATCGATGCCGATGGGCGCTTGCTTGTCCCAGTCCCCGGCCCAGCCGAGGTGGTCAAGCGCGAAATCGAGGATGCCGGCAGTGAAGCCCCACACCTTGAGCACACCGACATCGAAGGCCGGAGTCGAGATCTTGAGGTCGGGACGGGTGAAAGTGCCGCGGTTGGCAGGAGCGACGAGATCAGCGATGGACACACGGTAGACGGAATAGGATTCGCGTTCGTCCATCACCTGCACCGCACCCGGCCGCCGCCAGTAGCCGATGACCGGGGTGACCTCGAACTTCGAGACGGGAATGTAGAGGGGGTCCATCTGTCCGAGGACCTCCACGGTGGTCGGGGCGATCCCTGCTTCCTCCTCAGCCTCACGCAGGGCGGCCGCGGCCATGGAATCGTCCTCCGGGTCACGTCCACCTCCCGGGAAGGCCACCTGCCCCGGATGATGGCGCAGGGTCGCGGCCCGCTGCAGGAGCACGATGTCGACATCATCGACCCCGAATTCGGCCAGGCGCGCGGTCTCGGCCTCACCCGCCTCGGTGCGGGGTGCTCCCCCGCGGCCGAAGAGCATAAGCACGGCGGCATCTCTGACCTGGCCCGCCTGCGAGCTCTTCTGCCTGCGCAGCCACAGAGGGGAACCGTGGGAGGTCGCGAGATCTTCGAGCTGACCGCGCAGCGCCCCGTCGGCGATGGTCGCGGACTCCGGCGGCAGGTCCGGGATGCCGGTGCTCACTGGTCGTCCTCGGAAGCGTCGGCAGTGGTCCGGGCTGTCGTTGCCGGGGCGGTCGCCTCGGCGACGGTGGCTTCCGGGGCCATTTCGAATCTGAGCATGGCGCGGGCCTTGTCGGGGTCGAGTTCGCCGATTCCGAAGGAAGGACACAGGGCCGCCAGCGGACAGGCCCCGCAGGCGGGCTTGCGGGAGTGGCAGATGCGGCGGCCGTGGAAGATCACCCGGTGGGACAGAAGGGTGAGGTCCTTCTTCGGGAACAGGGCGGCGATCTCATGTTCGGCCTTGACCGGGTCGGTCTCCTCGGTCCATCCGAAGCGGCGGGCGAGCCGACCCATGTGGGTGTCGACGGTCAGGCCGGGGGTGTCGAAGGCGTTGCCGAGGACGACGTTCGCGGTCTTGCGGCCGACCCCGGCGAGTTCGACGAGCTTGCTGAGCTTGTTCGGCACCACCCCGTCGTATTCGTCGACGAGTTCGTTCGCGAGTCTGACGATGTTGCGGGCCTTGGCGCGATAGAAGCCGGTGGAGCGGATGTGCTCCTCGACCTCGATGAGATTCGCGACGGCCAGCGAATGGGCGTCGGGGAAGGCGGCGAACAGACCCGGGGTGACCGCGTTGACGCGGATGTCGGTGGTCTGCGCGGACAGGACGGTGGCGATGAGCAGCTGGAACGGGGTCTCGAAGTCGAGTTCGCATTGTGCGTTCGGATACACCTCGGCGAGGATCCGATGGATCTTCCGGGCTCGGCGGGTCCGCCCCAGCGGGGTCTCCTTCGCGAACTTCCGCGCGCTCTTCTCTGCCACCGTCAACACGGCTCACCATCCTAATCCGTACCCAGGAATTCCGCAGTTGCCCCGCTCACATCCGTGGCTCGGGCCGACCGGGCGAATCGGGTGGGGCGGGCGGACGGGTTGTGGGAATGGCTTCAGCGTCTCAGGCGTTGGAGGCCGGTGGGACGGGTTTTCATTTTGGTGGGCCCTACTCCCGCGTCTTTGCTGGTATCGATGCAGATGACCAGGTAGATTTGTGTGTGATTATCACGACAAGGAGGAACCAGTGGATATTGAAGTGGTGCGGGGCGCGACGCTCTTCGCAGGTCTGGACGATGAAGCCACCAGTGCATTGATGAAGTTCATGAACCCGCGGAGTCTCCGTCGGGGCACCGTGCTCTTCCATGAGGGCGATGCCGGTGACGAGCTCTACATCGTCTCCTCGGGCAAGCTCAAGATCGGCCGTGAATCCTCCGATGGCCGTGAGAATCTGCTGTCCGTGGTCGGCCCCGGCGAACTCATCGGCGAGCTCAGCCTCTTCGATCCGGGCCCACGGTCCACTTCCGTCACCGCTGTCTCCCAGTCGGAGCTGCTCAGCCTCAAGCACGAGGACCTGACCACCTGGCTCAACGAGCGTCCGCAGGCCGCGATGAACCTGCTCAAGGCTTTGGCTCAGCGTCTGCGTCGGACGAATGAGACCGTCGGCGACCTCGTGTTCTCCGATGTGCCCGGTCGTGTCGCCAAGGCGCTGCTCGACCTCGCCGCCCGCTTCTCGAAGCCGGCTCCCGACGGTGTGCTCGTCGCCCACGACCTCACCCAGGAGGAGCTCGCACAGCTCGTCGGTGCCTCTCGTGAGACCGTCAACAAGGCCCTGGCCGACTTCGCCGCCCGCGGTTTCATCCGCCTCGAGGCTCGCTCCGTCGTCATCCTCGACATGGACCGGATGCGCAACCGCGCCCGCTGACCCTCTCAGCGGCCCGAGCGCCGAGCACGACGAAACGCCCCGACCGGTCGGTTGGGGCGTTTCGTCGTGTACGGGGCGTATCGCCGCGCTCGGGGCGCGTGCTGTGCGGGTGCGGCGAGCAGGTCCCGCCTGTGCTCTCAGGCGTCGTCGGCGGCGGGCAGAGCGTCGAGGTAGGCCAGTTGGGCCTTGACGATCTGTTCGGCTGCGGGACGCACGCTGACGTCGACGTCGTGGTAGACGATGTCGCACACCTCGGAAGCAGTGGTGGCACCGCGTGCGAGGGCGGCTTCGACCTGCTCGATGCGTTCGCGTCGGTGGGAGCGGTAGTAGTCGATGACCTCGGCGGGATTATCGATGCGCGGGCCGTGCGCGGGTTCGATGATCGCGTACTCCCCCGCGTCGAGCAGCGCCCTGAGACGGTCGAGGGACGCGAGATAGTCGCGGAGGGACCCCTCGGGATGAGTGACGATCGTCGTCCCCTCCCCGAGGATCGTGTCGCCGCTGTACAGCGTCCCCGCATGGATGAGGCTGATGCTGTCGCTCGTGTGGCCGGGGGTGGCCACGACGCGCAGAACGTCGGCGGCGGTGTCGCCGAAGGGGATCTCGTCGCCGTCGGACAGCGGATCCGTGTGTCGGGCGAAGCGGCCGAGCACGGCATAGACGGGCACTTCGGGGGCCCACTGTTCGATGCTTCCCAGCATCTCCGAATGGTCGGCGTGCTGGTGGGTGAGGACGATGGCGCGCAGATCACGATCAGCCACCTCGGCGAGGAAGGCCCCCCGGTGCTCTGCCAGCTCCGGGCCGGGATCGATGATCACTGCGGAGCCGTCGTCCTGGCTGGTGAGCACGTAGGTGTTCGTCCCGCTCAGGGTCATCGGGCCTGGATTGTTCGCACGGATTCTCATGAGTCCTCGTCTTCGTCGTCTGTACTGTCGTCACCGTCGTCATCGCTGCTGAATGTCAGGAAGCCGGGATTGTGGTCGTTGTCGATCTCGCCCACGGCGATCGCCCGATCACGCAGCGAACCCTTGCTGTGCGGATCCTTCCCGGTCTGGATAACGACCTTCCATTCGCCGTCGTCGTTGATGATCTCCGGCCGCAGCGGGTGGGCGTTGCGGATCTGGGCCATGGCCGCACCCACGCTCGCAACCTCGGCAAAACTTTCGACGATGAGATGGGTGGCGGCACCGATGCTGTCGGGATCGCCGCCGACCTCGGCGAGGATCTGGCCCGGGCGTTTCCATCCGCCGGAGGTCTCGTTCGGTGACAGGAAGTCGACCTCTTGGCCGAAAGGCACGGTGGCGATGAAGAACGTGGTGTCGAAGCGGTGCAACTGGGTGGGAGTGTTGATCCAGCGCAGCCATGGCTTGCACAGATCCGGGCGCAGACGCAGGTCGCGGTCGCGCAGGACCTGGGACCACGAGACCTCGTTGGAGAACAGCCGAGATCGGGTAGAGCGCCAGTCCGTCTGCGGGGCGGCCACGATCTCCCGGTCGATGTCTTCGGCGAGCAGGATTCCGGTGGCAGCGAAAGTGATGCGGGCGGCCGCGGAGAAATGGTGGAGAGCACGAGATTTGTTCTCGATGCTCAGTGCCCGGGCACAGCGGGCCGAGTTCCATCCGGCCAGGGGCAGTTTGCGCACATCACCGGGGCGCAGACTGCTGGAGGGAAACGCCCACCGGTTGCGGTCCTCGACCCCGCGGGCGTCGAGCTGCCGGGTGATGAAGAGTTCCAGACCTTCCGAGGCGTCCCGGATGAGCACGATCGCCGAGGTGGGTCGGGGCGCCTCGGGGACGGGCCACCGTCCGTCGGACTGCCAGTGGTCGAGCAGCCACCGCAATTCCGACGAGACGGCAAGGGTGCGTCCGCTAAGCGGCATCGCCTGCGACCTCGACGACGACCTCGACCTCGACGGGCGTGCCCAGAGGAAGTGTGTTCACGCCGACGGCGCTGCGAGCGTGCTGTCCGCGATCGCCGAAGATCTCTCCGTAGAGTTCGGACACGCCGTTGATGACAGCCGGCTGCTGGGTGAAATCGTCGGCAGAGTTGACGAAGCCGGTGACCTTGACGACGCGCACGACCTTGTCGAGGTCACCGATGACACCGGCGATCGCTGCCAGAGCGTTGAGCCCGGCGGTGCGGGCCAACTGGTAACCGGTGTCGACGTCGACGTCGGTGCCCAGGTGGCCTGTCGCCGGCAGTTTGCCGTCGACGACGGGCAGCTGGCCGGAGGTGTAGACATAGTTTCCGGTGCGCAGGGCGGGGACGTAGACGCCGGCGGGTACGGCGATCTCGGGCAGTTCGAGGCCCAGTTCGGCGATGCGGTCAAGGGTTTGGGACATGGTTCCTCTTTCGACGTGGGGTGCGGAAGCCTGACGGGTTCAGATCATTCCTTCGGACGCTTGAGGTAGGCGACGAGTCCGTTGTTGTCCGGTCCCGGAACGACCTGGACGAGCTCGTAGCCGTCTTCGCCCCACTGATCGAGGATCTGCTTCGTCGCATGGACGATGAGCGGCACGGTGACGTATTCCCACTTGGTCATGATTCTCCTCGGTGACGGGTGCGTCGGCGGTCTGATTCTGCCGGCTCTGTCCCGGCTCGGTCGACGACGCGGTTGTGTTCCCCAGACTAACCCAGTCCGTCTCAGCTGAGCACCTCAGCCGAGGGGCGGACACTCCTCCGATCGAACACGCCTGAGGGCGGGGAGGATGATCTCATCCTCCCCGCCCTCAGACATCGTGTGAACGGATCTCAGCCGGCTTTTGACGGGCTGCCGCGGCTCGACTCGGTTGCGCTGGCTCAGTTGCCGCCGAGGCCGGGAGCTTCGTCCTCGTCCCCACCGTCGCCGCCGTTGTCTCCGCCGCCGGTGCCGCCACCGCCGCCGTTGTTGCTGCCTCCGCCGCCGTTGTTGCTGCCTCCGCCGCCGTTGCCGCCGCTGCGGTTCGGGCCGGTCGAGGACCCGCCTCCACCGCCGGAGCCGCCACCGGAGAAGTACTTGCTGCTGGGCTTCGGGAAGCCGGTGTTGCCCTTGGTCTCTCGCGCTGCCTGGCTCATATAGGCCTGCCAGGTCTTACCGGAGAGCGTGGCACCGTAGATCTGGCCACGGACCGCACCGGCACCGTTGGTTCTCCAGTCCCGCGTTCCATTGGGATCACCGGTCCAGACCGCGGTCGCCAGGGTCTTGGTGAATCCGAGCAGCCAGGTGTGGCCGACTTCGAAGTTCGTCGTACCGGTCTTGGCACCGGCAGGAACGCCGATCTTCAGCGAGCTCGTCGTACCGCCGTTGAAGGTCTGGGTCAGGGCGTAGGCGACGCCCTTGGCCACTTCCTTATCGAGCACGCGCTTACAGCCTTCACCCGGAACGTCGAGCTTCTTGCCCTTGCGGTCCTTGATCTCGGTGATCGGCTTCGGTCCGCAGAACTCACCTTCATTCGCGAAGGTTGCGTAGGCCGCGGCCATAGCGATCGGAGTGGTCTCCGTCGTACCGAGGATCGATGAAGGTGACAGCGCCTGGATGAAGCCGGACTTGTTTTCATAGTCCAGCGACTCGCCGCTGCCGTAGCGGATGCCCAGATCCATAGCCGTATCCATGATCTTGCACATGTTCAGCTGGTTGCCGATTGCGGCATAGCCGGTGTTGACCGAATGCTTCGTGGCGTCGAGCACCGTCATCGACCCGTTGCCCTTACCGTCACCGGCGTTGTTCGGGTCCCAGTCTCCGGCCATACTCGGGCAGCCGTCGTACTTCCACGAACTGGCCGGGAAGTTCCGTTTCGTCGCGTTCACGGTCGCGTTGAGACTCTTGCCCGACTTCAGCCAGGTTGTCAGCACGAAGGGCTTCCAGGTCGAACCGACTTGGAAACCGCCGCCTCCGCCGTGCCTCTTGTCGACCGTGTAGTTGATCGAGGTCTTCTTGTACCTATCCTTCTTCTTGACGTCGCCAACCGTGTACTCACGATTCTCGGCCATGGCGATGACCTCACCGGTGCCCGGCTCGATCGTCACCAGAGCGTGACCGGCGCCGGAGGGATCGCCGACGGGGACGCGCTTCTTGACCTCTTTGTCCGCGATCTTCTGGATGTCCGGCTTGAGGCTGGTCTTGATCGTCAGACCACCGCGTTGGAGGAACGCGATGCGCTCCTCGACGGTTTTTCCGAATGTCTCGTCGTTCTTGATGACATTCTCGACATAGTCGCAGAAGAACTGCGCATTGCTCTTCGCCGACGAACAGCCGTTCGGGGTCTCATGCAGATCGAGATCAAGGTCGGTCTTGACCGCCTTGTCGTATTCCTTCTGGGTGATGTGCTTGTACTTGAGCATCTGCCCGAGCACCGTATTGCGGCGCTTGAGCACCTGGTCGGGGAACCGCTGCGGGTTGAACGCCAAGGGGTTCTGCACGATTCCTGCCAGCATCGCCGACTGCTGGATGTTGAGATCCTTGGCGTGGATTCCCCAGTATCGATAAGCGGCAGCTTCGACGCCGTAGACGTTCGGGGAACCCGAATAGTTGTTGATGTTCATGTAGCGGTTGAGAATCTCCTTCTTGTCGTACTTCTTCTCAACCGCGACAGCGAGCTTGGCCTCGCGCAGCTTACGCGCGTATCCGGCAGTGCCGTCAGATTCCTTCGCTGCTGCCACACCTTCGGAGTCCTCCTCGGCGTGGGCATTCTCTGCGAGCACGTTCTTCACATACTGCTGGGTCAGGGTCGATCCGCCCTGAGTCGTCGAGGACACCATATTGTGCACCGCTGCACGGGCGATGCCCTCGATGTCGACGCCGCCGTGCTCGAAGTACCGGTAGTCTTCGACCGCGATCGTCGCGTTCCGCATGTCTTCTGAAATCTTGTCGAGGGGCACCTCTTGGCGGTTCTGCCAATAGAACTCCGCGATCTCGGAACCGTCGGAGGCAAGCATCGTCGACTTCTCGCCGAGGTCCTTGATCTCCAGGGTGGCCGGAAGAGAATCGAAGATCTCGACCGCACTGTTCGCACTGGCTGTGGCTACGCCGACTCCGGGGATGGCAAGACCGGCGGCGACGATGCCGGCGACCGCGCTGACGGCCACGAACTGCATGAACGCGCCCATTTTGGTCGGAGTGGGATTTGACTCAGGAGACACCATGCGAACCAGTTTAACGAATAGGCCTTGTGCAAATCTTCAGAAACCGCTGAATGGGTCAGGCCTTCGCGACGAGTTCGAGGACGCTGACTTCCGGCCGACAGGCGAAACGCACTGGTGAGTAGGGTGAGAACCCGAGACCGGCCGAGATCGCCACGCGGCTTTCCCGGTAGGCGAAAACGCCTCTCGCGCGTGTCCGGTCGAGATCGCAGTTCGTCACGGGCGCGCCCCAGAAGGGCACGCGGATCTGTCCGCCATGGGTGTGCCCGGCCATGATGAGATCCGCCCCGGCCGTGGCGAACGCCTCCAAGGTCCGCGAATACGGGGCATGGGTGACACCCACCTTGAGTCCGGCGGCGGAGTCGAAGCGCGGAAAGTCGAGGGTCCCCTCGCCCGGCTCTCCCCCACTCCAGCTGATTCGGTCACGATCGATATGGGCATCGCCGAGTCCGCGGAAGTCGATGCGGGTGCCCTTGATCGTCAGGGACGCCTCGGCGTTGTCGAGGAAATGCCAACCGCTCCCCACCGCGGAGCCGCTGCCATCTGGGTCGGCAACCGGGCTGCCGGCCGTGCCTTCGAATCCTCGGATGAGGGCCTTGACGTCGAGGTCGGGTTCGACCCGGTGTTTGACTTCCGATGGTGAGCGCAGATACTTCGCAGGATTCTTCGCCTGTGGGGAGAAGAAGTCGTTGGAACCGAGCACGAACACGCCGGGAACGTCGAGGAGTCCGGAGAAGACATCGAGGACGGTCGGGACGATGTCGGCTGAGAGGTTGTCACCGGTGTTGACCACCAGGTCGGGTTCGAGGCGGGTGAGCGCCTTGACCCAGGAAGCGCGATGCTTCTGCCAGGGGGCCAGGTGCAGGTCGGCGACGTGGAGGACCCGGATGGTCTCCGCCCCGGCGGGCAGGAGCGGCAGGGTGTGGTGACGGATCGCGAAGAGGTGCGGTTCGATGGCCGCACCCCAGATGCCGGCGGCCGTGGGAGCGGCGAGAGCACCGGCGAGGAGAGCACGCTTCTTCATTTCCCCAACTCTATCCGCTCCCCGAACTACCTGACGGCGGCCCAGCAACCTCGCGCGAGGTTGCTGGGCCGCCGTCAGGTGGTAATTAGGGGGTGGTGACGGGAGTGTTGTGCTCCTTCGCGGCCCGCGCGGCGCGGCGACGGTGCAGGGCTTTCATCCGCCGGCCTCCGGCGAGGCGGCAGATGATGTAGATGAGAAACGAGATCGTCGTGACGAAGGGACTGATCGGCACGACCGGTGAGCCCAGAGCGATGAGGATGCCGCCGACCGAGGCCGTGACGGCGAAGATCACACTGAGCACCGGCACCCACACCGGCGAGGCCGAGAGCTGTGTAGCGGCGGCGGCCGGGGTGATGAGCAGCGCGAGCACGAGGAGGACTCCGACGACCTGCACGCTCAGTGCCACCGCCAGCCCGAGTGTGAGCATGAAGACGATGGTGAGCACCGAGACCGGAACTCCCTTGGCTCGGGCCACCTGCGGGTCGAGGCTGGAGAACATGAGCGGACGCCACACGATCGCCAACACCACGAGCACCCCGAGGGCACAGATGATGAGGGTGAGGATCTGGCCCGGAGTGATCGCGACGATCTGCCCGGTCAGCAACCCGAACTTGCTCGCCGCTCGCCCGTCGTAGAGAGCGAGGAAGAGGATCGCCAGCCCCAGGCCGAAGGGCATGAGGACACCGATGATGGCGTTCTTCTCCGAATCCTTGGCCCCACCGATGCCGATGATGAGTGCCGCGAGGATGGATCCGACTATCGAGCCGACCACGACGTCGAAGCCGATGAGCAGGGCGAAGGCAGCTCCGGCGAAGGAAAGCTCGGAGACTCCGTGGACGGCGAAGGGAATGTCCCGCGCCATGACGAAGACGCTGATGAGTCCGCCGACGACGCCGAGCAGCGCGGCGGCGATGAGCGAGTTGGATAGGAGGGCGACGAGTTCGCCGTAGTCCTCGAAGGTGAAGAGGTTGGCGAAGATCTCGGAGACGCTCATCGGTTCACCACCGTCCCGTCGATGTCGAAGGAGTCATCGGGCAGATCGTGGTGGTCGACGCATTCCTCTTCCCCGCCGACGACGACGAGGCGACCGCCGACCCTGACCACGTCGACCGGGGACCCGTAGAGGCGGGACAGGGATTCGGTGGTCATCACTTCCTCGGGGGTGCCGACGAGGAAATGCCCGCCGACGATGTAGAGCACCCGATCGACATAGGGCAGGATCGGGTTGATCTCGTGGGTGACGAAGACGACCGCGGCCTCCCGTCGGACCCGCTGTTCGTTGAGCAGCGACGCGACGACCTTCTGATGGTGCATGTCCAGGGACAGCAGCGGTTCGTCGCACAGCAGCACGGATGGGTCATTGGCCAGGGACTGCGCCACCCGCAGTCGCTGCAGCTCACCTCCGGAGACGGTGCCCGCGGGCGCATCCGCATAGTCGGTGGCGCCGACGGCGGCGAGGAGTTCGTCGACCTTCTTCCGCCGACCCCGGGAGAACAGGCTCATCCCCCACCGATGGCCGTCGATGCCCATTCGGACCAGGTCCCGGCCGCGCATCGGTGTGTGCGGGTCGATTCCGCGCTGTTGGGGAATGTAGCCGATGGCCGGATTCCCCGAATGCACCGCGGCCCCAGCCACCTCGGCGGTGCCCGACGACAGGGAGTTCTGTCCCAGCAGCACCTTGAGCAGGGAGGTCTTGCCGGTGCCGTTGGGTCCGAGGACGGCGATGAACTCCCCCGGCGCGACGTCGAGGTCGAGGTCGTGCCACAGCACGCGCGGGCCGAACCGCAGTTCGGCATCGCGCAGTCGAATCACCGGCTCCCGAGGTATTGAGGGTGCGGAAGCGTCGGATTCTTTGGCCATAGTCAGTGCTTGTGTCCTTCGAGTGCTGTCGAGATTTCGGTGATGTAGTCGCCCATCCAGTCCGCGTAGTGCTCACCTTCCGGCATGGTCTCGCCGAGGTCGATGATCGGAACATCGGACTTCTCGGCCGTGGCCTTGAGCGCTTCCGCCTGCGGACCGGCCGCTTGAGTATTGTATCCAAGCAGCACGGCTTCCCCGTCGGAGATCTGCTTCTGCGCGGCTTTGAGCACCAGCGGCGGCACATCATTGCCCTCTTCGACGGCGGCGAGGAACTCCTCGGAGGTGACGTTCTCCAGCCCCATGTCGGCAAAGAGCCACAGCGGCACAGGCTCGGTCGCCGCGACCTTCTCCCCGCCGTGGTCCTTCTTCACCGCATCGATGTCGGTCTGCAGCTCGTCGAGTTCGGACTTGTAGTCCTTCGCGTTCGCTGTGAACTCGTCCTTGTGGTCGGGCAGTTCCTCGCCGAGGTGGGTCGCCACTTCGTCGACGAGTTTCGTCATCGTCGGCACCGAGTACCAGAGATGTTCGTTGAACGATCCGTGATCGTGGTCGTGGCCCTCATGATCTTCGCTTTCCTCGGAGTGGTCGTGGCCCTCTTCCGAGTGTTCGTCATCGTCGTGGGTGTGTCCGCCGCCGTGGGCCTCTTCGTCCTCCTCGCCCTCACCATGGTCGTGGTCGTGCGGCTCATTGCCGAGACCTTCGGAGCCGGGCAGACCGGAGATCGCCACGGTGTCGATGGTCGTGACTTCAGTGCCCGAAGCTTCGAGCATCGTGGTCATGAACGCATCGTAGCCGCCGCCGTTCTCGACGACGAGGTCGGCCTTCGAGAGTTTGAGGCGGTCCTGGGTGGTCGCCTCGTAGGAGTGCGGGTCCTGGTTCGGATCGTCGATGATCGGGCTGACGTCGGCGAAGTCGCCGGCGACCTGAGAGACGATGTCGGCGTAGACGTTCGTCGAGGTCACTACGCGCAATTGGCTCGAGTCCGAGTCGGAGGAGCCTCCCCCGCAGCCGCTGAGGACCAACGCCGTGGAGGCCGCGATGGCTCCGGTGGTGAGAACGATGCGGGAAGCTGGCATGAGGGGCCTTTCTGAGGCGGTGGTGTGTTTGCGACATCGTCGACGATACTCAGATGAAGGGTCGGCCACTAATATAAATATTTATATATAGCAACGCATTTATGCGTCACCCGTCGCCAGGGAGATGTCTCGTCCGCACCTGCCCTCTTCTGTCTCTCAAGCAGCGCGAAGCTCGACTCCAGTAGCGCAAATCCCAGCTCAAGTAGCGCGAAGCTCGAAGCAACCAGCGCGAAATCCGGCTCAAGTAGCGCGAAGCCCGAAAAGCGCGCCGCTGGCGGAACGTTTTTCGCGTTTCGCGCTACCTGAGCGACCAGACTCCTCTCTCGCGAGACGCAGAACCGCCCGAGAGTCTCCTCCCGGGCGGTTCATCGTTCGGCGACCGGCTTCTTCAGCCTCCACCGGCCAGCAACCGGCTTCTTCGGCCCTCAGCGGTCAGTTGACGGTTGCCTTCAGTCTTCAGCAGTCCGCTGCCGGCTTCTTCGGCCTTCAGCAGTCAGTTGCCGGTTGTCACAGTGCCGGTCAGGCGGCCTTCGCTTCGAGCTTGGCGGCCAGCAGCGCAGCGATCTGCACCGTGTTCAGCGCCGCGCCCTTGCGCAGGTTGTCGTTGGCGACGAAGAGGACGAGCCCCTTGCCGGCCGGAGCCGACTGGTCGGCGCGGATGCGACCGACGAAGCTCACGTTCTGTCCGGCAGCCTTGAGCGGCGTCGGCACGTCGTCGAGGGCAACGCCGGGAGCCTGGCTGAGGATCTCCGTCGCCTGTTCGGGGCTGATCTCGGAGTCGAACTCGGCGTGGATGCTCAGGCTGTGTCCGGTGAACACCGGCACGCGCACGCAGGTGCCGGCAACAAGAAGCTCGGGCAGGCCGAGGATCTTCCGGCTTTCGTTGCGCAGCTTCTTCTCCTCGTCCGTCTCGTTCTGACCGTCGTCGACGACCGCTCCGGCCATCGGCAGGACGTTGAACGCGATCGGTTCGACGTAGTTGTCCGGTTCCGGCAGGGTCACCGCGGTGCCGTCGGTGGTGAGCTTGCGGGCATCGGAGATGCCGGCTTCGAGCTGCCCGGCGAGCTCCTCGACTCCCGACAGTCCCGAACCGGACACCGCCTGGTACGTGGACACGATGAGACGGGTCAGACCGGCCTTCGCGTGGAGAGCCTTGAGCACGGGCATCGCGGCCATGGTCGTGCAGTTCGGGTTCGCGATGATGCCCTTGGGCAGCTCATCGAGGGCCTCGGGGTTGACCTCGCTGACGACCAGCGGGACCTCCGGGTCCGAACGCCAGGCCGAGGAATTGTCGACGACGGTGACGCCGGCGGCGGCGAAACGTTCGGCCTGTGCCCGGGAGGTGGCCCCACCCGCGGAGAACAGGGCGATGTCGAGTCCGCTCGGGTCCGCCTGGGCGGCATCCTCGACGGTGATCGGCTGACCCTTGAAGTCGATGGTCTTCCCAGCCGAACGGGCCGAGGCGAACAGCCTCAGGGTCCCGATCTCGAATCCGGGATCGTCGGCCAGAAGGTCGAGCATGACGCCTCCGACCTGGCCGGTGGCTCCGACTACTCCAACATCCACACTCATCGTCCGGTACCTCCGTACACCACGGCTTCGTTGTCTTCGCTGTTGAGTCCGTAGGCGGCGTGGGCGGCACGGACCGCGTCGTCGAGCAGATCTGCTCGGGTGACGACGCTGATGCGGATCTCCGAGGTGGAGATCATGTCGATATTGACCTGGGCTTCACTGAGTGCCTCGAACAGGGTCGCGGTCACACCCGGGTGGGACCGCATTCCGGCACCGACGACGGAGAGCTTGCCGATCTGGTCGTCGTAGCGAACCTGGTCGAAGCCGATCTCGGCCTTCACCGCGTCGAGGGCTTCGAGTGCCTTCGCACCGTCGGCCATGGGCAGGGTGAAGGAGATGTCCGTCTTGCCCGGTTCGCGGGTGGAGATGTTCTGGACGATCATGTCGATATTGGCTTCTTGCTTCGCCAAGGTCTTGAAGATCTCGGCGGCCTTGCCTGGGACGTCGGGAACACCGACGATCGTGACTTTGGCTTCCGAGCGATCATGGGCGACGCCGGAGATGATTGCCTGTTCCATGGTGGACTCCGTTTCTGATTCCGCTGCCGGGGTCGAGGAACCCCGTCCCTGTCGGAAGGCTTCGGGGATGGGTGAATCGGTCACCCAGGTACCTTGGTTGCGAGAGAATGAGGACCGCACGTGCACAGGCACGTTGTAGCGGCGGGCGTATTCGACGCAGCGGAGCATGAGGACCTTGGCGCCTGAGGCGGCCATCTCCATCATCTCCTCGTAGCCGATCTCATCGATCTTGCGCGCCGAGGGCACGATCCGCGGGTCGGCGGTGAAGACACCATCGACATCGGTGTAGATCTCACACACATCGGCATCGAGGGACGCGGCCAACGCCACAGCCGTGGTGTCGGAGCCGCCGCGGCCGAGCGTGGTGATGTTCTTCGCGGTCTGGCTGACTCCCTGGAACCCCGCGACGATGGCAACGTATCCCTCGTCGAGGGAGGACCGGATCCGGCCGGGGGTGACATCGATGATGCGGGCCTTGCCGAACTGCTCATCGGTGATGACTCCGGCCTGGGAGCCGGTGAAGGATTGGGCTTCGAAGCCGAGATTGGCGATCGCCATGGCCAGGACCGCCATCGAGATGCGCTCACCGGCGGTCAGCAGCATATCGAGTTCGCGGGCGGGTGGCATGGGGGAAACCTGTTGGGCTAAGTCGATGAGATCATCGGTACTGTCACCCATGGCCGACACCACAACTACTACTTCGTGGCCGGCTTGACGGTACTCGACAATTCGTTTGGCCACCCGCTTGACCGATTCCGCATCGGCTACCGAGGACCCACCGAACTTCTGGACGACTATGCTCACTGCAGTATCTTCCTTATCGCTGATAAGTTCCGTGCCAGGCGATCGATTCCATGGTTCCACGCATGGAGGTCTCGTGCTTCATCGATCAGGATTTCAGCCGTGTCGGGCTCCCGGCACCTCGACCATTGTATGAGGTAGGTCATTGCGGTTCACCTTCGCCCGCCATTCAGACACCGCCTGACCGGGGTCGACGCCGCTCGTCTCCACCCCGTCCGATCACCGTGTACATGGGCGAAGCGAGGGGTGGCCACCGACCGTTCAGTCCCCGTTCAGAAATTGTTATACAAGGGGGTCCGAAAGGGTCGATCCGGGCAGGGCGACGACGGTCCGGGTCCGTCGCCGAGGTGGTCAGTCGATTTCGCGGCGGCCGGAGAATGCCCGACCGAGGGTGACTTCGTCGGCGTATTCGAGGTCGCCGCCCACGGGCAGGCCCGAGGCCAGCCGGGTCACGGTCACGCCGAGGCTGCCGAGCAGGCGCACGAGGTAGGTGGCGGTGGCTTCGCCTTCGAGGTTCGGGTCGGTGGCGATGACGGTCTCGGTGACCTCGCCGTCCTGCAGCCGGGTCATGAGTTCCTTGATCCGCAGATTGTCCGGGCCGACCCCGGCCATCGGGTCGATCGCCCCGCCGAGGACGTGGTAGAGACCCCGGTATTCCCGGGTCCGTTCGATGGCGACGACGTCCTTGGGCTCTTCGACCACGCAGACCATCGACCGGTCACGACGCGGATCCTGACAGACCGTGCATTCGGCTTCTTCGGACACGTTTCCGCAGATCTCGCAGAACCGCACCCGCTTCTTGACGTCGGTGAGGGCCTGCGCGAGCGCGTTGACGTCCTGCGCATCCGTCTGGAGGATGTGGAAGGCGAGTCGCTGCGCTGATTTCGGCCCGATGCCAGGAAGCTTGCCGAACTCTTCGACCAGATCCTGGAGGGCACCTTCGTAGACAGCGCTCATACTTCTCTTTCGTCAATGATTTCGCCACCGAGGACACGCGCGATCACGTCGACCCCCATCTGGGGTGCCTCGGAGACGTCGAGATCCGTTTCCGGATCATACTCGTCCTCATCCGATCCCGGATTCTGCGGGTACGGGTTGGCCACCGGCGCCGAGGCGCTGCCCTGCCCGCCGTAGCCACCGCCGTTGGTCGGGGTGTCGGAACCGAAACCGGATCCGCCCGGCGAGGAGGTGTTGACCCCATGCTTCTCTGCCAGTGCGGCGAAGCGGGATTTGAATGGCTTCGCCTCGTTCCCCCGGGCCGTCGGCGGGGTCTGAGCGGGAGGTGCCGGCGGGGTGTCCGGTGCCGAGGATCCTCCCCCGAAACCGCTGGGGGCCGCGGTGACGTCCGGATAGTCGAGATCATCGTCCGGCGGTGGGACGACAACGGCTCCGACGTCGACGGCTCCGCTGCCTGCACTGGTGGAGTCGACATCCGTGGGACCGTCATCGAACGGCGCGGAGGTCGGCCCGTCATGCCAGTTCGGTTCATCCCACCGCGGTTCGACGTACTCCATCGGCGAGTTCTCATCAGTGGGCGATGACTCCTGTGCACTCGACGAAGGCGGCGGTGTGCCGAACGACGATGCCTGGCCATGGGAATCATGCGTGTGCTCGACTGACGAGGGCGCATGCGTCGAAGCGGACAAGCTGTCGCCGCCCGCCGGTTCGGGTGCTTCGTCGGTCGATGCCCCGAAGAAGTCATCATCGGAGAGGTCGGGGACGACGATCTCACGGTCGTCGGATCCGAGTCCGGGGTCATTCGTACCGACATTCGGTTCGACCGGACCTGCCGGTTCGGGCGCAGTCTCCGATTGAGTTGCAGTCTCCGGTTGGGTTGTAGCCTCTGGTCGGGTTGCAGCCTCTGATTCGGGCGCAGCCTCCGGTTGGGGCGCAGTCTCCGGATCGGCGACATCCCCGGACGGGGCGGGCTCGTCGCGTCGTGCGGAATCGTCTGTCACCGGTCCGGCCGGTTCGGCTTCCGTGGTGTGCCCGTAGCCGGGGCGGCTGTCTTCAGAGTTCGGTTCGCTGGGTCGCCCCGGCTGGTCTCCCTCCTCGTCGTCGGAGGACCAGGGGCCCTGGGTCGGGCCGCTCGGTTCCCAGAACTTCTCATGGTCGACCTGCGGTTTGTCGACTTCACGGGTGCCGACGACTGCGGCAACTTCCTGCGGGCTGGGGCGGCGCTGAGTCGGAGCGGGTCCGTAGCTGCCTCCGCCAGTGCTCATCGGTGGCCCCGAGGATCCCTTGCCCTGAGGGCTGCCTCCCGAGGCGTTTCCGCCGATGCGGCCGACCTCTCCAATGTCGATGCGCGCCTGGATGCCGAGCACATCATTGATGGCCGCGGCCAGTTTCGACGCATGATCGCGCTGCTGGAAGCCCTGCACCGAACCAGGGTTGTTGAAGCCGAGGTAGACGGTCCCGTCGGAGAACGACTGCGGGATCGCATTGGCGGCGATGATCGCTCGGGTCAGTCGACTGCGTTTCTCCACCGCCGCGAGGATGCTCGGCCATGCCCGACGGATGGCTTCGATCTCTCCGCCGATATCGCCGGGGCCGGCCACCGAGGTGGCTTCCGGAGCCGACTGTTCGCGCGCAGTCTCGGGCGCAGCCTGCTCCCGCACCGACTCATGCGTGTTCCGCTGCGATGCGTTCGGCTGCGGTGCGTTCGGCTGCTGCGCCGTCGGAGCGGATTGATCCTGGGGGCCGGGTCCGGCCTGCCCCACGTCGGGTTCGGCCTCCTGCGAGTTCGGGCCGGGCTGCTGGTTGCCCGGCTCCTGGGCTGGCGTCGGCTCAGGTTCCGGCGAGCTCGGACCCGCTTCTGCGGCATCCGGCTCCGCAGGTGCCGTTGGCTGAGACTGTTCTGCCGGCCTCTCAGACGCTGTCGGCGGAGACTGTTCTGCCGGCTGAGACTCTTCTGGTCGCTGAGGCGGCTCAGCGGGTGCGTTGAGCATCGATTCGGCGGCGACGGCCATGGCCGCGATGTCGTCGAAATCGTCATGAGCGGCAGATCTGGGCTGTCCCGCTGACGCGTTCTGCGTCGGCGCTCCGTTGCCTCGTCCGTCCGCTCCACCCGGTGCCTGACCCTGTGTCTGGCCCTGGCCGGGTGCCTGCCCCTGGCCGGGTGCCTGGCCCTGACCAGCGGCGTGGCCTTGACCGGTGTTCTGCCCCTGGCCGGGCACCGGTCCCTGCCCGGGCCCCGCCGCCTGTCCGGGGACCTGCCCGTGTTCAGAAGTCTGCGCAGGCGGCACGTTTGCGGCGACGCCGGTGGCGGACATGCCGATGCGACGCTCCATCCGTTCGACCCGGCTGAGCACGGCATCGCGGCTGCGGCCGGAGCCTGGCAGCAGGATGCGCGCACACATGAGTTCGAGCTGCAGCCTCGGCGAGGTCGCTCCCGACATCTCAGTCAGTCCCACATTGAGCAGGTCTGCAGCACGTGAGAGTTCGCCCTGGCCGAAGCCGTTGGCCTGCAGGGTCAACCGCTCCAAACGGTCCGGCGGCACCTCGGGCAGGAAAGCATGGGCCGCTTCGGGGGCGGCGTTGATGACGATGAGGTCACGGAAGCGCTCAAGGAGGTCCTCGACGAACCGTCTGGGGTCCTGACCGGATTCGATGACGCGTTCCACAGCCCGGTAGACCCCGGCACCGTCACCGGCGGAGAACGCATCGACGATGTCGGACAGCAGTGAGTCCGGGGTGTAGCCGAGCAGAGCCACGGCCCGCCCGTAGTCGACTCCGTCCGGCCCGGAGCCGGCGATGAGCTGGTCGAGCACGGACAGGGTGTCGCGCACGGATCCGCCGCCGGCACGCACGACCAGCGGCAGCACGCCCTTGGCGACATTCACATCCTCGCGAGCACACAGATCCTCGAGGTAATTGCCCAGGGCCTCGGGCGGCACCAGTCGGAAGGGATAGTGGTGGGTCCGCGACCGGATCGTGCCGATGACCTTCTCCGGCTCGGTCGTGGCGAAGACGAACTTGATGTGCGGCGGCGGCTCTTCGACGATCTTGAGCAGAGCGTTGAAGCCCTGCGAGGTGACCATGTGCGCCTCATCGAGGATGAACACCTTGTAACGATCCCGCGCGGGCGCATAGATCGCGCGCTCACGCAGATCACGGGCGTCATCGACACCGTTGTGGCTGGCCGCGTCGATCTCGACGACGTCGAGCGAACCCGGTCCCCCGTTCGCCAGATCCCGACAGCTCGGGCACTCCCCGCAGGGCACCGGCGTCGGTCCCTGCTCGCAGTTGAGGCACCGGGCCAGGATCCGCGCCGAGGTGGTCTTTCCGCACCCGCGCGGTCCGGAGAACAGATAGGCATGGTTGATGCGGCCACGTTCGATGGCGGCCTTCAGCGGATCGGTCACATGCTCTTGACCGATGACCTCGTCGAAGGTCTCTGGGCGGTATCTTCTGTACAGTGCGGTGGACACGTCCCCTAGCCTAATGCCAACGGCTGACACGAGATAAGGCACGCTCTCACCCCGCCTTTGTCGCCCGCCGTGCGATCAGGCACGATAGAGATCATGACCCGCCCCAACCCCGGTTCCGACGAGAACGACCCCGCGAAGACCTTCCGCATCGGCCACAGGGAACGTGACGAAGCGATCGAGATTCTGCGCGAGGCGGCCGGGGACGGACGGATCACGGTCGACGAACTCGACGAACGGATGGAGAAGGTCCAGTCCGCGAAATTCCCGGTCGACCTCGACGAAGTCCTGTCCGATCTCATCACGGAACTGCCGTCCGATCGCTTCCGCCCCACCTCGGCAGTCTCACCGATCGACAACCGCGCGCTGGCCCTCCAAGGTCGGGACCGGTTAGATCCGCTCATCATTCGGGCCGGTTGGGAGTCCGAGGTCCGCCGCGCCAATTGGGCCGTTCCGCCATTCATCCGCTTGGAACCGGCGATGTCGAACATCGAACTCAACTTCCTCGAAGTCGAGACCGCCTTAGAGACCATCGACGTCGAAATCATCGCGGGCCTGGGATCGGTCACCGTTGTCATCCCCGACGACTGGGCCGTCAACGTCGACGCACTGTCGAAGACCTGGGGCAGCGTGAAATCCGTGGTCAACGCGGTCCCGACCGGCCGCCGTCCCCTCGTGCGGATGAGCGGATCGGTGGGAATGGGCTCGTTCAAGGCCCGCTTCGCGAACTACTTCGACCGGCGACGAATGGCCAAGTGATGGAACCCGGACTCGGTGCGGTCATCTTCCTCACCTTCTGCATCATCGCCGTCTTCAGCCTCGGCGCGTTCCTCATCTACCGGGTGATGACCAAACCCGGCGCGCACATCGGCTCCCGACTGCCCGAATACGACCCCGACAGCGCCGAGGATCCCGACGCCGAGGCTGCCCCCACCGAGCCGTCCCCTCGGGACTCCCCCGCCGGCCGGGATCTCCTCGACGGCCCGGACGACCCCGACAGCCCGGATGACCGCGAGGATCGGAACGGCCCTCGCGGACCCGACCGTCGATGAGAACACCGCGTCCCTGACACCGCATCGCGTCCCTGACATCGCGCAGCCGGTGTGAACACAGGATCTGCGACGGCCCGGCATCCTTGAAAACCCGGGCCGCCCGTGATCGACTCTTGCCATGACCGAGATTCGGATCACACGCATCGACTCCGCCGATGAGGACGGCCTGCTCGCCTGGAACGAGCTCATGCGCGTCGCCTACACCTCAGATCGCACGGCCGCGTGGTGGCGCAGCCCCGAGACGACGCTGAGCCAGTTCGCCACGCCGCGCACCGACAAGGAGGACTTCGCGCTCATCGCCCACCTCGGCGACGAGGCCGTCGGCGGTGCCGAGATCAACGTCACCGCCGATTCCCCGGCCGAGGTCGAACTCGGTGTCCTGCCGACCTGCCGCCGACGCGGCTGCGGTACGGCCCTCGCCGAGGCGGTCGAACAGATCCTGGCCGACCGCGACCGCCCCTCGGTGATCGTCCAGACCGAAACCTACTGCCCCGAAGGCGTCGCATTCGCCGAGTCTCGAGACATGCGCATCGGCAATGAGGAGCACCGGCTGCTGCTCGACCTGCCCGCCTATCTGCAGGCCGATGCCGACCGGTACAAGGACTCTGGTGCCGCCACGACCGTTCCCGTGATCAAGGAGGACCCGGACTTCTCGGTCACTTCGTGGATCGGCGGCTGTCCGGAAGAGGTCCTCGCCTCCTGGACGCGGCTGCGTGAGCAGATGGACGAAGACGTCCCGGTCGGCGACCTCACCCGCACCGTCAGTCATGCCAGCACCGCCGCCATCCGCAGCCACGAGGAGCGGATGGAAGAGCAGGGCTGGACCCTGGTCGGTTCGATGGCGCATGTCGGCGACCTCGCCGTCGGCTATACGGAGATCATGGTCTCGGCCCATGACCCGCAGATCGTCATCCAGGAGGACACGCTCGTCGACCGCGCCTATCGGAATCGGGGCATCGGACGGGCCCTCAAGATCGCGAACCTCCGCCAACTGCCCGCTGTGGAGGCGACGGCCTCCGCGCGGTGGGTGCAGACGTACACGGCGACGAACAACGATCCGATGCTCGCGCTCAACCGGGACCTCGGCTTCACCGTCGCCGATACGATGACGGCGCTCGAGGGTCGGGTCGACCGCAACAGGGCATGACCCGTTCCCGTCAGCCGGCCAGCAGTGAGGCGAGTCCGCCGACGAGGCCGAAGGAGATGCCGAGCACCCAACCGAGGACGAGGAGTCCGAGGAAGACGATGCCGAGGATGAAGCCCCATTTGCCCATCTCGTTGTCTGCCCGACCGGCGTCCTGAGAACGCTTGCGTGCCATGTGGCCGGTGATGATGCCGATGACGGGGCCGAGGAAGTTGAAGCCGAGGAAGGTCGACAGAGTCGCGACGAGTGAGACGATGCCGAGCACCTTGCCCGGGTCCTCCTCGGTGCGCGGATCGGTGCGCGAAGCATAGGCCATCGGGGGCTGGCCCGGGTAGGTCTGGGGAGCGCCCGGGTAGGTCTGGGACACGCCGGACGGGTTCTGCTGGGAATAGGGCGGCAGTTCCTGTCCTGCGTGTGCAGCGTCCAACTGTCCCGAGTGGGGGTCGTCGTGCTGTCCGGGCAGTGGGGTGGGGGCGGCGTTCATGACGTCTGGTCTCCTTCCGAAAGACTGTTGAGACCAGCTTAGGAAGAACACGGTGGCCGCCGATATGGACCAATCCCCCGCCTCGGCGAAGGAAATCCCGACACTCAGCGCAGGTCGCCGCCGCGCACTTCAGCGCACATCGACGAGGGCCTGGTCTTTTCGCCCCATGAGGTAGAGGAGCAGCTCGAGCGGCGCCCCGGTGATCGTGGAACCGTCCCCCGCCTGCTTCTTCCCAGCGGTGCGAGACCCGAAGCCCGGTGCCGTGATCGTCACGGGGCCCTCGGCTTTGGCAGCGAAGGGCAGGAGCGCGACCCTCGTCTGCGCCCAGACGGTCGCGGTCTCTGCACGGGAGAGCTGTCGCGGCATCCATTCGATGGCGGCACGGCGGATGTCTTCGTGGTGGACGAGGAATTCGGTCGTGTTCATCACGGGCTCGACTCCGGGCAAGGCGCCCGGAGTCCACTTCGGTGGGGCCGCGACGAGGCCGAGCAGCTGGGCGAAGGGCGTCTGCGCGTAGTCGGCCTCCTTCGCCTCTCTCCGATCGTCGAATCTCGATAGGAAGATGCCCAGCGCCGCGGACGGGTGGCGTTCGCGGATGACGAGGTGGGTGGCAAGATCCCTGACGGTCCACCCCTCACACAGAGTGGGCGCATCCTCACCCGCACGGCGGGCGGAGTCGACGAGACGCAGGCGTTCGGCGCGGGCCAGATTTTCTCTCATGTCCGCCAGTCTTCCATCCCCGGCTTGGACTCACCTGGAAGCCCACGCGCTGATGAAGTCCGCGACGCGCGAAACCGAGCGGAAGTCCGCGAGTTCATCGCCGCGGGTGGGCCCGTCGGTGACGATGACGACGGGTTTGTCCTCTTTCGCTGCGGAACGAACGAAGCGCAGACCCGAGAGCACCGCGAGCGAGGATCCGAGCACGACGATCCCCGACGCCTCATCGCAGATCCGGTTCGCCTCCTGCAGTCGGGCCGGCGGCACCGAGTCACCGAAGTAGACGACATCGGGTTTGAGGATGCCTGCACATTCGGGACAGTCGGCGATGACGAAGCCCGCGGTGTCATCGAGGTCGACGTCACCGTCGGGGGCGCTCTCGAGATCGTCGGGATCGATCCCGACTTCCTGGGCGAAGCCCGGATTGAGCTCGCTCAGTCTCTGCTGCAGCCAGTCCCGATCGACGAGGTGGCCGTTGTCGAGGCAGATGACCCGATCGAGGCTGCCGTGCAGGTCGATGACGGGGCTCGGCAGCGGCCCGGCTCCCGCAGCGCCGCGTCTGAGTGCGACCGCCTCGGCGGCGGCCTGATGGAGTCCGTCGACGTTCTGGGTGACGATGCCGGCCACGGGAAGACCCGCGAGGGCGAGATGGCCGGCATTGGGCCGGGAACGGCGCATCCGCGGCCAGCCGATCCATGACCGCGCCCAATACCGGGCACGCTGATCGGGGTGGGAGAGGAAGGTCTGGATGGTCATCGGCGATCGCGGCTGCGCGTCCGGCCCGCGGTAGTCCGGGACACCGGAGTCCGTGCTCATTCCCGCTCCCGTGAGCACCGCCCATTCCGACGTGTCGAAACGCGTCGTGAGGACATCGATGATCTCCTCATCGCTGTGGCTGGGCCCCGGACGCGTTCTGTCGCGCAGGGGATCGAAGATGACTGCCATGGTCCCACCTTAGACATCGGGGCTGACTTGCGTCAGTCCCCGGGGCTAGGGTGGAGGCATGGTCAACGTTCTGCTCGTTCATCATTCCCCGTCGACGGCGACGAAGCGGATCGCCGAGGCGGCTCTGGCCGGACTGCGGCTGCCCGAGCTCGGCGACATCGACGTCACCGTCCGACCCGCTCTGGACACCAGTGTCGACGATGTCCTCGCCGCCGATGCCTATGTGCTCGGGACGACCGCGAACTTCGGGTACATCTCGGGTGCGCTCAAGCACTTCTTCGACACCACCTATGACGCGGTGCGGGAGCCGACGGCCGGTCGGCCCTTCTCCTACTGGATCCACGGCGGCTATGACACGACCGGCGCCGAGACCGCGATGAGTCAGATCACCACCGGTCTGGGATGGAAGCTGGCCTTCGACCCCCTCGTCTTCACCGGTGAGGTCAGCGACTCCCACCTCGAGGCGGCCACAGAGCTCGCCGCTACGGTCGCCGCCTCGGCCGGCTGACGTCCGGGCGTCCACCTTCACCTGTCTCAAACTCCTGGGGATTCCTGCATGAAAGTACTTTCCATAATGGAAAGTACTTGTTACACTGAAATGACTTTCAGCCGCATCGCCTCCGCGATGCCCACCCGAAGGAGCAGGCATGGAGACCACCCCCACCCCACAGCAGGCCGACGAACTCCTCGCACAGGTCGACGCTTCGCAGAAGCAGGCCCGAACACATGACTCCTGGCCGCTGGTGACGATGCTCTTCGTCCTCACCGCAGGCATCTCCGTCGGCCTCGTCGCCATCGGCATCATCGACGACGACACGACACAGCTGATCATCTTCGGTGCGGGTCTGGCCTGGCTGGTGCCGGCGATGATCGTCTACCTCGTCAAGGCGCTGAGCTGGAGCCGACGCTCAACCGCTCTGCTGCTGACCTGGCTGCCGCTGACCGTCCTCGTCACCCTGGCCGCGATCATCACCGACTCGATCTCACCGGGGCCCGTGGTCCCGCTGGCGGCTGCCGCCTTCCTGTGGATCGCCTCACCGGTCATCGCGCTCATCGGCCTGCGCCGCTGAGTCCGAGACCCGCGAGACCGCCCGAGACGAAGGACCCGATCATGACCTCGAAGAACAACGCTGCCGACGACACGATCCCCGACCTCGGCGATTCCCTGGCTCGGATCGATCCGGGCCTGGGCAATCCGACCCGACTGGGCATCGTCGCCAGCCTCAAAAACCGCGACCGGGCAGAGTTCCGACTCCTGCGGGATTCGCTCGGCGTCTCGGACTCCGTGCTCTCCCGGCACATCACGGCCCTGGAATCGACCGGCATGGTCGCGGTAAAGAAGGGCTATGTCGGCAAACGCCCCCGGACCTGGGTCTCGATCACCGACGAAGGCACGCGACGCTTGGACGCCCACGTTCAGGCGCTGCGGGAGCTTGCCGGCAGCTGAACCGTCTGCCCAGGTGAGAGACCTCATCGAGCAACTGGGTGTGCCTGAGTGACCGGGCCCGCCCGTATCGATAACATGGGGAGTCGGAGCGATCCGGCTCCCCGATGCAAGGAGGCACGATGAGCACCACCTCGGTCAACAGCGGACTCGAATTCCGTGAGCTCCACGAGATCTCCCATCTCATCCGCTCCGGACGGCTGAGCGCCCGGGAAGCCACCACGGCGATGCTCGACCGCATCGCAGACCTTGATCCGGCGCTGGGATCCTATGTCACCGTGATGGGCGAGACGGCACTCGCCGAGGCGGCCGACCGCGATGACCGCCTCGCCCGGGGCGATTGGCTCGGCCCGCTGCACGGAGTGCCGCTGGCGATCAAGGACCTCGCGTACACCCACGATGCACCGACCGGGGCGGGCACGACCATCCACGCGGACTTCCAACCGGACTGCGACGCCACCGTCGTCGCTCGGCTGAGGGCGGCAGGGGCGATCATCCTCGGCAAGCTGCGCCTGACCGAGGGCGCCTTCACCGGTCACCATCCCGATCTGCCCACGCCGGTCAACCCCTGGGACTCCGAGACTTGGACGGGGGTGTCCTCGAGCGGTTCGGGCGTCGCCACCGCCGCCGGCCTCTGCTTCGGCTCCCTGGGCTCGGACACCGGCGGCTCGATCCGCCTCCCCTCCTCGGCCAACGGCGTCACGGGACTCAAACCCACCTGGGGGCGAGTCTCGCGCCACGGCATCTTCGGCCTCGCCCCGAGCCTCGATCACATCGGGCCGATGACACGCAGCGCCCGGGACGCCGCACTCATCCTCGAAACCATCGCCGGACACGATCCGCACGATCCGACCTCGGCACTGGCTCCGGTGCCCCGCTACAGTCGGCATCTGAGACTCGAGCGAACCCCGGTCGTCGGCTTCGACCGGGAGCTGGCCGCCGAGCACTTCGACGATGCGACGAACGCCATGCTCGAATCGACGATCGAGACGATCACCGGACTGGGCTGGCGCGTTCTCGACGTCCGCACTCCGGGCCTGCCCGAAGCGGCCCAGGAATGGACGGCTCTGTGCGGTGTCGAGACCGCCGGGGTC
The DNA here is from genome assembly GCF_051351055.1 of Brevibacterium sp. FAM 27836. NCBI lineage: Bacteria > Bacillati > Actinomycetota > Actinomycetes > Micrococcales > Brevibacteriaceae > Brevibacterium > Brevibacterium sp. FAM 27836. The sequence goes on from NZ_CP195711.1 coordinate 892,333, forward strand.
CACGCCGCGACCTACCCTGCACGTCAGAGCGACTACGGTCCCGACCTGTCCGGGCTCATCGAGATCGGACAGGGACTGACCGCCGTCGACTACCACCGACTGCTCGAGTCCCGCCGCGCATTCACCGGGCGCATGCGCTCCCTCATGGCCGATATCGATCTGCTCCTGCTGCCCGGCATCGGAGTGGCCTCCCCGACGATCGACCAGATGAGCTCTCTCGCGACCGGCCCCGAGCTGTTTGCTGCCGTGACGGTTCCCACGGCGCCGATCGACAGCTGCGGACTGCCGTCGATCACCCTGCCCGCGGGCTTCACCGACCGCGGCACCCCGGTGGCCGCACAGTTCGTCGCCGGGGACTTCGACGAGCAGCTGCTCCTCGCCGCCGGCCACACCCTGCAGCAGGTCACCGATTTCCACCGTGAGCATCCGGACCTCGTCGCGCACTGATGCCGCAGTATCCTTGATCCGTGCCCACGATCAAGCCCTGCTCCCCGACGGCTCGACCGTCCTCGTCCGTCGTGGAGCGTCGTCTTCCCCGCTACGCGGCCGGCCAGCTCCCGATGCCGACGAGGATCCTCGGCTCGCGGGAGGCCATGGGCGAGGAGACGTACTGGGCCGAGCACTCGCACCCCACGCATGAGCTGCTGTGGCGCGATTCCGGGGTCGGCACCGTCACAGTCGGCTCCCGAACGTGGACGATCACCGCACCCCTGGGAATGTGGATCCCCGCAGGCGTCGCCCACTCCGGCTGGACCCCGGCCGGTGTCGTCCTCCGCGCGGCCCATTTCAGTGTCGACGGCCCCCGCGTCAGTGACACCCCGACGGCGATCGCCGTCACCGATCTCCTCCGCCTTCTGCTCGATCGACTGCTCGATCTCGAGGTCAGCAGCGAGTCCTATGCCCTGACCGAGGCGATGATCCTCGACGTCATGGCACCGACCGGTCATGAGCTGCTCGTCCACCAGCCGAGCAGCTCACTGCTGAGACCCATCGTCGACGCGGTCCTCGACGATCCGAGCGATCCGACGAGTCTGCAGGAGTGGTCCCGGAGGCTGGGCGTGAGCTCCCGGACCATCACTCGCGCTTTCGCTGCCGAGACCGGCTTGGGTTTCAACCGGTGGATCACGACCGCTCGGATCCAACATGCGGTCACCCTCATGGGCGCCGGCCATGAGATCGAGACCGCCGCCCTCGACGTCGGCTACTCGTCCGCGAGCGCCTTCACCACCGCGTTCAAGCGGATCACCGGCACCACTCCGGGTCTCTTCGGCCGCTGAGATCGCCGCCGGGGCCGACCGCTCAGCTGGGCCGGGTCGGGCAATCTCCTGTCCGTTCCGCGAAATCATGTGTCCGAATATCCTGATTGCGCCCGGCCGCCTCCTCGGATACCTTGATTAGGCACACCTAAGCTACCGGTCCTTGCGACGCATGCTCCGGGCCCCTGAACTCATCCGATCCGGGAGCCTCGACCCGCGGGCAAGCACTGCCGAAAGGAAACGATGTCCCGTCCACACCGTGCGCTGGTTCTCACCGCAGCCGCCTCCGCCGTGTTCATGCTCGCCGCATGCTCACCGTCCGACTCCTCCAACGAAGCCGACGGCGGTGACAGCTCGTGGCAGCCGGTGACCATCGAGCATGCTCTCGGAACGACGAAGATCGCGGAGAAGCCCGAGCGGGTCGCCACCGTCAATTGGGCCAATCACGAGGTTCCTCTGGCCCTCGGCGTCGTCCCTGTCGGCATGGCGCGGGCGGACTTCGGCGATGACGACGGCAACGGGGTCCTCCCCTGGGTCGAGGACAGGCTCGAGGAACTCGACGCCGAGACCCCGACTCTCTTCGACGAGACCGACGGCGTCGATTTCGAAGCCGTCGCCGACACAGAGCCGGACGTCATCCTCGCCGGCTACTCCGGTCTGTCTCAGGAAGACTACGACACGCTGTCGGAGATCGCTCCAGTCGTCGCCTACCCCGACACGGCCTGGGGCACCCCGTGGCGGGAGATGATCGAGATCAACAGCGAAGCCATCGGCATGAAGGCTGAAGGTGAACAGCTGGTCGAGGATCTCGAATCCGAGATCGACTCTGCCGTGGACGAGCACCCGGCGATCAAGGACAAATCGACGATGTTCCTCACCCACGTCGATCCCTCCGATCTGTCCGAGGTCAACTTCTACACCACGCACGACACCCGTGCGATGTTCTTCGAGGACCTGGGTATGAAGGCCCCGGCCAGCATCGAGAAGGCATCGGACGACACCGATCAGTTCTCCTCATCGGTCAGCGCCGAACAGGCCGATGTCTTCGACGATGTCGACATCATCGTCACCTACGGCGACGACGAGCTCGTCAAGACCCTCGAAGGCGACAAGCTGCTCTCACAGATGACGGCGGTGAAGAACGACGCCATCGTCAACCTGCCCAGCGATGACCCCCTGGGCACCGCGGCGAATCCGACTCCGCTGTCGATCTCCTTCGTCCTCGACGACTACCTCGACGCCCTCGACGGGGCCGCCTCGGCCGAGAAGTAGGACCCGCTCATCGCGATGACCGCACTCACCACCATCGAGTCGACCGCCGCCCGGCTGCGGCGGTCGACTCGCGTCCGCCTGCTGTGGATGCTCGCCGCGCTCACCCTCGTCGTCGTCCTCGGCATCGCCTCGACGATGATCGGCTCCCGCGGCGTCGACCTCGCCGATGTCATCGCCGCCTACGGCGGCTCGGCCACCGGCTTCGACCAGGCGGCCGTGGCCAAACGCATCCCACGTACCCTGCTCGCCGTCTGCGTCGGCGCCGCCCTCGGCGTCTCGGGCGCAGTGATGCAGGGGGTGACCCGCAACCCGCTGGCCGATCCCGGGATCCTCGGCGTCAACACCGGAGCCTCCCTGGCCGTGGTCATCGGCATCGCCTACTTCGGACTGGCCAGCGCCACCCAGTACATCTGGTTCGCCATCATCGGCGCGGCCATCACCGCGGTATTCGTCTACACGATCGGGTCCTTGGGCAGGCAGGGAGCGACCCCGCTCAAGCTGGCCCTGGCCGGGGCCGCCACCGCAGCGGCCCTGACCTCCTTCATCAGCGCCGTCGTTCTGCCCCGCGGTGACATCTCCGACCTCGCCCGCGACTGGCAGATCGGCGGGGTCGGCGGAGTGACGATGAGTGCGGTCATCCTCGTCGGACCGTTCCTCCTCGCCGGGTTCCTCATCTGCATCTATTCGGCCCCCGGGCTCAACGCCCTGGCCCTCGGCGACGAACTCGCCGCCGGACTCGGCCAACACGTCGGCCTGACCCGGCTCGTCTCCGCGGCCGGCGCCGTCGTCCTCTGCGGCGGCGCGACCGCGGTGGCCGGACCGATCGGCTTCCTCGGACTCGTCATCCCCCATGCCTGTCGTCTGCTCATCGGCGTCGACCATCGGTGGCTGATCCCGTTCTCTGCAGTCACCGGTGCGGGACTGCTGACGGCATCGGATATCCTCGGGCGCATCATCGCCCGCCCCGCCGAACTCGACGTCGGCATCCTCACCGCCCTCATCGGCGCCCCCTTCTTCATCGCCATCGTCCGTCGGCAGAAGGTCAGGTCCCTGTGAGTCTGACCCAGCACAGTTCCACCGCCGAGGCGGTCGCCGGCCTGCGCAGATCGCGCGCAAGGCGATACACGACCATCGTCTCCGTGCTCGCCGCGCTCGTCGTGGTCGTCTTCCTCACCAGCCTCATGGTCGGTCAGACGTTCTACTCGCCGGCCGAGGTCATCGGCGTGATCAGAGGCGAGCAGGTGCCGGGAGCCTCCTTCACGGTCGGTCGGCTGCGCCTGCCCCGGGCGGTGCTCGCCGCACTGGTCGGTCTGAGCTTCGGGCTCGGCGGGGTCACCTTCCAGACCATGCTGCGCAATCCCTTGGCCAGTCCCGACATCATCGGCATCAGTTCTGGTGCCTCGGCGGCCGCCGTGTTCGCGATCATCACCCTGGGTCTGGGGCGCACGGGAGTCTCGGTCGTCGCCATCACCGCCGGTCTCGCCGTGGCGCTGCTCATCTATCTGCTCGCCTATAAGAACGGAGCGGCCGGGATCCGGCTCATCCTCGTCGGCATCGGGATCGCCTCGATGCTCGATGCCCTCATCAACTGGGAGCTGACACGAGCCGCGCAATGGGACCTGCAGGAGGCCCTGCGCTGGCTGGCCGGCAGCCTCAACGGCGCCGCTTGGGACTCGGCGGTGCCCGTCCTCATCGCCTTCATCGCGCTCGCCCCGATCCTGCTCAGTCAGGCGAAGAACCTGTCGATCACTCAGCTCGGCGACGAGGCCGCAGAGGCCCTGGGCGTCCGGGTGGCCCGCACCCGGCTGCTCGTCATCGTCACCGCAGTCGGCCTCATCGCCTTCGCCACCGCCGCGGCCGGGCCGGTGGCGTTCGTGGCGTTCCTGTCCGGGCCGATCGCCGCCCGCCTCATCGGTCCGGGCTCGTCCCCGCTTCTGCCGGCCGGGCTCGTCGGGGCTCTGCTCGTGCTCGTCGCCGATCTTGTCGGCCAGTTCGCCCTCGGCACCCGCTACCCGGTGGGAGTGATCACCGGCATCCTCGGTGCGCCCTACCTCATCTACCTCATCATCAGGATCAACCGTTCGGGAGGCTCCCTGTGACCACGGACCACTCACTGACCGCGAAGGACCTCCACCTGTCCTACGGCGATGCCGAGGTCATCGCGGGACTGAATCTGGATCTTCAGGCCGGATGCATCACCGCCATCGTCGGGGCCAACGCCTGCGGAAAGTCGACCCTGCTCAAATCGATGTCGAGGCTGTTGGCACCGAGGTCGGGCGCCGTCGTCCTCGACGGCAGGAAGGTGCACTCGATGCCGGCCAAACGACTCGCCCGCATCCTCGGTCTGCTCCCCCAGACGCCGATCGCCCCCGAAGGCATCACCGTCGCCGACCTCGTCGGTCGGGGACGCCACCCCCACCAGGGGGCCTTCTCCCGCTGGAGCGCCGAGGACGACCTCGCCGTTGCAGACGCCCTGGACACCACGGGCACGGCTGTGCTCGCCGATCGTCCCGTCGACGAGCTCTCGGGCGGTCAGCGGCAGCGGGTGTGGATCGCCATGGCTCTGGCGCAGCAGACGGACATCCTCCTCCTCGACGAACCGACGACCTTCCTCGACGTCAATCATCAGGTGGAGGTCCTCGATCTGCTCACCGAGCTCAATCAGCGCTCCGGAGTCACGATCGTCATGGTCCTCCATGATCTCAACCTCGCCGCCCGCTACTGCGACCGGCTCGTCATGCTCGCCGATGGGAACATCCATGCCTCCGGCACACCGGCCGAGGTGCTCACCGAGGCCAATGTCGAGCGTGTCTTCGGTCTGCCCAATCAGATCATCGTCGATCCGGTGTCCGGTCAGCCGCTCATGGTGCCGATCGGGCGGCATCGCACTCTCGGCTGAGAGCCGGCCGGATCACGCTTCGGTCCGACGACGCTTGGCCACGGCCGGCAGCTTGGTGAGGTTCTCCTCGTGGTCGTCGCCGAGGATGATGCTTCAGTCGTCGTCATCGACAGATGGTGCGAGAATCGCCGACCCGGCCGATCGGCGTTCGCTGCCGAAGCCGACGAGAACGACGATCATACCGACGATGACGCCGATGACGGTCTCAACGGCCCGCGAGGTCAGCAGCTCGACCACCGGCTGCGGGTGTCCGATCTGCGTCATCATCAGGGCCAGCGGAGTGATGAAGAACAGTGCCACGGAGTAGTTGCGCAGAACGAAGACCTCGGCGAGGAACTGGAGCACGATGACCCAGACGACGAGCTGCCAGGCTTCGACGGGGAAGGACAGCAGGAAGGCGGTGACGATCACTCCGCCGAGGGTCCCGACCACACGATGCAGACCCCGCTTGAGGCGGGCGGAGCGCCTCGGCGGTGCGACCGGTGCCACCGCGGCGACCATCGCCCAATAGCTGTGGGACAGCAGCGGCAGCACATCGATGAGCAGGGTGCCCAGAATGCCGGCGATCAAGGGGGCGATGGTGAAGCGGATGGCATGGGCCAGCAGGTCCCGTTTGCCCACGGGTGACAGTCCCACCCGGACGTAGGTCTCCTTGTCTCGGGGCATCCGCTCACCGACACGGTGGGCCAGGGCACCGAGGCCGATGCACACCAGCGCCGAGGCGGCTGCGACGGGCACGGCCACCTGGACGGGTGCCCCGTCGGGAATCGAGCCCACGGCCCCGGTGGCGAAGATGAAGAAGATCGACCCGCCGGGTTTGAGGCGGAAGCGCACGGCCATGACCGCGCCGATCCCCGAGACCAGGGCGGTGACGACGATGAGCACCCAGATGCTGGTCTGTGCCGTGCCCAACAGGGCTCCGATGCCGACGCAGGAGACGAGCACACCGGCCGCGATCGACTGCCGCCTGATCCGCGAGCGCGGGGATTCGAACCGGGCGTAGATGCCGGTGAATGCGCCGAAGGCGGCGTAGATGGCCAGATCGAGGCGGTCGACGCCGAGCAGCACGAGCAGCGGAATCGCCACTCCCAAAGCGATCCGGAACGCGGGGATGTGATCGCGTTCGGCCGGTGAGATGCGGAAGAACTCCTGGACGTGGCTCAAACGGGGCCGGCCTCCTTCGACTGCGGGGTGTGGTCGTGTCGATCGTAACCGAGGTCCCGGCGGCGCTCGTGCCGGCAGCGCTTGAGAGTGACGAAGCTCGCGTCGGCTCAGCGTGCGTCGTGAAGCCGAGCCGAACATCGCAGCAGATGGTCCCGTTCAGCGGAGCTGCCGGCCCGGTCGGCGGCTCGGACGTAGAGCTCAGCGGCCCGACGGAGATCACCGGAGCGTTCGCGCAGATGCGCTTCGACGGCCTGGCGGCGGGGCAGATCCTCGTCGAGTTCACGCAGCAGGGCCAGTCCCGCAGCGGGGCCGCGGGCCTCACCCACCGCGACAGCCCGGTTGAGGCGGACGATCGGAGTGTCGGTCAGTTCGAGGAGTTCGTCGTACCAATCGACGATCTGCCCCCAATCGGTGTCCTCGACCCGCTGCGCATCCGCGTGCAGGGCTGCGATCGCGGCCTGCACCTGGAATTCGCCGAGCTGGTCGCGAGCCAACGCAGCGCCCAGGAGCATGATGCCTTCGCCGATGAGGTCCGTGTCCCACAGTGATCGGTCCTGCTCGGCCAGCGCGATGAGTCTGCCCTCGGCATCGAACCGGGAGGCGCGTCGGGCATGGTGCAGCAGCATGAGCGCCAGCAGACCAGACGCCTCAGGATGGTGTGTCATCGTCAACAGGGTTCGGGTGAGGCGGATAGCCTCGGAAGCGAGATCGATGTCGCCGGAGTGGCCCTCGTTGAACACGAGGTAGAGGACGCGGAGGACCGACGAGAGATCGCCGGGTCGGTCGAGTCCGCGGTCGGCGATGGTGCGCTTGGCGCGGCTGATCCGCTGCGCCATCGTCGCCTCGGGAACGAGATAGGCCGCGGCGATCTGCCGCGTCGTCAGTCCGCCCACGGCGCGCAGGGTCACAGCGACGGCGGAGGCGGGAGACAGGTCCGGGTGAGAGCAGAGAAAGTAGAGCGCCAGAGTGTCATCAGCGCTGGTCACATGCTCAGACGGGCCAGACACTCGAGCCGGTTGCTCGACGACGAACCGCTGCTCGCGCCGCGTGCGCGCCGTCTCGGAGCGCACAGCGTCAAGGAACTTCCGCCAGGCCACGGTCACAAGCCACCCGCGCCGGTCGCGGGGAGGATCGTCCGGCCATGCGGACAATGCTTGAAGCAGCGCTCCTCGGCGGCCGGGAAATCTGCTCCCCGGCCGCGGAGGATGCCGATCACTGCGGGGACGAGCTCTGGCAGCCCCTCCTCGTCGAAGGCTCCCGCGGCGGTCATGGGGTCATTCCGTCACGGTCGGCGACTGTCCGAGGAAGGGCCGAAGTTCGAGCCACTCCCGGATCGGTTCGCCGCCGAGCCCCGGCGCGGCCGAGAGCTCACCGGCCAGTTCGACGGCGCGGTCCCAGCCGTCGACGTCGATGACCATCCAACCGGCGATGAGGTCCTTGGTCTCGGGGAACGGCCCGTCGGTGACCGGTGGCCGGCCCTCTCCCCCGGAGCGGACGAAGGTCCCCTCGGGTGACAGCGCCTGGGAGTCGACGAATTCTCCGGAGTCCCTGAGCCGCTGCGCGAAGTCGTTCATATACGCCACGTGCGCGTCGATCTCCGCCGGACTCCACTGATCCATGGGGGTGTAGTCCATGTATTCGCTCGGCATCCGGTAGTGCTTGAGCATGAGGTACTTGGCCATTGTGTCTCCTTCTCCGGTGTCGCTTGCACGGGCTGTGCTCGCTGACATGACTGGGAAGCAGCCGGACGAGGGTTTTCGACATCGGCTGCGAAGAATCTCTCACCGTGTCGGAATCCCACTCCAGAATAGGCCGATGTGTCCGACCTGGAACATGCGTCACCGGATGCGAACACGAACCGTCCCCTGACCGCCGACCCGCGCTGAGAGGCTTGTCATGTACGCAGCACCGACACCTCTTCACCACGAGTCCAGGAGCCGACATGAAGACCCAGACACTCCTCAAGACCATCACCGTCGCCGGAGCCCTCGCAGCGACCCTGTCGCTCTCGGCCTGCGATATGCACATCTCGTTCGGGCCCGAAGGTCAGGGCCAGGAACAGCAGGGCCAGCCCGCACAGTCCGAGGACGCGCAGAACCCCGAGACGGACACCACCCAGGCCGCCGAGGAACCGACTTCGGAGTCTCACTCCTCGTCCACCTCGACGTCTGACTCCGCTGCCGACGGGTCGACCTCGAACGGGACATCATCGAGCGGATCGGCCGCGAACGGAACCACGAGCAGCAGCGGATCCACAGATTCGAGCAGCTCATCCTCGGCGAGTGATTCCTCCACCTCGAGCGGATCGTCGTCCTCGGGCGGCAGCGCCGCGGGCGAGGACTACCAGGGTCCGCGGATCGGTGAAGAGGGAGTCGAACTCGACCTGGACGGCAATGGCAGGATCCCCGCGGATGTGCTCGAGAAGGACATCAAGCACGCCTACGCCGAGCAGGGCACCACGGTCGACACGGTCGACTGCTACGCGGACCTGCGAATCACCGCCCGCCGAGGCTCGCAGAACTGCACCGTCACGGCAGCCGGCAAGAACCACTACGGCACGGTGAAGATCACCTCGGCGTCGCAGTCCGGCATCGGCTACAGCCTCGAGTTCCCGAATATCTGAGCCTCCCCGAACCGCTCCCCTCGAGCGTCCCGCGATCCGCTCGTTTCGAGCACCTCGCATCCCCACCGCACTCCCCTGGCCGGCCCGGTCCGGGGAGTGCGGTCATTCCTGAGATGGAACAAGTTCGCCTCCTTCATCGTTATCCCTGCTGTGGGCGTCGGCACTGGCCGGGATCCGCGCACCGATTCGTCAACCGCACCGATTCGTCAACCGATCAGGAGCAAAGCATGACAAGACGGGTCCAATACACCTCCAACGGCGGCATCGATCAGCTTCACCTCGCCGAGGTGGCCACCCCCGAGGTCGGCCGCGGACACGTCCTCGTCTCCGTCCTCTACACCGGACTCAACCCACTGGACTGGAAGATGCTCCAGGGCGGTCGCTTCGGCACCGTCGAGGGCAGCTCGGGCAACGGCGTCGACTTCTCCGGTGTCGTCGCCGAGGTCGGCTCCGGCGTCGAGGACTTCGCGCCCGGCGACCTCGTCTACGGCGGGCTGCCGAAGCAGGCACAGACCGGGCAGCTGCTCATCGAGGATCCCGCAGACCGTCTCGATCGGGTCCCGCGCGGCCTCGGGATCGACACTGCCGGCGGTCTCTACATCACGGGGCGCACCGCGATGTCCGGGATCCGCGACCTGGGCCTCAACGAGGGCGACACGCTCTTCGTCTCCGGGGCCTCCGGCGGCGTCGGCATCATCGTCGCCCAGCTCGCCCGCAACCTCGGCGCGCGCGTCATCGGCAGCGCCAGTCAGGGCAATCACGCCCTTCTGCGCAGCCTCGGCGTCGAACCCGTGACCTACGGAGAGGGCATGTGGGACAACGTCCGCACACTCGCTCCGAACGGAATCCAGGCCGCGTATTCGACCCAGGGCGAGGACGAGGTCGCCGGCCTGCTCGACGCCGGCGTCCCGGCCGAGCGCATCGTCTCGATCGGTGCCGGTCCCACCGTCGCGGAGACGTACGGGGTGAGCATCGCGGGTGAGGCCACGGCTCGCCGAGACGACATGGTCTGGCTCGGTGAGGCGATCGCCTACGGCCATATCCACGTGCCCATCGACCGAGTCTTCGACGTCGATGAGGTCCAGGACGCCTACCGGCACCTGCTCACCGCCCACCCGGCCGGCAAGGTCCTGCTGCGCTTCCCCGCGAAGCCGCTGACCGATGAGCAGCGGGCTCACCTCCGCTGAGTCGCCGGGCATCGCTCGCACCACCGACCAGCACGACAACCACGACGACAATCATCCCAACAGACAGAATCCACAACAGTTAAGGAGCACCATCATGGCCATCTCCGACAAGAAGATCGCATTCCTGCTGACCCGCGGCGTCGAGCAGGTCGAACTGACCAGCCCTCGCACGGCCCTCGACGACGCCGGAGCGACGACGTCCATTGTCTCTCCCTCCGAGGCAACGCTGCAGGCGATGGAAGGCGATTGGGAGCATGCACAGACCTTCGACGTCGACGTTCCGGTCGCCGAGGCCGCTGTCGAGGACTTCGACGCGCTCGTGCTGCCCGGCGGAACCCTCAACGCCGACGCCCTGCGCCTGAACGAGGACGCCGTCGCTTTGGTCAAGGCGTTCTTCGCCGCCGACAAACCGGTGGCCGCGATCTGCCACGCACCATGGATCCTCGCCGAGGCGGGGGTGGCCGAAGGGCGGAAGCTCACCTCCTTCATCTCGACGAAGACGGACCTCATCAACGCCGGTGCACAGTGGGAGGACTCCGAGGTCGTCGTCGACGGCAATCTCATCACTTCCCGCAACCCCGGTGATCTCGAGGCCTTCAACGCCGCGATCGCCGAGAAGTTGAGCTGATTGCGTCAGCACCGCACGGTGCAGCACTGACCACCGCGGCGAGCCGCTGAGCACGCCGGACCCACGGGAGGCTCCCGGACGATCCGTCCGGGAGCCTCCCGTCTGTCGTCGACAGTGCGGCATCATATGCTGGCCGGAGACACCAGCGCGGCATGAATCGGGACCGCGCCCGCTCGGACGAAGGAGAGCACAGCTATGCCGGAAGGCCACGTGATCCACAATCTGGCCAGCGACCTCGTCGATCTCTTCTCCGGCCATCGCCTCTCCTCGTCCACTCCGCAGGGACGCTTCACCGGTGCCCATCTGCTCGATGGCGATGCGCTCGAGAGTGCCGACGCCTGGGGGAAGCATCTCTTCATCGGGTTCGCCTCCACCGACGCCCGGGTCCACATCCACCTCGGAATCTACGGCACGATGCGGTTGCTGCCCGGCGAGCCCGAGGTCGTCGGACAGGTCAGGTGGAGGATCACCGACGGAGTGAACACGGCCGATCTGCGCGGGCCGAACACCTGTGCGCTGCTCGACCCTCCCGAGGTCGCTGCCGTCATCGACCGACTCGGGCCCGACCCACTGCGCGCCGATGCCGATCCCCAGAGATTCATCGACAGAGTGCTCAGGTCACGCTCGACCGTGGCCACTCTGCTCATGGACCAGTCCGTGATCGCGGGAACGGGGAACATCTTCCGCGCCGAGGTGCTGTTCCGCCTCGGCATCGATCCGCTCACTCCGGGCAAATCGCTCGGACGTGAGCGTGCGGAAGCGATCTGGCACGACACCGTCGAACTCATGGAGATCGGTCGTCGGCGCGGTCGCATCGACACCGTCCGACCCGAACATGAGCCGGAGGCGATGGGCAGGCCTCCGCGCGAGGACGACCACGGCGGTGAGGTGTATGTCTACCGGCGTCAGAATCAGCCCTGCTGGATCTGCGGCAGCCCGATACTCACGACCACGATCGCCGGCCGGAACCTGTTCTGGTGCCCGGTGTGCCAGGCAGCCTGACCCTGCCCTGGGCGGCCGAAGCCGGACCGGCCGACATGCGAGCCGGCAGTCTCTGCAACGCAGAAGTCCCGGACCGTCGTGTCGACGATCCGGGACTTCTCTGGCGGAGGATAGGGGATTCGAACCCCTGAGGGCGTTAACCCAACCCGCGTTCCAGGCGAGCGCCATAGGCCACTAGGCGAATCCTCCGCGAGCCAGCTTATCCGAGTCGTGACGACAATGCGAAATCGCAGTGGCCGAGTGTGAACCATCCCACGTCCTGCGGGTGAAGAACCCTGCCCACGGCAGGTCCCGCTGCCTCGCGAGCTTCTGGCCCCGCCCACTCGTTTTGTGTGCCGAGGTCGCTCTCGACTAGACTGGTCGCTGGCTCCCCGTGCGGCGTCATCTTGTGAACTCCCCCAGGGCCGGAAGGCAGCAAGGGTAAGCGAGCTCTGGCGGGTGCACGGGGAGTCCTTTTTGCCTGAAGATCACAATTTCACAACTCCCCTTTTCCCCCGTCGGCCCAGGTCAGTCCCGCCGACAATGCCCCGCGGTCGCCTATTTCCAGGGTTGAGAAGCGCTTTCGTTAATACTTTCGTGATTTCACTTCATTACCATTGTTCGCAGCTCTCATCCCTGTGTTCGAACGAGGTTCCCTGTTGCCCAAGAAGATCCAAGGGGCTATTGCCGCCTTTTCGGTGCTTGCCCTGCTCACGGCGTGCACGCCGTCGAGCTCCGACCCCGACGCGACTCGCAAAGATGCGAAGACCGCCGAGGCAGCCGCCGATCCCGTCTTCCGCGTCGGTGCCATCACGAACGACTCGGCCGAGACCGCCGCCGAGGCGGCCCCGTCTTCCCCGCCCACCGATGATGCGACATCCACCGCGGCCCCGAGCGCATCAGCACCGGCAGCCATCCCGACCGGCGACGCATTCGGAGAGGTCGTCGAATCCGGTGACGAGCTCGATCTCGAGGCCGGGCAGCGCATCGGCATCGCCGTCGAGAACGCCACCCTCACCGACGTCTCCGTCACCGAGCAGGAGCACCCCCGCATCACCGCCGACCCGGGCACCTTCTTCGACGTCTCCGGCACCGCCCTCGACACCGATGACGATGCGCAGGCGGGCTCTTCGACCCCGACGTCCACGTCTTCCGAACCGAGCGACAGCTCCTCATCCGAGGCCGCCTCGGGCGAGACCAAAGACAAGGACGGCGCCGAGGCGGTCACCGCCCCTGCAGAGTCCGCCGCCTGGATCTCCCGCTATGATCTCGTCGCCGACAGCGAGTACACCGTGGAGGCCACCGCCACCACACCAGACGGGGACGAAGCCGAGCTCAAGACCACGGTGGCCGTCGGTGCCACCACCGCCGCGCCGATGTCGGTGCGCACGACGCTCGCCGACGATCAGACGGTCGGCGTCGCCGCCCCCATCATCCTCAGCTTCGGCTCCACCGTGTCCGAAGACTTCCGCGACGATGTGGAACGCAGACTCTCGGTGAAGGTCACCGACAAGGACGGCAAGGAGCGCAAGGTCGAAGGGTCCTGGGGATGGCTGTACGACGATCCGCAGTCCCGACTGCACTTCCGCCCGAAGGAGTTCTGGCCCGCCCATTCGAAGGTCTCCGTCGACGTGCCGCTGAAGAATGTGCCCACGGGCGAGAACAGCGTGGGGCAGAACGACCTCACCCTCGATTTCGAGATCGGCCGCAAACAGGTCGTCGAGGCAAGCGCGAAGACCCACCGCATGGTCGTCACCCGTGACGGCAAAGAGGTGATGGACTTCCCCGCGTCCCTCGGCGCCCCGAAATCTCCGTCGTACAACGGCACCCACGTGGTGATGTCGAAGGCCGCCGACTACACGATGAAGTCAGAGCAGTGGGACTATGAGACCGATGTGCAGTGGGCCGTGCGCATCCACAACAACGGCGAATTCATCCATGCCGCCCCCTGGTCGACCGGCGTCCAAGGTTCGCAGAACGTCTCCCACGGCTGCATCAACCTCTCGACCCAACGGGCGAAGCAGTACTTCGATTCGGCGATCTTCGGCGACCCCGTCGAGATCACCGGCTCCCACGTGAGCCTGTCGACTCAGGACAGCGACATCTCCGACTGGGTCTACAGCTGGAAAGACTGGCAGAAGCTGAGCGCGCTCGACTGAGCACGCCCAGCTTCCCGGCCGGCCCCCTGTTCTACTTGTCGAGCTTCTTCACTGCCTTGTCGATCATCGGCACGTAGCGCTCGAGAGTCCACGGGACGGTGAGCGGGTTGATGATCGAGGACCCGGTGACGAAGGCCTGGTCCTCTGATGCCACGACGGCGCCGGATTTGACGGCGGGAATGTTTGCGTACAGTCCCTGGGACTCCACTTCCTTCTTGTTCTTCGCATCGGAGTAGAACGTGAAGATGAGGTCCGAGTCGTTGAGCTTGTCGGCATTCTCCAGACCGATGAGTGCCGAGTCCGTGCCCGGTTCGTCGTAGTCCTTCTTCAGCTCGTCGATGACCGGGTCCGGGGTCAATCCGAGCGCGGAGACCATCGCCACGCGCTGCTCGGAGGGATAGAAGACACCGAGCGTGCCGGGCCCCGAGTTGTAGACGTAGGAGAACGTGAGGTCCTTGTACTCGTCCCGCTTGGCCTCTTTCAGCTGGGTTTTGATGTCGTCGACGAGGCCCTCGGACTCCTCTTCCTGACCGAGCGCTTTCCCGATCGTCGTGATCTGCTCATCCCATTCAATCGTCCACGGCTGCTTCGGGTAGGCCACGGTCGGGGCGATGTCATCGAGCTGCTTGTACTGCTCAGCGGTCACACCCGACCAGGGGGCGAGGATGACATCGGGTTCGAGTTCGGCGATGGCCTCGACGTCGAGTTCCGTGTCGCCCTGGAACTGCTTGGGCAGCTCCTCTCCTTTTTCCTTCACGGCTTCATAGATCCACGGCATGTACCCCGTGTCGTCGCTGCCCCAGGCATATTCCTCCATACCGACCGGAGTCTTGCCCAACGCGATCGCGGTCTCCGTCGATCCCTGGCCGAGGGTGACGACGCGTTCGGGCTCGGACTCGATGACCGCCTCCCCCAGCGCGTGCTTGATCGTCACGGTCTCGAAATCGGCAGATCCGGATTCCTCCGCGGACTGCGATCCCTGTCCGCAGGCGGTGGCGGTGAGCGAGAGCGCAACGAGCGCTCCGGCGATGACGGCCCGGCGGCTGTGAGGAACTGACATTCCTGTCCTTTCGACAGTGGTCGGAGCCTGATGCGACTCCTCGACATTAACGTAGGACAGCCTAACTTAACTGGCTGCCGATTCCGCAATGCCTGTGAGTCACTTCACGTCGAAGTTCCTTCTCTGCTGAGAGCAGAAGCTCTCGCCGAGGCGGCCCTGCAGATCGTAGGCTCACCACATGACCCACATGCTCCCGCACAGTCCGACCCCGCCGCTGCTGTGGCGTGAGGCGCTCGGCCGCGCACTCCGACTGCGCCGCACCGACATGGGTCTCACCCTGGCACAGGTCTCTGAACGGTCCGGGGTCTCGACCCAGTTCCTCTCCGAGATCGAACGCGGACTCAAGGACCCGTCGTCGGAGGTCATCGAGGCCGTCGCAGCGGTCCTCGGATTGCAGCTGCCGCAGATCCTCGTGCTCGCGGCTGTCGGCATGACCTCCGGAGTCTCCGCGACCACGCTCCTCTCCGCCGCCGATATGACGCGAGCCGCACCCTCGCCGCCGGCGGCGGGTCAGGTGCGGCTCGCTCTGGCCGCCTGAACGACTCAGCCGTTGCCGGCCTCGAGCCGATTCGCCCGCAGCACCTCGAGGCGGGCGCGGTATTCGGCTTCCTCGATGTCACCTTCGGCGAAACGCTGCGCCAGGGTCGCCTCGGCGCTCCTCGTCCCCTCTCGTGCCGCATACGCCCACGGCGGTCCCCCGGCCTGCCGCCACCGGCGTCGGTTGAGGGTGATGATGTCGAGGAGGACAAGTCCTGCCAGTGCGGCCGCGCGCGGTCCCGGCCGCCTCGCCGCGAAGAAGATCGCAGGTGAGACGACCGCAGTGCCGATGCGTACGATCATTGCACCCGACGCCGTCGTCATCCTCGGGGAGTACTTCCGACCACCTCGGCGGGAGCAGGGAGTCAGAGGATGACGTCGACGAGTCCGAAGTCCCGTGCCGCCTGGGCGTCGAGGACGAGGTCGCGATCGAAGTCACGGTGGATCTGCTCCGGGGTCCGCCCTGTGCTGCCGGCGAGCATCTCTTCGACTTCTCGGCGCTGTCGGACGATCTCGTCTGCGGCGACGATGAGGTCGGGAATCGTGCCCCGTGCACCTTCGGCATGCGGCTGACGCAGCACTGCGCGGGCATGTGCGAGCATCGCCCGCTGACCGGGCTCTCCTGCGGCCAGGAGCACTGCCGCATCCGCGACCGCCTGCCCGACGCAGGTGGTGGCCACGGGCGCGCCGATGTGGTGCATGGCGTCGAAGATCGCAGTCATCGCGGTCAGTGACCCGCCCGGGGAGTTGATGTACATGCTGATCGGCAGATCCCGGCTGCCCGAATCGAGGTGGAGCAGCTGCGCAATGATCGTGTTCGCCACTCCGTCGTCGATGGGCACGCCGAGGTAGACGATGCGGTTTCCGAGCAGATGCGAGTAGACGTCGACGATCTTCTCGCTGCCCCCGGAGCGGTCGACGACATTGGGAATCGTGTACTGGCTCATCGCCCTCCTCCGATCTGGGCATGCAGGTCGGCCGGGGAAGTGAGGACCCGGTCGATGAGTCCGTACTCGATCGCCTCCTCGGCGGTGAACCACCGGTCCCGCAGTGAGTCTTCGAAGATGCGTTCGTGCGTCTTCCCGGTCGCCTCGGCGATCCGTTGCAGGACGGAGTCCCGGACCTCTCGGAGGTCGTCGCCTTGGAGTTCGATGTCGGCGGCGGCTCCGCCGATCCCACCCGAGCCTTGGTGGAGGAGGATACGAGCGTGAGGCAGGGCGAGACGTTTCCCTGTCGTGCCCATGCTGAGCACGAACTGCCCCGCCGAGGCGGCCCACCCGAAGGCGATCGTGACCACATCATTGGGCAGGGCGGCGATGGTGTCGGCGATCGCATGCATCATCGGCACGGATCCGCCCGGAGAATTGATCCACAGGTGGATATCGGAACGCGGATCCTCGGCGGAGAGGAGGACGAGGCGGGAGATGATCTCCATTCCGCTCTCGTCGCGCAGCTCTCCGTTGAAGACGACGGATCGGTAGGCGTAGAGCATGCGCTGGGATTCGGGGATCGTGGTCGTCGGCGGAGACTCGTCGGCGTCGGAGAACATCGGTGGGCTGGTTGCGGATCGTGTGTGCATGCCTCAACTGTGCGACCTGGCGACGGCGTAGCGGGCACAAATCCGCTGGAAGCGGGACGGTGCCGCTGTGAGCGGACGAACACCGGCAGCTGAGGCTCCGGCGACCCTTGACTCTTCGACCGGGCTCGGACATAGGATCGGCCGCATGAGTACACAGCGAGATCGGGCCGGCCGCCTCCTCGATGGGCACGGTCGCACCTTCGCCGCGGAGGCCTCGATCACTCTCCGGGACAAGCCGGCCCCGCTGTGGCAGCTGCTCGTCCTCAGCCTGCTCCTGTCGACGCGCATCAGCTCTGGCATCGCCCTCGCGAGCGCGCGCGAACTGTTCTCGGCGAAGTGGAGAACTCCGCAGAGCCTGCACGCGAGCACGTGGCAACAGCGAGTCGATGCGCTCGGGCGCGGCGGTTATCGGCGGTACGACGAGAGCACCGCCACCCGTCTGTCCGAGGCCGCCGGTCTGCTCATCGACCGCTGGGACGGGGACCTGCGGAAGCTGCGCGATGAGGCCGAGGGGCAGCCTCGCCGGATTGCGAAGCTCCTGCAGGAATTCACCGGGATCGGTCCGACCGGGGCGTCCATCTTCCTCCGAGAGGTCCAGCAGGTCTGGCCCTCGGTCAGGCCCGCCTTCGACCCGCTCGTCCGCAAGGGCGCGAAGACGGCCGGTCTGCCTGAGCAGGACGAGAAGCTGGCCGCATTGGTCGACGAAGAGGACCTCGCCGGGTTCGCGGCCGCGCTCGTGCGTCTCGCCCGAGATCCGGACCTCGCCGCCGACGCGCAGGACTGAGACCGCCACGCGGGCTCGCGTGCTAGCATCGACGCACAGGAAAGGGGACGAGATGATGGCGAATATGTGGCTGACTCTGCAGCTGCTCGTCGTCGTGCTGTCTTCCGATCTCGACTCGGTCGTTCCCCAATCCCCCATTCATCTCATCGTTCTGGCTCTCCTCGGCGCGGCCCTGCTGACGCCGATCGCTGCCTGGGCGAGCATCGCTCTGCTGCGCGTGCTGTCGCTGTCGACGCGTCCACCGTCGCTGCCGGACATGCGCAGCAGTGTGCGCGAGTTCCGGATGCCCGAAGAACCCGGCACTCCGGGTACGGCTTTGGCCAGAGCACCGACCGGCGTCGTTCACGCCATCGCCTGAACGACGCTTCCCCCGCGCTGTCGCACGGGACCCGGGTGCCGTTTCGCACGGGGCCAGGGTGTCGTTTCGCACGGGACCCGGGTGCCCTTCGCACGGAACCCGCGTGCCGCCTCGGCGCGGGGAATCTCCCCGACCGACGGTGCATCCGTCCGCGAAGTGTCCTCCTGCCTCGTCACGGTGATGGCCTCATTCGGCCCAACTCACCCGCGCCGCAGTGCGCCCAGTCCCTAGGACACAGCCCAGATGAATATCTATGAATTCCTCCCCATCCGCCTGCTCGTCGAAGCCGCATACACCGTGGTCACCGGCATCAGCTCCTTCCTCGAACCCTTAGCCGGCGGCTTCAGCGCAGCACTGGCCGTCATCGTGCTCACCCTTCTGGTGCGGGCGGTGCTCATCCCCGTCGGAGTCTCCCAGGTCAAAGCCGGGATCACCCGCAAACGGCTCGCACCGAAGATCAGCGAGCTCCAGACGAAGTACAAGAAGCAGCCCGAGCTCAAGCAGCAGAAGCTCATGGAGCTGTACAAGGAGGAGAACGCCTCCCCCTTCGCCGGGTGCCTGCCGGTGCTCGCACAGATGCCCGTGCTCATGGCCGTCTACGGACTATTCATCAACGCGACGATCGGCGGGCACACCAATGAGCTGCTCGGACACACGTTCCTCGGACTGCCCCTGAGCACGAGCTTCGTCAAGCTGCTCGGCGCCGGAGACCTGACCGGTTCGGCGATCACCGTCTACCTCATCCTCGTCGTGCTCATCGGCGTCGTCGCCGGCTTCTCCCGCCACCTGCTCACCCCCGCCGCCCCGGAGACTCCCGCAGCTCCCCCGGCCCGATCAGGCCACGAGTCCCCGGCGATGCCGGACCTGTCGGGAGTGATGAAGACCCTGAGCTTCATGCCCTTCATCACCGCAGTGATCGCGCTCTTCGTCCCCTTGGCTGCCGCTCTCTACCTGGCGACGACGACCACGTGGACGCTGTGCGAACGACTCGTCCTCAACCGTCTCCTCGGCGCAAACGAGGAACAGCCGGTGAAGAGCTGAGAACGTACGTCGGGCTCAGCGGTGCGGTGCAGCGCTTCGTGCTGCACCGCGCATTATGCGGCGCAGTGATTCGCGCGGCAGACGAAGAGCCCGGGGTGAAGGACCTGCGATCCTCCTACCTCGGGCTCTTCGGTTCGACGGTCGGTGCACGACCGCCTCGGCGATCAGGCGGTGATGACCTCCTGTCGGGCCTCGGGCGTGACCGTGAGATCCCCGTCGACGACGGTGGCGCGGATCCGGCCACCGTCGCCAACCGCCTCGGTGACGAGGAGATCGGCGATCCGGTCATCAAGCTCGCGCTGGATCACCCGGCGCAGCGGACGGGCACCGAATTCGGGCTCATACCCGGCGTCGGCGAGCCAGTCGAGAGCCTCGGGCGAGACATCGAGACCGATGCCCTGAGCCTCGAGACGCTGCCGTGAAGCCTCGAGCTGATGGCCCACGATGGCGTGGAGCTGCTCACGATCGAGACGGGAGAACATCACGGTGTCGTCGATGCGGTTGATGAACTCCGGACGCATGAACTCCTTGAGCCGACCCATGACCTTGGCCTTGAGGTCCTTCTCCGCATCCTCGGCGGCACCAGAGGCGAAGCCCAGCGGAGTGCCGGACATGAACTCCGAACCGAGGTTGCTCGTCATGATGATGACGGTGTTGCGGAAGTCGACCGTCCGACCCTGACCGTCGGTCAGCCGTCCGTCGTCGAGGACCTGCAGCAGCAGGTTGAACGCATCCGGGTGGGCCTTCTCGACCTCGTCGAGAAGGATGACCGAGTACGGGCGGCGGCGGACCTGCTCGGTGAGCTGCCCGGCCTCGTCGTAGCCGACGTAGCCGGGAGGGGCACCGACGAGACGGGACACGGTGTGGCGTTCGCCGAACTCACTCATGTCGAAGCGGATCATCGCGGATGCGTCATCGAACAGGGTCTGTGCGAGCGCCTTGGCCAGTTCGGTCTTGCCGACACCGGTGGGGCCGAGGAACAGGAAGCTGCCGATCGGCCGGTTGGGGTCGCTCATCCCGGTCTGGCTGCGGCGGATGGCGCGTGACACCGCGGTCACCGCTTCGTCCTGCCCGACTACACGATCGTGGAGGACGTCCTCCATGTTCGCCAGGCGCACCTTCTGACTCTGCGTCATCCGGGCCGCCGGGATTCCGGTGGCACGGGAGACCACCTGGGCGATCTCCTGGTCGTCGATGATCGCCTCGGCGGCAACGGTCTTCGCGGCGTCGGCACCCGGGTTCTCCGCGGTGTCGATCCGGGCGGCCACCTCGGTGGTCTCATCGCGCAGGCGTCCGGCGCGTTCGTAGTCCTCGACCTCGATCGCGGATTTCTTCTCCGCCTCGAGCTCGGAGAGCTTGAGCTTGAGGGCGTCGATGTCGACACCAGGTCCGCGCTTGAGCGACATCCGGGCACCGGCCTGGTCGATGAGGTCGATGGCCTTGTCCGGAAGGAACCGGTCGGTGATGTAGCGGTTGGAGAGTTCGACGGCGGCCCGGACCGCCTCGTCGGTGTAGGTGACCTCGTGGAATTCGGCGTAGCGGTCCTTGAGTCCGTCGAGGATGGTCACGGCATCGGCGACGCTCGGTTCGCCCACGGTCACCGGCTGGAATCGGCGTTCGAGAGCTGAATCCTTCTCGATCGTGCGGTATTCCTTGAGCGTGGTCGCGCCGATCATGTGCAGATCGCCGCGCGCCAGTCGCGGTTTGAGGATGTTGCCGGCATCCATCGAATTCGCTTCGCCGTTGCCGCCGGCGCCGACGAGGGTGTGGAGTTCATCGACGAAGACGATCATGTCTCCGTCCTCGGCGATCTCATTCAGCGCCCCGGTCAGTCGTTCTTCGAAGTCGCCTCGGTAGCGGGTGCCCGCGAGCATTCCGGGCATGTCGAGGGAGATGATGCGTTTGCCGTGCAGCTGCTTGGGCACATCGCCGGAGTGGATGGCACGTGCGAGGCCTTCGGCGATCGCGGTCTTGCCGACGCCGGCCTCGCCGAGGAGGACGGGGTTGTTCTTCGTCCGGCGGGCGAGGATCTCAATGGTCTGTTCGATCTCGTGGGCACGGCCGATGACCGGGTCGAGGCGGCCTTCGGCGGCGAGCGCCGTGAGGTCGGTGCCGTACTTCTCCAGCACCGATCCCTGCCCGTCCTCACCGTCGGCTTCCTGACCGGGGTGCATGCCTGCGGCCTCGGCTGCTTCGGCTCCTGCCTGCAGGGCCGCCTGGGTGACTCCGGCCTGGGAGAGGATGCGGCCCGCAGGCATCTCCTGGTTGAGCACGAAGGCGAAGAAGATGTGCTCCGGGTCGATGTAGGTCGAGCCGAAGGCGCGGGCCACCTGGTAGGCGTCGAGCAGCGCCCGCTGGGCCGAACCGGTCAGCGTCGGTGTGGATTCCACCTCGGTGTCGGTACTCGCCGGAAGGCGCTCTTCGATGCTGTGAGCGATGGCCTCGGGGTCAGCACCTGCCTGCCGCACGGCGGAGATTCCCGGTTCGGAATCGACCATCGTGCGGAGGATGTGGAGTGCGTCGACCTCGGACTGTCCGTGCCTGCCGGCGAATTCGGCGGCGGCCTCGATGACTTCGTGGCTGCGCTTGCTCAGCAGGCGGTTGATGTCGACGGCTCGCCCGCGGCGGGCTCCGTTCTGTCCCTGGAGGAAGCGGGCGAGGAACTCGTCGAATGAGTCTCCACCCGAACCTGCGGGTCCGAAGAATGTGGCCAAAGCCGACCTCCTCTTTCAGAGTTGAGCGTATACGACTCAATCAACAGGAGATCCGCTGCAGTTATTCCCGCGCGAATCTGAGGTCGCCGTCACACGCCGCCACGGCCCCGATGAGGGGCTGGCGGCCGGGTGGAGCGGACGCGGTCGGACGGTCGGACGGTCGGACGGAGCGGCAGTCGCCTTCACCACGGAGCGGCAGCACAGCCTCAGACGCACTCAGCCTTTCGAGGGCCATCCATTGGGTTCGCAGCCCTGCAGACCTTTGGTCTGCTGCTGCATGAGCGGTGCGGCCTCCCCGGGGCCGGGACAGGACTCGTGACCATGGCCCAGTGCATGTCCGACCTCGTGATTGATGAGGTACTGCCGATACTGGACGATGTCATCGAACTCCTCGGTGGCCGCGACCCAGCGTTTGGCGTTGAGGATGACATTGGGTCCGTTGCGGCACGAGAGTTTGCCCAGGGTGCGCAGTGGCAGGCACATTTCGTCGACGGTGTCGGGGCTGGCGATGGAGATCATCGTGTCCTGCCCCTCGTCGACGAGTTCGATGGAGACATCGTCGATGTCCTGCCAGCCGCGCTCGTCCTGGAGGGTCCTGATGATGAAGTCGCCGGCTTCGTCGACGTCGATGGGCAGGTTGTCTTCGACGCGCAGTGCAACCTTGAAGGTCTTGCCTCCGTCGCGGTTGAGTCCGGTCTCTTCGGCCGGTCGATCCCATTTCCCGCTGCCGTGAGCGTCGATGTCGTCTTCGCTGACTCCTGCCGCGCCGGCGTCATCGACGTTCGCGGTTTCGGTCGGCGCAGGCGACTCCGTCGGGTCGTCGCTCGCCTGGCCGCTTGTCTGGTCACTCGGGCCGGGCGATGCCACGGCAGTCTCGGCTGCCTTCGGGGTCGGCCGGGTCTCCTCGTCTGCGGCGGGCGCACAACCGCTCAAACCGATGAGCAGCGAGACAGCGGCAAGGGAGGTCAGGGCGCGTAGGTGCGAGCGGGAGGCGAGGCGGTTTCGACTGAGCACGCATGCGAGTCTAGCCGCCGCCTCGTCGAGAAACAGGTTGAGTGCCGAAACACGCGTGCACGCGGCAGTGCTTCGGCGCTCATCCCGTGTCTCGACGCCCGGCTTGAGTTTCGACGCCCGGCTTGTGTCTCGGCGCTCCGCTTGTGTTTCGGCGAAATCAGAACTCGAGGACACCGCCGGGGCCGCGCAGCTTCGCCCGCAGGCGGCACTCTGGTCCTTCAAGAACTTCGGCGTCGCCGGCTCCGAGCACCTCGAGCACCTGCCGGGCCGCCTCGGGTTCCGGGGATTCCACATGGAACTCGAGGAGTTCGAGGGTGGGCAGGGCCGCCTCGGCGGGGTGAACCGACTCGGCCCAGTCGATGAGGAACGGCTGCGCACCTGCGTGCGGGAGCGGGGAGCGGGTGGTCAGTCGCCATTCGAGGCGGTCGCCGTCAGCGGTGTCGCGGGCCATGTCCTTGACCTCGCCGAAGTCGATTCCGGCGGAGTTCGCGGCCGCGATCTTTGCGAGGAAGGCCCGCGGGTGGATGGCCCAGGTCTGCAGGGTCAGCCCCGTGGACAGGTGCGCGTCGAGCGGGAGCGTCCCATCAGCGGGCGGTTCCTGCTGCGGGTCGGGCCCGAGGATCTCGAGGTAGGTGCGGGCACCGTCCGGCCAGTGCGCGGGGGCGAGACCGAGCAGGAAGTTCGCGGTCCCCATCCCCGTGTGCGAACCGCCGGAGACAGCACGCAGACCGGTGGCTTCCTCGACGGCGGCGACCCCGGCTTCCAGGTCGGGAACCGTGATGATGAGGTGGTCGAGTTCAGCGGGAATGGTGTTCGGAACGTCCATGATCCACCCGGACCTTTCAAATGAGTGCGTAGACCCTCAGTCTCCCCCGCTTCGACGTCGAGGGCAATGCCGAAGAGGGCGCGGGCCGTGCGAATCGTCGCCGGGGCACCCTTAGGGCCAGCCACCAAGCGAGCAGCATCCCGGGCCTCGGGTGCGTACCACCCACGAGCTCCGGACGCGCAACATCCTCGGCGTGCCTCATTCGGACCCGAACCTCGAATTGCTCAACATCTTCTCGAGGGTCGGGTGCGACGATGACCTGATGGTCGAAATCCGAATTGCTCAACATGTCTCAATATGAAGCCCCGGATTGACCGCGATCAGTACGATGCGCTTAACTCGAACCATGCACTTCCACCTCGGGACCCGCTCCGGACATCGCCTCTGCCTGCATTCCATGGCACCGGCAACGTCCGCATATTGTTGAACTATCACACTGACGTTTCGCAATTCCATCTCTCCGGCCCGAAGGACCTCATTCCATGACGGACGACCGTCCCGCCACCTCGACGCGCCACGCTCAGCGTCACCTCGACCGCCGATCGCTCCTCGGACTCGGTCTCGGTTTCGGCACACTGCTCACCCTCAGCGCCTGCACACCACGGGACGCCGGTTCCCTCGCGGACGGCGAACCCGTGCGCGGTGGGGTGCTCACCTACTTCGAACCGCAGACCTGGACGCTGCTCTACCCGCCGTCGGTCGGCTTCTATCCCAACGGCGGAATCATGAACAACATCTCCGCCCGCCTGCTGTGGCAGGACCCGGAGACGCTCGACCTGCACCCCTGGCTGGCCACCGAGCTGCCGGAGATCGACGCCGAGGCCAGGACCTACACCTTCACCATCCGTGAGGGAGTGACCTACTCGGACGGTTCGCCGCTGACTCCGGCGAACGTCGCGAGGAACTTCGACCTCTTCGGCCGTGGCGACGAGTCACGCACCCTGCCGGTGTCCGAACAGATCTCGAACTACGAACGCAGCGAAGTCCTTGATGACCACCGAGTGCGATTCCATTTCTCCGCCCCGTCCCCCGGCTTCGCCCAGGCGACCTCGACGATGAACGCAGGACTGCTCGCCGACTCCACCCTCACCCTCGACGCCGAAGGCTTCGGCCCCGGCGGAGCCACGCAGATCCACACCTGCGGCCCCTTCCACATCACCGCCGAGACGATCGGCACGAAGCTGTCTGTCCGCGCCCGGGAGGACTACGACTGGGCGCCCCCGCACCTGGACCATCAGGGCCGAGCCCACCTCGACGGCATCGACTACCTCGTCAACAACGAATACTCGGTGCGCATCGGAGCCGTGCTCTCCGGGCAGGCCGACGGCGTCCGCGACGTCCAGGCACCGGACGAGTCACGCGTGACCGAGCAGGGACTGCGCCTCTTCGCGAAAGCGACGAACGGGATCAACAACAGCATCAACTTCCGCTTCCGCCACGATCTGCTCGCCGATGTCGACGTCCGGCGGGCGCTCATCGCCGCCATCGACCGCCAGGAGATCGTCGACAAGCTCTTCACCCCGAACTACCCGCTGGCCACCGGGCTGCTGGCCAAGGGCGCGATGGGCTACACGGATCAGTCGGGTTCCTGGGAATACGACCCGGACAGAGCCAACCGACTCCTCGATGAGGCCGGGTGGAGCGAACGCAACGGGCAGGGCTACCGCGTCAAGGACGGGCAGCCGCTGGCCCTGACGGTGAATATCGCACTGCCGCAGCCGCGTTCGAACGAAGTCCAGACCCTCATCCAACAGCAGCTGCGTCGCGTCGGCGTGCGCCTGTCGATCAACCCCGGCGACCAATCGAAGCAGACTCTCGACGCCCTCGACCTCGATACCGTGCAGATCTACCACTCGATGGTTGCCCGTGCCGACTTCGACAACCTGCGCTCGAACTACTCCTCGGTCAACCGCGATGTCTTCCTCAACGGCGCCGACCGCACGGATGCCGCCGACGGTTCGATCGATGCGAAGGTCGACGAACTCCTCGAAGCCCTGGCCTCCGAGCCCGATCATGAGAAACGTCAGCAGGCCGCCGAGGCGGTCCAGAACTACCTCGTCGAGCAGGCCTACGTGCTGCCGTTCTTCGAGGAGCCGCAGGTCTTCGCCTTCCGCCGCCGCGTCCACGGCTTCACCACCGAACCCGTGGGCCGGCCCGACTTCTACAGCACCTGGCTGGCAGGAGAGAAATGATCCTCGACACCCGCTATCTCATCGTCCGCCTGGGCCAAGCGGTCCTGGTCCTCCTCCTCGCGTTCACCGCGGCGTTCATCCTGCTCAGCCTCATCCCCGGCGACGGCGTCACCGCCCGCTTCGCCGATCCCACGTTGGGCCTCTCCCCTGAACAGATCGCCGAGATCCGAGAGGCCACCGGCGCCGACGACTCGTGGTTCGGACGCTATATCACCAGCCTGACCGGATTCCTCACCGGCAACTTCGGCTATTCGGTCCAGACCGGCGCGGCCGTATCGACGATCATCTCCGCGGCCCTGCCCTCGACCGCGGTGCTCGCGATCTCCGGGTTCGTCACCGCCCTCGTCCTCGCCGTACTCATCGCCGTCTTCGCGACCTACGGCCCGGCCACCGGGCCGCTGTCGCGAGTGCGTCGGGTTCTCGACTCGGTGCCCAGTCTCTTCATCTCGATCCCCGTGTTCTGGCTCGGAATCCTGCTCAGCCAGGTCTTCTCCTTCCAGCTCGGAATCGTCTCGGTCGTCGATGCCGGCCCCGCCGAAGCGCTCGTGCTGCCGACCCTGACGGTGGCGGTCCCGCTCTCGGCTCCGATCGCCCAGGTGCTCATCCGCTCCATCACCGAGGTGCAGGCCTCCGGGTTCGTCAAGGTCACCACCGCGAAGGGCGCCTCCGAGCTGTGGCTCCTCGTCCACACCGTCGCCCGCAATGCGGTGCTGCCGGGACTGACGATCATCGGGCTCGTCTTCGGCGAGCTCGTCGCCGGTGCCGTGGTCACCGAAACCGTCTTCGGCCGCAACGGCATCGGACTCATCACCGCCCAGGCGGTGACCCACCGCGACAATCCGATTCTGCTGGCCGTCGTCGTCATCGCCACCTTCGGCTACGTCATCATCAACCTCATCGTCGACCTCCTCTATCCCATCATCGACGTCCGGCTGCGCTCGAAACGCAGCGTCGCCTCGGTGAGCAGGAGCCTGCGCAGTCACGACGGGCCCACACGACGGGCCCTGACGGCAACCGCGGCGAGCGTCGGCGTCGACCTCGACTGGGATGCCGATCCCGCGCCCTCCGGCGAGACGAAGGAGAAGAACGCATGAGCATCACCGATGTCTTCACTCGTGGTCAGGGTGCCGGCCCACACCGTGCCCGCGTGCACGGAGCTCGGACGCGTCCCGGGATTCCCCCGGCCACCGTCGTCTCGGCGCTGGTCCTGCTCATCGCCATCGCCTGGGCCCTCGTCCCCGGCCTGTTCACCCACTACGATCCGAACGACGGCGGGGACACTCCGGCACTGCTGGCACCGAGCCTCGAGCACTGGTTCGGCACCGACCAGACCGGTCGCGATGCCTTCACCCGCGTCGTCTACGGCGCCTCCCAATCCCTGCTGGCTGCTCTCGTGGCGGTCGGTGTCGGATTGGTCCTCGGTACGACGATCGGGCTCATCGCCGGCACCAGACGCGGCTGGCTCGATGATGTGCTCATGCGCCTCGTCGATGTGCTGCTGTCGATTCCCGCGATCCTGCTCAGCCTCTCGATCGTCGTCGTCCTCGGCTTCGGCACGATCAACGCGGCCATCGCCGTCGGCGTCACGGCGATCGCCCAATTCGCCCGTCTCGCCCGCTCCCAGGCGGTGCAGATCAACACGAGCGACTTCGTGGCCGCGGCCTACGGCTCCGGCGGCACATTCTTCTCCGTCCTCGTCCGCCACATCCTCCCGAATTCGATCTCTCCGGTGCTGTCGCTGGCGGTGCTGCAGATCGGATCCGCGATCCTCCAGATCTCAACACTCGGGTTCCTCGGCTACGGCACCCCGCCGCCGACCCCCGAATGGGGCCTCATCATCGCCGAGGGCCGCAATTTCGTGGCCACCGCATGGTGGCTGACCGTGCTGCCCGGCATCGTGGTCATGGCCATCGTGCTCGCCACCCATCAGATCGGCAACACCCTGCGAAAGGTGACATCATGACCGGGTCTTCGCTGCTGCGCATCGACGGGCTCTCCGTCGACTACACCCACCGAGGCGGCCCTTCCGTCCCGGCCGTGAGCGAGCTCGATCTCGTGGTCCGCCCCGGCTCGATGACGGCCGTGGTCGGCGAATCCGGTTCGGGGAAGTCGACGACGGCCAACGCCGTCATCGGCCTGCTCCCGTCCTCGGCGCGGGTCACGGCCGGGCGGATCCGCCTCGGCGATCTCGATCTGCTGTCGTTGGGCGCTGCCGGGTGGCGGGGTGTGCGCGGGACGCAGATCGGCTACGTCCCGCAGGACCCTGGGTCCTCGCTCAACCCGCTGCAGACCATCGGGAAGTCCGTCGCCGAGGCGCTGCGCATCCACCGTCGTGCGAACCGGGCAGAGGCCCGCGCCCAGGTCATCGAGCTGCTGGCACGGGTCGGCATCGACCGGCCGGAGAAACGGGCCGACCAGTTCCCGCATGAACTCTCCGGCGGGATGCGGCAACGGGTGCTCATCGCCGCGGCCATCGCACTGCGCCCGCGCCTGCTCATCGCCGACGAACCGACTTCGGCGCTCGATGTGACCGTGCAGAAGCAGGTCCTCGACCTTCTCGACCAGCTGCGGGCCGAGACCGGGATGGGCGTCCTCTTCATCACCCACGACCTCGCCGTCGCCGGGGAGCGAGCCGACGAACTCGCCGTCATGCACGGCGGGCTCATCGTCGAGTCGGGCCCGGCCGGTCGGGTCTTCTCCCACCCCTCCACCGAGTACGCCTCCCGCCTCATCACCGATGCCCCAGCCCTGCAGACGAAGGCCCGCCCTGCCCTCGCCGAGGCGGCCGCGCGGTCTGCACACCCGTTCGTCTCCGTCGAATCACTCACCCACGTCTTCGACCGCACCGGGGATCAGGTCTCCGGTGTCGAAGACGTGGACTTCACGGTGGCCCGCGGCACCACCCACGGCATCGTCGGCGAATCGGGTTCGGGCAAGACGACCACGGGCAAGGCCCTGGCCGGTTTCCTCACACCCCAGTCCGGGCAGCTGCGCATCGGCGACTTCGACGCCGCCGAGTTCGGGCGGGGCCGTCCCTCCCGGCAGCGGCGGCGAGAGTTCCGGCGCACCGTCCAGCTCGTGCATCAGAACCCGTTCTCCGCGCTCGATCCCAAGCATTCGATCCGCTCGACCCTGACAGAGCCTCTGCGCAACTTCCGCCTCGGCGATCGCACCTCCCGGCCCCGGCTCGTCGCCGAGGCGATGGACCGGGTGGCGCTGCCGGCTGACTTCCTCGACCGCCGTCCCGCCGAACTCTCCGGCGGGCAGCTGCAGCGGGTCGCGATCGCCCGTGCCCTCATCGTCGAACCCGAGCTCGTCGTCTTCGATGAAGCGGTTTCGGCTCTCGATGTCACCGTGCAGGCACAGATCCTCACCCTGCTCGACGATCTGCAGAGCCAGCTCGACCTCACCTACGTCTTCATCTCCCACGACCTCGCCGTCATCCGTCAGATCGCTGATACGGTATCCGTGATGTCGCGCGGGCATCTCATGGAGACCGGCCCGACCGAGGAGATCTTCGCCCGCCCGCGCACGTCCTACACGCGGAGTCTGCTCGACGCGATCCCCCGTCCCGCGACACTGTCGTCGGACTCACCACCCGCGGACGATCGACCGCTCACCCCGACCCTGCTCACCACGGCAGCAGAAAGCTGAGACCCATGACCAGTCACCCCACCGACCATCAGGCGACGGGCCCGAAGCTCGGATTCTTCACCCGCCTGCTCGAGGACGCCCCGGCCGCGCAACGCTACCGCTTCGCCCTCGAGCAGATCGAGACGGCCGAGGACTTCGGCTTCCATTCCGCCTGGGTCGCTCAACACCACTTCTCCGCGACCGAAGGCGGCCTCCCCTCCCCGCTCGTCTTCCTCTCCCACGCAGCCGCCCGAACCCGTCGGATCCGACTGGGCACCGCGATCATCACCTTGCCGATGGAGAATGCGGTCCGTGTGGCCGAAGACGCCGCCGTCCTCGACGAACTCTCGGTCGGACGGCTCGAGATCGGCCTGGGGTCGGGCGGAAATCCGAAGTCCTTCCCCGCCTTCGGCACGAGCTTCGAGGAACGTCGGGAGACGTTCGCCGACAATCTCGCGACCCTGCGCACCCTGTTCGCCGGCGGGCCGCTTCCCACCGCACACCGGCTCTACCCCGCCTCGAGTGCCGACCGGGCGAATCTCGACCGGCGACTGTGGCAGGCGACCTTCTCTTCGGGCGGGGCCGGGGCGGCCGGTGCCGCCGGGGACGGGCTTATGCTCTCGCGGACGCAGCCGCGCCCGCAGGACGATCCCGGGGCCCGCCTCGACGAGGTGCAGCTGCCCGTCATCGACACCTATCTCTCCCAGCTGCCCGACGGGGTCGAACCGCGCATCCTCGCCTCCCGCACTGCTGTGGTCGCCGATGCCGCAGACCTGCCGCGGCTGCGAGAGATCACTGAACCGGCGCTGCGGGCCGAGGCCGACCGCCTCGTCGGCTATGGCACCTCAGGGCTGAGCCTCGACGAGCTCCTCGAGGCCACCGACACCTTCCTCGGCACGCCCGAGCAGGTGAGCGAACGGCTCCACCGTGACCGCGTTCTCGACCGGGCCACGGACGTCAGTTTCCAGGTGCATTCGGTGCCGGCGACGAATGAGACCGCTCTGCGATCGATCGAACTGCTCGCCACCGAGGTGGCCCCCGCCCTGGGGTTCGCCGTGACCAAGGAGCGGGTGCACTGAGATGGCCGACATCATCAACCTCCTCGCGGGGATCGCCGCGGACGATCCTCTCGATGCCCTCCGTGACCACCGGGCCCAGGCCAAGGAGAACGCACAGCTGAGCTTCGAAGCGCTGCTCGAACCGGCTGATCCGGCCGAAGTGAGCTACCGCGACCGCTACGCGGTCGCTGCCTTCACTGCAGGCCTGCTCGGGGCTCCGCGCGCCGAGGAGTTCTACCGTGATCTGCTCCGCGATGAAGACGAGTCCGCGTCGTGGGCGGTCGCCGAACTCCTCGACGATGCGACCGCGACTGCGGGTGCGGCTGCGGGGCCCGGCCCGGACGACGAGTCCGATTCGGCTGCGATGTCCGGCGTGCACGGACCGTACGGCATCTACGAATCCTCGGCTCTGGCACAGGAGAGCGTCCCGGGTCCGTGGCTCGCCGCGCGAGAGGCGACGGCGGACCGTCTCGGCGAGAAGCTTGTGGCCGGACTCGAATTCGCTCATCTGCTCGTGCTCCATCCGCGCGATTGCCGTCCCGGGCATCTCGCGCTCCTGCTCGAGGCGGGATGGGACGAGGACGGCATCGTCACCCTCGCCCAGCTCGTGTCGTTCCTCAATTTCCAGATCCGCATCAGCACCGGTCTGGCAGCACTGACCAGTGCGACTCCGACGCCGGACGTTCCCGCACCTCGGACTCCGGGCTCGTCGGACGACACCTCCACCTCGGCACAGGTGGAGCGGGCACTGAGCCACGTCGGGGACCGGGTGAAGACCCATCCGACTCTCAAACGGCCCGAGCTGTTCCAGCAGGCCGGGCTCGGCTGGGTGCCGTGGATCGCCCCCGTCGCCGAGGCGGATCTCACCGATGCCCAACGTGATGCCCTTGTCGAGGCGGGACGGGCGAAGAACCCCTATTTCCGTCTCCTCGCCCGCGATCCGGCAGCGTTGAAAGCGCGCACGCTGACCGATTTCGACATCTTCTTCAACACCACTGACGGTGTGGGTCGGGCCGAACGCGAACTCGCGGCCACTGCGGCCTCGCGGCTCAACGGCTGCCTCTTCTGCGCCTCGATCCACGCGGATCGGGCCACCGAGGAATCGGGCCGATGGGATCTCGTGCAGCGGCTGCTCGATGAGGGCATCGGTACGACGTCCCGCCTCGGCGATCCGGTGTGGGATGCCGTCGTCGATGCCTCGGTTGCGCTCACACTGACCCCGCAGTCCTTCGGACCCGATCACGTTGCCACGCTGCGTCAGGCCGGGCTCGACGACGCGGACATCATCGATGTCCTCGGCTGCGCGGCGTTCTTCAACTGGGCGAATCGCCTCATGCTCTCGCTCGGTGAGCCGGAGCTGCTGAAGCCGGGGAAGTGAGACGGACGACGACATCGTCGACGGTGGTCGGGTGACCGCTGGGGCCGAGGATCGTCCGTCGGGATTCCTCGGCGGTCATGACCGTCCATTCGTCAGGGTCGAAGCGGGCCGTGATGGAGGCGGCGGTCGCTGAGGCCTCGACCGGCGGCGCGGTATGCCCGTGCTCGTCGTGGTTGTGGTTCTTCGGACTCTGGCCGTGGTCGTGATGGAGGTGGCCGACGATGAGCAGGGTTCCGCCCGGTGCCACCCAGGACGCGATCCGGTCGTAGAACTCCCGCTGCGGAATCGCCGGGTGCGCGTAGTGGGTGGTGACGAGGTCGAACCGGGTCTCCGGCTGCCAAGCGGACAGGTCTGCCCGGACCCAGCGGATGTGGCGCTCCAGTCCGAGGGCCGCAGCCCGGTCCTGAGCCGTGTCCAAGGCCGTGTCGGAGATGTCCGCGCCGGTGACATTCCACCCCTGGCTCGCGAGCCAGAGCGCTTCCGTGCCGGCTCCGCAACCTGCGTCGAGCGCGGTTCCCGGTTCGAGTTCGCTGACTTGGTCGATCAGGTGCGGATTCGGGTCCCCGGAGCTCATCATCGCCCCGCGCTCTCCGCTCCAGGTGCCTTCCCAGTAGTCCTTGTCGAATGAGTGCGTCATCAGCCGACCCTTCCTGCTCGGCGAGCCTCCAGCTGCTCCACGGCCAAGTCGAGGTCCTCGTTGATGAGAATGGAGTTGATGTGCTGGGCGGCGAGCGCTCCTGCGGCCGCGGCTCCACTGACCTGAGCGCCGATGTCGGTGGCGTTGCCGGCCGCCCAGACTCCGGGCATCGCGGTCTGTCCGAAGGCGTCGGTCTCGATGAACGCGCCGGCCGGGTGCGAGGTGGGTTCGAGGCCGATGCCGGAGAACAGCTCTGATCGGGCGACCATCGGCGTGGCCACGACGGCGGCATCGACGGCGACGACATTCCCGTCGTCGAGACGCACGCCAGTGAGGCGGTCCTCGACGATCTCGAGACTGTCGATGCCGCCGTCGATGACGGGAATGTCGAGAGCCTCGAGTTTCGTCTGCTCGTCCTCGGTCAGCCTGTGGTCGCCGGCGAAGAGCATGACATTCGCACTCCACTGTCGGAACAGGAACGCCTTGTGGACTGCCATCGGATCGGTGACCAACACTCCGATGCGGCTGTCGCGGACCTCCCAGCCGTGGCAGTACGGGCAATGGAGCACTCCGTGTCCCCACTGTTCGCGCACCCCGGGGATCGCGGGCAGCTCGTCGACCAGCCCGGTCGCGATGAGCAGGGTCCTGCTCCTGATCGGACCGGCTCCGCGCAGAGTGAGTGTGAACCCGGTGTCATCACGCGTGACGCCGATGACCTCGTCATCGACGATCTCCCCGCCGTATCCGCGGACCTCCTCACGTCCCCGCGCCAGCAGCCGGTCGGGGCGGATGCCTTCGTGGCCGAGCAGCCCGTGGACCGCTTCTGCCGGTGCGTTGCGGGGCTGTCCCGCATCGACGAGTGTCACCGCCCGACGTGCGCGGACCAGGGTCAGTGCGGCGCTCAGTCCTGCCGCTCCTGCTCCAATGATGACGACGTCTCGGAGCGCGTCGGTGTCTTCTGCCATGATCTCGTCCTCCCGATCGTTCCGGGACCGCCGCTCTGGCGCCCGGATGTTCCGATCATGACGAGACCTGAGCGGTATTGCAATTGGATTTTCCGAATGGCAAACTCAGGGTCATGGATGATCCGATGAATCGCACTCTCGATGCCGTGGGGCCACGGCTGAAGCAGCTGCGTCAGCGCCGCGACATCACGTTGAGTGACCTTGCCGCCGAGACGGGAATCTCGATCAGCACACTGTCTCGGCTCGAAGCCGGCCACCGACGCCCCACGCTCGAACAGCTGCTGCCCCTGGCACGCGCCTTCGGAGCCACTCTCGACGAACTCGTCGACGCCCCGCCGACCGGCGACCCGCGCGTGAATATGCGCCCGATCCCTACCCGCGACGGGCGGACGATCCTTCCGCTGACACGACGGGCGGGAGGCATCCAGGCCTACAAGTTCATCCTCCCTGCCGGATCAGACGATGCCGAGCCCGAGCTGCGCACCCATGAGGGCTACGACTGGGCGTTCGTCCTCAACGGTCGGCTCCGGCTCGTCCTCGGAGAGCACGACCTCATTCTCGAGCCCGGGGAGGCCGCAGAGTTCGACACCCGCACCCCGCACTGGTTCGGAGCCACCAGCTCAGGGCCGGTCGAGTTCCTCAGCCTCGTCGGCAAGCAGGGCGAACGCGCCCACGTCAGGGCGGCTCCGAAGCGGGCCGACTCCGTGTAGCGTGGGCGCCCGCCCGCTTGCTCCCGAGTCTCAGCTCAGGCGACGTCCATGAGCGTCGAGCGGATGATGAAGCGGTTGCCCGTCGGTGATTCGACGCTGAAGCCGCCTCCTCGTCCCGGCACCACATCGATGGTCAGATGCGTGTGCTTCCAGTACTCGAACTGCTCGGTCGACATCCAGAAGTCCAGTCCGGCCTTCTCGGAATCTTCGATGGGCAATTCGAAGTGGCCCAGCAGCACGTCGGCCTCCGACGTGAGGAAGTCCCCTTCGGGGAAGCACATCGGCGACGATCCGTCACAGCATCCGCCGGACTGATGGAACATGAGCTGCCCGTGCTTGTCGACGAGGCCGGCGAGCAGGTCGACGGCGGCTTGAGTCATCGCCACTCGCGATCTCCCTTCGCCTTCGATCGTCGGTGTCGATTCGAGAACGGCTGTTTCGGCTGTATCACTCATCAGAAGAATCCTTGTGCGCTTTCGGAGTAGCTGACCAGCAGGTTCTTCGTCTGCTGGTAGTGGTCGAGCATCATCTTGTGGTTCTCGCGGCCGATGCCCGAGGACTTGTATCCGCCGAAGGCCGCGTGGGCCGGGTAGGCGTGGAAGTTGTTCACCCACACACGGCCGGCTTGGATGTCACGTCCGGCCCGGTAGGCGGTGTTGCCGGTACGCGACCAGACTCCGGCACCGAGGCCGTAGAGGGTGTCATTGGCGATCGAGATCGCATCGTCGTAGTCGGAGAACGAAGTCAGGGCGACGACCGGACCGAAGATCTCCTCCTGGAAGACACGCATCGTGTTCGTGCCTTTGAAGATCGTCGGCTGGATGTAGAAGCCGCCGGCGAGGTCTCCGTCGAGTTCGGCCTTGTCGCCGCCGATGAGCACCTCGGCGCCTTCGTCTCGGCCGATCTTGAGGTAGGACATGATCTTCTCGAACTGGTCGTTCGAGGCCTGTGCACCGACCTGGGTGTCGGTGTCGAGCGGATTGCCCTGCTTGATGGCGCGTACGCGTTCGACGCCGGCGGCCACGAAGTCGTCGAAGATCGAGTCCTGGACGAGCGCACGGGATGGGCAGGTGCAGACCTCTCCCTGGTTGAGCGCGAACATCGCGAATCCTTCGAGGGCTTTGTCCCGGTAGCTGTCATCGGCGTCCATGACGTCGTCGAAGAAGATGTTCGGTGACTTGCCGCCGAGCTCCAGGGTCACCGGGATGATGTTCTGCGAGGCGTACTGCATGATCAGTCGACCGGTCGTCGTCTCACCGGTGAACGCGACCTTGCGAATGCGCTTGTTCGACGCCAGGGGCTTTCCGGCCTCGACTCCGAAGCCGTTGATGATGTTGAGGACTCCGGCCGGCAGCAGGTCACCGATGAGTTCGGCGAGGACGAGGATCGACGCCGGAGTCTGCTCCGCAGGTTTGAGGACGACGCAGTTGCCGGCGGCGAGCGCCGGGGCCAGCTTCCAGGTCGCCATGAGCAGGGGGAAGTTCCAGGGGATGATCTGTCCGACGACGCCGAGGGGTTCCTGGAAGTGGTAGGCGACGGTGTCGTCGTCGATCTGCGAGATTCCGCCCTCCTGCGCCCTGATCGCCGAGGCGAAATAGCGGAAGTGGTCGACGGCCAGCGGCAGGTCCGCGGCCAGCGGTTCGCGGATGCCCTTGCCGTTGTCCCAGGTCTCGGCGACGGCGAGCATCTCGAGGTTGTTCTCGATCCGGTCGGCGATCTTGAGAAGGATGTTCGCCCGCTCCGTGGTCGAGGTCTTGCCCCAGGCTGGGGCCGCCGCCCAGGCTGCGTCGAGGGCGGTCTCGACATCGTCTACCGTGGAGCTGGGGATCTCTGTGAACACCTGTCCGGTGACGGGGGTGATGTTCTCGAAGTAGTTGCCGTCCTTCGGCGGCACCCACTCTCCGCCGATGTAGTTCTCATAGCGCGATTTGAACGTGATGAGAGAACCGTCGGTTCCGGGTGCTGAGTAGACTGCCATGACACTCCTTCGTGTGAGTCCATCCGCTCGGATTCCTCTGTCACGCCCGATGCACTGACCGGCGTCCACCGAGACGATGGATAACGTCCTCTCACCATAGGCCGGACTGTCCGACGGGACAATAGGTCGGCGGTTCTCGGCAGAGAGTTCGTCCGCAGGCAGAACGGTGCTCTGCACGTGTCTCCTCGCGCCTCAGACCGCGATGATCGAACCGTTTGAGGGCAGGGACCCTCTGAACGAAATTCGCCGAGCGGCGGCCCGCTCGATATCGGGGCCGTCGAGCGCTTGAACGTGCAGATGAGGTTCCGTGCTGTTGCCCGAGTTTCCGCAGCGGCCGATCTCCTGACCGGCCTGCACATCCTGACCCGGTCGAACCCGAGCACTGCCCCGCTGCAGATGGCACAGAGCCACGATTCCACCGGAGCTCTTGATCATCACATGGTTTCCGGCCAGCGCCCGCCACCCCGCTTCGGCACGCCTGCGCTGAGTCAGCGCATAGCCGAGTGAGGGCAGGCCCCGATAGGCAGGATGATCGAATTCGGAATCGTGGACGGTCAGCACCGTCCCATCGGTCGGGGCGAGCACGGAACGGCCGAAGCCTGTGAAATTCTCTGGAGGCTCAGACCGCACCAGCGATCCGAGAGTGAAGACCGCCGACCTCCCTGCGTCGTCGACCGGTACGAAGTCGATGCTGAAGGAGGTCGCGAACATCGTTGTACCATGACTCGGCACGCGATCGGCCGGGCTGTTCTGTACCAGCCAACGACCGGTGAAGGGGAACTCCAGGTCGAGACTTGCCGCTTCCATCGGATCCGTCATCGTCCGCGTCCAGTTCGCCGAATGGCAGCATAGAGAACCATATCCCTGCGCTCCCTGCCGATCATCTGATGGCCTGCCAGCACGCCTTCTCGCACGTAACCGGCGTGTTCTGCCGTTCGCAGTGACGAGACATTCCACGGTTCTATGAAGAGTGTGACTCTGTACAGACCAGGAATCGTCCACGCGAATTCGGTCAGCAGTGCCAGCGCCTCGCTCGCAAGTCCCTGTTTCCTCTGCGAAGGAACGATCGCATACCCTGCAGTCGCGCGCCCTTCCCCCAGCTCCTTCAGCCACAAGCCGCAATGACCGACAGCGTCGTCATCCGTCCGTCTGGCTATCGTGAATGAGAAACCGGTTCCCTCGCGATTCCTCTTCTGCTGGCGACTCAGCCACGCCTTCGCCTGCTGCTCCGTCGCGCAGCTCGGCAGCGATCCCGTCAGAGGCACATAGGGATCGGTCGAGAGTTCACGCGCCATTGCACTGTCTCGCGCTTCCACCGCTCGCAGGCGAACTCGACCACGAGCAGGAGACGTCGCCGGCCAGGGCGGAATTGCGGAGCTCGTCATATCAGCGGCTTGACCATGATCAGGCAGGGCGTGCTTTCGCCCCACAGGTCGGTCTCCTCGAGCGAAATGAATCCCGCCGTCTCGTAGAAGTGCCGGGTTCGCGCATAGTTCGCATCGCTGTGCGAAAACCCGAGAGTCTTCACTTGCAGCAATTTCACCCCACGCTTCCGGGCATCGGCACTGATCGCCCGCATCATCGCCGTCCCGACCCCCGCACCGTCCATGTCTCCATGGTGCGTGCCTCGTCGATGTATTCTGCATTCGATTCGGGCCTGCCGAACCATTCCGGCACGGTCGCAAGCAGACGCTCCACATCCTCGGGGACCGCTTCGTCGCGGTGTGCCGCCCATCGTGTCTGAGCCATGATCCCCATCTTAGGTGCGACACAGAACCGTCAACTCTGCGTTGTTAGACTCACGTCCATGAGTGAGCCCCAAAGCCCCGTCCTCCGTCTGATCCCGTATCTCGCGGCGATCACCGCGGCCGTCTTCATCACACTGCCGCGTCTCGGCGGCGACGGGGATCTGCTCATCAACCTCGTCTTCGGGGCCGTGGCGTATTTCGCCGCGTACTACATCGTCAAGCTCATCATCCACGTCATCGTCACCCGCATCGACGATGATCCTTCCTGACCCTACTTCTTCGCCTGCGCGGGCACGACGACCTTGCGGATGACGATGAGCGCCGAGGCGGCCACCGGCACCGCGACGACCGCACCGAGCACACCGCCGAGGGTTCCGCCGGCGATCGCTGCGATGATGACGAGCGCTCCGGGCACGTCGACAGCGGCCTTCATGATGCGCGGGCTGAGCAGATAGGCCTCGACCTGCATGTAGACGAGGTAGTAGATGCCTGCGGCGATGCCGAGCCCCGGCGAGACCATGAGGCACGATGCCGTGATGATGATCGCACCCGCGATTGGGCCGACGAGCGGAATGAGCGAGGCGAGGAACGCGATGAAGGCGAGCAGCGCCGGCAGGGGCGCGCCGATGATGGACAGGAAGATCGCCGAGCACACACCGTTGACGATTCCCAGGGACAGCTGGCCGAGGACGTAGCGTCCGATGGAGCGGGTGACCTCCTCGGTGACGGATTCGACCGTCGGCCGCGAGGAGGCCGCAACCAGGGAGAACATTGCGGATTTGATCGTCGGCATCGTCACGGCGAAGTAGATGGTGAGGATGACGACGATGATCACGCCGGTGAGGAAACTGAGGATCCCCGCCCCGATCGACACGACACCGCCGCCGACGGAGAGCACATTCTTCGGATCCGAGACCCATGCGCCGATGTTCGCAAACACCGCATCGATGTCGATCGCACCGGTGAACTGCTTTTCGAGTTCCGTCACCCACCCCGTCGCCGCGA
This sequence comes from Brevibacterium sp. FAM 27836, assembly GCF_051351055.1. Taxonomy (NCBI): domain Bacteria; kingdom Bacillati; phylum Actinomycetota; class Actinomycetes; order Micrococcales; family Brevibacteriaceae; genus Brevibacterium; species Brevibacterium sp. FAM 27836. Next base: position 931,719 of record NZ_CP195711.1, read on the forward strand.
GGTTCGCCACGATCCCGGGCAGATCCGCGATGAACGTCTGGATCTGACTGATCACGGCCGGGGCGATTAGCAGCGCCACCCCGACGACGATGAGGATGAAGGCTGCGACGACGATGAGGACCGCCAGCGAGCGCGGCACCTTGCGTGCGACGAACCACTGCACGATCGGGTCGAGTCCGAGGGCGAGGAACAGTGCCAGACCGACGTAGATGAGCAGGGTTGCCACGGACTGCAGCGCCGTCATCAGCGCGATCGCCAGTCCCACACCCAGAGCGCCGGTGAAGCCGACCCGGAATGCGTTGTTGAGTGTCAGGGATTTGCCCTGCCCAGTGCCCATGACCTCAAGTGTAACCAGCGATCATGCGCCGGTCGGCACTCTCACGTTAGGATCGGCTGGAGACCCCAACCGTAGAGAAAGTGGTATGTCGAGAATGAACGCAGAACCGAACAGCATCGATGTCTGGGAGGCGTTCCTCGACCCGCAGGGCGACTATTCGCTGCCCGACTTCACCGCGGTGACCCCGGAGGCCCTGTTGACCGCGGTTCACACGGCGACCGATTTCGCCCGCGCCGAGGTGGCCGCCATCATCGCTGATGAAGCGGAGTCCACGTTCTTCTCCACCACCGTGAGGTTCGAGTCCGCGTCCGTGCCGATGACCCGCATCGCCTCCGTGGCCGCGGCCGTCGAGTCGAATCATCTGCGTCCTGAACTCACCGACGCCATCGCCGAGGTGTGGGAGGTCCTGTCCGCGACCCGCACCGAGATCCTGCTCGACGTCGACCTCTTCCACCGGATCGAACAGGTCTCGGTCACCGACCTCAACCCCGAGGACAAACGGCAGCAGGAGCTCACCGTCGAACTCTTCGTCCGGGCCGGTGCCCGCCTCGGCGAGGAGGGCCGGGAGCAGATGGCCACGATCGCGGCGGAACTGACCACGCTGGAGAACTCCTTCTCCCGCGCCCTGCAGCTCGATACACGGGAACTGGCCGTCCACCTCGGCGAGGTCGAAGCCCTGGCCGGGATGAACGAGGACCAGATCGCGGCAGCGGCGACTCGCGCGAACGAGCGCGGGGTCGACGGCTACCTGCTGCCGCTGAACAACTTCACGCAGCAGATCGTGCTCGAATCCCTCAACACGGCGCAGACCCGTCGGCACGTGCTGAACAATTCGATGGCCCGCGGGTCCCGCGGCGGCGACGGGGACACCCGCACCCAGGTCGCTGACACCACGGCGCTGCGCGCCCTGCAGGCGCACCTGCTCGGATACCCCTCGTATTCGTCGTTCGCCATCGACAATCAGACCGCAGGCAACCCCGATGCCGCCGCGGACATCGTCTCTTCCCTCATCAATGCCGCGAATGCCCAACTCGATGAGGAGCTCGCGCAGGTCAAGGACCGCTACGGCCTCGAAGCCGTCGCAGCCGAGGACGTCAAGCACTATCTGGCGAAGTTCCGGGCCGATGAATTCGGCATCGACCCCGACGAAGTGGCTAAGTACTTCGAGTTCGACACCGTGCTCACCGAAGGAGTCTTCCGCGCCGCGACCGGTCTCTACGGCATCACCTTCGCCCCTTATGACGGAGTCCGTGCCTGGCACGAGGATGTCCGCGCCTTCGAAGTCACCGATACCACCGAACGCCCCCTGGGCCTGGTGCTCATCGACCCGTATGCCCGAGATACGAAGCGCGGCGGCGCCTGGATGGACCAGCTGGTTCCGGCCTCCCGCCTGACGGGGCTGCTGCCGGTCGTCACTCTCTCGCTCAACCTCGCCAAGCCGGGACAGGGACGGCCCACCCTGCTCAACCCGACCGAGCTGACGACCTTCTTCCACGAATTCGGCCATGTCCTCCACGGACTGTTCGCGAACTCGACATACCCGTCGACGGCGGGTACCGCGGTACCGCGCGACTATGTCGAGTTCCCCTCCCAGCTCAACGAGATGTGGCGCTTCCACCCGCAGGTCCTCCCCCACTTCGCCAAGCACGTCGACACGGGTGAGCCGATGCCGGCCGAACTCGTCGACGCCCTCATCGCCAGTGAGAAGTTCGGGCAGGGCTTCGACACGATCGAATACCTCGCCGCGGCCATGCTCGACCTGTCCTGGCATTCGCTCGAAGCCGGCGAGCACATCACCGATGTGCTGTCCTTCGAATCCGAAGTGCTTGCCGCTGCCGGGTTCTCCCCGCTCGTTCCGCCGCGCTACCGGTCGACGTACTTCGGGCACATCTTCGCCTCCGGTTATGCATCCGGCTACTACTCCTACCTCTACTCCGAGGTCATCGCCGCCTGGGTGAGCGAATGGTTCGACGAGCAGGGCGGGCTCAGCCGCGAGGCCGGCGATGCCTTCCGCGAGGCCATTCTCGCTCCCGGCTATTCGGTCGACCCGATGTCGGCGATCGAACGCTTCTTCGGCACCCGCCCCGATGTCGGCCCGCTCCTGCGCCGCCGCGGACTCGCCGAACCCGTGACCGAGGCCGAGGCAGAGACCGAGGTTGAGGCTGAAGGTACTGAAGCGGATGCGAACGCGGAGGCCGGCGCGGGAACGGGTGCGAGCCTCGGCGCGGAATCGGTGGGTGAGTCGGACCCCGCCGAGGAGGTCACTGCCGAGTCCGGGCCCGGAGCCGCCTCGTCGAGCGGGGAGACGAAGATCCACCCCAACCATGAGGCGGTCGCGGCCGATCTCGTCGCCGCGGGCATCGAACCGCGCATCGAAATCTTCACCGAATCGACGCCGACCGCGGCGACCGCAGCCGAAGCTCTGGGTATCGAGGTCGGGGCGATCGCGAACAGCCTCATCTTCTCCGCGGCCGGTTCCCCGGTGCTCATCATGGCCTCGGGAGCCCACCGCGTCGACACCGCGCATGTGGCGTCACTCATCGGAGTCGACTCGCTCGACCGGGCGAGCAAGGAACTCGTCCGTGAGGCGACCGGTCACGTCATCGGCGGTGTCGCCCCCTGCGGTCATCCGGGCCCGATTCCCACTTTCGTCGATGTCACGCTCAAGGATTATCCTGTTCTCTGGGCCGGCGCGGGGACGCCGAATTCGATGATGCCCCTGACGTATGAGCAGCTGCTCACCGTCACGGGAGGGAAGGAAATCACCGTTGTCGCAGAAGAGTCCTGAGGCGGAGTCTGGGCGCTCGGCGTCGGAGTCCGAACGTTCCGAAGCGGAGTCTGGGCAGCCGGGTCGAGCAGTCGACTCGGCGGACACCGACACCACCTCCGCTGCACGCTTCGCAGCTTTCGCTTCCTCTCGGGGCCGCTACTATGCGGTCTTCCTCGCCGTGTTCTGCGCGGTGCTCATCATCTCGAACATCTCGGCCACGAAGGTCATCGGCTTCGGTCCGATCGTCACCGACGGCGGCGCTTTCCTCTTCCCCATCGCGTACATCCTCGGCGATGTGATCAGCGAGGTGTACGGCTTCAAAGCCGCCCGCAAGGCTGTGATCACCGGATTCGGCCTGCAGATCCTCGCGACCTTCGTGTTCTGGCTCGTACTCATCTCCCCACCGGGGCCCGGCTATGAGAATCAGGAAGCCTTCGCCGCGGTGCTCGGCTTCTACCCGCGCATCGTCGCGGCCTCGCTCGTCGGGTACTTCGTCGGCCAGCTGCTCAATTCGTGGGTGCTCGTGGCCGTGAAGAAGCGGATGGGCGAGTCGAAGCTGTGGGTGCGGCTGCTGACCTCGACGGGTGTCGGCGAGTTCGTCGATACGCTGCTGTTCTGCGTCATCGCCTTCGCCGGAGTCATCCCGGGCCTCGACTTCCTCAACTACATCATCGTCGGCTTCGTCTACAAGGTCGCCGTTGAGATCATCTTCCTGCCCGTCACCTACCGGGTCATCAAACTCGTCAAACGCCACGAACCCAGTTACGAGCTCGACCCCGCCGACGCTCACTGAGGCGTCACCCGCCGCATTCCGGCCGGCGCTCACTGAGGCGTCGTCCGCCGCATTCCGGCCCGCGCCCGTCGCGTTCTGGCTGGCACCCGAGGCTCAGGTCACGCGAAAGTCGAAAAAGTCGTCGCCAGCGGCGTTGTTTTCGAGTTTCGCGTGACCTGAGACGCTGAAGCCCTGCTGGCCACGGCTGCCGGACCCAAGCTACTTCGAGTAATAGCGGCCGAGGACCTCGGACTCGAGTTCGTCGAAGCGGCCATCGATCATCGCCTGCCGGATGTCGGCGACGAGTGAGACGACGAAGTGCTCGTTGTGGATCGTGCACAGCGTGGAGAAGAGCATCTCCTTCGCCTTGTACAGGTGGCGCAGGTAGGCTCGTGAGTAGTTCTGACACGTGTAGCACGAGCAGTCGGGGTCGAGCGGGCCGAAGTCTCTGCGGTACTTCGCCCCGGTGAGGTTGTACCGCCCATCGCGGGTGTAGATCGCAGCGTTGCGGGCCACGCGGGAGGGTGAGACGCAGTCGAAGGTGTCGGCACCGGTCTTGATCGCTTCGAACAGGTCATCGGGTTCGGAGATGCCCAGCAGATGCCGAGGCTTGTTCTCCGGCAGCTCCTCGCACACCCACCGGATGATGATGCCGAGGTTCTCCTTCTCCAGTGCCCCGCCGATGCCGAAACCGTCGAAGTCCATGGCCCCCAGGTCCCTGGCGGCCTTGCGCCGCAGGTCTTCGTACTGCGCACCCTGGAGCACCCCGAAGAGCGCCTGATAGGGCCGGTGCGAACGCTCCTCGGTGAGCCGGAAGTGCTCGTCGATGCAGCGGATCGCCCACTGTCGAGTCCGTTCGAGCGATTCCTCCTGGTAGCCGCGGGTGTTGACGAGCGTGGTCAGCTCGTCGAAGGCGAACATGATGTCGGCACCGAGCTCGTGCTGCACCCGCATCGAGATCTCCGGCGTGAAGCGGTGCATCGACCCGTCGAGATGCGATTTGAACGTCACCCCGTCATCGTCGACGTTCGACAGCCTTTCCTTGCCCACGGCCACGAGTTCGTCGTTCTGCACCCCCGTCGACTCCATCGAGATGACCTTCTTGAACCCCGAACCGAGGCTCATCACCTGGAATCCGCCGGAGTCGGTGAACGTCGGCCCCGGCCAGTTCATGAACTTGCCGAGTCCTCCGGCCTCGTCGATGAGGTCCGAACCGGGCTGCAGATACAGGTGATAGGCGTTGGCGAGCACCGCCTGCCCGCCGAGCTCGGCGACCTCGTCTGGGCGGACGGCCTTGACCGTGGCCTTCGTGCCGACCGGAATGAAGGCGGGAGTCTGAATGTCTCCGTGCGGAGTGCGGAGGAGCCCGGTGCGTCCACCCGTGTCCATGCGGGTACCCACCTCGAAGCCGAACTGCGAACGGTCGTTGATGGGCGCAGTCTCGGATGCTGCCGGAGATTCGTCTGTAGTCACCGGACAAGCTTAACTAAGTCCATGACCTTTCCGCAGATACGCACCCACGCCGAGGCGACCGCCCCCATCGTCATCGACGGCGGGTTGGGCACCGCGGCCGAGGACCGCGGCATCGACCTCGACCACGACCTGTGGTCAGCCGAACTCATCCGCAGGAACCCCGACGCCCTCGCCGAGGTGCACGCCGCCTTCGCCGCATCCGGTGCCCGGATCCTCACGACCGCGAGCTATCAGGCGACGCCGCTCGGCTTCGAGCGGGCAGGAATCGGTGCGGCCGAGGGCCGTCGGATCGTCACCGAGAGCGTGCGGATCGCCCGAGCTGCGGCGACCGCAGCCGCAGGCATCGAATCGGAGGGCACAGGCACAGCCGCCGCGACGCCGCACAGGGTGCCGGCCGCAGCGAACGCGAACGCAGGCGAGGCATCGGCTGCAGCCACGAGTGCCGGACCTGCACACATACTCATCGCAGGCTCCGTCGGGCCATATGGTGCCGCGCTGGGCGACGGCGGCGAGTACACCGGTGCCTACCGTCTCAACTCCGAGGAGTACGCGTCCTTTCACCGTCCGCGCATCGAAGCCCTCGCCGAGGCGGGTGCGGACCTGCTCGCCATCGAGACCCAGCCGCGTCTCGACGAGATCCGCGCGATCATGAACCTGGCCGAAGAGGTGGGTCTTCCTGCGTGGGTGAGTGTGACCCTACAGGCAGGCACGGACACGACTCCGCACGACTGCCCCACCCTGCCCGACGGATCGAGCTTGGCCGAACTCGCTGAGGCAGCGTCCGTCTCGGTGGCGGTGAAAGCGATCGGGGTCAACTGTGTGCGTCCTTCGATCGTCGCCCCGGCACTCGCGGAACTCGCGCGGCACACGCAGCTGCCGCTCGTCGCCTACCCGAACTCGGGCGAAACCTATGATGCAGCGGCACTGGCCTGGGCCGGTGAGCGCACGGAGGCGGGAACCAACTCGTCGCCAGTGGCGGGGGTCGAGACGTGGCCGGTCGCGGAGTGGGCCCGACTCGGGGCGCAGATCATCGGCGGCTGCTGCCGGGTTCGGCCCGCCGATATCGCGGTGCTGAGCGGCGGTCTGGAACCCACTGGCTGCCAAGGGCCGACCGGCGACCGGTGATCGACCGGAAACCGACCAGCCACCGGAGACCGACCAGCGATCGGCCGGGACCGATAGGAGACCGGTGATCGACCGGCGACTCAGCCCTGAACAGCGGCCGAGACGTCCTCGACGATCCGGCCCCTGAAGTCTCAGCCGAGCATCTTGCCCGGGTTGAGGATCCCCAGCGGATCCACGGCGGTCTTGATCCCATCCTGCAGGGAGCGCGCCCCCGCATCGAGCTCACGGACCAGCCAGTCCCGTTTGAGGTACCCGACCCCGTGCTCGCCGGTGATCGTCCCACCGAGGTCGAGCCCGAGCTGCATGATCTCAGCGAACGTCTCCTTCGCCTCGGCCACGCTCGCCTCATCCGAGGCATCGAAGAGCACGCTCGGGTGCATGTTCCCGTCACCGGCATGACCGGCCGTGGACACCTCGACCGTGTGCCTGGCATCGATCTCGGCCAGACGTGCGAAGAACTCGCCGAGGCGGGACCGCGGCACGCACACATCGTCGATGAGTTCGCCCCCACCGATCGTCGACACGTACTTCTCCAGCGCTGGCGACACGGCCCGACGTGCGGCGACGAAGAGCTCGGAGTCGGCGGGGTCGTCGGAGAAGAAGACCTCGCTGGCCCCCTGCTCCTCGGCGATGGTCTGGAACGATTCGAGTTCTGCCACTCCGGAGGCCCCTGGAGCGTCGGACTGCACGAGCAGCAGCGCACCCGCCTCATCGGGCAGACCGAAGTCCCCATAGGCGTTGACCATCGCCACCGTCGCCCCGTCCATGAGTTCGAGCATCGAGGGTGCGGCGCCGGAGGCCATGTACGCAGACACCGTTCGGCCTGCCGATTCCATGTCCGGGAAGATGCCGACCCCGGTCACCGGCAGCGCCAGCAGCGGTTTGAGCCCCAAGGTGATCTCCACGATGACGCCCAGAGTGCCCTCGGAGCCGATGAACAGGGCAGCCAGGTCGAGGCCGGCCACGCCCTTGGCCGTCTGACGGCCCAGCTTCGTCACCGTGCCATCGGCGAGCACCACGGTCAGCGCCCGCACATAGTCCTTCGTCACCCCGTATTTCACACAGCACATGCCCCCGGCGTTCGTGGCAACATTGCCGCCGATCGTCGAAATCGCCACCGACCCCGGATCCGGAGGGTAGGACAATCCGTGCTCGGCCAGGGCATGCTTGAGATCCTGGTTGATGACACCGGGCTGGACCCGGCAGGTCTGATCGACCTCATCGATGTCGAGAATCGCATCGAGCTTGGCGACATTGAGCAGAATCGCCCCATCGACGGCGTTCGCCGCTCCGGACAGGCCCGTCCGCGCGCCCTGCGTGACGACGGGGACCCGATGCTCCGCAGCGAAACGCATCACCGCCGCCACGTCATCGATGTTCGCGGCCCTGACCAGAGCCAGCGCAGCACCGGCCGGACAGAACAAGGCCTTGTCCGACGAGTAGGAGTCGATGACGTCGCGGTCGGTCACAAGCGCATCCGGACTGAGCACAGAGGCGAGCTCCGGCAGCGGCGCTTGCGTGTTCACAATCGGGCCCCCGTTCTCAGTCGAATCCCCGCTCCCGGTCGAATCCGCACTCACGGTCGAGTTCGCACTCGTCGTCATAGAGCGGCAGCGACCTTGAGCACGCGTTCGAGAGCCTCATCGGGTCCGATGCTCACCCGCACACCGCCCTGCAGACGACGCACGGCTACGGCCTGTTCAGCGCAGGCGCCTTCGAACGCGACTGCCGCCTCGGGGTCGAGGGCGATCCACACATAGTTGCCCTGTGCCTCGGGGACCGTGAGACCCAGCTTGCGCAGCTCATCGGCGAACCGGTCGCGCACCGTCGCAACCTGCTTGGCCCGCACGGCCACCTCGTCGATCCGAGCCAGAGATTCCCGAGCCGCGGCCTGGGCACCGGCGGTGACGGAGAATGGGGCGATGACCTGGCGCAGCGCCGAGGCGATCTCGGCATCGGCGATACCGAAGCCCACCCGCAGACCGGCCAGCCCATGGGCCTTGGAGAAGGTTCGGGCGAGGACGAGATTCGGATGCTTCCGCCGCGCCGCCAGACCATCGGCCGCCTCGCTGGCGAATTCGAGGTACGCCTCGTCGAGAACGACGATGACGTCCTCGGGCACCTCGGTGAGGAACCCTTCGAGTTCGGCATCGGTGATCGTCGGACCCGTCGGGTTGTTCGGCGAGCACAGCAGCACGAGCCGGGTCGTGTCATCGATGGCCGCGGCCATCGCACCGAAGTCGTGGCGACCGTCGTCGAGGAGGTCGACGGGGCGCTTCTGCGCACCGCGGGCGGCCGCGAGGATCGGGTACATCTCGAACGACGGCCACGGGTAGACCACGGACGTGCCGTCCTCGAGCGTGATGTTCGTCAACGCTGACAGGACTTCGGAGGCACCGGCGCCGGGGACCACCTCAGCGGGTTCGACCCCGAGGTGGGAGGCGATATCGGCCACGAGCGCGGCCGACGTGGGGTCGGGATAGTTCCCCGGAATCGCCGAGGCGGAGGCGACGGCGTCGAGGACGCCTGGCAGCGGCGGCAGGTGGTTCTCGTTCGAGGACAGTTTGTACGGAGTCAGGCCCGGGGAATTGACGGGAGGCTTGCCGGGGGCATACGGAGGGAACTCGGCCAGCGCGTCACGGAGAAGGAAACGTTTGGACATGTGCCCATATTTGCACACCTTGTGGCACGCGACACAGACTGTCTTGCCAAAGTGTCCGATCGGTCGGATCTGCACGGTTTTCGCGGACACCCATCCGCTGTGAGAATGCTCTCCCACCGCGGGCCCCGGTCGGCCCTGGTTACGGCACTGCGGCATCCGAAGAGTACGCTGAGAGACAACTACAAGCAGTCAGTGACGAGGAATGAGAGTCCAAATGCCCTCACCGCAGGAAAAGGTCGACGTCGTCTTGATCGGCGGCGGCATCATGAGCGCCACGCTCGGTGCCATGCTGACCGAACTTCAGCCCGACTGGGACATCCGTGTCTACGAGAAGCTCGACTATGTGGCCACGGAGAGCTCGGACCCCTGGAACAACGCCGGCACCGGCCACGCCGCACTCTGCGAACTCAACTACACCCCCGAGGACTCCAATGGTCATATCGACCTGGAAAAGGCCTCGAACATCAACCAGCAGTTCCATCACTCGCGCCAGTACTGGTCCCACCTCGTCGACACCGGTGTGCTCACTGATCCGAAGTCCTTCATCAACCCCATCGCCCACGTCAGCTACGGACGCGGCGACAAGGGACGCGACTACATCAAGAACCGCTACGAGCAGATGGTGCGCAACCCGCTGTTCGCGGATATGGAGTACACCGAGGATCCGGCCACCCAGGCCGAATGGCTGCCGCTGATGTTCGAGGGCCGCGGCCCCGGACAGGTCAACGGCACCTCGCGCATCCAGCAGGGCACCGATGTCGACTTCGGCGCTCTGTCGAGTCAGCTGCTCAGCTACGTCGCCGACAAGGGCGCGACCGTGCGCACCAGCCACCAGGTCACCGACCTCGACCGTTCCTCCGACGGCTGGACGATCACCGTCAAGGATCTGCTCTCGCATGAGACCCATCAAGTGGGCGCGAAGTTCGTCTTCGTCGGTGCCGGCGGCGGAGCCCTGCCGCTGCTGCAGAAGTCCGGCATCCCCGAGGGACGCGGCTACGGCGGCTTCCCGGTCTCCGGCTACTTCCTGCGCACCGCGAACCAGGATCTCGTCGCCCGCCACCAGGCGAAGGTGTACGGCCAGGCCGCTCAGGATGCTCCCCCGATGTCCGTGCCGCACCTCGACACCCGTGTCGTCGACGGCAAGGACTACCTCATGTTCGGCCCCTACGCCGGCTTCTCGCCGAAGTTCCTCAAGAAGGGCCGTTTCACCGATCTGCCGTTCTCCGTGCGCGGAAACAACATCGCCACGATGCTCAATGTCGCCAAGGACAACACGGACCTCGTCACGTATCTCCTCGGTGAGCTCGCCGCGACGAAGAAGGCCCGCTTCGAGGCCCTGCACAACTTCATCCCCTCCGTCGACCCCAGCGACTGGGAGCTCATCCAGGCCGGTCAGCGCGTGCAGGTGATGAAGAAGGATCCGAAGAAGGGCGGTGTCCTTCAGTTCGGCACCGAACTCATCTCGTCCGCCGACGGTTCGCTGGCGACTCTGCTCGGTGCTTCACCGGGTGCGTCGACGGCCGTGCCGATCATGATCGAGCTGCTCAAGACCTGCTTCCCGCGTGAGTACGCGGGCTGGGAGAAGAACTTCAAGGACATGATCCCCTCGCTCGGCCGCGACCTCGCCGACGACGAGACGCTGCTCAAGGAACTCTCCGAGTACACCTCGCGGACCCTGCAGCTCATCTGAGTCGGTTCGTTCCAAGACTCAACTGCGCGCCGCCGAAACAGCGGAAACGACAACTGCTTGCCGGAATCACTTCCGGCAAGCAGTTGTCGTTTTCACGCTCGGTTCAGAGTTCGACCTGACGGTTGACGTCCTTGTAGAGCAGGTAGCGGAACCGCCCCGGTCCCCCGGCGTAGCAGGCCTGCGGGCAGAAGGCGCGCATGGAGATGAAGTCGCCTTCCTGCACCTCGACCCAGTCGCCGTTGAGACGGTAGACGGCCTTGCCTTCGAGCACGTAGAGCCCGTGCTCCATCTCGTGCGTCTCCGCGAACGGAATGACCGCACCGGCCTCGAAGGTGACGATGTTGACGTGCATGTCGTAGGCGAGATCCTCCGGATCGAGCGGACGCGTCGTCCGCCACCGGCCGTCGGTGCCGGGCATCGGCGAGGGCTCGACTTCGGCCTCGTTTCCGAACTTCGCCTCCGGGGTCAGCCCGGCCACGGGCTGATAGCGTTTGCGCACCCAATGGAAACGGGCCGCCTCGGTGCCGGTGGACTTCGCGGACCACGTCGAACCGGCCGGCAGGAACGCGAACCCTCCGGGGGTCAGAGTGTGGGCCTGCCCCTCGTGGGTGACCTCGAGCTGGCCGGCCATGACGAAGAGGAATCCTTCGACCTCGGGCTGCGGTTCCGGCTTCTCGGAGCCGCCGCCGGGGGTGACTTCGAGGATCGTCTGCGAGAACGTCACCGCTCCCCCGGCCACGGGTTTGCTCAGCACCCAGGACCGTGTCCCGGTCCATTCGGGAAGATTCGAGGTGACGATATCGCGCAGCACTCCGCGCGGGATGACCGTATAGGCCTCGGTGACCAGGGCGCGGTCGGTGAGCAGATCCGACTGCGGAGGGTGGCCTCCGGTCGGAGCCCAATAGGTGTAGGGATCGGTCGTCGTCATGGGCGGGGTCTCCTTCGGTCGGTGTGTTCTCAGTCCAGGGATCCGGTGCGGGCGAGCTGCCCGAGTTCGGCAAGGCTGAGGTTCGTGCGGGAGGTCACGAAATCCTCGGTGTGGGCACCGCAGACGAGTCCGCGGTCGAGGTAGCGGGCGAGCGCCTTCGCGGTCGCCGGTTCGTCGAGGACGGTCGAGTCCGCTTTGAACACATAGTTGTACAGGCGCTGGGCGGCCTTCGCTCCGCCTTCGCGGTAGAAGGCGAAGGTCGCGAGGAACCGGGTCGGCAGCTGATGCGGGTGGAGGTCCCAGCCCTGGTAGATTCCGCGCTTGAGATGGCGGCGCACGAGGCTGGCGTGCAGTGCCCACCCGTGGTGGACCTCGGCGGGTTCGCCCAGCGGGAGGATGTTCGTCGAACCGTCGGAGAGGTGGACCCCGGTGCCGGCGACGGCGAGCATCATCTGGTTCTTCGCGAAGTCCGCGACCGGGTGGTCCATGGCCTGGTAGGCCGCGGCCACACCCAGCGACGCAGAATAGTCGTACGTGCCGTAGTGCAGAGAGGTGACCCGACCCGCCCCCACATGCAGGGCCGGGGCCAGCGGCACGGTGCCATCGGCGCCGAGGATGAGCTGCGGGGTCTCGACCTGGATCTCGAAGGTCAGTGTGCCCTCGGCCAGGCCGTGTTCGGCTTCGAGGCTGCGGCAGGCGATCACCATGGCGCGCACCTGGTCGATCGTGGTGACCTTCGGCAGAGTGAGGACGAGGTTGTCCGGCAGCTGCCCGCCGGCCCTGACGAGTTCGGAGAGGAAGAGGTCGAGGGTGCGCAGCCCGCGGGCTCGTGTGTCCTCCTCCATGCACTTGAAGCGGATGCCCACGAACGCCGGTGCCCCGGTCTCGCTGCGCCCGGCCACCGCGTCGCGGGCGGCCTGGATCACCCACCGGTCTTCGCTCTCATCGCCCTGATCGCCGAACCCGTCTTCGAAGTCCAGGCGCAGGTCCTCGATCGGTTCGCGCTCGAGCTTCGCGGTGACCGCCTCGGCGAGCATTTCGGCTTCCCGGGCGACCTGGTGGAGGCTGGGCATCTGCCCGGCGGGGCCGGGGCCGGCTTCCTTGCGGGCGGCGGTGATGACGCGTTCGGCCAGTTGGAGCATGCCACCGTGGGCCTCGACGCATTCGAGCGCCTGCTGGCCCCACTGGTACGGCAGGTCCGGTGTCGTTCGGTCCCCGGGCACGTAGACGGTGTGCACGGGCTGGCGCACATCCCGTTCGCCCGGATAGCTCCGCTTCAGGAGCTCATCCGTGTCCCCCAGCAGTGAGTCGATATCAGCCAGTGTTGATCGTTCCACTTTCACATTCTCTTTCTCTGCACAGGATTCAACGGCGGGGCGGCGATGCCGGGCCTGTGTTCATTGTCTCTCATTCCCCGCACCTGGGCACGGCGACTCTCGGAGCGGCCGCGCTCCGTTCAGGACGAAACCGCCGCGACCGCCTCGGCAACCTTCGCCGCGACCTCGGGGTCGAAGACCGAGGGGACGACGTAGCCGGGGTGGAGTTCGTCCTCGGGGATGCACGAGGCGATGGCGTCGGCGGCCGCGACCATGATGTTCTCGTCGATGTCGGTCGCCTCGGCGTCGAGCAGGCCGCGGAAGATGCCGGGGAAGGCGAGCACATTGTTGATCTGGTTCGGGTAGTCGCTGCGTCCGGTGGCGACGACGGCTGCGTACTTCAGCGCCTCGGCGGGGTCGACCTCCGGGTCGGGGTTGGCCATGGCGAAGACGAGGGCGTCGGAGCTCATCGCCTGGATGTCGGAGCCGTCGAGGACGTTCGGGGCGGAGACGCCGATGAACACATCCGCGCCGACGACGGCCTCCTTGAGGGATCCGTCGAAGCCTTCGGGGTTCGTGTTCGCCTGCAGCCACTTCTTGTGCTCGGTGTCGACGGTCGAGTGCGGGCCGATCGCGCCGCCTCGTCCGCAGGCGATGATGTTCGTGGCCCCCGCGACCTGGAGGAGTCGGATGATCGCGTTACCGGCCGCCCCGACGCCGGAGATGACGATGCGCAGGTCCTCGATCCTCTTGCCCACGACCTTGAGTGCGTTCTTCAGTGCGGCCAGGGTGACGACGCCGGTGCCGTGCTGATCATCGTGGAAGACCGGGATGTCGAGCTCTTCGCGCAGTCGGGCCTCGATCTCGAAGCAGCGCGGGGCGGCGATGTCCTCGAGGTTGATGCCGCCGTAGGCCGGGGCGATGGCCTTGCAGATCGCGATGATCTCCTCGGTGTCCTTCGTGTCGAGGGCCACCGGCCAGGCATCGACGCCGGCGAACTGCTTGAACAGCACGGCCTTGCCCTCCATCACGGGCATGGCCGCTTCGGGGCCGATGTCGCCGAGTCCGAGCACCGCGGTGCCGTCGGTGACGACGGCGACGGTGTTGCGTTTGATCGTCAGCCGCCGGGCATCGTCCTTGTTCTTCGCGATCGCCTGGCACACGCGGGCCACGCCCGGGGTGTAGGCGCGGGAGAGATCATCGCGGTTGCGCAGGGGCACCTTCGAGGCGGATTCGAGTTTGCCGCCGAGGTGGAGCAGGAAGGTCCGGTCCGAGACCTTGTGGACCTCGACCCCGGGCAGCTTCTCCAGCGCGTCGGAGACCTCACCGGCATGGGCGACGTCGCGGGTGTCGGCGCTGACGTCGATGGTCACCGTGTGCGGGGTGGATTCGACGACGTCGAGCGCCGTGACCCCCGCACCGGTGGCCGCGGCTGCGGCCACGAGGTCGGACGTCGACGACTCTCCGACGGTCGTGCCGACGCGCAGGGTGATGGAGTATCCGGGACTGGTTGCGGCCATGGGCAATATCCTCTCTGATATTGATTTTCCGTATTACGGACATTATCTTCTACCTAGTGGAAATTCTAGAGGTTATTCACCGATTCGGAAAGTTTCTTCCATTTCGGGATTAGACTGAACCCAGTTTCACAGCCGAAACATCCCCCGGAAGAAGGATGATCGATGAGCAGCAAGGACACTCCTGCAATCCGCCAGACCAAGGGCGGTGTGCAGTCCGTCGAGCGTGCGTTCGGTCTGCTCGAATGCATCGCGAACTCCGCGGGCTCGGCGACGCTGAGCCATATCGCAGCCGACGTCAACCTGCCCTTGCCCACAATCCACCGTCTGCTGAACACGCTGGTCAACCTCGGCGTGGTCCGGCAGCTGCCCAATCGCGGCTATGCGCTGGGTCCGGGGCTCGTGCGGCTGGGCAACCTCGCCGGCTCCCAGCTCGGGGCCATCGCCCGCCCCTACCTGCGCGACCTCGTCGCCGAACTCGGTGAGTCGGCGAATGTCGCGACGATGGACGGGGACATGGTCGTCTACGTCGATCAGGTCGCCTCCGAACGTCAGATGCGCATGTTCACCGAGGTGGGACGCCGGGCGCATATGCACGACACGGGCGTCGGCAAGGCGATCCTCGCGGGTCTCGACTCCGAGCAGGTCCGCCACATCGTCACGACCGCGGGCATGCCCACACCCACGGAGTTCAGCATCGGTTCGGTCTCCGAGCTCGAGGCCGAGCTCGAGCGCATCCGCGAACGCGGCTATGCCATCGATGAGCAGGAGCAGGAGCTCGGGGTGCGGTGCTTCGCAATGGCGATCCCCGATTCCCCCGCACCGCTGGCGATCTCGGTGTCAGGGCCGGTCAGCCGCGTCGACAAGAGCTTCGCCGACCGCGCCGTTCCGCTTCTGCGGGCCGCCGCCGACCGCATCTCCGCGGAGATGCAGGGCACCGACCGGTAGTCGGCGCCACCAGTCGTCTCCGCCGAAACACGGGCGTTGGACCGAGACCCGGGTGTACACCCGTGCTTCGATCCAGCGCCCGTGTTTCGGTGCCGAAGCCCAGGGGCTTGCCCTGGGGATTGCCCAGAGCATGCCCAGGGCCGGGGTCTTAGGAATCGCCGCCGGCGGTTCCCGAGGTCCCGGCGTTGACGTCGGTGAGTCGGTAGCGTCGGGCCGCCTCGGCGGGGGTGCCGGGATCGACCTCCCCGCGTTCGGCCAAGAGCTGCAGGGTTCGGACCACCATCGAATGGGCGTCGATCTTGAAGTGCCGGCGGGCCGCCGCCCGAGTGTCGGAGAAGCCGAAGCCGTCGGCACCGAGTGTCGCGAAGTCGTGCGACAGGAACGGCCGGATGAGGTCCGGCTGGGTCGAATCGAAATCGCTTGTGGCCACGATCGGTCCGGCCTCGGCCCCGAGGCGCTGGCGCACATACGGCACACGCGGTTCCGCCTCGACCTCGTGCAGCTTCGCCGCCTCCACTTCGAGGGCGTCCCGGCGCAGCTGCGCCCACGAGGTCACCGACCACACGGCCGCATCGACGCCCCAGTCCGCGGCGAGCAGCTCGCGGGCCTCAAGCGCCCAAGGCACGGCCACGCCGGAGGCGAGCAGCTGCGCTTGCGGGCGGGACCCCGGTTCCGCCTCGGCGCCGGATCCGGCTTCCGCGATCCGGTGGATGCCGCGCAGGATGCCCTCGACGTCGACATCATCGGGTTCGGGCGGCTGGAGCATCGGTTCGTTGTACACGGTGAGGTAGTACATGACATTGCGCACATCCTCGCCGAGGTCGTGCTCGCCGTACATGCGATGCAGCCCATCACGGACGATGTGGCCGATCTCGTACCCGTAGGCCGGATCGTAGACACGTACGGCCGGGTTCGTGGCCGCCAGCACCGGCGAATGCCCATCGGCGTGCTGGAGCCCCTCCCCGGTCAGGGTGGTGCGTCCGGCAGTGGCGCCGATGATGAACCCGCGGGTCATCTGGTCACCGGCGGCCCAGAATGCATCGCCGGTGCGCTGGAAGCCGAACATCGAGTAGAACACATAGATCGGGATCATCGGTTCGCCGTGAGTGGAGTAAGCGGTGCCGGCGGCGGTGAATCCGGCGGCGGCACCGGCCTCGTTGATGCCCACGTGGAGCAGCTGACCCGAGGTCGCCTCCTTGTAAGAGAGGAAGAGCTCACGATCGACGGCGAGGTAGTTCTGCCCGTTCGGGTTGTAGATCTTCGCGGTCGGGAAGAACGCGTCGATGCCGAATGTCCGGGCCTCATCGGGGATGATCGGCACGATCCGCTCGCCGAGTCCCTTCTCCCGCATGAGGTCCTTGAGCAGTCTGACGAAGGCCATGGTCGTCGCAGCCTGCTGCTGGCCCGACCCCTTCTTCGTCTGTGCGAACGCCTTGTCGCTGACCGCAGGCAGGGTCACCTTGCTGTTCTCCGGCTTCCGCGCCGGCAGGAACCCGCCGAGCTCGCGGCGCCGCTCAAGCAGGTACTGGATCTCCTCCGTTTCGGTGCCCGGATGGTAGTAGGGCACCGCGTAGGGGTCGTCGTCGATGACCTTGTCGGAGATCGGGATGTCCATCCGATCGCGGAAGGCCTTGACGTCGGCGGCGGTGAACTTCTTCATCTGGTGCGTGGCGTTGCGGGATTCGAAGCTCGTACCCAGCCCGTAGCCCTTGACCGTCTGGACGAGGATGACCGTGGGCCGGCCCGTGGTGTTCACCGCCCGCTGATAGGCGGCGAAGACCTTGTGGTAATCGTGGCCGCCGCGCTTGAGGTTCCAGATGTCGTCATCGCTCAGGTGCTCGACGAGGCCCTTGGTCACCGGGGAGCGGCCGAAGAAGTTGTCGCGGATGAATCCACCGGATTCGGCTTTGAAGGTCTGGTAGTCCCCGTCGAGGGTCTCGTTCATGATCCGCACGAGTTCGCCGGTGCGGTCGGCGGCCAGGAGGTCGTCCCATTCTCGACCCCACAGGACCTTGATGACGTCCCAGCCGGCGCCGGTGAATGTCGCTTCGAGCTCCTGGACGATCTTGCCGTTGCCGCGCACGGGCCCGTCGAGGCGCTGGAGGTTGCAGTTGATGACGAAGGTGAGGTTGTCGAGCCCCTCATTCGCGGCCAGCTGCAGGGCCCCGCGCGATTCGGGTTCGTCCATCTCCCCATCACCGAGGAACGCCCACACCCGCTGATCGGTGGTGTCCTTGATCCCCCGGTGGTGCAGGTAGCGGTTCATCTGCGCCTGATAGATCGCGTTGATCGGACCCAGCCCCATCGACACGGTCGGGAACTGCCAGAATTCGGGCATCAGCCGCGGGTGCGGGTAGGAGCTCAGCCCGTGCGGAGCACGTGAGACCTCCTGCCGGAACCCGTCGAGATCGGCCTCGCCGAGGCGGCCCTCGAGGAACGCACGCGCGTACATTCCCGGTGAGGCGTGGCCCTGGAAGAAGACCTGGTCGCCGCCGCCGGGATGGTCCTGGCCGCGGAAGAAGTTGTTGAATCCGATCTCGTAGAGGGTTGCGGCTCCGGCGTAGGTGGAGATGTGTCCACCCACGGAGATCTCGGGCCGCTGCGCGCGGTGGACGAGCATGGCCGCGTTCCAGCGCAGCCACTTCCGGTAGCGGCGTTCGATCCGCTCATCGCCGGGATAGGTCGGTTCCTGATCGGCGGGGATCGTATTCACGTAGTCGGTGGTGGTGACCTTGGGCTGGGCGACGGAATTCGTGGCTGCGCGACGGCGCAGCGCCTCCATGATCTCGCCGGCGCGCAGGGTTCCGCGCACGTTGACGAGTCCCTCCCAGGACTCGAGCCATTCATCGACCTCTTCGTCGGTGGTGCTCCTCAGACTCGCCGAGGTGGTGTCCTGTGTCATTTCGGGGTTTCCTTCTCACGGGGTCCGGGCTCCCGGAGCCGTGTCCCGGCCGGGAGCCCGGAGACTGAAAGACCTGCTGCAGCGGCTCTGCTGACTCAGCAGGTGGTGCGCCGGGTCAGCAGAAGCCGGCGATCTGTGCCCACGCGTCCTTGTTCTCGTCGACGCCTTCGCGGGTGAACGTGGCTTCGATGAGGCCGTAGGGACGGTCGGCGACGATGAAGACCTCGTTCGGGTTCTCGAGCCCGAACCGTTCGATGTCGTAGAGGAAGTGGTGCTTGTTCGGGCAGGAGAAGCGGATCTCGTCGATCTGCGGCACGGCCTCGATGACCTTCTCACCCATCTGGTAGAGGGTGTGCTGCAGAGCGTGGGAGAAGTGGTCGGTGAAGGAGTCGAGGATGATCTCCTTGACCTGCTTGTACACGGCCTCGAAATCGAGATCGGTGGAGTTGTAGATCCACCGGGTGGCGATGTCGGTGGCGAGGATCCGGTCCTCGGTCTCCGGCAGGGTCGTGTACTTGTCCTTCGGGTAGCCGACGAAGCCCGATTCGGTCGTCTTGAGCACGGTGAGTCCGTTGAAGCCGGAGATCAGTGTGTCCTTGTCGCCGTCACGGGTGAACACGGCGGTGCGCACCTCGGGGGCGGACTTGAAGAACGAGTGATTGTGATCGTTGATCCGGCTCCAGCCGTACTCCTCGGCTTCCCAGCGTCCGCCGGTGACCCAGTCGAAGCTCGAGGTGAAGTGGTCGGCCAGACCCATGATGAACTGTTCGGGCGAACTCACGCCCAGTTCCTTGGCCTTCGCGAAGACCGTGTTCTTCTGCGTATCGGTGGCGACGACGTGTTCGTTGTTGCCTTCGGTGTGCGCGGTCTCGAAGTCACCCCACAGCTGTGAGGTGACATTGAGATCGCGGAGTTCGTGGCGTTCGGAGTCGCGGTAGACCCGCATCAGTCGGTTCTCCGCCTTGCCGTACTGGTTCGATGTCAGTCGGACCTTGCTCATCTTGGTATTCCTCCAGTTCGTCGGCATGCGGGCATGCGCATACCGTGACCATTCGATTGACGAGGCCTGCCGGCGAGTTTCCGGTCGGCTTCGGCGGTTTGTTGAGGATCTGATCCTGCAGGGGGCCTGCTTCCCCTGATGTCGCTGTGGGGGCGGCTCAGCTGCCGCGGTAGGTGCTGTAGGCGAAGGGGCTCAGCAGCAGCGGGATGTGGTAGTGAGCCTGCCCGGCCTGGACGGTGAAGTCGATCGTCACCACGGGGTGGAAGTGGTCGATGTCCCGGGCGGCGAAGTAGGCGCCGGTGCCGAAGACGATCCGGTAGTCACCGGGTTCGAGGTGGTCGGGGCCGAAGTCGGAGACGCGCCCGTTGTCGTCGGTGCGGGCCGAAACGATCTCTTCGTCGCCCGCGTAGAGGGTGACTTCGAGGTCTGCGGCAGGAGTGCCGACGGTCGAGTCGAGGGCGTGGGCGGTGATGAAGCTCATGCGAGGATTCCTTCGAGTCTCAGGGCGGCGATCTGGATCAGCTGTTCGCCGACTTCGGCGGTTTCGTCCGCATCGGTGTTGTCCATGCGCCGCTGCAGCTCGGACAGGACCTCTGCGGGTGTGCGCCCGGCGGCACGGATGAGGAACACTCGGTCGAAGCGTTCCTCGTAGGCGGCGTTTCCGGCGGCCAGCTGCGATTGCACCTCATCGTCGAGGGTGCCGAGTCCGGCCTGTTCACGACTCGAGTGGGCCGCCTCGGCGCTCTGTCCCTTCGCTTTCTCCCCGATGCGGGGGTGGTGGGACATGGCGGCGTCGATCTCGTCGGTGCGCAGCGGGGCGGCGTCATTGCGTGCCGACTCCAGCGCGGAGTCGAGGTCGGGGAACGGCCGTGCGGCGATGACCGCGTCGATCCACCGGTCGACGTCGAGGCAGGGGCGCAGAACATTCCGGGCCTCGTCGGCTGGGAGTCGATTGAACTCGGCCAGGTCCACGGTGACCTCCTTGACGTGCACTGACGGGTTTTCACGGTTCGGAATACCATTTCCGAACAACTGGTTCGAGTGTGCTGGGCCTGCGCGGCAATGTCAAATTGCTCACACCATTTTGTGGAAACTTTATTCCGAATCGTGGATAATGGCATGAGGACGATCCCGCTCCCGACGATGAGGTTGAATGAGGGAATGAGCGACACATCTTCGACACACAGCACCTCGGCACCGGCCGCACGAACAGCTGCGGCCGCGTACCCGAGGATCGTCTGCGCCCCTGATTCCTTCAAAGGCTCGGCATCCGCGCCGGCGGCCGCGGCCGCTTTGGCCCGCGGCGCCCGCACGGCCTTCCCGCACGCCGCCGTGACCGAGCTGCCCTTCGCCGACGGAGGGGAGGGCACTCTCGATGCGCTGCTCGCGGTCTGGGGAACCCCGCGACGCACCGTGGACACGGTCGACGCCCTGGGCAGGGCCGCCTCGGCGGCGTTCGGCATTTCCCCCGACGGCACGACTGCAGTCATCGAGGCCGCGCAGGCCAACGGACTGCCCCAGGTCTCGGACGTGCCGCTGCAGCCCGAGCGCGCCGACACGTTCGGGGTCGGCCTCATCGCCCGGGCCGTGCTCGATCTCGGCGTCGAGGAGATCCTGCTGTGCATCGGCGGTTCGGCGAGCACCGACGGCGGAGTCGGCATCGCCGCGGCCCTCGGCGCCCGCTTCGTCGATGCCGGCGGCGCTTCCGTCACTCCCGGCGGCGGAGGGCTGGCCGCGGTCGCCGCCGTCGACACCACGGATCTCGACCCGCGCGCCCGCACGGTGCGCTGGCGCATCGCCGTCGACGTCGACAATCCGCTGACCGGACCCCGCGGAGCCGCCGCGGTCTTCGGCCCGCAGAAGGGCGCCGACGCGGAGTCCGTGACCGTGCTCGATACGGGGCTCGGCCACCTCGCCGAGGTGCTCGCCGCCTCCCCCACCGAGGCCGAGGCACTGGCTGCGACGCCGGGGTTCGGGGCCGCCGGCGGTATCCCATTGGTGCTCACGACGCTGTTCGGCGCCGAGGTGGTGCCCGGCTCCACCATGGTCGCCGAGACCGTGGGACTGGCCGCGGCCCTGGCCGAGGCCGACATCGTCCTCACCGGAGAGGGATCGTTCGACTCGCAGTCCCTGGGCGGGAAGGTCGTCGCGGCCGTGCGGCACCACGCCCCCGCCTCGGCGCGGGTGATCGTCATCGCCGGACGCGTCGGGCTCTCGCCCGCGCAGTGCCGGGAGGCAGGGATCACGGCCGCTCTGTCGATCGCACCGGGCCCGGCCGATCTGACCACCCTGTCCGAGCGCGCCGAAGCGCTCATCGAGGACACGGCCGCGCATGCGTGCGCACTCGTGGCCGCTGGAAGCACCACTCAATGACGAAAGGATTCACCATGATCACTCAGACTCAGCTTGCCGTCGGGGACATCGCTCCCGACTTCTGCCTCACCGACGCCGAGGGGCGGACCGTGTCGAAGGAGGACTACGCCGGCCGCCGCGTCATCCTCTACTTCTACCCGAAGGCTGCCTCGCCGGGCTGCACGACCGAGGCCTGCGATTTCCGGGACAATCTCTCCGCGCTCGCGGCCGCCGGGTTCGAGGTCCTCGGCATCTCGCCCGATGATACGGAGTCGCTCAAGGAATTCGCCGCCGAGGAGGGGCTGACGTTCTCTCTGCTCTCCGATGAGGGCGCTGCCGTCGCGAAGGCCTACGGCAGCTACGGGCAGAAGACGATCGGCGAGCACACCTTCCAGGGCACGCAGCGTTCAACCTTCGTCATCGGCGCCGACGGCACCCTCACCCACGCCGAATACAATGTCGACGCGCGCGGCCACGTCGCCCGCCTCCGCACCCAACTCGGTGCCTAATTGCTACCCGACGGCGGCCCAGCAACCTCGCGCCAGGTTGCTGGGCCGCCGTCGGGTGCTTCCGCGATCATCCGGTGCGCAACCGTGAGGCGAGCACGCCGAGGATCCGCTCGAAGGGCGCGGTGCGGAAGAGTTCGCCGAAGGTCAGACGGATGACCTTGTAGCCTCGGGCTTCGAGAGCGGCCTCCCGTGCCTTCTCTGCGGCGATGCTCGCGCGGGGAGTCCGGCCGTTCATCGTGTACTTCTCAACGCCGTCGATCTCGACGATGAGTTTGGCGTCCCGATGGCAGAAGTCGACGCGGGCAAAGACCTCGCCGTGGTCACCGAAGAATTCGACCTGCGGTTCGAAGCCGGCGACCCCGTGTTCGAAGAACCGCACGGCGGCGATGGACTCCGACGGTGCCTCCCTGCGCCCGTCGGTCAAGTTCAGCGCGCAGAGGACGGCAGCGTCGCCGCGGGATTCCGGGCACTCCTCGAGGACGGCCTCCAACCGCAGCCGGCTTGTCAGACGTCGGCGGATCGCCTCGTCGAGCATCGGCACGGACACATCAGGGTCGTAGTCGCGGGCGACATCGATGAGCGTGCGCTCCACCGTCGTCACCGCGTAGATGCCGACCATCTTCCGATGCGCCGAGGGGATCTCCCGGTTGCGGACGTAGAGGTGACGGTACTTGCGGCTGACGTTCGGTCGGAACACCTCCACCCGCGTCTGTGCAGGGTAGGCAATCGGCAGACCGTGGACGAGGGCGGCCGAGAGGTGGGAGAAGACCTCGCGACCCTTCGTCACTCGCCAGCGCCCGGATGCAGTGTGGATCTGTTCGGCACGGGTGCGGATGAGGACCCGCAAGGGTTCGATCTCATCGCGCATATCGTCTCGGTGGGCGAACTCCTCGAAGTCCTCCTCACTCAGTGCCGCCCAGATGGCTTCATGCCGTGCGTCTTCGCAGGACCCGGTCGCCACATACCGCCCACGGGCGATGCGTCTCAGACAGCAGCGCACAGCGCGTCTGACTTCGTCCTTGGAAAACCCCAGCCGATACAGCTTCGCGGTCGTCATACACAAGTACATGACACCAAACTGCATCATTCGACTCCGAACGGCAATAGGCGAAGGCAATCTGTGGATAACTTCTTCCCCGGACTACCCGACGGCGGCCCAGCAATCTCGCGCGAGGTTGCTGGGCCGCCGTCGGGTAGTAAGGGAGGGTCAGCGGGCGGTGAGGAGGTGGCCGGTCGGGGTTTCGAAGTCGACCGGGGCTCCCCGCAGCAGCGTCTGCACCACGCGACCGCGGACGGCGCGGGAGTCGTACGCGCTGATCTGGTTGCGGTGGTAGAGATCCGTGGCATGCACGGTCCACTCCTCGTCGGGGGCGAATACGGCGAAGTCCGCGTCATTGCCCTCAGCGATCGCACCCTTGTTCGCCACCCGGGCCACGGCCGCCGGTGCCGCGGACATCCAGCGGACCACCTCGGCGAGGTCGATGCCGCGCTTGGCCGCCTCGGTCCACACCAGCGAGAGCCCCAGCTGCAGCGAGGAGATTCCGCCCCAGGCCGCACCGAAGTCACCGGTGTCGAGCAGTTTGAGTTCGGCCGTCGACGGCGAATGATCGGAGACGATGCAGTCGATCGTGCCGTCGATGAGTCCCCGCCACAGCGCCTCCCGATTCGACTCCTCACGGATCGGCGGGCAGCACTTGTGCGTCGTCGCTCCGTCGGGGATCTCCTCGGCGGTGAAGACGAGATAGTGCGGGCAGGTTTCGACGGTGAGCTTGATGCCTTCCGCCTTGGCCGCAGCGATCTGGTCGAGCGAATCCGCCGAGGACAGGTGGAGGATGTGCGCCCTCGCCCCGGTCGCCCGCGCCGCGTCGATGACGCGGGCGATCGCGACGTTCTCGGCCTCGCGCGGACGCGTGGCGAGGAAATCAGCGAACTTCGGACCCGAGTTCTTCGGCACTTCAGCCATGACCGCATGGTCTTCGGCGTGGACGATGAGCATCCCGTCGAAAGCGGCGATCTCGGCCATGTCGGCGGCCATCTCATCCGGCTCCAGCGGAGGGAATTCCTCGACCCCGGAGTCCTCGAGGAAGCACTTGAACCCATAGACCCCGGCCTCGTGCAGAGGACGCAGATCCGCGGTGTTGCCGGGGATCGCCCCGCCCCAGAAGCCGACATCGACGAAGGCCTTGGGGCCGGCGACCTCGCGTTTGGCGTCGAGCGCGGCGACGCTGACCGTCGGCGGCAGCGAGTTCAGCGGCATGTCGACGATTGTCGTCACTCCCCCGGCCGCGGCCGCGCGGGTGGCGCTGGCGAAGCCCTCCCACTCGGCACGACCGGGATCGTTGACGTGGACGTGGGAGTCGACGAGCCCGGGCAGCAGCACCTGATCGGCTCCGACCTCGATGATCGTCGCCCCCGCCGAGGCGGCCGTATCCAGATCCTGGCCACCGCGGGCGATCGCGGCGATCGTTCCATCCGCGACACCGATCTTCACGGAGTCGGTGCCGTCGGGCAGCAGGGCCCTCTCGGCGTGGATGATCAGATCGAAGTTGGCGTCATTGCTCAATGTTCCTCCTCAGTCGCCCGACCCGGGCGGCCGGTGTATGCGGGTTCGGTATACCGTTCTAGCCTACTCGTCCCGGGCGTTTCGGCCCAGCCTATTTCGCTGCGGCCAGTTCTCCCATCGGTGTCAGCGCCGTCGGAGCGTCCGCCGGGGTCTGTGCCAGGGTCTCGAACTCGTTGATCGCATCGAGCGCGGCTCCCATCGAGATGTTCGTGATGCGTTCGAGGATGACCTCGACGACCACGGGCACCTGATGTTCGTCCATGAGTTCCTTGGCCACGCGCAGTCCTTCGCCGATGAGCTCGGGGTCTTCGACCCGCAGCGCCTTGCAACCGAGCCCCTGCGCCACGGCCACATGGTCGACTCCGTACCCCGCCGAGCCGGACCCGGCGGAGTTGATGTTCTCGAACGCCAGCGACACCTCGTAGTCCATCTCGAATCCGCGCTGAGACTGGCGGATGAGCCCGAGGTAGGAGTTGTTGACGACGACGTGGACGTAGGGGATCTTGTGCTGCGCGCCGACAGCGAGTTCTTCGAGCATGAACTGGAAGTCGTAGTCACCGGACAGGGCGACGACGGTTTCGCCCGGCTTGCCCCTGGCCACGCCGAGAGCCGCGGGCCCGGTCCAGCCGAGGGGGCCGGCCTGTCCGGCGTTGATCCAGTGCCTCGGCCGGTAGACGTGGAGCATCTGGGCTCCGGCGATCTGGCTCAGCCCGATCGTCGATACATAGGTGACGTCCTTGCCGAACGCCTGGTTCATCTCCTGGTAGACCCGCTGCGGCTTGATCGGCACCTCGGTGAAGTTCGTCTTCCGGTGCTCGGTCGACTTCCGTGCCGTGCACTCACCGGCCCAGCCGGTGAAGTCCGGCAGAGAGCCGGCCCGGTCGCGAGCGGCCGCAATGAGTGCCTCGAGGGCCGCTCCGGCGTCCGAAACCACCCCGTAGTCGGGCGAGAACACGCGCCCGATCTGCGTCGGTTCGATGTCGATGTGGACGAACTTCCGCCCCTTCCGGTAGACGCCGAGGTCACCGGTGTGCCGGTTGGCCCAGCGGTTGCCGATGCCGATGACGAGGTCCGATTCGAGGAAGGAGGCGTTGCCGTAGCGCACGTGCGTCTGGATGCCGACCATCCCGGCCTGCAGCACATGGTCATCGGGGATGGTGCCCCAGCCCATGAGGGTCGGTGAGACCGGAATCGAGGTGAGTTCGGCGAATTCGACGAGCCGATCGGACGCATCGGCGTTGATGATTCCGCCGCCGGCGATGATGAGCGGATGCTCCGCCTCGGCGATGAGGTCGAGGATCTTCTCCGCCTGCGCCGAGGTGGCCTCCGGCTTTGCGGGCGCCAGCGGTTCGTAGGTGTCGATGTCGAAGTCGATCTCGGTCTGCTGCACGTCGATGGGCAGGTCGATGAGCACGGGCCCGGGTCGGGCCGAGCGCATGATCTGGAACGCAGATTGGAAGGCTCCGGGGACCTGCCCGGCTTCGAGTACGGTCTTGGCCATCTTCGTCACCGGTTTCGCGATCGAGGCGATGTCGACGGCTTGGAAGTCCTCCTTGTCGAGCACGGCGACCGGGGCCTGGCCGGTGATGCACAGGATCGGCTGGGAATCGGCGGCCGCGGCGTAGAGGCCGGTGATCATATCGGTGCCGGCCGGCCCCGAGGTGCCGAGGCAGACGCCGATGTTGCCCGGTGCCGAACGGGTGTAGCCGTCGGCCATGTGGGAGGCCCCTTCGACGTGACGGGCCAGGGTGTGGCGGATGCCGCCATGGGCCTTCATCGCCGAGTACAGCGGATTGATCGCGGCTCCCGGCAGGCCGAAGGTCTCCGTCGCGCCTTCCTTTTCGAGGATGAGCACAACGGCGTCGACTGCGCGCATACGTGTCATTGTTCGTCCTTTGTTCATGAACCGACGACGACACTGTCGCCGGCTCGGTTCGTGGTGGGGCGGGGCCGTCGGTGTCGTTGGGCCGACGGCCCCGCCCGGCTGGTGTGGCCTCGCGACGGGCTGATCACCCTCGCCGAGGCGGCCGTTTCAGTTCTCGTTCTTCCCGGAGAGCTGTTCGACGACGGTGAAGAGACCCGAGTGGTCGAGTCCTCCGTTGCCCTGCTGCACGGTCGAGGCGACGAGCTGGGCGACGGCGGACCCGAGCGGGATGGCGACTCCGGCCTCTCGCGCGGCGGCGGTGACGATGCCCATGTCCTTGTGGTGGAGTGCCAGGCGGAACCCGGGACCGAACTCACGATCGAGCATCTTCTGCCCCTTCTGTTCGAGCACCTTGGATCCGGCCAGTCCCCCGCCGAGGACCTGCAGCGCCGGGGTGGTCTCGACGCCGTAGGCTTCGAGGAAGACGACGGCTTCGGCCAGCAGGCCGATGTTGCCGGCGACGATGAGCTGGTTGGCGGCCTTGACGGTCTGACCGGCGCCCGAGGGGCCGACGAGCACGATGGTCTTGCCGACGGCGTCGAAGACATCGGCCACGGAGTCGAAGTCGGCTCTGTCTCCGCCGACCATGATCGACAGAACGCCGTCGACGGCGCCGGGCTCTCCGCCGGAGACGGGAGCGTCGAGCGGTTTGAGTCCGGTTTCCTTCGCCTGCTCGGCGAGTTGCTTGGCCACGTCGGGGCGGATGGTGGAGAAGTCGATCCAGGTGGCGCCGGGCTCGGCGTGGGCGAGGATGCCGTCGTCGCCGGTGAGCACGGCTTCGACGTCGGGTGAGTCCGGGACCATGGTGATGATGACATCGGCACCGGTTACCGCCTCGGCGATGGTGGCTGCGGCGGTTCCTCCCGCCTCGGCGAGGGAATCGGCTTTGGCCGGGGTGCGGTTGAAGCCGCGGACGTCGAAGCCGGCGGCGACGAGGTTCTTGGCCATGGGCAGGCCCATGATGCCGAGTCCGATGAATGCGATTGTCTTGCTCATGGGGTTTCCTTCGTGTGGAGTTCGGGGTTCTCAGGCGGACTGGGCGGCGTGGGCCAGCCAGTCGAAGGCGGTGGCACGGTCCTGCTTGTATTCGAGCGCGACCGAGCCGGTGTAGCCGAGCGCATAGGCACGGTTGATCCAGTCGCGCAGCGGCAACGATCCGGTGCCCGGTGCTCCGCGCCCCTCAGCGTCGGCGATCTGGATGTGGCCGAAGTCGGCGGCCGCGGCTTCGATGACGGCGGCCACATCGTCGCCATTGACGCTCATGTGGAAGAAGTCGGCGAGCACGGCGATGTTCGATGGTCCGTCGGCGCGGACGGCGGCGACCACCTCGGCGGCGTCGGCGAAGCGCTTGAGCGGGTAGGCCTCGGCCCCGGAGACGGGTTCGACGAGGACGGTGCCGCCGATCGCGGCGACCGCGTTCGCGGCCAGGGAGAGGTTGGCGACGGCCGTGGCGTCCTGGCCGGCGGCGTCCTGGCCTTCGGTGCGCAGTCCGTAGAGGGCGTTGAAGGCGCGGCAGCCGGTGCGGCGGCCGATCTCAACGACGATGTCGACGTTCGCGGCGAAGTCCTCCTCGGCGCCGATGACGGAGACCATGCCTCGGTCACCGGCGGCCATATTCCCTGCCCAGAAGTTCAGCCCGGCGAGTTCGACTCCGGCGGTCTCGAGCGAGGCGATGAACTCATCGACCTCCGCCGAGGTGGGGCGCGGGTTGCCGTCGAAGGGCCACCAGAATTCGACGCGGTCGAAGCCGGCGTCCTTCGCGGCCTGGGCGCGTTCGAGGACGGGCAGTTCGGTGAGCAGGGTGGAGCAGTTGAGGATGTAGCTGTCGGGAGCGGTGAAGTCGAAGGCCTGGGTCATGGAGCTCTCCTTTGAGGATCTCTTTTTTCCGTATTGCGGAAGTTCATTTCCATTCAGTGAAATAAGCATAGGCAGTTGGCGAAGCCCACGTCAAGACCCCTCCCCAAAACAACCCGACGGCGGCCCAGCAACTTGGCGCGAGGTTGCTGGGCCGCCGTCGGGTAGTAAGGGGAGGGTCAGTTTTTGGTGAGGTGGCCGTCGATCCAGACTTCGGCGATGTCAGCGGGAGTGCCCATGGCAAAGATCGTCGCCAAGGCGTCTCCGTCGTCGGCGGCATGCCGGATGCCGACGTCGAGGGGCTCGCCGGCGGCCGGGCGGACGAGCACGGCGTCGAAGCGCTTGCCTACGGACAGATCCCCGACCTCGTCGAGTTCGAGCGCCTCGGCGCCGGCCGCCGTGGCCAGGTGCAGCAGGTGCGCGGAATTCAGTGCCACTCCCCCGGACGGGTCGAGCTGCTGCATGAAGTACGACTGCACCCCTTCCTTGAGCAGGTTGAAACCGGTGCCCGCACCCACATCGGATCCCAAGGCGACCCGGACTCCGGCCTCGAGGTGGCGGCGCAGGGGGAAGAAGCCGCTGGCCAGCGCCGAGTTCGACGTCGGGCAGTGTGCAGCGACGGCCCCGACCTCGGCCATGCGCTCGAGCTCCCGGTCCTGCGGGTGGACATTGTGGGCGAGCACGGTGCGCCGCCCGAGCAGTCCCGCCCGGTCGTAGGTGTCGAGGTAGTCCCGCGATTCGGGGTGGATCGCCGCCACCCCGGAGACCTCGTCGAGGTTCTCGTTGAGGTGCGAGGTCACCCAGATGCCGGGATTGTCGGCCACGAGCTGACCGCCCGCGGCGAGGAGTTCGGGACCGGCGGAGAACGAGAACCGTGGGGTCACCGCATAGCGCAGCCGCCCCTTCCCGTGCCAGGCGTCGATGAGCGCCTGCCCTTCGGCCACCGATCGGTCGACGTCGGTGAGCAGGGACTCCGGCAGATTCCGGTCGCTGGTGACCAGGCCCGATGTCACCCGCAGTCCGGCCCGCGCGGCGGCAGAGAAGAAGATGTCCATGGCCCCGGCGAAGTGCGAACCGAAGACCATCGCCGAGGTGGTCCCCGCCGCGATCAGTCCCGTGAGGAACTCTCCGGCCACGGCTTCCGCGTACGCGGGCTCACCGAGTCTCGCCTCTTCGGGCAGGGCGCACTGGTCGAGCCATTCGAGCAGGGGCTTGCCGAGATGACCGATGGCGCGGACCTGCGGCAGGTGGACGTGGGTGTCGATGAGTCCCGGCAGCAGCACGCCGTCTCGCAGGTCGACGACCTCTGCGTCGGGGTGGGCATTTCGGGCGGCGGCGAAGTCGGTGCGGGCGGTGATGAGCCCGTCGTCGACGACGAGGGCGATGTCGGTCTCGGAGCGCAGCTGCCCTCCGGTGAAGGGGTTGTCAGGCGTGTCGAAGACGCGCGCACGATAGATGACCACGATGGTTCTCCTTGAGTCAGGGGGTGGAAGACTGTTTGAGTCAGGGGTTGAAGACAGTGTCGGTCGGCTGCGACGGAGCACAGACGCAGAAGGCGCCCTCAGCTCCTGCCGGCCTCAGCCGATGCGGCCGAGCAGCTCGGCGGCGACGCTCACGGCGATCGTCGCCGGTGCCTTGCCCGGCAGTTCGGGCAGTCCGATGGGGCAGCGGATGGTGTCGACGACCTCGGGCGCGAAGCCCTCGGCGGTGAGGTTCTTGCGGAAGCGCTGCCACTTCGCGCCCGAACCGATGAGTCCGACGGAGCCGAGGTCGCCGCGGGCCAGCGCGGCCGCGCACAGGTGCAGGTCCTCGGCATGGTCGTGGGTCATGATGACCACGTGCGATCCGGCCGGCAGCGTGGTGAGCACTTCCTCCCCGACGACGGCGAACTCGCGGCGCAGCCGCGCCACCGGTGCCTCGAGGGAATCGAGAGCCTCCAACTGCTCGGGCCGCGAATCGGACACGACGAGGTCGATGTCGTGACGGGCGAGGATGCGGGTGAGTTCGAGTCCGATGTTGCCGATGCCGAAGATCCCTACCGAGGCGGGCACGGGCAGCGGTTCGAGCAGCACCGTGACCTCCCCGCCGCAGCATTGCCTGCCGTACTTGGCCGGGGCCTTGTCGTTGAGCCGCAGGGTGAGCATCTCCGGGGCGCGCTGATCCTCGGCGAGCAGTTCGCGGGCACGGGTGAGGGCCGTCATCTCGAGATTGCCGCCGCCGATGGTCCCGAACAGGTCATCGGCGGTGACGATCATCTTCGCTCCCGCCTCGCGTGGGGCGTGCCCGCGCACGGTGGCGAGAGTGACGAGGACGGCCGGCACCCGAGCTCCGCGAAGCTCGGCTGCGGTGTCCATCCAGGTCATGACGGAACTCGTTGTCCTTCCGTCACCGAGGCGGCCGCCCTCGATTCCTCGGCGCGCACGTCCTCGATCGCCCAGAACACTGCCTCAGGGGTGGCCGGGGAGGCCAGTTCCACGCCGCGTCCGGGTCCGCCGAAGGCGCGCACCGCTTCGCGCAGGGCTTCACGCACGGAGAAGGCGAGCATGAGCGGGGGTTCGCCCACGGCCTTCGAACCGTAGACAGCTCCCTCTTCATGGGCTTTGTCCAGCAGGGAGACGTTGAAGACCTCCGGTGCCTCGGAGAAGCTCGGGATCTTGTACGTGCTCGCCGCCTGGGTGGCCAAGCGCCCTCGGCTGGGTCGGTCGGATTCGTCCCAGCGCAGGTCCTCCAGGGTCAGCCAGCCGGCCCCCTGGACGAAGCCGCCTTCGATCTGTCCGAGGTCGATGAGCGGGGACAGAGAATCCCCGACATCGTGGACGATGTCGACGCGGCGCAGCGTGTACGAACCGTCGAAGCGGTTGACCTCGACCTCGGAGACCGCGGCTCCGTAGGCGAAGTACTTGAAGGGTTCGCCGCGCATCTGGCTGAGGTTCCA
This sequence comes from Brevibacterium sp. FAM 27836, assembly GCF_051351055.1. Taxonomy (NCBI): domain Bacteria; kingdom Bacillati; phylum Actinomycetota; class Actinomycetes; order Micrococcales; family Brevibacteriaceae; genus Brevibacterium; species Brevibacterium sp. FAM 27836. The sequence continues at coordinate 963,296 of NZ_CP195711.1, forward strand.
GTGCAGGCCCTCGGTCCGGTAGAAACCGGAGGCCGAGAGCTGGATGCGCTGGAAGTACGCGGTGTTGATGAGCTCTTCCCAGGTCACGGTCTTCGGCGAGGACAGTGCGGAGACGATTCCGCGGGAGATGTCCACCTCATGGGCGGGAGCGCCGAGGATGCCCGCGGCGACCTGTCGCAGCCGATCGAGGATCTGATCGCAGGCGTTCTTCACCGCCCCGCCGTTGAGGTCGGAGCCCGAGCTCGCCGCCGTCGCGGAGGTATTGGGCACCTTGTCCGTGCGGGTCGGCGCCAGGCGCACCGTCGACAGCGGCACCCCGAGGGTGGTGGCCGCGACCTGCAGCATCTTCTGATGCAGTCCCTGCCCCATCTCGGTGCCGCCGTGGGTGACGAGGACGGATCCGTCCTTGTACACGAGCACGAGCGCACCGCCCTGGTTGAACGCGGTGAGGTTGAACGAGATTCCGAACTTCACCGGGGTGATCGCCAGTCCGCGCTTGATGTGGTCGCTGCCGGCGTTGAAGGCCTCGATCTCGAGTTCGCGGGCCTCGAGTTCGGATTCGTCGATGAGCTGGTCCCAGCAGGCTTCGATCCGCTCGGGATGACGAACCGGCTGATAGTAGGGAGTGTCCTGCCCCTGCGCGTAGAAGTTCCGCCGCCGCAGCTCCCGGGCACTGAGCCCGAGCTGCGGGGCGACCCGGCCGAGGATGTCCTCGAGCACGAGCATGCCCTGGGGTCCGCCGAAACCGCGGAAAGCAGTCTGCGAGGTCTTGTTGCACTTCGCGATGCGACCGGTGACGCGGATGTTCGGCACCCAGTAGGCGTTGTCGATATGGCACATCGCGCGGGTGAGCACGGGTTCGGACAGGTCGAGGCTCCAGCCGCCGTCGGCGGTCAGGCTCGCGTCGAGGGCGAGGATCTTGCCGTCTTCGGTGAACCCGATCTTCCACGAAGAGTGGAATCCGTGCCGTTTTCCGGTCATCGTGATGTCCAGCGTCCGGTTGAGGCGCAGCCGCACCGGCCTCCCTGTGAGGGTGGCTCCGAGAGCGGCGAGCGCGGCATAGCCGTGCGGCTGCATCTCCTTGCCGCCGAAGCCGCCGCCCATGCGCAGGCACTGCACGGTGACTTCGTGGGCGGGGATGCCGAGGACGTGGGAGATGATGTCCTGCGTCTCGGTCGGGTGCTGGGTCGAGGACTGGACGAAGATCTGTCCGTTCTCGTCGACGTGGGCCAGGCAGGCCTGCGTTTCGAGGTAGAAGTGCTCCTGCCCGGCGAATTCGAATTCGCCTTCGAAGACGTGCGCGGCGTCGGCGAAGGCCGCGTCGACCTCGCCCTTGTCGATGTGCAGCGGCTGTCCGTGGTAGCTCTCCGCAGCGATGGCATCACGGACGGTCACCAGCGAGGGCAGTTCGTCGACCTCGGCGGTCACGGCGGCCGCGCCTTCGCGTGCGGCGTCGAGATCGTCGGCGAGCACCCAGGCCAGCGGCTGACCGAAGAACATGATCTCGTCGGTCGGCAGCATCGGCTCATCGTGTTTGACGCCTTGGTCGTTGACTCCCGGAATGTCCGCGGCGGTGATGACCCGAACGACTCCGGGCACCGCATAGGCGGGCTCGACGTCGAGGGAGAGCAGCCGCGCATGCGCGGTCGTCGACTGCACAGGGTAGGCGTGGAGGACTCCGGTCAGCCGACCGACGAGGTCGTCGGTGTAGAGAGCGGAGCCGGTGACATGTCCGAAGGCGCTTTCATGGTGGTGGCGTTCGCCGACGACCGGGTCGGCGGGGCGCTGGGAGAGCTGGCTCATCACTGGACCTCCTGGCTGGTCACTGCCGTGTTTCCGAGCTGTTCGGCATAGAAGCGTTCGAGTGAGGACCGCAGCATCGCGGTGCGGTACTTCGCGCTCGCGCGGTGGTCGTCCATCGGTGTGCCCTCTGCGGTGAGGGTCTCGGTCGCCGCGTGCACGGTCTCGAGGTTCCACGGCCGGCCCTCGAGCATGGCTTCGGTGGCTCGCGCCCGCAGCGGGGTGGCCGCGACTCCGCCGAGCCCGATCCGGGCCTTGGCGATCTGCCCCTGACGCACATCGACGGCGTAGCCGATGGCAACCGAGGAGATGTCGTCGAAGCGACGCTTGGCGATCTTCTGGAACGAGGTCAGCGGCGACAGCGGCAGCGGGATGCGGACGGCGGTGATGAGCTCGTCTGCTTCCCGCACGGTCTGCCGGTAGCCGGTGAAGTAATCGGCCAGGGCCACGCTCCGGTCTCCGCGCACCGAGGTGAGCACGAGTTCGGCGTCGAGGGCGAGCAGCGCCGGCGGGGTGTCGCCGATCGGCGAACCGGTGCCGAGGTTGCCGCCGATCGTCGCCGCATTGCGGATGAGGCGGGAGGCGAACTGCGGGAACAGCTTGCCCAGCAGCGGAATGTCGCCGGCGAGTTCGCGTTCGAGTTCGGACAGGGTGTGGGCCGCGCCGAGTTCGATGTGGTCGGCGCTGCGGCGGATGCCGCGCATCTCGTCGAGCCGGTCGACGGCGAGGACGTTCTCGGCTCGTGCACCTTTGATGTTGACCTCGACGCCCCAGTCGGTGGCCCCGGCCACGACGGTGGTGTCGGGTTCGCTGCTGAGGATCTCGACCGCCTCGGCGAGGGTGGCAGGACGGCGGTAGCGGCCGATCCTGCCGGTCGCGGTGTCGGCGCGCTGATAGTCGGTGGCCACGGCCGCGGGGGCCGGCTGTTCGCGGCGGGCGGCGAGCGCATCGTCAGCGCTCGGCTGCCCGAGGGCGAAGGCGGCGTCGCGGATGGGGCGGTATCCGGTGCAGCGGCAGAGGTTGCCCGACAGAGAGTGGAGGTCGAATCCGTTGGGTCCGCAGTGGTGCTCGGCCTCGGCGGCGTCAGCGTCTGCGGCGTCTGCGGCGCGCTCGGGACGATAGTATTCGGCGGCCATCGAGGAGACGAAGCCAGGGGTGCAGTATCCGCACTGGGATCCGCCGCGTACGGCCATCTCCTCTTGGACGGGGTGGACGGTCTTGCCGTCGACGAGTCCTTCGGCGGTGACGACCTCACCTCCGTCGAGGGCGGCGGCCGGCAGCAGGCACGAGTTCACCGAGGTCCAGCGAGTGGTGCCCTCGGCGTCGGGGCGGGCGATCATGATCGCGCAGGCCCCGCATTCGCCTTCCGCGCAGCCTTCCTTGGCCGCGGTCAGGCCGTGGCCCCGGAGGAAGTCCAGGGCATTGGTGTGTGGTGGTCCGTCGAATTCGCGGGTCTCTCCGTTGACCGAGACCTCAGCGATCGAGCGGTCTGTCGTCGTCGCAGACATCGCACTTTCCTCCTGCGCCTCGTCACTGAGACGCACCGTGCATGGTTGGAGCGGTTGCTATGTTCTTCGAGACTTCTGGTTATCCATGCGAACAGCAGTGAAGAACATCGTCGTGTCGCCAGCGGCAGGTCTCGCCGCCCACGGCGATGTTCGTCATTCTCCGTGGGCGATCTGCCCTTTCGGCCAGGCTGTGATCTGACTCATCGTGCTCATCCTCCCAAGATAGCCGAAATCGGGCCGCGAACGAAGTACAGGACGAATCCGGCTGAGACGACCCACAGCAGCCAGTGGACATCACGACCGCGCTTGCTCATGGCGTGGATGAGCGCCCAGGAGATGAATCCGACGCCGATGCCGTTGGCGATCGAGTACGTCAGCGGCATCGTGACCATGGTGAGGAAGACCGGCAGCGAGGTGCGGAAATCACTCATGTCGATCTCGCGGATCTGGGTGACCATCATGGCTCCGACGACGACGAGCGCTGCGGCTCCGGCCTCCATCGGGATGACGGCGATGAGCGGGGAGAAGAACATCGACAGCAGGAACAGCACTCCGGTGATGCAGGCAGCGAGCCCTGTCCTCGCACCTTCGGCGATGCCGGCAGCGGCGTCGACGAAAACGGTGTTCGACGACGCAGAGGCTCCACCTCCGGCGACGGCGCCGAGGCCCTCGACGACGAAGGCTCCGCGGATGCGGGGGAACATTCCGTCCGAGGTCTGCAGGCCGGCGCTGCGAGCCAGTCCGGTCATGGTGCCCATAGCGTCGAAGAAGTTCGTGAACACGAGGGTGAACACGAGCATCGTGGCGGCGAGGACGCCGACATGCTGGAAGCCGCCGATGAGGTCGAAGGACCCGACGAGACTGAAGTCGGGGGCGGCGACGACCTGCTTGGGGAACTCCGGAGCCGCGAGATTCCAGCCCAGCGGATCCGGGTCCACCGGGTCGCCGACAGTGCCGAGCTTCGCGAACGCCTGGATGACGATCGCGAGGATCGTCGCCACGACGATGCCGATGAGGATACCGCCCGGGACATTGCGCGCCACGAGGATGCCGATGAGGATCAGCGCCACGACGAAGACGAGCGTCGGCAGTGAAGCGATGGACCCGTCCTGCCCCAGCTGGACCGGCGGACCCGACGGGGTGCGGGTGACGAATCCGGAGTTGACGAAGCCGATGAAGGCGATGAAGAGCCCGATGCCGACGGTGATCGCCACCTTGAGGGCATGCGGGACGGCATTGAAGATCGCCGTGCGGATGCCCGTGGCTCCCAGAATGACGATGATGACACCGTTGATGACCACGAGCCCCATCGCATCGGCCCAGGTGACTTCCTGGACCACGGAGACTGCGAGGAAGCTGTTCATGCCCAGGCCCGCAGCGAGTGCGAACGGCAGCCGGGCCACGACGCCGAAGAGGATCGTGATGACACCGGCGACGAGGCCGGTCACCGCGGTCAGCTGAGCGAAGTCGAGGCTGCCGCCGGCCACGTCCTCGGAACCGCCGAGGATGAGCGGGTTGAGCACAACGATGTAGGCCATCGCGACGAAGGCGACGAGACCTCCGCGGATCTCCTGTCTGATCGTCGAGCCGCGAGCTGTGATTTCGAAGAACTTGTCGAGCAGGCCGGGACTTCCGGTGCTCTCGGGGGCAGTTGTCGTATTCCGCCCTTCGTCTTTGTCAGCCATTTTCATGGACCACCTCAGGTTGTTCGATTTGGTCAGTCGCCGACATCATTGTCGCCGACCCTGCGCCTTGAACGTGCGCAATGAAGCAGACTAGCCATCGGTCCGGGACCGAAGCCGGAATTTCCACATCCCGGAAAGCTTTTTCTGTTTCATCGAGTCAGTCTGGCCGCTCGACCATCGTGTGTCAATCATCACATTTCCCGCCGTCTCGGCGCGAGCCCGCCTCGGACCAGGCCGCGAACAGACGAAAACCCCTGACCGGACGGAGCCGGTCAGGGGTTCCACATGGCGGTGGCGGTGGGATTTGAACCCACGGTAGGGGGTTGCCCTACACGACATTTCGAGTGTCGCACCTTCGGCCGCTCGGACACGCCACCGCCGACAACTGTACAGCGGTGCACTTTCCGCGGCCAAATCGAGTCAGCGTGAGGTGGGCCACGTCAGCACGGGCCCCTGGGAGTCAGTCATCGCCGAGCTGAGAAGAACTCCCGCAGCAGGTCCGCGCTCTCCGCCGCCCGCACCCCGGACCTCACCGTCGGATGGTGGAGTGCGGCACGGTCGCGCAGCAGATCCCAGACCGAACCGACGGCGCCGGCCTTGTCGTCGAAGGCACCGAAGACGACCCGGGAGATGCGGGAGCCGACGAGGGCGCCGGCGCACATCGCGCACGGTTCCAAGGTGACGACGAGCGTGGCATCGTCGAGGCGCCAGCGACCGGTGGTCGTCGCGGCCTCGGCGATGGCCATGAGTTCGGCATGGCCGAGCGGATCGGCGTCGACTTCGCGGCGATTGTGACCGCGCCCGATAACAGTGCCGACCCGGTCGAGGACGACGGCCCCGACGGGAACGTCGTCATGAGCGGGCGCCCGCGCCGCCTCGGCGAGGGCGAGTCCCATCCATTCGAACAGCTGCGCCTCGTCCGCATCTGGGGAAGCCGGGTTCAGCGTGCGGCCTCGAGCTGGTCGGCGAAGCCGACGGTCTCACCGACGTGGGCGACGACGCGAGCCGGGTCGGAACGGTACGCCTCGACCTGCTCGATGAGGGTCGCGGCAGACACTCCCCGATCGGCGTAGATGTCGGCGTCCCCTCCCCATTCGGCGTCGGGGTCGAGCTCGAGCATCTCGACCTCGTCTTCCTCGTCCTCATCCTCGGCGGCCTCATCCACGTCGATGCCGAAGTCCTCTTCGGGCTCGGCCTCATAGGCGTCGGGCCGGGAGTCGAGGAAGTCGGCGAAGATCTCTGCGAACGGGCTCGCCTCGACGGCGACGAGATCGGAGAGGAAGACCTTGACCTCGTTGTCCGCGCACAGGCGCACGAGGCCGAACCATTCGTCTTCGTGTTCGATGACGGCCACGGCCTCGCCGTCATCACCTGCTGCTCCGCGCATCGTGTCGACGAGATCGTCGAGGTCGGAGGCATCGCGGACGTCGACATCGAGGGCACGGTAGCCATCGCCGGAATCGGTCAGGATCTCAGTGAAGTACGACATGCCTCCATTGTGAACGCTTCGCCGCGTGTTGACCACTGCCGGGAGCACCGAGTTCTCCCGTACCATTTGGGTATGCATCTTCACGTAGCCGATCACCCGCTCATCGCCCATAAGCTCACTGCCCTGCGCGATCGGAACGCGGACTCCGCCCGCTTCCGCCAGCTCACCGAAGAGCTCGTTATGCTGCTGGCCTACGAGGCGACTCGGTCGGTGGCGGTCGAAGACAAGGAGATCTCGACCCCCGTGTCGACATTCACCGGCACCCGCATCGCCGAGCCCCGACCCATCGTCGTGCCGATCCTGCGCGCCGGCCTGGGCATGCTCGACGGAATGCTGCGCATCCTGCCCACCGCCGAGGTGGGCTTCCTCGGCATGGTCCGCGATGAGACGACGTTCGAGCCCAGCGCCTATGCCGATCGGCTGCCCGACGACCTCACGGGTCGGCAGATCTTCGTCGTCGACCCGATGCTCGCCACCGGCGGCACCCTGGCCATGGCGATCGATTTCCTCCTCGCCCGCGGCGCTCGCGACGTCACCGCCGTGTGCCTCGTCTCCGCCCCCGAGGGGGTGCGCCGCATCGAAGCCGACTACAGCGATGCCGCGGAAGTGAAGATCTACACGGCCGCGCTCGATGAGAAGCTCAACGAGAAGGGCTACATCATCCCCGGCCTCGGCGATGCCGGGGACCGGATGTACGGAATCGTCGACTGACCCCGCACGGAGGCGATGTCGGCTGACACCCCGCGGGCGAAGGAGCCCGCCGATGACGGGTTCGACGGGCCGCCTCGGCGAGCGTTTCGTCATAAACCGTCACAGTCGTCTCATTTTCGGCCGTTGCATTGCAGCGCCAGCGCAATGTGACAAATAATGAAGCCATGACTTCAGTGATCGAACTACAGCGAATGCCTGCGGCAGCCATGTGCATGCCCTGCGTTCGTGGTCGGTGATCGCCCTCCCGCTGTCCGGCCCCGAACGAGTAGACGCAAGCAGCGGACTCATTCAGTCATCTCGATCCGATGATCGGAGCAAAGGACAGTCATGCCGAATCCAGAACCCGCCTACGTCCACCCACGCAGTGCCGTGGCCACTCGACGTGCAGGAGCCAGGTTGAGCGCAGTCGACCCGCAGAACCCCCCGCACACCTATGGGCCGGCCGGGGTCGTTCCCTCCCCGAAGGCCGCTCGCGGAATCATCGTCTACATCGGACTCGACGAGTCCAAGGCCGCCGCCGACGGCACGAACCTCTCGGCCATCGCCGGTGAGCTGCAGGCCTATGCGAAGGAACTGGCCAGCCAGGCCGAGACCCAGGCCGTCATCGCCTTGGCCCCGGAGGGCCGCGGCAGCGACATCGACGCCGTCCGGGCCGTGGCCACCGGTTCCCCGGCCGCCACCGGCGCCCCGGCCGCCACACACGGCCCCGTGCGCTCGCGGATTCCCAACCGCATCCACCCGCCGACGCTGCGGGACGAGACTGCGCCGGCGGCTCCCGCACCGCGCGGTTTCGGAGGCCGTGCCGGAGACGCCTACACGCATGCCGCATCCGAACGTCTGCGCATCGACATCCCCCGCCGGGAGGTCCGCGTCGACGGTGACCTCGTCGATGTCACGACGAAGGAATTCGATCTGCTCGCCACCCTCGTCACGCATGCGGATGAGACCCTGCCGCGCGAAGACCTCATCAGCGCCGTGTGGTCCGGCGGCGAAGTCCCCGACGAACGCACCGTGGACGTCCACATCCGGCGACTGCGGCGCCGCCTCGGCGAATATGCCTCGGTGGTGCGCACCATGCGGGGTTCGGGCTACCGATACGACACCCACCCGGATGTCACGGTGTGGAGCGCCACCGCGCGTCACTGACGCGGTGGCGGCAGCGTCCGCACCGGGCGCGAGCTGACTGTGAGACGCATCGCACCACCCACCCAGCCTGGGGCCAGACTTCCCGGTTAAGATCGTTGATCGATGAACCAGGCATATTCTTCACCGCGCAGACGGCACAGTCCCGCAAAGGGCATCACCGCATTGATCTTCGGGATCCTCTATGCGGCGTTCCTGCTTCTCCACGAACTGCTGCCGACGCGGATGGGCATCGCTCTCATCGTCGAATCGGTGCTGCCGTGGACGGGGATCCTCCTCGCGCTCGTGCTGCTGATGTTCCTCATCCGGTTCTCGTGGCTGTCGGCCATCGGGTTCCTCGTGCCGACGCTGGTGTGGACGGGAATGTTCGGTCCGGCGCTGCTGCCCAATGAGGACTCCGGTGAAGCGGATCTGACCGTGGCCACCCACAATGTGGGCGCCCGGATGCCTCAACCCACGGCGGCGGCACAGAATATCGTCGATCACGACCCGGACATCGTCACGATCCAGGAGCTCGAATCCCTGTCGGGCAAGATCATCCACAAAGAGCTCGACTCCTCATTCGCCCACGCACAGGTCCTCGACACCGTCGGCGTGTGGTCGAAGTGGCCGATGTCCGAGCCCGAAGAGGTCGACCTGGGCCTGCAGTGGCCGCGTGCGTTCGCCACAACGGTCTCGACCGACGACGGCGACATCCGCTTCTATGCTGTGCACATGCCCTCGGTGCGGCCGGGACACGAATCGATGCGCAATGCCGCACTGCGTCGTCTGGCCACGAGCGTCGAGACCGACGACGCCGAGCATGTCATCGTCGCCGGTGACTTCAACACGGCATCGACGGACAACAATCTCAAGAGCCTGGTTCCCCCGCTCGAAGACTCCCGCGTACAGGCCCGTGGCGGATTCGGCTTCACCTGGCCTGCCCGGTTCCCCGTGACCCGGCTCGACCACGTCCTCTACCGCGGCTTCGCTGCCACCTCGGACGAGGTGCTCGAACGCGGGTCGAGCGATCACCGCGCCGTCCTGGCCGGGCTCGACCTCAAGTAATCTGCGGGATCGCGAGCTTCCGTTCGAGTGCGCGCTTGTATGCGGGTCCACAATTCTGTTCGGGCCCACGGGTCATTGCGTGCACACGTTTCAGTTCGTGCACTGTCCGGTCGGCTGCGGGCTGCGGTTGTTCGCTCCGGCCCGCAGTTCGTCGGCGATCTCGGCGCGCGTGAGAGCGTAGCCGGTCTCATCATCGGTGGCGGATCGGGCGAAGACCATGCCGACGACATCGCCCTGATCATCGATGAGCGGGCCGCCCGAATTGCCTTCGCGGACGATTCCACGCAGCGAATACACTTCGCGCACCACCGATTTCGAATCGTAGATGTCGAGACCGCGTGCATTGATCTTCTCTCGCACACGGGTCGGTGAGATCGTGTAGGGACCGTTGGCGGGGAAGCCCACGACCACGGAGTCGTCCCCGGGCCCGAGTCCATCGCCGAAGTCGAGGGCGGGAGCCTGAAGCCCCGGAACACGGAGCACGGCGACGTCGGCTTCGGCCTCGAATCCGACCACCTCGGCGCGGTAGGGCCGGCCCTTTCCTCCCACCTGGACGGCGAGCTCCGAGGACCCGGCCACGACGTGGGCGTTGGTGGCGACGAGTCCGTCCTCATAGACGAATCCCGAGCCTTCGGAACCGGTGGCGCAGGAGGTCGCTGTGGTCGTGATCTTCACGACCGAGTCCTCGACGTCGCGGCCGACGTCGACCACGGCTTCGTCGGGTTCGCCGACGCCGCGGATCTGCTCGGTCTGGCCGGAGAACACCTGCGGGAAGCCCGAGGCGCTCAGTCCTTTGGCGAGACCGCCGAGGGCGCTTTGGGAGGAGTAGGGAATGGTGCGGTCAACGGCTGCGATGACGGCCGAGTCGGCGACCCACCGGTTGGGGTCGACGAGCGGGGTGGTGCGGATGAAGCCGGCAGCGAGCCAGACGACGAGGATGTAGACGATACCGGCGGTGATGGTGCCGCCGATGGCGTCGATGCCCTGTCCGAGCTCGGAATCCATTGAGCGTCTGATCCATGCGCCGATGCCGCTGCCGGCGAAGGCGAAGAGGACGCTGAGGACCAGCGGCATGGACGCCAGCAGCATGAGCACGCCGGGGTTGTCCATGGCGCTCGTGCCTTCGCTGAGCGTTTCGACGAGCGGGGAGAGCAGCCGACCGAGGATCCAGCCGACGACGAAGCCTGCCGCGGTGCCGAGCCCGGTGATGAATCCTTGGCGGAAACCGGCGAAGAGCGCGCCGACGCCGAAGATGATGAGGAGGATGTCGAGGACTGTCACCGGACGAACTTACCGAACCGTCCGCTTGGAGGCGGCGAGCAGTCTGTCTCGGGCGTCGGCGAACTGCTGGAGTTCGGCCCGCTCGATCTTGCGTTCCTGATCGCCGCCGATGCCTGCCAACACTCGCATGCGGGTCGTCGACAGCTTTCCCGAGGTGCGGATCATCGTCTTCATCTCGTCCTTGCCGCCCGGGAAGGATTTCGCCCACTGACGGCCGTTCTTCCGCCCCTTCCAGGTGCCGAGCATGTCGACTTCAGCGTGAGTGAGCCAGCCGGAGTTCGCGTAGTCGCCGAGCATGTTCTGTGTGTGGATGCGTTCGCTGCGGCGCAGGACGAGTCCGAGCGTCACCCAGGCGGCAGAGAGGATGACGCTGATGACGATGAGGCCGATGATCTGGATGAGCGGTCCGATGAGACTGAACAGCGACATCGAGGCGTTCCAGAAACCGTGCAGGACCATGCCGAGGACGAGGCCGGGCAGCCACATGAGGATCAGCGACCACCAGGGCCATTTGCGGGCGGCGAAGCCGATGGACACTCCCGCACAGGTCGAGAACGTCGTATGCAGCAGCGGCGAACCGATGCAGCGCAGGAGGAATGTCCATTTCAGCGCATCGAGCTGACCGTCGTTCCATGACTGGCCGAGATAGAGGATGTTCTCCGTGAAGGCGAAACCTGCGCCGATGAGGGCGCCGTAGACGAGCCCGTCGAGAGGACCCTCGAAGTACCGGCGGGCGGCGAGGACGATGACGAGCAGGAGGACGGTCTTCGTCGATTCCTCGAGGATCGGGGCCTGGATGACCGCACCGATGACGTCGGGAACCCCGTTGATGCCGACCAGGTAGAGCGCGATGTCGCCGACGAGCGAGAAGCCGAGGGTGAGGATGACCGCAGCGACGGCGCCCCAGAGCAGGCAGATGCCGAGGATGAGTTTCGGCTGCGGTTTCCACCGGTCGAGCCAGAGCACATAGGAGATGATGCCGACGAGCGGGATCGCTGAGAGCCCGATGAGGGCGAACAGTCGTGCCCCGAAGCTCAGTCCGCCGAGGAGCGCAAGGCCGCCCAGTCCGACGAGGAGGATGCCGAGGACGAGGACGGCGGCGACGAGCCGGATGATGTTGCCGGTCGAATCGGGTGCGGTCTCCGGCTGTGCTTTCCGCACGGCACCTGTCCACGGGGTCTCGGTGACCACCTGTTGGGGTGCCTGCATCCCGGCCCGGACCCGCATCTCCTGGGTGACTGTCGGGGCGAAGCGCGGCTGCGCGTAGACGCGTGCCTGCACCGGCGGTCGGCCCGGCATCGGCTGCCCGGGCATCATCGGCTGGCCGTGAGCCGGCTGAGACTGGCCATGCATCATGGGCTGAGGCTGTCCCTGGAAGGAGGGACTGGCCTGGCCGGGCATCGGTTGCCCGGGCATCGGCTGGCCCTGTGCTGGCACAGGCTGAGGTGCCTGCACGCCGGGCACCGGTTGCCCCTGTGCAGGCACTGGCTGAGGTGCCTGGGCAGGTACCTGCTGCGGATTCTGCTGGGTGCCTTGAGGCCGAGGTCGGAACCGATCGTTGTTCTGCGGTCGTTGTGACTGCGACTGCGGCGGCACTTGCCCCGGCGGCACCTGGCCCTGCTGCGGCACCTGCGGCCCGGGCGCGGACGGGGCGTTCGGGTTCCGTGGATCCTGCACCTGGGGCGGCTGGGGTCGCTGCACTCCGGGCTGGTTCGGACCCTGCGCTCCGGGACCGTTCTGTGCCGACATAGATCGTCCTTCTTCGATGGGGAATGTACCGCTCCCCACAAGTCTATGGTCGAACGTCGTCGGCCGAGACCCGCGCCATGTATCCGTCCAGCAACACTTCAGCCGACTGCCACCTATTGCGAATGTCGGCCGAGACCCGACTCGAACGTATTCGGCTGTGGACAGCAGCCGGTTTGACGGCGACTGCTTCGGACGCTGATGCGGCCGCTTCGGCGCGAAGTCCGACCGGAGGCGCCAGACCCAGGCCACCCCACTCCCCCACCCGGAGACACCCTGATGATCGTCGACTCGAACGCCGAAACCTGTGGACACAGGAACCCGTTTCCACAGGCGCTCCGAGAGCTCTGGCCCAGGGACGGACGTGCCATGTCGAATCGGTCCATGACTACTCTCAGACTCGCATCGCTGCGCACCGCACTGCTCCTCACCGTCCTCACCGTGGCCTCACTCATCGGGCTGGGCCCGGCGATGGCCGCGGGCCCGCCGGTCAGCCTCGGCGAGGTTCCCGTGCTCACCGCGCCGAACGCCTACGGACCCGGTATCTGGCACCATGCGAAGCAGGGCAAGACCTGGTACGGCTCGTATCGGACCTTCCCGGACACCTCGGCCTATTGCATCGATGCGGGGAAGAAGTCTCCGCTGGCGAAGTACTTCAAGCGTGCCGAAGCCGAACAGGTGACTTCGGCCCGCACCGCGTGGGCTCTGCACGAATACGCCGACTCGAAATCGAAGGACGTGCAGGCGGCGCTGAGCGCCATGGCCCGTCTCGACAAGGAACTCCCCCATGATCACAAGGTGCCTCCGCAGAAACCGGGCGACCTGGGCAAGAAGTTCGACGGTGCCGCGAAACAGCACTCGACGATCCTTGCGAAGGCGAAGAAGTACGCGGGCCCGTACACGCTCGATATCAGCCTCGAACCAGTCCTGCAGATGCCCGTGCTCGAACCCTATGCGGTCGCGGAGTCCTCCTCTTCTCCTGACTCCGAGACACCTGACTCCGAGACGCCTGAACCCGAGCCTGATACCGACAAGGGCAAGATCCTCGGCACCCCCACCGACGAGGCGACGCTGACGATCTCGCTGACCAGCGCCTCCGGAGCACAGGTTCCCGATGTCCCCATCACGCTCCAGGCGGCCGGGGCGAAAGACGTCCCGACGACGCTGACCACCGGGAACGAGGCCGTGACCACGACGCTGCAGGCGAGCGCCCCCGGCACCCTGTCGGTCACCGCCTCCGCGAAGGTCGCCCCGCAGACCGTGCGCGTCTTCGAACCGACTTCGGGCACCCGGGTCCAGCGGGTCATCACCCCTGACAGTCCCGCAGAAGTCGCGGACAAGGCGACCCTCGAACTGAGTTCCCAGCCGAAGGTGACCACCGAGATCTCGGACCAGACTCCGACGCCCGGCGATGCCGTCACCGATGAGTTCACCGTCTCCGGACTCATCGGCGACCACACCGTCACTGTCGAACACACTCTGTGGCAGACAGCTGCACGACCGACACTGGGCACGAAGAACGACGATGCCCGCGCGATCGGGTCCGTGACCTCGAAGAAGGTCGGCAACGGCACGCACACCTCCGATGAGATCAGTGTGCCGGAGGATTTCCGCGGCTGGCTGTACTTCACCGAGACGATCGCCGGGGACACGGCAACGAAGGAATGGAAGGGCATCCACGGTCAGCCCCGCGAGACCGGATTCGTCCCCTGGACTCCGCAGGCCGACACCGAGGCGGTGCTCGAGGGAACATCGACCCACGACGAGGTGGCTGTGACCGGGTTGCACCCCGGATCCGAAGCCGTGCTCACCGTCACCACCTACCACGTGGAGGATGAGCCCGAGCAGTCCGCGAAGCCCGACGGCGAGGAACTGTCCGTGCAGGACTTCACCGTCGTCGCCGACGCTGACGGTCACGCCGAGGTGAGCACCGAAGCCATCGACATGCCGGTCGGGTGGGTCACCTATGTGACAGAGATCGACGGCAGCGATGTCAACGCGGCGTGGACGAGCGACTGGGGCGTCCCGGCCGAGACCGTGCACCGTCCGCCCGAGGAGAAGCCGAGCACCCCGCCGGCACCACCGGAGAAACCCAGCACTCCGCCGGAATCCCCGGCCCCGCCTGAGCAGCCGACGACTCCCCCAGCGCCTCCCGAGCAGCCTGAGCAGCCCGCGGCCCCGAAGAAGCCGCAGACCCCACCGGTCGCACCGGTTGCCGAGACCCCGGCGGCCCCGGGCCCACCGGCCGAACTTCCTCGCACCGGCACCACGGGCAATGGAATGCTCATCGGCATGGGCATCGTCCTCGTCGGCCTCGGCTCCACGGTCCTGCTCCTGACAGGTCGCAGCCGCGACAAGGAATGAGGCCGACGGTAAAGGCACTTCACCCCCGACCGCATGTTCGCGGACGGGGGTGAGGTGTGCTCAGTCCTGGACCCAGGTCTTCGCCCAAGCTCGGGCACCGTTCATCATCAGCCCGACATCGGCGCCGACGAGGACGAACGAGGCCCCGGCATCCAAGTACTTCTGCGCCTGCTCCGGATCGAAGGCATTGACGCCGACGGGTTTGCCCGCCGCCTTCACCGCCTCGAAGGTCCTGGCCACCGCGTCCGTGACATCCGGATGCGTCTGCTGGCCGAGCAGCCCCATCGACGCCGCCAGATCGGAGGGCCCGACGAAGATCTGGTCGATGCCGTCGACGGCGGCGATCTCCGCAGCATTGTCGACCGCGGTCGCCGATTCGATCTGGACGGTCAGAGACACGAACTCCGCGGCCCACGTCAGGTACCCGTCCACAGCGTTCCACCGGGAGACCCTGGCCAAGGCCGAACCGACCCCGCGCACTCCCCTCGGCGGATAGTGCATGGCCGCCACAGCCGCCTCGGCGTCGGCTTTCGTGTCGATCATCGGGACGAGCAGGTTCTGCGCACCGAGGTCGAGGTACTGCTTGATGAGCACCCGATCGTTGACCGGCACCCGGACCACGGCGGTGGCCGGATAGCCGTTCATCGCCTGCAGCAGACTCACCGTGGTCTCGAATCCGATCGGCGAATGCTCGGCGTCGATGAGCACCCACTGCATTCCGGAGGCTGCCGCGATCTCGGCGGCCACGGGCGAACCCGAGCACACCCACATCCCGGCCAGGTGCTGTCCTTCGTCGAGGCCAGCGACCCGGTCGGCGAAGGTCTGCGGAAGTTCTACTCGAAACGACATGTGATGACTCCCAGTTCTCCGTAGTCGGCGTGGACGGTGTCGCCGGGATGGACCCACATGGGGCGGGTGAACGACCCGGCCAGCACCGTCTCCCCGGCCTGCAGCACATGGCCGTGTTCGGCGAGTTTGTTCGCCAGCCACACGATGCCGCGGGCCGGATGATCGAGCACGGCGGCGGCGACCCCGGAGTCCTCGATCGTCTCATTGCGGTAGAGCAGCGCATTGACCCGGCGCAGATCCACGGCATCGACGGCGACCGGCCGCCCGCCGAGGACCATCGCACCCAACGCCGCATTGTCCGAAATGGTGTCGACGATCGTGCGCCCTTCCATCTCGATGCGCGAGGACAGGACCTCGAGCGCCGGGATGACGTATTCGGTGGCGCGGAGGACGTCGAAGAGGCTGACATCGGGTCCGCGCAGCTCGTCCTTCAGCACGAAGGCGAGTTCGACTTCGATGCGCACCCCCGAATACTTCGAGTGATCGATCACGGACCCGGTGTCATAGACCTGGTCGGCGAAGATCGCCCCGTAGTCGGGTTCGCTGATGCCGGTGGCCTGCTGCATCGGCTTCGAGGTCAGTCCGATCTTGTGGCCAAAGAGCCGTCTGCCCTCGGCCTCTCCGCGGCGGCGCCATTCGTTCTGCACCGCGTAGGAGTCCTCAACGGTCATGTCCGGGTACTTCGCGGTGAGCAGACCGATCTTCGACCGGGTCCGCTCGGCTTCCGCGAGATCGTCGGCGATGGCCGCGATCGTCGTCTCATCGAGCATTGTCATCCTCTCTGCGCTGTGGCCGGCAGTCGGTCACAGCTGGTGACCGAGCTTGAACTCGTCCTCGCCGTCATCGGCTCCCGAGCGGGCACCGAACTTCGAGTCCGCGTCCTCACGCCGGGTGTAGGAGAACCCGTCGGCGCCGATGGTCACTTCCATCTCGGAGTCGTCGGTGCGTTCGAGGACCGGCATCGGCGCCCCGTCGAGGTCGAGCACGAGCGAGGCATCGGTGTACCAGGAGGGCACGACCGGGTTGCCCCACCAGTCGCGACGCTGATTGTCGTGGACGTCCCAGGTCACGCGCGGGTTGTCGGGGTCACCGGTGTAGTAGTCCTGGGTGTAGATCTCGATCCGGTGCCCGTCCGGGTCACGCAGGTAGAGGTAGAAGGCGTTCGAGACGCCGTGGCGTCCGGGTCCGCGCTCGATCGAGTCCGACAGTCGCAGCGCACCGAGCTTGTCGCAGATGGCGAGGATGTTGTGCTTCTCATGCGTGGCGAAGGCGACATGGTGCATGCGCGGGCCGTCACCGCCGGTCATCGCGGTGTCGTGGACGGTCGGTTTGCGACGCATCCACGCCGCATAGACGGTGCCCTCGGAGTCCTGGATGTCCTCGGTCACACGGAAGCCGAGCTTCTCCATGTAGTCCACGGCCTTCGGCACGTCCGGGGTGACCTGGTTGAAGTGGTCGAGCCGGACGAGCGCTCCCGGCGAGTACAGGTCGTAGCGCCAGGCCAGGCGCTCGACATGCTCGACCTCATAGAAGAACTCGTAGGGGAAGCCCAACGGGTCCTGCACGCGCACCGAATCGCCGATGCCGCGCACGAAGCCGTCCTTGCTGCGGCGGACTTCGCAGCCGAGCTCGCGGTAGTACGCTTCGGCGCGGTCGACGTCTTCGGGGGTGCGCACGCGGTAGGAGAACGCGGCCGCGGCGGCGACCGGCCCCTGCCGCAGCACGAGGTTGTGGTGGATGAATTCCTCCATCGAGCGCAGGTAGACGGTGTTCTCGTCCTCCTCGGTGACCTGCAGGTCGAGCACGTCGACGTAGAAGTCACGCGACTTCTTCAGGTCGGTGACGACGAGTTCCATATACGCGCAGCGCAGGACATCCGGAGCGGGGACGGACGGGGTTGGGATGGCAGTGGACATGGGTTTTCCTTAAAGGGTCAGTGAGTCGAAGGAATGACGGCGGGCGGGATCACTGCTTGCCGAAGACCGGGTTGTGGACCTCGCCGAGGTTGATGTGCACGGACTGCTGTTCCGTGTAGAAGTCGATCGAACGGTAGCCGCCCTCGTGGCCGAGGCCCGAAGCCTTGACTCCGCCGAAGGGGGTGCGCAGGTCACGGACGTTGTTCGAGTTCAACCACACCATGCCCGACTCGACGGCCTGCGAGAAGTTGTGCGCCCGCTTGAGATCCGAGGTCCAGATGTAGGCGGCCAGACCGTACTTCGTGTTGTTGGCCAGCTCCAGGGCCTCCTCGTCGGAGGAGAAGGGGGTGATGGCGACGACGGGCCCGAAGATCTCCTCCTGGAAGATCCGAGCATCGGGTCCCACATCGGCGAATACGGTGGGTTCGACGAAGTTGCCGGTCTCGAAGCCGTCCGGCCGTCCGCCGCCGGCGACGAGGCGGGCCTCGGTCTTGCCGATCTCGACGTAGGACATGACCTTCTCGTAGTGCTCGGGGTGGACGAGCGCAGCCACCTCGGTGGTTTCATCCGAGGGCAGACCGACCTTCACACGCTTGGCCTGGGCGGCGTAGCGCTCGACGAACTCGTCGTAGATCGAGTCCTCGACGAGGATGCGCGAACCGGCGGTGCAGCGTTCGCCGTTGAGCGAGAAGACGCCGAAGATCGTGGCGTTGACGGCCGCGTCGAGGTCCGCATCGGCGAAGACCACGGCAGGTGACTTCCCGCCGAGCTCCATCGACAGGCCTTTGAGCCAGGGAGCGGCATTGGCGAAGATCGTCTGCCCGGTCGCCGACTCGCCGGTGAAGGAGATGAGCGGGACGTCCGGGTGCTTGACCAGCGAATCGCCGGCGAAGCCCTCTTCGCCATAGCCGTTGACCATGTTGAAGACACCGGTGGGCAGTCCGGCCTCTTCGAAGATGCCGGGCCAGAGTGAGGCCGAGAGCGGGGTGAACTCGGCGGGCTTGAGCACGACGGTGTTGCCGGTCGCGATCGCCGGTCCCAGCTTCCAGGATTCGAGCATGAACGGAGTGTTCCACGGGGTGATGAGTCCGGCCACGCCGATGGGCTTGCGGTTGACGTAGTTCGCCTGTCGCCCGGGGACCTTGAAGGCATCGTCGACCTGGGCGACGATGAGGTCGGCGAAGAAGCGGAAGTTCTCCGCCGCCCGGGCCGCCTGGCCCTTGGCCTGAGTGATGGGCAGACCGGAGTCGAAGGACTCCATCGCGGCGAGCTCGTCCTTGCGGGACTCGACGATGTCGGCGATCCGGCCCAGGATGCGGGCGCGCTCACGCGGCAGCATCGTCGGCCACGGGCCCTCATCGAAGGCCTTCTTCGCCGAGGCGACAGCGGCCTCGATGTCGGCCTTCTTACCCGAGGCGGCCTTGATGTAGGGCTCGTTCGTCACCGGATTGAGGACGTCGAATTCGTCCCCGTCGATCGAGTCGACGAACTCGCCGCCGATGTAGTGGCGGATCTTCTCCGGCATATCGGCCGGCGGGGTGATGGACTGTGTCATGACTTGTCCTTTCGTGGTTCTGTGGTCGAAGCGGTGGTCATCTGCAGGTTCTGGTAGCTGTGCAGTGTGGCCGAACGGTGCTCGCGCACGGCCCGTTCGATCTCCTGAGCCGAGGCGCGGGCCCGGATGAGCGCGACGATGCGGGAGTGCTCCTCGACGGATTCGAGCGCCCGTTCGGGCACGAAGGAGAACGTCGAATCCCGCAGGTGCGAGAGCCGATCCCATTCGAGTCCGACGAGGGTGCACAGCCGTTCGTTGGGGCAGCGCCGGTAGAGCGCTTCGTGGAACTCGTGGTTGAGCCGAGTGAATTCGGACGGCTCGAAGTCCGTCAGCAGCACCCGCATCCGATCGTTGATCTCCTCGGCGGCGTCGAGATCAGCGGCGCCGAGGTGGTCCTTGGCCTGGGCGACCGCCGCCCCTTCGAGGATCGCAACGGTGTCCATCGACTGTGCGTAGGAGCCCTGATCGACCATGGCCACGCGGGCGCCGACATTGCGTTCGAAGGTCACGAGCCCATCGGCTTCGAGCCGGCGGATCGCCTCGCGCACCGGCACCACCGAGGTGTCGAGGGCGAGCGCGATCTGCGCGAGCACGAGCTTATGCCCGGGCTGATACGTCTGGTCGGCGACGCGTTCACGGATCCACCGATACGCCGTCTCGGCCTTGCTCAGCGAGGCCGTGGAGGAGGCGGACGCGGGCGACGGGGCGGACGCGGGTGACGGGGTCTCGGTCGTCACCGGGAGGCCTTCCAATCCTCGAATTTCGCCTTCCACTCGCCCTTGGGCGGGAAGAGCCCTTCGATCGGGTTGCCGGCGGCGACCTGGTCGGCCACCCAGCCGTCTTCGATCTCCTTGGCCAGGGCGGCGTCGACGACTTCCTCGGCGAGGTCGCGCGGGATGACGATGGCTCCGTCGTCGTCGGCGACGATGACATCACCGGGCAGGACGGTGGCGTTGCCGCAGGCCACAGCCACGTCCGACTCCCACGGCACGTGGCGGCGGCCGAGCACGGCGGGGTTCTTCGCGGTGGCGAACACAGGCAGGATGCCGGCCACCTCGGCGGAGTCGCGGACTCCCCCGTCGGTGATGACACCGGTGGCGCCGAGTGACTTCGCGCGCAGGGCGAGGATGTCGCCGAGTGTGCCCGAACCGGATTCGCCGCGGGCCTCGATGACGATGACCTCTCCGGGGCAGATGGAGTCGAAGGCCTGCTTCTGCGCGTTGTAGCCGCCGCCGTGGGACTTGAACAGGTCCTCACGATTGGGCACGAAGCGCAGAGTCTTCGCGGTCCCGACGACCTTCGCTCCCGGCTGCAGCGGGGCCACGCCTTCGATGACGACATTGTTGAGTCCGCGTGCGCGCAGCTGCGCGGACAGCCCGGCGGTCGGGGCCTCGGTGAGCCTGGCGACGAGATCCTCGCCGAGTCCGCCCTCCACGGTCGCCGCGGCGTCCTCGGCAGGCAGCCCCGCGGCTTCGCGGGAGCCCCACGCGTCGACGGTCAGCGTCTCGTTCACGGCAGGCAGGCTGCCGAGGCTTTCGTCGAATCCGCCGGGGCCCTCGACCACGGTGGTGCTCAGACGACCGGAGCTCAGTTCCCCTCCGTTCGCCGAGGCGGCCGTGACCTCGACCTCGACCGTGTCGCCGGGCGCGACGACCGAGGATCCGGCCGGGGTGCCGGTGAGGATGACGTCGCCGGGTTCGAGGGTGAGGTGCTGGCTGAGGTCGGCGATGATGCGCGGCAGGCTGAAGATGAGCTGTTCGGCACTGGTGCCGTCGTCTTGGACGACTTCGCCGTTGACCCAGGTGCGGATGCGCAGGGATTCGGGGGCCGCCTCGGCGGCGGGGATGAGCTCGGGGCCCAGCGGGGTGTAGCCGTCGCGGCTCTTCGAGCGCACGTTCGATCCCTTGTCCGGGGTCTTCATGTCGTAGAGGCCGAAGTCGTTCGACGCGGTCACTCCGGCCACATGGGACCAGGCATCGGTCTCGGTGATGCCGCGGGCGGCGGTGCCGATGACGATGGCGACCTCCCCTTCGAAGGCGAGCAGCGAGGTTCCGGCCGGCCGCTCGATGGTCTCCCCGGTTCCGGCGACTGAGCTCGCGGTCTTGAGGAAGTAGGACGGCTGCGCGGGACGCTTTCCGCGCTGAGCCGCGCGGGACTCATAGGCCACATGAACGGCAATGATCTTGCCGGGACGGACGGGAACACCAGTTGGAGTCGACATCGATCTCACACCTCATTTCGATTGGCTTCACAATGAATCGTATATGATACGGTTCCCAGCGACAAGTAATCCAGACCACAGAGAATGCGGTCGGGATGCACCGCAGACGCACGACAGGACACAGGAGTCATGGCAGCACAGAAGCACACTCAGACCCGAGTGGCGTTCGCGACGATCGTGGGCACGAGCATCGAGTGGTACGACTACTTCCTCTACGCCGCGGCCTCGGGGCTGATCTTCAACGAGCTCTTCTTCGGCCCGCTCGGGTCGACCCTGTCGACCATGGTCGCCTTCGCGACGGTCGGCATCAGCTTCCTCTTCCGCCCCCTGGGCGCCTTCCTCGCCGGACACTTCGGCGACAAGCTCGGCCGTCGCGCCGTCCTCATCATCACACTCATCGCCATGGGCGCGGCCACGGCTCTCATCGGCGCCCTGCCGACCTATGACTCCGTCGGCGTCATCGCCCCGGCCATGCTCATCGTCCTGCGTATCATCCAGGGCATCTCGGCCGGCGGCGAATGGGGCGGAGCCGTCCTCCTCGCCGTCGAGCACGCGGACGAGGAGTCCCGCGGACTGCGCGGTTCCTTCCCGCAGATCGGCGTGTCCATCGGCCTGCTCCTGTCCTCGGGTGTGCTCGCGCTGATGACCTCGATCGCTCCGGGCGACGCCTTCCTCGAGTGGGGGTGGCGAGTGCCGTTCTTCCTGTCCATCGCGCTCGTCCTCATCGGCTACTGGATCCGCCGCGGAGTCGAGGAGTCCCCCGTCTTCCATGAGATCGCCGCACGCAAGGAACAGGTGTCGAACCCGCTGGGCAAGCTCTTCAGGGGCCACTGGCTGCTCGTCATCCTCGCCTCGCTCGTGTTCATGGGCAACAACGCCGCCGGGTACATGACCACCGGCGGATACATCCAGAACTACGCCACGGATCCGGCCGGACCCATCGGCCTCGAGCGCGGTCCCGTGCTGTGGGCGGTGGCCGCCTCGGCGGTGTCCTGGCTGATCTTCACGATCCTCGCCGGCGCGGTGTCGGACAAGATCGGGCGGCGGAACTCCTACCTGCTCGGCTGGGCCTTCCTGCTCGTGGGCATCTTCTCGCTGTTCCCGCTGGTCAACACCGGATCACTGGGCATGCTCCTGCTCGGCCTCGTCATCCTCACCGTCGGCCTCGGCTTCACCTACGGTCAGCAGCCAGCGATGTACGCCGAGCTCTTTCCCTCCAGCGTCCGCTTCTCCGGGGTGTCGGTGTCCTATGCGATCGGGTCGATCCTCGGCGGCGCCTTCGCCCCGACGATCGCGAAAGCTCTCGTGTCCGAGACGGGCACGACCACCTCGGTGGCGGTGTATCTGGGTGTCGTGGCCGCGCTCGCACTGGTCGCGACTCTGCTGCTGCGCGATCGCACCGGCATCCCGCTGGGCCCCGACCACGAGGAGGAGCAGGCCGTGAGTCCGATCATCGGGATCGGCTCGCGGAGGCAGGCGACTTCCGCCACCGAAGCGGCTCTTCGCCAGTGACCTGCGACGACGGTGACGAGTGCCACCCTGAAAACGCTCGATCGTATATGAACTGATAGCATTCGAGTATCACGACGACGTGTCAAGAACCGGAGGTTGACATGCATTTCCATCAGAACGGCTATGTGTCCGCTGACCCGCGGATCGAGGAAGCCGCGGGCTGCGGAATCGATCGCAGCGAGGACCTGCCCGATGAGGTCGACGTCCTCATCGTCGGCAGCGGCCCCGCGGGAATGATCGCGGCCGCTCAGCTCTCGCAGTATCCCGAGGTCAACGCCCGGATGATCGAGAAGCGCGATTCCCGTCTGGTCATCGGTCAGGCCGATGGCATCCAGGCTCGATCGGTCGAGACCTTCCAGGCCTTCGGTTTCGCCGAGGAGATCATGCGCGAGGGTTATCACATCACGGAGATGTCGTTCTGGAATCCGGATCCGGACAACCCCGAGCACATCATCCGCACCGGACGGCCCAAGGATGACGAACACGGGATCAGCGAGTTCCCGCACCTCATCGTCAACCAGGCCCGCGTGCTCGACTACTTCGCCCAGTTCGCCGTCCAGTCCCCCGGTCGGATCACTCCTGACTACGGCATCGAGTTCGTCGACCTCTCCGTCGATTCCGCCGGTGAGGATGCGCCCGTCAACGACCATCCGGTGTCCGTCACCGTCCGCTACACCGCCGGTGACCGTGCCGGTGAGGAACGGACCATCCGTGCCGGTTACGTCGTCGGCTGCGATGGGGCCCGGTCGAAGGTGCGCTCGTCGATCGGGCGGACCATGTCCGGTGACCAGGCCAATCATGCCTGGGGTGTCATGGATGTCCTCGCGAACTCCGACTTCCCCGACATCCGCACCAAGTGCGCGATCTCGTCGAAGCACGGCAACATCCTCCACATCCCCCGCGAGGGCGGTCACCTCTTCCGGATGTACGTCGACCTCGGCGAGGTGCCCGAAGACGATGCTCGCAAGGTCCGGCAGACGAGCATCGACGAGATCATCCGGCGCGCGAATGCGATCATCGCGCCCTACAGCCTCGATGTGAAGAATGTCGCCTGGCATTCGGTCTACGAAGTCGGCCACCGACTCACCGATGCCTTCGACGATACCGATGAGACCGACCCGGGTTCGCCCTGCCCGCGCGTGTTCATCACCGGCGATGCCTGCCACACGCACTCGGCGAAGGCCGGTCAGGGCATGAACGTGTCGATGCAGGACGGCTTCAACATCGCCTGGAAGCTCGGCCAGGTCATCACGGGCCGGTCGTCGACGGAGCTGCTGCGCACCTATTCGGCCGAGCGTCAGGTGACGGCGAAGAACCTCATCGATTTCGACAAGGAGTGGTCGACGCTCATGGCGACTCCGCAGGAGGAACTCCCGGACAAGGCCTACCTCGAGGAGTTCTACGTCAAGACTGCGGAGTTCCCCGCCGGGTTCATGACCGAGTACACGGAGTCGATGATCACGACGTCGACGAAGCATCAGGAGCTGGCCGCCGGGTTCCCGATCGGCAAACGCTTCAAATCCGCTCGTGTCCAGCGCAGCTGCGATGCGAACTTCATCCACCTCGGCCATGAGGCGAAGGCCGATGGCCGTTGGCGCGTGTACGTCTTCGCTGATGCCGCGGCTCCGACCGCAGCGGTCGATGGCACCGCAGAGTCCAAGGTGGCAGGACTGGCGCAGTGGCTCGAATCCGATCCGACCTCTCCCCTGGTCGCCTACCGCCGCGCCGACGAAGACCTCGACGCCCTCATCGAGCTCAGCGTCATCTACCAGCAGGAGCATGCCGAGTTCGCGTTCCCCGATGTGCCGCGGGTCTTCCGCCCGCATGTCGGTGCCTTCGATCTCGAATACGTAGAGAAGATCTACGCTGCCCTGTCCGACGACGACATCTTCGACGTGCGTGAGATCAGCCGTGACGGTGCCGTCGTCGTGGTCCGGCCCGATCAGTACGTGTCGGGTGTCTTCCCGCTCGAGGCGCACTCCGAGATCGGCGACTACTTCGCAGGAGTCTTCGAACCCGTGAAGTGACGCGAATGACTGCAGCGGCTGACTGAGGCAACAGCCCCTTTTCAGAATGCTGAGGCTCAAGTGCCCTCGACCTGTGGTCGGGGGCATTTCGCTTGTGCTGCCAACCCTCGACGCCGGCAGCGATGTGTCCGAAGACCCGGAACCAGCCTCACGCGGCGGGACCATGGCGTTTGGCCATGCAGCGTTTGATTCGTTCACGGCGGTGACGATTCTTTTGGGCCTCGGCGACCAGTCCACAAATTCCCGCGGCGACGAAGAGGATGCTTCCCAGGACCCACAAACCGAAGCCTGCCGCAGGATAGGCGACCTCCATGCCCCCGGTGAGCATCCCGTTCGCGGTCTGTCCGTCCCACATCAGGATCGGCGGATCGGCGACCATCTGCAGCAGGTGCAGCCCCAGGACCGTACCGAGAACGATCGCTGCGATCGACCACCATTTCGAGGCGGACAGCAGCCAGGCAGTGAACGCGCCGGTGAGGATGATGATCCAGAGCGCGAGGTACCCCGGATTGAGGTCATTCATGTCGATCGGGGAGAATCCGAGAGACGTCACACGGATCCGCATCGATCCGTTCCCGCCGCTGTCGAGGACAGGCACGAAGGCCGTGATCACCCAGCAGGCCACCGATCCCAACGGGAGCACACGCGCTGCGAGGTTGAGACTTCGCCCTCGCGCTGTCGTCCATCGTGAACTGCCGTTCCTACCCGCCGTGCCCATACCCACGATTATCTGCAGCATTCGTGTGACAGGTGTTCCCACGATGTTCCAGATCCGACACGCTGCCTCAGCCCAGGTACGCAGCCTCGGCTCAGGTATGCAGCTCCGACTCAGTCCGGTCCGAAGACTGCCTTTACCAGTTCCGTCTCGACCGGGCTGCCTTTGCAGTCCGTCGCTGTCAGCCGCCGGTGCGCATTGCGTCTGCGCCAGTCGGCGATCTTCTCGGCACGGGTGCAATACCGCTGTTGCAACTGCTCGGGCAGTACGAATCTCGGGACGATCGACTGGAACTCGATCGGAAAACCCTCAGCCCTGCGCGGCGACTCGCCCCGCTGTGGTTCGGGGAGGTCCCGCTGTGGTTCGAGGAGGTCCGGCTGTGGTTGGCGGAGGTCTCGCTGTGGCTCTTCTTCCCGCTGCGGTTCGAGGAATCGAGAGAGGGCTTGGCGCCAATCGACCCCTGGCGGCGAACCTCCGGGTTCGGACACCGCTTCGGGGCGCGGAAACCGCATGCGGCGGATCACCGCGGGCGTGGCCACATCGTAGGTGCGCCCGCTCGGTGTGGTGACCCGCAGGCCCTCCGCTGTGGCTTCGTGCTTCCATCCGGGGTGCTCTTTCGCGTAGTTGCAGGATGCGCACAGGCCTGAACCGTTCTCCCAGGTGGTCGCTCCACCCGATGCGACCGGCCGGGCGTGGTCGGCGTGCCGGATCGGGGCATCACACCACGGAGTTCGGCATACATCGTCGCGGAACGTGATCATCTGCCGCAATCGTCCGGTGAACTCCCGGCTCTTCGAGTCCATTCCCACCAGCTGTCCGTCGTCGGGGCGGGTGAAGATCCTGCTGATGAACATCTTCGCCTCGTTCGCGGCAACGAATTCCCTTGCCGTCTTCGCCGGCAACGGCCCGAACCCGGGCAGCCAGGCCGGTACGAGTCCGTCAGAAAGCAGAGATTCGGCCTCGACGAGCAGATGGATCTCCGAGGGCACCGCCGTTGCGCTCGATTGGCCGCTCAGTCGTTCGACAAAGGTGTCGGCGAGCACCTGCTGGCGGTTCCGCCCGCCTGCATCAGCGGCGACAGTGATCGACTCAGCACCGGCCCGGAGGCTCTCATAGGCGGCGACGGCCTGTGGAAGCGGCAGGATCGCGGAGATCCTGGCCATCCCGTCATCGATCACGGTCAGGTTCACACGACGATTGGTCGCTGCTTTCGCTGCCCGCTTCGCAGCCGCTTCGGCGTCCATCTCGGCGCTGAGCGCACGTACTTCGGCGCGCAGGCTGCGCAGCCCTGTCGGCTCCAGACTGCGCTTCATCCGCGTATCGACCTTGCGTCGATCGGCATCGGCGAGGACCGCGGTCTCGTCGACCATGATGCGCGCTTTGTCCTCGGAGATCTCCCCCTTGGCCAGGGCCTTGAAGGTGTTGGGCATCCCGATGACGATCGTGCGGGCAGTGCTGAGAAACTTCCTGCCCGATCCGGGAGAGACCTTCTTCGCCAGCCCGACCTCGTCGCCGGCGCGCTTTCCGCAGTCGATCGCCGGCACCCGGTTGAGTCGGTCCCGTCCGATACGCAGCGCTTCGAAGGCCACGGCCTCTTTGGACTGTGCGGCGACGACAGCGGATCTGAGTTCTTCGAGCGCAGTGATCCGCGCCAGCGTCTCCGCTTCGGTGTCGCCCTGGTCGAGACCGCGCAGGAACTCGCCGAACCGAGTGATCTCGGTCAGCGGATCCGGAGCCATCGCTGGTTCCCGTGCGGAGTCGACGTCCATATGAAGACGCTACCCGTCGGCACTGACACGACATCGGAGACAAACCCGGCAAACGCCGTTCGTCCAGGTCAGACATGTCAGGTCAGACACGTCCAGCTCAGAAACGTCCCAGTCAGGCACTATGCCGGCTCACACAGGATGTGGGGCCGCGACTCAGCCGGCTCCGCCGACACCCCTCTGGATCCGATTGAGGATCATGTCCATGGCCACGATGTTGTGGCCGCCCTCGGGGATGATGAGATCGGCGTTGCGTTTCGAGGGTTCGACATAGAGTTCGTGCATCGGTTTGACCGTGCCGAGGTACTGGTCTTCGACCGACTGCAGGGTCCTCCCCCGGTCGACGACATCGCGTTTGATCCGACGCAGCAGACGCACATCGGCGTCGGTGTCGACGAAGAGTTTGATGTCGAGCAGTCGGCAGATGCGCGGCTCCGCGAAGATGAGGATGCCTTCGACGATGATCACCGGCGACGGTTCGACAAGGGTCGTGGCATCGCTGCGATTGTGGATCGAAAAGTCGTAGACCGGACTCTGCACCGCCTGTGAGGCGCGCAGCGTGGTGAGATGTTCGACGAAGAGATCGTTGTCGAAGGCGTCGAGATCGTCGTAGTTGACCTTCTCACGTTCGGCATAGCTGAGCTCATCGCGTCGCTTGTAGTAGTTGTCGTGGAACAGCACCGAGGGCGGGCCCTCGCATCTGTCCAACAGCGCCTGTGTGAGTGTCGTCTTTCCGCTGCCGGTTCCGCCGGCCACACCCACAACCAAAGTCTCCACGGTTCGATTCTCCTCCTCGGCTTCGCTCCTCCCCAAATCTATACCAGCCGATTGGGAGCGCCCTGCCTCGGATTCTCGATGCCCCACCGGCGTCCGTTAGACTCGGACCGCGCGCCGATGATGCGCGCGCAGAAGTTTCTTCGAGCAGATTCCCGGGAGGTGGTTGTCAATGGATTCCGACAGTCGATTGTGCCCCCTCCCTCACTTCCGCTGACGCCTGCCCCACCGCGCACGCGTCGACCCGACTCTGCTTGGAGTACGTCATGACCTCTGTCCTCGACGCCGCCACTGTCCGGACGCTGACCGACGATCGTGATCTCGCGGCCCTCGGTTCCGCCATCCGCGATCTCGGTCCCAATGCGACCACTGAGCTCATCGCCGAGCTCTCGGCCACCGAAGCCGCGATCGTCTTCCGCCTCCTGCCCAAAGACGAATCCGTCGAGGTCTTCGACGGTCTCGACCGCGGCACGCGCTCGGATATCATCGATGCCCTCCACACGGAGGAGCTGAGCACGATCTTCAGCGACCTCGATCCCGAGGATCAGGGCCGACTCGTCGATGAGCTGCCCGCGAATGTCACGACGAAGCTGCTCAACGCCGTCCCCGCCTCCGACCTCGGCGCGGTGATGGCGATCGCCGGCTATGGCCGGAATTCGATCGCCCGCCGGATGTCGCCGACGGCCGTCATCGCGTGGACGAACGACACCGTCGCCGAGGTGACCGGTCGACTGCGCGACACCGAGGTCGACCTCGAGGACGTCCGCCTCATCCCCGTCCTCACCCCTGATCGTCGGATCGTCGGCACCCTCGACGCGCTCGAACTCCTCCGCTACGCACCCGGTACCGGAGTGGAGGGCCTGGCCGTGCCCGTCGAGGAGATCACGCACACCGATGACGATATGGAGACCGCCGCCAGAACTGCCTTGCGCGAGGACGTCACCGTCCTGCCCATCGGCGACCGTGAGGGTCGCCTCGTCGGAATCCTGCCGATCAAGGATGCCGCACGCATCATCGCCGAGGCCGACGAGGAGGACTACGCGCTGTCCGGCGGCACCCAGCCGCTCTATCGCCGGTACCTTCCCACATCGGTCCTCACCATCGCCCGCACCCGCATCGTGTGGCTGCTCGTTCTCGCGATCTCGGCGGTGCTCACCGTCCACGTGCTCGAGATCTTCGAATCGACGCTGGCCGAGGTGGTTGCGCTCGCGCTGTTCATCCCGCTGCTGACCGGCATCGGCGGCAATACGGGTTCGCAGGCCGCGACGACGGTGACCCGTGCACTGGCGATGGACGAGATCGGACTGCGCGACTTCATCCGAGTCGCCGGCAAGGAACTGACGACGGGTCTGCTGCTCGGTGTGCTCCTGGCCGTACCGGCGTTCGCGATCGCCTCCCCGCTCTACGGCCTCGAGATCGGTGCCGTCATCGCGCTGACGCTCACGGTCAACTGCCCGATCGCGGCCGTGGTCGGAGGCTCGATTCCGATTGCGGCGAAGGCGTGCAGGGTCGATCCCGCGGTCGTGTCGACACCGTTCATCTCGACCTTCTGCGATGCCAGCGGTCTGCTCGTGTACTTCACCATCGCGATCGCGCTGCTCGGCCTCTGAGCCGACCGTCTCCCAGCCCGGCCTCACCCGAGGCTGCGGGTGAGCTGAGTCCACAGCTGCTGGTCGAAGCGACGCCGACCGAGCAGACCGGCCATATGACGGACCGCATTGTCGACCTTGCCGCGCCAGACGTCGATCGCGGTCTTCGCATCCGCTCCGCTCAGCGCGCGGAACATCGCCCGATCGTCGCTGACGATGCGGTCGCTGGCCGGTGAGTAGTCGAGCTGGAGGACGGAGATGAACAGGCGCAGCCGCAGGGTCAGGGATTCGAAGGCCCGCGCCGATTCCCGCAGTCCCGAGGCTCGGGCAAGCTCCTGTTGGAAATGGAGGTCGGCGTCTTCGACGTCGATTCCGCTGCGAGTCGGTGCCGAGGCCTCGACCTGCCGCAGGGCCAACTGCACGGGCACGAGGTAACGCTGCGGGCGCAGGGACAGCGATCTCAGCACAACCTCGCCGATGGCCATGCGGGCGGCATAGAGGTCGAGCACGTCGACGGTGGTGATGAGCGGGATCCGCGCCCCGCCGCGAGAACCGTCGAGCAGCTTGTCATCGACCATCCGGCGCAGGGCGGCGTCAACGGAGGCCCTGGGCACACGCATCCGTCGAGAGAGCAGGCGCGGGTTGATTCGGTCCCCGGGTTCGTAACCGGAGTCGATGATCTCCTCGCGCAGGGCGATCGCCAGGTGTTCGGTGATCGACCGGGTCTCCTTCGGCAGCCATGAAGAGATCTCCATTGAGTCAGAACTCATGGAACTTCTCACGGGCTCGACGGGCACAGACTCCCGCCACAGCACCCCCTCGAGTCCGTGCCGGACCCGTGCGGAGAGCAGATCGAGCAGAGACCCGGGGATGTCCTGGCATCCGGCCAGCATGGCCTTGAGCGCGTCGAGGAATTCCTCGAAGTCAACGCATGCGCTCACCCGTGATTCCGGCCCCGCACCGAGGTCGTCGGGAACTTCTCGCAGCGGGTCGAAGACGAGGAAACGGCCCTCGCCTGACAACAGATCGAGCAGCTGACCGGTGGGCATCTGCCGGTGTTCGCTGTCGAAGCGCTGCCGCCACCGCCCCACGCCGGCCGAGCGCAGCGCCGCCGCGATTCCCGCGATCCGACGCTGGATCCGTCGTGGCGGCACCGACGGGCCTCCGCCCCCGTTCTCACCCTCGTCACCAGCATCGACGCGCCGGACACCGACGATGACGAGAGGGAACCCGCTGGCGGCGAGGATGATCTCGTGGCCGCCTGTCACCGTGGCCACGGGCACGGTGAGAGAGCGGACGGAGCGGGAGACGATGCTCTGACTCAGACCGGTCGCCTCCGCCAGCGCCCGAGTCGAATAGTCTCGTCCGGAGATCCGGGCCCCGGCCGTCGCGACAAGAGCCTCGACGACGCGGTCGGCGGTGTCTTGGATCGGCGGGCGCCCGCTGCGCGGGCGATCGCTCAGGTCGGATCTGCTCGCCCAGCGCCGCAGCGACGTCGGGGACGCGCCCGTGGCCAGCGCCACCTCGGCGAGGGTGGAGGTCTCCAGCGCTGCCACCGCCTGACGACGGAACTCCGGGGAATACATCCCGTCATTCTAATATTTCTGACTCAAAGATGTCAGTGATGGTCTCCGGTCTCTTCACCCCCGGATTCCCGCGGAGCATACTGAGATCGAAGCCACGCGGTCAGCGCCGATGCGCGAAGGCACCATCCACGACAAGCAAGGGAGCGCAGTTGCTGCACACCGATACCGATCTCGAACAGCTCACGGCCCGGTCGATCGACACCGTCCGCAGATGGCTGCGGGTGGCAACTTCGAAGACCGCTGCGAAGAACCCGGCGGCCGAACGCCTCTCCGCGGTCCTCTCCGATGAGAACGGTCTCGACTTCACGGTCGGATTCGTCGATCGTGTGGTCCGCACCGATGATGTGCATGCGGCTGCCGATGCCCTCGCCGAGGTCGGCAAGCTCGCCCCGGAGACGATGTCCGCCCTCGACCGCGCGCAGATCAAGGCCGGCGCCGCGCTGGCGAAGATCGCCCCGCAGGTCGTCGTCCCCGCCGCCCGCACCCGTTTGCGCCAGATGGTCGGGCACATGGTCGTCGACGCCCGCGACAAGCAGTTCGGCAAAACCGTCGCGAAACTCACCGCCGACGGCCACCGGCTCAACATCAACCTCCTCGGCGAGGCCGTGCTCGGCGACGGCGAAGCCGACCACCACCTCGAGGAGACCCACCGCCTCCTCGCCCGCGAGGATGTCGACTACGTCTCGGTCAAGGTCTCCTCGGTGGCTTCGCAGATCTCGATGTGGGCCTTCGACGAGACCGTCGACTATGTCGTCGAGCGTCTCCGCCCCCTCTACCAACAGGCTGCGAAGGCCCCGACGGGCGCGAAATTCGTCAACCTCGATATGGAGGAGTACCAGGATCTCGAACTGACGATCGCTGTGTTCACGCGCCTGCTCTCCGAACCGGAGTTCAAGGACCTCGAGGCCGGAATCGTCATTCAGGCCTACCAGCCCGATGCGCTCGGCGCGGTGCAGCGGCTGAGCGAATTCTCCGCCGAACGTGTGGACAACGGCGGCGTCGGGATCAAGGTCCGCCTCGTCAAGGGCGCGAATCTCGCGTTGGAGACCGTGCACGCCGAGATCGCCGGATGGCCGGTGACGACGTGCGACTCGAAGCAGTCCACCGATGCCAACTACAAGCGCGTCCTGCACTGGCTGTTCACTCCGGAGCGGATGAAGGGCCTGCGCATCGGCGTGGCCGGACACAACCTCTTCGACATCGCCTTCGCCCATCATCTCTCCGTCGACCGTTCGGTCACCGACCGGGTCGAGTTCGAGATGCTCCAGGGCATGGCCAGCGAGCAGGCCGCCGCCGTGACCGAGGACGTCGGCGACCTCCTCCTCTACGTCCCGGCCGTGCACCCGAAGGAGTTCGACGTCGCGATCTCCTACCTGGTGCGCCGCCTCGAGGAGAACTCGGCTTCCGAGAACTTCATGTCCGGCATCTTCGACCTCGCCAACGGCAACGACGTGTTCAAGCGCGAGGCCGATCGGTTCACCGCCGCTGTCGCCGACCTCGAGTCGATCCTCGACTCCGAAGGTGAAGCCGCGCCCCTTCCCAACCGCCACCAGGACCGTTCGGCCGAAGTCCTCGGCGAGACCGTCGTCCCGACCGAGTTCTTCAACGAACCCGACACCGATCCCTCGCTGCCGGCGAACCAGGCGTGGGTCCGGAAGATCATCGCCGAGGCGACCGCTCCCGGGTACCTCGACGATCGTCCGCACGCGCCGACGGTCGAATCGACCGAGCAGCTCGATGAGATGATCGCATCCGGGCGCGCCGCGGCCAAGGGCTGGCGTGAGCTCGGGGCTGCCGGACGAGCCGAGATCCTCCACCGGGCCGCGGACATCTTCGCCGCCCGTCGCGGTGAGTTCATCGCGGTCGAGGCCGCCGAGGTCGGCAAGATGCCCGCGCAGTCGGACCCCGAGGTCTCCGAAGCCATCGACTTCATCCGCTACTACGCCCTGAATTCCCTCGAACTCGACTCGCTCGACGGGGCGAAGTTCACCCCCGATGAGATGGTCGTCATCACCCCGCCGTGGAACTTCCCCGTCGCAATCCCGACCGGCGGCACCGTGGCGGCCCTGGCGGCCGGGTCGGCCGTGATCCACAAGCCTTCGAAGCCGACGCCGCACTGTTCGGCGCTCATCGTCGACTGCCTGTGGCAGGCCGGTGTCCCGAAGGACGTTCTGCAGCTGTGCGCCCCGATCGAACGGGACCTCGGTCAGCACCTCGTGTCCCATCCCGATGTCGACCGGGTCATCCTCACCGGGGCCTCGGAGACCGCGGCCCTGTTCAAGTCCTTCCGCCTCGAACTCCACGTCAACGCCGAGACCTCGGGCAAGAACGCTCTCATCGTCACGCCCGCAGCCGACCGTGATCTGGCCATGGCCGATCTCGTCCATTCGGCCTTCGGCCATGCCGGGCAGAAGTGTTCGGCCGCCTCGTTGGGCATCATGGTCGGGTCGACCTACGACTCCGAGCGCTACCGCAGCCAGCTCATCGATGCCGCGTCCTCGATGGTCGTCGATTGGCCGGCGAACCTCGCGGCCACCATGGGCCCGCTGACCGAGGATCCTTCGGACAAGCTCCGTCGCGCCCTGACCTCGCTCGAGCCCGGAGAGTCCTGGCTGCTCGAGCCCAAGCAGCTCGACGACACCGGACGCCTGTGGAGCCCGGGTATCAAGGACGGGGTCAAACCGGGGTCGTTCTTCCACCTCACCGAGGTCTTCGGTCCGGTCCTCGGGCTCATGCACGCGAAGGATCTCGACGAGGCGATCGAGTTCCAGAACGCCGTGGACTTCGGTCTCACCGGCGGCATCCACTCCCTCGACCCGGAGGAGGTGCGGACCTGGCTCGATCGTGTTCAGGTCGGCAACGCCTACGTCAACCGCGGCATCACCGGAGCGATCGTGCGCCGGCAGTCCTTCGGCGGCTGGAAGCAGTCCTCGGTGGGTCTGGGTTCGAAAGCCGGCGGGCCGAACTACCTCATGCTCTTCGGCCACTACGCCGACGATCCCGCGAGCTTGCCGGGCGCCGTCGGCCCCGAGCAGGACCTCGATCTGGCCAAGGCCGATGACGAACGCTGGCTGGCCCGCGAATTCGGGGCGGCCAAGGACCACACCGGGCTGGCCTCCGAGGCCAACATCTTCCGCTACCGCCCTCGTCCGGTCACTCTGCGAGTGACGTCGACGGCGACGCTGTTCGACCTCGAACGCTCGGTTCACGCGGCCAAGACCGTCGGGGCGACGGTTCAGCTCTCCGTCGCCGAGGATGTACCCGCCGCGGTGAAGATCGCCGTGACGAACGCCGGGGTCGCCGCACGCACCGAGTCCGCCGCGGACTTCGCCGAGATGGTCGCCGCGGGCAGGTACGACGACACGGTCGGGGCCCGCATCCGCGTGCTCGGCGCCCTTGAGGACGAACTGCTGGCCGCGGCCGCTCCTCGCCCCGAAGTTGCGATCATCGATGAGCCGGTGACGTCCTCTGCCCGGGTGGAGCTGCGCTACTACGTGCAGGAGCAGGCGGTGTCGATGACTCTGCACCGCTTCGGCAACCCCAGTCGCGACTTCCACGAACTTGCGGCCGAACTCAAGGGCTGAACGCGAACCTCTCACTGAAGGCGGCCCGCCTCCTCGCAAGGGGAGCCGGGCCGCCTTCGTCTGTGGCTTCACGCAGCCCGCGAGGACCTCAGAACCAGTTCGGCTCGTCGGCGGTCAGCCAGCTGATCGGATTGACATTGCGGCCGTTCGACATCGCCACGGACAGGATGTTGGCCAGATAGCGATCTTCGGAGATCTCCAGCGGCCGGCCCGCGCTGTCACGACTGCGGCGGAGGTGACGCAGCAGCGGTCGCCCGCGGGCGACACCCAGGAGGGCAGCGTCCTGTTGGCCGCAGACGGTGGCTGAGAAGACATGATCGGCACCGGCGAACACGATTCCGTGCTGCTGGGCGAGGCTGCGGCTGACCGATGCCGCATCACCGGGAATCTTCTCGACCATCTCGCCGAGCTGCTCGGGGTAGCTCGTCCTCTCAACCATGACCTTCTCCCCGTCGAGCAGACGCACACGCAGAACCCGCAGCACACGTGCACGGGGGTCGACTTTGAGTGCCGCGGCCGTCTCCTCCCCCGCGATGCGCCAGTTCTGTTCGATGACATGACCGCCGGGAGTCCGTCCGTGTGCACTCGCCCACTGCGCGAAGCTGCGGAACTCCTCGGCCACGGCCGCCGGACGGGGACGTCGCAGCACCGTCTTCCGCGCGCCCCGGCGGCCTCCCAGCGTGCCCTCGCTGACCAGCAGACGCAGGGCTTCGCGCACCGTGCCCGGAGCGACTCGGTACTCGGCGGCCAGAGCCGCTTCGGATTCGAGGCTCTGCCCCACCTGACGTGCCCCGGTGCGAATCGACTCCCGCATCTGCTCCGCGATCTGCTCGTACCTTGCGCCACTCGCCCCGGTTGACTCCCGCTGCGCTTCGGTCACGCCTTCAGTCCTCTCATGATATTCCTCCAGTCCCGCCAGCACGCTCAGCACCGCATACGGTGCTGTGCATCTACGCTACCGCAAGCACCGAGATGTCGATGACAGCGCACTCACCGCATGCTGACCATCCGGATGCGGCAACGTCGACGGGCGTCCAGTGTTCACCCGAGAGGGGCGACAGTGTCACTCTCCATTCACACTTCGCTGGTGAGGTTATTCTTAATTCCACATCCTCACTAGTGAGCTAAATTGCCTATCCTTCATCTGTTCCCTATCGTGGATGGGGATCGAAGCACTTCGAATAAGAACACATGCGCTTACGCGCAAGTCCGAAAGGCGAGTACGACGATGCTCAAACACACACGAAAGCTCACAGCTGTCCTCGCAGTGGGCGCTCTGGCGGCCCTGTCCGGCTGCGGTGGCAGCGGGGAATCTGAGGAATCCGCCAATTGGCGATCGGCGACGTCGGTCGAAGACGGCGGGGGCATGGATGCTCTCGTCGAAGCGGCTCAGGCGGAGGGATCGCTCAACGTCATGGGCCTCTACCCCGATTGGGCCAACTACGGCGGGCTGCTCGACGCGTTCGCGGAGAAGTACGACATCGAGATCGACAACGACACCTCGACCGGCGCGAGCCAGGACCTCATCAACGCGGTGAAGAACAGGCAGGGGCAGGAGACCTCTCTCGACTATCTCGACACCGGCGAATCCTTTGCCGTCGATGCCGCCGAAGAGGGTCTGCTCGCCGAGTACTACCCTGAAACCGCCGATGACATCCCCGAAAACATGAAGTCACCGGACGGCACCTGGTTCAACCACCTCGGCGGGACCATGGCCATCGGCTGCGACGCCGAAGCGGTGAAGAAGTGCCCCACGAGTTTCGAGGAGCTGCTCGACCCGGAGTACAAGGGCAAGGTCGCTATGCGCGGAAACCCGACCACGGGCGAGGCCGGCTTCATGGCCGTCGTCGCCGCGTCCCTGGCCAACGACGGCTCACTCGATGACATCCAGCCGGGCATCGACTACTTCGCGGAGCTCTCGGACAAGGGCAACCTCGTGCCGACCGAGGCCGAGGCCGGAACGTTCGAGACTGGTGAGACGCCGATCGCCGTCAACTGGGACTACCTGCTCCTGCAGTGGGCGGACGACCTCGCTGACGGCGGGGTGGACATGTCGATCTCCATCCCGTCGGACGGCACTGTCGCCTCCTACTACGCAGCATCGATCAACGAGGATGCACCGCACCCGGCAGTTGCTCGCCTGTGGCAGGAATTCGTCTTCAGTGACGAGGGGCAGAACCTGCTGCTCGAGGGGTATGTCATGCCCGGACGACTCGACGCCATGGTCGAGTCCGACACGGTCGACGACGATGCGCTGTCGAAGCTGCTCGATGATGCGGTGGACCAGACAGCACCGCAGCCGACTCAGGAACAGCGGGATTCGCAGCAGAAGGTCCTCGCCGACAACTGGGCGAAAGCGATCGGATGACCTCAGTCCCACAGTCGCTGCCGCACACCGGTGGGCCGGCCGGAGAAGATTCCTCTCCGGCCGGCCCACGGCGCAGGCGCACCCCCTCACCGGCCCTGACGGCTCTGGCACCGATCACGATCATCATCGTGCTGTTCTTCGTGATCCCGATCGGCGGAATGGCGGCGACATCGTTCCTCGTCCCGGGCAGCGAACCGGGGACGAAGACCTTCGGCCTCGACAACTACACCGCGCTGGGTTCGGGTTCGCGCTCGATGGCCCTGGGCAACAGCCTGCTGCTGTCGTTCACCGCCGCCACGGTAGCCGCGGTCTTCGGCGGCATCTGCGCCTGGGCGATCTCGACCGTGAAGTCGAAGATCGTCGACTCCATCACCGCGGTCATCTCCAGCGTGCTGGCCAACGACGGAGGCGTCCCTCTGGCGTTCTCCTTCATCGTTGCGGTCGGCAACACCGGATACTTCACCGCGCTGATCACTGCGGTCGATTCGACGTTCACGCTCTACAGTGTCAAGGGCCTGATCCTCATGTACCAGTACTTCCTCATCCCCACGATGATCCTGCTCACGCTGCCCAGCTTCGTCGCGCTCAGACAGCAGTGGCGTGAGGCCAACACCTCCTTGGGCGGCACCGACCTGACCTTCTGGCGCCGAGTCGGACTGCCGGTCATCACCCCTGCCCTGCTGGGCGCCTGGCTGCTGATGTTCGGCTCCGCCTTCGGCACTCACGCCTCGGCGGCGGTGCTCATCGGCACGGGCGGCTTCCCCCTCATCCCCCTCGAGATCGCCGGCCAGCTCGCAGGCTCTGCTGCCACCGGCGGAGAAGGGGTGGCCATGGCGCTGGGTGTGACGACGGGAGCGATCGCCGTCATCGTCCTGATCGCCTTCAACGCACTGACGAAGAGGAGCGCCAAGTGGCTCAACACCTGAACAGCTCTCCGCGGATGAGGAGATTCTTGGCCTGGCTGCCACTGGCGGCCCTGGCGATCTTCATCCTCACACCGCTGTTGAGCTCGCTGACCTACTCGTTCTTCCGTGCCGACGGCAGCTTCACCACATCCGGGCTCACCGGTCTGGCTGACTCAGGAAAGATCGTGGCCCCGCTCATGCGCAGCCTCATCGTGTCGGTGCTCGCCGCCGTCATCCTCGTCGTCACGCTGGTTCCCGCGGTCGTCGCCGTCCACCTCTGGGCGCCCCGACTGCGATCGGTGCTCAGCATCCTGTGCACCCTTCCGCTGGTCGTCCCGGCGATCGCGATCGTCGCCGGGCTCTCGGCGGTTCTGCGCAGCCTCGCATCCCAGGGACGCGGCAGCTTCGGCATGCAGCTGAACACCATGCTGCAGTCCCAGGACCTGCCGCTCGTGCTCGTCGGCACCTACGTCATCCTGTGTCTTCCCTTCACCTTCCGGTCGATCGATGCCGGACTGTCCACCCTGCCGCTGCGCACCCTCTTCGAGTCCTCGTCGATCCTCGGTGCCGGACTGGGAACCACGCTCCGCCGGGTCGTCATCCCCAACATCCGCGGACCGGTGATGTTCTCCCTCTTCTTCACCTTCGCCCTGTCCATTGCGGAGTACACGGTGGCCGCGACCCTGTCGATCAACACCCTGCCGGTCTTCCTCAACACGCTCTCGAGCACGAACTTCCGCGGTTCGATCACGCTGTCCGTGCTGCTCAACCTCACCACGTGGCTGCTCTTGGCAGCTGCAACCGTGAGCGCATCGCGGTTCGGTCACCGACCGAACGCTGTGAGCGAAGACGATGAGACAGAGGCCGACGACCCGGCCCCCGCTTCGGCCGCCGCCTCAAGAAAGGACGCTGTGACCTCATGACCATCTCTGAACGCACTCGACCATCGCCCGCGGGCCCCGAGCAGTCGAACGAGCCCGAGTCCGTGCGCTTCGAGCACGTGGACAAGTCCTATGGCAGCACCGAGGTGCTCAAGGACTTCAACATCGACATCGAGGCCGGCAGCATGGTCAGCTTCCTCGGCCCTTCGGGCTGCGGCAAGACGACGACTCTGCGCATCCTCGCCGGTTTCGAACCGGTCAACGGAGGAGACGTGCTCGTCGGCGGCGAATCCGTACTGAAACTGCCGCCGAACAGCCGGGACATGGGCATGGTGTTCCAGAGCTACAGCCTGTTCCCCAACCTCAGTGTCAGCGACAACATCGAATACGGTCTGCGGATCCGCAAGGTCGATGTCGGAGCACGGCGCCGACGCACCGAGGAACTCCTCGAGATCTGCGGGCTGACCGGCATGGGCGGCCGCTTCCCGCATCAGCTCTCGGGAGGCCAGCAGCAGCGCGTGGCTCTGGCCCGCGCATTGGCCACCCAGCCGAAGGTCCTTCTGCTCGACGAGCCGCTGTCGGCACTCGACGCCTCGGTCCGTTCCTCACTGCGTGATGAGATCCGTCGGGTGCAGCAGGCGCTGGGCACCACGACGGTCTTCATCACCCACGATCAGGGAGAGGCGCTGGCGATCGCCGACCGTGTGGCCGTGATGAACGGCGGCAGGATCGAGCAGTACTCCGCCCCTCACGAGGTGTACTCCTCCCCCGCCACCGCGTTCGTCGCCCGCTTCGTCGGATCGATCAATGAGTTCGCCGTCGGCCGCGATTGGACGATCCGGGACCGTCTGCCCGTCGAACCCGCACCCGATGACACCATCTTCGTCCGGCCCGAGAATCTCTCGATCACCGCGGCCGCTGATGGCTTCCTCGAGGTCAAGCACAGCACCTACACCGGCGAGCGCACGATGGTCCACCTCGGTCTGCCCGGCGACCACAGCGCACAGTGGTCGGCATCGCTGGCCTCCGCTGACGCCGACGCTATGCGACCGGGACTGCGCATCGATGCCTCAGTCACCGCCGAGCCCGCACTGCGCCTGGGCCGCAACGACGCCGCAGGACTCCGCGCATGAGCGGCTCCATCACCGGCTTCTCCGGTGCCGTCTTCGACTGCGACGGTATCCTCGTCGACTCCGAAGCGCCCTGGATCGAACTCATGGGAGACTACCTGGAGTCGCTGGCCGCAGACGACATCGCAGCCGAGGATCTTCGCGGACTCACAGCAGCCGAAGCCGTGGCGCGACTGCAGCAGGTGCATAAGAGCCTCGGTTCCCCCAGCGATGTCCGACCGCCGACAGCCGAGGAGGTCGACCGCGCTTACAGCGCCGCTCTGGAACACGTCGCAGCACCCGTGCCCGGTGCTCCCGAACTCGTGGCATCACTGTCAGGCAGCATCCCGATCGCCGTGGCCAGCAACGGTCGCGGCGGCGACGTGCGCGGCCTTCTCGAGCGAGCAGGCATGCTCGACCTCTTCGACGCGATCATCACGATCGACGATGTCGATCAGGGCAAGCCCGCTCCGGACCCCTACCTGCTGGCCGCACAGCGACTCGGGTTGGCCGCCTCGGCGGTGGTCGCCTTCGAGGACTCACCGGTGGGGTCACAGGCAGCTCACACGGCCGGATGCACGGTGATCGGAGTCAACAGCGATCCCAGCATCGAACTGGCCGGCGAGGTGCGGCTGCGGCACTTCGCCCAGCTGCGCTTCGACTCCCGAACCCGCACGCTCCTCCTCGACTCCGACTACTGACCACCCACCCGATGCCGATCATTGGAGAAGATCCCATGCCCGCTGAGACCACTTTCACCCTGCAGACATGGAACGTCTGGTACGGCGGTCGAGAAGTCGACTTCGGCCAGGAGAAGCAGTACGCGATCGCAGCGCAGTTCCCGGCAGACGTCCTGGCGCTGCAGGAGTGCTGGGGCAGCGCTGCGGAGAACCTGGCCCCGAAGCTCCTGGCGGATCATGCGCAGCGCGGATGGGATACAGCCGTGCTCAGCACCGGGCAGCTGACGCCGGTGGACACCAGCACGCTGCCCTACGCTCAGGCCGCACTCGTGCGACCGCTGCCGGACTCGCCGCGGATCCTCGTGTGGTCCGTCCACCTCGCGCCGTACCCCTATGCGGTCTACCGAGCCCTGCAGGGTGAGGGCCAAGAGGTCGCCGATGCCGAAGAGGCTCCTCGTCTGCAGCAGATCGAAGAGATCCTCTCCGAGACTGCCCGCATCAGCGCTGAGGTCGACGAGGACGACCTGCCGGTGGTCATCTGCGGTGATTTCAACACCCCGTCCACCGGGGATTGGGCGGCGCGCACCGATCGACCCGATATCGCCTGGCGCTCTCCCGATGCGCTGCTGGCCGCCGGATTCACCGACACCTTCCGCGCGATCCACCCCGACCCCGTCGCCGCGCCGGCCGATACCTGGTCTCCGATCGAACCACTCACCCATGCCGGTCATGAGGAGAAGCCCGAACCGGGTCGCACCGACGGCGCCGAACCTCGTGATCGCATCGATTTCATCTTCTCCCGCGGCCTCGACATCGTCGACAGCGTGATGCGCGGCTGCAGTGCCGAGGGCCTGACCGAAGACGGGTTCGTCGATGTGGGCGGCCGCTGTGAACTCATCCCGCACCAGCGGCAGAACCGCTTCCCGTCCGATCATCAGCTCGTTGAGACGAGGTTCGCCTTCCGCAGCTGATCGTCTTGTCGCGATCGGCGGGGTGTCACGCGGTCGATCGCACTCAGGGACCGGTATTCAGCTGCTGCCCGACCTCCTCGGCGATCCCTTCGTAGACGGGCAGCACCGTCTGTCGTGTGGCGCCGATGAGGTTGAAGCCATGACCGACCTCGGGCAGGTCGACGTGCCCGCGCAGCGACCCGGCCCGTTCGAGACGCTCGGCGTAGCGGATGCCCTCATCACGAAGGATGTCTCTGCCGCAGGTGATGATGAGGGCGGGGGCGATGCCGTCCAGTGGCGCAGTGTCGTGGTCGCCGGCCGGTGACGCCAGACGACTGCGACGGTCGGTCGCATCCGGACAGTAGACGACGTCGAAGATCGGGCCCATGCGCGCCAGGAACGTCTCCTTGCCCTCGCGCAGCTTCTGGGCGGCGGGGATGCTCAGGTCGAGAGGCGGGTACATGAGCATCTGCAGAGCGAGTTCAGGACCGCCGTGTTCGAGCGCGAGCCGCGCCGCGCCCGCGGCCAAGGCGCCGCCGGCGGACTGACCACCGATGGCGCATCGTGTGCCGTCCCAGGGGCGCTTCTTCTCCGCTGCCCACAGCGCCACATCATAGGCCTGTTCGACAGGGCCGGGGAAGCGACACTGCGGCGCAGGAATGTAATCGACGTTGATCACGGTCACCTCCGCTTCAGCTGCGAGGTACCGACACAGCGGGTCGTCCTGTTCGGGGTGGCGCAGGATGAAGCCGCCGCCGTGCAGATTCACATAGACGCCCCTGCCCTCCATCCCCTGCGGAGGGGAGTAGACCGTCGCGGGCAGACTGCCGTGACGCGTGGGAATCCTGATGTCCTCGGTGCTCGCCGGGATCTCCGCGAACGAGACCTCCGACGGTCGGCGGGAACCGCCTGGGCCCTTCTGCGCCAGACGGGCAATGACATCGGCGACGGGACGGGGAACTGCCATGACTGACCTCTTTCGGTTTCGGCCTCGTCTGAGTCTCTGCCACCTCGGCGGCATTC
Source organism: Brevibacterium sp. FAM 27836 (assembly GCF_051351055.1). Classification (NCBI taxonomy): domain Bacteria; kingdom Bacillati; phylum Actinomycetota; class Actinomycetes; order Micrococcales; family Brevibacteriaceae; genus Brevibacterium; species Brevibacterium sp. FAM 27836. The sequence goes on from NZ_CP195711.1 coordinate 1,006,080, forward strand.
CGAGACGACGGTACTCCACCGTACTGCGATGCCCACACGGCGAGCCCAGATCGCTCGCATAGACGCCACAGCGGCAGAAGTCCGTAGTACAGTCAGTTCACATCGTATTCACATGGTCGACACCGTTGTCGACCTGTCGCCGGATAACGTGCAGGAGATTGCGCTGATTCCGTGCGCGGTGCTCCGTTCCCACGAAAGGCCCCTATGAACGTCTCCAAGACGGCTTCATCCGCTGCTGCTCTCTGCCTCGTCGCAGGCCTCGGACTTGTTTTTCCCGGCGGCCCGGCGCTTGCTGCCGATGCTGTCCACATCAGCGAGATCGGCTACACCCTCGACATCGATTTCATCGAGATCGCCGCGGAACCGGGCACGGACGTTTCGGGGTGGACCATCGGGTCCGTCACTCGCGGCGGCAGCGTCCAGGCCGAGGAGAACACGACGACGCTGCCCGAGGACAGCACCGTCGGTGATTCCGGCGCACTGGCCGTCGAGGTGCCGATCACCAACTCCGTGAACTCCGGTCCCGCCGCCGACGGCAGCTACGGCTCGTCCGCCTACGCCATCGACGACGAGGGCGCACTCGTGTCCTTCGCACAGATCGGCGGCGTCGTCGGCGGCAAGGGCGTGACCGGAGCAAACGGCAAGTACACGCCCGCACCCGTGGTCGGTGAGGAAGCCGAACCCACGGGTGCCACGGCCGCCGGCGGGCAGTCGATCCAGCTCGTCGACGGCACATGGACATCCGCGGCCCCCGCCCCCAACGCCCTGCCCGGTGATGATGGCGGCGAAGATCCGGGCCCTGACCCCGAAGACGTCACTCCGATCGCTGACATCCAGGGCACGGGCAGCGAGAGCCCCCTTCAGGGTGAGACCGTGAAGACCCGCGGCGTCGTCACCGCTTCCTACCCCGACGGCGGTCTCAACGGCTACTACGTGCAGACACCCGGCACCGGCGGGGCCGACGACGAGACTCCGGGTGCCTCCGACGGCATCTTCGTCTACTCCCCCGACACCGTCGGCAGCATCAGCATCGGCGATCACCTCGAACTGACCGGCATCGTATCCGAGCACTACGGTCAGACGCAGATCTCCGTCGGTGCGAACGGATTGACGACTCTGGAAGAACCCGCCGAGGCGGTCAAACCGGTCGAGGATGCGTTCCCCACGGATGAGGCCGAACGCGAGGCCCTCGAAGGTATGCTCCTCCAGCCCAGCGGTGAGCTCACCGTCTCCGACAACTACAACACGAACACCTATGGTGAAGTCGTGTTGGCCACCGGTGAGGAAACCCTCCCTCAGGCCACGGATGTGGCCCGCCCGGGCTCCGAAGAGGCCGAGGCGATCGAGGCGGACAACCTCGAACGCGAGGTCATCCTCGACGACGGAGCGACCGTGAACTTCCTGGAGAACGATAAGGATGTGCCTCTGCCCTATGTCTCGAACGACGCTCCCGTCCGGGTCGGCGCCACGGCAACGATCACCTCGCCGGTGGTGCTCGGATTCGATCACGAGAAGTGGCGCTTCCAGCCCACAACCCGCCTGACCGGGGCCAACGCTGACGCGGTCCAGCCGGCGAGCTTCTCCGACACCCGCACCGAGGTTCCGGAGGCCGTCGGCGGTCAGATCAGTCTCGCCAGCTTCAACGTCCTCAACTACTTCACCACGACCGGTGACCAGCTCTCCGGCTGCACCTACTACGACGACCGCGAGGGCAACCACATCACCGTCCGCGGCGGCTGCGAGGCTCGAGGGGCTGCGAATGCCGAGAGCCTCAAGCGGCAGGAGTCGAAGATCGTCACGGCGATCAACAAGCTCGACGCTTCCGTCGTCTCCCTCATGGAGATCGAGAACTCCGCGAAGTTCGGCGACGACCGCGATGTCGCGCTCGAGACGCTCGTCGAACGCCTCAACGAGGCGGCCGGAACCGAGAAGTGGGACTTCGTGCCCTCACCCGAAGAGGTCCCGGCCGATGAGGACGTCATCCGCACAGCGCTGATCTATCAGCCCGCCGAGGTGGCCCCGCAGAAGGACTCCACGATCCTTGACGATGAGGATGCGTTCTCGAACGCACGCGAACCCCTGTCTCAGGCGTTCGCCCCGAAGGACGACTCCGGTGAGGTCGAGAAGGACAAGACGTTCGTGACAATCTCGAATCACTTCAAGTCCAAAGGCTCGGGCGAAGGTCCGGGCAATGAGGACTCCGGCGACGGCCAGGGTGCCTCGAACGCCGATCGCGTCAAGCAGGCGAAGTCGCTCGTCGACTTCGCCGGAGACCGGCAGAAGGCTGCCGGCAGCGACTATGTCTACCTCCTCGGCGACTTCAATTCGTACACACAGGAGGATCCGATGCAGGTCTTCTACGAGGCCGGCTTCAAGGACGTCGCCTCGGAGAAGACGGATAAGTCGACCTACGTCTACGGTTCGCGCACCGGCAGTCTCGACCACGTGCTCGCCCTCGATTCCGCTGGAGGCGCAGAAAACGCGGCGAACACACAGAACACCAGCACCGAGGCGGCCCTTCCTTCCAGCGGATTCGACGCGATCACCGGGGCCGATATCTGGAACATCAACTCGGTGGAGGCGCTGGCCCTCGAATACAGCCGCTTCAACTACAACGCGGCTGACCTCTTCGCACCGGATCAGTTCCGAGCCTCCGACCACGATCCCGTGATCGTCGGGCTCTTCGACGAGGACTCCGATGACGGGGGCTCGGATGGTGCGAGGTCTGACTCGGACGGTGCAGATGGCGGGTCAGAGGACGCCGACGGTTCGGACTCTGCCGGTTCGGACGGCGCCGGAAGCAGCGCCGACGGCGCTAACGCTGGCTCCGACAGCGCGAGCGGCAGCGACAGCGGGAACAACGGCACCGCGTCAGCCTCGAGCGACGCCAACGCGAGCGACGCCGACTCGGGCAGCGACGCGGGAGGCCATCTGCCCCGGACGGGTACCGACCTGACGGTGATGATGGCGATCGCGGCGGGGCTCATCGCAATCGGCGCGGGCGTCGTCTTCCTCGTTCGTCGGCGCCGCCTGAGCTGAGGCCGGCCACCCCTCAGTCGCTGACGGCGACCTTCCCGACCATGAGCACCCGTGCGGTGCGGAACAGGGAGGTCGCCGTCACCGTCTGCGCGTCGTCGTCCCACACCGCCGAGGCGGTCACTACTCCCGATGGTGTGCCCAGTCGCACCTCTGGGCCGGTCCATTCGGGATTGTTGCGTTCGATGATTCCGCGGACGAACGAATCACGTTCGGGCAGAAGTGCGGCCGCGGCCAGGCACATCGCCGCGGTTCCCGGGACGGCCTTGTGCGCCTGTCCCATCGAGATGACGCGGACCAGGATGTCGACGTCGGCAGCCGCAAGTCCGGTGCCGTCGAGGAGTGTCGTCGCCTGCGGATTGCTGACGATCGCGACCTTCGGCACGACCTCCGGCGCCGTCTCCGGAGTCTCGCACAGCCCCATGCGCACGGCGGCTTTGCGCCGCAGCTCGTCGATGAGGCGCAATGACGGCGCGTTTGCGTCGATAGCTCCGGGTGATTCGGTGCCACGCAGCATCACCAACGAGGACGGCACGACCACGAGCGGCAGGGTCGCATCGACAAGCGTAGCCTCGAACCGACATCCGCCCACCTCGAATTCTTCGCGTGCGACTCCGGTCGGCAACAGTGCACCGGTCCGACTGCCCGCAGGGTCGGGGTAGGTGAGTTCGATCGTCGCGCCCGTGCCGCTGACACCGGGCAGCATCAGATCGCCCTCGACCGCAGCCTGCCCGTCGACGACGTCGAGGCCGACATCGACGAACTTCTCGGTGTTCGTGTTGAATAGGCGAAAGACATGCCACCCGTCGTCGGCAGAGACCAGCCCGGACGACAGGGCGAAGGGCACGACCCCGGAGGAGAGGTTTCCGCAGTTGCCGGAATAGTCGACGACCGCCTCGGTGACTGCGACCTGCCCGAAGATGTAGTCGAGGTCGACCCCGGCACGGGTCGAGGCGGACACGACCATCACCTTCGACAGCGAGGAGAGGCCTCCGCCCATCCCATCGAGCTGCCGGCCGAACGAGTCCGGTGATCCCAAGGCGGCAGTGAAGATCGCGTCCCGCTCCGAGGTGTCACCCCCGGGGCCCAACGGCGGCAGAGCGTCCTCACGGAAGAACAGGCCTTTGCTTGTGCCGCCGCGCACGAAAGCGGCATCGATCCAGCGGGTCATACCCCCAGAGTAGCCAACACCCCGGACATCACTTCACCGACTTCGGCACGATGGCCATGGCCGCGAACCCGAGCACCGCGACGACGGCGAAGAGGTAGAAGCCCCAGGGGTAGGCGATGCCGGCGGTGACGAGGGCACCGGTGATGAACGGTCCGACGATGGCACCGAGGCGGCCGATTCCCGAGGCCATGCCGAGCGCGGTGCCGCGGGCCTGGGCCGGGTAGATCGCTGAGACGAAAGCGTACACGAGGACCTGGGCGGAGAAGACGAAGACGCCGGTGACGAAGACGGCGACGTTGAGCAGAATCTGGCTGGTCATCGGCACGGACAGCGCGGCGAGGAAGATCGCGGCGAGGATGAACCACATGAGGACGATCTTCTTCGTCCCGTGCTTATCGGCCAGCCATCCGGCCAGGACGAGCCCGACGACGGCTCCGATATTCATGACGAAGAGCATGACGAGGGAGTCCGAGACCTCGTAGCCGGCGTCGGCCATGATCTTCGGCAGCCAGGTGTTGAGGCCGTAGACGAGCAGGAGGCCCATGAAGCTCGCCGCCCACACACCGATGGTCACGAGTGCGAGTTTGCCCTCGAAGAGTCCGGCCATGCCCGTCTTCGCCTTCGCATCGACCCCGCCGGCAGGGTCGACGTCCGCTCCCACCGTCGCCGAGGCGGCCGCCGGGTTCCGTTTGAGCTCCTGCGCGATGAGGAATGCTTCGGACTCCGGCAGCTTCCACCACAGAAGCGGAACCATGAGCAGGCCCGCGACACCGCCGGCGATGAAGAGGAGATGCCAGTTGTGGGAGTAGGCGACGGCGAGCAGGGAGATCGCAACGGCGCCGGCATGGTAGCCGGTCATCGTCAGGGTCGTGGCCTTGCCCGTCTTTCCGGACCTGTTGTATTCGCTGATGTAGGCCAGGGCGCTGGGCATCACGGCGCCGAGGAAGAGACCGGCGATGAACCGGAACGTCGTGAACAGGGCGACGTTCGGGGCGAAGGCGACGAAGAGGGTGAAGACACTGAAACCGATGACGCAGGCGATGATCGCCCAGCGTCGGCCGATCCGGTCGACGACGGGACCGACGGAGACGGCACCGAGTCCGACGCCGACGAGGCTGAGCGTAGCCACGACGGTGGCCGCCTCGGGGGTGAAGCCGAGCGCCTGGGTGGCGAGGAGCTCGGGGATGACTGCGCCGAGCACGACGAGGTCGAAGCCTTCGAGGGCGACGGCGAGCCAGCAGAGGACGGCGGGCCACCGACCAGCCGGGGTGACGGCAGGCATGGTTGCGGACGGGGCGGATGAGGACATCGGAGTCTCCGAATCAGGTGGTGTGGCGAATCAGAACGGGTAGGGCGCGATGGTCGAACGCATCGTCACCCATTGGGTTTCGGTGAAGGCCTCGATATTGGCGTCGGCACCGCCGAAGCGCGAACCGTTGCCGGAGTCCTTCATCCCGCCGAAGGGGACGTTGGCCTCATCGGAGACGGTCTGTTCGTTGATGTGGACCTTTCCGGTATCGACGAGGTCGGCCAGCTCCATGGCCGACCCCACATCACCGAGGATGCCCAAGGACAGGCCGTATTCGCTGGCGTTGACCATCTCCGCGGCTTCTTCGAGGGTGGAGAACCGGGCCACGGGGGCTACGGGGCCGAAGATCTCGGTCGTCCACGCCGGGTTCGACGGGCTGAGGTCAGTGAGCACCGTGGGTGGGACGAAGGCGCCCTCGCCGACTCCCCCGGCGACGAGACGGGCACCGTCGGCGGTGGCCTTGTCGATGATGTCGCGGACGTGGGTGCGCTGCTTCTCGTCGATGATCGGTCCGATCGCGACGTCTTCGGTGGCGGGATTGCCGACCGGCAGATTCCGGGCCCGTTCGGCCAGGCCCTCGACGTATTCGTCGAAGATCGATTCGTGGACGAGGTGGCGGCCGGTGGTCATGCAGATCTGGCCCTGGTGCATCCATGATCCGAAGGCCCCCGCCGAGGTGGCCGGACCGACATCGGCGCCGGGCAGGACGACGAGCGCGTTGTTGCCTCCGAGTTCGAGGTGGCAGCGCTTGAGGAGGCGACCGGCGGCTTCGCCGACCTTGCGTCCGGCCCCGGTCGACCCGGTGAAGGAGATGACCGAGACCTCGGGGGCGGCGACGACGGCTTCGCCGGCGTCGAGTCCGCCGGGCAGGACCTGGAGCAGTCCTTCGGGCAGTCCCGCCTCGGCGAAGACCTTCGCGATCGATACGCCTGCGCACACCGCGGTGCGGGGGTCGGGTTTGAGCAGCACCGCGTTGCCGAGGGCCAGTGCCGGCGCGACCGAGCGCATGCCGAGGATGAGCGGGAAGTTGAACGGGGCGATGACGGAGACGACTCCGGCCGGCACCCGGCGGGCAAACGACCAGCGGGGTTCGTTCGAGGTCAGGACCTGGCCCTTGGGGTGGCTGGGCAGGGCCGCGGACTCGAAGCAGATCGCTTCGGCGGAGGCGATTTCGAGGGCGGCCTTGGCCGGGATGGAGCCGGCTTCGCGGACGATCCAGGAAGAGAGTTCGTCTGCGTGTTCGGCCCACAGGGCACCGGCCCGGCGGAGCACGGCCGCGCGGTCGGCCGGTGTTGTGCGCGCCCATTGCCTCTGCGCGGCCGCGGCGCGGGTGGCGGCGGCGTTGACGTCGTCGGCGCTGGCGGCCCCGAGGCGGCCCAGGGTCTCTCCCGTCGCCGGTTCGATGACGTCGTAGGAGTCGCCGGACCCGGCGGTCCAAGTGCCGGTGAAGATCTTCTCGTGCCAGTCGGTTCCCAGGAAATCAGCCATGATGTGTCCTCTACTTCTTCTCGGGGCGGGTCTTTTCGGTGTTCACTTCGATGAGGCTCGCCTGTCCGCGGGCCGCCCGGTCCTGCGCATCGTGGAGCAGGTCAGCGAGTTCGGCGGAGGTTCCGGCGTGGGCGGCGTGCATCTGGTACCCGGTGGCGATGGACACGAAGTCGACGTCGCCGAGGTCGAGACCGGGCGCCTTGTCGACGCCGAGCATGTCGGCGAACCAGTCGAGTGCCCCGTAGGTGCCGTTGCGCAGCAGGACGATGATGACGCCGATGCTCTCGTCGACGGCGGTGCGCAGGGCGGAGATCGAGTAATGGGCGGAGCCGTCGCCGATGATCGCGACGACGGGTCGGTCGGCATCGGCCAGGGTGATGCCCATCGAGGCCGGCAGCCCCCACCCGAGTCCGCCGGAGGCGGGGAAGAAGTAGGATCCGGGGCCCGTGAGGTCCATCTGGGTCCAGAAGGCCGCGTTCGTCGAGGTCGATTCGACGACGTAGCGGGTGTCATCCGGCATCGTTTCGCGCAGGCCCGCGAACACCTCCTCGGGGTGGAGGACCCCATCGGTCGCCGAGGTGGCCGGATCGGGCATGACCCGTTCCGGTGCGGTGCCGGCCGGTCCGGTGCCCGCTGGAGCGATGTCGAGGGTTTTCGCGAGGGCGAGAATGGTGTCGACGGGATCAGCGATGAGGGCATCGCCGAAGGGTGCACGAGCGGCGGCTGCGGTATCCTCGCCGATCTGGATGAGTTCGGTGGTCGCCGGCAGATACTGGCCCGACTGCCACTGGTGGTAGCGGAAGACCGGTGCCCCGATGACCAGTGCCAAGTCGTGCGCGCCGAGGATCTCGCCGATCGGCGCGATTCCGGCGGGCAGGACGCCGCGGAAGTTCGGGTGCTGGTTGGGAAACGGCAGACGCGCAAGTGACGGGGCTGCCCAGACGGGCAGCTCGAGCGTCTCGGCAAGGGCGACCGTCGTGTCCCAGACGGTCTCGTCGTCGACGTCGGGGCCGAGCACGAGGGCCGGTGCCTCGGCTCCGCGCAGCTTGTCCGCGAGTTCGGTGATCGCTGCGGGGGCCACGGTGCGAGCGGAGGTGATGCTGCGGGAGAGTTGGCGGATCCGTTCGGCAGGCACCTCGGCATCCCAGTCGTCGTAGGGCACGGAGAGGTAGACGGGGCCTTCTTCGGCGGCGAAGACGGATTGGGAGAAGGCACGGGGCACGTCCTGCGCACTTAAGGGTTCGAGCGACTGATGGACGAGAGGTTCGGCGAGTTTCGGTGCCTGCACATTGGCGAGCATCACTTCGGGGCCGATCATGTCGCGGACCTGTTGGCCTGCGGTGATGACGAGCTTCGACTTCGAGATCACCGAGTTCGTCAGCGCCCCGAGACCGTTGCCGGAGCCGGAGGCGGCATGGAGGTTGACGAGTGTGGGGCGGTTCGTGATGAGCGAGTGACCGTCGGCCATGGCCACGACGGTGGCTTCGTGGAGGCCGAGGATATAGCGAGCGGGCAGATCCTTGAGGAACGGCAGCTCATTGGAGCCCGGATTGCCGAACATCGTGGTCATCCCATGAAAGGCCATGAGTTCGTGGACTGCCTGGCGAACCGTGACTGTCGTCATCGACGCGATGCTCCTTGAAGTGATGGATCTGGGGCACCCTCGACAGCGGACTGTGGTGCACATCTCGCCACAGTAGTGACCCGAACCACCATCGGCCACAATGTTCCCGTTCATTGAGAATATTGTCTCGTCACCGCTAGGATCGGAATCATGGCGAACTCCCGATCCGGCGACTCGATGATCGATCGCCTCGTCCGCGTGCTCGCCGCCTTCGACCCGGATCACCAGAGTCTGAGCACCGAGGAGATCGCCGCTCGCGCCGAACTGCCGAAGTCCACGGCCTACCGGCTGGTCGGCGACATGATGCGCCATGATCTGCTGCAGCGCGATCCCAGCGGACGGCTCCGGATCGGGGTGGGAATGTGGGAGCTGTCGAACCGAGCCTCGGACGCCGTCGATCTCGCCTCGGTGGCCAGGCCGCACATGATGGCCGTCCATGAATTCGTCGGCGAGAACACCCAGCTGGGGATCCTCCGCGAGCGCGAGGTGCTCATCATCGAGCGGATGTCGGCACCGAACGCGGTCGTCCACCGCTCGAAGACGGCCGGGCGGCTGCCTGCGCATGCGTCATCGTGCGGGCTCGTGCTGCTGGCCTATGCGCCCAAGCATGTGCGCGAGGCCTATCTGCGGGGGCCGCTGGCGGCGATCACGGAGAAGACGACGACGGATCCGGCCGAGCTGAGAAAGATGTTCTCGACGATCCGGTCCCATCATTTCGCCGAGCTGTCAGGCCACATCGACGAAGGCACGACCGGCATCACGGTCCCCGTCTTCGACGGAGGCGGGATGGCGATCGCCGGTCTCGGCGTCGTCATCGACTCCGAGCACAGGAAGGGCGTGCCCGCGATCATGCGGGCCCTGAGGACCGCCTCGGCGAGGATCACCCAGGACCTGGCTGTCGACGGCGGGGCGCTCGGCTGACCTGCCGCGAGCGCGTGGCGCCCGGGCGGCCGATAGACTGCGGAAGGAATCCAGACAGCGGGAGGATCATGAGAACCGGGGAATCGGCGATGACGTCGGAACAGCTCGACAGCCTGCGCACCCTGCGCATGGACTTCTCCCGACTGATCATGCAGCATCGCTTCGTCGTCGATGAGATGCTCACGAAGATCTCGATCCTGCGCGAGGAGTCCGTCCACGCGCACAGCTACAACCCGATCGAGCACATCTCCTCGCGGGTGAAGTCTCCGCGCAGTCTGCTGGCGAAGATCCACCGCCGCGGTCTGCCGCTGGAGATCGATGTCATCGCCAAGGAGATCACGGACATCGCAGGCATCCGCATCACCTGCAGCTTCATCGCCGACACCTATCATGTGCTCGAACTGCTCACCGCGCAGGACGACATCCGGGTCGTCGAGATCAAGGACTACATCGCCCACCCGAAGCCGAACGGCTATCGCAGCCTGCACGCGATCCTCGAGGTGCCCGTGTTCCTCCACGGCGGACCGGTGCCGGTCATCTGCGAAGTCCAGATCCGCACGATCGCCATGGACTTCTGGGCCAGCCTGGAGCACAAGATCCACTACAAGTTCAACGGCGACGTCCCCAACCGGCTGATCGACGAACTCACCGAGGCGGCCGACGCCTCCGACCAGCTCGACCGACGGATGGAGCAGCTGCACTCCGAGGTCCACGACGGGGCCCCGACCGTCGACACCGGCGAGGACTTCGACGACGAAGCGATGCGGATCCTGTGGGACCTCAGCCGGCGGGAGGGCTAGACCTTTTCGGGCGGTAGGTGCGACCGAAGCTGCGCGCGTTCGCCGCATCGATCGTCTCGAGCTCCCAGTCGACCCGGCGCCCGCCGGGCACGTCGAAGATCCGCGTCCCGTCGCCGAGGAAGACCGGAGCCACATAGACCTGGAGTTCGTCGATGAGGTCGACTTCGAGCGCCTGCCGGGCGATATCGGCGCTGATGATCTGGATATCGCGGTCCCCGGCGATCTGCTGTGCCGTCTCGACCGCCTCGGTGATGGTGCAGTTCATCGCGGTCACCGAGGCATCTCCCGCCAGCTCCTCGGGACGATGAGTGAGGACGAATTCCGTCCCCGACCACGCACCGCCGTACGCTTCGGAGGTCATCTCGTCGCGTTCATCGGCCTGCGCCCTGGCCGCGTCGTAGCCGCGGCGGCCGGAGATGATGACGGCGACCTTCGCAGCCATGCCCTCGGTGGTGCCCTCGGCATTCGGCTCGGAGGCCGAAAGCCATGACATGTCATGGCCCGGCCCGGCGATGAACCCGTCGATCGAGGCGGTGAAGCCCCATGCCACTTTTCCCATCACTCCCCCTTGAGCTGCGGCGCCTCTCGCCGGTGATTGCATAATGCAACCAGTTAACCACCGTTGCGACGTCCGATCAATGGTTGGTGTGATCGAGCAGGCCCGCAGACAGAGGAATGTTCTCCGCCATTTCGTCGTTCTGGCTGGACGGGCTCAAGGCCAAGCACCCGCTCGGCCGCCTGGGCACCGCCGACGAAGTCGCGAAGGTCGTGACGTTCCTGCTTTCCGATGACGCCTCGTTCGTCACCGGCGCCTACTACCTCATCGACGGCAGCTACACAGCGGTGTGAGGCACTGAGCCGACTGCCACCAACCCCGTGTTCAACTTTCCGCAGTGTTCAAGTATCCTGAACGTATGTCGATCATTGAACACTGGACTGGTCGCATCCCGGCGTTCATCACCCGCGCCCTCGACGCACTCGCGGGGGTGGGGTTGCGCGCAGACTGGTCGGCCCTGACGAGCGATCTCGGCCGAGCCGCCTCCGGCACGCTGATCGTCGACGACGGCCACAGCACACACGAGTTCCCCGCCATTGCCCACGCTTCGGCGAGCGCAGCCGACATCGCACTGCTCCCCCACGACGAGCAGACGATCCTCATCACCGATCGTGTGTCACAGGTCCGTGCTCAACAGCTCGCGGACCGCGGCTGGGGAGGATACCTGGATTCTGCGGGCAACGCCTCCCTCCGCGGAGAAGGCCTGATTGTCGAGATCGCGGGCCAAAGCAAACCAGGGTCGGCCCCGACCCCCGCGACAACTGCCCCATTCACCCGCGCGGGTCTGCCGGTGACCTTCGCGCTCTTGGCTGCCCATGACCTCCACGGCACCATTCCCACCCAGCGTGCGACCGCGGAGAGTTCGGGGGTCTCGCTCGGCACGGTCAATCGAGTCTTCCGCGCCCTTCGAGAGCGCACTCCGCCATTCCTGGAGGGACGACGCAATGACCTCACTCGACCAGACGTCCTCGAACGTGAATGGATCTCGGCGTATTCGGCACAGCAGCCCGCCGCCTGGCCGGAAGAGCGCTTTACCAGCGACGTCTGGACCATTCCCGAAGGTCTCCTCAATATCCCTCTTCCAGAGGGCGCGCTGTTCAGCTCGGAAGTCGCTGCCGCACGGCTCGGAGCGTCGATCCGGCCGGCTTCAGTGCTCATCCACGTCGACGGAGACGATCGCACACGAAGGGAACTGATTCGACACGGGCGACTCCGCAGAGACGAGAACGGCATGATCCGACTCCGACCGGCGCTGTGGCGGATCCCACCGGTGCCGACAGAGAGTCAGACCGTCCCTCGCCTCCTCATCCGCGCCGATCTGCTGCTCGAAGACGATCCTCGAACCGACGAGATCAGTGCCGAGTTCCATGGAAACGACCGATGATCGACCTCACAGGTCGCATGGATGTTCCGGTGCCTGAAGACGTCCTCCGAGATCTGACGGCGCTCTGCCGGACAGCGGAGGTCGAATTCCTCGTCATCGGCGCGGCCGCACGAGACCTCGTCATCCACTCCCGCCAGCGGAGCGAACCCACCCGCGCCACGAAGGACATCGATATCGCTGTCGCGGTCCGCGGCGACGAGGATTTCCGCGCGCTCACGCAGGTGCTTGACCGCAGAGGCAGAGCACCGCATAAGTTCATCGTGCACGGCGTCGAGGTCGACGTCATTGCCTTCGGAGGCAATGAGGCCGATCGGTCGGTGAACTTCTCCGACGGCAGCGTCTTCGACGCCACGGGAATCTCCGAGGCCCATTCGACGTCGGTGACGGTGCGGTTTCCGCACGGAACCGAGGTGCAGGTCGCGTCGCCGGCAGCGCTGACCGCGCTGAAGATCCTCGCCTGGAGAGAGCGCCACGCCGACAACCCCAAGGACGCGCTGGATCTTGCCACCATCCTCACTGCGATGTCCGAATCCCCCTTCGACGACGCGGTGTGGAACGACGACGAAGCGCTCGAGGCAACAGGTGCCGATATCTTCGCGGCTGCAAGCTACTACTACGCACGGCTCGCCGCCCGACCTTTCACCCGTCATGACGGTCAGAAGGTGCTCGACATCCTCGGCGATCCGATCCAGCGGCCGCTGCTGATCAGACAGATGCGCACGGCGATGGCCGGCGATCTCATCAATGCCTACGTCACAGGATTCGCGGCAGGGCTCGCCTGACTCGGCCTCAGTGCTCGTGCCCGGCCGCCACCCCGACCTCGTCCTCCTGACCGGGGTCGATGACGACGAACTGACCCATCATCCCCTCGTCCTCGTGCAGGAGCATATGGCAGTGGTACATATACGGCAGGTGCGGGTCGGTGTAGTCCTCGAAGCGCATGAGGAGTCGGTAGACGCGGTTCGGCTCGAGGTAGATCGTGTCCTTGCGCCCGCTCATCGGCACCGGCGGGGCCTGACCGTCAACATCAAGCACCTCGAACTGGACATCGTGGACATGGAAGCTGTGGGGAATCGGCTGTGAGCTGCGGACCTCCCACACCTCGGTGTCGCCGACGTGGACGACCTCGTCGATGCGGCTCATGTCCATCCTCTCGCCGTTGATCTCCCGCTCTGAGAGCTCGAACTTCCTGGTCCTGACCGCATCGGCCTCGTCCATCGCATCCTCTTCGGCCTGCCGCGACGGCGACCACGCGGGTTCGGGCGAGGCCGCCAAGTCATCGGCGGCACGGAATTCGAGGACATCGAAGGAATCGGATCCTCCCATCGTCGACGGAACCGCAACCCCGCCGAGGTCGACCTCGGCCGAACGCATCCGCACGGTCTCGCCCGGGGAGAAGTCCACGACCACCTCGGCGCGCTCCCCCGGCGCCAGCCGAAGCCGGTCCACCTGGGCGGGTTCGTCGAGGAGGCCTCCGTCGCCGGCGGTCAGCGTCATCGGCCGGTCGGGGAACTCGAAGGCATAGGTGCGAGCCGTCGACCCGTTGAGCAGGCGCAGGCGGACCTTCTCGGTCGTGACTTTCTGCACTCCTCCGATGGTGCCGTTGACCATGACGGTGTCACCGAGCATCCCGGGTTCGGCCCCGTCGTGGGTGAGCTCGAGCTCACCGTCTCCGTCGAAGGACTTGTCCTGGACGATGAGCGGCAGGTCGTCGACGCCGTACTCATGCGGCAGTTCGGCCTTCCTGCTCGCATCGTCATCGACGATGAACATTCCGGCCAGCCCCCTGTACACATGGTCCTCGGTCTGTCCGTGCGGGTGCGGGTGGTACCACAGCGTCGAGGCGGCCTGATCGATCTGCCAGTGCGGTGTCCACGTCTGCCCGGGGTCGATCATCTGGTGCGGTCCGCCGTCCATGTCCGCCGGCAGATGCATTCCGTGCCAGTGCACGCTCGTGGCCTCCGGCAGCGCGTTCTCGACGTCGACGGCGATCTCCTCACCGCGATCGGCCCGCAGCGTCGGTCCGAGGAAATCGCCGTTGAACCCCCAGGTGCGGGTGGGTCCGTCCTGCCCGGCGAACTCGCTCGTGCCCTCCTGCGCGCTGAGGTCGAAAGTGCGGACTCCGTCCTCAACGTGCGAGTCGGCAAGCGGTGGGATGGCCAGTTCGTTCGTGAACTCAGGTTCCGTCACCGAGGTCGTCGAGATCCCGCATGCAGCCAGACCGGCCGCGACGAACAGCGAGACGGCCGCGACCGCCGCGGGTCTGCGCAGTCTCATCGTTCCTCCCGCCGACCGAGCAGCGCCTGGATGCCAGCGGCGGCCAGACCGGCCAGGGCACCGACTCCCGCACCCATCGCCAGGCTGGGAATGAACGCCATGAGCATGGCCGGACCGGCACCGATCGCTCCGGTGCCCGCAAGCAGGCCGCCGAGGGCGAGAGTGATGAACCCGTGTGCCGCGCCGCAGATGGCCAGGGTGAGCACGGGTCGGCCGACACCGGCGAAGCCGACGGTTCCGATCCACACCGCGCCGGTGATTCCGATGAGGACGAGCGCCCGGGCCGGCCCCTCCCCGAGGACCGGCCACAGCCCGGTCAGCGGCCACAGCAGGACCAGAGAGGACAGACCGACGATGAGCGGCCAGGACAGAGGGTCTCGTGTTCGGGTTTTGTCATTCATACCCTCAACCCTCCTGCTCCCCCGGCTGCGGCACATCGACCCCGAATCGTCAGCTGCCTTCGCCCCGTGACGCGGTCGCAGTCGCCTGCAGGCGACCGCCCGATCGACTCCGAACGACTGCGCCGGTGTTCGAAGCTCCGTATTCTGGACCCATGACCATCGACGATGCAGGAGAGACGGGCGGGGCGGCGCGCACGCGTGAGCAGCTCGACTCCCGACTCGTCGACGTTTCCCTGGCGGTGGCGATGACACTGGTCATCGCCTTGGTCATCGCCGCGGACTCGTCGCAGACCTCACCGTTTCCCGGCCTCGTCTGGGCCGCCGGATTCGGGGCGCTGATGCTTCTGCGCCGGCACCTGCCCATCATCGTGCTCACGGTCACCGTCCTCGGCATCTTCGCCTATTACGCCCTCGACCTGCCGCCGATCGGCATGGTGCTGCCGGCCGTCGGCGCCCTCTACTCGACCGCCGAGCTGCGTCGCACCTCCTGGGCCGTCGTCGGCGCCGCCGTCCTCGTGGCCGTGTCCTCCTTCTTCCGCTTCGACGACCTCGACCCCCGCGCCCACCTCACCGGCTACGGATTCATCACCGAACTGGCCCTGGCCGCCGCGGCGATCGCGCTCGGATCCGTGGTCCGACTGGTCCGGCATACGCGCGCCCAGGCCGCTCACATCGCCGCGCTCACCGCCGCGGAACAGGCCCGAGCCGCGGCCTCACGCATGCAGTCCCAGCGGATGCGGATCGCCCGCGACCTCCACGACACGATCGGTCACACCCTGTCCGTGGCGGCGCTGCACACCTCGGTGGCCGCCGAGGCACGCGACCCGGAGGAGGCGGCGGCCGCCCTCGAACGGGTGCGCACAGCCACCTCGGAGGCGCTGCGTGAGCTGCGGGGCACGGTCAAGGTCCTCCGCGACGAATCGCCGGACACACCGGCTCCCGCTGCGGTGCTGGGTCTGGCCTCGCTCGAACGGGTGACCGAGTCCGCCCGAGCGGCGGGTCTCGAGGTGAGCGCGGAGGTCGACGTCGATGCGGCCCGGCTGCCACGTGATGTCGATGCCGTGGCGTTCCGAATCGTGCAGGAGTCGATGACCAATGTGCTCCGCCACTCGACGGCGAGGCATGTGGCCATCGCCATCGGCCTCGACGAGACCGGGCTCGTCCTCGACATCGCCGATGACGGCACCGGGCTCGCCCACGACCCGGCGGAAGGGGCGGGGATCCGGGGAATGCGCGAGCGCGTGGACTTTCTGGGCGGCGACTTCGCGGCCGGTCCCGGCGAGCGCGGATTCGCCGTCCGCGCCCGGCTGCCCGCGGGTTCGCCCGCTGATGGAGGGGAGAGCACATGAGCCCGAACGCACCGATTCGCATCATCATCGTCGACGACCAGGAACTGGTCCGAGCCGGCCTGCGGCCCTTGGCCGAGCGCGATGAGGACATCACCGTCATCGCCGAGGCCGCCGATGGCCGAGCCGGTCTGTCCCATGTGCGCCAGCTGCGCCCCGATGTCGTGCTCATGGACATCCGCATGCCCGTCATGGACGGCATCGAGGCGACGCGGGCGATCGTGACCGATCCCGCTCTTGACGGGGTGCGAGTCCTCGTGCTCACGACCTTCGACGAGGACGAGAACGTCTATTCGGCGATCCGGGCCGGGGCCGCCGGCTACCTGCTCAAGGACGTCTCCCCCGTCGATCTGCGCACAGCGATCCGCACGGTCGCCGCCGGCGACGCCCTGCTCGCACCGTCGATCACCGCCGCGGTGATGCGCGCCGTGGCCGACGGCCGCACTGCCGACCTCGACGCCGGCGTGCTCGAGGGGCTGAGCGAAAGGGAGGTCGAAGTGCTCAGCTGCATCGGCCGGGGCCTGACCAATGCCGAGATCGCCGCCGAGCTGTTCCTCAGCCCGGCCACGGCACGCACCTATGTCAGCCGACTGCTCACCCGCCTCGACGCTCGCGATCGCTCCGCCCTCGTCGTCCTCGCCTACGAAACCGGTCTGGTGCGTCCGGGCGGTTCGTCCGCTCGCTGACCGGTGCCGTCTCACATCGAACGTCCTTCCAACGCCCAGAGCACACTCTGCCTCGAGGAGTAGCCTCGAAGCAGAGTCCAAACGGCTTGGACCGTTGACGATGCCGAAGGTGATCGACGATGAGCACTACCAGAGTCCCTGACTACCCGAAGAGCCTGCCGGTCCGCCTCGGCAAGAGAGCGGCATTCTTCCTCTTCATCGCAATCCTCGGTTTCCTCTTCGTCAAGGTCGTCGGTCCGCTCCTGCAGACCGGCCCCGAACTCGTCGTCGAGTCGATCGTCTCCGGGGTGCCGCTGCTCATCGCCGCAGGCTGTGCCATCGCGGCCGTGACGGCCAAGCTCTTAAGGAGCATCCGTCGCTCGGCCACCTGAGTCCGTCACTCCGGGTGCGCGACGATGTCGTCGGCAGTGATTCACCGTGTGATCAGAGACCTTGGGACGGTGCTACGGGCCGTCAAGGCGACCTCACTCACCACTGATCGTGGTCGAAGACCTGGCAGAACACGCTGGTCATCTGCTCGCTGAAGAGGACGAACTGGACCTCCGCGATCGATTCCCAGCGTCCGCGCCCGCGTCCTTCGACGATGACGCTGTGGGCCGCCTCGGCGACGTCCCTGGCCGACCAGCCGTAGACTCCCCCACCGATGGCGGGGAACGCGATCGAGGTGGCTCCGACCTCCTCGGCGAGGTTGAGGCTCGATTCGAAGCAGGATTCGAGGAGCTCCGGATCGGCCTCTCCCGCGTGCCGGTTCGGACCGACCGTGTGGATGACCCACGTGGCGTCGAGGTCGCCGGCGGTCGTGGCCAAGGCCTGGCCCGGCGGCAGGCCCCGCACATGAGTCGTCTGCCTGACCTCGCGACAGGCCTCGAGCAGTGCGGGACCGGCCGCGCGGTGGATGGCCCCGTCGACCCCGCCGCCTCCGAGCAGAGACGAATTGGCGGCATTGACGATGGCGTCGACGGAAACCTCGGTGATATCGCCTTCGAGAACCGTGATCTTCATGTCTCGAGTCTAAACAGACTCCGCGGCGTTGCACACCGGGCGTAGCCTGGAGGCAGCGCGAAGGAGGCAGACGGACATGTGCAGACTGCTCGGTTTCATCTCTCCCACCCCGACCACGGCCGCGGATCTCATCGGTGTCGATGACTGCCGTCAGTGGCAGGCGATGGGCAGCGTCCACGATGACGGTTGGGGCACGGCGTGGATCGATCCCGGCGCCGAGGAGGTCACCCGGTTCCGCACGCCCGGCGAGGGTGCCGACGATCCGCGGCTGACCCGGGCACTGGATGCCCAGAGAACAGAAGCGCGGATCTGCCATCTGCGGATGGCCACGACGGGGCTGAATGACCGTGAGGAGAACACGCACCCGTTCCTCGCCGAAGGCATCGCGCTGGCGCACAACGGCTCGGTGCGTCCGGTCCAGCGGCTGCGCGAGTTCGTCAGTGCCGCGGAGGCCGATCAGATCGGCGGCACGACCGATTCGGCGATCGTCTTCGCGCTCGTTCTGCGCCGGGCCCGCCATGGCGAGCCTCTGCTCGACGCGGTCACCGGCACGGTGAGGATGCTGCGGGCGGACTTCGACCACCCGGGCATCAACCTCCTCGTGCTCACTCCCGAGGAGATGATCGTCGTCCACGCCACGGCCGGCACCGAGGTGCCCTATCTGCAGGGCCCGCTGCCGCCGGACCATCATGATCACTACTACCGGATGAGCTGGCAGCGCTTCGCCAACGGTGCCACGATCGTGTCCTCCTCGGGACTCGAGCACAGAGGCTGGAGCCTGATCGAGCAGAACACGATCATGCGGCTGACCGTGGCGAATGGCGCGGAGACGATCGTGCGGCTGTGAGTCAGGCCTTCTGGACCGTGATCGTCCAACTCGCGTCGGTGACCCGATCGAAGTGGGTGACCGGATAGCCGTTCTCGGCGGCCCACTGCGGGATCGCCTCGGTGGCCTGAGTGCAGTCGAAGTTGATGACGAGTTCATCGCCGTCGGTCAGGCCGGTCATGGCCTCCTTGGCCTCGACGAGGGGGAAGGGGCAGACCTGGCCGTCGGTTTCGAGTACCTGTTTCATACTGTCCTGCTTTCTGCCGCGGGCACTGCCGCCTGCGACGTCGTGGGTTTGATGGTGGCCTTGGCGGCGATTCCGGCGCCGGCGATCATGAAGACCATCGAGACCCAGCCCTGGTATTCGAACTGGGCGGTCGAGACCATGGCATTGCCGACGGTGCAACCGCCGGCGATGGCCGCGCCGACGCCCATGCCGATGCCGCCGAAGATCGATTTGATGATCGTGGCCTGATCGGGCACGCGGATCCGGAACTCCCCGGAGGCCTTGGCCGCGATGAACGAGCCGATGAGGATGCCGAGGACGAGCATGACGCCCCAGTCGATGAGCTCGGTGTCGCCGGTGGCCAGGTATCCGGTGAGGTTCGCCGAGGGGGTGGTGATGCCCAGCCCGGAGTTGCGCCCCGTGGCCGCCGACAGGGGCCAGGCGATCGTGGCGATGATGCCGATGACCACGGCCGTGGCGAAGGGATTCCAGCGCTTCTCCGTGAGCAGATGGGCCAGTCCGCGCTTCCGGGGCGGCAGCGCGGCCATCGGGGTCTTGAGCTTGCGCGCGTGGTGGACTGTCAGCCAGACGGCGATGGCCGAGATGAGGACGACGAAGACCCACGGACTCAGCCCCGTGCTCGCCTGCAGACTGCCGTTGTCCAGAGTGATCGAGCGGATGCCCTCGGTGAAGCCGGCGGCCGGGCCCAGCTTC
Organism: Brevibacterium sp. FAM 27836; assembly: GCF_051351055.1. Classification (NCBI taxonomy): domain Bacteria; kingdom Bacillati; phylum Actinomycetota; class Actinomycetes; order Micrococcales; family Brevibacteriaceae; genus Brevibacterium; species Brevibacterium sp. FAM 27836. The sequence continues at coordinate 1,025,847 of NZ_CP195711.1, forward strand.
ATGAACGCCGAGAAGAGGGCGTAGAAGATCAGCGCGAGCCAGCTGCCCACGAGTCCTTCGCCGGCCCGGTAGTAGGTGCCGGTGGCGCAGCCTCCGGCCAGGACCATCGCGGCGCCGAAGATCAGCCCGCCGACGATCGCGGCCAGCCACGGGAACGGTTCCGCCTCGAGAGTGATGACTCCGGTGTTGTTGAGCAGGAACAGACCGATCGAGTGGACGGCGATGAGGACGATGAGGGCGGAGAACCAGCGCGTGTTCCCCGTCAGCGTGAGGTCGCGGAACGCTCCGGTGACGCAGAATCGACCGCGCTGGAACACGAATCCGAGAACCAATCCGACGACGAGGCCAGTGATGATCATTGAGCTGCTTCCTTTGGATGATGGGAGTGCAAGACGAGCAACAGCAGTCCATTTTGCTCAACAATCAACATCGAGTCAACGCCGGCCCGTCACATCCGGTCATACGCGACAGCGCAGTGGGTCGCCGTGGCGCGATGTGATGCACATCTCCTCAAAAGTATCTTGACGTCAAGATAGTCCGGGGACATAATTTAGGTATACCTTACCTAATGAGGAGGGGTCAGGATGACTAGGAATCCCGCACTGACAGAGGTGCAGTCACTCGCACAGTTCGTCGATCAGGCCTCGCTGGACATGCTCAGCGACACCGCGCTCGAGCAGCTCAAGATCCGCGTCCTCGACACGATCGGCGTCGCCATCGGAGCTCTCGACGCACAGCCGCTCAAGGAGATTCGGGCACTGATCGAGGGCCTCGATGCCGGAGGCGGAGCCACCCTCATCGGCGGCGGCCAGGCCAGCCCCGATCACGCGGCGTTCTTCAACTCGGCCCTGAGCCGGTATCTCGACTTCATGGATGCCTACCTGGCCAAGGGCGAGACGAATCATCCCTCGGACAACATGGGCGCGGTCCTCGCCGCGGCCGAGCGGGCCGATGCCTCGGGGGCCGACTTCCTCACGGCCTTCGCCGTGGCCTACCAGATCCACGCGCGCCTGTCCGATGTCGCTCCCGTCAGGGACCTCGGCTTCGACCACACGACGCAGGGGGCCTTCGCAGCCGGGGCCGCCTCGGCGAAGGCCCTGGGGTTGGGTCCCGAGCAGATCGCGAACGCCGCCGCCATGGCCGGGACCGCGAACGTCGCCCTGCGCGTCACGCGCACCGGTGACCTCAGCCACTGGAAGGGGCTGGCCTATCCGCACGTGTCGAAGGAAGGCGTCTTCGCGGCACTGCTGGCCGCCCACGGCATCACCGGCCCGGCCGAGGTCTTCGAAGGCAACAAGGGCTTCAAGGCTCTGGCCGGGGACTTCGAGCTCGACTGGTCGGCCGAGGACCTCGAGAAAGTCACCGACACGATCATCAAGAAGCACAATGCCGAGATCCACTCCCAGTCCGCCCTCGACGCCGCCCAGGAGATCAGGGGCCAGGACGGCTTCCGCGCCGATGCCATCGCCGGCGTGGAACTGAGAACCTTCGACGTCGCCTATTCGATCATCGGCGGCGGCGAAGAGGGCGATAAGCGCACAATCCGGACCAAGGAGGAGGCCGACCACTCGCTGCCGTGGATGGTTGCCGTCGTCCTCCTCGACGGGCAGCTCAATCCCGAGCAGTACGACCCCGATCGGATCACCGCAGAGGACGTGCAGGACCTCATGCACAAGGTGACGATCACACCGTCGGACGAGTTCAGCGATCGCTTCCCCGACCACATGTGCGCCGATCTCGTCGTCACCCTCGACGACGGCACGCGGTTCCATGCGAGCACCGAAGACTACGAGGGGTTCGTCACCAATCCCCTCGATTGGGCCGGTGCCAGGCGGAAGTTCGACGCGCTGACCTCCCCCTTCGCCGAGGCGGAGCTGCGCGATGAGATCGCCGAGCTCGTCCACGATCTCGAGCACCATCGGGTCCGCGAACTCACCGAGGTCCTCGCCCGCGTCCCCCAGACTCGCAGCTGAGGCTGCGTCACCCAGCCGGAGAAACCCGGCACCCCGCCGGCAGTCAGCCGGCATCGAAGAAAGGAAATACCATGTCGAACGCCATCGATTTCGATGTGTCCATGAACTTCGTTCCCCGTGCCCACCGGCCGGCCAAGCCCCGCACCCTCGGGATGACCGAGATCCGCGCCCCCTACTATTCGACCTTCGGCACCCGGCACCTGCAGGACGTCTTCGACGTCGCCGGGCAGTGGGTCGACGGCATCAAATGGGCGGGTGGCTCGTTCTCGCTCGTCCCGGCCGAACAGGTGAAGGCCTTCAGCGACATCGCCCATGACAACGGCGCGTACGTGTCCTCGGGCGGATGGATCGAAACGGTCCTGCGCTACGGCGATGACGCGGTCGATCAGTACCTCAAGGAGGCCAAAGAGGTCGGGTTCGACGTCATCGAGATCTCGACCGGCTTCATCATGCTGCCGACCTCGGGTCTCGAGCGCCTCGTCGAGAAGGTCGTCAAGGCCGGTCTCAAGGCCAAGCCCGAACTCGGCATCCAGATCGGCTCCGGCGGAGACTCCGGAGAGGCCGAACTGGCGGCCGAGTCCGCGAAGGACATCGGCGACCTCGTCGATCGCGGCCAGCGGGCGCTGAATGCCGGAGCCTCGATCATCATGATCGAGTCCGAGGGCATCACGGAGAACGTCGATGAATGGAACACGGCGGCCGCCGCCTCGATCATCAACGGTCTCGGCCTGGAGAACGTCATGTTCGAAGCCGCCGACGGGCCCGTCTTCGAGTGGTACATCAAGAACTACGGAAACGAATGCAACCTGTTCGTCGACCACTCGCAGATCCTCCAGCTCGAGGGCCTGCGCCAGAACATCTGGGGCAACAAGTCCACCTGGGGACGGGTGATCAACCCGGCTCCGTGAGCTGAGACGGCCGACTGAGTCGGCCGGATCCGGCATATGGAAGGCGCCGACGGATTCCGTCGGCGCCTCTGCCGTGCCCGCCTGCCTCCCATTCATTGAGAACGAGATCGCCTCGCCCGCGTGACTGGGCGCACACTGAGGAGGACTAAACAGGCAAGGAGGCCGGAGTGCCAGAACTTCAGACAGACGTCGCGATCGTCGGTGCGGGCCCCGCGGGACTCATGCTCGCTCACCTGCTGCACAATGCGGGCATCGACTCGGTCGTCATCGACAACCGCAGCCGCGACGACATCGCCCACACCCACCGTGCGGGGATCCTCGAAGCGGGATCGGTGCGCATGCTCGAGGCCGCAGGGGTCGAATCCCGCGTCCACACCGCAGGCCACCGTCATGACGGGATCAACATCCGCGTCGACGGGACCTCCCACCCCTTCGACTTCCCCGAACTCGTCGGCGAATCCGTCTGGCTCTACCCTCAGAACGAGATCTTCGTCGACCTCGCCGCCGCCCGCGAGCGCACCGGGCAGCCGATCCACTACTCGGTGTCCGACACCCGCCTCGGCGATATCGAAAGCGAACGGCCCTGGGTGGCGGCCACCACCGTCGACGGCGAGGAGCTTCGCATCAGCGCCCGGTACGTCGTCGGCTCCGACGGCTCCCGCGGACCCTGCCGGGCGATGATCCCCGAGACCACCCGGCAGCGGTACTTCCACGAGTACCCCTTCGCGTGGTTCGGCATCCTCTGCGAGGCCCCGCCCAGCCACGAGGTGCTCATCTACTCTCGCTCCGAACGCGGATTCGCGCTCATCTCCCAGCGCAGCGACACCGTCCAGCGCATGTACTTCCAGACCTCCCCGGACACCGATGTGACCGACTGGTCCGATGATCGGATCTGGACCGAACTCCAATCCCGGGTCGCCGGCCCCGACGGCTTCGAACTCAGGACCGGGACGATCACCGACAAGACGGTGCTGCCGTTCCGTTCGGCCGTGACCGAGCCGATGCAGCACGGTTCGCTGTTCCTCGCCGGCGACAGCGCCCACACGGTCCCGCCCACCGGGGCCAAGGGCCTCAACCTCGCCTTCGCCGACGTCTCCGTGCTCGCCCCGGCCCTGATCAGCGCGCTCAGGGACTCCGACACCGAGGCTCTGGCCGGGTATTCGCAGACCGCAACCAAACGTGTGTGGAAGGCCCAGAACTTCTCCTACCAGATGACCCGGATGCTCCACGCCGACCCCGGTCAGGATGCGTTCGAGACGAAGCGCAGCCTCGGCGAGCTCCATTCCATCCTCGATTCCGAGCACGGTCGACGCTACCTGGCCGAGTGCTACACCGGATGGCCCAACGGCTGACCCCATTCGCTCCCCACAGTGATTCCAACCGACGAAGAAAGGTTCGACGATGAGTCCACAGCAGACCTCGGACACCGCCAAAGGCCCCGATGACGCCGCTGAGTCCCAGGCGACGCTGTCGAAGGAGATCGCAGACATCGAATCCGCCTACAGAAAGGACGTGGAAGGCGGGAAGAAGCCGGAGACCCAGCCGCGGCTGGACTACCGGCCCTACCGGTCCTCGATCCTGCGGCACCCGACGAAGGACCCTCGCCACGCCGATCCCGAGACCATCGAGCTCTTCTCCCCGGCCTTCGGACACCGTGACATCGGCACCCTCGAATCGGACCTGACCATCCAGGCCGACGGCGAACCCATCGGCGAGCGCATCCGCGTCACCGGGCGGGTCCTCGACGGCCAGGGCCGGCCGGTGCGCAACCAGCTCGTCGAGATCTGGCAGGCGAACTCCGCCGGCCGCTACATCCACAAGCGCGACCAGCACCCGGCCCCGATCGACCCGAATTTCACCGGTGTCGGACGCACCCTGACCGGCGATGACGGCTCGTACTCATTCACCACGATCAAGCCGGGCCCGTACCCGTGGAAGAACCACCACAATGCATGGCGGCCGGCCCATATCCACTTCTCGCTCTTCGGATCCGAGTTCACCCAGCGCATGATCACCCAGATGTACTTCCCGGGTGACCCGCTGTTCGCGCTCGACCCGATCTACCAGTCGATCACCGATCAGAAGACGCGCGACCGCCTCGTCGCGACCTATGACCACAGCATCACCGAGCACGAGTTCCTCATGGGCTACAACTGGGACATCGTGCTCACCGGAGCCAACCGGACCTGGATGGAAGAAGAGGACGATGACTGATCTCACCGCGACCCCGGATCTGACGCCGACGCCCGGACAGACCGTCGGACCGTTCTACGGCTACGCCCTGCCCTATGACCATGACAATGAGCTCGTCCCACCCGGTTCGGCTCGCGCCGTCCAGCTGACCGGAACCGTCTTCGACGGGGCCGGCGATCCGGTCCCCGATGCCATCCTCGAGATCTGGCAGCCGGATGAGAACGGCACCGTGGCCCGGGAAACGGGATCGCTGCGCCGCAACGGCTTCACCTTCACCGGTTTCGGGCGCGCCGCGGTCGACCCCGAGGGCGAGTACAGCTTCTCCACCGTCGACCCCGGCCCCACCGAGGCGGGCAAGGCGGCCTTCATCAGCGTCGTGATCTTCGCCCGGGGCCTGCTCAACCGCCTCTTCACCCGGATCTACCTGCCCGAGGACACGGAGGGCCTGGCCGCCGATCCGCTGCTGTCCTCCCTCTCGCCGTCGGAGAGGAATCGCCTGATCGCGACCCGAGGGGCTGACGGATCGCTGCGTTTCGACATACGGTTGCAGGGTGAGGAGGAAACACCCTTCCTCCGTTTCCCCGGCCACGAGGACTGACACCAATGACCGACACCGCCCACACCCGCCTCCTCTTCGCCCCCGGCGATCTGCGCGGCGCCGAAGCCATCGATGACGACGCGCTCATCACCGCGATCGGCCAGGTCGAGACGGCCTGGATCATCGCCCAGGCACGGGTGGGGCTGGTGTCGTCGGAGGTGCGCACCGAGGTCGCCGCGGCCATCGATGCGACCATCAGGTCGCTGACGGCCGATCACGCCGAACTCCAGGCCCTGGGAGAGAGCGCCGAGGCGGGAGGCAACCCCGTCATCCCGTTCCTCGGCCTCGTCCGCACCCGGCTGAGCCCGGAGGCCTCACGCTGCCTGCACCGGGGGCTGACCAGCCAGGACGTCATCGACACCGCGATCGGACTGCTCGTCTCCCGGGTCGTCCGGCAGATGCAGGCCCGCCTCGAGGTCATCGGCGCCTCTCTCGTCGAGCTGTCCGAAGCCCATGCGCAGACTCTGTGCCTGGCCCGCACGCTGACCCAGCCGGCGCTGCCGACGACCTTCGGGCTCAAGGCCGCGGCCTGGGCCGCCGAGGTCATCGAGGTCCAGACCCTGGCCCCCTTCGTCGACTATGTGCAGGTCGGAGGCGCCGCCGGCACCCGGGCGGCGATCCGCTGGTTCGCCGGGGAGTCGACGGACTCCCTGCTGCGCGAGTTCCACATGCAGATGGTCGGCCCCGATGCGGCGCTGACGCAGATCCCCGTGCCCTGGCACACCGACCGGGTCCGGGTCCTGACCTGGGGGTCCCACCTGGCCCAGTGCGTGACGGTCGGGGCCTCGATCGCCCGCGACGTCCTCGTCGGCGTCCGCCCCGAGGTCGGGGAGCTGTCCCTGGCCTCGACCGGCGGGTCCTCGGCGATGCCGCACAAGTCGAACCCCACCTCGGCGGTGCTGCTCCACCGCAACGGAATGCGGGTTCCCGGGGCACTGTCGACCCTGACCACGGCCGCCGCCGAGGCGGTCGAGGAACGCTCCGACGGGGCCTGGCACGCCGAATGGCCGGCCCTGTCCGAACTGATGACCCTGGCGATCTCGTCGCTGATCATCCTCGATGAGATGATCGCCGGTCTCAAGGTCGATGCCGAGGCCATGCGCGCGAACCTCGACGCCGCCGGTCCCGGACTCTTCAGCGAGAAGCTGGCCATCGTCTACGGCGACCGACTGTCGAAGGACGAACTCGCCGCCATCGTCGCCGACGGCACCGACCCCGTGGCCGCACTGCGGGAGGCTGTCGGCGACGAAGACGGCATCGAGGACTTCTTCACCCCCGAACGCTACCTCGGCGAGGCCGAGGACATCCGCCGGAACATCCTGGCCACCATCGACCAGTCCGGGCCGCAGGAGATCGACCTGCCGCCCTTCGACTGATCCCCACAGAGAAAGTGACATCCATGGAGCTGACCGCATCCGTTCTCGCCGCACCGACGACCCCGACCAGTGAGGCCCGGGTCCTCGTCGTCCTTCCCTCCCTGGGCACCTCGGTCGGTGCCCTGTGGCAGCAGACCGCCACCGAGCTTGCTCAGCTGAGCCCGGAATCGACGGTCATCGGCATCGATCTTCCCGGACACGGCCGGTCGGGTCCCATCGACGTGCCCGCAGGCAGCACGGTCGCGCCGAGGATGACGGTGCGCGAGCTCGCCGAGGCGGTGCTGTCCACCCTCGACAGGGTCCTGCCCGATGCGGCCGCCCCGGGAACTCCCGTCGACCTCGCCGGTGATTCGATCGGTGGGGCGATCGCCCTGCAGCTGGCCCTCGATCACCCCGAGAGCTTCGGTCGGGTCGCCGTCTTCTGCACGGCGGCGAAGATCGGTGAGGCCTCGGCCTGGGAGGAGCGGGCGCAGACCGTGGCGACATCGGGCACGCCCACGCAGATCATCGGCTCGGCCCAGCGGTGGTTCGGTGTGGGCTTCATGGACCGTGAACCCGAGGCTTCGGCGGCACTGCTGCACTCGCTGCAGGACGCCGACCGGTTCTCCTATGCGGCCCTGTGCTACGCGCTGGCCGAGTTCGACGTCCGCCGTCGTCTGCCCGAGATCTCCCTGCCGCTGCTGGCCGTCGCCGGATCCGAGGACCAGCCGACGCCTGCGACGAAGCTCGCCGAGATCGCCGGCGAGGTCCCCGGTGCCCTGCTCGAGGTCATCGAGGGTGCGGCCCACCTCGTTCCGGCCGAGGCCCCGGCCGTGACCGCCGGGCTGCTGGACGACTTCCTCCGTGGGAAGGGACTCGGCGGCGGTGCCGGCGGAAGCGGCGCTGTCAGCGGCGAGTCCGCACCGGCAGTCGCGCTGCCCACGGCCTCGGGCCCGCGTGAGGCCAGTCGGGACGAGGTGCGCGAGGCCGGCATGTCCGTGCGCCGCCAGGTCCTGTCCGATGCCCACGTCGACCGGGCGAATGCGAAGGTCGACGAGTTCACCTCCGACTTCCAGGACCTCATCACCCGCTATGCCTGGGGTGAGATCTGGACCCGTCCGGGCCTCGACCGGCGCATGCGTTCGGCCATCACGCTCACGGCCATGGTCGCCGGCGGCCACGAGGCCGAACTCGCCATGCACGTCAAGGCGGCCCTGCGCAACGGGCTGAGCCGTGACGAGATCAAGGAAGTGCTCCTCCAATCGGCCATCTACTGCTCGGTGCCGAGCGCGAACACCGCGTTCTCCGTGGCCGCTCAGGCCCTGGCGGAGGTGGACGAGGCGGAGGAGTGACCCGCTCCCCCTGAGCCCTACCCGGCACGGGGCCCTGTTCGAATCGTCACATTGGGCCATCTCAACTGTCGACGAGCCGAAATCGGCAATAGGCTGGTGCGGTCGTGTTCCCACCGTCTCCGAAGGAGTCCTATGAGCGAAGCCCCGGTCTCTCGCGGAGTCTACAAATTCGCCGTCTTCGCCCTGGCGATCGGTGCCTTCGGCATCGGGGTGACCGAATTCGCGACCATGGGTCTGCTGCCGATGATCGCCGAGGAGCTCGGCATCACCGTGCCCCAGGCCGGCCACGCGGTGTCCTTCTACGCCATCGGCGTCGTCATCGGCGCGCCCCTGATCACGACGATCGCGGCGCACATGGATCGCAAACTGCTGCTCCTGTGCCTCATGGGCCTGTTCGCCCTGGGCAACCTCGTCTCGATGCTCGCCCCGACTGCGGCCCTGTTCAACATCGCCCGGTTCGCCTCCGGACTGCCCCACGGCGCCTATCTGGGCATCGGTGCCGTGGTCGCCGCCTCGCTCGTGCCGGTGGGCCGACGCGGGCGCGCCATGTCGCGGGTGATGCTGGGTCTGACGATCGCGAACATCTTCGGCGTGCCCTTCGCCGCGGCGCTGGGCAACATGTTCGGCTGGCGCAGCGCCTATGCCCTCGTCGCCGCCCTCGGCGTGCTCACCGTCATCATGGTCGCCGTCGGCGTGCCCCGGGTGAAGCTCGGCGAAGTGCCCTCGGCCCGCGGCGAGATCAAGGCGCTCGGTCGCGCGCAGATCATCCTCACCCTCCTGGCCGGGTCCGTCGGGTTCGGCGGCATGTTCGCCGTCTACACCTACATCACCCCGACCATGACCGAGATCGCCTCGGTCCCGTCCGTCGCCATCCCCTGGGTGCTGGCCGTCTACGGACTGGGCATGACCGCCGGCTCGCTCATCGCCGGTCCCCTGGTCGACAAGTCCATCGAGCGCTCGGCCACCGGCGGCATGATCCTCTCGGCCCTCGTCCTGGCCGCGTTCGGAGCCTTCACCCACATCGCGGCGATCGCGATCATCGCCCTCTTCCTCATCGGCGTCTCGGGTTCGATGATCACCACGGCCCTGCAGATGCGCCTGTTCCGCGAATCCCAGGACGCCCCGAGCCTGTCGGCGGCGATGAACCACGCGGCGTTCAACCTCGCCAATGCCATCGGCGCCTGGCTCGGCGGCATCGTCATCACCGCGGGCCTGGGCTACCGGGCGCCGGCCTGGGTCGGCGTCGGACTGTGCCTGGCCGGGCTCATCGTCATCTCCGTCGCGATCTTCCTGCGCCGAGGCGGCTCCCCCAATCCCAGCAGCCGCTCGGTCGTCGAGAGCTGAGCCCCCAGCTGCGGCGAACAACGGGTCTGCATCAGAGGCCTCTGCCGCGACAACGCCGGAGCGTCGAGGCCACTGTGTGCGCGGTATATTTCAAGCTGTTTGTGACAGCTCGGTGTTTTCTGGGCTATTGATGCCGGCGTGGGTCGGTGGGCCAGCGGCTATGGGGCTGGTGTGGAATCGTTCCGGATGCGCGCAGTGACGGGCGTCCAGAGTGGCTTGGCGACGGGCCCGGACAAGCTCGGTACGTCCGTGATGGACATCGTCGGGAGTGTAATAATTCAGGCCGCTGTGGCGGTGGTTCGCGTTATAGTCAGCAATGAACCCGGCCATGTAGTCACGAGCATGATCGATGGATTCGAACCGGATGGGAAAGTCCAAGTGGTACTTGATGGTCTTGAACGTCGACTCACTAAACGCGTTGTCATTCGACACTCTGGGCCGGGAAAAGGACAGCTTGATCCCCAGCGACTGAGCGAACTGGACAGTCGTTGCCGCGCGCATGGGAGCCCCGTTATCGGCGTGTAGCACGGTCGGGCACTGCTGGTTAGTTGCCACAGCCTGATCGATCATGGTCTGAGCATGGACGGATTTCTCGGAAGTCTCGACCCGGTGGCCAACGATCTTGCGAGAGAAAACGTCCATGATGGCATAGAGACGATAGATGACCTTGCCGGGACCGCGCAGCATCGTGATGTCCCAACTCCACAGTTGGTTCGGTGCGCAGGCAGCGTGGACCGGCTTAGGCCGTTTGGGCTGGTTACCACGGCGCTGGGCGCGACGGTCTCCGTTCTGCCCGTGTGCGGCCACCACTCGGTGAGCCGTCGACGCGGAGAAGGGCACCTGCCCGGCATCGAGCATCCGCCAATACGCCTGGGTGACAGACAGGTTCTCATAGTCTTCAGAGTTCAACAGCGCCATGAACGCATCGGCCTCGGCGGTGGTGATCCGACTCGGGTAGTCGCGTTCTTTCTGCGGCACCTGCACCCCGGCCGGGACCGCCGGATTCTGGTGACGGTACCAACTCGTACGATGCACACCCATCAACTCGCAGGCAGCCGTGATCGACCAGCCGGCCCTGATCAGATCGCCGATGAACCTGAACCCGATTGCCTTTACTGTGGCGGGTTCATCCAGTCCGGCCTGGTCGCCTCGACCTCGGGCAGCGTCGGGTCTGTCGCGGTCGCGCTCTTGGACATCGCTTCCAAGAGCGCGGACGCTTTTCCCAAGATATCGACCGCAGCTTCAGACTTGGCCAGTTTGGCCTTCAACGCTTCGTTCTCGGCCTGGAGCTGTGTGAGTTGCTTCTTCTCAGCGGCTTTGAGCTTGTTGTCACTGGGATTGCCATTCAACCGATCCGATCGCGAGGTCAGGCAACCATTCTCTCTGTCCACGAACCACTGATAAATCGTTCTGGGATTGACCCCGACAGTCCGAGCCAACTGGGCTTTCGAACCCATCTCGATACATTTGTCATATTCGTCCAGGATCTCGAGTTTCTGGGCCGTGGTGAAATGCCCTCGGCTCGAGGAACGGGACGGAACTTCAAAAGACATAACAGACTTCTCTCCCCACCAGTATTGTCAGATAACTGTCACAAGACAGCCTGACACAGAGGGCGCACACAGTGGTCTCGCCGGAAAAGGGTCTGCTCAGTGTTTGGCAGGGATGCGAGAAGCTGGGCGGTCCACAACCAGACCATGCTGTTTGCTTGTGTGAGATGCAGTTTGATGTGCATAATTGTTGTGTGGTGACAGTGTTCAGTGCGAATGAGCTTCACGTTCTCGGGTACTCCGACGGGGACATCGTCGGTGCCTTGGACTGCTGCCTGGAGAAGGTCAAGCGCGGTCAGTTCGTGCTGCGACGTTCCTGCGAGAAAGACACGCACGGTCCGCTTCATGACATCCACCGGGCGGCGAAGACACCCTACCCGTTGAGCTACGGCGACATCCGCGACCGAACCGAGTCGCTCAAGATCCTGATTCGCGCACATGCTAGTGAACTCCCGGAGAAGACGGTCTTCTCGCATGTATCGGCGGCGATCATCCATGGTCTCGACCCGCCGTTTCCTGAGGCGGAGAGCGCCGAGGTGATCAGACGTGGAATCAGCAAGGACAGGCCGACTCTCATCATCCGCGATCGTGAGGTTCCCGATGAAGAGCGAACTGTCGTCGGTGACCTGCCGGTGATGACGATCCGCCGGACTCTGCTTGACATCGCATACGACTACCCGCTGGAGACCTCGGTTCCGATCATCTCGGCGGCACTCCGACGGGGCGATGCCTCGGCGGATGAACTGGCGGCCGAGATCGTCGCCGGTCGGCGAGGCTGCCGGGATGCGCGCCTGGCGTTCGAACTCGCCGATGCCAGGCACGAGTCGGCGGGGGAGTCCTTGTGCGCGGTGAAATTCTATCGCTTCGGCATCACCGGAATGGTCCCTCAGGTCGATACGTGTGACTCCGCTGGCAGGTGGATCGCTCGCAAAGATTTCCGGCATGAGGACCTGGACGTCATCGTCGAATTCCACGGCGTCGGCAAATACTACCTGAGCGCAGATGGTCCGGATCGAGCCAGTGCGGCCAACCACGAGCGGCACATGAGACTGCTCAACGCCGGGTTCCGCGTCTTCAATCTGGTGTGGGCCGACCTGTTCCGCGCTGAACAATTCAAGCAGATCAAAGCGGTTCTGACAGCGCTGGGCGGCTAGCGCATCAGACGGGCAAGGGCACGAGCGGACCCCTTATCGTCGAGACCACCCGCGGCACGGGGTGGTTTCGACGATAACGGGTCGGCTGGGCGAAGGGGCCCTGCCGCTATCCCAGCTGCCCGGGGTGAAGGACTCGGGAGAGGAAATCCCTCGTCCGCTGCTCCCGTGGATCGCCGATGACCTCCTGGGCGGGCCCGGACTCGACGACGACCCCGCCATCCATGAACACCACGCGGTCGGCGACCTGCCGGGCGAACTCCATCTCGTGGGTGACCACGACCATCGTCATCCCCGCCTCGGCGAGGTTGCGCATGACCTGGAGGACATCGCCGACGGTCTCGGGGTCCAGCGCCGAGGTGGGCTCGTCGAAGAGCATGACGTCGGGGTCGATGCTCAGCGCCCGGGCGATCGCCACACGCTGCTGCTGGCCACCGGACAGGGACGAGGGCTTGGCATCGATCTTCTCGGACAGTCCGACCTTCGCGAGATTCTCCTCGGCGATCCTGTCGGCCTCGGCCTTCGACCGGCGCAGGACCTTGGTCTGGGCGACCGTGAGGTTCTCCCGCACGGTGAGGTGGCCGAAGAGATTGAAGGACTGGAAGACCATGCCGATGCGGGTGCGAGCGGCATCGATGTCGAGGTCGAGATCGGTCATGTCCATCCCGTCGACGACGATCGACCCTCCTGTCGGGTCCTCGAGGGTGTTGATGCACCGGAGCATCGTCGACTTCCCCGATCCCGAGGGGCCGATGACGCAGACGACCTCGCCCTTGTCGACGTCGAGGCTGATGTCGGTGAGCACCTGGTTCGAGCCGAAGCTCTTCTGCAGGTTGCGGATCGAGATGAGCGGTGTTCCGGTCGCCCGCGCCGAGGCGGTTGCTGAGGTCGTCATCATTTCACTCCTGAGTCTGCGGAACCGTACTTCTTCTCGAGCACCCGTGACAGGTACGACAGCGGGATCGTGATGATGAGATAGCACAGGGCGATCACGATGAAGGGGGTGAGGTTCGCGGAGTTGACGATCTCGGCGCGCCCCAGTGCCGCGAGCTCACGTCCGTCGACGGAGGAGCCGAGGATATAGGCCAGCGAGGAGTCCTTCGTCAGCAGGATGAGCTCGTTGGTCAGAGGCGGCAGGATGATCCGCATCGCCTGCGGCAGGACGATCGTGAACATCGCGCGTGAGGACGACATGCCCAGCGACCGGGCGGCCTCGACCTGGCCCTTGGGCACGGCCTGGATGCCGGCGCGGATGGTCTCGGCCATATAGGCGGAGGAGACGAGCGCGAGGGCGATCATGATGACCACGAGCTGGGGAAGGATGAAGCCGGGGAACGCCACCGGAAGGCCGAAGCCCATCACGAGGAAGACGACGAGGGCGGGCAGGCCGCGGAAGAACTCGATGTAGACGAAGGCGATCCACCGGTAGACACCGACCGAGGACAGTCGCATGAGCGCGAGCACGATGGCGATGGCCAGCCCCAGGATGAAGCCGAGGCCGGTGAAGACGACGGTGTTCTTCAGTGCCTTGGTGATGACATCGGGAAACATATCGGCTGCGATGTCGACGCGACCGAAGGTGTCGATGAGTGTGGGCCAATCGGCCACGACCGCGATGACGGCGGCGATGACGACGAGGACGCCGTATTGGACCCCGCGCGAGATCTTCGCCTTCTGGCGCTTGCTCATCTTCGCTTTGGGGGTGGCAGAGGCGACGGGAATGCCGGTGCCGGTCCGGCCTCCGTTGCCAGTCGCATGGGGTGATGACATGGGTGGTGTCCTTTTGACGCGGTGGCAGTGGTGACCGCCGAATGCAGTGTGTGTCAGTGAGAATCGTGCTCAGCCGAATGAGCGGCCGCCCGCGGTCTGTGCGCCGCGGCCGGCCGCTCCTTCAGCGGTGATCACTTGGGAGCGTCGCCGAACCACTTCTCGTAGATCTTGTCGTACTCTCCGCTGTCCTTGATCTCCTTGACGGTTTCGTCCACGGCCGTCTTCATCTCGTCGTTGCCCTTCTTCATGCCGATGCCGTAGTGCTCGCCGGTGTCGATGTCGAAGCCGACGGTGAATCCGTCGTTGTTGGCTGCGTAGTCGTAGAGCACACCGTTGTCGTTGATGACCGCATCGGCCTGGCCGTTCTTCAGCGCTTCGAGCGAGAGCGGGAGATCCTCATACGTGACGACCTCGGCGTCCTTGAAGTTCTCGTTCGCATAGTCGAGGCCGGTGGTGCCGGCCTGTGCGGCGACCTTGAAGTCCTTGAGCCCGGCTTCGTCGTCTGCGGTCTTGTCCTCCGTGGTCAGGATGGCCTGGTTGGCTGGGAAGTACGACTCGGAGAAGTCGATGGCTTCCTCGCGCTCGGGGGTGATCGTCATGGCCGCGGCTGCCACATCGCATTGGTTCTGGTTGAACGCTGCGCCGGTGGTGATGGTCTCGAACGGGGTGTTGACGATCTCCTGCTCGACGCCGAGCTTCTCCGCCACGGCATCGACGATGTCGACGTCGAAGCCGACGACCTCGCCGTCCTTCTCGAACTGGAAGGGCTGGTATGACAGGTGGGTGCAGGTGGTCAGCTTGCCCTCCTCGACCAGGGGCACCCCGCCCTCGGCGGTCGCTGCGGGTTCGGAGTCGCCGCCGCCGCTGCAGGCGGACAGGGCGAGCATGGCGCCGACGGCCGCGATGGCCAGACTCGAGCGTCGTTTCATTGTTCCTCCAGTGAGTCGGTGACGGGATCGTCACACAAGCGGCCTGTTCAGAACTCTGAACAGCGTCTGTGAGGAATCAGACCGTGAACTGAATCACATTTCGGGGTCCCTGATCTGCACTGCGGAGGTTGTGACGCAATCGTAGTGTTGACGCGGCGTCCGGCACGAGCGCGCCCGACCCGGGGGAGAGAGCGAGCGACCCCGCTCCCAACCGGTGTCAACGGTTCTCGAGCGGGGTCGATCGGTGTGTGCGGAGGCGGCGGAGGCTCAGCTGAGCTGGTCCTCCATATCGAGGGCCGAGGTGTCCTTGGCCAAGTAGAGGGCGACGAGCGTGAGGACCGCTGCGGCGACGATGTAGAGGCCGCAGTAGAAGATCGTGCCGCCTTCGGCCTGCCACAGCGCGACCATGGCGAAGGGTGCCGGGCCCGCGCCGATGACGCTGGACATGTTGTAGGACACGGCCGAGCCGGTGTAGCGGACATTGGCCGGGAAGAGTTCCGGCAGGTAGGCGGCCATCGGCCCGAAGGTCAGGCCCATGAGGGTGAAGCCGACGATGAGGGCGATGATGACCCCGGCGGTGCCGGCGTTGAACACGGCGTTGACGATCAGGCCATAGGCGGCGATGAGCACGGTCACGCACAGGAGCATCTTCCGCCGCCCCAGCTTCTCGGCCAGCGGACCGGAGACGACGGTGAAGACGCCGAAGAACACCACGCCGATGATGAGGTAGGTGAGGAACTCGCTCTTCGAATAGCCCAGCCCGGCGACGAACCCGGTGGGGTCGAAGGTCTTGCCGGCCGCCTCGGCCGCGGTCTGTGCCTGTTCGGGGCTGGCCGGGGAGGTGCCGTAGGTCAGCGTGAACGCGGTCATGAAGTAGAAGATCACATAGGTCGCGAGCATGATGAAGGTGCCGAGGATCAGCGGCTTCCAGCTGGTGGCGAAGACGCGACCGATGGGAGCCTTCGAGATCTGCTGCTTCTGGGCGACCAGCTGGAAGGCCGGGGTCTCCATCAGGGACAGGCGGACGTAGAGGCCGACGGCCACGAGCAGTGCCGAGAGCAGGAACGGGATGCGCCAGCCCCAGGCGAGGAACGCCTCGGGCGAGGCCCAGGAGTTGAGTCCGACGAAGAGCAGGTTGGCGATGATGAAGCCGACCGGGGCGCCCAGCTGCGGGAACGTCCCCCAGATGGCGCGTTTGCCCTTCGGGGCGTTCTCGGTGGCCAGCAGGGCCGCGCCCGACCATTCGCCGCCGAGGCCGACTCCCTGGCAGAAGCGCAGGAGGACGAGGCACAGGGGAGCCAGAACGACCCAGCCCGGGGTTGATGCGGTCGGCAGCAGGCCGATGAGGAAGGTGCCGATGCCCATGATGAGCAGCGAGGCGATGAGAGTCTTCTTCCGGCCGATCCGGTCGCCGAAGTGGCCGAAGATGATCGAGCCGAGAGGGCGGGCGACGAAGGCGACGCCGAAGATCGCGAACGAGCTGAGCAGCTGCGTCGTCGATGTCTGGTTGGGGAAGAAGAGCGCCGGGAAGACCAGCGACGAGGCGGTCGCGTAGGCGTAGAAGTCGAAGAACTCGATCGTGGTGCCGACCATCGAGGCGGTCAGCACCTTGCCCCGGGTGTTGTTCTTCCTGGTGGCTGCGATGGCATCGGCCGTGGCGGCCGATGAGGGATGGGGACTGCCCGGTTGGGTTTCGGTGGACATGGTGTGCTCCGCTGTTTCGTGAGTGCAGGCACGGGCGGGTGGTGCTCGTGTCAATGGAAAAGGCCGTCGGTGCTGTGCAGGAACAGCGTCGACGGCGACGAATAGACACTACGCCCGTCTCAGGAAATGTGCACTCGGAGTCTCAGACAATGAGATTATTAGGAGGTCCGAGCATTGCGGGTGCCTCGAGCCTCTGCCAGGACTCACATAGAGGCGGAGACGGACTCGATGGTCACCTTCTCCTTCGGCGCACCGTCGCCGGCTCCGGAGTCCGTGCCCTCGGCGGCGATATCGGCGACGGTTTTCGTGCTGGCCTCATCGAGGGCTCCGAACACGGCGTAGTCGGCCGGCAGGGAACTGTCGTCGTAGACGACGAAGAACTGGGAGCCGTTGGTGTCGGGACCGGCGTTGGCCATGGCCAGTGTGCCGGCCGGGTAGGTCTCGGAGCCGTCGAGCTCATCGGCGAACGAGTAGCCGGGTCCGCCGCTGCCGGTCCCGGTCGGATCACCGCACTGAAGGACGAAGATGCCCTCGGTGGTCAGGCGGTGGCAGTCGGTGTCGTCGAAGTACTCCTGCTCGGCCAGGGACAGGAAGCTGTTGACGGTGCAGGGTGCGCCCTCGGCGTCGAGGGTCACGGCCAGATCGCCGGCACTCGTGGCGATGGCGGCCTCGACCTCACCGGTCGCCTGCGGGGTCTGGGGCGGAACCTCGACATCCTTGGCCGCAGGCTGCGAACCGGTGGGGTAGGAGCAGGTGCCCGCGGCGGCCTCGGTCGAGAAATCAGCTGCCGCGGAGTCGCTGCCTGAGTCGCTGCCGGAATCCTGCTCCGGATCGGACGACCCGCATCCGGCCAGCAGCACAAGGGCGAGGACGGCCAGGGCGGCCGGCAGCATGAGGGCAAGCGATTTCGGGCGATGGATCAGGGCATGGGAGCGACTCTGCGCGGGATGGTCCATGCCCTTATCGTATAGTCAGCCGAATACTGGTCGTGTTCGGATACTCTCGCGGCGGCGGTTTCTATCTTCTAGTGCAACACCCGGCCTGACCAGCACGGTCGGGTCGGGACAGCACTTGAGAAGGAGCCCATCATGCGACCAGTCCCTTTCGACCACCTCGACGCGTTCTTCGTCTGCCTCCTCGTCGACCGACTCACTGTGAAGGAGAGTTTGCGACGCGCTGGGATCGGGTATCAAACAGCCAGGCGATGGATGCGTCGCCTCGGAATCACGGTCCAGTTTGGCAAGCTGGGAGGTATGCCTGCCACGATCTGCACGAGACCTCCCGCTCCGACGGGCAATCGTTCCTATCGCCACTTGACGTTCGAGGATCGGATGACGATCCAGGCCGGTGCGCAATCGAGCCCGCCACTGTCGACGCGGGCCATCGCCGCCCAGCTCGGGGTGCACTACTCGACAGTGGCCAGAGAGCTCCAACGTCACCGCTTCGAGGGCTATGCTGGCTCCGGGGCCGGTGCTGCCTATAGCGCCGCGGCCGCCCACACCCGTGCCGCGGCCACCCGAGCCAGCAAGAGACATCGGAGCAAACGCCTTGATGACTCGTGGATTCGTGCCCACGTCATCGATGGGCTCAACGATAAGTGTTCCCCACAGCAAGTCGCCGGTAGGCTCCGCCGTGAGTACCCGGACCGGAAGGACCTGCACGTGTCGCACGAGACGATTTACCAAGCCCTTTACCTGCAGGGAGCCGGAGGTCTTCGGCATGAACTCAAAGTGGTCAAGGCTCTTCGTTCGGGGCGGACGGGGCGTAAACCGCAGTCGAAGCTGCCCCGCCGATCCAGTCGCCCGTGGCTCGAGGGTGTCCGTTTGGTGGACCGGCCCCCGGTGGCTGCCGACCGGGCTGTGCCGGGTCACTGGGAGGGCGACCTCGTCGTTGACAACGACACGGGCGGGTTGGTCACGGTCATCGAGCGGCGGTCCAGGTTCTGCTTGGTGCGCAAGCTCCCGGAATGTCGGGACTCCCAGACCGTGACGGGGTTGGTGACCGAGATGATCCAGTCGTTGCCAGAGGCGTTGTTCGAGACACTGACGTGGGACCAGGGTACGGAGATGGCCGAGCACGCCCGGATCACCATGGCCACGGATTGCGGGGTGTTCTTCTGTGACCCGCATTCGCCGTGGCAGCGGCCGACGAATGAGAACACGAACGGGCTTATCCGTGACTATTTCCCGAAGGGGACGCGATTCGATGAATCGGTCAGCGACGATGACGTCCAGGCGATGCAAGATCAGCTCAACCGGCGGCCCCGTAAGGTTCTGGAGTACGCGACTCCTGCTGAGGTGCTCGCCGGCATCGTGATGGAAAACGTAGGATAAACGCACCACGGTGTTGCACTAGAACCCTGAGCCCGCCGGCCCAAAAGTATCCGAACACGACCACCTCTTGAGCACTGCCTCGTCGAGGCAACGGTGGAGCGCCGAGACCACTGCGCGTGCCCCGGCGGAGCGTCGAGACAACGGTGGAGCGCCGAGGCCACTGCGCGTGCCCTCTGTGTCAGGCTGTCTTGTGACAGTTATCTGACAATACTGGCGGGGAGAGAAGTCTGTTATGTCTTTTGAAGTTCCGTCCCGTTCCTCGAGCCGAGGGCATTTCACCACGGCCCAGAAACTCGAGATCCTGGACGAATATGACAAATGTATCGAGATGGGTTCCAAAGCCCAGTTGGCTCGGACTGTCGGGGTCAATCCCAGAACGATTTATCAGTGGTTCGTGGACAGAGAGAATGGTTGCCTGACCTCGCGATCGGATCGGTTGAATGGCAATCCCAGTGACAACAAGCTCAAAGCCGCTGAGAAGAAGCAACTCACACAGCTCCAGGCCGAGAACGAAGCGTTGAAGGCCAAACTGGCCAAGTCTGAAGCTGCGGTCGATATCTTGGGAAAAGCGTCCGCGCTCTTGGAAGCGATGTCCAAGAGCGCGACCGCGACAGACCCGACGCTGCCCGAGGTCGAGGCGACCAGGCCGGACTGGATGAACCCGCCACAGTAAAGGCAATCGGGTTCAGGTTCATCGGCGATCTGATCAGGGCCGGCTGGTCGATCACGGCTGCCTGCGAGTTGATGGGTGTGCATCGTACGAGTTGGTACCGTCACCAGAATCCGGCGGTCCCGGCCGGGGTGCAGGTGCCGCAGAAAGAACGCGACTACCCGAGTCGGATCACCACCGCCGAGGCCGATGCGTTCATGGCGCTGTTGAACTCTGAAGACTATGAGAACCTGTCTGTCACCCAGGCGTATTGGCGGATGCTCGATGCCGGGCAGGTGCCCTTCTCCGCGTCGACGGCTCACCGAGTGGTGGCCGCACACGGGCAGAACGGAGACCGTCGCGCCCAGCGCCGTGGTAACCAGCCCAAACGGCCTAAGCCGGTCCACGCTGCCTGCGCACCGAACCAACTGTGGAGTTGGGACATCACGATGCTGCGCGGTCCCGGCAAGGTCATCTATCGTCTCTATGCCATCATGGACGTTTTCTCTCGCAAGATCGTTGGCCACCGGGTCGAGACTTCCGAGAAATCCGTCCATGCTCAGACCATGATCGATCAGGCTGTGGCAACTAACCAGCAGTGCCCGACCGTGCTACACGCCGATAACGGGGCTCCCATGCGCGCGGCAACGACTGTCCAGTTCGCTCAGTCGCTGGGGATCAAGCTGTCCTTTTCCCGGCCCAGAGTGTCGAATGACAACGCGTTTAGTGAGTCGACGTTCAAGACCATCAAGTACCACTTGGACTTTCCCATCCGGTTCGAATCCATCGATCATGCTCGTGACTACATGGCCGGGTTCATTGCTGACTATAACGCGAACCACCGCCACAGCGGCCTGAATTATTACACTCCCGACGATGTCCATCACGGACGTACCGAGCTTGTCCGGGCCCGTCGCCAAGCCACTCTGGACGCCCGTCACTGCGCGCATCCGGAACGATTCCACACCAGCCCCATAGCCGCTGGCCCACCGACCCACGCCGGCATCAATAGCCCAGAAAACACCGAGCTGTCACAAACAGCTTGAAATATACCGAGGTCGGGGTGGTCTCGGCGGAAAAGGGTCCGCTCGACGATGGTTCGCATCGCGCACGCCAGCATCCACACCCGCATCATGCAGCAGGTGGGGGCGTCGTTCGGCACTGCGATCGTGGCCGTCGTCCTCCAGTTCATCATGGTCCATTCGGACGCGAGCGGTTCGACCGTCAGCGCCTACCATGCGTCCTTCTGGGCGGCGATCGGCATATCGATCGTCGCTCTGATACCGGCCTGCGCGCTTCCTGGGCGAGATCGGGAGAGGGCCTGAGCAGGGCCGGGGTCAGAGAGTGAAGCCGGCGGGGAAGGGATCGCTCGGGTCGAGCATGAACTGTGAGGTGGCGGTCAGCCAGGCGCGTCCGGTGATCGTCGGCACGACGGCCACGTGTTCGCCGACTTGTGTCTCCTCGACCAGGCGGCCGATGAACGAGGTGCCGATGAAGGACTCGTTGACGAAGTCCGTGTTCAGCCCCAACTGCCCACGGGCGCGGCGGACAGCCATGAGGGCGCTGGTCCCGGTGCCGCCGGGCGAACGATCGAGCCAGCCCGGGTGGTTGATGAGCACATGCCGGGCGTCGGGCCCCCCTTCCGGCTCCGGGGCCAGGAACACCACGTGCTCGCAGCCGCTGTACCCGGAGACGGGATGGACCGGTTCTGCCTGATCGTTGACGGCGGCCATGATGTCGCGGCCGGCGGCGATGAAGTCCTCGGCGCGGTCGCGTTCGAAGCCGATGCCGACGCCTTCGTCAGTGCCGACCTCGTCGGCTCTGACGAAGGCGTAGAAGTTCCCGCCGAAGCCGATGTCACAGGCGATGCCGCCTCGTCCGGGCACATCGATCACCTGGTCGAGGGCGTGGGCGTAGGAGGCGACGTTGACGATCGTGACCGCCTCGGCGCGGCCGTCCCGGACGGCCACCTCGGCGGTGATGAGCCCGATCGGGGTGTCCAGGCGCACGGTCGTGACGGGCTCGACAAGCGCCACCATGCCCGTCTCGACGAGCACCGTGGCCACAGCGATGGTGCCGGCACCGCACATCGGCAGCACTCCGGTGACCTCGATGAAGAGCACACCCCAGTCCGCATCGGGTCGGGTGGGCGGCTGCAGGATGGCTCCGGACAGCCAGCCGTGCCCGCGCGGTTCGCACATGAGGAAGGTGCGCAGATCATCGGAGTGCTCGATGAACCACTCGCGCCGCTCAGCCATGGTCTCACCGGGCAGCGCCGCCACTCCCCCGGTGACCACGCGCACGGGCAGCCCTTCGGTGTGGGCTTCGACGGTCTGGATGAGACGATTCGCGCGCATGGTCTCAGCCCTCCGCGGCGTCCTTCGGCAGCATCACCCGGTAGCCGAGCCTCGACTCGTAGCCGTGGATCTCACGGGTGTCGAGGGCCGACATGAAGTCGAGCACCTCGGCGGTGATGATCTGGCCGGGCACGAGCACCGGGAAGCCGGGCGGATACGGGGTGACGAACCCGGCCGAGACCGGCCGCTGACCGCTCTCGATGCGGCGGCGCAGCTCGTGCGGGAGGACGTGCTCGATGTTCTGCCGCCGCAGGCCCGCATAGTAGGCCGTGCGCAGGTCGCCGTCGGGCAGCTGCTCGGACGGCTCGTCGGCGGGAACCTCGGCGGCGTAGTCCGGGGCGAAGGCGCTGAAGTCGGGCAGCGGCGGCATCACCGCGGCCGGTTCGCTCAGGGCGTCCGGTTCGTGCGCCTCGTGCGGGTCGTTGAACATCCCCGCGAGTTTGACGAGGACCTCGATGAGGTAGGCCACGGCCGACCGCGAGGTGCCGATGTTCGTCATGAACAGCACGGTGTTCCTGCTCGTCTTGTTCACCTGGATGCCGTAGCGGTCCATGAGATGGTCGTGCTTGAACGTGTCCCCGTCGACGCCGGTGCCGGAGATCTCGACGGTGATGCGGCTGGGGTCGACGACGAATTCGTCCGTGACCCATGCGTTCCACATCGTCGACAGCCCGTCGCGCAGCGGCATGGTCCGGTCGGTGATCCGGTATTCCTCGGGGATCAGATCCGCGGCGGTGAGCACCTTGAACGTCTTCTTCAGCAGCGGGTGCCGCGCGATCGCCGAGGACAGGCTCATCGCCAGGTCGAGCTGCTTCTGCACGAGCGCGAAGCCCTCCATCTCGACCTGCCTGCGGCCGAGGTCGAGGGAGGCCAGGATCTGGTAGTTCGGAGACGTCGAGGTGTGCGTCATGTACGCCTCGTGGAAGGCCTCCTCGGCGCCGGAGGCGAACTCCTGGTCGAAGACGTGGATCATCGAGCCCTGCCGCAGCGCCGTCAGCGTCTTGTGCGTCGACTGGGTCGCATACACCCGGATGCTCGCATCCGGCGGCGGCAGCAGCTCCTCGTCCAGCCACACCTCATCGGGTGCCGGGGTCCCGGTCTCGGGATCGTACAGACGCTTCTGCTGCTCCCGGAAGGCCGCGGCGTGGGCGTCGGTGGACAGGGCCTCCTCGAGGCGTTCGGCCGCGTACATGGCCGTGCGCTTGCGGGTGACGGGATGGAAGCGGGCGAAGGCGAACCAGGCTTCGTCCCACAGGAAGACGAGGTCGGGTTTGATCGCCAGGCACTCGGACATGACCTTGTACGGGTCGTAGACGATGCCGTCGAAGGTGCAGTTGGTCAGGGTGATCATCCGCACCTCGTCGAGGCGGCCGGCGGCCCGGTAGTCGAGCAGAAGCTGCTTGATCCTGCCCAGCGGCACCGCCCCGTAGAAGGCGACGTCGTTGAGCGGATAGGCCTCGAGGTAGGCGGTGCGGGCGCCGGTGAGCATGAGCGCATGATGGTGCGACTTGTGGCAGTTGCGGTCGACCATGACCACCTCGTCGGGGGCGACGACGGCCTGGTGGACGATCTTGTTCGCCGTCGAGGTGCCGTTCGTGACGAAGTAGGTGCGTTTGGCGCCGAAGGCCCGGGCGGCCAGCAGCTGCGCCTTCTTCAGCGTGTTCACCGGGGCCAGCAGGGAGTCGAGCTCGCCCGAGGTGGCGCTGGATTCGGCGAGCAGCAGGTTGAGTCCGTAGAAGTCGACGAAGTCGCCGATCCACTTCGACCCGACCACGGAGCCACCGCGGGAGACCGGCAGGGCGTGGAAGACTCCGGCCGGACGGCGGGCGTGTTCGCGGATCGCGTCGAAGAACGGGGTGTCGTAGAGGTGCTGGGCCCGGCGCAGCAGCGACAGGTGCAGTTCGAACTGGTCCTCGCGGCGGAACACGCGCCGGAACCGGTGGGTCAGCGCCCCGGCGAGGCTCTCGATGTGGGCTCCGGCCATGAGGTAGAGGTCGAGTTCCGGGCGCAGATCGGCCAGCGTATCGGCCAAGCGCAGCACCCGACGGACCGAATTGAGCGGACTCATCGGACCCGTCGGCGATTCCTTCGTCGAGCGGTGGGCGAACTCCACGGCGTCGCGCAGATCGCGGCTGAGGATCTCACGGGTCGCATCGGTGAAGCCGGGCCGGATGACGCAGGCGAGCAGGTTCGGGTTCGTCAGCGCCGCGGCCACGGCATCGTCGGCGGTCGGGACGACGACGTAGTCGTAGATGAACTGGTCGGACGAGGTGCGCAGTCGGAGCAGGTCGGAGTGCAGTTCGTCGCGGCCGCCCTCGGTGGTCTCGTCGACGATGAGCACCTCGAAGCGGGGGCGGGTGTCCTGCCGGTCCCTGAGTTCGGCGCGTTCGTCCTCGTTCAGGTCCTCTTCGCCGGTATCGGGCACGGTGGTTCCGCGCAGCCGATTGACCGCACGGGTGATCATGTCATGGGCCCGGTCGAATTCGCCGTTCGAGAGCAGGTCGGTGATCTCCTCGACATAGCGCTGCCCGAACCCGCCCCAGTACAGTTCCATCGTCCTCAGCGAGCGCAGGGACCGCCACACCTCACCGTCCTCGGCGATCATCGAGAAGTCCCCGCCGCTGGCCGAGAGCCGCTTGATCGCGAACTTCAGGTACTCCCAGGCGTCCGAGCGCAGCCGCCAGGTGCTCGCCGGCATGCCCGGGTCCCGTTCGAGTTCGACCGTGCGCGGCGTCGACTGGGGTCCCGGACGACCTCGCCGGCCGATGGCGCCGTCGTCGGCGGTGCCGATCGCCTGCGCCGATGGATGGTCGGAGTCGATGCCGGTCATGCGTGAGCCTCCTGGCTGTCAGTCGTCGGTCGCCACCGAGGTGGCGACAGTTCCCTGCTCGCGGGGTCAGGCGGGGGGACCGCACTGATTCCGTTGTTGCACGATCATACGACCTCCCGCGGTTCGATGGGCTCGATGGAGACCACATGAGACAAAAGAATGGTAAGCATGGTGTATGGACACTTCCGCGTCGCTTTCCGCCGGCCATCTCATCGTCGAGGAGCTCGAAGCCCACGGGGTCCGCCGCACCTATCTGGTGCCCGGCGAGTCCTATCTCGACGTCATCGACGGCCTCCACGATTCGTCCATCACCCCGATCGTCTGCCGCCAGGAGGGCGGGGCCGCCTATATGGCCGTCGCCGAAGGGCGGATGACCGGTGTGCCCGGCATCGCCATGGTCACCCGCGGCCCGGGTGCGGCCAACGTCATGGTCGGCATCCACACCGCCTATCAGGACGCCACCCCGCTCGTCGTCTTCGTCGGGCTCGTGCCCATCGACCATCGCGGCCGGGAGTCGTTCCAGGAGTTCGATCTCGATGGCTGGTTCTCCACGACGACGAAGAAGGTGCTCACCCTCGACGATCCCGACAAGGCCGCCGAGGTGGTCGTCGACGCCATGCACACCGCGGTGGCCGGCCGGCCCGGTCCCGTCGTCATCGGACTGCCCGAGGAGGTGCTGGTCCGACCCAGCGCGGCAACCGTGCTGCCGCCGCGTGTGCTCGGTTCGGCCTCGCCCTATGCCGGCGACCTCACGGAGCTGCGGGCCCGCATCACCGCCGCCGACCGTCCCGTCCTCATCATCGGCGGAGAGGACTGGTCGCCGTCGACATCGAAGCGCATCGCCCAGTGGTCGCGTGATCGCGGCCTCGGTGTGCTCGGGACGTTCCGCGCCTATGACGGCATCGACCACGACAGTCCGAACTTCCTCGGCATCCTCGGCTACGGCGCGGCGCCGGTGGCCAAGCGGGTCCTCGACGAGGCGGATCTGCACATCTTCCTCGGCTGCGTCCGCACCGATGTCGCCACCGCCGGCTTCACGCTCGGCACCGATCAGCGCACCGTCGTCATCGGCCCCGACCCCGATGCCCATGGGCACTTCGGTCGGCTCGACCAGCACATCGTGACGTCGGTGGGCCGCTTCGCCCAGGCTCTGTTCACCGAAGACGGGTCCCGGACCTATTCGGTCTCCTCCGATGGTTCGATCGACGAGCCGCCGCTCGGCGATGCCCTGTCCGAGGCCGCCGGAGAGGCGGTGCCGCTGCCCGACTGGGTGGGCGGGGCCCGGGCCGAACTCGACGACTGGCGCCTTCCGCAGGTCGCCTCGGCCGGATCCGCCTCGGCGGGGTCGGCCGATGGCGTCGTCGATATGGATGAGGCGTTCGTCCATGTCCGGCAGCTGCTGCCCGAGGATGCGATCATCACCTACGGGGCCGGGAACTTCTCCGGCTGGGCGACCCGGTTCCTGCCCGCTCACGGGTTCCCCTCGGCGCTGGGACCGCGAAACGGATCGATGGGCTTCGGTCTGCCGGCCGCGGTCGCCGCCGGACTCGTCCACCCCGAACGGCCCGTGTTCTGCATCACCGGCGACGGTGACTTCCTGATGAACGGTCAGGAGATGGCCACCGCGGCTCAGTACGGTCTCGACATCACCGTCGTGGTCAACGACAACTCGGTCTACGGCACGATCCGCGGCCATCAGGACCGCGAATACCCGGGCCGGGCCACGGCCACGGCGTTGGAGAACCCGGACTTCGCTGCCATGGCTCAGGCCTTCGGCGGCCTCGGGATCCGGGTCGAGAGGACCGAGGACTTCCGGGACGCCTTCGAACGGGCGCTGGGGCACAAGGGCCTGTCCCTCGTCCACTGCCTGACCGATCCGAGCATCCGCGGTGCCCGCCTGCCTCGGGCATGAACGATCCTGACTAAGGTGGCCCCATGAGAATCGACGCGATCTTCACCGACCTCGACGCCCACACCTTCGACTCCGAGCGGCCGAGGGCGAGCAGGATCGGGGTCTTCAACGGCCGGATCATCGGCTTCGACGAGGACCTCGACGGCATCAGCGCCGATCGGGTCGAATCGCTGGGCGGGGCGACGGTGCTGCCGGGCTTCACCGATGCCCACTGCCACACGGCCTGGTTCGGACTCACCCTGGCCTCCGTCGACGTCACCGCGCTGCCGGGCGGCCTGCCCGACGTCTACGCGGCATTGGAGGAGGCAGCGGCGGCGACCCCGGCCGGAGAATGGATCAACGCCACCGGGTATGCCCACCGCGACTACGACGGACAGTACCCGGACCTGACCCGCCTCGACGAGATCACCGGGAACCGCCCGCTGTTCATGCGCCAGACCTCCGGCCACGCCGCGATCGTCAACACCGAGGCGATGCGCCGGGCCGGCATCCTCGAACCCGGCTTCACCGAACCGGTCGGCGGCAAGGTCGTCACCGACCCGGCAGGCCATCCCACCGGGCTGCTCGAGGAGACCGCGCAGTCCCTCGTCCAGGACCTCATCCGGCCCTATTCGCTCGACACCCTCGTCGAGGCGATCGACCTCGCCACCGCCCACTATGCGAAGGAGGGCATCACCTCCTTCGGCGAATGCGGCATCGCCTACGGCTGGATCGGCCACTCCCCCATCGAGATCAGCGCCTATCTGCGCGCCCGGGAGGAGGGCAGGCTGCGGGCCCGGGCCCAGCTGATGCCGCAGGCCGATGGGCTGCACACGATCGCGGCGAACTCGGCCGACGGGTTCGGCATCGGACTGGACGCGGGACTGCGCACCGGCCTCGGCGACGATCTCATCTCGATCGGCCCGGTGAAGTTCTTCATGGACGGGGCCCTGTCCGGTGAGACCGCGGCGCTGCGGGAGAACTACACGGGCAAGGACCATCCCGGTTATCTCCAGGCCGACGCCCAGGAGCTGCGACAGCAGATCCTCGACACCTGCGCCTCCGGCTGGTCGGTGGCCGTGCACGCGATCGGCGACGCCGCCGTCGACGCGGCCGTGGCCAATATCGTCGAAGCTCAGAAGCGGTACGGTCGCCGCCCGGTGCCCAACCGGATCGAACATGCCGGAATGGTCCACGACGAGCACCTGGCCACGCTGGCCGAGGCCGGCATCGTCGTCACCCCGCAGTCGGCCTTCGCCGAGGGCATCGGCGACGGCATGAACGCCTCTCTGGGTCTGCAGCGCCGGCCGCTGCTCTACCGGGCCAAGTCCTTCCTCGACTCCGGTATCCTGCTCGCCGGCAGCTCCGACCGGCCGTGCGCCGACGGCAATGTGCTGCGCGGCATCGAAGCCTTCGTCACCCGCGCCACCCGCGACGGCGATGTCATGGGTTCGGCCGACGAGTGCCTGAGCGCCGATGAGGCTCTGGCCGCCTATACCGTGAATGCGGCGGCCGCGATGGGACAGAGCGCGGACAAGGGCACGCTGAGCCGCGGGAAGCTCGCGGACTTCGTGGGCTTGGATGCCCATCCCGGGCAGGTGGCGGCGACCGAGATCTCGCAGGTCCCCGTCCGCGCCACGGTCCTCGGCGGAGATTTCACCCACGACGCCCGCTGATCCGCCTGGGGTCGGTGCGGCCTCAGCGGGAGAAGTCGAGGTCGGTGAGCACCTTCTCGAAGACGCCGAGGCCGCGTTCGAGGTCGTCCTCGGTGATGTTGATCGGCGGGACCACGTGCAGCCGGTGGTAGTTGTTGAACGGCACCACGCCGTGCTCCTTGAGTGCGGCCACCACCGAGGCGACCTCGGGTGAACCTCCGCCGTAGGGGGCCAGCGGCTCCTTCGTTTCCTTGTCCCAGACGAGTTCGATCGCCCAGAACGCGCCGGTGCCGCGGACCTCGCCGACGTGCTTCGAGTTCTCCGCGATCTGTCGCAGCCTGGGACCGATGATGGTCTCGCCGATGTGGGCGGCATGTTCGATCATGCCTTCATCGGCCATCGCGTTGATGGTGGCGACGGCGGCCGCGCAGGCCAGCGGGTGACCCGAGTAGGTCAGTCCGCCGGGGTAGACGCGTTCAGCGAAGGTCTCGAAGATCGCGTCGTTGATGACCACTCCGCCCAGCGGCACATACCCGGAGTTCACGCCCTTGGCGAAGGTGATGAGGTCCGGGACGATGCCGAAGTGCTCGAAGGCGAACCACTTGCCCGAGCGTCCGAAGCCGGCCATCACCTCATCGGCGATGAGGATGATCCCGTACTCATCAGCCAGTGCCCGCACCCCTTGCATGTACTCGGGGCTGGGGATCATGATGCCGGCGGTGCCGGGGATGGACTCGACGATGATCGCCGCGATCGTCGCCGGCCCCTCCAACTGGATGGTCCGCTCGAGGTGGTGCAGCGCCCGTTCGGTCTCCTCCGCCTCGGTGGTGGCATGGAACTCGGACCGGTAGAGGAAGGGACCGAAGAAGTGGACGACGCCGGCATCGCCGGTCTCGTTCTCCCACCGCCGCGGGTCGCCGGTGACGTTGACGGCCGTCTGCGTGCCGCCGTGATAGGACCGGTAGCGTGAGAGCACCTTGTTCCGGCCCGTGTGCAGCCGAGCCATGCGGATGGCGTGTTCGTTCGCATCGGCTCCCCCGTTGGTGAAGAACACGCGGTCCAGCCCGGCCGGGGTGCGTTCGGTGATCAGTCGGGCGGCCTCGGAGCGGGCGGCGTTGGCCGTGGCCGGGCTGATCGTGCACAGCAGATCGGCCTGATCCTTGATCGCCGCGACCACGGCCGGGTGCTGGTGACCGATGTTCGTGTTCACCAGTTGAGAGGAGAAGTCGAGGAACTGCCGCCCCTCGCCGTCGACGACCGTCGACCCCTGCGCCCTGACCACCGTCGGAGGGTCGATGAGACGCTGGGCCGACCAGGAGTGGAAGACGTGCGCGCGGTCGAGGGCATGGGCCCGGGCGGCTTCGTCCTTGATCGCTGCGAGTTCGACATCGTCTGACTGGTGCACCATTGTCACCCTTTCGCCGAGGAGGGGCCGGCGGCGGAGGAGATCCGCGCCTGTGGCCTCATCGTAGAACAGATTCGACTACAGTGACGAGCATGTCGTACCGGACGATCCCCACCAGCGTCGAGGCCGAGATCGAGATCAAGAAATCCCGCTTCCTCGCACGCCTCTCCCCCGCCTCCGACGAGGCCGAGGCCCGCGAGGTCATCGCCGACTGTCGGGCCGAGCACCCGAAGGCCCGGCACCACTGTTCGGCGTTCGTCCTCGACCCGGATTCGCGCACGCAGCGCTTCAGCGACGACGGGGAACCGGCAGGCACGGCCGGCGCCCCGATCCTCGACGTTGTCACCGGGCACGAACTCACCTATGTCGTCGCGGTCGTGACGAGGTACTTCGGCGGCACCCTGCTGGGCGCGGGAGGGCTCGTGCGCGCCTACGGTCAGGCCACCTCGGCGGCGGTGGATCGGGCGCGGATCATCACTCGCAGCGAACGCGTGCCGGTGCGCGCGTTCGTCGATTACGCTCAGGCCAATGCGCTGGAGCGGGCAGCCGGGAACCGGGGCTGGATCACGCGAGCCGACTACGGCGGCGAGGTGGGACTCGACGTCCTCGTCCCCGTCGCCGAGGTGGACGAGGCCCTGGCGATGTACGCCGACCTCACCGCCGGTCGGGCAGCCCCGGCCGTCGGTGAGGTCGAATGGGTGTGAGCCGCAGGCTCGATCGCTCGGCGAAGCCGCGACTCAGTCGAGTGTGGCGATCTTGGCCACCTGCGCATTGGTGAGCATGACGAGATCCTCCGGACGGATCTCGATCTCGAGGCCGCGGCGGCCGGCGGAGACGAACACGCACGCATGCTCGAGCGCGGTGCGGTCGATGACGACGGGCACGGCGTGGCGCTGCCCGAAGGGGGAGACTCCCCCGACGGGGTAGCCGGTGCGGCGCTCGGTCTCGGCCACGCCGGACAGCTGGGCCTTCTTCGCTCCCCTCGCCGAGGCGAGCCCCTTGAGATCGAGCTGACCGGAGACCGGCACGAGCGCGGTCACGGGTGCGCCGTCGACCTGGATCATCAGGGTCTTGAACACCTGGTCGGAGCTGACGCCGAGCTTGTCGGCGGCCTCCGAGCCGTAGCGGCGGGTGGCCGGATCGTGGTCGAAGCTGCGCAGGCTGTAGTCGATGCCTGCCAGATTGAGCACTCGAACGGCCGGGGTCGCCGCTCCTGTCGGTTTGGATGCAACTGTCATAAGGGGGTAGTGCCTCCTGCCCGCAGGTCCGCGGGAGACCTTGGGCGCTGCCGCCCGGGACCGTCGATGATCCTGTGCTCCCGCGTCGATACGGACGGAATTGTTGTATCGATGCTGATGGATTACCCGCCCAGAATAGGCGACGCGCCGGGGCGAGCGCCAATCACCGCCGCGCAAAATGACTTGCCGGTAGCTTTCTCGCCCGCGTGCGCGCCTGCCCCTCAGCCCCAACCGAGTTCGTGCAGGCGCTCGTCGTCGATGCCGTAGAAGTGGGCGATCTCGTGGACGATGGTGATGACGATCTCCTCGCGCAGGTGGTCGCGGTCCTCGGCGAAGTCGATGAGGTTGTCACGGTAGATGAAGATGTTGTCGGGCATCTCGAGGCCCGAGATGCCCCGTTCGCCCATCGGAGTTCCCTCGTAGAGGCCGAGCAGATGCCGGTCTCCGCTCTCCGGCCGATCCTCGACGAACAGGGCGACATTGTCCAGCTGTTCTGTCACCCCCGCGGGCAGCAGGTCGAGGGCCTCATCGAGGATCGACTCGAACTCGTCATCGCTCAGGGACTCCATGCCCACCACTCTAGTCCGCTCGCAGCTCCGGACTCGGGACGACGACGGGCCGAGAACGGGCCTGTGGGCTTGTGACCGAGGACACTCTGTTTCGTTTTGCATTCGCCGAATCGGGTGGGATAAGCTTAACGTCGTTGCCCACGGGGAATCCGAGGACAAACTAGGCCCCCATCGTCTAGAGGCCTAGGACACCGCCCTTTCACGGCGGCGACACGGGTTCGAATCCCGTTGGGGGTACGGTGTAGGATCGAGAGGTCTGAAACCACAACAGCAAGGCCCTGTGGCGCAGTTGGTTAGCGCGCCGCCCTGTCACGGCGGAGGTCGCGGGTTCGAGTCCCGTCAGGGTCGCGGAGCATAAGGCTCTTCTTCGGAAGAGCCTTTGTTTCTCTCGGCACACATGCAGCGTGTCGGCGACCAGGCTCTGTAGCTCAGTTGGTAGAGCGTTCGACTGAAAATCGAAAGGTCACCGGATCGACGCCGGTCGGAGCCACCACCCGAAAGACCCCCGCCCCGGCGGGGGTCTTCTCATATCCGGAGTGCGCCTCAACCCCAACCTGATCGCAGTCTCCATTCGACAAGGGACCTGGCCTGATACCGTGGCTCGGCATGATCCACGAACAGGCCCGCCGATCTCCGGAGACGCGCACCGATCGGACACAGCCGTCGAACCCGGCAGATCGCATCGTCTCCATCGACGTCATCCGCGGAGTCGCCATTGCAGGCATCCTGCTCATCAACATCCGCTACTTCCTGTCTCAAGCCGGTCAGTCGGCGGATCCCGTCGGCACGGACGCGGTGACCTGGCAGCTCGTCGACGATGTCGCCCTGGGCAAATTCCATTTCGTTTTCGCTTTCCTCTTCGGCACCAGCGTCCACATTTTTCTCACGCGGCTGCGCGCGAAGGGCCGATCGACATGGGTCTACGTCCGCCGGATGGTCATCCTCGTCATCGCAGGACTCATCAACTCGAGCTTAGGCGGCATCGATGTGCTCGCCTCCTACGGTGTCCTCGCTCTCCTGCTTCTGCCGCTGAGCCTGCTGCCCAGGTGGTCATTCGTCACTCTCGGCATCCTGGCCGCGATCGTCCCCGATGTGCTGCAGCTGATCACCGGCGTCGGCGGAGTCGACCTCCAGCTTCCTCCCCTGCTGCTGCCGCTGCTGTCCTTTGCTCGGACCCTCGGTCACATGGTGCTCGGATTCCGGCTGGCCGAACTCGGCCTGTATTCCGCGGCGGCACGCTTCCCCGTCACCGGCATCTTCGCCCTCAGCCTCATCGGCTCCGTCCCGCTCTGGCTCTGGACCAGCGCCGCCGGCATCGGATCGACTGACGCTCACGACATCGCCTTCCGCACCGCAATGGTGCCCGGCTTCATGTACGTGACCGGTCTGATCCTTCTCCTGCGCACCCGCCTCGGCGCGACATGCCTGTCCTTCCTTCGCCTGTACGGCAGGATGGCCTTTTCGAACTATCTGGGTCAGACCGTGATCTGCGTTCTCACTCTGCCGCCGCTGGCCTCGGCCGGTCACATCTCCGCCCTGGGCGGTCTCGGGATCTGGGCAGTCATCATCATCGTCCAATGCGCCCTGTCGACGGTCTGGCTGCACTTCTTCCGCTACGGCCCCCTCGAGTGGCTGTGGCGGTGCGGGACCTACTGGGAACTCACGCCTCTTCGGTCGGTCAACGCTTCCCGGTCATGATCACCCGTCGTATCGCCCCTTGATTTCACCGGCCACTGGAGTAGGTTGAAGGGGAGTTCGATTCCATGCACCACGTCGGTGTGAGGCATGGCGAAAGGAGCACACGATGACGAACAATCCGACGATCGAGGAACTCAGCCACGAAGGCCGGACCTTCCCGCCCCCAGAGGAGTTCGCTGCCAATGCGAACGTCACCGCCGAAGAATACGACAAGGCCGCTGCCGACCGCATCGGATACTGGGAGGAGCAGGCGAAGAGGATCACCTGGGACACCCCGTTCGACACGGTCCTCGACTGGTCGGACAAGCCCTTTGCCAAGTGGTACGTCGGAGGCAGGCTCAACGCCGCCTACAACTGTGTGGACCGACATGTCGAGAACGGTCTCGGCGATCGTGTCGCCTACTACTTCGAAGGCGAGTCCGGAGACACACGCACCATCACCTATTCCGATCTTCTGCGTGAGGTCTCCAAGGCCGCCAATGCGCTGACCGAGCTCGGTGTCAAGACCGGCGACCGGGTCGCGATCTACATGCCGATGATCCCCGAAACCGTCTTCGCCATGCTCGCCTGCGCCCGCCTCGGCGCTCCGCACACCGTGATCTTCGGCGGGTTCTCCGCGAGCGCGATCGCCGACCGCGTCAAGGACTGCGGAGTCGAATTCGTCATCACCGCCGACGGCGGCTACCGCAAGGGCAAGGCCTCGGGTCTGAAGTCCGTCGTCGACGAGGCCATGGTCGACTGCCCCGAGGTGCGCAACGTCCTCGTCGTCCAGCGCACCGGCCAGGACGTCGACTGGCAGGAGGGCCGCGATCTGTGGTGGCACGATGTCGTCGACCGCCAGTCCGAGACCCACACCCCCGAGGCCTTCGACTCCGAGCATCCGCTCTACATCATGTACTCCTCGGGCACGACCGGAAAGCCCAAGGGCATCCTGCACACGACCGGCGGGTACATGGTCGGGACCTCGTTCACCCACTGGGCGGTCTTCGACATCAAGCCCGAGTCCGACGTCTTCTGGACGGCCGCGGACATCGGCTGGGTCACCGGTCACTCCTATATCGTCTACGGTCCGCTGGCCAACGCCACCACCTCGGTGCTCTACGAAGGCACCCCCGACACACCCCATCGCGGGCGCTGGTGGGAGATCGTCGAGAAGTACAAGGTCTCGATCCTCTACTGCGCTCCGACGGCCATCCGCTCGTTCATGAAGTGGGGACGCGACATCCCCGCGAAATTCGATCTCTCCAGCCTGCGCCTGCTCGGCAGTGTGGGCGAACCGATCAACCCCGAAGCCTGGATGTGGTACCGCGAGCAGATCGGCGGCAACCGGTGCCCGGTGGTCGACACCTGGTGGCAGACGGAGAACGGCAGCATCCTCATCAGCCCGCTGCCGGGCGCGACAGCGACCAAACCGGGCTCGGCGATGCGGGCCCTGCCCGGAATCGTCGCCGATGTCTTCGACGACGAGGGCCGATCGGTCGAGCCGGGCAACGGCGGCTACCTTGTCATCAAGGAACCGTGGCCGTCCATGCTGCGCACCCTGTGGGGCGATGAGGAACGGTACAAGAAGACCTACTGGTCGCAGTATCCCGAGGTCTACTTCGCCGGTGACGGCGCGAAGATCGACCGCGACGGCGACTTCTGGGTCCTCGGCCGCGTCGACGATGTTCTCAACGTCTCCGGTCACCGGATGTCGACCGCAGAGATCGAATCCGCTCTGGTCGCGCATCCGAAGGTCGCCGAGGCGGCCGTGGTCGGTGCCCGCGACGAGATGACCGGGCAGGCCATCGAGGCCTTCGTGATCCTCCGCGAAAGCGCCGCCGACGGCGGCAACGACGTCGTGGACGAACTGCGGGGCCATGTGCGCAGCACGATCGGACCGATTGCGACGCCGAGGTCGGTCATGCTCGTTCCCGATCTGCCGAAGACCCGATCGGGCAAGATCATGCGCCGCCTGCTCAAGGACGTCGCCGAGAACCGCGAGGTCGGCGATGTCACGACGCTGGCGGACTCCTCGGTCATGGATCTCATCCAGAAGGGCATCGCCGAGGGCTGATCCGCCCGGTTCGCTTCATTCGCCGCCGCACCCTTGCGGTGACTCACGTCATACTGATGTACTGTTGAGTAACTTTCGGGTGGGTCGTCGCATGGTGCGGCGTCCGCATCCGAGAGTCGCTGGACTGACCTCGACTGCAAGGATGCAACGAATGAAGCGTGGAACGACGATCGACGGCGCCCGGGTGCTCATCACCGGAGCAGGCAGCGGAATCGGCAGGCTCATGGCCCTCGACGCCGCAGCGCGCGGAGCCGCCGAGATCCTCATCTGGGACCTGTCCGCCGACAGCGGAGAGGCCGTGCGCGATGAGATCACGGCCGCCGGCGGGCAGGCTCGGGCGTTCGAGGTCAATGTGGCGGATTCCGCCCAGGTCGAGACCGTGGCCGAGCGAACGGGACCGGTCGACATCCTCATCAACTGCGCCGGCATCGTCACCGGCAAGAAGCTCCTCGATGCCGACGAGGCAGCGATCCGGCGTGTCTTCGACGTCAACACGCTGGCTCTGTACTGGACGACCAGGGTGTTCCTGCCGGGAATGCTCGAACGGGACCGAGGTTCGGTGGTCACGATCGCCAGCGCCGCGGGCCTGACCGGGGTGGCCCGCCAGACTGACTACTCGGCGAGCAAATGGGCGGCCGTGGGATTCACCGAATCGCTGCGCAGCGAACTGCGTGCCGAGGGCAGCCGCGTGGGCACCCTCGCCTTCTGCCCCTTTTACATCAACACCGGCATGTTCGACGGCGTCCGCACGAAGTTCCCCCGCCTGCTGCCGATCCTCGAGGAGACAGATGTGGCCACCCGCGTCCTCGACGCCGTCGAAGCCGGTCGCGAACAGCTGGTCATGCCCTCGCTCGTGAGTCTGGTGCCGGCCCTGCGCTTGCTTCCCACACGGGCCTTCGACAAGGTCATGGACTTCCTCGGAGTCAATCAGACCATGGACCACTTCACCGGCAGGACCGGTCGCAGCCGGCAGCCGACCGCAGGCAGCTGAGCCGGTCGACGCCGAGTCCCGGCCGCCGTCCCGGCTCGGGTCCACAATGGACTCAGGGACGCACGGAAGGAAGCAGTCATGGCCACGACCGATCTGGTCCTCGAAGGAGGCGGGGCGAAGCTGCCCGGACTCATCGGCGCACTGCAGTCCCTGACCGAGGCCGGCTACGACTTCCACCGCATCGCCGGGACCTCGGCCGGGGCGATCGTCGGGGCTCTGAGCGCGGCCGGGCTGCCCGCCGACAGACTCGCGCAGAGGGTGCTCGAGCAGGACTTCTCCGAATTCGAGGACCTCTCCCCCGCCTTCCGGTTCACGCCGTGGCTGGGCAAGGTGCAGGGCCTGCTGTTCCACAAAGGCATGTACCTCGGTGACGCACTCCATGACTTCCTCGCCGAAGCGCTGGACAGACAGGGAGTGCGCACCTGGGGCGACCTCAAGCTGACCGATCCGGGATCGGCGATCCCACCCGAACGCTCCTACCGGCTCGTCGTCATCGTCTCCGACGTCTCCCGGGGCCGAATGCTGCGCCTGCCCTGGGACTATGAGGACTCCCTCGGCGTCGACGCCGACAGCCAATCCGTCGCCGAGGCGGTGTGCGCCTCGGCCGCCAGCCCCTTCTTCTTCCGCCCCCGATCCCTGCCTGCGCGGCCGAAAGCGGCCGGAGGCTCCTCCGTGCTCGGTGCCGACGGCGGTCTGCTCTCGAACTTCCCCGTCGACGTCTTCGACCGCAAGGATGCCAAGCCCGCGCGGTGGCCGACGTTCGGGGTCATGCTCTCGGCCCGGCACACCCCCGCCGCGCAGTGGCGACCCAACACCACGACGTTCCAGTACGCCCGGTCGCTGCTGTCGACGATGATCAACGCCCACGACCGCAGGCACATCGACGATCCTTCGGTGACCGAGCGGACGATCTTCGTCGACACCTCCGGCCACAGCAGCACGGACTTCGGCCTCTCAAGCGACGCCAAACTCGATCTCATCGCCGCGGGCCGCAGCGCTGCTGAGAAGTTCCTGACCCACTGGGACTGGCAGGATTGGAAGGACCGCTTCGATCGGAAGTGACCTAGCCCGCACGCGATCGACGTGCAAGAATGAGGACCCGATCCTGACGACGAGCGAAGGAGAGACCATGAGCGAGTTCGAATCGGACATGACCGACCGGCCGGATGAGGATCCCATTCTCGACGACCCCGAGCTCGACGAACCGACGGCCGCTGAACTCGACGACCCGGAGCTCAACGCCGCCGAGGTCGAAGCCGAACAGGTCGAGACCGACATCGACGATGACGAGCCGGGCGAACCGGACGTCGAGCCCGGGGCCCACGGCCCCGAGGGCACAGGTGTCGAGGGCGCCGACGATGTGCTCCTCGAAGGGGCCGACCGGGATGACGAGAACGATGAGCCCGATCTCTCGGACGAGTTCAACACCGACCAGTCACCGGCCGCGGAACAGGGGAATCGAGTCGGCGACGAGATGGTCTCCGAAGGCGATGACGACTTCGAAGTCTCCGAGCTCGACGGGGACGATCTCAACGTCGATGCCCTGGCCGATGACGGGACCGAAGAGGTCTCGGTCATCGACGGTATGCCGGAGGTCATCGACGACTCCTACGAGGAGGACTGACCACCCAGATCGGCGACCGCCCGGTAGGACAGCACACCCGCCGTCTCTGCCGGGCGGTCGTCGTCGAGGACGGCAAGGGACTGCACCGCCGCCGAGAGCGCCGAACGGTGAAGCAGCGGGCGGGCTTCGACGATCGCAGCGATTCTCGCCTGATCGTGGATTCCGGGAACGAAGATCCCGTCGGCGCCGGCCCGAGCATAGGCGTCGGTGCGTTCGATGACCTCGCCGAGGCGGTCCCGTCCGGGGCGGTGGCCCGGCGACTTCCGCCCATGGCATAAGGTGGTCTGCGGGAGAATCCGTGACGAGGCGAGGGGGAGTTCGTGGCCGACACGACAGAGAGCACCGAGGCGGCCGACCGGCTCGAATCCGCGCTCACCGGCAGAATCGACCCGCACACCCTCGATGAGATCGCCTCCCTGGCCCGGCAGGTGCCGCGGGCCGAGATCGGCCGGCTCGTGCACACCTCGACTCCGCTGCAGTCCGCGATGCTCTTCCGGGTCCTGACGAAGGCCGAGGCCCTCGACGTCTTCGAGGACCTGCCACCGGCCTACCAGGCCGAGCTCATCGGCAACCTCCGCGAACCCGAGGTCGCCGACATCGTCGAGGGACTCGACCCCGATGACCGTGCCGAGCTCTTCGGCGAACTGCCCGCGAGTGTGGCCAGCCGACTGATGAAGGGGCTGACCGCCCAGGAGCGGGCGATGACCTCCGCGGTCCTCGGCTATCCGAAGTCCGCGATCGGCCGGTACATGTCGCCCGAGGTCCTCGCCCTGCACGAGGACTGGACCGCCGCCAGGGCGATGGAGGTCGTGCGCGCTCGCATCGACGGTCCCGAGACCGTCTATCTCCTGCCCGTGGTCGGCCCCGGCCGGGTGCTGCGCGGAGTGGTGTCCCTGCGCAACCTCATCGCCGTCGATGCCGACACCATCGTCGAGGACATGGTCCGCGACTCGATCAGCACCCATGCGCTGACCGACCGTGAGCAGGCGGCACGCGAGTTCCTGTCCCACCGGCTCATCGCGATGCCGGTCACCGACCAGGAGGACCGCCTCGTCGGGATCCTGACCATGGACGATGTCCTCGACATCATGGACGAGGAGGATGCCGAGGACATCGCGCGCGGTTCCGGTACGGAACCGCTGGACCGGTCGTATCTGTCCTCGACGATCCTGCGTCTGGTCCGCAGCCGCATCGTGTGGCTGCTCGTCCTCGCCGTGTCCGCGATCCTGACCGTCCAGGTCCTCGAAGTCTATGAGGACCGCCTCGACCAGGTCGTCGTCCTCGCCCTGTTCATCCCCCTGCTGACCGGCACCGGCGGCAACACCGGCAACCAGGCCGCGACCACGGTGACC
Organism: Brevibacterium sp. FAM 27836; assembly: GCF_051351055.1. Classification (NCBI taxonomy): domain Bacteria; kingdom Bacillati; phylum Actinomycetota; class Actinomycetes; order Micrococcales; family Brevibacteriaceae; genus Brevibacterium; species Brevibacterium sp. FAM 27836. The sequence goes on from NZ_CP195711.1 coordinate 1,065,322, forward strand.
CGGGCCCTGGCCGTGGGCGAGGTGCGCATCCGCGATCTCGGCCGGGTGATCTGGCGGGAGCTGCGCGTCGGGGCCGTCCTCGGCTCCGTGCTCGGCAGCCTCGGCTTCGTCATCGCCGGCCTCGTCTACAGTTGGCCGATCGGCCTGGTCATCGGGTTGACTCTGTTGTCGGTGTGCATGATGGCCGCCACGGTGGGCGGGCTGATGCCCATCATCGCGAAGAGGGTCGGCGCGGATCCGGCCGTGTTCTCCAACCCGTTCATCTCCACGTTCTGCGATGCCACGGGCCTCATCATCTACTTCACGATCGCCACCACGGTGCTCGGGCTGCGCTGAGACCCGACGCCGGTCGACGGCGAGGCCGTCGGTTCAGGCCGACCAGGCCTCCCACAGAGCCGCGTACCGGCCTCCGGCGGCGACGAGTTCGTCGTGGGCGCCCTCTTCGATCACCTGCCCGTGCTCCATGACGAGGACCCGGTCGGCCTTCTCGGCCTGGCTGAGCCGGTGGGCGACGATGAGGGCGCCGCGGCCGGCCAAGGCCGCCTCCGCCGAGGTCTCGAGGACATGGGCTCCGGCCGAACCCGCCTCGGCGGTCGCCTCGTCGAGGATCGCGAAGTCCGGGTCGGCGAGGACGAGCCTGGCCAAGGCGATCGTCTGCTCCTGGACGGCCGACATCCGGATCCCGCCCTCCCCGATCTGCGTGTCCAGGCCTTTCGGCAGCGAGTGCGCCCATCCGGCTCCGACCGTGTCCAGTGCGGCGATGACCGCCGCATCGTCGGCGGTCGGTTTCGGCAGGGCCACGTTCTCGCGCAGGGTTCCGGAGAAGGTGTGGACCTCCTGGGCGACCATGGCGATGTGGCCTCGCAGTTCGGATTCGTCCACCGAGGTCAGCTCCACCCTCTTCGCCGAGGCTGCCCCGGTGCCGGCGAGCGCGGCGTGGCCGGATCTCGGTGGGGACAGTCCCGCCGCGATCCGGGCCAGCGTCGTCTTGCCGGCCCCCGTGGTGCCGACGACGGCGATGTGCTCACCGGGGTGGATGCGCAGGTTGACGCCTTTGAGCACATGGTTGTCCGAGTCCGGGTCGGCCTCGTAGCTGAACCACAGGTCCTCGAGCACCAGACACGGGCGGTCCGCGGTCAGGGCGGTCGACCGCTGCGGGGCCGCCTGCGCCTCGTCGATGACTCCGACCATGCGCGTCAGCGATGCGCCGGCCGATTGGATCTGGTCGAAGAGCCCGACGAGGGCGCCGATGGGGTTGAACAGGCGGTGGAAGACCAGGGCCGCGGTGGTCACGGCTCCGGCGGTGGACTCGCCGAACCACACGAGGGCGAAGCCGGCGACCAGCAGCAGGGAGAGCACGACGGCCTCGGCGCGGTTGTTCCGGCCGAAGGCGCGGGTGACGAATCGGAACACGTCGATCGACAGGTCCCGGGCCTGGCCGGAGGCAGCGTCGATGCGGTGCAGCTCCCCGGCCTCCGCGCGGTAGGCGCGCAGCGTCGCGGCCCCGGTCAGACCGCCCAGCAACCGGCCGGCGCGCCTTCCGAATGCCGCGCGTTCTTCCTTGTAGATGGGTTCTGACCTCGGCAGATACCAGCGCAGGGTGAGCCAGTACATCGGCAGGGCGACGAGGCCGACGATGCCCAGCCGCCAATCGATGGCGGCCAGCCCCGCGGCGGAGACGATGACGACGAGAAGTGATTCGACGACGAGGGGAAGCACTTGGGCGGCGGCCTCGCTGATCTTGCGGGAGTCATCGGCGACCCGGGAGACGAGATCTCCGGTGCCGGTGACTTCGATCCGCTGGGACTCCAAGCTCAGCGCGGAGTCGACGACTTCCGTGCGCAGCCCGGCGACGACGGGCATGGCGATATGGGCCAGCGCCCAGCCCCCGATCCACGTGCCCAGGGCCATGATGATGCCGGCGACCGCCACGGCCACAGCACAGAACCAGACCTCTTCGGGTCCGGCGCCTGCCGGCAGCCGGTCGACGAGGCGGCCGATCGCCCACGGTCCGACGAGTCCGGCCCCGGCGTTGGCCAGACCGGCGAGGGTGAGGAGGACGATCCAGCCGATCCGGCGGCGCAGCAGGGGGCCGAGGTGGGCGAAGGACCGGCGGCGTGAGGCGATCGACAGGGTGCTGTGCTTCGGTGCCGTCATCGGGTCACCGCCTGCCGGTAGGACTCGGCGGCGTCGCTGTCGGCGGCCAGCAGCTCGGAGTGAGCCCCGCTGAAGATCGGGCCCGTCGCCGGCGCGTAGATCACGGTGTCGGCGGCGGCGAGGAAGGCCGGGGAGCTGGTGAGGATGATCGTGGCTCTGCACTGCCGGCTGCGACGCAGCTCGGTGAGGCCTTCGGCGATCCGGGCCTCGGTGACGGCGTCGACGGCCGTGGTCGGTTCGGCGAGGACGAGGATCTCGGGGGCGGCGTTCAGCGCCCGGGCCAGGGCGACGCGCTGACGTTGGCCGCCGGAGAGGTTTCCGCCGAGTTCCTGGATCCGATGGTCGAGTCCGCCTTCGACGAGGCCGAGGAGTTCGTCGGCGCCCGCGGCCGCGAGGACCTCGTCGGTGACCGCGTGGACGGTGCGTGACTGTCCGTCGGGTTCGGACTGCTCGTCGGTGCCGACGACCATGGTGATGTTCGAGCCGATGGTGCCTTCGAACAGGTCGACGTCATGCGGTGCGACGAGCATCGTCGCCGGTCCGAGCCCGCGGGCGCGGGCGGACAGCGCCGAGTGCAGCCGGGCGCTGTGCTCGGCGGTCTCGGTGACGATGCAGGTCAGTTGCCCGCCGGCCGTGGTGAACTCCTCGTCGCCGCCGGGCCAGCCGGTGATGGTCACGCCGGAGTCCGAGACGGTGACCTCCGGGGCCTGGGCGGTCGAGTCCTTCTCGGCCTCGGCGTCGATATCGCCCAGCAGTCTCGAGATCCGTTCGGCGGCGCCGTGGGATTGGGCGAAGAGGCCGACGATCTCGGCCAGGGCCCGCATCGGTTCGGTCAGAAATGCGGTCATGCCGAGGATGCCGATCAGGGCTCCGACGCTCATCTGCCCGTCGATGAGGCGCAGGCCCGCAACGATGAGGACGATCGCGAGGACCGCGGACATCACCAGGGCGCCGAGGCCGGCCAGTCGCCCGGTGCGTTCACCGGTGGCGATGCCGGCCACGGCCGCGGCATCCGAGGTCTGCCGGTAGCGGTCGACCGCCCAGGTCTCGCCGCCCATCGCCTTGATCACCCGCAGCCCGTGCATGAGGTCGGAGGCCGAGCGTCCCGCGGCGGCGACGGCCTCGAGCTGGGCGGTGGCCTTCGCGGACACCGACCGGCCCGGCAGCGCGACGATGATCAGGCCGATGGGCACGGCGATGAGGACGACGAGACCGGTCACGGGGTCGGCGACGAGCAGGAAGACCGCGGCGGTGATCATGCCCAGCACCGAAGCGATGCCGCGTCCGGCCTGCTGGAAGGACATGGAGGCGGTGTCGGCGTCGGCGGAGGCGATCGAGAGCACCTCGCCCGAAGCCCGGTCAGCGGGCAGGTTCGCCGAGGTCAGCGCCGCATGGGTGATTTCGACGCGCAGCGCATGCGCTTCGCGTTCACGAGCGGCATTGCACGAGCGGGCCCCGAAGCGATATCCGAGGCTGAGCACGGTGAACAGCGCCCCGACGCCGATGATCGAGACGATGAGCATCGGCCACGACAGCGGAATGATCGCGCGATCGACGACGATTCCGATCGCCACGGGAACGAGCGCTTCGCAGACCTGCCACAGCGAGAGCATGAAGGCTCCGGGCAGCAGCAGTGACAGGCGCCGACGGGCGGCTCTGATCAGGAGGGACGAACCGGAGGAGGGAAAACTCGGCACAAAGGCTACCCTAACACCACTGCCGCAGACACGGTTCTCAGGCGTGCTGGGACAGGCTCTGTGCGGTGATCGGCCGTACAGTGTCCCCATGACGATTCTTCGCAATGTCCGCCTCGTCGGAGACGGTGGCCCGGCTCAACCCGTCGACGTCGAATTCGATGCGGCGATCACGTCGATCCGCCCGGCCGCAGAACCCGCGCCGCAGGCGGCGAAGACACTGCTCCCCGGTCTCATCGACACCCATGTCCACCTCGGCGAGCGCTCCCGGCTGGTCGACGCGCTGCGGTCGGGCCTGACATCGGTCGTCGACCTCGGCACGCACCCCGACTCACTCATCGATCAGCTGCGCGCCGACGACGAGCTGCCGGCGATCGTCAGTGCCGGATCGGCCGCCTCGGCGCCGGGAAGCACGCAGATCGAGATGATGGGGTCCCCCGCCGAGTCCAGGGGTCGACGTGCTCACCCACATCCCGTTCGACCGCCCGCTTCCGGAGGCCACACTGAACCGGCTGCGGGAGTCCGGCACCGTCGTGTCCCCCACGCTCGTGATGATGCGGGCGATCATCGACGGCCGCCTCGGCGACCGTGCCGATGCCGCCTTCGGCCTCGCCCTCGACAATGTCCGCGCGATGGATGAAGCGGGCGTCACCGTCATCGCCGGAACGGATGCCAACGAAACGGCGTTCGCCCCGGTCCATCACGGTCCCTCTCTGCACACCGAGCTCGCCTATCTGGTCCAGGCGGGGATGAACCGCACCGAGGCGATTCGGGCTGCGACCTCAGCGGCGGCGGATGCTCTCGGGCTTCGCGATCGCGGTCGTGTGATTGAGGGTGCCCGTGCGGATCTGCTCCTCGTCGACGGTGATCCGCTCACCGATCTCGATGCACTCCGCTCCCCCGCCGAGGTGTGGGTGGCGGGCGATCGACTCGTGCCCTGACATCGATCAGCGGAACGCCTGCTGACCGGTGATGTGACGGCCGAGGATGAGGGTATGGACCTCATCGGTGCCTTCGTAGGTGCGAACGGATTCGAGGTTGTTCGCATGCCGCAGCGGTGAGTAGTCGAGCGTGATGCCGTTGCCGCCGAGCATGGCCCGGGCATCGCGGCAGATCGCAATGGCCTCGCGGCAGTTGTTGAGCTTGCCCACCGAGATCTGCACCGGGTCGAGGCGACCGGCGTCCTTGAGCCGCCCGGTCTGCAGGGCCAGCAGGGTGCCCTTCTGGATTTCGAGGGCCATGTTCACCAGCTTCTCCTGGGTGATCTGGTACGCCGTCAGCGGTTTGTCGAACTGCAGACGGTTCTGCGCATAGTCCAGGGCGACGTCGAAGGAGTCCCGGGCCGCCCCCATGGCGCCCCACATGATTCCGTAGCGGGCTTCGTTGAGGCAGGAGAACGGGCCCTTGAGTCCCGTGACCTCGGGCAGGACCGCCTCGGCGGGCAGAGCCACTTCGTCCAGGGCGATATCGCACTGGATGGACGCGCGCATCGACAGCTTCGCCTCGATGGGAGTCGGCGTGAAACCAGGGGTGTCGGTGGGGACGAGGAAGCCGCGGATGCCGTCGTCGGTGGCGGCCCAGATGACGGCGACGTCGGCGATCGAGGCCAGGCCGATCCAGCGCTTGGCGCCGTTGAGGACCCAGCCGCCGTCGGCTCGGCGGGTGGCAGTGGTGGCCATGGATCCGGGATCGGACCCGGCGGTCGGCTCGGTCAGCCCGAAGCAGCCGATGAGCTCGCCTGCCGCCATGCCGGGCAGGTACCGGTTCTTCTGCTCCTCGGACCCGAATTTGTGGATCGCCGACATCGCCAGCGATCCCTGCACGGACACGAAGGTGCGCAGCCCCGAGTCGCCGGCTTCGAGTTCGAGGGCGGCGAGACCGTATTCGACGGCCGTGCGTCCGGGGCAGCCGTAGCCGTGCAGGTGCATGCCGAGCAGGCCGAGGTCGCCCATGTCCTTGACGATCTCGGTCGGGAACACCGCGTTCTCATACCAGTCGGCGATGTTCGGGCGGATCCGGTCGTCGACGAAGGTCCTGACCCGGTCTCGGATCTCGAGTTCGGTCTCCGAGAGGAGTCCGGCGAGGTCCAGCAGATCTGAAGGGTCGGAGGTGGCAGTGGTGGTCTCGGTGGTGGCAGCGGTCGTGTCGGTCATATCGGCTCCTCATGGCGGTCGGGGTCGTCTTCAACCCTGCCACCGGAATTCAGCGGAGTCCAAGAGGTAATATCGCATTGATTGATTGTATTTTCTTATCAATCAGCAGCACTGAGGAGAAGCTATGGAGTTCAGACAGGTCACCGCCTTCCTCGCCGTCGCCGAGGAGCTGCATTTCGGCCGGGCGGCGGAGAGACTCCGCATCGCCCAGCCCGCCCTCAGTCAGATCATCCGCGCCCTCGAGGCCGACCTCGACGTCGAGCTGTTCGAGCGCACGACCAGGCGGGTGAGGCTGACACCGGCCGGCGAAGCTTTGGTCGAGCCCGCAGCGGCGATCGGCACTCAGGTCGATGGCGCCCGGCGCATCGCCCGCGCCGCCCAGCAGGGATTGGCCGGCCGGGTGCGCATCGGCTTCGGCGGCACGAGCGGCTATTCGATCCTCTCCCGCCTGGCCCGGGAGGTGGGCGAGCGGCACCCGGGGATCAGACTCGACCTGCGCCCGCAGATGTACTGCGGACAGGCGGCCATCGCTGTGCGTGACGGACAGATCGATCTCGCCATCATCAGTCCCCCGGCGCCCGCCGGTGTCGAGGTCCACGTCATCCGTCAGGAGAGCGTGATGATCGCCATGCCCGCTGGACACGAGCTCGCCGATCGTGGGTCGGTCAGTATGGCCGGGCTGGCCGGCCAGCCGTTCATCTCCTATGCCCCGTCCCATGGTTCGCAGGTGCGAGAGGTGATGATGCGCCTGGCCGACGAGGCCGGTTTCCTCCCCCACGTCGTCCAGGAGGCACCGGACCCCTACAGTCTCCTCGCCCTGGTGGGAGCGCAGGTCGGCCTGGCCGTCGTCGTCGCGTCCTCGGATCACATCCGCATCGACGGAGTGCGCTATGTTCCTCTCGCCGAGGGTGGGGATGCCTTCACACTCGCGCTCGGCTGGCGGCGGAACAACCCGTCGGAGGCCTTGGCCCGGGTGGTCGACATCGTCGGCGAGGTCCTTCCGCGGGCGCAGTGAGCCTGAGTCAGTCGCGGTGACCGATTCAGGTGCCGCTCACCAGCTGATCACATGGGGGACGCTGACCTGTTTCAGGCCTTCGAGACCGAATTCGAGACCGAAGCCGGACTTCTTCACGCCGCCGAAGGGAATCCGCGGATCCACGGCACCGTGTTTGTTGATCCACGTGGTTCCGGCCTCGAGACGGGCAGCGACCTGTCGGCAGGCGTCGAGATCCGTGCCCCACACCGAGGAGCCGAGCCCGACCTCGAGGCCGTTGGCCCATTCGATGGCCTGGTCGAGGTCCGTGTACTTGATGATCGGCAGCACGGGCCCGAACTGCTCCTCGGCGACGAGCGGATTGTCATTGTCGATGTCGGCGACGAGCGTCGTGGGGTAGAAGTACCCGGGCCGCTCGGCGACCGGATCGCCGCCGACGAGCACGCGCGCTCCCCCGTCCTTCGCGGCTTGGACGAGGCGGGCGACGATATCGTACTGCTGTTTGTTCTGCAGCGGACCGAGCACGTTGTCCTCGTCGAGGCCCACACCCATCGGGGACGCTCCGGCCACCTCGACGAGGGCCTGGCAGACCTCGTCATAGAGCGATTCGGGCACATAAAGGCGCTTCATCGCCGCGCAGGTCTGGCCGGTGTTGATGAATGCACCCCAGAACAGATCGGCAGCGATGGCGGCGGGGTCGGCATCGGCGAGCACGATTCCGGCATCGTTGCCGCCGAGTTCGAGGGTGATCCTGGCCAGACTGTCCGCGGCGGTGCGCATGATCGCCTGCCCGGTCTTCGTCGACCCGGTGAACATGATCTTGTCGATGTCGGCATGGCCGGTCAGTGCGGCGCCGACGGCCCCGTCTCCGGGAACGACGGCGAGCACATCGGCCGGCAGCGCCTGGTTGACCACGGCCACGAGTGCCTGCACGGACAGCGGTGTGTACTCCGAGGGTTTGAGGACGACGGTGTTGCCCATCTTCAGGGCCGGAGCGAACTGCCACACGGAGATCATCATCGGCCAGTTCCAGGGTCCGACCGCGCCGACGACGCCGACCGGCCGGTAGTGGAGTTCGGCGTGGGTCTCACCGTCCTCGACGACGACCTCGGGGTCGAGCTCGAAGGCCGCGTTCGCGCGCAGCCACGCGGCGCAGGCCCCGACTTCGAAACGCGCATTGGGCCCGTTGAGCGGTTTGCCCTGTTCGCGGGAGAGCAGCTCGGCCAGCGCCTCGGCGGAGGCTTCGATCGCATCGGCGGCGGCATTGAGGCGGTCGCTGCGCTCCTGCGCGGTCTGCCCGGCCCATTCCGGTTGGGCCCTCCGGGCGGCGGCGACTGCCGAATCGATCTCTGCCGGGCTGCCCTGACGGGTGCGTCCGACGATCTCGCCTGTAGCCGGATCGCGGATCTCGCGCCCGTTGGGGTCCTCGATCGCAGACAGGATGGCGGCAGTGGTTGTGAAGTCGGTGGTCATGATGCTCCTTGCGTCGGGACGGTGCCGGCCGGGACTGCGCCGGTCTGTTCTGTGATCCGTTCAACAGTCAATGCGTTCACTGCCAGTGTGGACAGGTCTCGCGGTCCGCGTCTTGGCTCTGCAGGCGGAGTTCTTGACGATTCGCGCATCGACGCCGACCGCGGCCTACACCGTTCGGGTGGCCAGAACGCTGCGGCGGAATTCGGCGGGCGGCTGACCGACGACGTTGCGGAAGAGGCGGGAGAAATGAGCCGGATCGCTCAGCCCCCAGCGTGCGCCGATGGCTGCCACCGGGGTCTGTCTCTGCCGGGGGTCGGCAAGATCGGCCCGACACCGGTCGATGCGGCGACGCCGGATCTCTCCGGCCACGGTCTCACCGCTGCCTTCGAAGACCTGGTGCAGGGTCCGCACCGATATGAAGTGAGCGGCGGCGATGGTCGAGGGAGACAGCTGCGGGTCGGACAGATGCGCGTCGATGAAGTCTGTGATGTCGTCCCGCATCCGCTGCCGCTCATCGGCTTCGCCGCCGGCGGCCGTGAGCTCGTCGACCATCACCGTGGTCAGCAGGTCGACGACGTTGCCGGCCAACCGGACTCCGGTCGCCCGGTTCAGAGCCGGCAGCATGACTCCGGCCTGAGAGATGACCTGGGCGACGACCGCACCGAGCTGGTGGTCGGCACCGATCGGTGTGGCAGTGAGCTGGCCGACGGCGGCGACGGGCAGGTTCACCCGCGACTGCGGGAACATCATGACGTAGGACGAGAAGTCCGAATCGAAGCTGAGCGTGTAGGGCCGCGAGGTGTCGTAGATGGCCAGCGTCCCTGGGGCCAGAGCCATCTCACGGCCGTCCTGGATGAGCAGACCGTGTCCGTCGAGCTGAAGCGAGACCTTGAAGTAGTTCGCCGTGGCGCCGTGTTCGTCCGACCGGGTCCGGGAGATCAGCCCGGGGGTGCGCAGAACCGCGTGCGGATCGGCGTTGATCTGTGACATCACGACCGAGTCGTAGTCGCGTGCACTGATGCGCCCGGTGAATCCGCCTCGGCGCTGGGGTTCGGTGTCGAGCGGAACGAATGAGTCCGATACCAGGCTCTGCCATCCGTCGAAATCGTTCGCGGTGTCTTCAAGCAACATCGTCATCCTCAGGAGCTCTCTCGGCTTCGACCGCCTCGTCGATGCCCGTTGTCCGGTCACTCTATCCCCTGGCGGCGGGGCAGTCACGGTCGGGGACAGAATCACCGACCGATCGGTCGCTGCTGTGCTCCCAGCTTCAAGCCACACCTGCCCCCGGGGTCGAGGATCGCGTCAGCCGGTGCCGCGCATTGACGATCCGTGCGCGGGCGGCGGGCTCGGCTTGGCAACGCGTGCGGACTTGCCGCAGGTCTCTTCCACCGCGATGCCTGCCTCTCTAGCCTGACGCCATGACCACCAATGACGCCGGCATCGTCGCCGCAAGCATCAGCGCCCATCCGGAGAACTTCCCGACCGAGATCCCGGACGAACGATTCGACCACATCGTCATCGGGGCGGGCTCCGCCGGGTGCGTGCTCACCCGCCGCCTGCTCGATGCGGGCAAGAAGGTCTGCCTCGTCGAAGCCGGCGAGGACGAGACGAATCCGAACATCGATCATCTGAACAACCTCGGACTCATCTGGCATTCGGCTCAGGACTGGAACTACTACACCATTCCGCAGCCCGGCGCCATGGACCGCAGGCTCCACCTGCCCCGCGGGAAGGTGCTCGGCGGTTCGAATGCGCTCAACGCCGTCATCTGGGTCCGCGGCGACGCCTGGGACTACGAGCAGTGGGTCGAATCCGGCTGCCCCGGCTGGTCCTGGGACGACGTCTGGCCGGTGTTCCAGGCGATCGAGAACTATGACGGGGAGATCACCGACACCCGCGGCACGACCGGTCCGATGGATGTGCGCCTCGACTACGAACGCAACCGGCTGCAGGAAGACATGCTCACCGCGTCCGTAGAGGCCGGGGTCCCCTTCAACCCCGACTACAATTCGGGCAGCGTCGAGGGAGTCGGCCGGATCCAACTCAATGTCCGCGACGGGAAACGGCTGAACACGTGGCGGGCCTACCTCAAGCCCCGCCTCGGCGACGAGAACCTCACGATCCTCACCTCCACCCATGCCCGGCGGCTCCTCGTCGAGGGCACGACGGTCACCGGGCTCGAGGTCGACTTCCGCGGTCGTGTCGGCACACTGTCCGCCGATGAGGTCATCCTCGCCGCCGGTGCGCTGGCGTCGCCGGAGCTGCTGCTGCGTTCGGGTATCGGTCCGGCCGGAGAGCTCGCCGAGGTCGGTGTCGAGTCCATCCACGACCTGCCGGGAGTGGGCAAGAACCTCCAGGACCATTGGCTCTCACCCGTGGTCTTCTCCACCGGTAACCATCAGGTGCCGATGGGTGAGGTGGCCCCGGCCGAGGTGCACCTGTTCGCGAAGTCGCGTCCCGAACTGCCGGCGCCCGACACCCAGCCCCTGTTCTTCTCCGTGCCGATGTACGCTCAGGACGCCGCCCCCGCGGCGCAGGACGGGCCCGGTCCCGGAGGCGCCTTCACTCTGCAGGGCGGACTGGTCCGTCCCGCAAGTCGGGGCGAGGTCAGACTCAGCGGTCCGAATCCGCAGGATCCGCTCATCGTCGACCCGCAGGTGCTCACCGCACAGACCGATGTCGACGCCCTCGTCGCCTCCGTGCGGCAGTGTCGTGAGATCGGTCGGGCGGACGCACTGGCGGCCTGGCAGCCCACGGAGATCCATCCCGGCCCCGAGGTGTCCGATGACGATCTCGAGGACTACGTCCGCGGCTCAGTCGTGACCTATCACCACCAGGTCGGAACCTGCCGGATGGGCACCGATGGGGACGCGGTCATCGACCCGAGCACATTCGCCGTCCATGGTCTGTCCGGGCTGCGCCTGGCCGATGCTTCGATCATGCCGCAGGTGACGACCGGGAATACGAATGCGCCGACGATCATGATCGCCGAACGGGCCGCGGCCGCACTCGTCGGGTCCCCGGTCGAGGGCATCACCGCTCCCGGCCGCTGACCGAGAAACCGGTCGTCAGGAGGGTTCTTCCTCGGCGAACGGGGCCGAGGCCAGGTCGAGGCGTTCGACCTCATCGGCGCTGAGCTCGAGACCGGGTGCGGCCATGATGGCCTCGAGCTGATCAGGCGTGCGCGCCGAGGCGATCGGCGCTGTCACACCCTTGGCCAGCAGCCAGGACAGTGCCACGGTCGATGGTGCCACGTCGTGGGATTCGGCGATCGCCACAAGGTCATCGACAGCCTTGAGTCCCTCGGCGTTGAAGTATCCCTGCACCATTGCCCCGCGATCGGCCCCCTCCAGGTCGGCCTCGGTGCGGTACTTGCCGGTGAGGAAACCGGCGGCGAGGCTGAAGTAGGAGAACACGGCCAGATCATGCTTCTCGGCCACTGGGCGCAGGTCCGTTTCGAACTCTCGCCGGTACACCAGGCTGTACTGCGGCTGGACGGCCACCGGCTTGACCAGCCCTTCGTCCTCGCATGCGGCGAACCAGTCGGCCAGACGCGCCGGCGAGTAGTTCGACACGGCGATGTGCCTGGCCTTTCCGGAACGCACGATCTCATCGAAGACCCGGGCCACCTCGGCGATGGGGGTCACCTCATCGTCACGGTGGGCATAGTAGAGGTCGACATGATCGGTCTGCAGGCGTTCCAGGGAGGCGTCGATGGCGGTGCGGATGTAGGCGGGATCCTGAGTCTGGTGATCGGGATGATCGCCGACCTTCGTGGCGATGACGATGTTGTCGCGGTTGCCTCGGGCGGCCAGCCAGGTGCCGATGATGGTCTCGGATTCGCGGCCGGTCTTCCCCGGCACCCACGCCGGGTAGGATTCGGCGGTGTCGAGGAAGTTGCCGCCGGCGGCGACGAAGGCGTCGAGGACGGCGTGCGAACCGGCCTCATCGGCGGTCCACCCGAAGGTGTTGGTGCCGAGGTTGATCGGAAAGATGGACAGTTCGGTGCCGGGGATCTCAACCTGCGTCATCGTTCTCCTCTTGACGGTCGATGTCGATGGACTCGGCCCGTACAGGGCCACGATCAGGGATAACGCCACCTCGGGGGCGATTATTCCGTCACCGATCCTCTCCGTCACCGGTCCTCATTTGAGGAGTCGGTCCATGCGCCGATCGGACAGTTTCCTCCCGCCCGTCTGGCAGTGCGGGCAGTACTGGAGCGATCGGTCGGCGAAGGACACCTCGGCGATCGTGGTCCCGCACACCGGGCATGTCCTGCCCGTACGGCCGTGGACCGAGAACCCGCGCTTCTTCGCGGCTTTGACCTTCCCCGGCGGCAGGCCGCTGAGCGCCTGACGGGCGGCGGTGAGGACTGCCCTGATGGCATCGACCAGAGTGTCCGCGTCGACGGTCTTCGCCGTGGCGAACGGCGAGAGCTTCGCGGTATGGAGGATCTCGTCGGAGTAGGCGTTGCCGATGCCTGCGATGATTCGCTGATCCTCGATGACGGTCTTGATCCTCGCTGCCGACCCCGCCAGACCGGCAGCGAGCTCCTCGGCCGTGATGGACAGCGCGTCGGGGCCGAGTGCCGCCACTGCTGCGACCTCTGAGCGGTCGCGGACCAGCGACACTGCGGCGTTCTTCTTCGATCCCTGCTCGACAAGGTCGACAGCGGCTCCTGAGGCCAGACTCACCCGCATGCCCAAGGGCCCTCTGCCCATCCTGATCGGACCGCTCGGGGCTGCATCGTGCCAGTTCAGCCAGCCCATGCGTGCGAACCGGCAGACGAGTTCGAGGCCGTCGAATCCGATGATGAGCATCCGCCCGGCGCGGTCGACTTCTGTGATCTCCAGGCCGGCGAGCGCCTCGAGGTCCGGCTCGACGGTCTTGAGCAGACTGAGTTCGGCGATATCGGCACCGGTGACGAAGTCGCCTATCAGTCGCGGACGCAGGAACTCCACCAGGGCGTCGACCTCGGGCAGTTCCGGCATGAGTCCATTATGCCCTCCGGTTGCATGGCGCACCAGGGACGACGGGTCTTGAGAACCCCGCGGTCCGGGTCTAGCGTGGACGGACACGGTCGATCCGCCGCGATCGTCGACGGATCGTCCAGAACCCTGCCGAAGGAGGCTGACGATGCCCGAGAATGTTGCCCAGAAACTCATCAGATCGCATCTCGAGTCCGGGGAGTTCGCACCCGGCAACGAGCTCGGGCTCCGCATCGACCAGACCCTGACCCAGGATGCGACGGGAACCCTGGTCATGCTCGAGCTCGAGGCCCTGGGTCTCGACCGGATCCGCACCGACCTGTCTGTGCAGTACGTCGATCACAACCTTCTGCAGACCGATGAGAAGAACCCCGAGGACCACGAGTTCCTCCAATCGGCCGCCCAGCGATTCGGGCTGTGGTTCTCAGCCGCCGGCAACGGCGTCTCCCACCCGGTCCACCAGTCGCGGTTCGGCAAACCCGGCGCGACACTCATCGGCTCCGATTCGCACACCTGCGCGGCCGGCGCCCTGGGGATGCTGGCCATCGGCGTCGGTGGCCTCGAGATCGCCATGGCCATGGCAGGTGAACCCCTCTACATCGCCGCCCCGCAGGTGATGGGCGTCGAACTCACCGGCGAGATGCCGGACTGGGTCTCGGCCAAGGACGTCATCCTCGAGATGCTGCGCCGGCACGGAGTCAAGGGCGGGGTCGGCAAGATCATCGAATACCACGGGGAGGGCCTCAAGCACCTCACGGCCATGGATCGACACGTCATCGCGAATATGGGTGCCGAACTCGGTGCCACCGCCACGGTCTTCCCTGCCGACGATGCCGTCCGCGACTATCTCGAGGCAAGTGATCGCGGTGAGGACTTCACCCGAATCGTCGCCGATGCCGGGGCCGAATACGATCTCACGGACTCCATCGACCTCTCGCAGCTCGAACCGCTCATCGCCGCCCCATCGTCTCCGGGCAATGTCACCCCCGTGCGCGAGGTCGCCGGCGAGGAGGTGTTCCAGGTCGTCGTCGGCTCCTCGGCCAATCCCGGGCTGCGCGACTTCGCCGTGGTGGCCGAGACTCTGAGCGAACACCAGATCCACCCGCAGATCTCACTCGACATCAACCCGACCTCCCGCGAGGTCCTCGCCGACCTCATCTCAGGCGGCTGGCTGACATCGCTGGTGAGCTCGGGGGCACGGATCCACCAGTCCGGCTGCATGGGCTGCATCGGCATGGGCCAGGCACCGGCCGTGGGACGCAACAGCCTGCGCACCATGCCGAGGAACTTCCCCGGCCGCTCCGGCACCGATGAGGACTCCGTCTGGCTGTGCTCTCCGGAGACCGCAGCCGCGGCGGCACTGACCGGTCGGATCACCGATCCCCGCGACCTCGACATGGACTACCCGAAAGTGCGGCTGCCGGAGAAGTTCTCGGCCAACCGCAAGATGCTCATGCCACCGCTCGAGCCCGAGGAGGCGCGGAAGGTCGAACTGGTCAAGGGTGAGAACATCTCGACCCTGCCGGAGTTCGAACCGCTGCCGGACGACATCGACCTCGAGGTCCTGCTCAAGGTCGGCGACAACGTCTCCACCGACGAGATCATGCCCGCCGGTTCGCGCGTCCTGCCGTACCGGTCGAACATTCCGAAGATCTCCGAGTTCGTCTACATCCAGGTCGACGACACCTACGCCACCCGCGCGGCAGAGCACGAGGGCGGTCATGCCATCGTCGGCGGCGAGAACTACGGTCAGGGTTCGTCGCGTGAGCACGCGGTCATCGCTCCCCGCTACCTCGGGCTGCGGGTGGTCGTGGCGAAGTCCCTGGCGAGAATCCATTGGCAGAACCTCGCGAACTTCGGTGTCCTCGCCCTCGAGTTCACCGATGAGTCAGGCTATGAGGACCTGTCCCAAGGGGATGTGCTGGTCTTCCTCGGACTGCGCGATGAGCTGGCCGAGGGCAAGACCGTCACCGCCGAGGTGGACGGCCGGACCTTCGAATTCCGCCACGGTCTCTCACCCCGCCAGGTCGAGATGGTCCTGGCCGGAGGACGCATCGCGCAGCGCGCCGAGCACGAGGCCCAGACTTCCTGAGTCTCAGACCGGCTGAGTCTCACAGCGACTGAGCCCCTGACCGACTGATGGCGGCCCTGCAACCATGTGGTTGCAGGGCCGCCATCACTGATGTGTGAGCTCAGCGCACCCCTGCCATGAGCTTGACGATGGGCTTGCGGAAGGCGAAGAGCAGGATTCCGACGACGATGGACACAGCCCCGATCGTGAGGAAGTAGGGAACCTCGTTGTCGGTGGAGTAGAAACCTGCCAAGGAACCGGAGGCTGCGGTGCCCAATGCCACCGAGAGGAAGAACAGGGCCACCATCTGCGAGTGGAAGGCCTGCGGCGCCAGCTTGGTCGCCAACGACTGGCCCACCGGTGAGAGGCAGAGCTCAGCCATCGTGAACAGGAAGTACACGAGGACCATCACGATGAATGGCACGGAGTTGGCACCCCCGCCGGCGAGCGGAATGAAGATGAAGAAGGCGATGCCCATGACGACAGTGCCCATCGCGAACTTCACCGGAGTCACCGGCTGCCGATCGCCGAGCTTGGTCCACATCGCAGCGAACACCGCTGCGAAGATGATGATGAAGGCCGGATTGATCGACTGGACGACGCTCGGAGGGAGTTCGAGTCCGAAGATCGTGCGGTCCAGACGCTGGTCCGCGTAGATCGCGAGCACGGTGAACTGCTGCTGGAACAGTGACCAGAACACGGCGGAGCCGATGAACAGCGGAATGAAGGAGATGACCCGGCTGCGTTCGGTGGCGCTGATCCGCTTCGAGATCCCGATCACGATGAACAGGACGACCGCCGCGATGAGCGTGACGATGACGACGACGTCCGAGAGGTTCTCGGCAGTGAGGATTCCCAACATGGTCGCCGCGATGATGATGAGGACGCCCAGGGCGCCGATGAGGGACCAGCGGGTCGCTTCACGCCGCGACAGCGGATTCGTCGGCTTGCTGCTCTCTTCGGTGACGGTGTGGCGGCGCATGAGCATGTACTGCACGAGCCCGATGGCCATGAGCACGGCAGCCAGTCCGAAGCCCCAGTGGAATCCCTTCCATCCCCAGACCGCTGAGGTCAGCAGGGGGCCGATGAGACCGCCGATGTTGACGCCCATGTAGTAGATGGAGAACGCGGCGTCCCGCCGGTTGTCCTTGAGATCGTAGAGGTCACCGAGGGTCGCCGACGTGGTGACCTTGAGCGAACCGGAGCCCACAGCGATGCAGACCAGCCCGATGCCGAGGCCGAGGCCTCCCGGCAGCAGCGACAGGGCCAGGTGGCCGATCATGACCACCGCGGCCGAGGTGATGACCGTCTTCTCCGAACCGAGGATGCGGTCGGCGACCCAGCCGCCGAGAACCGAGGAGAGATAGACCAGTCCGCCGTAGGCACCGACGATGGACGTTGCCACCGCTTCGGACATTCCCAGGCCGCCGTCCGTGGCGGAGTAGTAGATGTAGTAGGCGAGCAGGCCCTGCATCCCGTAGAAGCTGAACCGCTCCCACATCTCGACACCGGCGAGATTCGCCAGGCCCCACGGATGGCCGAAGAAACTGCGTGTCTTCGTGATGGACGTCTGTTCGCTCTTCAGTTCTGATTGTGGCACTCGCTCATCTTAGGACTGTCGAAGCGATCATGCATCTTCGCTCGTGAGCCCGGCAGAGAGGCGAAGTCCGAGTGTCCGAGCGCAGGGATCGACCTGCGCCGCTGAGACAACGCAGACTGCGGCCCGGGCACCTCGCAGGAGGTGTCCGGGCCGCAGTCTGGATATCGGCGCTTCAGGCGCCGGGCTCAGGACCGGGAGCGGTCGATCAGCCCTTCACCCTGGCCTCGATGGCCTGACCCACCTCTTCGTCGATGTTCTTCCAGTACTGGATCGCGTTGGACAGCACCGGTTCCTCGACACCATCGGACAGACCGCCTGCGACAGTGTCGATGAGACCCTGTCGCTCTTCCTCGGAGTAGACTTCGCGGACCAGCGTGTGCGCCTGACCGAAGTCGTCGTCCTCAGCATGCAGGCTGTAGGCGCTGCGGACGAGCTCGCCGTCGGACTCCCAGCTGTTGTCGATCGTGCCCTGCGTGTCCTGGTAGGCACGTCCATACGAGTTCGGGGCGTAGACCGGAGCATTGCCCGAGTGGTTGTACTGCATCTGGCCTTCCTTGTCATACGAATTCGTCTTCGTGACAGGGGCGTTGACCGGCAGCTGGTTGAAGTTCGTGCCGATCCGGTTGCGCTGGGCATCCGGGTAGGAGAACACACGTCCGAGCAGCATCTTGTCCGGCGAGATTCCGGTGCCGGGCACCATATTCGACGGGCTGAAGGCCGCCTGCTCGATCTGGGCGAAGTGGTTCGAGGGGTTCTCATTGAGCGTGAACTTGCCGACCTTGATCAGCGGGTAGTCCTTCTTCGACCAGGTCTTCGTCAGATCGAAGGGGTTGAACCGGTAGGTCTTGGCCTCTTCGTAGGGCATGATCTGAACGTAGAAGGTCCAGGACGGGTATTCACCACGCTCGATGGCCTCGAAAAGGTCACGACGGTGGATGTCCGCGTCCTCACCGGCGAGCTGACCGGCTTCCTCGTTCGTCATGTTCTCCACACCCTGATCGGTGTGGAAGTGGTACTGGACCCAGAACTTCTCGCCCTCGGAGTTGATCCACATGTAGGTGTCCGAGGAGTAGCCGTTCATGTTCCGCCAGGTCTTGGGCAGACCGCGCGGTCCCATGAGGTAGGCGACCTGGTGGGCGGATTCGGGTGAGAGCGACCAGAAGTCCCACTGCATGTTGTTGCTGCGCAGACCCGAATCAGGAAGGCGCTTCTGCGAGTGGATGAAGTCCGGGAACTTCATCGGGTCGCGGACGAAGAAGATGGGCGTGTTGTTGCCCACCATGTCGAAGTTGCCCTCTTCGGTGTAGAACTTCAGCGCGAATCCGCGCACATCGCGCCACGAGTCGGGCGAACCGAGTTCACCGGCGACGGTGGAGAAGCGCGCGAGCATCGGGGTCTTCTTGCCCGGCTGCAGGAAGTCGGCCTTCGTGTAGGCGGAGACGTCCTCGGTGACCTCGAGCTGACCGAAAGCACCCGATCCCTTGGCATGCGGGCTGCGCTCGGGCACACGCTCGCGGTCGAACCGGGCGAGCTTCTCGACCAGGGCCACATCGTGGAGCATCAGCGGGCCGTCGGCGCCCACGCTCAGCGAGTGGGCATCGGACTCCCTGGGCGCACCGGACTCGGTCGTCGATGGCTTGGTGCTGTCGTGCCCGGGGTACTCATGATCTGTATGTTGCGTCATCACATCTCCTAACCACTTGGCATCGGGCGCTGTGCCACCGCAGCCGCGCTTCCACGTAGGATGCGGCACCACTTGCCCGATTGATTCGCTTCACCGACTTCGGCAGAGCGCTGTCGGCATTGGTTTCAAACTAACCCTATTCTTGAATCATTACAACCAAGGCCACACTGCATTGATTCCCGAGCAGCGTGTTGATCGGCTCACCCCTGCGCCGAGGAGGCTCCCGAACCGCTGCTGCCGCCGACGCTCGAATCGCCTCCCGAGCCGGACCCGCCCCCGGCGCCTCCGTCGGAACTCGAACCGCTGCCTGATGCGTCGGACCCGCCCTGGCCCTGACTTCCGGAGCCGTTCGAGGTGCTCGACGCGTCGGAGGTGTCCGTTCCGTCCGAAGAAGTCGATGAGCTCGCATCGCTGCCCGTGCTCGACGAGGCGTCTGAGCCCTGATCGGTCTGCGCTCCGGTCGTGCCTTCGGTCTCACCCTCACCCGCCGAGGTGGCCCCGCCCTCGTTCGACCCATCGTTCACGGTTCCCGTGTTCGAGTCGGTGCCTGACTGGGAACCGGCCCCGGAGCCGGAGGAACCTGAATCCGAGGATCCCTCGCTGCCGCCGTCCGTTCCCGTCTCTTCAGCGGATCCGGTGTTCCCGGAGACCGCGCGTGAGATCTGGGACGTGCCCGGGGAGATGTCGGCCCCAGTGACGGACTCGGCCATGACCACGGCGCCGAGTCCGATCCCGAAGGCGGCCACACCGATCGTGACGGGGTAGAGCACGCGCTTGCGCCGCAGCTTCTGCCACCACGTCTGCGAGGTCTCTGCCGCGGTGCCGGTGGACCCATCGGCTGCGGCCGGGGCCGTCGCGGCCTCCGCCGCTGCGGTGTCATCGGTCGCCGGTGCGGAGGCGAAGACGGATTCGCTGCGCACGCCTTGAGCGGTGCCGGCCCTGGCGGCCGGGCCGCCTTTGGTCATCTGAGCCTTCACTGCGGGAGCCAGTTTCGAACCGACTTCCTTGATCTTCTCCTTGCCCTTGTCCAGGCTGCGTCCGTAGATCGTCACGGCCAGGCCGGTGATGATGCTGGCGACACCGGCACCGACGACGGTTCCGGCGACTCCGAGCTGACCGCCGATGACCGACGAGGTCGCTGCGGCTCCGGCGCCGGCGAGCAGTTGGGTCGCCGAGATCCGCCCCTCTGACTTCTTCTCGTCCTCGGGAGCCGGGCCGTGCGCGGCTGCGGGAGCGACGCGTGTGTCGGTCTGGTGTGCGGCCGCGGCGGTGGTCGATGCTCCCTGCACGCCCGGTGTCCCCTGCACAGCGGTGTCCTGCTGGCGCACAGCGGTGTCTTGCAAAGGCGTGTCACGGCGAATCGGATTCGGCGGCATCACCGGTGTGGTCGCATGCTGGCTCGGTGCCTGGCACCGTTCTGTCTCCGTCGCACAGCGAGAGGCGGCGAGTTCCTCGGTGATCAGCGGAAGGGTCTGCGAATGCTGCTGTGGGGTCGTTCTGTCCTCGTGGTCAGCTGCGTTCTGCTGCTTGTCCAACTCTCCGTGTTTCGACGTCAATGTTCCTCCCAAAACCAGTGCTTCGAATCAGTATCGTCCGCCAAGGTTCGGGCAGCCTGACCCGCCCGGCCCCAGCCTGGGAGAACGCTGATGGACACCGTCATCGGCAATGCCCTGACCAGGTGTTTCATCGCCCAATGTGACCTCGGGGACAATCGGCTCTCACCATTCCCACAGGAGCGGAGAGAACGGCCGCTCGTGAGACTCCTCCGGCTGGGACGATCGGCGCATCGGCATCGACCAGGACGGGCGCTGGGCTTGCCATGAGAGCTGAGAGGACTAACCTGAGTTCGTGCTGTCCGACGGTCCTTCCGCCGAGGAGCACCGAACTTTCGCATAACAGAGAGGGACGTGCACAGATCTTCTGCGTGTGATTCCAGAGCACGGCGGTCTCGCGTCTCTCATGCCCGCTAACGGAAGGTGAAGACGTGTTCGGACCGGACAATGTCCGTCGGCGGTGGCGCCCGGACGAGATCACAGTGACCAAACCCGATGTCACGAAGCGAGCGATCGGGGCCGCAGCCATCGGCAACATCACAGAATGGTACGACTTCGGCGTCTACGGCTATCTCGCGGTCGTCATCGAGGGGATTTTCCTGCCGAAGGATTCGGGCCCGATCGGCCATGTCATCGTCGCGGGACTCTTCGCCGTGGCATTCCTCGTCAGGCCGCTCGGGGGCCTGTTCTTCGGCCCCCTGGCCGATAAGATCGGGCGCAACAAGGTGCTCGCGATGACGATGATCCTCATGGCCTCGGGCACCTTCCTCATCGGCGTTCTGCCCGATTACGCGACCGTGGGACTGTGGGCGCCGTTCCTGTTGCTGGGCTGTCGCCTGCTGCAGGGCTTCTCCACCGGCGGCGAGTACAGCAATGCGATGACCTTCATCGCCGAATACGCCCCGGATCGTCGGCGCGGCTTCCTCGGCAGCCTGCTCGAGGTCGGAACCTTCTCCGGCTATGTGCTCGGCGCCCTGTTCGCGACGATCGTCCAGACCGCCTCGACACCGGAGTTCCTCGCCGCCTGGGGGTGGAGAATCCCCTTCTTCATCGCCCTGCCGCTGGGCTTCGTCGGCGTCTATCTGCGCACGAAGCTCGCCGACACCCCCGCCTACAAGGAGATGGAGAAGCTCGCCGAACAGGATGAGGCGGACCACCGCACGAAGGGTGAGTTCAAGAACATCTTCCGGCTGTGGCCGAACCTGCTGGCCTGCTGCGGACTCGTGCTGGCGTGGAACGTCACGAACTACATGCTCACCTCGTTCATCCCGCTCTACTTCCCGATGGTCGAGGACATCCAGGGCAGCGGCGGGGTCTCGGAGCTGACCTCTCAGATCCTGCAGATCCTCGTCATGGCCTGCTGCCTGGCGCTCATCCCGCTCATCGGCAGGCTCTCGGACAAGGTCGGGCGGAAGGCCGTCGTGCGGGCCGGGTCGATCTCTCTCATCGTGCTGTCGTTCCCGTCCCTGTGGCTCATCCGCGGTCACAACGACGTCGTGGTGTTCCTGGGCCTGCTGATCATGGGTCTCAGCCTCATCTGCTTCAGCGCGACGATGCCCTCGACCCTGCCGTCCCTGTTTCCGACGATGGTGCGCGCCGGTGCTCTGGCGATCGCATTCAACGTCTCGATCTCACTGTTCGGCGGCACCACCTCGGTGGCGATGACATCGCTGATCAACGCCACCGGATTCCTCATGTGGCCGGCGATCTACCTCATCGCCGCCGGAATCATCGGACTCGTCGCGATCCACTTCGTGCCGGAGAGCAACCGGCGACCGCTGTGGGGATCGACTCCGTCAGCGGCCTCGAAGGAAGAGGCGAAGGACCACGCCGAGGAGCTCAACAGTCAGGTCGAACCCGCCTGAGCGACAGGCTCGGGCGGGTTCCGCCGATTTCGGGCTCGGCCCCGGGCTCAGGCTCGGCAGAGGCAGAACGGGTGGCCGGCCGGGTCGAGGAAGACCCGGAACGTCTCTCCGGGCTGTTCGGCGGCCTTGCCCGCACCGATCTCGATCACGGCCGCCTCGGCGGCATCGAGGTCCTCGACGATCACGTCGAGGTGCATCTGCTGCGGGTGATCCTGGCTCGGCCAACTGGGCGCGTGGTAGTCCTCGACCTGTTGGATGCAGATCGGGGGCCAGGAATCGGAGGTGACCTCGGCCCATGTGCCGTCTTCGTCGACGGCGACCTTCCAGTCGAGGAGCTTTCCGTAGAACTGCCCGAGTTCGGCCGCGTCGGGAGCGTCGAGCACGACAACGGGCTGCTTTGCGATAGCCATGCACCCGAGTCTACGCCGTGAGACGCACAGAGCGAAGGAGACTGCGGAAGCGGCGTAGAATTGTTGAGCAGATCCACCGATGCCGTCGAGCGCAGCCGCACCGGTACCCCACCAGCGAAGGTTCGCAATGAGTTCTCACGTCCTGCCCACCGTCGACGATCCGGCGGTTTACATCATTCATGACAATCCCGACTGGATCTCCCCATTCACGGACGCCCTCGACCGCCTCGGCGTGCGTCATGTCGAATGGCTGCTGCCCGAGACGAGGATCGACCTCACCGACGCACCGCCTGCCGGGCTCTTCTGGTCGCGCCTGTCGGCCTCGGCGCACACGCGCACGGACCCGCATGTGAAGGACTTCGGCCGGGCGGTCCTCGACTGGCTGGCCGCGGCCGGACGTCGCGTCATCAACGGTCGTGGGGTCTTCGAACTCGAGGTGAGCAAGATCCGTCAGCACGGTGCGCTGACCGGGCACGGCTTCGACGCACCGCGGACCGCGGCGGCGTTCGGCAGCCGGGCTCTGGTCGAGGCGGCTCGGGGCTTCACTCCGCCATTCATCACCAAGCACAATCAGGGCGGCAAGGGCCTCGGTGTGCGTCGCTTCGACTCCCATACCGAGCTCGAGGCTGCGGCCGAGGACTTCGCACCCGGCGGCGCGAACGAATCGATCGACGGCATCAGCCTCGTCCAGGAGTACGTGCAGCCGGCCCAGCCATTCATCACCCGCGCCGAGTTCATCGGCGGCCGCTTCCACTATGCGGTCCGCGTCGACGTCTCCGACGGCTCCTTCGAGCTGTGCCCGGCCGATGCCTGCGAGATCCCACGCGGCGAGGCCGGATCCGGTGCCGCAGCCCCGTTCAGCCGGCGGGAGGAGATCACCGCCTCGACCCCGCTCATCGGCCACCTCGAGGAGCTGTTGGACGATCTGGGGATCGCCATCGCCGGTGTCGAGTTCATCGACACCGGCGACGGCCGCCGGGTCGTCTACGACATCAACACGAACACGAACTACAATCCCGCCGTCGAATCCGCCGAACAGCTGGCCGGACGGTCACCGGCCGTCGACCGGATCGCTGCGTATGTGGCCGGACAGCTCGCCGAGGTGGCCCCACAGACCTCTCCCCTGGCCGGATCCGCTTCCCGGTGAGCACCGGCGGCGGGGCGCACTCCCCTAGACTGACCACATGAGCACTGAGGTTGATGCAGTCGTCGTCGGAACTGGTCCCAACGGCTTGGCTGCCGCGGTGACCCTGGCCCGCGCCGGGCTCTCGGTGCAGGTCTTCGAGGCTCAGTCCACCATCGGCGGGGGTGCTCGCACCCTCGACCTGGGTGTGGCGTCGGGCATCACCCACGACGTCTGCTCAGCCGTCCACCCACTGGCCATCGCCAGCCCCTTCTTCGTCGACTTCGATCTGCGTGCTCGCGGAATGGAACTGACCACCCCCGAGATCTCCTACGCCCAGCCCCTCGACGGGAAGCCGGCCGCGCTGGCATTCCGCGATCTCGACACCACGGTCGACCGCCTCGGTGAGGCCGGACCGGAGTGGCGGCGGTTCTTCGCCCCTCTGCTCGACCGGATCGACGATTCCGTGTGGTTGTCCCTGGGCGACAAGCGCTCCGTGCCCGAGACTCTGCGCGACGCACCCGGAATCGCGAACGTCGTGAAGTTCGGTCTGCGTCTGCTGAGCCAAGCCGGCCCCGCGTGGAACGTCCCCCTGTCCCACGAATCGACCCAGGCCCTGTTCACCGGCGTCGCCGCACACGCGATCGGCGGACTGCCGGCCATGGGAACCTCGGCCACGGCGACGATGCTGTCCACGCTCGCCCATGCCGTGGGCTGGCCGTCCCCTGTCGGCGGTTCCCAGGCCATCATCGACGAACTCGTCGCCGACCTCGAGGCCCACGGCGGATCCGTGACCGCGAATGCGCGCATCGATCATGTCTCGGACCTTCCCGCCGCCGGAGCCTATCTGCTCGACACCTCGGCACTGAACGCCGCGCAGATCTTCTCCGGGCTCCTGCCGTCCCAGGTCGACCGCTCGCTGCGGCGGTTCAAACACGGCAATGCCGCGGCCAAGGTCGACTTCGTCCTCGACGGTCCCGTGCCCTGGGCCGATCCCGACGTCCGGCGCGCCGGCACGATCCACGTCGGCGGAACACGCGCCCAGATGGCCGCGGCAGAGTCTCAGGTGATGGCCGGACGCATGCCCGCCGACCCCGTGTGCCTCGTCTCCGACCCGACCGTCTTCGACCCCTCACGTGAGGTGGGCGGGCTGCGGCCGCTGTGGGCGTATGCGCATGTGCCCTTCGACTGCCCGCTCGACCCGACCGAGTACATCACCGGGCAGATCGAACGCTTCGCCCCCGGATTCCGCGACACCATCGTGGCCTCGAGCTCCATTCCGGCCTCGGAGATGGCCGCGCACAATCAGAACTACATCGGCGGGGACATCGCCACCGGCGTCGTCTCCTTCTACCGCATGCTGGCCCGACCGCGTCTGAGCTGGGACAACTACAGCCTCGGCGTGCCCGGCGCGTTCCTGTGCTCGGCGGCGACCCCGCCGGCGCCCGGCGTCCACGGGATGAACGGCTGGTTCGCCGCCCGCCGCGCGCTCAAGACCCGATTCGGCATCGACCGGGCGCCGAGCCTGGCCCCGGGCGACTGAGTCCGCTGGGGCTCCAGTGCCCGAACCCGCTCCTGCGACCCCGCCCGCCGTGTGACTGCACATGATCGAATCGGGCACAGATTGTCGGGCGGTGGGCGCGTCGGGGACGGAAACATGGTTGAGCGAAGGGAGACACCGTGATCGCCGAACTCAACGCGCTCATCGACATCATCGAATCGCGCCTGTCCGGGCAGGCGAACCCCGCCCACCCGATGGCTGGCTGGTGCCTCGATGTCGGTGAACTGGCACGAGAGCTCGGCACCACCGAATACCACCTGCGTCGGATGTTCTCGTCGCTGGCGGGGATGCCGCTGTCCGATTACGTCCGCCGACGCCGCATGAGCGTCGCCGCCGGCGATGTCATCGGCGGTGAGGATCTGCTGAGCGTGGCCGTGCGGTACGGCTACGGTTCGACCGAGGCCTTCGGCCGAGCCTTCCGCTCGGTCCACGGGGTAGGCCCGTCCCAGGTGCGGCGAAACGGCGGTCCCCTTCGCAGTCAACCGAAGCTCAGGCTGCGCCTGACGATCGAAGGGAGTTCGTCCATGGACACTCGCATCACCGACCGACCGGCCTTCTCACTCATCGGTCACGCCATACGCGTGCCTCTCATCTACGAGGGAGAGAACCCGCATATCCGCGAACTCGTGGACTCTCTGCCGGCGGGCGAGCACACCCGTCTCAAGTCGCTGTCGGCCACCGATCCTGCCGGGCTCCTGCAGGTCACCGCCGATGTCGACCCGGACTATCGGGAAGGGACCGAACTGACGTACCTGCACGGCGTCGCGGTCTCGACCACCGCCCAGGTGCCGGACGACCTCGACGTCATCGCGGTCGACGCGGGCCCTTGGGCGGTCTTCACGGCCTCGGGCCCGTACCCGGAAGCGCTGCAGGAGACATGGGCCGCCACCGCGGCCGAATGGTTCCCAGCGAACCCCTGGAGGCTGCGACCCGGCCCGTCGATCGTGTCGATCATCGACCGGGCCGAGGACTTCAGCACTGCGACGACGGAGCTGTGGCTGCCCGTCGAGCGCGAGTGACAGTCGCTGCGGCCGGCGTCCCCGCGGGGACGTCGGCCGGCCCGTCCGCGGGGCGGTCGGCGGCCAGCAGCCTGGCCCCCTTCGCCGCCGTCAATCCCGCGCCCAGGACCCCGATGATGACGAGGGCGGCTCCGCACAGCTCGCCCGGAGAGACAGTCTCGCCGAGGAAGACGAACGCCGCGCTCATCCCGACGACGGGCACGAGCATGGAGAACGGCGCCACGACCCCGGCCGGGTTGCGCGACATCAGCCAGGACCAGATGCCCGAGCCGAGGATCGTCGCGATCACCACCGTGTAGAGCAGCCCGGCCACTGCCAGCAGACCCGAGGGGCTCGTCAGTCCGAGGAACGACGTTCCCACCCGGTCGGGGCCTTCGACGAGGAGTGAGAGCACGAGCATCGGCACCGGGGGCACGACCGACATCCACATCGTCAGCTTGATCGGCTCCACGCTGTGGGACTGTCGGTTGCAGATATTGCCGATCGCCCAGCCGAGGGCACCGGCCAGGGTCAGGAGGAACGGCAGGATCGCATTCGAATCGAAGCGCTGCCACCCGACGACCGCCAGACCGGCCATCGCCACGAGCAGGAAGACCATCTGCGAACCACGGACCCGTTCGCGCAGGAACGCCATTCCCAACAGCACCGTGAATGGCCCCGAGGCCTGGAGAACCAGGGAGGCGAGACCAGCGGGCATCCCGATGGCCATCGCCCAGTAGAGGAACAGGAACTGCAGCAGGCCGAAGCCGAGCCCGTAGCCGATGATCCACCTGATGCGCACCCGCGGCAGCGGCACGAAGAGCACGGCCGGGATCGCCAGCATCGCGAACCGCAGCGCGACGAGGAGGAACGGTGGGAACTGTTCGAGGGAGAGGTCGATGGCGAGGAAGTTCAATCCCCACATCGCAGCCACCGAGGCGGCCAGCAGACAGTGTTTGAAAGACATGCTCCCATTGTCGATTCCGGAATCGTTGAACACCATCGATAGCTTCTTACACAACCATGAAGCCTCACTTCACAGTGGATGTGCACCCCTCGTATCCTGGGCGGATGGATCCCCGTCATCTCGAGCTGCTCCGCCAGCTCGACGAACGCGGCAGCGTCACGGCCGTCGCGCAGGCCACGTTCCGCACTCCGTCCGCGGTGTCCCAGCAGCTCAAGGCCGCGACCCGGGAGTTCGGCCGGGCCCTCGTCGAACCTGCGGGCCGAGGTGTGCGGCTGACCGCCGCGGGACGGCTGACCGCCGCGGGACGGCTGCTCGCCGCCGGCGGTCGGCAGGTGGCCTCGGCGATCGCCGAGGTGCAGGCGGATTGGGAGGACTACCTCGGCGAGGCCACCGGCGAGGTCCGCATCGCGGGTCTGCCCAGCGCCCTGACCTACCTCATCCCGACGGCGCTGACGACGCTGCGGGCCACGAGTCCGCAGATCATCGTGCACACCCTCGACATGGACCTGGCCGAACACGAGTTCGCCGGTCTGCTCGCCGATGTCGATCTCGTCATCGCCCACAGCCTGATCTCGGCCCGGCCGGTCGGCACAGACGGACTCATGGTCGAACCGCTGGCCACGGAACCGATCGACGTGGCCGTCGCGAAAGACCATCCGCTGGCCGGGCGGACTCGGCTGCGACCGAACGATCTCGTCGATGCGCAGTGGATCGGTGTGCCTCACGGCTACCCCTTCGACACGATCCTCGGTTCGATCGAACACGTCACCGAGACACCGCTGACGATCACTCAGCGCATCCGCGACAACCGCCTCGTCGAGGCCATCGTCGCCGCCGGCGACCACATCGCACTGCTGCCCCGGTTCACCACCGCGACCGAGGGTCTGGAGCTGATCCCGCTGACCGGAGTCGCCACCACCCGCTGGGTCGTGGCGGTGATGCGGCCGGACACCGCCGGGCGCATGGCCGTCACCCGCGTGCTCGAGGCGCTGCGAAGCGCTTCGGCACAAGCTTCTCCAGAGGCAGGAACGCCGCCCAGCAGATGACCGTCGGCAGGAAGTGGATGCCCAGCGCCAGGTAGGTCATGAGGTGGAAGAGGCAGAAGAAGGCCACGACCCCGTAGAGCCACTTGCCCTTGAGGAACAGCGCGATCGGCGAGAGGAATTCGAAGACCAGCGTCGCCCATTGGGCGGCGATGAGCAGTCCCGGCATCTCGAGGAAGGGTTTCGACCATTCGGCACCGCGGCGCATGAGCGCCCAGATGATCACGGCGCCGTTGCCCCAGTGGGCGATGTTGCCCGAGGCGATCCACTTCATCAGCACCAAGTAGAAGTAGGTGAGCACGACCGAGATCTGGACGACCCTGAGCGCCCAACCCGCCCGCGCCGAGGTGGTCGCGACATCTCGGAAGCGTGCGGGCCCGATCGTCGGCAGAACGAAGGCGGCAATGACCAGCGCCATGTGATCGTGGGCGACGTAGCCGTAGCCCTGGGTGTAGAACATCCACGCGCCGAAGCTGATTGCCACCGCCCAACCGCTGATTCTCTGGACGATCCCGGCCGCGGCCAGCAGGGAGAAGACGATGATAGCGGCCAGCAGGAGCTGCGCACCGAGGACGCCGACGGCGGGAATGTGGAGGACGCGTGCCAGCCACAGTGGTTGGTAGAACTCGGGCGTCCACCCGTGGGCGATGACGTCACCGGAGATGGTGAGCACATCGATGATGATGAAGACGTAGACGAACACGCGGAACACGGCCGCTCGGGCGAGGGGGACCTCGGGCATGAACCAGCGCAGGAACGGGTTGCGCGGTCCCGCCTCGGCGGGGGTGGTCGCCAATGTCGGGGTGCGACTCATCGGACCTCCCAGGTCGCCAGCGTCGTCTCTTCGGGTTCGCCGACGCTCAGGCCGTTCTTCAGCTGCGTGGTGGTCCGGCAGAGGATCATCGTCTCCGGCTTCGGCTCAAGCGGGTGCAGCCGCACGTACGAATCGGCCATCGACTGCATGAGTTCGGGGTGGGCGATGACCCGGTCGAGCTGGGATTCGACGTCACCGCGTTCGATGCCGACGGTCGCCGCGTTGAAGCCGAGGCGGCGCGGTTCGTCCTCGCCGGGGAACTGGGCTTCGATGCACGTGGAGTTCACGGTGCCGTTAAGGTCTTTGGCGGTGGCGTACTGGGTGAGCGATCCGAGTGGGAAGAAGTCATTCGTGTTGAGGATCTGTCCGCACGTGAGGACGACGAGGGCCGCAGCCGGGACGATGACGCGCCAGCCGATGCCGAGCTTCGACAGCGGTTTCACCCGGGTGGGCGGCTTGGGGCTGCCCGCGCCCGAGCTCTCGGAGAGCGTCCGACCGCCCACGGACCGGCCCGCCGTCGACCTCTCGGCGGCAGGGTCCTGTCTCGTCAGGAGGCGACGCTTCTTCTCGTCCATACGCTGCGGGCTCGTCCTCTCGGGTGCGGATCGTTCGCAGACAATCCTATCCGCCCAGAACTACTGTGAGTATTGATAGTGGCTGGTCTGGGACTGGCTGGCAGAGTAGGAACTGACCGTCCCATCGATCATCATGACCCGCAGAACTACTGACTCGAACGATGTCCTCGTCGGGATCTGTCTGATGATCGGTGGGCGGTCGGCACCGGCTCGGCCCACATCGATAACTTGATCAGAAGGTTGTCCGTTCCTGACCGAACGTGACTCATCACAGTAGTGTTTCGACGTGACTATCTCCCGGACCGGAGCCGACCGTTCGACGGTCGGACCTCATCCGTTCTGACACAGGAGAATCACGAACCGTCATGACTATCATCTCGCATTTATACGCGTTTGTCGTTGGCGTCGACACCCACGCGAAGAACCACGTCTACAGTGTCCTCACCAACACTGGTGAGCACGTCGACACTGCTGCATTCCCGACCACGAAAGCTGGCCTGAAACGGGCGCTGCTGTGGGCCGGTCGCCGTACCGGCGGGGACCTCGACACCCTGTGGGTGATCGAGGGTATCGGCACTTACGGGGCGATCCTTGCCGACCATGTTGCCGACAACGGGTACACAGTCGCCGAGGCCGCCAGCATGAATGCTCGTGACCGGCATGCCACGGGCAAGGATGACCGGATCGATGCCCGACGGATCGCTGGCACGGTCCTGTCGATGGATGAGTCGCGGCTGCGGTTCCCCCGGCAGGCTGATGGGCCGCGTCAGGGACTGCAGATCCTGGTCAAGGCGCGGGAGTCCATGACCCGGGAGAAGACCCGGACTGTCAATGCGCTCACCGCGCTGTTGCATACTCATGACCTCGGTATGGATGCGCGTCGGAAACTGTCGGTCGTCAAGATCCACGCGGTTGCGAAGTGGCGGATCAGGAACGAGTCTGTGGCACTTACCGAGGCTCGTCGGGAAGCGATTCGGTTAGCCAAACGCGTCGTCGAAGTCGATGCCGATATCAAGGACTACGCCACCCGGATCGAAGCTTTGGTCAAGGACAGCCCGGCTGCGGTGTTGCTGGCTGAGCCGGGGATTGGTCCGATCACCGCGGCTGTGTTCTACCTGGCGTGGTCGCATCCTGGGCGGGTGCGTTCAGAGGCTGCGTTTGCGAAGCTGGCGGGGGTCAGCCCGATACCGGCGTCGTCGGGGAATGTGGTGAGGTTCCGGCTTAATCGCAGTGGTGATCGTCGGTTGAATTCTGCGTTGTACATGGTGGCCATCACGCGGCTTTCTCACCAGAAGAGGTCCCAGGCATACATGGCTAAACGGCTTGGCGAGGGGAAGACGAAGAAGGAGACCATCCGGTGCATGAAGCGTCACTTGGCCCGTTCTGTGTATCGCATTCTCGAGGCCACGAACTCGATCGGCCAAGCCGCTTGACAGACATAGAAGGATCCCGACGGCGGCCCAGCAACTTGGCGCGACGTTGCTGGGCCGCCGTCAGGTAGTAAGGGAGGTCAGGAGCTGCGGGCGTAGAGGTTGAGCTGCTCCCAGCTGGCCGCGTACTTCTGGAAGGCGGTGACAGCGGACTCGTGATCGTCGTTGCTCAGCGCGGTGACCCAGGAGTCGACGAGTTCGGGGGCCTCGGTCGGCCACAGCACATCGGACATTCCGCCGAGATCGAGCTCGAGGATCGAGTTCATGTCGAAGGTGTCGACCCACTCGGCCAGGGCCGAGGTCTGTTCGACCATGTCGACGACCTTCGAATTGTCCGCAATCGTCTCCGCGGCCCATTCCATGCGCGCCGAGGCGGCCAGGATGTCCGTGCGGATGTACACACGCAGTCCTGCTTCGGTTTCATCGGCGATGATCTGGTCTTCGCTCAGGGAGAAGAACAGCCACCAGGCCGGGGGCACATCCCACGCCGAGACGCGGGTGAAGATGCGGGTGTCCTTCGCGTCCTGCAGCCATTCGGCACGGCGACTGGCCGCCCGCCGCCGCACCGACTTCGGGGCGATGATATCCAGGGTCGCCTTCGAGGTGTGTTCGGCCAGCGATTCGAGGGCCTCCCACCCGCGGATGTCCTCCTGCGCGGGGCAGAAGCGATCGACTCCGTCCGATGACTGAGACGCCGGGAGGAAGACGGGAGTGCGGCGGAAAGAATCGGCCACGGGGCTCGGCGGCAGGGAGATCAGGCGCTTGTCGGCGTCTCGGGAGATCTGTTCTTCGACCCGCTGCCGATTGCTTTCTACCTGCCTGTCTTGCAATTCGGAATGCACGACAAGAGGTTCGAAGATCCGCAGGGTGACGACATAATCGCGACGGTAGGCCATGGACTCAGCCTATCCAAGGTCGGTTCGCAAAATGGAACTTCCCAGTACGAACAGGTAGGATTTAAGCGCATAGCAGAGATCTAGTCCGGGGCCAGAGCCCCAATGACGACGGAGGGGGTCACGCCAGTGGGTCGCGGCCGCGCAAAGGCAAAGCAGATCAAGGTAGCTCGGAAGCTGAAGTACTACAGCCCGGATACCGACCTTAATAGACTCCAGCAGGAGCTGGGCGCCGACTCGCGCAAGTCTGGGTCGTCCGATCCGTACGACGACGAACCCGACTACTCCGCTTACGCCGATAAGTACAACGTCGACGATGATGACGAGTACGAAGACGATGACGACTGAGTGCGGATGACTCCAGTCGCGAGCGGCTGAAACGACTTCGTTGAGGGCGGGGACTTCGGTTCCCGCCCTCTGTCGTACGCGCACGCACTTCCGCGCTGGGGCAGTCCCTCGCCGAGGAGGCGGCCCGCCCCGTCATCGCCCGCCGAATCCGGCAGACGCCCGTCGAGGCATCCTTCACCGTTGCCCTCATCGCCTACAGTTCCGGCCACCACCCACCGTTGGCCTCACACCGGCGTGGAGGAACACGCGGGTGTGAGGCCACCGGTGAGGGATGCTCCGTACAGGCGGCCGGCGGCGCCGCACCAGTCGGCCGCGACAGTCGGCGGACCACCGACGGCTGCGTCGACCTACTGCAGGATCGCGGCGCCGCCGTCGACGCCCTTCGCACCCTGGACGTAGTCGGGCTCGGAGGCCAGTGCGCCGTCATCGGCGGTGACATCACCGAGCACCCAGGCACCGGGACTTGCGGCCAGCACACCATCGACCGCGGACGGGTCGACGACGAGGACCATGCCGACGCCGAGGTTCCACGTGCGTTCGCGATCGGCCTGCGGCACTCCGCCCAGGTCCCCGAGCACGGAGAACACGGCTGGGAACTCCCACGAGGCACGCGACATCTTCGCCACCAGTCCCTGCGGGAGCACACGGGCGACATTGGCAGACAGTCCCCCGCCGGTGACGTGGGAGACCGAGTGCACGGCACCGGGCAGAGCGTCGAAGAGGGCGGCGAGTTCACCAGTGTAGACATGGGTGGGAACGAGCAGTTCCTCACCGAGGCTGCGGCCGAATTCCTCGACCTGTCGGTCCAGTCCCCAGCCCGCCTCGGCGATGATGTGGCGCACGAGGGAGTAGCCGTTGGAGTGGATGCCCGAGGACGGCAGTCCGATGAGGACATCCCCGTCACGGACCTTCTCGGGCCCCAGCAGGTCGGCGGCTTCGACGACGCCGGTGGCGGCACCGGCGACATCGTATTCGTCGACGCCGAGCAGACCCGGGTGTTCGGCGGTCTCGCCGCCGACGAGGGCGACTCCGGCCGAAGCGCAGGCATCGGCGATTCCGCGGACGATGTCGGCGATGCGTTCGGCCACGACCTTGCCGCAGGCGATGTAGTCGGTCATGAACAGCGGCCGTGCCCCGCAGACGATGATGTCGTCGACAACCATGCCCACGAGGTCATAGCCGATGGTGTCGTGCTTATCGAGGGCCTGTGCGATGGCGACCTTCGTTCCGACTCCGTCGGTCGACGAGGCCATGAGCGGACGGTCGAAGTCTTTGAGCACGGAGACGTCGAAGAGGCCGGCGAATCCGCCCATTCCGCCCACGACATTGGCATTGTGGGTCGCCGAGACGGCGGCTTTCATGAGTTCGACGGCGCGGTCTCCGGCCTCGACGTCGACGCCGGCGGCGGCATAGGTGGTGGACTTCGGCGCGGTGGCCTGCGGGTTCGCGTCGGAACTCAACTCAGCATCCTTTGTCGGCAGTGGTGTTGTTGACGGGAATCGGGTATTCGCCCGAGAAGCACGCGGTGCACAGCTGGCTGCGCTCCTGCTGGGTGGCGGCGATCATGCCGTCCAAGGAGATGTAGCCCAGTGAGTCCGCGCCGAGGTTCTCGCAGATCTCATTCGTCGTCAGCCCGTTGGCGATGAGCTCGGCCCGGGTGGCGAAGTCGATGCCGTAGAAGCACGGCCACTTCACCGGCGGGGAGGAGATGCGGACGTGGATCTCCTTCGCACCGGCCTCCCGCAGCATCCGCACCAGCGCCCGCTGGGTGTTGCCGCGCACGATCGAATCGTCGACGACGACGAGGCGTCTGCCTTCGATGTTCTCCCGCAGCGGGTTGAGCTTGAGCCGGATGCCCAGCTGCCGCAGGGTCTGCGAGGGCTGGATGAAGGTGCGTCCGACATAGGCGTTCTTCATCAGCCCCTGACCGAACGGAATGCCCGAGGCTTCGGCATAGCCGACGGCCGCGGGCGTGCCCGATTCGGGGGTGGCGATGACGAGGTCGGCATCGACCGGGTACTCCTCGGCCAGCTGCCGGCCCATCTGGGTCCGAGCGGCGTGGACGTTCTTGCCGGCCAGGAGGCTGTCCGGACGGGCGAGGTAGACGTATTCGAAGACGCAGCGTGCCTGATCGGGTTCGGCGAAGCGGTGGGAGCGCAGCCCGTCCTCGTCGATGGCGATGAGTTCACCGGGTTCGACGTCGCGGACGAACTTCGCCCCGACGATGTCGAGTGCCGCGGTCTCCGAGGCCACGACCCACCCGTTCTCCAGCCGGCCCAACGACAGGGGCCTGACCCCGTGCCGGTCGCGGGCGGCGTAGAGGGTGTGCTCGTCCATGTAGACCAGCGAGAACGCTCCTTCGACGTGCGGCAGCAGACTCAGCGCCGCCTCGGTGAGGTTCTCTCCCTGCTCGGTCGCAAAGAGTTCGGTGACCAGGGAGGTGTCGTTCGAGGAGTCGCGGAAGGGACGAGTGCGCGAGGTCTTCTTCGTCGCCTCTTCGACGACCTTCGTCGCGTGGTCGCGACGGGAATCGGCCATGGCTTCGAGGGTGTCGAAGTTCGTCAGATTGCCGTTGTGGGCCAGCGCCACGGTGCCGAACGGGGTCGGTCCCAGCGTGGGCTGAGCATTCTCGAATGAGGGCGCTCCGGTCGTCGAGTACCGGGTGTGCCCGACGGCGATGTGTCCCTGCAGGAGTTCGAGATCGCGTTCGTGGAACACCTGCGAGACCAGACCCATATCGCGGTAGATGAGGATCTGCTTGCCGTTGCTGGCAGCGATGCCGGCGGACTCCTGTCCGCGGTGCTGCAGGGCGTAGAGCCCGAAGTAGGTGAGTTTGGCGGTTTCCTCGCCGGGGGCCCAGACTCCGAACACACCGCATTCGTCCTGCGGTCCGCGGTCCTGGGGGTCGATTTCGTGTGTCAGCTGCCCGTCTCGTCTTGCCACGAGTGAAATTGTCTCACACCCGCGACCGAGCTCCGCCTCCGACTCAGACTGTGGAATCGGGGGCGGGTCCGCGCCCGGCTCCCCCGTT
Source organism: Brevibacterium sp. FAM 27836 (assembly GCF_051351055.1). Lineage (NCBI taxonomy): Bacteria > Bacillati > Actinomycetota > Actinomycetes > Micrococcales > Brevibacteriaceae > Brevibacterium > Brevibacterium sp. FAM 27836. The sequence continues at coordinate 1,100,747 of NZ_CP195711.1, forward strand.
GTCGGTCGTGTCCTCGACCTCGAGTGCGCCATCCGCATTCGCCGAGGCGGCTCCGCCCTCGACCGCGACCGTGCCGTCCGCATCCGCTGCGGCTTCGACCGCCGGTGCGGCTGCGGCATCCGGATCCTCACCGCGGGCTTCGGCGATGCGACGGCGAGCGATCTCCTTCGGGTCATCGACCATGTCGATCTGCGCGTCGACCCGGAACTCCTTCGCCCGCTTCCTGCCGGCCCAGTCGAGGATGAGAGCGATGAGCCCGCCGATGAACAGCCCGCCCACGCCGAGGACGAGCAGCAGGAGTCCCACCCCCTTGGCCACGGTGTAGCCCATCGGCATGTCCGCCGGGTCGACGAACATCGCGAGGACTCCCGCGACGATGACGCCGAGCACCGCACCGATGCCCATGAACACCGAATACTTGGGGCTGCGGCGGACGGCGACGTCGATCTGGTCCTTCATGATCTCCTTGGGCGAGGGGGCCGCTCACGGCCGATGGTTCACCGGAGAGGGCCCCGGCACAACAGGTCGCGAACATTCTAGTCGAGTCACCCTGAGCCTCCTCCCAGGCAGTCTCATGCCGGTTCCCATAAACTGAACACATCCAGTTGGACGGTCACAGCAGACAGGGGTTCAGACATGGCACACACGATCATCGTCGGCATCGACGGTTCCGATAACGCGGACTGCGCACTGCAGTGGGCAATCGCTCACGCGCAGAAGACCTCCGCCGAGATCCGACTCGTCTCCGCCTACGCCGTCCCCGGCGTCAACATGAGCCAGGCCGATATCGTCTATCCCGCCGACTTCGATGCGGCCGTGAAGAAGACCGTTGAGACCATCGCCGAGGCGGCCGCCTCCACGGTCACCGAATCCGGAGTCCCCGTGTCGACGACGATCGTTCCCGGCGACGCCTCAGGGGTCATGGTCGAGCATTCGAAGAACGCCGACCTCGCCGTCGTCGGCGCCCGCGGTCGCGGCGGGTTCGCCGGGCGCCTGCTCGGGTCCGTGGCACTGGCGATGCCCGCGCATTCGCACTGCCCCACCGTCGTCGTCCCGAGCACTTGGCCGACTCGGGTCATGCCGTCGACTCCCCTGCCGGTCGACGATCCCGTCCGGGTGAAGAATCATCGAACCGCCGCGGAGGACATCCGTGCGCGGCCGGACTTCTCCGGTGAGATCGTCGCCGCCGTCGACCCCTTCGAAACCGACACTCCGGTGCTGCGGGCGGCCGCTTCGCAGGCGGCGGTCTACCAGCTTCCGCTGCGGCTCGTCGGCGTCACCGCCACGCACATCCTCTCGCCCGAATGGATGCCGAGCGAGAAGCACCTGATCAGGATGTACGACGAGGCGGCGAAGGCCTACGAAGCCGCCGCCGAGTCCCTGCGGGGAGACTTCCCCGACCTCGAGGTCCGCTATTCGATCTTCGACGCCCCCGCCACCGAGGTGCTCGTGTCCGCCACGTACACCGCCGAACTCGTGGTCATCGGTTCCCGTGGTCGCGGCGGATTCGTCTCGACCGTCCTCGGCTCGACCTCGCAGGGAGTGCTCTCGCACGCCGTGTGCCCGGTTCGGGTTGTGCGGGTGACGAGACGACAGCCCGCCCGCCGCCGCTGAACGGCACTGTGCCGGACGCTCCGGCGCTCCGCCGTCCGCCCACCTGCCGGGCAGGTGGGTGCCGGGTCGTCAGCCGAGGGCGATGAGCCCGATGCCGGAGACGACGATGAGCGCTCCGAGGAGCTTGAGGACGACGTTCTTCTCGCCGAAGAACCACCAGGCCAGCAGCGTGCCGACGATGATCGAGGTCTCTCGCACGGGAGCCACGAGCGCCACAGGGGCCTGCTGCATCGCGTAGAGGACGAGCACATACGCCAGCGGTGAGAGGATCGCGACGGTCACCAGGGCACGCTTGTGCTCACGGAGGATGCTGCGGAAGTCGGCACGTCGGCTCGCACCTCCCGGCAGGCCGACGATGCCGGCGGTCATGAGGAGCCCGACGCAGGCTTCGGAGACGGCGAAGTAGAGCAGCGGGGAGTCGCTGATGTGATTGACCGCGAAGTCATCCCACAGCGTGTAGGACGCGATGAACACCCCGATCAGCCCGCCCCAGGCGAGCCCGCGGCGCCGCCCGGATCCGCTCGTGGGGGCCTTGCCTCCGCCGCGGGGACGGATGGTCACCACAGCGATGCCGGCGATGACGGTGAAGGCTCCGAGCGCCTCGGCGAGGGTGGGACGTTCGCCGAGGAAGGCCACGGCGATGATGATCGTCACCACCGGCCCGGTGCCCCTGGCCGTCGGGTAGACGACGCCCAAGGGCGCGTGATCGTAGCCGGACTGCAGGGCCACCGAATAGGCAATGTGGAACACCGCGCTCAGCCCGGCAGCGCCCACCAGCGTCCAGTTCAGCGGCTGACTCCCGGAGGCGATGATGATGATCGCGATCGGGACGAGGAGGATCGCCGAGAGCCCATGGTAGGCGAGCACGAAAGCGTAGCCCTTGCCGGTGACGGACTTCGCCGCGAGGTTCCACAGGGCGTGGGCGACCGAGGCGAGGAGGACGAGGCCGAGCACGGGGAAGGTCATCGACGCACCCCGTTCCCGCCCCGGTCGGCCGGCGGTCTCCGGTCAGCGGGCACCCACACCGTCACAGCTTGATGGCGACGGTCTTCGTCTGCGTGTATTCGTCAAGGGCTTCGATGGACTTCTCGCGCCCGTACCCGGACTTCTTGAACCCGCCGAAGGGAAGCTCCACTCCCCCGCCGGCTCCGTAGGTGTTGACGAAGATCTGTCCGGCGTCGACCTCGGCGGCCACACGGTGGGCGCGGGAGATGTTCTGCGTCCACAGTGCGGTGACGAGGCCGTAGTCGGTGCCGTTGGCCAACTGCACGGCTTCGTCCTCGTCGGAGAACGGCATCGTCACGACGACGGGGCCGAAGACCTCTTCTTGAGCGATCCGCGACTGCGGGTCGACGGAATCGATGAGGGTCGGGGTGATGAACGCCCCCTCGGCGAGGTCATCGGCCAGGCCCTCGGGACGAACACCGCCGGTGACGATCTCACCCGACCCCGCAGACCCGGCACCTGCCGTCCCGGATCCGGTACCCACCTCGGCGAGGAATCCGAGGACCCGCTCGTGCTGGTCGGCCGAGATCAGGGGCCCGAGCATCGGGTCGTCGAGGCCGTAGCCGATGGTCACCGACGACATGGCCGCAGTCATCTTCTCCACCACCTCGGCGTGGACGTCGCGGTGGACGAGCAGTCGGGAGCCGGCCGAGCAGGTCTGCCCGGCGTTCTGGATGATCGAGCGCAGCAGGGACGGGACGGCCGCGTCGATGTCGGCGTCGGGGAAGACGATGTTCGCGGATTTCCCGCCGAGTTCGAGCACAGTCGGCACGACCCGATCTGCCGCGGCGTGGGCGATCGCCGATCCGGTCTGCGTCGACCCGACGAATCCGAGGTGCGCCACGTCCGGGTGCGAGCTCAGGGCCGCCCCGGCCTCGGCGCCGAGGCCGGTGACGACGTTGAAGGCTCCGGCCGGGAAGCCGACGGAGTGGATGAGTTCGGCCAGCCGGACCGTCGACCGCGGTGTCTCATCGGCGGGTTTGGCCACGGCGGCATTGCCTGTGGCCAACGAGGTTGCGGCTGCTCGGCCGATGAGCTGCAGCGGGTAGTTCCAGGCGACGATGTGCCCGGTGACGCCGAAGGGTTCGCGCCTGGTGTAGACGTGCATGTCATCGGCCATGGGGATCTGGCGCCCGTAGTAGGACTCGATCGTGTGGCCGTAGAACTCGAAGTAGCGGGCGCAGACGTCGACGTCGGCGTAGGCCTGGGTGAGCGGTTTGCCGGTGTCTTCGGACTCGAGGCGCGCGAGTTCGTCGCGGTGGTCCCCGATCACGGCCGCGGTCGCCACGAGCAGCCGGGACCGCTGCCCCGGACTCGACTTCTTCCATTCCTTCTGCGCCTTCGCCGCCGCTCGGACGGCCCGGTCGACTTCGTCGGCACCGGCGCGGGAGACATCGCCCAGGTGCCCGCCGGTGGCCGGATCGCTGTTCGGATACGTGATCAGCGAGGGCACGTGCCGTCCGCCGATGAAGGAGGTCGTCTGGGTGATCTGCGCGCTCATCGTCGATCCTCGAGATCTGCCGGAGTGAAGAGGGGAAGGTGATCGCCGAGATCCGCTCGTGTGCCGGAGGCGTCGATGCCGCCGGCGGCGAGCGCGGACGCGAAGTCCGTGCGACCGGTCACAAGGTCCAGCCACACCTCGGCGGAGGTTTCGACGACGTTCGGCGGGGTCCCGCGAGTGTGACGGGGCCCGGCGATGCATTGGGTGACCCCGAACGGCGGAACCCGGACTTCGACGCTGTTGCCTTCGGCGCGGGCGGCGAGCTCCTCGAGCGCGAATCGCACGGCGGTCGCCAGGGTCGTCCTGTCCACCGTGCCGGCGTCGAGCGTCGTCTGCTTCGACCACATCTCCAGTGCGCTGCGTCCCTGATCCGGGTCGATCCTTCTGCGAATCGCCATCAGTCCCTCTTCCTCTCACCGATCTCGGCAACATCTTCCCCGAGCTCCAGCCGTCCGACAACGCTCGTCCGCCCCTCGGAATCCGTTCCGCCCGTGACCGGGTCCGTGATCGCGGCGACCGTCGCGGCGAACTCCTCTTCGCTGACCGAGGCGGCGCCGTCGTCCCCGTCGAATGCGCCGGCCCGCTGCAGCAGGGTGAGAGCGACGAGGCCGGTGGCGCGGGAGGACCCGTCGAGGCACTTCACCGCCACCGAGTGCCCGGACTTCGCGGCCATGACGATCACGCCTTCGGCTCCGCCCTTGGCGAAGACTCCAAGACGCTCGATGACCGTGGTATTCGGTCGTCCGTGGCCTTCGATGGCCCACGGGTCGGCGAAGACCGCGCCCATGAGGGTGCGCGCTTCGCGTTCGTAGGCGGTCCAGCCCTCCGCCCTCGCCGAGGCGACGCCTTCGTCGGCACCTGCATGGCCGGTGCGCACCGCTCGGCCGATGGCCCGAGCCAGGCCGGTGAGGCTGAGCGCGAATACGGGTGCCCCGCAGCCGTCGACGCCGACGGCGGCCGGCGTCTCCGAAGCGAAGGCTTCGACGACCTCGGCAACTCTCTGCTGCACCGGATGGTCGGGGTGCAGGTAGGTGGCCGTATCGGCACCGATGGCGCGGGCCGCGGCGAGGAACGCCGTGTGCTTGCCCGAGCAGTTGAAGTACAGCGGCGAGCGGGGATCGGTGTCCGCAGCCCCGGCAGCCCGAGCGTCGTCCTGGAGCTGACGCCGAAAGGCACCGTCTGCGGGATGGGCGAAAGGGCACTGCAGGTCGGCGACGCTCAGCCCGGCAGTCGTGAGCATGTTCGACACCACCTCGACATGCCCGGCTTCGGACTTGTGCGAGGCCGTGGCCAGGGCCGCCGCGGGCCCGGGCAGTTCGGCCCCGAGGCTCATCGCCGCGATCGCCTGCAGCGGTTTGAGGCTCGAGCGGGTGAACACGGGGATCTCGGGGGCGCCGACCCCGAGCACCGGCGATCCGTGCGGGTCGAGGACCACGGCGGAGCCGATGTGCCGGGATTCGATGAAATCGGAACGGATGACGACGGCGAGCTCGGCCGCCTCGGTGGGGGTGAAAGTCGAACTGGTCACGCACTCCAGCCTACGACCCTTTAGGCTGGTGGCGTGAAGGTTCTTGTCATCGGTTCGGGCGCCCGTGAACACGCCCTCGTCCTCGCTCTCTCGCGCGACCCCCAGGTCGACGCCGTCATCGCTGCGCCCGGCAATCCCGGGATCGCGCAGATCGCCCACACCGAGGCGGTCGATGCCTCGGATTCCGCGGCCGTGACCGCCCTGGCCGAGTCCCTCGACGTCGATCTCGTCGTCATCGGCCCCGAGGCTCCGCTGGTCGCCGGTGTCGCCGATGCTCTGCGCGAAGCCTCGTTCCCGGTCTTCGGCCCCAGTGCCGAAGCCGCCGTGCTCGAAGGCTCGAAGGCGTTCGCGAAGGAGATCATGGAGTCCGCGAACGTGCCGACGGCGCGCACCGTGGTCGCGTATTCGACCGCTGAGGCCTCTGCGGCGCTGCGCGAGTTCGGCGCCCCGCACGTGGTCAAGGCCGATGGGCTGGCCGCCGGCAAGGGCGTCGTCGTCACCGACGACTTCGATGCGGCGATCGCTCACGCCTCGTCGTGTCTCGAGGTCTCCGACCGGGTCGTCATCGAGGACTTCCTCGACGGTCCCGAGGTCTCCCTCTTCGTCCTCTGCGACGGTCAGCGCACCGTTCCGCTGGCACCGGCGCAGGACTTCAAACGCATCGGCAACGGCGACACCGGCCCGAACACCGGCGGTATGGGCGCCTATTCGCCGCTGCCGTGGCTGCCGGCCGGCACCGTCGAGGAGATCATCGACACCGTCGCCCAGCCCGTCGTCGACGAGATGGCCCGCCGCGGCACCCCGTTCACCGGCCTCCTCTACTGCGGACTGGCGATGACGTCGAAGGGTCTGCGCGTCGTCGAGTTCAACGTCCGCTTCGGCGACCCGGAGACCCAGTCCGTACTCGCCCGCCTGCGCAGCCCCTTGGGCCAGACCCTGCTCGCCGCCGCAGAGGGCCGCCTCGACGAGGTCGGTGATCTCGAATGGGATCCGCGCGCCTCGGTGACCGTGGTCATGGCCGCGGAGAACTACCCGGGCGCCCCGAGCACCGGTGACATCATCCGCGGGCTCGGCACCGCGGAAACGCTCGAGGACATCAGCGTGCAGCACGCGGGCACGAAGATTGCGACCGGCTCCAGCGGCGGTTTCGCTCCCGAAGACGCTGTGATCACGAAGGACATCGCCGAGGCCGGTGACATCGTCACCGCCGGCGGACGCGTGCTCTCCGTCGTCTCGCTCGGGTCCGATCTCGACGATGCGCGGGCGCGGGCGTACTCAGCGATCGAGGAGATCAAATGGCCCGGTGAGCAGCACCGCACCGATATCGCCGAGGCGGCCGCCGCCGGCCGCATCTCCCTCGCCGACATCTACCCCGCTCCCGAGCAGTCCGCCCCCTCCTCGGCCCCGCAGCTGCCGGGTTGGACGCACGTGTATTCGGGCAAGGTCCGTGACCTCTACATTCCTGCAGACGCCGCCGATGCGGCCACCGCCGAATCGCTGCTCATGGTCGCCTCGGACCGGATCTCCGCCTATGACTGGGTGCTCGATTCGGAGATCCCGGACAAGGGCAAGGTGCTCACGGGCCTGAGCCTGTGGTGGTTCGATCAGCTGGCCGAGATCATCGGCAACCATGTCATCAGCTCCGATGTGCCTGAGCCCGTGCGAGGTCGCGGCCTCATCGTGAAGAACCTGTCGATGTTCCCCGTCGAATGCGTCGCCCGCGGCTATCTCACCGGTTCGGGCATGGCCGACTATCGGGCCACCGGATCCGTGTGCGGCATCCGCCTGCCGGCCGGGCTCGTCGAGGCCGATCGCCTCGAACCCCCGATCTTCACTCCGGCGACGAAGGCCGAGCTGGGCGATCATGATGAGAACGTCAGCTTCGATGCCGTCGCGAAGACCGTCGGTGAGGACACCGCCGAGCGGCTGCGGGAGCTGGCCGTGGAGATCTATCAGCGCGCCGAGGCGATCGCTCGCGAACGCGGGATCATCCTCGCCGACACGAAGTTCGAGTTCGGCACACTGCCCGATGGCACGCTCGTCCTCGGCGATGAGGTGCTCACTCCGGACTCCTCGCGCTTCTGGGACGCCGAGGGCTACGAGGCCGGGCAGACGCAGTCGAGCTTCGACAAGCAGTTCGTCCGCGACTGGCTGACCCACGAGTCCGGATGGGACAAGTCCTCGGACACTCCACCCCCGGCGCTGCCCGCCGAAGTGGTCGAGAAGACCCGCGCCCGCTACATCGAAGCCTTCGAGAAGCTCACCGGGCAGACCTTCCCCGGCTGATCTCGCAGCGCACACCGCCTGTGGTCACAGTGCCGAAGGGGACCGGACGAATTCGTTCGGTCCTCTTCGGGACTGTGACCACTCGTGCATTCATCCCCGCGCCCGCCCGGCGACAAGCGCGCTCAGCGACCGTCCCGCGCGGCACCACGCGCTTTTCGAAAAACGCACGCGTTCACACTGATTCAGCGGTCATCAGCATATCGAAGAAAGAAACAATCAGCTTGAACTGTCTCACGCAACGGAATCAGTGGATTCCGGCATGAACTTCCGCTATCGTTTCTCATCAGTGACTCAGACCACACGCTGGGCTCGGTCACCGACAGTGAAACGAACAGGTAACGGCTGGACGCGGGCTCTTGCGGCCCTCGTGCCGCCGGACCGAAAATGACACTCGGCGGGCGCGGACTCCGCGGCCCCGCCGAAGCTTCGACAATGCAGTCGGGAGGCAGCAGTGGACCTCGACATCCTCGATGTCACGATCTTCGACGGGCGCACGATCCGGCCCGAGAATCGCGTGAGCATCCGCGACGGCATCATCACCGAGATCGCCACGGGACCGGCACAGGTGCCGGCGGACCGGACCATCACCGCCACCGGCGGGCTCCTCACCCCCGGTTTCGTCGACGCTCACGTACACACGACCTTCGGCGGGCAGGAGTCGCTGTCCTGCGATCTCAGCAGCGCCGACGGCCTCGCCGAAACCCTCGACCTCATCCGCGGCTACATCGCCGCGACACACGCCGACTCCGACTCTGCACACGACTGGGTCATCGGCGGCGGATGGTCGATGGCCGACTTCCCCGGAGGAGCTCCGACCGCGGACATCCTCGACGCAGTCTGCCCGGATCGGCCCGCCCTCCTGCTCAGTGCCGACCACCACTCGGCGTGGGTGAACACAGCGGCGTTGACCGTGGCCGGGATCGACGCCGCGACCGAGTCACCGGCCGGCGGCATCATCGTCGCCGATGACTACGGCACTCCGACCGGGTGTCTTCACGAATCGGCGATCGACCTCGTCTCCGCCCACGTTCCCGAGGCCACCGATGCCGAGGTCCACGCAGGCCTGCTCGCCGGGCAGAACTACCTCAATTCCCTCGGCGTCACCGCGTGGATGGATGCCATCGTCGGTGACTACGGCGGGCACCGCGACCCCTATGACACCTATGTCCGCGCCGCCTCCTCCGAGGAACTGCACTCCGAGGTCGTCGGCAGCCTGTGGTGGCCGCGCGAGGTCACGGACATCGACGCCGAGGTGGCCGAACTCACCGCCCGAGCCCGCAGCGAGGGCCGCTTCCGCGCCACCTCGGTGAAGTTCATGCTCGACGGCATCGTCGAATCCCGCACCGCGGCGATGAACACGGAATACACGTGCACCTGCGGCGGGTTCGGCACGAGCTACTTCACCCGCGAGCACCTCGAAGCCTCATTCGCCGCCCTCGACGCGGCCGGTTTCGACATCCACTGCCACGCGATCGGCGATGCCGCGGTCAGAGCGGCCCTCGACGCCTTCGCGGCGATCGCCTCGCCCCGCGCCGAGGCCCGCCACCACATCGCCCATGTCCAGGTCGTCGATCCCGTCGACGTCCCGCGCTTCGCGCAGCTGGGGATCACCGCGAACCTGCAGGCGCTGTGGGCCTGCTATGACGAGCAGATGATCGACCTCAACATCCCGATCCTCGGCGAGGAACGTACCGGATGGCTCTACCCCTTCGGCTCCTTCGCCTCGGCCGGCACCCACTTGGCGATGGGCTCGGACTGGCCGGTGTCGACCGCGAATCCGTGGGAGGCCATCCACGTCGCCGTCAACCGGTCCCACCCCACCGCCGCGGACACCTCGCCCCTGCTGCCCGAGGAGGCCCTCGACGTGGAGACGGCGCTGCGGGCCTACACCTCCGGGTCGGCCCACCTGCTGCGCTCACGGACCAATGGCGTCATCCGCCTCGGCGAGCGGGCGAACCTCGCCCTGGCGAGCGCGAACCCCTTCGATCTCCCGGCCGACGAAATCGCGCACATCACGAACGATCTGACCATCAGCAACGGCCGCCTCATCCACGACGCCCTGTCATCGCAGACCGCGCCGCAGACATCGCAGCCGCCCGCAACGACCAGCTCCGCTTCCGCCTGAGACGAAAGGCCATCATGACCAGCACAGCCACCGCCGAAACAACGCCCGACACCGGACTCGACCACCTCGAGATCCAGGGCGTGAAGAAGGTCTTCGGCGAGAACACCGCCATCGCCCGCCTCGACCTGAGCGTCCGCCGGGGAGAGTTCCTCTCACTGCTCGGCCCCTCCGGCTGCGGCAAGACCACCCTGCTGCGGATGATCGCCGGCTTCGAGCATCCCACCAACGGCCACATCTACCTCGACGGCAAGGACATCGTCGGGCTGCCGCCGCACCGGCGCCCCGTCAACACGGTGTTCCAGTCGTATCTGCTGTTCCCGCACATGAACATCGCCGACAACATCGCCTACGGGCTCAAGCAGGCGAAGGTGCCCAAGCCCGAGATCGCTCAGCGTGTCCGCGACGTCCTCGCCCTCGTGCAGATGGAGGACTTCGCCGGGCGCAAACCCGAGCAGCTCTCCGGCGGACAGCAGCAGCGCATCGCCTTGGCCCGTGCCCTGGTCAACCGGCCCCAGGTCCTCCTCCTCGACGAACCGATGTCCGCCTTGGACCGGAAGCTGCGCGAGGAGATGCAGCTCGAACTCAAACGTCTGCACACGAAGCTCGACACGACCTTCGTCTTCGTCACCCACGACCAGGACGAGGCGCTGGCGATGAGCGACCGCATCGTCGTCATGTACGACGGTGTGATCCAGCAGATCGGTTCCGGTGAGGACATCTACGCGAATCCCCACAACGGCTTCGTCGCCGGCTTCATCGGCAAACAGAACTTCATCCCCGCCGAGGTGACCTCCACCGACGGAGGCACCGCGCAGATGGTCTCGGCCAACAGCACGGTCATGGAGACCCCGTCGCTGGACCTGCGCCCCGCTTCGGCGGCGGGGGAAGCCGGCACGCTCAGCGTCGGAGACAGGGTGCGGGCGGCCATCCGCCCCGAGCGGATGCGCGTGGCCCCGGCCGGAGAGGAGACCGGCCGACCGAACACCGCTCGCGGGAAGGTGATTTCGACGTCCTTCCTCGGCGATGTCATCCAGTACATGATCGTCGTCGGCGACAACGATGAGCTCCTCGCCCGTGTCCCCGCCGCCGGCAACGAACTCCTCGCCGCCGACGCCGAAGTCGACCTGAGCTGGGACGCCGATGCGGTCGCCGTCTACGGTTTCGAAGGCGGTGCCTGAGATGACGCGAACGATTCCCGATGTGACCTTCCTGGCTCCCCGGGCCGCCTCGGCGAGGCTGACTCGGCGAGCGCTGCTGGCCGGATTCGGAGTCGTCGGCCTGGGTGCGCTCAGTGCCTGCGGGAAGACGACGAAGATGGCGGCGTCACCGCCGACCGACGGCAAGCTCGAACCGAAGCTCAACCTCTACTCGTGGGGTGACTACGACAATCCGGAACTCCTCGAAGCCTTCAAATCGCAGAACGACATCCTCGTCCAGGTCGATTCCTACGGGTCGAACGAGGAGCTCGTGGCGAAGCTGTCGACCTCACGCGGCACCTCCGGCTATGACGTGGTCGTGCCGACAGGGGCGAACATCCCGCAGATGCTCAATCACAATCTCCTCCAGGAACTCGACCTCAGTCTGATCCCGAACTTCGAGCACATGGACCCGAACTTCACGCATCAGTACTTCGACCCCGACAACAAGTACTCGATCTGCAAGGCCTGGGGCACCACGGGGTTCGTCTACAACACGAAGAAGATCGACCGGGAGCTCACGAGCTGGCAGGACTTCCTCGACACTGCACAGAAGGAAGCCGCCGGCACGACCGCGCTGCTCGAGGATCCCTGGGAGGTCGCGGCGATCGCCTTGGCAGCTTCGGGCCACAGCCTCAACACCGAAGACGAGGGCGAACTCGACAAGGCTCGCGATATCATCGTCGACCAGCTGGCCCCGAACGTGAAGGCCTATGTCGGCAGCGCCGCCACCAGCATGATCCAAGGCAGCTTCACCCTCCTGCACTCCTACAACGGCGATGCCCGGCAGGGACTGACCGAGATCAAGGATCCGGAGAACTGGAAGTTCGTATTCCCGACCCCCTCGGCGAATCTGTGGATGGACTGCTGGGCGATCGCCACCGGCGCCCCGCACCCGGATTCGGCACACGCCTTCATCAACCACATGCTGTCCCCGGACACCGCGGTCGAGCAGCTCGACTACATCGGCTACCCGATCGGCACGAAGGGGCTTGAGGAACAGGCGAAGAAGGCCGACCTCGACGAACCGGACCTCATCTTCCCCCCGCAGAAGGTCCTCGACCGTCTCGAACCCAGCAAGCAGACCCCGGCCGATCAGATCCGGACGAAGATTCTCACCGATGCCCAGGCCAGGAGTGGAGCATGAGCACGACCGCGCGACCGAAACAGCAGCCGCCCGCAGAGACACGGGAGACCGCGCCCACGAAGCAACCGCTCGCCTCACGGCTCTTCGGAGCCTCGGCGCTGTCGTTTCCCACCTGGGCCTATGTCGTCTTCTTCTTCATCATTCCCCTGGCCCTGGTGATCTTCTACAGCTTCGGATACAAACCCGATGAGTTCACCGCCATCGCCACCGACAAATTGTCCTTCGACCGCTACCCGGAGGCGATGTCGGCCAGCTTCGTATCGACGTTCTTCGCGACTCTGCGGATCTCGATCCTCGGCACGATCCTGTGTCTGCTCATCGCCCTGCCCTTCTCCTATTGGCTGGCGGTGAAGGTCTCGCCGGCCCGCAGGTCCCTGGCACTGGCTCTGGTGATGGTGCCATTCTGGACGAACTTCCTGGTCCGGACCCTCGGGTGGCAGATCATGCTCTCTCCCGACGGCTTCCTCTCGAACTGGATGCAGAGCATCGGGATGCTCGACGGGCCCCTCGACATCCTCTACACGCGCACAGCGGTGCAGATCGGTGTCGTCTACAACTATCTGCCGCTGATGATCCTGCCCCTCTTCGTGGCCATCGATGCCTCGGGCAAGAGGCTGCGGGAGGCCAGCTACGACCTCGGCGCGGGAAAGGTGAAGACCTTCATGCGCGTGACCCTGCCGATGGCGATGCCCGGCGTCGTCTCCGGCTGCCTGCTCGTGTTCATCCCCCTCAACGGTGACTATGTGACGGCCACCGTGCTCGGCGGAGCGAGCGGGTCGATGGTCGGCCAGCTCATCGCCAACCAGTTCAACACCGCCCAGAACTGGGCGGTCGGCGCGGCCATGGCGATGATCCTCATCATCTCCACCCTGGTCGTCGTCGGTGTCGGATTCGCGCTGCTCAAGCTCGGACAGACGATCACGGCCAGACTCAACAGTGTGCCGCTGCAGGATGGGAGGGCCTGAGATGCCGAAGAAGAACACATTCGCCCGCCGGACCCCGACCGATATCGGTCTGCACATCTGGGGCATCCTCGTCTTCGTCTACCTGTTCGTGCCGATCGCGGTGATCATCGCCTACTCGTTCAACAACGGCAAGGTGCTCGCGAACTTCCGCGGCTTCGGGCTGCACGCCTACATCAGCGGAATCAACAACGACATCATCATCTCCTCGATCGTCACGAGTCTTCAGGCGGCTGTGGGCACGGCGATCGTCTCGACGATCTTCGGCACCCTGGGCGGGGTGGCACTGGCACGGGCGCCGAGGGGCGCCTGGTGGGCGCTCGGCCTGACCGCCGTGCTCGGGCTGACACTGGTCACACCCGAGATCGTCGACGGCATCTCATTCCTGCCGTGGTTCGTCACCGTCGGCGTCGACTGGGGAATCACCCCGCTCAACAACGGCCTGGTCAGACTCATCATCTCCCATGCGATGTTCTCCATGGCGATCGTGACCTTCATCGTCCGGGCCCGGCTGGCCGGAATCGACACCCAGCTCGAGGATGCCGCCGCGGATCTCGGCGCCACCCCGTGGAACCGGTTCAAGGACATCACCCTGCCGATCGCGGCTCCCGGCATTCTCGCCGGGGCACTGATGTCGTTCACCGTCAGCCTCGACAACACGATCCTCTCCAGCTTCGTCCAGCAGCCCGGTTACACGCCCTGGCCGGTCTACATCTTCTCGGCCGTCCGCGTGGCCCTGCGCCCCGAGGTCGCGGCGATGTCGACGGTGATGTTCGTCCTCACCCTGGCCGCCCTGGGCTTCGTCGGCTTCGTGCTGCGCAAGGCCGGAGGCAATGCCACCGAGATCATCAAGACCATGGCCGCCTGAGACATGAGAGACCCGGACCCCGCCGAGGCGGCACCTCCGCTCGCCGAGGCGGGGTCCAGGCGCACGGCACCGCCGAACGCCTCAAGAATGCCGCAAGGCAGAAAGTGAAGTGACATGGACGTCAACGCCGCATTGGCCGACGCCTCAACCGTTCCGTTCTGGCTCGATACCGACCAGCGACCCGAGCCTCTGCCTCCTCTGGGCGAGGACATCGAAGCGGACCTCGTCATCGTCGGAGGCGGGTTCACCGGACTTTGGACCGCACTTCAGGCGAAGGAACGCGATCCCGAGCGGCACGTGGTCCTTCTCGAAGCGAACTCCATCGGGTGGGCCGCCTCCGGTCGCAACGGCGGATTCTGCGCTGCGAGCCTGACCCACGGCTATGACAACGGCGCGAATCATCTGCCCGATGAGAACGATCGCCTCGCTCAGCTGGGGCGAGAGAACCTCGACGAGATCGAGGCCGCCGTGGCCAGGTATTCGATGGACTGCGAATTCGAACGCACCGGAGAGCTCGACGTCGCGACCGAGGACTACCAGGTCGCCGACCTCCGGGAAGCCCATGATCCGGACGCGGGATTCATCTTCTACGACCAGCAGGAGCTTGCCCAGATGGTCAAGTCCCCGACCTACAAGGGTGCGCTGTGGGATTCCCGTGAAGTCGCGATGCTCAACCCGGCCAAGCTGTGCTGGGAGCTGCTGCGGGTCATCCGCGAACTCGGCGTCGAGGTCTATGAGGGCACGAAGGTCACCGCGGTCAGCGATGAGAAGTCCACCGTGCGGCTGACCACTCCGGAGGCGACCATCGCCGCCCGAAACGTGGCCTTGGCGACGAACGTCTTCCCGTCCCTGCTCAAACGGGTCAGCCTGCACACAGTTCCCGTCTACGACTACGCGCTCATGACCGAACCGCTGTCGGACGAGCAGCTGGCGGCGATCGGCTGGGACGGGCGGCAGGGAATCGGCGACTGCGCCAACCGCTTCCACTACTACCGGCTCAGCGCCGACAATCGGATCCTCTTCGGCGGCTGGGACGCCGTCTACCACTATGGGCGGCAGATCTCGTGGAAGTACGATCAGCGGCCCGAGACCTTCGAGACTCTGGCCGAGCACTTCTTCGAGACCTTCCCGCAGCTGGAGGGGCTGAAGTTCACGCACAAATGGGGCGGGGCGATCGACACCTGCTCACGCTTCTTCTCCTTCTTCACCACCGCCTACGGCAATAAGGTGGCGATGGCGGCCGGTTTCACCGGCCTCGGCGTCGGTGCCTCGCGGTTCGCCGGCACGGTCATGCTCGACCTGCTCAGCGGTGAGAGGACCGAACTGACCGAGCTCGAGATGGTCCGCAAGCTGCCGCTGCCGTTCCCTCCCGAGCCGATCGCCTGGCTGGGGATCACGATGACGACGAACGCGATGATCAAGGCCGACGAGAACGAAGGCCGACGCGGTCCGCTGCTCAAGGTCCTGGACGCCGTGGGCATGGGCTTCGACTCCTGAGCTCACCGGCGGTCTCGCTGCCGGACGGCCCGGCGGTCCTTCGACCGGACCGCGGGGCGGAGCACCGGCCATGCTTGATAGACTTTGGGCGAGCGCGGGAGGAACTCCCGAACACTTTCACAAAGGAGCAGAACACGCATGGCACGTGTCGTCGTTGAGGTGATGCCCAAACCCGAGATCCTTGACCCCCAGGGCAAGGCGATCTCCGGCGGACTGAATCGCCTCGGCTTCACCGGGTTCGGTGAGGTTCGTCAGGGCAAGAGGTTCGAACTCGAAGTCGAAGGCGAGGCCACCGAGGAAGTGCTCGCCCAGGCCCGTGAAGCCGCGGAGAAGCTCCTGTCGAACCCCGTCATCGAAAACGTCGTCGCAGTGCGCGTGGCCGAGGATGCCTCGTGACCGCTGTGGCCGATGATCCCACCCTCGCCGAGGCGGCGGCCGAGTCCGGAGCCTCCATCGGTGTCGTCACGTTCCCCGGAACGCTCGATGACCGCGACGCGGCCCGTGCCGTGCGTCTTGCGGGTGCGAACCCGGTGAACCTGTGGCATGCGGATTCGTCGCTGTCCGGTGTCGACGCCGTCATCCTGCCCGGCGGGTTCTCCTATGGTGACTACCTGCGCTGTGGCGCAATCGCCGGCTTCGCCCCGATCATGGAGTCCGTCGTGGCTGCTGCGAACGCGGGCATGCCCGTGCTCGGCATCTGCAACGGCTTCCAGATCCTCTGCGAATCCCACCTGCTGCCCGGTGCGCTCATCCGCAACGACCACCAGCATTTCATCTGCCGCGATCAGAACCTCGTGGTGGAGAACGCGAACACTGCATGGACGAGCGACTATGACCAGGGTCAGACGATCCGCATTCCGCTGAAGAACGGTGAGGGCGGATTCGTCGCCACCGACGAGGTGCTCGACGAGCTCGAGGCCACCGGCCGTGTGGTCTTCCGCTACCAGGGCTTCAACCCGAACGGTTCTCTGCGTGACATCGCGGGGATCACGAATGAAGCGGGCAATGTCGTCGGCCTCATGCCGCACCCCGAGCACGCCGTCGAAGCCGGGTTCGGTCCCGAAGACGGCAGTGGAACCGACGGTCAGGGATTCTTCTCCTCGGCCGTGCGGACGCTCATCAGCAAGGGCTGAATCTCTCACGAGGCTGGGCGCCTCACCGGGCTCTCTCGGGTATCCTCCCGGGCTCAGATCGGCCCCGGTTCCTCGACTCTGTGTCGAGGGACCGGGGCCGATCGCCTGTCTGCCGGGACCGGGGCGCGCCGTCGGACCGGGTATCGTCACCGACCCGACGGGTCACCGGTCACTGTCAGTTCAGGCTTCTGCGCCGGGCCAAGGCGATCGCCGCTCCCCCGCCGAGGATGAGCAGGCTGCCTGCCACCAGTCCGGTGAGTTCTGCACCGGTGCGCGGCATCGATGCTCCGCCGCCGGCATTGTCGGAATCTCCGCTCCCGCCCCCACCGGTCTCCGAACCGGTGACGACGAATTGCCCGTCCCGGGACGTATCGACACAGGTGGCGCGCACATTGTAGGTTCCGACGTAGTGCGCAGGATCGTCGCCGAGACCGTAGACCTGAATTCCGGCGGTGCCCTCTTCATCGGCCGCCGCCGTCTGCTCATAGAGCTTGTCCTCCATGCCTGCCGAATACACCTCGAACTGCACATCAGTGTCGGGAGCACACTCGGTGACCGTCAGTTCTACGCCTTTGTCCCGATCGATGAAGTCGGTTCCGGAGATCCGTTCAGGAGTGATCGAGAGCTTCGGGTCGATGGCGCTGCCGTCATCGGTGACGGTGAACGTCGTCTCGGCGCTCTTATCACCGCAGGTGGCCATGACGAGGAATTCGGTCGCCCATCCGCCACCTCCTTCTTCGGGAGTGAACCGGACGGATCCGGCGGCGTCCTCACCTGCCTTCTGCGTCTCCGACCAGATCTCGGTGTCGGGATCGTGCTTGGTGCTCACGCGGAAGGTGACATCGGAGTCGACGTGGCAGTTGACCAACGTGATGGTGACACCGCTGTCGAGGAAGTCGCGCAGCGACTGAGTCTTCGGAGTCACGGTGAGGTCCGCGTCGGCAGCATCGTCTGCTGTGACGGAGAACGTCGTCTCCTCGGTCGTGTCACCGCAGCTCGCGCTCACCGCGTAGTCGCCGACCAGCTCGTCTCCTCCGGCGTCCGGAATGAAGGTGGTGAAGCCGGCGGCGTCTTCCCCCGCCGCGAACTGAGTGTCTTCCCAGATGGGAGTGTCCTCTCCCTCGCGGGTGACCGTGAAGGTCACTTCTTCGTCCATGACACAGTTGCTCAGGGTGATGCCGACACCGTTCTTCTGGAAGGTGTCGAGGCCCTGAGTCTTCGGATCGACGCTGAGATCGCCATCGGAATCGTCATCGGCTGCGGTGATGGTCACGCTGCCGGTGAAGGTCTTCGACTCCTGCCCGTCCCTGTCGACCGTCACGGTGACGCTGAGGACATCGCCGACCTTCACTTCGGAGTTGCCGCGCAGCGATCCGTTGAACGTTCCATCGCTGTCGACGGTGATCGGACCGTCTTCGCCGGGCGAGGCGGTGACTCTGTCTCCGGCGGTGAGTCCGGTGATCGTATAGGGGATGGCCTCAGCCGCTTCGTCGACGGGCATCGTCTTCTGGTCGAGGGAGAAGGACGCGTCGATCGGAGTCGAATCCTCGCCTCCGCCGTCGGCACCGTCGTCGGGGTCGGCGGAGTCCTCGCCGTCGTTCGGGTCAGCTGAGTCCTCGCCCTCACCTGCATCGCTTCCGTGATCTCCCTCATCGGGATCGGTGGATTCACCGCCGCCACCGGGGTCCGTGGCGTCCTCACCATCGCCGGGATCCTCCGGTGCCGGATTCTCAGTCTCGGGAGCATCCGCAGCACCGTCTCCGGCATCACCTGCGGCATGGAGATCTGCCGATTGCGGGACCGTGTCGCTGTCTGCCTGTGCGGCCGCCGGGCTCCATCCGCCGAGGGAGAGAGCCAGGGCGAATGTCGCCGCCATTGCCAACCGTTTCATGATGGTCCTTCCAGAATGCTGACCGGCTGCCGTCGTCAGCTGTGGTACGGACCATACGCAGGTGGAGGAGAGCAGAGAACTTTAGGTCATTGTGGTCATGACAGAAGTGATAGAGCGGTATTGCCGAATATTTACCACTTCGCAACCCTGGCCCGAGCCGACCGTTTCGGTGCCCGGCGTGCGTCCGACAGACCTCGCTCTCTGACCTGCACGATCATCGCGAAACCGACCTCGTACTCGCCTGCATCGGACTTCGGAAGATTGTCTCGAATACATCGCTTTCGCCATTCCGGGCCCGAAAAACGTTATCCGGGTCAACCCATCACGTGTTCGTCGGCGACTCCGTATCCGCGATGTCAACGGCATCAGCATCGGTTTCGGCGAGCACCTCGGTGGTGAAATGCTCTTCAGCGTCCTCACCGCGGAACTGCGACATATAGAGGCGGTGGTAGGCGCCGCCGGCCGCGAGCAGCTCGTCGTGACTGCCGTGCTCGACGATCGCACCGTCTTCCATCACGAGGATGGTGTGGGCGTCGCGAATCGTCGAGAGCCTGTGCGCGATGACGAAGGAAGTCCGATCGGTTCGCAGGGCCGCCATCGCCTGCTGCACAAGCACCTCGGTACGGGTGTCGACAGAAGAGGTCGCCTCGTCGAGGATGAGCAGCGAAGGGTCGGCCAGGAAGGCTCGGGCGATGGTGATGAGCTGTCGCTCACCGGCGGAGACGCTGCCTCCGTCGGCGTCGATGACCGTGTCGTAGCCGTCGGGAAGCTGCCGGACGAATCGGTCGACCATCGTCGCCTGCGCCGCAGCGATGACTTCCTCATCGGTGGCGTCGAGACGACCGTAACGGATGTTCTCCGCGATCGTTCCTTCGAACAGCCACGCATCCTGGAGCACCATGCCCACATGCGACCGCAGATCGGCACGACTGAGCTCCCGGACATCGATGCCGTCGAGGATGATCCTGCCGCCGGTGATCTCGTAGAAGCGCATCACGAGGTTGACCAGGGTGGTCTTGCCGGCACCGGTCGGTCCCACGATCGCGACCGTGTGGCCGGGGTCCGCGGTGAAGGACACTTTCTCGATGAGCGGAGTCTGCGGGTCGTAGCGGAAGCTGACCTCGGAGAACGTGACCTTGCCTGGGGTCCGCGGAGGAAGCGTCTGTTCCACCTCATCGGGGTCCTCTTCATCGGCGTCGAGCAGTTCGAAGGTCCGCTCGGCCGACGCCACACCGGACTGGAGCATGTTCGCGACACCGGCCATCTCGGAGATGGGCTGCGAGAACTCACGAGAGTACTGGATGAAAGCGGTCGCATCACCGAGCGTCATCTGGCCTGTGGCGACCTTGAGGCCGCCGGCGACGGCGATGAGCACATAGCTGAGGTAGGACACGAACTGCATCGACGGCATGATCATGCCGGAGACGAACTGGGCTCCGGCCGACGCCGCATACAGCGATTCGTTGCGACGGTCGAACTCTTCGAGCATGACCTCGTCACGACCGAAGGCCCGAACGATGTCGAGTCCGGAGAAGGACTCTTCGACGTGCCCGTTGACCTCGCCGGTGTGCTTCCACTGCGCTTTGAACAGCTTCTGCGACCGGGTGCCGATGATCCCGGCGATGATCGCCGACAGAGGCAGGGCGATGAGCGCCAGCAGCGCGAGCTGCCAGGACACGATGAACATCATCACGCCGATGCCGATGATCGTCAGAGCCGATTGCACCAGTTGGGAGAACGCCTGCTGCAGCGCCTGTTGGATGTTGTCGACGTCGTTCGTCACTCGCGACATCACGTCTCCGCGCTGCCGAGTGTCGAAGTACCGCAGCGGCAGACGGTTGATCTTGCGTTCGATGTCCTCACGCAGTCGGTAGACCACGCGCATGACCAAAGCGTTGAGGATGTAGCCCTGCGCCCACATGAGCATCGAGGCCACGAGATACATGAGCAGGACGATGATGATGATCTGCCCGAGCGCTGTGAAGTCGATGCCTTCTCCGGGCACCACATCTGCGGTGGCGAGCATATCGGCGAAGTCGTCGCGGCCTTCGGCGCGGGCTCCGGAGATGATGTCATCGATGTTCGCGCCCGCCGGCAGCTGCGCGCCGATGATGCCGGAGTAGACGACGTCCATCGCTTTGCCGAGCACCTTGGGGGCGATGACGGTGAGGACGACGGAGCCGACGACGAGCGCGACGACGTTGATCAGCCCCATCTTCTCGCTGGCCATGAGCCCGAAGAGGCGTTTGACCGAGGGCCAGAAGTGCTTGGCCTTGCGCGGTGGGGTGCCTCCGCTCATTTCGAGTTCTTCGCCGCTGGGCATGTATTCATCGTCCGTGGACACGGCGTTTTCGGTCGAGGTGTCGTTCGTCATGTCAGTTCACCTCTTCCGCTGTCAGCTGGGATTCGACGATGGCGCGGTAGGTCGGGTTGGACTCTGCGAGTTCTTCGTGAGTGCCGCGTCCGACGATCTTGCCGGCTTCGAGGACGATGATCTGGTCGGCTTCGCGGATGGTGGACACGCGCTGGGCCACCACGATGACAGTGGCCTCTTCCGTCGATTCGGACAGTGCCGCCCGCAGTCGGGAGTCAGTGGCGACGTCGAGGGCGGAGAACGAGTCGTCGAAGACGTAGATCTGCGGTTTCACGGTCAGCGCCCGCGCGATGCACAGTCGCTGCCTTTGTCCGCCCGAGTAGTTCGTGCCGCCCTGTGCGACTCCCTGTTCGAGCTGGTCTTCCTTCTCGGACACGAAGTCGTCGGCTTGGGCGACGCGCAGGGCTTCCCACAGCTCCTCGTCGGTGGCGTCTTCGTTGCCGAAGCGCAGATTCGTCGCGATCGTGCCGGAGAACAGGTAGGGCTTCTGCGGGACGAGGCCGATCAGCCGCGCCAGCTGATGACGGTTGAAAGCGGACACGGGGATCCCGTCGATGAGGATCTCTCCGATCTGCGGGTCGATGAGCCGGGGGATGAGGTTGACGATCGTCGACTTTCCGGCTCCGGTGGAACCGATGATCGCCGTCGTGGTGCCGGGCTCCGCCGTGAAGTTCAGACCTTCGAGAACGGGCACCTCGGCGCCGGGGTAGCCGAAGGTGACATTGCGGAACTCGAGCTCGCCTCGGCGCGGGAGTTCGTCGACTCCTTCCGGAATGGTCATGGTGGTGCGGGCATCGAGGATCTCGGCGATGCGTTCGGCGCAGACGACGGCGCGAGGAATCATCATCATCATGAACACGCCCATCATCACGGCCACGAGGATCTGCAGCAGGTACTGCAGGAAAGCGGTCAGCGAACCGACTTCCATCTGACCGGCGTCGACACGGTGTCCGCCGAACCACAGCACTGCGGCGGTGGCGAGGTGGAGGATCATCATGATCGCGGGGAACATGAGCACGAAGAGGTTGCCGACCTTGACCGAGGTCTCGGTCAGGGCCCGGTTGGCGTCGGCGTAGCGGTCGGTCTCGAAGGGTTCGCGCACGAATGCACGGATGACGCGGATGCCGGTGATCTGCTCGCGCAGGACGCCGTTGATGTCGTCAACCTGGTCCTGCATGCGGCGGAACAGCGGCATGAGGAGGTAGACGAGGATCGCGACGACGACGAAGAGGACAGGCACGGCGACCCAGACGAGCCAGGACAGACCGACGTCCTCACGCAGCGCCATGATGATTCCGCCGATGCACATGATCGGGGTGGAGACCATGAAGTTCAAGGTCATGAGCACGAGCATCTGGACCTGCTGGACATCGTTGGTGTTGCGGGTGATGAGGGTCGCGGAGCCGAACTTCCCGACCTCGAGCATCGACAGCTCGTCGACCTGGCGGTAGATGGCGCGGCGGAGGTCCCGCCCGACGCCCATGCCGGTGCGCGCGCCGAAGTAGATCGCGGCGATCGCGGTGACGACTTGGACGAAGCAGACGAGCAGCATCGTCATGCCCGTCGACCAGATGAAGTCGGTGTCGCCCTTGGCCACGCCTTCATCGATGATCCGGGCGTTGAGGCTCGGCAGGTACAGCGCGGCGATGGTCGCCGCCAATTGGAGGATGACGACCAGAATGATGAACAGCCAATAGTCTTTGGCATATTTCAGGGACAGGCGGAGTAGGGCCACGTTGAACGTCCTGATTGAAGAGTGACTGACGAATGAGTCGTGAGAGATGCGAAGCGCAACAGACTATCTTACATACCTTCCCCTTTCAGCGGTAGACGGACAGGATCTCCTCTCGGTCCTGCCCCTTCCTCCAGTGCTCGTTTCTGCCTTCAGCACACCATGCGGCACTGACACGAGCGAATCACCGCGTGCCTCCTCGCTTCTCGGGCGCTCCGGCTTAGGCTGGAAATATGAGCTCAACTCTGCAGGATCTGGTCAATCGCGCCGTCTTCTACTCCACCGAGGTGCAGACGCATTTCGGTGGTCTCATCGCCGACGCCGAATGGGAAGTCGATTTCGGCGCCGACCCGCACCTGACGTTCAGCTCCTCCGAGGGTGTCGTGCTGCGTGCACGACCGCATCTGCTCGGGTCCGAATCGGGCCGGGACAAGACCTGGCTCTGGGGATGGGAGAACGTCAACGACTTCCCCGACGCCGTCGTCGGACTCTCTCACGACGTCCGCAAGTTCGGTGCCGCCGAGGAGGTCGCCGAGCTCACGACCGCAGAACTCGATCTTGATGAGGAGCTTGCGCTGCGGCTGACCCTGGCGGCGAAGGAGGCCACCGGCAGATGGACTCACTATCCGGCCGCTGCCGGTGCCGGCACGACCGTGTGGCTTCTCGTCGAAGCCGACGAGATCGTCTTGCCCGAGCCGCAGGTGAAGGTGTCCGTGCGCGCGCTCATGCAGGGTCTGACGCAGACGACGGTGAGCGATCATCGCGCAGCCATCGACGCGTACGTGGCCAAGCGCGGGATCCCCGTCCGTGAGCTGCCCGAGGGCGGTTTGCGGATGCTCTTCGCCGACGGTTCCGCTGACCTGTCCTTCGATTCCGAACGCCGTATCTCCAATTGCGATATGAATACCCCGCTGGAGGGCGAGGCCGCCGAACAGTTTGCTGCGGCCGGGCACACTTCCGCCGAAGCGGCCGCGAGCCCGACAACAGCGACCGCCGGTGGGGAAAGCGGTGGGACGGTTGCCGCGCAGCCTTCCCCAGCCGAACCGTCGACGTCGTCCGCCGAGGCGGCCCCCACCACCGCTGCGCCCGCCGACACCGGTGCTGGTTCCGCCGGAGCCGGACGCACCGAGCACCCAGGCGCCGGCCCCGGGTCGGCCGAACCGGTCCGCAACGAGCCTGCGGCCGCCTCGGCGGGGGCGGACTCCCCGATCGAGTCTTCCGTCGGCGAAGGCTCCGCGGCCGATGACTCGACCGGTTCCTGGACCGATGAGAAGCCGACAGATGTCTCCTCGCCGGAGACTCCTGCCGAGGATGCGGCAGAGGTCGAACAGCCTGCGGCGAAGGAAGACAAGCCGAAGAAGAAGGGACTGTTCTCCAAGCTCTTCGGACGCTGACTCGAGGGCGAGGGCCCGTGACGTTGCACGGGTCCTTGCGCGGAATGTGGGGCCTCCATCATGTGACTGGGCCTCAGCGATTGAGCGTCAGCGATTCACTGGTGCCTCGGGAGCCCAGCGAAAACCGCGGTCGAAGAGGAAGCGTCGTTCCTCATCGCTCTCGATTGTCAGCTCCGAGCCGTCGATGCGCAGTGAGAACGAATCGTCACCCTTCTTCTCGTAGTCGAACTCGAGGGTGCCGGACGAGTCGCGGATGAGCGTCTGAGCGCCTTTCCGGATGGGAAAGAGCTCGGCTGTGATCGAGGTGCCGTCGACGGTGTACAGGCCGTCCTGGAAGTCGCCGTCAGCGTAGCGGATGCTCAGTCGATTGCCGTTGCCGGAGTTGATCTGTCCGAAAGCGATCTGTGTGATGTCGTCTGTTGTGTGCTCGGTGCCGTCGATCTTCACCGGAGTACCGCCGGCTGCTGCCGTGTAGACGCCCGAGACCTCTTCGGAACCGGTCAGACGCCCCCAGCCGAAGCTCGCCCCGGAGGCGAGGCCGCCGCCGACGACGAGGAGCACGGCGAGGATCGGTGAGGCCCAGCGGGTGATGCGCACGAAGACTCTGTTGCGCCAGATCAGGCCGCTGACAGCCGGCCCGGTGTTCCGGCCGAGCAGGAACCTCACGACGCGGGGGACGTTGGGGACGAGGAGGATGATGCCGGCCACCGCCATTGCTCCCGACAGCTGTTTGACGGGGACGTCGAACGTCAGGTTGAGCAGGAACACGATGCTCATGTCGAGCACCGCGATGAGGGCACCGAGCCAGGCTGTACGACGGAAGAGCAGCAGGATGACGGCGATGAGTTCGGCGAGCCCGGCAAGGAGCTGCACGGTCGGGGAGAATGCCATGAATCGCCACAGCAGCCCCATCGGGCTCATCTCTCCGTACTGAACGAGTGCGTCGGCGTAGTCCGCGTATCCCATCTGAACGTGGAAGACCTTCGTCCAGGCGTAGGGCATGAGCGAGACGGCCAAGCCCATGCGCAGCAGCCAGTGGAGTGCCCAGAGCACTGCGGTCCACCGTGGACGCTCGCCGCCGGGCGCGGCTGGCTCTGAGGCGTGCTGAGCAGCGGTTCCGGTGGCGTCTGAACTGTCAGGGACGTCAGCGGCGTCCGAGGTAACCTGAGCATCCGATGGTCCGTGTGTATCAGGAGTCGTCATGGAGTCCACGTTACCGACAGCATTGCATGCTGGTATTGGGGTTTTCCAGAAAGCACGATCATGAACGCGGACCGAGTCCTGGACGGGAGTCTTCCGCGGCACCGACATCGGTCAGCAGATATCCCGGCGCCGTCACGACTCGTTCGGGGAATGCGAGGTTAGGATCGACGCATGGATCTCGCAGACATCTGGCCACCGTTCGGGCTGACGATTCGCACGGGTGATCTTGAGATGACTCCTGTGCGAGTGGGGTGTCATGATTTGAGTAGACAGCAGAACCCGATGAAAGGAAACTGCTGCACATGACTACCAACCAATCCCCGCGGCGGCCCCGCAGAGAGTTCACCTCGGAGTTCAAGGCCGACGCCGTCGCGATGGTCACCGACCTCGGGAAGTCCCGAGCCGAAGTCGCCCGCGACCTCGACATCAACGAGTCGACGCTGGGCCGGTGGGTCGCGAAGGCCACTGGCACTGAAGGAACCGGCTCCGGATCAGCTCGACGCGCTCCCGACGCCAACAGTGATGACCCGGCCGAGATGGCCAAGGAAATCGCTCGTTTGAAGCAGGAGAACGCGTTCTTGAAAAAAGCCGCGGCCTTCTTCGCGAAGGAACAGCCGTGAGCGCGAAGTACGAGCTGATCCACACCGAAGAAGGCGCCTTCCCCGTCACCTTGATGACCCAGATTCTGGGAATTGAGCGCACCGGCTACTATGCGTGGAAGAACCGGCAGGACACCGAACCGGACCCTGAGTCCAGGCGTGGTCGCCGCCAGATCGTCGCCGACCGGGTCTACGCCCTGTGGTTGGCGTCGAACAAGGTCTACGGCATTCGCCGGATCCACAAGGATCTCGCAGCCGAAGGGATCACCGTTTCGCTGGGGTTGGTCGCTGCGATCATGCGCGAGCTCGGGATCGCGGGTGTCCAACCCCGGGCAACGAAGCGAACCACGATCCCTGCCGCCGATGCCCAGGACAGGGCGGATCTGGTGCGGCGGGAGTTCAACCCGCCGGTACCCACGACGCATCTGGTCAGCGACATCACTTATCTGAAGACGGGTGAGGGGTGGTTGTTCCTGGCCACGGTCATCGATCTCACGACCCGGATGGTGGTGGGGTGGGCGACGGCGAAGCATATGCGCACGAGTCTGATCATCGATGCTCTTAAGGTCGCCTACCAGGGCGGATACGTTGCCGAGGGCGCAATAGCGCATTCGGATCGAGGCAGCCAGTACACCTCTGCGGAGTATGCGGAAGTCGCACGATTGATGCAGGTTCGCTTGTCAGTGGGCAGGACTGGGGTGTGTTGGGACAACGCGGTCGCGGAGGCGTTTTTCGCTTCGTTGAAGAATGAGATGTTCCATCGTCAGCGATTCGCTACTCGCGCAAGGGCACGGCTGGCGGTCGCGGAGTATATCGAGGTGTTCTACAACCGGAAGAGGCGTCACTCGGCGTTGGGCTATGAGATCCCTGCCCGGGCGATGGAGTCGTTCTTCGATCGCACCGAGACGGAATCATCGGCAGCCGACCGGGCTGCTTGAGGAAATAGTGTTCTCCTGTCGAAACAACTTGACACAGTCCAGAGAGACCGACTATCCGGAACTGGCTGAGACCGCCGGTGCAGGGGTCAGGCCGGATGGTGTGTTCGCGTTCCTCGTCGATTGGGACACGGGTTCCGCTGAGCAGGTAGCCCGTTCGCTGGCACAGTATCACTGGAGGACTCGGGGAGAGTTCAGCACGGAGGGTTGGACGATCGAGTTCGCCGTCCGGGCACAGGGACGGATCATCGGTGTCCAAGGCGTGAGCAGCACCAGTTTCCCGCGTACCCGGTCTGTCTCCACGGGTTCGTGGTTGGCCCGCTCCGAACACGGAAAGGGCTACGGCACCCGTATGCGAGCGGCGCTGGTGACTGCATTCGCCGATCACTTCGGAGCAGAGACGTTCCACACGGGCTATTTCATCGGCAACGACGCCAGCCGCCGGGTTTCGGAGAAAGTCGGCTACCGGCCCAATGGTGAGCACACCATCATCGCTCAGGACGGCAACGCTCACCTGGAATACCGCGCCGTGCTCAGTGCAGACAAGATCGTCCGTCCTCCGGATCCTGTCGAGGTCACCGGCGCCGAGGCGGTCCGTCGGTTCCTCGGAATCGACTGAACACCACCACGCCACACTGCCCACAAACCACCAAGAAACACGGTTGTGGTCAGCAGCAACACGACCCATGAATACGAGGAAGGCCCCGCCCAACCCCCACACAAACAGGAATCAGACGAGGCCACCCCCACCAAAAAATATTGCGGCAGTCACTTACTCTCCCACAACCACCAAGTTGCAGTACCATCAGCGCGCATGGGCTTAGCTACCGGGATCGGAACGGTTAACCGGGCGTTTCCCCACCACTATCACCACCGCAAAACCAACAGACCACCACCACACCCAACCCACAAACAGGTCAGGCGGTAATGGTCCAAGAACCGCACAGCGAACGCGAACACCAACAACAGTCACATAACATGCACCCCACAACAGGGTGACTTCTCAAGCCAACACCACGTGCAACCCAAAAAGACTCTCACGCACACACCAACCCCCACAAAAAGGGGAAATATTGATGAGTGATCGGTGTATTAGTACCAGTCAACTCCACACCTCACAGTGCTTCCATACCCGGCCTATCAACCCCATCATCTATAGGACACCTCTCCCACACAAAATGTATGGATGGAAATCTCATCTCGGAGCAGGCTTCCCGCTTAGATGCTTTCAGCGGTTATCCATCCCGAACGTAGCCAACCAGCCATGCTCCTGGCGGAACAACTGGCACACCAGAGGTTCGTCCGTCCCGGTCCTCTCGTACTAAGGACAGACCTCCACAAATTTCCTACGCACGCAGCGGATAGGGACCGAACTGTCTCACGACGTTCTAAACCCAGCTCGCGTACCGCTTTAATGGGCGAACAGCCCAACCCTTGGGACCGACTCCAGCCCCAGGATGCGACGAGCCGACATCGAGGTGCCAAACCATGCCGTCGATATGGACTCTTGGGCAAGATCAGCCTGTTATCCCCGAGGTACCTTTTATCCGTTGAGCGACCACGCTTCCACAAGCCATGGCCGGGTCACTAGTCCCAGCTTTCGCTCCTGCTCGACACGTCCGTCTCACAGTCAAGCTCCCTTGTGCACTTACACTCGACACCTGATTGCCAACCAGGCTGAGGGAACCTTTGGGCGCCTCCGTTACTCTTTAGGAGGCAACCGCCCCAGTTAAACTACCCATCAGGCACTGTCCCTGAACCCGATCAGGGTCCGAAGTTAAGGAATCCACTATGGTCAGAGTGGTATTTCACCGATCGACTCCACCTGATCTAGCGACCAAGCCTCATAGTCTCCCACCTATCCTACACAAACCACACCGAACACCAATACCAAACTATAGTGAAGGTCTCGGGGTCTTTCCGTCCTGCTGCGCGTAACGAGCATCTTTACTCGTAATGCAATTTCGCCGAGTTCGTGGTTGAGACAGCAGAGAAGTCGTTACGCCATTCGTGCAGGTCGGAACTTACCCGACAAGGAATTTCGCTACCTTAGGATGGTTATAGTTACCACCGCCGTTTACTGGGGCTTAAATTCTCCGCTTCACAGTAACCTGTTAACGAGTCCTCTTAACCTTCCAGCACCGGGCAGGCGTCAGTCCGTATACATCGACTTACATCTTCGCACGGACCTGTGTTTTTAATAAACAGTCGCTTCTCTCTGGCCTCTGCGACCACCACCAGCACATCCCGCAGTAAGTGCGGTTCACCAGGATGGTCCCCCTTCTCCCGAAGTTACGGGGGCATTTTGCCGAGTTCCTTAACCACGATTCTCTCGATCACCTTAGTATTCTCTACTCGACCACCTGTGTCGGTTATAGGGTACGGGCAACACACACCCTCACGTCGATGCTTTTCTCGGCAGCAGAGGATCACCAGATCACCCCACCACAGTGGGGCGCCCATCAGCTCTCACACACAAAGCGGGGACGGATTTACCTACCCCCGCGTGCTACAACCTTAGACCGTGACTACCATCGCACGGCCTGGCTACCTTTCTGCGTCACACCACACGCTTACCGACTCCACACTCAGGTCCCACATACCTCGCCAAACCCTCCTACCGAAGTACGAGAGGGCGAGGGACATGGTTAGTTTCATGTGTTTTGGTACTGTCGGTTGTGTGTCGGTACCAGAATATCAACTGGTTGTCCATCGACTACGCCTGTCGGCCTCGCCTTAGGTCCCGACTTACCCAGGGCGGATTAGCCTAGCCCTGGAACCCTTGGTCATCCGGTGGACGGGTTTCTCACCCGTCTTTCGCTACTCATGCCTGCATTCTCACTCGAACCGCTTCCACCACTCGTTCACACGGCAGCTTCACCAGCGACTCGACGCTCCCCTACCCAACACCACACCATTACGGATACACGTGGTGCTGCCACAACTTCGGCGGTGTACTTAGCCCCGCTACATTATCGGCGCTCAATCACTTGACCAGTGAGCTATTACGCACTCTTTCAAGGGTGGCTGCTTCTAAGCCAACCTCCTGGTTGTCTTCGCAACTGAACATCCTTTCCCACTGAGCACACGCTTAGGGGCCTTAGTTGATGGTCTGGGCTGTTTCCCTCTCGACAATGAAGCTTATCCCCCACTGTCTCACTGCCACGCTGAACCTTGACTGGCATTCGGAGTTTAGTTGACGTCAGTAACCCGGTGGGGCCCATCAGCCATCCAGTAGCTCTACCTCCAGCAAGAACCACGCAACGCTGCACCTAAATGCATTTCGGGGAGAACCAGCTATCACAGAGTTTGATTGGCCTTTCACCCCTAACCACAGGTCATCCCCTCCATTTTCAACTGAAGTGGGTGCGGGCCTCCACGCGCTCTTACACACGCTTCACCCTGCCCATGGCTAGATCACTCCGCTTCGGGTCTAGGACACGCGACTGACAACGCCCTGTTCGGACTCGCTTTCGCTACGGCTACCCCACACGGGTTAACCTCGCCACGCACCGCTAACTCGCAGGCTCATTCTTCAAAAGGCACGCCATCACAGTCATCTAGATACTGCTCTGACGGATTGTAAGCACATGGTTTCAGGTACTCTTTCACTCCCCTCCCGGGGTACTTTTCACCATTCCCTCACGGTACTTATCCGCTATCGGTCATCAGGAAGTATTTAGCCTTACCAGGTGGTCCTGGCAGATTCACACGAAATTCCACGAGTTCCGTGCTACTCGGGCACACGCACACTACGCCGGCGTCACTGTTTCGTCTACGGGACTCTCACCCACTCCGGTCCTGTTTCCCACCAGGTTCGACTACACCAACACCAACACAGACTGGCCATGCTGGACCAGACCGTACATACCCCACAACACCGTGCACGCAACACCAGCACGCTTGACACGCACACGGTTTAGGCTCATCCAGTTTCGCTCGCCACTACTCCCGGAATCATTGTTATTTTCTCTTCCTGCGGGTACTGAGATGTTTCACTTCCCCGCGTTCCCCCCACGTACCCTATATATTCAGGCACGGGTCACTACCCTCACAGGCAGCGGGGTTTCCCCATTCGGAGATCCTCGGATCAACGCCCGTTTATCGGCTCCCCGAGGCTTATCGCAGATTTCCACGTCCTTCATCGGCTCCTGATGCCAAGGCATCCACCATGCGCTCTTACACACTCACCACACCCCAAAAGGGTTGGCGGCGTGTACGCGAAATATTGTCTTTCAATCACACAAGATGATGACAAGAAAAATCACATTACATAACACCACAACCCCAAAAGGGCTGCAGCATTGATGCTCGCGTCCACTATACGATTCTCAAACCACTACCAAACACCACCCACAAACCAGACCACTGCTGTGGCTGCCCGTGAAGCGGGTCGGTCCTGTTGGTTGAAACCACACCCAACGACTGTTGGGGTTTGTGATTCCAGGACCCAATAACGTGTTCGTCCTAGCCCATCCTCATACCCATACATCGACGAGGCACTCACCCCGACAACGCTGAGTGGACGAGCGGAAGTTGTGATGTTCCACCCATGAGCAACCCACCCAGGAACACGAACGGTTCCTGACGGTGGGGATCTGAATGTGTGCTCCTTAGAAAGGAGGTGATCCAGCCGCACCTTCCGGTACGGCTACCTTGTTACGACTTAGTCCCAATTGCCAGTCCCACCTTAGACGGCCCCCTCCCCTAAGGGTTGGGCCACCGGCTTCGGGTGTTACCGACTTTCGTGACTTGACGGGCGGTGTGTACAAGGCCCGGGAACGTATTCACCGCAGCGTTGCTGATCTGCGATTACTAGCGACTCCGACTTCACGTAGTCGAATTGCAGACTACGATCCGAACTGAGACTGGCTTTAAGGGATTCGCTCACCCTCACAGGTTCGCCTCTCTCTGTACCAGCCATTGTAGCATGCGTGAAGCCCAAGACATAAAGGGCATGATGATTTGACGTCATCCCCACCTTCCTCCGAGTTGACCCCGGCAGTCTCCTATGAGTTCCCACCATCACGTGCTGGCAACATAGAACGAGGGTTGCGCTCGTTGCGGGACTTAACCCAACATCTCACGACACGAGCTGACGACAACCATGCACCACCTGTACACCAGCTCCAAAGAGAAGAACTGTTTCCAGAACGGTCCAGTGTATGTCAAGCCTTGGTAAGGTTCTTCGCGTTGCATCGAATTAATCCGCATGCTCCGCCGCTTGTGCGGGCCCCCGTCAATTCCTTTGAGTTTTAGCCTTGCGACCGTACTCCCCAGGCGGGGCACTTAATGCGTTAGCTACGGCGCGGAGAACGTGGAATGTCCCCCACACCTAGTGCCCAACGTTTACGGCATGGACTACCAGGGTATCTAATCCTGTTCGCTCCCCATGCTTTCGCTCCTCAGTGTCAGTTACAGCCCAGAGTCCCGCCTTCGCCACCGGTGTTCCTCCTGATATCTGCGCATTTCACCGCTACACCAGGAATTCCAGACTCCCCTACTGCACTCTAGTCAGCCCGTACCCACTGCCCGCGCAACGTTAAGCGTTGCGTTTCCACAGCAGACGTGACCAACCACCTACGAGCTCTTTACGCCCAATAATTCCGGACAACGCTCGTACCCTACGTATTACCGCGGCTGCTGGCACGTAGTTAGCCGGTACTTCTTCTGCAGGTACCGTCACTTTCGCTTCTTCCCTGCTGAAAGCGGTTTACAACCCGAAGGCCGTCATCCCGCACGCTGCGTCGCTGCATCAGGGTTTCCCCCATTGTGCAATATTCCCCACTGCTGCCTCCCGTAGGAGTCTGGGCCGTGTCTCAGTCCCAGTGTGGCCGGTCGCCCTCTCAGGCCGGCTACCCGTCGTCGCCTTGGTAGGCCATTACCCCACCAACAAGCTGATAGGCCGCGAGCCCATCCCCGATCGAAAAACTTTCCACCATCCCACATGCGTGGAACGGTCATATCCGGTATTAGACCCAGTTTCCCAGGCTTATCCCGAAATCAGGGGCAGGTTACTCACGTGTTACTCACCCGTTCGCCACTCATCCACCAGGTGCAAGCACCCGGCTTCAGCGTTCGACTTGCATGTGTTAAGCACGCAGCCAGCGTTCGTCCTGAGCCAGGATCAAACTCTCCATAAAAAAATTATGTTGCGTATGAATCCCAGCAAGACAGCCAAACCAGTCACGGGGTGACCAGCCGGCTTCAAAAAATACGATCAAACACCCCAACCGCCACCCCAGTGAACGATTCAACAAAGAACCACCCACCTCAAGGAGGCGAACCAGACTGTTCGACCGTGTGATTGTCTCACCAGAAAAATAATGTTTCTGGCATCACAACTTGTTCAAACAAACACGCTATTGGATTCTCAAACCACAAACACTCACCCATCACCACAACCCAACAAAAAGGGGCGTGTTCACTGGGGGCATCAGTTTCATTTATCGTCACCCACCCGATCCCCAACCACCGTGACAAACCGTGTTTGTCCTGGTCAGGCCCGGTGGAAACCCTGTCTTTCAGACTGTGTTTCCGGCGGGGCAACGAGATATAACTCTAGACCAGGCAAACCCGTCCACGCAAATCCAAACCCGCCATTCCCCACGTGACACCCACCACACGGACTGCCGGGGAACAGGCGCAGGAAAGTCTAGCGTCGGGGCAGAGAGCGTCGTGCGCCACGGAGGTCAGAAACCCGGCTCTGCTGCTGCCCGCAGGCGATCGCTTTGAGTCTCGATGACAGGACCCACCGCGTCGCGCTCCGAGCGGCGGATTCCTCTGCCGGCCGCCAGAGGGTTCCAATTGGCGACTGCGTCGACGACTTCGTGGATGATGGTCCGCGCGGCCGGTGCGGTCAGGTGACAGAGTGAAGCGAAGTCAAGAAGTGCTCCGGCCTCATCGTCTGCTGAGACCACTCCGTTGATCGCTGTCTGCCGTTCGACTGCCCGTTCAGGTTCGGTGTTGATGTCGAAGGCCGGGCTCAGCTGCCACCCTGCCTCTGACCGAACGAAGCCGTGGTTTCGCAGATGGTCGTCTGTATTGTGCACTGCGACGGAGAAGACCACTCGTCGGTACAGTTCCGCGCAATCGCGCTTCCAACGCCGGCTGTGGTCTTCGATTGCCTCAATGATGTCGAGGTAGTCGGCGGCTTCTCCATCGCGTCGGCCGGTCGCTGTCATTGCGCTGATGTATCCGATGCGTTGTTGGGCGTCCCGGTCGAACCTTTCCAGCAGGAGCACGGATCGACCGTCGATGGTGAGCGTTCTGCACCTTGGGACTTCGATCCCTGCCATTCGCGCGAGCTCGAGTGCCACCCCCTCCCACGCAATGACGTCCCACTCATCGGCAGGGCGCGTGAACTTTGCGATATGCAGCGCTCCCTCGTCGTCGGTCACGGACGCTTTCGGCCGAGCTCCACCCAGTGATCCGGTCCCAGCGTCGAGGAGGCGTTTCACAGCCCCAGCGGAGCCCTCTAGGACGCCATCCGCTGCGTGTTGCAGCTCGGGCAGGGCAAGGAGTTTCGGTACTCGACTGTTGTCGCTGAGAAGGGGACCATCGGGACCGCGACGAAACCGAAGAGAGCCTTGTCGGGTACAGTCGCTGACCCCGAGAAGGTAGTCGACATCTGTGAGTCGGCGGTCGCTGACGGCCTCTTCAGCCACTAATCGCCGGTGCTCCTTGGCAACAAGGTTACGTCCCCACCGGTCCGGGGCGCAGTCAGCGAAAGCGCCAGGCAGACCCGGGACGCTGAAAGGTGCCGTTGACAGAGGGAGTTGAGGATCTATCGAATACGCCCACCTGGCCGATGCATATTCATCGGAGTATTTGAAGGTGGTCGAGATCTGCCCTCGTCCGATGTGGAAATAGGCGGTCCCAACGTGAACAGGTCTGCCGTCATGGGTCATTTCCACACGCACCTGCTCACTCATCGGCGAACTCGCTCCGGAAGCGATTCGGACGAGCGCAGTCTTCCGACATCGGTGCTCAACGGGTCAAAGGAGTCGGCTACGTGATCAAGCTGTCCCAATGCCTGCATGACCGACATGACTGCGCCGAGGGAGACGCCGGCGTCTCCCCGTTCGATCTTCTGCAGAGTTGATCGCGAGATCCCGGCACGCTCAGCGACTTCAGCAGCTTTCAGTGACTGCATGAGTCGCCATCGTCGAATCGATGAACCGACTTCGCCGAGGCGGCGCTCCACCTGTCGGGTGACGGCCATCTTTGCTCCTAACGGCTCAGATAATAGTCACTATAGTCATTACTGACTAGGATACGCATCATTGCGAAAGCCGACAAGAGCTCACGGGGCACATAGGGACTCCGCGCGGCCAGGGACCGGCAATCGCATCCTCTCCCCCGCGAAGCCCTCCACCCCGGAGGTCGAACACGGAGATGATGGGGCCGGCGATCATTGACCCTCATGCGGCGCACCCAACGGGATCGAGGCGGCTGAGTGCCGGACGCGACGGAGTGCTGGGCACGTTTGTGGTCAGCAGCAACACGACCCATGAATACGAGGAAGGCCCCGCCCAACCCCCACACAAACAGGAATCAGACGAGGCCACCCCCACCAAAAAATATTGCGGCAGTCACTTACTCTCCCACAACCACCAAGTTGCAGTACCATCAGCGCGCATGGGCTTAGCTACCGGGATCGGAACGGTTAACCGGGCGTTTCCCCACCACTATCACCACCGCAAAACCAACAGACCACCACCACACCCAACCCACAAACAGGTCAGGCGGTAATGGTCCAAGAACCGCACAGCGAACGCGAACACCAACAACAGTCACATAACATGCACCCCACAACAGGGTGACTTCTCAAGCCAACACCACGTGCAACCCAAAAAGACTCTCACGCACACACCAACCCCAACAAAAGAGTTGATGAGTGATCGGTGTATTAGTACCAGTCAACTCCACACCTCACAGTGCTTCCATACCCGGCCTATCAACCCCATCATCTATAGGACACCTCTCCCACACAAAATGTATGGATGGAAATCTCATCTCGGAGCAGGCTTCCCGCTTAGATGCTTTCAGCGGTTATCCATCCCGAACGTAGCCAACCAGCCATGCTCCTGGCGGAACAACTGGCACACCAGAGGTTCGTCCGTCCCGGTCCTCTCGTACTAAGGACAGACCTCCACAAATTTCCTACGCACGCAGCGGATAGGGACCGAACTGTCTCACGACGTTCTAAACCCAGCTCGCGTACCGCTTTAATGGGCGAACAGCCCAACCCTTGGGACCGACTCCAGCCCCAGGATGCGACGAGCCGACATCGAGGTGCCAAACCATGCCGTCGATATGGACTCTTGGGCAAGATCAGCCTGTTATCCCCGAGGTACCTTTTATCCGTTGAGCGACCACGCTTCCACAAGCCATGGCCGGGTCACTAGTCCCAGCTTTCGCTCCTGCTCGACACGTCCGTCTCACAGTCAAGCTCCCTTGTGCACTTACACTCGACACCTGATTGCCAACCAGGCTGAGGGAACCTTTGGGCGCCTCCGTTACTCTTTAGGAGGCAACCGCCCCAGTTAAACTACCCATCAGGCACTGTCCCTGAACCCGATCAGGGTCCGAAGTTAAGGAATCCACTATGGTCAGAGTGGTATTTCACCGATCGACTCCACCTGATCTAGCGACCAAGCCTCATAGTCTCCCACCTATCCTACACAAACCACACCGAACACCAATACCAAACTATAGTGAAGGTCTCGGGGTCTTTCCGTCCTGCTGCGCGTAACGAGCATCTTTACTCGTAATGCAATTTCGCCGAGTTCGTGGTTGAGACAGCAGAGAAGTCGTTACGCCATTCGTGCAGGTCGGAACTTACCCGACAAGGAATTTCGCTACCTTAGGATGGTTATAGTTACCACCGCCGTTTACTGGGGCTTAAATTCTCCGCTTCACAGTAACCTGTTAACGAGTCCTCTTAACCTTCCAGCACCGGGCAGGCGTCAGTCCGTATACATCGACTTACATCTTCGCACGGACCTGTGTTTTTAATAAACAGTCGCTTCTCTCTGGCCTCTGCGACCACCACCAGCACATCCCGCAGCAAGTGCGGTTCACCAGGATGGTCCCCCTTCTCCCGAAGTTACGGGGGCATTTTGCCGAGTTCCTTAACCACGATTCTCTCGATCACCTTAGTATTCTCTACTCGACCACCTGTGTCGGTTATAGGGTACGGGCAACACACACCCTCACGTCGATGCTTTTCTCGGCAGCAGAGGATCACCAGATCACCCCACCACAGTGGGGCGCCCATCAGCTCTCACACACAAAGCGGGGACGGATTTACCTACCCCCGCGTGCTACAACCTTAGACCGTGACTACCATCGCACGGCCTGGCTACCTTTCTGCGTCACACCACACGCTTACCGACTCCACACTCAGGTCCCACATACCTCGCCAAACCCTCCTACCGAAGTACGAGAGGGCGAGGGACATGGTTAGTTTCATGTGTTTTGGTACTGTCGGTTGTGTGTCGGTACCAGAATATCAACTGGTTGTCCATCGACTACGCCTGTCGGCCTCGCCTTAGGTCCCGACTTACCCAGGGCGGATTAGCCTAGCCCTGGAACCCTTGGTCATCCGGTGGACGGGTTTCTCACCCGTCTTTCGCTACTCATGCCTGCATTCTCACTCGAACCGCTTCCACCACTCGTTCACACGGCAGCTTCACCAGCGACTCGACGCTCCCCTACCCAACACCACACCATTACGGATACACGTGGTGCTGCCACAACTTCGGCGGTGTACTTAGCCCCGCTACATTATCGGCGCTCAATCACTTGACCAGTGAGCTATTACGCACTCTTTCAAGGGTGGCTGCTTCTAAGCCAACCTCCTGGTTGTCTTCGCAACTGAACATCCTTTCCCACTGAGCACACGCTTAGGGGCCTTAGTTGATGGTCTGGGCTGTTTCCCTCTCGACAATGAAGCTTATCCCCCACTGTCTCACTGCCACGCTGAACCTTGACTGGCATTCGGAGTTTAGTTGACGTCAGTAACCCGGTGGGGCCCATCAGCCATCCAGTAGCTCTACCTCCAGCAAGAACCACGCAACGCTGCACCTAAATGCATTTCGGGGAGAACCAGCTATCACAGAGTTTGATTGGCCTTTCACCCCTAACCACAGGTCATCCCCTCCATTTTCAACTGAAGTGGGTGCGGGCCTCCACGCGCTCTTACACACGCTTCACCCTGCCCATGGCTAGATCACTCCGCTTCGGGTCTAGGACACGCGACTGACAACGCCCTGTTCGGACTCGCTTTCGCTACGGCTACCCCACACGGGTTAACCTCGCCACGCACCGCTAACTCGCAGGCTCATTCTTCAAAAGGCACGCCATCACAGTCATCTAGATACTGCTCTGACGGATTGTAAGCACATGGTTTCAGGTACTCTTTCACTCCCCTCCCGGGGTACTTTTCACCATTCCCTCACGGTACTTATCCGCTATCGGTCATCAGGAAGTATTTAGCCTTACCAGGTGGTCCTGGCAGATTCACACGAAATTCCACGAGTTCCGTGCTACTCGGGCACACGCACACTACGCCGGCGTCACTGTTTCGTCTACGGGACTCTCACCCACTCCGGTCCTGTTTCCCACCAGGTTCGACTACACCAACACCAACACAGACTGGCCATGCTGGACCAGACCGTACATACCCCACAACACCGTGCACGCAACACCAGCACGCTTGACACGCACACGGTTTAGGCTCATCCAGTTTCGCTCGCCACTACTCCCGGAATCATTGTTATTTTCTCTTCCTGCGGGTACTGAGATGTTTCACTTCCCCGCGTTCCCCCCACGTACCCTATATATTCAGGCACGGGTCACTACCCTCACAGGCAGCGGGGTTTCCCCATTCGGACATCCTCGGATCAACGCCCGTTTATCGACTCCCCGAGGCTTATCGCAGATTTCCACGTCCTTCATCGGCTCCTGATGCCAAGGCATCCACCATGCGCTCTTACACACTCACCACACCCCAAAAGGGTTGGCGGCGTGTACGCGAAATATTGTCTTTCAATCACACAAGATGATGACAAGAAAAATCACATTACATAACACCACAACCCCAAAAGGGCTGCAGCATTGATGCTCGCGTCCACTATACGATTCTCAAACCACTACCAAACACCACCCACAAACCAGACCACTGCTGTGGCTGCCCGTGAAGCGGGTCGGTCCTGTTGGTTGAAACCACACCCAACGACTGTTGGGGTTTGTGATTCCAGGACCCAATAACGTGTTCGTCCTAGCCCATCCTCATACCCATACATCGACGAGGCACTCACCCCGACAACGCTGAGTGGACGAGCGGAAGTTGTGATGTTCCACCCATGAGCAACCCACCCAGGAACACGAACGGTTCCTGACGGTGGGGATCTGAATGTGTGCTCCTTAGAAAGGAGGTGATCCAGCCGCACCTTCCGGTACGGCTACCTTGTTACGACTTAGTCCCAATTGCCAGTCCCACCTTAGACGGCCCCCTCCCCTAAGGGTTGGGCCACCGGCTTCGGGTGTTACCGACTTTCGTGACTTGACGGGCGGTGTGTACAAGGCCCGGGAACGTATTCACCGCAGCGTTGCTGATCTGCGATTACTAGCGACTCCGACTTCACGTAGTCGAATTGCAGACTACGATCCGAACTGAGACTGGCTTTAAGGGATTCGCTCACCCTCACAGGTTCGCCTCTCTCTGTACCAGCCATTGTAGCATGCGTGAAGCCCAAGACATAAAGGGCATGATGATTTGACGTCATCCCCACCTTCCTCCGAGTTGACCCCGGCAGTCTCCTATGAGTTCCCACCATCACGTGCTGGCAACATAGAACGAGGGTTGCGCTCGTTGCGGGACTTAACCCAACATCTCACGACACGAGCTGACGACAACCATGCACCACCTGTACACCAGCTCCAAAGAGAAGAACTGTTTCCAGAACGGTCCAGTGTATGTCAAGCCTTGGTAAGGTTCTTCGCGTTGCATCGAATTAATCCGCATGCTCCGCCGCTTGTGCGGGCCCCCGTCAATTCCTTTGAGTTTTAGCCTTGCGACCGTACTCCCCAGGCGGGGCACTTAATGCGTTAGCTACGGCGCGGAGAACGTGGAATGTCCCCCACACCTAGTGCCCAACGTTTACGGCATGGACTACCAGGGTATCTAATCCTGTTCGCTCCCCATGCTTTCGCTCCTCAGTGTCAGTTACAGCCCAGAGTCCCGCCTTCGCCACCGGTGTTCCTCCTGATATCTGCGCATTTCACCGCTACACCAGGAATTCCAGACTCCCCTACTGCACTCTAGTCAGCCCGTACCCACTGCCCGCGCAACGTTAAGCGTTGCGTTTCCACAGCAGACGTGACCAACCACCTACGAGCTCTTTACGCCCAATAATTCCGGACAACGCTCGTACCCTACGTATTACCGCGGCTGCTGGCACGTAGTTAGCCGGTACTTCTTCTGCAGGTACCGTCACTTTCGCTTCTTCCCTGCTGAAAGCGGTTTACAACCCGAAGGCCGTCATCCCGCACGCTGCGTCGCTGCATCAGGGTTTCCCCCATTGTGCAATATTCCCCACTGCTGCCTCCCGTAGGAGTCTGGGCCGTGTCTCAGTCCCAGTGTGGCCGGTCGCCCTCTCAGGCCGGCTACCCGTCGTCGCCTTGGTAGGCCATTACCCCACCAACAAGCTGATAGGCCGCGAGCCCATCCCCGATCGAAAAACTTTCCACCATCCCACATGCGTGGAACGGTCATATCCGGTATTAGACCCAGTTTCCCAGGCTTATCCCGAAATCAGGGGCAGGTTACTCACGTGTTACTCACCCGTTCGCCACTCATCCACCAGGTGCAAGCACCCGGCTTCAGCGTTCGACTTGCATGTGTTAAGCACGCAGCCAGCGTTCGTCCTGAGCCAGGATCAAACTCTCCATAAAAAAATTATGTTGCGTATGAATCCCAGCAAGACAGCCAAACCAGTCACGGGGTGACCAGCCGGCTTCAAAAAATACGATCAAACACCCCAACCGCCACCCCAGTGAACGATTCAACAAAGAACCACCCACCTCAAGGAGGCGAACCAGACTGTTCGACCGTGTGATTGTCTCACCAGAAAAATAATGTTTCTGGCATCACAACTTGTTCAAACAAACACGCTATTGGATTCTCAAACCACAAACACTCACCCATCACCACAACCCAACAAAAAGGGGCGTGTTCACTGGGGGCATCAGTTTCATTTATCGTCACCCACCCGATCCCCAACCACCGTGACAAACCGTGTTTGTCCTGGTCAGGCCCGGTGGAAACCCTGTCTTTCAGACTGTGTTTCCGGCGGGGCAACGAGATATAACTCTAGACCAGGCAAACCCGTCCACGCAAATCCAAACCCGCCATTCCCCACGTGACACCCACCACACGGACTGCCGGGGAACAGGCAGCCTTCCAGGAGCCCTGAAACAGCGGCGCTCCTGGAAGCTGGGCTTCGAGCATGGGCGCGTTCATGCGAATGCCGAGAGGGCACTGAGTCGTGCCGCGTCCAGAGCCTCGGACAGGCTCCGGCGGCGATGAGCCGCCGACAGGATCTCCACTCCCCACGGTCCCTCGTATCCGATGCTGCGCAGTGCCTGGATGAAGCCGGCGACGTCCTGGACTCCGTCTCCGATGAGCTCACGATTGTCGCGAGTGTCTTCGAAGAGCGATCCGACGACGTCTTCCTGGGCATCACAGAGTTCGACACCGAAGACCATGTCCGTGGTCAGACAGGCCCGCAGCTCGTCCAAAGAGGTGCCTGCCCGGAACACGTGCCAGTAGTCGACGATCAGACCGGCCGCCGGGTGGTCGACCTGGGAGATGAGTTCGGCTCCCTGCGGCATCGACGCGATCATGCCGAAGGGAAGAGGCTCGAGGGCGACCTTGGTCCCGTACGAGGCGGCTTCCTCTGCCAGGTCCCTGAGAGGGGCGACGAGAGGACGGACGTCTTTGAGAGCGGGGGCGCTGTCGGTGCCGATCTTGATGAAGGCGGCGTCGAGAGCCTGCGCGGCTTCGAGCAGTTCTTCCCAGTGTCCGCGCCAACCTTCGCTCGGGTGCTTCCACCATCCTGAGCACAGTTCGACTTCGACGTGCTGCAGGCCGGATCCGGTGATCTCGTCGGCAAGAGTGTCGTAGCCGATGGTGTCCCGGATGGCTCGCAGGTCATCGAGGACGAAGCCGAGCCCCATCCAGCCGGTCGCGGCGATCTGACGAACCCGCTCGATCGGATCCAGCGGGCTCCGCTCGCTGCTGCGCATCGGAGCCGCGTCGCCGGCGCTGGTCCAGCAGGTGGCTATCAGTTCCGGTTCGATCATCATTCGTCACGCAGCTTCTTCCATGCCCCGAAGCGGTATGCCAGGCCCGATTCGATGCCCTCTTCCATCTTCTCCAACGATATTCCCCGCGTCTCGGGAACCTGAGTCGCAATGAAGATCAAGGCGAGTACTCCGACTGCGGCGAAGAGGAAGAAGACACCGGAGATCCCGATCCCTGCCACCAGCGATGGGAACACGAGAGCGATGGCACCATTCATGCCCCAACCGAACAGCTGCGAGATTCCGATGCCCACACCGCGCATCGGCAGCGGGAACACCTCCGCCAGCCAGACCCACACAGCGACATTGAGGAAGGACTGCATCGAGGCGACGAATCCGACGATGAGGGCGAGGATCACCCATGCGCGCAGCGGGTTGTCCTCGGACATGAACTTGGAGCACAGACCGATGAGCAGGTGGAAGGTCGTCGTCAGGGACAGACCGGTGATGAAGGTCGTGCGTCGGTCGACACGGTCCATCATGTAGAGGGCGAAGAGTCCGCCCAACACAGCGACGACACCGGGAGCGATGTTCGCGATGAGTGCGGCGTTGGCGGCGAACCCTGACTGGATGAGGACGATCTGCCCGTAGTACATGATCGAGTTGATTCCGGTGAGCTGCTGGCAGACCGCCACGCCCATGCCGACAAGCACGATCCGGATCAGCCATTTGTTGAACACGAACTTCCGGTAGCCGACTCGACGATCTCCGGTTGAGGCTTCCGCCACCTCTTCGACGGATCCCAGCTCCGCACGTGCCCTCTCTTCGGTGCGCACCGTCATCAGGACAGCGAGAGCCTCGTCGTGGCGGTTGTGTTCGACCAGCCACCTCGGCGATTCGGGCATCCGGAGCATGCCGATGAACAGGCAGACCGCGGGTATTGCGCAGATGGCGAACATGACCCGCCAGATCCCGTCGATATGTCCCCAGACGTTGCCGATGATGGCATTGACGACGAAGGCGGCAAGCTGTCCGCTGACGATCGCGACTTCGTTTCGTCCGCTGATGGATCCGCGGATTTCGTGTGGAGCGAGTTCGGACAGGTACACCGGGACGACGATGGAGGCACCGCCGACGGCCAGGCCGAGCATGATCCGACCGATGACCAGCACAGACACGTTAGGGGCGAAGACGGCAACCAGCGTGCCGAGGAAGAACAACATCGCCAGGACTATGATCGTTCGACGTCGTCCGACCATGTCGCAGATCTTGCCGCAGGAAACGGCGCCGACAGCGGCAGCGAAGACGAGCGAACTCGTCACGACACCTTCGCTGACTGCAGTCAGTCCGAGTTCTTCGGACATGGGGCGCAGCGCCCCGTTGATGACACCGGTGTCATAGCCGAACAGGAGCCCTCCGAAGCAGGCAACGATAGAGATGAGTCCTATCCGTTTGCGATGGGCTCCGGTCTTGGGCATCACCGGCAGTGCTGAGTCTTTGACGATTGGTGACTCTGTTGAATTGGCAACCACGATGGTCTCCTAACAAATATGCATCGTTGCACTCTGATATGCGTTGCCGCATTGGGTTGGGTTCAGGGTCAGGCGGTCAGATCGACCTGGACGACCCGTCCTTCTGCCGCGGATGTCTGGGCCGCATTGGCCAGGATCAGCGCTGCTCGGCCATCAGCGAAGGACGAGCAGCGTGACTCCTCTCCGCGGACGAGCTGACAGAATTCGCGCAGCTCTTCGACGTAGGCGTCGGAGTATCGCTCGAGGAAGAAGTGCTGATAGGGCGAGGTGGTCTTCACCGCAGTCGCGTTCGAGTAGCTGACCAGACTCGTCCCCGCGTTCCCGACTTCGAGCATGCCCTGGCCGCCGAAGATCTCGATCCTCTGGTCGTAGCCGATCGCGCTGTGCCGTGAGTTCGTGATGGAGATCTGGACCCCGGTCGAGGTCCTCATCGTCACCATCGCGGTGTCGAAGTCGGAAGTCTCCTTGGCTCCGTCGTCGAACAGCTGTGAGCCGGTCGCGAAGACCTCGACGATGTCAGGGGCGAAATAGCGTGCCATATCGAAGTCGTGAATCGTCTGGTCTCGGAACATGCCGCCGGTCGTCCGGAGGTTCTCGACGCTTGGTGGGGCGGGGTCGCGGCTGATGATCGACAGCTGCTCGAGGTCTCCGACCTCACCGGCGATG
Organism: Brevibacterium sp. FAM 27836; assembly: GCF_051351055.1. NCBI lineage: Bacteria > Bacillati > Actinomycetota > Actinomycetes > Micrococcales > Brevibacteriaceae > Brevibacterium > Brevibacterium sp. FAM 27836. Next base: position 1,145,247 of record NZ_CP195711.1, read on the forward strand.
AGGCGTTCTCGAGCGAGTGAGAAGTCACGGTCGAATCGGCGGTTGAAACCGACGGCGAAGGGAACGCCGGAATTCTCGACCAGTGGCGCCAGTTCGTCGACGCGGGCGATGTCGAGGTCGATCGGCTTCTCGCAGAGCACCGGGATTCCGGCTTCGATGGCCTTCTTGATGAGATCGGCGTGGGTCGACGTCGGTGAGGCGATGACCACTGCATCGAGCTCACCCGAAGCGAAGGCTTCGTCGGGGTCGCCTGTTGCGCGGGCGCCGTTTTCCTCAGCGATCGCTTCGGCTCCGGCGACATAGGGGTCGATCACCCAGGTCAGGGTGGTTTCGGGAAGTGCCGCGATGTTGACGGCATGGACTTTGCCGATGCGGCCGGTCCCGATGAGACCGATGCGCAGTTGTTCATTCGTCATTGAACTTCTCTCCTCGTTCGAAATTCGCGTTGAGTCAATGTGGGTTTGTGCGGTGTCGCGGCTTGAGCGCTCACGCGGTGATTTCGTCCAATCGGACGGGTCGGCCGCGCCGCACCGATTCCTCGGCTGCCAACGCCAATTTCGCTGCGACGATGCCGTCGGACGGCAGGGTCAGCGAGGTGGCATCGCCGTTGATGACGGCCAGGAAATGTCGGACTTCGCGTCTGAAGGCCGGTTCGAACCGTTCGATGAAGTCGGCGTAGGTCGACTCCGGTGGGGCGACTCCCGGTTCGGTCGAGGTGACCGGCGAGTGTGAGTCGATGCCGGCTGCGAACGCCGCATCGCTGCCGTAGACGACGGTGTTGACGTCCTGGCCGGAGGCGATGTTGCGGGCACCGCTGATGAGCGCCTGCACTCCCGATTCGAAGGTGATCACGGCTGTGGCCGTATCCAGGTCGCCGCTGTCCGCATAGGCCTGCTCGTCGAGCACCCCGCCCGAGGCGAAGATCGATACGGGTGCCTCACCCATGAGCCAGGGGATCGTGTCGAACTCGTGGATGAGCAGGTCGCGCCACACCCCTCCCGAGGTGGGGATGAATTCCGGATCGACATGGAAGTGATCATGTCCGGCCGAGTGGATGACTCGGATGGTTCCCATCTCACCGCTGTGGATCCGTTCTCTGAGGGTCTGGAACCCTTCGTCGTACCTGCGGTGGTAGGCGACCATGATGGGCACGTCGAGCGCTTCGAACTCCGCGGACAGGGCCGCGGTCTCTTCGAGCTTGAGTCCGATCGGCTTCTCGACGAGAACCGGGACCCCAGCGGTCAGTGCTGTCCGAGCGAGATCGGGGTGGGTGTGCGTCGAACTGGCGATGATGACACCGTCGAGTCCGTCGGTCCAGTCCTCGGTGAGCAGCACTGTGCTGATGACCGGGCGGTTGACGGGACCTGCGGGGGCGTGAGCACCTCGAAGGTCCGGCCCCGCGTCCGGGGCCAGCTCCGACTGCAGCTGCGCTTTGGCGTCTTCGAGCTTGCCTGCGGTGCGGCCGATGAGCACGAGCTCGTCGACCCCGTCTTCCTGCGCGATGTTGCGAGCGTGCATCCGTCCGATCCGGCCGAGGCCGACGACGCCGATCCGTGTGCTCATCGGTTCTCCTCGATGATCTGCTTGAGATAGCTGAGGCTGGCGCGAGCCTGGTCGATCGGTCCGGAGCCGGGCGCCGGTTCGTCGGCGACGACGGTGTCCTGTTCGAGGGTGAACCAGCCGTCGAATCCGGCGCGGATGAGAGTGCCGACGATCGAGTCGATGTCGATGTCTCCCTGGCCGAGCGGCTGGTACATTCCGTCGACGACGGCATCGTAGTAGGTTTGTTCGCCGGCCTGGACACTGCGTGCACGGTCGAGCGCGACATCCTTGAGGTGTGCGTGGGAGATGCGTCCCGTGTGCTTCTGCACGAATTCGACCGGGTCCACTCCGCCGATGAACATGTGTCCGGTGTCGAAGCAGAAGTCGACGTCGGTGCCGTTGAGAATGTGGTCGACGTCGTCCTGGGTTTCGACCATGGTTCCCACATGCGAATGCAGGCTGACGGTGACTCCCTGGGCTTTTGCGGCTTCGAGGATGCGGTCGATGTTGCGGTAGACGGTCTTCCATCCGGCCTCATCGAGTTCAGGGCGCTTGGCATCGTAGCCGTCGACGCCCGTCGCTGCTGCCAGGACGAGGGTGTCCGCACCGGCTGCGGTGTAGGCTTCCAGTTCGCGCTCGATCCCGGGCAGCGGATCATGGTCGGGGTCGTGGATGATGGCCGGGTAGAACCCTCCGACGGCCTGCATCGAGTGCTTCTTCAGGGTTTCGGCCCTGCCTGCGGCGTCGTCGGGAAGGAACCCCTCGGGGCCGAATTCCGTAGCGTCGAAGCCGAGTTCCTGCATTTCGGTGAGGACCCGTTCAGGGCTCAGCTGGTATCCCCAGTCAGGGACTTCGCAGACTCCCCAGGAGATGGGGGCCGCGGCGATTTTGACGTTGCTCACCTTGGGTCTCCTTTGCTTGCGGCTGCAGGTGCAGCCGGCGAATCCACTTCGTTGACCGCTGCGCCCGGGCGCCCGCCTTTGAGGACTGCGTCCACGGCACGGGCGGCGGCGACGAAGGTGGCATGGCTGGCTTTTGCGCTGAGCCCCATCACATGAGGAGTCAGCACTGTGCGGGGGTGCTGGTACAGGGGGTGCGGCCGAGGCGGCTCGGATTCGAACGAGTCGAGTCCGACGCCCCCGAGTTTGCCGGACTCGAGTCCCGACAGAGCGGCGTCCTCGTCGACGAGTCCTCCGCGGCTGGTGTTGATGAGGATCGCTCCGTCCTTCATCAGATCGATTGTGCGGGCGTTGATCATGTGGTGGGTGCTCTCGAGGAGCGGCACGTGCAGAGTGACGATGTCCGATGCGCGCAGGATCTCGTCGACGGTGTCGACCCTATTGGCTTCGGGCACCTCGGCGACGGGGTCGTAGGCGAGGACGCTCATGCCGAAGGCCTCGGCGATCGCCTTCACCCGCCGACCGATGTTGCCGAATCCGATGATGCCCAGACTCGCTCCGTCGAGATCGCCGACCGGGACACTGGTGCGTTCCGTCCATCCCCCGGAGCGAACGATCTCCGTCAGCGGTGCCAGTGACTTCACGAGCTGAAGCATGTGAGCGAACGCGCCCTCGGCCACCGCAGTCGAGTTGACACCGGGGGTGATCGCCACGGGGATTCCACGTTCGGTGGCGGCGTCGACATCGACGTCGTCGACGCCGACGCCGGTGCGGGCGATGACCTTGAGGTTGGGCATCGAATCGAGTTCTGCGGGGCCGACCTTGACGGCAGCGCGCACGATTGCGCCCTCGGCCTTCGCGTAGTCCTCAGCTCCGGGGCTCTCGACGAAGTCGACCCCGAGTCCGAGTTCTGCTTCGACGAGGTCCTTCGGTACCGGTCCGAGTCCGATGACGGTGGTCTTCTCAGGCATCGACAGTCTCTTTCCTGTTCGAGTCGTCCGTGGTCCGTGTCGATGCCGAGGTGCCCTCGACCTGTTCGACGGTCTGCCAGGACTCGGTGGCGATCGCGCGCTCACCCGCGTAGACGACGCGGTTGGCGGCGAGGGCGTCATGGACGTCGGCGTGGGTGGATTCCTCGCCGACATGGGCGAGCAGGAACTTCTTCGCTTCGATGACCTTGAGGTCGTCGTAGCCCATCGAGGTGCCGGCGCCCGGCTGGAACTTCGAGAAGTCGCCGAAGTCCGGACCGGCCATCACACGGGTGAACCCGACATGAGGACCCTTGTGTCCGAGTGCCAGTTCGAGTTCGTTCATCCGTTCGAAGTTCCACCGCAGTGAGCCCTCGGTTCCGTAGACCTCGAGCGAGTACTCCGCGCGCGGCCCGACGCACACTCGTGAGGCTTCGAGCGAACCGACGGCGCCGGCTCCTTGAGCGTCGGGGCCGAAGTGGACGAGCAGTCCGGCGTAGTCTTCGTTCTCGACGGGTGCCATCTCTCCGCCCTCGACGACGTCGAAGTGGGTGCCGCTGCCCATCTGCTGCTTGGGGCGCTCGGTGTAGGCGGTGTTGGCCACGCCGGTGACCTTGTCGATCGGTCCGACGACGTAGTGGGCGAGGTCGGTCAGGTGTCCGAGCAGGTCTCCGAGGACACCGGAACCGGCGAGTCCGCGGATGAAGCGCCAGGACAGAGCGCCGTTCGGCTCGGCCGAGTAGTCGGCGAAGAATGCGCCCCGCACGTTCGTGATGCGTCCGAGCTTGCCTTCGGCGATGATCTTCCTCGCGTATTCGATGGCCGGGGCGTTGCGGTAGTTGAAGCCGACAGCGGTGACGACTTCCGCGGCATCGGCCGCGTTGACCACGGATTCCGTCTCTTCGTCGGAACGGCCGACGGGTTTCTCGATCCACAGTGATTTGCCGGCCTTGGCGACGGCGGTGCCGATCTCCTCGTGGAGGAAGTTCGGTGCGCAGACGGAGACGACGTCGACGTCCGGGTGGTTGAGAACGTCGTTGTAGTCGCTGGTCGAATTCTCGTAGCCCAGCACGTCCTGGGCGAACTGAGCGCGCTCGTCATTGGTGTCGGCGGCGATGACCAGGCGTGTTCTGATGCCGAGCTCGGGGTAGACGACGGGAACGTTGGAGTAGGCGCGGCTGTGGAGCTGCCCCATCCAGCCGACGCTGATGAGTCCGACTCCGATGGTCGTGGGGTTGTTGCTCATGGTGCTCCTTGAGTAGTCAATGGTGGGGCGGTTGGCCCCGATGTTCTGCGGCGTCAGTCGCGCAGGGTGGACACGACCGCGGCAGCGGTGTCAGCCAACAGTGTCGAATCCGAACCGACCGGCAGGAAGGTGAAGCCCTGTTCGGCTCGGGTTGTGGCCACCGCTGAGTCGGCACTGAGGATTCCGGCCGACTTTCCGTGTCTGCGTGCAGCTGCGACGACCGTGTCGAGGGCGTCGCGGAAGACCGGCGCATTGAAGTCGAGCGGCACACCGAGCGCATACGACAGATCCAGGGGCCCGACGAACAGGACGTCGACGGCGTCGAGTGCGGCGATGTCGTCCACCTCGGCGAGGGCGCCTGCTGTCTCGATCTGAACGATCGTCAGCACCTCGTCGTTGCTCGTCTCCAGCCCCGCTTTGTCCATTCCCCAGCGGAGGGAGCGGTTGTAGGTGGCCACTCCCCTGTCTCCGAGCGGTGGGTAGTGCAGGTGCGGAATGATCTCGGCCACCTCGGCGGCGGAGCTCACTCGCGGGAGCATCACTCCGGCGGCACCGGCGTCGAGGGCACGTCCGATCCTGATCCGGTCCGGGATCTCCACCCGCACCAGGGTGGCTGCCCCGTATCCGCCGGCGGCCGCTGCCGCATCACCGATCGATGCTTCGTCTCCGCCGCCGTGTTCGAGGTCGACGAGGATCCAGTCGAGTCCGGCGGCGGCCAGGACCTCGATGGCCATGGTGGAGCCGAGACCGGCGAAACTGCCGATGGTTGTCTCGCCCGCACGGATCCGTCTGGCCAGCGCGCCCTTGTCCAGCGGGGTCGGCGATGTGTTCACACGTGCCATTTCTGGTCCTCCAGACCCTTTTCGTAATCGGCGCGCAGGCCGGAGACCCATTCCTGTTCGGCGACCTCGGCGGGTGCGACATCCCAGAAGACTCCGGACCCGGGCAGGTCGACCAGCGGGATGGTCGGCACCACGATGGCCACGGGTCCGTGGACGTCGCGGGTGTCGTTGAGCGCTGCCCGGATCTCGTCGACGCTCGTGGCGCGGATGGTCTTGGCGCCGAGGCCCGAGGCGATCTCGCCGAGGTCGACGTGGAGGTAGTCGCCCGAGAGCCGGGCGGTGTCCTCTTCGTCGCGGTAGCGGAAGTCGTTGCCGAACTGCTCTCCGTACTTCATCATCTGCAGGCGGCGGATGACCTGGAAGCCGTGGTTCTCCGAGATCACGTAGGTGATGTCGAGGTGCTCCTGCGCTGCGGTGAGGATCTCGGTCGGGTTCATGAGGAAGGTCCCGTCGCCGATGAAGACCGAGACGCGGCCGGTGCTCTCGGGGTCCGCGAGCCGGACTCCGATGCCGGCGGGGATCTCGTAGCCCATGCAGGAGAAGCCGAACTCGAGGTGGCAGCGACGGTCATCGGTGGCGTCCCATACCTTGAGCAGGTCTCCCGGGGGTCCACCGGCGGCGGCGATGAGTGTGTCGCCCGGCTGTGCATGCTCCTGGAGCAGACCGATGAGCTGTCCCTGGGTGACGGTCGCGTCGGTGTCCGGGATTCCCAGTGCCGCGTGCTCCGGTGCGTGCTTGTCGAAGGCGGTGTCGGGGTCGAGTGCCTGGCTGCGCTGCGGAGCCCATTCGGCCTTCTGCGAGGCGACCTCGGCGGTCCAGTCACCGGGCACCGAGTAGTCGGAGAGCTGCTGGCTCAGGGCTTCGATTCCCAGCTTCGCGTCGGAGAGCACCGCGACGGCTCCCTGCTTGATCGCGTCGAGCTCTGCGATGTTGATCGAGACGAAGCGCACATCGGGGTTCTTGAACATCGTCTGCGATCCGGTGGCGAAGTCGGTCAGTCGTGTGCCGATGCTGACGATGACATCGGCCTGGGCGACGAGGCGGTTGGTCGCGGGGTTGCCCTCGAGTCCAATGCCGCCGAGCACCCAATCGGCGTCGGTGAGTGCTGCGCCCTTGCCGCCGAAGGTTTCGGCGACAGGGATGCCGGTGGACTCGGCGAATGCGGCCAGTGCCTCACGGGCTTCGGAGTAGTGGACACCGCCGCCGGCGATGATCAGGGGCTTCTTCGCCGAGGCGAGGACGGAGACCGCCTGTTCGATGTCGCTGGGCTGCGGAATGGTGCGACGGATCGGCCAATCCCGCTCGCGGAACAGGCTGACGGGGAAGTCGTAGGCGTGGGACTGGATGTCCTGGGGCAGGGAGAGCACGACGGCTCCGGTCTCCGCGGGGTTCGCGAGCACGCGGAACGCCTTGGGCAGCGCGGTGATCAGCTGCTCGGGGCGGGTGATCCGGTCGAAGAACGCAGAGACGGGACGGAATGCGTCATTGACGGTGAGGTTCGGGTCCTGAGGGTTCTCGAGCTCCTGGAGGACGGGGCCCTGGCGCCTGGTCGCGTAGGTGTCGCCGGGCAGCAGGAACAGCGGAAGGCGGTTGACCGTCGCCAGTGCGGCCGCGGTGACGAGGTTCATCGCTCCGGGACCGATGGAGGCGGTGACCGCGAGCGTCTGCCGCCTGCCGCTGGCCTTGGCCAGAGCACTTCCCGCGTGAGCCAGCGACTGTTCGTTGCGGCCCTGGATGAACGGGAGATCGTCGGCGTACTGCGAGAACGCCTGGCTGAAGCCGGCCACATTGCCGTGGCCGAAGATGCCGGCCGCGGCCGGGATGAACCGCTGACGGTCGTCATCGAGGACCGAGTACTGGCTGCTGAGGAACTTGACGACGGCCTGGGCCACCGTCAGTCGGATGGTCGGTTCGTGACTCATGGGTTCTCCTTCGAACGGATAGGGTGCGCCGTGACCTTCTGTGATCATGGGCGCCGAGGTTGATGTGTCGGTGTGTGTTCCGCACCGAACGCTGTCTGTGCGATCTTCTGTCCCGAAGAGTCAGGCCCAGGGGCGGCCGTGGATGACGACGGTCTTCGACTCGGTCATCTCTTCGACGGCGGCCCGCAGACCTTCCTTGCCGATTCCGCTTGCCTTGAGACCCCCGTACGGCATGAGGTCGGCCCTCCACAGCGGAGTCCAGTTGATGTGGATGTTTCCTGCATCGACCTCACGCATGTACTGGACGCCTGCGTCGACGTTGTTCGTGAAGATCCCGGCGGCGAGTCCGTAGTCGGTCGAGTTCGCCAGTTCGATGGCGGTCTTGACGTCGGGGGCGGTGGAGACGGCCACTGCGGGGCCGAAGATCTCGTCCTGCGCGATCGAGGCTTGGGGATCGACGCCGCTGAGGATTGCGGGCTCGAGCATCGCGCCGTCGCGGTCGCCTCCGAGTTCGAGGCGTGCTCCGGCGCCGACGGCTTCGCGGATGGCCCCTTCGACACGTTTGGCCTCGGACTCGGTGATGAGGGTTCCGACCGTCGTCGCGTCATCGTCGGGGTTGCCGATCCGGTGTTCCCGGACCTTGGCGCTCAGCGCATCGAGGAAGTCACCCTGAATGTCTTCGTGGACGATGACTCGCTGCACCGAGATGCAGACCTGACCGGCGTTCGTGTACCCGCCGGCGGCAACAGCACTCGCCGCGAGCTCGATATCGGCGTCGGGAAGGACGACGACGGGGGCAGACGACCCCAGTTCCAGGGACAGCTTCTTCACACTGGCGATGGAGGCCAAGTGCTCGCCGACCCCCGTGGAGCCGGTGAACGAGATCTTCCGGACGCGCTTGTCGGCGGCAAGGCGATCGCCGATGTCCCCACCGGATCCGGTGAGCACGGAGAGGACGCCCTCAGGCAGTCCGGCATCGATGAAGCATTCGGCCAGCGCCAGCGCCGTCAGCGGAGTGGTGCTTGCGGGCTTGAGGATCACCGAGTTGCCTGCGGCCAACGCCGGGGCGATCTTGTGGTTGACCAGCAGCGCCGGGTAGTTGAAGGGAGTGATCGCCACGACCACGCCGACCGGCTGGGGCAGCGTGAAGCCGACCTTGTCGAGGCCGGTGCCCGGGTTTGCGTCGAGGGGAAGCGTCTGGCCGTACAGCTGTGTGCCTTCGAACGCCGCCAGGCGGATGATCGAACCGGAGCGGCCGGCTTCTGCGCGGGCTTCGCGCAGAGTCTTGCCGTTCTCGGCCGAGAGCACCTGGGCGATCTGTTCGGTGCGCTCGTCGGCCAGAGCCGCGGCCTTGAGCAGGATCTCGCTGCGTTCGTGGGCCGGAGTCCTGCGCCAGACCTCGGCACCGCGAGAAGCGGATTCGAGGGCGGCTTCGACGTCCGCAGCACCCGCGATCGAAACCTGTCCGACGGTGCGTCCGTCGAACGGCGACACCACGTCTTTCAGCTGACCGCTTCCCTCACGAGAAGCTCGCCAGGTTCCACCGATCAGCAATTCGCTGCGCGTCATTGCGTACTCCAAACTCTTTCGACAATCTTCAAGCCTCATTTTGAACCGGTCCAATTTGAAGTTCATCGTTTTTCGTCCAAATATTTGGACCGGTTCAAAATGAGATCAATGCGAACTTAATGTGACGCCGCCGACATTGTCAAGCACTCTCTGGAAACTCAGGTTGAGATTTCGTGCTCCACGGCCCGGACGGACCCGACCCCGCTCGACTCCCCTGCCCATGTGTGATGATGAGCATATGCCGAATTCCAACAGTGACGGGTCGAGGACCGCGCGGTCGCGGCCGACGATTCGCGATGTTGCTGCGGCTGCCGGGGTGTCGAAGTCGCTGGTCTCCCTTGCCTTCAAAGAACCGCAGCGCGTCAGCGAACGCCGCCGCGAGCTGATTCTGCGCTCGGCTCAATCCCTGGGTTATCAGCCGAACTTCCTGGCCCGCTCACTCGCCGCAGACGGATCGCCGTTCGTCGGCATTCTCGTCGTCAATCTCCACAACCCGATCTTCGCCGAGATCGCCGATGCCGTCCGGTCCGAACTCGATGCGCGTGGCGAATACGGCCTGATCACCAGTGCAACGATCGCGAACGATCGGAGTCCGACCGAGCCCTACGGCCGCATCGACTCCCGGGTCATCGCAATGCTGCAGGACCTGCGGCCGAAGGCGCTGATCGTCGTCGGAACGGTCATCGAGCACGAAGCACTGTCCTCGGGCATCCCCACCGTCTACGCCAGTGCTGCTCCGAGTCCGGACTCCGGCTATTCCTCGGTGCGCATGGACGACGTCAGCGGAATCGCTCTGGTGCTCGATCACCTCCAGGGGCTCGGCCATGCACAGATCGCCTTCACCGGCGGGCAGGGCAGCGCGGTCGCGAAATCGAGGAAGACCGCCTACATCGAAGCCATGCGCTCCCGCGGCTTGGTGCCGAGAGTCCAGTCGGCCGGGTTCTCTGAGCACGACGGGTATACGGCCGCTCAGCAGCTTCTGCGATCGAGCACGCCGCCGACCGCCATCGTCTCGGTCAACGACATCTCCGCCATCGGAGTCCTGGCCGCCGCCGACGAGGCAGGAGTGCGCGTACCCGATCAGCTCGCGATCGTCGGCTTCGACAACATCTCTCTGTCCGGCCTCGAACGGATCTCCCTGACCTCTGTCGATCCGCAGAACCAGCTGATCGGGCGGCTGTCGGCCCAAGCGGTCTTCGACATCCTCGCCGACCCAGAGGCCCCCCGCCGGGAGAACCTCATCACCCCATCACTTGTGGTTCGGCGATCAACGGTTGCGAAGCCGTCGTCGGGATCGACGTCGCCATCGGGATGAAGCCTCTGCCGAGGGCGAGCGCTGACAGAGTCTGAGGTCGGTTCCGGGCACCGCCCACCTCAGCCGGCAACCGCGTCCGCGCCGACTCCTGCGTCCGCGCACTCGGTGCAGTAGGGCTGCAGTCCCTTGTCCGTGCATTCCTCGCACCGCAGATACTGCTTGCGGCACTCGAGGTTCGCACAGTTGACGAACACCGGAGTGTTCGCTTCGCAGTTCACGCAGTGCCCGATCGATTCGACATTGTCACCGAACTCGACGTGCATGCGCTTGTCGAAGACGTAGAGCGAACCGTCCCAGTAACCGGAGCTGCCGAAGGTCTCGCCGTAGCGGACGATGCCGCCGTCGAGCTGGTAGACCTCTTCGAAACCGCGGTTCTTCATCAGCACCGACAGGACTTCGCAGCGGATTCCGCCGGTGCAGTAGGTGACGACCGGTTTGTCCTTGAGATCGTCGTACTTGCCGGACTCGATCTCCGCGATGAAGTCGCGGGTGGCGTCCGTGTCGGGGACGACGGCGTCGCGGAACTTCCCGATCTGCGCTTCCATCGCATTGCGGCCGTCGAAGAAGATAACATCGTCGCCGCGTTCGTCGAGCAGCTTGTGCAGGGCACCGGGTTTGAGATGCTGCCCGCCGCCTCGGACACCATTCTCGGTGACAGTGATTTCGTCAGCGGTGCCGAAGGTGACGAGCTCCGAACGCACCTTCACACTCAGACGCGGGAAGTCATCGCCCTCACCGTTGGACCACTTGATGTCGGCCTTCTTGAACGGGGCATAGGACTTCGTCGCCCGCACGTACTGCTTGACGTCGAAGATGTCCCCGCCGATGGTGGCGTTGATGCCGTCCTTCGACACGATCACCCGCCCCTTGAGGCCGAGACTCTCGGCAAGGGTATGCTGCCACAGCTTGACCGCTTCGGGGTCGGCCAGCGGAGTGAAGACGTAGAACAGGACGATCTTGGGAGTTGCCATGACTCCCATTCTAAGGCGGCGCAGGCCACCGTCCTCGCCGAGGTGGGATCACCGGAACGATCCCCTCCGCGTCGCCGCGGCGGGGCCACCGGAGCCATCACTGCGACCTCGTCGAAGCGGCCCATCGTGGACGCGCTTCGCGGCCCGGGTCGGGACACGGCTAAGATTGGCCGTGAGTGCCGTGTCGTATGAAAGGGCCCCGAAGAGGACATGACGTCAAACCTCAGCTCTGCGGATTCCACGCAGGTCGATTCCCCGCAGAATGCTTCGAAGAAGGTCAAGGAGACGGTCGAGTTCGCTGCGGCGAATCCCGACGTCGAACAGCCTTTCGCCGATCTCGGTCTCACGGCCGACGAATACGAGCAGATCAAGACGATCCTCGGACGTCGCCCCACCTCGGCGGAGCTGGCCATGTACTCGGTGATGTGGTCCGAGCACTGCTCGTATAAGTCCTCGAAGGTCCACTTGTCGAAGTTCGGTGACAAGGTCACCGAGGATATGAAGAAGCACCTGCTCGTGGGCATCGGCGAGAACGCCGGCGTCGTCGACATCGGCGACGGCTGGGCCGTGACCTTCAAGGTCGAATCCCACAACCACCCCAGCTATGTCGAGCCTCACCAGGGCGCGGCCACGGGTGTCGGCGGCATCGTCCGCGACATCATCTCCATGGGCGCCCGCCCGGTCGCCGTGATGGATCAGCTGCGCTTCGGTGCCATCGATCACCCCGACACCGCCCGCGTCGTCCACGGTGTGGTCGCCGGCATCAGCAACTACGGCAACTCCCTGGGGCTGCCGAACATCGGCGGAGAAACCGTCTTCGACTCCGTCTACCAGGCGAACCCGTTGGTCAACGCTCTGGCCGTGGGTGTCATGCGGCATGAGGACATCCGTCTGGCCAATGCGTCGGGACTCCGCAACAAGGTCGTGCTCTTCGGTGCGCGCACCGGCGGCGACGGCATCGGCGGTGCCTCGATCCTCGCTTCGGAGTCCTTCGACGACACGAAGCCCTCGAAGCGCCCCGCCGTGCAGGTCGGTGACCCCTTCGCAGAGAAGGTGCTCATCGAATGCTGCCTCGAACTCTTCCGCGCCGGCGTCGTCGAAGGCATTCAGGACCTCGGCGCTGCCGGCATCTCCTGCGCCACCTCGGAGCTGGCGTCCAACGGCGACGGCGGAATGCACATCGCGCTCGACGATGTGCTGCTGCGCGATGAGACCCTCACGCCTGAGGAGATCCTCATGTCGGAGTCGCAGGAGCGGATGATGGCCGTCGTCCGTCCCGACCGCCTCGAGGAGTTCCTCGCCATCGTCGGCAAGTGGGAGGTTGAGACCTCCGTGCTCGGCGAGGTCACCGCCTCCGACCGTCTCGTCATCGAATGGCACGGCGACGTCATCGTCGATGTGCCTCCGCGCTCGGTCGCCCACGACGGCCCCGTCTACAACCGTCCGTTCACTCAGCCGTCATGGACCGCCGAGGTGGCTGCGAACACCGTCGACAACGCCGGGCTGAAGAAGCCGGAGACCGACGAGGAGATGCGCTCGACCGTGCTCGAGCTCGCGGGTTCGCCGAACCTCGCTTCGAAGTCGTGGATCACATCGCAGTACGACAAGTACGTCCAGGGCAATACTGCGCTGGCCTACCCGGATGATGCCGGTGTCGTCCGCGTCGATGAGGAGACCGGACTCGGTGTGGCCATCGCCACCGACGCCAACGGTCGCTACAGCTTCCTCGACCCGGCGCGCGGTGCCCAGCTGGCCCTGGCCGAGGCCTACCGCAACGTCTCGACTGCCGGTGCCATCCCCCGTGCGGTCACCGACTGCCTGAACTTCGGATCCCCGGAGGACCCGGAGATCATGTGGCAGTTCGCGCAGTCCGTCGAGGCACTGGCCGATGCCTGCCAGGACATGGGCATCCCCGTCACCGGAGGAAATGTCTCCCTCTACAACCAGACCGGCGGTGTGGCCATCCACCCGACCCCGGTCGTCGGTGTGCTCGGCGTCTTCGACGACGTCACCCGCGCCACCCCCAGCGGGTGGAAGGAACCGGGCCAGACCATCTACCTGCTCGGCACCACCGAGGATGAGCTCGACGGATCGGCGTGGGCCGACGTCACGGCCGGCCACCTCGGCGGAGTCCCTCCGCAGTACAAGCCGGAGGCGGAGAAGGAGCTCAGCGAGATCCTCATCAACTGCTCGCGCGACGGCATGATCGATGCCGCGCACGATCTGTCGCAGGGTGGCCTGTCGCAGGCGCTCGTCGAGTCCAGCCTGCGCTGCGGCACGGGTGCCCGGATCTGGCTCGACGAAGTCTGCGAACGTGACGGCGTCGACGTGTTCACCGCACTGTTCTCCGAGTCCTCGGCACGTGCGATCGTCGCCGTCCCGCGCTCGGAGGAGGTCCGGTTCAAGGACATGTGCACCGCCCGCCGGTTCCCGTTCGTGCGCATCGGCATGACCGATGCCGGCGACCCGGAGCCGAGCCTCGACATCGTCGACCACTTCTCGATCGGCCTCGACGAGCTCGGTCGCGTGCACGAAGACACTCTGCGCAATCGCTTCGGCGGAAGCGTCGCCGCAGTGACCGAGACCGCGGGCTGAGTAGCACCGTGTAGTCGCGACAAGCGACGTTTAGTCCACAGAGTCGGGCCACCACGGCCTGGTCGCTCACCGAGAGGACCACTTCGCTTCGAGAGTGCCAGTTGCAACTGGTCCGCTCGAAGCGAAGTGGTCCTCTCGGCGTTTGGCGGGCGCGGGTGGCGGGCGGGGGCGGGTGCGGGTGGCGCGAGATCGGCGGGCAGCGACCGGCACGTGACCCAACATGACGGTGCCCATGCATGCGTCACCACTGATGTGATTGTCTGAAACGGAACGATACGGCTGATATGCCACCGCACAACCCGAGGAGAGTCACCCATGGCCACGATCCGCACTTCGCACGCCGGATCCTTACCCCGCACCCCTGAGCTCATCGAGGCCAACAAGGTCAAGCACGCTCAGACCGCAGCCCGCCTCGGCGGCGAGACGGTCTCCGACGCCGAGGCCCAGGAGTTCGACGAACTCCTTGCCGCCAGCGTCACCGACCTCGTCAAGCGCCAGAAGGATCTGGGCATCACCCTGCCCAATGACGGCGAATACGGTCACGCGATGGCTTCCGACCTCGACTACGGCGCCTGGTGGCACTACTCCTTCGCCCGCACCGGCGGGCTCGAACTCCACGACCGCAACATCTTCGAAGAGCCGGCCAACCGTTCGACTCCCGGCAACATCGTGCTCACGAGCTTCTCCGATCGGCGCGATCGCAACCTCTTCCCGAGCGTCTACGCGGACGCCAACGCCGGCACCGACACCGGAGCACAGCCGCAGTTCCCCAAGGCGACGGGACCCATCAGCTACATCGGCCAGAAGGCCGTCGCTCAGGACATCGCGAATCTCAAGGCCGGCCTCGCCGCCGCAGGCTACGACGAGCGCGACGGCTACATCAACGCGCTCTCCCCCGGCTCGGCCTCACGCGTGGCCAATGAGTACTACAAAACCGATGAGGAATTCATCTGGGCCTGGGCCGATGTTCTGCGCGAGGAGTACCTCGCCATCACCGAGGCGGGCCTGACCGTCCAGATCGACGACCCCTCACTGGCGGAGAACTTCGACCAGATCAACCCCGAACCGTCCTTCGACGACTACCGGGCGTTCATCCAGGTCCGCATCGACGCCCTCAACCACGCCCTGCGCGGCATCGACCCGGCGCAGGTCCGCATCCACACCTGCTGGGGCTCCTGGCACGGACCGCATGTCACGGACCTGCCGTTCGCCGAGATCGTTGATCAGGTGCTGTCGATCAACGCCGCCGGCATCACCTTCGAGGCGGCCAACGTCCGCCACGAGCACGAGTGGAAGATCTGGGAGGAGACGAAGCTGCCCGAGGGCAAGTACATCATCCCCGGCATCGTCTCCCATGCGACGAACGTCGTCGAGCACCCCGAGCTCGTCGCCGAGCGCATCGGCCGCTTCGCCAAGCTCGTCGGGCCGGAGAACGTCGTGGCCTCGACCGACTGCGGTCTCGGTGGACGCATCCACCCGGAGATCGCGGTTGCGAAGCTGCAGTCCCTGACCGAAGGTGCGCAGATCGCTTCGCAGCGCTTCTGATCCGCGTGCGTCCGGTCCCCTCCGCCGATCCTTCCCGAACGGCGGAGGGGATCGCCGCATTCACCCGCGGCTCATTCGGCACCCGCCGAGGCGACCCCAACGGCCACACCCAGGCAACGCCACCGGCGCCCACCGGGCCAGCACCGACGCGACTCGATAGGCTCGAACAATGACACCGCCACCTCATCGATCGGAACCCGACCCCAGAGCGTTCGGATTCGCAGCCGTGATGCTCTGCGTCCTCCTCGCCACGATCTTCGTCTTCATCGTCTTCGCACCGACCAGCGTCCCCGGTCATATCGGCCCGAACGGAATTATCGGCTCCTGGTCGTCGAAGGCCCTGGTGCTCACCGCGGTCATTCCCGTCTCCCTGCTCATCTCGGTCGGCTTCATGATCCGGCCGCTATGGGAGTCGCTGCCCCTGACCCTTGTGCAGATGCCCTTCGTCTTCTTCAAGTCGTTCTGGATCGCCGAAGGACGCACGGACTATGTCTATGCCAGGATGCTCGAGTTCCTGCGGATCCTCTCCGGCCTGTCCAGCGGCTTCTTCACGGCACTGATGTGGATGGATCTCTGGGCCGCAGCAGGTCTGCCGGTGCCCGCTCATCTGCAGCAGTTCGTCTTCGTCTCTCTCGCGGCTGCGCTCATCGCCGCCGTCGTGCGCAACTACCGCAGCCTGCATCCCTCTCAGTGGACGCCCGAGTCGGACTGAGACTCTCGGCGGCTCAGGCTCCGGTTCCGAGCTCCTCCTCGAGGCAGTCGGCCAGCGTCGGCTGCGCGAACTGGTAACCGGTCTCCTGCAGACGTTCGGGCACCACCTTCTGATCGGCCAGCGCGAGTTCCTTGGCCCCATCGCGACCGAGGACCAGCTCGGTGACGAAGCCCGGGGTGGGCACACGGGCCGGGCGGTGGAGATGAGCGGCGAGTGCCTCCGCGAACTCCGCCTGAGTGACGAGGTCCGGTGCCACAGCATTGACCGGCCCCCGCACATAGTCGTAGAGAACAGCGTGGACGTAGGCTCGGGCCACATCATCGAGCGAGATCCACGCCAGGGCCTGTTCGCCGCTGCCCAGTTTTCCGCCCGCACCGGCGAGATACAGCGGGGCCTGGATCTTCAGCAGCCCGCCGAGGGTGGACAGCACGACCCCGGTGCGGATCGACACCCATCTCACGCCGGCTTCCTCGACGCGTGCGGCCTCGGACTCCCACTCCTGGCACACCTCGGCGAGGAATCCCTGGCCGGCCGGAGCCGATTCGTCCACGGGTTCGTCGGAGTCCGATCCGTAGTATCCGACCGCCGAGGCGCAGACGAAGACTTCTGGACGCTTGGCCTCGGGCAGGCTGAGCATGGTTTCGACCAGCAGCCGCGTCGAATCGATCCGTGAGGACCGGATCTCCTGCTTCGCGCTCTTCGTGAAGCGGGTGGCGATGGATTTCCCGCCGAGGTGGACGACCGCATCCGCCCACGCCAGGTCGCGGGGGTTGATGATGCCGAGGTCCGGATTCCAATGCACTTCGTAGGGCAGGGTCGGTGTCCGTCGTACGAGGAGACGCACGAAGTGACCGGCCGTGGAGAACAGTGCGGCCACCTGGCGGCCGATCATCCCGCTGCTGCCGGCGATGAGGATCCGTTTGCCCTTCTTCCGCGTCAGCAGGGGTGCGTTCGTGCTCTCCATGAATGAGATGTCCATGAGCATGCGTCGGTGCCGGGCCGCGAATGTCGCTTCGAGGTTGCGGATGAGAGTGCGATCGATGGCGTCGAACCCCTGCGGGGCCATGGAGAACTCGACCTGATCGTCGATCTTCGTCCCTCCGGCGACCGAGGTGAACTCATGGGTGTGCTTCCACTGACTCAGCGGGCCCTTCTTGAGCTCGTCGACGAAGGAGAACCTCGACGGCCCCTCCGAGTGCACCGAGCTGAAGGGACGGCGGACCAGTCCGTAGCTGCCCGGAACGCTCGTTCGCACCTGTGCGACGGAGCCCGGCGAGATCGGAGGGTAGCTCTCCTCGACGATCTCCTGCGCCCAGTGCGGCGACAGTCGGGTCAGCGCTCCCGGCTGGGCGTGCCAGAGATAGGTCGTCTCCGCCGACAGCGGAACTTCAGATGTCCACTCGAACTTCGTCATGACATCCCTCCTGCTTGAGATGATGCCACTCGATCCTGAGAGTGTGAGGCACAACTCGCCCAAGTGAAGATGAATTGTCACCGGCCGGTGGGCGATGCGCCCACCGGCCGGTGACAATGCCTGTCGTCGCTCAGCTTTCGACGGCGGGGATCTTTCCGAATCGGAACGCCGACCAGAAATCGCCGCGGACGTAGCCGTGGTTGGGTTCCGGGTCGAAGTCCCAGTGCCTCACCGTTCCGACCTTGAGCGCATCGGCAACGAGCTGCCGGCTCGACTGGCTCCCGAGCACGTGCTCCTCGAGGTGGTCGAGGTCGTAGCGGGACTCGAGCTCCTCCCGCATCGCCTGCAGCGTCTGCGCATAGGCGGGGTCCTCGGCCCGGTTGACCAGCTCATCCGGGTCGGCGGCGAGGTCGAAGAGCAGAGCCGGATCGCCCGGGCAGAGCGTGAGCTTGCAGTCTCCGCGCACAAGCGTGACCTGCGGGCGGTAGGTGCCTTCGGCGAAGTATTCGACGACGACATCCCGGTCCTCGGGTCCGAGTTCTCCCGTGGCCTCCCGCCGAGCCGACTCCAGCAGGGACGTACCCACCAGCCCTTCATCGATCGCCGAGGCGGCCCCGGCCGACGCGTCTGCCCCACCGTCCGCGGAGGCCGCATCGCTGCCGGTGCGGGCGATCTCGAGCAGAGTGGGCGCGAGGTCGACGAGGCTGACGGGGTTGGCGTAGCGGCCGGGAGTGACCACCTCGGCGGGGCCGTTGATGATGATCGGCACCCGGGAGGACTGCTCGTAGGGCGACATCTTGAACCACAGTCCCTTCTCCCCCAGCATGTCACCGTGGTCGCTGGTGACGATGATGACCGTGTTCTTCGCCAGGTCGAGCTCCTCGAGCCGCTTCCTGATCGCCCCGACATGGTCGTCGATGTAGTTCACCGCCGCATAGTAGGCTCGGCGGGCTCGACGCACGTCCTCGATGCCGGGCTCGCGCTGGTCGAAACCGCACATCGTGCGCAGCCGGTGGCTGTGCGGGTCCTCGGCCGCATCGGGAACCTCGGGGTGGGCGGGGTCCGGGATGTCCACCTCGGCGAATCGGTCCCAGTTGGCCTTCGGCGGTTCGTACGGATCGTGCGGGTGGATGAACGAGGTGACCATGAGGAACGGCTGGTCGGATCCGGCCGCCTGATTCGCGCGTTTGCGGTCGTTGAGGTGCCGCAGGGTCTTGAAGATCACCTCATCGTCGAAGTCCTGCTGGACGTTCGCACTCGCCGCTCCGGCGGTGAACACGGGTTCGGCTTCGTGGTACCACTGGAGCTTCTCCTCCAACGGCCGCTGCCAGTCCGGAACCATGTCGAGATCGGCCGGGTAGACATCGGTGGTCAGGCGCTGCTCGAACCCGTGGTGCTGGTCGGGCCCGATGAAATGCATGCGCCCGATGAGCGCCGTGTGATAGCCGAGCTTGCGCAGCCGGTGGGCGAAGGTCGGCACCGAGGCGGCGAAGTCATCGCCGTTGTCGAGGCAGTCGACGTCTGAGGGCATCCGTCCGGTCATCATCGATGCCCGCGACGGCGCACACAGGGGCGTATTGCAGTACGCCCGGTCGAAGACCGCCCCATCGGCGGCCAGAGCATCCATGTTCGGTGTCAGCGCGGCCTGATCGCCGTAGGCGCCCAGGGCCTGCGCGGCCATCTGATCGGCCTGGATGACGATGATGTTCGGGGTGGTCATGAGCGGTCCTCTCGGTGATCGGTGGTGGAGTCGGAATCGGTCGCCGAGGCAGCTCCGGACCCGGCGAGTTCCTCAGCCTCGGTGTCGGTGGGGTCATCATCGGCTGCCGCGGATCCGTCCGGATCACCGGATTCGGGATCGGCGGTCCAGCCGTCGGCCCATTCCCCGGTTTCGTAGTCGAAGCCGACCGGATCGCCGTTCTCGTCCGTGCGCTGGTACCAGCCGGTGTAGTCCTCGTGTTCGGAGTCGATGCCGCAGTTCGCCCCGTCACCGGGTTCGGTGGGAACGACCAGGAGGGCGAAGTCGTCGCCATAGGCGTCGGCACCGGCGACCACGGCATTGTCGACGGCGTTGAGCGCGTACTGCCGGCGCAGAGCCAGCGGGTCCGTGCGCAGCTCCTTGAACCACGCGACGATGATGAAGAGCATGACGATCGCAAACGGCACGGCCGTGACGATGACGAGCTGCTGGAGCCCTTCGAGCGCGCTGGCGTCGCCGAGGAGGAGCATGACCACGGCGATGCCGGACATGACCAGACCCCAGAACACGACGACCCACTTCTTCGGTTCCTGATCACCGCGGCTGGTGAGCATGCCCATGACCACCGAGGCGGAGTCCGCGGAGGTGATGAAGAAGATCGCGAGGACGACGATGACGACGAACGGCAGCCATTCGACGTAGGGCAGATTGTCGATGAGGGTGAAGAACACCTCGGGGGCTTCCATGCTGTCGTTGAAGCCCGCGGCTCCGGAACGGTACATCGAGATCGAGGTTCCGCCCATGATGCCGTAGGCGACGAAGAGCAGAGTCGAGGGGATGAAGATCGTCCCGAGGATGAACTGACGGATGGAGCGACCGCGGGAGATGCGGGCGATGAAGGTACCGACGAACGGCGACCAGGAGATCCACCAGGCCCAGTAGTACACGGTCCACAGCGACTGGAATTCCTGAGTCTCATCGCCCCAGGACAGAGACCGGCCCATCATGTCGAACATCGAGCCGAGGTATTCCATGAACGCCGACGGCAGCAGGTTGAACAGGAACAGAGTCGGTCCGAGGAACAGGACCAGAGCGACGATGCCGACGGTGAGCACGATGTTGATCGACGACAGGTAGCGGATTCCCCGGGAGACGCCGGAGACGGCCGAGATGATGAATCCGCAGGTGAGGACGAGAATGATGATGACGAGCATATTGTTCGTCATCGGTCCCGCTCCGGAGACGATGCTGACTCCGGTGCCGATCTGCATGGCCGCGATGCCCAGGGCCGCGGCGGTGCCGAAGAGCGTGGCGACGATGGCGAAGATGTCGACGAGCTTGCCGGCGAAGCCCTCGGTCTGGCGCTTGCCGAAGAGGGTGACGAAGATCGAGGACAGCAGCAGGGAGCGTCCGCGACGGTAGGCGGCGTAGGCGATGGCACCGCCGACGAGGGCATACATCGCCCAGGCGTGGAAGCCCCAGTGGAAGTAGGTCTGGGCCATCGCACCGTGAAGCGCTTCGGTGGTCTCCGGGTCGTTCGTCAGCGGAGGCGGGGCGATGAAGTAGGTCAGCGGCTCGGAGGGCCCGAAGAAGAGCACACCGATGCCGATGCCGGCGGCGAAGAGCATCGCGACCCAGGAGAAGGTGCTGAACTCGGATTTCTCTCCGTCCTTGCCCAAGGGGATCTTGCCGTAGGGCGAGAACGCGAGGATGAGCAGAGACACGAGCACGATGATGGCGACGAGGTTGAACAGCCAACCGACGTGCAGAGTCGCCCAGTCATAGGCCGTCTGGGCGACACCGGCGACGCTGCTGGGGCTTGCGATGCCCCAGATGACGAATGCGACGGTCAGCGACCCGGCGATCGCGAAGATGATCTTGTCGAGGAAGTAGTGACGACGCTGCTCGTCGATGGCGATGCCGGGCACGAGGATGGGGTGGGTGTCGTGCGGGTAGTTGGCGCCCGCCTCGCTGGCACCGGCCTTGCGAGGGTCGGGACGGCTGTAGTCGAGCTTGCCGAGGCCTCGTCCGGTCTCTCGGCTGACCCGTCCCGCTTCGGCACCGACGCGCTTCGCGTCGGCCTTCAGCCGTTCTCGCGGCGGGCGGCGGGTGGACGTGGTGGATTGGTCCGATTCCGTCCGGTCGGGATTCGTTTCGAAATCGTCTGCCATGTGTCGGTTCACTTTCATTCGGCGGTCAGGACAACTGTTCGTCGAACGGCGACAGGCCCAGCAGACATACCCGCTATCGCCCGATGAGCTCGGCGGCTCATCAGGTCAGAGATTTTCAGGATTCGAGATCGACTGGGCTGTCGCCGATCAGCAGGGGGCTCCGCGGATCGGCGGACGGTGCTTAGGGCTCTCCGCCCCACCATCCGACGGCAGCAGGTTCCCAGGAGTCATCGGCGAAGCCACAGCTCGGGCGTTCACGATTCGGAGTCGACGAACCACCACGGTGTGGGTCGTCACTTCCGAAAAGAGTCATATCTTCAGACGATAACAGTTTCTGCAGTCTTCCCAAAGGAAACGGCAACGGCCGCTGGACACAGCCTCAAGGCCACTCTGCCCGGAATGCGTGCCGCTGAGCTCAGCCTGCTTCGACGAGCATGACGCCGACGGCGATGAAACCGATGCCGAGAAGCGCCTTCCGCGTCAGCGGGTCCTTCCAGATGACGCGTGAGAGCAGACAGACCAGGGCGACTCCGCATGCGGCCCAGAGGCCGTAGGCGACGCCGAGGTGCATGCCGGCGGCCAGTGTTCGGCCGAGGAAGTAGAAGGCAGCACCGTAGGCGAGGCCGACGGGAATGAACCAGATCCTGCGCTGCAGGCCCGCGCTGGCGCGCAGGCACAGGGTGCCGGCGACTTCGCTGAGGATCGACAGGACCAACCAGAGCCAACTCATTCGGTCACCTCCTCTACGGACTCTGATTCACCGGGCGTTCCCGACTCGACGAGGACGACACCGATGATGATGACGACGATGCCGATCACGGCACCCAAGCTGAGGACTTCTCCGAAGAACACGACACCGAGCATCGCAACGAGAGCGACACCGCTGGCCGACCAGGTGGCGTAGACGGCACCCAGCGGCATCCCGAGTCGCTGGGTGAGGCCGAGGATGAAGAAGGCTGCGGCGTAGAGGATGACGACGCCGGGGATCCACACCGGATCGGCGATGGAGGCGCGCAGCATCAGCGTTGCGGCCACCTCGGCGAGGATGGCGACGGCGAGGAGGAGCAGACGGGTCATATTCATGCGGTCACCTCCCGGGTGCCGGTGCCGGTGCCATCGGCAACGGCGCGATCTTCGGCCGCTGAGCACTCACCTGCGGCTGCGGACTCTTCGGCTCCGGTACGGCGGTTCCCTGCGGTGAGTCTTTCGGCCGTGTCGATGAGTCCGAGGGCGTGTTCGCGCACGGCGGCGAGGTCGGTCGACCGGAAGACTCCGGTGGCTTCGGACATCCATGCCCCGTCGGCGCAGAACCGGGCCGCGGTCAGCAGTGACACCGCCTGCGCGTCGAGCCCGACGGTGTCGAACCACGGCCCGAGGTGGCCACTCCACGCCTCCGCCAACGTCGGGTGGTAGAGGGCATCGGAGAAGATCCAGTAGTCGGCGCGGGAGACCTCTGCCGTGGTCGCGACGGCGACATAGGCGCGGTGCCGCTCGAAGCTCGACAGCTCCCCAACCGGTTTCCCGGCCTGCCCGGCGAGCATATGCGCCCAATGCTCGGCGGCATGATCGACCACTCCCACCATGAGGGCTTGTTTGGAGGGGAAGTGGTACATCAGCCCCGGCTTCGTCAGCCCTGCCTGGTGGGCGACCGATTCGAGCGAGATGGTCACACCCTGCACCGAGTCGTGCGATTCGGCGAGAGCCTTCGCCGCTTCGAGAATCCGTGTCCGCACATCACCAGCCATACAGCGACTTTACCAACCGGTTGGTAAAGTCAGCCAGCCCTGGCCTTCACCGGCTCAGCTGCTCGCCGATGCGGCCACTCCGCGAGTTCAGCGGATTGGTCCTGCGACTCAGTTGAGCAGCGCCCGGTCCCCCAGGGTGGCTCCCTTGAGCTTCGAGAACTCCCCGAGCAGGGTCTCAACCGTCAGGTCCTTCTTCTCCTCGGCCGTGGCCTGGTAGATGATGCGACCTTCGTGCATCATGATCAGCCGGTTGCCCAGCGCGATCGCCTGCTCCATGTTGTGGGTGACCATGAGCGTGGTCAGCCCATCGGCTTCGACGATCTTCTTCGTCAGCGCCGTCACCAGCGCTGCGCGCTGTGGGTCGAGCGCCGCCGTGTGCTCGTCGAGCAGCAGGATCCGCGGCTGAGTGAATCCGGCCATGAGCAGACTCAGCGCCTGCCGCTGTCCGCCGGACAGCAGCCCGACCTTCGTCTTCAGTCGGTTCTCGAGGCCGAGCTCGAGCGTCGCCAACTCGTCCTTGAAGTGCTCCCGCCGCGCCGAGGTGGTGCCCCGACCCAGCCCACGTGACTGTCCGCGCTTGAGCGCCAGGGACAGGTTCTGTTCGATCGTGAGGTCCGGTGCTGTGCCCGCCATGGGATCCTGGAACACCCGGCCCAGGTACTTCGCGCGCTTGTGTTCACGTTTCCGAGACACCTCGGTGTCGTCGATCGTGATCGATCCGGAGTCGATGGGCAGACGTCCGGAGATCGTGTTGAGCAGTGTCGACTTGCCCGCACCGTTGGAGCCGATGACGGTGACGAAGTCGGACTCGGCGAGTTCGAGCGAGAGCCCCTGCAGCGCCTTGCGCTCGTTGACGGTTCCGGCGAAGAAGGTTTTTGAGATGTTGTTGATCTTGAGCATGCCACTCAGCCTTCCTTCCCGGCGCGTGGACTGCTTGCCCCGGCAGGGATGTCAGCGATCTCGGCCGGGTCCTTGATGTCGGTCGTGCCTTGCGGCACCGAGGTGGCCGCACGGTTGCCGCGGCCGCGCAGCGACGGGATCCGCTTGAGGAAGCCCCACCTGGGCAGCAGCAGTGCGATGACGACGAGGAGCGCAGTGGTCAGCTTCATGTCGTTCGTGTCGAGCCCGGCGCGCAGGGCGAGGAAGATGATGAGCCGGTAGAACACGGAGCCGAGCAGTGCGCCGAGGCTGGCCATGAAGATGTTGCGGTTGCCGAACACGGCCTGGCCGAGGATGACCGACGCCAGTCCGACGAGGATGAGGCCGATGCCCATGCTGATGTCGGAGAAGCCCTGGTACTGGGCGACGAGGGCACCGCAGAGCGCGACGAACCCGTTCGACAGGGCGAGGGTGAGCATCGTCGAATTGTCGGTGTTGACACCGAGGCTGCGGATCATCTCCTTGTTGTTGCCGGTGGCCTGGATGGCCAGGCCGAGATCGGTGGTGAGGAACCAGTCGATGGCGAATTTGAGGATGAGGGCGAAGGCGAGCAGGATCGCGATCGACACCCAGGTGCCCAACAGCATGTTCTCCCGCAGCGGGGTGAACACGGTGTCCTCTCGCAGCAGCGGCAGGTTCGCTTTGCCCATGATCCGCAGGTTGATCGACCACAGTCCGATCATCGTGAGGATGCCGGCGAGCAGTCCATCGATGCCGCCCTTGGTGTGGAGCAGACCGGTGATGTATCCGGCGATGAGTCCGGCACCGATCGCGGCGGCGGTGGCCAGGAAGGGGTCGACCCCGGCGATGATGAGGGAGGCTGCGGTGGCGCCGCCCGTGGTGAAGCTTCCGTCGACGGTGAGATCGGGGAAGTTGAGGACCTTGAAGGTCAGATAGACCCCGAGCGCCATCGCGCCGTAGATGAGCCCGAGCTCCAATGCTCCGAACATGGGTTTCCGTTCATTTCTGGTGTGTGGTTCGTGGTGGCGCCGAGGGGCCGGCAGTGCTGCCGGCACCCTCGGCGCCGGTGACCTCAGGTTGAGGAGTCCAGGACTCCGCGCACCGGGTCACGGGGTGTGGCCGACGAGGGTCAGTCGATGACGTTGTCGGCTTCGTCGATGAGCTTCTGCGGAATTTCGACGCCCTGGGCCTTGGCGGCCTTCGGGTTGACGACGAGCTCGAGGTTCGAGCTGGTCTCGACCGGCATCTCGGCAGGCTTCTTTCCGTCCTGGAGGATCTTGAGAGCCATTTCGCCGGTCTGTTCGCCGAGCTTCGTGTAGTCGATGCCGCGGGTGATCGCTGCCCCGGATTCGACCTGGCCGGCTTCGGAGCCGACGAGCAGAGCCTTGTTCTTCTCTGCCGCCTGAACCATGGTCGACACGGCCGAGACGACGTTGTTGTCGGTGGGCACGTAGTAGGCGTCGACCTTGCCGAGTGACTCCACGGCCTGGGCGAGTTCGCTCGAGTTCGCGATCGTCGCTTCCTTGATCTTCACATCAAGGTCCTTCGCGGCCTTCTTCGCCAGGTCGACCTGCACCTGCGAGTTGACCTCACCGGAGCTGTAGACGATGCCGACGGTCTTCGCATCGGGCTTGACGTCCTTGACGAGCTTGAGCTGCTCTTCGACCGGGTTGAGGTCGGAGGTGCCGGTGACGTTGCCGCCGGGCTTGTCGCTGGAGTCGACGAGCCCGGCTTCCTCGGCGTCGGTGACGGCGGTGAAGAGCACGGGCTTGTCGGTGATCGCCTGAGCCGCGGCTTGGGCGGCCGGGGTGGCGACGGCGAGCACGAGGTCGAGGTCGTCGTTGGCGAAGGTCTGGGCGATCGAGGTCGCGTTGGCCTGTTCGCCCTGGGCGTTCTGCACATCCCAGTCCACGTCGACGCCGGCATCGTCGAAGGACTTCTTGAAGCCTTCGGTGGCGGCGTCGAGCGCCGGGTGCTGCACGAGCTGCGAGACACCGATGGCGAACGAGTCGTCCTTGCCGCCGCCGTCACCGCCCTCTCCGCCGGAGCAGGCCGAAACCGCAAGAATCGAACCGACCGCCACAATCGCTGTGGCCAATTTCCTGAGACGCATTCTTCTCCCTTTCGGAATTTCGGTCCGCCGGTGCGGATCCGTCACGAATTCTGCATTCGGCACCGCCTCCCCTCGCACGCGAGAGGGTAGGGCGATGCAGATGAATGATGTGTCACCTGGCCTCAGACCGTTCTGAGACCATGACGCACATCACGTCGAATGTGATGATATCCACTCTATTGCCCGGCACTGACACCGGGTGCCGATTGCGGCTTTTGGAGACAATCGTCCCAGTATCGTTATCTCCGGCGACAGACGTCCCATCAGGGCTCGATCTCGACATCCGTTCGTCCCAGGACATCGAGGATCCAGGAGAAGTCGAACGCGGTCTCCTTCCAGGCGTCGTAGCGGCCGGAGGCGCCTCCGTGGCCGGCGACCATTTCCGTCTTGAGCAGGGCGTTCGCCCCGACTTCGCGGAGCCGGGCGACCCATTTCGCGGGTTCGACGTAGAGGACCCGGGTGTCGTTGAGCGAGGTCACGGCAAGGATCTTCGGATACGCGGCCTCGGCGACGTTCTCATACGGGGAATAGGACCGCATGTAGTCGTAGACGTCCTCATCGTGCAGCGGATCGCCCCATTCCTCCCATTCGATGACGGTCAGCGGCAGTTCGGGCATGAGGATCGAGGTCAGCGCGTCGACGAAGGGCACGTGCGCGCTGATTCCAGCGAAGAGCTCGGGAGCCATGTTCGCGACCGCGCCCATGAGCAGTCCGCCGGCCGATCCGCCGGTGGCCACGAGCCGGTCCGGTCGTGTCCATCCCGCGTCGACGAGGTGGTGCGCGGCGGCGATGAAGTCCGTGAAGGTGTTCTTCTTCGCGGTGGTCTTGCCCTGGTCGTACCAGTGTCGGCCCATCTCTCCGCCGCCGCGGACGTGGGCGATGGCGAAGACGACTCCGCGGTCGAGCAGCGACAGCCGGGAGACCGAGAAATACGGGTCCATGCTCGCTTCGTAGGAGCCGTACCCGTAGAGGACGAGCGGTGACGGCTCTTCCGGCGCCGAGGCGGCTGTGCCCTGATCGGCGAAGCGCTGCAGGTCCGTGCGGTAGACCACCGAGATCGGCACCTCGGTGCCGTCCTCGGTGCGAGCCCACAGCAGGGTCTCGTCATACTTGTCGAGTTCGACGGAGCCGAGCACGGGCTGACGCTTGAGAACCGTGTCAGTGCCGTCCGCGATGCTGTGGGAGTAGAGCACAGACGGAGTCGACATGGAGGTGAAGATCAGCCGGATGGCGGTCTGGGCGAACTCGGGGTTGGCCGAGAGCATCAGGGTTCCGGTCTCTCGACCGAAGGGCAGCTCCTGCAGTGCCGCATAGGGCGTGTCGGCGTCCGGGGTGAGCGCGATGGTGCCGACGCGGGCGAAGCCGCCGCGGCGGTAGCTGAGGACGATGAAGTCGGCGAAGGCGTCGACGTCTTCGATGCGCATGCCGTCGATGTCGGCGAGGACGGGCCGCGGTTCCGCCGTCGGGTCGGCTGCGGGGACGTCGACGAGTTCGAAGTCGTCGCGGTTGCGGTTGTGGGTGATGAGGAACCGGTCCTCACCGCCGATGACAGCGTGTTCGACGTGGTATTCGACGCCTTCGACGCGCGGCCAGACTTCCTGCGGTTCGGCTTCGAGGTCGTCGGCGCTGATGCTCCAGTAGCCGGTGGTCGTCTTCGACCCGGTGACGACGAACATCATCGTGCCCGAACGGGAGAACCCGGAGCCGACGAAGTAGCGTTCATCGGGCTCTTCGAAGATGCAGGTGTCTGCCCCCGCTGCCGTGCCGACGCGATGGCGCCACACCTTCTCCGGCCGCCAGGCGTCGTCGACCGTGGTGTAGAAGACGAAGCGGCCGCTGGGATCGAGCGAGGCTCCTGCGAAGGTGCCCTCGATGACGTCGTCGAGTTCGTCACCGGTCTCCAGATCCCGCAGTCGCAAGGTATAGCGTTCGTCTCCGGTGGTGTCGACGCCGTAGAGCAGCCACCGTCCGTCGTCGGAGAGCGAGAAGGATCCGAGTGAGAAGAACTCCTGCCCCTCGGCGGCGATGTTCGAGTCGAAGACGACTTCTTCACCGGGCAGCTCGTCCTCGCCGACCGTCGGCGGGGTCCAGTCCTCCGGCCCGGAGATCGGGACGCGGACGCTGATGCCGTAGTCGAGGCCCGCCTTCGTGCGAGAGAAGTACCAGTAGCCGCCGCGCCGGTTGGGCACGGACATGTCGGTTTCCTTGATGCGGGTCTTGATCTCGGTGAAGATCGATTCCTGCAGGCCTTCGAGATGAGCGGTCTGCGCCGCGGTCCAGGCATTCTCCGCCTCGAGGTGCGCGATGACCTCGGGCGAGTCCTTTTCCCGCATCCATTCGAAGTCATCGACGAAGGTATGTCCGTGGTGGGTGCGCTCGACGGGCACCTTCTTCGCCACCGGCGCCGAGGTCGGGCTCGCAGGCTTCGAGGACTCGGACTTGGAAGACACGGACGAGGCCGTCGGAGTTTCGGATGATTCAGGGACTGCCGCACCGGAAGTTTCGCTCATGAGTCCACCCTAGTGGCAGACTCGTCGACCGAGGCGTGCCCGGCTGCACCTTCGCGACGTCCTTGCAGGCCCCCGACGAGCAGAATGCGCTTAACGCGCTCAATGAGCAGAACGCGCAGAGTGAGCATAAGCAGGCGCCGCGTCAGCGCACCACCTTAAGGTGAGTCTCACATCACACCTGCCTTCAAAGGAGAAGTCCGTGCCACAGGCGCCACCTCCCGAGGATTCGACTGCCGAACCCTCACATCTTTCACGACGAATGTTCGGTCGCTTCGCCTACGGGGCGATCGCCTTGGCGGCGATCGGCACGGCGACGACCTACTCGTTCAAGGCCGCCTCGGCCCAGGGCGATCTGTCATCGAACCTCACCCTCATCGCTCCGGCCGGGGCGGGCGGCGGCTGGGACGGGTTCGCCCGGGAGACTCAGCAGGCCATGCGCGTCGAGGCACTGGCGAACAACGCGCAGGTCGTCAACATTCCCGGAGCCGGCGGCACCATCGGTCTCGGCAAGTTCTCGACCATGCACGGTCAGGCGGATACGATCCTGGCCACCGGCACAGCCATGGTCGGCGGCATCGCACTGAACGCATCGCCCGTCGGCTTCGCTGACACCACCCTGCTGGCCCGCGTGGCCGAGGACTATGACGTCCTCATCGCCGCCGCAGACTCCCCGCACAACACGATCGACGATGTCGTCGGTGCGTGGAAGAAGGATCCGAAGGGATTCGTGTGGACGGGCGGCTCGGCCGGTTCCGTCGACCATCTCACGATCGCTCAGCTCGCACTCCTCGGCGGGATCCCCGCTTCCGACATCACCTACATTCCGAAGTCCGGCGGCGGTGAGGCGATCCAGACGCTGCTCTCGGGCACCACCGACTTCGCGTCCTGCGGCTTCAACGAAGTCTCCGACCAGATCGAAGCCGGACGCGTCAAAGCCATCGGTGTCGCCGCTCCGGAGCGGATCAAGGGCTTCGACGATGTGCCGACCATGTCCGAACAGGGCTACGAAGTGACGCTGACGAACTGGCGCGGCTGGCTCGGGGCGCCCGGAATCACCGGCGCCGAATCCTCCCAGCTGCTCGAGGTGCTGCAGAAGACCCGCGACAGCGCGGCTTGGAAGGACGCCCTCGATCGGAACAAGTGGACCGACGTGTGGCTGACCGGTGATGAGTTCACCGAATTCATCAAGGAAGACAGCTCCCGGGTAGAGAAGCTGCTGAAGGAGTTGGGACTGTGAGCGCACAGACAGCAACGAATACGGAACGGACGAACCGCCTCGGCGCGGGCACCTGGTGGCAGGGACGATCGGGGCTGATCGTTCCGCTCATCATGGGAGCCTTCTCGACCTATCTCCTCGTCGGCAGCCTCACGATGGACGTCGCCGAGGATGTGGACAAACCGGGTCCGCAGTTCTTCCCGATGATCATCATGATCGTCGGATATGCACTGACGATCCTGCTGGTCATCGCCTATATCCGCAATCCGGAACCGGTCGACGTCGACGACGAGGTGCCGGCAGAAGTCGAGGAGGACACCGCGTTCTCTACCCCGGTCACTGCGGCGGTCTCGGCATCGCGCCTGTCCCCTCATGAAGAGGACGAACCGGCAGGCGACCGCAAGGCTCTGGCCGCAGCTCGGGCGGCCGATGCGAAGCACCGCACGCACAGCGACTTCGTATCCCTGGCCTGGGGCGCCGGCGGTTTCGCCGCCTTCGCGCTGATCCTCGAGTTCGCCGGGTGGATCATTGCCGCCGCGCTTCTGTTCTGGTGCGTGGCGAGGTCGATGGGCTCGAAGAAGCCCTTGTTCGACCTCACTGTGGCGCTGACGTTCTCATCCCTGGTCTACATCGCCTTCGCGGTGATGCTGGGGCTCAACCTTCCTTCGGGAATCCTGGGAGGTGGCTTCTGATATGGACGCTCTCATGTCCCTCTTCGAAGGCTTCACACATGCTCTGACTCCGATGAACCTGCTGTGGGTCCTCGTCGGCTGCTTCCTCGGCACCGCCGTCGGCGTGCTGCCGGGCCTCGGGTCGTCGATGGCGGTGGCGCTGCTGCTGCCGATGACCTTCGCACTCGATCCCACCGGCGCCTTCATCATGTTCGCCGGCGTCTACTTCGGTGGGCTCTTCGGCGACTCCACGATGGCCATCCTCATGAACACTCCGGGGCAGGCTTCGGCGATCGCCTCGACCTTCGAAGGCCACAAGATGGCCAAGGCCGGGCGGGCCCCGCAGGCTCTGGCCACGGCCGCAATCGGTGCGTTCATCGGCGGGTTCATCTCCTGCTTCCTCGTCGTCTTCGTCGCCCCGGCATTGGCGGATCTGTCGACGAGCTTCGGTCCCGCCGAGTTCTTCGCCCTCGCGCTCTTCGCCTTCGTCGCGACCTCCTCGGTGGTCGCCGATTCGGTGCTCAAGGGGCTCACTGCGCTCGTGCTGGGCATCGGCTTCACCGTCATCGGCATCGACTCGGTCTCGGGCACGGAACGCTTCACCTTCGGAGTGCCCGAGCTCTTCGACGGCGTCTCCCTGGTCACGGTGACCGTGGGCGTGCTCGCCCTCGGCGAGGTGTTCTTCATCGCCTCACGCATCCGCCGTCAGGCCAAGGACAACACGGTCAACTCCTCGGGTCGGCCCTTCCTCTCCCGCAAGGAGTTCGGTGAGGCGCTGCCGGCATGGCTGCGCGGCACGGCGATCGGTCTGCCCTTCGGCGTCATCCCCGTCGGCGGTGCCGATGTGCCGACGTTCATGGCGTACGGGCTCGAGCGCAAGCTCGATGCCCGGCGGGCCGACCCGCAGTTCGGCAAGGGAGCGATCCGTGGTCTCGCCGGCCCCGAGGCGGCCGGTTCGGCGACGACGGGCATCGCCATGGGTGCGCTGCTCGCGTTGGGGCTGCCGATCTCCGCGACCGCGGCGATCATGCTCGCCGCGTTCCGTCAGTACGGCATCCAGCCCGGTCCGCTGCTCTTCGACCGCTCCCCCGAACTCGTATGGGGTCTGCTCGCGAGCTTCTTCGTGGCGATGATCGTCCTCCTCATCATCAACCTGCCTTTCGCTCCTCTGTGGGCGAAGCTGCTGAAGATCCCGGATCCCTACCTCTACGGCGGCATCGCGGTGTTCTGCGGTCTGGGCATCTACGCGACCTCGGCGTCGACGTTCGAGCTGCTCATCCTCCTGGGCATCGGCATCATCAGCTTCGTGCTCAAACGCTACGGAGTGCCGTTGGCACCGCTGATGATCGGCATGGTCCTCGGTCCCCTGGCCGAGTCGAACCTGCGCGATGCGCTGCTGGCCTCCGGCGGTGAGGCATCGACGCTCGTGTCCTCACCGATCACGATCGTCATCTACCTCGTGCTCATCGCCGCCCTGCTCTACACCGGCATCGGCCGTGTGCTTGCCCGCAGGCGTCAGAAGCAGGCGACGCAGGAGATGCTCTCCTCCGCGAAGGATGCGGTGCGCTGATTCGTCTCCGCGGCTTCGCCGCATTCCTCGCAGCGACCAGGCGGCCGACCCATTACGGGGCGGTCGCCTCGTCGTTTGCCTCGGCGTCGGCTCCGGGCAGGAGCCGTCCGGCACCTCGCAGCCCGAAGCTCGTGAGCACCGCGGCGATGAGGACGAGGACGACGGCCGCACCGGCGGCCCACTGCACTCCTGTCTCGAACGAGGACAGGGCCGCCTCGGCGATGCGGTGGGCGGTCGCGCCTCCCGTTTCGGCGGTGTATTCGAGAGCCGAACCCAAGGTGTCGAATTGCGGCTGGCCCGCTTTCGCACCGATCTCCGAAGCCAAGGCCGATCCGAAGACGAAGGTCGAGAGCCCGCCGAGGACGGTCGTGCCCATGACCGAACCGAACTCGTAGGCGGTCTCCGATATCGCCGAGGCGGCCCCGGCCTTGTTCGCCGGGACCGCGGCGAGGATGAGGTCATTGGTGACCACCTCGGCCGCGCCGAGTCCGACGCCGAGGATGAGGAACGCGATCAGCATTCCGGTCACGGTGTGCTCGCCCGTGAACGCGACGATGCCCATGCCCACGGCGTTGAGCAGCAGTGCGGCGGGAACGACTGCGCGCGGGGCGATGCGGGTGACGATCGGCACGACGAGGTAGCCGGAGACGATCGAGGTCACGAGCCCGGGGATGAGGACGAGCGCGGCTTCGACCGGGGTGAGGCCGAGGACGAGCTGGAGCAGCTGGGTGCCGAAGTAGAGGAATCCGGCCAGGCCCATGACGCTGAGCAGATTCGAGGCCACCGCGGAGGTGAAGACCGAGTTCGCGAACAGTCGGACATCGAGCATCGGAGTCGGCAGTGCGAGCTGGCGCAGTGCGAAACTTGCTCCCGCGACGATGGCCACCGAGAGGGTGAGCCAGAAGAGGATGTCAGCGCCCGCGGTCATCGCGTGCTTGAGGGCGAAGACCAAGGGAGCCAGCGCGAGCATCGACAGGAGGATCGAGGCCGGGTCGATGCGGCCCGGATTCGGGTCCCGCGATTCGGGCAGCAGCAACAGAGCCGCCGGGATGAAGACGGCGATGAGCGGAATGTTGATGAAGAAGATCGAACCCCAGTGGAAGTGTTCAATGAGGATTCCGCCGAGGATCGGGCCGAGTGCCGCGCCACCGGAGAACATCGCCGCCCAGGTGGCGATGGCCACCCGCCGGTCACGCTCGTGGGCGAAGATGTTGCGGATGAGCGAAAGCGTCGAGGGCATGAGGGTGGCCCCGAAGACTCCGAGCAGCGCACGAGCGAGGATGAGCATCTCCGCCGAGATGGAGAACGCCGCGAGCAGAGACGCCGCCCCGAAGCCGGCCGCGCCGATGATGAGCAGTCGACGCCGACCGAGCCGATCGCCGAGGCTGCCCATCGCCACGAGCAGTCCGGCGAGCATGAGGGCGTAGATGTCGACGATCCACAGCAGTTGGACTCCCGTCGGATGCAGGCCGACGCTGATGGCCGGGATGGCGAATCCGAGCACCGTGTTGTCGATGGAGATGAGCAGCACGGGGATCATGAGCACAGCCAGGCCGGCCCATTCGCGCCGGCCGGCGCGCAGCTGTGGAATCAGCGTCGTCGTCATTCACCCAACTGTACCGTCTGGACGGTACAGTTGGGAAGTGTTGGCGGCGCTAGGAGCGAGATGCTCGGGAAGTGCACAGGCTGTATTCGCCGAACCGGTGCACCGATTCACCCGACCGCGCCATCGACTAGGCTCATAGTCATGGCACGCAATCCGACCGCAACGAAGGAGAGGCTGCTCGACGCCTTCGAGACCCTGCTCGACGAATTCGGCACTTCGGGCGCGACTCTCGACGCGGTGGCCGCGAAGGCCGAAGTCTCCAAGGGCGGGCTGCTCTATCATTTCGGGTCGAAGGCCGAGCTCATCAAAGGCAGTCTCGAGAGACTCGACCGCCTCGTCGCCGAGGACGTCGAAGACATGAAGGCCGCCGGCGAGCGCCTCCATTACTACTACCTCGAGACCTCGGCAGAGGTCGGCACTCCCCTCGACCGCAGCCTCATCGCGGCCGGGTGCCTGGCCTTGGAAAACGAGGGCGCGAAGGCGGCTCTGCGCAGAACCCGGGAAGCGTGGTTCGACGCGCTCAACAACCACCTCGGCGATGCGGACCTGGCGATGACGATCCAACTCATCGGCGACGGCATGTACTTCAATCAGAACTTCGGTCTCTCACAGGACGAGGCGCTTGACCACGTCAAACGGGTCCTCACGCGCCTCGGACTCTGATCTGGGATCCCGGCCCCAGGCTGTCGCCCCCGTTACCTTTTAAGTAGCCTCAACATCCGTCAGGATAGAAGGGGTCGCTGGCCTGAGGACCTCGGCATGATTCATGCCCCCAGTCGTCATGATCCGGGGGGTGTTGTCACCGAGGTTCGAAGGCACCAGGGAAATCGCTGATAGGGGCCAGAACCACTGGCAGAACACATGCCTCGAGCCCGACCGTAACGTGGATGCCGAACCCCGGAGCCACCCAGCACCACCGGCCAGCCGAACCACTCACAACCGCAGTCACACCAGTCGAAGAAGATGAGTGACATGATCACCAACCACGACACCATTGACGTATTCATCGGCATCGATGTCGGCAAACACGACCACCACGCCGTGGCGCTGGCCAGGGACGGCACCCAACTACTGTCGAAGGCCCTGCCCCAGAACGAAGCAAAACTCCGAGCACTCATCGACAAGCTCCGCACCCACGGGACACTCCTGCTCGTCGTCGATCAGCCCGCCACGATCGGAGCCCTACCCGTCGCCGTCGCACAAGCAGCCGGCGTCACCGTGGCCTACCTCCCCGGGTTGGCGATGCGCCGCATCGCGGACCTGCACCCAGGAGAGGCAAAGACCGATGCCCGGGATGCCGCGATCATCGCTGAAGCCGCCCGCACCATGCCACATACCCTGCGCGGGATTCGGGTCAGCGATGAAAACGTCGCGGAACTGTCGATGCTGTGTGGCTACGACGATGACCTCGCCAAACAAGCCACGGCCACGTCGAACAGGATCCGGGGCCTACTCACCCAGATACACCCCGGACTAGAAGCCGTCATCGGTGCCCACCTGGACCATCCTGCAATGACGGCGCTGCTGGTGAAGTACCCGACACCGAAGGCTCTACGTCGGGCCGGCAAGCACCGGGTCGAGACGCTGCTGGCCAAACACGCTCCACGAGCGTGGAAACGCTGGGCGACAGCGATCTTCGCCGCCTTGGACGAGCAGACTGTGGTGGTCGCGGGCACCGATGCGGCAGGGATCGTTCTCCCGCAACTGGCCACAGCTTTGGCTCAGACGAGGTCGTCGCGGGACGAGGTCTTTGCACGGATCGAGGAGTTGGTGGAATCGCATCCTCTTTTCGAGCTCCTGACATCGATGCCGGCAGTCGGCGTCAGGACAGCGGCGAGGATCCTGACCGAGGTCGTGGGCAAGGACTTCGCCACTGCCGGGCACTTGGCCTCTTACGCCGGTTTGGCACCGGTGACGTGGCGATCGGGGACGTCGATCCGTGGTGATCATTCGTCCCGCCGTGGCAACAAAGTCCTCAAACGGGCGCTATTCCTCTCGGCATTCGCAGCGTTGAAAGACCCGTTGTCGAGGACGTACTACGACCGGAAACGTGCCCAGGGCAAGAAGCATAACCAGGCTCTGATCGCGTTGGCTCGTCGACGCTGCAACGTATTGTTCGCGATGCTGCGTGACGGTTCCTATTTCCACGTACCGATGGAGGCCACTGCCGCGTAGACAGGTTCCGAAGCACCCACGTCCAGTCCGAGACTGCGTCCCGGACCAATCAGTCCTGCCCAGCATCAGCCGGCAAGACTATTCGAAGAAATCTTGGTCACCCCTTGACGAAAACCATAGGGGCACCCCGTTACCTTTTAAGTAGCCTCAACATCCGTCAGGATAGAAGGGGTCGCTGGCTGGGGTGTCATGATTTGAGTAGACAGCAGAACCCGATGAAAGGAAACTGCTGCACATGACTACCAACCAATCCCCGCGGCGGCCCCGCAGAGAGTTCACCTCGGAGTTCAAGGCCGACGCCGTCGCGATGGTCACCGACCTCGGGAAGTCCCGAGCCGAAGTCGCCCGCGACCTCGACATCAACGAGTCGACGCTGGGCCGGTGGGTCGCGAAGGCCACTGGCACTGAAGGAACCGGCTCCGGATCAGCTCGACGCGCTCCCGACGCCAACAGTGATGACCCGGCCGAGATGGCCAAGGAAATCGCTCGTTTGAAGCAGGAGAACGCGTTCTTGAAAAAAGCCGCGGCCTTCTTCGCGAAGGAACAGCCGTGAGCGCGAAGTACGAGCTGATCCACACCGAAGAAGGCGCCTTCCCCGTCACCTTGATGACCCAGATTCTGGGAATTGAGCGCACCGGCTACTATGCGTGGAAGAACCGGCAGGACACCGAACCGGACCCTGAGTCCAGGCGTGGTCGCCGCCAGATCGTCGCCGACCGGGTCTACGCCCTGTGGTTGGCGTCGAACAAGGTCTACGGCATTCGCCGGATCCACAAGGATCTCGCAGCCGAAGGGATCACCGTTTCGCTGGGGTTGGTCGCTGCGATCATGCGCGAGCTCGGGATCGCGGGTGTCCAACCCCGGGCAACGAAGCGAACCACGATCCCTGCCGCCGATGCCCAGGACAGGGCGGATCTGGTGCGGCGGGAGTTCAACCCGCCGGTACCCACGACGCATCTGGTCAGCGACATCACTTATCTGAAGACGGGTGAGGGGTGGTTGTTCCTGGCCACGGTCATCGATCTCACGACCCGGATGGTGGTGGGGTGGGCGACGGCGAAGCATATGCGCACGAGTCTGATCATCGATGCTCTTAAGGTCGCCTACCAGGGCGGATACGTTGCCGAGGGCGCAATAGCGCATTCGGATCGAGGCAGCCAGTACACCTCTGCGGAGTATGCGGAAGTCGCACGATTGATGCAGGTTCGCTTGTCAGTGGGCAGGACTGGGGTGTGTTGGGACAACGCGGTCGCGGAGGCGTTTTTCGCTTCGTTGAAGAATGAGATGTTCCATCGTCAGCGATTCGCTACTCGCGCAAGGGCACGGCTGGCGGTCGCGGAGTATATCGAGGTGTTCTACAACCGGAAGAGGCGTCACTCGGCGTTGGGCTATGAGGTCCCTGCCCGGGCGATGGAGTCGTTCTTCGATCGCACCGAGACGGAATCATCGGCAGCCGACCGGGCTGCTTGAGGAAATAGTGTTCTCCTGTCGAAACAACTTGACACAGTCCAGGCCTGAGGACCTCGGCATGATTCATGCCCCCAGTCGTCATGATCCGGGGGGTGTTGTCACCGAGGTTCGAAGGCACCAGGGAAATCGCTGATAGGGGCCAGAACCACTGGCAGAACACATGCCTCGAGCCCGACCGTAACGTGGATGCCGAACCCCGGAGCCACCCAGCACCACCGGCCAGCCGAACCACTCACAACCGCAGTCACACCAGTCGAAGAAGATGAGTGACATGATCACCAACCACGACACCATTGACGTATTCATCGGCATCGATGTCGGCAAACACGACCACCACGCCGTGGCGCTGGCCAGGGACGGCACCCAACTACTGTCGAAGGCCCTGCCCCAGAACGAAGCAAAACTCCGAGCACTCATCGACAAGCTCCGCACCCACGGGACACTCCTGCTCGTCGTCGATCAGCCCGCCACGATCGGAGCCCTACCCGTCGCCGTCGCACAAGCAGCCGGCGTCACCGTGGCCTACCTCCCCGGGTTGGCGATGCGCCGCATCGCGGACCTGCACCCAGGAGAGGCAAAGACCGATGCCCGGGATGCCGCGATCATCGCTGAAGCCGCCCGCACCATGCCACATACCCTGCGCGGGATTCGGGTCAGCGATGAAAACGTCGCGGAACTGTCGATGCTGTGTGGCTACGACGATGACCTCGCCAAACAAGCCACGGCCACGTCGAACAGGATCCGGGGCCTACTCACCCAGATACACCCCGGACTAGAAGCCGTCATCGGTGCCCACCTGGACCATCCTGCAATGACGGCGCTGCTGGTGAAGTACCCGACACCGAAGGCTCTACGTCGGGCCGGCAAGCACCGGGTCGAGACGCTGCTGGCCAAACACGCTCCACGAGCGTGGAAACGCTGGGCGACAGCGATCTTCGCCGCCTTGGACGAGCAGACTGTGGTGGTCGCGGGCACCGATGCGGCAGGGATCGTTCTCCCGCAACTGGCCACAGCTTTGGCTCAGACGAGGTCGTCGCGGGACGAGGTCTTTGCACGGATCGAGGAGTTGGTGGAATCGCATCCTCTTTTCGAGCTCCTGACATCGATGCCGGCAGTCGGCGTCAGGACAGCGGCGAGGATCCTGACCGAGGTCGTGGGCAAGGACTTCGCCACTGCCGGGCACTTGGCCTCTTACGCCGGTTTGGCACCGGTGACGTGGCGATCGGGGACGTCGATCCGTGGTGATCATTCGTCCCGCCGTGGCAACAAAGTCCTCAAACGGGCGCTATTCCTCTCGGCATTCGCAGCGTTGAAAGACCCGTTGTCGAGGACGTACTACGACCGGAAACGTGCCCAGGGCAAGAAGCATAACCAGGCTCTGATCGCGTTGGCTCGTCGACGCTGCAACGTATTGTTCGCGATGCTGCGTGACGGTTCCTATTTCCACGTACCGATGGAGGCCACTGCCGCGTAGACAGGTTCCGAAGCACCCACGTCCAGTCCGAGACTGCGTCCCGGACCAATCAGTCCTGCCCAGCATCAGCCGGCAAGACTATTCGAAGAAATCTTGGTCACCCCTTGACGAAAACCATAGGGGCACCCCCCCAGGCTCTTTTGCGATGCGAGCAAAGAGTTCCGGACGATCTGTGCGGAATTCTGCCCGAAATTCCCGCACAGATCGTCCGGAACTCGGCTGACGGCTCCCTCCTGACTCGCGCAGCGTTGCCTGTGGACGGTGATTCTTCATCCACAGGCCAGATTCTTCCTATTCTGTTTCCTCGCCCGGTCGACGATGCTGTCGTCTATGTCCGATGACGTCCGCTGGCAGATGCATGACTTTCCGCAGGTGTTCCGTACACGGGACCATGCAGAACGGGGAATCACCCGGCACAGTCTCTACCATTCGAAGCGCTACGAGGAGGTGCTCCCGGGCGTGAGGATGGACCTCGAGAAGTTCGACCGGTGCGCGGCACCGGTCTGGGCCGACGCCGCATGGCGCTTCGATGCACAGAGACTCCGCGCTGCTCTCCTCCTCTACCCCGCCATCGCTGCCAGTCACGCATTGGCCGCGAGGCTCTATGGATGGCCGCTTCCGTCCAACTGGCTGGATTCGCACCTCCACGTCTCGCTCACGAACCCGAACTCACGAATCAGACTCTCCGAGATCACTCTGCGTCGGATGACGTCGATGTCGGTCAAGCGGTGGTTCGGGCTGCCGATCCTCGCACCTGAGGACGTCATCATCGGTATCGCCGGCGACTTGCTCCAACGCGATCTAGTGAAAGTCATCGACGCTGCCGCCGGCAATTGGCACGGACCGCCGCAGATCCGCCTCGATGAGCTTCGCGTCTCTGTTCGCGGACGCCCCTTCGTCCGCCAACGACAGCACCTCATCGAGGCGGTCGATCTCGCTCGTCCGACTGTCGACTCTCCACCGGAGACGGATCTGCGTCTGTGGGCCGTTGCGGTCGGCCTTCCCGAACCAGTCGTCCATCCGAAAGTCCCCAGCCGCAGTCTCGGGCGCATCGTCGAACCGGATCTCGGGTACCCCGAAGCCTTACTCGCTCTGGAGTACGAAGGCGGTCACCACTTCCAGTCGAAACGACAGAGGGAAAACGACCTCAAACGCGATGAAGCGCTACGGGCCGAGGGATGGACCGTCCTCCACGTGACAAGCAACGTCGACTACCGACAGCTTGAGACTCAGATCCGGCACCACCTCGGGCTCGCGTCCCGCTCTCGTCCAGGCGGTGGCCGATCGGGGTGAGGCATCGGGGTTCTCGTCGGTTCGCCTTGCCCTCGCCGCCGGAGCCGAACCCCTCGCGACGGGAGCCGAAATCAAGTTCCGGACGATCTGTGCTGAAATTGTGCGCCAACTTCAGCACAGATCGTCCGGAACTACCTGAAGTTCCCGCGGCCGTCGACTGCACCTCAGCTCAGGTGGTGCACCTCCTGCAGACCATAGACCGGGGTGTCGATCCCTTCGTGACGGGCCTTGAGCTGCAGGGCCAGGTAGAGCGAGTAGTGCCGTGACTGGTGGAGGTTGCCGCCCATGAACCACAGGTTCTCCTGCTGCGTGGGCTTCCACATATTGCGCTCTTCACCCTCCCACGGGCCGGGGTCCTTCGCGGTGTTCGAGCCCAGTCCCCAGCACTTGCCGACTTTGTCGGCCGTCTCCTGGTCGACGAGGTCTGCCACCCACCCGTTCATCGAGCCGTAGCCGGTGGCATAGACGACGAGGTCGGCAGTCAGCTCGGTGCCGTCATCGAGAACCACTGAGTTCTCGGTCAGGTGGTCGACTTGCCCCTTGACGAGCTTCACCTTGCCGTCGGCGACGAGCTCGGCGGATCCCACGTCGATGTAGTAGCCGGAGCCGCGGCGCAGATACTTGAGGAAGAGCCCGGATTCGTCATCACCGAAGTCGAGTTCGAACCCGGCGTTCTCCATCCGCTGGTAGAAGTCCTTGTCGCGTTCCTTGATCTGGTCGTAGAGCGGGATCTGGAACTCGTGCATGATCCGGTAAGGCAGCGAGGCGAAGATGAGATCCGCCTTCTCCGTCGTCACACCTTTGGCCAACGCGCGCTCGGAATACAGGTCCCCCATCGCGATATCCACGAGCGAATCGCTCTTGACGATGTGCGTGCTCGAACGCTGCACCATGGTGACGTCGACATCGTTCTCATACAGTGCGCCGCAGATGTCGAAGGCCGAATTGTTGCTCCCGATGACGACGACCTTCTTGCCCGCGTAGGCATCGGGGCCGGGATGCTGCGAAGAATGCTGCTGCTCGCCCTTGAACACGTCAGCGCCAGGGAACGTGGGGATGTTCGGTTTGCCCGACATGCCGGTGGCCATGACCAGGTGAGTGGGGCGCAGCGTGAGCTTCTCCCCGTTCCGCTCGACGTCGACCGTCCACTGACCGGCGTCTTCGTCATAGCTCGCCGAGCTGGCCGTCGTCGAGGACCAGTACGGGATCTCCATCACCTTGGTGTAGAACTCCAGCCAATCCGCGATCTTGTCCTTCGGTGCGAACACCGGCCAGTTGTCCGGGAATTTCAGGTACGGCAGGTGGTCGTACCAGACAGGATCGTGCAGGCACAGCGACTTGTACCGTGACCTCCACTGGTCGCCCGGCCGCTCCCACCGGTCGACGACGAGGGCGGGAACTCCAAGCTGGCGAAGGCGAGCGCCCAGAGCGATTCCGCCCTGTCCCCCGCCGACGACGAGGATGTACGGGTCGGCGGTCTTTCCCCAGGAGGCGTCCTCCTCGGCGAGTTTCTCCGACCAGCTCTTCCGCTCGGGATCGACTCCGTGCTCCGCGCCCATGATGCGGCGGGTGCCGCGCGGCTCTTCGTGTCCGGCGATTTCCTGCAGTGAGGTCAGGACGGTCCACGCTTTGGTGCCGTCCTCGTCGATGAGACGGACGAGTCCCTTGCCCCGCCCCACCGAGGTGGTGAAGGTGAACCAGGCTTCGGTCACCCCATCTGCTTCCGCGGCGGGTTCGCTGAGTTCGAAGTTCATGGGCGAGACGCGCTCGAGGTTGTGCGTCAGCAGGTCGGTGACCCCTTCGGGGTTCTCCACGGTCTTGAGGTTCCAGGTGAAGGACACCAGGTCTCTCCAGTAGCTGGCCGTGGCGAACAGTCCAGCCGCGGCCGGGATATCCCGGGCCCGCAGAGCCGATTCGAATTCGTTCAACCACTCGGTGGCGATGTCGTCTGCAGTCAGCTGCCGGCGTTCGATCGTCGTTGTCATGATCACTCCTCTTCGTTGAGCTGTGTGAGTCCAAGCTATGTGCGGCCGGCCCCGGAAGGAAGAGTTGCATCAAGTTGCATGGCCATGCGCGAGGACCGCCCCTATACTCAAGACATGCCTCAGCCCGACCTGGCACACCTCGCCAGGGATCTGACACGCATTCACGATGCCGTGATCACCGGTGGTTCGCCGCCGGTGCAACCGCGCGCGCTCGTCAAGCGCTCGTGGGATCGGATGCTGCGCCTGGGCCTCGATCCTGCAGGCGGCAATCGGAGGCTTGTCGCCGCCGAGGCGGATGTCGAGGCACGCAGGCAGCGGTCGAAGCTGCGCCTGATCATCGACGAGATGAAGACAGTGCTCCTCCAGGCTCCGGACGCCGCGACTTTCATCCTCGTCGTCACCGATGCCGAGGGTGTCATCCTCTGGCGTGATGGAGCCACCGTCGCCCGTCGCCAGGCCGATGGTCTGGGCTTCGTCGAGGGTGCGCACTGGTCGGAATCGGTCGTCGGGACGAACGCCATCGGCACGGCCTTGGCTGAGGAATCGCCCGTGCAGCTGTTCTCTGCCGAACACTTCGAATCCTCACAGCACCCGTGGTACTGCAGCGCGGTTCCGATCCATGACCCCACCGACGGCACTTTGCTGGGAATCGTCGACATCAGCGGTCCTGCACTGACTCTGCATCCGACGGTGCAGACCCTGGTCAACACCGCTGTTCGTCTCGCCGAGGCGCGGCTGCTGATCATCCAGCAGGAACAGCTGTCGAGCCTCCGTGATCGCATGTCGACGATGCTGCAGGGCTCTCAGGGTCCTGCTCTGGTCGTCGACGACGCCGGCTGGGTCGCCTACCAGCAGGGGGTGAGGAGCCGCGACCGAATCGAGGTGCCCTCACCGGACCGCACGATCCTCATCCCGGGAGCCGGGCTCTGCCTGCCCGAGAGGATCACCGGAGGCTGGCTGCTCCGGCCCTCCGGAGACCGCCAGGCGGCAGTGGTGCTCCGGCTCTCTTCCGACCCTGCCGTGCTCGAGGTCCACTCAGGGGCGGATCCGCTGACTGTTCCGCTTACGCCCCGCCACGCACAGATCCTCGAGGCGGTCACCTCGGCGGGGACAGCCGGCATCAGTGCCGCAGAACTCAGCGGGACGCTCTACGGTGACTCCGACCGGCTGGTCACGGTACGCGCCGAGGTGTCCAGGCTGCGACGATCGATCGGTGCACTGCTCGCCACCCGCCCCTACCGCTGGGCCGAGGGAGTCAGCGCGCGGGTGGAGTGATCACTGCCTCCCAGCGCCCCGATACGTGCCGAAGCTCCACAGCACGCCCTCGGGGTCCTGGACGCTGAAGTCGAGTGACCCGTAGTCCTGTTCGGTCAAGCCCATGACTTCGGTGGCCCCGGCACTGATCGCACGATGATAAAGCTCCTCGACACGGTCCGTGGCGATGTAGACCGAGCCGGAGGCAACACCGGTCTTCGTCATCACTCCCCCGTCATCGCGGACCGAGCCGAGCATGATTCCCCCGCCTTGGGGCCAGGCCAGTTCGGCGTGGTCGACCCGTTGCGAATCCTCGGCGTTCGTGTACTCGACCACGACCTCGAATCCGAAGGCCTCGCACAGGAAGGCGATTGCGGCCTTCGCGTCCCGATAGCGGAACGTCGGCCAGATGTTCGCTGCGGTTCCATTCGACATGTCAGCTCCT
Organism: Brevibacterium sp. FAM 27836; assembly: GCF_051351055.1. NCBI lineage: Bacteria > Bacillati > Actinomycetota > Actinomycetes > Micrococcales > Brevibacteriaceae > Brevibacterium > Brevibacterium sp. FAM 27836. The sequence goes on from NZ_CP195711.1 coordinate 1,189,084, forward strand.
AGAGTTCGATCCTCAGCGGACAGCTCTCTGCTGCCCGCTGCCTCTATCGTGGATCGACCGCCTCGGCGAGGTCTTGGACAAATGGGAACTGCCGCCGCTGACGATCGGGTCCTCTTTCAGCCACTGTCGAGGACTCGTTCCGGTCAGCATCTTGAAATCGCGGTTGAGATGGGATTGGTCGGCATAGCCGCACACCGTCGCGATCTCGGCCAGCGAAGCACCAGGAGGGTCGATCATCCTCCGGGCACGATCGAAGCGCATGACACGGGCTGCCTCCTTGACCCCGATGCCGAACTCGGCACGGAACTGGGCGTTGAGATGCCGTCTGCTCCACCCGATGCGATCGGCGAGGAGCGAGACCGGAAGCCGTCCACGGCTGGCTGCCATCTCCCGCCATGATTCGAGCACCTCCGCTCGAGGCCGCGCTTCCTCATCGATGACCCGCAGCAGCACCTCGTCGATGGCATCGAACCGAGCGGACCAGCTCGTCGCGTCGTTGACGCGCTCATGGAGCTCGGCGGCGATCGGAGCCGAGACCTCGCCGAGGTCGTAGGTGCGGTGAGCGAAGTCGACCGCCGGCATTGCGAAGAACACCCGCGGAGCGAAGGGCGTGAAATTGATCTGGATTCCGGCCATCGTGCCGTTGTGCCGGATGTGCGTCGCCCGCAGATGAAGCCCCGCCAGCAGGACATCGAAGTCCTCGACGTCTCCGGTCTCGGGATCCGACTGGCGCAGCGGCTGGCCGATCGAGACGATGAAGGTCATCGCCCCCGAGGGCAGACCCAGGTGCGTCCCCGCGGGGACGCCTGAGATGTCGTAGCCGACGTAGTCACCGACATAGGGCCGCAGACGCGGATGCGGGCTGCGGGTGAGGTCGTCGACGGGTGCCGCAGACATGCACCCAGTGTATGCCCGCCTCCTCGGCGAGGGCCCTCCCACATCCTGCCGGCTGCGACGATTCACCCGCGCAGCACGACCTCGCGAGAATGCGCGCCACGTGCCCGAATGTGTCTGTCCTGGCTGGCGAAACCGCCGATGACCAGCTGGACCACGAGCAGCACCAGCAAGGTGATGAGCGGGACGGTCCAGGACCCGGTCACTGTGTGCAGCCAGCCGATGCCGATGGGACCGAGGCCGGCGAAGAGGTAGCCGAAGCCCTGCGCCATCGTCGACACGTGCCCGGTGTGATGAGCGTCGGGCGAACGCCACACGATATAGGACAACGACAGACTGATCGTCGCACCCTGTCCCAGACCGAGCAGCGTCATCCACACATAGGCGCCGCCCGTGGGAGCCACCAGCAGCCCGGCAAACCCCGCAGCAGTGAGGACGAAGGCGGCAGCAACGCCGAGCCAGCGCGGCCGCAGCCGTTGCGCCGCCGCAGGGGCGAAGAGGCAGGTGATGATCGCCGGGAATGCGGAGAAGGACAGCATCCAGCCTGCTTCGTCGGCGGGCATCCCGCTGTCCTGCAGGATCGAGGGCACCCAGGTCAGCGCGGCGTAGTAGCTCATCGACTGCAGCCCCATGAAGCCGGTGACCGCCCAGGCGATCGGGTCGGTCAGTATCGAGCGGAACGGCGGTTCACCGGCTTCGCTGGCAGCGTCTGCTGCACCGTCATGGCCGGCGACCGTCCCTGCGAGGCGGCCGGGGCGCCGACGCATCTGCGGGATCCACAGCAGTGCGGCCAGCACCGCGGGGACAGCCCAGATCCCCAGAGCCCAGCGCCAGGAGCCGCCGACGATCGGCAGCAGCGGGACGGTCAGGCCCGAGGCCGCCGAGGCGCCGAGGAACAGAGCCGTCGAGTACAGGCCCATCATCAGGCCCACCCGGTGGGCGAAATCGCTCTTGATCGCCGTGGGCAGCAGGACGTTGCCGACGGCGATCGCCGCGCCCACGAGCACCGTTCCGGAGAACAGCGCCAGCAGGCTCGGCTGCAGACGCAGAGCAATGCCGGCGGCGAGGATGATCATGACGAGGCCGAGCACCCGGTGCACGCCGAATCGGCGCGTGAGTCCCGGAGTGAGGAACGCGAACGCGCCGAAGGCGAAGACCGGGATCGTCGTCAGCAGACTCCCCACCGTCGCACTCAGGTGAAGATCGCCGAGGATGTCACCGAGCACCGGCCCGACCGAGGCGACGCCGATGCGCAGGTTGAGACCGATGAGGATGAGCCCGGCGCCCAGGACGAGCAGAGAGATTCTGCCCCGTCCGCTCGTCATCCTCCGCTGAGGTGGATCGGTGAGCGTGGTGCCGTGCTCGGTGAGGGAGAGCTCCTCGTTCGCATTCGGGTCGGATCTCTTCATTTCGTCCTTCGTCGTCGCGCAGTCGGTCAGTGCTCGACCATTCAATCGCGAACCGCCTCGGCGGGGAACCGTTAAACTGACGGCAGATGAACAAATTCAGCCACGAATCGCTCAGTCCGGAACTCATCCACCTGCTCGGCCACGATGAGCGCACCCCGGCCCACACCCATGCGCTCGGCCACCTGGTCTACCCGGCGACCGGCGTGCTGTCGCTGGTGACGAGGGACGGCTCGTGGATCGCTCCGTCCAATCGCGTCGTCTGGGTGCCCGCGGAGTTCGAACATCAGCACCGCGCACATGGGGCGACCGACATGCGCGTCGTCTTCCTGCCCGAGTCGATGGCCACATCACTGGTGCCGCATCCGGCGGTGCTGGCGACGACGCCGCTGGCCAGGGAGGCGATGCTCGCACTCACCGGGCCCAGACGGCGGGAGAAGGCGAGCACGGATCGCCTGCGCCTCGTCGTCATCGATGAGCTCTCGGCCACCGGCGAACAGCCGCTGCACCTGCCCGAACCGCACGATGATCGACTCCTGGCCGTAACGAAGCTTGTCGAGGAGGATCTGTCGACCCCCGTCTCCCTGGCTGAACTCGGTCACCGGGTCGGCGCGAGTGAGCGGACGCTGTCCCGCCTGTTCCAGCAGGAGACGGGGATGACCTTCCGCCAGTGGAGGGCCGAGCTGCGGGTCCACCGTGCGCTGCTGCGACTGGCCGACGGGATGAGCGTCTATGACACTGCCGCCGAATGCGGGTGGGCGAACCCCGGCTCGTTCATCCTCGCGTTCACCTCCTTGGTCGGGATAAGTCCGGGGAAGTATCAGCAGTCGCTGGTGTGAGCCGGACCGTGGAGCTCAGTCCCTGCGTTCGTCGACTCAGTCTTCGCTGGCGCGGGCGAGCAGCTCGGTCAGCAGCGCCTCGGTCACGGCCGTCGGCAGGGCTTCGATGAGCGCCATGAGCGGCCCGAGCCTGCCGGGAACACCACCGCCGGTGCCTGCGAGCCTGAGCAGCAGGGCGCACATCGCCGGGCTCGGCCGATTGCCCCGTGGATAGAGCGCCCGTGCGATCCTCGCAATCGATGCCGCCGAGTGCGGTCTCTTTCCCCGCACCCGATCGGCCGAGCCGGAGACGGCTGCCAGCAGATCGGGCATCACAGTCTCCGTGACCGGGGTGATGGTGAGGTGGACGCTGCGCGGCAGAGACGTGCCGTCGGACTGGGCGTAACCTGGCTGGTGCTGGAGCATGAACCCTGCCGTCCGCACCTCGTCGGCCAGGCGATGCGGATCGACCCGGCGTCCGGCGGGCACGGACGGGTCCGCGATGAGGGCGAGCGCCGGCCCGGTGGGCCGTCCCCACACGGTCAGGCCGTCGATGTTCTTGACCGCGGCGATGATCGCCTCGGTGGTCCGGCGGCAGGAGGCGACCGCCTCGGCGTAACCGTCATGCCCCAGATAATTGATGACCGCCCAGGCTGCGGCCAGCGGGGATGCCGATTTCGACCCCAGCAGCGTGGGATTGACCACGGGATAGGCCGGCCAAGAGTTCGTTGCGAAGAACTGTGCGCGGTGCCGGCGGCGGCCGCGGTGCAACAGCACAGAAACGCCCTTCGGCGCGTACCCGTACTTGTGGAAGTCCGCGGAGATGCTCGTGACGCCGGGCACCGCGAAGTTCCACGGCTGCGTACCCGACCACCACGGCAGTGCCAGTCCCCCGAAGCAGGCGTCGACGTGCAGCGACAGCCCGCGTTCACGGGTGCGGCCGGCCACCTCGGCGATGGGGTCGATCGCTCCGGTCGGGTAGGCCGGTGCCGAGAGCACGACGAGGGCGACATCGTCATCGAGGCGGTCGATGATCTCACCGGCACGCACCCGGCCGTCGGCGGGCACGGGAACGGGATCCCAATCGAGGCCGAACAGCGCCGCCGCTTTCTGGAAGGCGGCATGCACCGTCACCGAGGTGAGCAGCCGCGGCCGGCGAGCCGAGTGCGGATTCTGCTGCCGCCAGAGGTCGCGGGCGGTTTTCACGGCGAGCAGGCAGGACTCGGTGCCGCCGCTGGTGACCGAACCGAACACCTTCCCCCGGGTCCCGCCGGTGATTCCGGTGGCGAAGCGGACGAGGTCCTTCTCCATCCGCGCGATCGAGGGGAAAGTCAGCGGGTCAAGCCCGTTGAGGGGGCGGGCGGATTCCATCGCCGCCCCAGCCAACGTGTCGAGGACCTCGTGACCGGGGTCGTAGACATAGGACAGGACGCGGCCGCCGTGGGTGGGGGCGTCGGCGGTGCGCATCCGGCTGAGCGTTGCGAGGATCTCCTCGGCCCGTGGATCGAGGGGCCCGCGCCGAGGCGGCCCGGCCGGTTCCCCATGGCGGCGCGGCTGATCACTCACGGTCGACCTCATCCTTGCGCAGTCGGTACCGGGCCAAGGTCACCAAGCTGGCGACCATGAGCAGTGCCGGAATGAGCGAGAACGCCAAGGCGATGCCCAGCAGGGCCGCTGCCGGCTGGTCGACGGTGACCTCGGCGGTGGATTCGATGTAGCCGGTGACGGCCAGGACGATCGTGAGCACGGTCGACCCGAGCGCCATGCCGGTGGTCTCCCCTGCCGTCCAGACTCCACCGAAGATGCCTGCTCGATCGCCGTGGGTGCGGGCGTCGACGGAGATGACATCGGGCAGCATCGCCATCGGCAGGGTCTGCATGCCCGCATAGGCGGCACCGGCGAGGACGATCGGGGCGATGATCCAATAGCCGGGAGCCCAGATCAGCGGGATGGAGGCGAGGTTGGCCGCGAGGAAGAGTGCGCTGGCGATGACGAAGGCGCGTTCTTTGCCGAGGCGGCCGGCCACGGACTTCCATACGGGGGCGACGAGGAGCGCCGGGGCGATGAGACTGACGAAGAGCAGCGTCACCGCCCCTTCGTCACCGAGCAGCCAGCGGGCGACGAACTGGGCCGCGGCGAGCATGAGACCGGTGGTCAGCCCTTGGATGACGAAGGTGGCCAGGAGCGCGCGGAAGTGTTGGCTGTCCTTGAGCGTGCGCCAGCCGCTGCGGTAGTGCTCGAGCACCGGGATGCCCGGCGTGCGCGTGTGTTCGCTGACCGGCTGAGCCGGTGTGTCCTCGTGTCGGCTGACCGGCACGATCGTCGTGGCCGTCCAGGTGCCGATGAAGAGGAGGACGCCGGCGGCCACGGCCATGGCGAAGTACCCCAGGTACGGGTTGTCGACGAGGCCGCGGATCTCCGGGCCTCCCCCGCCGAAGATGAGGATGGCGGCGGTGAGCACGACGACGCGCCAGGTCAGCAGGTGGGTGCGTGCCGAATAGCGTGGGGTGAGTTCGGCCGGCAGGGCGATATAGGGCACTTGGAACAGGGAGAAGCAAGTGGCGGCGAGGAGGAAGGAGATGAAGACCCAGACCATTGCGGCGGCCGGCGGCAGACCGGGTGGGACGGAGAAGGTGGCGATGAAGGAGAAGGGCAGGCCGATGGCGCCGAGGATCATCGGGCCGCGACGAGTGCCCTTCGACTGCAGGGCACGGTCGCTGAGCCCGCCGATGATCGGGTCGATGAGGACGTCCCACACCTTCGCCAGCGTGATGACGGCACCCGCGGCGAGCGCGGAGACCCCGAGGGTGTCGGTGAGGTAGTAGATGAGCACGAGGCCGGGTAGGGTGGCGAAGCCGCCGGTGCCCAGCGAGCCGAGCGCGTATCGGACCGTTGTCGTCCTCGACAGGCCCGGACCACCGTGTCCAGTCATGTTCACATGCTACGTGGCCACGGCCTCGAATGATTGCGCCCACCGCCTGACTCGGTGGCGGCCGCGGACTCCGTCGACTGCGGCCGCCGCGTATTCCCGGATATCCGCTCAGCTGCCCCAGACCTGTGGCTTCAGCCCGTGCTGTCCTCGATATCGCGGTGACTGCGGTTCCGTCCACTCGCCGAGGAGGCCCTCCGCCAGCCGGTAAACCGTGACCTTGAGCGGGTGGCAGTTGTCCACCGGGTCCTCGTTGTCCTCGCCGAACATCGGTGCGGACAGGTCACCTCCCGGGCAGGTCGACAGGGCTGCGAGCAGATCCTGTTCGGCGAAGAACTCGAAGTGGTCACCGGGTGTCGCCGGACAGGTCTTCATGAAGTATTCGTTGTTGTCGTTCAGCCCTGTGCACTGGAAGACATTGAGCACATCGTGGACGTCGAACTCCGTGAGGCCATAGGGCAGGACGGCCCGGACCAGATTGGAATGGCAGTGATAGTCGAAGTCGACTCCGCTCAGCATCTGTGAGACATAGGGGTCGCAACGGGTGCCCAAGGTGTCATGCAGCCGACCGCCTTCGGCGTCGGTGCCGTAGTCGGCAAGGGTGTCGCTGACGATCGTGGCCATGGGGCGGAGGAACGGCAGCGTCGACCACAGCCGATCGAAGGTGGACACATGCGCGGCTTGCAGCTGCCGGGTCCTGGCTGCCCAGAAGCGCTCCCTGGGGTCATGGCGGTTCCACAGGTTGAGGTCCCCGACCTGCGGGCCTTCGACGGTCGAAATCCGACACACATGCCCGGCGGGGATGTCCCACGCCTGCCCCGAACGGATCGGCACAGTGAATTCGTCGACGATCTCCCGGTTGTCCGTATCCTTCCCGATCCGTCCATAGAAGTCTTTGTCGACGTCGAGTGCGGATCCCTGGTAGGCCGCTTCGGTCAGGCGTGCGTTCTGGTTCATGGTCGTCCCTCCCCTGCTGCGAATTTCGGTGGTCTGCCTGCCACAATGCCACCTTCCCACCCGCGACCCAAGTGCTTGCCGAGGAGGTCTATGCTGAGAAGAGAGTCGTCGTTCGCGCCGCATCGTAGGAGGTCGGAATGGCTGAAGAGGACATCGACATCGAACTGCAGGACACCGGAGAGTTCCTGGCCAGCATCCACACGGATACCGGGACGGAGGAGATCGTGCTCATCCTCTCCGATGCCGAGGACGTCTCCGACGGCGTGCTGGGCAATGACGAAGCCACCGCACGGGCCACCGTGGTATTCATGCTCAAATATCAGGCCGCCGGAGACCTGCCGGATCGGATCGACCTCGTTGACATCTCCGCAGCGTACGACGGAGGAATCGAGGCCATCCGCGACCTTCGCAGCTGAACTTCGTTTCACCGGGAACGCAGACCGACGAGGGTCTGTTCTCTCCTGACAGCGGACCGGATGCGGGTATATGGTCGAAACATGTCTGGAAGCACAGATCGATACACTGCCATTTCCGATGAGTTCGAAGCCCGGATGCTCGGCATCGGTTCCGATGATTGGCAGAAGACCGTTCCGAGCTGTCCCGATTGGACCGTCGAAGAACTCGTCGAACATGTCCTCGGTTCCCACAGATCAATACTCGCTGTGGCCGGACAGTCCTTCGCACCAGAAGCCGGCACCGAGCTCATCGCTCGTTTCGCTCAGGCGAGGGAAGCTGCCGTTCAGGCTCTCATCAACCCTGACATCGCAGACACCCAGGTGGAGTCACCACTGGGCGCGATGACGTTCGCTCAGCTGTCCGACACCCTGCTCTGCGGTGACACACTGTTCCACACCTGGGACCTTGCGCACGCGACCGGCCAGGATGAGAACCTCGACGAGTCCTCCTGCCACGCAGTCCTCGACGCGCTGCGTCCGTATGACGATGCAATTCGCGCCCCAGGATTCTTCGCCGCCAAGATCACTCCGCCGGCCGATGCCGATGCGCAGACTCAGCTGCTGTGCTTCGGTGGTCGCAGAGCCTGACACCTCTCCGAGGAGTTCCCTCCGCGGAGGCAAAGAAGAAACACACAAAAGAGAAGAAGATGACGAACATGTCGGACACTCAGCGTCTCAACATCCAAGCTGTCGACAAGAATGCCTACCAGCCGCTGGTGGCGATGGAGAAGTACATCCACAGCGGCAGTCTCGGCGAGGGTCTGCTCTCGCTCATCAAACTGCGTGCTTCACAGCTCAACGGCTGCGCGTACTGCTTGAACATGCATGCCGGCGAAGCCCGCAAGGCCCAGGTCGACCAGGTCAAGGTCGATGTCCTTGCCGGATGGCACGAAGCCGCCTCCGTCTACTCCGACCGCGAGCAGGCCGCGTTGCGCCTGACCGAAGAGGTCACGCGCATCTCCGACGGCGTCTCCGATGACACGTGGGCGGCCGCCTCGGCGGTGTTCTCCGAACAGGAGATGGTCGAACTGCTCATGGCCGTTTCAGCCATCAATGTCTGGAACCGTCTGGCAGTGGCCACCCACCAGCACCTGGACTGAGGTTCTGAGAAGATCAGTGCACCGAATCATCAGCGTCGTTCGTTCGCTGGCTGATGATCGGCACTGGTCTTCGTGCCCACCATCTTCTTCCACGGCAGGGCCGTCAGCAGTGCGAGGACGGCGATGGCGAGGAACAGCAGCACCAACGGCTGAGAGATCATGGTCCAGAAGTTGCCGCCGGAGAGGCCGAGCGCCTGCTGCAGGTTCCGCTCGAGCATCTCGCCGAGGACCAAGCCGATCACGAGCAGCGCCGGAGACATGCCGACGAGACGCATGACATAGCCGAGAACGCCGAACGCCAGAGCAATGTACACGTCTGTCGCGGAGTTGTGGATGCTGTAGCAGGAGATGAGAGCCAACATGAGGATCGTCGGTGCCATGAAGGGCATCGGAATGGCCAAAATCTTTGCGAGCAGAGACGAAGCACTGATATTGACGACGACGCCGAGGATCGCACTGATGAAGAGCGCTCCGACAATCGTCCAGCCCAGTTCCGGATTGGCATCGAAGAAACCCGGCCCCGGGTTGAGCCCGTACATCATGAGATAGGCCAGCAGCACTGCGGTCGTACCTGAACCGGGAATTCCCAGGGTCAGCAGCGGAACCATTGATCCGGAAACCGCAGCATTGTTTGCCGCCTCTGGTGCGACCAGCCCCCTGACAGCTCCCTTTCCCATTCCTGCCGAAGCAGGGGCGAGACGCTTTTCGAGCCCATAGGAGAAGAACGCCGCGATGGTTGTTCCCGCTCCGGGGAGAACACCGGCGATGAAACCGATGATCGACCCTCGGATGCCCGGCAGCGTTCCCTGTCTGAGTTCGGCCTTGGTAGGAAGGAACCGCCCCGACAGACCTTTGACCGCTTGCGAGTTCATGCCCATGTTCGTGCTCGCGAGGATTTCACCGATGCCGAACACGCCGATGATCGCCACAATCGGATCGATGCCTTCGAGGAGTGTGAACGTGCCGAAGGTGAAGCGCGGAAGCCCTGACTGCAGCTCGATTCCCACCGTGGAGATGGCCACCCCGATGACGACTGCGGTGAGACCGAGCATCGGCGCTGAGCCGACAAGAGTGGCACTGAGGACGAGAGCCATGACGACTACCGCGAAGTAGACGGCCGGTCCGAAGGCCAACCCCATCTCCGACATGGGACCGGCGATGAACGCGAGTCCGAGGAATGCAAGGATGCTGCCGAGGAACGAGGCCAGTGCTGAAATCGACAGCGCACTTGCCGCTTTTCCCTTCAACGCCATCGGGTGACCATCGAGGGTGGTCATGATCGCGCCCGGATCGCCGGGGATGTTCAGGAGGATCGCAGAGATGCGCCCTCCGTATTCGGCACCGAGGTAGAGGGAAACCATGAGTGGCAGCGACAGCTCGGGTGGCACGGTCATCGCCACTGGAAGCAGCAGCGCGATCGCCGTGGAGGGGCCGACACCGGGAAGCAGACCCGCGACCGTACCGAGGATGACTCCGAGGAGGATGACGAGCAGCAGCGTCGGTGACGTGGTGATCGTTCCCAGAGCGCTCAACAGATCTGACAGGGTATTCATAGGTTCAGCCCTCCGAACACGAGGTACTCGAGCCAGCCGACTGGAAGCAGCACGTTCAGCCAGACATCGAAGACGAGGAAGAGGATCATTCCGATGACGAGTCCGAGGACGAGCACCCAGACCGCTTTGAGCGGTCTGAGTCGAACTCCGAAGACGAGCGTCGTCGTGAGCACAGAGAAGACCGCAGCCGCCTCGGCGAATCCGATGAGGAAGATCGATACTGTGAACAGTGCGAAGAGAACGATGCACGTGAGCACTCGAACCAGCTCGATGCCGGTCACAGGTCTGGTTTCGCCCTTTCCTCGCAGCAATGAGAACAGGCCGAGCGCTGTGGTGCCTACGAGCACGATGCCGACGACGACAGGGAACGTCTTGGGGCCGATTCCGTCTTCGCCTTCGACACTCGGCAACAGGAGAGCGTTGATGAGATAGAAGAGTGCCAGCCCCAAGAAGACGACTGCAGCGATGGTCTTCGACGCAGCTGTGCTGCCCGGCTCGATCTCAGCAGCGGTCTCCGGGCCTTCGACGGCTGCCGGACCGTCAGCCTGGGCTTCGGAACTCATTTGCTCAGTCCTACCTTCTCCAGCACTTCTCGCGATTCTTCTTCCTCGGGCATGATCACCGTCTCCAGCCATTCGTCGCCGGGCAGATAAGCGGGATTGATGCCGAGTGCATCAGACTGTTTGACGAATTCGTCCGAAGCGACGCCCTTCTTCAGCGCCTTCTGCCACCAGGCGACGGCCTCCTCGGGCATATCTGCCGGGCCGAACACTCCTCGCCAGTGGTTGATGGTGATATCCATATCGAGGTCGTGCCAGGTCGCCGCGCCTGTGCCGGGACCGTCTTCGATGGGTTCCGGGGCCGAGACCGCGATGATCTCCACGTCCCCGCTTTCGACCAGCTCCACAGCCTCCGACATTCCTGTCGAGGCGACATCGATGCGCCCGCCGAGGAGTTCATTGTTGAGGTCACCGCCGTCGGAGAATGCCACGAGATTCAGTGCGCTGAGGTCGTCGACTCCGTATTCGTCGGCGGGTCGGAGGACATTGAGCTGATCATCGCTGGGCACGGTGCCGATGCCGAAGTCGACGCTGCCCGGGTCGTCTTTGATCTGTTCGAGCACTTGCTCGGCTGAGTCGTATTCGGACCCCGACTTCACCATCCAGACCTCGTAGTCTGTGGTCAGCTGCGCAATCGGCGTGAAGTCGTCGATCGACATGTCGGTCGTACCGGTGATGTTCGACAGGAGCACACGGTTGGACTCGACCACCACCGTCGTCCCGTCATTCTCCCGTTGCAGAACTGCCGCTCGTGCAGGGTTGCCACCGCCTCCGCCCATGTTCTCAATGGTGACGAAGCTTTCGACACCCGCGTCTTCGAGTCCGTCCTTGGTGATGCGAGTCGTCAGGTCGAGGCCGCCGCCAGGGGAACCTGCCGCGATCGCGGTGACCCGAGGCGGTGGAAACCCTTCCCCGCGGTCGATTTCGGGCATGCATGCGGTGGTCGAAGCGACGAGCAGAACGCTTGCGATTGCCGCGAGCCCACGAGCTGCGCCGAGAGGAGAACGACGGTCAGCGAGAGCGCTCAACCATGTATGCGACGGCGAAAACATGGTTTCAGACGCTAGCACTTTCCCATATCGATTCTCAACGAATCTTGCGAACATGAGATGAGATTCCTGAGAGTGAAGAAATTATGTCCGCCGAAGGTGGAGTTCAGTGAAGGGCGGGGCCGACATGACTGTCGACCCCGCCCTTCACTCGTCACGTGCCTCAGGTGCTCACGTTTTCAGACAGCGACGCGCGCCCTGCCCTCAGTCCGAGACGCGCTTCCTGCCCCACCGGGCCGTTGCCCCTCAGTCCAACAGATCGTGGCGCACGATCGACTGTTCGCGGTCGGGGCCGACGCCGATGACCGACATCCGGCAGCCCGAGATCTCCTCGAGCGCGAGCACGTACTTCTGCGCATTGGCCGGCAAGTCGTCGAAGGTCCGAGCCGCGGTGATGTCCTCGCTCCAGCCGTTGAAGTACTCGAAGACCGGCTTCGCGTGGTGGAAATCGGTCTGGGACATCGGCATCTCGTCGAAACGCTGCCCGTCGACTTCGTAGCCCACGCAGACGGGGATCCGGTCGATGCCGGTGAGCACGTCGAGCTTCGTGAGCACATAGTCGGTGAAGCCGTTGGTGCGTGCAGCGTAGCGGGCGATGACCGCGTCGTACCAGCCGCAGCGGCGCGGACGACCGGTGTTGACACCGAATTCGCCGCCGGCCTTCTGCAGGTATTCGCCCATCTCGTCGAAGAGTTCGGTCGGGAACGGACCGGCACCCACACGCGTGGTGTAGGCCTTGACGATGCCGACGACCCGGTTGATCCGGGTCGGTCCGATGCCGGTGCCCACACAGGAGCCGCCGGCGGTCGGGTTCGACGAGGTGACGAACGGGTAGGTGCCGTGGTCGACGTCGAGCATCGTCGCCTGGCCGCCTTCCATGACGACGACCTCGCCACGGTCGAGCGCCTCGTTGAGCATGAGCTCGGTCTCGGCGACGTAGGGGCGCAGCCGTTCGATGAAGGGTTCGAAGTACTCGACGATCTCCTCGACGGAGACGGCCCGGCGGTTGTAGACCTTGACGAGCAGTTCGTTCTTCTGCCGCAGCGATCCCTCGATCTTCTGCCGCAGGATGGACTCGTCGAAGATGTCCTGGACACGGATGCCCAGACGCCCGATCTTGTCCATGTAGGCGGGTCCGATGCCGCGCCCGGTGGTGCCGATGGCGCGTTTGCCGAGGAACCGTTCGGTCACCTTGTCCATCGTCTGGTGGTACGGAGCCACGAGGTGGGCGTTGGCCGAAACCCGCAGCTTCGAGGTGTCCGCACCGCGGGATTCGAGGGCATCGATCTCTTCGAAGAGTGCTTCGAGGTTGACGACGACGCCGTTGCCGATGACCGGGGTGACGTTCGGTGAGAGGATTCCTGCGGGCAGCAGCTTGAGTTCGTACTTCTCGCCGCCGACGACAACCGTGTGGCCGGCATTGTTCCCACCATTGGGCTTGACCACGTAGTCGACGCTGGTGCCGAGGATATCGGTGGTCTTACCTTTACCTTCGTCGCCCCACTGAGCGCCGACGACAACGATTGCTGGCATGAGAGTACTTCACCTCGAAGTGAAAGGGGATGTCATTACGCGCTAAGTCTACTGGGTCACACCGACACAACCACCAGCGGGAGCATCCGATCACCGAGGCGGCTCCACCCCTGGCGCCCCGTCCTGGCACACTCCCCCACTCACTCACTCGGCGATCGTGACGCCGCCGACCGCGCAGACACAACTGATGTCGTCCTTGTTCGCCACGTCACCCGGGCCTATGCTGAAGTCACCCACGTATCACGTCGTTCGGGCAGGAGCCTTCTGAACGTCGCCGGAGCAGTCGACTTCAGGGCATCACCGCTCTAAGGAGGTCGCTCATGTCCACCACCTCAATGCACCCGGCCACGAGTTCATCGCAGAACCCTTCGCCTTCGTCGCAGAATCTCTCGCTGCCGTACGCCAGCCGACACGACAAGCTCATCGGGTCCGTCATCGATGCCTCCACCACTCTGCTGGCCGCGTACGACCACGACATCGTCAAATTCGGGATGGGGGCACCCGCACCGGACATGCTGCCGGCGAAGGACTTCGCACGCATCGCCGGCGAGGTCTTCTCTCCGGAGAACTTCACCTACGGGGAGACGAAGGGCGAACCGATCCTCATCGAGGCGCTTCACGACTACCTCGCCTCCAGCGGACAGATCCCACCCGAACAGCAGGGCAACCGCGACCGTCTGCTCATCACCTCGGGCGGGATGCAGGGCCTCGACCTCGGGTTCAAACTCTTCGTCAGCCCCGGCGACCTCGTCGCCTGCGAATCCCCCACCTACACGAACGGTTCGGCCACAGCCATGAGCTACGAGGCGGAGATCCTCGAGATCCCCGTCGACGAAGACGGCATGCAGGTCGACGCCCTCGAAGAGCACACCGCACGAACCGGGCGCGCTCCGAAGGTCATCTACACCGTCCCGACGTTCCAGAACCCTGCCGGTGTGACGATGTCCCTGCCCCGCCGCGAACAGCTGCTCGCCTTCGCCCACCGTCACCGTTCGGTCATCATCGAGGACAACCCGTACGGCATGCTCCGCTTCTCCGGCGAATCCCTGCCGGCGCTCAGCGACCTCAGCCCGAACGATCCCCTCATCTTCGGCGTCCGCACCTTCTCGAAATTCGTCGCCCCCGGACTGCGCGTGGGCTGGATCGACGTCGACCCCGAGATCCGCGAACTCGCCGTCAACGCGAAGCAGACGATGGATTCCTGCGCGGCCGTGCCCAACCAGCACCTCATCGCCCGCTGGCTGGCCGAAGGCGGCGCGGACTCCCACGTCGAGGTCCTGCGTCAGGCCTATCGCGAGCGCAAGGTCGCCATGTCCGAAGGACTTCAGCGACTCTTCCCCGGCGAGATCCGAGCCACCGATCCCGACGGCGGATTCTTCCTCTGGGTGACCTTCGACGACGAGACGATCAACACCGAAGAGCTCATGCCCACCGCTCTCGAAGAAGGCGTCGCCTACATTCCCGGGCCCGCGTTCTCCCCTGCCGGGAACTTCTCGAACGCGCTGCGCCTGTGCTTCGCCTCGGCGACGCCCGACCGCATCGATGACGGCCTCGACCGTCTCCGCCGCGCCGTCGATCGGTACCGTTCCGAACGCTGACCTCCCACCACCCCTCGCCGAGGCGGCCGGCCCGACATGTGCACAATCACACGTTGAGCGTGCCCGATTCCGGGGTTCGCGGCCTCGGCAGTCGACGATAATGGAGATATGCGTATCAGACCGATCACCACTGTTGCCCTTGCCGGTCTTCTCGCTCTCAGCGGATGCTCCGGTTCCACCTCGGACGACTCCGAGCAGGCTCCGACCGACGACGCACAGTCCCAGAGCCCGGAAGCGGCCGAAGAGACTCCCAGCCGGCAGGGCTCGGACGAGGACTCCGGCACGGACGAGGACTCCGGCTCCGCCGACGATTCCGAGGAATCGCACCTGAAGCTCGACACCGGGGAGAAGACGATCACGATCGACCCCACCGATGTCTACTGCTCCGGGAAGCCGGGCAGTCTCCGACACATCATCGGCAAGACGAACAATGAGCTGCCTCTGGTCAAGGCCGAAGGCACCGATTTCGTCATGGTCAAGGTCGGTCAGGGACGGCCCTTCAAGGCGAATCATCCCAAGGGCGTCGACTTCGGCGACGAGAGCGTGACATTCGACGGAACCGAGCTCGGCACGGCAGTGCTCGACGGAACCATGACCTGCACCGACTGGGAGGACTGAGACAGCTCCCACACACTGCGCGCCGCGACCCCGACTTCGATGGGGCCGCGGCGCGCAGTGCATCCGGCGCTCACTCCATGCTCATGCCCTTGGCCGGGACGATCCGCGACATGGCGCGGGCCGGAATCGCGGAGGCCAGCACGGCGGCGAGGATCGCGGCGGCGGCAATGAGACCGAGCTGCCCGCCCGGAACGTTGAGCACCGGGGAGCTCGATTCCGGGGTGATCGAGGCCGTTCCCACCCAGCCGAAGAACGTGCCCACCGCTCCGCCGAAGACCAGGGCGATGACCGTCATCAGCAGGGACTCGATCGTGATCATCCGCGACATCGACCGACGCGTGAAGCCGAGCGCCCGCAGCAGGGCACCTTCCCTCCTCCGGTCGATCACCGAAAGGGTCAGTGTGTTGCTCACACCGATCACCGCGATGATCACCGCGGCGGCCAGCAGTCCGAGCACCACCGTCAGCGCCACCTGGAACATCGAAGCGAACTCCGCCCGGGTCTGGGCGGGATCGGCATCGGCCTGCGCCCCAGCGCTCTCGAGTTCCGAGGTCAGCGCCTCGATCTGTGAGCCGGAGGCATCATCGGCGATCTTCACCCAGGTCTGTGATTCGGCGTCGCCACCGGCGGCCTTGACGATCCGCGCCTCGTCGGCCCCACTGACCAGTGCTGTTCCGAGGGGAACGTTGTAGGAGCCGACGGCCTTGAGTGAGACCGTGTCCCCGCCGACGTCGACGGTCACCGTCTTGCCGTCGATGTCCTCAGTCCCCTCGTCGAGGCCGATGCTCGAGGGGTCGATGAGCACGGTTCCCTCGTCGACGTCGTAGCCGTCGCTGCGCATGACCGGGGAGTCTGCGGCATCCTCGGCGCTGGCCACGGCCAGATCGCCCGAACCGCCCAGCCCGTCGATGCTCACCGAGGCGGCCGGTGCGGGAACCTCGACACGGTCCTCAACGATCGAGGCGTCGTCGAGGGACGACGTCACCGTGTCCGCGGACCCGGAGACGACGAGGTCGACGGGCGTGTCCTCGGCGGTGGCGAGCTCGAGCGTGCGCTGCAGGCTCGCCGAACCGACGACCACGGCCGTGACCAGGGTGATGCCGATGAGCAGCGCCCCCGTCGTCGAGGCGGTGCGACCACCCGCCGAGCTGGCCGAACGTCCTGCCAGCTTCACCGTCGGCGAGCGCCGGGCCACCACGGCGACCACCCGGGCCAGGGCTGCCACCAGCGGCGGCACGAAGGCGCGAGCGCCGATGAGCAGGGCCACGAAGAGTCCGAAGCAGCCGAGGATGCCGAGGACCACGGACTGACCGGAGGCACCGAGCAGGCAGACGGCGACCCCGACCGCACCGAGCACGAGGGCGATCGTCGCCCGCACCCAACGGAAGCGGGGAGCCGCGGCCGGGACGTCGACGGGACGCAGCGCCTCGATGGGAGAGACCCTCGAGGAGCGCAGCGCCGGGATGAGTCCGGCGGCCACCGTGACGAGGATGCCGACCGCCGGCCCGGTGATGAGCGCCGCCGGCGAAAAGGACATCTGTGCGAACTCGGGCATCCAGAACGCCCGCGCGGCCGCGGCCAGCCCCCAGCCGAGGAGCAGACCGAGTCCGATGCCGAACGCCGACCCGACGATGCCGAGCGTGAGGCTCTCGAGCACCGCGGCCCCGCGCACATGGGACCGTGAGGCGCCGACGGCGCGGAAGAGGGCGAGCACCCGTGTTCGGGAGGCGACGAGCACATTGAAGGTGTTCGAGATGACGAGGGCGGCCACGCCGGCGGCAAGGAGGCCGAAGGCGATACCGACGGTCGAGAGCATGTCGGAGGAATCGGACATGGATTCGAGCTGCTCCTCGACGACCTGATCGACGGTCTTGACCTCGACCGCGTCGCCGGCTCCGGAGCGGTCGACGGCGGCGGTGACCGCCTCGGCGAGCTGTTCGCGGTCGGTTCCGCTGTCGGCGACGACGCGGATGGCGTCGGGGGCGAGCTCGGCCGGTGCGGCCGCCAGCCCGGCGTCGGTGAGATAGAGCGTCAGCCCCGCGGAGGTGGAGGATCCCGCGGCGATGCCTGTGACGGTGAAGCTCGGTCCCTCGTCACCGCCGCGGCCGGAACCGTCGAAGTCGCTGAGGCTGAGTTCATCGCCGACCGAGACTCCGAGAGTCTTCGCATCGGCCTCGCCCAGCATGAGTTCGTCATCGGCGCTGGGCTCCGACCCTTTGAGGACCTCGTCCTGACCCTGCGGGAGGTTCGTCACCCGACCCGTGACCTCGGCGCTGTCGGAGGACACGGAGACGTAGCCGGTCTGCGTGAGTTGGGCGTTGGAGGCGCCGTCGACCGCGGAGACGGTCTTCGTCAGCGATTCGTCGAGCGAGGCGGAGCCGTCGGCGACGTCTGCGGGGTCCGAGGCCTCGGTTTCGGTGACGGCGACGTCGGCGCCGGACCATTCGGCGCGGACTTGGTTGCGGAGCGTGTCGCCGAACGCCTGCGAGAACAGGAGGGCGGCGACGATGAAGGCCACGGACACGGCGATGGCGATCATCGCGGCGAAGAGTCGGCCCGAGGAGCTGCGGAGGTTCGACCATGCGATGCGGATCATCGGGCACCCCCGAAGGTCGTCGCGTCGGCGGCCGCGGTGACGTTCATCAGCGCGGTGGCCACCGATTCGGGGTCGGGCTGGGACAGTTCCCCGGCGAGGCGACCGTCGGCGAGGAGGACGACACGGTCGGCGCGGGCGGCCGCGCGGGGGTCGTGGGTGACCATGACGACGGTCTGCCCCAGTTCGTCGACGGAGGAGCGGAGGATGCTCAGCACCTCTTCGCCCGCGTTCGAGTCGAGGTTGCCCGTCGGCTCATCGGCGACGATGACGTCCGGTTGGGACACGAGTGCGCGGGCGACGGCGACGCGCTGCTGCTGTCCGCCGGAGAGCTCGTGGGGACGGTGTTTGAGGCGTTCGCCGAGCCCGAGGAGGTCGACCATGCGGCGGAAGACCTGCCGGTCCGGCTTCTTCCCGGACAGCTGGGAGGGCAGCAGGATGTTCTCTTCGGCGTTCATCGACGGCACGAGGTTGAAGGACTGGAAGACGAAGCCGATGCGGTCGCGGCGGATCGCCGTGAGCTTCCGGTCGCTCAGCTTCGAGATCGGGGTCTCGCCGATGATCACTTCGCCCGAATCGGGAGTGTCGAGGCCGGCGAGCATATTCAGCAACGTCGATTTTCCGGAACCGGAGGGTCCCATGATCGCGGTGAAGCGCCCGGCCTCGATGTCGATGCTCAGGTCGTCGAGGGGGCGGACGCTCGCGTCCCCCTCACCGTAGGTCTTCATCAGGGAGATGGCCTGGATGGCCAGCCTCGGTGCCGGGTAGGGGGTCTGGGCCGGTCGGGGGTCTGTGTGTGTCGGTGAGGAATTCATGACTCCAGCTTCGTCGCCCGCCCCACCTGGGCACATCGGACCGGAGGATGGTCTTCGCCGAGGTGGTGGCCGACTCGGCGGGGCCGGGTCATACCTGGGGATGAGTGCCGGAGTCGGTGTTCAGCTTCCCGGCGCGACGAGGCCGGCCTCGTAGGCGAGGACGACGGCCTGCACTCGGTCGCGGACCTCGAGTTTCATGAGGATGCGACCGACGTGGGTCTTGACCGTCGGCTGGGCGAGGAAGAGCCGCTCGCCGATCTCGGTGTTGCTCAGCCCCTTGGCGATGAGGGTGAGCACCTCCCGCTCCCGCGGTGTCAGCGATTCGAGGCGCCGGACCTCGTCCGCATCGAGCAGGTTCTGCGCGGGCAGGTTCTGTGCGGGCAGGTTCTGTGCAGGAAGATTCTGTGCCGCCGTCGGGGACTGTGATGAGTCCGCCGAGGTGGCCGTGGGCGAAGCGTCCTGCCCCGCGCCGAGGTGGGGCAGGATTTCGCTGTCGAGCAGGCGTCGCGTGGTGGTGGGGGCGATGACCGCTCCCCCGTCGACGACGGTGCGGATCGAGTCGAGGAGCACCTCGGGGAGGGTGTCCTTGAGGAGGAACCCTGAGGCTCCCGCCCGCAGGGCGCGCAGGGCGTACTCATCGTCGTCGAAGGTGGTGAGGACGATGATCTTCGGGGTGCGGATGTGGCCTTCGTCGGCGAGGGCCAGGATCTGCTCGGTGGCGTCGATGCCGTCGAGGCGGGGCATCCTCACGTCCATGAGCACGACATCGGGCTGTACTTGGCGGACCGTGTCGAGTCCGGCGATGCCGTCACCGGCTTGCCCGGCCACGCTCATATCCGTTTGGGAGTCGATGACCATGGCGAAGCCGGCCCGCACGAGGGCCTGGTCGTCGACGAGGACGACTCGCAGCAGATCAGGGTGGTGGGGGTCCCGGGCGTCGTGGGAATCACGGACGTCTCGGGAGTTCCGGGCGTCTCGACATCCTTGGACGGATTCGGTGTCCTGACCTCTGCCGGCGGTCACCGGCTGTTCCCCTCAGCGGAGTTCGCCTCTGAGACGCGGTCGTTCGCCTCTGAGACGCGGTCGTTCGTCTCCGAGGTGCGGTCGTTCAGCGCCGGGGCGCGATCGCTCGCCTCGGAAGTCCGGTTGCTCGGTTCCGCACCGTCGGTGCCGGTCTCCAGGCCAGCGCCGACGGCGCCCGCACGGCGGCTCAGCGGGAAGCGCGCTTCGACGAGGAAACCGGTCGCGGTGCCGAAGGCGCTGTCGGGGATCTTGCCATCGGTGACTCCCCTCGACCGGATCGCCCGTGCCGTCAGGGTCCCTCCATAGAGGGCGGCACGCTCCTTCATGCCGACGATGCCGTGCCCGCGGGCGCGGATGCCCCCGCCCTGGTCGGAAGTGCCGCCGTGCGCATTCGCATGGGAGGGACCACCGGCACCGTCATCGCTGATGCGGGTGACGAGTTCGCCACCGTCGACCTGCAGCGACACATGTGCCCGGACACCGCTGCCGGCGTGCTTGAGCACATTCGTCAGGGCCTCCTGGACGATGCGATAGACCGCGAGCGCGGCACCATCGGGCAGCAGCTCCTCGTCGAAACTGTCGACACCCGTGATCGAAATCGGCAGTCCGGCCGATCGCACATCGGCGATGAGCGTCCTGATGTCCGCAATTCCCGGCAGCGGTGCCGCCGAGCGGGCGTCGTCATCGTCGGAGCGGAGGAAGCCGAGGAGCGAGCGGGTCTGTGCGAGAGCATCGCGTCCGGTGTGGGCGATCGTCTCGAGGACCTCGACGGCCGCGTTCGGGTCGGCCTTCGCCGCGTAGCGTCCGCCGTCGGCCTGGGCGATGATGACCGAGAGCGAATGGGCGATGACGTCGTGCATCTCGCGGGCGATCCGCATCCGCTCGGCATCGGCGGCGAGCCGGGTCTCGGATTCGCGTTCCCGTTCGAGCAGGCGATTGCGCTCCCAGATGCCTTCGACCTCCCGACGGCGGCGGTAGCCGACATCACCGAGGAGCCAGGCGATGAGGACGATCGCGGCGCAGAGGGCCACGATCGTGGCGATGAGCAGATACTCCCCGAGCTCCAAGGGGTGCGAGTCCGGTCCGATCGTCGCCTGCAGGGAGACGAGATAGAACCATCCGCCGAACAGCAGCGCCCCGACCAGGCCGAGGCAGAGCGCGATCCGACCGTGGGTGCGGGTGCCCCAGGCGGTCGTCGAGTAGACGGTGAGCGGAACGGCGACGATGCCGAAGTTCGGTCCGATCATCGTGAGCACGCTGAGCAGGCAGCCGAATGCAATGACCATCGTGCTCAGCAGCGGTGTCGTCCGACGCAGGGCCAGCGGCGCGGTCTGGAGCAGGGCGATCGCGGCGTGGACGGGCACCGGCATGGATGTCAGGGTGTTCGGCTTGGCCGTGCCGACGGCGGAGATGACCGCCAAGGATGCGAGCGGAAGTGCCCAGAGCAGGGAGTCGGCGATCCATGGACGTGCGGCGAGGTAGCCGCGCACGCGGTCGAACCGATCGGGGTCTCCCTGCCGCAGTTCACTCTCGCGGGCGGGTGCCCTCGACTCTCGGTTGCTCATGGGGCTCATGCTAGTGCGAGCCCCGAGGTGCCCGCATCATACCCAGGACTGATGCCCCTGCCCGAGCGCCTCGGCGCAGCCCCACGGTCCCGAGAGCCACCGGCGGCCTATGGCAGAATGGGGGCGACGCCCACGCGTCACGGCGGTGGGGCTCGCCGTACCCAACCTCGGGTTCCTGATTCCGCATCTCGGATATCGGGCTGCCGACAACAGTCCCTACCTCGACCGGCGTCAGCATGCCCGAAAGGTAGGAGTATCCATGACCGAAATCCGCCCCCTCCATCTGCGTCTGCCCTCTCTGGGGCTGGCCGTCATCGGCGGCAGCCTCGGCACGGCCGCCCGGGAAGCGATCGGCCTCGTCGTGGCCGACCGGGCGGGGATTCCGGTGGCGATCCTCGGGATCAACCTCCTCGGCGCGTTCTGCCTCGGCCTCCTCCTGTCCGGTCTGTCCCGGCTCGGCCCCGATGCGGGACTGCGGCAGAAGGTCCGGATCCTGGTCGGCACGGGCTTCATGGGCGGGTTCACGACCTACAGTGCGCTGGCCACTGATACGGCGAGCCTCCTCGGCGATGGTCGGATCGGGGCGGGGCTGGCCTACGGTCTGGGCACCGTCGTCATCGGCGGGCTCGCCACCTGGGCCGGGATCGCGGTCGCGTCAACGCGAGCGAACAGGGGAGTCCGGTGAGCGCGCCGCTCTTCATCGTCATCGCCGTGGCCGGGGGTCTCGGCGCCGCGGTGCGCATGCTCTTCGACGGCGCCTACAAGGCGTGGAGCCCACGGTCGACGCCGTGGAGCACGCTGCTCATCAACGTCTCCGGCTCGCTCGTCCTCGGGGGCCTCACCGGCCTGGCCGGGGCGAACCTGCTGCCGGAGGGCTGGCATCTCGTGCTCGGAACCGGATTCCTTGGCGGGTATACGACGTTCTCGACCGCCAGTTTCGAGACCATCAGCCTCATCGAGGAACGCAGATGGGGCTCGAGCCTGCTCAGCGGGCTCGGCACGCTCGTCCTCGCCACCGCCGCGGCCGGATTCGGCCTGTGGGTCGGCGGACTGTTCTGACACCGTCCGAGCACGGCGATGCCCGGCGCACCTGCTGCTCCCCGGCTCACTCGCCGCCTCCGAGCATCGGATGAGAGCATTCTCATCGCTTCACCCGGCACACCGGGCGCCGGTTCGACCATACTGGTTGCATGGGGCGATTCGGTTGGTTGATGGTCATCGGCACGGTGGTGCTCGCCGCGCTCGCATGGTTCGCTCTCGAACAGTCGATCGATGACGACGGCACCGAGCTCGGCCCGCCGGTCATCGTCCCCTCCGACACCTCGGCGCCGGGTTCCGGCTCCGACGACCCGTCGACCGAACCGACTCTCGAACCATCGACCGAGCCCTCCACCGGACCGAGTTCGCCGTCCTCCGATCGTCCCGGAGGCGCCGACCGCATCACCCCCGCCCCACCGCGTTCGGCCGGCGACGATGACGACCTCGACGATGACGACGATGAGCTCGACGACGATGACGACGACCTCGATGATGACGATGCCGACGATGCGGACGACGCCGACGACGATGATGATGATGACGACGATGACGACGACTGATCGGCGTGAGGGAATCACCGCCCGCACCCGGATTCTGGCCTGGATCATGCTCGTGCTCACCGTCGCGGTCTCCATCATCGTCGTGACCACGGCTCGGGCCGAGCTCGCGGGGGTCCGCGCCCATGCCGATGCCGAACTCGAACACGAGGTCGCGAAGTTCCGTGAGTTCGCGTCCAAACCCGACCCGACCGACGGCCACCCCTATGCCTCGGTGCGGGCGCTCATGACGAGTCATCTGCAGAACAACCTGCCCGAGCACACGGAGACCTTCTTCTCCATCATCGACGGCAAAGAGGACCAACGCAGCGCCGACACCCCACCACTGCGCCTCGATCAGGATGCCCAGTTCGTCGCCGCCGCGGCGAAGGCGAAGACCCCGACATCCGGGGAACTGAAGACCGCGGCCGGGCCCGTCGCCTATGCGGTCGTCCCCGTCGAGATCGAAGGGCAGCCGCAGCATGCTCAGCTCGTCGTCATCGAGTTTCTCGCCGACGACCTCGACGAGGCGTGGACGACGATCTGGACGATGATCTGGGTGGCCGTGGTCGCGCTCATCGCCGCCGGACTCCTCGGCTGGGTCGTCGCCGGGCGGGTCCTCGAACCCATCAGGCGTCTGCGGGAGACCGCCGCGGGCATCGGTGAGGACGAACTCGACCGCCGCATCGAGGTCACCGGCAATGACGACGTCGCCCAGCTCAGTCTCACCTTCAACCGAATGCTCGACCGGCTCGAGGCGGCTTTCGAGGGCCAACGCCAGCTGCTCGACGATGCCGGCCACGAGCTGCGGACCCCGATCACGGTCGTGCGCGGCCATCTTCAGGTCATGGGCGATGATCCCGTGGACCGGCAGAACACCTTGGAGCTCGTCGACGACGAGCTCCAGCGGATGTCCCGCCTCGTCGACGATCTCGTCATGCTTGCCCGCAGCGAACGGCCGGACTTCCTCGACCGCACGAATACCGACCTCATGGACCTCGTCATCAGCAGCTTCTCGAAGGCCAGTGCCTTGGCCCCGCGCAACTGGATCATCGACGCAGCACCCGAGGGCTTCGGCCTCGTCGACGATGAGCGCCTCACGCAGGCGCTGCTCCAATTGGCCGCGAACGCCGTCGACCACACGACGCCCGAGGACACCATCGCCTTCGGAGGCCGCCTCGACGAGCACAGTGTGCACCTGTGGGTCCGTGACACCGGGGCCGGCATCGCCGCCTCGGATCAGCAGCGCATCTTCGATCGCTTCGCCACGGCGTCGACGAGCCGTGGCGGTCGCAAGGGCACGGGGCTGGGTCTGACGATCGTCGACCGCATCGCCCGCGCCCATGACGGTAATGTGAGCGTGAGGTCCGCTGCCGGCCAAGGCGCCCTGTTCACTCTCACCCTGCCGTGGCACCGCACAGAAGGAGACAGCCGTTGACACGCATTCTCATCGTCGAGGACGAGGACCGCATCTCTTCGTTCGTCGCCAAGGGGCTCGCCGCCGAAGGCTTCGCCACCGAGGTCGCCGATGACGGGCATATGGCCGTCGAGTTCGTCCGCAGCGGCGGTTTCGACCTCGTCATCCTCGACCTGGGGCTGCCCGGCCTCGACGGTTTCAGCGTGCTGCGGATGATCCGCGCCGAACGTCATGACCTGCCCGTCATCATCCTCACCGCCCGCGAGTCCATCGAGGACACCGTGGCCGGGCTGTCGGGCGGGGCCGATGACTATATGCGCAAACCCTTCGCCTTCGATGAGCTCCTGGCCCGGGTGCGGCTCCGGCTGCGACCGGCCGAGGCGCAGGAGGCCACGGTGCTGCGCGCCGGGGACGTCGCCGTGGACATCCGCACCCGCCGGGCCCTGGTCGGGGATCAGGCGATCGAGTTGAGTTCGCGGGAGTTCACGCTCCTCGAGGTCTTCCTCAAGCATCCGGATCAAGTGCTCAGTCGCGCCCAGCTGCTCAGCCGTGTGTGGGGGCTCGACTTCGATCCCGGTTCGAATGTCGTCGATGTCTATGTCCGCTACCTGCGGGAGAAGCTGGGCCGGGACGCGATCGAGACCGTCCGCGGGGTCGGTTACCGGCTGCGTGTGCCGAAGATGTGAAGACTCTCATCTTCTCCTCATCATCATCTTAATCTCGGCTAGCAATGTGGTGAATGAACACATCAAGGAGGAAACATGTCATTCGCCATTGCTCTGGCCACCGATCTCATCGCGATCTTCGTGCTCGCCTACGTTCTGTACTTCCGCCGGCATCGCCGTCGCGATCTGCTGCTGTCCTATGTTGCGCTCAACATCGGCGTCGTCGCGGTCACCTCGGCGCTGGGTTCGGTCGAGGTCGGCGTCGGTCTGGGCATGGGCCTGTTCGGCATCCTCTCGATCATCCGTCTGCGCTCGGATCAGATCACGCAGCAGGAGATCGCCTACTACTTCACCGCTCTGGCCCTCGGTCTGCTCGCCGGTCTGCACCCGGAGCCGATGTGGCTGACCCCGCTGCTGTCGCTGCTGGTCATCCTCGCCATCGCGATCCTCGACAGCCCGCTGGTCGCGTCGTCGACGCACCGTCACACCTTCACCGTCGACCGTGCGATCACCGACCGCAACGAGCTCATCGCCTATCTCAAGGACGTCTTCGCCGCCGAGACCGTGCGCGTCGAAGTCCTCGACATCGATATGGTCCGCGACACCACGCTCGTCGATGTCCGCTACACCGCCAAGCCTGCCCGCAAGTCCGCCACGACCACCCGCGCCGAGGCGGCCGCCGATTCCCAGCGAACCGGAGCCGTGGCATGGATGCCGGATTCGACCACGTCCGAGGTGCGCTGAGATGCGCACATTGACCGAATCCGAACACGAGACCGGAATCGGGGTCACGCCCGAGACACCGACCGACACCGTGCTCGAGACCGGGATCAACGCCGGGGTCGACACCGGGATCCAGACCGGCGCGGTGCCCGCGGATCTAGCGGCCATCGACGCCCAGTTGGCGGGCATGGAGCCGATCAGCCTCGAC
Organism: Brevibacterium sp. FAM 27836; assembly: GCF_051351055.1. Classification (NCBI taxonomy): domain Bacteria; kingdom Bacillati; phylum Actinomycetota; class Actinomycetes; order Micrococcales; family Brevibacteriaceae; genus Brevibacterium; species Brevibacterium sp. FAM 27836. Next base: position 1,215,137 of record NZ_CP195711.1, read on the forward strand.
GAGCTCAACGCTCAGGCTCGGCTGATGACGCGTGTGGACCGGAAGTACTTCGTGCCGCGGGAGCTGTTCCTGCAGCTGCTCACCGCCACCGAGGATGACTTCAAGGTCCTCGAGATCGCTGGGAAGCATCGTTTCGAGTACCGGACCGTGTACTTCGATACTCCCGAATTCCGGTTCTTCCGCGATCATGTGCAGGGCCGGCGCCAACGGTTCAAGGTCCGCACCCGCACGTATGTCGACTCCGGTACCAGCCATCTCGAAGTGAAGTCGAAGGGATACCGGGGGCAGACGGTCAAGCAGCGCATCGCCCACCCGTTCGATCGGCCCCTGGAGCTGACCGGAAGCGGACAGAACTTCGTCGATTCCGTCCTCGACACGAGGACCGGGGCCTCGGCTCGACCGCGGTACACCGCCGCGGATCTCACTCCGGTGCTCGAGACCGTCTACGATCGGGTGACACTCACTCACGATCACCAGCGGCTGACCTGCGATCTCGATATCGAGGCCCGCAACGGCAGACGGTCCCATGGCGGGCCGCGCGATGTGCTCGTCGAGACGAAGAGCGCCGGCGGAGTGAGCATCTGGGACGATCTGCTCCAGCAGGCAGGCATCCGCGAACACAAGGTGAGCAAGTACTGCGTCGGTGCCTCGCTGCTCAACCCCGAGCTGCCGGCCAACCCGTGGAACAGGACGATCCGTCGCTACTTCCGGTGACGACGCCGTCCTGTCGCCTTACGCTCGCACGGGCTCGTTCTCCCGCCGGTCCTTCTTCCGCCCGCGGGCCAGGTCGATGATGCCGATGACTCCGGCGAAGACGATGACCAGGGCGATGAACCCGAAACCGGCGACGATGGCCGCGCCGTACCCGGCCAGCGGCTGGACGACGAAGAACACGGCGGTGACGATCGCGATGCCGATGGCCGTACCCACCCGCTGCCCGGTCTGCATCACGCCGCCGGAGCTGCCCGCGTAGTCGACGGGGACCTCGGCGAGCGTGAGCGTCTGATTCGGGCTGATCGCCATGCCCTGCCCGAGGCCGGTGATCCCGAGCGTGAGCAGCAGCCACCAGATGCTGACTCCCCAGGACTCGTGGGCCAGCACGAGGAGCGCCGAGGCGACGACCCCGGTGAGACCGATTCCGACCCCGAGCACGACCATCTTCCGTCCGAAGGTGAGCACGACACGGCCGGCGGCCTGTGCGGCGATGGCCGAGAGCAGCGCCGAAGGCAGACCGATGAGGCCGGCATGGAGGGCGGGGAACCCGAGACCGTTCTGCAGGTAGAGCGCCACGATGACCCAGATGCCGGGCATACCGACGAAATACATGGACGTCAGCGAGGCCCCATAGGCGAAGCTGCGTGTCCGGAACAGCTGCATGTCGACCATCGGTGATCCGCCTCGGCGGGCATACCGGTTCTCCCAGCGCACCCAGAAGACGACGATGAGCGCACCGACGGGCACGAGAGCGTAGATCCAGGCTCCTGCGCTGCGCTCGAGGAAGGGGAGCATGATGAGCAGAGTGCCGACGGCAAGCAGCACGAGGCCGACCGGGTCGAAGTCCGCGCGCTTGCGGGTGTGCGGTTCGGCCTCGGTGCCGGACCCGACCCACGCACTCTTCGGCAGCCAGAAGCGGCCGAGGATGATCGCGGCCAGAGCGATCGGGACGTTGATGAGGAACGCCGAACGCCAACCCCACTCCTCGCCGAGCACAGCGATGAGCCCACCGCCGAGGACGGGTCCGATGCCCACGGAGACGCCGACGATCGTGCCGAACATCCCGAAGGCGCGACCGCGCACCTTGCCGTGGAAGTACTGCTGGAGCATCCCCACACCCTGCGGGCTGAGCAGCCCGGAGCCCACGCCCATGACGACGCGGGCGATGTTGAGGATCAGCGGGTCGGGCGAGAGCCCGGCGATGAGGGATCCGAGCGCGAAGACGCTGACGCCGAGGACGAAGAGCCTGCCCCGGCCGAAGAGGTCACCGGCACGGCCCGCCGCGACGAGGAACACCCCGAAGGCCAGCGTGTAGCCGGAGAGCACCCATTGGATCGCCGAGTTCGAGGCGCCGATCGAGCGCTGCATATCGGGCAGGATGACGTTGACGATCGAGACGCTCAGCAGCGACATGAACATCGGGACGAGCATCACTGCAAGGATCTTGCGCTGCTCAGCTGTCATGACCGTCTCGGAAGTATTACCCATTCATATAGTTCTACGCCGCCCCACCGACAAGCACAATCGGTCTCCGTGGTGCGTTTGCTCACGCGCCACGGAGACCGATGTGTCCGACGGGGTCGGGCGGGCCTACTCCCCCTTGCCGATGGCTTCGGCGGCGCTCGGGTCAGACGAGCGGAGGAATTCCTCAATGCGCGCGGCTTCTTCGCCTTCGCCGATCGCACCGGCGGCACGGCCGAGCGCGTAGAGGGCGCGGAGGAATCCGCGGTTGACTTCGTGCGAGTACGGGATCGGGCCGGCGCCGCGCCATCCGGCGGCGCGCAGGGCGTCGAGTCCGCGGTGGTAACCGACGCGGGCGTAGGCATAGGCGTCGACGAGGCGACCCTCCTGGTGGGCTTCATCGGCGAGTTCGGCCCAGGCCAGGGAGGAGGCCGGCAGCGCTGCGGCGACGTCGATGGGTTCCTCACCGGCGTCGATGCGCTTCTTCGCGTCCACATCCGGGTGATCCTCAGGCAGGTAGGTCGGCTGCGGTCCGAGCTGGCTCGCGTCCAGGTTGCCGATGTGTGAGGGGTTTCCGATGGGCTGTGTCATGGCGTCTCCTTCTTCGTCAGGGTGTCATCGTCGGGGTTGTCAACGGCAATGCGCCGAGGCGGCTGTCCGCCCCAGCTCCACGTTCAGTCGGACTTCACTTCGGAGGGCAGAACCTTGTACGGGTTCGTGCTCAGGGCGCCGACGGCACCGGCATCGGCGAGAGTCTCGAGTTCCTTCTTGTCCTTGACTCCGGTCACCCATACGGCGAGGTCCGATTCGGTCCAGTCCGCCGCCGCGTCTGCTTTCACCGCCACTGCGGTGTAGCCGGCCGGCCCGAGGTCCTCGGGTGAGCTTCCGGAGTAGTCTCCGGTGAACATCGCATCGACACCGGCATCGGCGGCGGCACGGGCCACCTCGGCGTCATCGGTGCGCACGATCGTCGATTCCTCGAGCCCCGCCTCGGCGATGGTCTTCAAGGCCGGTTCGGCCACCTCGGCGGAATCGATGGCGGGCAGGAAGACGGTGTCGCCTCCGACCTCGCCGACGAGGTCATCCCAGGTGATGGTCTCGCCGGCCTGCGTGTCCTTGCGCGGAGGCGTGATCGAGGCATCACGGAATTCGTCGACGGTGATCTCGTCGAGGTCCTTCTTCAGGCCCATCTGCTCGGTCGCCGTCTCGGGGTTCGCGGCGACGATCGTCCCGTCGCCCAGCGCGGTCAGGGTCGGGGCGGGCAGGTAACCGAACTTCACGTTCTCGGTGAAGGCGATCTTCGAGTTCGCCGGGTACACCGCGGATCCGCCGTCGAGCGCGGCGACGGCCGGCGGGTTGAGCGAATCGACGGTGAGCTGGTCCTTCGAGCCGAAGACGTTGAAGAGGAACACGCCGAGAACGAGGAGAACGACGATTCCGCCGGCCCACAGGGGTGCGTAGAACTTCTTCGGCTCCGGCCGATCCGGCACGGGGGTGCGCTCATTGGATTCGGGATCGACGGCCGGCAGCGGGTCGGTGAGGCCACGGCCGTAGCGGTCCTTGTCGATTCCGCTGCGCTGCTTCCTGCTCGGCTTCTTCTTGCTCATCGGCTGCTGTCCTCCGTCGTGCCGGCCCCGGTGACCAGGCCCTTGAGGAATCCGGCACCCCAGCACAGGTGCATGGTCGGCAGGACGATGCCGAACCAGAACCGTTCCCTGCGGCCGCAGTCTTTCGCCGCCGAGGCGGTTGCCAGGATGCCGGCGATGTAGCCGAAGCTCGGCACGTGGATCAGGGAGGTGAAACGGCGGAGGAACTTCGGCCACTTCTTCGTCGTACCGCTGAGCTGGAGCAGGGTTTCGATGACCGCCGCCCCCATGCCGAGCACGAGCACCGGCGGGGCGAAGTAGCGGATCGAGTTCTGCCCGCCGTAGCGGCGGATGAGTTCGGCCCGCCAGATTCCGGTCGCCCAGAACTGCTGAGCGATCTTCGACCAGGTTCCGCGCGGCCAGTAGGTCACCTGCATGTCCGGGTTGAACCAGATGCGGCCACCGGCGGTGCGGATGCGCAGGTTGAGTTCCCAGTCCTGGCCGCGTTTGATGCCCTCGTCGAAGCCTCCGAGGGTTTCGAAGACCTCACGTCGGTAGACGCCGAGGTACGCGGATTCGGCTTCCTGGGCTTCGTCGCCGGAATGGTACGCGGGCCCGCCGAGTCCGACCGGGGACATGTAGGCACGGGCCACGGCTTTCTGGAAGGCGGTCTTGCCGCGGGCAAGCATGAGTCCGCCGCAGTTCGCGGCTCTGGTCTCGCGCAGGGTGTCGATGGCCTGCTGTGTGTATTGGGGGTTGAGGCCGGAGTGCGCGTCAACGCGGATGATGACCTCGTGACGGGTCGCGGCGAAGGCGAGATTGAGCCCGATGGGCGTCGCGGCCCGCGGATTGTCGACCGTCTGGATGCGCGGATCGGCGGCGGCCATCTGCTCGATGATGGCGTTCGTGTCGTCGGTCGAGGGTCCGAGCGCGAGGACGACTTCCTTGTCCCCGTCGTAGTCCTGGGACAGGATCGTCGTGATCGCCTGCCGGATGTGCTCGGCCTCGTTGAGCACCGGCATGATGTAGGAGACGCCGGGCTTCTCAGGCAGCGGCGGCAGCCCGTCCGGGGTCAGGATCTCAAGTACTTTCGACACGCCTTCAATCTTCCCATATCCCCGCCCTTCCGGCCTTGAGGGGGCACACAGGCAGATCCCCTCGCCGAGGCGGCCCGATCACAGTCCGCGGGCGATGGTCACTACTCGCGATTGCCGATCACAGTCCGCGGGCGATGAGTTCCTTCATGATCTCGTTCGTGCCGCCGTAGATCTTCTGCACGCGCGAATCGGCGTAGAGGCGGGCGATCGGGTACTCGAGCATGTATCCGTACCCGCCGAAGATCTGCAGGCAGCGGTCGACGACGCGGTTCTGGGCGTCCGTGACCCAGTACTTTCCGGCCGAGGCCCGTTCGGTCGTCAGCGTTCCCTCGATGTGTTCGCTGGTGAGATGGTCAGCAAAGGTGCGCACGGACAGCGCTTCCGTCGCACATTCGGCGAGGACGAACTTCGTGTTCTGGAAGTCGAGGATGGACCGACCGAAGGCCTCGCGGTCCTTCGCGTAGGCGACCGCCTCGCGGACGGCGAACTCCGCGGTCGCCGCACCGCCGACGGCGATGGCCAGGCGCTCCTGCGGCAGCTGCTGCATGAGTTGGAGGAAGCCGCGACCCTCCGTCCCGCCGAGGACGTTCTCGGCCGGGACTCGCATGTCCTCGAAGAACAGCTCGCGGGTGTCCTGCCCGTGCAGGCCGACCTTGTCGAGTACGCGGCCACGGGAGAACCCGGGCAGGTCGGCCACCTCGGCGACGATGAGCGAGAGCCCCTTCGCCCCGGGCTCATCGCTTGTGCGCGCCACGATGATGACGAGGTCGGCGTGGGTGCCGTTGGTGATGAACGTCTTCGCCCCGTTGATGACGTAGTCGTCGCCGTCGCGCACGGCCCGGGTCTTCACGCTCTGCAGGTCGGAGCCGGTGCCTGGTTCGGTCATCGCGATGGCCGAGACGAGCTCGCCCGTGGCCATGCGCGGCAGCCACCTCTGCTTCTGCTCCTCGGTGCCGAAGGCGTTGATGTAGTGGGCGTTGATCGTCGAGTGGACGCTGTTGCCCCACGCGGTGTCGCCGACGAATCCCTGCTCCTGGAGGAGGACGGCTTCATGCGCGAAGGTGCCGCCTCCGCCGCCGTATTCCTCGGGAATCGACACGCACAGCAGACCGGCGTCTCCGGCGCGGTTCCACAATTCGCGATCGACCTGCTTCTGCTCGGCGAAGCGGGCTTCGTTCGGCACGATCTCCTTGGCGATGAATCCGTGCGCCAGATCACGCAGATCATCTGTTTCTTGGGTCTCCCACGCGCCGCGGTATCCGTCGAGAATCATTGCTTCGTCTCCTGTCTGTGGTGTGCCGTCGTCTCTTCGAGTGGCCGTTGTGGCCGAGCCGGTGCTTGGGCGAATCCGAGCTGCCGGGGCCTCAGCCCAGCGCGACCTTCTCGATCGGCAGATCATGTTCGTCGGCGAACGCCATCCAATGCGCGGTGGACTCGACGACGAAGGCCCGCTCGAGCTCCTCATGATCGGATCCGAGCAGCGACGCCAGGGCCTTCGCGAAATGCGGTTCGAGGCAGGCCACCGCGACATGTCCGTCGGCCGTGGCATACGTCCGATACACGGGCAGTCCCCCGCCGAGGATGGCCCCCGGTGAGCTCAATCCGTGCCGTGCCGGTCCTGCCGCCCATCCGGCCGCCTCGTCGAGGACGACGCGTTCGACGATTCCGCCGGCGTCCTGACCGGAGGCGCGTTTGGCTTCGAGCCGCCGCAGTCCGGCCAGCGCCCGCAGCGCGGCGTGCTCACCGCCGAGGACATCGGCGACCGGCACGGTGGGCATGGTTCCAGGGACGAGGGTGGAATGCGCGGCCTGATAGGTGAGGTCGTGTCCGGGCACATCGGCGCGGTCGCCGGCGAACCCGACGATCTCGACGTGGACGAGCCCATGCTTGTCCACGAGCTGAGGCAGTCCGAGCGCGGCTGCGGCCCGTGGCCGCATGGAGGTGAGCAGGATGTCGGCGCCGGCCACGAGCGTCTCGAGTTCCTTGACTCCCACCGCCTCCTTGAGATCGATGGTGCGGATCTCCTGCCCTGCGGTCAGTTCACCGTAGTACTCGGGGACCGTCTGATCGAGGGGGTCACCGCTCGGAGGCTCAACCTTGATGACATCGGCACCGAGAGCGCTCAGCCGCGCGGCGGCAAGCGGCCCCGGCAGATTGATCGCGAGCGAGATCACCGTGATTCCGGCGAGTGGATCGTGGTCAGTCATCCAGAGCCCTTCAGTCGAATCCGTTCCGCGCTTTTGAATGAATGTATAGGATATTGAAAGAACGTTCAATACTTTCACGGCAGATCGAGGCCGGAAGAGGTCTGCGAGAATGGACGCCGACGACAGGGGTGAAGACATGAGTATGCCGCCGCATCCGGGCAGCAGAGACGCTGACGCCGATTCCGAATTCCCCGATTCGGCGACCCCTCCCACGCAAGCGGCAGCGGCTCCCACGCAAGCCGACCCCGCGACAGCGGACCTGACCAGCCGCGCCCGCATCCGCAATGCCGCCCTGCATCAGTTCGCGAGCTTCGGCTTCGCCGGGACCCCTTTGCGCGCCATCGCCGCCGAGGCGGGTGTGGCGATCGGACTGATCTCCCACCACTTCGGGTCCAAAGACGGGCTGCGTGAGGCCGTGGAGAGCTGGATCGTCGACCTGTTCGAGTCCGCGATCGCCGGCGCCGATGCCGCCGCGCACGATTCCGTGGCGGGGGCAGCCGGCCGAGACGCAGCTGTGGCGCGCATGCTGGAGCAGAATCCGCTGATCGTCAGCTATCTGCGTCGCGAGCTCCTCGAAGATCCCGAGTCCCGCACTCTCATCACTCGCCTCTCCCGGCTCTCACGTCAGAGCGTCGACTCGATGCGCTCGAGTGGGCTCGCCTCGACGGATCGCGATCGCGTCGAGCAGGTCGTCACCGTCATGGTCCGCCAGATGGGCCGACTCTTCCTCCAGCCCTTCGTCGATCAGATCGTCGACTCGTTCCCCGCGGACGAACGCCCGCAGACGAAGCCGGAACTGACCATCGACGTCCACGTCCCCCACGACTGAGCACACCCGCACACCGCCAGGACGTCACGGCTGAGCAGACTCGCACCCCACCAGGGTCTCCACGACTGAGCAACTCGCGCCTCATCAGGACCTCCACGGCACGATCGCCCGGTGCGCCTTCCTGCGAAACCGAGCTGCCACCTCGGCGAGGGTTGTGCCGTACCGCACATTCCCGTAGATTCATAACATAGGACATCAGACGTCCTATGTGTCAGTCGGGACTCGACGCTCTCACCGGTCCCCTACGAACTTCACGTGAGGAGGGAGCATGGACGCTCCGGGACTCGGCGGCCTCAACTGGGCCGTGATCATCATCTACCTCTTGGCCACCCTCGGTATCGGGGTCTGGTTCACCCGGCGAGCCAGCGGAGGAACAGAGGAGTTCTTCAAGGCCAGCGGACGGATCCCGGCATGGGCGGCAGGTTTCTCGATCTATGCGACGACGCTGTCGGCGATCACCTACATGTCCACGCCCGAGCAGGCCTTTCTCGCCGACTGGTCCTATGCGGCCGGCAATATCGCGATCTTCGCGATCGTCCCGCTGCTGGTGATCTTCTACATCCCCTTCTTCCGCAAGCTCGATGTCACCACGGCCTATGAGTATCTCGAGGAGCGCTTCGGTCCAAGCATCCGCGTGATCGGTTCGGTTCTCTTCGTCCTCTTCCATATCGGCCGCGTCGCCATCGTCATCTACCTGCCGACCTTGGCCATCAGCTCGGTCACCGACATCAACCCAGCGCTGGTCGCCGGAGCCGTCGGCGTGCTCTCGGTCGTCTACACCTTCCTCGGCGGCATCGAAGGCGTCATCTGGTCCGACGTCGTCCAAGGCATCATCCTCCTCGTCGGCGCCGCCGTCATCCTCGTCTTCGGCATCATGGCCCTCGACGGGGGCCTGGCCACCGTGGTCACTGACGCCGCCGCCAACGACAAGTTCATCTCCGCAGACAACTGGAAGTTCGGCGGAGCCGCCGCGGCGATCCCGATCGTCTTCCTCGGCTCAGTCTTCAACAACCTGCATCAGTACACGGCCAGCCAGGACGTCGTCCAGCGTTACCAGACCACGGATTCGCCGAAGTCGACAGCACGTTCGCTCATCGTCAACGGCTTCCTCGCCCTGCTGACGATCCCCCTGTTCTACGGGATCGGCACCGTTCTCTTCAGCTTCTACAAGCATTCGCAGGCCCTGCCCGAGGGGTTCAACACCTCGGCGCTCGTGCCGTACTTCGCGGTCACCGCGCTGCCGGCAGGAGTCTCCGGACTGCTCATCGCCGCGATCTTCGCCGCCGCACAGTCGACGATCTCCTCGAGCCTCAATTCGATCTCCGCATGCGTGACCGTGGACATCCGCGACCGCTTCTTCCCACCCAAGACCGGCCAGGCCCGCACCGGCGTCGGCTTCTCCCGCGCCGTCATCGTCATCGTCGGCGCCCTGTCCGTGTCCGTCGCGCTCTACCTCTCGGCAACCGATCAGGCCCAGACCTGGGATCTCTTCCTGTCCATCACCGGGCTCTTCGGCGTCCCGCTCGCCGGCGTCTTCGCACTCGGCATCTTCACCAAACGCGCGAATACCTCCGGTGTGCTCGCCGGGCTCGTCGTCGGTGCAGGACTGGCTTGGTTCGTCCAGGAGCGGGCCGGACTGACCCCGTTTGCGGTCTCCACGGTCGCCTTCATCGGCGCTATGATCTTCGGCTACCTCATCTCGCTGCTCACCGGCACCTTCGGCCGCCGCAGCGGCCACGATGTGCTGCCGCTGACGATCTACGCCAAGCGCGCCGCCTACACCCGCAGGGTCCCCACCAACCCCGTCGAGGCGGTCGCCGCCTCCGCGGCCACCGCGAACTCGGCCCCGTCGATCGGATCGCATCCGACCGATTCGAGGGCCGCCTCGACGGCAGTCAAAACGAACGACAAGCAAGGACACGACCATGACTGACTTCCACGGAATCATCCCCCCGCTGCTCACCCCGCGCACCGCGGGCGGCGACATCGACCGGGCGGGACTCGCCGCCCTCGTCGATCACCTCATCGCCGGCGGCGTGCACGGCATCTTCGTGCTCGGATCCTCGGGCGAGGTCCCCTACCTCTCCAACGCCGAACGTGACCTCGTGCTCGAAACCGCACTCGAGGCCGCGGCCGGGCGGGTGCCCGTGCTCGTGGGCATCAGCGAACAGACGACGGTCCGCGTACTCGAGGAAGCCGACCGGCTGCTGGCCATCGGCGGGGACGCCGCCGTCGTGACGACTCCGTTCTACGCGCTGTCCGACGCCGCCGAAGTCGAGCGCCATCTGCGGGCAATCGCCGCCCATGTCAGCGTGCCGGTCTTCGCCTACGACGTGCCCGTGCGCACGCATATGAAGATGCCGCTCGACGTCCTCGTCCGTCTCGCCGAGGAAGGCGTCATCGCCGGAGTCAAGGACTCCTCCGGTGACGACGTGGGCTTCCGTCGCCTGCTGCTGGCGACGAAGCACCTGCCGGACTTTGCCGTGTTCACCGGACACGAGGTCGTCACCGACGGGGCCATGCTCGGCGGTGCGGCGGGAATCGTCCCCGGCCTCGGCAACGTCGACCCCGCCGGCTACGTGCGCATCTTCGACGCGGCGAAGTCCGGCGACTGGTCGACCGTGGCCGCCGAGCAGGATCGTGTGGCCCGACTCTTCGACATCACCGGTGCGGCGACCCCGGGGCGGGTGTCGGCCGGCGCAGCGGGTCTCGGCGGGTTCAAAACCGCGCTGCAGCTCATGGGCGTCATCTCCTCGAACACGATGGCCGAGCCGATGGAGTCGCTCAATGCCGCAGAGACTGAGAAGGTCCGCATGCTCGTCAGCGCCGCAGGGCTGCTGTGACTCTGCCCGCCACCGTCGCCGTCGACATCGGAGGCACGAAGATCCGTGCCGGCTCCGTCATCGGCGGTGTGCTCAGGCATGTGCGCGGCGCGCCGACGCCTGCAGCCGAGGGGGCGGCGGCGGTGCTCGACACCGTCGCCGAGGTGGTCGCCGCCGTCATCGCGGAAGCGCAGGCTTCCCGTGCGGCCGACTCGGCCGCCGGCAGCGGGCTGGCCGATGCGGGCTCCGTCGGTGGCGACTCGGCCCGTGTGGCACGCTCTTCGGTCAACCTCGACTGGCGGATCGGCGTTGCTTCGGCCGGGGTGATCAACCCTGCGACCGGTGTTGTGGTCTCGGCGACGGAGTCGTTGGCCGGCTGGGCCGGCACCGAGCTGACCGCCGAGCTCGAATCCCGCACGGGACAGCCGGTGCGGGCCGTCAACGATGTCCACGCCCATGCCCTCGGTGAGGCTGCTGCCGGCGCCTCCCGCGGCATGAGCAGTTCGCTGCTCGTCGCGGCCGGGACCGGCATCGGCGGCGGGGCCATCATCAGCGGGAGTCTGCTCACCGGTCGGAATTCGGCAGCCGGACATATCGGGCATGTGCCATCTTCGGCCGCGGCCGGGCTGCTCTGCCCGTGCGGCGGGACCGGGCACCTCGAAGCGATCGCTTCGGGCCCGGCGATCCTCGCCACCTATCAGCGACTCCTGCGAGGCGACGACTCACCGGCCTCACCGGCCTCGGCGGCAGTTGCGGCCTCCGGTCCCTCCTCCCCTGCTTCCGCCCACAACCCGGCTGGAATTCCTTCACCGTCCGTCCCTGCCAGCACTCGCGAATTGGCGGCGGCCGCCTCGGCGGGAGATACACTTGCCGTGTGTGCCTTCGACACGGGCGCACGAGCCTTGGGCGCGGCGCTCGGCGGGATCGTCAATGTCCTCTCCCCCGAGGTCGTCGTCATCGGCGGCGGCCTCGCCGATATGGACGACACGTGGTGGGCACCCCTACGCGAGGCCATGACCGTCGAGCTCATCCCCGCCACCGCCGAGATCGAGCTGCGGAAAGCAGAGTTGGGGCAGGATGCCGCCCTCATCGGCGCGGCCGGGCTGTGGGGTGCTGGACCGATCCCGCAGCACACCGAACGAGTCCCACGGAGCGACGAGAAGGAAGAGACTCACTGATGCTGTCGAAGATCGAGATCCTCGATACGCTGCGCGGACGACTCATCGTGTCCGTGCAGGCCTATCCGGGTGAGCCGATGCGGAATCCGACCACGATGGCGCAGATCGCGGCCTCAGCGGTGGCCGGCGGTGCGACGGCCGTACGGGTGCAGGGTCTCGGCGACATTCAGGCCTCCCGCTCAGCCGTCGAGGTGCCCGTCATCGGGCTGTGGAAGGACGGCAGGGACGGGGTCGTCATCACCCCGACGTTCCAGCACGCCTATGCCGTGGCGCTGGCCGGTTCCCACATCGTCGCCATCGACGGAACCCGGCGGGAACGGCCGGACGGGCTGAGCCTGGTCGAGACTGTCTCACGTCTCCACGAACAGACGAACGCCCTGGTCATGGCCGATTGCGGCAGTTTCGACGATGCTTGCGCCGCGGCTGAGGCCGGCGCCGACATCGTCGGCACCACCTTGGCAGGATACTCGGGCGAGCGCGTACCGAGCGACGGCCCCGACCTCGAACTCATCAGCGAGATCCGTTCCGCCGAGCTGCCTGCGATGCTCGTCGCCGAAGGCCGGATCCACACCCCCGCCCATGCCGCGGCCGCGCATGAAGCCGGCGCCGATGCGGTCGTCGTGGGAACCGCGATCACTCACCCCACCACGATCACCTCATGGTTCGCCGAGGCGCTCGAAAGCTGAGCGGAAAGGGCTGAGCGTAGAAGGCTGAGCGGAGAATTCTGACCGGGGTCAGGGCTCTCACAGGCTCTGCCGAGCGGTCGAAGGCCGGCCCTGTTCAGAGATTCTGCCAGGCAGGCTTGCTCTCGTACGCGTGGCGATAGTAGTCGCCGAGCTGCAGCCGCGAGGCCGCGGCGTCGTCGAGCATCACCGTAACGTGCTGATGCATCTGCAGTACGGTCGCCGGCCACATCGCCGAGATCGGCCCCTCGACCATCTGATGCACGGCCTCGGCCTTGTTCCCGCCGGTGGCGATGAGCATGAGGTGCTTGGCCTCCATGATCGTCCCCATCCCCTGCGTCAGGCACAGCTTCGGCACCTGCTCGACATCGCCGTCGAAGAACCGCGCATTGTCGACCCGCGTCTGATTCGTCAGTGACTTCACCCGCGTCCGCGAAGCCAGTGAGGATCCGGGTTCGTTGAACGCGACGTGGCCGTCGGTGCCGATGCCCAGGATCTGCAGGTCGATTCCGCCAGCCTCGGCGATCATCCGTTCATAATCCGCCGAGGCGGCCGCCAAGTCATCTGCGGTTCCGTCGGGACCGTGGACTGCCCCCTCGGCGAAGTCGACGCGGGTTGCGATCTCCGTATCGATGACATTGCGGTAGCGCTCCGGGTGGTCAGCGGCGATGCCGACGTATTCGTCGAGCATGAACGCCTGGGCGTGGGCGAAGGACAGGCCCTCACTGTCGTGGCGCCGAGCCAGCTCATCGTAGATGCGCAGCGGACTCGATCCGGTCGCGAGCCCGAGGACCGGCGCGGTCTGCTCGCGCAGCAGACACTCGATCGCGTCCGCGGCCAGCCCGGCCAGCGTGTGCTCATCAGCGATGACAACTTCCATGAGGTCTCCTTCGGTTTCGGCATCCGCTGCGATGTCGTGAGTCTGCTTCGACGTCTTCGCCCGAGTACAGTTCTATGTCCTCAGTCAATCACTTCTTCTCGAGGGCGCGCATGATCGGCTCGTAGTGGGCAGTGATCGCGGCGCGGAAGGCCTCGGCGTCCCCGGATTCCGCCGCGGAAAGCATGAGTCCGTGCGCTTCCGCCGTCTGCTTCAGATCAGCGGCCACCGCAACGTTGAGCTTCGGCAGCACTGCGGTGTGGACGTCCCAGAACGCTGCGACGAGTTGGCCGACGAGCGAGTTGCTCAGCTGAGCGAGCAGCCCTGTGTGGAAGGCGCGATCCTGGTGCGGGAAAGTCTTGCCTGCGTCGGCCAGCGCGGTCATCTCATCGACCAGGGCCCGCAGATCCGGATTCGAAGTTCCCCGCATGGCGTTGACGATCTGCTCGGACATTCCATGGTCGAGGGCCTTGCGGACCTCGACGACATCGCGCAGCGCGTCGAGGTCGTCACCGGGGCTGAGCACTCCGCGGAAGACGAGGGCTTCGACAAGTGCCTCGAGGGTCATCTCGCCGACGTAGGTGCCGTGCCCGTGGCGGACGTCGACGATGTCGAGGGTGGAGAGTTTGCGGATGGCTTCGCGCACGTTCGATCGAGAGACACCGAGGCGGGAACACAGCTCGCCTTCGGTGGGCAGGAGGTCCCCGGGGCTCAGTCCGTCTGAGAGGATGAGATCCTTGATCCTGTCGGAGGTCGTCACCTTCCGATCGCCCGCTGTCGCCTCCGTCATGAGCACCTTCTGCCGTTGGTTCTTTGCCGAGCCTCCAGTATACGTCTGACATCAGATGTGTTGGCGGTCTGTTTCACATTCGATACGGTCGGCCGTCCCATTGTCGATCCGCCTCCGCCCGGCCGCGTCGGCAGACCGACTCATGGTGTCCTTGCCGCCCGGCCGCGCCGGCAGACCGACACCTGGTGTCCTTGCCGCCCGGCAGGTCGACACCTGGTGTCCTTGCCGCCCGGCAGGTCGACACCTGGTGTCCTTGCCGCCCGGCAGACCGACACCTGGTGCCCTTGCCGGCAGCCTTGCCGAGTCCGCTGCCTGCTCTGTCATCTGCGCATTGCCCTGTCATATACGTCGTGCCTTGTCATATACGTGGCCAGAGATGACAACTAGGGTGGTAGACATCAGCGGTCGCCGTGCGGCCGACAATCACGACGCAAGGAGCACTCATGACTGGAGCGGCGGTTTTCATCACCGTAGTCATCGTCATCGTCGTCATCGCCATTCTGCTGTTCGGGAAGCTGCGAACAAGCATGTTCTTCACGGTGAAGACGCAGGAGAACGTCGTCGTCGAGCGGTTCGGCAAGTTCAAGAAGGTCGCGAGGCCGGGACTGAACACGAAGGTGCCGTTCATCGAAACGACGAGCAAGCCGATCTCGCTGCGGGTCCAACAGCTCGAGGTCAACATCGAGTCGAAGACGAAGGACAACGTCTTCGTCACCGTTCCGGTCGCGGTCCAGTACGTCGTCGAAGAGGACAATGTCGCCGACGCCTACTACCGCCTGGCGAACTCCGAGGAGCAGATCCGCTCGTATGTCTTCGACACGGTCCGCTCGGCACTGTCGGGACTGACCCTGGACACCGCGTTCGAGTCGAAGGACGACATCGCTGAGAACGTCGAGCGCCGTCTGTCCGAGTCGATGAAGCGCTACGGCTTCAAGATCGTGAGCACTCTGGTCACGGACATCACCCCGGATCCGCGGGTGCGCGAATCGATGAACTCGATCAACGCCGCCCAGCGCGACAAGGTCGCAGCGCAGTCCCTGGCCGAGGCCGACAAGATCAAGCGCGTGACTCAGGCACAGGCCGAATCGGAGGCGATGCGTCTGCACGGTGAGGGTGTGGCCGCTCAGCGCAAGGCGATTGCCAACGGCATCGCCGAGCAGTACGCGCTGCTGCAGGAGGTCGGCATCGACCGCACCGCCGAGCAGCTGCTGATGATGACCCAGTACTTCGACACGATGCAGAACGTCGCACAGGAGGGCCGGTCGAACGTGCTGTTCATGCCTTCGAACCCGGGCGGCCTGGGTGAGATGGGCCAGGAGATCAGGACCGCCCTGTTCACCGCCAACGCCGCCCAGGACGGTTCGCACCTGCCGGCGCCGACCAACCGCAACGACTCGGACAATCGCTCACACCGCAGCTCCGAAGCAGACTCCGGGCGCAGCCACGATGGCGGCGCAGGAGGCAACTCCGGCGGCCATTCCGGGCAGGGTTCCGGACCGTCCACGGACCAGGGCTCGGCTCAGGGCCAGGGCTACGGTCCAGGCGCCGGGCAAGGCTACGGGCAGGATTCCGGACAGGGCTACGGTCAAGGTGGAGTTCCTCCGCAGCCGAACACACCCCCGAACTCACCGGTCCAGGCCGCCGCTCAGCAGTGGCTGAACCGCAAACGCGGTCAGAACCCTCAGCAGTAGAACCAAGCCGGCCCCACCTCGGCGCACGGTGCATTCCCACCAAGGAGATCAGTTCCTTCAGAATGGGCGGATGAAAACGCTTTTCATCCGCCCATTTCAGTCTCAGAAAACCCTTAACCGGCTCATCGTAATTGAGAGTGTAGAACCGGTCTGAAGCCACCGGACTCGAGCAGACACCTCGCGATGTAATGCGTGAGGTTGCGGAATCCCAGCGCGGACCCGCGTAGATGCTCGAGTCTGCCGTTGATCGCTTCAGTGGGACCGTTCGACGTTCCCGGTCGGGTGAAGAATGCGAGCACATCAGCAGCTCGACGCTTCAACGTTCGTCCTAACCGTTTGAGCTCGACAAGTTCGGGTGGCAGATTCGTTGTCAGGGCGTCGATGACCGTTTGCAAGAGTCTCTTGCCCTCTTTGCGGTCCGCGGTTCGGTAAGCGCTGACAATGTCTTGGTAGACGGCCCAGGTGACTTCGACTTCGGTGAAGTTCGGGTCAGCGAAGAGGTTCGCGATTCTTTCCTGCTGCTTGGTCGTGAGTAAGCTGCTGCCCGTGTGAAGAGTTCTTCTTGCCCGGTACAACGGGTCCTTTGCTCGTCCGCGATGGCCGGTTGTCTCCTGCTGAACTCGGCGACGTACCTCGTCGAGGGCATCACCGGCGAGTTTGACGACGTGGAAGGGGTCCATGACTTCGACAGCGTCGGGCAGCTCCTCAGCTGAGGCTGTTTTGAAGCCGGAGAATCCGTCCATCGCGACGACGTCGATGCCCTCACGCCATTCTTTCGGTCGGTCTTTCAACCATTGTTTGAACACCTGCTTCGAACGGCCAGCCACCATGTCGAGCAGACGTGCCGAGCCTGTTCCCTCGCTGATCGGGGTGAGGTCGATGATGACGGTGACGTACTTGTCACCACGCCGGGTGTGCCGCCATACATGCTCGTCGACACCAATGACGCTGACCCCGTCGAAACGGGTCGGGTCGTTGATCAACAACCGCTGACCTTCGGCGAGGACGGCGGAGTTCGCGGTGTGCCAGGACACGGCGAGTTTCGCAGCGATGACGGACACGGTGTCGTGATCGATCACGAGAGCACGCAACGCCCAGTCGAGGCCGGTTCGCGAGATCTTCGCTCGTGGTGGCGCCGCAGCTGTGGTGTCTTGACGCCAGACGCGGCCACACTCGACGCACTTGTAACGGCGGAGGCGAATGTGAAGCGTGGTTGGTCGGTGGCCGAAAGGTTCGTGGGCCAGCTGGCGGACGACGGTATCGCGAACGATCCCGTGACCACCACATCGTCGGCACCAGTCATCAGCAGTGTTTGGACGGCATTCCAGAATGGCTTTGTGCCCGGTGATGTGTTGGCCGGTGCAGGTCAGATCGAGGTCATTGAGTCTGCAGAAGGTCGTGAGGTCAGGCGTCGAGAAAGTAGGCTTGGCCACGTCGAGGTCTTTCGGATGGACGGTGTGAGAACTTCCATCATCGGAAGACCTCGACGCCTATCTGAGCAGCGACTCGCCGTGTCTGAAAATCCCTGACCCACACTCTCGATTACGAAGAGCCCCTTAACCGGCGCACCACTTTGTCGGCTCTTCGGAATCAAGTGTGGTGACTCGTTGGTAGGTTTCTCTTCAACCCCGACGCTACGGTGAGGATCCTCAACCGATAGTTCTCGAAGTTGCGAAACCCATGAGCGACTCGTCGCGTCTTCTCGATCAAGTTGTTGACCGCTTCGACAGGACCATTGGATGCACCACCTGTTGAGAAATACGCGAGGATCTCCTTCCGCCACCGCTTCAACGTCCTCACGAGCCGATTTACCTCGGGAACTGGACAGGACCCGAACTTCACGACCAGACCCTCGAACAATCGGGCCCCCTTCTCACTCGACTCTGCCTGATAGACCCGGCGTAGGCTCTGATAGCAGTCCCAGGCGATCGTGACCTCACAGTCCGGATCCCCAGCCCGCAGCTTGCCATCGATGCGCTCAAGCATCCCCTCCCGCAAGTGCTCAGCTCCCGTCGTGAGCAGTCGCCGAATTGTGTACAGCGGGTCATCCTTGCGACCCCGATGCCCTGTCGTCGCGTTCTGTACTCGCCGCCTGGTCTCGTCGAGGGCTTCGATGCCGAGTTTGACGACGTGGAAAGCATCGAGGATCGTGACCGTGTGCCCCAACTGGTCAGTGATCGCGTTCCTGTATCCGCGAAACGCATCCAGAGTCGTGTGCTTGACCCCCGCCCGGAACTGCGGCGTCTGAGCTTTCAACCAGTTCGAGTAGACCGGGCCGGACCTGCCGGGCACCACGTCGAGGAGCCTCGCATTGACGTGCCCTTTCTTATCGCGGCTGATATCGACCATTCCGGTGAGCATCCGCGGTTTCTGCGGGCCGACATGTCGCCACACATGCTCGTCGACGCCGAGCGCTGTGACGTTCTCGAGCCGCTCCGGTGCCCTGGTGCGGGTCTCAAGGACGGGTTTCGCTGCCGCCCAGCAGGTGTGCCAATCGACTCCGAGTCGGCGGGCCAGTGCTGCCACGTGCGCGTCATCGTATTGGAGCCGATCGGCGACCCAATCCCCGACACGGAGGGTGACCTTCGCGCGGACCGCGATCTGGTCACTGCCCTCGGACCACGTTGTTCGCGGGCACAAGGCCTCCCAGCAGCGCCAGATTCTCTTGTGCCACACGAGTTCGACCGGGCCGCGTTGGCCGGGGATGTCGTGGACGGTGTGCCGGCGGCGGTGATGAAGCTTCGCGACGACGCCGCAGGCTGGACAGCCGGTCATAGTGACATCAGTTTCGATATGGATACGGATGCCGATCCTTGTGTCTTCGACGCTGAGCACGTGGAAACCGTCCAGTCCCACGAGCGCGTCCGCGCGTTGAGAGTAGGCGGGGTAAGCGAGGTCGGGGCAGGTAGGATCGGACACGGTCGGAGTCTCCATCGGTGGGTTGTTTCGTCACTTCCGATGATGGGGGCTCCGATCCTTCGTTGCCCTCATCGACACACCGACTGGACTACTGCTCAGTCACCACGCTTCATTCCGCAGAGCCGATTTTGATGAAATCTCGCTGTGAGGGCAAGCTCGAACCGTTCTGGACTCGAAAATAGCGGAGAAACCCTTCCCTTGGGGTGTCATGATTTGAGTAGACAGCAGAACCCGATGAAAGGAAACTGCTGCACATGACTACCAACCAATCCCCGCGGCGGCCCCGCAGAGAGTTCACCTCGGAGTTCAAGGCCGACGCCGTCGCGATGGTCACCGACCTCGGGAAGTCCCGAGCCGAAGTCGCCCGCGACCTCGACATCAACGAGTCGACGCTGGGCCGGTGGGTCGCGAAGGCCACTGGCACTGAAGGAACCGGCTCCGGATCAGCTCGACGCGCTCCCGACGCCAACAGTGATGACCCGGCCGAGATAGCCAAGGAAATCGCTCGTTTGAAGCAGGAGAACGCGTTCTTGAAAAAAGCCGCGGCCTTCTTCGCGAAGGAACAGCCGTGAGCGCGAAGTACGAGCTGATCCACACCGAAGAAGGCGCCTTCCCCGTCACCTTGATGACCCAGATTCTGGGAATTGAGCGCACCGGCTACTATGCGTGGAAGAACCGGCAGGACACCGAACCGGACCCTGAGTCCAGGCGTGGTCGCCGCCAGATCGTCGCCGACCGGGTCTACGCCCTGTGGTTGGCGTCGAACAAGGTCTACGGCATTCGCCGGATCCACAAGGATCTCGCAGCCGAAGGGATCACCGTTTCGCTGGGGTTGGTCGCTGCGATCATGCGCGAGCTCGGGATCGCGGGTGTCCAACCCCGGGCAACGAAGCGAACCACGATCCCTGCCGCCGATGCCCAGGACAGGGCGGATCTGGTGCGGCGGGAGTTCAACCCGCCGGTACCCACGACGCATCTGGTCAGCGACATCACTTATCTGAAGACGGGTGAGGGGTGGTTGTTCCTGGCCACGGTCATCGATCTCACGACCCGGATGGTGGTGGGGTGGGCGACGGCGAAGCATATGCGCACGAGTCTGATCATCGATGCTCTTAAGGTCGCCTACCAGGGCGGATACGTTGCCGAGGGCGCAATAGCGCATTCGGATCGAGGCAGCCAGTACACCTCTGCGGAGTATGCCGAAGTCGCACGATTGATGCAGGTTCGCTTGTCAGTGGGCAGGACTGGGGTGTGTTGGGACAACGCGGTCGCGGAGGCGTTTTTCGCTTCGTTGAAGAATGAGATGTTCCATCGTCAGCGATTCGCTACTCGCGCAAGGGCACGGCTGGCGGTCGCGGAGTATATCGAGGTGTTCTACAACCGGAAGAGGCGTCACTCGGCGTTGGGCTATGAGGTCCCTGCCCGGGCGATGGAGTCGTTCTTCGATCGCACCGAGACGGAATCATCGGCAGCCGACCGGGCTGCTTGAGGAAATAGTGTTCTCCTGTCGAAACAACTTGACACAGTCCACCTTTCGGTGTCGGCGAGTCGGCATAGGTAACCTTAAGATTATTCACGCGGGTGGAGCCAAGCTACACACGTGTCCCGATGCTGGTGAACCCGTTTCTGCCCTGACCTCTCACTGCGTTTTCCCGCACGAGTCGCACTAGTTCACCCATTTCTGGCCGCTGCGTGCCGCTCGCGGATCCCGTTCGCACACCAGCGAAGCAGTCGTCGATCAGTTGCAGGAGCTCATTGAAATTCTCGGCTACGTTCCGTCCTTTGGACCAATCGGGGTACGTGCCTCGTTCCTTTCCATAACTTTCACGGTCCGGGACATAGTGTACTGAAGTTCCGCCTGTCAGATCGAAGTCGTAGACGATCGACGAGTAATCGGTGATGAGTACATCGGTGACTGACATCAGCTCTTCGACGTGTGGATGGTCAGAGACATCCTTGACCCCAGGCAAATCTAGTTTTTCTGCATTCGCCACGTGATGTGCACGAACGAGCACGCGAGCATTTGTCGCCTCCGCTAGCTTCTGCGGTTCGATGTACCGTCGCCAGCTCAGGCGGTGTCCGTTTCGATCCGCGTTTCTCCACGTTGGCACATAAAGGATGATACGTTCCTCAGCATCCAGGCCGAGACGACTTCGAACTTCATTCTGTCGTTGAAGGCAACGGAAGAGTCGAACATTTCGCGGCTGTTCCCCAACAGCGATATCGCCGTCGTGACCTAAGCTCGTGCGTAGAATTTTCGCTGCCTCGTCTGATTGCGCGAGAAGCAGATCCCACTGAGGGACTTCGTTGCGCATGATACGGCGGTAGCTTAGAGGCACCTTGCGACGAGAAATATCCAATAACAGCTTCTTGATCGGCGTGCCGTGCCAAGTCTGTAAGTAAAACTGTTCGTCGCGCTTTCGTATGTAGTACGGGAAATTGTTGTTATTGATCCAGACCCTGCTGGTGGCAAGTGCCTTATGCCATGCGGCAGTGCCTTCGACGACGGGAATGCCGCCTTCCGGTACATCGACCCTGCGGTCACGCACCGACCAGTACAGCGGGATATCGTCTCTTTCATCTCGTATAGCTTCAAATAGCGCCCGGGGATTGTCATTTGCTGATTTTCCGTTGTAGGACTCGAAGACGATCCCGTTCGTGAGAGACCCCCACTCCCGCTCGCGTAATTTGAAACGTCCGTACTTGGTCCTTTCCTGGGCCGACCATGGCGGCGAAGCAGTAACTGCCACGGAACCGGCGTTGCGACCTTCCAGGCGAAGCGTGGTCCACTCCGTGAAGCAGTCCACTGGTCGTATCGCCAGCTTGTCTGCGACTCTCGCCCAGCCGTGTGCGATGTCTGGCGAGTCTCCATACCGCACGTAGTATCCACCGGAGAGGGCAGCGACTCGACCGCCTTCGGGCCCCACTGTCGTCAGGTCATACACCGCGGTGAATGTGCCATCGGCATGGACATCGTTTTCAACCGGCTCGATCGTCTGCTCGGATGATTTGAGCACCACAGTGAGCTTCTGCGCGGGATCGACTCTTCCCGTGATCAAGAGGCGGTCTCGGTCGTTTGTCGCGCCTGTGACGGTCACCCGTTGGTATCTCTGGGCCAGGTGGACTTCCCCATTGGGATTTGGTTCAAGTCGTACACAGGATGTGGCAGGCAGTAGATAGTCAACCACTTCGTGGTAGACAGCAACGTGTCGATTGTCGGTTGTTTTTGCAGACATCGTCCACAGCCGCTCACCTCCCGAACGATACCGATCAGGGAGTTCAGGAAGCGCAGCTGTATAGATCGATCGACCTTGTGCCGCCAAAAGGATCCTTTGACCTGCTGTGTTCAAAGTCAGTTCTCGGACGTCGGAATCACTGTTCAATGTGGCGGTGACGTTCCGGCCCTGCAGTTCGACGTGCTTGACGAGAACCGGTGACTCTGGCAAATCTACGGGGCGGATAGACAGTTCGTCATGGTCGTCAGCAACGACTGTCACTCGTTCGTCGTCTCGTATCGGGCTGGGTGCGATCATACCGACTGTCGTCGTTGACTTAGCGGGCGAGTGCAGTTGAGTGCCCCGTATTTCGAATGCCCCGACAAGGTCGATGCCTCTTGGGGAGACGTCATCGATTCCGGAGATATCCACACGTGCCCGAAAGCCACCCGCTGCGTAGCTTCGCCATGGGTCTCCGAGTTCCAAGTCAATTCGGTTGTCCCCCCGCGGCTCAACACCCACATCGAATACAGTGGCACCGTCCATGACGCCTTGGATTTTGAACTCTGTATCTTCCGGCTCCACTCCTGGAACATAGGCACAACCGTGGATTTCGATCTCTCGATCGCCGACCCAACGGACGTTTCTCACCACCACAAAGGGATTGAAGTCCACGGCCCGTGCTTTGAGCAGTCGAGGGGGGATCTCCGTCTTCAGACGCTTCAGATAGGTAGGAGCCACATGCCAGCGTCCGTCGACGAGCTCGAGTGGTACGGCTGATGTCTCTTCAGCCCGTGTGCCGAGTATCTCTTCGATTTCGTCGAGGTCGCCTGTGGCGACGGTCCACATGAACAACCGCTCTTGAGCCGGGATAAGTTTCCAGGCATCCCGCGGCATCAATTTTTTGAGTTCCTTCGTCGCCTTGCACAGGGTTTTTCGGAATCGCTTGCGTGCCGTATCCAAGAACTCCGCATGCATGGCAAGATCAGTGCCCATCCAGATTGCACAGGCCTGTCTGAGAACGTGGTCGGAGACGTGCTCCAAGGTGCTCCGGAGGACCTCAATGACCTCAAGCTTGGCGTGCAGATCCGTCAGTTTGGCCTTGCGGCGCGAGCGTGTGTTTCGGCCTTCGGCAAGGCGCCAAGCATAGATGTCAGTGGTGAGAACATCGATCGCTGCTGCTGCCACTAGCGCGCGATAAACGGGCGGCTGGTCTTCGTAGTTGGCGAATCCATGCATTCGACCGACGTGACGACTCCAAAAGTCACGTCGGTAGACCTTATTCCACAGGACTGGTTCTTCCAACAGCTCCGGCATATCGTCAAGGCGGACAGCCAATCGCTGTCGAGCGTGAACGCGAGCAGTGAGTTTCGGCCGTGAGCGCCCGAGCTTGCCAATACGGATATAGGAGCCGGTGGCGATATCAGAGCCTGTGCGCTCCAGGGAGTCAACCAATGTCGAATAGGCGCCCGGAAGCACTTCGTCATCAGCGTCGGCAAAGGTAAGGTATCGGCCCTTGGCCGACTCGACACCTCTGTTGCGAGCGCCTGCGGGGCCCTGGTTGGGTCCGGTCAATACCGTCACTCGCTCATCGCCTTTGGCAGCGTCAGCGATGGCTTGTACGGTGTCGTCGTTCGACCCGTCGTCGACGACAAGCACTTCGAGATCAACATCGGTCTGGTCGAGAATGCTGCGCAGGCACCGCTCAATGAAGTCACTTGCGTTGAAGGACGGAACAACAACGCTCAGAGTCGGGTGGTCGACACGATTGATCGAATGCGACGCAGCATCGGCACCGTTGGCAATATCGGCCGAGGCATCCGATCTCCCACGGAATTCTTTGAATCCTTCGATCCCGCCATGCCGCAGATGCCACAATGCCTTGCGCCACTGGTGTCTGCTCACGGGGCCTCACCACCGTTTTTATTCACGCACGACCGAATGCTGTCGACGATCGACTGATAGTCAGCTTCTCGGTAGTGGAAAGGCTGTGGCCCCCACTTATGATCCTTGTCGATTCGGACTTCACTGCTTATCCTCATCACCGACGACGCCGTCAGCGATCGTGCCTCTTCACGATACCGAACGTAGTCGGCGTTCGCGGACTGGGCGCGATCCGCATAGTCTTCGGCCTCCGTCGGTTTGACCGTGCGCAGGCTCTGCCATGCCTGAGCGATACCATGCCCTTTGGTCAGCCCTCTGCCGGCTTCTCGAGTCCCCCTCTGCAGCCTTCGCCATTGGCGGCCCAGTTTTGAGAGCCCATCGTTCTGAGGATGGCGAGCACGGTCGACGGCGCCTGCCCATTCGATATCGAGCAGGATGGTCCTTTCCCAAATGCCGGCTTCCTTGAGCCCCGCGATGAGCGTGTCGAATCCGGATTTCCACATCCTGAAGTGTTCGTCAGTCCCGAATTCGATCAGACGAGCACCTGAGCGGCGTGCGTTTCGCGCCGCACCACAAGATTCGACCTCGATGGAGTTCGTCATCGTCGTGCCGTCAGGGTAGAGCCAGAACCCGCGACGCTCGTCGACGAGGTCGATGAGGACAGCATCGAGCTCGACTGCCTTCTTGACGATTCTGGCGGTCCCGGTACCTTTGAGGTCACTGGTGACCATGCGCTTCTGGAACGCGGAAGTCAGTTCGCTGAGGTCAGTACCTTTGGTCCCGTGGGGCGACTCGAGGCTGACGACTGAATGGCGCGCAACATAGGCCACGACCTCTGCCTCGGGGATGAACTCGGCAGTATCGCGGCTGACGCAGGATCCGAATATCGCAATCTTCATCGCCAGCTGTCCTCGTGAGCTGCAGACGAACTCTCCGCCTGCCGGATCCGCTCGCGATTCTCATATCGTTCATCGGCGATCTTCCGCGCACGAGAGGCGAGTCTACGCCCCGTGAAGTCGTCGGAGGCCGCGACGGAGGACGCCCGATCATCAGGATTGGCCGCACGCAGAACGACTCGGTTCTTGCTCGGGCGCAACCGCAGCGGCGGCGGTTCATCGTGAATGCGGGGAGCACTCACTGCTTGCGACGCGGGTTTCGGCAGGGAGGGGAACTTCGCCTTCGGCAGTTCGGCATCGAAGTCCTTCGGCCATACCTGTGATTCGGCAGCGGCGAGCATCGGCGCTGGAGTCTCTTCGACCTCTTCGATCTCCCTCTGCTGTTTCATATGCCGTGCACCCTTCCTGGTCTCCTTGACCGGACGTGCGGCGTGGCGAGGAATCGGATTCCTGATGAGCTCAGGCTCGAGGATGTTGATCTCCTCTTTGACCGCGTTGCTCACGACATCCTGGAGGAGTTTGTCAGCAATGTCTTCCTTGCCCTTGGCAACGTTCCACGCCCACCAACGGTATTTCTCCGCGACAGCTTCTGCGGGGCCGTTCATGAGGATCTCACCCTTGTGCATCCACACCGCTCGGGTGCACAGTTCCTGAATCACTTTTGCTGCGTGGTTAACCAAGAGAACGGTGCCGGCCTCGGCCAACAGTTCGTCCATTGCGCGTTCGCTGCGCTCGGCGAAAGTCGCATCTCCGGTCGACAAGGCTTCGTCGATGAGCATGATCTTCGGTCGTGCAGCCAATGCGATTGCGAACCTCAGCCGCGCGCCCATTCCAGAGGAATAAGTCCCCATCGGGCGATGGATGGCCGCTCCCAGGGCGGAGAGCTCGACGACATAGTCGAACGCTTCGGCCGCCTCTTCGGGCGACAGTCCCATGGCCAAGCACCCCAGGCGGACGTTCTCACTGCCGGACAACGCTGGTTGCAGAGCTGCACTCACACCCAGGAGCAGAGGCTGATAGCGAACGAGAATGCGACCGCGGTCAGGCTGTTCGACTCCCGCGACATTGCGCAGGAACGTCGACTTGCCGGAGCCGTTGGCACCCACGATGCCGACCATTTCTCCTTCTCGAGCGACGAAGTTGACTCCACGCAGTGCACGTACGGTCGTCTGACCTTGGCGCCCGCGCAGGACATGACCGATGCGGCGGAGGCCTATGGCCCGCTGGCTCGGATCGTTCGTATTGACGGTATAACGAACCTGGACGTTCTCCGCGATGATGTTGGGCTCTTCAAGTTCAGAGTCGGCCATAGCTTTCCTCCCCTCGCCAGAAGAACAGGAACCCGACGATGAGTAGCCCGAAGGCCCAGAAGATCGCCATGAACCACAGCCACGGCGCAGAGTCGGCCGCATAGAGCAGGGAATTCCTCACCAGTGTCAAGTACGCATGCATGGGGTTGAACTGCATAGCAGCGAGAATCGCAGGGTGGTCTTCCAAACGATCTTCAATGGAGAAGAAGACGCCTGAACCGTAGAGCCAGAAGCGACTGACAATTGACATGAAGTTCGTCAGGTCCGGAATCTTATGGCCGACTCTGGCTAAGAAGCAGGCGAGGCCGACGTTAAAGATGGTCTGGAGAATGATCACGGGGATCACCAAGACAACTCTCCAAGTGACAACTTCGGGAGGAGTGATGACCGCTATGAGGAGAACCATAACGACGACAGTCGGAATGAAATCGAGGAAGTTCCGCACGACGACGGAGATCGGCAACGCAGCACGCGGGAACTGAAAGCCTTTGATCATCGATGCTCCCGAGCGGATCGCTCCGGTTCCACCTGTCATCGACTTTCCGGTGAACTGGAAGAAGAACACTCCGATAACCAGATATCCGAGGAAGTTGTCGATACCGCGAGAGGACTGGAGGATGAATCCGAAGATGAACCAGAACGCGAGCACCGAAAGCAGCGGATTGAGGAAGAGCCAGCCGTAGCCGAGGAGGTTCTTCCTCGTCGACCCGCTCATCTTGGCCCGTGATTCGGCGATGATGAAGTGCCGGCGGTTCCAAAGCGCGGCGAGGTAACTTCTCAGGCTCGTTCGTCGTCCGACGGGCACAAGGCCTTCGCTCGAGACCGAGGGGATGCTGCTGAGGCCGAGGGGGTTCTTCGTCTCACTCATCGCGCATCAGCCCCCGTGAGTTGAGAGTAGACCTGCCCATATCGTCGACCGATTTCCTTCCACCTGCGTGTTGCCAGGACGTGTGCGCGCCCGTTCTGTCCGTAATTCTCCCTTGCACTGTCATCGTCGGCCAAGTCCGTGAGGAGTCCGGCCAGAGCCCGAGGATCCTCGGGCCTGACGCTCAGACCCGCCGTTTCGGGCACGAGCTCACGCAGGGCGGGCAGATCTGAGACGACGACTGGTCGCGCCAGGCCCATCGCCTCGATCGGTTTGATCGGGGTGACCAAGCGGCACACGGGCTCGTCCTTGCGCGGAACGACGATGGCATCCAGTGCCAGCTGGTAGTCGATCGCCTGCGCCTGTGAGACTCGTCCGGTGAAGACTGCGTTCTCGCCGAGCGGAGCCGCTCGTTCGCGCAGTTCGGGCAGAGCGACACCGTCGCCGGCGATGAGCAGGCGCAGATCCGTGCCCTCGGCTCGGGCAAGGATGACGGCATCGATGAGGTTATCGAGGCCTTCGTAGCCGACGATCGAGGCCGCAGTTCCCACCCAGATACCGGCCCCAGGCAGACCGAGCTGAGACCTCACTTCCGCGGGAGTGCGTGAGGTGTCGGCATCGACCACGGATTCGGACACCGAGTTCGGGATGAGGGTGATCGTCTCCGCGGGCACGCCTCCGGAGATGAGGTGCTCACGCATGGTCTCGCCCAGTGTGATGACGGCATCAGCAGCCGTGGCAACCTCGATCTCTTTGGCCCGCATGAGCGCGAAGCGTTGGCTCGCCCGGCGTGCCTGACGATCTTCCGGGGTAGCACCGGCGGCGGCCCAGGTCTCTTCGAGCACCCCGCGGACCTCATAGACCCAGGGCAGGCCGATGCTGCCGGCGGCGGCACCGGTGGCCAGCCCGTTGACGTAGTGCGTGGTCGTGTGGAGGATCTGGGCCCCACGCTCCTGCGCTCGGGCAGCGATCCAACTCGCCTGGTCGCCTAGCCGAGCCGTCGGTGTCGGCAACGGCCGCAGCGGGATCTGTCGCAGGTAGTCGACTCCGTCGACGGTCTCGACCGGACCTGAGCTCACTCGCCCGATTGTCACGGGATAGGACGGCCGGGTCACCGCGGCCACGCGATGACCGGCGCCCTGCAGCGTCGTGAGAATGGCGTGCGAACGATAGGCGTAACCGGAGCGGGTGTGCGGCAAGGAATTCGTCAACACATGCAGAGCCGCAGGATGCTGGGTCGGTCCCGCAGCGGCCCCGATCGGGCGGGCCGTGATCTGGTCGGTCACCTGCGGCCACCAGCCCGGTTGCAGGCAGAGGCGCTCATCGTTCAGCCGATTCCGGCGCGCTCCCGCGGGGAGCACGTCGATGGCGCGGTCGAGCTGTCCTCTGGTCCACCAGATGCGTGAACTCAGTCCGGCGGCCTCGGGCACTGCTTCGGCGATGGTCTCGGCCTCATCGAGCAGGCCGAGGTTGAGGGCGATCTCGCCGAGCAGACGCGATGGGTGGACTGAGTTCGCCACGAGGGTCTTCGCCTTCGACTCTCGGCCCAACAACCAGGCCGATGCCGCCTGGGCGGCGTCGCCGCGGGCTCGGCCGAGGGCCCGACCGACGAGTCGTGAGGCAGGAGCGGGCAGGCGCCTGGCCAACTGCATACCGAAGAAGATGCGGTCGTCATTGATATGGGTGGCGGTCGTGGCCACCACGTTCGTGATCTGACGAGCGAGGAAGCTCAAGTTCATGACACCACCTGCTCAAGGATTCGCTCGTAGGCATGTCCCATGGCAGCCGCAGAGGCATGACGGATGACCCAGTCGCGGGGTTCCTCTCCCGCAGTGGACTCGAGGCCGAAGGTCTGGCCTCCTTCGACGCGATGGCGCATCGACGTCATCGCTGCTGCCACCGAGTCGATGTCTCCCGGGCTCGCCACATCACCGGCCGAGGTGCTGGAGATGATGTCGGCTGCTTCGCCGGCGACAACCCCGAGGACCGGAATCTGCCTGGCCATGAGCGAGTAGAGCTTCGACGGGACCGTGTACTCGTAGGATTCGAGTGGACTGAGGCTGACCAGGCCCGCATCGGCCCATGCCCAGTGGGCGGCGAGCTCGGCACCGGCATGCTGGGCGAAGAATTCGACGGGGACGTCCTCTTCTGCCGCCACCGCCTTGAGGGCTTCCGTGTCGACGCCGTCGCCGACGATGCGCAGGCGCACCCCCTCGGTGCGGGCCAGGGCACGGATCGAGGTGCTGAGGTCCTGCGACCGGCCCACGGTGCCGACATAGAGCAGGTTGAGTCCATGTCGGTCATCCGCGCTCGTCGCTGATGCAGATTCGTTGAGGTTCTCCACGGACGGGGCGATGACCGGAAGAGCACCGGTGGCCGTCAGCCCGGAGGCGCCTTCGAGTTCTGCCGGGGAGACTCCGCTGCGCACCACCTCGGCGGTCACGCCCCGCTGCTCGAGGCGTCGCCGGAAACCGTCGGTGGTGACGACCACGACTGCGGCGCGACGTTGCGCTCGAGTGAACAGGTCCGGCAGCAGTCGGTGTTCGACTGTGCTCGTCAGTCTATTCGGCAGATACTTGCCCAGCGCACCGGTGACGAGGCTCATCTCCGAGATGAGATCGGGCCACGCGTCGCGCACCTCGGCGACATGGGGCACCTTGAGCAGCCGCGAGAGTGTGTCGCCTGCCAGCAGGAACGGCAGCGCCGGGGTCGTCGAGATGACGACATCGGGGCGCATCCTCCCCCGCAGGCGATCGATGACGGCGGACATGGCTCCGGCCGCAGACACCGCCTGGTCGAGCATCTGCCGTGCCATCGATGAACCACTGTGCAGATAGGGCACTCGCAGGATGCGTTCGCCATCGACTCCGGTGTCCCAGGTGCCGCCGAGCCTGACATCGACCCGTCGCCGGCCGCGGCCGACACCGGAGGAGAAGAAGCGGTCCCGATCGGGGTACGGGTAGTGCGGGTGTGGTGCGACGGTGATGACTTGGTGGCCAGCCGCGCGCAGGTGGTCGACGAGGATCCGCCAGCGACGCTGTGGTGCCCCGACCTCCGGGTAGTAATAGTGGCTGAGCAGGACGATCCTCATGCGGGCACCGCCTCCTGTTCCGCGCGTCGCTTCAGCCACAGCGGGAGAAGCGCATAGAGGGCGATGAGGACGACCCAGAACACATGGGCGGGGTACGTCGTCGCAGTGTTGCCGCTCAGCAGCGTCGGAATGGCGAGAATGCAGGCGAGAACGCTCAGGGCGGCGTGGAAGAGGGAGACCGAGCTGTGCGGCCAACCGGCCTGCTGGATGCGTTGATAGATATGTTCCCTGTGCGGCAGGAAGATGTTCTCACCACGGAACAGTCGGAGGACCAGGGTGAGGCCGACATCGAAGAAGACGAAGATCATCGGGGCGATGATGACGACGATCGGCACTCCCTGTACGAAGAGCCACACGGCCAGCGCGAAGACGGCCGCGCCGATTCCGTAGCTTCCGGTGTCGCCGAGGAAGGCCCTGGCCCGACCGAGGTTGAAGGGCAGGAACCCGACGGCAGCGCCGGCCAGCGTCAGAGCCAGGAGCGCAACATCCTTCTCCCCGATCCACGCACTGACGAAGGCGAACCAGCCCCCGGTGACGACGGCCCATTCCGTGACATAGCCGTTGAGTCCATCGACGAAATTCACCGCATTGACGGTGGCGACACCGATGACGGCGAAGGCCAGCACGTGCGCGATTCCCTGGGTGGAGAACATCGCAATGGTTGCGCTGAACAGCAGCGCCAGCACAACCTGGCCGATCAACCGTCCGACGGGCCTGAGCGAGTCGAGGTCGTCGCTCATCCCGATCGCCGAATAGCACCAGGTGAGCACCAGGAAGCCGATGGGCAGCACGATGCCGCCGAGTCCGAAGACCCCATGCTCGGCGATGTTCCAGACCATAGCCAGCACGGTGGCAACGGTGATGCCGCAGCCGATGGCGACTCCCCCACCGCGGACTGTCGCCTGCGTATGTGAGGACCGATGCGAGGGGACGTCGACGATCCCCGCTTGGCGTAGCAGCGGGAAGGCGATGAGTGCGCTGAAGGCCGTGACCACAGCGGCCACGACGAGGATCACGAGCAGTTGCACGTCCATCAGTCGTCGACTCCGGCGCCCTGCGGTTCTGAGTCGAGAAGGCTCGTCAGTCGCGCTTCGAGCACCTCGCGGTGGGTGAATACCTGGGGATCACGGGATTCGGCCACGAGGGCCTTGAGCGCCTCGAGATCGATCGGGATGATCGGGACCTGGGTGATCAGCGGGTGGTTGGGGCGATCGTCGACCTCACCCGGCGACAGGAGCGCTTCTGTGAGCTTCTCCCCGGGCCGCAGACCCGTGTAGACGATCTGTGCATCCGATCGGCCGGACAGCACGATGACCCGTCGGGCGAGATCATCGATCCTGATCGGTTCGCCCATGTCGAGGACCAGCGTCTCCCCCGGACCACCGATGGCGGCCGCCTGCAGGACGAGTTCGCAGGCTTCGTCGGCGGTCATGAAGTACCGAGTCACTTCGGGATCAGTGACCGTCACGGGGTCTCCAGCCGCAACTTGTGCCACAAAAGTCTCGAGCACCGAACCGCGTGAGCCCAGTACGTTGCCGAACCGCACGGACATGTACCGGCGCCCGGTCTCTTCGGCCACGGAGGCGATAGCGCGTTCGATCGAGAACTTCGTGCGCCCGAGCACAGAGGTCGCTCCGGCCGCCTTGTCCGTGGAGATGTGGACGAAGGATTCGACGTCGTGGGCCACCGCGGCTTCGAGCAGATCGAGGCTGGCGCCGACATTCGTGCGCACGGCCTGTTCTGGGAAGCGTTCCAAGAAAGTCAGATGTTTGAGCGCAGCAGCATGGAAGATGATGTCCGGCTGAGCTTCGGCCACAAGGGCGTCGATGAACGCGGGATCGCGCAGATCGCCGAGGACGAGGTCGTCGCTGGTCAGCAGCGCGGATCCTTCGAGTCCGAGTTCAGTGGCGTGCAGACCGGATTCGTCCCGGTCGGTCATGACGAGTCGGGCAGGGTCGAAGCGGAAGACCTGGCGGCACAGCTGCGAGCCGATGGATCCGCCGGCGCCGGTGACGAGGACGACCTTTCCCGTGATCGCCGAGGCGATGTCGTCGATATTGGTCGAGATCGGTTGGCGGCCGATGAGGTCTTCGAGGCTGACATCGCGGAAGCCGCGGTGACGCAGGTCGGCGACATCGTGGGAATCGGGTTCGGGCCGAGTGTAGTCGGAATCCGAGAGCTTCGGCATGATCTTGATCTCGACCGGCCGGGATTCGAGGTTCGAGGCGATCCGGGAGAGTTCTTCGGGCTGCAGGTCGGCGATGGCGATGATGACGACACCGGCACCGGTGCGGTCGACCTGGGCCGCGATATCGCTGATCGGCCCGAGCACGCGAATGCCGTTGTAGCGCAGGTGCCGCTTGGCCGGATCGTCGTCGAGGATGCCGACGGCGACGAACTCGTTGCGGGTGTCCTGGGCGATCATGTCGAGGGCGAGGGTCCCCTGATTGCCGGCGCCGACGATCAGGGTCGGCCGTGATGAGCCCGAGGTCGTGAGTCTGCGCTGGCGCAGATTGCGACGCACCCAGTTTTCCAGGCTCTTGACCACGATCATCAGGGCGCCCGCGGCGATGGGGACGCTGGTCGGGATGAGCAGACGTGTGGAGAAGGCGAATTCGGCGACCCACATGAGCCCGACGCCCAGAGCGACGGTGCCGACGACAGCGGCGAACTGATCGGTCGATCCGCGACGATAGCGCCCGCGATAGATCGCCAGTGGTCCGCCGATGAGGAAGACGACCAGAGCGATCGCCGAGCAGACGAGCATGCCTGGGGCGTTGACGCGATAGGTGTGGAAGTCATATCGCACGAGGGTCATCGCCATGACGAGGAACGCGAAGACGAGACCATCGATGAGGGAGAGCGCCATGGCTCTGCCGTTGCGCCTCATTGGGGTCCGTGAGGGAATGGGCCCAGAATTGCTTCCCACTGTCCTCATTTCATCCGGGTTCCTTGGCCGGACTCTGCGATTTCCTCTCCGGTGACATGTACCGTATCGAGGCTCGCGGAGTCCCTGTCGACTTACCGATTGTACTATTGGAGTTAACAGGATTCGTGCAGAATTAACCCTGCGTACATTAAGAATTGGTTGCATTCCACACGTCCTGACACAGGGTCCCTTGTCGTCCTCATCAGGGCTGGAACAAGGACTCTTGATTTGATCTGCTTCCCGTTCCGCGCTCCCTGGCCGCCGCTGAGAGGACTCACACCGTGCCCCGAACACCGCTTCGCACTCTGAGAACCGCCCTGTGGCATCTGCGCAAAGGCGGGGTGTCCCAGTTGTCGATGTGGAGACGCCGACGGTCGATCACTCAGGGAGCGGCCGAGGCATCGTCCGAAGTCGCGACCGGAAGCCTTTCCGCCGAGGTGCTCGCCGAGCTGTTTCCCGCATTCCCTCTGCCGCAGAGGTCTCCGGTGTTCCCCGACCTCCGCGTCGGAGTCATCCTCGATGAGTTCTCGGCCGAGAGCTTCGGGTTCGAGTGGTCACTGCACCCGCTCTCGTCCACGAAGTGGTCAAGCGAGCTCGACGGCCTCGACTTCGTCTTCATCGAGTCGGCGTGGAACGGCAACGACGGAGCATGGAAGTTCAAGCTCACGGGCCCGTCCGGTCCGAGTCCCGAAGTCACCGACCTCCTCGCCGAGTGCCGCCGCCTGGGCATTCCGACGGTCTTCTGGAATAAGGAGGATCCGCCTCACTTCGAGGATTTCCTGCCGCTGGCCAGACTCTGCGACTTCGTCTTCACCAGTGATGTCAGGCTGGTGCCCGAGTATCGGTCCCGGCTGGGCCATGAGCGTGTCGCAGTGCTGCCGTTCGCGGCGCAGCCGGCGATCCACAATCCATCCCGGCCGGCCCGCAACGTCGCGGCTCGCGACATCGCCTTCGCCGGTATGTACTTCGCGCACAAGTACCCAGAGCGCAGGGAGCAGATGGATCTGCTGCTCGGAGCCGCCGACGCTGTATCCGGTCGTATGTGGCACGGCTTGGAGATCTTCTCCCGCTTCCTCGGCAACGACGAGCGCTACCAGTTCCCCGGCTCGCTGGCACAGCGGGTGGTCGGTTCACTGCCTTATCGCAACCTGCTCACCGCGTACAAGCACTATAAGGTCTTCCTCAACGTCAATTCCGTCACCGACTCTCCGAGCATGTGCGCTCGGAGGATCTTCGAGATCAGCGCCGCCGGCACGCCCGTGGTCACCACTCCGAGCGCGGCGACCCGCGAGTTCTTCCCCACCGACGAGGTGCCTCAGCCGGAGACGAAAGAGGACGCCGAATGGACTCTGCGTGCCTATGTGCGCAGTCCTGAACTGCGCGACCGCAGCGTCCACCTGGCGCAGCGGCGGATCTGGGCCGAGCACACCTACACCCATCGGGCGATGACGGTGATGGATTCCCTCGGGATCGACCATGCCCAGCCGTTTCCCACCTCGGTATCGGCGGTGGTCTCGACGAATCGGCCTGGCCACCTCGGCGAGGTGCTCACCACTCATGCCGCCCAACTGCACGCGGACAAGGAACTCGTCCTCGTCGCCCACGGATTCTCTGCTCCTGCCGATCTGCGAACACGTGCTGCGAACCTCGGGATCGACCGCCTGGAGATCGTCGAGGTCAGCGCCGACGAGCCCCTCGGAACGTGCCTCAATCGGGGCGTCGAAGCGGCCTCGGGCGACGTCATCGCGAAAATGGATGACGATGACA
This sequence comes from Brevibacterium sp. FAM 27836, assembly GCF_051351055.1. Lineage (NCBI taxonomy): Bacteria > Bacillati > Actinomycetota > Actinomycetes > Micrococcales > Brevibacteriaceae > Brevibacterium > Brevibacterium sp. FAM 27836. Next base: position 1,249,948 of record NZ_CP195711.1, read on the forward strand.
TCTACGGTGCCCACTACCTCGGCGACCAGCTCGCCGCGCTGCGGTACTCGGATGCCGATCTCGTCGGCAAACAGGCGCATTACCTCCACATGCGCGGTTCCGATATCGTCATCTGCCGCTTCCCCGAACGGGAGCACCGCTTCACCGACCTCGTCATGGGGCCGACGCTGATGACGCGACGCTCGACGCTGCTCGAGAATCCCTTCGCCGAACGCACGCTCGGCGAGGACACCGAACTGCAGCAGCGTCTCGTCACTGCGGGTGCGCGGATCTATTCAGCCGATCGGTTCAACTTCGTCCAGGTGAGAGGCGACCATGCCCACACCTGGACCGTCGAGGATAGCCATCTGCTGGCCAACGGCGACGTCCACGCCTTCGGTTTCGCTCCGCGCCACTACTGCTTCTGAGCGCTGCGCCAAGGCGAGCGCACTGGGGCGAACTCGTCGATGCGTTCACCGACTCCGAGCAGCTCCTCTATAGCGGCGAGAGATCTCTGTGCCGCTCGACCGTCACCGTAGGGGTTGATCGCTCGGGCCATGGATTCGTAACCTCGAGCATCGTCGAAGAGTCGGGACACCTCGGCGACGATGGTCTTCCGGTCGGTACCGACGAGTGCAACGGAACCGGCGGTGACCGCCTCGGGGCGTTCGGTGTTCTCACGCATGACGAGCACCGGCTTGCCGAGGCTCGGTGCCTCTTCCTGGATTCCTCCGGAGTCCGTGAGGATCACATCGGAGGCGGCCATGACCGTGGTGAATTCGCCGTAGGACAACGGTTCGGTGACCAGTACGTTCTCAAGTGACTCGACTCTGGGCAGGACGGCTTCGCGGACGAGTGGGTTGCGATGGGCCGGGAGGAGGATGAGGAGGTCCGGGCGGGCGGCAGCGAGTTCTGCCAGCGCGTCGCCGATATTCTCCATCGCCGAACCCAGGTTCTCCCGCCTGTGGGTGGTGACCAACAGCTTCGGCCGGTCGGTGGCCACATAGTCAGCGACCGTGGGGTCGACCGGCGTCACCTTCATGGCAACGGCGAGGTGAAGGGCATCGATGACGGTGTTGCCGGTGACGGCCACGTCGGAGGGGCTGATGCCTTCAGCGAGCAGATTGTCTCGCGAGCGTGAGGTCGGGGCGAGGTGGAGGGCGGCGACCTGGGTCGTCAGCTTGCGGTTGGCTTCCTCGGGGAAGGGACTGGCGATATCACCCGAGCGCAGCCCCGCCTCGAGGTGGATGACGGGGATGCCGCGGTTGAAGGCGGCGATCGCGGCCCCCATGACCGTGGTGGTATCCCCCTGGACGAGCACGGCGTCGGGTGCCTGATCGGCAAGGACGGAATCGAGTTCGCCGATCACCCGGGAGGCGATGCCGTTGAGCGTCTGTCCCGCGGACATGATGTTGAGATCGACATCGGGCGCGATGCCGAAGAGATCGTTGACCTGATCGAGCATCTCCCGGTGCTGGGCCGTGACCAGGGTGCGGGAGGCGAGCGTCCCACTGGATTCGATGGCACGAATGAGCGGGGCCACCTTGATGGCTTCCGGACGCGTGCCGAAAACGGTGAGGACTGTGGGGGTCACGGACGAACTCCTGATCGGGAGAACCGGCTGGCCGCCTCGGCGGTCAGGGCTCTCGCAGTGATGATTGGGGCTTAAACCAATGGTATGCCTGGTCACCCACTGCTCATGCGCAGTTGTCCTGGCCGGCACTCGGGTAACATCGGAATCTGTTCAGCAGGAGTTTGGAGAACCCTACGCATGCCGCCCATCAACGCCACCCCACGCCCATCGGTCGCCGTCATCGGCCTCGGCTATATCGGACTGCCGACCGCAGCCGTCCTGGCCAGTTCTGGAGCGGAGGTGGTCGGAGTCGACGTCAATGCCGATGCCGTGACCACGATCAACGCCGGCAACGTGCCGTTCGTCGAACCCGATATGGCAACGACGGTCGCCGGTGTCGTCTCTCAGGGATATTTGCGTGCGACGACCGAGACCCCGCATGCCGACAATTACATCGTCGCGGTGCCCACCCCGTTCAAGGACGGTCATAAGCCGGACCTGTCGTACATCGAAACAGCCGGCAAGCAGATCGCTCCGCTGCTCGAGGGCAATGAGCTCATCATTCTCGAATCGACCTCGCCTCCCGGGGCCACGGAGTTCCTCGCCGAGACGGTCATCAAGGCACGCCCTGATCTGACGCTCAAGCCCGGCAGCGCCCAGACGGTCTACTTCGCTCACTGCCCGGAGAGGGTTCTGCCCGGTCGGATCATGATCGAGCTGCGCACGAACGACCGCATCATCGGCACGCTCAACGGTGAGGCCGGGGAGCGCGCCCGCGACCTCTACGAGCTGTTCTGCGAAGGGCAGTTCCTCATGACTGATGCGCGCACCGCAGAAATGGCGAAGCTGACCGAGAACGCCTACCGCGACGTCAACATCGCCTTTGCCAACGAGCTGTCAATGATTTCCGAAGGCCTCGACATCAACGTGTGGGAGCTCATCAAGCTTGCCAACCATCACCCTCGCGTGAACATCCTGCAACCTGGCCCCGGAGTCGGCGGCCACTGCATCGCCGTCGACCCATGGTTCATCGTTGCCACCGCACCCGAGCGGTCCTCGCTGATCAGGACCGCGCGTGAGGTCAACGATGCCAAGCCCGGGTATGTCCTCGACAAGCTCCTCCCCCAGGCTCGACGCATTCAGGATGTGCGGATCGCAGCCCTCGGGCTGGCGTTCAAACCGAACATCGACGACCTGCGCGAGAGTCCGGCCCGGCAGATCGTCAATCGCCTCGCCGACGCACTCCCCCAGGCCAACATCATGGCCGTCGAACCGAACATCGACCGCCTGCCCGACGAGCTCAATGAGCGCGACAACGTCACTCTCACCGAGGTCAATGAGGCCGTACACGCCGCAGACATCGTTCTCCTGCTCGTCGACCACACCGAGTTCACACGGCTCGACCGGACCTTGCTCGTCCAGAAGATCGTCCACGATACGCGGGGTGTGTGGGGCTGAGTCTGCACCGCCAGCGAAATCCGGCGGGCGTAAGGTGGACTCAACGTCTCCACTGCAGAATGAGTGAGCCTCGTTCCTGCTGATGAGGCCCCATCCGCTGCCGCCCGCCGACGTGCTGAAACGAGGAGAAGAATTGACCGCTGAACCGATCTGGCGTGCGAACCCCGACCAGTCCCCGCGCCCGCAGATCCTTGATTTCACCGAATTCGCGAACCAGCGTTCTGGGCAGGACATGGTCAGCTACGACGATCTGTGGCGTTGGTCGGTGGATGACCTCGACGGCTTCTGGGGTGCGGTCTGGGACTTCTTCGACGTCATCTCCGACGAACCTTATACCGAAGTCCTCGCCGACAGTTCTATGCCAGGCGCCACCTGGTTCCCCGGCACCCGGCTCAACTACGCCGAGCACGCACTGCGCGCCGCACTCGACGACGACCTCGCCGACGAACCGGCAATCATCACCGTCACCGAAGACAGCAACCGAACCGAAATCACGTGGCGTGAGCTGCGCCGCCAGGTCGGCTCCGTCGCCGCATGGCTGCGCGACCAGGGAGTCGGTCAGGGCGACCGAGTCGTCGGCTACCTCCCGAACACCCACCACACCCTCATCGCCTTCCTCGCCTCCGCCTCGCTCGGTGCCATCTGGTCGGCCTGCGCCCAGGACTATGCCGCAGAGGGAGCCGCGGCGAAACTCGGCCAACTCGAACCGAAGGCCCTCTTCGCCGCCGACGGCTACCTCTGGAACGGCACGGCCTTCGACCGCCGTGACCAGGTTGCGGACTTGGCGACACGGATCCCGTCGCTGCGGGCAGTCGTCGGGGTCGGCAACCTCGGTGTGGGTGCCATCGATGAGGACAACGAGGTCACGAACCTTGCCGACTGGGACGAGATCTCCTCCGGCGATACTCCGCCGGAGTTCGTCCGCGTCGATTTCGATACCCCGCTGTGGGTGCTCTACTCCTCCGGGACCACGGGCATTCCCAAGGGGATCGTGCACAGCCACGGAGGGGTCGTCATCGACCACCTCCGCCTGTTCGGTCTCCACCTCGACCTGCGACCGGGTGACCGGTTCTTCTGGTACACGAACACAAACTGGATGATGTGGAACCTCGTCGCCTCAGCACTGTTGGCGGGCATCACCACCGTCTGCTTCGACGGCAGCCCCCTCTACCCCGGACCGGGCCGGCTGTGGGAGATCGCAGCGGACACGCACGTCAATGTCCTCGGGGTCAGCCCGGGGATCTTCCTCGCCGGGATGAAAGCCGGACTCGAACCCGGTAAGGAACTGGACCTGAGCTCACTGCGGACCATCGGCGCCACCGGTGCTCCTGTTCCCGCCCACTGCTTCCCCTGGGTCCGCGACGCCGTCGGCGAGCGCGTGCAGCTGGCCTCGACGAGCGGAGGCACGGACGTGGTCAGCGGATTCGCCGGGTCCGCGCCGAACCTCGAGGTATGGGAGGGCGAGCTGTCCGCCCCGCTGCTGGGAGTGGCCCTGGAGTCCTGGGACGATGACGGCAACCCGCTCACCGGCGAGGTCGGGGAGATGGTCATCACCGCCCCGATGCCGTCGATGCCGGTGAAGTTCTGGAATGACCCCGACGGGCAGCGCTACCGCGACACCTACTTCTCGATGTTCCCCGGAGTATGGCGCCACGGCGACTGGATCACGATCACCGAACGCGGCAGCGTCATCATCTCCGGACGCTCGGACGCCACCCTCAACCGGCACGGTGTCCGCCTGGGCAGCGCCGACATCTACGACATCGTCGACGGCATCCCCGAGGTGGCCGAATCCCTGGTCATCGGTGCCGAACAGCCGGGCGGCGGATACTGGATGCCGCTGTTCGTCGTGCTGGCTTCCGGCGTTGTTCTTGATGATGCGCTGCGGTCGCGGATCGCTGGAGATCTGCGAGAGAAGGCCTCGCCGCGGCATGTGCCCGATGACATCATCGCCGTGCCCGCGATCCCCCACACCCGCACGGGCAAGAAGCTCGAGGTGCCGGTCAAACGGCTCATCCAGGGGCATGCCCTCGAGAAGGTGGCGAATCCCGATGCCGTGGATTCGTTCGAAGCGCTGACGTACTTTGTGCGGTTCGCGGAGGGGGCGGAAGACTAAGTCAAAGTAGCGACCATGGCCGGGTCGGCTCGACGGATGCAGTCGGGACGCCTCGGCAAACTCCTGGGCCAGACGCATCCTCGCGCAGATCACGGCGCGGTATCAGCAGAAACCCATCCGCGTGAACTTTTGACGCTTCTCGGTGGCCCGTTCCTGTCTGAGTCTTGTTTAGGATAGGTAGATCAGGGGTGGTTCACAGACGATCGGGTGTAAATGACTGCTGCATGGGAACGATTCCTCTCATCACTGCTGGCTGCGAACACCCTGGCGCAGGCAATGCAGAGCGCGGTCGGCTATGTCAGCGAAGCACTGTGCTGTGACATCTCGTGGACTGGCCTGGTCGAAGCAGACGATCAGCTTCATATGGGTGCCCATCATGGGTTGACGACTCCGGAGATGTCGACCGTCTGGCGTCTTGCTGTCGGCGACGGAATCGGCGGTCGGGCAGTCTCCCTGGCCCGAACGCAGAGGAGCAGCAACTACCTCCACGATTCTCGTCGCGTGCCGGCGAAACGACTCATCGACAACGAGAGGATCGCTACGGTCCTGGTCACTCCGCTCACGGCCGCCGGTCAGCCGACAGGAGTCATCTATGCAGCACACCGAGAGTTGCGAGAGTGGACTCCCCGAGATGTCGACCATCTTGAAACTACAGCCCGCCGGCTATCGATGCGACTGCATCAGCTGACTCTGCTCCGTGAGGCGGAACGAACCGTGCGCAGCCTGCAGAGGAAGGCAATCGGCGCGGAATCCGCTCTGCAATCGTCATCGGAATTCATCGGGGCGCTGACCAATACGGGAGAGATCGACTCCGCTCTCGAGGTCGCTGCTGTCTTCCTCAACGCCAACATCCAGATCAACGATGGTCGCGGACGCACGCTTCATACGGCCGGCCCAGATGAAATCGGCTGTGCCGGAACACGACTTACCTGTGAGCTCGGGAATCGGAGTGACCTGTCGCTTCGCATCCACCAAATAGATATGGATCCCTCCCCCGCAGACACACCGATCAGCCTGGCAATCGGTGCCCTCCGCCTGCAGTTGCTCAGACTGGGCGAAAGAGCCGAGGCGAGGGAGGAGCTGCGTGGCGAGCTTCTCGAAAGCCTGCTCACAGGGAGGTTCAACGACAGCGAACACCTCCGCCGGCGTCTCTCCCTCATCGGCCGCCCGCATCTAGCCGACAGCGCGCGGGTGATCGTCGTCGAATCGCTCGCTGCCTCCAATCGCCTGTCCGCCCGATTCCATACCGACTTGCGTACGACTTTCCCTCAGCTGCTCATCGACCACCGTGATTCCTCTCTCGTCATTGTGGTCGAGGACCATCGCCCGGAAGAGTATCTGATCAGGCAGTTTAAGGAGCTGCTTATTCGCGAGGAGGAACGACACAGACGCCCCGGGACCGATGGTGCAGAACACGGAGGACCGAGATTTGTCGCTGGCGTCGGCCGTCGCTCGCGCCGCCCGCACGAGATCTCAGTTTCTTACGATGAAGCGGCTGCGGCCTGCGCCATCGGCATCTCGGACCCCCGTGCCGCGGACAAAGGGATATTCAGTGCCCGCAAGCTCGGTTTGCAGGGCCTGGCGAGCATGCCCCAGGAGCAGCTCGCTGCGATGGTCAACGACACTTTCGGCCCGATCATCGACCATGATCAGCGTCGCGGTACCGACTTCATGCGCACCGTGCGGACTTATCTGGCCAACGATCGTCACCTCGGGGACACCGCGAGTGAGCTGCACTTGCACTACAACACTGTGCGCAATCGCATCGCCCGGATCGAAGAGCTTCTCGACCTCAAGTTCGACCAGGCGGACGGCCGTTACCGCGCGGAGACAGCGATTCGCATGGTCGCGGTCCTCAGAACGCTTACGGAGCAGAAATTGCTGAGTGTCAGACGCTGACAGCGCCATGGCCGGAAACTGTCAGATCCTCACATAGCCCCAATCGCTCGGATCCGGAAGACTGCCGGAGTGCGTGATCAACATCACTCACGACTCAGCGAAGAGGAAGAGGATTCGAACAATGCCGCTCGCTACCACTCGCGACCTAGTTCTCCCTGCCATTCGGAAGCACGGAAACCGCAGCGCCGTCATCGCGGACGGCAGAACATGGACCTACAGAGAACTTCACGAGGCAGCACTTGTTGTCGCCGATGCGCTCATCGATCGCGGCATCAGACCATCAGATCCTGTTGCGATCCTGCTTCCCAACAGCGCTGAATATCTCATCGCCGACCTGGCGATCATTGCCGTCGGCGCAGCTAAGGTGCCGATCAATCTGATGCTCTCGGAAGCCGAGGTCGAGTTCATTCTCGCCGACTCTGGAGCGGAAGTCGTGCTCACCACCCCGGCTCATCTCCGGGAGGCGACATCGTCTCAGGACGGAAGCGGGCCGGAGGCCATCGTGCTCGAAGCCACCGACGATAAGAAGGTTGAGGCCGCACCTTCCGACATTGATCACGGGCCCTCCGATCGACTGACAACTGCGACCACAGCGGACGATCTTTCGCTCATCATGTACACCGGCGGTACCACGGGGCGACCGAAGGGTGTGGTCCACCTCCAGCGGGGAGTCGTCGCAAATATGCTCGCCCACGTCATCGAAACCGAGATCACCGCCGATGACCATCTGCTCCTGTCCTCTCCGCTGCCCCACAGCGCCGGTGTCCTCGCGATGACTGCTCTGCTCCAGGGGGCGATCGTCGAGGTCATGTCGCAGTTCGACCTCGCCACCACTCTGGAAAAGGTCGAGTCTGCTGGAGTCACCTACCTCTTCTTGGTGCCGACCATGATCAACAGGCTCCTTGATGCCGTCGCAGAGCGCGGCGACTTCAATTCTCGGTCTCTGAGAACAATCCTCTATGGTGCCTCCCCCATCTCAGAAGAACGACTGCGGCAGGGACTGACCATGTTCGGTCCAGTATTCATGCAGCTGTATGGTCAGACAGAAGCTCCCAACTTCCTGACCCGACTGCGGCGCCACGACCACGATGTCGATCGGTTCCCGCATCGGCTGCGCAGCTGCGGACAGAGTGCGCTCATGGCCTCGATGCGCATAGTTCACGAGGACGGCACGGACTGTGAGCCGAATGAGGTCGGTGAGGTCATCGCGGCCGCCCCCTACGTCATGGACCGGTACTGGAACAGACCTGAGGCCACGGACGAGACGCTGCGCGAGGGCTGGCTGCACACCGGCGACCTCGGATATCTGGATCCGGATGGCTACCTTTACCTCGTCGATCGTAAGAAGGACATGATCATCACCGGCGGGCTGAATGTCTATGCCAGCGAGGTCGAACAGGCCCTGTCGACACTTGAGGAGGTCCGAGACGTCGCCGTCGTCGGCATTCCCCACCCGGATTGGGGTGAAGCCGTCACCGCCTACGTCGTCCCTGCCAACGAGGACGCGACCGAGGATGATGTCATCGCAGCTTCACGGGCCGTACTCGCAAGCTATAAGCGACCGAAGTACGTACATTTCACAGATGTTCTTCCGACCACGGCGGTCGGCAAGATCAACAAGAAAGTGCTTCGCTACGAGCACACCATGTCCTCGGACTCACCCCGTATCTGACCCGCTTCACCGTCAGCAAGGAGAAATACCGAAATGACCTCAATGACGAGATTCGACAACAAGCCCCGATTCCTCGACAGATACCTCGCCTGGTTCATTCGCTGGATGCCAGACTCGTTCGTCATCTGCCTGGCTCTCACGCTCATCGTCGGCGCTTTGGCCTTCTTCCTCACCGGAACCCCTCTGTGGTCGTCAGATTCCGACACCGTCACCATCATCTCGTCGTGGACCGATTCGTTCTGGAACCTTCTCGAATTCACCATGCAGATGACTGTGCTGCTGGCGACGGGCAATGCCGTCGCAACCTCTCCCCCTGCCAAACGTCTGCTCACACGGGTGGCACGCCTGCCCAAGACTCGGTCGCAGGTGATCATCCTCGCCGGTGTCGTGGGGGCACTCCTTGGTTTCGTCCACTGGGGCCTGGGGATGATGGGCGGAATCGTTCTGGGCAAAGAACTCCTCGCCGAGGCGAAGAAGCGCGACATCAGAATTCACGCGCCGGTCCTCGTTGCAACACTATTCATGTGCATGGTCCCCGGAGCGGCCGGTATGTCAGGCGCAGCCGTACTCTATGCCGCCACTCCCGACTACCTGCGAGATCTGGTTCCGCAGACCCACCTCGAGGCGACTCCGGTGACGGTACCGCTGACCGACACGGTCGTCCGACTCGACTTCGGCCTTCTGCTTCTCGTGTGCATGATCGTCGGGATCGTCTTCATGCTGCTCATGCACCCCAAGGACCCGGCGAAGATGAAACAGGTCGATGAATCGGTCTTCGACGAGATCGAGTCCGGAGCCTCGGCGACGGTCGTCGAACGTTCGACTCCAGCTCAGAAGGCTAATGCGAGTCGAATCGTCATGGTGGTCATCGGCGGAGTAGGGCTTGTCTACAGCGTGCTCAACATCGCGGCAACCGGGGTCGCCGGCCTCGATCTCAATGCGTACAATTTCCTATTCCTTTCCCTGGGGATCCTGCTCTGTGCCAACCAAGGTCCTGAGTACTACGCAGGTCTGGTCAGGGAAGGCATCGCCGGCACTTGGGGGTTCATCCTGCAGTTTCCGTTCTACGCAGGAATCTTCGGTCTCATCAGCGCCACGGGCCTCGGGGTGGTCATCTCCCAGGCTTTCACAGCGATCTCCTCGGCGACGACCTGGCCGTTCATCGCGTTCATCTACTCGGGAATCCTCAATATCGCGGTGCCCTCGGGCGGTTCCAAATTCGTCATCGAGGCTCCCTATATCGTGCCCACCACTCTCGACTTGCACGCAGACCTCAGCCTCGTGATGCAGGCTTACCAGATGGGCGACGCCGTGTTCAATCTGCTCATTCCTTTCTTCGCCCTGCCTTATCTGGCGAACTTCAAGATGAAATTCGGTGAAGTCGTCGGCTACACGGTGCCGCCGGTACTTATTATGATCGGCGTAGTCAGTGCCTACCTGCTGGCGCTCGCCGCGATCGGCTGAAACCTGTCGCCCCAAGCTCCGGCCGCGCAAGCGGCGGGGCCCCTGAAATACGCGAAGGCGGGAATAGCTTCGGCAAACAACCTCGTATTCAGAGCGAGTCCAGCTCGTTCCTGTGTCCGAATCTTCCGTCCCCTTTGACCCACCGACGCGCTGAACTGAGGAGAAAAATTGACCGCTGAACCGATCTGGCGTCCGAGTCCCGACCAGACCCCGCGCCCGCAGATCCTTGACTTCACCGAATTCGCAAACCAGCGCTCGGGGCAGGACATGGTCAACTACGACGATCTGTGGCGCTGGTCGGTGGACGACCTCGACGGGTTCTGGGGTGCGGTCTGGGACTTCTTCGACGTCATCTCTGACGAACCTTATACCGAAGTCCTCGCCGACAGTTCTATGCCCGGCGCCACCTGGTTCCCCGGCACCCGCCTCAACTACGCCGAACACGCCCTGCGCGCCGCACTCGACGACGACCTCGCCGACGAACCGGCAATCATCACCATCACCGAAGACGGCAACCGGACCGAAATCACATGGCGTGAGCTGCACCGCCAAGTCGGCTCCGTCGCCGCATGGCTGCGAAGCCAAGGAGTCGGACAGGGCGACCGCGTCGTCGGCTACCTGCCGAACACCCACCACACACTCATCGCCTTCCTCGCCTCCGCCTCCATCGGTGCCATCTGGTCGGCCTGCGCCCAGGACTATGCCGCCGAAGGAGCCGCGGCGAAACTCGGTCAACTCGAACCGAAGGTCCTCTTCGCCGCCGACGGCTATCTCTGGAACGGCACGGCCTTCGACCGCCGTGACCAGGTTGTGAACTTGGCGACACGGATCCCGTCGCTGCGGGCAGTCGTCGGGATCGACAACCTCGGTGCTGGCGCGTTGGACGGACAGCATCCGTTGACTGAGCTCGTCGCCTGGGACGACATCGCCTGCGATGATACTGCGCTCGACTTCGTCCGAGTCGAGTTCGATACTCCGCTGTGGGTGCTCTACTCCTCGGGCACCACAGGAATTCCAAAGGGGATCGTGCACAGCCATGGCGGAGTCGTCCTCGATCATCTCCGACTGATGGGGCTGCAGCTGGACCTGCGGCCGGGTGACCGTCTGTTCTGGTACACGAACACGAACTGGGTGATGTGGAATCTGGCGACCTCCGCACTGCTGACCGGCGCGACGACGGTCCTCTATGATGGGAGCCCCCTGTATCCGGGACCACGACGGCTGTGGGAGATCGCCTCTGACACACAGGCAAATGTCCTCGGGCTGAGTCCAGGAATTCTTCTTGCTGGGTTAAAGGCCGATCTGAAACCCGGCGAAGAACTGAACCTCTCGGCGCTCCGGACGATCGGCGCCACCGGTGCACCGGTGCCGGCCCACTGCTTCCCCTGGGTCCGCGATGCCGTCGGCGAGCGCGTGCAGCTGGGCTCCGTGAGCGGGGGCACGGACGTCGTCAGCGGCTTCGCCGGTCCGGCCCCGAACCTCGAAGTGTGGGCGGGCGAACTGTCCGCACCGATCCTCGGAGTGGCGCTGGAGTCCTGGGACGATGACGGCAGCCCACTCATCGGTGAGGTCGGGGAAATGGTCATCACCGCCCCGATGCCGTCGATGCCGGTGAAGTTCTGGAACGACCCGGACGGGCAGCGCTACTACGACTCGTACTTCTCGATGTTTCCTGGAGTATGGCGCCACGGCGATTGGATCACGATCACCGAACGCGGCAGCGTCATCATCTCCGGACGCTCGGACGCCACCCTCAACCGTCGCGGCGTGCGCCTGGGCAGCGCCGACATCTACGACGTCGTCGATGACATCACCGAGGTGGCCGAATCTCTCGTCATCGGAGTCGAGCAGCCGGACGGCGGGTATTGGATGCCGCTTTTCGTCGTCCTGGCTTCGGGCGTTGTTCTTGACGACGCGCTGCGGTCGCGGATCGCTCAGGATCTGCGGTCCAAGGCGTCGCCCCGGCATGTGCCCGATGACATCATCGCGGTCCCCGCGATCCCCCACACCCGCACGGGTAAGAAGCTTGAGGTGCCGGTCAAGCGGCTCGTCCAGGGGCATGCGTTGGAGAAGGTGGCGAACCCGGATGCTGTGGATTCGTTCGAGGCGCTGACGTACTTTGTGCGGTTCGCGAAGGACAGCGACTCCGCCGACTGAGTCCTGACGCAACCGAGTCGAGGGCGGGCCCGGGCTGAGTGCCGGGTTGGCCGGGGGAGCTGCCTCGGCGAGGTGCCTCTCTCCGGAACCGGGCATTTCGCGTACGGTGAGGCTATGACTGCTCTCTTCACCCTCCCACCGGCGGATATTTTGATCGGAGTGGACGGATCGGACAACAGCCGCCAAGCGTTCACGACTGCCGTCACCATCGCACAGGAGCACAACTGTTCGATCCGGGTCGTCGGTGCCTACAGTGTCCCGGTGATCCCACGCCGGCACGCCCCGACGATCTCCGACGATCACCACCGCAGCATCGGGAATTCGACGCAGGAACTGCTCGAAGAATTTGCCGCACAGGCACGGAGCGCAGGCGTCGAGGCATCCGCCCAAGCCATCGAGGGAGACGCGGGAGAAGTCCTCGCCGAAGCCAGCCGCTACTCGCGTTTGGCAGTCGTCGGCAAACGCGGCCGCAACCGGCTGGCGAGCCGACTGCTGGGCACAGTGTCGGGTGCATTCGTTGCGCGTTCGCATTGCCCCGTACTGGTGGTGCCATTCCAGGACTCAGACCTCGCCGACGATGTGCCAGCACGGGAGAACCTTGGTGGATCCGCCTCGGAGGGCCAGCACAATCGGTTGAGTTTCGAAGACGAAGTCGTCGCTGGAGTCGACATGGGTTCGTCTGCTCTTCCGGTCGCAGAGGTTGCCGCACATGCTGCAGAATTGAGCGGCCGTCGGCTCGCTTTCGTATCAGCCGTCCCCGCTGATGCGGGAGCCTCGCGTGGCGCTGGTGCCGAGGACTCTGCTCCGACTGATCGTGCATACGCACACCATCTCGAAGAGTTGGTGAGCGCCGTCAAGGAGCATCACGAAGGACTGGCAGTACGCCTCGAGCTGGCAGAGGGCTCGGCAGCGGCCACACTGATTGAAGCAACACGCACAGCAGCACTCGTCGTACTGGGCACCCGCGGTCGAGGAGGGGTTGCCAGCCTGCTTCTGGGGTCGGTCAGCCGGAGTGTGCTCAACCAGGCGAAGTCGCCCGTGCTGATCGTCCCGAACGCGGCCGCGCAATAAGACGGTCGATGCCGTCTTTTCTACATAATGTAGAAATACTTGGTATGCTGGAGCCGGACGACGGTGCTTTCGCTCCGGGGTTATCGCCGTCGCTCGGGATCTGAGCAACCCCGGCAGGAGGTTCATGATGTACGAGGACGTAACAGCCGCCGATATGCGCACCCGCGATCTTGGAGTTCTGGTCGGATTCGACGGCTCTGACCACGCCAGATCGGCTCTGCAGTTCGGCGCGAGCGAAGCGCTTCGCCGGAAAACGACCCTGACCGTCGTCACCGCCTATGCGGTCCCGGTCCCGATCTACCCCAATATGGCCTCTCTGCCCTCAGAGCCGGAGGATCGCGCACGACGCAAGAACGCCGAAGCCACACTCGATGTGGCCGAGAAGTATCTTGACGACTACGCAGGCGACCTCATCCTCGCCGTCGCCGAGGGCAACCCCACCGGCGTCCTCGCCGACCTCTCCAAGCAAGCCCGACTGGTCGTTGTCGGGGCTCGCGGACGTGGTGGCTTCATCGGGCAGCTTCTCGGTTCGGTTGCCGCGGCGCTTCCTGCTCACGCCCACTGCCCCACGATCGTGATCCCCGGAACCGACTCGACGGAGGCAGACGCGAAGAACGAGAAATTCGTCGAGCAGAAGCCGGGCGGTCCGATCGTCGCCGCGATCGATGGTTCGGCGCCGAGCGCCGAGGTCCTCACGCAGGCAGCGCAGGTGGCAGAGGAGACATCCGCTTCTCTCAGCATCCTCATGATCATGCCGCTGGCGGAGGAATGGCTGTACTGGTACCCCGACGTTCAGCTCCAGAACGAAACGAGCCTGAGGCGCAGGAGCGATCTCGAGAAGACGATCAGAGCCGACCACTCGTGGCTTTTCGAAGATCACCCGAATCTGGAGATCTCCATCGATGTCGAAAGCGGCCAGGTGATCGACGCCATCACTGACCGAACCGCGACAGCGCAGCTGACCGTGGTCGGCAGCAGAGGCCGCGGTGCGGTGCGAAGCGCGCTGCTCGGTTCCGTCTCTCGCGGTGTGCTCAACAGGGCTCAGGGCCCGGTGATGATCGTTCCTCCCCGATCACAACCTTAAGTTCTGGTCATGAACGATCGAGTTCCTTTCGCTTCCTCCGACCGCGACCTCGGTGTCCTGGTCGGCGTCGACGGCTCGGCCCATGCCAGGTGCGCGCTGCATTTCGCCGCAGTCAATGCGCTGAGCAGCAACACGGCTCTCACGGTCGTGGCCGTCTATCGGCTTCCTCCGATGATGTACACCGGTGAGCCGGAAATTCTGGTCACGCCTGAGGCCCGCGCCGAACGGGCTCGTGCCGAAACGGTCCTCGATGACGCCCGAAAGTATCTGCGCGACTACCCGGGAAAGGTCACGTTCTCATCGGCAGAAGGCAGCCCGACCGGAGTTCTCACCGAACTCAGTGGTCGTGCGCAGACGGTCGTAGTCGGTTCCCACGGTCGCGGCGGCTTCATCGGCCAGCTCCTCGGTTCGGTCGCCGCGGCGCTTCCCGCCCGGTCGCAGTGCCCCACTGTGGTCGTCCCGAAGGACTATCAGCCGGAAGCCGGGCAGGGCCCGGAACTCTTCGCCCACGCTCGAGGCACCGGACCGGTGGTCGCTGGAATCGACCTGTCCGAGCGCAGTCGCATTGTGCTGCTCCTCGCAGCACGGCAGGCGGAGCTCTTCGCGGCTCCGCTGCAGGTCATGACAGCGATGCCGCTGCTGAGGGAGTGGAAGTACTGGTACCCGGAACTCGAGGAGTTCGAGACCATCACTGAGCGCCGCCAGAGCAATCTGCGGGCATCGGTGGCGAAGGAGATCGCCTGGCTGCGTCAAAGTCATTCGTGCCTCGAGATCACTGCCGACGTCGAACTCGGCGCCCCGAGCGATCTTCTCGAAGCGAAGACCCGTGCTGCACAGCTGACGGTGGTCGGCACTCGCGGCCGTGGCACGATGAAAAGCACACTGCTCGGCTCGGTCAGCCGCGAGCTGCTCAATCGCGCGCGGGGGCCGGTCATGGTGGTGCCGACCGAGACGGCGGCACAGTAGTCCCACCGTTATTCCCGGTCAGGCGAGGATGAGGTACGGCCTGAAGTACCCCGAATCGCCGTGCCCACGATCCCCCACACGCGCACGAATAAGAAGCTCGAGGTGCCGGTCAAACGGCTCATCCAGGGGCATGCGTTGGATCGCGTGGCGAATCTCGATGCTGTGGATTCGCTTGAGGCGCTGACGTACTTTGCGCGGTTCGCGAAAGACAGCGAGGGCTAACGCCCTGCTCCAGAGCGGGGCCGGCGTCAGCCGAGGCGAACCACTCCCTGGCTGATCGCAGTCTCCCCGGACTCATTGACCAACTCGAAACGGATCCCGCCGGAAGTATCGGCCACATGCAATACCGTCGTCGAGGGACAGAAGATCATCGCCGAAAGCTTGCCGCTGAATCCGCGGACTCGCTGCGGATCTCCACCGGCCTCGTGGTTGACGATGGCAGAGAGAACAGCGGCAAAAGTCCCCGTGCCGTGGATGATCAGACCCGGGATCCCCGCAGCCTCGGCGGCTCTGCGATCGGTGTGGATCGCCCCGTAGTCACGCGCGCACTCCGAGAACACGTAGGGCGCGAGCTTGCCGAAAGGAATCTCGATCGTCCGTTCGAACGGTCGCCCCTCTTCGAACGAGGACTCCGGCACCTCCGGTCTCACGTCCGACCCGTCGAGGTCGACACCGCGGAAGATCGTCTGCGTGTAGGAACGGGCCACCTGCGTATCGCCTACGTGAGTGTCGATGCGGATGGTCAGACGCAATCCTGATCTGCGCTGTTCTGCACCGACCAGCACCGCCCGACTGTCGAGGCGGTCACCGGTAGTGAATGGGGCCAGCAGATCAGTGTGATTGAAGCTGTGCACTCCTTGAGCACGCTCCGCTTCACTGAGATCGAGTACTTCGTGCAGCGCTCCGATTGAGTCCCATTCGAGGTGGGAGACGTAGGTGGGATGCACCGCAGGAGCCCCGGCCCGATTCTCGAAGTAGCGATCGTTCTCGTCTCCGACTGCGGCAGCATAGTTGCTCAGCCAACGGTCCTCCACGAGGTCGCTGACGACGTCGCCCCGTCTGCCCACGGAATCTGAATGCAGTGACATGTCGGTACTCTCTTCGTTGAAGGCGGGACAACCAAAGCTCAAACATCAGTAATTGCTTAGTTATGACTTCTATCATGGAAGTTAAACTGCTTTCAAGCGCAAAAGGAAGAGGTCGAATGTCTGCACTGCCGCTCGACGCCGAACCCACGGCCGTCGACTACTACTCCGGTGGACGGACGACGTACCTGTCGAAGGTGCCCGAACAGAAGCGAGCGAAGGCGACGTTCAACCGCATCGTCTCCGCCGCCGTGGACCTCCTCCTGGAACGCGGGCCCGCCGCGATGAACACCAATGCAGTGGCCGAGGGTGCGGGAGTGAACGTCGCATCCGTCTACTCGTACTTCCGCAACAAAGAGTCCATTCTGTACTTCCTTGCCGAATTCTACGAGGGCTCCAGGGTGGCACTGGTCGCTTCGGGAGCCGAACGAATCCGCAATGGCGCGGACTGGAAGCAGACAGTCTCGGAGCTGATCGATGCGATGGTCGACTTCCGCATCGCCCACCCCGGGTGCGTCGTCGTCCGCAACGCGGTGGCATCTATACCCGACTCACCCGATTTCGACGCCTCCTCGACACGCGAAGCGGCCGAGGCCCTGTTGGAGTGCTTCCTCCGCCTGTCGCCGACCAGTTCACCGCAGAAACTGCGGAAGATGACGCTCTTCTTCGCTGACACGGTCACCGTCACCGTGGACCGTGCCTTTGCGACGACGCCGCATGACGCTCAGGCGATCGCATTCCTCAAGGAGATGTCCGAGACCTGGCTGTCAACCTACGTCGACGCCTAATAACCCTTCAGCCCCACCCGGGCCTGAACCCCACACCCCCTCACCCCACTGCTGCCGGCAATACCCGGCTTCCTGAAGCCTGCCCGAAAGGCATTGACGATTCCAACCCCGCCGCCCTATGCTCTGGAAAAGCAAATATAAGTAATCACTTGCTTATTATCTGCTGTCGCCGCGTGCTTTCCTCGCCGGGCGACCGACTTCATGCAAAGGAGCAGAAGAATGCCAACCGACCTCGCCGAGGAGCTTTCCCGCTTTCCCGGGACATCGTCCACATCGAACTGGCTGACCATAAACAGCGACCACCTCAGAGAATTCGCCCACTCGACCTACCTCGACCCGGCTTCCGTTGACACGACGATCAGCAAGAACAACGTGCTCGGGGCCGACCTCGTCGATGGCTTCATGCTTCTGTCGATGCTCATGCACGTCGAGTTCGCCGATCCCCTGAGCGATCGCGTCGGCCTCTACGGGTTCAACTACGGACTCGACAGAGTGCGATTCACCAAACCAGTCTTCGTCGGACAGCGGATCCGCTACCACCGGACGATCATCGATGTCGAGACCAGGACTCCGACGCGTTCGATCATCACGTCCGAGCACACCGTGGAGACCGACGACGGCTCAACAGCGATGCACGCCGTCTGGAAGACGATGCTCATCGACGGACCCAACGAAGCCGAATGACCGGCCACAGCGAAGGAGAATCATGACTCAGACAACCACAGCCGAACGCGACTGGTGGCTCACTGGCGACACCACACAGTTCCGTCCGATCTTCGCAGACGTTCTCGAATGGTCTCGCCAGCAGCCGCAGAAACAGGCATTAATCTTCGGTTCGCGAACGTGGACCTACGCCGAGCTCGGAACCGAGATCGACCGCTTCGCACGAGCACTCTTGGCGCACGGCATCACACCCGGCGATCGAGTTGCAATGATGAGCACCCCGCGACCAGAGTTCCTCATCAGCTACCTCGCTGCGACGTCCATCGGCGCGATCTGGCAAGGTCTCAACCCCAAATACACCGAAAGAGAGTTGCTCCACATCGTCGGAGACTCAGCACCTGAGATCCTTTTCGTCCTCGGCCCCGAAGAGGAAGAGGGCCTCCTCGAACGGCTGACGTCGACGGTCAGCCACGTCGGACTCGCCTCGCCAATCGTCGTGTTCGCAGACACAGAGGTCCGAGGAGACCTCGATGCCGAAGGACAGCCATCGGGGCAGCAGACGATGGTCGCTTCGTTCCTCGAATCGGCAGACTCCGTTTCCGAGGATCGGCTCGATCGTGCGCGCAGCGGGGTCACCGTCGAGCAGCCGTCCATACTCGTGTACACCTCCGGAACGACTGGAGCGCCCAAAGGTGCGCTCGTACGTCACTCCGGGCTGTCCCGACTCGCCCACATCCAATCTCGACGGTGGGGAGTCGACCACCCGCGCATCATCATCAATCAGCCGATCAACCATATCGGCTGCGTAGGCGATCTGTGCAGCGTGAGCCTGCATGCCGGCGGCACCTTGATCTTCACCGATTCGTTCGACCCTGGACTGACCCTTCAGCTCATCGAGACTCATGAGGTGAGCACGCTTTTCCAGATCCCCGCTCAGCTCCAGATGATCGTCGCACATGAGGATTTCACCTCGACCGATCTGTCCTCCCTCAGCGCCGTCGGCTGGGGCGGAGGGACCCTGAGTGAAAAGCTCATCAATGAGTTCCGCAGCCGAGGAATCGATGTGCAGAACACCTACGGACTCACGGAAGTGACCTCATCGGTGACCTACAGTCGGCCGGGTGCGACGAATGAGGAACTCAACACTTCCGTGGGCGAACCAGACCCCGAACTGCAGCTGCGCTTCCTGACCAAAGACGGCGAATGGGGTTCGGCGAACGGCCCCGGCGAGGTGTGCGTCAAACACCCGACAGTGATGTGCGGATACCTCAACCTCGAGGAGAAGACCGCCGAAGCGTTCACTCCCGATGGGTGGCTGCGCACCGGGGACATCGGCGAACTCGATGCGGACGGCAACCTCCACCTCATCGGCCGCACCCACGAGATGTTCAAGTCGGGAGGTTACAACGTCTACCCGCGCGAGATCGAAGCGGTTCTCGAAGCCCTGCCGGGAGTCGCCGCCGCAGCGATCGTTCCACGGCCCGACGAAAAGTTCGGCGAAGTCGGCGTCGCCTTCGTTGAGGGGGCGGCGAATCTGGACGCAGATGCGCTACGCGCTGCCGCCCGGGCCGAACTCGCCAATTTCAAGGTACCGAAGGAGATCCACCTCGGCGCACTTCCGCACCTGCCCAACCACAAGATCGACAAACAGCTGCTCAGGTCGCGCGCAACGCGAGAGAGCCTCAACGGCACCTTTCGAACGGAGAACACGTCATGGCCGAATTGAAGAAAACACTCGGCGCCGGAACTCTAATCGCCCTCGGCGCTGCCGGCGTCATCGGATCCAGTTTCCTCTATCTCTCGAGCGCCTTCTTCTCCGACTTCGGAGCAGGAGGAGTGATCCTCGGCATGATCGGAGCCACGTTCCTCGCCGCCTGCGTCGCCCTGGCCATCAGCGAGCTGACCGCAGCCTTCCCGCGCGCCGGCGGTGAGTTCGTCTACGCTTTTGCCGCGTTCAACCGCCCCGTCGGATTCCTCGTCGGTTGGATCGCCATCGGAATCTATGTCGGCATCGTCGCCTTCTACGTCACGGCCGCTGGCTTCCTTCTGGCCCAGGTGGTTCCGAACATGGAATCCATCCCGCTCTACGCCATCGGCGGCGAGACTGTCTACCTGCCAGTGCTGGCACTGGGCGTGGTCCTGATGCTCATCATGCTCGGACTCAATTGGTTCGGCGCTCAGCTGGCCTTTTCCGCCCAGCTCATCCTCTTCCTCGTCATGGTCGGCCTCGGCGCCATCATCGTCGTCGTCGGATTCGGGCACGGCGAGTCCAGCAACTTCTTCCCCGCATTCGCCCCTGAGAGCCAGAACGTCACCGGTGCGCTGATCTCGTCGACGAAGTTCATCCTTCCCGCCCTCGGCTTCCTCACCGGATTCAGCATCGTCGCTGTCATGGCTGAAGAAGCGAAGATCTCGCCGAAGAAGGTGGGCTCTATCGTCATCTTCGCCGTCATCGTCGCCGGGGCGTTCTATGCAATCATCTTCGCCGCCACAGCGTGGGTCATCCCATGGACGAAGACGGCCGGACTCCAAGCCGGAACGATCGATGCATTCAGAGAAGCCGGTTTTGCTCCGCTGGCCATGGCGGCCTTCGTCATCGGCGTCCTCGGGATCGTCACGACGTTCCTCGCTGTGTTCTCAGCAGTCTCACGCCTGCTCTTCTCCCTCTCACGAGCAGGCATGCTGCCTCGCTTCCTCAGCGCAGTCGACCCGAAATACGGGGTGCCCCGCAACGCCCTGCTCTTCACAGCCGCCGCCGGCCTGGCGATGGGGTGGATCGGCCCGGGTGGACTGACCTGGTTCCTCAATACCGGAGGGGTCAATCTGGCGTTCATGTGGATCTTCACCGTGGCGGCGTTCTATCAGCTGCGGCGCACTCACCCCCACCTCAGTCGCCCTTATCGAGTACGTCAGACTTGGCTGCCTGCACTCGGCGGTGCCGCAGGGGTGATCCTCGTGGTCGTCAGCCTGGTGCCCGGAACTCCACTTTCGCTCGGCAGCGTCGGGGAATACGTCATCGTCCTCGCCTGGCCTCTCTTCGGATTCCTCCTCTACTGGCTGACGAAAAAGCCGGCGGATCCCGAAGACAGCCTGCGCCTGCTGCTCGGCGACTACTATCACAAGTTCCGAAACAGCGAACCCGTTCAGCTTCGGGCCACGGAAAGTGCCGAGACTGAACCGCGACAGCGATAGAGGATACGGGCCGCGGCGTCGATGAGATCCGACGCCGCGGTCTCGGCTCCCTGCAGCCGAGACCGCGGTCAGGTGGGCGCCCCGGCGGTCTGAGCGGTGAGGATGCGCCCGATGGTCGCCAACGCATTGCCCTTCGTGCGCTCGATGAGTCCGACGGGACTTTCGTGATCCTTGATGACCTTCTTGGCCTCGTCGAATGCGAACTCCCCGTGATAGACGTCAACGTCGGGCCGCCTCGGCGAGGGCGAGGAATTGGATCACTCCCCGTCGATATGTTCGGCGCTGGCCTCCTTGGTGTTCTCGACGTTGGCGACGACTTCTTCCGACTTCAGGCGGGTCTTGATGCCGACGTAGAAGACGATGGCGGTGAAGACAGTGCAGACCAGCTCGCCCCATCCGAACGTGAGCACGCCCATGGCACCCTCGCCATAGTTGCTGAGCAGGCTGAGCACGGCCAGACCGCCGAGCCACAGGACCATCCACCAACCGGACTTGAACTGCAGTGGCGGGATCTTTCTGCGGTCGCTGAACGCATAGTGCAGACCGAGGACCACGTAGCCGAGCACCATCGCCAGGAACAGCTTCCAGTTCGTGTCCCAGCCTGTCCAGAACACGATGAGGTTCGCGGCGAGGAATCCGAGAAACGGCAGGATGTCTCCGCCGGGCAGGCGGAAGGGGCGTTCCTGGTTGGGCAGCTGCCGGCGCAGAGCCGCCACCGTGACCGGTCCGGACCCGAAGGAGATGACGGTGCCGGAGGTGATGAAGCCGACCATCTTCGCCCACGACGGGAATGGGAAGAACAGGAAGCAGGCAACGATGAAGGTCACCACCAGGCCGAACCACGGGATGCCCTTCTTGTTCAGCTTCGTCATTGCACTCGGGGCATTGCCCACTCGTGCCTGCGAGTACGACAGCCGCGGGGTGAGCGCGGTGAAGATCAGGCCGGTGTCGGCCGGGGAGACGACGGCGTCGATATAGAGGATGATCGCCAGCCACATCGCCCCGAGCATGATCGCGATCTCTGCCCACGGTCCTGCCGAATTCGAGAACGACAGTCCGCCCCAGCCGTCCTTGAGCAGATCGGTGGGGATGGCTCCGATGAACGCGATCTGCAGGAGGATGTAGATGATGCCGGTGAGCACGATCGAACCGATGACGGCGAAGGGCACATTCTTCTGTGGGTTCTTCGTCTCGCCGGCGAACTCCACACCCTGGCGGAACCCGAGGTAGGAGAAGACGATGCCGGCCGCGGGCAGAGCCGCGAAGATCGGGGCGATGCCGTTGGGGGCGAAACCGCCGAACTCGGGCATGTGGAAGTGACCGGGGTTGAAGGCCAGCAGCGCGAGGCCGATGAACACGAGGATGATGACGAGCAGCTTCCACCACACGAGCACGTTGTTGAACTGGGCGAAGAATTTCACCCCGAACATGTTGATGATGCAGAAGACCGCGACCATCGCGATGCTCACGAAGATGCCCGGCACAGTGAGGACGAGCACCCCTTCCTTCGTCTCCATCAGCCACGGCATGTAGCTCGAGGCGTACTGGACGGCCGCGAGCACCTCGATGCCGACGGTTCCCGCCGCCGACAGCCACGTGATCCACCCGCTGGTGTAGCTGGCGAACGAGCCGAAGGCATAGTGCGGGTAGCGCACGACACCGCCGGCGACGGGGAACATGACACCGAGTTCGGAGTAGTTCAGGGCGACGAAGATGATGAGGACCGCACCCAGCGCCCAGGACAGGATCGCGGCCGGGCCGGCCATGCTCGCGGCGTCGAAGGCGCCGAAGAGCCAACCGGAGCCGATGATCGATCCGACTCCGGTGAAGAGCAGCCCGGTCTTGCCGATATCGCGTTTGAGTCCTTTGTCGTGGACGACTGTCACGCTCGTATGCGGTCCCGATGACAGTGAACTGTGTGAGGGCACCTTTGCCTCCCAGGGTTGAGGTCAGATTCTCGGCGGCCAGTTTTCTCCTGTCGATTCGTGATGTCAATTACATAGCCGGGTTATCTGCCGAGGTCACGGACGCAGACGACCCCGAGGCCGTCTTTTTCGGCTTCGGGGTCGAATAGTGGAATCTTTCGGGTCACTATGTGAAGTTGTCAGCTGTGCTGGCGCTGTCTTGTCGGTCTTCTGAAGGCACCCGCCGACGAACTGGAAGTCAGAGACCGAAGGAGGGACCCGGCTTTTATCGGCCCACGAACACTGCTCGATGCGTTCTCCGCCCTGGTCGTGACTCGGACAGCGCCGAAGATCTGCTCCGCTCGCTCTTTCACCAAAGCATCGGGCAAGCTGTAGAACTCGTTCAACGACGAGTCAGGTTTTCGATACTGCCTCGCATCGATAACCTGATTCGTCGTTGAACGACGGAGCCGCCGATCCAGAACGGACGTCTCTCCCAGTCCTCGGCGGTGGCCGCGTCTGGACCAGCCGGGGCCTCAGCTCCCGGCGTTCGCGTCCGCGGTCAGGTGCGCCCGCGACTCGGCGAGCATGGCCTCACGCGTTGCGATCTTCACCCGTTCACGCCCCTCAGCCTCACCGAGTGCCTTCTCCGCGGCCTCGAGCCGGTGATAACCTTCCCAATCCGTGAAGTCCACACCCTTGGAATCGAGGAGCTCGACGATCGACGACTCATCCGGATACACGGGCTCGGTGAGCGCCCCGGCAGCCTGATCGGTCAGGATGTGCCCGATCGTCTCCAAGGCATCACCCTTCGTATGCCCGATGAGTCCGACGGGACCGCGCTTGATCCACCCGGTCGTGTACACGCCGGGAATGACGTCGGCCTCGGCGGCCTGCGCCTGATCGTCGGCGTCGACGACACGGCCCTCATGATTGGGAATGACCCCTTTGACCTGGTCGAACGGCAGCTGCGGCAGCTCGGTGCCCGCGTACCCGACCGCGCGGTAGACGGCATCGATGTCCCAATCGTGGAAGTCCCCAGTCCCGCGCACGCCGCCGGTCCCGTCGAGTTCCTGACGTTCCGTGCGCAGTCCGGTCACCCGATCCTCGCCGAGGATGGCCGTCGGTGCGTGGAGGAAGTGGAGGTGGAGGCGACGCTTCGCGCCCGTCGGCTCCCGCAGCGTGAAGTCCGTGAGCGTCTTCGCGACCTGCTTGACCTGGTTGCTCGACTCGATCGCATCGAGCGATCCCTGATCGAATTCGAAGTCCTCGGGGTAGACGATGACGTCGACGTCTTTGACCTGACCGAGCTCACGCAGCTCGAGCGGCGTGAACTTCGCCTGAGCCGGTCCGCGACGGCCGAAGACATGGACATCGGTGACCTGCGAGGCCTTCAGCCCCTCATAGACATGGTCGGGAATCTCGGTGGTGTGGAGATCATCGGCCTGCTTCGCGAGCACCCGGGCGACGTCGAGGGCGACATTGCCGTTGCCGATGACGGCGACTTTCTCCGCCTCCAATGGCCACGTCTGGGCGACGTCGGGGTGCGAGTCGTACCAGTTGACGAAGTCCGCAGCACCATAGGAGCCGGGCAGGTCGACGCCGGGCAGCGCCAGCGGTGCGTCGGTGAAGCAGCCGGTGGAGAAGATCACGGCATCGTAGCGGTCGGTGAGTTCGCCGAGGCTGATGTCGACGCCGTATTCGACATTGCCGAACAGCCGGATGTCACCGCGGTCGAGGACCTTGATGAGCGCATTGATGATGCCTTTGATCCGCGGATGGTCGGGGGCGACGCCGTAGCGGACGAGCCCGAAGGGTGAGGGCAGGCGTTCGAACAGGTCGATGCTCAGGTCGAGGTCGTGGTCGGCTTTCGTCAGCAGGTCGGCGGCATAGATGCCGGCGGGTCCCGCGCCGATGACGGCCACGCGGAATGGGGTGGTGGTCATGGAAATCCTCGTTCAGTCGTCGGTGTTCTGCGGGGGCAGGCCCGCGATGAAGGGGTGGTCTTTGTTGATGACGCCGTGGGCGGCGGCCCCGCCCGGGGAGCCGATGTCGTCGAAGAAGTCGACGTTCGCCGCGTGATAGTCCTCCCACTCCTCGGGCAGATCGTCTTCGTAGAAGATCGCCTCGACGGGGCACACGGGTTCGCAGGCTCCGCAGTCGACGCATTCGTCGGGGTGGATGTAGAGGGAGCGGGTGCCTTCGTAGATGCAGTCCACCGGGCATTCTTCGATGCAGGCCCGGTCTTTCACGTCCACGCAGGGCTGGGCGATGATGTAGGTCATGTGTTCCTCGTCAGTTCGGCTGTGTGCGTGGCAGCAGAGTGATTGGCAGCAGTGTGCGTGGCGGCAACGTTCGTCGCAGCATAGTGCGTGGCGGCGGGGTCGAGCGCCGAGGTGAACGCCCCGTCGGCGTAGGGACTCAGGGTCACGACGTCGCCGACGACGATGATGGCCGGCGACCTCACACCGCGGCGGGCGGCGTGGAAGGCGATCGTGCCGAGCGTCCCGATCGTCACTCGCTGCCGGTCGCCGAATCCGTCTTCGATGATCGCCACGGGGCAGTCGCTGCCGCGTTCGCCGCGGGCAAGCACCATCGCCGAGTGGACGAGGGTGCCCACGCCCATGAGCACGACGACGGTGTGGTCGCGTCCCCCGCCGAGCTCACTGAGCTGGTCGTGCCCGGTCGCGACCGTGTACGAGGTGGCGACGCCTCGGTGGGTGAGTGGGATCCCGGCGAGCGCGGCAACGGAGTTCGCGCTGGTCACACCCGGAACGACGTGCACGTCGATGCCGGCGGCCCGGACGTGGGCGATCTCCTCTCCCCCACGTCCGAAGACGAACGGGTCCCCGCCCTTGAGCCGGACGACGCGCAGACCGCGCTTGGCCTGTTCGACGAGGATCGCGTTGATCTCATCCTGCGGCACCGGGTGATGGCCCGGCTGTTTGCCGACGTCGATGATCTCCGCGTCCAGGGCGGCACCGCGTTCCTGTTCGAGCTGATCGATGACGGTCCGCGCGCCGAGGCGGTCGGCGACGATGACCTCGGCCCGCTCGAGGGCGCGCAGTCCGGTGACGGTGAGCAGCCCGAGATCCCCGGGCCCGGCCCCGACGAGCAGCACGCTGCCCGGGGCCTGCGGTGGGAAGTGGGTCATGAGTTCTCCTCGGGGGTGTGGATGCCAGCAGCCAGCGTGTTCCCGGTCTGCAGGTCGATGACGACGAACGCACCGGCCGGGCCGTGGACGCGGAAGTCCGGGATCGGCAGCGCCGCGGACAGTCTCACCTGCGCGAGGCCGATGTCGTTGCCGGCCAGCTCCTCGGCGTCTTCGAGCGTCGAGGTCTCAAGATTGCGGCGGGAGGTGATCGTGACGATGCCCTTGACGGTCGTCGTTCCCGTCTTCACGAGCACCCGCTGGCCCGTGCGCAGACCCTCGGCGGTGAAGGGGAACACCTCGGCGCGCAGGTCCCGTCGCGGCGGCGGCATGGTGCCGGCGGCGGCGATGACGCTGCCGCGTGCCGTATCGATCTCATCGGCCAACCGCAGCGACACCGACAGGGGTGCGCTCGCGGAATCGAGCGGACCGTCGGCGGTGTCGATGCCGGTCACGGTGGTGCGGATCCCGGCCGGGTGGATCTCGACCTCATCGCCGAGGCGAACCTGCCCGGCCGTGATCTGACCGGCCACGGCCCGGTAGTCCCGGAATTCTTCGGCGTCGAGTCCCGGTGCCAGTCCCCCTTGGGGACGCAGCACCGTCTGCACGTCGAGGCGGAAGGGTTCGCGGTCGGCGGTGTCCGCCTCGGTGCTCGGCAGGGTTTCGAGGAGTTCGAGCAGCGCCGGGCCCTCATACCAGGGGGTGTTGGTCGAGGTGGCCGCGATGTTGTCCCCGGCCAGAGCGGAGATCGGGATGAGGTGCGGTGCCTCGAGGCCGATCTCGGCGGCCAGAGTCCTCACCTCGTCCTCGACCGCTTCGATGGCCTGCCGGTCGAAGTCGAGCAGGTCGATCTTGTTGATTGCGATGATGACGTGGCGGATGCCCAGTCGGGAGACGACGGTGAGGTGGCGTCGGGTCTGTTCGGTCGCGCCCGTGCGGGCGTCGATGAGGACGACGACGGCGTCGGCGGTCGAGGCTCCCGTGACCATGTTGCGGGTGTACTGCACGTGGCCGGGGCAGTCGGCGAGGATGAAGGAGCGCCGATCGGTGGCGAAGTAGCGGTAGGCGACGTCGATGGTGATGCCCTGTTCCCGCTCGGCCCGCAGGCCGTCGGTGAGGAGGGCGAAGTCGAACTCGCCGCCGAGGAATCCGCGTTCCCGGCTCGTGGCGGTGACCGCGGCGAGCTGGTCGGCCAGGATCGCCTTCGCATCGTGGAGGAGCCTGCCGACGAGCGTCGACTTGCCGTCGTCGACGGACCCCGCGGTGGCGAAGCGCAGCAGCGTCTTCGGCTGGGTGGCCGATTGCGGTGCGCTCGCGGGGTTCGGTGCAGGCGTGGTCGGTGTAGTCGTCATCAGAAGTACCCGTCTTTCTTTCGGTCTTCCATGGCCGCGGCCGAGATGCGGTCGTCGGCGCGCGTGGCTCCGCGCTCGGTCACGGTGGTGGCGGCCACCTCGGCGAGGATGGACTCGAGGTCATCGGCGTCCGATTCGACGGCGCCCGTGCAGCTCATGTCCCCGACGGTGCGGTAGCGGACCGTGCGGCGGGTGACGGTTTCGTCCTCACGCGGGGTGGAGAATTCGCCGGTGGCCCACCACATGCCGTCGCGGGAGAAGACCTCGCGGTCGTGGGCGAAGTAGAGCTGCGGCAGGGCGATGCCTTCGCGTGCGATGTAGTTCCACACGTCGAGTTCCGTGAAGTTCGAGATCGGGAACACCCGCACGTGTTCGCCGGGCAGGTGCCGGCCGTTGTAGAGGTTCCACAGCTCGGGTCGTTGGCTGCTGGGGTTCCAGCCGCCGAATTCGTCGCGCAGTGACAGGATGCGCTCCTTCGCACGGGCTTTGTCCTCGTCCCGGCGGGCTCCGCCGAACACGGCGTCGAACCCGCCGTCGGCGATGGCGTCGATGAGCGGCTGGGTCTGCAGGGTGTTGCGGGTGCCGTCGGGGCGTTCGCGCAGACGACCGTCGTCGATGTAGTCCTGGACCTTCGCGACGGTGAGGTCGAGGCCGAAGCGTGCGGCGGTCTCGTCGCGGAAGCGGATGATCTCGGGGAAGTTGTGTCCGGTGTCGACGTGGAGGAGGCCGAAGGGGATCTTCGCCGGCCAGAACGCCTTCGCCGCGAGGTGGAGGACGGTCACGGAGTCCTTGCCGCCGGAGAACAGCAGGACCGGCTTCTCGAACTCGGCGGCGACCTCACGGATGATGTGGATCGCTTCGGATTCGAGGACGTCGAGGCTGGTCAGCGTCCGGTCGGGAGTGCCCTCGGTCGCCGAGGCGGGGCCGGTGGGGTTGACGGTTGGGATGGTGTCGATGCTCATGTGTGGAGTCCGCATTCTGTTTTGGTCGTTCCCGCCCAGCGTCCGGCGCGGGGATCCTCCCCCGCGGCGACGGGGCGGGTGCAGGGCTGGCAGCCGATCGACGGGTAGCCCTGCGACAGCAGTGGGTTGACGGGCACGTCGAAGGCACGTGCGTAGTCGAGGAGGTCGTCGTAGGACCAGGCGGCCAAGGGGTTGACCTTGACCAGTCCGTTCTTCTCATCGAAGGTGATCAGCGGGGTGTTCGCCCGGGTCGGGGCTTCGTCGCGGCGAACCCCGGTGAACCAGAGTTCGTAGCCCTCAAGTGATCTCTTCAACGGCGCGACCTTGCGGCGGGCACAGCACAGACCGGGGTCGCGGGCGAAGAGCTCGGCCCCGAATTCGGCGTCCTGCTGCTCGACGGTCTGTTCCGGAAGGACGTCGACGATGTGGACGTCGACACGGCGGGCCACCTCGTCGCGGGTCGTGTAGGTCTCCGCGAAGTGGTACCCGGTGTCGAGGAAGAGCACGTCGACTCCCGGCTGGTACTGGGCGACATAGTGCGGCAGGGCCGCGTCGGCCATCGAACAGGCCACGGCGCAGGCGGCGGTGTCGAAGTGTCGGGAGACCCAGCGGATGACGTCGGCGGGGTTCGCTTCGGACACCCCGGCTGCGGGGTCACCGGCGAGATCCCGGGTTCCCGCCTCGGCGAGGGCCTTGAGCTCCTCGACGGGGCGAGGTGTGGGCCGGGTCCGGTGGGCCGTCGTGGTCGGGTGTGCGGTCGCACCTGCGGTCGTGGTCGGGTCGGTGGTCGTCGTCGGGTCGGTGGTGCTCATTTCAGCTCCTCTTCGTCGACTCGGTGTGCCCATTGTGAGAAGGTCTCTTCCTCGGACCGTCCGTCGAGGAACCGACGCACGATCTTCTCGACGTACTCTTCGAGTCCGTCGACGGTGACCTTGAGGCCGCGGACGGTGCGGCCGAGCCCGGCCTCGTCGCGGTCCTTCGACGCCAGTCCCCCACCGACGTGGACCTGGAACCCCGGCACCTGCTCACCGTCGTCGGTGGTCACGATCTGGCCCTTGAGACCGATGTCGGCGGTCTGGATGCGGGCGCAGGAGTTCGGGCAGCCGTTGAGGTGGAGGCTGATGGGATGGGGCAGGTCGGCGTCGGCCAGCTTCTCCTCCAGCCGGGTGACGGCGTCGATGGCCGTCTGCTTCGTCTCGACGATGGCGAGCTTGCAGAATTCGATGCCCGTGCAGGCCATCACCGAGCGGCGGAAGAGATCCTTGCGGCTGGACAGGCCCAGGGCGTCGAGGCCGGCGACGACCTCGTCGACATCGGCTTCGTCGACGTCGAGCACGAGGATCTTCTGATGCGGGGTCAGGCGGATCCGGTCGAGTCCGTACTGCTCGGCCAGATCGGCGATCTGGTGGAGCAGAGTCCCCGACGCCCGACCGGCGACGAGGGTGGTGCCGATGTAGTACTTGCCGTCCTTCTGCTGGTGGATGCCCACATGGTCGCCGGCAACCGCGGGCTTCGGCGGAGGAGGACCGTCGGCGAGGCGGTAGCCGAGGTACTCGGTCTCGAGGACGTCGCGCAGCTTCTCCGGTCCCCAGTCCGCGAGGAGGAACTTCATCCGGGCCTTGTTGCGCAGGCGGCGGTAGCCGTAGTCGCGGAAGATCTCCGTGACTCCGAGCCAGACGTCGACGATCTGATCCGGATGGACCCAGGCACCGAGACGCTCGGCGAAGCGCGGCACCACGGACAGCGCACCGCCGACCCACAGGTCGTAGCCGATGCCGTGCTCCGGGTGGTCGACGGCGACGAATGAGCAGTCGTTGATCTCGTGGACGACGTCCTGACTGGGGTGGCCGGTGATCGCGGTCTTGTACTTGCGCGGCAGGTTCGACAGGCTCGGGTCCCCGATGTAGCGGCGGGTGATCTCCTCGATCGCCGAGGTGGGGTCGATGAGCTCGTCGGCGGCGATTCCGGCCACGGGTGAGCCGAGGAACCCACGGGGCACATCGCCGCAGGCCTCCGTGGTCTGCATTCCCACTGCCTCGAGGCGGCGCCAGATCTCCGGGACGTTCTCGATCTCCACCCAGTGCAGCTGGATGTTCTGACGGTCCGTGAGGTCGGCGGACCCCCGGGCGAAGTCATTGGAGATCTGGGCGATCGTGCGCAGCTGCTCGAGGCTGAGCTTCCCGCCGTCGGTGCGGATGCGCATCATGAAGTATTCGTCTTCGAGCTCGTGCGGCTCGAGTTTCGCGGTGCGGCCGCCGTCGATGCCCGGCTTGCGCTGTGTGTACAGCCCCCACCAACGGAAACGTCCGTGGAGGTCGGCCTCGGCGATCGAGGCGAACCCCTCTTTCGAGTAGGTCTCATCGATGCGTGCGCGAACGTTGAGGCCATTGTCCTCGGCCTTGTCGATCTCGTTTTTGTTCAACGGTTCACGGCCGTCGATCTTCCACTGCCCATTGGGCTTCTTCGGGCGGGCGGGCCGCTTTGCGGCTGGTTTACCTGCTGTTTCCTTGTTCTCTTCCACCTGAGTGGACATTGCTGTCTCCAAACGCTGAGGGGAACCAGTGATGAGTCACGCTACATGAATGCCGGATTGCTCAACAAATACTCGAAGGGTTTGTGTCATGGAGCGACATATGAGGACACAGGCCGCCGAGGATGCGGTCAGGCGTTGAGCGCTTGCGAGGCGGCGGTGCGGGCTTGGACCTGGGTGCGATTGCCTTCACAGACTCG
This sequence comes from Brevibacterium sp. FAM 27836, assembly GCF_051351055.1. Classification (NCBI taxonomy): domain Bacteria; kingdom Bacillati; phylum Actinomycetota; class Actinomycetes; order Micrococcales; family Brevibacteriaceae; genus Brevibacterium; species Brevibacterium sp. FAM 27836. The sequence continues at coordinate 1,281,214 of NZ_CP195711.1, forward strand.
GTCGCGAACGACATCGACGAGCCGGGGCGGCACGGCGGAAGCGCTGCCGCCGTAGGCGAGCAGGGGTGGCGCAAGGACGCCGGACGGGTCGCTTCCGCCCCCAGCGACGAGCTTGCGTGCGAGGTCGTCGAAGAAGCCCGGGGCGAGCAGATAGTTCGCGAGCACGGGCCGACAGCCGCGGCTCCGACTCTCCTCGACGAGGTCTTTCAACAGCACTCCCCCACCGGCAAGGAACCCGACCTCAACGGGACGTTCGAGCTCTGCGGCCAGCAGCCTGCCCATCTCACGGCACGACTCGTTCGCCCGCTCGTCGCTCGATCCCGCCGCGGCAAGGATCACTTCGTCGCCTTCGCGCAGCGGCGGGAGGCGGTCGGCGAGAATTCCTGCAAGCCGGGCGTCGGGCCCGAGAGTAGGGGCGAGACGAACGTCGCGACCGGCGGCTCCGGCCCGACTGACCGCCTCGGCGAGGTCGACATGGACGTGATACCCCGGCGAGAGCAGCAGCGGCGTGAGGACGACCGGACGATCGTCAGGCAGTCGGGCGATCACCTCGTCGACATCGGGCTTCTGGACATCCACATGACCGAGCATCACCTCGTCTGCGAGCCCACGGATGCGCAGATCAGTAGCAACCTCTGCCGCAAGCACCTCGATGAGGACCTGGCCCGTGGGTGAAGAGGTTCCGTGGGAGATCAGTCCCACCGACGGCAGCCCCGTCACTGGCCACGCCCCTGCGCGCTCCACTGCGCAGACCCCCGCGCCCGCTCTCCCGCAGGGTCCGGAAACAACGAGGCCACCGAACAGGTCGATTGCTCAACGACTGATCGGCCAGAGCGGGCAGTGGTCGTCACGATTGAATTCATTCGCACAGCGTAACCGATCCGCCCCAACACCGCACACAGCCCAGTCATCTGCGAAATTTCGCCATTCTCCGTCATTTTTCGACACATCGCGACCGAGTTCGTAGGATTGCGCCTGACATTCAGGTCTGCTCAACAATTTCGCTAGTGTGTGTTTTCAACGCACTTCTGCGTCTCTGACACCGCCCGCATCGTCGACGTCATTCACATCGTCGACGTCATTTCTATCGTCTGCGCCTCCCCATCCTTCGCGTCATCCACGAAAGGCAAGCACATGCGTCAGCTCATCATCCTCGGAATAGTCGGCCTCATCGCGCAGCTCATCGACGGCTCCCTCGGCATGGCCTATGGGGTCACCTCAACCACGCTGCTGCTCGCGGCGGGTACGGCACCGGCGGCCGCCTCGGCGGCGGTGCACTTCTCCGAGTTGGGGACGACTCTGGTTTCGGGGATCTCTCACCACCGGTTCGGCAATGTCGATTGGCGCACGGTCGGCATTCTCGCGGGGCCGGGTTTCGTGGGGGCGCTCATCGGGTCGACGGTCCTCGCGAACCTGAACGGGGAGGCCGTCACGCCGTGGGTTTCGGGCATACTGCTCGCGCTCGGCGTCTATGTCATCTGGCGTTTTCTCGCCTTGGGCGGGAAGCGCCCGCAGTTCCGTTCGCGGCCGAAAGCCGGGATGCTCGTGCCGGTCGGCTTCCTCGGTGGAGCACTCGATGCCATCGGCGGGGGCGGTTGGGGCCCGGTCGGGACGACGACGCTGTTGTCATCCGGGCGATTGGAGCCGCGGAAGGTCATCGGCTCGATCGACACGAGTGAGTTCGTCGTCGCTGTCGGCGGTTCGCTCGGGTTCCTTCTCGCGCTTGGGGCGCAGGGCATCGAGTGGACGATCGTGGCCGCGCTGCTCGTCGGCGGTGTCATCGCCGCACCCTTCGCCGCGTGGCTGGTCAAACTGCTGCCGGCGAAGGTCCTCGCCATCGCCGCCGGCGGCATCATCATCCTCACGAATGTGCGCACCATCCTCCTCACCTTCGGTATCGGCAGCTCGTCGGTGTGGCTCGTCGTCGGCGGACTGGCCATCGTCTGGGTCGCACTGCTGGCCCATGTCGTGCGGCTCGAACGCCAGGCAGCGAAGACCCGCAAGTCGGAAGAGGCCGCGACCGAGGTTCCCGTCGGCGGATGACAGCTCCCGGGCGGCGGTGCCGGTCGTCGGTCGCCGTTCGCCGGCCCGAAGCGCCGATCAACAGCACCGACCGCCGGACCGGCACGTCGATCAACAGCACCGACCGCCCGCCCGACACGTCGATCAACAGCGCGCTCGGTTATCGATCCGAGCACGCATCGATAACCGGGCCGAGCGTTGAACGACAGGCCCACGAAGACGTCGCCCCACCTCGGCGAGGCTCAGCGGTCGCGTCGCACCATCCACCTATCTCAGTCAACGCGAAACTCGAAAAACACGTCGCCAGTGACGTGTTTTTCGAGTTTCGCGTTACCCGACGCCGGGTCAGCGCTGGCGTGAGGTCAGCGCAACGCGGGGCCGGCGCAACGTGGGGCCAGCGCAACGTGCGATCCGAGCCGTCGGGTCAGCGCTGGTTGTACGCCTTGCGGGCGACGATGACTCCGATGAGGGAGAGCAGGGACAGGGCCGCGTAGTAGAAGCCGGGCACGGTCAGCTCTCCGGTGGCGCTGAGCAGCGCGGTGAGGATGAGCGGGGCGAAGCCGCCGAAGATCGCGACACCGAGGCTGTAGGCGATGGTCATGCCGGAGCTGCGAACCTGGACGGGGAACAGTTCGGACAGCAGCGCCGGCATCGGGCCGAAGTAGAAGACCATGAACAGGCCGACGATCGCCTCGCACACGGTGAGGATCGCGATCGAGGGATGGCTTGTGAGCAGGATGAACATCGGCCACGCGGCGATGATGCCGACGATGGTCGTCGGGATCATCACGGTCGTCGCGCCCACCCTGTCGGCGAGCTTTCCGGCGAACGGTGAGCCGATGAGGGTGATCACGCCGGCGACGACGGCGCCGGGGAATGCCGCCCAAGCGTCGAGGCCGAGGTTGCCGACGGCGAACTGCGGCAGGAAGGTGATGAGGTAGACCGAGATCGTGGCCATGGCGATGATGAGAAACGCCGAGACCAGGCGGCCGAAGTGATCGCCGAGGAGGGTGCGCAGCGGATTGTCGACCTTCTCGGCGGCTTCGAACTCAGGAGTGTCGTCCATCTTCGAGCGGATGTACCAGCCGACGGGCCCGATGAGCAGGCCGATCGCGAATGCCGCACGCCAGCCCCAGGAGTGGAGCGCCTCTTCGCTCAGCGCCGAGCTGAAGATCCAGGAGATGCCGGCGGCGAGGAACATCGAGATGCCCTGCGTGGCCGTCTGGAAGGAGGCGTAGTATGCCTTGCCGTGTTTGGCGTTCTCGGTGAGGAAGGCGGTGGCCGAACCGAACTCGCCGCCGGCGGAGATGCCCTGGATGATGCGGGCGATGATGAGGCCGACGGCGGCCCACACGCCGAGGACGGACTGGCCGGGCAGAACGACGATGATGAACACGCCGAGCGTCATGAGACCGATCGTCAGCGACAGAGCCGACTTGCGGCCGTGTTTATCGGAGTAGCGGCCGATGATGACCGCGCCGAGGGGGCGGACGACGAACGTGATCGCAAACGTCGCCCAGGTCATCAGCTGCGCCGAGAGACCATCGCCGGGGTAGAAGACCGCGGTGATGGAGGTGGCCATGAAGCCGAAGAGGATGATGTCGTACCACTCGAGGGCATTGCCCAATCCGGCCGCGAAGACGGCCTTCCTCGCCCGCGACTTCTCCGCGCGGGACTCAACAGCCGATGCACTCATCTCTCACCTCTTGTGTCTGTTCGAGGATGCATGCGTCTTCGCTCGCCATCCGGGTTGATGCGGCTCCTGGAGCCGCTGAAGTGTCAGCAGTCGAGTCTAATCCGATGGAACGCGAACGCAATGGCCCGTCTCACTGGATGGCAGCCATTCTCAAGCCCCCGCCGAGGCGGCACCCACGCACAGGACGAGTCCGATGAGTGCGGCCACCGCCATGCCGATCATCGCCGCGGCCATCACCCGCAGGCGGGCCGCTCCCGGTCGAACGGCGAAACGGGCGGTGAGCAGGACGAGGTAGAGGAAAGCGGCGATGATGATCGTCGTGATCGCAGTGCGGACGGCCTGGCCGCCGGAGGAGATGACAGCGGCCAGGACACCCGAGATGACGACGAGGAAGATCCCGCCGGCAACGATCCAGATGGTGCCGGACGAACTGCGCAGCGAAGGCTGATCGCCGATGTTGCTCGAGTCGATCGGCTCGTGTGAACTGTTGTCCATGTGGCCGAGTCTAGGGACTGTGCACGTGTCTGGCTATGGTACGACGGGCCTCGAGGGCCTCCGTCGCTTCGGCCGAGCCGTCTTCGACCCCTGGGCCGCGTGCCCCTGCTGCTTCGGCCGGGTGGCCTTCGAACTCCGGGCTACTTGAGGCCCGCCGCCTCAGAACCAGTCCCGGAGCACGGGCTGCCGGGCGCTCGGCAGAGCGTTGGCCCGATGCCAGTCGCGCACCCAGTCGGGCAGCTCGAGACCCTCCGGCGGGGGTCCGAATACTTCGATCATGTCCTCTCGTGTGATCCGTCCGGTCTTCGAGGTCAGTCTGGTGGCGACATAGGCGCGGGTGAAGATCTCCTCGCCGACGACGATCCGGTGCTCGAAGAGGACGGTGCGTTCGTCCACGCCGATGACTCTCGTGTCAACGTCATAACGGTGGCCGAGCTTGAGGGACTTCCGGAAGCTGATCGTCTCTGCGCTGACGACACCGCTCCACCCCTTGGCGCGCAGCGCCTCCCAGACCCCGCTGCGCACCATCATGTCGAGCCGGCCCAGGTCCATGATCGAGAAGTACATGCCGTTGTTGACGTGCCGGAAGATGTCGATCTCCGTCGGCAGGACGCGCAGGGTCAAGGAGTAGGTGTCCCACAACCCCTGAACCGAGCGGCGACGAGATCGGAGCAGCTGAAGGAGCATTCGCATGAAGTGCATGCCCCCATGTTACTCAGAAGTAGAACCTCAGTCCTTCTGTTCCTTCGCCACCTTGTTGAAGTCCTGATATTCCTTGATGACATCAGCCGTCGGACCGTCGGCACGCAGTTCGCCCTTCTCGATCCACAGCGTGCGGTTGCACGTGTCCTTGATCGACCGCATCGAGTGCGAGACGAGGAAGACGGTACCGGCGTTCTCCCGGATCGACCGGATGCGGCCCTCCGAACGGTCACGGAACTTCTTGTCACCGACGTTGAGCGCCTCATCGACGATGAGGATCTCATGCTGGACCGAGGTGGCGATCGCGAATTTCAGCCGCTGGGACATCCCTGAGGAATACGTGCGCATCGGCAGGTCGATGAAGTCTTCGAGCCCGGTGAACTCGACGATATCGTCGAACTTCTCGTCCACCTCGGCGCGGGTGAGACCCAAGGCCAGGGATCCGAGGATGATATTGCGGGCACCGGAGAGATCCGGGATGAGTGCAGCACCGACACCGAGGAGGTTCGGCCGTGACTTCGCATAGATCGCGCCCCCGGACGTCGGGGTCAGCCCGGTGATCGAGCGCATGAGCGTGGACTTGCCCGAGCCGTTCGTGCCGATGATGCCGATCGATTCGTTCTTATGCGCCACGAAGCTCACGCCCTTGAGCGCATGGACCTCCTGCAGTCCGCGCTGGCGCTTGAGCATTCCGCCCCCGCCGCCGAGCTTGAGCTTCTTGCCGGTGGCCAGAGTCTTGTAGCGGACGTGGACGTTGTCGCAGACGACGACGGGCTCGTTGTATTCGGTGGCCTCGGCGACGCCGCTCGTCTCATGTTCGGTGTTCTCACTCATCGCGACCGTACCTTTCCTCGGCCTGCCAGAAGAAGATGAAGCCGAAGATGAAGATGCCGAAGGCCCAGATGGCCAAGTGCCAGAAGTAGTCATAGGGAATGACCCCGTCCTTCATGAGGATGCCGCGGGCGATGGCGAGCACGTTGTTGATCGGCTGCCAATCGGCGAACGGCTGCAGGTCGGGGTTGATCTTGTCGACCATGACCTTGAGGTCGAAGAAGACGCCCGAGGTGTAGAAGATCATCCGCGAGATGAACGGGGTGACCTGGGACAGGTCGCGGAAGTGCACGGTGACGCGAGCGAAGATGAATGCCACGCCCTGGTTGAAGATCCAGAACATAAAGACCAAGGGGATGAAGAGGAACCAGTCCCAATCGGGTCGGGCGCCCCACAGCATGACGAGCACCGCCATGAAGATGAAGGTGGGGATGAAGTCGAGCAGGTTCTGGAACACCTTGGCGATCGGCAGCACGATGCGCGGGAACGGCAGGGATTGGACCAAAGAGGCGTTGCCGATGATCGACTTCGCACCGCCGTTCATCGAGGTGTTGAAGAACTCGAGGACGAAGACGCCGATGATGACGAACGGGGCGAAGTCGTCCGGGCGCGCGGTCGCACCCTTCATGATGTAGCCGAAGACCGTGCCGTAGATGAGTGCGGAGAAACCGGGGCGCAGCAGCACCCACAGCATGCCGAGCCTGTTGCGCTCGTTCTCGGACTGCATCCGATACTTCGCGAGCGTGTACGTGAAGTCGCTGCGACTGATCAGCTGTTTGATGTATTGGGGCAAAGACGGCCGTCCACCCACTCTGTCGAGTCCGTGCTCGGCAGCAAGCTTGGCCATATCCATGAACAGAAGATTCTCTCGTCGGCGACTGGGGATAGAACAGAAGAAGAGTCTACGTGATGAGACTAGCGCAGACTCACAGTCGGCTGTGAGCCTTGAAGTCGAATTCCGGGTCCTCCAACTGGGCTCTCGTCGGAATGTGATTGCCGCCGAGCACCCGCCGTGCGGCGGCCTGCATGGGTGGCCAGTTGAACGTCTCGACACCTCGGAGTTTCGCCTCGGGGTCGGTGCTGGCGAAGTGGAAGACCTGGAACTTCTTCCCGCTCGGGTCGTGCCGGATGATCGTGTCGGTGGCGTCGGGGCTGGTCAGCCCCGCCGTGAACACCTTCTCCGGGCCTTGGAAACTCCAGTGCCAAGGCACTTCTGACCAGATCTTCGAGCCCGTTTCCGTCGGGTCCGCACCGGTCTCGGCAGGGGTGTCTTCGGTGCCGTTCGCGGTTTCGTCCGGGGCGTCGCCGAGGAGTTCGGCGAGGAACTTCCCATGGCTTTCGGCCACGGGTTCGCAGGCCCACGGATGGTCGAGAGCATAGGGTCCTGCAGTGACGATGGCACAGTCTCCGGCGGCGAAGACGCCTCGGTGAGATGTTGCCAAGCTCTCATCGACGTCCCATGCCAAGGCGGGCCTGTGACCGTCGATCGGGATCAGCCGCGGGCGGGCACCGACGCTGGTGATGAACAGATCGTGAACATCTGCAGCGATGTCGTCCGGGCTCGAAGAATGGGTGACGAATTCGACACCCGCAGCTCTGTGCCTGTCGAACAGTGCCTGCCGGACGGGGGCCGAGAGCTGTTTGCGCAGCGGCTCGTCCCCGCGCAGATAGACCGTGGCCCGGTGCCCGGCCGCCACCGCCGAGGAGGCGACCTCCATCCCGAGATAACCGGAGCCGAGCACGCCGACGTCGAACGGTCCGTGCGCCTTCTCCACCCGGTCGAGGACCCATTCGGCATCGCCGAGGTCGTAGACGGGAAGAGCGTCCGGATAGTTCGGGATCTGCGGCCGGTGGGCTTCCATCCCGGTCGCGAGAATGCAGTGGGTGAAGCCGATGGATTCCCCCGACGCCAAGTGGACGGTCCCCACGGTGGCGTGGTGATCGACCAGCGGATGGGGGTGTCGCTGGGACTCGGCGGTGTAGCGGGAGTCCGCGGACGCCTCGGCGAGGGTGATCTCTTCGGCCCAGTCACGGACGAAGGTGATGTGCTCGGTCGATTCGAGGTGGTACGGCAGGTGGTGGCGGGAATCGTCGAAGAGGTGCTTCGACAGGGGCGGCCGCTCGCAGGTGTCCCCGGCCTGCGGGTCGATGACGGTGACCGCCTGACCGCGCGCATTCAGCTCCCTGGCCGCAGTGGTCCCGGCCAGTCCTGCACCGATGATGACGATCCGCTTGCTCATGTCTCCATGCTAATGCCCGCGCTTCCCCACGCCGAGAAACGCCTTGGGTGCCTGCTGCGGCGCGACGGGGTTCCGGCTCTTTCCCTCCAAAAACGCACGGAGCGCCGAAACACGCTGGTGTGCGGGCGTGTCTCGGCGCTCCGTGCGTTATTCGGCGCGTGGCCTCAGCGGCCAGCGCCTGTGGTGTCAGAGTTCTGTGGTCTGTGTGCCACCTCCGGGACGGTCTCCGGTGATCTTGGACTTGATCATCTTCAACAGGCCCGAGGCCCTCCCACCAGGCAGCCCCCAGTGCTGGGCGGAGTCGGTGACGACCTTGATGAGGCCGAGGTTCGGGTCCTCCCGGCTCTCGAACCACGCCTTGGCCGAATCGCTCCACAGCTCCTCGACCTTCGCCCGATCATTGACGAACTCGACGCGGCCGGCCACGGAGAGCCAGTTGCCCGCCTCGGCGAGGCTGAGATTGACCTCCGGGTTCGTCCGCAGCGCCTTCGCCTGATCGCCGTCGAGGGTGAGGAAGAACCAGACTTCCGCGTTCTCCGTGACCTCCTGTGGGGCCATCGGGTGGGCGAGGATCTTGCCGTCAGGCAGTGCGGTCGCGAGCATCACGGTGTCGGCACCGCGGAGGATCTTGACGACATCGGCGTGACCGAGATCGTTCGTCGCCGTCTCACCTGCGGCCTGGCTGCTGCCAGCGCCGCGAGTCGGGCCGCCCTCGGTGTCGTCGCTGGCAGAAGCAGCAGCCGCAGCGCTCGCGGCACCGCCTCCAGCCGTGCTGGCGACCGCCGTTCCCATGCCGGGAACACTGTCGACGTCCTCGGCCTCAGGGGTGGTTCCGACCGCCGCGCCCATGCCGGGAGCAACTGCGGCGCCAGAGGACGGGGTCCCTGAAGCACCGGAGGACGGGGTCCCTGCGGCACCGGACGTCGGGCTCGCCTCGGCGGCTCTCGATTCGTCGATGGCGGTGTGCGATCCATCGGGATTGCGATGCAGCGTCACACCTTCATCCTCGGCCGCGTTCTGGGCGCGTGCCTCCACGTTCCGTTCGGTGTAGCCGACTTCGGCTCCCTGATCCACGTTCGAGGTTCCGCCCAGCGGCTCGGTCGACTTGTCGAGCTTGGCCGCGATATCGCGGGCCTTCTTCTCGCCAGTGGACTCATCGCTTGTATCCCTATTGACCATGACCATTTCCCTTCGCAGACGGTTCCTGGCACTTCAGCCGCTCGTGCGATCCGTGATCGAAACGGACATGAGCGACTGCACCGTCATTCTCACACGACTTCCCGAGTGGCAACAGCCCCCTTGGAACGGGACCGCGGAGGCGTCGAACCGGGACGGTCTGGCTGCTGAATCGGCAGAATGGGGACGCCGATTCGAGACTGCGGAGCCACCGAACCGGGAACTGTCGACACGGCCGCGCGGGGCTCCCCACGGTGTTCGCAGTCTGCTTCGGGACGTGTGCGAACTCCGCAGCGCCGTGCCTAGACTGGGGCCATGGATGAAGAAACTACCGTCACCGTCAACGACATTCCCGAAGGTGCCGCCATCATCGACGTCCGTGAGGACGACGAGTGGGAGGCCGGGCACATCGAAGGCGCGATCCACGTGCCGCTGGGCGAACTGCCCGCCCGCCTCGACGATCTGCCCCTCGATGACGACATGTACGTCATCTGCCGCACCGGCGGACGCTCGAACCGAGCCGTGGCCTGGCTCAACCAGAACGGCTTCGACGCGTTCGACGTGGCCGGCGGCATGGGTTCCTGGAACCTCGATAACGGCAAGCCGATCGTCTCGGAGACCGGCGAGGAACCCTGGGTGAAGTGAGGGTCGAGACCCGTCACGGCTCGTCCCGCGGGTCTCACCCCCGTCCGGGGCAGCAGCCGAACGGGTCTTGATCCCACGCCACGTTGGGGTCTAGCGTCGGAACCACGGAACGCACTGTTCTGTTCACAATCACCGCCGCCACGATGGAACGCGGTACCGGTGTTCACCTCCGAAAGGAGTAGGAGTCCATGAGCGACGAGAAGAAGAACCTGCCGGAGAACACAGAGGAACACGGAACCGACGACGATCGCGAGATCAAGAGCTCTGCCGTAGGAGTCGGTCCCGACCCTGACGCGGAAGGCAGCTCGCAGACACCTGAAGAAAGGCTCGAGCGCATCGCCGCCGAGCACGAGGTTCCCATCGAGCGAGACCCTGAGGACGCCCAGGCCAAAGCCGAAGGGTCCTCCCCCGACAAAGACCGGGATATCAGCGGTGGAGACACGAAGGAAGAAGAGGACGACTCCGTGGAGCCGCCGGACTGAGTCTGCGACGGCGAGGGCTCGACCGTGGAATCTCGCTCAGTCATGTCTGCCGAGTCCACGATGCAAGAACTCCGTGGACACAACTGTGACAGGTGGCCCGGATTTGGCAAGGTAGAAGAATGACTACTCGCGCCGGCCAGTTGGCCCAGGACAAGGATCTCGTAGACATCCCTGCCCTTCTCGATTCCTATCACGACTTGGTTCCCGACCCTTCGGTGCCTTCGCAAGCAGTGAGCTTCGGGACCTCAGGCCACCGCGGTTCGAGCTTCAACCGATCCTTCAACGAGGCGCACATCGCTGCCATCACCGCCGCCATCGTCGACTTCCGCAGGGACAAGGGAATCCGCGGGCCGATCTTCCTCGGCCGGGATACCCACGCGCTGAGTGAGCCCGCGTTCCTCACCGTCCTCGAGGTGCTCGCCGCCGCCGAGGTGCCTGCGCGCATCGACGAACGCGACGGCTTCACACCGACCCCGGCCGTCTCGCATGCGATCCTCGGCTTCAACTCGGGAATGTCGCGCACGGATGCCCAAGCCGACGGCATCATCGTCACCCCCAGCCACAATCCGCCCGCCGACGGCGGCATCAAATACAACCCTCCCCACGGCGGCCCGGCCGGATCCGAGACGACGAAGTGGATCGCCGAACGCGCCAACGCCTACCTCCTCGACGGGTGGGAGAAGATTCCGCGCACCGCCTTCCAGCGGGCCTTCCATCTGGAGAACACCGAGAACTTCGACTACGTCTCGAACTATGTCGACGACCTCGAATCCGTCATCGACCTCGACGCCATCCGCTCCTCCGGGCTGAAGATCGGAGCTGACCCGCTCGGCGGCGCGAGCGTCGACTACTGGGCCGCGATCGCCGAAGACTACGATCTCAACCTCACCGTCGTCCATCCCGACGTCGACCCGACCTGGTCATTCATGACCCTGGACTGGGACGAGAACATCCGCATGGACTGCTCCTCGCCGCATGCGATGGCGGGCCTCATCGCCTCCCGCGGCGACTACGACATCGCCACGGGCAACGACGCCGACGCCGACCGGCATGGGATCGTCACCCCCGATGCCGGACTGATGAACCCGAACCACTATCTGGCCGCGGCGATCGACTACCTGCTCGATTCCCGCACCGACTGGCCGACTGCAGCCGGCATCGGCAAGACCCTGGTCACCTCGTCGATCATCGACCGCATCGCGGCATCCCACGATCGGACCCTGTTCGAGGTTCCCGTCGGCTTCAAGTGGTTCGTTCCCGGACTGCTCGACTCCTCGCTGGCCTTCGGCGGCGAAGAATCGGCCGGGGCCTCGTTCCTCCGCCGCGACGGGAAAGTGTGGTCGACGGACAAGGACGGCATCATCCTCGCCCTGCTCGCCGCCGAGATGACGGCAACGACCGGGCAGAGTCCCTCGCAGCGTTACGCGGGTCTGGCAGCGAACCACGGAACCAGCGCCTACGCCCGCCAGGATGCCCCCGCCACCCGCGAACAGAAGGCTCGCCTCGGAGCGCTCGACGCCTCCCAGGTCAATGCACAGTCCGTCGGCGGTGAACCCGTGAAGGCGGTGCTCACCTCGACGCCGGGGAACAATGCGCCCATCGGCGGGCTCAAGGTCACCACGGACAACGCTTGGTTCGCCGTGCGTCCTTCCGGCACGGAAGACGTGTACAAGATCTACGCCGAATCACTGCGCGATGAGGATCATCTGCGCCAGGTCCAACACGACGCCCGGACGCTGGTCGACGGCGTATTGAAGTGAGCGCCCTGCCGGCGCTCTGAACGGCGGGGTCTCTCAGCCCGTGTAATCCTGGTTCTGGGGAGGCAGGGCGGCCACAGCGGGATGGTCGCGACCGATGTTGCCGAGTTTGGCAGCACCGCCGGGCGAGCCCAGATCGTCGAAGAATTCGACGTTGTAGCTGTAGTAGTCCTCCCACTCGTCGGGCACATCGTCTTCGTAGAAGATCGCCTCCACTGGGCACACCGGTTCGCATGCGCCGCAGTCGACGCACTCATCGGGATGGATGTAGAGGCTGCGTGCTCCTTCGTAGATGCAGTCGACCGGGCATTCCTCGACACAGGCTCTGTCCTTGAGATCGACACATGGCTGCGCGATCACATAGGTCATCAGGTTCGACCGCCTTTCTCACGTCTCCTCACATCGCGGGCATAAAGGTTCGGCGCACCATCGGCAACGCGATGCAGCACTGTGCGCGAACCAGCTTCCCGGATCTTTCTCACTCTAAGAGACCGCCGCTTCGGTCGTACATGATCGGGATCATGTACGGCAGAAGCGGCCCCGGTCCGGCACGGCCGGGCGTCGAGGAACTGCGGGACGAGTCAGGACTGTGCGATCTCGTGCAGGAGGGCCTGGTCCACGATCGACGTCCATTGACGGCCGAAATCGACGGCGCCGGCTGCGTGCAAACGACCCAGCGCCCGGCTCGCGGACTCCGGCGCGATCCTGGCGATGGCGCCGAGATCGGCACGGCTGAGCGGGATCGGCAGTTCGATCCGCCCGCCTCCCGGCCGGCCGAGCTTCTCTGCCAGACTCAGCAGCACGGCGGCGACCCGCTGATCAGCGCGGCCGACAGAGAGCTGTTCGAGCGCCTGGTAGGACTGTTCGAGCCGCTCGGCGAGTTCGTCGAAGGCCGCCATCGCGACCTTCGGATGCCGTTCGAGGACGCTGCGGATAGCGCGAACAGGAATGCTGATGACACAGGAATCGATCATGGCGACGGCGGTCTCACCGCAGTGGTCGACGCGAGTCAGCGTTCCGAAGCTGTCTCCCGGTCCCAGCACTGTCACCTCGCGGGGACGGGCGCAGGAGTTTGACCGCCCCCGAGGCGACAATGAAGAGATGACTGGCCCGATCCCCCGCTTGACAGATCCGCTCACCAGCGACGTATCCGGGCGCACGGACCTGTTGTTCGAGGCTCTTAAGTTCTTCGTCAGGCAACGCCTCGAACATGGGTGCGTTGGCCAGCGCCTCAATGCGGATCCTGTGATGGCACGCGGCCGGCGCTGCCGAATGCAGCGAAAGCGGACCCGAGAAACTATGGCCCACTGTCTCGCCCCTTCCTCCCATCGCTTCACTGACAACACTACTCCGCACGCCTGAGGCCAAGCTCGGGAAGACGACCGCAGCCCTGCAGGCAGAATCCAATCACGATCACGTATCGCTGACTACACGGTTCTGTCATATTCAACGCGGCACCCGTCTGCGGCCAGTGCCCCAGCATCATCTGAGAACATCACTGTCATAGCTTCGTCACCACCGATTCCACTGCCAAGGTTCTTTGCCGTCAATCGGTCACTCATGCTCACGCGACATGCACCGTCGCATGACTGCAACAGTCCTGTCTGCATGCTGTAACCGTTTCCAAGTCGGTTCCCAGCCATCGTTGCTGCATCCTCAGAATCGGCCACAATACTTGATCCTCGTCAGCTAACCTGCCACCACGCAACGAGCGAACGGCTCCCGCGAGGTGGCGACACAGAGGAGACACCATGAAGACCACCATTCGCAATCGCGCAGCAACCCTGGGAATCGCCACCGTCGCCGGTCTCGCCGGCTTCGGGCTCGTCGGCGGGCCGGCCATGGCCGCCGATACCTCGTCCGCGAATTCATCGAGCGAGACGTCAGACTCCGGCGTCGGCACGCAGTCGGTGTACTACCCGACAGTCCCCGTCACCTATGCCGATGAACTCGTGCGCGCATGGGGGCAGGGTGCCACGGACCGTGTCGAAGCCTTCGCTTCGCCCAAGGTCGCAAAGGCACTGGCCAATCACGGAGATGACAATGGAACCCACTGGAACCGCGTCGGTGCAGAAGGAGCGGCAGGCACGATCTACGTCGATTACGAGAACACCGTGACCGACGAGACCATGACTCTAGGAGTCGCTAACGAAGCCGTGTCCAATCCAGACAACGAGTGGGGCACACCCCACGGCGTTCACTCGGTCAAGTTCGAGGGCTGAAGCCTCGGCGTGACTCTCCGGCGCGGCTCTCGCCACGGAGCGCACCGCAGGCGCACCACTCGGCCTGCTTCGACATGGCCTGCTTCGACATGATTCGAAGCAGGCCGGGGTGGACCCGGGAGGGCCAAGTTCTCTACGCTCCGGCGGCCAACCACATTTGGTGCCAGTCATCTGTATCGATCCAGATGCAGGGGACGAAGAGTGGTCCGCTCGCGTACGGAATGTTTTGCGCAGCGCACGAAAAGTGGTTCGGAGCGTACGTAATGTGTCACCGGCCCCGATGGTGGGCGGGGCACTGGCCAGGATCGGCCGCCTCGGCGAAAGATTACAGGTGGGCCTCCGGGGCGTTCTGCACGTACTCGTCGACGGTGTCGTTCTGGAACGCGTCCTGGACCTTCTTCAGCTCGTCATCGTCGACCTTGACGATCGACGCACCGTTCGGCGCGGTGCCGACGCCGGCGACCGGGGCGGTGAAGAACTCGATGTCGCCCGGACGGACATCGCGCATGTTGAAGGCCGTGCCGGAGATGTACTTCGCGTCCAGGCCCGAGTCGACGTACATGTACGGCGCGAAGTTCTTCACCATGTCCTGGATCTTCTTCGGGTTCGACAGCGTATCGGCCGAGATGATCTCGTTCGTCAGCCCGCGGATGAACGCCTGCTGGTTGCGCGCCCGCTGGAAGTCGCCGTCCTTGAACTGCTTGCGCTCACGGACGAAGGTCAGCGCCTGGTCACCGTTGAGGTCGTTCTGGCCCTGGCTGAACGTGTAGCCGTTCTTCTCGAACGCCTGCTCCGAGTTCACGGTCACCCCGCCGAGGCTGTCGGTGAGAGCCTTGAATCCTTCGAAGTCGATGATCGCCACGTGATCGACGTCGGTGCCGATGAAGTCCGACACCGTGGACACCGCCAGCGGCAGACCGCCGTATGACAGAGCCGCGTTGATCTTCGCCTTCCCATGCCCCTCGATGTCGACGTAGCTGTCACGCGGGATCGACATGACCTGGACGCTGCCGCCGTCGTTGGGCAGGTGCATGACCATGATCGTGTCCGAGCGCAGACCGCGCGAATCGTTGACATCGACCTGATCCATGGGCTCGTCGGAGCCGAGCAGCAGGATGTTCGTGCCGCCGTCGCCCTTGTCGCCGACCTTCTGCTTGCCGAAGACCTGCTCGTCACTCAGCCGGTTCGAATTGCTGTCGAAGGATCGGCCGATGCTCCACACGTAGAGTCCGATGCCGAGCACGCCGAGGATGACGATGATGAGCAGGATGACGAGGACTTTGCGCCACACGCGTTTCTTCTTGCGCGGTCGCTGCTGTTCCTCGTACTGGTTGTCGAAGAGATCATCGAAGGTGGTGTTGTCCGTCATCGGCACTCCGGGATTCGGGCGGTCGGCGCAATGCGCCGGGAGAAAGTGGGCAATCTCGCTTATTGTATAGCTTTTGTTACATACCCAGGCGCACTTCGACGGCGCTCCCCCGCCGAGGTGAGAGGACTCACCAGTAATGGCACGGATCTGTATGGTCTGCGCGGGGGCGGGCTGGGTAGACTTCTCTGGTGTTCAACAACTATCGGGAAATCCTATCGCTTCCCGGTGCGCTCAAGTTCTCCTTGGCCGGTCTCGTCGCGCGCATGCCCATCGCAGTCCTGGGATTGGGAATCGTCCTCTTCATCCAGGGCGTGAGCGGATCATACGGTCTGGCGGGCATCGTCACCGCCGTGTACATGATCGTCCAAGCGCTTGCCGGCCCCGGAATCGCACGCCTCGTCGACCGCCACGGCCAGGCAAGGGTCATGGTGCCCATCGTCATCACCCACCTGGCCTCACTGACGCTGCTCATCTTCTCCGTCTACCTCGACTGGTGGGTCGGCTTCGTGTTCATCTTCGCCGGCATCGGCGGCGCCACTGTCGGCTCCGTCGGTTCGCTCGTGCGTTCACGCTGGTCACACATCGTTGACTCGCCGAAGAAGCTGCAGACCGCGTTCTCCTGGGAGTCCGTCGCGGATGAGCTGATGTTCGTCTCCGGACCCGTGCTCGCCACGGTGCTCGCCACAGCGGTGTGGCCGCCTGCAGGCATCATCCTCTCGATGCTCACCGTGGGCGTGGGATCGCTGCTGCTCTACATTCAGAAGGCCACCGAACCGCCTCCCGTCGAACGCACCACCGAGGCGAAGGGTCACGTGTTCTCGAACCCGGGGATCTTCGCGATCATCATCGTCAACATCTTCCTCGGCGTGAACTTCGGTGCCATCGACGTCATCGCCGTCGCGTTCGCCGACGAACTCGGGGTGAAGTCCTCAGCCGGTGTGCTGCTGTCGTGCCTGGCACTGGGATCCTTGCTGTCGGGCGCCCTGTACGGGGCCCGGAACTGGCAGACCGCGGTGCACCACCGCTTCGGTGTGGCCGTGACCGGCTTGGCCGTCGGCGCGTGCATGATGCTGCTCGCGCAGTCCATGGTCACCTACGGAATCATTCTCGTGGTCGTCGGCTCTGCGATCGCACCGAGCCTCATCGGCGCGAACTCCGTGATCGAGCAGCTGGCCCCGCCGAGGCGGCTGACCGAGGCTTTCGCCTGGCTGGGCACCTCCTTGGGCTTCGGCGTCGCCTTCGGTTCGGCGATCGCCGGCAACATCATCGATGCCTTCGACGCGAAGACCGCGATGCTGCTGCCTGCCGGCTGCGCGATTCTCGGAGCTGCGATTGCGCTGTCGCTGCTCAAGCTGCTCAACCCCTCACGGTCGAGCCACGAAGTACGGCTGGAGAAAGACCGTCGCCGCGTGAAGATCGCGGAGGACTGAAGAGGCTCAGATGCGGCCCCGACTGCCGGGCGACCGGCAGGATTCGGGGACAGCTTGAGCGGGGTGCTTCGCTGCGACGGCGAGAAGCACCCTCAGACAGCTCGTCGCCGCAGCAGGAGCACGCCGTCTTTGACCACGGCCGTCTCCTTACCGTCTGGACCGGCCGTCTCACGCGGACGGACCTCCTCGATCACGATCTCCCATTCGGCTCCGTCGAGCGCCAAAGCAGTGAGCTCGGCCGCTGGCGTGAGCAGGTGGCTGAGTTCGTCCTGCAGCGCGGGGTCCCTTGGGTCGTCGGTCTCGTAATAGCGCAGCACCCAGGGCGGAATGTCCTCAGGATCGTCGAACACATGAGAGACGATGAGCAGGTGCCCACCGGGTCGCAGCCGCTTGGCCGCACGGCGAAGAATCTCGGTCCTCGGCATCTCAGGAGTCGAGTGGAAGAACGATGCGGTCACGAGGTCGAAGGTCTCCTCGGTCGTCCATGTGGACAGGTCATGGCTGATCCAGGTGATCGCCTCGGCGACTCCGGACTCCCGAGCACTGTCGGCACCGCGTTCGATCGCCGTTGTCGAGACATCGACAGCGGTGACATGCCACCCCTGAGTGGCCAACCAGACGGCGTCACCGCCCTCTCCGCAGCCGAGCTCGAGCGCGGCAGTGCCATGGTCGGCACCCAGCGCCGCGACCACCTCGGCGGTGGTGGCGTTCGCCCGTCCCGACCATCGTTGGGCACTTTCGGCGTACAGGGCCTCCCAGTACTCCTCCAGCGAATCATTCGCTGGCGATGCCGTGCCCTGCACGTCCGTGCCCTGCACGTCCGCCTTCTGCCCGTCCGTGCCCTGTACGTCTGCCTTTGGCACGTCTGTCTTCTGCACCTCGGCGTTGTTCGCGTCTCCGGCGTGTTCGTCAGCGTGCCCGGATGAGGCTCGGTCGAAGTCCTCGCTCACCAACGCCATGTTGACCATGCCGCCGGCCGTCGACCCGGCCCCGATGGAGACGGACACGTTCGCTGCGGGGTTGACGATATTGCCGACCGCCCAGACTCGCTCGTGGCTGGTCAGGCCGGCCGGGTCGACGGCGACGAAGCTGCCCATCGGGTTCTCGGCGCGGTCGAGGTCGAAAGGGGCAAGATACTCATCCTGCGGTCGTGACGACGGTGCGATGAACACCGCGTCGAGGGCGATGCTGCTGCCGTCGGCGAGGCGTGCCCCGGTCAGGCGTTCACCTTCGGTGAGGACCTCGGCCACCGGTGAGTCGATGAGTCTCACGCCCCGTGAGCGCAGGCGCGCAGCAACGTCTGGGCTGATGGCTCCGCAGTCGGCGGTGAAGAAGGTCACCTGGTCACTCCACTGCCGGATCAGTTCAGCTTGGTGCAGCGAAATCGCAGACGTGCCGAGCACGGCGAGACGCTGCCCGCGCACCTCCCACCCGTGGCAGTACGGGCAATGCAGGACGCCGGCGCCCCACTGCTGCGTCAGTCCCGGAATCTCGGGCAGCTCGTCGACGAGACCACTCGCTGCGATGAGGGCGCGCGTCGTGGCCGTACTGCCATCTGCAAAGGTCACGGCGAGTCCATCATCGACCTCTGCGACAGTCTCGACTGCCCCCGGGCGGATCGTGACATCGTAGGCGCTCACCTCTTCTCGTCCGCGCCGCAGCAGCTCGCTGGGGTCGACCCCGTCGCTTCCGAGCATGCCGTGCATATGCGCGGCAAAGCGGTTGCGCGGCTCGCCGACATCGACCACCAGCACCTGCCTGCGCGCGCGTCCCAAGGTCAGTGCCGCCGACAAGCCGGCGACGCCTCCTCCAACGATGATGACTTCCCAGTGTTCGCTCATGCTTTCATGGTCAGCTCAGACCTTGCCCGTGCGCAATGCTTCTTGCACAATTGGCAAGACAAGGAGTCGGAGACCACCGCATCCGGGAGATTCAGGGACGGACATGACTGAGGAACTCAAACACATCGGGCCGCGTCTGCGCGCACTGCGCAATGATCGAGACTGGACACTCGACGAGGTGGCCACTCGCGCCGGCATCTCACCGAGCACCCTCTCACGCCTGGAATCCGGAAAGAGACAAGCCAGTCTCGAGCTGCTCCTCCCCCTCACTCGTCAGTTCGGCATCAGCATCGACGATCTCGTGACTCCGAAGGCTGCCGACCCTCGGGTTCGCCGCCGAGCCATCCGCAGGAACGGCATGGTCATCACGCCCCTCGCGCCAGAGGGCTCTCCCGTCGCCACCTACAGGATCACCTACCCGCCCGTCGCCACTCCCCCGGAGCCGCAGGTCCACGACGGCTTTGAATGGCTCTACGTCATCTCTGGGCGACTGCGCCTGCTCCTCGGCAGTCAGGATCTCGTCCTCACCAACGGGGAGGCCGCCGAATTCGACACCCGCATCCCGCACAGCATCTGCGCAGCAGGCAAGCGCTCGGCCCAGGTGCTGAGCATCTTCAACAATGAGGGAATTCGCATGCACACGCACGCCCCCGGCGACGACATACACACGCACTCCCCCGGTGACGATACGAATCCCTGATCCGGCGCCCGCCATCGTCGCTGAGGCCGCGACGAGCACCCATCACCCACCGTTCGCGGCACTCCCTCCCGACTGCGTCACTTCACACCCGCCTGCTCACCCATCACCGGTAGCGTGAAAACGCCCTGGTGCACCGCGGTGTTTTCGCGCCCACGAGAGGTTATGCGCAAAGACCGCCGCGAAATGACCGGCACGCGGCACGGAACGGCGGAACCACCTCGGCGATGTCAAAGATCATCGACACCACAATGTCAACCATGCTTTACCTTGAGATGTAAAACAAAGTTGACACCAAGGAGCCCCATGGAAGTTCAGACCTCGAACCTCAAACAGGTTCGCAAGGCATCCGGGCTCACCCAAGCCCAACTGGCACAACTGGCACAACTGACCGGAGTATCACGGCAGACGATCATCGCCACAGAAAAGGGCGACTACGCCCCAAGCGTCTACCTGGCCATACGGATCAGCCGCACGCTGAACACCACTGTCGAAGAGATCTTCTCACTGCAGGAGGAAGCTCAATGAACAATACTTCAGGCAAGCGTCACCCTAACGCACTGGCCGATAGGATCGCCGGGATCAATGACCCCTCAATGGGTGATGAGCGGGAACGCGACGTCACTCTTCGGGCCTACACGTTCGGCTCGGTCGTCTCGATGTATGTCTTCTTTGGCCTCGGCCTGTTTTTCGCGGTCATCGGGGCTGGCCTCTGGACCCTCCCGATCTTCCTGGCGTCCGGGGCGATGGGGGTCGCGGCGTCCTCCTACTGCAAACGCGAAGCCGTCGACATCAAGCTCGCCACCGCGCGCGTCGCACCCAAGCGCCGGGTCAAGTCCTATCTCTTCGGCGCACTGTTCACCGTGGCCTGGATCGTCGCGATCACCTTTCACGAAACCACTGGCCACCCGCTGATCGATGCGGGGCTGGGGTCCACGCTCGGATTCTCAGACAGCGGCACTTCGATGCTCATCGGCCTCGCCTCCGGAATCATCGTCGTCGCCTCCCTCGAGGCATTGCAGCGCCATCGCAAGCTCAAGCAGACACGCCTCGAGGCCGCACGGGCAGCCGAGATCGAAGACGAGGACTGACCCACCTGATCACCCATCACCGGTAGCGTGAAAACGCCCTGATGCACCGCGGTGTTTTCGCGCCCACGAGAGGTCATGCCCGAAGACCGCCGCGAAATGACCGGCGCGCGGCACGGAACGGCGGAACCACCTCGGCGATGTCAAAGATCGTTGACACCACAATGTCAACTATGCTTTACTTTGAAATGTAAAACAAAGTTGACACCAAGGAGCCCCATGGAAGTACAGACCTCGAACCTCAAACAGGTTCGCAAGGCATCCGGGCTCACCCAAGCCCAACTGGCACAACTGACCGGAGTATCCCGGCAGACGATCATCGCCACAGAAAAGGGCGACTACGCCCCAAGCGTGTACCTAGCCCTGCGCATCAGCCGCACACTGAACACCACCGTCGAAGAGATCTTCTCACTGCAGGAGGAAGCCCCATGAGCAACATCAGCGACAAGAATAAACGCAGCAACGAACTCGCCGATAGGATCGCCGGCTTCAACGACCCGTCCATGGGCGATGAACGTGAACGCGACGTCATCCTGCGCGCGTATACGCTGGGGGCCGTCGTCTCCACCTACGTGTTCTTCGCGCTCGGCCTCATCTTCGCCGTTCTCGGCGCGGGAGTGTGGAGCGCGTTCATCATCCTCGGCTCCATCGCGACCAGCAGCGTCGTTTCGGGCTACTGCAAGCGCGAGAATGTGGATTTCTCGATGTCGATGGCCCGCGTCTCACCGAAACGGCTGATCGTCGGCAACATCGTCGGCGCGGTGTTCGCCATCGTCTGGGTCGGTGCGATTGTCTTCCACATGAGCGAAGGCCGTCCGCTCATCGATGCCGGCATGGGAACGAGCGCCACATTCGGCGCCCCAACCAGCATGTACGCCATCGTGATCGGTGCGGCGGTCGGCTTCATCGCTACGATCACCCTCACGACGATCTCTCGCACACGCAAGATCAAGCAGGCCCGCGCCGAGGCGGCCGCAGCTGCTGACATCGAAGACGAGGACTGACCGCCTCGGTGGTGTGGGCATCCGTTCAACCGGCAGTCGGGCGGTCAGTGGGCATCACTTCACTGCCAGCGGCACACCGTCGCGGAAGTGACACTTCGCACTGCTGCCTGAGCATCCCTCATCGTTCACGCGAAAACACCCCGGCGCACCGGGGTGTTTTGCTGTTTGCGGCGAGGGACGCACCGTAAGCGTGAGCTGCCACGGGCGCGAGGGCAGCGCGAGCCGGCACGAATGCGAGGAACGCGCGGGAAGCCGAGCTCAGGCCCAGTTCTTCTTCGGCGAGGTCTCTCCGACTCCGGGGTTGAAGACGTTGCAGGGGTCGAGTTCCTTGAAGTGAGCCTCCATCTTCGAAGGCACCTGATAGAGCCGACCGAAATTGTGCTCGGCGGGCACGGCCGCACCGCGCTCCTCGAGCAGCGCCGTCATCTGCTTCTTCAGCGCCACCGGATCAACACCCTTCTTCGCCACATGGTCTTGGTGGAAGACGTGGCAGAAGAAGTGGCCGTAGTAGGAGCTGATGTGCAGCTGGTCGGCGATCTCGTCCGGCAGCACCTCGAGCCAGTCCTCGTCATCACGGCGCAGCGCGACGTCGAAGGTGATCATGTCCGAGGAGTCCTCGCGGTTGAGGTTGAAGTAACGGGTGGCCGCACTCGCAGCACCGAACCGGTGGAGCATCGCGGACTGAGCCTCATCGGCATCGCAGACGAAGTACGCACCGTGGTGGGCCGCCTCGGCGAAGAAGTCGTCGAGGAACGCACCCATCCGCGCCTTCTCCTCGCCGCTGACGACGAGCAGCAGGTGGTGTTCGAATCGGTCGCGGTACTCGAGCATGCGCTTCGGCAGCTGCTGCGGCAGCAGATTGAACGCGTTCTGCGCGATGGTGTCGGCAACGGTCTCGCCGAAGAACGGCAGCTTCGCGAACACCCCGTTGGCCCAGTTCTTCAGCGCGAAGAGCCTGATCTGCTCCCGGCTGCCGGCGTGCTTGATCGATACGAACGTGTCCTTGCCGTACTTCTCCGCGAGGTCGAATGACGGCCGGCCCATGTATTCGCCGGAGATCGGCAGCGGCATGTCCGAGGTCAGGATCGCGCGGCGCAGCGCTTCGAGCTCGGCCGGGGAGTTCGTGCCGACATAGAACGTGGTCGCGTCCGTGATCTTCGGGAAGGTGCGGGTGCGCACGGCGAAGACCATGAGCTTGCCCGCCGACCCCGAGGCCTCGTACAAATAGTCGGGGTTCGCGTTGAACCGGGCAGGCGAGTCGACGATCCGGCGCACCTGCTCGCCGTATTCGGTCTCCATCGTGTCCTCTGGAGGGGGCGTGACATCGGCCGGATCCCAGTCACCGCGCTGCAGCTTGTCGAGGATGTGGGCGGGATCGTCACCGAGCTTCACGCCGAGGTGGTTGACCAGTTCCAGCCGTCCCTCCTCGGTCACTCGGGCGAAGATCGCATGCTTCGTGAATGCCGGACCTTTTCGGATCTGAGACCCGCCGGAGTTGTTGGCAATTCCGCCGACGACGGACGCACCGATCGACGACGACCCGATGACCGAGTGCGGTTCGCGGCCGAGCGGGGCGAGCTTCTCATCGAGTTCGTACAGCGTCGATCCGGCGAGGCAGACGGCTTCGCGGGCGTCATTGATGAGGTGGATCTGGTTGATGCGCAGAGTCGAGATGATGACGATCTCGCGGTCGTAGTCCTGCGCGCCGGGACCGGAACCGCCGGTCAGGCCGGTGTTCGCCGACTGCGGGATGACGATGAGGTCGTTGTCGACGCAGACCTGCAGCGCCCGCCACATATCGACGAGGCTGCCCGGCCGCAGAACGGCGAGGACGCTGCCGCCGCCGAAGCGGTTGCCCTTGGCATAGGGAGCAGTGGCCCGCGCCGAGGTGAGGACGTGGCGCGGTCCCATGATGTCGATGAAGGCGCTGACCGCCGGTGATGGCTTCGTGCGTTGATTACCGAGCATGAATGTCGACCCCTATCAGGTGGTTGCGAAGTGTTTTCATCCTAGTTCTTCCCCTGCGCCCCTCACCATGGTCTTTCCCACACCCCGGACGCTTGCTCACCGTGGTTGTATCCTCGCCACGGGCGCTTGCTCACCAGCGCCTGCTCGAAGCGCGGGCGACAGCGGCGAGGCAGAGCAGGCATATCACGGCCACCCCTGCCAGCGACAGGCTGTAGGGCATCACCGGCAGCAGTGCGGCGAGCACTGTCGGCAGGAGGAATCCGGAGTAGGCCAGTGAGTAGTAGACGCCGGTGATTCCGGCCAGGTCGTCCGGTGCGGCGATGGCCTGGACGAGGATGAGTCCGGCCACCACACAGGTGCCGTAGGCGATGCCGAGCACGATGGCCACGACGAAGGCAAGGATCGGGCTGGCCACCAGTGCCGCCACGACGGCGAGCACCATCCCGAGCGACATCAGGCCGAGCCCGACGACGAGCGCCCGACCTCCTGACCAGCGGTTGATCCGGGGAACGGCGTTCTGCACAAGCGCTCCGGCACCGAGGGTGACGACGGTGAGCACTGTCGCGTACAGCGTCGTCCACTCCCCCAGCGTGTCCTGCACGAGGGCGGGCATGACCGCGTAGGCGATGCCGGCGGCGCCGAAGACCCACGGGGCGGCGGGGATGATGAGTCGCACGAAGGTCCGGTGGCCGACCAGCGGGATCCGCAGTCCGCGCCACCAGTGTTCGGTCGAACGGCGGTCCCCGCCCAGGGACTCCGGCGCGGTGAGAACGATGACCAAGGCGATGATGCTCAGCAGTGTGTGGACCGCGTAGGGGGTCGCCTCGGGCAGTGGCCCCCATTGGGCGAGGCACCCGGTCACCGCCGCACCGAGCGCGAAGCCCAAGGTCAGGGTCAGGGCCGGGCGGCGAGCGCCCGCGGTGATGCCGGCCCGGTGATCGAAAGGCGGGGCGGAGAGTTCCTTGATCCAGCTCGTGCCCACGGACATCGCAACGCCGACTCCAGCACCGGCGAGCACTCGGCCCACGCACAGCAGCCAGAAGAGGTCGAAGCCGAGTCCCAGCAGCACGCTGCCGAGGATCGCGGCGACAGTTCCGGCGATGAGGAGCGGTTTGCGTCCGCGACGATCAGACAGCGCCGAGGCGACCAGGAGTCCCGGAATCAGTCCACCGACGTACATTCCCAGGAGCAGGTTCGCCTGCCAGACGGCATAGCCGCCGTCCTCTTCGTACATGTGCACGAGCGGGGTGAAGTGATTGCCGCCCCAGGCGAGGAGGAACATGGCCGGTGCTACGCGAAGCCACGCACCGCCTCGGCGC
This sequence comes from Brevibacterium sp. FAM 27836, assembly GCF_051351055.1. Classification (NCBI taxonomy): domain Bacteria; kingdom Bacillati; phylum Actinomycetota; class Actinomycetes; order Micrococcales; family Brevibacteriaceae; genus Brevibacterium; species Brevibacterium sp. FAM 27836. The sequence goes on from NZ_CP195711.1 coordinate 1,306,198, forward strand.
GCGCGAGGTTCAGCGGCGTCGGCCTGCACCTGGGCGGTCTCTGCAGGAGAAGCGGAGGCCATCGGCGAGGTCGTCGAATCGGTGGTCGCGGCATCGGACCCGGCGGTCACAGCGGTCGCCCCTGTGGGAAATGGGAGGCGTCGATGTGTTCGTGGACGAGCTGTCCGAATTCCTCGGCGCTGCCGTGCTCGGCACGGTCGGTGAGGCGTTCGTGCTCGCTCAGGAGGGTGTCGAGCGTGCCCGGCTGGTCGGTGGCGACTTGGTAGGTCAGCCGTGCCAGCCTCGGGCCCATCGTGGTCAGCAGCTCCTCGACGATGCTGTTGCCTCCGCCGCGGATGAGTCGGGCGTGGAAGGCGTAGTCGAAGCTCGCGAAGTCGAGCGGATTTCTCTCCTCGACGGCCTGCCGCTGCCCGTCGAGGAGAGCCCGCAGGTCGACCGCGAGGGATTCGAGGCCGCCGCGTGTAGTCAGCTCCTGGACGGCATCGGTCTCGAACATGGCACGGACGGCGAGCAGGTCACGTCGTTCCCTGCTCGTCACGGTCGTCACGATCGCCCCTTTTTTCGGGACGAGACGGACGAGTCTCCACCGCTCGAGCTGGAGCATCGCCTCCCGCGCCGGGGTGCGACTGGCCTTCTGCGCCTCGGCGAGGTCAGCCTCGGTGAGGAGCTCGCCGGGTTCGAAGCGCCGCTCGATGATCTCTCGAGCCGCCCAGGCGGCCATCCGCGAGGCGATCGGGGAGGTGTCGTCGGTGCGTTGCCAGGGAAGCGTCAGCAGTTCGTTCACGCCAACAGGCTAACAGATGCATGCATTGATAGATGCATCAAGATCCTGAAGGCGCAAACACACAGCCCCCGGCAAGGGTGCCCACCCAACCTCTTCTGAGGTTCGGTCAAGCCCCCGCAAACTCTCCCACCCACTTTCCAGCGGGCCGGGAACTGTCGTCGATCTGCTGACCCTCAGCGCACAGACACACCTGACGGCGGCACTGCTACCCTCGCGCGGGGTAGCTGCGCCGCCGTCAGGTGTGTCTGGAGGGTCGTTGCGGGCGAGCCTCACTCCACGAGCTTGCCCTCCTGGCTGATCTCGCCGACGTGCATGAGCTCGGCGACCTCGGGGTCGACGGGCGGGATGTCCTCGCGCACGACTCCCGTCGACGGCGACCACACGAGGTTGACCTGCAGGCTCGGGTCCTGCTCTGGATAGTCACTGCGGTTGTGGCAGCCACGGGTCTCGCGGCGCTCAAGCGCACATTCGAGCGTCGCCCGGGCCGCGAGCACCGAGGACTTGAGATCGAAGGCGTGCGAGAGATCGGCGAAGCCGGCGATGTCCGGGTGGATGCCCACATTCTCCATCCGAGCCTCGATACCCGCGAGCTTCTCCAGTCCGGCCTGCAGCCCGGCCTCGTCACGGACCACGCCGGCATGCTCGGTCATGAGGTTGCGGACCTCGCGCTGCAGCGCCCTGACATTCTCCGTGCCATCGGAGGCGAGCAGATCATCGATCTCGGCCCGCGCCTCGGCGACGGCATCGCGCGAACGCACCTGTGCTTCGAGCTCCTCGGAGTAGGCAACCGCGGACCGTCCGACGATCCGACCGAAGACGAGGAGTTCGATGAGCGAATTGCCGCCGAGGCGGTTGGCCCCGTGCAGACCGGACGAGGCCTCGCCGATGGCCCACAGCCCCTCGACATCGGTGCTGTGATCGACGGGATCGACCCACACCCCGCCCATCGAGTAGTGCGCGGTCGGAGCGATCTCGATCGGGCTGGCCGTGATGTCGAGCATCTGCGTCTCCATGAGCGTGGCGAACACGCGCGGCAGCCGGTTCATGATCGTCTCGCGCGGCAGGTGGGACACGTCGAGCCAGATGCCTCCGTTCTCCGTGCCCCGACCCTCCGCGATCTCCGTATAGGCGGCCAGGGCGACGCGGTCACGAGTGGACAGCTCCATTCGCTCGGGATCGTAGCGTTCCATGAACCGCTCCCCCAGTCCGTTGCGCAGGATTCCGCCCTCACCGCGGGCCGCCTCGGAGACCAGGGTGCCCGCCGCGTTCTCGGGTTCGATGATGCCCGAGGGATGGAACTGGACGAGCTCGGCGTCGCGCAGACGCGCTCCGGCCTCGACGGCCAGGCGGAACGAATCGCCGGTGTTCTCATCCCGACGGGAGGAGGTCCGCCGCCAGATGCGGTTGTGCCCGCCGGCGGCGAGGATGACGGCGTCGGCGTGGATGCGGTAGGCGGTGCCGTCGATGACGTCGAAGCCGAAGGCACCGAAGATGCGACCATCGGCGACGAGGAGCTTCGTGATGTAGACCCGATCTAGGATCGGGATGTTCAGGGCCTCGGCACGACGAATGAGGGTGCGCTGGATCTCCAGGCCCGTGTAATCTCCGGCGAAAGCGGTGCGGCGCCAGGTGTGGGCGCCGAAGAAGCGCTGAGAGATCCGACCGTCGTCCTCCTTCGCGAAGTCCATTCCATATCGCTCCAGGTCGGCGATGCCTTCGGCTGCGCCCTGGGTGACGATCTCGACGGTGCGGGGGTTGGCGAGGTCATAGGATTCCTTGATCGTGTCGGCCGCGTGCTGCTGCCACGTGTCCTCGGGGTCGACGGTGGCCAGTGCGGCGTTGATGCCGCCGGCGGCGAGCGAGGTGTGCGCGTCTTCCTTCGGGCGCTTGCCCACGGTGAGGACATCGCCTCCTGCTTCGGCGACTTCGATCGCGGCGCGCAGGCCCGATCCACCGGTGCCGATGACGAGCACGGAGGTGGAGATGGAGCGTTCTCTGCGACGTGCTGTTCCCTGTGTAATGGTCATGCTTCCACGCTAAGTTCGCCCACCACATACGTCCAATGCATTGTTTGAGTCGAGTTGATAGCGATACGCTATTGCCATGAATCTGGAACAGCTGGCGAGTTTCGTCGAGGTCGCCGCCACCGGTCATTTCACGAAGGCGGCCGCCACCCTGCACCTGGCGCAGCCCTCACTGAGCCGCCAGATCTCGACACTGGAGAAGGAGCTCGGCGCAGAGCTCTTCCACCGCGCCCACGGCCACATCTCGCTGACCGCGGCGGGTGAGACGCTGCTGCCGACAGCCCGCCGGATGCTCGCCGACGCCGAGGCGATCCGCCATGACATGGACGAGCTCGCCGGCCTTCGCCGTGGTCGGATCCGCCTCGGCGCCACCCCGACCCTGTGCGTGAGCCTCGTCGCCGAGGCGATCAGTCGCTTCCACCATCAGCATCCCGGAGTCGAGCTCGAACTCGTCGAGAAGGGTTCCCGGGAGCTCATCGAGGCCTTGGGCGCCGGCGAACTCGACCTCGCGCTCATCACCCGCACCGTCGACCTCGGCGCGCAAACGCCCCGACTGCAGATGCAGGAAGTGCTCGGCGAGGATCTCGTCGTCATCGCGGCAGCCGACGGAGCGCTGATCAGCGGCGACCAGATCACCCTCGCCGAGGTGGCCGCACTCCCCCAGGTCCTGTTCCATCACGGATACGACCTGCGGGAGGCCACCTCGGCGGCCTTCGAATCGAGCGGCCTGTACCCGAACGTCGTCGTCGAGGGCGGGGAGATGGACGCGGTGCTGCGCTTCGTCGAACGGGGCGTTGGCGTGGCGATCGTTCCCGCCATGGTCCTCGTCGACCGACCTCAGCTGATCTCGGCCCAACTGGTGGAGCCGAGGTTGTCCCGGACGGTGAGCATCGCGACTCGCGCAGATGTGCGACCGACTCGGGCCGCCTCGGCGATGGAGGGCACGATCCTCAGCACCGCACGAGCCCTGGCCGCCGACGACACCGGGCTGGCGGCACATGTGCGGCTCACGAGGTGAGGTGCCGAGTCAGAACCAGGCGTCAGCCAGCAGGCGCAGTGAGCGCTGGCCCACCTCGGTGTCGTAGGCGTAGGTGACGGTGATGAGCTCATCGGCACCGGTGCGCTCGACGAACTCGGCCATCTGCTCGGTCGCGGTGTCCGGCGAGCCGACGGCGCTGATCGTGAGCATCGGGTTCTCGCCCATGCCCTGGGCGGCGAATTCGCTCGGCTCGACCGGCGGCTGCAGCTGCCGGCTGCGTCCCCGGCCGATGTCCGCGAACATCTGCCTGACCGGGGTGAACTCACGCTGCGCCTCGGCGTCGGTGTCGGCGACCATCACATTGATCCCGGCCATGACGTAGGGCTTGTCGATCTGCGCGGTCGGGGCATCGGGGGTGAAGGAATCACGGTAGACCTTGATGGCCGCGTCGATCTGATCGGGAGCGAAGTGCGAGGCCAGTGAGAACGGCAGCCCCAGCTGACCGGCGATCGAAGCCCCATTCATCGTCGACCCGAGCACCCAGATCGGAACGTTTGTTCCGGCCGAGACGGCCGACTTGATCGGCGTGCTGTAGGCCTGACCCCGCTCGCTGAACCAGCCCTGCAGGTCGTAGATGTTCTGCGCGAAGGACTGCGGTTCGGCGGAGGAACCGCTCAGCGCCTGGGCCGTCATGCCGTCCGTGCCGGGGGCGCGCCCCAGGCCCAGGTCGATGCGATCGCCATGGATGTTCGCCAGGGTTCCGTACTGCTCAGCGACCATGAGCGGCGCATGGTTGGGCAGCATCACACCGCCGGATCCCACTCGGATCCTCTCCGTCACCGAGGCGGCCTGAGAGATCAGCAGTGCCGTGGAGCTGGCAGCCAAACCCATCGTGTTGTGGTGCTCGGCGAACCAGAGGCGTGAGTAGCCCAGCTCATCGGCGAGTGCGGCGGTCGACATCGAATTCGCAATGGCCTCGCAGGCCGTGGATCCCTCACGGATGGAGACGAGGTCGAGGATGTTGAGAGGAATGGACAATGTGATGCCGTCCTTCGGTCAGCTGGGTGGTGGCGAGCGATCGGACGTCGATGCTCGGTGAGGCGATCAGCCCTGTAGGACAACAGCGTCCCGGTCCGGTTCTATTCCGCGGCCCCCGCGCCGGTCGAGTCCCGCACGCAAACGGTCCGACGATGCAGCGAGGCCCCGGAAGCTCTCGCCTCCGGGGCCTCGGCCATCGGTTCGTCAGATGAGTGTCGCTGTGCCGCGAACCTCAGTCGTTCTTCGGACCGGGGCCGGAACTCGAATCATCGCCCTTGGTGCCGGGCAGGCCCTGGGCCTTGCGGCGCATGAGCAGGACGACGATGACGATGATCGCGAGTCCGCCGACGGAGAGCAGCACGATCATCGGGGTCGACATGCCCGAATCGCTGCCGCTGGCCTCTCCGATCTCACCGCGCTCTCCGGTGTCCTTGCCCGGCTCGTCGACGACTCCGCCGCCGAGCCCGGCCTTGGTGGACTCTTCGACAGCGCCGCCTGCGCCCTCGGAGTCCTTGATGGTGAAGGCATAGTCACCGGAGATCGGGTGCCCGTCCTGGGACACCACACGCCAGGTCACCTCATAGTCGCCGGGTTTGAGATCATCGGGCAGCGCCACGCTGAGCTTCTTGCCCTCGACGGTGAGCTCACCGGCCGAGACGTCCTTGCCGTCGACGACGACGGTGACTTCGGAGCCGACCTCTTGGATGTTCCCGGAGAACGTCATCTCGAGCCACTCGGGCTGCTGATCCAGTTCCGCCCCGTCTTCGGGGTTCGAGGACACGAGCTGGTCGTGAGCACTGGCGGGCGCAAACGCGAAGACACTCAAGGCAGCCACCAGCAGGGCGGCGAAGCCCAGCTTGAAAGCGGACCACTTAGTACGAGTCATGAGAGTTTCTCCTTCAGGGCGTTCGTTCATCGATCGGCGATTCTGCTTCCAGTATCACGCAGACTTCTCGGCCAGAGCGTGCAGGTGATCGGTGATTCCCGGCACGGACACTTCAATTGTCTCAAGAGTTTCTTCGAAATCCTTTAATTCGCCGTACCAAGGGTCCGGCACATCGGGTGCGGGGGCACCGGGCTCGGCCGCATCACTGATCCCGCGGCCCTGTCCACGACCGACGGATTCGCCTTCGGGCCCGTCTTCGGACCCGTCCGGAGCCAGCCGGGGATCGAACTCACGCAGCATCCGCAGCTCCGGGGCCGCCTCGGCGGGGATCTGCTCGATCAGCCGGTGCAGCGCACGATAGTGGCGAGCGGTCATCGCCACGGCCAGATTGCGTTCGGCCAGCCAGTCGACCGTGATCTGTCGAGCGGCGTGATCATCGGTGCGGTAGCCGGCGGCCGCGAGCACCCGCGCCTGACGTGGGTCGATGGGATTGCCGGCCTCCTCGTCGCTGATTCCGGCGGAATCGACGACCGCCTCGGTGCCGTTGATCCTCAGATGGTGCTCGAGCACGCGTTCGGCCGTCACCGAGCGGCAGATATTGCCGGTGCACACGAACACGACGGATGCCATACTCATTCGTTCCTCCTCAACGATCTGCGGCGGGCGGCCGACCGACGGACGACGTCGGAAACTCCAGCGCAGAACCCCTGCTGATCACGATACTGTTGCACCATGACTTCTGAAACTTCTTCCGCCTCGGTGCGCCCTCAGGACGACCTGTACCGCAACATCAACGGCGAGTGGATCGACGCGTTCACCATCCCCGACGACCGGGCCGGCGACGGTGCCATGCGCGAGCTCTTCGACACCGCCGAGACCAAGGTCCGCGACCTCATCACCGCCGTCTCCGATGCCCCACAGGAACCCGGTTCCGAGGGCCAGAAGGTCGCGGACCTCTTCACTTCGTTCATGGACGTCGACCGCATCAACGAACTCGGTGTGACCCCGCTGGACTCGACGTTCACCGCCATCGACGCCGCCGAGGACAAGTCCGAACTCGCGGCCCTGCTGGCCCGGCTCGAGATCGAAGGCATCGGCGGAGTGCTCGGCGGGTACGTCACCGCCGATGCGAAGGACTCCGACGTCTACGCCCTCTACCTCGTCCAGGCCGGCATCTCCCTGCCCGACGAGGACTACTACTTCAACGACGACCACGCCGAGGTGCGCGCGAAGTTCCTCGCCCATGTGAAGAAGATGTCCGCCTTGGCCGGGCTCGGTGAGAAGTCCGGGATCTCCGACGCCGAGGTGGCCGCGAAGATCATGGCGTTCGAAACCGAGATCGCCCGCCACCACTGGGACCGGGTGGCCTGCCGCGACGCCGAGAAGACCTACAACAAGTACTCGATCGCCGAACTGCGCGACCTCGGCCCGGAGTTCGACTTCGACTCCTATTTGGGGCTGCTCACCGCCGAAGCCACCGACCTCAAATACCTCGTGGTCTCTCAGCCGTCCTTCGTCACCGGCATGGCCAAGGTGTGGGCCGAGACCGATATCGACACCCTCAAGACCTGGCTGCGCTTCGTCGTCGTCTCCGACACCGCGTCCCTGCTGGCCGATGAATTCGTCGAGGAGAACTTCGACTTCAACGCCCGCACGCTCTCGGGCACGCCGGCGCTGCGGGAACGCTGGAAGCGCGGGGTCGGGCTCGTCGAGTCCCTCCTCGGCGAGGCCGTCGGCAAACTCTATGTCGCCGCCGAGTTCCCGCCCGAAGCCAAGGAAGCCATCGACCACCTCGTGGGCATGCTCATCAAGGCCTACGACAAGTCAATCCGCGAGCTCGACTGGATGAGCGAGGAGACGAAGGACCGTGCGCTGGTCAAGCTCTCGAAGTTCACCCCGAAGGTCGGCTATCCCGAGGTGTGGCGGGAGTACCCGGCCGCGATCGATTCCTCGGATCTGGTGGGCAACGTCCGCCGCTGCGCCCAGGCCGAACACGTGCGGCAGGTGCGCCGCATCGGCGGAGGCATCGACCGGACCGAATGGCTGATGACCCCGCAGACGGTCAACGCCTACTTCCACCCGGTGATGAACGAGATCGTCTTCCCCGCCGCGATCCTCCAGCCGCCGTTCGTCGATGCCGCAGGTGATGTGGCGGCGAACTTCGGGGCGATCGGTGCGGTCATCGGTCACGAGATCGGGCACGGCTTCGACGATCAGGGTTCGCGCTACGACGGGGACGGCAACCTCGTCGACTGGTGGACGTCGGAGGATCGGGAGCGTTTTGAGGAGCGCACGAACGCGCTCATCGCCCAGTACGAGGCACTGGTTCCGGCCGGTCTCGACGACGCCCAGCATGTCAACGGGGCGCTGACGGTCGGGGAGAACATCGGTGACCTCGGCGGTCTGTCGATCGGGTGGAAGGCTCTCGAACTCGAACTCGGTGAGCGGGCCGGGACTCCCGGTGTGCCAGTGGCGCCGAGCCCGGAGCAGGCGAAGGCGTTCTTCGAAGCCTGGGCGAAAGCGTGGCGGTCGAAGATGCGCACCGAGGAGCGCGTCCGCAGGCTCTCGATCGACCCCCATTCGCCGGAGGAGTTCCGCTGCAATCAGGTCGTGAAGAACATGACGGCCTTCCACGACACCTACGGCGTCAGCGAAAGAGACGGCATGTACCTGGCTCCCGAGGAGCGCGTGACCATCTGGTAACCACTCCCCCTCCCATTGCTACCTGACGGCGGCCCAGCAACCTCGCGCGAAGTTGCTGGGCCGCTGTCAGGTAGTTCTGGGGGTGGTCAGCGGTGGCCGCGGATGAGGTGGACCATGCGGAAGTCGAATTCCTGCCAGCTGGTGATCGGAGCGTCGGCCTGCAGCGCGGCTTCGAAATCCTCGACCTCGGTGAGCTCGGATTCGAGCGGAATGTCGAAGGGCATCTCCACATACAGCAGCCCACTGGCGTCGGTGTGGACGACATCGAACCCGGCCTGCTGCGGTTCGAGTTCGTTATTCATCACGATGAGCAGACGATCGTCCGGCGCCTGGTATTCGACCTCGATGCCGTCGTTGTAGCCCTGCTGCGAGCGCAGTTCCCGCTGGGCCTGAATGACGAACGCCGAGTACGCTCCGATGCCGATGACCGGGATCCGTGAGGTCAGCGCTTCGGTGGCGACGTCGATGAGCCGCGATCGGGCCTTGCGCCCCAGCGGGCTGAGGTCGCCGCCGGACATCGCGACTCCGTCGAAGCCGACGAGCGAGACCCGACCGTCATCGTGGTTCGGGTTGAGGACCGTGATGTCGAGGCCGAACCGGGAGTACCAGGGCCGGGTCACCTCGGCGCTCTCTTCGTCCCACCACACGTAGAACAGGAACGGCACGTTGATCCCGGCTTCCGAGAAGAAGAACGGGGGACGCCGCTCACCCGCCGTGACCTCGAAGGGCACGACGTTGCCCTCGATCGGGGCGGGGCAGGTCGCGAACGAGGTGAACGCGAAGGGGTAGTTGACCGCGCGGTTGAAATCGATGACGAGCGAGCCGTCCTGATTCGGCACTCCGAGGTCGATCGTCCGCCACGCCGAAGTGGTTGCCCCGTTCGTTCCATCGTGGAAGTCCAGGTGGAGCCCGGTCTTCGGGCACCCGGTGGCAAGCAGTGTGACCTCGCCCTGCTGAGTTTCGAAGGTCACGGTTCCCGCGGCTTGGGTCTGCAGCTGCAGATCCTCCTGCGCGGTTTCGATCGTATGGGTCGGGAACGGGTCGAACCGGGTGAACCGGGCGAGGAAGACGAAGTCTGGGTTCGGGTCGAAGACCGGGACTTCGAAGAATTTGCCCAGCAGCGGCGATTTCGAATCGCGCACACGCACACCGAGGCGGCCGCCCCGGTCGATGAGCTCGTAGAGGACATTGCCGACGGTGAACCAGTTGAGCGATCCCCCGGCCGGCAGCTTCGCGGTGAAGCCGTTGTCCTCGACACGCACCTGCGGTCGGGCTGGGGCCGAGTCATGACCCGCGGTTCCGGCCTCGGCCGCACCGGCATCTGCGGAGGCGTTGTCAGCGGCAGAAGCTCCTGTGGCGGCGTGGTCTGTCACAGCAGGCAGGGTCGAGGTGTCGCTGGGCACCGAGGGGCTCGTCGCTCGGACCGCACCGCCGCCTGTCCCGGCACCCGCACCGCCGCCGGCGGCTTGGCTCAGCAGGTCGAAGGTCTCGGCAGCGGGACCGGCATTGATTCCGGAGTCGAGGGCGACGGTGACCCAGCCGTCCTCGACGGTGAAGGTGCCGGGGGCATCGGGCCAGGTGGACTCGACGTCGAGCCAGTGCAGTCCGACGACGCTGAGCCAGCCGAACGGTTTCGCCAGTGCCGAGTTCCGTGAGTCGCGCCAGGTGTTCCACTCCGTCACGAACTGGTTCACGTCGAACACTCCTTGCCGTTGCTGTTGCGGGCGCAGGATCCCTGCCGCCGCCTTACCCTCGGAACCGATGTCTGACCGGTGCCTGAGGCCTTGTTCCTTGTCATCCAAACTACCGCAAACGATAGGCTGGGGAAATGAGTGAATCACACCCGGACCCGGTTGTCGCCGCGCAGACAGCGGCCGACCTCGGCGACTTCGTCAGTGCCTCCCCCAGCTCCTACCACGCCGTAGCCACCGCAGCCGCCCGTTTGGAGCAGGCCGGTTTCTCCCGCCTCGATGAGGCGAGCGCATGGGCGTTGACGCCCGGATCCGGCCATTTCGTCGTCCGCGACGGTGCGATCATCGCGTGGATGAATCCCACGACCACCGCCGAGGCAGTCCCCGGGTTCCGCGTGTTCGGATCCCACACGGATTCCCCGGCCTTCAAACTCAAACCCGGGGACGAATACACCGCCGAGGGCATGCGCCAGGTCGGAGTGGAGATCTACGGCGGTCCGCTGCTGAATTCCTGGCTCGACCGGGAACTCGCGTTCGCCGGTCGCCTCAGCCTCGCCGACGGCCGGGTCGTGCTCGCCCGCACCGGTCCGATCGCGCGCATTCCGCAGCTGGCAATCCACCTCGACCGGCAGGTCAATGACGGTCTGGCCTTGGACAAGCAGCGTCACACCGCTCCCGTGATCGGCTTGGCCGATCTCGCCGAGGCCGACGTCATCGAACTGCTCGCCGCTTCCGCCGAGGTCGATCCCGAGGCGGTGGTCGGTCACGACGTGTACACCGTCCCCACCCAGGAGCCGGCGCTTTTCGGTGCACGTGAGGAGTTCTTCGCCTCGCCGAGGTTGGACAACCTTCTGTCCGTCCATGCCGGGGTCACTGCACTGACGAGTCTCGACGCCGACTCGGTCGAAGGCATTGCGCTCTTCGCCGCCTTCGACCACGAGGAGATCGGGTCGAACTCACGCTCCGGTGCGTGCGGACCGTTCCTCGCCGATGTCACCGAACGCATCATCGCCTCTCTGCTGCCGGACTCGACGCGCAGCGACTATCTGGCGTCGCTGGCGGCATCGGTGTGCGTGTCATCGGACGCCGGGCATGCCGCTCACCCGAACTATCCGGAACGCCATGATCCGCATGTGCGTCCCCGCCTCGGCGGCGGTCCGCTGCTCAAACTCAACGCTCAGCAGCGGTACGCCACGGATGCTGTGGGCACCGCAGTGTGGTCGCGGGCGTGCACGGCCGCCGGCGTCGACTACCAAGACTTCGTGTCGAACAATGCGATGCCGTGCGGGTCGACAATCGGTCCGCTCACGGCGACACGCCTGGGCATGACGACCGTCGACGTGGGCCCGGCCCTGTATTCGATGCATTCGGCCCGCGAAATGGTCGCGGTCGCCGATGTCGTCGCCCTCGGCAGAGCCGCGACGACGTTCCTCCAAGGCTGATGCTCCTGCAGAACTGATGCGGCAGCGTCGTTTCGCTGGAGCTGTTGTCCTCCGTGGAGGCACCCTCCGTGGAAGCACCCCCGCCTCGGCGGGGTTTGTCCTCACCGCTGTCGACGTGATACGAATTGCACGACCCCACGGGAGCCCTGCAGAAGGGCTGAGATCGGACTGGATCGTCCGAGACCGTAGAACCTGATCCGGTTGATACCGGCGTAGGAAGCGAGGACTGCAGATGACTGCGTTCACCCCTGAAACACCTGTCCCTGCCACGGCTTCGGCCACCGTGCCCAATGCGAAGAACTCCACGAACGATTTCACGATCGAGCAGTATCCGACGCATTCTCCGGCGTGGCTCGAGGATGCCGAGCACGACATCCGCGTTCCCGTCACCCGCATCGAACTCGAGGACTCCGACGGACGGACCAACGCTCCCGTCCACGTCTACCGCACCGTCGGCCCTGGCAGCGTCCCCGAGGAAGGACTGCCGGCACTGCGGTTCCCCTGGATCGAGGGCCGCCTCGACACCGAAACCTACGCCGCCCGCGGACACCGCATCGCCGATGACGGTCGCGCTGCCGTGCGCCGCGGAGCGCCCTCACAGCAGTGGAGGGGTCGCAAACCGGTCCCACTCCGGGCCAAGCCCGGCCGGACCGTGACCCAGATGCACTACGCCCGGGAAGGCATCATCACCCCGGAGATGCGCTTCGTCGCCCTGCGCGAGCAGTGCGATGTCGAGCTCGTCCGCTCGGAGCTCGCCGCCGGCCGCGCGATCATCCCGAACAACATCAACCATCCCGAGTCCGAACCGATGATCATCGGCAAGGCCTTCCTTGTGAAAATCAACGCGAACATCGGCAATTCCGCGGTCACCAGCTCCATCGCCGAGGAGGTGCAGAAGCTGCGATGGGCCGCGAAGTGGGGTGCCGACACCCTCATGGACCTCTCGACCGGAAACGACATCCACACCACCCGAGAGTGGATCATCCGCAACTCCCCCATCCCCATCGGCACCGTCCCGATCTACCAGGCCCTGGAGAAGGTCGACGGCGAGGCGAACGCTCTGACCTGGGAGATCTATCGGGACACCGTCATTGAGCAGTGCGAGCAGGGCGTGGACTACATGACCGTCCATGCCGGCGTGCTGCTGCGCTACGTGCCGCTCACGGCCAACAGGGTCACCGGGATGGTCTCCCGCGGAGGCTCCATCATGGCTGGCTGGTGCTTAGCCCACCATGAGGAGAACTTCCTCTACACCCACTTCGACGAACTCTGCGAGATCTTCGCCCGCTACGACGTCGCGTTCTCACTCGGCGACGGGCTGCGGCCGGGCTCGATCGCCGATGCCAACGACGCCGCCCAGTTCGCCGAGCTCGACACCCTCGCCGAACTCACCGAACGCGCGTGGGCCCACGACGTCCAGGTCATGGTCGAAGGCCCTGGGCACATTCCGCTCCACCTGGTGCGCGAGAACGTCGAACGCCAGCAGAAGCTCTGCCACGGCGCCCCCTTCTACACCTTGGGTCCGCTCGTGACTGACATCGCACCCGGCTACGATCACATCACTTCGGCGATCGGGGCGACCGAAATCGCCCGCTACGGCACGGCGATGCTCTGCTACGTCACCCCGAAGGAGCACCTCGGCCTGCCCGACCGCGACGACGTCAAGACCGGGGTCATCACCTACAAGATCGCCGCTCACGCCGCCGATGTTGCGAAGGGCCACCCAGGCGCGACTGCCAGAGACGATGCACTGTCGAAGGCACGGTTCGAGTTCCGGTGGCGCGATCAGTTCGCCCTCGGCCTCGATCCGGAGACCGCCGAGGCGTTCCACGACGAGACGCTGCCGGCGGAACCGGCGAAGACCGCCCACTTCTGTTCGATGTGCGGGCCGAAGTTCTGCTCGATGCGCATCTCCCAGGACATCCGTGACACCTACGGCAGTGCCGAGGCGCAGGCCGCGCTGGCAGGCATGCGGGAGAAGAGCCGCGAGTTCCTCGCTGCGGGCGGCACGGTGTATCTTCCCGAGCCGACTGTCGGCCCCCGGGCGCGGGTTCGGTAGGTTGGTTCCATGGGAGAGCTTCAGCGTGCTTTCGACGCGCACCTGCATATCATCGACCCGGATCATCCGCTGATCGAGAACAACGGCTATCTGCCGGACCCGTTCACGGTCGCCGACTACCGATCCCGCCTGCAGAGCCTGGCGGAGGTCGGAGTCGAGGTCGCCGGCGGTGCTGTGGTCTCCGGTTCGTTCCAGGGCTTCGATCAGGGGTATCTCCTCGCCGCGCTGCGCGAACTCGGCCCGAACCATGTCGGCGTCACCCAGCTGCCGGCTGAGACCAGCGACGATCAGATCCGTGCCCTCGACGTCGCCGGCGTCAGGGCGCTGCGCTTCAACATCGCCCGTGGCGGTTCCACCGCTCTCGAGGCTCTCGACACCTTCGCCCGCCGGGTCTTCGACCTCGTCGGCTGGCATGCGGAGCTCTACATCGACGCACGCACCATCGATGCCGAGCTCGCCTCCCGCATCGCCTCCCTGCCGGCTGTGAGCATCGACCACCTCGGCATGCACGCCGAGGGTCTGCCCACTCTGCTGCGCCTCGTCGAGGCCGGGGTGAAGGTCAAGGCCACCGGTTTCGGGCGGGTGGAGCTCGATCCCGCCGAGGTTGTCCGCCGCATCGTCGACACGGACCCGGGCGCACTGATGGTGGGCACGGACCTGCCGTCGACCCGTGCCCGCAGACCCTTCGCCGATGCCGACTTCGCGCTCATCTGCGAAGTCCTCACCGCTTCCGAGGCCGATGCCGTGTTCTGGTCCAATGCGGCGCAGTTCTACGGCATCGGACCCGAAGGGGGCGAGTAAGCAGTCATCTCCGACCAGTAGCATGTGTCCAATGAGTTCACGTCAGTCGAATCTCGCATCCACTCTGCACAGCCTCGACGGTCGCAGCTACGGCAATCTCAAGCAGATCCGCGGCCGTTACAGCTTCGGACCGGTGACGCTTTTCATCGACCGCGTCCAGGCCGATCCCTTCGCGTCACCGTCGAAGGTCCGCGTCCGAGTCGACCGGGCCGATGCCAAGCTCCCGCCGGAACTGACCACCGATCGTGCCGACCGGATCGCTGCGGCCGACTATCTTCTGCGGGCCGGCAACATGATCCTCGCAGACCTCAAACAGCGCGCCCTCATCCTCGGTCAGCCGGGCCAGGAGATCCTCGAGAGGACGAACATCCTCATCGACGATGCCGGCTTCGAGGCACGACTGCTGGTCAATCTGCCGGCCCGCGGTCGGCGCATCCTCGGCCATCAGGCCGCCGACATCCTCACCCGCGACCTTCCGAAGCTCGCCGAAGCACTGTTCCTCTTCGACCGCTGGCCGGCTTCCGGCTCCCCGTCCGCCCACGCCCTGGAGGCGCACGTCCAGCTGCACAGGGATCAGTTGGAACTGCGCGATCACCTCGGCGAGGTCGAGCTGGTCGGATTCATCGGCAATGGTGCGGTCCTGCCGCGTGTCTCCGGGGATTCGGACCGGCCGATGGATGTCGAGACTGCAGTCTCCTTCACCTCCCCTCCGGAACTCGAGCACACGGTCGATCTGTCGAGCGGGCGCAGCCTCACCGGTATGGGCATTCCCCGTGGTGTCACCGTCATCGTCGGCGGCGGGTACCACGGCAAGTCGACGATTCTGCGCGCTCTCGAACGCGGTGTCTACCCGCATATCGCGGGCGACGGACGCGAGTGGGTCATCAGCGACCCTTCTGCCACCTCCATCCGAGCCGAGGACGGTCGGGCCGTGACCGGCGACGACATCTCGGCGTTCATCAACAACCTACCGTCGGGGACTGACACGAGATCGTTCTCGACGACGAACGCGAGCGGGTCGACCTCACAGGCGGCCAACCTCGTCGAAGCGGTCGAAGCCGGGGCGCAGACCCTGCTCATCGACGAGGACACCTCGGCGACGAACTTCATGATCCGCGACGAGCGCATGCGGAACCTCATTCCTGCCGAGCGGGAGCCGATCACCCCGTTCGTCGACCGCGTCCGCCCCCTGCTGACCAGGCAGGGCGTCTCCACGGTGCTCGTCGCCGGCGGGTCGAGTGCGTTCTTCGAGGTCGCCGATCACGTCATCGCTCTCGATGCCTATGTCCCCCGCGAGGTCACCGAAGAAGCGCACCGTCTCGTCGGTGTCACCGCCCACGGCCTCGCCACGGATTCGGACGCGTCCGACCCCGGTTTCGTCACGTCACCGCGCGTACCGACGGCCCGGGCCCTGCGCCCATCGTCGAAGACGAAGTCGGCCCGTGCGAAGGGCTCCGATCGAATCCAGTTCGGCCGCAGCTTCATCGACCTCATCGCCGTCGCTCAGCTCGTCGACGCCCAGCAGACCGCCGGGGTCGCCGAGTCGCTCGAGCACCTCGCTGAGGTCTTCGACGGACGCACCTCGCTGACCACAGCCCTCACCGAGCTCGAGAGCATGCTCGACGCCCAAGGCATCGACGCAGTCACCGGCCACCGCGACCACCCGGGCCATCTGACCCGGCCCCGCGCGCAGGAGATCGCCGCCGCCCTCAACCGCTACCGCGAGCTCCGCCTGGAAAGCTGACCGTCCCCGAGGCGACGCGCGGCTTTCCGCTGAACTCAGCAATCCGTCCGGCTCAGCAATCCGTCGAGCTCGGCTTTCCGCTGAACTCGGCTACCCGTCCGGCTCGGTTACCCGGCCACCAGTGCCGAGAGTTCGGCAGCAGTCCCAACCGGCAGGGAGCACGACGTACCCCGGCAGACGATCGCTGTCCCCGCGGGGACGGCGACCTCGCCGCCGTCCGGTCCCGGCACTCCGGTCGAGTCCGCGAGCAGGGTGAGGGATGGGTGCCGGGCCGCGGCTGCCCGCAGACTGGCGTCCGTGGTCGCGACCCGCACGGATCCGAGGGCCCGTTCGGCCTGCCAGAGTGCGTGCCCGCAGCCGCGCGGAGCCTGACCGGCCAGCGCCCGATAGACGCCGAGGAGTCGGTCCCGCAGCTCGAGCAGCCTCCCCGTCTCCAACAGGGCACTCCCGCTCGTCGCCTCCGAGCCATCGGATCCCGCATCGCCCGCAGCCGCGGCGGACGCATCTGCACCCACCACCGCGTCGACGCCGAGTTCGGCGAGCAGCAGCACGACCTCGGCAGCTGCCGACCGACCCGAGGGGACGGTGTTGTCCACCGGGTCCGCCGACTTCACGTCGATGATTCCGTCACCGAGCGAATCGACGACCTCGAGGATCCCGTCCTCACTGTCGGCGGTGAAGTCATCGAGCATCTGCGCACTCGCTGTGACCAGGACATTCACCGGCACCGAGGCGGCCCCGCCCGGCAATTGCCGGACCGTGATCCCAGCGGTGATGAATTGCGCCCGATCGGCAAGCCCGCCCCGTCCTGGGCCCGGCTCTCCGTCGGTGAAGCTGCGCCGCACATCGAACCCGGCCGAGCCGGCTGCGTCCACTGAATCGGACGCCCCCGTCCGCTCGAACCGTTCGTGCATCGCTTCCCAGAACCGCAGTGCGGTCCTGCCCCACTCTCTCGGATCCGCAGCATCCGACCCTGCACCGTCCGCGCCCGCACCGTCCGAATCCGCACCACCGGCATCCTCAGCACCCGCACCCGTGTACAGCGCCGCCTCGGCGAGGGCGGTGACGGCCAGCGCATTCCATTCGGTGATGATCTTCTCGTCCCGGGCCGGCTGCGAACGCCGTGCCCGCAGCTCGGCGAGCACTTCGCGTTGGCGTCGTGTCGCTTCGATGTCCCAGGGCGCGGGATGATCGGCGTCGAAGGGCACGTCCTCCATTCCGAGCCAGTCGATGATGCGCACGGCCGCGACGACCTGCCCGGACAGTTCCGCGCCGGCCGGCGAGTCGACGAGCCCGAGCAGACCCGCCTGCCCGGCCTGTGCGAACTCCTCGGGGGTGAACACGTAGGCGGCGCCCTCCTCGGACACCCCTGCTTCGCTGAGCGAGTCCGCGTCGAGGGCCGCGATGCAGCCGCCTTCGGTCGTCAAGTCGCTCACCAGGAAGTTCGCGGTGTCAGCGATCTCTCGTTCGGCCAGTGCGAGCCATTTCGACTTCGGGTCGAGGCGGCGTTCGACCTTCGCCCACGCGACCACGGCGCGCAGGTAGAGGGCATTGTCATAGAGCATCTTCTCGAAGTGCGGCACGAACCACTGCCGGTCGACGCTGTAGCGGGCGATCCCGCCGCGCACCTGGTCACGCATGCCGCCGCTGGCGATCCGCGCGAGCGTCCCACGGACGGCGATGAGGCAGTCGAGGACGAGCTCCCCGGTCAGGTGCCCATCCGCGCCGAGCCAACCGAGCCGTCCCTCCGCGCGCACCCGATCCATCGGGTGGGCATCGTCTCCGTCGTCCGATTCCCTCGCCGAGGCGGCGCCGCCGTCCCCGCCCGCCGGGTCGGAGCCACCCGAACCGCTCGCCGAGGCTGTCCCACCCAACCGCACGAACGCGGCCAGGAGTTGGAGCACGTTCATCATCGGCGGGAACTTCGGCGCCCCGCCGAACCCGCCCCACGCCGGGTCATAGGAATCGAGGAGCGCCGCGGCTGCGGAATCGAGCTCCTCGGGACTCAGGGACTCGGCGGCCGCCTCGGCGGGCAGCGCACTCGTCACGGCATCGGCCATCTCGGCCAGTCCGCGGTCCATCCGCCGGGTCATCTGATCGACTTCATCACGGCGATCCGTCCACGTCTGGGACACCGCGGTGAGCACCTGGGTGAACGCGGGCAGTTTCCCGCGCGGAGCCGGCGGGAAATACGTGCCGGCGTAGAAGGGGCTGCCGGCGGGCGTGGCGAAGATCGTCATCGGCCATCCGCCCTGCCCGGTCATCGCCTGGAGCGCGTTCATATAGTTCGAGTCGATGTCCGGCAGTTCCTCGCGGTCGATCTTGATCGGAACGAACCGGTCGTTCATCAGCTTCGCGACCGCCTCATCCTCAAAGGACTCATGTGCCATGACGTGGCACCAGTGGCAGGTGGAGTACCCGATCGAGATGAGCAGGGGAACGTCTCGGCGGGCCGCCTCGGCGAGGGTTTCCGGCGTCCACATCCGCCAGTCCACTGGGTTGTCGGCATGCGCGCGGAGGTAGGGGCTGGTTGAGGCAGCGAGTTCGTTCGGCATGCCCCCAGCGTCTCACTTCCCGCGGGTCGGGGCGAGGCCCGACCACGGAAACCGCCCATCGAAAATAGCAAGGTACCTGGCTTTATGGAATCATGACGGCATGAGCCCAACCCCGAACGATGCCACGGGAGCCGCAGACGATGAGGCTCCGCAGACCGCTCCCGCACCCGTGGACGACAAGACTCTGTCGATCACGGTCGGCGCTTTCGTCGTCTTCATCGCGACCTGGATCGGTTCGAAGATGGCGGGCACGGCCCTGCCTTCGGCTGGTTTCGGCGGGACCGATCTCCGTCTCGCCCAGATCGTGCTCGTCCTCGTCGCCGGAGTCGCCGCCGTCCTCCTCGGGCGCAGCCTGAAGTCGATTCCGCGCAGCGTCTTCCTCGTCATCACCGTCTTCTACTTCGCGTTCGCCGCTCTGGCCGCGGTCTTCACCGGTCAGTTCACGAGCGTCGAAGTCGAATCACGATTCTTCGCCATCGTCCGCCTTGTTCACTTCATCGCCGACCTCATCTATCCGCTGATCGTCGCCCAGGTTCTGGCCGTCACGGTCTCACGAGTCGGGGCTGCGCTCGGTGGCACAGACGTCGACGCGGACTCCGCCGGCACAGACACAGGACGCCTCGAGCAGCGTGCGGCCCGCAGCGGCAGAGCCGCCGCGATCGTCCTCTTCGCCGTGGTCGCCGTCATCATCGTCGTGTGGATTCTGCGCCAGCCGATCACGGCTGAACCATTGCTGTCGCAGTCCGGTGATGTTATCGGCGCCGTTGCCGCAGCCCTCGGCTCTGTCGCCGCGGTCTATGCTCTCCGCGCGGTCGCGGTCGCCCGCTCACTGCCGGCAGAGCAGCCGGCCGTGGGACGCGACCTCAGCCGCACCCGCCCTCACCTGGCGCACACCCTCACCTTCCTCACGATCGCCGCGGGCCTCTACCTCTGCCGCCAGTACGCCATCACCTCCGTCGACTTCGGCGCCGGCCTCGGCGGCGGCTACCCATTCGGGCCGGTGGGCCTGCTCGTGTTCACGATCGGCAGTTTCGGTCTCGCGGTCATCACCTTCGACGCGGTGACGCAGCGCCGGAAGGCCCCCGCCGACCCGAAGTGAACGCACCTCGCCGAGGCGGGGCCGCCTCGGTGAGGGTGAGCGCGTTCCTGAGACCGTGCGATCCGATTGGCGGCACCCTCTTCCCCTGCCCGCGACATTCTTCTACAATATGTAGAAATCAGTGGTGAGGGTGCCGCTTCCGGTATCCGCCCCTGCCGAACGGGAGGCCGACGATGAACGCCGAATCAACCTGGACGCTCGATGCCAAGGAATGCTGGGAACGCCTGCGATCGACTTCTGTCGGCCGCCTTGCCGTCATCGTCGACGAGGCCCCGGAGATCTTCCCGGTGAACTTCGTCGTCGAACATTCCGCGCTCGTCATCCGCACCGGAGAGGGCACCAAGGTCGACGCCATCCGCAGCCGCCCGCGCGTCGCCTTCGAGATCGACGGGCTTGAGGCGGGCACCGCGTTCAGCGTCATCGTCAAGGGCGATGCGAAGACGATCAGTGCTCCCGACGAGCTGCGCGACACCGTCTCCCTCGACGTGTCCCCGCTGCAGCCGGGAACGAAGAATCACTTCATCCGGATCCTCGCCGAGGAGGTCACCGGGCGGTCCTTCCCCGTGACCGATCCCTCGACGTGGGAGACGGAGCTCAGCCACGTGGCCCGCGCACCCCACGAATGACCGTGGCCGGGCCCTCGCATCGTGACGCTCTGAGCCTTCGCGTCCTGTTGCGCTGAGGGCTGCGCTCTGAGCCCTCGCATCCTGGAGTTCAGAGGGCTTCGACGATGTCGACGAGGCGGTCGGGGGTGTTCGTGATGATGCCGTCGGCACCGATGTCGATGGCACGATCCATCCCCGCGGGCTCGTCGACCGTCCACACCAGGCTCGACATGCCGAGCTCGTGGATCATCATGAGGAATTCCGGGTCGGCGGCGCAGAATTCGGGGTTGATCTGGTCGACCCATTCGGCGAAGTCCTCGAGTTCATCCGGGCACGGGCGGCCGAGCACCCCGACGGGGACCTCGGGTGCCAGGGCGTGGAATTCGCGGATGAACGCCCAGTTCGCCGACTGGACGACGAGCATGCCTGCGGCCAGGGCCCGGTCGAGATAGTTCGGCAGAGCGCGCAGGGCGGACACGATCGCTGCGGCGATTCCCGGATAGCGTTCGGGATGTTTGACCTCGAGCAGCAGGCCGGTGCGTGTGTCGTGGACGAGGGTGAGCACCTCGGCGAGGCGCGGCACACGGATCCCCGCGAACTCCTCCCCCTTCCATCCGCCGGCATCGAGCGTGGCGATCTGCGCGGCGTTCATCCCGCCGATGGACCGGTCGGTGCGATTCGGGTAGAGCGTGCGGGCGTCGGTGGTGCGGTCGACGGTCGCGTCGTGCATGATGACGAGCTCACCATCGGCGCTCATGTGCACATCGGTCTCGATCATGTCAGCCCCCTGGTCGATGCCGGCCATGAATGCGGGGATCGTGTTCTCCGGCCAGTTCGCCGACGCGCCGCGGTGGGCGATGACCAGGGGCGGGACGCGGACCCGGGCGGGATCGGGCACGGCTGCAGACTGATCATCGGGGCGATGGGTCCTCGCCCTCGAGCGGCGAGGCGCGGGTTCGGCGGTGGGGGTGAGAAGGGTGATGGGCATTTCAGAACTCCTCTGCGGAGACTTCCGGGGTGGCCACAAGGCGTCGTGACGACGTCCGAGCATTGAGTGCAATGGCGGCCAGAATAGTCTCGGCGAGCAAGTTCCCGATGATGGGCGGGTGGACGGGACGTGAATCATGGATTTGCACCCCCTGAGGGCTGGCTGCGTTGGGCATAAGTGGCAGACTGAGGTGGAAGACAGGTGGAACCCGTGCTGTCGCCGGGCAGGACCCACAACGCATTGCCAGATGAAGGAGACACAGTTCGATGGAGATGCTCCAGAGCGCCTTTGACAGTATCGACACATTCTCGTCATACATTCTCGTTGCGGTCCTGATCCCCACGGGCCTGTATTTCACCATCCGCACGGGCGTGGTCCAGCTGCGGCTGCTGCCCGAGATGTTCCGCACGCTGGTCGAACCCGGTGGACGGGACCCCGAGGGCAATCGGAACATCTCTCCGTTCCGCGCCTTCTCCATCTCCGCTGCCTCCCGCGTGGGCACAGCGAACATCGCCGGTGTGGCACTGGCGATCTCGCTCGGCGGTCCCGGCGCGATGTTCTGGATGTGGCTGACAGCGATCGTCGGCGGTGCCACGGCCTTCGCCGAGTCCGCCCTCGGACAGCTCTACAAGCTCAAGGACGGCCCGAACTTCCGTGGAGGTCCGGCGTACTACATCAGGCACGGGCTGAAGATGAAGAAGCTCGGGCTGATCTTCGCGGTGATCGTGGCCATCACCTACGGCATCGTCTTCAACACGGTGCAGTCGAACTCCATCGTCGACGCGGTGGGAACATCATTCGGCGTCGAAGATTCCAACTTCATGTTCACCGCGATCACCGGACTGGTCATCGCCCTCGGCGCTTATGCGATCTTCGCCGGTGGAGCCAAGCGCATCTCGAACGTCTCCGCCTACCTCGTGCCGATCATGGCCGGCGTGTACCTCATCGTCGGGATCATCGTCGTGGCGATGAACATCGAAGCCGTTCCGGGGATGATCGGCACCATCTTCACCGACGCATTCAGCATGCATTCGATCTCCGGCGGAGCGATCGGCTCGATCATGCTCGTCGGCGTGCAGCGCGGCCTGTTCTCCAATGAGGCCGGCATCGGCTCGGTGCCGAACGCCGCGGCGACCGCCTCGGCTTCTCACCCGGCCAAGCAGGGCTTCGTGCAGGCGCTCGGCGTGTACTTCGACACGATCCTCGTGTGCTCAATCACCGCGTTCATCATCCTGCTGTCAAACCCCGAGTACGGCAGCTCGGCCGAAGGCATGCAGCTGACCCAGACCGCGCTGAGCGGACAGCTTGGCCAATGGGCCATCCACTTCCTCACCTTCGCGATCTTCCTCTTCGCGTTCTCGTCGATCCTCGGCAACTACTACTACGGCGAGGCCAATATCGAGCACCTGACGACGAGCAGAACGGCGCTGCGCGTCTACCAGGTCATTGTCATGGTGGCCGTATTCATCGGGTCCATCGCGGCGCTCGACATCGTCTGGAGTGCGGCAGACATCTTCATGGCGATCATGGCGCTGATCAACCTGTTCGCCCTGCTCATGCTCTCGCCACTGGTGTTCCGAATCCTGAAGAACTACACGGACCAGCGTCGTGCCGGACAGGAACCGATCTTCCGGCGCACCGACCTGCCGACCTTCAAGTACATCAACACCGACGTCGACGCCTGGGACGGTGAGGACGAGGTCACCACGACGAAATTCTGGCAGGATCGCGGCAAGAAGGTACGCTCCGACAGCGAGTGATGCCGCGAGCATTCTGCTCCAACTAGCACGTCGGGCGCCCCGTACACGGGAGCGCCCGACGTGTATTCACACCCCGGATTTCAACAGGAGGTTCCGATGAGTGTTGACCGCTCGGAATTGGCGGACATCCTCGCCGAGGCGACCGGCTGGTCGGTCACGGCCGGTCCATCGGATCATTCGAAGGATCCCGCGGGGTGATGCGGGGGACAGACCTGAGGATCATCGAGTAGTCGCGATGCGTCGAGTTCCTCCGAGAGTGCAAAGGAGCCCGGCGCCGCTACTGCGGCACCGGGCCCCACTTGTGCTGATGCGCTCACTCCACGGCCTGTGTCAGGCATGCGCGAGGCATCAGCGGCCGAATTCTTTGCGCGCGAGGCGTCAACGGCCGGCAGGCGTGAAGTCCGTGCTGCCGACGAACTCCGGACGCGGCTTCGGCGCGGCGTAGGGCTCCACGCAGGCATTCTCCACCGAGTTGTACACGATGAAGATATTCGAGCGCGAGAACGGAGTGACGTTGCCGTTCGACGCATGCATGCAGTTGGAGTCGAACATGATCGCTCCGCCGGCCGCACCTTCAAGCACGTCGATGCCGTATGCGTCGGCGAAATCAGTGAGAGTCTGACGATCCGGGGTGCCTGCACCCTGCATGATGAGCGACTTCCGATAGTTGTCCTCGGGAGTGCCTCCCACACAGCTGATGTAGCGCTTGTGCGAGCCGGGCATGATCATCAGCGGACCATTGTATGAGTAGTTGTCCGTCAGCGACAGCGAGAGACTCACCGCGCGCGGAGCGGGCATTCCGTCCTCGGCATGCCAGGTCTCGAAGTCCGAATGCCAGGAGAACTCCTTACCCACGAATCCCGGCTTGTAGTTGATTCGGCTCTGATGGATATAGACATCGCTTCCGAGGATCTGACGTGCGCGGTCGACGAGACGCGGATCGTTCGCGATCTTTCTGAAGATCTCATTGGTGCGATGGATGTCGAATATCGACCGGACCTCGTCGGACTCGGCTTCGACGACGGTGCGCTCATCGGCCTTCACCTCGGGGTCGTGCGAAAGCCTGTGGAGCTCGTCAGTGAAGAGTCTGAGTTCTTCGGGGGTGATGAGCTGATCGATCGTCAGATAGCCCGTGTCCTCGAAGTGCTTGAGCTCCGCCGCCTCGAGGGGGCCGTCTTCGGGGGAACCGAAGACGATCGGACCCGTGCGCGGGAGAACCTCAGTGGTCTCGCCGGAGCGAGTCGGATAGAGATCTGTGGCTGCGGTCGCAGTGGACACTGCGGTCATCAATTCTCCTTCCTTCGCTATGTGCCGTCTGCCGGAGTGATGGCGTGAGCGCTCATCGCCCCCGCAGATCGGGTTGTGCCGCCACCGTAACAGGAGGACGTCGTCACCGGCACCCCGGGTGGAGCCAAAACGAAGGGCGGCTCGAGCGATCAATCGCCCGAGCCGCCCTTCGGCGTCACGGTGCCTCAGCAGTCGATCTCAACGATCGGCCGCCTCGGCGAGTGGAACTCGATCAGTTCGCGGGTGCCGCTTCGTCTTCGACGATGAGCGGGTACACGCCGTTCTCGTCGTGGACCTCACGCCCGGTGACCGGCGGGTTGAACACGCAGGCCAAGCGCAGCTCTTCCTCGGCGACGACGGTGTGCTTCTCGTTTCCGTCGAGGAGGTACATGACGCCGTCGTGGAGCGGGTATTCCTTCCCGGTCTCCAGGTCGGTCAGCGTTCCCTTGCCCTGCACGCAGTACACGGCTTCGACGTGGTTCTGGTAGTGGAACGTCGAGGTGGTTCCTGCGTAGATCACGGTGTCGTGGAACGAGAATCCGACGCGCTCCTTGCCGAGCACCATGCGACGGCTGCGCCAGGTCTCGGACTTCACATCGCGGTCGGTGTCATTGAGGTCATCGCGGTTGACTACGTACATTCGTGGTCCTTTCGTGAAAGGTCGGGGAAAGTTCAGGTGATGGGTCACGGACTCCCGTCGCGTTTCGACGGTGCCCGCCGACCCGGCTGAGCCATCGAACCGGAGTTCGGTTCGGCCCACAGCTCGGGCCGGCGCCACGGTTGCGGCGCCGGCCCGGCAGAGGTGAGTCAGGCCAGTGCGGCCTCAGCAGCGGCGGGAGCGAACTTGGCCACTCCGGCCTCGATGATGTCCAGGCCCGCCTGCAGATCGCGCGAGTCGATCGTCAGCGGCGGCATGATCTTGATGACCTCGTCCTGGGACCCTGAGGTCTCGAGGAGCAGGCCCTTTTCGAAGGCGTATGCTGCAACCTTCTCGGCCACTTCGGCGTCTTCGAAGTGGAGGCCGGCCAGCAGTCCGCGGCCGCGGATGGTGGCGCCCTCGGCCTTCTCGACGATGCCGTCGAGGCGCTGGTGCAGCTCGGCGATCGTGTCGGCGAGTTCGTTCTGGAAGGAGTTGTCGGCCCAGAAGTTCTTGATCGCGGCGGTGGCGGTCACGAACGCGGGGTTGTTTCCGCGGAAGGTGCCGTTGTGCTCGCCGGGCTCCCAGACATCGAGCTCGGGACGGAACAGGGTCAGAGCCAGGGGCAGACCCGAACCGGAGATCGACTTCGACAGGCAGACGATGTCGGGCTCGATGCCGGCCTCTTCGAAGCTGAAGAACGAACCGGTGCGGCCGCAGCCAGCCTGCACGTCATCGACGATGAGGAGGATGTCGTGCTTCTTGGTCAGCTCGGACAGAGCGCGCAGCCATTCGGCGCGAGCGGCACGCAGGCCGCCTTCGCCCTGGACGGTCTCGACGATGACTGCGGCGGGCTTGTCGACGCCCGAACCGGAGTCTTCGAGGACCTTCTCCAGCCACAGGAAGTCCGGCGTCTCACCATCGAAGTAGTCGTCGTAGGGGATCTTCGAGCTGTTGGTCAGCGGGATGCCTGCGCCTTCGCGCTTCATCGAGTTGCCGGTCACCGACAGCGATCCCAGGGTCATGCCGTGGAAGGCGTTGGTGAACGAGAGCATGTGCTGACGTCCGGTGACCTTGCGGGCGAGCTTGAGGGCTGCCTCGACGGTGTTGGTGCCCGTCGGACCGGGGAACATCACCGAGTAGTCGAGTCCGCGCGGCTTGAGGATGAGGTCCTGGAAGGTCTGGAGGAACTCACGCTTGGCCGGGGTCTTCATATCCATCGAGTGGAGGACGGCACCCGACTGCAGGTATTCGATGAGCGGTCCCATCACTGCCGGGTTGTTGTGGCCGTAGTTGAGTGCGCCGGCACCGGAGAAGAAGTCGAGGTATTCGTTGCCGTCCTCGTCCCACTGCTTCGCGCCCTGCGAGCGGGCGAAGGTGGCCGGCCAGGAGCGGCAGTAGCTGCGAACGGCTGATTCGCGGGTTTCGAAGATGTCGGGCTTGCCAGAAGGTGTGGTCGTGGAGCTTTCGGTCATCGTTGGAGTCCTTTCGACTTCTTGATTGTGCGGCTGCATCGTGTGCAGCCGCCGAGGCGGTGGTCGCAGTCGCTCATGGCGAGCGATCTCTTCCGCCTCCTGACGCCGGCCGCGGCCTCTCCCGTGCACCGGGGGTCCGCGCAGCGCCGTGGTGGGGCTCGTTACAGCGGTGCGATCTCGTAGAGGTACTCGGTGTCGTGGCCGTCCGGGTAGAGGTCCGGGGTGAACAGCGGGCGACGGTCGAAACCGGCCCCGCGCTGCTCGGCGAACGCCTGGAACAGGCGGTTGGACGCCGCGTTGTCCGCGGTGATCGTCGTCTCCAGGCGGAGAGCGCCGGTGTGGTCAGCCAGCTCATGGAGCATGGTGGAGGCGAGTCCGTGACCACGGAACTTCTCATCGACTGCGACCTGCCAGATCATCAGGGTGTCCGGGTTCTCCGGACGGGTGTACCCGGTGATGAAGCCGGCGGGCTCTCCGTCGATCCGTGCGATCACCGAGGTCTCCGCGAAGTCGCGGCACCACAGCAGGTACGAGTACGAGGAGTTCAGATCGAGCACGGCTGTGTCTTTCGCGAGCCGCCATAGATGTTGTCCGTCCTCCAGCTCGGGAGTCCGGACGTCGGTTTGCGTCTTCGGTTCAGCGAGTGCGTTAATCACGCCAATAAACCTAGCGGCATGAGATTGAGCGTCAACCCCGAACCCGTCTAATCAGGGGCACTTTGACAACGATCAGCGCCGCCTGCCGGCATGTAACAGACCCGGCCTTCCCCATGGCATCTCTGGGATGTGACGGGGGGCTCCTTCGCGCTCATGACGGGCCGGATGTTCGTTATCGTTTCGTTACATTTATCGACTTCTGGAACTTGGGTTCCACGTGTTCCACGTCACCATCATCGAATTGGGACAGCAAGGAATCCTGCTGGCCGACGCCCCGGCGGCCCTCAGCACTCGACGACGTTGACGGCGAGGCCGCCGAGCGCTGTCTCCTTGTACTTCGAGGACATGTCGGCACCGGTCTGGCGCATCGTCTCGATGACCTCGTCGAGGCTGACCCGGTGCTGGCCGTCGCCCCACAGCGCCATGCGGGAGGCGTTGATCGCCTTGCCTGCCGCGATCGCATTGCGTTCGATGCAAGGGACCTGCACGAGCCCGGAGATCGGGTCGCAGGTCAGGCCCAGGTTGTGTTCCATCGCGATCTCGGCGGCGTTCTCCACTTGCTCGGGCGTACCGCCCATGACCGCGGCCAGTCCCCCGGCCGCCATCGACGAGGCGGATCCGACCTCACCCTGGCAGCCGACCTCGGCACCGGAGATCGACGCGCGTTCCTTGTAGAGGACGCCGATCGCCGCCGCAGTGAGCAGGAAGTCGATGATGGCTCGGTGCTTCGCGGCTTCGCCGCCTTCGGCCACAGACGGCACGTAGTTGAGCGCGTAGTGCAGCACGGCCGGGATGATCCCGGCTGCCCCGTTCGTCGGCGCGGTGACGACGCGTCCGCCCGAAGCGTTCTCCTCGTTGACGGCCATGGCGATGAGGTTGACCCATTCGAGGTAGTACCCCGGATCGTGGTTCGGGTCCTCGGCCTTGAGCTTGAGATACCAGTCGTGGGCGCGCCGGCGGACCTTGAGCCCGCCGGGCAGGTAGCCGGAACGGTCCAAGGACGCCGAGGCGCACTCCTCCATCACCGAATAGATGTGGAGCAGCCCGTGCCGGATCTCGTCCTCGTCCCACATCGACAGTTCGTTCGCGTGCATGATCTCGGCGATCGACATGTCGTTCTCGCGGCAGCGTTCGAGCAGTTCGGCCCCGGAATGGAACGGGTACGGCAGCTCTTCGCTGTAGGACTCGAGTTCGGCTTCGACGACCGAATCGGCGACGGCGAATTCCGAACTCTCGGGACCGTCTTCGGCCCCCGCCTCGGCGGACTTCTCCTTCTCGAGGAATTCGGTCTCCGAGGTGACGAACCCGCCGCCGACGGAGTAGTAGGTCTCTTCGGCCAGGGTCTGGCCCGTGGAGTCGAAGGCGGTGATGGTCAGGGCGTTCGTGTGGCGCGGGAGGACGGTCAGCGGCCGCTTGACCATGTCGTCTTCGGTGAGGGCGATCTCGACTCCGTTGCCGGTGGAATCGCCGAGGATGATCGTCCCGGTCTCGGACATCCGTGTCCGGCGGGCGGTGAGTTCGTTGGCTTCGATGAGGTCCGGTCGGCAGCCTTCGAGGCCGATGAGGATGGCGTCGAAGGTTCCGTGGCCGGCACCGGTGGCGGCCAGGGATCCGAACACGTCGACGTGCAGGTCCGCAACGGATCCCAGCGCATCGCCGAGGAGGTGGATGAAGCTCGAGCCCGCTCGCATCGGTCCGACGGTGTGCGAGCTCGAGGGTCCGATGCCGACGGTGAAGAGGTCGAAGACACTCAATGGCATGGCAATCACTTCGTTTCTGGTGGGATGACGACGGGGCCGGCCGAAGGACCGGGCACGCTCACATGCCCGGCGAGCCGGTGCGGACGCTGACGCCCGCACCGACCTCGACCGACCCCGATCTGAGGGTGTTTCCGCGACCGGGCGTGCACACGCATGTGCTCGCCGCCGATCCCGGGAGGTTTCCCCGAGTACCCCGCGTAGGGGTGTGGCTCAGAGAGAGTTCGCCTCGGCGTAGGCGGCGGCGTCCATGACTTCGCCGACTTCGGTCACGCTGACCTCGAACAGCCAGCCCTCGCCGTAGGGGTCGGAGTTGAGCAGTCCGGGTGAGTCCACGGCCGCCTCGTTGATGGTGACGACCTCACCGGACACCGGGGTGTAGAGGTCGGACACGGACTTCGTCGATTCGACCTCTCCACAGGTCTCACCAGCGGTGATCGTGTCGCCGACCTCGGGCAGGTCAACGTAGACGACCTCGCCGAGGGCGTCGGCGGCGACCGCCGTGATGCCGACCTTGACGGTCGTGCCGACGAGCGCATCGGCGGCGCCGTCGACCCACTCGTGCTCGGCCGAGTAGGTGTATTTTTCAGGGAGTGGGGGCAGCTGTGCCATGTTTCTTCCTTCTCTGCGGCCCCCGGCAGACAGCGGGGGCCGCGACGTTGTTGTGGCAGGTGAGACCAGTGTACGAGTCACCGGCTTCGCCCGAGTGAACTCAGTTCGACGGGCGTTTGTAGAACGGCAGTTCGGTGACGGTGAAGTCGTGCGCCTTGCCGCGGATGTCCACGGTCACAGCGGTTCCCACCTCGGCGGCGGACCGGTCGACATAGGCCAGAGCGATGGGGTGGCCGAGGGTCGGCGAGGGCTGACCGGAGGTGACGGTGCCGACCTCGGTGCCGTCGACGGACACGGCGGCGCCGGAGCGTGCGGCTCGGCGTCCCTCCGAGGTCAGTCCGACGAGCACGCGCGGCGGTTCGGTCTGCCCGAGCGCGGCCAGAGCCTCACGGGCGAAGAAGTTCTCCTTCGTCTTGAACCCGATCATCCGGCCCAGCCCCGCGTCGTAGGGCGTGGTGTTCTCGTCGAGTTCGTTGCCGTAGAGCGGCATTCCCGCTTCCAGGCGCAGCGAGTCGCGTGCGGCCAGCCCGCACGGCACGAGCCCGTAGTCGACGCCCGAGGTCACCAGGGTCTCCCACAGGCGGGCGGCGCCGATGTTCGGGGCATAGAGTTCGAACCCGTCCTCACCGGTGTACCCGGTGCGAGCGAGCATGAGGTCGATCCCGGCGATCGTCAGCGGCATCCACGCGTAGTACTTGAGTTCGCGCACGGTCTCACCGATGGTGACCGTGTCCGCCTCCGCCGAGGCGGCTGACCCCTCGGCATCGCCGGTGGCCTCGGCCTTCGCCGGGTCGCCGGCCCCGGTGCGCGGACCGAATTCGCCATGAGCGCTCTCGTCGAGGGCGCGGAGGATGATCGCCTCCGAGTTCGGTCCCTGCACGGCGATGAGAGCGGTGGCGTCGGACTCGTCGACCAGATGCACATCGGCCCCGGGGGCCTCGTCCCGGACGAAGGCCTGGACCCGGTCCTTGAGGGCTGCGACCACGGCGGGCGTGTTCGAAGCATTGGGGACGATGAGGAATTCCTCCTCGCCGATGCGGTAGGTGATGAGGTCGTCGAGGATGTACCCGCCCTCGTTGACGAGGACACCGTACCTGGCCTTGCCGATCTTCATCTTCGAGTACTTCGCCACGAGCGCGTAGTCGAGGAAGGCGGCGGCGTCCGCACCGCTGATGCGCACCTCACCCATGTGGGAGAGGTCGAAGAGGCCGGCGGCCTCGCGCACGGCACGGTGTTCGGCGAGTTCCGAACCGTACTTCAGCGGCATGTCCCAGCCGCCGAAGTCGGTGAACGAGGCACCGAGTTCGGCGTGGATCGCGTGCAGCGGGGTCTCTTTGGTCTGGGCGTTGGCGCCCTGCGTGTTCTCAGTCATCACTTGTCCTCTTCCTCGAACTCTTCGAAGGCCTCTGGCGGCGGGCAGGAGCACACCAGATTGCGGTCGCCGTAGGCTCCGTCGATGCGGCTGACGGGCGGGAAGTACTTCGTCAGGCGCAGCCCGGGTGCCGGGAACACCGCGGTCTCACGGCTGTACTTGCCGTCCCAGCCATCCATCACGACGGTCGCCGGGTGCGGGGCTCCGACCAGCGGCGATTCCTCGTAGGAGTACGACGTGCCGATCTCGTCGATCTCGGCGCGGATGGTGCGCATCGCTTCGATGAAGCGGTCGAGTTCGGCCTTGTCCTCGGATTCGGTCGGTTCGACCATGAGGGTGCCGGGCACCGGGAACGCCAGCGTCGGAGCATGGAAGCCGAAGTCGATGAGACGCTTGGCCACATCCTCGGCGGTGACTCCCGTCGCCGAGGTGATCGCGCGCAGATCGAGGATCGTTTCGTGGCCGACGAGGCCGTTCTCCCCCGAGTAGAGGATCGGGTACACGTCGCCGAGCTTCTTCGCGAGGTAGTTCGCGCCCAGCAGCGCGGCCCGGGAGGCTTCGCGCAGGCCTTCGGCGCCCATGAGCTCGAGGTAGGCGAAGCTGATGGGCAGGACGCCGGCGGAGCCGAACATCGATCCGGAGATCGGCAGTTCCTTGGCGTTCGGATCCCCGGCGACGAGCTCGGCGGAGGTGGCGTCGCCGGGCAGATACGGGGCGAGGTGTTCGCGCACGGCGACCGGTCCGACACCGGGCCCGCCGCCTCCGTGCGGGATGCAGAAGGTCTTGTGCAGGTTGAGGTGGGAGACGTCGCCGCCGAACTCACCGGGTTTGGCGAGTCCGACCATGGCGTTGAGGTTCGCACCGTCGACGTAGACCTGGCCGCCGGCGGCGTGGACCTTCTCGCACACCTCGCGCACCTGCGGTTCGAAGACACCGTGGGTGGAGGGGTAGGTGATCATGATGCCGGCGATCTTGCCTTCGTGCTTGGAGATCTTCGCATCGAGATCGTCCATGTCCACCGATCCGTCGTCAGCGGTGCCGACGACCTGGACCTGCAGTCCTGCGAGCACCGCGGAGGCGGCGTTCGTGCCGTGCGCCGACTGCGGGATGAGGACAACGGTGCGGGCGTCATCGCCGTTGGCGACGTGGTAGCTGCGGATGGCGAGCAGTCCGGCCAGCTCGCCCTGGGAGCCGGCATTGGGCTGCAGAGACACGCGGTCGTAGCCGGTGACAGCGACGAGCGAGTCCTCGAGGCGGCTGATGAGGGCGCGCCAGCCCTGCGTCTGCTCGGCCGGGGCGAAGGGGTGGATGGAGGCGAATTCCGGCCAGGTGATGGATTCCATCTCTGCTGCGGCGTTGAGCTTCATCGTGCACGAGCCCAGCGGGATCATCGTCCGGTCCAGGGCGAGGTCCCGGTCGGCGAGGGTGCGCAGGTAGCGCATCATCGAGGTCTCGGAGCCGTGGGCACTGAAGACGGGGTGGGTGAGGAATTCGGTGTCGCGGTGGAACTTCGCGTCGAATGCGGGTTCGGGCACGGCGTTGGCACCGAAGGTCCCCGCCGAGGCGGCTTCGAACTCGGACTCATCGACTCGGGCGTAGATGCCCAGAGCCTCGAGCAGACCGTTGACATCGGCGACCGTGTGGGGTTCGCCGAAGGAGACGCCGACGGTCGTGCTGTCGATGACGCGGATGTTGAATCCGGCCTGGTCGGCGACGGCGCGGGCAGCTTCGGCATCGGCCACACGCAGGGCGACGGTGTCGAAGAACTCCCAGGTGGCCACCTCGGCGCCGGGGGCGGTATCCGCGGCACCTGCGAACGCGCGGGCGAGCCGGTGGATGCGGGAGGCGATGCGGGTCAGGCCGATGGGGCCGTGGTAGACGGCGTACATCGAGGCGACATTGGCCAGCAGGGCCTGGGCGGTGCAGATGTTGGACGTCGCCTTCTGGCGGCGGATGTGCTGTTCACGGGTCTGCAGTGCCAGACGGTAGCCGGGCTTGCCCTGAGCGTCCTTGGAGACTCCGACAAGCCGGCCGGGCAGCTGACGTTGGAGACCGGACCTCACGGCCATGAAGCCGGCGTGGGGTCCGCCGAAGAACAGGGGCACACCGAAGCGCTGGGCCGAGCCCACGGCGATGTCGGCGCCCTGGCTGCCCGGCTCCTTGAGCAGGGTCAGCGCGAGCAGGTCGGCTGCAAAGGTGACGAGCGCACCGCGGTCGTGAGCGCCGGTGACCGCCTCGGAGAAGTCGCGGATGGCACCGGTGGTGCCGAGCTGAGCGCAGACGATGCCGAAGATGTCTTCGCCGACGAGGCCTTCGGAGAGGTCGGCGACGGTGATGCGGAAGTCCATGGCCTTGGCGCGGGCGCGGACGACGGCGATGGTCTGCGGGTGGAGTTCGGAGTCGAGGACGACGGTCGTCCCCTTCTTCACGGCTCGACGCATGAGCAGGACCGCCTCGGCGACGGCGGTGGCCTCATCGAGGAGGGAGGCGTTGGCGATGTCGAGGCCGGTGAGGTCCTGGACGACCTGCTGGAAGTTCAGCAGCGCTTCGAGCCGCCCCTGGGAGATCTCGGGCTGGTAGGGGGTGTAGGCGGTGTACCAGGCGGGGTTCTCGACGAGGTTGCGGCGGATGACGGCCGGAGTGATCGTGTCGTAGTAGCCCTGGCCGATGAGCTGGGTGCGCATGACGTTCTGGCCGGCGAGGTCGCGCAGGTCATTGAGGACGTCGAATTCGGAGCGGCCCTCAGGCAGGTCGAGCTCTTCGTTCTGGATCGAGTCCGGGACGGCGGAACTGGAGAGCGCGGACAGGGAGTCATAGCCGAGTTCGGCGAGCATGGCCGTGACATCGTCGGTGCGCGGGCCGATGTGGCGGTCGGAGAAGGGGCGTGCGGTGTCCCCTGTTGCCTGCGTCGTGTGGGCGAGTGAACTGGTCAATTGCCGTCCTAGGGTCGGTGTCGCGCCCACCGAGTTCGGAGGACGCAGCGATCACTGAGAGTCCTCCCCGATCTGTCGGAGCTGCTGCCTGCCTGTCCTCTTGTCGACGACGTGTCGCGTTCGCGAGTGTCGCCTCGGTGAGGTGGCCGGTCGGCTCCTTCAGAATTGCCTGCAATCGGTGGTACTGGGCCTGAGAGTTTCCCGGGGAGGGAATTGCACCTACGGCGCTGCTCGGTGTCTGCTGCTTCTGCGTCGGCCGGTGCTCCAGCGATGGCTGGGGCGTGCCCGTTCCCGCGCAGTCGCGGCTGCCCGGCAGCTCTCCCACGTCATGTCTTAGCGGCGTATGAAGTTGTGTGCAGAACCTGCACGGATCTGCGCAGCGCCCGTCAGGACTCGCGGCGATGTCCGCGTGGAACCGCACCGCGCCTGCTGGCTCTGCGCCTCTGATTCTAGTGAATGAAATCACCCCCGACAAACCTCGAGTCCAGGCGCCGGTCGGCGGCGCCGCCAGCCCGCGCATCGCCCGCGCATCGGCGCTCGCCGAGCCCCGGGGCGAGCGCCGAAGCACGGGCCTGTGCCCCGCCCACTCGCCGACAAACGGGTCTGCGCCCCGCCCACTCGCCGAGAAACGGGGCGAGTGCCGAGAAACGCATGCGTGCACGAGTGTTTCGGTCATCAACCCGTTTGTCGGCAGAGGTGTCGCCTGCCCACGACCGGCTCAGATCGCGTTGAGGTCCTTGCCTTTGGTCTCGGGCAGCTTCACCACGGCGACGATCGTTGCAAGACACAGTAGGATCACCCAGCCGCTGGAGAGCCAACTGAGGTCAAGCGAGTTGAACAGCCCGTTGAGGTAGGGCGCCGTTCCGCCGAACACCGCCACGGACACCGAGTAGGCGAAGCCGATGCCCTGGGTGCGCACCTTCGTCGGGAACGCTTCGGACAGCACGGCCGAGAGCAGAGCACCCGCCATCGAGACGACGAGCAGCGCCAGCGTCGATGCGATGAACAGAGACCAGCCGGTGTCGCTGATCATGCCCATGAGCGGATACTGCAGGATCCCCATGAGCACACCGAAGCCGATGAGCACCGGGCGACGGCCGATCCGGTCGGACAACAGTCCCCAGAACGGCAGCGACACGAGGGCGATGATCTGCGCCCCGACTGTCGCCCAGTAGGCGGTCTGGGCATCCATGCCGCGTTCGGTGATCGCCAGCGTCGAGGCATACGACGTCCATGTGTAGTGGGCGGCGGTGATGCCGGAGGTCATGAGCACGACGAGGACGATGGCGCGGGCGACCCGCCCCCGGTCGACGGGCACGGGCGCGACGGCCTCCGCCTGATCATCGGCTTCGAATACGTCGCTTTCGACCATGCCGCGGCGCATCCAGAGGGCGACGAGAGCGAGCAGGCCGCCGAGGGCGAACGGGATCCTCCATGCCCAGTCGCTGACAGCGGCCTCGGAGAAGACATTCGTGATGACCCCGCCGACCGTGTAGGCGAGCACCGAGCCGCCGTAGATGGCGACGAAGACGATAGAGCCCCAGAATCCGCGGCGGCGCGGCGGGGCGATCTCGGCGATATAGGAGTTCGCCGTCGCCGATTCGCCGCCGTGGGCGAAGCCTTGGGCCACCCGCACGAGGAGGAGGATGAGCGAGGCGAAGACCCCGATCTGTCCGTAACCGGGCAGGACGGCGATGAGGAACGAGCCGCCGGCCATGATGAGCATGGTGAAGATGAGGACGAACTTCCGGCCCTTGACGTCGGCGATCCTGCCGAACACGATGCCGCCGAGTGGTCGCATGAGGAATCCGACGGCGAAGACACCGAGGGTTGCGAGGACGGATGAGACCTTGTCCTCACTGTTGAACATCGCTGCCGCGATGAACGGGGTGAACACCGCGTAGGCGCTCCATTCGTACCATTCGAGGACGTTGCCGATGGTGCTTGCGACGACGGATCGCCGCTTGAGCTGCAGAGGCACCTTTGTCTCTGCGGTCGTGACGGTCATGGCTTCCTTTCCACTGCTTCTTCGGGGTGGTGGTTCTGAACTGCTCTGATCTGCTCTTTTCTAGGCGATGGCGCCTGTGATGGCGTCGGCCGCCTCGATGAGTTCGGGCACTCCGGTCTCCAACGCCCCGGTGAATCCGCCGGCCGCTGGCGCCTCCCCAGCCAGCCATCGGGTGTAGATCGCTTCGCTGAAGATCGCCGCCTTCCACAGGGCGAAGGCTTCATACCAGGGCAGCACGGACAGGTCGAGCCCGGTCTTCTCCGCATACCGGGCGGCGAGTTCGGCCCGGCTGAGGAACCCCGCTTCCGCGGTCACGGGGGTCAGGTCCATGACCGTGCGAGTGTGCTCGCGATCCGTATACGTAGCCAGGAAGTATCCGAGATCGGCGAGCGGATCACCCAGAGTCGACATCTCCCAATCGAGGATCGCCGCCACCTTCACCGGCGAGGATGACGCGATCATGGCGTTCCCGGCCCGATAGTCGCCGTGGACGACCGCATGTGCCTGAGTGACCGGAATGTTCGCAGCCAACCACTCGCCGAGGCGGCTCACCTGCGGCAGGGAACGCTGAGTGTTCTTCTCCCACAGGGCAGAGAACAGCTTCACCTGACGCTGCAGGTAGCCGTCGGGGCGGCCGAGCGCGGCCACTTCGGGAACGGTGACGTCGACGGAGTGGAGATCGACGAGGCGGTCGATGAGGGCTTCGCTCAGCGCTTGCCGGTCGGCCGTCTCGGCGAGGAAGTCGGGCAGGGTGTCGGTGACGACGGTGCCCGGCACGAAATCCATGACGTAGAACGGCACGCCGAGGACCGATTCGTCCTCGCACACGTGGTGGATCGTCGGCACCGCCACGCCCTGGCCGCGCAGCACCTGCTGGATCTTCGCCTCTCGGACCATGTCATGGGTTGATTTCGGAATCGGCGGCCTGGGTCCACGTCTCAGCACCACGTCGATGTCATCGCGGCGGATCCGGAAGGTGACATTCGACTGGCCTTCGCCGATGCGGTCCCAGCGGACGGGGCCGGTCCCGATGCCGTGGGCGTCGAGGTAGTCGGTGAGGACGTCGACGATGAGCAGCGGAGGAGCCGACAGTGCGCGTGCCTCGGCGACGGTGGCGACGACGTCGATGAGCTTCTCGGTCATCGGGCCTCCTCTACGATGTCGAGGCGCGGCGCTCCGGCTGCGACCTGCCGACGGCGCTTCGACGAGGCGCGGCGGGAGATCGCGAACTTATGCGTCTCCGTCGCTCCGTCGTAGATGCGGAACGGGCGGACGTCATTGAGGTACTGGATGAGCGGCAACCGGTCGGAGACCCCGTCACCGCCGGTGAGCTGGATGGCACGGTCGATGACGCGGTAGACGGCCTCTGAACAGTAGACCTTCGCGATGGAGGACCGGGAGTTCGCTTCCTTCGCGTCCGTGTCGAGTACCTCGGCGGTCTTCGTGATCATCGCATCGGAGGTCTCGATGTCGATGACCGACTGTGCGATGAGCTCCTGCGCGAGCCCCTGACGGGCGAGGATGTCGCCGAAGGCTTCACGGTGCTCGGCCCGGTCGAGGGCGGTGTCGAGTGCGCGGCGGGCCAATCCCAACCAGCGCATGCAGTGGGTGAGCCGGGCCGGTGCGAGTCGCACCTGCGCGTAGGCGAATCCCTTGCCGGCTTCGCCGAGGATCGCCGAGGCGGGCACGCGCACCTCGTCGAAGTGGACGTAGGGGTGGCCGCCGGCGATCGTGCGGTCGACGGTATGGATCGGCTTACCGACCGTCACCCCGGGAGTGTCCCGATCGACGAGGAACATCGTAGCCGCCTGGCCCTTCTTCGCCTGCGCGGCACCGGAGCCGTCGGTCGCGGAGCCGTCGGCATCCTCGGGGTCGGTGGCGGCCATGACGATGAAGAAGCTGCACAGCTCGGCCCCGGAGATGAACCGCTTGTCCCCGGTGATGACCCAGTCGTCGCCGTCTCTCACTGCGCGAGTAGTCAGTGCCGAGGGGTCGGAACCCGTGCCAGGGTGGGGTTCGGTCATCGCGAAGGAGGACCGCACATCGCCACCTGCCAGGGGTGCGAGGTAGCGTTCTTTCTGCTCCTGCGTGGCGATCTGGGCGAGCATGTGCATATTGCCTTCGTCGGGTGCCATGCAGCCCAGCACGGCGGGCCCGATCGGCGAGTATCCGGCTTCCTGGAAGATCGGAGACCAGAATTCGGTCGGCACTCCCTGGCCGCCCCATTCCGTGGGCACATGCGGGGCGAAGACACCGGCATCCTTCGCTTTGGCCTTGAGCTCAGCCAGGACCGCCTCGTCGAGGTAGTCGCCGGGGTAGGGCTCGGCCGGGATGACGACCTCGTGGATGAACGTGCGGGTGCGGGACCGCAGCTGCTCGACCTCTGCCGGGATCCGGCTCATGCTGTGCCTCCTGCTGTGATGAGTCCGCCATCGGCGGTGAGAATCTGGGCGGTGATCCAGTCGGCATCCGACGAAGCCAGGTAGGCTGCGGCGGCACCGATGTCCTCGGGCGCTCCGAGCCGGCCGACCGGGTACGCGGCGGCGACCTCAGCTTCCCTGCCTTCGTAGAGGGCGGTGGCGAAGCGGGTCTTGACGACGGCCGGGGCGATGCCGTTGACGCGGATATCGGGCCCGAGTTCGACGGCGAGGGTCTTGACCAGGTGGGCGACGGCGGCCTTCGAGACGCCGTACATACCGATGCCTTCGCTCGGGTTCTGTCCGGCGACAGAGGAGATGGACAGGATCCTGCCCTTGTTCTCCTTGAAGTGCAGTCCGTCGTGGCCGATCGCACCCTGGATCCAGGCGAGCGTTCCGAGCACGTTGACCTCAAGGATCTTGCGAGCCGCGTCGAGCTCGATTTCGGCGGTGTCCCCATAGACGGGGTTGATGCCGACATTCGTGACGAGCACGTCGAGGCGACCGAACTTCTCGGCGATCGTGTCGAAGACCTCGGCGCGGTGGGCCGCGTCATCGGATTTGCCGGCGATGCCCACGGCGGTGCCGGCGGGGAACTCAGCGACGGTCTCGGCCAGGGGCTCGGGCTTGCGGGCGGTGAGGACGACGGTCGCGCCTTCGGCCTGCAGACGCTGCGCGATGCCGAGGCCGATGCCGCGGCTGGCGCCGGTGACGAGGGCGACCTGGCCCTCGAAACGGCGTCCGGTCACTTGTTCGCTCATAGATTCTCCTGTGTTGCGGGTTGTCTGTCGGTGGTTGCCGCTCACGGCCGGTGGAGGTGGTTGCCTGTCAGTGACGGCGGGGCGGGCTGCCTCTGCGTCGGCACGGTTCTCAGTTCTGCGGGGCCGCCTCGGTGCCGGAATTGCGCAGCAGTCTGCGCTGGATCTTCCCTGTATGCGTCTTCGGCAGGTCGGACATGACGTGAACGATGCGCGGGTATTTGTAGGCGGCCAGGCGTTCCTTCGTGAACGCGATGAGCTCCTCGGGGGCGGCCTGCTGACCGGTGCGGAGGGAGACGTAGGCGACGACGGTTTCGCCGCGGTAGTCGTCAGGTTGGCCGACGACGGCGGCCTCGAGCACGGCCGGATGTTCGTAGAGGACGTCCTCGACTTCGCGCGGCCACACCTTGTAGCCGGAGGCGTTGATCTGATCCTTGATGCGGTCGACGAGGTAGATCCAGCCGGCGTCGTCCATGACACCGACGTCGCCGGTGCGCAGCCAGCCATCGTCGAAGGCCGCCTCGTTGGCTTCGGTTCGGCCGAGGTAGCCGGGTGTGACCTGCGGTCCGCGCAGCTCGAGTTCGCCGGCGGTGGTGTCGGTGATGACGGACCCGTCGGCGACGTCGACGATCCGCGCTTCCAACCCCGGGAAAGGCACCCCGATGGCCAGGGTGTCGGTGGCGGGGTCGACGGGTGCCTCGGTGTTCGGTGGGACACCGATGACCGCCGAGGCGGTTTCTGTCATGCCGTAGATGTTGTGGATGTAAAGGCCGAATCGGTTCCGGAACCGCTCCACGGTGGCCGGGGGCACCGGGGCGCCGCCGGAGTAGAGGTAGCGGACGCTTCTGAGGTCGTCGGCGGTGGCGGTCTCGTGTTCGAGCAGAGCGTTGTAGACGGTGATCGACCCGATCGTCACGGTCACCTCGTCTTCACGCATGGCCGTGACGATCTTCTCCGCACTGACGCGGCCGATGAAGTCGAGCGTGATCGGGTGGATGAGTGAGGTCGCTGCACACGCCACGGCTCCGGTGATGTGGAAGAGCGGGGCGATCGCGAGCATGACGTCACCCTCGCCAAGGCTCATCCACGCCCCGTACGAACGTGCCACAGCGAGGATGTTGCGGTGGGTGGCGATCGCCCCCTTGGCCGGGCCGGTGGTCCCGGACGTATAGGTGAGCAGGCCGGCATCGTCGAGGCCGGGCAGCAGGTCGGTGCGGTGGGTCGATGCGTCGGCGCGGTGGGCTGCGAGGACGTCGGACCACGCCTCGACGGTGATTCCGGGTTCGGGGCCGGCCGCCTCGGCGCCGGTGGACGTTGCGGGGGTCGCGCTTGCATCGGTCGAGGTGACGGTGGTGTCGCCGGCGTATTCGTCGTCGTTCGTCGTGAGCACCCAGGTCACGGAGCTGCCGGTCAGCGTTGTCCGGACCTGGTCGAGGTCGCCTTCGTCGCAGATGATCGCCGAGGCGGCCGAATCGTCGATGAGTGCGCGCAGTTCGCGGCCGCGGTACATCGGGTTGAGAACGAGGGGAATGACGCCGATCTTCCACGCCGCCAGCAGTGCCACGGCGAACTGCGGGACGTTCTGGAGGTAGATGCCGATGATCGACGATTTGTGCAGACCGCGGGCGAGGAATCCGCTGACCAGCGCTTCGGCTTCGCGATCGATGTCGGAAGTCGTGAAGGTTCGACCGCGGTAGAGGACGGCACGCTGGTTGGGTGAGGCCGCGACCCGGGCGCGCCACGCGTGGGCTGCGGATTCGTCGTGGATCTCCGGGTCTTGGCCGACTCCGGCGGGATAGATTCGCGTCCACACATGTGCCGTGGAAGCGGTGTCTTCGACTGCCATCAGGTGTCCGTCCTTCGTACCTCGTCGTACTCGGGCAGGTGGTGCCCTTCCGGCACTTTGACCCACCCGACCGATCGCTCGCTCGGTATTGAATGTATCGTAGGTCACGAAACGTTTCGGGCGCAAGAGGCGACCGAGCAGGCAGGCACGTGGCGGACGGAGCAAGCGCATGGTCGACTAGGCGGGCGTGTGGTCGACTAGCTGGGCGCGAATCAGTCGCGACGATCAGGCGAGAGCCTGTGCGAGGATTGCTGGGCACCTATTCGGGGATCCCCTGGGCATCTCCCCGCTGATTTGCCCGTAGATTAGAGATGACTTCAGACGATGCATTTGATGAGCAAGGACGACTCGTGAGCGACACATCCGCGACCCACTGGCGCAACTACGACACACCGCTGCTGTCGCCGATCCTCGACGCCGCACTCGAGCGATTCGTCACCGGAGGATTCCACGGGACGAGCATCCGACAGCTCGCCGGAGCCGCCGGCCTGTCGGTGCCCGGCCTCTATCATCACTTCGCGTCGAA
Source organism: Brevibacterium sp. FAM 27836 (assembly GCF_051351055.1). NCBI lineage: Bacteria > Bacillati > Actinomycetota > Actinomycetes > Micrococcales > Brevibacteriaceae > Brevibacterium > Brevibacterium sp. FAM 27836. Next base: position 1,347,640 of record NZ_CP195711.1, read on the forward strand.
GCATGCGATTCTCGCCGAGATCGACCGGCTGGCCATGGAGGACCTGTGGCAACGCAGCATCGCAGCCTTGGCCGATGGTCCGCAGACCCCGCTGGCGAGGTTCGACCGACTCGTCGAATGCCTGCTGCTCTTCCACGCCCACCAGTCGGCTTTGGCGTTCATCGCCTTCAGCGAGATCCGCGCCCTGCAGGGTCAGCACCGGCGGGCACACATCGCCGCCCGTGACCGGCAGCAGAAGCTGCTCGACGAGGTGCTCGAAGAGTGCGTCGCCGACGGCACCTTCGCAACGGAGCATCCTCGCGATGCGTCTCGGGCGATCACGACGATCTGCACGGGCGTGTCTCAGTGGTATCGCCCCGACGGCGAACTCGACCCGGCGGGGGTGGCGAAACGCTACGGCGAGATCTGCGCGCATGCGGCCGGGCTGCCGGCCGAGTAACCGAACTGCCGGCGGAGTAACCGGACTGCCGGCCGAGTACGACGAAGCAAGAGCTTGCGGACTCGCCGATGAATTGACCCTCGCAGCTGTCAGCCACAGAGAGAAATGGTCGCAATCGGATACTTTCAAGGGCTGAAATGTATCCGATTGCGACCACTGTTTGAGTCTTCGTGCCTCCGCGGCCCGGCAACGGCGACCTCAGGCGCTGTCCGCGCCGTCAGACGCCCCGCCGTCAGATGTCCGCGCTGTCAGACGCCCCGCCGTCGGAAGCCCCGCCGTCAGGCGCCCGCGCCGTCAGACGCCCGCGTGTCAGGCAGCCGTGTGTCAGGCGCTGCCGCCGGCGGTGATGACGCCGCCGTCGGCGGTGAGCACCTGGGCGGTGATCCAGTCGGCATCGGCCGAGGCGAGGTAGGCCACGGCCGCGGCGATGTCCTCGGGCGTACCGAGACGCTTGACTGGATACGCCGAGGCGACCTCCTCCTCGCGTCCTTCGTAGAGGGCGGTGGCGAAGTTCGTCTTGACCACGGCCGGAGCCACGGCGTTGACGCGGATATCGGGCCCGAGCTCGACGGCCAGGGACCTCGTCAGATGGGAGACGGCGGCCTTGGAGATTCCATAGAAGCTGATGCCTGGGCTCGGGCGCTCACCGGCGACCGAGGAGATGCTCACGATCCGGCCCTTGTTCTCACGGAATCCCAGCTTTTCGTGGTGGACGGCTCCCTGGACCCATGCGAGCGTGCCGAGCACGTTGACATCGAGGATCTTGCGAGCGGCGTCGAGGTCGAGGTCGATGAGCGGACCGTAGACGGGGTTGATGCCGACGTTGGTGACGAGCACGTCGAGGCGGCCGAACTTCTGGGCGATCGTGTCGAAGACCTCCGCTCGGTGCGCCGGGTCGTCGGATTTGCCGGCGATGCCGATCGCGGTGCCTTCAGGGAACTGCGCGACCGCCTCCTGCAGCGCCTCGGGCTTGCGGGCGGTGAGGATGACCGTGGCGCCTTCGTCGTTGAGGCGCTGCGCGATGCCCAATCCGATTCCGCGGCTGGCTCCGGTGACGAGGGCGACCTGTCCCTCGAAGCGGCGGCCCGAGCGGGGTGAGGTTTCGGTGCGATCTGACATAGATGAACTCCAATGTTCCTGTAGACGACGAGCGGCCCTCGCCGTGAAGCGAGCGTTCGTTCAGTGACCTGGTCTCATCGTATGCAGGTCTGCGACCGAAGACAAGGAGAATCTGGCGCATGCTCGGACGCGCCCGGCACCGACTGCGGGGACAATGGAGGAGTGAACCATCTTGAGCATCACCTCGGACTCCACTCCCGGGCATCCGCTGCTCCGAGCCTTCTCCCCGCTTTCGGTCGCGGCGCAGCGGATGATGGCCGCACGGTACGCCGAGGGGATGAAGCAGCTGCTCTCCTCGACCCTGGATCGTCACAGACGCAGCTGAGCCCCACACCGTTGCCCGCGGCTCAGACGCCGGTCCGCTGCAGAGTCCCGACGACACGGCGAACGGCCGCGACCACCTGGCTCGGCGCCTCCAAGTGCGGAGAATGCCCGCAGTCGTCGATCACTGTGACCGCAGCCTTCGGGAAGACGTGCTCCCACTCCTCGGCGTTGGCCGGAGTCCGCTTCTCATCGAGCCTGCCGTGCAGCACCTCGACCACCAGATCGCTCGACTGACCACTGGCGAGCAGGTCCAATTGCGCCTGACTGCGCAGGATCGAGGCCGCCGTAGCGGCTCCGGCGCGCCTGCTGAACTCGATCATGTCGTCGATCCAGCGCCGAGGCGCTCCCGGCGCCACGTTCTTGAGCGCGAAGCGCTCCCACACCTCGTCGGTCGGGCTCTCGCGCAGTGTCTGAAGGATCTGGTCCACAGCGCCGTGACCGATCACATTCGGACCCGAGTTGATGAGGACCAGCCCGGAGACCAGCTCAGGGTGGTTGAGTGCCGTGACCGCGGCAATGGTGCCGCCGGTCGAATGGCCGACGAGGATCGCCGGCCCTGTGCCGCCCCGGATTCTCTCTGCCACACAGTCTGCTGCACGAGGGATGTCGCAGTGGGGGACGTCGAGCATCCACTCGACGCCGTCAACGTCGAGCCCGTCGGCGCGAAGATCGGCATGGGCCCTCACAGCGTCGTATGACTTCGCCGACATCAGCGTCCCAGGCACCAGCAGAACTCGCTGTTCGGTCAGGCTCGGTTGTTCGTCCACACATTCATCATACGAATCACCTGCGAATTCTCCCTGGAGCTGGCCGCCCTGATTCGCGGTCGACCGCGCCCGAGGCGGTCGGAATCGGTCCATTCCCTGGGCTGCCGGGCTCCCTGGGCTGCCGACCCCTGGGCCGCCGGGCTCCCGGGTCTGCCGGACCCCCTGACCAGCACACCGTCAATACTCTAATCAGCAGTAATGCATGTACATTATTACTGTTTGCGTTATACGATGAGGCCGAACACACGCCACAGACGTCGCAGAGCCACATATCAGTGCGGCCCCAGCGCCGCACCGGCGCCGCCCGGACACCGATCGCGGCCGGCTGCAACCCGGCACCGCCCGAACGCCGATCGCGGCCGGTTCCGCCAGACCACGACAGACGGGAAGACATTCGCCGATGGAGCAGTCGACCACCGCCGCAGACGATCACCGCCGCTCCCCTGCCCACGACCCTGCCCACGACCCTGCCCACGACCCTGCCCACGACCCTGTCCGCTCCCCTGCCCACGACCGCCTCGAGGAGTTCCTCCCCCGCGACGGGTCCGGGCCGCTGTCGGGGCAGCTCGTCGTCGATTTCTCCCGCGTCCTCGCCGGCCCCTACTCGACGATGATGCTCGCCGACCTCGGGGCGACGGTCATCAAGGTGGAAGGGCCCAAGGGCGATGACACCCGACATTGGGCGCCGCCGGTGCGCGACGACGATGCCACCTATTACCTGTCGGTCAACCGCAATAAGTACGACATCGTCCTCGACTTCGCCGACGCCGAAGATCTCCAGGTCGCTCAGAAGCTGGCGGCCCGTGCCGACATCATCGTCGAGAATTTCAAACCGGGCGGTCTGAAGAAGTTCGCACTCGACTACGACAGCGTCACGGAGTCCAATCCGAACGTCATCTTCGCCTCGGTCACGGGGTTCGGCCCGCAGAATCCGCTTCCCGGCTACGATCTGCTCATGCAGGCACTGTCGGGTTTCATGTCGGTGACCGGCAGCCCCGAAGGATCGCCCTACCGCGCCGGAGTCGCTGTCTTCGACGTCATCACCGGGCTGCACACCACGATCGGCGTCCTCGCCGCCGTCGCACACAAGACGCTGACCGGCGAGGGCCAGCTCGTCGAGACCAACCTCATGTCCTCGGCCATGTCCGGCCTGGTCAACCAGTCCGGCGCCTATGCCGCCGCGGGTGTCACTCCGACCCGGATGGGCAACGCCCACCCGAGCCTGTACCCGTATCAGCCGATGGCCGCGAAGTCCGGTGAGCTCATCATCGCCGCGGCCAATGACGGCCAGTTCGCCATCCTCGCCGAGGTGGTCGGACGACCCGATTGGTGCGACGATGCGCGGTTCGCCACCGCGAAGAACCGCAACGCGAACCGGGACGCCCTCGAACCCGAGCTGCTCGAGGCCCTCCAAGCCCACACCGCACAGGAATGGTTCGACAAGCTCTCGGCCGCGGGCCTGCCCTGCGCCCCGATCAATACGATCGCCGAAGGCGTCGAACATGCGAAGAGTCTCGGTCTCGAACCTGTCGTGGAGACCGGCAGCGGCGAGCGCATCATCCCGACGGTGCGCAATCCGATCACCCTGTCGAAGTCCGAGGTCTCCTACGATCTCGCCCCACCCGAACTCGGTGCCGATTCCGACCGCATCCGCGACTGGCTCGACACCCTCTAGACGGCACCCCGCCCGGCACACCAGCAGCTCCACACACCCGCACCGCAGCGACCACCGTTCGAAGGAGACACACTCATGGACACCACAGAACTCGATGACATCCTCGCCGCAGTCCGCGAATTCGTCCGCGAGAAGGTCGTCCCGCTCGAGACGCAGGTCGAGGACGAGGACGCGTTCCCCGAGGCGATCATCAGAGAATCCGCCGAGATGGGCCTCTTCGGCTGGGCTCTGCCCGAGGAGTACGGAGGCCTCGGACTCAACGCCGAACAGGATGCCCTCCTGGCCATGGAACTCGGCTACACGACGCCGTCGTTCCGGTCGCTGTTCGGCACGAACAACGGCATCGCCGGGCAGGTGCTCGTCAACTACGGCACCGACGCACAGAAGTCCGCATGGCTGCCCCGCCTGGCCTCCGGCGAGGTCGTCGCGTCCTTCGCGCTGACCGAATCCGAGGCCGGTTCCGATCCTTCGGGCCTGCGGACGAAGGCCGTGCGCGACGGCGACGACTACATCATCAACGGCTCCAAGCGCTTCATCACCAACGCCGAGGCCTCCGACGTGCTCATGGTCTTCGCCCGCACCGACCCGAACGCCACCGGGTCGAAGGGCATCTCCGTCTTCCTCGTTCCCACCACGGCAGAGGGCGTGACCGTCGGCCCGCACGACCACAAGATGGGTCAGGCAGGCGCCTGGACCTCGGAGATCTTCTTCGACGATGTCCGCGTGCCCGCTGCCAACCTCATCGGCGGGGAAGAGGAGAAGGGCTTCTACGCGGCCATGGCCTCACTGAACAAGGGCCGGCTGCACATCGCCGCGATCTGCGTGGGCCAGTCCATCCGCATCCTCGACGAATCCGTCCGCTTCGCCGCCGAGGCGAAACAGGGCGGGGAGCCCATCGCTCGCTTCCAGCTCGTCCAGGCGATGCTCGCCGATATCTACACCGACACCGCCGCAGCGAAGTCACTCGTGCTCTCGGCCGCACAGCGCTGGGACGAAGGCACCGATCGCAAGCTCGGCCCCTCCTCGGCGAAGCTCTTCGCTTCCGAAGCACTCGCCCGCATCGCCGACACGGGCGTGCAGATCCAGGGCGGAATGGGCTACATGCGCGAGTCCGCGGTCGAACGCTTCTACCGCCACGCCCGGCTGTTCCGCATCTACGAAGGCACCTCCGAAGTCCAGCGCGTCGTCGTCGCCCGGCAGCTGCTGAGCGGCGCGCACAAGCCCCAGTTCAACCTCTGATCGAGCCCGTCTCTGACGAAAGGAATCACCATGACCGAATCCACCACCGCAGCGAGCACCGGCATCACCGTCACCGAAACCGGCGGGGTCACCGCCGTTCCCGGCCTGCTGACCGGGAAGGTCGCCGTCGTCACCGGCGGCGGGCAGGGGCTCGGCCTGGCGATGGCCCGCAGCCTCGTCGACTCGGGCGCGAAGGTCGTCCTCGGCGATATGAATGAAGAGAACCTGCAGGCGGCCGTGACCGAACTCGGCGGTGAGGGCTCCGCGGCCGGGGTCGTGTGCAATGTGTCCGACCTCGATGCCGTCGAGAAACTCGCCGAGGCGGCCACCAGCATCTTCGGCGGCGTCGACATCTGGGTCAACAACGCCGGCATCACCCGCGACTCGACGATCCGGAAGATGACCGAGGCACAGTTCGACGACGTCATCTCCGTCCACTTGCGCGGCACCTGGAACGGCCTCAAAGTCGCCACGGCGCTCATGCGCGAACAGGACCGAGGCGGGTCGATCATCAACGTGTCCTCGATCAGCGGCAAGGTCGGCAACCCCGGACAGTCGAACTATTCGGCGGCGAAGGCCGGAATCGTCGGCATGACGAAGGCCGTGTCGAAGGAGGTCGCGTTCAAGAACATCCGCATCAACGCGATCCAGCCCGGCTTCATCAACACCGCGATGACCGCGGCCATGCCCCAGCACGCCATCGATTCGAAGCTCGCCGACATTCCGCTGGGGCGTGCCGGTGAACCCGAGGAGGTCGCCTCGGTGGTGCTGTTCCTGGCCTCGGGCCTGTCCAGCTACCTCACGGGCACGGTCACCGAGATCTCCGGCGGCCGCCACATCTGAGATTCGCCGAGGCGGGGCGACGTTCGGTCCCGCCTCGGCGAAATCAGTCTCGTTGTGCTCAGTCCTCGGCGGTCCGCCGGCCGGGCAGGCGGACGACGCCGAAGGCGAGCATGCCGACGATCGGCAGCAGCGGCCAGATCCAGGTCACACCGTGCCCGTCGACCATCCCGGTATCGGCCATGATCGCCAGGCCCGCGCAGATCGCGGCCGAAGCGGCGATCGGCATCCATGTCGGGGGTGCGGGACGGTCGTCGGGCTGCGGTGATTCGAAGCGACCGAAGATCGCCACGAGCACTCCGGTGATCGCCAGCAGCGCGATGGCCCACAGCGGCCGGGTCAGCCACCAGATCCCGGTCAGCGGTTCGGGCAGCACAGCGTCGGCGTCGAGGCCGATGAGCACATTGGCCAGTGCCGTGAGCGCGGTCAGGTGCCAGAGGAACCAGGTCATGATGCGCTGATTGACCATAACGGTGACGAACCACAGACCGGGGCTGCGCAGCAGTGCCGCCAGTGGGCGCCTCAGCATGAGGACGATGCCGGCCTGGGCCATGCCGAGGAAGGCCATGGTCACGCGGGTCGGCGAGGAATTCGAGATGGCATCGGTGCCTGCCGTGATCATCGACACCGGGTAGGGGCCGAATCCGACGAGGAGCCCGAGGCCGATCGCGCCGATGGCGAAGAGCGCCGCGCAGCGTTTGAGGCTGGTCAGGCGGTCATCGAGCCAGGCGTAGCCGAACTGGTGGAAACTCGCCCACACGAGCAGGTAGTTCGGGTAGCCGGCGAGTGTGCTCTCGGTGGCGATGCTGATGACGTCGATGACTCCGGCGAGGCCGATGCCGACGATGATCGACCACCATCCCCATTTCTCCCACAGGATCAGGCAGGGTGGGGCGACGATGACGACGAGCAGGTACGCGGCGAGGAACCAGGTCGGCACCAACGCCATCTGGGAGGCCAGCTGCACGGCCCCGGGCTCGGCCCCGGCGGCCACGGCGATGACGCAGGTAGCCAACCACACGAGCAGCAGCGGGATGAGCGGCAGGCCGAGGCGGCGCAGGCGAGCTCGCAGCCATTCGGCATACCCGATGTTCCGCCGCCTCGCCGAGCGCCACGACAGAGCGTTGGAGTAGCCGCCGACGAGGAAGAAGATCGGCATCACTTGGAACACCCAGGTCAGCGGGTGCGTCCAACGGGCTTGATCGAGCAGACCGTGCGGGTTGATGCCGCCGCCGACGCTGACGGCGATGATCGTCCAATGCCCGAGGACGACGACGGTGATCGCGGCCGCGCGGAGGAAGTCGACTTCGCGGCTGCGGGTATCCGGGGTGGCCTCATCGACCTTGAGAGCCTGAGCCAGAAACGAACGAGGCATGAGCGGGGATCCTTCACGGTCAGCGGCCGGGGCCGGTTTGGGCCTGGCCGAATCAGTGGCCCGGCCGGGCGGGGCCGGTTTCGGCGTGGGCGGCCGGGCCAGCGGTCAGGCTTCGTATTTGATCTCGCCGCCGACGACGGTGAGCGCGACACGGGTGTCGCGGATCGCCTCGGCGTGGGCGAACAGCGCTTCTTCGGAATCGTAGCCGAGGAGCCCGTCGGTTCCGTCGACCTCCGCCCGATCCGGTCGTGTCGATGTTCCCTGCACAGCCGCCTCGGCGCTCACCCCTTCGGCCGCACAGGAGTCGGCGTTGAACCCGTCGGCCCGGCAGGAGTCGGCGTTGAGCCCGTCGGCCGCGCACGGATCCGTGTCGACGACGATGAAGTCCGCGTCCATGCCCGGTGCCAGATAGCCGCGCCGCGATTCCAAACCGGCGGCGAAAGCCGGCCCCTGCGTGTGCAGACGGATGGCCTCGGCGGCGCTGAGCCGACGCGCGGGCTGAAAGCTCGTCGATGCGTCCCCTGAGATGTTCGCCCTGGTCATCGCCGCGTAGATCGCGGCGAACGGGTTGGCAGGTTCAACGGGCCCATCGGAGCCGAAGATCACTTGGGCACCCGCAGCGAGCAGATCCGGCCAAGCATAAGCGGCCAGCTGCGCGGATTCGTCGATGAGGTGGAGCAGGTGCAGGTCGGAGATGCAGTGCCGGGGCTGCATGGACGCGAGCACTCCGAGTTCGGCGAAGCGGGCGACGTCGCCCGGCTGGATGAACTGGGCGTGTTCGACACGGTGGCGGAACGGCCGGTCGAAGCGTTCCTCGGCGGCCGCGGTGATCTCGCGCAGACGTTCGAAGACTTCGAGCACGTGGTGGTTGGCTTGGTCGCCGATGGCGTGGATGGCCACGGAGATGCCCGCCTCGGTGGCGATGCGGGCCTGGTCGAAGAGTTCGTCCTCGGTCATCTGTGCGATGCCGAAGTTCTCCGCCTCACCGTCGGTTTCGGGAAACGGTGAGGACATGTGCGAGGTGTGGGAGCCGAGCGCGCCGTCGGAGAAGAGTTTGAGCCCGCCTCTCTGCAGCCAGTCGTCTCCGTCGCCGGTGTGCCAGCCGGTTTCGATCGCCCACGGCACTTCGGGTCCGCGCAGGAAGAGCGTGACCCGCATGTCCTGCCGGTCGGCTTCGCGCAGGTCGTTCCATCCCAGCGTCGAGGCGATGCCGTCGAAGTCGTGGATGCCGGTCAGTCCCTGGGACAGGAACAGCTTCTGCGTGACGGCGAGGCGTTCGACCTGCTCCTCACGGCTGAGTTCGGGGATGAAGCGGGCGACGAGGTCGGTGGCGTCTTCGCGCACGAGGCCGGTGAGCTGCCCGTCATCGTCGCGGACGAAGCTGCCGCCTGAGGGATCTTCGGTCGACGCGTCGATGCCGGCGATCTCGAGGGCGTGGGCGTTGGCCCACAGGGTGTGCAGGTCGAGGGACCACATCGCCACGGGATGGTCGGGCACCTCGGCGTCGAGCAGCGTCCGGTCCGGGCAGGACGGGTCGTCCCATTTGTTGAGGTCCCAGCCGGAGCCGACAACCCAAGTGCCCACGGGGAGGGAATCTGCTCGTTCGCGGATGGCGGTGACCGCCTCGGCGAGGGATTTCGTCTGGGACAGATCGAGGTCGGTCAGAGAATCGGCGTACATGATCGAGTGCATGTGCCCGTCGACGAATCCCGGGAGGATGACCTGCCCGCCGCAGTCGATCTCGTCGATTTCGAGGCCGGGGATGACCGTGGTCGCTCCGACCCCGCCCGCCGAGGCGAGCGCCGCCGTCGTCGACGATTCCGCGGCGGCGATGTCGAGGAGTTCGGCCCGGGTGCCGACGGCGACGATGGTCTCACCGTCGACGAGGATCGCATCGGGTGCGACGGATGGGCGGGTATCGTCGGAGTGGGCGGCATTATCCGGGTGGCCGGCGGTCGCGGGGTGAGTGGATTCGTCCGGGCGAGCGGCATCGTCCGGGTGGGGATCGGCACTGTCGGGGCGAGCGGCGGGCGCAAAGGTGCGCACAACGGCGTTGGAGAACAGACGCATGGGCACCAGTCTAAGTGCCGCCTCAGCTCCCCCACGAGCAGCCTTTCTACCGGGAGTAGAATGCTGGGCATGGCCAACTTCTTCAGCACTCAGGACACCCGGCTCGCGGCGGGAGCACGCATCCTTCTGCCGGCGGTGTGGCTCGGGCTCATCATCGGTATCTCGCTCATCGAGGCGCCGCTGAAGTTCACCGCCCCGGGGATCACGATTCCGCTGGGGCTGGGCATCGGGCGTCTGGTCTTCGGGGCGATGAACTGGGTGGAGCTCGTCATCGCGGTGATCCTGCTGTGGGCGATGCTGAAGACCGGTGTCGACCGTGTCTATCGAGCCCTGACCAGCGGTCTCATCGGCATCCTCATCATCAAGGTCATCGTCATCCGCCCCCTGCTCAATGAACGCACGAATGCCGTGCTCGCCGGCACCGACGACGGCGGATCGGCCCTGCACCTGTTCTACATCGCCGCCGACGGGCTCCTCATCATCGGCCTCGTCACCACGCTCGTCGTCGCCGTCCGTCGTTGGGTGACGGTGCGGCCCGCTGCAGGGTGACGTTCCGTCCCGTCGCCGTCCGACGCCGGGTGACACTCCGCCCCGCTGTGGATCGCCCCACCCAACCACCAGCCACCAGCCACCAGCCACCAGCCAGCTAACCGGCCAGACCAGCCGAACGTGTCAGTAGTAAACGGCCAGCGGCCCGCGCGGACCGTCGATGACTTCGACCGGGGTGTCGAACACCCTGGACAGCACCTCGGCGGTCATCATCTTCTCGGGAGTGCCGAACTCGACGACCTCGCCGTCCTTCACCGCGCAGATGTGGTCGGCATAGTGGCCGGCGAAGTTGATGTCGTGGAGGACGATGACGATGGTCCGGCCCATCTCGGCGGCGGCTGCGCGCAGGTGCTGCATCATCTGCACCGACCGTTTCATGTCGAGGTTGTTCAGCGGTTCGTCGAGCAGCACATAGTCGGTGTCCTGGGCCAGCACCATCGCCACATAGGCGCGTTGCCGCTGCCCGCCGGAGAGTTCGTCGATGAACCGGTTCTCCAGCTCACCGAGTTCGAGGAAGTCGATGGCCTGGGAGATGATCTCCTCATCGGCGGTTGTCAGACGCCCCTGCGAATGCGGGAAGCGCCCGAACCCGACGAGCTGCCTGATCGTCAGACGGGTGATGAAGTGGTTCTCCTGGCGCAGGATGGATACGATCTTCGCCAGATCCTTCGACTTCGTCGAACTGACGTCGAAACCGGCCACCGAAATCGCCCCCGAGTCCAAGCCCAGCAGCCGGCCGATCATCGTCAGCAACGTCGACTTTCCGGCACCGTTCGGGCCGACCAGAGCGGTGACTCCTCCGGCCGGGATCTGCAGGTCGACGGGCCCGATCGAGACCTCGTCGCTGTAGGATTTGCGGACCGAGTCCAGCGTGATCACAGGCGCCCCTTCCGCAGGATGACAAGCAGGAAGGCGCCGCCGCCGACGATCTCGATGATGACCGACACGACCCCCTCGGCGTAGAAGATGTTCTTCATGACGAAATACGCTCCACCCAAGACGACGAACCCGATGAGGGCCGCCATCGGGAAGAGCCGCTTGTGGTCATAGGTGTCGGCGAACTGGTAGGCGAGCAACGCGACGAGGAATCCGAGGAAGACCATCGGGCCGATCATCGACACGGACACCGCCATGAGGATGGACACGAAGAAGAGCACTTTGAGCAGTTCGCCCTTGAAGTTCAGCCCCAGGTTGCTCGTCATATCCCGGCCCAACGCGAGCACGTTCAACCGCGACGAGCTGAGATAGAGGCCGAGGCACGCGAGCACGCACAGTGGGATCGACACCGGCAGGTAGCTCGAATCCGAGTTCGAGATCGATCCGAAGAGCCGTGCGGAGAGGATGTCGAATTCGCTCGGCGTCAGCGTCCGCTGCATGAATGTCGCGACCGAGCCCAGTCCCCCGCCGATGACGACGCCGATGAGCAGCATGAGCGCCACCGACGAGTGCCGACCGGACAGCAGCCACCCGTAGAGTGCCAGCGACAACCCGACCATGAGCGCCAGTTGGACGACGAAGGGGACGAGCCCCTTGAGTTCGACGATCGCGGTGACCCCGAAGAAGTACATCGCCGAGGTCTGAATCGCCACGTACAGGGACTCGAATCCCATGATCGACGGCGTGATGATCCGGTTGTTCGTCACCGTTTGGAAGGCGACCGTCGCGAAGGACTGGCACAGTGCCACCATGACGATGACGACGAGGTTCGTCAGCCGCAGCTTCGCGATCAGCCAGAATCCGGGGTCGCTGATGGGCATGGGATTGTCCCACGCCAGGATGCCGCCGGCGATACCCGCCGCGGCGAGCGCGAGGACGATAATCATCGTCCAATATCGGCGCACCGACCTGGCCGTCGGCAGCGGTCCGGACGCACGCTGAGCAGCGGCACCCTGAGCAGCGGCGGAACCTCGCCGTGGCGGCTCACCGTCCCGCACGTCCGCAGCGGCCCGGCCGGCCGCCTCGGCGTCGGTGTTCGTCATGGGGTCTGCGGGGATTTCGTCCTTTGCGCGCACGGCACTCACCCGACCTTCCGCTGACGCAGCAGCAGGGCGACGAACACGGCAGCGCCGACGACGCCGAGGATGAGGGAGACGGGGACTTCGAAGGGCATGACGATGATCCGACCGATGAGGTCGCAGACAGTGACGATGGCGATGCCCAGCAGGCACACCCACGGCAGATTCGAGCGCAGGTCGTCGCCGCGGACGAGTGAGACGATGTTGGGCACGATGAGTCCGAGGAACGGCAGGTTGCCGACGACGACGGTGACCACGCCTGTGGCGACGGCGACGAAGACGGTGCCCAGCAGCAGGATCTGGTTGTAGTTGAGGCCGACGTTCGTGGCGATCTCCTTGCCCAGGCCGGCCACGGTGAAGCGGTCGGCGAGGATGAAGATCGCGACGACGACGGCCGCGACGATCCACAGGGTCTCGTACTGGCCGCGCAGAATCGAGGTGAAGCTGCCTGCGAACCAGATGCCCAGGCTCTGCAGCATATCGGTCTGAACGGCGACGAAGGTCGACACGGCACCGACGACGGCGCCGAGCATGATGCCGACGATGGGCACGATGAGCGAGGATTTCAGTGACACTCGCCGGAGGAAGAGGAAGAACACGAGGGTGCCGACGAAGGCGGCGATGATCGCTCCGACCATCCGCGCGACGATCGAGGCATCGGGGTAGACGATGACGGTGAGCATGAGCCCGAGGCCCGCCCATTCGGTGGTGCCGGTCGTCGTCGGTTCGACGAAGCGGTTCTGGGTGAGCAGCTGCATGACCAGCCCGCACATCGCCATGGCCGCTCCGGCCAGGACGAGGGCGATGGTGCGCGGAATCCGCGTGATCTGGAACATCTGAGCACCGCCGTCACCGCCGAAGATGTCGTAGACACCGGTGAACAGCGAGACCGCGAGCAGGAGGGCGACCCCGAGGACGCCCAGCAGCAGCGGCCATCCGAAGAGGGGTCCCTTCGCCGAGGCGGCCCCACGTGGAGACTCATCCGGCCGGTTGCCTCGGGAGTCCTTCCGACGTCGGGCCGCCTCGGCGATGGTCATCACTTCTGGTCTTCGAGCTTCTCAGCGAAGTCGTTGAAGAACTCCGTGTAGGTCTGAATGCTCTCGTTGAGGTAGGTGTCCTCGGGGAAGTACACGATCTTCTCGTCCTTGATCGCGGGGACGTCCTTGAGCGCCTCGGAGTCCTCGAGCACCTCGGCGGCCGGGGCCGAGCCCTCATCGCGCTTCTCCGGCGCGAAGGAGGCATCACGGTCGAGGACGATCATGAGGTCGGGGTTCGACTTCGCGATCGCTTCGACGGAGACATCGTCGCCCTGATGGTCCTCGGTGCCGTCCTCGACCTCGAGGGCCGGGGCGAGGTCGAGGATGTCGAACACGGGCCCGACGGTGCGTCCGACCGAGGGAGCGGCATAGCCGATGTCACCGGCCGAGGTGATCAGCCCCATGGCCTTGTCATCACCGTCATAGGCGGACTTGGCGCGGTCGATGGAAGCGTCGAAATCATCGACGAGCTTCTTCGCTTCGTCCTGCTTGCCGAAGATCTCGCCGAGCACCGTGGTCTGACGGCGCAGCTCGTCGTCGAAGTCCTCGTCGTCGCGGGGATCGAGTTCGAGCACGACCGCCTCAGGGGCGAGCTTGGCCAGATCGTCGTGGAACTGGGCGAAGCGCTGGCCGTTGATGATGAGGTCGGGCTTGGCTTCGACGACCTTCTCGAGGTCGGGTTCGCGGTGGTTGCCGAGGTCGAGGATCGACTCGTCCTTCGTGTAGTCGAGGTCGTCGCTCATGAGGGACACGGCTCCGCCGCTGAGTTCGACGCCCCAGTCGCTGAGAGTTTGGAACGTGCGGTTGTCGGTGGCGACGACGGACTCCGGCGGGGAGTCAACGGTCTGTTTGCCGTTGTTGTCTTCGACCTCGATCGTGGTGTCAGCGCCGTCGGCCTGTGCCGAATCGGAATCAGAGGAGCCGCAGCCGGCCAGAGCAAGAGCGACAACGCCTGCCAGGGCGCTCAGTTGAAGGCGAGTCGAAACCATGGGGTCCTACTTCCTGGGATGAACGAATCAGAGAAACGTGTGCACACACTGAAAGTAAGCTTAGCCTATGCTTTGAAAATAAAGTCAAAGAAATATGACGTTATCTGCATCACACCTGATGAGCGGTTTGCGGCGCAGAGAGCCCAGCGCGGCTCGGCCGGCGCGGGCGGGGCGAGGTCGGTTCAGATGGCGGCGACGAGCCGATCGACCTCGGCCTGGGCGTCGGCTGCGGCGGTCGGACCGCCTGCTCCCCCGCGGCTGACCTTGAGTCCTGCCTCTTCGACGATGACCGCACCGCCGGCGTAGTCGTAGATGCCCAGGCCCCGTTCGGCGTAGCCGTTGACGCGGCCTTCGGCGACCATGCACAGGTCGATGGAGGCCGCGCCGCAGCGCCGGAGATCGTCGTAACCGCTCATAAGGTTCTCGAGTTTGGCCAGCTGTGGGCCGCGATTGTTCCCGGTGTAGGCGAACCCGGTGGCGAGCAGCCGTCCGGACAGCCCGCTCGGCGTACCCCGCAGCCGGCGGGCGGGAATATTCGCCGAGGCGGCCGTTCCGTAGTCGGCCAGTCGACCCTCGACCCGGTAGGCGCCGAGGCCCTCGGCCGCCAGCCAAGTGGCACCCAGCCCCGGTGAGGCAACGAGCCCGATGCGCCAGCCGCCGAGACCGAGACCGGGATCGGTGTCCGGCTTCTCGCAGACACCGACAGAGAAAGCATGGTGTTCGATGTTCCGGACATAATTCACGGTTCCGTCGATGGGGTCGACATGCCACTCCAGCGCCGGGCCGTCGTCGCTGAGGTCGGCGAGCAGCCGCGCCTCGGCATCGTAGGCATGGAGCCGGCGAAGGATATCGGCCGAGAAGAATTCGACCGGGTCGAGTGCGTCCGCCCCCTCCTCGCCGACCATGAGATCGTGGGGCCTGACCCGCGAGAGGTACCCGCGGACGAGTGCCTCGATCTGCGCATCGGCCTTGGTGACGAGGTCGTTCGGCGAGGTCTTCGTGTCGACGACCCGCGCATCGAGGCTCGCTCCGAGCAGTGACCTCCAGGCGAGCATCTGCTCCCAGGCCATGACAGACAGGTCGGACGCGATGCGAATGAGGGGAAGGTCGACGATCTCAGCGGGCAGTGATTCGGGCTCGGAGTTCATATCGCCACTCTAGACAAGACGCCTCTCACCACGCCTGCGGGTCCGGAGTCCGGTCGGCCGCACGCCGAACGCCCCGGACCCGCGGTGCAGCCGAACGCCCGCTATCGGGGCGTGAACAACCGGTCCGCCTGTAACAAGACTGCAATACTGCGGCGAGTATGTCGTTCTTGTATCTAAGCCGCTGATAGCCGCATCATGCCGTGGGAGCTCACCAATTGACCTGCCCACGAACCCGCCCGCAGCTGCCGGTGTCGGTCGCGGGGAACTTCAGTTTCGCATCGACAGATCGAGCGAATCAAAACATGATTATCCATATGGGCCGAACTGCCGGTTCCCGTCATTACACACCACCTGCCCCATTGTCAGCACAATGAAAATTCCTGTCGCCGAACGGCTCCGAGAATCGGCCATACAACGGTCAGGTACCGCCCATGCAATACACAAGGGCGGTGACCCCATCTCGCCGATGGATCACCGCCCCTGTTCGAGCGCGGGAAGAATGAAGGTCCGGGGAGTCGATGCTTCTTGCCTCGACCCCTTGATTCCGGGCTCAGACGGGGTCTGCGACCTCCGATTTCGGTTCGCTGCGCTTGACCGGTCCGTGCCGACGCACGATCTCCTGCACCGCCTGCGAGGAGGTGCCGGCCGCCTCGGCGATCGCCCCGAAAGTCGCGCCCTCTTCGCGCGCCCGAAGAATCGCCATCACATAGTCGGTGTTGATTTTCGATCGCTGCCGAGCGACCTTTCTGACCGCCCCGACTAATGCGGCCTGATCTACTGTCAATTCACGAGCTCGACGAGACATGGCTTCTTCCCTTGCATTCATGTAGTGGCCCCTTGCCACGAATTGGTGTAGTCCCATTAGATACCACGAATATGTCAATACACCAAGAATTCCCGGATATAGGAACTCAAACTCCACAAAGCCGTCGTTCTGAGCTTGTCTGATAACGAAACGATAACGGTTCCGGTGTTGCCCGATGACCCTGACGACCCTGCAGGTGTGGGCGGAGGATCTCGAGAGTGAAAGGGTCTCGATGTTCCGGCAACCCAAGTGGCACAATGCGAACATGACGACTATGGCCCATCCCACCGGAGCGAATCGGGCGACCGTCGACGAAGACGAGTCCACGACAACGCTTCCCGCCACCCTCGCGACCGAGTTCCGCGCAGTCGGCATCCGCGACTTCAGCATCGACGACACGGACCGTGCCGCCTACTCCTCCGATGCCTCGCTCTTCAGGCTTGTGCCCGCCGCCATCGTCTTTCCCCACGACGAAGAGGAGGTGCGTGGCGTCCTCACGATCGCCCGCCGCCTCGGCGTGCCGATCACCAGCCGCGGAGCCGGCACCTCGATCGCCGGCAATGCCATCGGCCGCGGCATCGTCCTCGACTTCTCGCTCCATATGAATACCGTCCTCGACCTCGACCCCGACGCACAGTCGGCCTGGGTTGAAGCCGGCTGCATCCACGCCCACCTGCAGGAGAAGGCCAAACCGCACGGTCTGCGCTTCGGTCCCGATCCGTCGACGCACACCCGCTGCACCATCGGCGGAATGATCGGCAACAACGCCTGCGGCCCCCGCGCCCTGGGCTACGGACGCACCGGCGACAACATCCTCGCGCTCAAGGTCATGCTCATCGACGGCACCGTCGTCACCCTCGACGACGCGGACGCCTCCGCGACCTTCCCGCGTCTGCACGAACTCGTCGCCGAGAACCTCGGCACCATCCGCACGAACTTCGGCACCTTCTCCAGACAGGTCTCCGGCTACGGGCTCGAGTCGCTCCTCCCGGAGAACGGCTTCGACCTCCGCCGTGCCTTCGCCGGCACGGAAGGCACCTGGGGTGTCATCCTCGCCGCGAAGATACGCCTGGTCAAAGACCCGAGCTTCACCTCAGCAGTGGTGCTCGGCTACGAGGACATGGTCGCGGCCGCCCATGATGCGCCGCTGCTCAAGGACTTCCCCGTAGCCGCGTGCGAAGGCCTCGACTCACGCATGCTCAACCGAGTCATCGACACCAAGGGCGCCGAGGCGGTCCCCACGCTGCCCGAGGGCGCGGGCTGGCTCGTCGTCGAACTCACCGGTGAGGACGAAGCCGAAATCGAGCAGGAGACCCAGCGCCTCATCGCCGAATCGCAGGCCCTGGACTCCTCGGTCCTCGACGCCGCGGCCGCCGCCGCGGTGTGGGCGATCCGCGCCGACGGCGCCGGTCTGGTCTCGCGCACCCCCGATGGTCGCGACGCCCACGCCGGGTGGGAGGATTCAGCGGTCCCGGTCGACCACCTCGGCGATTATCTGCACGATCTCATGGCTCTGCTCGACGAACACGGCCTCTGGGGGATCCCCTATGGTCACTTCGGTGACGGCTGCCTGCACATGCGGGTCGACTTCCCGCTCGAGGACCCGACCGGACCGCAGGTGATGCGCGACTTCATGGTCGCGGCGACGAAGCTCGTCGCCCGCTACGGCGGTTCGGTCTCCGGTGAGCACGGTGACGGTCGGGCACGTTCGGAGCTGCTGAGCCTCATGTACACACCGGCGGCGATCGATCTGTTCGCCCAGGTCAAGAAGCTCTTCGATCCGCAGCATCTGCTCAACCCCGGTGTCATCGTCGACCCGGATGCGCTCAATGAGTCGCTCCGACTGACGCAGCTGCCGTTGCGGCAGGAGCTTCCGGGACAGTTGGCGATGGCCTATGAGGGTGAGTCCGCGGGCTTCGCCTCGGCGGTGCATCGGTGCACCGGCGTCGGCAAATGCCGCGCGGATTCGGCGGCCGCCGGCGACATCATGTGCCCGTCCTACCAGGCCACACGCGATGAACGGCATTCGACCCGGGGACGCGCTCGGGTGTTGCAGGAGATGGTCTCGGGCGATCTGCTCGAACCGAAATGGGACTCGCCTGAGGTGCACGAAGCTCTTGACCTGTGCCTGTCGTGCAAGGCCTGCGGGACCGAGTGCCCCACCGGAACGGACATGTCCACGTATAAGGCCGAGGTCCTCTACCAGTCCTACAAGGGCAAGCTGCGGCCGATGAAGCATTATTCGCTCGGGTTCCTCCCGCAGCTCGCGCGCCTGGTCACACCGGTGGCACCGGTGCTCAATCGGGTGTCGGGCCTGCCGGGACTGTCGACCGTGGCGAAACGGATCTCCGGCATCGATGTGCGCCGGTCGATTCCGCAGTTCGCGGCCACGACGTTCCGCAGATGGTGGACATCCACCGCCGAGGCGGGGCCGCGTTCGGGCGCGGACGCCGCGCCCAGCGCGAAGGCCCAGACATCGGGGGCCAAGTCATCGGGTGCGCAGACATCGGGTGCGCAGTCGGACGAGTTGCGGTTGGTGCCGCGGCCGAGCGCCGAGGTGATCCTGTTCGCTGATTCCTGGTCGAACCATTTCGCTCCGCGCATCCTCGCCGCGGCCGTGGCCGTGCTCGAGCACGCCGGCGTCACAGTGCGGGTGATCGATCAGACCGTGTGCTGCGGCCTGCCGCTCATCTCGACCGGGCAGCTCGATGCGGCAAAGGCGAATCTCGCGGAGACGATCACCGCCCTCGACGCCACCGGTGATGTCCCGATCGTCGGCGTCGAACCCTCCTGTCTGGCCACGCTCAAGGACGATTCGGCCAAGCTGCTCGCCGATGACGCCTCGCGTCGGGTGGCTGCGCGCGTGCAGACCCTTGCCGAGTATCTGCTGAGCATCGGTGCCGAACTGCCGGATCTGTCCGGGGTCGACGCACTCGTTCAGCCGCACTGCCATCAGTCGGCGATCTTCGGCACCGCTGCCGACAGAGAGCTGATGGCCCGGACCGGCGCCAGCACCGAGTTCATCGGCGGCTGCTGTGGCCTGGCCGGGAACTTCGGCGTCGAGGAAGGGCATTACGAGACCTCGGTCGCCGTCGCCGAGGTGGCCCTGTTGCCGGCGCTGCGAAAGCGCGGCAAGGCGGGGACGGACGACTCACGGCTGGAAGTGGTGCTCGCCGACGGGTATTCGTGCCGGACTCAGATCACGGATCTCAGCGACGCCGAAGGCGTGTCATTGGCCGAGCTGATCGCCTGGGGGTGGGGGCTGGAACCGCGCCGGTAGCGCGGACGAAGCTCCGCCTCGGCGAGAGCGGATCTGCACCTCGGCGACGCGGATGGTCGATTCGACGCTTACGGCGCCGCCTCGGCGAAGTGCGCTCAAGCCTTCGCGGTGAGGACCGGGACCTCGGCTTCGAGGAGGATGCGCTGCGCTTGGGAGCCGAGGATGAACTTGCCGATGGCCGAGCGCTTGCGCAGTCCGATGACGATGAGCTGCGCTTCGTGTTCGACGGCGAGGTCGTTGAGCGTGCCCGGCAGATCGTCTTCGTGATCGGGCTGGAGCACCTCGACGTCGATATCGGATTCCCTGCCGAGGTCGACGATCCGTTTGATCTCGTCCTCACCGATCTCCGTCGGCGTCCCGCTGGCACCTCGTCGCTGCGAGTTGATCACGACGGCAGTGCTCGACCGCAGCTTGGCTTCCGCGAAACCCGCACGCAGAGCAGCCTCACCCTCGGGAGCAGGTAGGTAGCCAATGAGAATCGTCATGGCCCCCAGTATATGGACTCTCCGATGATTCGTTCACTTCGGGACCATCGCAAGGTCAGATTCATCGTCACTGACGCCCTCACTCGTCCCTCCCAGAACTACTGTGAGTATTGATAGTGGCTGGTCTGGGACTGGCTGGCAGAGTAGGAACTGACCGTCCCATCGATCATCATGACCCGCAGAACTACTGACTCGAACGATGTCCTCGTCGGGATCTGTCTGATGATCGGTGGGCGGTCGGCACCGGCTCGGCCCACATCGATAACTTGATCAGAAGGTTGTCCGTTCCTGACCGAACGTGACTCATCACAGTAGTGTTTCGACGTGACTATCTCCCGGACCGGAGCCGACCGTTCGACGGTCGGACCTCATCCGTTCTGACACAGGAGAATCACGAACCGTCATGACTATCATCTCGCATTTATACGCGTTTGTCGTTGGCGTCGACACCCACGCGAAGAACCACGTCTACAGTGTCCTCACCAACACTGGTGAGCACGTCGACACTGCTGCATTCCCGACCACGAAAGCTGGCCTGAAACGGGCGCTGCTGTGGGCCGGTCGCCGTACCGGCGGGGACCTCGACACCCTGTGGGTGATCGAGGGTATCGGCACTTACGGGGCGATCCTTGCCGACCATGTTGCCGACAACGGGTACACAGTCGCCGAGGCCGCCAGCATGAATGCTCGTGACCGGCATGCCACGGGCAAGGATGACCGGATCGATGCCCGACGGATCGCTGGCACGGTCCTGTCGATGGATGAGTCGCGGCTGCGGTTCCCCCGGCAGGCTGATGGGCCGCGTCAGGGACTGCAGATCCTGGTCAAGGCGCGGGAGTCCATGACCCGGGAGAAGACCCGGACTGTCAATGCGCTCACCGCGCTGTTGCGTACTCATGACCTCGGTATGGATGCGCGTCGGAAACTGTCGGTCGTCAAGATCCACGCGGTTGCGAAGTGGCGGATCAGGAACGAGTCTGTGGCACTTACCGAGGCTCGTCGGGAAGCGATTCGGTTAGCCAAACGCGTCGTCGAAGTCGATGCCGATATCAAGGACTACGCCACCCGGATCGAAGCTTTGGTCAAGGACAGCCCGGCTGCGGTGTTGCTGGCTGAGCCGGGGTTTGGTCCGATCACCGCGGCTGTGTTCTACCTGGCGTGGTCGCATCCTGGGCGGGTGCGTTCAGAGGCTGCGTTTGCGAAGCTGGCGGGGGTCAGCCCGATACCGGCGTCGTCGGGGAATGTGGTGAGGTTCCGGCTTAATCGCAGTGGTGATCGTCGGTTGAATTCTGCGTTGTACATGGTGGCCATCACGCGGCTTTCTCACCAGAAGAGGTCCCAGGCATACATGGCTAAACGGCTTGGCGAGGGGAAGACGAAGAAGGAGACCATCCGGTGCATGAAGCGTCACTTGGCCCGTTCTGTGTATCGCATTCTCGAGGCCACGAACTCGATCGGCCAAGCCGCTTGACAGACATAGAAGGATCCCGACGGCGGCCCAGCAACCTTGCGCGAGGTTGCTGGGCCGCCGTCGGGTAGTACGGAAGGGAGTGGGGTTGGGTGCGGAGTCAGACTGCCGGTGCGAAGCGTGCGCGATAGTCTCGCGGACTGAGCCCGAACCGAGAGACGAAGTGCTTGCGCAGATTGTCCTGTGTACCCATACCCGAATCAGCCGCGACGATCTCGATCGGCGCCGAGGTGGACTCGAGCAGCAGTCTGGCCACGTCGAGCCGCAGACTGATCAGCCAATCGTGCGGGCTGGTGCCCAGCAGCGACGCGAACGTCCGATAGCAGGTGCGCTTCGAGAGTCCGAGTTCCGTGGCGAACCGCGCCACCGACCAGTCCTCAAAGGGCTTCGACCTCACGCGGTCTTCGAGCAAGCGGAAGTCCTCGGCCGCGCTGTTCTCAACCTCGTGATCGATGAACTGTGCTTGGTTGCCCGACCGGCGCAGCGGAATCACCATCGACCGTGCGACGACACCGGCGACCGTCGCCCCGAGGATCGACTCGAGGAGGTGAATCAGCAGGTCCGCCCCGGCACTGACCCCGGCCGAGGTCCAGACCCCGTCACCGCCGACGAAGATCTCGTCAGCGGTGACGTCGACCATGGGGAACCGTTCACCCAGCGCCGAGGCGAATCTCCAGTGCGTCGTGGCTCGTCGACCATCGAGCAGTCCCGCTTCGGCGAGCGCAAACGCGCCCGTGCACAGCCCCGCGACAGTCGCTCCGCCTTCGTGAGCACGCCGGATCCATGCGATCTCTTCCTCATCGAGGCGACCCAATCGTCTGTCCGACCCGGGAACGATGAGGAGATCCGGGACATCGGCAAACCCGGTGAGTTCGACTGTTGCTCCCGAGTCGCAGGACGCCCGTGGCTGCGCTCCTACCAGGCGCACATCATGGCGCGGCAGTCCTCGATCGCTGCGGTCGGAGAATACCTCGAGGGCGGTCGCGAGGTCGTACATCCGCGCCTGCTCAAACACGAGGATGTCGACGCGCAGTCCCTGTCTTCCCGTCCCCCGGTCCGAGCCCATGGCAGAATCCATGGCACAATCCTATCGAATGGTGTCACTCGTGCCGCCGACTTCCTCGCGGCGAACGACTTGAATGCAACCATGACTACGAACACCTCAGAGAACCCCCACCCGACCACGGCGCTCATCGTCATCGACATGGAACAGGGATTCCTCGATCCCAGCTGGGGAGTCCCTCTCGATCTCGAAGGCTGCCGGACGAACGTGGCCGCACTCATCGCCGACTTCACCGCGCAAGGGCTGCCGATCGTGCTCGTCCGCCATGACAGCACGCACCCCCACTCGCCCTTGCGCGTCGGCCAATCCGGAAACGACTTCTTCCCCGAGATCGCTGCCGCCGTCCCCGATCTGCTGGTGACGAAGACCGTCAACTCATCGTTCCTCGGCACTCCGGATCTGGCCGAGTGGCTGCGCGAACGCGGCATCGATGCGATCGTCCTGGCCGGAATTCAGACGAACATGTGCGTCGAGACCACAGCCCGGATGGGCGGAAACCTCGGGTTCACGGTGACGGTCGCCCTCGACGCGACGACGACCTTTCCGCTCAGCGCGACTGGCACCACACCGAACTCGCCCTCGCTGAGCGCGGAGCAGCTCATCGAGGCCACTGCGGTCAATCTCTCCGGCGGCGGCTTCGCCGAGGTGACAACGACCGAGTCGCTGCTCTCGCGGCAGCCGCGTTCTGCCTGAGGCTCCGAGCCCGACCGGTGCGGTTCACTCGCCCGCGCCCAGCGGCGACTTCCCCGTCTGACCGATGGACTGCGCCCGGTCGGCCAGCGCCGTCAATTCGGCTAACAGCCCGTCCGGTTCGATGATGTCGAAAGGTGCGGGAGTCATCGCGACCATCACCGCCGCCCATCTCAGGTCCTCGACACCGAAGGTGACACGGACACCGTCGGCAGCCTCGGTGATCGTCGCCGCTCGGCTCGGGAACCACCGTCTCGCTTCCCCGACACCCGCATCGGTCCGCAGAACCACTGTGTGCCGGTACGCGGCCGAGGTGACTGCGGAACTCACGGCTGCCTCGGCGTCGGGATGGTCCCTGGGGGAGAACACGAGGGTCGTCGCGTGGACGCCGCCCATCCGATCGAGGCGGAAGACGCGCCAATCGCTCCGCTCAAGGTCCCAGGCGTAGAGGTACCAGTGACCGCCGAGGACGACCAGTTGCGCGGGCTCGACGCGACGGGCCTGCCCCTTCGCGCCATGGGCTTGATCCTTCGGGTCGGGTGTGTCCGTTTCGCTGGTCGCGGTGGTCTCTCCCCATGACGGCGGGCGCTTCCGGTAGTCGAAGGTCGCGACCGTGCGGGCGGTGATGGCCGCGGCGAGGGTGATGACCGCGTCGAGGTCGACTCCTGGGACGTGTCCTTCGGGAACGGAGACCGCGGTGCTGATCTCATCGACGGCCGTGCGCGCCTCCGGAGGGAGCATGCCGCGCAGCTTCTCGGTCGCGGACTCGGCATTCGCGGTGTCCAGCCCCGCGCCGCGCAGCAGGGTGAGCCCGACGGCCGTGGCCAATGCCTCCCCTGCCTCAAGCTGCAGAGGCGGGAGCATCGTTCGGGACTCGGCACGGTAGCCGCCGGCGGTTCCAGGCACGGATCTGATGACGTAGCCGAGCTCGCGCAGCTCGGCGATGTCGCGCCTGATGGTCCGCGGTGTGCACTCGAAATGACCAGCGAGCTCCTGCGCCGAATACGTCCGATTCGACGCGAACATCCCCAGCAGCGACAGCAGCCTCGTCTCTGATCGCATGGCGACTCCCCTTCGGTACGGTGCTCGGCTGTTCACTCGGTTCGGTGCGGTGATCACCTCGACGCCGCGGCCTTTTCGATGACACCGCTTAATGCGGACACTATATGTCCTCATGGAGGTCAATACTCGAAAACACGAACCGGAACACCGGATCGAACACGGACGATCAGGAGAGATCATGGCTTTCTTCGCACCCAGCGTCACCGACGAGACCGATGCAGCCTTCAGCTTCCTCACCCAGCAGTGCTCGCAGCTCAAACTCACCGCTCGCGGCCTCACCGATGAGCAGTCAGTCAGCACCCCGACGGCCAGTTCTGCCAGCATCAAAGGCCTCATCGCCCATGTCGCTCAGGTGATCAACGGTTGGCTCAAGCAGGTCGAGAACCCCGAGCGTGTGGTGCCCTTCGAGGAGTTTCCTGCGATCAATGCCGAGCTCGGCCTCGCGGGGATGTTCGACAGTTCCGCCGTCCCCGATCTCGACATCGCCGAGGTGGTGGAGATCTTCGAGCGCGTCATCGCCGGCATCGACGAGGTCCGGCAGACCGTCATCGACACGGGTGTCGATCTCGGGGCAGTGAGCGCGACCCCGCCGAATCCGTGGATGCCGCAGGACTTCGTCATGTCCGTGCGCTGGATCCTCCTGCATCTCAACACCGAGGTGGCCCGGCATGTCGGTCACGCCGACATCATCCGCGAGTCCATCGACGGAGCGATCGCCTATCAGCTCAACGCCGAGGCCGACGGCGAGCCGTGGCCGCCCGAGGGCATGGACGACTGGTCCTGACGCCCCCACCTATCCCTCCCAGAACTACGTGACGGCGGCCCAGCAACCTTGCGCAAGGTTGCTGGGCCGCCGTCGGGTAGTAATTGGTCAGGCTACGGAGGCCTCGGTCGCGGCCTTCTTCGACACCCGGTCGACCAGGTGCTCGGTGTAGGCCGGCATCGTGAGGAACTCCGCGAAGGGCTCGTCGAGGGCCGTCGTGCGGAAGATCTCCACTGCCTCGTCGAGGTGATCATCGGGACGACGATCCATCGCCGCCAGCTCCTCGCCGAGGTAGCGCTCAGCCAGGTGACGGGTCAGCTTCTGCCCATTGTCGAGAGTCACCTCATGGTGGATCCACTGCCAGATCTGCGAGCGGCAGATCTCCGCGGTCGAGACATCCTCGAGCTGGTTCTCCAACGCCACGTGACCGTTGCCGCCGAGCCATTCGTTCATGTACCCGATGGCCACACGGATGTTCACCCGCACGCCCTCTTCGGTCACGATCGGCTCGAGACCGGTGACGTCGAGGATGTTCTCACTGGTCACCTGCACATCGGGTCGCATGTTCTCCAGCTGGTGCGGCTTCGAGCCCAGAGCCGCGTCGAACACGGCCAGAGCGGCCGGCACGAGAGCCGGGTCGGCGACCCAGGTGCCGTCGAAGCCCTGCCAGGCCTCACGAGCCTTGTCCTCACGCATGCGTTCGAACTCGGCAGCGACGAACGCTTCGTCCGGATGGTCGGACATGAGGTTCGACATCGTGCCGATGGCGTGCGCACCACGACGGTGGCAGGTCGCCACCAGACGATCGGTGAACGCCTTCATCAGCGGCAGGTCCATCGTCAGGCGCTCCCGGTCGGGCAGCACGTAGTCGGTGGCGTTGCGCAGGTTCTTCACCACGGAGAACAGGTAGTCCCAGCCGGCCGCCTCGAGACCGGCGCAGTGCTCACGCAGTTCGAAGAGGATCTCTTCCATCTGGAACACCGCGGTGATCGTTTCGATGTGAGCGGTGGCGCGGATGGTGCCCTGCTCGATGCCGAGCATGTTCTGCGCACGGACGAAGATCTTGTTCCACAGACGTGCTTCCTGCGAGGACTCGAGCTTCGGCAGGTAGAAGTACGGGCCGGAGCCGGCGTCGATGAGGTGGCGGGCGTTGTGGAAGAAGTACAGACCGAAGTCGACCAGTGCACCGGAGGCGGCGAATTCGCTGCCGCTGTCGTCGACGTAGAGCAGGTGCTTCTCCGGCAGGTGCCAGCCGCGGGGACGCAGCCCGATCGTCGGCTGCTGGTTCGGGTTCTTCACTCCGGGCAGCTGTGCACGGATGGCGCGGTAGAGGTTGAGCTGACCGCCGATGATGTTGGCCCAGGTGGGGCTCGTGGCGTCTTCGAGGTCGGCCAGCCACACCTTCGCCTGCGAGTTCAGCGCGGCCACGACTTCGGTCTCGGTGACCGGGCCGGTGAGTTCGACGCGGCGATCTTCGAGTCCGGGAGCTCCTGCCGAGCCGGCGACGGTCCAGGACCGGTCGGCGCGGATGCGGGCGGTCTCCGGCTTGAAGCGCGGGAGGGTTCCGCCGTTCATCTCGGCCTGGCGATTGCGGCGTGCCCGCAGCAGATCGGCGATGGTGCCGGCGAACTCGTCGTGGAGTGTGGCGATGAACGTCAGAGCGGGCTCCGAGAGGACGGTGCCGAAGCCGGTTTCGAGCGGCGCGTTGATCTTGATGTAAGACATGGGCTTCTCCTCACCCGTCGTAGTGTGCTGCCGGAGTGTCAGTGCTGCCGGAAGGTGTCATTGCAGTGGAAGTGATGCGGTGCTTGTGTGGTGCTGTGGGGGTTCGTGCCGTGAAGTAAATGGTCGCTGCCATCGGTGGGTGTGACGGCGCGGACCGACAATGCAAACCCCGTGAAAACATTGCCGATCCGCGCCGGGTTCCAAGCGGCCGATGGCCGGTGCCGCACCCGGGCCGCGAAGCCCGGGCGGGCGGGGCTCCGAAGAGCCGGTCGGACTCAGCTGAACTGAGCGGTCTCGGTCGAACCGGCCAGAGCCGTCGTCGAGGACTCCGGGTTGAGCGCGGTCGAGACCAGGTCGAAGTAGCCGGTGCCGACCTCGCGCTGGTGGCGGGTTGCGGTGTAGCCGCGATCCTCGGCGGCGAACTCGCGCTCCTGCAGCTCGACGTAGGCCTTCATCTGCTCGCGGGCGTAGCCGTGGGCCAGATCGAACATCGAGTAGTTCAGGGCGTGGAAGCCGGCCAGGGTGATGAACTGGAACTTGTAGCCCATGGCTCCGAGCTCGCGCTGGAACTTCGCGATGGTCGCATCGTCGAGGTGCTTCTTCCAGTTGAACGACGGCGAGCAGTTGTAGGCCAGCATCTGGTCCGGGTACTCCGCGTGGATCGCATCCGCGAATTCCTTCGCGGCGGCGAGGTCCGGGGTGGAGGTCTCCATCCACAGCAGATCCGCGTAGGGAGCGTAGGACAGACCGCGGGCGATGCCTGCTTCGATGCCGTTGCGGATCTTGTAGAAGCCCTCGGAGGTGCGCTCACCGGTGACGAACTGCTGATCGCGCTCGTCGATGTCCGAGGTCATGAGCGTGGCCGCCTCGGCGTCGGTGCGGGCGATGACGAGGCTGGGCACGTTCTCCACGTCGGCAGCCAGACGCGCCGCGTTCAGCGTGCGGATGTGCTGCGAGGTCGGAACGAGGACCTTGCCGCCGAGGTGGCCGCACTTCTTCTCAGAACCGAGCTGATCTTCGAAGTGCACACCGGCCGCGCCGGCATTGATCATCGAACGCATGAGCTCGTAGACGTTGATCGAACCGCCGAAGCCTGCTTCCGCGTCGGCGACGATCGGAGCGAACCAGTCATCGACCTGCTTGTTGCCTTCCGAGGTCTCGATCTGGTCGGCACGCATGAGCGCATTGTTGATGCGGCGAACCACCTGCGGAACCGAGTTGGCCGGGTAGATCGACTGATCCGGGTAGGTCTGGCCGGCTGCGTTCGCGTCGGCGGCGACCTGCCAACCGGAGAGGTAGATGGCGTTGAGACCGGCCTTGACCTGTTCGACGGCCTGGTTGCCGGTCAGCGCACCGAGTGCGTTGACGTATTCGCCGGACTTGATGTCGCTCGAGCTGATCTGCTTCCACAGGCGCTCGGCACCGTGACGGGCCAGCGTGTGCTCCTCGATCAGAGATCCGCGCAGTTTGACGACGTCCTCGGGCTCGTAGTCGCGAGCGATTCCCGACCAGCGGGCGTTGGTCGCCCAGTCGCGGCGGATCGCCTCAGCATCGTGCAAGCTGTTCTGCGTGGTGTTCTCAGTCATTGTCCTTCACTTTCCCTTTCGTTCGGGGTTGTTGATGTATCCAGTCTGCGGGGGCCGCAAGGGTTCAGGTAGGGGATTTTCGGATGAATAAGTGCGAAATTTCCGGTTTCAGAAATTTCCTCGTTCTGTCATACTGATTTTCACGCATGTGAACCAGCGCACAGAAACGATTGGAGCCGCCTTGGTCAGCATTAGAGCGGAAGTCGAAGACGAGGAACAGCAGACCGATCCCTTGAGCATCGGCAGAAGAATACGGTTTTTTCGAAAACAACGCGGGCTGACACTGAATGAGCTGGGACAGGAAGTCGGGCGTGCAGCCTCGCAGATCTCGACGATCGAGAACGGTAAGCGAGAAACTTCTGTCACGCTCCTCGCCGCCATCGCCAAGGCCCTGAAGACCGATGTCGCCGACCTCATCGATCCCGCCCCGATCGACGACCGGCAGGCTCTCGAACTCGAAGCCGAACGCAATCAGGCCTCGCCGATGTACTCCTCCCTGGGACTTCCGCAGGTGAGGATCAAATCGCTGCCGGCGGATGCGCTCGAGGCGATCGTCGGTCTGCAGCGTCAGCTCGGCGAGGTCCTCGAACGTCGCGCGGCCACCCCCGAAGAAGCGCGGCGGGCGAACCGTGAGCTGCGCGATCGGATGAAGGAGAAGAACAACTACTTCGCCGAGCTCGAGGCCACCGCCGCCGAGTTGCTCGACCTCGTCGGCTACGAATCGGGCACGGTCTCGCAGCGGCAGACGGCACTCATCGCCGAGAAGCTCGGATTCAGCCTCCACTACGTCTCGGATCTGCCCGAGTCGACCCGGTCGATCTCGGACACCGCGAACAAACGGCTCTACCTGCCCAACTCCGATGCCGCTTTCGACCCGCGTTCCCACCTGCTCATGAGTCTGGCCCCGCACGTGCTCGGCTATGACTCCCCGAAGGACTTCCATGAGTTCCTCCAGCAGCGGGTGGAGGCGAACTATCTGGCTGCGGCAATCCTCCTGCCCGAGTCTGCGGCCGTGCCGATCCTCGAAGAGGAGAAGAAGAAGCGGGTGCTCTCGGTCGAGCACCTGCGCGATATGTTCGGCGTCGGCTACGAGATGGCCGCCCACCGGTTCACGAACCTCGCCACCGAGCACCTCGGCCTGCCCGTCCACTTCATGAAGGTGCACAACTCGGGCACGATCCACAAGGCGTACTCGAACGACGGCCTGCCCTTCCCCACCGATCCGCTCGGCGCGATCGAGGGCCAGTTCGCGTGCAAACGCTTCACCTCACGCACGGTCTTCCGCGTCGCCGACCGCTTCAGCCCCTACTACCAGTACACCGACACTCCGCAGGGTTCGTATTGGTGCACGGCCCGCGTTCTGCCCGGCGGTGACTTCGCCATCAGCGTCGGCGTCCCATTCTCCCACGTCCGTTGGTTCGAGGGTCGGGAATCACCGATCCGATCGCAGTCAGGATGCCCGGATCCGTCCTGCTGCCGGCAGGCCCCGGACGACCTGGCCGAGAAATGGGAGGACCAGGCGCTGCCGTCGGCCCGCATGCACGCCTCGCTGCTGGCCGCGGTTCCGCCCGGCGCCGTGCCCGGCGTCGACGACACCGAGGTCTACGAGTTCCTCGAACGCCATTCCGGCTGATCGTCGACAGAGATCGACGGCACAGGAATCCCACGCCGAGGCGGCTCCCCCCACTCCGGGCGCCCCGTGACCGAGGCCGGTGAGCGTTCGGATCATTCCGCCAGGACTTCGGCCAGGCGGACGAGCATGAGTTCGCGCCACCACAGGTATTCGTGCCCGCCCACAAACGGTCGAGACACGATATCGATGCCGCCAGCGGCGAACTCCTCGGTGGCCTCGGCGACCGAGTCTGCAATGACCGTCTCCAGGGTCCCGTGGTCGACACAGAATGTCGGATGCGCGACGGCCTCGAGGGGCTCCGACTCGTGGGACTCCGACTCCACGTCGGTGCCGTCAGATTTGTCGTCGGATCGGCTCGGCGCGAGGTCCCAGATCCTGCGCCCCTGGTCATCGGATTCCCAGAACGACGGTGAGAGGCAGATCCCGCGGAATGCTTCCGGGTGCCGCAGGGAGAAGAAGGCCGCGGCCAGTCCGCCATATGAGGCACCCGCGACGATCGTCCGCGCTTTGACGTCCGGCGCGGTCCGACGGACGAGCGCGAGGACATCGTCGCAGAACCTCGGATTCATCACGAGGTCGTCGGCGCGCTGACCGATGGCCGCGTCCTCGTCAGGGCCGCCCTCCCTGACGGGAGCGTGGTCGACGGCGATGACCACGGACGGCGGGGACACCAGCTCGTCGATCCCCGTGAGCAATCCCCCGCGAATGAACCGCTCCCCGTCGAAGACGATGAGCACCGGCGCCGAGGCGGGACCTCGCTGCGGTCGGTGGATCCAGATCCGCCTCGGTGAGGAACCGAGGGTGACGACGTGCTCTTCGGTGGTCGGTCGACCGTCCACGGCCTCGTCGAGTGCCTGCGATGTCGGCTCGTCCCCGGCTCCACGGGGTGCCTGCGATGTCGGATCGGCCCCCCCCCCCCCCCGTTACATTCATTGTCAAGCAGCAGCCGGGGTCTTTGTCTCGTAGAAGACCCCATGCTTGACCATCGCAAATAGCACGTTCAACCGGCGACGAGCCAGACACATCACCGCCGCGTTGTGGCGTTTGCCCTCAGCCCGTTTCCGGTCGTAGTAAGCCTTCGACAATGGGTCATGACACGACGCCACCCACGCCGAATGGAACAACGCATTCTTCAACCGTTTGTTCCCCGCTCGCGACGGGAACTCACCCCGTATCGAGGTTCCCGACCGACGCGTGACCGGTGCAATACCGGCATACGCTGCCAAATGGCCGGCAGTTTTGAACGCAGAGAAGTCTCCGGCTGCCAGGAGGATCTGGGACGCGGTCTTAACGCCGATTCCCGGCATGGACGTTAAGACCTGAAGAAGAGGGAGCGAATCCGCTAACTCCTCAGCTTCGACCTCGATCTCCTTACGTTCGGCCTTCAACGCCTTGATCCGTATCGCATGTCGTGGCACCACTGACTCCGATGCCTCGGTACCCGGCACAACGACAGTCTGTTCGGCCAGTGCCTCAAAGATGGCGTCGATGAGGGCTGATGGGTCCTTGCGAGTGTGGTTCTTCGCCCACCGTTTCACCCCCGACTTCCCAGCCGCCCGTAGACCAGCC
Organism: Brevibacterium sp. FAM 27836; assembly: GCF_051351055.1. Taxonomy (NCBI): domain Bacteria; kingdom Bacillati; phylum Actinomycetota; class Actinomycetes; order Micrococcales; family Brevibacteriaceae; genus Brevibacterium; species Brevibacterium sp. FAM 27836. The sequence goes on from NZ_CP195711.1 coordinate 1,379,355, forward strand.
GGCCCGCGATAACGAACCAACAGATCTAACACGATCGTCCTGGTCAGGACCGTGCCCTTGAAGACACACTCCAACGCTGGATGGATCTGCAACAACAGAGACCGCAGCCGGTTGATCGCTCTCGTGATGTCATGAGCAAGGTCCTCATCCGTACCGGCCAGGACCTTGAGATTGGCCAAAACGTCGGACTCACGATCAACGGATCGAAGCGTGTGCGGCATAGTTCTGGCGGTGTCGGCGATGATGAACGCATCCCTGGCATCGGTCTTCGCCTGGCCCGGGTACAGGTCGGCTGCTTTGCGCATCGCAAGCCCAGGCAGGTAGGCAATATCGGCACCACAATCCCTGGCAACCGCGACGGGAAGCGCACCGATAGTGTTGGGCTGGTCGACGATGACGAGCACTCGGCCATACTCGTTTTGCAGACTCGAAATCACGGCCCGAAGTGCGGCCTCATCCTGCGGAAGCTCGTGATCATAGACCCGCTCACCAGCCGGATCGAGTCCGCACCCGTGATGGCTGGTTTTACCGACGTCGAGGCCTAACCACACGTCGTATTCGGTGTTCATGACAGTCCTCCTCGACCATCCAAACCAGTGGCCGTTGGTTGTCATGACACCCGATGCTGGCACCCACGTTACGACGAGACCTCAGTTCAACTGGGCCGAGCCCCTATCAGCAGTCAACGCGCGTCCTGGATTCCTGGCGGCAGCACCCCCCGGATCATCAATGACAGGGAAACCAAGCCATACCAGGACCAGCGACCAGACCCCGGTTAGGGCCTATGAATAAATATAGGGGCACCCCCCCCCAGTGCACCTCCGATGCCGGTTCGTCCCCGCCGGTCCAGATCAGCGGCCGTGCATCGGGTGCGGAGATTTCGAGGACCTGCGTCCTGCGCATGTCCGTAACCTCGCGCAGGCCGTGGTCACCGGCGGGGACGAATCCTCGCTCGAGAGCATCGAGCCAGGTCGGACGGTCGGCGACCTGGAGCCCGCGGGGCACAGGCAGGAAGCGCAGAGCCCCACGGTATCCGCGTGGAACCGTCAGCTCGATCGAGTGCGTCGTCGCCTCGGCACCATCGGCTCCGTCGCCACCGTCGGTTCCGTCGACAACGCCTGCCGGGACGGAGCGCCGGACCATGATTCCGCCCGGCACATGGCGTCGGTCCGTGACGCCGTTGAGGGAAGCGAAGATTTCGCGCTCAACCCCGGGGGCCGCCTCGGCGGGGATGTGCGAGGCCGGCAGAATCACCCGAAGCGTCCAGTCCTTGTCCGGACCGCCGTCGGTCCACGTGCACAGTGCGGGCGTCGTGCCGTTCTGCTCCGCCGGAGCATCGGCCGCGCTCTGGTCTCCGTCATGATCCGACAGCTGCCTTGTCGAGCTTCTCAGCGATGGGGCCGACGATCTCGGGCAGCGCGAGCGCGGAGACGGAGCGCAGCCCGCGCCACTCCTCATCGGTCGGTTGGTAGAAATGTCCGCCCTCAACGGTCGGCAGGCTTGAGAAGGTGGGGACGCCGTCGTACTTCTTTCGCAGCTTCGGGTCGGGGAAGTAGCCGACGAGGATGTCGGACTGCAGGACGTCGAGCTTCTCCAACGACAGGCTTTCGGGCACCTTCCCCGCCGTCATATCGTCTGCCACCGGGTCGAGTTCGAGTCCGAGTTCGCTGAAGAACTGCACGGTGGCTGCGTTCCGGTCGGAGAGCACACCCACCTGGTCGGGACTGTGGAAGAGCGCGACGAGGAACGATCTGCCGTCGAGATCCGGGTGTTCCTTCGCCGCATCATCGATCGCCGTCTGCGCCGTTTCGATCGCCTCCTCGCCCACGTCCTCCGCGTCGAGAACGGTCGAGACCCGCTCGGCCTGCGACCGCCAGCTGTCGGGGTGGCCCTCCTCGGCCGTGGCCAGGGTCGGCGCGATCTCGCTGAGCTGTTCGTGAGTATCCTCGCCGATGATGGTCCCCGTCGCCAGGATCAGATCGGGTTCCCACGCAGCGATGTCCTCGAACGGGATCGTGTCTTCGGTCGACCACTTGAAGAGCTCCGGGTCGTCTCCGCCGAGTTCGGCGATGGTCTCCTGCGCCCACGGCATCACCGGTTCGACCGGGGCTTCCGTCATCGCTACGGGGACCACGCCGGCCGCCAGCGCTGCGTCCGCATCGGAGACGGAGAGTGCGACCACGCGTTCGGCCCCGGCGATGTCGACGGAGCCGAAGGCGTCGTCGACGCTCCCCGCACCCGTCTTCCCTGACTCTGCATCCTCGGCGGATCCTCTTCCGCACCCGGTGAGAGCGAGGGCGAGCGCGAGGGAGACAGCCGCAAATCGGCGCATCGGCCGGTCGGAGAAGGTCAGGACAGAGGAAGGGCGGGTTGCCATCGGGAGCGGTATCGCTTTCACGTGAAGTTTGGTTAGCCTCGGCTAAGTTACCACATGAGCAGTCTGCGCCCCAGTGCGACCCTGCGGCGATATCAACGCGACCAGGTGAGCACGGAAGAAGCGTTGACTTCGCGCTGCGGATCCTCAGCGGGTCGTGTTCTCGAAGGCCCGATCGACGATCGTTTCGGCGATCGCCAGCGCCGAGGTGGCTGCCGACTTCGGCACGGATCTGACCATGGTCAGCCTGCCGCGCCTGGTCACGGCCAGTTCGTCGATGAGTTCGCCGTCGGCGGTCATCGCCTGAGCACGGACTCCGCGAGGTCCGGAGGTCACGGTGTTCGGATCGACCTCGGGGACGAAGCGGCGGATTCCGTCGACGAAGGCGGTCCTGCTCACCAAAGGTCTGACTCCGCGGGCCGCTGTCTTCGCGGTCTGGGCGGCGAACTTCCAGAAACCTTTGTTTCTGGCGGTCGAGCTGATATCGGCGAGGTCGAATCCGCGCCGGTCGTAGGATTCGCGGCCGAGGGCGACGAAGGTATTCGGTCCGAGGATGAGCCCGTCGTCGAGCCCGCGGACGATCGAGGTTTCGGTGAAGGGAGCCTGCGGGTCGGGAACGGATCCGATGATGCCGCGGACCACCTCAGTGTCGGTGGCCGGGATCCGATAGTAGTCGCTGGTGAACGGCACGATCCGCGGTTCGGCATCCAGTCCGGCGGCGGTCGCGAGGCGATCGGCCTGGAGACCGGCGCAGACGATGACGATGTCGAAGGTGCCGAGCACCTCTTCGGGGGCAGTGTCCCGGCCGGAGCTGTCGCGGTGTGGGGCATCATTCTGTCCGCTGTCGGGGCGCGCATCCCATGAGCGCCGATCGTCACGACGCGACCAGGAGTCCGAGAGCTTCTGTGTCCACTCCCCGATCGTCGATTCGGCCTGCTTGAACCAGTTCTGCTGCCCGAAGCGATCGCGCAGCTCATCGCCGATGCCGATGACCGGGTCGTGCCCCTCTTCCCCGCGGTATGTGCGCGGCCGGTCGCGGACCTGCTCGTCGCGGTCGTCAGAACTGGCCGTGGCGTCGTCTGCCGGAACCGGGCGTCCGCGCAGTCGGACTTCGTTGCTCATGGTGTCGAAGCCGGTGACCTCGGTGCCGAAGCGAAATGTCCCTCCGGCGGCACGCACATCGGAGGCGAGCGCGGCGGTGAGCGCCGCGAAGTCCGCGATGGCCGCATGGGGTGAGAAGAGGCCGAGGACTCCTCTCACGGCCGGTTCGACGGCTCCGATCTCGTGGCGTTCGAGCAGCCGCGCGCCGGGGACCTCATTGTCCTTGGCGCGGGCGAAGATCTCTTCGAGTCGTTCGGCTTCGTCGGTGTTCTGCGCGATGAGCAGCTGAGCGCATTCCCGGTAGGGCACGCCGGCCTCGGCCATATAGGGGATGAGCAGCTGGAGGCCGCGCTTGGTGAGTTTCGCTTCGGCCGAACCGGGCTTCTGATCGAGTCCGGAGTCGACGATTCCGGAGGTGTGCCCGCTTTGATGTGCGGCGACGATTTCGGCCCTGTCGAAGACGGTGACCTCAGCGTCGGGGAACCTAATGGTGACTTCGCGGGCGGCGGCGACGCCGAGGATGCCGGCACCGACGACGGCCACTCGTGAAATACTCATACAGCAATCTTGGCACCGTTCGGGTTGAAGGAGAAGGATGACGACCGTCTTGGAGTGGCCGGGCAAGGCCGCCGTCTTCGCCCTGGGTCGCCGCCTCATTGCGGATTCCGAAACCGGGCCCAGCCTCGGTGAGGGTGAGCGGGAACCCGAGCCCAGCCTCGGCGAGGATCGACCATGGCTTCGGGATAGCGACGGTGCCGCCCATGCTCCCGATCCGCACGAGAATCTCCTCGTCGTCGGGGACAATCTGCCGGCGCTGCAGGCGCTGCTGGCCACGCATCGTGGGCGGGTCAAGGTCGTCTACATCGATCCGCCGTACAACACGGGCAATGCACATACCTATAAGGATCACGGGCACGATCACGCCAGTTGGCTGTCGTTCATGACGCCGCGGCTGCTGCTGGCTCGCGAGCTCATGCGCGAGGACGGAGTGTTATTCCTCCATCTCGACGACAAGGAGAGCGCGTGGGCGCAGCTGCTCGGGCACGAGATCTTCGGTGAGGACAATTCGCTGGGCACGCTCATCCATCAGCGCGCGAAAGGCGGGGGCAATGCCCGGTCGTTCGTGCGCGGGCACGACTATGTGCATGTGTGGGCCCGCGATGCGAGCCGGGTGGGGCCGTTCCTCACGGAGAAGAAGTCGCCGGCGAAGCTTGAGGTCATCGACGGCAGGCGGATGCTCGTGGAGACCGATGTGCTCCGCGCCGGCTTCGGCCGGTATGCGCGCGGGTCGGAGCGGCGGCTGATGTACGAGGACATCGTCGCGGTCAAGGGTGAGAAGAAGCTCGCCGAGGTGGATGCGAAGCTGGCATCGGGCGAGTACATCCTGCGACCCTGGGGCACAGAGGGCAAGCATGCGGTGGTGCGGGTGACCCCGGCGGAGAAGGCGAGTTCGAAGCTGTACTCGATCATCAAGGCGCTCGGCGGGCAGAACGATCTGGAGCCGCTGGGCCTGGCGGGTGTGTTCAGCTATCCGAAGCCGGTCGAGCTGGTCAAGGCACTCGTGGCCTCGCAGACGTTCTTCGATCCCGATGCCATCGTCCTCGATTTCTTCGCCGGGTCCGGGACCACCGCGCAGGCCGTCATGGCCGCGAACGAACGGGATCAGGGTTCTCGATCGTTCGTGCTCGTGCAGACCCCGGAGCCGCTGCGATCGAAGAACGCGAAGGCCGTGGTGGTCGGTGACATCGCTGGTGAGGGTGGGGCCGACGCAGACACCGACGGGCCGGCAGCGGCAAGCGCGGCTGGTCCGGCTATGACCGGTGGCGACGCTGAATTCCCGACGATCAGTGAACTCACCGCCGAGCGCATCCGCCGTGCCGCCGACATCCACTCCCCCGGCCTGGCATTCACCCAGCTCGAGGTCGTCGAGGCCACTGGGACCGTCAGGGGCGCCCAAAACCTTCCCGTCGCACCTTCCGACTGATTTGTTGGGTCGATCCACGGTGTTTTCGACGTCCAGAACACCGTGGATCGACCCAACAATCGCCTTCGGGAGCGCCTCGCCCAAATGATCTCGAAAAGCAGGGTCAGTTTGCGACCAGTGGTGCCAGTTCCGCTTCGAGGATCGCCTTCGCCGAGACGGCGCTGCGCTCATCGAGCATGACCTCCTGAGCCAGTCCCTTACCCAAGGCGATCATCCGCATCGCCCACGTTGTCGCGACCTCGCCATCGGTGCCACCGGCGTCATCGGCGTGAGCAGCCCCATCGCCCTCGCCGACCGCCCGATAGAGACGGATTCCGAGCTCGAGAGTCGCACGATCACTGGCACGGATGATGTCGGCGATCTGCTCGTCCATCACCGCCCGGGCGACGTAGGTGTACCACACGGATGCACCGATGCGCATCGTCTCACCAGTGGGTATGAATGCGAAACAGAACTCACGGAGCGCACTCACCGCTTTGGCGGAACCGGGGTCGGACGACGCATCGGCACCTTCCGGACCTGCCGCCTCGGCGCTGTCGACGATCTGACGGCACCCCTCGAGGATGAGCTCACTGCGCGAGGGGAAGTAATGCTGCACACGACCGATGGAGATGCCTGCCGCCTCGGCGACGGAACGGAACGACACCCCGTCGATCCCTTTGAGATAGATGACCTGCCACAGGGCATGGACGATCTCGGTGCGGCGCTGGGCATGGTCGACGATCTTCGGCATCCTCCCACTTTACAATACGTTCAACTTGCATCATTATTGCAGTATGAATGTATTGCCATCGGTCGATGAAGGCATCTCGGTCCGCGGTCTGACGAAGAGCTACGGCGGACACCGCGTCGTCGACGAACTCAGCTTCGACGTCGCACCTGGCCAGGTGACGGGGTTCCTCGGCCCCAACGGCGCGGGCAAATCAACGACTCTGCAGATGGTCATCGGCCTCACCTCACCGGACTCCGGCAGCGCAGCCGTCTACGGCCGCCCCCTGCCGGAGCACACGGAACCCGCACGCATCGCCGGGGCGTTCCTCGGCGCCGAACACATGCTGCCGGGGCTCACCGCACGAGGACATCTCGGCTGGATCGCCGCGGCGGCGGGAACCGCACCCGCCCGGATCGACGAGATGCTCGACCTCGTCGACCTCACCCGCGCTCGCTCCCGCCGCGTCTCACAGCTGTCACTGGGCATGCGTCAGCGGCTCGGCATCGCCGCCGCCCTCCTCACCGACCCCGCGGTGCTCATCCTCGACGAACCGCTCAACGGGCTCGACCCCGCCGGAATCACGTGGCTGCGATCGCTCCTCACGGATTTCGCGAGCACAGGCAGAACGGTGCTGCTGTCGAGCCATCTGTTGCGGGAGATGGAGCTCATCGCCCATCACGTCATCATCATCCGCGACGGCGCCCTCATTGCAGACCGGCCCCTCGAGGAGCTGCGGCGGGAATCCTCAAGCCGGGTGCAGGTGGAGGGGACGAACCTCTCCCCGTTGCTCGATCACCTGCGGGCCGAGGGCATCTCGGTCGGTCCCGACGGATCGGGCACTCACGCCACGATCGACGGACTCGAGCCCGTCGAGATCTTCAGGCTCTGTGTTCGCCTCGGAGTCGAACTCACAGGGCTCGCGACCGAGGAACGCGGCCTCGAAGGCACGTTCCTCGGTCTCACAGACTCCGGCGACGATCGGCACAGACACACACTTCGACATCCGATACAGGGAGCGACGGCATGACCACGACACCACCGACCATCCCGGTCCCTCCGCGAGCATCGGCCGCACCGATCACCGCTCGACCCAGCTGGATACGTGCCGAATGGGTGAAGTTCTGTGACCTGCGACGGTCGCGTCAGCTGCTCATCGTCACCCTCATCGCGGGCGCGGTCTCGGCCGTGCTGCTCGTGCTCACCATTCCCGCCACCCGCGGTGCTCCGCTGTCGGAGACCAGCACCGAGGATGTGCTCTCGGCCAGCGTCCTCGGCGTCGATGCCGCCGCGGCCGTGCTCGTCGTCCTCGCGGCATGGTTCGCCGGGGGCGAGTTCCGCACCGGCGCGATCACCGAGACCCTGCTGCGCGCCCGCAGGCGATCAGGCATCGTCGCAGCGAAGGCCGTCGTCATCGGCGCGGCCTCCACGGTCGCCGCCATCGCCACGGCCGTAACCGTCACGATCAGCGGCACCCTCCTCGCGGCCACGCTCGCCGGGGCCGACTGGTCGGAGGTCCTCGCCGCGGCTGGCGGCCCGGACCATCTGCGGCTGGCGTTCGGCAGCACGCTCCTGCCCGTAATCTATTCGCTCCTCGCGGTCTTCGGTGCGGTCATCTTCCGCTCGGTCACCGGCGGAGTGCTCACTCCGCTTGCCCTGCTGGTCGGGTCCATGTTCGCCGGCTGGCTGCCGGAAGGGTTCGCATCCGTGGTTCGACCGCTTCTGCCCTTGGGTGCCGTGCACAATATCAGCGGGGTCGCGGAGGCGGGAGGGACCGAGCACGTCGGTGTCCTTCCGGCCCTCGTCGTCCTCGTTGCTTGGATCCTCGGCGGGGCAATGCTGGCAATGTGGCGTCTGCGCCGACAGGACTTCTGACGACTGTTCTGCGACCCGACCTGAGACTCCGCAGGCGAACAGTCGGACTCCTCAGACAGCATTCGGGTCGAAGCCGTAGGGTCGGGGTGACTCAGCTGTCCGAACCGAATAGGAGCAATCATGTCAGTCGTCGCCATCAACGCCCTCTCCGTTCCCGAACAGGCCCGGGAAGAGCTCGAGAAGCGCTTCGCCGAACGCAAGCATTCGGTCGACGGGGCTCCCGGATTCGAAGGCTTCCAGCTGCTGCGCCCGGTGGCCGGCGGGGACCAGTACTTCGTCTACACCCAGTGGGCAACACGTGAGGACTTCGAGAACTGGCGCTCCAACCGCTCATCCGCCCACGAGTCCGGCGGAAAGAAGCCGGTCTCCGAGCAGGCGAATCTCCTCGAGTTCGAGGTCGTCGACCTCGGCGACTGATCCTCGCGAGCTCCCGAGGTTCCGGCGCTCACCACCGCGGCGCCGCCTCGGCGAATGACCGTCCGTGCAGCACAACGGACCCAAGGACGTCGGCCTACGCGTCGGCGTCCTTGTCCAATTCACTGAACGCTTCGACCTTCTTCGGGCTGCCGGCCACGAGGATCTCATCGTCGGCGTAGAGAGTGACATCTCGATCGGCGATGTCCCAGGGGCTGCCGCCGCGACGTTTGAACGCGACGATCGTGACGTCGTACCTCGTGCGCAGACAACTCCCCGGTAATGGTCAGAATCCTGCTACTCTGCCTTATCGGAACTGCCGCGATTCGGCTCATGCCCGCGGCACGGCCCAGCATCTGTTCGTCCATCCACAGAGAAGTGTCGAGGTAATCATGAGTCAACCGCAGGCAACAGCAACAGATCGAGACCACGGCTTCGTCAAGGCCCTCGGCTCGATCGATGCGCTCTTCATCGGCTTCGGTGCCATGATCGGCTTCGGCTGGGTCGTCCTCACCGGTGAATGGCTGTCCGGCGCCGGCACCATGGGCGCCATCCTCGCCTTCGTCGTCGGCGGCATCATCATGTGCTTCGTCGGCACCGTGTACTCCGAGCTCGTGGCCGCCATGCCGCATGCCGGGGGCGAGCACAACTACCTCATCCGGGCGATGGGACCCCAAGTCTCCCTCTTCGGTTCGTGGGCGATCACCGGCGGCTACATCAGCGTCGTCATGTTCGAAGCTGTGGCCGTGCCGAAGACGGCCCTCTACCTGTTCCCGGATCTGGAGTTCGTCAAACTGTGGACGATCGCCGACTTCGACGTCTACCTGACCTGGGCCCTTGTCGGCACGGTCACCGCGATCATCATCTCCTGGATCAACATCCGCGGTGTGAAGGTCGCTTCACTCGTGCAGACCTTCGTCGTCTCCTTCCTCATCATCGTCGCCCTCATGCTCTTGGCCGGCGGTCTCACCGGCGGCGAGGCGGCCAATGCCGAGCCGCTGTTCACCGGGGGCGGGTCCGGCTTCATCGCCGTCGTCGCGGTGGTCCCGTTCCTCTTCGTCGGCTTCGACGTCATCCCGCAGTCAGCGGAGGAGATCAACCTGCCTCCGGCGAAGATCGGCAAGCTCGTCGTCGCCTCGGTGCTCATGGCGATCACCTTCTACGTCATCATCATCTGGATGACGTCCCTGGCTATGCCCGCCTCGGAACTGGCCACGCACGACCTTGTCACCGCTGATGCCCTCGCGGTCATGTTCAACTCGGCGATCTGGGGCAAGCTCGTCATCGCTGGTGGTCTGGCCGGCATCATCACCTCGTGGAACGCCTTCCTCATGGGGTCGTCTCGCCTCATGTGGGCGATGGCCGTGGCCGGAATGATCCCGGCCTGGTTCGGCAAGCTGCACCCGCGCTACCGCACCCCGGTCAACTCGATCCTCTTCATCGGAGCGCTTTCGGCGCTGGCACCGTTCCTGGGTTCGGCGGCCCTGGGGTGGATCGTCGACGCGGGTTCGCCCGCGATCGTCATCGCCTACTTCCTCGTCAGCGTCGCCTTCCTGGTCCTCCGCAAGCGGGAACCTGCGATGGACCGCCCGCTGCGCATCGGCGGCAAGGGCAACTCCGGTTTCGCCATCGGTGTCATCTCGGCCGTGCTCACGCTCATCCTCTTCGTCCTCTACCTGCCGATCACCCCGGTCTCCGCACAGCTGGCGTGGCAGTCGTGGGCGATGTTCGGACTGTGGCTGATCATCGGCGTCGTGTTCATGTTCCGTCTGCCGCGCGGCGTCAAGCCCGGCCCGAACGCCGAGAACGAACTCCTCGCAAAGGTCAAGGCCCTCCGCGGAAAGTGAACCTGTGAGCCGCCGCGTGAGGTGCGGCCGGTCGACCGGGAAGCCATCATTCGCCCAGGCGGTTCGCAGTTTCACCGAGACGGGACGCTCTGATCCGCTTCACCGCCGCGTAGCACCGTCCCCCTCCCCTCACCTTGAGCCACATCCCGCACCACTACTGGCGCTCCGCACCGGGGGTCGCACCCCTTACCTTCAGCGACATATCACCCCTTTGCACCGGGGTGGTTTGTCGCTGAGAGTGAGGGGCGCTCTGTCATCGGTAGGAGAAGCCACTCCGGGTGAGGGATGCTGGCATTGCCAACGGGAGGATTCGGCACCAACGGTGCGTGATGCCGCTGCTCTGAGCCGACTGTCGCGCCCGAATATCCGAGCGCATCCGGGCATGCGAACGCGGTCGCCGGCTTTGCGCAACGGCGACCGCGCTCGGTCCTGGGGCAGCGGGAGTCGGCTCAGACTGCGGCGTCGAGGCCGCGCATCTTCAGGCGCTCACGCTGGTTGGGGTTCACGCTCGGGCGGAACGGCATCTCGACCACCTCGGCGCGAACCGGGACTCCGGGAGTATCTGCGAACGGCTCCGGCAGATGCACCCAGTATTCGGTGCCGAGCTCGGTTGCCGACACCGGCACATGGGCCATCGCGATATTCGCTTCGAGTTCCGGCGAATACCACGGCGACGTCACGTACCCGACCGCCTCACCGTCAGCGGCAGCGGAGACGAGCCAGAAGTCCGGGGCATAGTCCGTGATCGGCTTGCCACCGACCAACAGGCCGACCAGCTGCGTGCGATACGGCGGAGTGCCGGCCTCGATCAGCCCACGCACCTCCTCGAGCCTGGCCTTGCCGATATAGTCGGCTTCCTTCTTACGCGGCACCTGGTAGGACAGGTTGACCTGGAACGGAAGTGTCTCGAAGTCCATGTCCTGGCCCCAGGAGAGGATGCCGGCGGCGATCCTACGGTGATGGCTGGGAGCGACGACCTTGAGGTTGTACGGCGCACCGGCTTCCAGCACGGCGTTCCACATATCCTCGGCGTACTTCGTCGCATCCCTGAGGTAGATCTCGTAGCCCTTCTCACCGGTGAATCCGGTCTGGGAGATGATGACGTCGCGGCCGCCGACCTGGGCTTCCATGAGTCCGTAGCTCGGCAGTGTGCGCCCCTCCTCTCCGACGAGATCGGCGATGACGTCGACGGACTTCGGGCCCTGTACCTGCACTGGTGCGACATCGATCTCGCCGATCGTGACGTCGAACCGCCCGCCGACGTTGACCCCCTGCAGCCAGAGCATGAGGTCGGTGTCGGAGAGGCTGAACCAGAATTCGTCGATGCCGACCCGCAGGAGGATCGGATCGTTGAGGATGCCTCCGGCTTCGTTGCACAGGATGACGTAGCGGGCGCGCATCACGGGGATCTTCGTTGCGTCACGAGTGATGACGAAGTTGACGAACGCCTCGGCGTCGGGGCCCTTGACCTGGATCTGCCGTTCGACGGCGACGTTCCACAAGGTCACATCGTTGACGAGGGACTGGTACTCGGCCATCATCCCGCCCTCTTCGCGGGGAATGTAGCCACGTGGGTGGTACATCCGGTTGTAGATCGATGCCCGCCAGCATCCTTGCTGCATGGACAGTTCCCAGTACGGGGACTTGCGGACGCGGGTGTCGATGAGCATCTCGACCGGGGTCGGGCCGGATTGACGTAGGTTGATCGGGACTTGTCTGTCGCTTTGGTCCACTGTGGGGACGTTGTTGTCCATGGTGTTCCCCCTGCTCGCACAGTTTTATATTATGGAACTCAATTCCCATATCATGGGTATAATGAGTGTAGGATCGAAGACACCGGGACGCAAGGGACTCGGAATCCGAGTTTCATGAATCGACCTCCGCGAAGGAGACGAAGATGTCACAGGAAACGCTGCGCACACTTCTCAGCACCGCTCGCTACGAGATACTGCCCACGGCGGGAATCGTCGAACGCGTCGGCGAGTACGTCGCGCCCGGCCGCGAGATCACGGTCACCGCATCGACGGGGCTGACCCTCGAAGCGACCCTGTCGACGGCCGAGCAGCTCCAGGCCCTCGGCTTTCGCGCCGTCCCCCATATCGCCGCACGGATGATCCAGGGCCGATCCGAGCTCACCGAGATCGTCGATCGACTCGCCGAGGCGGGGGTCGACCGGATCTTCGTCCCCGCCGGTGACGCCACTCCCCCGGCCGGCGGGTACGTCGGAGCGCACGACCTCCTCGTCGACCTCTCTAGCATGGCCGCCCCGTTCCAGCACATCGGCGTCAGCGCCTACCCGGAATCGCATCCGGTCATCGCCGATGACGTGACCATCCAGGCGATGTGGGACAAGCGCGACTACGCCACGCACCTCGTGTCGAATCTGTGCTTCGACCCGGCGGTCGTCGCATCATGGGTGGCCAGAGTGAGGGCGCGCGGCATCGAGCTGCCGCTCATGCTCGGCATCGCCGGCAAAGTCGAGCTGACGAAGCTCGCTCGGGTGGCGACGAAGATCGGGGTGGGCGAGTCCACGCGGTTCCTGCGGAAGAACACCGCGACCTTCACACGGATGGCCAAGCCCGGCGGCTACAACCCGCGGAAGTTCCTCGACAAGCTCGCTCCGGTTCTCGATGACCCGGCCATGGGCGTGGCGGGTCTGCACATCTACACGTTCAATCAGATCAAGGACACGGAGATCTGGCGGCGCAAGCAGCTCGCGCCCCTCGGAGGGGCAGAGGAATTCACCAGCCTGCAGTAGATGCGGGTCGGATCGGCTGCGCCGCCCTCTTAATGGTGGGTGACCTTGCGCTTGAGGCTGCGGGACAGCAGCCCCGCCTCGTCGGCGAGCAGAGCGCCGAGGCGGTCATGGTGCTCGGCGATGCGCATCGTCGGCCCCGAGATCCCCACGGCCGCGACGACGTCGCCGTCGACACCGAACACGGGTGCCGCCAGGGCGTCGAGGCCGATCTCGAACTCCTCGTGCACGATCGCGTATCCGCGCTCGCGCACCTCGGCGAGGTCATCGGTGAGCTCTTTGCGCGAACCCAAGGTCCGTTCGGTGCGACGCTCGAGCCGACCGGTCGGCAGCGGAATGATGTCGAAGGCGTACATGACTTTCCCCAGTGCTGAGCAGTGCGGCGGAACATCGACATCGGCCCAGTTCGTCGCACCGAGGACGAAGGTCGAATCGACCTGGGCGATCTGCACGACCCCGTCTGCGCTCGGCACGGCCAGGTTGACCGTCTCGCCGGTCTCCTCACTGAGGCGCTGCAGGGTCGGATCGGCGGCGGAGACGAGGTTCTCCACACGATCGAAACGCGAGGCATAGGTGGCGAAGAGGGAGCCGCCGCGATAGAGGCCGTCACCGTCACGCTCGACCAGACCATTGCGCTCGAGCGCGGAGAGCAGACGGGAGACCGTCGAACGGGCCAGCTCCGTGGCCCCCACCACCTCGGTGTAGGAGATCGGTTCGTCCGCCTTCACCACCAGCGACAGGATCTCTGCCGCCCGGTCGATCGACTGGGTCCCATTGGTCATCGTGCTCAACTCCGTCGGGGAAAGTAGGCCGGCGGGCTCTCGTCCTGCCGACCGCACTCACCCTACCCCACGCCCGCAGGAGTCTGTTCGGGTTGTGCCACGTGCGTTACAGTTTCGAAATGAGCAACAGCGCATCTCGCCGGGACCCCGCACCCGAGCCCACTCCCACCTCGGCGCCGGGCTCCGTCCAGTCCGTCGATCGGGCGGTGACGATCCTCGAGATCATCGCCCGCACCGGGCTGGCAGGAGTCACCGAGATCGCCAAGGAACTCGGCGTCCACAAGTCGACGGCCTCACGCATCGTCTCCACCCTCGAGGCCCGGGGACTCGTCGAGCAGGATCAGCTGCGCGGCAAGTACCGACTCGGCTTGGGCATCCTGCGGCTGGCCGGTGCCACGACCGCGCGCCTCGACATCGTCCACGAGGCCAGACCGATCACGAAGATGCTCGCCGAGGAGACCGGGGAGACGATCAACATCGCGGTCCTCTCCGACGGCGCCGCCCTCTATCTCGATCAGGCCTCAGGCACGTCCTCGGTGCAGAGCCACAACTGGGTCGGTCAACGCATTCCCCTGCACGCGACCTCGAACGGCAAGGTCCTGCTCTCGGGTCTGAGCGAGGCCGGCATCCGCTCCGTCCTCGGCACCCGGCTCCAGTCCTACACACCCCAGACCGTGACCTCGCTGCCCCGGTTGATGACAGAGATCGCCGAGGTGGTCGAGCGGGGGTCCTCGGTCGTCATCGATGAGCTCGAGGTCGGGCTCACCGCAGTCTCCGCCCCCGTGCGCAATGCGCATGGCGATGTCATCGCTTCCATTTCGGCTTCGGGGCCGAGCTTCCGCTTCAGCGACAAGGAGGTCGAATCGGCCAGGACGATGCTGGTCAGGGCCGCCGCCGACATCTCCTCGCGGCTGGGCTGGCGCGAGCACTGAGCCTGCCGGAAGAAAACCCTTGACACACCCTCGGCGGCGAGGCACGATCAGGATACGAAGTTCCACATAGCGCACCAAGTTGCACAGTTCGCAACATCGCAGGTGAAGGCAGAGTAGCCTTCAGAGAGGAGCCAGCCCATGGCTTCCGTCCCCGCCCAAGCCAGCGTCGTCGTTGTCGGAGCCGGCATCGTCGGCAACAGTCTCGTCCATCATCTCGCCGAACTCGGCTGGACCGACATCGTCCAGGTCGACAAGGGCCCCTTGCCGAATCCCGGCGGATCGACCGGGCATGCCTCGAACTTCATCTTTCCCGTCGACCATTCTCGTGAGATCACCGACCTCACCCTCGACAGCATGCGCCAATACAAGGACCTCGGCGTCTTCACCGAGTCCGGCGGCTTCGAGGTCGCCCGCACCGAAGAGCGCATGCAGGAACTGCGACGGCGCATGGCCTCGGCGCGAGCGTGGGGAATCGAATCCGAGCTGGTCAGCCCCGCCGAGGTCGCTCAGAAGGTGCCGTTCCTCGACCCCGATGTCATCGTCGGCGCCTTCTGGACGCCGACGGTCGGAGTCGTCGACTCCGTGCGTGCCGGCGCGATGATGCGCGAATCCGCACAGGCCAAGGGCGCCCTGACTGTCTCGCCCAACACCGAGGTGACCGATATCGATGTCGAGGACGGTCAGATCGTCCGCGTGCACACGTCGAAGGGCGCCATCGAGACGAACCGCGTCCTCGTTGCCTGCGGTGTGTGGAGTCCGCGCATCGCGGCCATGGCCGGTGCCGCTATCCCCCTCACACCCGCAGTGCACCAGATGATCAGTGTCGGCCCGGTGCCGCAGCTGGCCGAGACCTCCGGCGAGATCACCTTCCCGATCGTGCGCGACATGGACACCTTCTGCTACGAACGTCAGCACGGCTCGGACATGGAGATCGGCTCCTACGCCCACCGCGCGATCCTCCACGAGCCCGATGAGATCCCCTCGATCGAGGCCGCGAAACTCTCTCCCACCGAGATGCCCTTCACCGACGAGGACTTCGACCCGCAACTCGAGCAGGCACTTGAACTCATGCCTGAAGTGCTGTCGAACCCTGAGGTCGAGATCCGCTATGCCATCAACGGACTGCTCTCGCTGACTCCCGACGGTCCCGCGATCCTCGGCGAATCTCCCCAGGTCAAGGGCCTGTGGTCGGCGGCTGCCGTCTGGGTCAAGGAAGGACCGGGAGTCGGTCGGGCCGTCGCCGAATGGATGACGACCGGGCTGCCGGAGATCGACGTCCAAGCCGCCGACATCGCCCGCTTCCATTCCCACCAGCGCACCCGCGCACACGTGCGGGCCCGGACCTCGGAAGCGTTCAACAAGACCTACGGCATCGTCCACCCCGGTGAACAGTGGGCCTCCGACCGCAATATCCGCCGCTCGCCCATGTGGCAGCGGGAGAAGGACCTCGGAGCGGTCTTCTTCGAAGCCGGCGGGTGGGAGCGACCGCAGTGGTTCGAATCGAATGCGCCGCTGCTCGACGAGTTCGGTGACGCCGTCATGGAGCGCACGGCCGAATGGGACGCCCGCTGGTGGTCACCGATCATCAACGCCGAACACCTGGCCATGCGTGAACGCGCGGGCCTCGTCGATCTCTCGAGCTTCGTCATCTTCGACGTCTTCGGACCCGCCGCTCTCGATGCGGTCCAGCACATCGCCTTGGCGCAGATGGACGTATCCGTCGGTCGCGTCGTCTACACCCCCATCCTCGATGAGGGCGGCGGCTTCCGTTCGGACCTGACCATCATGCGCCTGGCCCACGACCGATTCCGCGTCGTCACCGGTGCCGCCCACGGCATGGTCGATGTGAAGTGGTTCTCCGACCGGCTGCCCGAGACCGGCGCGCAGATCGCCGATCTCACGAGTTCGTGGACGACGATCGGACTGTGGGGGCCACGTTCTCGCGACATCCTCGGCGCGCTCACCACTGCCGATGTCTCTCATGAGGGCTTCAGGTTCGGTACCGCACGAACCATCGAGGTCGGTTCGCTCGAGGTGCTCGCCTCCCGCATCTCCTATGTCGGCGACCTCGGCTGGGAGCTCTATGTGCCGATGGAGTCGGGGCTGAAGCTCTGGGACGCGCTCATGGAAGTCGGTGGGCAGCACGGGCTCGTGCCCGTCGGTCTCGGCGTCTACAGTACGACCGGCCGAATCGAGAAGGGCTACCGGGCTTTCGGCGCCGAACTCGACTCCGAACGCACCGTCGTCGAAGTCGGTATGAGCAGGCCGAAGGTCAAGTCCCAGGACTTCATCGGCAGGGCCGCCCACCTGCGCCACCGCGAGGAGGACCCGCAAACCGTGCTCTGCTCACTCACCGTCGACGATCACACGAGTTCAAGCGGTGAGAAGCGCTACATGCTCGGAGGCGAACCCATCGTCTCCGCGGACGGCCAGCCGCTGGTCGACGGTCACGGCCGCCGGGCCTATGTCACTTCGGCGGGTTCGGCTCCGAGCCTCGGAAAGCACGTCCTCGTGGCGTTCCTCCCACCCGCCGAGGCGGTGCTGGGCAACCGTCTCCAGGTCGTCTACATGGAGGAGTTCTACCCGGTGACCGTGGCAGCGGTCGATTCGACGCCGCTGTTCGACCCCGACAACGAGTGCATCAGGAGATAGCCATGAACATCCTCGTGTGCATCAAACGCATCCCCGATATCGCCGGGCAGGTCACCCTTGACGGTGCGGAGACCGGCATCGACGAATCCGGTCTCGGCCACACCATGTCCTCCCATGAGGAATGCGCCGTCGAGCTCGCCATCCAGACCGCCGCGGCCACCGGTGGCAAGGTCACCGTGCTCACCCTGGGCCCTGCCGAGGCGGTCGAACAGCTGCGTGCGGCGGCAGCCGTGGGTGCGAACGACGGAATCCTCATCGAAACGGCCGATCCCGATGCCTTCGGACCCGAGGACATCGCCCAGGTCATCGCCGATGTCGTCCGCGATCGTGCCGAACAGGGCCAGGAGTTCGATCTCGTGCTGCTGGGCAATGATGCTGCCGACACCGGCGACTTCCAAGTGCCGATCCGGCTCGCCTACGAACTCGAATACCCGGTGCTCACGAGCATCCAGACACTGAGCCCCACGGATGGCTCGGCCGCCTCGGGCGGGATCGAGGCCCGCGGGATCGGGCCGGCCGGTGCCGAGCTCTTCTCCGTCGACCTGCCCGCCGTCATCGCCGTCCAGGAGGGCGGAGTCGACCCCCGCTACCCCTCGATCACCGGGCGGATGAAGGCGAAGAAGGCGCCCATCGCCGAATACGACGCACCCGATCCCGGAGCGGGCAATCCACGGATGAGGCTCGAGCTGCCGCCGGAGAAGACGAGTGCGGTGACCATCCTCGGCGAGGGCCCCGATGCGGCACCCGCCTTGGTCGATGTTCTGGAAGAGATCGGGGTGCTTCGGTGATGACTCTCGTATTCGTCGAAACAGATGAGACCGGTGCGGTGCAGCTGACTTCCGCCGAGGCGGTCACCTTCGCCCGCATCCACGCCGCCACCCTCACCTCCTTGCTACCCGACGGCGGCGCAGCAACCTCGCGCGAGGTATCTGGGACGCCGTCGGGTAGTCCTGAAGGGGTGGTGGTGGGGCCGCTCAGCGACGCCGCCGTCGACGAGCTGGGGCGGCTGGGGGTGAGCGTCATCCACCACCTCCAGCATCCCGATCTCGAGGAGTACTCGGCGGCGGCCTGGGCGCAGGCCATCGTCGACATCGCCCCTGAGTCCGGCACACTGCTGGCTTCGGGAACACCTCGAGGAATGGAGCTCATGGCCCACGTCGCGGTGCGCACCGGTGAGCGGATGGCGGCGAATGTCATCGCCGTCGACGAGGAGGGGCTGCTGCGGCAGGTCTACGGCGGGACGGCGTTCGAACGGCTCCGGCTCGACGGCGACCTGCAGGTCCTCACGGTCGCCGGTCACGCCTGCTCTCCCGAGGAGACCGCGCCGACGACACCGCAGATCTACGACTACGAGCTCGAGGTCACCGAGGAGGACCTGCGCACCCGAGCGACACGGACCGAGGCCGAGGCCGCCGACGACACCTCCGGACTGACTCAGGCACGGGCCGTGGTCGGTGCCGGACGCGGGGTCGGTTCGGAGAACGGTTTCGTCGAGGTCCTCGAACTCGTCGACCACCTCGACGGAGCTCTGGGCGTCTCACGGGTGGTCACGGGGCTCGGCTGGCGGCCGCACGCCGAGCAGGTCGGGCAGACCGGCAGCCGGATCTCACCCGATGTCTACATCGCCTGCGGGATCTCCGGGGCCATCCAGCACATGGCCGGGATCGAGGGCGCGAAGACCCTCATTGCGATCAACACCGACGAAGAGGCGACCATGGTCCAGCGCGCGGACTACGCGATCATCGGCGATCTCCATGAGGTCGTCGGCGCCGTCAACGAGGAGATCCGCAACCGCCGAGGCTGAGGCTCGCTTCCTCCATGTGGGCCGTCACGGGCCAGGCGGGATTTCCCATTCGGAACTCTCTCCTGATTAACTGTGGAACGATCGTTCAGTTCGAGCACCGCTGCGCTCACGGCTGCCGCAGCGGACATGGAGGCATGCGTGAAGACATTCGAATACTCGCCCGAGGTCCGCTGGTCGGATCAGGACATGCTCGGGCACGTGAATAACGCACGGCTGATCACCATCGTCGAAGAGTGCCGTGTGCGGTGGATGCATGGGATCCGGGCCGGTCACATCACCGGCGGGGGTCTGCTCGTGGCCCACCAGTCCATCGATTACCTCGTGCCCGTCATGTACGGACCGAAGCTGACGATGACCGTGACGGTGAAGAAGCTCGGAAACTCCTCGTTCACCGTCAACACCCGGGGAGACCAGGATGGACGTCAGGTCTTCGACCATGACTGCGTGCTCGTCCACATCGACCGGGACACCTCCGAACCGACCCCGCTGACGTCCGATCTGCGCGCCGTGTTCGGGGAGTACCTGCAGGACTGAGCCTCGCCGCAGCGGCGACTGCTCCGCTCGCCCGAGGTTCACCGAGACTGCCCGGGCGCTTCGAGCCCACACGGACCGTGATGGTGCGAACATGGCCGATCTGTTCATGCTCACCAGCCGCGCTCCCGCATAGCCTGAAGGCATGAAACTCGACGCGATCTCAATCATCACTGCCGATATGCCCACAGCTGTCACCTTCTACTCCGCGCTCGGACTCGAGCTCACCGACGGCGGTCCGGAGGCGCCACACACCGAATTCTCCTCGGGCAGCCTCCGCATCCTCCTCGACACCGAGGCGGTCATGCACAGCATCGACCCCGACTGGACGTGGCCGACCGGCGGCCACAAGATGTCCCTGGCCTTCGACTGCTCCACGCCCGAGGCTGTCGACGCGACCTTCGCCGAACTCACCGGCGAAGCGGCGGGGCCCGCCGTGGCCGGGGTCGTCCACGAACCCTGGGACGCCTTCTGGGGACAGCGCTATGCCGTGGTCTCCGACCCCGACGGCAACAAGGTCGACCTCTTCGCGAGTCTCGGGTAGGCGCGCCGGCCCCGTCACCGCCCGAGCAGGGAGCGCTCATCGCGCCACAGGTGCGCCGCATCCGCGTAGCCGGCGCGCGCCGCAGCCGCGGTGCGGGTGTGGCCGGCAGTGAGGAATGCGCGAGCCGCCTGCCAGCGCAGGACCTTCGTCAGATGCTTCGGCCCGTACCCGAACCACTCCGCTGAGAGCCTGCGCAGCTGTCGGGGCGAGTACGCGAAGTCCGCGGCCACCTCG
Organism: Brevibacterium sp. FAM 27836; assembly: GCF_051351055.1. Classification (NCBI taxonomy): domain Bacteria; kingdom Bacillati; phylum Actinomycetota; class Actinomycetes; order Micrococcales; family Brevibacteriaceae; genus Brevibacterium; species Brevibacterium sp. FAM 27836. The sequence goes on from NZ_CP195711.1 coordinate 1,399,893, forward strand.
GCGACGGTCCTTGCCGGTGAGGCCATCCCGGCACCGAGGAGGCCGGCCATATCCATGGGGCGCCGGTCGAAGACGGTGCGGTCTGTCAGGACCGTCGCGATCGCGAGCAGCTCACGGGCGTGCGCACTCATCGGCTCAGCTGCGGCCTCCCCCGCCCGCCGTCGTGGCGAACCCGGCTCGTCGATCCCAGCCGCGCGTGCTTGGGCGGCGGCGACGATGCCCGGGGCGACGACTGCCTCGAGCGGGGTGACGCGATCGGCCAGCTCCGCCGCCGAGGTGGCCAGCAGTTGGGGAAGCACACCCGGACCGAAGCGGAGTCCGATCACGGGTTCTGGGGTGCCGGCGAAGCCGCGAGCGGTCGAATCGGCGCCGGCGATGATGATCGTCGGTCCGATGCGGATGAGGTCCATGCATCCGTCGGGGACGATGAGCGACTCCCCCGGCGTCTGCCCGATCGAGACCCACAGGCTCGCCTGCAAGCGGGGGATGTGGGTCTGTCGGTACACGGACTCGGCTCTCCTCGGCGGTCGGCGGTAAACTCGGAGACGAAATCTGGTGCGGGCGGAAGCGGTCTGCCCCCAGAATAGCGCGCTCGTCTCGCGTCCGGCCGGACGGCGAAGCGAACAGGAAGGAATGATGGCTGCCGCATCCCCGTCGCCGGTCTCGGCTCGCCGGCGAGCACGCCATGTCACCGTCTTCCTCGACGTCGACGGCGTCCTCAACTCCTATCCGGTGCCCAAACTGCGCATCATGACCGAAGGCCGGAAGAAGCTGCGGGCGTGGAACTACGAGCTCCACTACCGAACGGCCGTCGTCGAATTCTTCGATCGCATCGTCGAAACCCATGACGTCGACGTCGTCTGGCTCTCGACCTGGTCAAAGCGATGCAAGTCCGAGCTCGAACCGAAATTCGGTCTGCGCAACTCCTTCGACGTCATCGAAATGCCCGATGAGACCCATAACCGTTTCGCTCACGACCCGCAGCAGTGGTGGAAGGCCCGCGCCATGGAGGGCTGGCTGTCCACGCACGAACACGGCCGCGCGATCTGGATCGACGACGACCTGGCCTGGCCGGTCACGCGCGAATACTTCCTCAGCCGGTATTCGACGAACCGACTCAAACTCATCGCCCCGGACTTCGCCCACGGCCTGACGAAGGCCCACCTCAAAGAGATCCGGGAGTTCGCCTACCCGAAGGACGCTTCATGACGCGCATCGGTCTGCTCGATTCCGGACTCGGACTCCTCGGCACCGCCGATGCAGTCTTCCACCTCGCTCCCGACGCGAACCTCGTCCTGGCCATGGATCCGGACTTCTCTCCCTACGGCAGCCTGAGCACGGAGACCCTCGAACAGCGGGCCCTGCATTCGGCCGGGGTGCTCGCCGAATGGGAACCCGATGCCATCGTCATCGCCTGCAACACCGCCTCGGTGCAGGCACTCGAGGCCGTGCGCGCCCGCTATGAACCGCGCATTCCCGTCATCGGCACCGTCCCCGCGGTGAAGATGGCCGCCGGCACGGGACAGGACTTCGCGATCTGGGCGACCCCGGCGACCACCGGCAGCGACTACCAACAGAACCTCATCGATTCCTTCGCCGCCGACCTGCACGTGGCCAAGGTCGCCTGCCCGGGATTGGCCGAGGCGATCAACACCGCCGACCTGGAGAAGATCGACACCGCCATCGAGGATGCCTTCACCCAAATGGGGCCGGGAATGGAGACCGTGGTGCTCGGCTGCACCCATTACGGACTCGTCGCTGACCGCATCATGGCCGCCCGCGCGGGCGCCCTCACCGTCTTCGACTCCCCGATGCCGGTGGCCAAACAGACACTGCGCCGCATCGGTCTCGAACCCGCAGGAGTCGGCGAGGAACAGCCGGGCACCGGACGCGTGCTCGCCACCTTCGCTTCGGGCCGCCGGGTGAACCTGCCCGCCTCACTGGCGGCCTACCCGGCGGGCAAACGACTGCTGGCCCGAGAGGCGCAGGAGGGCTGAGCGCCCCATCCCCTCTCAGGGTGAGCCGTCGACGCCCCGTCCACGAAGCCCCGCGCTCGGCAAAAGTTTCGTGATTATAACCGACCCTGCCCTCAGGGGCAAACGAGTGCTAAAATGAGGGAACCGTCAGTCGTCAAAGGAGGCGATTCGACATGTTGGCGCTCGGAATCCTTGCCGCACTTGTCGCACTCGGAGCCATCACGCTGGGAAACAGCCTGAGGATCGTCAAACAGTATGAGCGCGGGGTGGTCTTCCGCCTCGGCAGAGTGAATGCCGAGCCCAAACCTCCCGGGCTGACGGCGATCATCCCGTTCGTCGACAACCTGCAGAAGGTCAATCTCCAGATCGTCACGATGCCGATTCCCGCTCAGGAGGGCATCACCCGCGACAACGTCACCGTCCGCGTCGACGCCGTCATCTACTTCAAGGTCGTCGATCCGCGCAAGGCCGTCGTCGATGTCGAGGACTATCAGCTCGCCGTCGGGCAGGTCGCGCAGACCTCGCTGCGGTCGATCATCGGCCAGAGCGAACTCGACGATCTGCTCACCATCCGCGAACGCCTCAATCAAGGCCTGGCGATCATGATCGACAATCCCGCCGTCGACTGGGGCATCCACATCGACCGCGTCGAGATCAAGGACGTGGCCCTGCCGGAGACGATGAAGCGGTCGATGTCGCGCCAGGCCGAAGCCGAACGCGAACGCCGCTCCCGGGTCATCATCGCCGATGGTGAGCTGCAGGCGTCGAACAAGCTCGCCCAGGCCTCCGAGGCGATGGCCCACACCCCATCCGCCCTCCAGCTGCGCCTGCTGCAGACCATCGTCGAAGTCGCCGCCGAACGGAATTCGACCCTCGTCCTACCCTTCCCCGTCGAACTGCTCCGGTTCCTCGAAGGCAACACTCCGACCTCGCCTCCCACCGCCGAGACGGGGGCGAAACCCGATTCGAACTCCGCCGAGGAGGGGGCGATGTCCACCCCGGACACGGCCGCGGCGAACACCGCACCGACCACCGACCTCGACGCCATCGTCCAAGCGATGTCCGAATCGCTCAAACTCACCGGCCTCATGCCCGAGCAGGAACGCGTCACCTCGGATATGCCCGAGCAGGAGCGCACGACCTCGGACACCGCGGAGGCGGAGGAGCATCTCGGGCACGCCTGATCGAGACCATCCTCTTCAGCGTCCGTCCAAATCCGAGGACTAGGCTGAGGCCATGGACCTCAAGCGCACAGGAAGAACAGTCATCGTCAACGGCGTCATCGCCCTCGTGATGGGTGTGCTGATGATGGCTTGGCCCGGCGCCTCCGCCGAGGTGGTCGTGCGGATCTTCGCCTGCTGGCTCGCCGTCATCGCCGTCTCCTCCCTCGTGTTCGCCCCGCGAGGAGGACGCACCGGCAGCCTGGTCACGCGTGCGGTTCTGCTCATCCTCCTCGGCGTGCTCATCTTCCTCACCCCGATGCTGTTCGCCTCGATGGTCACGGTGCTCACCGGCTTCGCGATCGTCTTCTTCAGCATCCTCGCTCTCACCGTGTCCTTCTTCATCCGACGCATCGGTGTCGGGTCCTGGTGGGTGCTCACGGCCATCGGCATCCTCGGCATCATCCTCGGCGCTTTCTTCCTCTTCGCCCCGAGCGCCGGGGTGACCGCGCTGATCTTCACGCTCGCCGGGTTCATCATCCTCGTCGGAATCGCCCTCATCGCTCTCGGTCGACGCCTGCGCAGCACTGCCCGGCAGATGCAGGCCGATCCGCACCGCAACCGTCCCGACGACGGCGGCGGCGACGTCATCCGCGGCGAGATCATCGACTGAGTCCGGCCGCCTCGGCGAGCCTCTCCCCTCTCTCCTGACTTCTGCGATCGGGCCCGCGCATGTCCGGGCCCGGTCACGTCTGTGGACCCGCTCCCGCTGCCGCGGCCCCGTCTCGGGGTTTCGTGGCCATTGTCACAGCCGGTCTTGCCTCCTGCCCCAACCGACCTCACCACCTCCCGCGCGAACCCGCTCGCATAGCATCTGACCTGGAATTTCGCGTGAACCTCAGGCGAATTGCACCGAATGTGCATGTTCATTTCGCGCGCGCCCGATTCGGTGTTCACCCTCCGTTCACCTTTCCCGTAACCTGGCGGTCATTCGGCCTGCGAATCATGGGAGCAGACACAGCCTGCATCCAGACCTTCGCTAGGAGATTCGAATGACCCAGGTTCTGGCCCCGGAGCGCCGCACTCCGCCGCCTGCCCTCGGCCGCAGCAATGATCGCCTCTGGCATCTGGCCTTCGGCGGCCTGCTCGCGATCACCCTCATTGCCTTCACCCTGTGGTCCTTCGACTTCGTCGGTCGCGACGCACCGCGCATGGTGCTCGTCACCACCGTCATCTTCGGCGCCTTCATGGCGTTCAACATCGGCGGCAACGATGTCGCCAACGCCTTCGGAACCTCCGTCGGAGCCGGCACACTGACGATGAAGCAGGCACTGCTCATCGCTGCGGTCTTCGAAGTCAGCGGTGCCCTGCTGGCCGGCGGCGACGTCACCGACACGGTCAAGAGCGGAATCGTCGACCTCAGCGGAGTCGCGATCAACCCGATGGATTTCGCGTTCATCATGATGGCCGCCCTCCTCGGCGCCGCACTGTGGCTGCTCGTGGCAACCCGGATGGGCTGGCCGGTGTCGACGACGCATGCGATCATCGGCGGCATCATCGGAGCTTCACTGACGATCGGCTTCGTCACCGGCACCGGCGGGCTCTCCATGGTGCAATGGTCCGAGGTCGGCCAGATCGCGATCTCCTGGGTGCTGTCGCCCGCGCTCGGCGGACTCGCCGCGTTCTTCATCTACGGGCTGATCAAGAAGTACGTGCTCGGCAATGCGCTGTCACACACCCTCAAGCCACATATGCTCTCCGCCGTCGCTCCGGCCGAAGGCTCCGTCGACGCCCAGATCGACTCGGCGACCACCGGGTCGGACGTCACAGGAGCCGGTACGGGTGCGATCGGCACTCACTCGGCTCTGCAGCGCTGGGTTCCGCTCATCGCTGCCGCCGGCGCGATCATCATCACCGCGATGCTGCTGTTCAAGGGTCTGACGAATCTCGACATGAGCGTGTCCACCGTCGGCGGAGTCCTCGTCATGGCGATGATCGGCGTGGCCGTGTGGCTGGCCGTGTTCGTCTTCGCCAAGACCCTGCGCAAGCAGACCGTGCCCCGCGCGACCTATATCCTGTTCTCCTGGATGCAGGTGTTCACCGCCTCCGCGTTCGCCTTCAGCCACGGTTCGAACGACATCGCGAACGCCGTCGGCCCTTTCGCCGCCGTCCTCGATGTGCTCCGCACCGACAGCATCAACGCCGAGGCGACCGTTCCGTTCGCGGCCATGCTCACCTGCGGATTCGCCCTCATCGTCGGTCTTTGGTTCATCGGCCGGAAGGTCATCGCGACCGTCGGAACGAACCTCACCGAGATCCACCCTGCCTCCGGATTCGCCGCGGAGCTCGCGGCCGCCGGAATCGTCATGGCCGCCTCGGTGAGTGGACTGCCCGTGTCCTCGACGCACATCCTCATCGGCGCGATCATCGGTGTCGGCCTGGTCAACCGGTCGGCGAACTGGAAGCTCATGAAGCCGATCGCCCTGGCCTGGGTCATCACCCTGCCGGCAGCGGCCGCCATCGGTTCGATCGGAGTGCTCGTCCTGCGCACCCTCATGGGCTGATACCCGTTCTGAACACGCCCCGCCGACTTCACTGAGAATTCGGCGGGGTAATTTTTTCGTCCACACCCTGGTGGGCGCGAGAGGACCCGTGCTATCTTATTCGGCATGGGAACATTGAACAGCAGCGCAATGACTGCGCCTTGCTTCTACATTCGTCACCGCCGCGCCTGACAGCGCGCTCGACGAAGATTCTGTGATCGGCTGACCGACGACGGTCGCCTCGATCTCCTCCTGCAAGCGCGTTGTCCTCCCGGATCGTCATCGGCATCCGGGTGCTGCGGCAATCGGCTGATCCTTTTCCGTCCCCACTGACCGTTTTGATCGTCAATGATCGACCAGGTCATCGCGGACCGATCTGACTCACCACCATTGCGCTGCCTCGGGTGCCTCCACCTTCTTTCTGGAACACATCCCATTGCGACCCCAAACGACACGTCCACACTCGACACATTCGAAGTCGAGACATTCACGGTCGAAGCACGGCGGGCGACACGAACTCGGCCAGAACTTCCTCCGCTCACGCACCACTATCGACACGATTGCGAGCCTGGCTCGCTCCACCTCCGGACCGATCATGGAGATCGGCCCCGGCGACGGAGCAGTCACGACCGAGCTCTACCGGCTCGGCCGAGAACTCACACTCGTCGAACTCGACGAAACGAGGCTTGATCACCTTGAAGACTCATTCCCGCGGGCCGAGGTCCGGCACGCCGACATCCTGACCACCCGGCTCGACCGGCCGGTCATCGTCGGCAATCTGCCGTTCCACCTCACCACCCCCATCCTCCGCAGACTGCTGCGCTCGAGTCAGTGGCAGCAGGCCATCCTGCTCACCCAATGGGAGGTGGCCCGCAAACGTGCCGGAGTCGGCGGATCGACCATGATGACCGCCCAATGGGCACCATGGTTCGACTTCCGCCTCGTATCACGCGTCCCCGCGGATGCATTCACCCCGAAACCCAGCGTCGATGGCGGCATCTTCACCATCGATCGCTGTCCCACCGGATCGATCCCAGCCGGTGATCGATCCGATTATCAACAGTTCGTCCGGTCGGTCTTCACCGGCCGCGGGCGAGGAATGAAAGGAATCCTCTCAACGATGAGCATCACCGATCACCGCACGCTGCAATCGACCATGGATCGCAACGACATCAGAGGAGACACCTTGCCCAAGGACCTCACCCCCGACCAGTGGACCGGACTGTTCACCGAGCTGACCGCCGAACCGAGCCCGAAGAATGCGAAGAAGGAGAAGACCATGCGAAACAACAAAGGAAACAAGAACCCCATCACCGAGGCGGCCCCGGAGAAGCCGTTGATCACCGGGGAGCTGCCCATCATCGGCGCCGAACAGGCGACCGAGAAGCTGCAGGCGTCCATCCCGGGTGCCGATCCGAAGGCGAAGAGCCATGACAAGGGTCATCTGCAGGCCGAACGCGGTTTCATGAATCAGCATCAGAAGCCGCAGCAGCCTCAACCGAGGTGGAACCTGCCCCGGAGGTGAGGGCGGCACTGACTGCCGCGGCGGCGAGGGCAGTCATCGCTGACGGGCGGTCCTCGCCGGCAAGGCAGGTTCGCTCAGAAGGCGGACCATTGCCGACGCGTCCCGGTTCCCGGTTTCGACCTCGAACCGGGACGCCGGCTCTGCTTGTTCGGGCTCGTGTCAGTCCGTCCCGCTACACTGAGAACACGTTCGCGAGTTGTGGCCATCGGTACCTGGCCGGCCACACGGCAACCCGTCATCGACCGGGTGCCCCAGGGGAAGAACGGGCCCGTGCCGACCGCTCGGGCAAGTTTCGATCCGGGCCGACGAGCCCGAGAAGGACGGTCCGCCATGTCCGCAGACTTCCACGACAACTCCGCCTCCGACGACCACGGCGATCCCGCCGATCGCAGGGCCGCCGACAACCGTCGCAGGGCCGCCGAACAGTGGCCCGGCTTCGAAGCCGCAGAGGCGCTGCACTGGTCGAAGGTCCTCCTCCACCACTCCCCCGATCCCCAGCGATCGGGCATCAAGGCGCAGATTCATTCGGCGATCACCAGCGGCGTTCCCGTCGCCGGACCCGATTGGGTGCGCACGGCCGACGCCGCGCGCAGCGACGGCTTCAACCCGGTGCTCTACCAGACGCTGTTCGAGAGTCTACGCACCATTGAGAAGGCGGCATTCCGCTCGCATCCCGGGCATCGGATGAGAACGTACAAGAACTACCTGCCCGGCACACCGTATGAGTCCGAGCTCTGGTGCGACTGGCCGAAGCTCTTCCTCACCGAGGGCTTCGACGCCCGTACGGCCACGAGCCTGACGCTGCTGCGCGCCGAACCGAAGTTCCCGCGACCGCACACCAGCGACGAGACCTGAAACCCCGGTCTCCCTCCGCCGAACCTGACAGTCTCGCTGGTCCGGCCGGCACCAGCGGTCTGGATGTCCTGACTGCCGGTCTCTCAGCTCGCCGAGACGGCCGTGCGCAGATACACGGCCGCGGCGAGCGCCGCGGCGATCGTTTCCCGTTTCCCGTCGATGCTCACGCTGACCTCATCATCGGAACAGTCGACGACTTCGAGCGCCGCCCCCGGCAGCACCCCCGCCTCGGCGAGTTTCCCGAGTGTCTGCGGGTCGGCGTCGGAGACCCGCAGCACCGTGTAGGGGCCGGCAGCCGCCTCGGTGAGCAGGGTGGGCGTGTGCGAATCCACGTGACCGTCCGCTCCGGGGATGGGATCGCCGTGCGGATCGGATGTCGGGTGGCCGAGGAACGCGTCGATGCGGTCGATGAGCCGGTCGGAGGCGGCATGTTCGAGGATCTCGGCTTCGTCGTGGACTTCGTCCCAGCCGTAGCCGAGCGACTCGACGAGGAACGTCTCGATGAGCCGGTGTCGGCGCACCATCGACAGGGCGATCGTTCTGCCCCGTTCGGTGAGCACCGGCGGACGGTAGGGCACTCGGGTGATGAGGTCGAGTTCGTCGAGGCGTTTGAGCACCTCGGTGACATTGGCCTTCGTCGTTCCGAAACGGTTCGCAAGCTCCGTGGCCGTCATCGGGTCCCCGCCCCATTCCTGGGCCGACCAGATGGCCTTGAGGTAGTCCTGACTGACCTCGGAGACTTCACCTGCACGCATACGTCCAGTATCCCATGGACAAACCGACACAGATGTTGCGAAACGATTACCTGCTGACCGCTCCTTCGCCGAGGCGGCCCTGCCAGAATCACAGACATGACCTCCCCTTCCGATCCGGTGCCCCCGACCGACGACGTTGTCCCCACCCGATCCGGCCCAACCGCTGCCGCACCCGCCGGCGTCCCATTTCTCGCATTCATCCGCGCCCCGTTCCTCGCGTTCAGCAAGCGGGCAGAAGCCCGCCGAACCTCGAGTGCACACCGCTCTGCTGCTGATCGACTGACACCGCGCTCTCCACGACGCAGCCCCGCCGATCGACCGAACCTCGCACCGGATGTCCCGGTCGGGTTGTTCCGACCCTGCGAGATCGAATTCGCGCGGCTCTACAGCCTCCCACCCTTCGACACTGACATCCTCATCCTCACCGACCGGCGACTGATGCGGGTGCGCACCGATGCTGCCGGACACGTCGCCCAGCTCTCCCAAACTGCACTCTGGCAGGTCGGGCACGCCCGCGCCGAGGAATTCCGCGACCGTGCGACCGTGACCGTGGAACTGCACGTCGGATCGTCGATGCGGCTCGAGGAGACCGCCCCGGCCGAGGCGCACGAATTCGTCGACACCATCACCGAGGCGGCTGCCCGATCCCGGGCCTGATCCCCGACCGTCCCCGCGGCCCCCTGACAACTCGCCCTGTTTCCTGAACGGACGGGGTGTGATGGTCGGCAGAAATTCCTCCATCAGTAGACTGGCGCAGGCTCGCTTTCGGGCCAGACCACGTTTCCTACCGGAGGCTGATGCGTGCACGATCCGAACGAAGAGAAGTTGAAGCGCCCGATCGTCGAACGAGAACGGTTCGGCGGCACCGATCGAACGACGCGAACCGGCCGGGGTGTCGATCCGGCCAAGCGTGCACCGATCGACAGCACAGAGATGAGCAGGGGCCCCGAGGAGCTCTCTGACGAACGCGGTTCCCGCGTCAATTGGCGAGTCTTCATCGTCGCCTCGCTCATCATCCTCGCCTTCTCCGTGTGGGCGATGATGATGCCGGACTCAGCCCAGTCGACGATGAAGACCACCGTCGACTGGATCGCCGAGAACCTCGGCTGGTTCTACGTCGTCACCGTTACCGTCGTCATCGGCTTCGTCCTCTGGGTTGCTCTGTCCAAGGAGGGTTCGGTCCGTTTGGGGCCAGACCACTCCCGCCCCCAGTACAACCTCTTCACCTGGGTCGCCATGCTCTTCGCCGCCGGTGTGGGCATCGATATGCTCTTCTACTCGGTGACCGGGCCGATCACCCAATACCTCGAACCCGTCAATGCCAGCCCGGAGTCGGCCGCGGCCGCCCAGGACGCCGTGGTGTGGACGATGTTCCACTACGGCATCGCCGGCTGGTCGATGTACTCGCTGCTCGGCATGGCCATGGGCTACTTCGCCTACCGCTGGGGAATGCCGCTGTCGATCCGCGCCGTCCTCTACCCCCTGCTGGGCAAGCGCGTGCGCGGAACCACCGGTGACGTCATCGACATCTTCGCCCTCGTCGGCACCGTCTTCGGTGTGGCCACCTCGATGGGCATCGGCGTCGTCCTGCTCAACGTCGGCTTCGCCACTCTCTTCGGCTTCGAGCAGGGACTCGCACTGCAGATCGCATTGGTCATCGTGGCCGTGGTCATGACCGTCGCCGCCTGCACTTCGGGCGTGGACAAGGGCATCCGCCTGGTCTCCGAACTCAACCTCTGGTCGTGCGCGGCGATGATGCTCTACATCCTCGTCACGGGAAAGACCGCGTTCCTCCTCAACGCCATGGTCGAGAATGTCGGCCGGTTCATCTTCACCCTGCCCGAACGCACACTGTCGACGTTCGCCTATGTCGACGGCGGCTCCGAATGGATGGGCGGATGGACCCTGTTCTTCTGGGCGTTCTGGCTGGCCTGGGGTCCCTTCGTCGGGCTCTTCCTCGCCCGCATCTCCCGCGGACGCACTCTGCGTGAGTTCGTCATCGCCGCGATCACCGCACCGGTCCTCTGCGATTTCATCATCGTCTCGATCTTCGGCAACTCGGCCCTGTCCGAGGTCTTCTCCGGCAACGGCGAGTTCGCGAAGACGGCCATCGCCTCACCGGAACAGGGCTGGTACGACCTGCTCGAGATGTTCCCGGGAGCGACATTCCTCATCGGACTGGCCACACTCTCGGGGCTGCTCTTCTACCTCACGAGTGCGAACTCCGGTGCCATGGTGATGTCGAACTTCTCCTCCTCGATCCCCAACCCGGAAGAGGACGGCCAGAAATGGCTGCGCATCTTCTGGGCCCTCGTCACCGCGGTGCTCACCATCGCCATGCTCGTCGCCGGCGGTGTGACCACGATGGAGTATGCGACCCTGATCTTCGCTCTGCCGGTCACGGTCATCGCCTACCTCGTCATGGCATCGTTCTCGAAGGTGCTGCGCATGGAGCGCGCCGAACGTGAGGGCCGGACTCGTCGGCGCCGCACGACTGCGGCCCATGGCGGTCGGGCCCCGGAGAAGACCTGGCGTCAGCGTCTCGCGACCCTGCGGTCCTATCCGTCGAAGGCCTCCGTCGAGCGCTTCGCCGCCGAGGTGGTCGGACCGTGCCTGGAAGCCGTGTCCGCGGAATTCCGTGAACTCGGCTACTCCGTCGAACACCTTCAGACCATGGACGAAGACACGGCGATCACCTCGAATACGCTCAACGTCGATATGGGCGAACAGCGCGACTTCCGCTACGAGGCGGCCGCCGTCGAGGCGAATGTGCCCTCGTTCGGTGCCCGCAACGCACCCCGCGGAGACGACCGCTACTATCGCATCGAGGTCTTCACCCAGACCGGTTCCGAAGGCTACGACCTCATGGGGCTGAGCTCTCAGCAGATCATCGACGACGTCCTCGACCGCTACGAGACGCACCTGTCGTTCCTCGCCTATTCGCACGAGCACTCCTACCAGTCGGTCGTCACGCCGCCGCACCCGCCGATCACGGACTCGATCCCGGCGATCCCGGTCTCGCCGAACGATGTCGAGGAGCTGGAGGAACCCAAGCACTGATTCGCGCGGACCCCGCCGTCCGCGACATTCCCGATCCCACCTCGCCGAGGCGGCCCGCCGAAAGAGGGCCGGCCGCCTCGGCGAGGTGGGATCCTTCAGATCTGGAACACGAACCGGGCCATGGCCGAGGAAAGAGCTGTAAGAATCGAAGCATGAAGTTCAGAACGCACAAGATGAGCACGAACGTGGTCTACGGGGTGGGTCTCGCCGGTTTCACCACGATCGTCTTCTTCCTCATGAATGCCGGCATCGATCCGCGGGCCCACCGCGTCGGGGACTTCGATCCCGCGGGCGCCGGGATCGTCGGCATCGGGCTCTACGGGCTCTACCATACGATTGCCATCATCTTCTTCAACGAGGACGACTCCTCTGACAAAGACGCACCGGCACCCGATCATCATGTGCCCAGGGCCCCCGATTCGTACACCGGCTTCATCCGCCAGGCCTGGTACAAGGTGTTCTCCGTCGGTCCTATCTGGGCTTTCTTCTCCGCGGCATCGATCTTCATCTGGCATTCCTTCGCCAAGAGCACAGGCACCCCGGGCACGATCTGGGGCGACTACAGCGCATCACCGCTGCCCGCGCTCGTCATCTTCTTCGCCTGCTGGTTAGCGGTCAATCTGGGCTTCACACTGTCCGCTGTCGCCGAGGCGTTCAACCGCGATCACCCCGCGGTCTTCATCATCATGCTCGTGACGATGTTCCTCCTCGGCATCGGCCTCACCTTCGTCTTCATGTTCCCCATTCCCGAGATGAGCACCGGCTCCGGCCTCTCACTCGTCACGATCACGCTGCCGTTGTCCCTGCTCGCCCTGTTCGGCACTCGACTGTGGGCGGTGGTGAGAGTCGCCCGCTGCGACGCAGCGCATCCTCATCTCAGCCCGAGGCAGCAGCGCCGCAGGGAGAGGTTCGATCCCCGGCACCAGGACAACGGCGGTCCCCGAGCCGGCGCCGTTCAACAGGGCAGCGCCGTTCCCCACGCGACTGCGGCACCGCCGACTGACCTGCTCCAGCAGGGAGAGGTCCTCCAGCCGGGAGAGGCCCTGCTCCTGCAGTTCCGCAGCGATCTCACCCCCGAACCGCAGATGCTCATCGCCACGAACCGTCGCGTCGTGCGCGCCTCCGTCAACGGCCAAGGACGCAGCGTCGTCCTCGATCAGGCGCAGCCCGGGCAGCTGATGGGCGGCAGCTGCACATTCGACGCCGGCGGAGTCGTGACCACGGCGCATTTCCGCGGCCGTGCCGAGATGAGGCTCCTCGGCGGCGACCCGGCACAGTCGCAGAGATTCGCCGAGGCTCTCACACGCCTGGCCCGAACCGGGCGAACCACACCCTGAGACGCCGGACGGCTCGGCCCCAGGGGCCCGCGAACTCTTGCACATCCTCGGCGAGCGGACCATAGTCGGATCAGAACCGCGAACCGAACCGGGAGGTGTGCGCCGTGGACGTCGGGACACTGACGCAGATCCTGACCGCCGATGACTACACGATCGCGCGTGAGGTGCTGCAGCGCGGATTCGGTGCGCTCTTCTTCATCGCCTTCCTGTCCGCGTGGAACCAGTTCCCCGCGCTCCTCGGCGAAAGGGGACTGACCCCGGCCCCGCGGTTCATCGCCCTGACCACCGCCGCTCAGGCACCGACCCTGTTCCGGTGGAAGCGCTTCGAATACACCGACCGACGCCTGCGCATCGCCTGCGGCATCGGGATGGTCCTCGCCGCATCCGTCGTGCTCGGAGTTCCCCAGGCCGGACCCGCGTGGACGACGATTCCGGCCTTCCTCGCCATGTGGTGCCTCTACTTCTCGATCGTGAGCATCGGCCAGCGCTTCTACGGCTTCGGATGGGAGTCGCTCCTCCTCGAAGCCGGGTTCCTCGTCGGATTCCTCGGCTCCCACGAGGTGGCCCCGACCCTGCTGATGATCCTGTTCCTCCGCTGGTTCGTCGTCCGAGTCGAGTTCGGCGCCGGCATGATCAAGATGCGCGGCGACAGCTCCTGGCGTGATCTCACCGCCATGGACTACCACCATCAGACCCAGCCGATGCCGAATCCGGTCAGCCGGCGTGCGCATCTCATGCCCCGGTGGTGGCATCGCAGCGAGACCCTGGGCAGTCACATCGTCCAGCTCCTCGCCCCCTGGCTGCTGTTCCTGCCTCAGCCCATCGCCTCCTTCGCCGCGGTCGCGATCATCCTCACTCAGCTCGCGCTCGTCATCAGCGGCAACTATGCCTGGCTGAATTGGGCGACGATCCTCCTCGCCTTCGCCGGCATGAGCGATTCCTTCCTCGCCTGGGTCGTCGGCGGTCCCTGGCCGGGTTGGGGCCTGACCGGCATGTTCGGCGCCGAGGCGGCAAGTCCGTCCACGGCAGCCGAGGCTTCAGGGGCAGCAGCGTCCGGGGCCGCATCCGGTGCTGTGCCCACTTGGTGGCTGATCCTCATCGCCGCCTTCGTGATCTGGCAGTGCATGCTCAACCTCCCGGCGCTGAAGAACCTCTTCTCCTCACATCAGCTGATGAATGCGAGTTTCAATCGGCTCGGCCTCGGCAATGCCTATGGCGCCTTCGGGTCGATGACCGAGACCCGCAACGAGATCGTCATCGAAGGCTGGACCTCCCCCGAAGGCGAGAACGTTTCCGAGGGCGGAAACGCCCCCGAGAGCCGCGAGCCGCTCGAGGACGGGGAGCCGTTCCGAGGCGCAGAGCCGTTCGAGGAGTCGACGGTCGCGGCCGATGTCGGCTGGCGGGAGTACGAGTTCAAGGGCAAACCCGGCGATGTGTGCCGGCGCGGGCCCGTCGTTGCGCCGTATCATCTGCGTCTCGATTGGCTGATGTGGTTCGCCGCGCTGGGCGATTATCGCCAGACCTGGTTCACCGAGCTGCTGGCCAAGATCGGTTCCGGCGACGCACAGATCCGCCGTCTCATGGGCCCCGATCCCTTCGCCGGCGCGGCCCCGGAACTCGTCCGCGTCCGCGTCTTCACCTACCGCTATGCCACCCGCGCCGAACGCCGGGACGCCGCTGCCGCCGGATTGCCGCGTCCGTGGTGGGTGCGCTCGAACCCGCGCACTCTGCTGCCCCCGACCGATCTGCGTCGCGACTGACGACCTCGGTCACGGCGCGCTCCCGTCGAGATATCCTGCCGCGCCCTCCGGGATTTGCCGTTCCTGCTCACTCGATCTTAAAGTTAAGGTACATTAACTTTCGTTCCGAGGTCCCGAACGCAGAAGCAGGAGCCCCATGCCCCACCGCAAACCACAGCCCTCCGCCCACCCTGCCTCCCGCCGGATCGCGCGCGGAGCCGCGGCGATCACCGCTTCGGCCCTCGGGCTCCTGCTCGCCGCCTGCAGCAGCTCCCCGGCCGCCGAGGATGCCGATGCCAAACCGGTCGTCCTCACGACCTTCACGGTGCTCGCCGACATTGCGGACAACGTCGCCGGTAACCATCTCGAGGTCGAGTCGATCACGAAGGTCGGCGCGGAGATCCACGGCTACGAACCCACGCCCGGTGACATCCGCAAGGCGTCGAAGGCCGACCTCGTGCTCGACAACGGGCTCAACCTCGAGCAGTGGTTCTCCCAGTTCGTCGATGACATCGACGTCCCTCATGCCGTCGTCAGCGAGGGCGTCGAGGAGCTGTCGATCACCGCGGATGCCGACGCCGGCAAACCCAACCCGCACGCCTGGATGAGCCCGCTCAATGTCCAGATCTACGCCGAGAACATGGCTCGCGCCTTCGCCGACCTCGACCCGGACCATGCCGATGACTACACCGCCAATGCCGAGGACTACGGAGCACAGCTGCAGGAGGTCCACGACGACCTCGTCGACGAACTCTCGACGCTGCCGAAATCCCAGCGGGCTCTGGTCACCTGCGAGGGGGCGTTCTCCTACCTGACTCGGGACACCGGACTGAGCGAGAAGTACATCTGGCCGGTCAATGCCGAAGCGCAGGCGACCCCGGGGCAGATCACCTCGGCGATCGACTTCGTCAAGGACAACGACGTGCCCGCGGTCTTCTGCGAGTCCACGGTCTCCTCGGCGCCGATGGACCGGGTCGTCGAGTCCACCGATGCGGAATTCGGCGGCACGCTCTACGTCGACTCGCTGTCCGAATCGGACGGACCGGTCCCCACCTATCTCGATCTCATCCGCCACGATGCGCAGGTCATCTCCGAGGCCCTGACCGGGGGCAGAGGATGAGCGCCGCGATCGGTCAGGGGCACACCGAGACCCCCGCGATCAGCGTCGACGGGGTGACCGTCCACTACGGGGACACGCTCGCTCTCGACCGGGCGTCCCTGTCGCTGGGGCACGGACGCATCTGCGGGCTGATCGGGATGAACGGTTCGGGCAAGTCGACCCTGTTCAAGACGATCATGGGCATGATCGACCCCGAATCCGGTCGAGTGCGCATCGACGGCGGCCCCACGCGGCAGGCACGACGGGCCGGTGTCCTCGGCTATGTTCCGCAGAGCGAGGACGTCGATTGGGACTTCCCGCTGTCCGTGCGCGATGTCGTGATGATGGGTCGCTACGGTCGTATGGGCCCGCTGCGGCTGAGCCGCAGGGCCGACCGTGAGGCCGTCGATCATGCCCTGGAGCGCGTCGAGCTCACCGAGTACGCCGATCGCCAGATCGGGCAGCTCTCGGGAGGACAGAAGAAGCGGGCCTTCGTCGCCCGCGGGCTCGCTCAGGAAGCGACGATCCTGCTCCTCGACGAGCCCTTCGCCGGGGTCGACAAACGCAGCGAGGCCACGATCACCCGGCTGCTCAAGGAACTCGCCGAGGCGGGCGCGACGGTGCTCGTGTCCACTCACGATCTGCATGCGCTGCCCGGTCTCGCCGATGAGGCGGTCCTGCTCATGCGCCGAGTCCTCCTCCACTCCTCCCCCGCCGAGGTGCTCCGCCCCGAAAACCTCGCCCGCGCCTTCGGCCTCGACATCACACCCACCGAGGCCACACCCACAGAGGCCACACCCGCAGAGGTCACACTCACCGAGGAGGAAGCGCGATGACCGTCTTCGAGTTCCTGTTCGAGCCCTTCGGCTTCGACTTCATGCTCCGCGCCCTGGCCACGACTCTCATCGCCTCGGTCGTGTGCGCCGTGCTCTCCTGCTGGCTGGTGCTCATCGGCTGGTCGCTCATGGGCGATGCGGTCTCCCATGCCGTGCTGCCGGGAGTCGTGCTCGCCTATGTCGTCGATGCTCCGTTCGCGCTCGGGGCGGTGGCCTTCGGGTTCCTCGCCGTCGGGCTCATCGGGGCGGTGCGCGACACCAGTCGCGTCAAAGAGGATGCCGCGATCGGGATCGTCTTCACCTCCCTGTTCGCCCTCGGCCTCGTCCTCATCTCGGTCGTCCCCTCCCATGTCGATCTCAACCACATCATCTTCGGCAACCTCCTCGGCGTCTCGGCCGCGGATCTGGCGCAGGTGGCGGTGCTCGGCGCGGTGACCCTGACCGTGCTCGTGGCCAAGAACCGCGATTTCACCCTCTTCGCCTTCGATCCCACTCATGCTCATGCCTTGGGTATCAACCCGCGGCTCCTCGGCGCCACACTGCTCGGCCTGCTCGCTCTGACCTCGGTGGTCGCTCTGCAGGCGGTCGGTGTCGTCCTCGTCGTGGCGATGCTCATCGTCCCCGGAGCCACGGCGTACCTGCTCACGGATCGGTTCCAGCGGATGCTGCTCATCGCCCCGGCGATCTCGATCGCGTGTGCGATCATCGGCCTGTACTCGAGCTACTACTTCGACGCCGCGTCCGGCGGGATGGTGGTGCTGGCGCAGGGCGCGGTCTTCGCGCTCGTCTACCTCTTCGCCCCTCGCCACGGCCTCATCGGCCGGCGCGTGGCGACCCGGCGACGGCAGCGCACGCGGGCACGAGTGTGATGCGCGCCGCGGCCCCCGCGACCGCGGAATCTTCGCCGGTCAGGGGCTTCGCGTCACCACCTCGGCGGGGTGATTCTCCCTCGCCGGCCGCCTCGGCGGGGCGAATCCCACCGGTTCACCACTTCGGTGGGGTGACCCCCGCCGGGTGACCACCTCGGTGGGGGCTAATCGACTCCCAGCGCAAGGAGGACGACGAGGACGACGTTGAGCACGATGATGAGGGCCGAGGCGACCACGGCGATGCTCGTGATCCACCGGGCATTCGCGAATTCGCCCATGACCTTCCGACTGCTCGTGAGCCTGACCAGGGGAATCATCGCGAAGGGAATGCCGAGGCTGAGCACGACCTGGCTGAGCACGAGCGCCCAGGTCGGGTCGACTCCGAGCCCCAGGATGATGAGTGCGGGAATCATCGTCACCGCCCGCTGCCACATGATCGGGATGTTCACGCGCAGCAGACCCTGCATGATCGATGCGCCCGCATAGGAGCCGACCGCGCTCGAGGCCAATCCCGAAGCAAGCAGTCCGATGCCGAAGAAGAGGCCGACGATCTCGCCGAGGTTGGCCGTGACGACCGCGTGCGCACCCTCGATGGTGTCGGTGCCGGCCTGGCCGCGCAGGGAAGCGGCGGCGAGGAGGAGCATCGCAATGTTCACGGATCCGGCGACGACGAGGGAGGCCACGACGTCCCAGCGGCTCGCGCGCAGCAGCTGCCCGGTCGAGGCGGTCGTGTCCCTGCGGTGACGGTCGACCGAGAGTGCCGAATGGAGGTAGATCGCGTGGGGCATGACCGTGGCGCCGAGCATGCTCGCGGCGAGCACCACGGAGTTCGTGCCTTCGAGCCGGGGCACGATTCCACCCGCGGCCTGCCCCCAATCCACGTCCCCGACGAACAGGCCCGCAAGAAAGCCGATGGCGATGATCGCGAGGAACGCGATGATGACGAACTCGAAGGGGCGCTGACCGCGGGTGGATTGGATCGAGAGCAGGAGCAGAGACACCACTCCGACGATGACTCCGCCGAGGAGGAGCGGCAGATCGAAGAGGATCTTCAGGGCGATGGCGCCGCCGATGACTTCGGCGAGGTCGGTGGCGATGGCGACGATCTCGGCCTGACCCCAGTAGGCCAGGCGTGAGCGTCGGCGCAGTCGTTCGCCGAGGATGCCCGGCAGCGACCGTCCGGAGACGAGCCCGAGCTTCGAGGACAGGTATTGGACGAGAACGGCGATGAGGTTCGCGGCCACGAGCACCCACACGAGCAGGTATCCGTATTCGGCACCGGCGGTGAGGTTGGCGGCGACATTGCCCGGATCGACATAGGCGATGGCGGCGACGAAGGCCGGGCCGAGGAGCGCGAGTGTGGAGATCTTCTTCCGGTCGCGTTTCTTCCGGCCGTGCCCGCCCGTGCGTGCGACGGCAGAGGAATCGACGTTCATGAAGTTAAGGTACATAAACTTTCCCGTCGAGGGCAACATGAGGGTCCACGATGGCGCGAGTCCGGCAGCACTCGGCTGCGCTCGACCGGCGCGAGGCCGGAAGCACCCGCCCCACGGCACCCGGCGCTCGGCCGGCGAGCGATGCACCGGCCTGGAAAGTGAACACGGAAGGACTTATGCTTCGACCATGTCAGGTGAACATGTTCAATTCCGCTCCGCAAAGCGCCGGCGCACGGAAGACCGGATCATCGGCGCCGCCGCCGATCTCTTCCTCGAACACGGGTTCAAGGCCACAACCGTGCGCGGCATCGCCAAGTCCGCCGAGGTGTCCGTCGGCCGGGTGATGTCCGTGGGCGACAAGGACGCCATCCTCGTCCGCTGCTTCGATCGGTGGATCGGCCAACTGCAGGACGGGACGTACACGGCACCTCCGCCTCGGCGGGTCAGTCTGTCGAAGCGGGGAGGGCACGATGCTGCGGGCACGTCGGTGGTGAGCGGGGCCAGGACCACCTCGGCGGTGCAGCGTCACCTGCTTGATCTCTTTCTGCCGTTCCTCGAATTCTTCGCCGCACACGAGGACCTGTCCCGGGACTACGCGGCGGCGATGATCCGGGTCAAGGGCGACCCCGAGGTATTCAATGCTCTCGCGGCGGACTTGCAGGACCGCCTCAGCGGGGCCTTGGCCTCGATCGGGATCAGCGAGGACCATGCGCGGGCCAGCGCCTCGGCGCTCTACGACTCCTACCTGGGCATACTCTTCCGGTGGGCCGCGACGACGATGACTCTCGCCGAGGCCACGGATGCGCTCCTGGCCATCATCGCTTTCCATACTCGCGTCCGGAGCCCGCTGTGAACCGGCCGTCCATCAACGATTCCACCGAGGCCCTGCCATGATTCTGCTGCCCGACCCCACCTGGCCGGTCGTCGTCCTCGCGATCGTCGTCTTCGGCGACGGACTGCTGACCTTCCGACCGCCCCAGGCGATCGCCGCCTGCCTCGACGGCGTCGGGTTCCCACGCGATTGGTGGTGGGTGCTCGCGATCGTGAAGTTCCTCGCCGCCGCGGGGCTGGTCGCCGGCATCTGGATTCCCGGTCTCGGCGCCGCCGCAGCGGCGGGGCTCGTCGCCTATTTCCTCTGCGCTGTCGCGGCGCATCGGCGGGCGCGCTACGTCGGGCGGGACTTCTGGCTCAACTGCCTGGGCATGCTCCTCGCCTGCGCGGCGGTCCTCATCTTCTGCTTCCTCGAATGAGTGCCGCGCAGGCGGACGGCAAGCACCGCACATTCGGGCGGATTCCGCCGCCATCCCCTCATCCTCGGCGCCGAGATTCGCAAATTGCAGGCGCGTACCCGTGCACACCCCACTTGTTCTGACCTAGAGTCGAGATACGGCACCGGCGCCGACAGGGGCGCTCAGCCGTCCGGCAGAGGAGTGTGGACATGCCTGAATACGCCGACAGCAGTCGCACGCGCGACGAAACTCCCCACGAACGCTACGAACGCTGGGTATGGATCCACGAAACGGCGTCGATGACCGGGTGGGACTTCTCCCCGCTCGCGGGACGGCTCGTCGCCGACGATCCGCCCTGGGACTTCGACCAGATCTGCCTCGACGCGATGGCCGAGGCGAACAGCTGCCTCGACATGGGCACCGGAGGCGGCGAGCGCCTCATCGAACTCATCGACCGCCTCGACGAGGCCCGCCCGCCCGGCGAAGCCTCGCCGACGATCACCGCGTCCGAGGGCTGGGAGCCGAACGTGCCCCTGGCCGCCTCGGCGCTGCGGGACTACGGGGTCGACGTCGCCCGCTACGACAGCGATCACCACCCGGAGATGCCGTGGAACGACGGCGAGTTCGACCTCGTGATGAACCGGCACGAAAGCTATGACACCGCCGAGGTGGCTCGCGTGCTCGCCCCGGGCGGACTCTTCATCACCCAGCAGGTCGACGGTACGGAGGCGCAGGAGTTCCGGGACTTCTTCGGCGGCGGAGTCGGCGATCTCCACCAGCAGCTCGAGCCCTGCCTCGACGAAGCCGAACGTCACGGGTTCGACATCGAAGCCGCACGGAAGTGGCAGGGCACGATGTCCTTCACCGACGTCGAGGCGGTCATCGAATACCTCGCCTACATTCCCTGGGATGTGCCCGGGTTCTCCGTCATGCCCCACCTCGGCGTGCTCAAACGCCTCGCCGAGTCGAATGACCCCATCGAGGTCACACAGAAGCGCTTCCTCATCGTCGCCCGCAAACTCTGAGCAACCGGAAACTCTGAGCATCCGCAAACGGCCTGCGCGCGAACCCGGCGCGCCGGCACGGCCTCGCCCGTGCCGGCGCGGCTGCACGGCCTCGCCCGTGGTGCCCGGGAGTTCCTGCTGCCGTGATGCGCGCGCAGAGGAGGGAGGTTTTCCCGACCCTGCGCACGGGAAAGCAGGATGGGTCGCACCGGCCCGGCCTCGATAGCGTCGAGTTATGACCTCGACGGACTTCTCATTCCCCCAGCCCACCGATGATGAGCTCGCCGCACAGCAGCCTCGGGTTCTCGGCCCTCACCCTTCGCTGATCGACTCCTCCCCCGGCACCGGTTTCGACAGCCACGACGGAGCACCACGCCCATCCTCAGCCACGACCTCAGCCGGTGGCGCAGGCATGTTCTCGGCAGGCGGTTCCGGCATGTCCTCCGCCAGTGGTACGGCCACCCCCTCAGCCGGCGACACAGCCGGCGCACTCGGCAGGCAAGCGGCTGAGGCGAAGTCGCCGGCCCTCGGCAAGGCGGCGATGGCGCTTTCGATCGTCGCTCTCGTTCTCAGCGTGGCCGCCTCGGCGATCCTCGGTGCCACCGTCGGCCCCGCTGAGGCCGCGTCGGGCTACTACTTCACCGATACACCGGACTGGTATCAGACCTTGGCGGCCGTGCTCGTCGGACTGCAGGTCCTGTGCACCTGCCTGGGGATCACCGGCCTCATCCTCGGCATCACCGCGGCGGTCACTGCCCGGGGTCGCACTGTCAGCATTGTCGCCATCGCTGTGGCGGCGGTCGCTCCGTTCGTCTCCTTCGGCACGTTCATCGCCCTCATCTTCGCCATCGCCTGACGCCGCATCCCCCTGAGCACCCGCCACCCATCTCCCCGCCACGCCCCTCAGCACCCGCCGCTCATTTCCCACCCCGGCCCGCCTCCCCGCCGGCCCGTCTCCGCCGAAAAACGGGGTGAGCGCCGAGACACACGTGCGCGCACACGTTCCTCGGTGCTCACCCCGTTTTTCGGCGCGCAGCCCCTGCGTGGACACCGCCAGCTGTCCGAATTCCGGGCCTCCTGTTGACACCGCTTCCCTCACGATGCACGATTAAACAAATCGATTTGGCCGCTGAGTTCCAGGCCGATCACGATGTGCCTCGAGGAGCAGTGCCATGACCGCGACACCCGATGCTGACAAAACTGACGGCACGGACAGCGCTGTCCACCCGGTCGACCGGCTCCGGCCGATCCACACCCTCATCCCGTTCGCCATCCAACACGTGCTCGTCATGGTCGCGACGCC
Source organism: Brevibacterium sp. FAM 27836 (assembly GCF_051351055.1). NCBI lineage: Bacteria > Bacillati > Actinomycetota > Actinomycetes > Micrococcales > Brevibacteriaceae > Brevibacterium > Brevibacterium sp. FAM 27836. Next base: position 1,422,619 of record NZ_CP195711.1, read on the forward strand.
GATCTCCTCGGTCTTCCTCATCGCCACTGCCCTCGGGCTGGATGCGAGAACCACCTCGGCGGTGCTGTCCGCGGTCTTCGTCTTCTCGGGCCTCGGGTCGATCCTGCAATCGGTCGGAGTGTGGAGGATCGGGGTCCGACTGCCCTTCGTCATGCTCCCGGGCGGGGCGGCGACGATCCTCTTCATCACGATCGCCCAGGGCACCGACGTCGAGACCGCGGTCGGAGCAGTGCTGCTCACCGGTGTCTTCTACATCCTCGCGGTGACGCTCTTCGTCAAGGTGCTCAAGTTCTTCCCACCGCTGGTCATCGGGATCATGGTCATCGTCATCGGCATCAACCTCGTCCAGATCACCGGCAAGCTCATCGTCGGCGAAGCGGATGCACCCGACTTCGGCGACCCGCAGAATCTGCTGCTCGGGCTCATCACCATCGGCATCACGGTCCTGTGTTTCCGGTTCCTGCGCGGAATGCTCGGCAAGCTCTCCGTGGCCGTCGGCCTCGTGGGCGGCACCATCGTCGGCGCCTTCATGGGAGCCACGGACTTCTCCGGCCAGACCGACGGCCCGCTGTTCGCGATCCCGACGCTCTTCCCGTTCGGGTCGCCGAAGTTCGACCTCATCGCCGCGATCCCGATGCTGCTGTGGGCACTGGCCTCCATGGCCGAGGCGACGGGCCAGACGATCATCAACGGTGAGATCGTCGGCAAGGAAGTCGAACCCAGCCGTGCGGTGCCGCGTCTCATCCGCTCCGACGGCATCATCACCATCCTCGGCGGGCTCTTCGGCACTCCAGCCATGGTCACCAGCGGCGAGAACGTCGGCATCGTCCGCGCTTCGGGTGTGCGCAGCAGGTACGTGACCGCCATCGCCGGCTGCCTCCTCATCCTCATCGGCTTCAGCCCCATCGCCCGCATTCTCAACGGGATCCCCTCGGCGGTCGTCGGCGGAACCGCCGTGGTCGTCTTCGCCATCATCGCCGTCCTCGGCATTCAGATGCTCGCGAAGATCGACTTCAACGAGACCGGCAACCTCATCACCGCCACGGTCGGCCTGGCCGCAGGGCTCATGCCCGTGCTCATCCCCGGCATGTACGCGCAGCTGCCGCAGAGCGCGGCGTCCCTGCTCGGCAGCGGTGTGGCAATGGCCGCATTCGTCTCCGTGCTGCTCAATCTGCTCTTCCACCACACCGGCAAGCGCAACCGCCACCCGAAGTCTCGGACACCGCTCGACGATCCGAGCACGCTCGAACAGCGCCCGTCCGACTATCGGATCTGACTCGGATCTGACACCGAGACGCCAGTCCGACTTACTGTCGCGGACCGGTGGCCGGTTCTCTGGTCACTTGTAATGAGCCGTGGTCCGGTGGTCGAGTTCCTGGTCATGAGCCAGGACCGGTAGTCGAGTCCCCGGTCATGAGCTAGGACCGGTAGTCGAGTTCCCGGTCAAGAGCTGGGACCGGTGGTCGATTCCCGGGCGACGAGCCTGGGTCCGGGCGCACCCGCCGAGGCGGTCGGAACCGAATCAGTCATTTCATCATTTGCCGTGCTGTGACCGTCGAGGACCGCGACCAGCATTTCGACCGCTGCCTTCGAGATCGCCTCGAGGCCGAGGTCCACTGCGGTGAGCGGCGGGCTGCTTGTGCGAGCGCGCAGACCGTCGTAGCGGGTGGCGATGAGCAGGTCATCGCCGATGGTTCGTCCGGCTTCCTCGGCAGCTCTCACCGCGCCGGTGGCGAAGGTGTCGATGGGGGCGAGGAGGGCGTCGATGTCAGGGTGTGCGGCCAGCAGTTCCTGTGTGGCCGCGTAGGCACCGTCTTCTCCGGACGTCTCGTCCGCCTCGGCGATAAGCGGGGCGAAGCCGCGGGCCTCTGCGGTCGCGGCATACACTTCGCGGGCGGCCGTCTGTGCCCCGCGGCGACTGCGGCTGACGAGAAGCGCCGGCTGCCGGGCGCCCTGGTCGACGAGGTGGTCGAGCAGCAGCTGCGCCGTCACCTGATGGTGGAGATCGATGCTCCACTTGCTGCCCGCGGCACCCCCGCGACTCGCCCCGCCGACCCGCTGCTCTGTGTCGCGGACCTGCTGCTCCGCGTCGCCGGAGCCCGGCCCGTCGATCGTGACGTAGGGGATGCCCCGCTCGCGCAGCGCCTCGGCGAGGGGATCGTCGAGGGTCGGTTCGAGCAGGATCGCCCCGTCGATATCGAGGAGGTCGACGGGATTGGTCTCCTCGTTGGGTGGGGCGAGGACGAAGACGTAGCCCTCGAGCAGCGCCGTCCGCGCACACCCCATGGCCAGTTCGGTGAAGAATCCCAGCTGGGAGGGCCCTGCGGACACCGCCGCCGGCATGGAGGAGAGCAGAGCCAGTGTCTGCGATCTGCCCGACCGCAGGCTCTGCGCACGGACGCTGGGCCGATAGTTCAGCCGCTCGGCGACCTCTTTGACCTTGTCCCGGGTGGCGGCGTTGACCTTCCCCTGACCGCTGAGTGCATGCGAGACGGTCGTCCGTGACACACCGGCCTCACGCGCCACATCAGCGATCGTGACGCGGTGGGTGCGCGGGAAGTCGGACATGGAATCAGCCTACTTCACTGTGCCGTGACAGAGATGACAGCCGAAGACGCCCGCAGATTCACCAGCGACCGGAGACTCGGACGGCATCCAGCGCCCGCAGATTTGCCTGTTGCCGGCCTGCGCGAGATTCGAATCCCCAAACATAGGTCGCAATCGGACATTTTTCGCGCCGGAAAGTATCCGTTTGCGACCTATATTTTCGGCCCAAGTATCCGTTTGCGACCACTACTCGAAGCCCCCTGGCGCTCTCGCCCTCGTATCCTCAGGCCTGGACGATGACGATGGCTCCGGAGACGATGGCGAAGCCGAGGACGATGTAGCGCAGCACCGGCCCGTCGAGGCGGTGGTGGACATAGCGGGAGAGGAACGAGCCGACGACGAGGAACGGCAGCATCCACGCGGTCGTCATCATCGTCTCCGCCGACACCTGCCCGCTGAGGGCGAGCACGATGAGCGAGATGATCTCACCGACGAGGAAGCACACGGCCACCGTCGACCGCAGCTCCGGCCCGGGCCTGTGCTGATAGGCCAGCGCGTAGGGCGGCCCGCCGATGCCCGTCGAGGTCTCGGTGACACCGGTGATGAGTCCGACCGTCGCGAGCACCGGCCGATTCGGCGCGAACTTCGGCGCGATCAGGGCGATGATCGCTGCGATGAGCGTCGACCAGCCGATGAGCAGCGCGAGCTGGTGGAGATTGACGATGACGAGGATCCACAGACCCGCGAAGGTGCCCGCGAACCGGCCGACGCTGATCCACTTCACGCCCGTCCAATCGATGTGCGCTCGTTCGCGCGCGGCGACGTAGAGGTTGAGCGGAATCATCAGCACGAGCAGCATCACCGGGATGAGACTCGGATCGATGAACGTCACGACCGGCGCGAGGATCATCGCGAACCCCATCCCGGTCGATCCCTGCACGAAAGCGGAGATGAGAACGACCGCAGCGACGATCGTGAAAGCGAGGATCGACATCAGCTGCGATCGCCCGCCGAGGTGGCCCTGTCCGCTGTGCCGGCCCCGCCCACCGCGTGAGATCCCCTCGCCGAGGCGGCCCCGCGCTCGGCCATCCACCGCGCCCGGTGTTCGGCTGCGTTGGGGTCGATGCGGGTGATCGGCGAGTTCGCGACGACGCGGCGGGAGACCTCCTTGGCGCGGTCGAGGAACGCGCAGCCGTCCCAGTCGACGGGCCAGCCGCGGTCGAGTCGGAGTCTGCCGTCGACGATGACGGATTCGATCTGGTCGCGGTTGGCCAGGCGCACAAGCTCCCAGGGCAGGTCCCAGGAGGGAACGAATTCGGGGGTGTCGATGTCGACGACGAGGAGGTCGGCGCGGGCGCCGGGGGCGATCTCACCGATCTGGCCGCTCAGCCCCACGGCGTCGGCGCCGCCGCGCAGGCCCTGTTCGAGCCAGGTCCAGCCGCCGCCGGATGAGGAGTCGACGACGTCCATTCCTCCGGTCAGCCGCTGCGCGGTCTCGGCGGCGTCGAGGAGCCGGAAGGCGTCCGAGCGGGTGCCGTCGGTGCCGAGCCCGATGCGCATTCCCAGTTCGTGCATGAGCAGGGCCGGAGCCACGGCGTTGCCCTTCCACGAACTCGCGACCGGGTTGTAGGCGATCGCGCCGCCGGAGTCGCGGAGGAGGCGGATCTCGCGCGGGGTGAGCAGCGTGGCATGCGCGGCGAGCAGTTCGGGCCCGAGCGCGCCGAGGCGGGCAAGGCGCTCCAGCGGGCGTTCACCGCTGGAGATGAGGGAGCGTTCGACGGCGACGATGTGCTCGTTGAGGTGGGTCTGGAAAGGCACACCGGCGTCCCGGGCCATCTGCGTGATCGTCGCGAGCGCCTCGTCGGAGGCGACCTCGGGGATCGACACGGCCAGGGAGGGGTGGATGAGGGACTCGGCGTCCCACCTGTTCAGGTGCATTTCGGCGGCGGCGACCACCTCGGCGAGCTCCACCGTGCGCACTCCCCCGCCGAGATCGTTGCAGATCACGCCGAGCACGCAGCGCAGGCCGACGTCCGAGGTGACGTCGGAGATCGCGGAGACGTCGACGCTTGAGCGGGTGCCGGCGTCGGCGACTGTAGTGAAACCGCCGCGCAGGGATTCCCAGGCGGCCAGGCGGGTGGCGACGTCGATGGCCTCGGCGTCCATGTTCGACTCCATCGGCACCCACACGCGTTGGAAGATCTCCGAGGGTTCGCCGAAGACGAGGGACTTGCCGAAGGTCTGGGTGAGGTGGTGATGGGCGTCGATGAAGCCGGGCATGAGCAGGCGGCCGGGAAGGTCGATGCGAGTCGGTGCGGGAGCAGGTTCGGCACCGGAATTCGGGTCGGCGGCGTCGGTGGGAGTGAGGAGCGATTCGGCGTGGGCGGTCACCTCGGCGAGGGGGCCGGCAGCGAGAATCCGGCCGCCGGAGATGAGCACCGCGTGCCCTGACTGCGGGCCTTCGGGAAGGAGCACCTGCTCGGGGACGAGCACGGTCGGGGACTGGTGCAGAGTGCGCAGCTGAGTCATGTCATCCTTCGTTGCCGCAGGAGCCTCGACGACCCTGCAGATCGTCGTGGCAGGCGATAGCCCGCAGCGTGGTCCTGCCGGTGAGACAAATCGATTTGGCTACTGCCAGTTTACGGCGAGCAGTCTAGTGGGTCAACGGCTCTTCGGAGCCGAGATCCACCGGTGTCCGTCGAGGGATCGCCCCGTGTACTGCGAGCCTGACGAACACCGCGACCGTGGCGGCGACGGCGGTGACCGTGACGACCGCGACCAGTGGTGCGCTCTGCAGCAGCTGCGGAATCAGCCTTTCGGGCACCAACACGGCGAAGGCGAAGGCCGTCAGCGTGCCGAGGTAGGAGCCGATCATGAAACCGCGGTGAACGGCCACCGCTCGACGTCGGATCGCGGCGATCGCAACGACCATGCACACGAGCGTCCAGATCGCCAGACCGTGCAGCCAGGAGAAGCCGTCTGGAGAGATCCAGAAGCTCGAGAAGCAGACGATGAGCATCGCGGCCACCCAACTGGCGCCCAGCAGCCGGTGGGCGCGATCCCGCCGCCGGCGCAGAATCTGCACGGGCCCCAGAAGAATTACGTACAGCGCGGCCACGGCATGGACGATGATGACCAAAGTGAAGGCATCCATAGGTATACGATAGTTTCACTATCCAGGTTTCCGCCATCAAGATAGTTCGGCCTCGGGCTGCTATCCGGCCCCCAGACGACGATGGAGGTGTCATGCTGCTCAAACAGCTCGCCAGTGTGAGTGGATGTTCTGCGGCATCGATCAAGTACTACCGGCGTGAAGGCCTGCTGCCGCCCGGCGAATACGTCACGGCGACACGGCAGGACTACGGACGCGTTCATCTCGAGAGACTGCAGCTGATCCATGTCATGCGCGAAGTCGCGGATGCCCCCATCAGCGCGATCCGTCGGCTCACCGAACTGCTCGATGACCCCCAGGTGCCGCAGATCCGAGCACTCCAAGAAGCCCAAGCGATCGCCCTCGGCACACCGACTACCGGCGAGGCAACCGATTCCGACGATGTCGAGCACCCGACAGTGGGTCGGCTGTTGTCGCAGATGGGCTGGCCCGACATCGACTCAGTGCCACGACGAGCACTCGACGAGGCGCTCAAGACCCTCGCAGCATGGGAGATGCCGGACGAGATCGACGCTGTCATGCGCTATGCCGTGCCGATGACCGAAGTCGCCCGGGGCGATATCGAATTCATCCAGCAGCGCCCCGCTGATGCAGGCCGGGTCTCAAGCGACGTCGTCGTCATGCGAGCGGCGGCCGGCACGATCGCGTTCGACCGCCTCATGAGAGCGCTGCGGGCTTTGGGACATGTCTCCCTGAGTGTTCGCAGCTCCGAGGCCGAGGGCGGTCCGGCTGACTGACCACGAGCGTTTCCCCTGCTGAGGACTCGAGTCACCCACGTCGAGGAGTCCGCGCCCCTGGGTTCGCGTCGAGGGGTTCGCCTCTGAGCCCGTAAAATGGGTCCATGCCGACTCTGCCGCTCACGCCCACCTCGGCGGATCACGAGCACCTGGACTGCGGATATTTCGAGCGCGGGGAGTGCCGGTCCTGCGCCCTCATCGAGACCGCGTATCTGAAGCAGATCTCAGACAAGGAGGCCTGGTGCCGGGAGATCCTCGCCGAGGCGGCCCCTCAGGAGTGGCTGCCGACCTTCGCCGGTGGGGTGGACGGCTTCCGCAACCGCGCGAAACTCGCCGTCGGCGGTGGGGCCGGTCATGTCACTCTGGGCATCCTCGACCAGGAATTCCACGGCGTCGATCTGCGCGAATGCGGGGTCCAGGCGCCGGCGATCCGGGCGGTGATCCCGGTGCTCGCAGACTTCCTCGATGCCACCGGGCTCGAACCCTATGATGTCTCCGCGCGTCGTGGTGAGCTGAAGTTCGTCCATGTCACGGCGGCGCCATCGGGTGAGCTGATGATCCGATTCGTCGTGCGCACTCAGCATGGCCTCGATGTGCTCCGGTCGCGGCGGGCCGGTCTGCTCGAGCTCGCGCCGGAGGCTTCAGTGGTGTCGGTGAATCTGCTGCCCGAACACAAGGCGGTGCTCGAAGGCAGCCGCGAGGAGCTGCTCCACGGTGATTCCCTGCGAATGAACCTCGACCGGGTCGATCTGCATCTGCGTCCCCAGAGTTTCTTCCAGACGAATACCCAAGTCGCGATCGGACTGTACAACCAGGTCACCGCATGGGTGGATGCGGTCGGCGCACAGAGCCTGTGGGACCTCTACTGCGGTGTCGGAGGGTTCGCGCTCTGCTGCGCGGGGAAACGCGCGCGCGGCGAGGACGGAACGGCCCGCCGGGTCACCGGTGTCGAGGTCAGCGAACAGGCGATCGAATCGGCGAGGATCAGCGCCGCCGAGCTCGACATCGACGCCCGCTTCCTCGCCGGCGATGCCACGGAGTTCGCCGAACGGAACTTGACCGCAGGCAAACGGCCGGACTGCGTGATCGTCAATCCGCCTCGGCGCGGGATCGGTGCTCGGCTGTCCGCCGCGTTCGAGGACTCCGGCGTCGAGCACATCGTCTATTCGAGCTGCAATCCCGTGTCCCTGGCCAAGGACCTCGCGCAGATGCCCAGCTACGAGGTGGCTCAGGCGCGGATCTTCGACATGTTCCCGCATACGAAGCACCTCGAGGTCGCGGTCGTGCTGCAGCACCGCTGACCACCGCGAGATGCCTCACACTCTGCCTCATCGGGTCCAATCCATGTGGTGATTCGGCGACAAGCGCCTAGACTCGACTGCTGCACGGCCCCACGAACGTCCCAGTTCGCGGGGCCTGTTGTGTATCTGCTGAAATCCCGCCCACTGCCCCCGAATACATGCTCCTGCCCGCCATCGAGGCGGCCGTGAGCCCGGAGACCACGATGACGACGCTGAATTCCCCCTCCTCAGATCCTGCAGGCACCGCCGCGACCGGGTCCGAGCACTCCACCGAATCCGCCTCCTCCGGCGGACTCGACGACCCTCCCCCTCCCGGCGGGGTCGGATCCGACTCCGGCCCCGCCGGCGCCGAGACCGCATCCCTTGCAGACCCTTCCTCCAACCGGGTCGGGAAGGTGTTCGTGTGCGCTGTCGGCCTCGTCATCGCCTTCGTGCTGTGGGCGGCGATCGCCCCCGAGGCGCTGGCCGACATCATGACTCGGGCGATGACCGCAGTCTCCACCGGCTTCGGCTGGATCTATCTGGTCGTGCCCTTCGCCGCGATCGTCATGCTCGTGTGGTTCGCCGTCAGCCGTTTCGGTCGCCTGCGGCTGGGCGCACACGACTCCCGTCCCGAATATCGCACTGTCACCTGGCTGGCGATGATCCTCGCTGCCGTCATGGGCATCGGCCTCGTCAGCTACGGCGTGGCCGAACCGATGTCCCACTTCATGGTTCCGCCCCACGGGCTGGCCGAACCGGAGACCATGGACGCCGCAGTGCGCGCCATGCAGTTCTCCTACCTCGATTGGGGCTTCCAGGCCTGGGCGATCTTCGGCGTCTTCGGTCTCGCGATCGGCTACTCCACCCACCGCAAGGGCCGACCGGCACTCGTGTCCACAATGCTGCGGCCAGTCCTCGGCCGCCTCGTCGACGGTTGGGTCGGCAGCTTCATCGACATCCTCACCATCATCGCCACTCTCTTCGGGACGACGACTTCCCTGGGTCTCGGCGCCTCTCAGATCGGCGAGGGTCTCAACACCGTCTTCGGCATCGACGCCACGATCGCTCTGCAGATCATCGTCATCTCCGTCCTCACACTCCTCTTCACCGGTTCGGCTCTGACCGGGGTGAGCAGGGGCATCAAGTACATCTCCCAGATCACGCTGACCATGGCGACGCTGCTGGGGCTGTTCGTCTTCATCACCGGCCCCAGCGGCTTCATCTCCAACCTGTTCGTCCGTTCCGTCGGTGCCTTCGCCGGGGACTTCCTCGAACTCAGCTTCATGACCCCGACGAATGCCGAGGACAGTGAGTGGATGCTCGGTTGGACGTACTTCATGATGGCCTGGTGGCTGTCGTGGAGCGCCTTCGTCGGCATCTTCCTCGCGAAGATCTCGAAGGGGCGGACCATCCGCGAATTCGTCGCCGGTGTCCTCCTCGTTCCCAGCGCCGTGTTCTTCGTCTGGTTCACCGTCATGGGCGGTTCGGCGATCAAGTTCGACATCGACGGCGCCGCGATCGGTGAGGCGACTCAGGACAACCTCGACACCGCGTTCTTCAGCCTCCTCGAGCAGCTTCCGCTGTCCCTGTTCGCGTCGGTCTTCACGATCATCATGGTCATCCTGTTCTTCGTCTCCTCCGCAGACTCGAACACGTTCGTCCTCAGTTCGCTGTCCTCGCACGGCTCCTTCGCACCGCGCCGCCCGGTCATCGCGACCTGGGGATTCCTCACCGGTGCCTGCGCGATCGTACTGCTCCTCGTCGGCGGCCTGCAGGCCCTCCAGCAGGCGGCGATGCTCTCAGCCGTCCCGTTCACCGTCATCGTGGTCGTCCTCGGCGCCGCCCTTGTCAAAGAGCTGCGCAGCGACGACCAGATCGTCGAGGAGGTCGCTCGCGAAAAGCGGGTTCTGCGCCCCTGACAGCGCCGGCCCACTTCACCGAGCGGACCACTGAGCAGCGAGCGCGCAGGTTGCAACTGGTCCGCTCGGCGCTCAGTGGCCCGCTCGGCGCCAGCCGGGCGCCGCAGGGTGCGCTCAAGGCCAGCCGGGCGCCGCAGGGTCCGCTCGAGGCTCGCCGGGCGTCGCAGGGTCCGCTCGGCGCTCGCCAGCCGCCGCAGGGCTCACCGCAGCTTGGCGGTCACCTCGGCGGCGGCGGACTGGACCTGGTCGACCATCGGACCGGAGTCCTCGGGCAGGGTGTCGCTGACCACGGACAGCCCGATTGCGGCGACAGGACGCCCGAGCACGTCGAAGACGGGGGCGGCGATCGTCGAGATCCCCGGTGTGACTTCGCCGTGTTCGATCGCGCAGCCGGTGCGTCGCTCCTGGGCGAGTATCGCGTTGAGCGCCTTCACCGAGGCCGGCCCCTTGCCCGTGCGGGTGACGAAACCCGTCTCGGACTGGAGCATCGCGAGCACCTCGGACTTCGGCAGCTGCGCGAGGATCGCCCGCCCCGTCGCCGTGAGGTAGCTGGGCATGCGCACCCCGGTGGCAGTGATGACCGCGACAGACTTCAGCGACTGCTCCTTGAGCACGTACTCGGTCTCCCACCCGCGGATGACGGCGAGCTGAGCGGTCGTGGCGGTATCCTCGGCGAGCTGACGCACGATCGGCTGCGCCAGCCTCTGCAGGGGGTTCGTCCGCAGGTAGGAGGCCCCGAGCTCATGCACACCGGCACCGAGCACGTACCCGGACTCGGTGCGCGCGACGAGCCCGAGCTCCTCGAGCACACCGAGGATGTCGTAGGCACTCGAGCGCGGTATCTCGAGTGCTCTGACCAGAGCACCGGCCGTGATCGACCGATTCGACGCGGCCAGATGCCGCAGAATCGCGATCGCCCGCCGCAGTGCGGGAACCTCAGCCACGGTTCAGCCCTCCATCTCCAGCGCCGCGAACGCCTTCGCGTAGAGGTCCGAGACGTCCCCGAGCTGCGCGTGCACGCCATCGCGGACGCGCACCCTGCCGCCGCTGACGGTGAGATGCGCATCCGCCGAGGTGGCCGTGAGGACGATCTGCTCGTCGAGTGAGCCGATGGTGCGCATGCTGTCGGTGCGCAGCGCAATGAAGTCGCATGCCTTCCCGACCTCGAGCGCTCCGACGGGCAGGTCGAGGCTGCGTGCCCCGCCCTCGGTGAGTGCGGTGATGAGTTCGGCCGGGGAGAATCGGCCGCGCTGCCCCGAGCGCAGACGTTCTCCGGCTTCGAGGCTCTGGGTCTCACGCAGGGCGTCGAGGACGACGTGCTGGTCGGAGCCGATCGAGATCACGGCCCCGGCATCGGCGAGTTCGCGCGCCGGGCCGATCCCGTCGGCGAGGTCCGCCTCGGTGCACGGGCACATGACGATCGCTGCTCGTGAGCCGCCGAGGATCGCGATGTCCTCATCATCCAGATGTGTGGCGTGGACGGCCGACAGCCGTTCGTCGACGACGCCGGAGCGTGCGAGCACCTCGGTGGGACTCGCGCCGTAGGCGGCTCGGCAGGCGTCGTTCTCCGCGGGCTGTTCGGACAGGTGGACGTGCACGGGGCCGGTCAGTTCCGCGAAGCGCGGCAGGTTCGCGGCGGGCACGGCACGGATCGAGTGGATGGCCGCACCCACGTGGACGAAGCTCTCACCTGGGGCATTGACGGGGAACTCTGCGGCGAAGGTCTCTGCCAGTCCGGCGTGCCGATCGATGAATCCGTCGATCGTGCCATCACCGAAGCGGGCCTGCTCATCCGAGAGTTCGGCGTCGATGGCACCGGTGAGGTAGCAGGTGTCGAGGAGTCGGATCCGGATCCCCGCCGAGGCGGCCGCCCGGGCCAGCGCCCGTTCCATTGCGTGGGCCGGTTCATAGGCCGACCCGTCGGGCGCGTGGTGGACGTAGTGGAACTCCCCCACCGAGGTGTACCCGCCGGCGAGCATCTCCGCGAACACGGCGCGGGCCACGGTCTCATAGGATTCGGGGTCGAGCTTCGCGGCAACGGAGTACATGACCTCGCGCCAGGTCCAGAAGGTCCCACCGTCGCCGTGGGTGCGTCCGCGCAGGATGCGGTGGAAGGCATGTGAGTGGGCGTTCACTCCGCCGGGCAGGGTGAACCCGGGCACCACCTCGGCGGTGGCCGGGGCGGCGTCGACTCCGGTCTGGACCGCGGTCAGGGTGCCGGTGTCATCGGCGCTCAGCAGCACCCCGCGAGCCACGGCTCCATCGACCCACGCGGTTTCGCACCAGTACTGGGTGCTCATGCGCCCGCCCCTGTCTCTCCGGTCGGCCCGGGCGTTCCCGTGACACCGAGTTCACGGGCGAGCACCGCGACGAGCGCGTCGACTCCGGCTCGCTGGTCATCGACCTCGCAGGCCTCCTCCGGGGCGTGGGAGACGCCGGTCGGGTTGCGCACGTAGAGCATCGCCGAGGGCACATGACCGGCGAGGATGCCGGCATCGTGTCCGGCACCCGAGGGCAGCAGGGGTGCCTCGGGCAGCACCGAGGTCAGCCGGGTGTTGAGATCGGCGGTGAAGTGGGTGGTCGGTGAGTAGGACTCCTGCGAGATGCTCACCTCGACGCCGGCGTCGGCGGCGTGCTCGCGGGCGCGGCGGCTGATGGCCTCGAGCACCTGTGTCACGACGGCGTCGTCGGCGTGACGGATGTCGAGCCAGAAGCTCATGGCCGAGGCGATGACGTTCGTCCCGCCCGGGTGGATGAGGGTCCGTCCCACGGTGGCCACGGCGCTCGTGTCAGTGGCGGCCGCTAGGGTCGGGACATCCCCGATCACCCGGGAGGCGGTGACGACGGGGTCGGCGCGGTGGCTCATCGGCGTCGTCCCGGCGTGGTTGCCCTGTCCGGTGAAGGCGAAGTGCCAGCGGCCGTGGCCGATGATCGAGGAGCCGATGGCAACGGCCTGATCGGTGCCCGCCAGGCCGAGGCCCTGTTCGACATGGAGTTCGATGAATGAACCGATACCGGCCAGCCGAGACTGGTCACGCCCGACCCGTTCCGGGTCGAGGCCATAGCTCGTCGCGACGTCGGCGAAGGTGTCGCCTGCGGCGTCCTTGAGTCCGAGTGCCCGGTCGACCTCGATGGCGCCGGTGAGCAGTCGTGAGCCGAGGCAGGCGACGCCGAAGCGTGAGCCCTCCTCTTCGGGGAACACGGCCAGGGCCAGAGGCCGGGTGGCCCGTTCGAGTGCGCCGGTGGCCTTGAGCTCGTCGAAAGCCGCCAGCGCCGAGGCGACACCGAGGGGCCCGTCGAACTCGCCGCCGCCGGGGACGGAGTCGAGATGGGAGCCGGTGACGACGGCGTTGTCACCGGGCGGGGTGGCCCAGGCCCAGGTGATGCCGTTGGCGTCGATCTCCGTGTCGAGACCGCGGCGGTCTGCCTCGGCGAGGAACCAGTCACGCAGCTCGCGTTCGGTGGCGGAAAACCCAGGACGCTGGTAGCCGGGTCCACGGGGGTCGCGGCCGGTGTCCTCGATCTGCCTCAGCAGCGAGACGACATCGCTGGTGGTCATGTCACTCCGTTCACTCAAGGTGGGACCGGTGGTGCAGCGGTCCCGTCAGTTCGGGACCAGTCAGTGACGGGCCCCGAACCGGTTTCACTTCTGGTGGGTGGTCGCCGCCGCGGTGCCCGAGGCTTCGGCGGCAGCGTCGAGGTTGCCCAGTGCCGTGAACTCGGGATCGTTCACCGCTGGTCCTCCGCCGACGGGCTGCCAGGCGCCGGCGTCGCTGGTCACGGTGTGGGTCAGCGGGGTGACCGCCTCGGCGGCGGTGACGAGTGTTCCGTCCTTGACCTTCGCGATGGTTTCGGCGAGCTCCGGGGACAGGAACCGGTCGGGCCCGGGCCCGGGGACGGTCTCCCGCAGTGCGGAGATCACGGCACCGGTGACCGGCGCCGGCGCGGCTTCACGCATATCGCAGGCGCGGGCGGCGGCGTAGAACTCGATGCCGATGACGCTGGCGAGGTTGTCGACGACCTTGCGCAGCTTGCGTGCTGCCGACCACCCCATGGACACATGGTCCTCCTGCATCGCCGAGGACGGGATCGAATCGACCGAGGCGGGAGCCGCGCCCCGCTTGGCTTCGGAGACCATCGCGGCCTGCGTGTAGTGGGCGATCATCAGGCCCGAGTCGACTCCGGCGTCGTCGGCGAGGAACGGGGTGAGATCCTGGTTGCGGGCGACATCCATCATCCGGTCGGTGCGGCGTTCGGACATCGAGGCGACGTCGGCGGCGACGATGGCGAGGAAGTCCAGGGCGTGGGCCAGGGGTGCCCCGTGGAAGTTGCCGTTCGAGGACACCATGCCGTTGGTGAGCACGACCGGGTTGTCGATGGCCGCCCGCAGCTCGCGTTCGGCGACCTGCGTGGCAAAGGCGACCGCATCGCGGGCGGCGCCGTTGACCTGCGGGGCGCAGCGCATCGAGTAGGCGTCCTGGACCAGGTGGGTCGAGTCGCGGTGGCTGGCGGTGATGCCCGAGTCCTCGAGGGCCGAGAGCATGTTCGCCGCCGAGGCGGACTGACCATCGTGGGGGCGCAGCGCGTAGTGGAGTTCGGGGGCGAAGACGGCGTCGGTGCCGAAGAGGCCCTCGATGCTCATGGCCGCAGAGACGTCGACGGCGGTGAGCAGGTTCTCGAGATCGGTCAGGGCCATGATGAGCATGCCGAGCATGCCGTCGGTGCCGTTGACCAGCGCCAGGCCCTCCTTCTCGGCCAGGGTGACCGGGGTGATGCCGGCCTTCGCGAGGATCTCATCGGCGGGTCCGGCCACACCGTCGGGGCCGACGGCGACGCCTTCGCCCATGACGACGAGCGCACAGGCCGACAGGGGGGCGAGGTCGCCGGAACAGCCGAGCGACCCGTATTCGTGGACGACCGGGGTGATGCCGGCATTGAGCAGGTCAACATAGGTCTGGAGCACCTCGGCGCGGACTCCGGCCCGGCCCGTGGCCAACGTCCGGGCACGCAGCAGCATGAGGGCGCGGACGACCTCTCGCTCGACGGGTTCGCCGACTCCAGCCGCATGTGAGCGGATGAGCGACTTCTGCAGCTGGGTGCGCAGTTCGGCGGGGATGTGGCGCTGGGCGAGCGCCCCGAATCCGGTCGAGACTCCGTAGACGGGCTTCTCGGCCTGAGCCAGGGCATCGACGGCCTCGCGGTACTTGTTCACTCGGGCCAGCGTGGCCGCGCTCAGTTCCACCTTCGCGTCGTGGCGGGCGACCGCGACCACCTCGGCGAAGGTGAGGGTGTCGGGATCGAGGTCGATGAAGTCTGACATGTCGGACCTTTCGGTTGAGTTGCTCTGCGCTGTGGCGCCGGAGGTTCGGTGGTATTCGAGGTGCTGCCGGGGCGACGGTCGGGCCGGTTCAGGCCCTCTGCGCGCCCATCAGCTCCGTGGTCGGTTGTCGACGACGAGTTCGCCGCTGGAGTAGACGCGTTCGACGAGCTGGACTCCCGGCCGGTAGGCCAGGTGCCGATAGCTGGGTGCGTCGAGGATCGCCAGATCGGCGCGGGCTCCGACGCCGAGGTGGCCGACATCGGAACGCTGCAGAGCGTGGGCCCCACCCGCGGTCGCCGCCCACACCGCCTGCTCGACGGTGAAGTGCATATCGCGCACACCGATGGCGATCGCGAAGGGCACGCTGTTGGAGAACCCTGAGCCCGGGTTGCAGTCGGTGGCGATGGCGAGCCGCACACCGGCCTCGACGTAGCGGCGGGCATCGGGGTATGGCTGACGGGTGGAGAATTCGATGCTCGGCAGCAGGGTGACGACGGTTCCCGCCTCGGCGAGGACGGCGAGATCGGAGTCCGAGGCGAAGGTCGCATGGTCGACGGAGACGCAGCCGAGTTCGGCGCCGAGTTTGAGCGCTCCGCCCTCGGTGAGTTGGTTGGCGTGCAGCCGCGGCTTCATGCCTGCGGCCTTGCCGGCGTCGATGATGCGGCGGGTCTGGTCCTCGGTGAAGGCTCCCTTCTCGCAGAAGACGTCGATCCATTTCGCTTTGTCCGCGGCCGCCGGGATGATCTCGTCGATGACGAGGTCGACGTAGCCCTCGGGGTTGTCCTTGTACTCCGGCGGGACCACATGGGCGGCGATGAGCGTGGTTTCCTCGGTGTGCCGGTTGATGATGTCCAGGGCACGGATCTCATCGTCGAGGCTCAGCCCGTACCCGGACTTGATCTCGAACGTCGTCGTGCCCTGCCGAGTCGCCTGCTCCATCAGGTGGACGAGGTTGGCCTCGAGCTCCTCGTCGCTGGCGGCCCGGGTCGCGGCGACCGTAGTCGCGATGCCGCCGGCCGAATACTTCTGCCCGGCCATGCGTGCGGCGAATTCCTCGGAGCGGTCACCGGCGAAGACGAGGTGGTTGTGGCTGTCGACGAAGCCGGGGATCACGGCTTTACCGCCGAGGTCGACGGTCTCGAGTCCCGCGAGATCACTCGCCGAGGTGACTTCCCCGTTGACGATATCGTCGTCGTTGACACCTGGTGACGGTTCTTCACCGCGATGGTTCTCCACCGCAGTGTCCGCCTCAGCGGACGGTCCGGACCAGACGACTCGGCCGTCGTCGATGAGCAGGGCGGCGTCGGTGATGACGCTGAGTTCTCCGAGGGAGTCGAGGTCGTTGACGACCAATTCGCTGATCCCCGTGATGAGCTGCACGACAAGATCCTTAACGGTTGAGAATGGTTCATCCTCAGTATGAACTGCCGCGGCGTATGGCAGAACCGGGTCAGGAAGAATTTGTCTGATATTTCGGACAGATGGTGATTGGGCGCTCAGAGCGCTCGGGCGTCAGGCGTGGACGATCTTCGTTCTCGACCGCTCAGCTCTCTCGCAGCTGACCCTTGACGATCTTGCCCACGGAGTTCTTCGGAAGACCTGCGTGGATATGGATCTCCGCCGGGAGTTTGTAGCGCGCAAGCCGCGGTTCGAGGAAGGCTCGCAGGGTCTCTGCACGATTGACGGCTCCTTCACGCAGAGCCACATGAGCCACGGGGATCTCCCCGTAGGTGTCATCGGGGCTTCCGACCACCGCTGCCTCGAGAACCTGAGGATGTTCGAAGAGCGCATCCTCGATCTCCTTGGGATAGATGTTCTCTCCGCCGCGAATGATGAGATCCTTGATCCGATCGACGAGGACGAGGAAGCCGTCCTCATCGAGGTATCCGACGTCCCCGGTGTGCAGCCACCCGTTCTTGAGCACTTCGGCGGTGGCCTCCGGTCGGCCGAGGTACCCGCGCATCACCGTCCGCCCAGCGATCACGACCTCTCCGACATCCCCAGGTTCGAGCAGTCGATCGTGAGGATCGGTGATTCCCACGCTCACTCCTGGCAGTGCTGGCCCGACGGTTCCCGGCTTGCTCGTACCATCGTTTCGGTTGATCGTGGCGCACACCGAGCACTCCGAGAGACCGTAACCCTCGACCATGTCGACATCGAAACGAGTCTCGAACCGGGTGATCGCGTCCGGGGACATCGGGGCGGCACCGCAGATGACGAAGCGCAGAGAACTCGAGTCGACATTCCGAGTCGTCGTCGCCTCGAGGATCGAGAAGATCGTCGGCACAGCAGAGAAATAGGTGGGGCGCTCTTCCTCCACGACGTCCCAAAATGACTCGGGATCGAACTTCGGGATCATATGCACGCTGCCGCCGAGCATGAGAGGTGAGACCGTCCCCGCGAGCAGGCCGTTGCAGTGGAAGAGCGGGAGAACCAGCAGGCTGCGGGCGTTCTCACCGAAGTCGAGACCATTCAAGATCGACCAGACCATGGCAGCGATGTTCGACTGCTCCAGAACGCATCCCTTCGGCTTGCCCGTCGTCCCCGAGGTGTAGACGATGAGCGCCACGTCGTCATCCCGGACGTCATCGAGGCAGTGCGAAGAGACGCCAGCGCAGGGCTCCATGTCACCGCGGAAGCAGCCGTCGGTCACCGGAAGGCAGCCGATCCCGCATCCTCTAGCGAGCGCCTCGGCGCGGGAGTCCCCCACGAGCAGGGCACAGCCGGAGTCGTCGAGCTGGAAGACCACCTCGTCGTCAGTGAGCGCAGGGTTGATCGGAGTGAGACCGGCGCCGAGAGACCAGGTGGCGAACATCGTGGTGATGATTTCGGGGACATTGCGCAGCAACACACCAACCACCGAACCGCGACCGATTCCGAACCGCGAGCGCAGTATGTGGGTTGTGGCCGCGACAGCGGCGGCGAACTCAGCATTGTCGAAACTGCCTCCGGGCCAGCTGAGGCATGGTCCGTGGGGGTTGGTTCGGGCACGAGCAAGGGGCAGCCCCATCACCTCGGCGACGGGATAGGTGGAGGATTCCGCGTCGATGGGGACAGGATTCGAAGTCATCATGGCCTCACACTAGCCACGCGTTGACGCACGTTCACTGGGCACGGTAACCAAATCACCATCGCCATTTCGGTCAAAGATACAAACACGGCTCGCGCTTTCGTCGACTCGGCCGTCCCCACGGGCCTCAATCGGCGGTACTGTGCAGACATGGTCGATCATCTGCTCTGGCCGCCCAATGACGGGCTGAAAGCCGACAGCTCCACCACGGAGGTGCGGACCCACGCGTCGCGGATCGCTGCGGGCATGACCCCGCACATTCCCGAGCTCACACGACGGGTCTACGACTATCTGGCGACGAAGATCACCGAGCTCGGTGCCGAACCGGCTCTCCTCGATCTCCTCAGTGCAAGCATCGAGGGCAATGTCGAAACGATCCTCCACGCGCTTCAGCACGGCATCTCCTCGGACAACTTGGAACCGCCGACCGCCGCGTTTGAATACGCCAGACGGCTAGCCCAACGCGGAATCTCCGTCAATGCACTGGTCAGGGCCTATCGTCTGGGGCAGCAGAGAATGCTCCAGAGCGCCTACGATTTCGTCATCGAGGACGAGGAGCTGCCGGCGGAGCTCGTCTCTGCGGTTTTCCAGCACCTCGTCGACGAGGTTTCGGAGTACATCGACTGGATTTCGCAGAAGGTCGCTGAACTCTACGAGCAGGAACGGGAATCCTGGCTGGCCAATCGCACAACGGCCAGGGAGACCCAGGTCAGACGCATCATCGCCGGGGAGAACATCGACGTCGCGGCGGCCGAGCGGATCCTCGCCTACAGCCTCGGCGGTCGTCATGTCGCAGTCATCGCATGGACCCACCACTCGGCCCCCGACGCGAACGGTCAGCTGGATCGGTTCACCACAGCCATCAGAGACCTTGCTGGCGCGCTCGGCTCCCAGCGTACCTGCCTCATCATCGGCCGGGACCAGGACACCGCCTGGGGGTGGATCCCTGTGCCGACCGACTGGGATTACGACAACTCTCTTCGCCAGCGTGTGCCGCCGTCGGGCTCGATCCATCTGGCGATCGGCTCCGCGCACGCCTTGTCCGCCGGTTTTCGCCTCTCCCATCAGGAAGCAGAACGCGTGCAGCGCGTCTGCATCGCCGGGCGCGCTCCCGCTGAGCTGAGATCACACGACGACCGGGGTATGGCCGTTACCTCGTTGCTGGCCCAGGACGTCGAGGCTGCTCGAGTGTGGGTGAGATCGGTGCTCGGTCCGCTGGCCGATGACACCGAGGCGAATGCCCGCCACCGGAACACTCTCTCGGCCTTTCTGCGCCATGAGCTCAGCTACACGGCGACAGCGGCCTCGATGACCATGCACAAGAACTCAATCCGGTACCGGGTCGAGATGGCCGAGGCGGCCCTCGGAGTGAGTCTGACAGAGAACCGCTTGAACATCGAGTCCGCTTTGCATGCTCACCATTATCTCTATGGAACCGAGGGCTGACAGGCGGCAGCCTCACCTGGGCTGTGGCCGAGCACCACAGAGGGAAACACGCGAAAGGGGCTCCCTGTCCACGCTGATACCCGCCCGAGGGACATTCGCCACACGGAGCTTCTGGGTGAAGGACCATGTTGTATCGGGAGTACAAATTCTTCGCGGAGCTTCGGCTGAGTATCCATGGGATCCAAGACACATCCTCCCTAGGGTGATTCCAGGTCCACTTGCTCGACATCGGAGTCGGGCACCTGCCTGTGAAAGGAAGCGACATGGGACTCACAACTCCGGATGCCCCTCCGGTTGATGCTGAGACATTCGAATCCCTCCCCCTCTCGGAGAGAATCAGGGCCGTCGTCCTCCACTGGGTCGACTGCGGGTTCGGCTCACCTAAACTGTTCCACATCATCTACATCCTCAAGCTCGCCGTTCTCTACATCGGCATCGGCGTCACCCTGGCCACGCTCACCTCGGGCGTCGGCGCCCCGTGGCAGGTGGCTCAGTGGTGGAACGAGCCGATCGTGTTCCAGAAGCTCGTGCTCTGGACTTTCCTGCTTGAGACCATCGGCGTGGCCGGTTCGTGGGGGCCTTTGGCCGGGAAGTTCAAGCCGATGACGGGTGGTTGCCTGTTCTGGCTGCGGCCCGGCACCATCCGCATGCCTCCGTGGCCCGGGAAGGTTCCAGGAACCAACGGATTCAACCGCACAGTATTCGATGTGGTCCTCTATGCGCTGCTGCTCGTTGCGCTCTTCGTCCCGATCATTCTGCCGGGGGCCACCGGATCGACCGTGGCCGCCGGCTCTCCCGAGGACCTCGGGAACCTGATCAGCCCGCCGCTGATGTTCGTACCACTCGTGCTACTCGTTATCATGGGACTGCGCGACAAGGTGATCTTCATCGCCGCCCGTGCCGAACAGTACGGACCCGCCGTTCTCATCTTCGGGCTGGTTCCCTTCCTCGGCAACGGTCTCGTCGACATGATCATCATGCTCAAGCTGCTCATCTTCTCCGTCTGGGTGGGGGCCGGAGTCTCAAAGATCGGCAAGCACTTCTCCTTCGTGATCCCGCCGATGATCTCGAATGCGCCGATCATCCCGGGCAAGGCGATCAGGCGTCTGCACTATCGCAACTACCCCCACGATGTCAGGCCGTCCCATCTGGCCTCCGGCATCGGGCACATCCTCGGCACTCTCGTCGAGATCGTCACTCCGCTTGTCCTCCTCCTCTCGACGGATTGGACCCTGGCCCTCGCCGGGACACTGCTGATGATCCTCTTCCACGGGTTCATCACGAGCACCTTCCCTTTGGCGGTGCCCCTGGAATGGAATCTGCTATTCATGTACATCGCGGGGTTCCTCTTCCTCGGCCACCCCAATGGGGACGGCTATGGGCTGGGCGATGCGAGCTCTCCATGGCTCATCGTCGCCACCGTGGCCTGTCTGTTCTTCTTCCCCGTGCTCGGCAATTTTCGCCCGGACCTCGTCGCCTTCACCCCGTCGATGCGACAGTATGCGGGCAACTGGGCCTCGGCGCTCTGGGCCTTCCAACCCGGTGCCGAGGACAAGCTGCATGCCGTGAATCGTCCGACGAAGAACCAGGTCGACCAGCTGCAGGAGATGGGGTTCCCGCGAGTGGCGGCGGAGATCACGATGCTGCAGACCGCGGGCTGGCGATCGATGCACAGTCAGGGTCGCGGACTGTTCTCTCTTCTGCACCATCACGTCAACGACGTCGATCGGGCCACGATCCGTGAGGCGGAGTTCTCCTGCAACTCGCTGTTGGGCTTCAACTTCGGTGACGGTCACCTCCATAACCACCACCTCATCGCCGAACTCCAGCGTCGCTGCCAGTTCGAGCCCGGCGAGTTCGTCGTCGCCTGGGTTGAGTCACAGCCGATCCACAAGTCGACTCAGAACTACATGGTCATTGACGCGGCCGTGGGTATCGTGGAACGTGGTACCTGGAACGTTGCCGACTGCGTCAAGGAGCAGCCGTGGCTTCCCAACGGACCGATTCCGCTCAACGTGACGTGGAGGGATCCGCACTACACTTCAGCCTCCCGGGCCGCGGTGTCTTCAATGGAATCTGCTCCGCAATCCGCGGGTGCCCAGAAACCCGAGTCTGCGGCGAAGCGTCACGACCTCACCACGGAGTCGGCCCTGCAGGACGCCGCCGAGCGTGACTAGACGAGGAGCCCGAGAATGACGACCGCTGCTGTGATCGGCAGTGGACCGAACGGACTGGCGGCGGCCATCACCCTGGCCGCTGCCGACGTCTCGGTCACTGTGTACGAGGCAGATGATCACGTGGGGGGCGGCGCTCGCAGCTCCGAACTCACCCTTCCTGGTCTTGTGCACGACGACTGCTCGAGCCACCATCCCTTCGGACTGGCCTCGGAGTTTGCTCGCGTATTCCCACTGGAACAGCACGGTCTTCACTGGGCTCACACGGAAGTCGAGTTCGCGCACCCGCTCGATGACGGTCGCGGAGCCAGCGCCGTGCGATCCGTGGTGGAGACCTCACGCACCCTCGGTGCCGATGCCCAGCGATACCGGACGTTCTTCTCGCCCGTGGCTTCGCGCATGCCGACGGTTGCCGACGAGTTCCTCCAGTCCCTCATCCATCTGCCCCGGCACCCTTTCCATCTTGCGATGTTGGGCGCGCGGGCGGCACTGCCCGCGGCCGCCGTTGCGAGGTACTTCCGCACCGAGGAGGCCCGTGCCCTATGGTCGGGAGTCGCAGCGCACACCTTCGGCCCCTTCAACGCGCCGCTCTCTTCGGCGATCGGCACGTCTCTTGCCTCGGCCGCTCACTACTTCGGCTGGCCGGTGGCGGTCGGCGGATCGGGTCGGATCACCTCGGCAATGGAGTCGCTCCTTCTGTCCCTTGGCGGACGGGTTGAGACCGGACGAAGGGTCGAGGACGTTCGGGATTTGGGCAACCCGGATGTGCTCATGCTCAACACCGGCCCCGCTGAGGCGGCCCGCATCGCGGGCAACTCACTGCCGGTGCGTGCGGTGCGGAGTTTGGAACGGTGGAAGAACGGGCCGGCCGCGTTCAAACTCGCACTGGCCGTGGACGGCGGGATCCCGTGGACCTACGAACCGTCCCGGGGTGCCGGAACCGTCCATCTCTCAGGGTCATACGAGGAGACGGCGTTCGCGGAGAGCGAGACTTCCAAAGGTCGGATGCCTGAGAAGCCATTCGTCCTCCTCGCCCAGCAACATCTTGCGGACCCCGGACGTGGGAAGGGTTCACTCGTTCCGATCGACTGCTATGCGCACGTGCCACAGGGCTTTACAGGAGACGCCACCGAGTCGATCCTCGCCCAGATCGAACGCTTCGCCCCTGGATGCCGAGATCGGATCCTCGCGGTGACGCCTCGCGGGACCACTGCGATCGAATCACTCAATGCGAACTTCGTCGGCGGTGACATCCTCACCGGCCGCAAGGACCCTCTACAGTTGGTGCTCGGTCCGACACCTGGGTTCAGCCCCTACCGACTCAGCGCACCGAGCGGCGGTCGGTCAGGGATATACCTGTGCTCGGCCGCGGTGCCTCCGGGCCCGGGCGCACATGGAATGTGCGGCTATCTGGCCGCAAAACAATCACTCAAGGAGACGCAATGACCACTGACTTCAGACTCACCGAGGGCCGCGAATCTGCGGCCGTCCCGGAACGCACGCTTGCAGGCAGAACCCTCCTCATGAGCGGCGGCAGCCGTGGGATCGGCCTGGCGATCGCGCTGCGCGCGGCACGGGACGGCGCGAACGTGGCGCTCTTGGCGAAGACCGCGGAACCTCATCCGAAGCTCGAGGGCACCGTCTTTACGGCAGCAGAGGAGATCGAGGCGGCCGGTGGACGTGCCCTGCCGATCGTCGGCGATGTCCGCAGCGAGGAATCCGTCGCCGAGGCGGTCGCGCAGACCGCGGAGACCTTCGGCGGGATCGACATCGTCGTCAACAACGCCAGCGCCATCGACCTGTCCTCGACCGAGGATCTGTCGATGAAGAAGTTCGATCTCATGAACTCGATCAACTCACGCGGTTCATTCCTGCTGGCCAAGACCGCTATCCCACACCTCAAGGCCTCGGATGCCGCACATGTGCTCACGCTGTCTCCGCCGCTCAACCTCAATCCGGCATGGGCAGGCAAGCACCTGGGCTACACGATGGCGAAGTACGGAATGTCGATGGTCACGCTCGGGCTGGCCGAAGAGCTGCGCGAGGAGGGAGTCGCGGCCAACAGTCTGTGGCCGAGGACGACGATCGCGACAGCGGCGGTGAACAACCTCCTCGGCGGCGAACAGCTCATGGCACGCAGCCGCAAGCCCGAGATCATGGCCGAGGCCGCATGGACGATCCTCACCGCAGACCCGCGTGAGGTCACGGGCAACTTCTTCATCGACGACGAGGTGCTGCAGGCTCGGGGCATCACGGACCTGTCCGTCTATGCACATGATCCGTCGCGGCCCGGCTCTGTCGGTCACGGCCCCGATGACCTCGAACTCGACCTCTTCCTCGACGAATAGGGGGTACGGCTCCGGCGCCCATCAGTCCAGAGCCCGGTTCACAAAGGCCCCTCGGCGGCGCTGATCCCCGTTTCGGCCCAGAAAAAGGTGGATAGCCCAGTTTCAAACCTGGGCTACTCACCTTTTTCTGGGCTATTCAGCGTCCGGCGCGGCGGGGCTGCTTACTGCGCGGCGGATTCCTCGTCGCGCTGATCCAGTTCGGGGATCATCGGCACGCGCTGACCGCGGTCTTCGGCCACTTCGGCGGCGCGGTCGTAGCCGGCGTCGACGTGGCGGATGACGCCCATGCCCGGGTCGTTCGTGAGCAAGCGCGCCAGTTTCTTGGCGGCCAGTTCGGTGCCGTCGGCCACGGAGACCTGTCCGGCGTGGATGGAGCGGCCGATGCCGACGCCGCCGCCGTGGTGGATGGAGACCCAAGTGGCTCCCGAGGAGGTGTTGACCAGGGCATTGAGCAGCGGCCAGTCGGCAACGGCGTCCGTACCGTCGAGCATGGATTCGGTTTCGCGATAGGGGCTGGCGACCGAACCGGAGTCGAGGTGGTCACGGCCGATGACGATCGGGGCCGAGATCTTGCCTTCGGCGACGAGCCGGTTGAACAGCAGGCCAGCCTGGTGGCGTTCCTTGTAGCCGAGCCAGCAGATGCGGGCCGGCAGTCCTTCGAACTCGACGTATTCGTTAGCGGCGTCGAGCCAGGTGTGGAGGTGTTCGTTCTCCGGGAAGAGTTCCTTGAGAGCCTGGTCGGTGACTTCGATGTCCTTCGGGTCGCCGGACAGCGCGACCCAGCGGAAGGGTCCGAGGCCTTCGCAGAAGAGGGGGCGGATATAGGCGGGGACGAAGCCGGGGAATTCGAAGGCACGGTCGTAGCCGGCCTTGCGGGCTTCGTCGCGGATCGAGTTGCCGTAGTCGAAGACCTCGGCGCCGCGGTCCTGGAACTCGACCATGGCCTTCACATGCTTGGCCATGGATTCTTCGGCGCGGATGGTGAACTTCTCCGCATCCTGCTCGGCCTCTTCGTGCCAGTCGTCGACACTCACGCCCACCGGCAGGTAGGACAGCGGGTCGTGGGCCGAGGTCTGGTCGGTGACGATGTCGACTTCGGCTGCCTCGGGACGGTCGAGAATGAGCGGGAGGATCTCGGCGGCGTTGCCGACGAGCCCGACGGACAGGGCCTGCTTGTTTTTCTTCGCTTCGATGACCTTGTTCAGCGCGGTGTCGAGGTCAGTCTCGACCTCGTCGAGGTAGCGCTTGGACTTGCGGCGGTCGAGGCGGGTCTTGTCGACGTCGATGATGAGGCAGGCGCCGCCGTTGAGCGTCACGGACAGCGGCTGGGCTCCGCCCATCCCGCCGCAGCCGGCGGTGATGGTCAGAGTTCCGGCGAGGGTTCCGTCGAAGCGCTTGCGGGCGATGGCACCGAAGGTCTCAAAGGTGCCCTGGAGAATGCCCTGGGTGGCGATGTAGATCCAGGAGCCGGCGGTCATCTGGCCGTACATCATCAGGCCTTCGGCCTCGAGCTCGCGGAAGTGCTCCCAGTTGGCCCAGTCTCCGACGAGGTTGGAGTTCGCGATGAGCACGCGCGGGGCCCATTCGTGGGTGCGCATGACGCCGACGGGCTTGCCCGACTGGACGAGCAGGGTCTCGTCGTCCTCGAGGTCGTCGAGGGTGCGCACGATCGCATCATAGGCTTCCCAGGAGCGGGCGGCGCGACCGGTGCCGCCGTAGACGACGAGGTCTTCCGGACGTTCGGCGACCTCGGGGTCGAGGTTGTTCATGAGCATGCGCTTGGGCGCTTCGGTCTGCCACGACTTCGCGGTGATCTCGGTCCCGCGGTCGGCGCGGATGACGCGGGAGGGGTCGTGCTGGGTGAACGACGGCTTGGTGGTCATGGGTTCTCCTTGTCGCTGTGTCCGACGAGGCGGATGCTTGGCTGCCGCTTCGCCGTCGCGCCGAGGTGTGGACTCCCCTGCGCTGTCGGCTCTGACTACACCATCCATTCTGACGACTGGAGCAGAATGCGGAAGTGGCCCGCGTCAAGTTCCGTCCGATATCTCGGACACAGCCGCCTCCACCTCGATTCATTACATCTACTTCTCAATCGAGACGTTTTCGATCCTTTAAATCAAGATGCGAAGCACATAAGCTCATGGGCAATACCTCACCCGGGCCACCCATGCCCCACGATCACGCACCGCCCACACCTTCGAAAGAGGAACAACGATGTTCATCGCACCCACCGCCGTCGTCGCCGACACCGAGTCCGACGCCCTGTTAACGACCCGCACCCGGGCGCAGAACTGGCGGTCGAAGGACATCGGGATCCCGGACCGGGAGCTCACCGACGCGGCACTGGAGGATCTCGCTCACCGGGCGAACATCCTCGGCGAGGAATCCTTCGAACGCACCGTCGCAGCCGTGCGCTCCAGCCGCGACGGCGAATGCCCGGTCATCCCGGACATCGCCTCGGCCGCCGAGATCTTCCGCGAATTCCTGCGTGCCGCCCGCATCGACGGCTGGCTCTATCTGCGCGAATCCGACGGGTATGTCCACCCGTATCTCGTCGTGGGCATCGACGTCGAGCACGGCGACAAAACCCGCGGACCCCGCGTGAAGGTCACCCTCGAAGCCGACAACCCCACGGTCAAACGCCCCTCCCGAGCACCCCGCATCCTCTATTTCGAAGAGACCGAAATCGTCGGCAAGACCCCGGAAGAAGCGCTCACCGCGGCCGGAGCCTTCCGCGAATCCCCCGAACTCAAAGACGAATACTCCCGGCGTCGCGCAGACTTCAAGGAGATCATCGACCACGGATTCGGTTGCCAGTACCTGTTCACGGGACGCGCCATCCGCACCGATGACCACCGTGCGGCCAACCGGCGCAGCGGCCGCAAGGTCGTCAACGACGTCGCCCCCGACGAGATCGCCGGTCTGCGCGGAGTCAGCGCCTCGGTGCTCTTCGACGCCGGCGAATACGGACCGATTCCCCTCCTCACCGCGGTGCGCGTATTCGACCTCGCGGCCCAGGACTATCTCGACGTCAACACCGGAGACCTGCGCGCCTACGAATACGACCCCACCCTCCAGGACAAGCTCGTCCTGCCGCCGGACCAGCGAGAGCTGCTGACCATCCTCACTACCGACATCGAGGTCTTCACCGGCGACATCATCGAAGGCAAGTCCGCCGGCAACGTCATCCTCGCCAAAGGTCGCCCCGGAGTCGGCAAAACCCTAACCGCGGAAGTCTACGCCGAGGTCATCGGCAAACCCCTGTACTCCATCCACTCCGGGTCCCTGGGCATCACGCCGGAGGCCGTGCGGAAGAACCTCGAGATCATCTTCGACCGGGCGAAGCGCTGGAATGCCGTGCTGCTGCTCGACGAGGCCGACGTCTTCGTCCTCGAACGCGGGTTCGACCTCACTCAGAACGCCATCGTCGCGGAGTTCCTCCGCACTCTCGAATACTTCGACGGGCTCCTGTTCCTCACCACCAACCGCACGAACGGAGTCGACGAAGCGATCCTGGCTCGCTGCGCCGCCGTCATCGACTATCAGGCCCCGTCCGCAGACGATGCCCGCCAGATCTGGCAGATCATGGCCGCCGGCAACGAGGTGGAACTCGGCGACGATCTCCTCGACCGACTCGTCGCGGAGTTCCCCGACATCACCGCCCGCGACATCAAGATGGTGCTGCGCCTGGCCCTGCGCATCGCCGCCCACCGAGGCGAACGCCTCGACCTCGACGACTTCGCCCATGCCGCGCGCTTCCGGGGCATCCGGATGACCAGCGCCACGGGCGCGATCGCACCGGCCGGTGCCGGTGATGCGACCGAACTGATCGGCGCCCGATGAAACTCGAGACCCGCCAATTGGAGTACTTCTCCATGGTCGCGCGCGAGAGGCACTTCGGCCGGGCCGCCGAACGCCTCAAACTCGCACAGCCATACCTGTCGCAGCAGATCCGCAAGCTCGAGAGGCAGTTGGGGACCACTCTGCTCAACCGCACCACCCGCTCCGTGTCGCTCACCGATGCCGGCGCCCACCTGCTCGAAGAGGCAGATCGTGTGCTCGCCCACCTCGACGCCCTCGGCAAGGAAGTCCAGCTCATCGGCGCGGGACTGACCGGGCCGCTGCGTCTGGGCTTCACCGGGTCGACGACGTACGGGATCATGCCGCAGGTCGTGCGGCGCACGGCCATTGCCGCACCGAAGCTGCAGCTCAATGTCAGCGGAGAGATGGTCACTCCCCGGCTCGTCGACCGCCTGCTCGACCGCAGCATCGACATCGCTCTGCTGCGTGGAGGCACCCAGGCGAAGGGAGTGAGCAGCAGCGTCATCGGCAGCGAGCCCTCCATCCTCGCCGTGCCCTCGGATTCTGCTCTCGATGCGCCCGAATCGATCACCGCGGCAGAACTCGGCGAGCATGCCCTCGTGGGCTATCCCGAGAAGTCGACGATGTCGGAGATGACCGCGGAATTCCTCGGCCGACATGGTTCGCGCCCCGACTACTCCGTCCGGGCCTCGGAGACGTCGACGCTGATGTCGCTCGTCGCCGCCGGTCTCGGTGCCGCGATCGTCCCCCACACCGCCACCGCCCTCGGCATCCCCGGAATCCGCTTCCGCACCATCGACGAGGCGCCGCGCACCGACCTGACCGTCGTCTGGCGCTCCGATGAGGAGACCCGCACCACCACCCGGATGATCGAGAGCATCACCGAAGTCGTCGGCGAGAACATCGACGACCCCACCGCCGATGAGAAGGAGCAGCCAGCGTGAAGATCACTGGCATCGAAGCCGTCCCGTATCGCGTTCCCATGCGCAAACCGCTCAAGTTCGCCAGCGGCGAGGTCCACCACATCGAGCACGTGCTGCTGCAGATCGTAACCGATGAGGGCCTCGTCGGCTGTGCGGACATCCCGCCGCGCCCCTACACCTACGGAGAGACGAAAGAATCCGTCGTCGGCATCGTCAACGGTGTCTTCTCGGAGGCGCTGCTGGGCGCCGATCCGCTCGACCGTGCCCTCATCCATTCCCGGCTGCACCGCACCATCGGCAACCAGACGGCCAAGGGCGGGGTCGACATCGCCCTGTGGGACCTCATCGGCAAGTCGCTGAACACGCCCGTCCACCGCCTCCTCGGCGGGTTCGCCGATTCGCTCGAGGTCTCCCACATGCTCGGATTCGCCCCCACCGAGGCGGTCGTCGAGGAAGCGCAGAGATTCACCGAGACGTACGGGGTGCGGTCGTTCAAGATCAAGGTCGGCAGACGTCCGGTCTCCCTCGACGTCGAACTCGTCGCCGCTCTGCGAGAAGAGCTCGGCGAGGATGTGCTGCTCTATCTCGACGCCAACCGCGGGTGGACCGCCACCGAAGCCGCGCAGGTGCTCGAGGCCACGGCCGGGCTCGACCTGCGGTTCTTCGAAGAGCCCGACGATGCCGACGAGATCCTCGGCCGACGCCGCCTCGTCGCAGCCTCCACCATTCCGATCGTCGCCGACGAATCGGCACCGAACCTCGGCGCCGCGGCCCGCGAGATCCATACGGGCGGAGCCAGCGCGCTGTCGATCAAGACCGCCCGGACCGGTTTCACCGAATCCCAGAAGATCCTCTCGTATGCCGAGGCGCTCGGCCTCGACGTCCTCATGGGCAATCAGATCGACACCCAGCTCGGCAGCACTGCGACGGTGACCTTCGGGGCGGCCTTCGAACACTCCTCACGGTGGCCGGCCGAACTCTCGAACTTCCTCGACATGGCCGATGACCTGCTCGCTTCCCCGATCGAGATCACCGACGGACGGGTCCGTGCCCCGACCGTGGCCGGCGTCGGCACGATCATCGACGAGGACAAGCTCGCCCGATACCGCATCGACTGAGACCCCGAACCGACCCCTCATCCCGACTATCCGACCCCGACCTCGAAGGAGATAACATGCTCTACCTCGTCAGAATGGACGTCACCCTGCCGCAGGACCTGTCGGCAGACGACACCGCCGATCTGCTGGCCCGTGAGAAGAACTATTCGCAGGAGATCCAACGCGACGGCAGGTGGAAGGAGATCTGGCGGGTCGCCGGCGAGTACGCGAACTACTCGGTCTTCGACGTCGCCGATCACGACGAACTCCACACCATCCTCAGCGGCCTGCCGCTCTTCCCCCATATGAAGATCACCGTCACCCCGCTGGCCGCGCATCCATCCCATATCTGAGGCGGGCAGCCGGCGCTCGCCTGCCCGCTGACGGCCCGCCCGTCAGAGTTCCGCTCACCAAAAATCTCGACGCCGGAACCGATCCGGCACTGTATCAAAGGAGAGACACATGTCAGAGAACAGCTTCACCGCCGAAGTCGACGCCAAGGCCGCCGATTCCGGCGCCAATGCCTCCGCCCAGTTCCGTGAGCGTCAGGCTCGCACGGGCTCCGGCGGAGTCGTCGACCACGAGCGGGTCGATCTGCTGGCCGGAAAGGCCATCAAGGCTCTCAACGACCTCGTCATCGAAGAGCAGGTCAGCTATGAGGAGTACAACGCGCTGAAGGCGTGGCTGATCAAGGTCGGAGAGGACGGCGAATGGCCGCTGTTCCTCGACGTCTGGCTCGAGCACTCCGTCGAAGAGGTCGCCAACGAAGACCGTGAAGGGTCGAAGGGCACCATCGAGGGGCCCTACTATGTCTCGGACTCCCCGGAATTCGCGTGGAACGACACGATCCCGATGCGAACCGATGAGCCGGGCACACCCTTCGTCTTCAAGGGTCAGGTCACCTCCGTCAGCGGGGAGCCGCTGCCAGGGGCCAAGCTCGAGCTCTGGCACGCCGACAACTTCGGCTTCTACTCCCAGTTCGCGCCCGGGCTGCCCGAGTGGAACCTCCGCGGGACCTTCGTGGCCAACGACGCCGGCGAATACGAGATCCACACGATCCGTCCCGCGCCCTACCAGATCCCCACCGAGGGAGCCTGCGGTCAGCTCATCGAGGCCGCCGGCTGGCACGCCTGGCGACCGGCGCACATGCACTTCAAGGTGTATGCGCCCGATCACCAGCTCATCACCTCACAACTGTACTTCCCCGGCGATCCGCACAACGACGATGACATCGCCTCGGCCGTCAAGCCCGAGCTGATGCTCGATCCGCAGCCCAACCCTGATGCTGAGGGTGAGATGGTCACTTACAATTTCGTCCTCGACACCGAGGCCTGAGCCGGCCCGGAAAGCGACGGGGCCCGCGCGCCGAGGCGAGGGTGATCCCGAGGAGAGAGCGCCATGTCGGTGACGAGCACGTCGCCACCGACATGGCGCTCTCGTTGTTGACAGCCGGCGACCTGGGGGGCCGGCGATTCCCAAGACCCAGACGGAGAACAGCGCATCCACTTCTCGCAGACGCAATCAGTCGACAACTCCGAGCAACCGACAGGAGAGAAACGATGACGAGCACAGAAGATTCTCATCCGGCCGCGAGCCGGCTCAGCTTCACGACCTCCCATATCCCCAGTCGCGACCGCATCGAGTACTGGGAGGCACACAATGCGAAGGCGCTCATCGGTCTCGACATCCGCACCTTGGAAGATGCCGTCCTCACTGCCGAGGAGATCAATCTCCAACTTCCGAAGCTGAGGTTCGCCGGTGTCCGGGGTTCTTCGCAGATCGTCGAGCGGTCGCAGCGACTGATCTCCGAATACCCGACGGGAGACATCGCCATCTTCTTCGCGATCCACGGCGAAGCGTTCTTCTACCATTCGAAAGGCACACTCTTCCTCCGCCCCGGTCAGGCAGTCATCTACGACGCCGATCGGCCGTTCGTCCGCGGATTCACCGCCGGACTCTACGAACTCGTGCTCACCATCCCGCGCGATGATTTCACCCATCTCACCGGCGGCATGCAGCTTCCGGAGCCGCAGGTCATCGATTTCGCCACCGGGTCGGGTGCCCCGTGTGCGAATCCGACCGCCACAGCCCTGGCCTCGCTCATCGACACCGCCCTGCGCACTCCCCCGGACGACCTAGCTCGCATCGAAGAGGAGTCCCTCGAACTCGTCGACCGGATGGTGTCCCGCACGCAGGACGCCGACAGAGACACCTTATACAGACGAGCAGTACGAGAGATCGAAAGCCGCTTCGGCGAGGGCTCGCTCGACCGATCCGATGTCGCCTCAGCGGTCGGAGTAAGCGAACGTCAGCTCTCTCGACTCTTCGCCGCGCGCGACGAGACCTTCGCCTCCCACCTGCAGCGCCATCGGGTGGGGACTGCCGAGAAGCTGCTCGAATCAGAGCCTCATACGACCGTCGCCGAGGTGGCACGACGTTGCGGATTCACCTCTCCGTCCCACTTCTCCCAGGTCTTCAAGGCCCATGCCGGGATGACCCCGCTCGAACGGCGGCGCTCCGTCGTGCGTTAGTCACCGGAGCTTTCCCCTCTGCGTCTCAATCAATCGCACTGAGATATCGCGTTGTCCAGTTCGGGACAGGACCTGTCACACAGAGGACGGCCCCTTCCGTCGAACAGCGTGACCGAGAACACTCGTGGATATCGCTCGCCAGCACCGCCCGACGACGCACGTTCCAAGGAGGGGACGACTTCCATGACTGAGACATCGACAGCTCTCACAGACGGACAGCCGATCGATTCGAAGAGCCTGCGCAACGCGTTCGGCAAGTTCGCCACCGGCGTCACCGTCGTCACCTGTCAGGCTCCCGACGGCAAACCGCACGGTGCCACGGTGAATGCCTTCACCGCCGTATCGCTCGATCCGCCCCTGGCCCAAGTGACGCTGATCCGGGGGAACAAAGCGTCCGAATACCTCGCGGATCGGCCGTTCGCGATCAACATTATGGCCGACGACCAGCTGACCACTTGCCTCAACTTCGCAGGCAAGCCGTCGAAGGAGCCCCTGCAGTGGCGCTGCGCCAGTGAGATCCCGGTGCTCGACGGCAATGCCGCAACCGTCGAATGCCGTCCCTGGAAGATCTACGACGGCGGAGATCACCTCATCGTCATCGGCGAGGTCATCGCGCTGGAGGTCAGCGACAAGGACCCGCTGGTCTTCATCTCCGGCAAGTTCCACCACTCCGGCACTCTCCACGGGGGTGCCCCGTGGGAGGCCTCCGGGGATTCGATCGCCCACGGCTGGTTCGAAGGCTCGTCGTCGTTCAAGTCCTTCTGAACAGCTGACGCCGGCTTCACCGGCACCCGGCAGTCGGAACGACGTGCGCGCACTCGGCCGATGCCTCCCACTCCCGTGTCCATCAACGCAGATTCACCACACCGAGGAAAGGACGGTCATCATGACCATCGAACAGAACACACAGGACTCCATGTCCGAACGAACCACCCCGGCCGACCCGACACTGCCCATGACCGGGGACGAGTACATCGAGTCCCTCCGTGACGGCAGGGAGGTCTACATCCACGGCGAGCGCGTGGACGATGTCACCACCCACCCGGCCTTCCGCAACTCGGTACGCATGGTCGCCCGGCTCTACGACGGCTTCCATGACGAGGCCACCGCAGACAAGCTCCTGGTCGACACCGACACAGGCAACGGGGGCAAGACCCACCCCTTCTTCAAGATGCCGAAGTCCGTGGACGATCTGCGGGAGAGCCGCACCGCGATCGAGGAATGGGCGAGGATGTCCTACGGCTGGCTCGGCCGCTCCCCCGACTACAAGGCCTCCTTCCTCGGCACCCTCGGCTCGATGCCCGATTTCTACTCTCCGTATCAGGATAACGCGCTGCGCTGGTACAAGGAGTCACAGGAGAAAGTCCTCTACTGGAACCACGCGATCATTAACCCGCCGGTCGACCGCCACCTGCCGCCGGACGAGGTCAAAGACGTCTTCATGAAGGTGGAGAAGGAGACCGACAACGGCGTCATCGTCTCGGGCGCGAAGGTCGTGGCCACCGGCTCGGCCATCACGAACTTCAACTTCATCTCCCACTACGGACTGCCGATCAAGCGACCCGAGTACGCGCTGATCTGCACTGTGCCGATGGATGCTCCGGGCATCAAGCTCATCTCGCGCACCTCGTACGCACAGAACGCCGCCGTCACCGGCACTCCCTTCGACTATCCGCTGTCCTCGCGGATGGACGAGAACGACGCCGTCTTCATCTTCGACAAGGTCTTGGTTCCCTGGGAGAACATCTTCGCCTACGGTGACCCCGATCAGATCAACGGATTCATGCCGAAGACCGGGTTCATCGAGCGCTTCACCTACCAGGGCTGCATCCGCCTGGCCGTCAAGCTCGACTTCATCGCCGGACTGCTGCTCAAGGCACTTGAGATCGCGGGCACCCAGGACTTCCGCGGCGTGCAGGCCCGAGCGGGTGAGGTCATCGGCTGGCGCAATATGTTCTGGGCCCTCGTCGACGGCATGATGCTCAACCCCGATGAGGGACCCAACGGCTCCGTGTTGCCGAAGATGGACTACGGCATGGCCTACCGCATGTTCATGGCGCACGGCTACGCACGCATCAAGGAGATCATCGAGCAGGACGTGGCATCAGGGCTCATCTACCTGCCCTCAGGTGCACAGGATTTCAAGAACGCGGAGATCCGCCCGTACCTCGACAAGTACGTCCGCGGCTCCAATGGGGTGCAGGCCGTCGACCGGGTCAAACTGATGAAGCTGATGTGGGACAGCATCGGCTCGGAGTTCGGCGGACGACACGAACTCTACGAGCGCAACTACTCGGGCAACCATGAGAACGTCCGCGTCGAAATGCTTATGAATGCGAAGAACAACGGAACCGTCGACACCATGAACGGCATGGTCGAACAGTGCATGAGCGAGTACGACCTCGACGGCTGGACCGTTCCCGACCTGTTCAACAGCGACGACGTCAACGCCTACATCCGTCGCAACACCTGAGGCTCAAGGCAGCTTCGGCTTCCCGCAAGTAACGAGTGCCCCCGGCATCATGCCGGGGGCACTCGTCGCCTCGATCCCGCTCTTCCTCCCGCACGGATTCACACTTCGGGCATGCCGTCGCCGAGGTGGACCGCCGCCAATTCCGTGCGCGACCGGATCCCGAACTTCTCGTAGATGTGTGTGAGGTGGTACTGCACCGTCTTCTCCGCGATGAACAGCCGGCGTGAGACCTCGGCATTCGTCATGCCCTGGACGACGAGGTCGGCCACGGACATCTCCTGCAGCGTCAGGACGATGGTGTCCACGCCCTCCGGCGCGACGGGACTCCCGTCCGGGTCGGGACTGCCTCGCCACGCCATGCCGGTGGCACGCAGCTCCCGGTCGCAGCGTCTCAGCTGGGCCTCGGCGCCCACCCCTTCGTAGAACTCCCGCGCCCGGACCAGGCTCTCGACGGCATCACGACGGCGATTGGCTCTTCTCAGCATCTGGCCGCGGCTGAACAGCACCTTCGCCACGGTCGTGTCATTCTGGCCGTCCATGAGAATCGTCAGCGCGCGGTCGAAACCGCGCTCCGCCTCGGCGAGGTCACCGGCGTCCTGTGCCGCCCTGGCCTTCGCCGCCTCGGCGCACCCGCGCATATAGGCACCCGATGTAGCGGCATGGGCGTGGAAGCTGTCGGCGATCCCGGCGGCCTGTTCACTCCGTCCCACGGCGATGAGGGCATCGACGATCTCCCACCCCCAGGGCCAGAAGGAGCTGCGCGAGTCCGTCCACAAGTAGACGTCGAGCAGGGGCCGCAGAGCAGCGGCCCGACCGTCGTGGTCTCCGCGAAGATCGGCGGCGACGGAGCGTGCCAGACGGGCCGGCACCTGCATCGCCAGATAATCGCTGAGGATGGCGTCTCCGCGGCCGCAGCGCTTCGTCCCATTCGCCGAGGAGGTACTGGACTCGTGCCAGCCACCCGTAGGCCCACAGCGAGATCCGCAGAGAGCCACGCTCCCGATGGGTCGGTGCAGCGATTGCTCTTGGCTCTCTTGAATTCAGAACACGTTCTGAACTAGAATCAGAGCATGACGACAGAAGCACGTGCCACCTTCAAATCCTCTGAGCTGAGCCGCGGCTCAGCAGAGGTATTTGCTGCCGCGTCCGACCACCCTGTTGTCGTCACTCGCCGCGATGCGGAACCTCTGATCCTCATGTCGGAACGAGAAGACAGCGCACGAAACCAGCTGCTTGAGATCGCCGCTCAACTCATCGGTGCGGCAACCCGCAGCGATGGAGACCTCACGCAGTTCATGACCGACCAATTTCCGTGGATGCTCGCGCTCTCGGAACAGGATCGCAACGAATGTGCCCGCGAGGTTCTCGACGCCGCCCGCGCAAGCTTCTCCGTCGGACAGTCCCACCTTGCCGTCTCCACTCTCACATCATGGCGAGAAACGGCAGAAGCGTTGGCCGCCGGCCTTGGCTCGGAAGACATAGATTGGCTCGATGACCCTGAACCAGTCGCGCGTCCGTGACGTGAAATGGCCAAGGAATCAAAGGTCGATCGGCCGACGAAGAAGAGTGAGTACGACCTGAGGTTCGCAACTCGCCAGGCCAGCAGAGCATGGCGCGATCTATGCGCAACAACCCGTGGGCCGATGGCTGACGCCTGGGATTTCCTCACCAGAACGCCGCTCGAGATCACCCCGACGAATTACCCATTGAAGGGCGATCTGGCACGCATCGTCCGGCAAGGAGCTTCCTTTGAACGATGGCAGCTCAAGCCGACGCTCAAAGGAAGCGCTCGGATCTGGTTCTACGTGAGTGGAGGCACCGTCTACTTGGAGCAAGTCCATACTGCGCACCCGAAGCAGACTGACAACTGAGACCGGCCCACACCCGAACGGCAGATGACCTCAGGCGGACGCATTTCGGCTTGTCGAGATTGCGTACTGCTCAGCATCCGATTGATCGCCGACACCTGCCGACTCGACGTCGACAGAATCTGCGTCGGCCGACTCCCCGCCGCCAGAGACCTCCGCCGATCCCTGCACCGGTGAGATCCGGTAGCTGGCCGGGGTCCGGGCAAGCTTGATCGGCGAGGCCACACCGCGACAGCCGTCTGCCATCTCCACGACCATCTCACGGTGGGCGGTATGCGGGTGCTCGACCACCTCGGCGGCGTTGAGGATCGGTCCGGCGGGCACACCGATGGCCATGAGCTCCTCTGCCAGCTTCTCCGCGGAGGTTTCTGCCATGAGCGCTTCGAGCTCGGTGCGCAGCGCGTCCCGGCTGCCCAGGCGCGCGGCGTTGTCGACGAACCGCGGGTCCTCAGCCAGTCCCGGAACACCGAGGTGGTCGACGAGCCTGGCGAACTGTCCGTCGTTTCCGGCGGTGATGAACACCTGCCCCGCGCCGGTCGCGAACGCCGAGTACGGAGCGATGTTCGGGTGGTCGTTGCCGGTCAGCTTCGGCACCGATCCGCCGCCGAAGAAGTTCGGCAGGTGCGGATGCATCACGGAGATCCCGCAGTCGAACAACGTCGTCTCGACCCGCTGACCGCGCCCGGAAGATACTCGTTCCTGCAGCGCCATGAGCACGCCGAGGGCGGCATTGAGTCCGGTGACAATGTCCACGGCGGGCATGCCGATGCGCATCGGCCCGGTCGACTCATCGCCGTTGACCGACATCAGGCCCGACATCGCCTGGATGATCGCGTCGTAGCCGGGCCGCCCGCCCAGCGGCCCGTCATCACCGAACCCGGTGATCGAGGCGTGCACGAGGCGCGGGTAGCGGTGCGGGATGTCCTCGACGGGGTCGAGTCCCCATTTGGCCAGGGTCCCGGTTTTGAAGTTCTCGACGAGCACATCGGCACCGGCCAGCAGCCCGTGCAGCGTCTCCTGTCCCTCAGCGGTGCGCAGGTCAAGTGTCATCATCTGCTTGTTGCGGTTGATCCCGGCGAAGTAGCTCGAGACCTCGGGGGCCACGAACGGCGGACCCCAGGTGCGCGTATCATCGCCGGCCGGCGGTTCGACCTTGATGACCTCGGCGCCGTGATCGGCCAGGATCTGCGTGCAGTAGGGCCCACCGAGGATGCGCGAGAGATCGACGACCGTGATCCCGGCGAGTGCCCCCGCGCTCATTCGGCACTCCCGCCGTGGCGCGCAGCTCCCTCGTCGTCGGGTCGACCGAAGCCGCCCTCGCCATCGGGCCGATCGAGACTCCCCTCATCGTCGGATCGGCCGCAACCGCCCCCGCCGAGGATGTCCTCCACGGCCGCGAACGCTTCGTCCCGGCCCATGCCGACATCGTCGATGAGGGTGTCGAGGACGGCATCGTCTTCGACGACGGGCACCAGCGGATCCTGCGGCATCAGCTTGTGCTTGAGCACCAAGGAGGCGGTGACGAGGCGCGACCAATCGCCGCGATCGGCACCGACCCGGGCGCCTTCCCAGGCCATGATGACCGCGGTCACGAGGTTGTAGGTCGCGGTCGCCAGCTGGCGCACGCGCGCCTGATCTGCACCTTCGGGCGTGGATTCGATCCGCTGCCGCAGCTTCGAACTCAGCGTGCTCACCTGCTCATGGAACACGGTCGGGAGGTCGGCCACCTCGGCGAGGAGATTCTCCAGGTGGAGGAACAGCGGCCCCAGCGCACCCGAGCGGTGGGCGGCGCGGATGACATCGAGGGCGACGATGTTCGAAGTGCCCTCCCAGATCGATCCGAGCTGGGAATCGCGGAAGACGCGGGCGTCGCCGTATTCCTCGATGTAGCCGACTCCGCCGCGGATCTCCATCGCGTCCGCGGTGACCTTGCGGGCGTCGCGGGTGGCGCGGAACTTGATGAGCGGGGTGAGGATGCGCAGAACCGAGGCGGCTTCGGCGTCACCGGCATCGGCCCGGGCGAAGACGTCCGCCGTGTGCAGGGAGATCGACAGCGCCTGTTCCGTGGTCGTCATGATCTTCGCGAGCTGGCGACGCTGCAGAGGCAGCTTGCTCAACGTCGAACCGAAGGCTTCGCGATTGCGGCAGATGAACTTCGACTCGCCGAAGGCCCGCCGCATGAGGCCGGCCGCGCGCACGGCGTTGGACAGGCGGGAGGAGTTGACCATATCGGCCATCTGCACGAATCCGCGTCCGATATCGCCGACGAGGTAGGCCGTCGCTCCCTGCAGGCTCATCTCGCCGCTGGGCATCGACCGGGTGCCGAGCTTGTCCTTAAGGCGGACGATGCGCATGGAGTTCGGCGAACCGTCCTCAAGAGTGCGCGGTAAGAGGAAGAGTCCGATGCCTTTGATTCCGGGCTGTGCACCCTCGGGGCGGGCGAGGACCATGGCGAGTTCGGCGTCGGCGTTCGAGCAGAACCACTTCTCACCGGTCAGCGCCCAGGTGCCGTCGCCGTTGTCGACGGCCGTGGTCGTCGCCCGGCCGACGTCGGAGCCGGCGTCCTGTTCGGTCATGAACATCGCGCCCTGGGTCAGGGTGTCGACATCGGTGCTCGTCAGTCCGCCGATGAAGCGCTCGACGAGTTCGGGTGAACCGTACTTGCGCAGGGTGCGGGTGAGCGAGTCGGTCATGTTCACCGGGCACAGCAGCCCGAATTCCGCCTGCGTGAACAGGTAGACGAGGAGGTATTTGACGATCGGCGGCATCGGTTCGTCCCAATCGAGGACACCGGGCCGGTGGCTCATTGCGGCCAGTCCGAGTTCGCCGAAGGCGACTTCCTGCAGGCGCCGGTAGGCCGGATGGATTTCGATCGACTGCTGATCGGCGCCGTTGCGGGTGCGGTGCTTGAGCACCGGAGGGTTGACGTCGGCATCGTGAGCGAGGTCGTCGAGCTCTCCGCCGAGGCGGGGCCCGAGGTCTTCGAACACCGGCCGGAGGTGCGCGAGCAGCTTCTCGTCGAGGTAGAGCGGCAGGAGATCCTTCAGCGACCGGTCGTCGGCGAAGCGGTCGATGCCGTAGCTGTCCGGCACGGGGGTCATGGTCGTATCGGGCGACGAAGCAGTCTCACGCAAGATAATCTCCTTTGATGGTTTCTTCGACCGTATGCCCGAGAACCTGGGGCTGACAAAGACAATTCTCTTAACCCTGATAATCTTCGGTTATGGCTGAACCGAGTCTCAAGCGCCTCCAGTACTTCATCGCCCTGGCAGAGCACGGCAAGTTCCAGCTCGCCGCCGACGCGGTGAACATCTCGCAGCCGGCACTGAGCGCCGAACTCAAGAGACTCGAGGACTTCGTCGGCAAACTGCTGTTCCACCGCAGTCCCGTGACGAAGCTGACCGCCGCCGGCGAGGCGCTGCTGCCCTATGCGAAGTCCGCCGTCGGAGCCGCCCACCGTTTCAACGAATATGCGGCGGCAGTGAACACGGGGGCGCCGACGTCGATCTCGATCGGCACAGTGGCCACCTTCCTCCATCGGGGCCTGCCGCAGACGATCACGGACTTCTCCGCAGCGCACCCGGACATCCTCGTCACCACCGAGGAGGCCACCTCGGCGGCGCAGTCGGACATGCTGCTCGGCCACGACATCGACATCGCCTGCGGACACATGCCCCTCCAACATCCCGGCGTCGTCTGCACTCCGGCTGCCCGGGAGTCGTTCTGGCTGTGTGCTCCGGCCGGCTCACCGATCACTACCATCGCCGAGGCGGTCGATTCCCCGTTCGTCATCTTCCGCAAGAGCGCGTCCCCGATCTATCACGACACCGTCGTCGGCATCTGCCGCACGCACGGCTTCGAACCGCAGATCCACCATCGGACGGCCAGCTGGTCGGCCGCCGTCGAGATGGTCGCCCACGGACTCGGCGTCTCGCTTGTCCCCTCACCGGTGGCCCGCAGCTACCACGGCGATGAGCGACTGATCTTCACTCGGGTCGGCACTCGCCCGAATGCCCCGCAGGCATGGATCACCGTCCGCCAGGAGGATCAGTCGACACTCATCGGCGACCTCGCCCTCGACCTCGTCATCGCCTCGGAATCACTCGCCGACCCGGTCGCCGACTGAGGAACCGAGCCCCGCCGCACGGACACTCCGGCCCGGCTGGAACCGGGCGGCCTCGCCCCGCCCGGCACCGCAACGGCGCGCGAGCGCGTCTGCTTCGCTTCACGCGTGGGCACAGCCGCCTCGGCGAGGGCATGGCCGCACTCTGATACACATCACGCAACAATCCGTTACTGGACTACCGGTGCCAGTATCAGCAGAAATTCACTCCTCGCGCCCCACGGCCCGGTAAGCCGCAGAACATAAGGGAACCCGGCTATAGCATCACTCCAAGTTACGACGATATAACTAAAAAGTGTTTGCGCGGCGCACAAGGGCAACTTACGGTGAACGAGCACCCATGCCACGTCAGAGACGCCTGGCAGCGGTCGGCGCAATGACGCTCCACCTGAGAGGAATCGCATGTCTGATTCGGTCAACACCGCGAAACGTGCCCGCAAAGCCGGAATCGCATCTTTCATCGGAACCACCATCGAGCGGTACGACTTCTACATCTACGGCACCGCCTCGGCGCTGGTCTTCGGGCATGTCTTCTTCCCCGACACCCTGCCTGCCGGCGTCGGCACTCTGCTCTCCTTCGTCACGCTGTGGGCGGGCTTCCTCGCGCGTCCGCTCGGCGGCATCATCTTCGGTCACTTCGGGGACAAGTACGGCCGGAAGAAGACCCTCGTCGTCACGCTCGTGCTCATGGGCGCGGCATCGTTCCTCGTCGGACTGCTGCCCGGATATGCGACCATCGGCATCGCCGCTCCGATCATCCTCACCTGCCTGCGCATCCTGCAGGGCATCGCGGTCGGCGGCGAATGGGGCGGATCCGTGCTCATCGCCAGCGAGAACGCCCCGAAGGGCAAGGGAGTCCTCTACTCGGCCTTCGCCCAGCAGGGATCACCGGCAGGAAATCTCATCTCCTCGGGCATGTTCTTCCTCCTCGCGCTCCTGCCGACCCCGCAGTTCCTCCTCTACGGCTGGAGGATCGCGTTCCTCGCCTCGATCTTCCTCATCGTCATCGGCCTCGTCATCCGCCTCAAGCTCGAAGAGCCGGAGAACATGAAGGTCGTGAAGAAGAAGGACGCCGTCGCCAAGGTTCCCGCCTTCGAGGCGATCAGGAAGCACTGGGTGCTCATCCTCCTCGGCGCCGGTGCGTTGCCGCTCATCCAGGTCACCTACCTCAAGACGACGTTCGCCACGGCCTGGGCCACGGACACCTCTCACTCTTGGGCGTACAGCTCGTCGACGTTCCTCGCCGTCGTCACGCTCGCGCTCGTGGTGCAGTTCATCGTCCAGCCCTTCGGCGCGATCATCCTCGACCGGGTCAAGGACATGCGCAAGGCGATCTTCTGGATCATCCTGCCGGAGTTCGTCCTCATGCCGCTCATGTTCTTCGCGATCGAATTGGGCCATCCCGGCATCGCGCTGGCAGCCATGGCCGCTGCGACTGTTCCGCATTCGCTGTTCTACGCCGGCATCGGCGGCATCATCGCCCGGGCGTTCCCCACGCGGGTCCGGTACACGGGCATCTCGCTGGCCTACCAGCTGTGTTCGATGACCGTCGGAGGCGGCACCGCTGCGGCCGCACAGTGGATGTACACGAGCTCGGGTTCCATCGTTCCGGTGGCGATCCTCAGCGCAGGCTATGCACTCGTCTCCCTCGTCTGCACGCTCATACTGCTCAACAAGACAGGCTGGACGGCCAGCGAGAACTCGAGGGCCGAGGCCGCCGACGAGGAGGAGTTCGCCGCAGCTCTCGCCGCCGAGAAGGTCGAGCGCGACGCCGACTCGAAGGGTGCGCCTGGCGCGACCGGTTCCGTGTCAGCGGCCGCCGGTTCCGCACCGGCCGCCGACTCCGCGGACGCGGTCGGCACGAGCCATTCCGTGTCGGCCGCCGACGCCACAGGCGCGGGCTCCGAACCTGCACCGGCGCGCGCTCCCGTCACTCCCTGAGGACTTCGCCTCAACAACGATGCGGCCTCGGCCTCGATAACGATGGCCTCAACAACGATGCGGCCCCTGCCTCGATAGCCATGCGGTCCCGAGTCTCCTGATGGACTCGGGGCCGCATGGCTTTGCGCAGTCTACTGGGTGTCAGAGGTCAGGACGCTCCCGACGGGGGCAATCAGCCGTAGAAGTGGAACTGCGACCAGCAATGCCGTTGCGGTCGCGACGACGGCAACCCAAACAGGTCCGAGAGCACCTGGCATGACGCTGAGTGCCACAGCGGCAAGGACGGGGCCGACGGCTGCGCCCATGTTGAGTGCCGCTGTCGCATACGCCCCCGCCATGGTGGGCGCACCCGCCGCCGCATAGAGCACTCGCGTGATCAGCGTGCTCCCAACAGCGAACCCCAACACTCCCTGGGCGAAGATGAGCCCGAGCAGAGCGACGGGGTTCGTCGCGAATATTGCCAACGAGATCCACCCGAGCACAAGAACGCTTCCACCGACCACGATGACGATTCGGGGTCGGGAGTCTGAGAACCGTCCTGCAACCGTGACGCCGATGAAGGAGCCAACACCGTAGAGCACAAGAGCTACCGACACCCACCACTGGCTCAGGTCGGCGGTATCAGTAACGATCGGCGCCAGGAAAGTCAGCGTGGAAAAGGTTCCGGCATTCACCAGGGCAGCAAGCAGCATCGTCAAGACGAGGCGCGGGGAGGCAAGCTGCGACAGCTCCGCCCGCAGTGAAATCGAGGACGGCTCTTCCTTTGACGAGTGGTCAGTTTGAGCAGTGAAGCCCGCGGCAATGCCGACGGCAGCGGGGACGCAGAGAAAGGCGATCGCCCAGAACGTCGACTGCCAACCGAGTGCCGTACCGAACAGAGCCCCCGCAGGTACGCCGGCGACGGTCGCGACGGTGGTCCCCGCCAGCAGAATCGCCACGGCCCGACCTTTGGCATCGGGCGCCACGAGTTTCGTCGCCGCGACCAGGGCGACAGCCAAGAAACCTGCATTGACAACTGCGGCGATCACGCGCGCAATGAACAGAACGGTGAAGTCCGGCGTGAGTGCTCCGACGGCATGGGACAACGCGAACACGACTACGCAGCCCAAGAGTGTCGCTTTCACTGGGAGGCGACGAGTGAGCGCTGCCATCGCAGGTGCACCGATCACCATCCCTACGGCGAACGCCGATGTCAGGAGACCGGCGGTTCCCACGGAAATGCCGAAATAGGTCGAGATGTCGGGCACGAGGCCGGCAAGCATGAATTCGGAAGTACCCATGGCGAAGACCACCAGGGCAAGAAGATAGAGAACGAAAGGCATCGATTCAGCTCCGAAGCGAGAGTACGAACAAGAGAACGTCTCGTCACCACGGTCAGCGCCCAAAGAATCATCCGAGAATCGAGCTGCGTGCAGCACTGGGCAGCAGCGATAGGGGTTCAGCGAAGGTGAGGGGCTGACGGCGTGACCGACAGCCCCTGAGTGTCCGATTCGGGGCTCGACATACGGCTCATCGTACCGGTCTGCACCGCACCTCCCAAGACACGTCAACAACTTCATGGCCAGCAACGTTGAGGTACTGTCTGCTCTGAACTGCTCACGTTCCTCGGTGGGCAATTGAGAGAAAAGTGTACCGTCTCGACATTCCACTCCCGCAGCCAACAGCTGACGGCACTGTCTACGACGAATAGCACTGGTTGCAACCCGTGCTATTCGTTGTGTTGTCTAGTTACTTATCGGACAGGTTGTCTCGCCACTTCGCGGACAGTGTTCCTACACACTT
Organism: Brevibacterium sp. FAM 27836; assembly: GCF_051351055.1. NCBI lineage: Bacteria > Bacillati > Actinomycetota > Actinomycetes > Micrococcales > Brevibacteriaceae > Brevibacterium > Brevibacterium sp. FAM 27836. The sequence goes on from NZ_CP195711.1 coordinate 1,467,195, forward strand.
ATCGGACACCGCCTGAGTCATTTTCTCGGTTCGATACCGTCGGGAAGGTGCTTCTGATCTCCGGCGGTGTAGATGCCGTATTTCTTGATCGCCAGTGAATGCAGATCGGGCAGCGGTCGGAATAGTTTCGCCACGGATATTCCCGTGGCGAGGTGGAAGAACTCGTAGTACGAGCCCTGATCGATGATGGCCAGTTCTTGGAATCTCCAGATCGGTCCGAACCGTATCTGCTTGCCAGCGAAATTGAGCTGTCCGCGCCGCAGCAGGCGCCTGGTCGTCGTCGCCGGGTTGAGATACCCGCGTGATTCGGGCGTTGTGTAGCGGTCCCTGAACTGGCTGATGTCGATCGGTTTGGTGGGTTCAGGAACTCGCGTCGCTGCCTGCCAAGCACTGGCAGGAGTGATTCCTTCGCCGAGTCCGAGGTGCTGACGTTCGTGGTTATAGCGCTGCCGGAACTCCTTGAGCAGGTCAGCAACCTCGGCAGGAGTCGTGGGTTTCTTTGCTCTGAGGCGTTTGAGCGCGGGTTTATGGGAGCTTTCGACCTTGCCTTGGTTCTGGGGGCGGTGGAAAGGGCCCGGGGTGAGGATGATGCCTTGCGCGGCCATGGCGATATCGACGCTGCCGACGGTTCCAAAGCGTTGCATGGTGAACGCGCGAGCATTGTCGCTGAGGATCTCGCGTGGTTTGCCGTAGGCAGCGATAGCGTCGGTGATGGACTTCAGTGCAGCCCGGCTGGTTTCACCATCGTCAGAGACGTCGAGGGCGAGCATGTAGCGGGTGCAGTCATCGATGAGCTGAATGATGGTGACGATGGTGCCATCGGGAAGGCGGTATTCGAATCCGTCGAGTTGCCACAGCTCGTTGGCGTGGTCCTTCTGGAAGCGTTTGTACGACGCGTGAGGGCGCTTCTTCGGGTTGATGGGGGCGAGTTCGTTGTTGTGGAGATATTGGGCGATGCGAGCGGTGCTGGGGATGAGGGACTTGTCGAGGTCGGCTCTGATCATTTCCCATTTAATTGACCGGGGCCCGTCGTCATAGCCTTCGGTCTGGAGCATTTCGCGGAAGCGTCTGACTTCGATCCATGTCAGTTCCCCGTAGGTGCGGTGTGGGGACTTCGGCGCGGTCGATTGTGGGAGGAAGCGATCGGGTTGGTTCTTGATGCGGTAGTACGAGTCGCGGCTGAGTGTGTGGGTCCGGCAGAACTGGGCGACTGATTCCTGTTCGGGGTCGTCGGGGTTACCCTCTGTGTCAGCCTTAGATGAGTCGGCGAATGTGTGTGCTGATGCGTGGGGTCATAGCCCCCACACAATCGTTGGGGTGTCCGATAAGCCAGTAAGACCTCAACGGCGTCCGATAAGTGTGTCAGGACTGTGTCCGGTAAGTGTGTAGGAACACTGTCCGATAAGTAACTAGACACCACAACCCGTGCTATTCGTCGTAGACAGTGCCGTGGCGCTGGTGCCCTCGGGCTGGCGCAGCGGGGCTGGGGCCGGCCGACCAACCTCTGCCGACTCCCGCACCCGCACCCGCCTCAGCGCAGGTAGAGGCGGACCGTGTCGATCTCGTCGCGGAGCAGGCGCACTTCTTCGGCCGTCGGCGCCTGGGTCTGCGTGACATCCTCGGCGACGGCGAGGTCCCAGCCGGTCGCTTCCTGCACCTGCTCGACGGTCACTCCCGGGTGGACCTCGCTGAGTTCGAGCTCGCCGAGGCGCTCACGCCGCCGCAGGATCCCCAGCGGGGTGATGACGGTGGAGACTCCGAATCCGCGCGGTTGGATGAAGTCTGGCTGCTCCGCCGCGCGCACGGGCGAGGCCGAGGTGACGAAGTCGAGTTCAGCGGGAAAGGCGGCCGGGTCATGGCGGCGGAGGACGACGAAGACCTCTCCGGCATTGGCCATGATGTCGGCGGCGCCGCCCGAACCGGGCAGGCGCACTCTCGGAGATTCCCAGTCGCCGATGACGGTGGTGTTGAGCGAACCGAACCGGTCCACCTGCGCTGCACCGAGGAATCCCACATCGACGTTCCCACCTTGGAGGACGTAGCCGAAGAGGGCATGCATGCTGACGACCGCCTCGGCCCCGGAGACGACGACGGAGTCCGCGATGCCTTCGGCCATCGATTCGGGGTGCGCGCCGGCGACCCCGGATTCGTAGATGAGCTGGATGCTCGGATTGACCGTGCGGTGGGCGAGGTCGACGGCCAGCGTGGGCAGCCCGACGCCGGCGAAGACGGTGCGGCTGCGGGCGAGCATCTTCGCAGCCGCGCAGACGATGAGTTCGGTTTCGGTGAAGTCCTTCGCCGAGGTGGTGCTCACTTCAGGCTCCCTTCGCTCGGTTGCGTCCGGCGTCCGTAATCGACCACGCCCGAGGGGCGCGGATCCACGAGCAGACCGCGGAGACGATCGTGACCGATCGATTCGAGGTACTCGGTATGATCGCGGGTACTGCGCACATGGACGTCGAGCCACTCCTGCAACCGGGCGGGGTCCTTCGAGATCGCGGTCCATTCGCGATAGAAGGCATTGTCGCGATCGTAGGAGCCCTGCACATAGGACGGGTGCGCCCCGGTTCGCACTTCGCACACCGCGTCGACGGCGTGAGCCGGGATGAGAGTGCGGTTCGGGTCGGAGCGGACGACCTCGTCGTCGACGATCTCCTCGACGGTGACGATGACATGGTCGGCCGCGTAGACCGCTTCCTGCTGAGTGCCGGTGATGCCCCAGATCTGGACGTTGCCATGACGGTCGGCGCGCTGGGCGTGGATGATCGTGACGTCGGGGTTGAGCGGCGGCACGACGTACGTCTTCTTGCCCGAATACGGGTCGACGACGGAGCGGATGTCCGGGTTGATGCCGGGGATGTCGGAGCCGACGAAGGAGCCGATCGGAGCAAACGGCAGGCGAGCGGCTCCGGCGTGATAGCGCAGGGTCATCGCGTGGTGTGAGTACTCTTCGACCGCGAGCGGCCGCGGGTCGGCCGATTCGATGCGGCGCCGCACCTCGTAGAGGCTGCCGGCCGAACCGGAGGCGAAGAAGGAGCAGACAAGGCGATCGACGCAGTCGGCGGCGATCATCATGTCGCTGAGCAGATCGGGGGTGAGCCGGCAGAAGGTGAGTCCGGAGATTCCCTGTCGGATGATCTCGTGTCCGGCGGCGAACGGGATAAGGTGGGAGAACCCCTCGAGCGCCACCGTGGCCCCGTCCTCGACGTAGCGTTCGATGGCCTCAGGCAGACTGACGACTGTGTCACTGTGCATGGTTCGCAGGCTATAGCAATTACCGAAATCCGCAAAATATCTCTGTGATTATTGTCAATTCATGCAATAATTAAGACATTCGCCCGGACCGCCTGATACAGGAGAACACAGTGGAACTGCAGCAGATCCGCGCCTTCGTCGCCGTCGCCGAGGAACTCCACTTCGGCCGCGCCGCCGAACGCCTCGGTATGGCCCAGCCCCCGCTGAGCCGCACCATCCGCTCCCTGGAGACCGAACTCGGCGCCTCACTGTTCCAACGCACGACGCGCTCAGTCAGCCTTTCCCCCGCCGGTGAGGCTCTGCTCGAACCGGCCAAACACATGCTCGCCACCCAGCAGGCCGCCATCGAATCCGTCCACCGCTCCTCCAGCGGCGAGGTCGGACGCGTGCGCTTCGGCTACTCGCATCCATCCTCCCGGGACCTCGCCGCCACCCTCGTGGCAGCCTCGCACGAACGCAATCCGGGCATCGCCTTCCACCTCGAGTCGACGGTCTATGCCGACGAAGGCCTCGAGAGGATCATGGACGGCACTCTCGACCTCGCGCTGGTCCGCTGGCGTCGGCGGCCTCCGCTCATCGCGGGTCGCCCAGTGGCGATCGAGCGCCCATGTGTCGCCTTGCCGAGTTCACATCGCCTGGCGAATCGGAAGAAGATCGACGTCGCAGAGCTCGCCGATGAGCCTTTCGTCCTTCTGCCCGCGCGCCCGAATTCGAACCTGCGCGAGACCGCCATGCGCCTATGCCTCGATGCCGGGTTCAGCCCGCGCACGGTCCAGGAGGCCCCCGATTCGCAGTCGATCTCTGCGCTCGTGGCCGCCGGAATGGGTGTGACGATCACGTTCGACTCCGTCGCCGCCGGCTACGACTCGCGGATCACCGCCGTGCCGCTCGATCTCCCGAACGAAGCTACCCAGCTTCACCTCGCATACCGCCTCGACCAACAGGACGCAGCCCTGAGCACGGTCCTCGATGTCGCCGAGGCGGTCTTGCCGACAGTCCGCTGAGCTCGGCCGGTCTCACCGCCGTTCGGAAAACCTCCACACCCGCCGCCCACGCGACCGACCCCACCATCGTTCACCGCGCGCGCGTCCGCCGTCGGCACATCCGCCATCGGGGCGTCGGATGCCCATTCATTGAGATGACCTCTTGTCTCTCGCGATCTATTCGGATATGTTCATAAATCAGAATGTATTGATATCAGCATCGGCAGTGATGCCGAAGGGATCGATGCCTCACCGCCGCAGCAGGACGGCTCGATCACAACCCAAAGGGAGACTCTGTGTCCGAAGACATCGTCATCTGCGAACCTCTCCGCTCCCCCGTGGGCGGATTCGGCGGACAGTTCAAGAACGTTCCGCATGAGGAGCTCGGCCGACAGGTCCTCGCAGCTCTGCTGGAGAAGACCAACCTGCCGGGCGAGGCCATTGAGGATGTCATCCTCGGCAACTGCTACCCGCACATGGAGACTCCGGCGATCGGCCGCGTCGTCGCCCTCAATGCGGGACTGCCGATCACCGTTCCCGGCCGCCAGGTCGACCGTCGCTGCGGCTCCGGCCTGCAGGCGATCGCCGACGCCCACGCGATGATCTCAGCCGGTTTCGCCGACCTCGTCGTTGCCGGCGGCGTCGAGTCGATGAGCCGCGCACCGTTCTTCAACGAGGAGATCCGGTGGGGCGTCAAGGGCGGCAACATCGAACTCAAGGACGGTCTCGTCCGCGGCCGTCTCACCGCCGGCGGCAACGATTACCCGGTGCCCGGAGGAATGATCGAAACCGCGGAGAACCTGCGTCGGGAGTACAAGATCTCGCGGGAGAACCAGGACGCCTACGCCGTTGAATCGCATCGTCGGGCCGCCTCGGCGACGGAAGAAGGGAAGTTCGCCGAGGAGATCGTGCCGATCACGCTGCCGGCCACCAGGAAGACCCCCGAACAGGTCATCACGACCGATGAGCACATCCGTCCCGGGTCGACGGTCGAGAAGCTCGCGAAGCTCAAGCCGATGCTCGGGAAGTCCGACGATGAGGCCACGGTGACCGCCGGCAATGCCTCAGGCCAGAACGACGGCGCTGCTCTGTGCATCGTCACCACCGCGGCCAAGGCCGCCGAGCTGGGTCTGCGGGGCTTCGCCCGCATGCGCAGCTGGGCCGTGGCCGGTGTGCCGCCGAAAACCATGGGCATCGGCCCGGTCCCGGCGACCGCGAAGGCACTGCAGCGCGCGGGTCTCGAACTCGGCGATATCGACCTCATCGAACTCAACGAGGCATTCGCGGCGCAGGTGCTCGCCTGCACGACCGAATGGAAACTGTCCGAATCCGACTTCGCCGAGCGTCTCAACGTCAACGGCTCGGGCATCTCACTGGGCCACCCGGTCGGCGCGACCGGTGGCCGCATCCTCGCCACCCTGCTGCGCGAGATGGATCGCCGCGAATCGCGCTACGGCCTCGAGACCATGTGCATCGGCGGCGGCCAGGGAATGGCCGCGGTCTTCGAACGCGTAGCCTGAGGCCCGCTCGTCTCACGACGAGAAGAACTCAGTGCACTGCCCTGGCCGGAAGCTCTTCCGGCCAGGGCAACGTGCATTGAGTGCCGGAACTCCGCCCCGGGGGCAGACGGCCCGTCGGAGCTTCGGGACGTCCGACACCTCCGTCCGACATCTCGGACGATTTCCGCGGAGACCCCGTTGTCTTCGCCCAGGTCAGCGCCGAAGATGAGGACCATGAACGCAACGAAGCAGCTGCTGACCGGGGTTCGGGTCGCCGATTTCTCCCGAGTCCTCGCCGGTCCCTATGCCACGGCGATGCTCGCCGACCAGGGCGCCGAGGTCATCAAGATCGAGATGCCCGGCCACGGAGACGATTCCCGACATCTCGGACCCTTCACAGAATCCGGGTCGACCTACTTCACCGGACTCAACCGCGGAAAGCGCTCGATCGAGGCCGACTTCAAAGACTCGAAAGACCACGCTCGCCTGCTCGACCTCATCAAGACCTGCGATGTCGTCGTCGAGAACTTCCGCCCGGGCGTCGCCGCGAAGCTCGGCCTGTCCTATGAGGACCTCAGGGCCGTGAAGCCCGATATCGTCTACGCGTCGATCTCCGGCTTCGGACAGCACGGCGCCCAAGCCAAACGCCCCGCCTACGACACCGTCATCCAGGCCCTGAGCGGCCTCATGGCCTCGACCGGCTTCCCCGAGGGCTCGCCCACCCGCGTGGGCGAATCGATCGCCGACGTCTCCGCCGGAGTCTTCGCCGCCTTCGGCATCTCGTCGGCGCTCTTCCGCCGGCAGACGACCGGCGAAGGCGCCCATATCGACATCCCGATGCTCGACGTCATGCTCGCCATGCAGCCGACGAACGCGTCACTCCATGCCGCCGGCATCGACCCGGCCCGGGTCGGCAACCGCCACCCGGTCTCGGCGCCCTTCGACACCTACCGCGCAGCCGATGGGCTGCTCGTCATCGCCGTGGCCAACGACCGTCTCTTCGGCACTCTTGCCCGCACCCTCGGCAAACCGGAACTGGTCACCGATCCGCGCTTCGCCACCGACGGGCAGCGGTCGGAGCACGCCGAGGCGCTGCGCGTCGAGATCGAAGAGTTCACCACGGGGCGCACCGTGACCGAGCTGTGCGAGATCTTCGATGCCGCCGGGATCCCGAACTCCCCCGTCCTCGATTTCGCCGAGGCGGTCACCGGCCCCATCGGCTCCGATCGCGATCTCACTGCCACCGACCCCCGGTCCGGGCACGCCATCCTCGGCCACCCGCTCCTCGTCGACGGCACCCGCCCTGCGTCCGCGCTTCCGGCACCCCGCCTCGGCGAACACAACGCCGACTTCGCCGCACCCACCGACGCACCCTGACCTGATCGGCTGGCCTCAACCTCGCCGAGGCGGCGCACTCCGCACGAATCCCCTGGCCTCTCAGTCAGGATTCCCCGATCCTCCTGGTCGGGACCCCGTCCAATTCCATCGAACCGATCCCCATTGCAAAGGAGCACTCTTATGGCCTTCGACATCACCGCCGACGAACAGGAACTCGTCGACGCCGTCGTCTCGATCAGCAAGGACGTCCTCGTCCCACAGGCCGCGGCCGCCGACGCGAACGAACGCGTCTCCGACGAAACCCTGAAGACCCTCGCCGAGGTGGGGGTCATGGGGCTCAACCTGCCCGAGGAATTCGGCGGGCCCGGCGTCGGTTCGGTGGCGATGAGCCAGATGGTCGCCGCCATCACCGAGGCGTGCGCATCGACCGCGTCGATCGTCACCGCGCAGTTCCTCGCCACCGACTCGATCCTGCTCGGCGGCACCGACGCCCAGCGCGAGGCGTGGCTGCCGCGGGCCGCCGCCGGCGAAGTCATCGGCTCCTTCGGACTCACCGAGCCGGGGGCCGGGTCCAACCCGGCGGAGATGTCGACGAAGGCCACTCGCGTCGACGGCGGATGGCATATCAAGGGCACGAAGTGCTTCATCACCAACGCCGGCTTCGCGGACTTCATCATCGTCTACGCGAAGACCGACGTCGACGCCGGCCACAAGGGAATCAGCGCATTCATCGTCGACACCGCGGTCGCCTCAGCGGGGCTGGATTTCAATCCCCCGGAGAAGACGATGGGCCTGCGCGGCAGCCCGGTCTTCGAATTCGTCATCGACACGGTCGTCCCCGAGGATGCTCTGCTCGGCGTCGAAGGTGAAGGCTTCACAACAGCCATGCGCGTGCTCGACCGCGGACGCATCGAAGTTGCGGCAATGAGTCTGGGAATCGGCAAGGCCGCACTCGACGCTGCCGTGGATTGGGCTGGCGAACGCAAGATCAGCGGAAAGCCGCTCAACCGGCTCCAGGGCATCGCTTTCAAGCTCGCGGATATGTACACGAAGTACCGATCGGCATGGCTTCTGACGATGGACGCCGCCGAACAGCGCGACGCCGAGGTGGACTTCACTCGGTCATCGGCTACGGCGAAGCTCGCCGCCTCCGAGGCGGCCGCCTTCATCGCCGACGAAGCCCTGCAGATCCACGGCGGCTACGGCTTCACCCGGGACTTTCCGCTCGAACGCTACGTTCGAGATGCCCGAATCTACCGCATCTACGAAGGCTCGTCGGAGATCCAGCGCACGATCATCGCGCGCTCTCTGTCGAAATAGCGGCCGGTGCGGCCGGGAGACCGGGCGCGAAACAGCACCGAAACGTGTCGGAGTCTACGATCGGCACGGTATCTGAGGGCGAGTCGGTCGCTCCTCGGACCCCCGCTCCGATGTCCGGACGTTCCGGGCCGCCTCGGCGAGATTTTCCGATATTTCGGACAGAAAGTGTGATCTGGACCTCGTCGGGTGTTGTGCAGCGATGCCACACTGAACCAGGTTCATCAGTTCAAAGGAGAAGATCATGGCGAGTACGACCAATTCGGGGATCGAGAAACGGTCCATCGAGATGGTGCCTGACGCTGAGCGTCACGGAACGCCACGTTCCCAGTTCACCCTGTGGTTCGGCGCCAACACTCAGATCACCGCGATCGTCGACGGGGCCCTGGCCGTCGTCTTCGGCGCCGATGCACTGTGGGCCATCATCGGTCTGCTCATCGGCAACATCATCGGCGGAATCGTCATGGCACTGCACTCCGCGCAGGGACCGCAGCTCGGCCTGCCGCAGATGATCTCCTCGCGTGCTCAGTTCGGCATCATCGGCGCGATCATCCCGCTCGTGCTCGTCGTGCTCATGTACATCGGCTTCGCCTCGACCGGTGCGGTCCTGTCCGGCCAGGCCGTCAACCTCATCATCGGAGTCCAGACCCCATGGGTCGGCATCGTCATCTTCGGTGCGCTCACCGCCCTGGTGGCCCTGCTGGGGTATAAGTACATCCACGTGCTCGGTCGGATCTCCTCGGTGACGGGCCTACTCGGGTTCCTGTTCATCACCTACTGCGTGCTCACACAGGTCGACGTCCCCGGTCTGATCTCGGGCTCGTCGTTCGCCTTCCCCGCCTTCCTCTCCGCAATCGCCCTGTCCGTCGGCTGGCAGCTGACCTACGGCCCCTATGTCGCCGACTATTCGCGATACCTGCCACGATCGACCCCAGCTTCGAAGACCTTCTGGTTCACCTTCGGCGGATCGGTCATCGGTTCGCAGTGGTCGATGACCCTGGGTGCGCTCATCGGAGCCGCCGCCATGACGGAATCCGGCAACCTGTTCGTCGAGAACCAGGTCGCCTACGTCGGCGACATCGTCGGCGGAGGGGTGTTCGCACTCCTCATCTTCATCGTCATCCTGCTGGGCAAGCTCACGGTCAATACGCTCAACGCCTACGGCGCGTTCATGTGCACGCTGACGATCCTCACCTCCTTCGGCAACCGGGCGACAATCCGCCGCTGGACCCGCGCGGTCTTCGTCGTCGGCATCGTCACCCTCACCGTGCTCGTGGCACTGCTCGCCTCGGCGGACTTCCTCGCGAACTTCAAGAACTTCGTCCTCACGCTGCTCATGGTCTTCACCCCCTGGAGCATCATCAACCTCACCGACTACTACCTCATCTCGAAGGACCGCTTCGACATCCCGGCGTTCTACGACCGCCGCGGCCGCTACGGAGAATGGAACTGGCGCGCACTGCTGGCCTACGGCGTCGGCGTGCTCATTCAGATTCCATTCCTCGCCCAGTCCTTCTACACCGGCCCACTCGTCGCCAAGCTCGGCGGTGCGGACATCTCCTGGCTCGTGGGCATCGTGGTGACTTTCGTGCTCTACTACGTCCTCATCCGCAACCACGGAGTCGCACCCGAGGAGACGATCTACCCGGAGGTCGAGGGGGCCGAGGCGAGGCTCAGCTGAGGACTTGGGCCCCGGTCCCGGGCCAAGCGGCCCCGGGGTCAAGCAGCCCCAGGTCAAGCGGGGCCCCTAGCCAAGCGGCGTGAAGGCCGGGAACGCGATCTCCGCACTCCCGGCCTTCACACTCACCACCCGAGATCCTCCACACGCGCGGCAACAGTGCTCGAATCCGTAAGTTACTGGTAAGTTCTACTATCGAGTAGGATCGTGATGTCCGTCACCATGCGGGCCCCGCACTACTGACGACCGCGCCGACGTCACCCTCGTTGCTGCGGTCAGTGACGCGACCACTGTCCGCGCACGCTCAATGCCGAGAGAAACGACAGAAGAGGACTACACGTATGAGCACGTCTCGTCACAGAACGCTCACCCACTCACGGCGCTTCGCCGTCCTGAGCACCGCAGCAGTCACCGGTCTGGCACTGACCCTGGGCACTGCAGCAGCACCCGCCAGCGCAGAATCACTCGCACCGCAGACGGAGCAGGAGGCCAAGGACCTCGTCGAAGACCGACAGGCCGAGGACTCCGATTCGCTGAACCGGAGCAACGTGCCCCAAGGCGTCAGCGTCCAGCAGGCCAAGGCCGCCGTCGACAAGTCCGACGCGCTCACCACCGCCGACGTCGAATACGCCGCGGCGCTGGAGGATCTCCCCGCGAATGGCGTCCCCGAGGACTTCTACGAAACGCCGGACGAGCTGCCGGACGAGGACGGTGCCGTGGTCAAGCAGGCCGAATCGGACTTCTACCTCGACCCCGTCAAACTCATCAAGCACAGCGCGAAGACGACGACGTTCATGTACAAGACCACCGACGAGCAGGGCACTGCGCGAGCCGCCACCGCCACCCTGCTCACGCCGAAGGGCGCGAGCGGCCCCGCAGACGATGCCGTCGTCATCTCCCCGGGCACTCAGGGCATCGCCGACAAGTGCGCCCCCAGCCGACAGATGGGCATGGGCACCGAATACGAGGGCATCTCCGTCGCCTCGGCCCTGGCCGCGAAGCATCCCGTCATCGTCGTCGACTATCTGGGGCTCGGCACGGAAGGTACCCATCACTACCTCAACCGCACCGAGGAGGGTCGCTCGGTCCTCGATGCGGCGCGCGCCGTCCAGCAGGTCGAGGGCAGCGAGATCGATGAGAAGACCCAGCTGCAGCTGCGCGGCTACTCGCAGGGCGGTCACGCCACGACTGCTGCCCTGGAGCTCCAGAAAGAATGGGCTCCCGAACTCAACGTCGCCTCCGCCTCGGCGGGCGCAGTTCCGACGGACCTGTACAAGACCGTGTCCGGCCTCTCGAGCGTCTATACGGCATTCGCGCTGTACGGAGTCGACACGTTCGCCGCGCAGGCCGACATCGATCTGTCTGAATTCCTCAACGAGAAGGGACAGGAGACGGTCGCCGCAACATCGAATCAGTGCACCGTCGAGGCTCTGCTCTCGACGGCGTTCACGGATTCGAAGTCGCTGACGAAGGACGGCAGGTCCCTCCAGGAGATCGTCGAGGAGAAATTCATGGACATTGCCGACAGGCAGCGCTTGGGCAAGGCCCCCGTGCCCGATGTCCCGCTGCTGGTCAACCACAGCCGCCTCGATGACGTCATCCCGTTCGAACAGGGCAAGGAGCTCGCCTCGACCTGGTGCCGCGCCGGTCACAAGGTGGCGTTCGAGGACAATCTCGGCCCCACACACGTCGGCGGCTACATCGCCTCGCTGCCCCGGGTCGAAACTTTCACCAGTCGCACGTTCGCGGGCAAGGCTCCCCTCGACAGCTGCTGGAGGCTGTGACCTCCCACCTCGCCGAGGCGGCTCATCCCTCCGGGGATGGGCTCACCCACCGAGGCGGTCCATCCCACCGGGGTGGGCCGCCTCGGCGACATTCACATCACGTTCGCCGAGCTCACATCACCGACCACCGCACCGGACCCCAACGGGTCGAAGCCATACACGATGACCAGGCTGACGATCCCTGCCACCAGCTCAGCCGCGCACCGTCACTCCGGCGCCAGACCCGTCCACGGCATCAGCTGTTCGATCGCGGCGGCGACCTCGAAGGCGCGAACGTCGTCGAAGGGGTGGGCGATGACCTGGACGCCGGTCGGGATGCCGCAGCCGGCCATGCCCGAGGGCACTCCCACGATCGGCACCCGGTTGCAGATGTTGAATGGCATCGTCATGTGCGCCTGCCAGTAATGATCGAGGCGCACACCGTCGCCCGTCGTCCTCCCACCGTTCCCGCCGCTTTCGGCGGCGCTTCCGTTCCCGGCTGCCCCACCGCTCCCGGCGAAACCGGCCGCCCCACCGTTCCCGGCGGTTGCGCTCTCACCTGACCCCGCGGCCTCCCGGCCGACGCCGTCCGCGCCGATCGTGATCCCGTCGAGGTAGCTGCCGTCGGCCGCCAATCCCGCCACCGCCGAGGTGGGAGCCAGCAGCACATCGAATCCGTCCATCGCGGAGGCCAGTTCCGCCTGGATCTGCGCTTCCATCGCCAGCCCCTCATACTGAGTGCGACGCGCCGCGACCGCCTCGGCGTCGGCCATGAACCGCAGCGTGTAGTCGGCCAGGGTGTCCTCGTGGCCGCGGGTCGCCGCGCGCATGGCCGGCGCCAGCAAGTTCCCGAAGTGCGTGAACGCGGTCTCGAAGATCCGCTCAGACGTCCACGGCAGTTCGATCTCCTCGACGACGGCGCCTGCGGACTCCAGCGCCGAGGCGACCGCGCGGGTATTCGCCTCAATGTCCTTCCCGACGGGGAAGTCCCCCAAACGCACACACAGCGCGACCCTGCGTCCGCGGAGTCGATCGGCCGCCTCGGCGGGGTCGAAGTCGGCGAGGAATCCGGTTGAATCGATCGTCGCGTGATCGCTCGCGTCGAGACCGACCATGACCCGAGCCAGCAGGGCGGTGTCCGCGACGGTGCGCGCCATCGGCCCGTCCCCGCGGTACCAGTCGGCAGCCAGAGGCTGGGCACCGGGGACCCGACCGTACGGGGCCTTGAACCCGACGGTGCCGGTGAAGGCGGCCGGCAGCCTCGTCGATCCGGCGATGTCGGAGGCGGTGGCCAGGGGCGCGAACCCGGCGGCGAGCGCGGCACCCGATCCGCCCGAGGACCCGCCGGGTGAGAGGTCCGGGTTCCACGGGTTGCGGGTGACACCCCACATCGGTGAGTGCGTGATCGTTGCGCAGCTGAACTCCGGGGAGGTCGCGCGGGCATGGACGTATCCGCCGGCTCGACGGATGCGACGGATGATCGCGGCGTCCGCCTCGGCGATGGTCTCGCGTTCATGGAGGAGCCCCTGGGTCAGGCCGCGCCCGGCCAGGGCGTGCTTCTCCTTGGCGATCACGGGCAGTCCGAGCAGGGGACGGTCGGCGGCCGCCTCGGCGAGTTCGTCTGCCGTGGCGTTCGCATAGAACGCCTCGGCCTCCCGCGCCGAGGTGACCGCCTCCTCGACGACTTCGGTGACCGCATTGATGCGCTCATCTTCCGCGGTGATGCGGCCGATGAGGGATTCGAGGTACTCGACCGGGGAGAGCTGCTTCGTGCGGAACCGGTCGAGCGCCTCGGCGGCGGTGAGCGCCCAGGGCGCGGTGGAGGCGGGCGACGTCGAGGTGGGCATCGCCGAATCTGTGCGGATCTCGTCGCGGGTCATGCGCGCACCTCGGCGACGGAGGATCCGACCCAAACGGCACCGTCGCAGACCTCGGCGAGTTCGCCGTGGACGAGCTCACCGGCCACGGAGGCGAGCACGCGGACACCGCGGAGCATGTCGTCGTCGGTGGTGAACTCACGTTCGCAGTGGGAGACGCCGTCGACACTGGGCACGAACATCATCACTGCGGGCACGCGGTGGTTCATCGCCACGGAGTCGTGGCCGGCCATGGTTTCGAGGCGGCGGATGCTCAGGCCCTCGTTGGCCACGGCCTTCTCGGCGAGTTCGACGCCTTCGGTCGGGAATCGGCGTTTGTCGCGGATGTCGAAGTCCTCGACATTGATGGTGATGTCATGGGCACGGGCGATCTCGGCGATCTGCCTCTTCAGCGAGTCCCGGGCTGCCTGCACGATGGTCGGGTCGGAGGAGCGGAGGTCGGCGACCATGTGGACACGGCGCGGCACGACGATCGGCGAGTTCGGTTCGACGACGTGTTGGCCGACCGACGACACGAGGGCCTCTTCTTCGAACTCGTCGACGACTTCGGCGACGGCGAGGACGACCTTCGCGGCGGCGACGAGAGCGTCGTGCCGGTCGGCCATGGCGGTCGCTCCCGTGTGGGACTGTTCGCCGAGGACATCGATGTCGAGTTTCTGTGTGTACCAGCTGGCTTCGACGACGCCGATGTCGATGGCCTCGCGTTCCAAGATGCGTCCCTGTTCGATGTGGATCTCGGCGTAGGAGATCGCCTCGGGCGGGGTGTCGGTGCCGGCATAGCCGATGGCGGTCAGTGCCTCTGAGACTGAGGTGCCGTCGAGGTCGGTGACGGCGAGCATCTCGTCGAGGTCGAAGAGGCCGGCGTAGACGGAGCTGCCCATGATGGACGGGGCGAAGCGACCGCCTTCCTCGTTGAACCAGTTGACGACGGCGAGATTGAACGTGGGCTGGAGACCGGATTCGGCGAACTGCTCCTTCACGCGCAGGGCCGCGAAGAGGCCGGCGATGACACCGTAGGCGCCGTCGAAACGCCCGCCGAGCGGCTGCGAATCGAGATGAGAGCCGATGAGGACGTAGGGGGCGGTGTCGGTGGGGACGAGCTGGAGACAGGCGAACATGTTGCCGATCGCATCGACGCGGACCTCGAAGCCGTGGGCCACTGCCCATTCGCGCATCCAGTCACGCGTCTGTTTGTCCTCAGGCGTCAGCGCCTGCCGGTCGACGCCGCTGTTGTCCGTGGCGCCGATCGTCGCGACGTGGTGGAAGGCGGAGAGGAAGGCGGCGTCGGAAGAGGTGGCTGCCTGTTGGTTCATTGCGGATCGCTTTCTCTGGGAGAAGAGGTGGACGGTGGGGTACGGGCGGCTCTGGCAGCCCGGGGGCCGTGGGCGTAGCGGGGGCCGGCTGCCGGGCGTTGCCGGCACGCGCGCCTTGGGCGGCGTGGGGGCCGAACGCCGCCGGGTGCGGCCCGGCTGCCGGGCGCTGTCAGCACGTGGGCCGGATGCCGAGCGCCGACAGCATGCGACCCGGAAGTCGAGCGCCGCCAGGGCGCGGCCCGAGGTGAGGCGTCGTGCCTGCTGTTCATATTCAGATTTCGTTCATTTCATCATGACGCGAACTGACCGTCAGTACGAAAAGTAGGTCGGCGTGCACGAAACGTGATGCCCGAGCGCACGAAACGTGATGCCTGAGTGCACGAAACCTGATGTGCGGCGGGTGAAACCTCACGGCCCAGCGCTCCTGCCTCGACGCACCGGCTCGGATGCAGCGAGGGCCCCCGCTCCGATGGGCAAAGATGTGCAACCTGCTTGCCGCCCACTCATCCCAACCGCCCTCGTGTCTCGGGCAGGCGGGTCACGACGATGAGCACGAGGCACACGGCAGCGCACGCGGCCATGTAGAAGCCGGGCGCGGTGTTCACGCCGGTGATGTCGACGAGCCAGGTGCCCACGAACGGGGCGGTTCCGCCGAGTACGGCATAGGAGATGTTGTAGCTGATGGCCGCCGAGGTGAACCGCGTCTTCGTCGAGAAGCGCTCGCAGAAGAACGTGTAGCAGCCTCCGCCGTAGCAGCACAGGGCGAGCACGAAGATCGTCTGTCCGAGGAACGCGAGCCCCATGTGTCCGCTGGTCACGAGACCGAAGGCCGGTACGGACACCACGGCGAGGAGGATCGAACCGACGACGAGCATGGGCTTGCGGCCGACCCGGTCGCCGATGGCCCCGGCGATCGGCAGGAAGATCGTGTAGCTGGCCATGGCGATGGCATTCGTCAGCAGCGACTGTTCTCGGCTGAGGTCGCCCGTGGTCTGGATGTAGGTGACGAAGTATGCGGACAGCATATAGAAGCCGAGTGCGGTCACGCCGAGGACGAAGAACACCTGAAGCATGCCCACCCAGTTCTCGCGGAAGGAGTCACGGATCGGGCTGAATTCCTTGGGACGCTCGGCGGCCGTCTTCTTGAACAGTTCGGATTCGTCGGTCTTCGCTCGGATCCACAGCCCGACTGCCGACAGCGGCAGGGCGAGCAGGAACGGCAGGCGCCAGCCCCAGGAGTCGAAGGAGGCGTCGCTCATCATGGTCGAGAGCAGAAGAATAAGGCCGCCGGCCATGACCGAAGGCAGCGCCGTGGCGGCCAGGGTGATGTTGATCCACAGGCCTCGTTTGGAGACCGGAGCGTGTTCGTAGACGAAAGACGGTCCGCCCACGGATTCGCCGCCGGCAGAGAAACCCTGGCCCAGACGAGCGAGGATGAGCAGAATGGGAGCGAACCAACCGATCTGGTCGAAGCCGGGCAGAACGCCGATCAGGGCGGTGCAGATACCGACGAGGAAGATCGTGATGGTCAGGGTCTTGCGCCTGCCGACCTTGTCGCCGAGCGCACCGAAGAACAGACCACCGAGCGGACGCATGACGAAGGCGACGCCGAAAGTCGCGAAGATGACGAGCAGTCCGGTGACCCGGTCACCCTGCGGGAAGAAGTATTCGGAGAGGATGACAGCCGAAAGACCGTAGAGCGTGAAGTCGTAGAACTCGACGAACTGGCCGATGCTGCCGCCGACGAGCACCTTCTTCTGCATGCCCGAGGACTTCTTCGTCGGTCGTGTTCGAGCAGCGGGTGTGCGCTCCTCACCTGTGGTGGGTATGGACATCGAAGCTCCTTTGCTCGTGCTCTGTCACGCTTGTGGGCGCAGACACCACCTGCCGCCGTGATGCCCGGCCTCAATTGTTGCGGCCCCCGTCACATCAGTCCAACAGATAATGCTGAACGCAGTCATCAATCTAATCTATGAGAACTTCGCTCATGCCTGTGCCCGACGCTCACTCCCCTGGCGGCCCGAGAATGTCCCTCGCCAGCTCGCAGAAGGCACGGGCCCGCCGGCTCAGCCGCAGCTCCTTGGGCCAGATGAGTGCAGAGTCGATGTTCGGGAAATCGTCGAGAAGCGGCACGTCAACGGTCCTCAACCCGATATAGGTACCGGAGGAGACACTCTGGCTGAGCAGTGAGTACCCGTGACCCATCGCCACGAATGACCGCACCGTCTCATAGCCGGAGAACGAGTGCCGGATCTTCGGCACCACCCCCGCGATGCGAAACAGCTCGTCGTAATACTGCCTGGTGAACGGCAGGTCGAGTTGGATGTAGTCCTCCTCGGCCAGCTCGCGCAGGTGCACCGGCTTCGGCTTCCCACCCCGGGCGAGAGGATGATCCCGGGACACGAGCGCATGTGGTTCGACGACGTCGATGAGGAAAGAGTCGAAGCGATCCGTCGGTCCGAGCGTATAGGTCAGAGCAAGGTCGCAGTCTCCGGCGGTGACGGCTCGCTGCAGCTCTTCCAGATCAGCTTCAAGGTAGTTGACCCGCACTTCCGGGTAGCGCTTCTCGAATTCGTCGTGGATGAGCGGCAGTCGAGTCGGAGCGATCGGCGAGAAGACCCCGACGGTCAGTCGCCCGCTCAGCGACCGGGACAAACCCTGTGCGGTTTCGCCGAGCGCATCGGACGCCTCGAGGAATCCGTTCACCTCGGCGAGGAACCGCTTTCCCGCCGGCGACAGGACGACGGAGCGATTCCGCTGCCGGATGAACAGGTCGAGACCGATGGTCCGCTCGAGCTGCGCCATCGCCGTCGAGATCGCCGACTGGGTGACGTTGAGATGCTTCGCCGCCATGGTCATGTTCTCCCGACGCGCAACTTCCTGGAAGTACCGCAGCTGCACGAGCGTGAAATCGAGTGCCATAGTCCCTCATCTTCCCACCGTTGCGCCGAACTTCGACGCAACCCGCTGGCCAACCGGTCGAACTTCGACGCAACCCGTCGGCCGACCCGCCGAATTTCGACACGACCCGTCGGCCGACGAGCCTAACTTCAATGCAACCCACCAGCCGACGAGCCGGGGCTCCCGATTTCCCGCTGCCATGTCGTCACCGGCGACTATCGTCAGCCTTTACTCGGTCGACAAGCGGCTCCTCATCATCAGCCAAGAATCGAGGCCACTATCCTAATTCGGATTTATTAGAACACCCTCGAATCTATCCTCTGTAATCATACTTATTTCGAATCTTCTATTGCTTTCCACTCGGACGATAACTATAATTTGAGAAAGAGACCTTCAACGGAGAACGGAACTCGGACCAGTGACCTACACTCCCGACCGCAAACGACGTAAGTCGAATCGGCGTGCCCGCCGCGCAGATTCCGACTCGCGCGGTGGAGTGAGCAGGAGGCCGAAATCCGATCGGAGCAATCCCACCCAGGACCTCTCGTCCCTGAAAGAGCAGCTCAAAGCGGCCGGTCTCGATCTCACAGGTCATCCTTTCGCCGAGGTGTTCGATGCCCTCGACCCCGTCCCCACTGAGCCGCTTGAGCCGGTCACCACCGACGCTGGCGTCGCTGCAGACGAGGACGCCGATGTCCCCGCATGGACAGAAGACTCCGAGAGCAACGCCTCCGCCCAGCAACCTGCTGGCGACCCGAGCGACGAGGTACCTGCTTGGGAAGAGACTTCCGAAGACGTTTCGCCATCGCGGGAACCTAGCCCGGACCTCGCCGAGGATGCTCCTGCGTGGGAGGACGATGCATGGGACGCGTGGGGCGCGCCCGCGGGAGAGGACAATGCAAAGCTCGGAGAGACGCAGCATGACGAGGCGAAGGCTGAAGCGTCGGAAACCGAAGCTGCAGAGACCGCCGAAAATCCGGTCTGGGACGACTCGGCTGTAGGCGGAGTCTCAGCTTCGCTCAGCCCGGAGGCCCTCGCAGCGAAATTGGGTCTCCAGCGGCCGGCGTCACGCCACCCGCTGCTGCCTGATTCCACGTGGAGCGATCTGGTCAATTGTGCACCCGAGATCACGGACGCCATCGCCTCGCTGACCGATCTGGACGAGGCGCTGCGCACCTTCGACCGCCCAATGGGCCCGGATGAGGCGCTGCATGTCATCGACGGGGCCGAGGCGCTTCGTCGACTCAGTGAATCTCTGTCCACTCTGGCCCTGTCGGTCTATGAACGGGTCGGCACGCCGAAGGACAGTGGCGCGAAGTCGCCCAAGGACCTCATTCAGAACCGCCTCAACCTGACCGGACGCGAAGCCAATCGTCGAGCCAGGCTCGCCGAGAAGCTCGGGGGTCGGGTCACTCTCGACGGCCAGCGCCTCGAACCCGAATATCCTTTGGTGGCCGAGCAGTTCCACCGCGGGACTCTGTCGACCGAACACATCACAACTCTCGAAGAATGCCTCAATGCACTTCCCGCATGGGTCGATCAGGCGACGAAAGACAAGGTGGAAGCCGACCTCGTCAGGTACGCGGCGGTTGTGACAGTCAATGAGCTTCGCGAAATCTTTCGGCAGATGCTGGTGCGGATCGACCCTGATGGAGCCGAGCCCTTGGACGCCAGGGAACGGTCGGCGTACTTCGTCACCGCACGCCCCAAACGAAACGGCGATTGGAAGCTCGAGGGTGTGCTCGACCCGGTGGCCGGGTCCGAACTCCACGGACTCTTGACCTCTCGCATCGAGTCCGCGCGCCACACCGGCGCGGACTCGACAAACACGAACATGAACACCACTCCCGAGACCGAGGAGGCCGGCGCCGAAACCGACGTCGCTGCCGATGTCCCGTTCATTCCGAACGGCGGACTCGGCCAAGCTCCCGGAGAGGAACGATTCGAACCGGTCGACGCCGTGCTCACCGGCGACCGCTTCGATGCTCCGCCGTGGGCCGTGTTCGAGGCCTACCGCGGAGACGGGCCCGAGCAGAATCCCGCGGCTGGAGCGACGTCACTCCCAGGTGGCTATGGCGTCCGTCAGGACGGTTCGACAGTCAATCTCGTCAGCGAGCAGCCGACCGCGAGGAACTGGATCTATGAGCGTTTCGCCACGCTCATCGGTCGTATCAGCATGAAGGAGGCCCAGAAGGGCTCGCCCTACGCGCTGGTCGTCACAGCCAAGGCATCCGACGTCGCAAACAAGATCGGCGAAGCCACCACAGGCTCGGGCGCACGTTTCCCCATGAACGATCTCGTCCGGCGCGGCCTCAACGGCACAGTCTTCTTCCACCTGATGGATGAAACTGCCAAAAGCGTGGAAGTTCGCACGGAGAACCGTTTCGCCAACAAGAAGCAGACGGCGATCATCACCGCTCGAGACCGTGGCTGTGTCTTCCCCGGCTGCGACGCACCAGCCGGATGGTGCGACGTGAATCATGTGGTTCCCCACAGCGACGGTGGCCGCACCGACATCAACAACCTGTGCCTTCTCTGCTCGTTCCACCACCACCTCATGGACCGCTCTGATTGGCAGATGGTTATGCTCACCGATGGACGCCCTGCCTGGCAGCCTCCGGAAAGCGTCGATCCCTCTCGAGCACTGGTCTTGCACTCGCGCTTCATCACCGACGAGATCATCGAAGGCCTCTTCGACGATTAGCTGGCTCCTGGGTACAGAGGGCACAGCTGTGCCCAGTCGAGGTTTTCAGCCCCATAGACTCATGCCGACTCATGCCCGTGTCCGTGCCCATGTCCGTGCCCGCGCCCGCGCCCGAACCGAGGTATGCAGCCCCATAAGCCAGACCCGTACGCCGATGAGCGCGACGAATACCGGATTCTCAGCCACCGCAAATAGACTGGCCCCATGCACTCTGCCCCACTCACTTCCGGCGTGGCCTCGCTTCCGCACGACATCTCGGCGGCGATCCCGAGCCCGAGCATCTCGAGCTTCCAACTGGGCCCGCTGACGATCCACTTCTACGCGCTGTGCATCCTCGTCGGCATCATCATCGCAATCGTGCTGACAAACCGTCGGCTGACCAAGCGCGGAGTCGAGGACTGGCAGGTGCTCGATATTGCGACCCTGGCCGTGCCCATGGCCATCGTCTTCGCCCGCATCTACCACGTGATCACGCACTACACGGACTATTTCGGTCCCGGCCGCAACCCGTGGAACCCTTTCGAACCCGGGTCCGTGTGGGCGATCTGGGAGGGCGGAATCGCGATCTTCGGCTCCCTCATCGGCGGCACCCTCGGCGCATGGATCATGTGCCGCAGGCTCGGCCTCAGACTCACCACACTGCTCGATGCGCTGGCACCGGGCCTCATCCTCGCTCAGGCCTGCGGGCGGTTCGGCAACTGGTTCAACCAGGAGCTCTTCGGCCTGCCGACCACCCTGCCCTGGGGCCTCGAGATCGCCCCAGGCAACCCGGCCATCCCACCGGGCACCCCTGCCGACACTCTCTTCCACCCGACGTTCCTCTACGAGGTCATCTGGAACAGCCTCGGCGCGCTCGTCCTGCTCTACCTCAGCCGGCATCTCTTCTTCCAATGGGGACGCCTGTTCGCCGTCTACCTCATGTGGTACGGCGCCGGCCGCATCGTCTGGGAGTCCATCCGCCTCGACCCGAGCTTCGTCATTCTCGGCCTGCGCACGAACGTGTGGGGCGCGATCGGTGCTGTGGCCCTGGGCTTGGTGATCATGCTCATCCAGTGGAAGCGCCACCCCGAACCCGAGAAATCGCCGTACATCGAGGGACGCGAACCGCAGCCGGCCGAGGACTGACCCACGCCCTCGCCGAGGCGGCTCCCCGCCCGGCTCAGGCCTCGATCCACTCCTTGAGGCGACCGAGGCCGGTGATGATCGCGGCTTCGTCGATGCCCGAGTAGGCCAGCCGGATATAGGATCGGTCCTCGCCCGGCTGCGGTGCGCCGAAATGCTCGCGAGTGCAGAACGAGACTCCCGTGTTGTGCAGCGCCTCGGTGGAGAAATCGGCCAGGGTGGCGATCCCCTTGGCCGCCATCGCCTCGGTGACGTCGGGGAAGACGTAGAACGTCGATCCGGGCGTCGCCGTGCTCATGCCGGGGATCTCATTGATGATGCGACAGGTGGCGTCCCGACGCTTGCGCAGCACCTCCAGCATCTGCCCCACCGGCGCCTGCGGTCCGCGCAGGGCGGCGATGCCCGCCCACTGCACATACTGGTTCGTGCAGGATTCGTCGTTGGTGTTCATCGTCGAGATCGCCTCGGCGACAGTCTTCGGAGCCACCGCACAGCCGAGTCGCGATCCGGTCATCGCGTACTTCTTCGAGAAGGTGTAGAGGATGACGGTGCGCTCGGCCATCCCCGGCAGAGCCGCAATCGACTGGGACTTGCCCCGATAGCGCATCTCGAAATAGGCCTCATCGGAGAGCACCCACAGGTCGAATTCCTGCGCGATCGCAGCCACGGCCTCTCGTTCTTCTGCCGTCGATTCGGCTGAGATCGGATTCTGCAGGTCGTTGTAGATGATGGCCGTGGTGGTCTCGTCGATCGATGCCCGCAGATGGTCGAGGTCGATGGCGAACCCGGTCTCGGTGGGCACATACCGATACGGCAAGGCGGTGCCGCCGAGGTAGTTGATCTGGGATTCGTAGATCGGGAATCCGGGGTTCGGATAGAGCACGCTCTCGCCAGGGTCCATCACGGCCTGGAGGAATTTCGTGATCACGGGCTTGCCTCCGGTGGTGACAACCACCTCGGCGGGGTCGATGTTCATGCCGCGCCGAGCACCGATGTCATCGGCGAGCGCCTCTCTCAGCTCGGGAATGCCTGGTCCGGGGCAGTAGCCGGTCTTGCCGTCGCGGATGGCCTGCTCGAGCGCTTCGACGATATGCCCGGCCAGGGGGAAATTGAGGTCGCCGAGGTGGAACGGAAAGACCTCGTTTCCGCGCGCCTTCCACTCGGCGGCGGCTTGGGCCACGCGGAACGCGGTCTCGGTGCCGAGGTTGTCCAGGCGTTGAGCGGTCTTCATTGTCGGCTCCTTCATCGGGTCGGGCAGAACGAGAGCGTGACCGCAGCGACTGCGGGCTGAGGTTCCGGCGCCCTTGAGCACGCAGAACATCCCTCGCTTCACACGATAGAACACCGCGAGCCGGAATGTCAGCGGTGGTCA
Source organism: Brevibacterium sp. FAM 27836 (assembly GCF_051351055.1). Lineage (NCBI taxonomy): Bacteria > Bacillati > Actinomycetota > Actinomycetes > Micrococcales > Brevibacteriaceae > Brevibacterium > Brevibacterium sp. FAM 27836. Next base: position 1,490,317 of record NZ_CP195711.1, read on the forward strand.
GCCGCAGGGCACGATCGGTCACCAGGCCCGCCTGCATTCGGGTCGACCGCACGGCGAAGGGCCAGACCACTAGCCAGTCGGGTCGACAGCCCGGCGTCTAGTCCCCCGGCCGGCAGCTAGTCCTCCGGCTGCCAGTCCGATCGATCAGTCCACGGCCAGAGCTGCACGCCCAGCCAATAGGCACCACAGTCCGATGGCCAACAGCACCGGGGCACCGAGGACACCGCACCAGAAGCTCGGCGCGCCGAGGCTGCGCGGAATGAGGTACGCCGCGATTGCGATGATCGTGATGAGCGCTCCCGCGAGATGGAGGACCGGCTGGGCGAAGACGACGGCGAGCGCGAAGAAGTGGATGCCGACGATCGCGAGGATGAGTGGGGCGACCGCCTCGGCGTGGCCGGAACGGACTGCGAAGAAGCTGAGGACGGCGGCTGCGATGATCTCTGCCCAGACCACGACGATATAGATCGTGAACGCAGTCGTGCCCGTGGCGATCGCACTCGGTTCCGACCAATGGCCGATGGCCAGGAAGATGCTCGGCACCGCCAGGCCGAGTCCGGCTGCTGAGAGTCCGCCGAGGAGGATCCGGAAGACGACTCGATCGGGCGGAGCCTCCTGCGCCCATCCTGACCAGATGAACGCGGCGAGGCCGAACACCGCGCCGATCATCACGAGATCGCGCGGAAAGGACAGGTCGATCATCATTGATCCCTTCACCCAAGGCCGGCTGTCTGTCGAGTCTAACCCGGTCTTCGACCCAGGTTCGGGCAACGGGCTCAGTCTTCGATCGGCGCTCGAGCAACGTACGAGCTCGAACAGCGTGCGAACTCAGCCTTCGTGCGGAGCGATGAACAGCTTCCGCAAGGGCGCTTCGTCGACGTACCAGCGGGTGGTCATCCCCTCGTCGAGGCGGACCAGCGAACCCGGCGCCAAATGGATCGGCTCGCGCCGTGGTTCATCGAATTCGATGCGCCCGGTGCCGGAGATGACGAGGAAGACCTCATCGCCTTCGACATCGCGCATGGCCCCGGCGCTCATCTCCCACAGCCCGAAGTCCGCCCCGCCGATGGTGCCGAGTTCGGCGAATCCCGTCGTCGCGGTCCTCCCGCCCTCATCGTCGCGAGGCCCCGCCGAGGCGGCCGCTGGCAGGTCCTGCCAGGTCTCGATGGGTTCGTGGCTGAGGGGAAGATCATGGGTGTCGATCGGCTCCATTGCACTCATGCGATCAGTGTAGCCAGACTCCGCCCGAGGAAGCGAACCATTCCGCGCAATCAGCACCGAACCTCGCCGGTTTCAGCAGACGATACATTCGCTGACAACTGTTTACTTCGTGGCCGACGTGGGATAGAACTGTTTCCGTAGACCCGCCTCATGCGCGTCTCGTTTTCAGGAGTTGATCCATGTCCTACTTCAATGGTGAAGCATCGCACTGGCTGGCCCAGTCCCCCGCCGCTCCCATCGACCCCACCCCGCTGCCGAGCGAGAAACAGGATCTCGTCATCGTCGGCGGCGGCCTGACCGGCCTGTGGTCGGCCTACTATGCCCGGCAGACTCACCCGGACTGGTCGATCACGATCCTCGAGGCCAAGCACATCGGCTACGGCGCCTCGGGCCGCAACGGCGGCTGGCTGTCCACCCTGCTCCCCGGCAACCGGGCCAAGTACGCCGAGGCGGTTGATCGCGCCCTGCAGAACGACCCCACCGGCCCGGTCGGTTCGACCGGACTCGACGGAGTCTCGAGCGTCCGGTCCTTCCAGTCCGCACTCTTCGACTCCGTCGATGAGGTCCTCGCCGTCTGCGAGACCGAGGGCATCGACGCCCACCAGGTCCACGGAGGCCATATCGACATCGCCCAGTCCGAGGCCGGGATGTCGCGCCTGCACGCACTCTTCGAGGGCAATGCGCAGTTCGGCTACGGGCCCGAGGACATGCAGTTCCTCGACGCCGAAGCGACCCGGAATCGCATCAACGTCGACGGCGCCCAGGGCAGCATCTTCTTCCCCGGCACCGCGGCCATCGACCCGGCACTGCTCACCCGCGGACTCGCCCACACCCTTCGGCAGCAGGGCGTGACCATCTGTGAAGCCACCTCGGCGAGTCATATCGGGAAGGGAACGGTGGCGACCAACCGGGGGCCGGTGCGCGGGGAGACGATCTTCGTCTGTCTCGAGGGCTACTCGGACACCGTCACCGGGGACCTGCCCGGCCTGCAGGGACGGCAGGTGATCCCGGTCTTCTCCTCGATGATCGCGACCGAACCGCTGCCGGCGAAGGCGTGGGAGTCGATCGGCTGGCAGGGCCGGGAATGCCTCGGCGACACCGCGCACACCTTCATCTACGCCCAACGCACCGCCGATGGTCGGATCGCGCTCGGCGGGCGCGGGGCACCCTATGCCTTCGGTTCCGGGCTGCCCGGCGACGGCGAAGTCCCCGCCGAGGTGGTCGACCTGCTGGCCCGGCGCCTGTCCTCGCTCTTCCCGGACCTCGAGTTCGACATCGCCCACGCCTGGCGCGGGGCGCTCGGGGTGACTCGGGACTGGTGTGCCGGGATCTTCTTCGATCCCGCCCAGCGCATCGGGGTGGCGCGCGGCTATGCCGGGCACGGGGTGACGGCCACGCATCTGGCCGCGAAGACGTTGCTCGACCGGGCGTCCGGTGCTGCAACTCCGCTGACCGGGCTGCCGTGGAACGATCATTTCTCCGGACAGTGGGAGCCCGAACCGATCCGCTGGCTGGGGATACGCTCGATGTACAAGCTCTTCGGCGTCGCCGATGCGTGGGAAACCGCGACGAGCGCGAAGAAGACGAGCCTGCTCGCCCAGTTCGGCTCGCGGCTTGCCGGGTTGCACGAGTAGCTCGTCACCGGCGGCTTGAATCTGCAGAAGCCACCACTGCGGGTGGCTTCTGCAGGCTCAGACTGTCGATAGCAGTCCGGTGTCGACGGCCGCAGTCTGAGCGCGGACCGTACAGAGAGTCAGCTTCGCTTCAGACCGAGTTCCGCTGTCGGCGTCTTCGCAGTCTCGGGACTGAATGCGGCGCACAGCGCCGAGACGGCTATTCCGGCAGCAGCAAAGAGCGCGACACCGACCCAGTTGTTGTCATCGCCGTTGATCGTCTGAGCGATCGCCGGAGAGAACCCTCCGAGGACCAGGCCGATCATGAGGCTGATCGCCATTCCGCTGTACCGGATGTTCGCGGGGAACTGCTCGGGGAAATAGACTGGATAGATCCCGTTGGCCGCAGCGTAGGCAAACGACATGAGCAGGATTCCCAGCGCCCATACGAGGCCCGTGTGCCCCGGAGCGGCGTGGGCCAAGGCGCCGAGGTAGGCGAAGGTGAGTACGATCATTCCGATGCAGCCCGAGATGAAAACAGGTTTGCGTCCGATCCTGTCCGACAGGTGCCCGAGGAACGGGATCATGAACAGGGTGCCGAGGTTCGACACTGTGATCAGCGCCAGCATCTCGCTGCTGGAGACCCCTGCCACCTGCGTGCCGTATGCCAGAGAGAAGGTGCTGAAAAGGCCGACCATGAGGAGGAACAGGGCCATCCCGGCGACTCGGATCATCTGCAGCGGGTAGTGCTTGACCAGGTGGAACAGCGGGACTTTGACGGTCTCGTCGTTCTCCTTCGCTTCCTCGAAGATCTCGGGCTCCTGCAGTCGCGCTCGCATATAGATGGTGATGACGGTGACGACGATGCTCAGCAGGAACGGGATCCGCCAGCCGAAGCTCAGCATGAATTCCTGCGGAAGCATGTTCAGCGGGATGAACACGGCAGAGGAGAGGACCAGACCTGCGGTCGCGCCCGCGATGGTCCAGCTGGCATAGAAACCGCGGCGGTTCTCCGGCGCGGTCTCCATCGACAGCGAGGCCGATCCGGGCGATTCTCCGCCGGCGGATAGACCCTGCAGAAGACGCATAAGGACGATGAGGACCGGCGCCCAGAAGCCGATGGTCGAATATGCGGGCACCAGTCCGATGACGAACGTCGAGGCACCCATGAGCACGATGCAGGCCATCAGCGCGGTCTTACGACCGAGGACGTCGCCGAGCCATCCCCAGATGATTGCGCCGGCGGGCCGGGCGACATAGGAGACGCCGACGGTGGCGAGTGCCATGATCTGCCCGAGTCCTCCCTCACTGGGGAAGAAGAGCGGCTGCAGATAGAGGGCAGCAGCAGTGGCGAAGATGTAGAAGTCGTAGTATTCGAGCGCGGTTCCGACGAAGCCCGAGGTCGCAGCATTGCGAGCGTTTCGGCGCTGGGACGCAGCGTCAGGCGCTGCCGCAGCAGTGGTTGATGAGGACACGGTGGACCTTTCGTGAAGGGCGGTAGATGCCGAACAGGGCCGGCAGCGATTGTCTGAGCGCCACCGCTGGTTTGAGGACTCTCCGTTCCGGCGGTCGACGGGGACGCGGTCGCGGCATACCCGAAGGTCGACCGCCACGATGCGGCTCGTCGTCGAGCAGATGCGTCATCCAGATGGGTGGAGCGGGCGGATGGGATGGAACTGGCCTCGTGGCGGAGGGATTCACCGAACGACGACCGGGTTGACCGGCGCCCCGGTCCCTCCGACTACTTTGAGGGGAGCGGCTGTGTAGAGGAACGACCAGCGTCCGTCGGCGGCGCAGGCGTCCGCGAGTTCGTCGAGGATCGTCATCTCCGTCATGAGCAGACCGAGATTGCGCAGGAACGCCGCATGCAGCGGCAGCAGCACTCCGGATTCGGGGTCGGTGGTCACTTCGTTCGCGATGGTGTCGGTCACCAGGTTGGCGATCTCCATCGACCGGAACCATTCGACAAGCTCCCGCGAGTAGGTGAGACCGGGTTCGATGAAGTCGGCGAAGAATTCTTCAGGCTGGCGCGAATACCAGGACCCGATGAAACCGGTCCGAATGACGAGGACGTCACGCGGTTTGATCTCGACACCTTGCGCTTCCGCCGCGGCGAGGACGTCTTCATGAGTGAAGGTCTCGCCTTTATCGAGCACGTCCTTGCCACGGTGCCGCGCCATGTCGATGAGCACCCCGCGCCCGACGATGCCGTGCTCGGCGATCGGCAGAATGGAGGCCTTGGACAGAGCACCGGCGGTGGTCTGCGAATCGTATCCGTTCCAGATCTGGTCGTCGTACCAGGTGTGACCGAGTGCGTCGTACTGGGTCGAACCCTGCAGAGAGATGGTCGCGACATCGTCGGCGTCTGTCAGTCCACCCGGGTAGGGGTCGAGTCCCGTCTCTCCCTTCGCCCACACTTCCGCGTCGCGCACGTTCTTGCGTTCGATCTGGGGACGGCCGGGCCATACCGGGTCGCCGCGCTCATCGTCCCACCCCATCTGGATCTGCAGAGTGTAGCTCTTGCCGGTCTTGACCTCAGCGACGCCCTTGAGCGCCTCCTCAGGGCCGAGGTAGTTGAGGGTTCCGATTTCGTCCTCTGCGCCCCATTTGCCCCAGTTCGTCGGCGGGTTGGGGCCGAATAGCTCGGCCAGTGATGGAACGTTCGTATCACGCATGTCTTCTCCTTCGAATGTGATTCGTGTTTTTCGGATCGGCTTCTTACAAGGTGCGGCGAAGCCGGTGCAGCCGGCGATGAGGCGGCCGGATCGGATGTGTCAGCCGGCCATGTGCAGTCCGCCGTTGACGTGAAGAGTGTCGCCGTTGATGAACGACGCTGCCGGGGAGCAGAGGAACACCACCGCCGAGGCGACTTCCTCCGGTTGCCCGAACCGGTGCAGCGGGGTGGCGGCGAGGAGTGCGTCACCACCGGAAGCGACGAGCCCTTCGGTCATTCGCGTCGCGATGATTCCGGGTGCGACGGCGTTGACACGAATGTTCCGCTCCCCGAGCTCCCAAGCCAGGCTCCTGCCGAAGGAGACGATCGCTCCCTTGGTGGCGGCGTAGTGCGCATGGTTGCGGCTGCCCCGGGAACCGGCCATCGAACCGAAGTTGACGATGGACCCGCCCTCACGCATGTGCGGGATCAGAGCTCGAATCAGCTTGAAGCTGCTATCGAGATTGATCGTCATCGTCCGGTCCCAGTCTTCGTCGCTCATCTCCTCGACCGCGTGCTCGGTGTAGATACCGGCAGCGACCACGAGATGATCGATGCCGCCGACGGATTCGACGAGGCGGCGCAGCTCTTCGAGCGTATCGGCATCAGTGAGGTCACCGCTGAGCTGAGAGACCGAGGTGCGTTCGGGCAGCGTTGCGGTGACGGCCGAGACCGTTTCGGGCACGAGGTCGACGAGGACGAGTTCGGCTCCGGCAGCCGCGAAGTACTCGGCGCTCTTCGAACCGATCCCTCCGCCTGCTCCGGTGATGAGCACGCGCCGGCCGGAGAAGAGGTCTGGGGCGAATGGGTTCATGGTTGTTGCCTTTCGTTCAAGGGGTGGCCGGAGTCGCTTTCAGTGGGGGCGCCCGGAGGCTGTGGTCACTCGTACCAGTTTCCGTCGATGGTCATTCCGCCGTCGACCATGAGTGTGTGGCCGGTGATGAAGGACGCTTTGGGGCCGGCGAGAAAAGTGATGCCGGCCGCGATCTCCTCCGGTTGCGCCCATCGATCAAGCGGGATCCGTTTGGTGATCGGAGCGGGGTCAAGCAGGCCCTGCTTTTCGAGCGCAGCGTTGAATGGAGTCCAGGTGTATCCCGGTCCGATTGCGTTGACTCGGATGCCGTCGTCGGCCCATTCCACTGCCAGGCTCTTCGTCAATCCGATCAGTCCGTGTTTGACGGTGTTGTAGCTGGCGCGTTTCGGCATGCCTGCCACTCCTGCGACCGAGGAGATGTTGACAATCGCTCCGCCGCCGTCCTTGAGCAGGGAGTAGGCGGCCCGGCAGGCGCGCATAGTGCCGGTGAGATGCACGTCGAGGAGGGCTTCCCAGTCCGAGTCGCTCATTTCCGCGCTCGGCACGGGCTTGGCATTGCCGGCGCAGTTGACGAGCGCATCGAGCCGCTGTTCAGTCTCCGTGATCGATGCGAAAGCCTCGTCGACGGCGGCACGATCGGTGACATCGACAATGATTCCCCGCAGGGACCAGCCGGAGGGCGCTCCCTCCAGGGCCGCGTCGAGCTTCTCCTGGGAGAAGTCGAGAATGACCGCGGCGCCGCCATCGCCGCACCATGACTCAACGGTGGCCCAGCCGATTCCCGAGGCACCGCCGGTCACGGCGAGCACGGGTGAGCTGTCTGTGGAACTCATTTCCATCAATCTCCTTCGATCTGTGATTGCATGCGGTCTCCGCCCTCGATGAGGTCAGAGCACCAGGCTCATCGGGTCTTCGAGGGCAGTCCGCAAGGAGGTCAGGAGCCTGCCGGCGACGGCACCATCGATGATCCGATGATCGGCGGAGAAGGTCACAGTCATCATCGAAGCGACGGAGAGTTCGCCGTCGCTGACGACGGCTCGCTGCTCGGTGGCTCCCACTGCGAGGATTCCTGCCTGCGGCGGGTTGAGGATCGCGGAGAACTCGCGAGTGCCGAACATCCCGAGATTGGAGAGGCTGAAGGAACCGCCTTCGAGCTCCTGCTGCCGTATGGCCTTCTCACCGGCGCGGGCTTTCAGGTCCTGAGTCGTCCGACACAGGGCGGCCATGGACAGGTTGGTGACATCGTGGACGACCGGGGTCAGCAGGCCGCCCTCGGTGGCGATCGCCATGGAGATGTCAACGGAGTCGAACGTCCGGATCGAGTTCTCGTTCCAGATCGCATTCGCCTCGGGGACTTCACGCAGCGCGTGGCCGAGCGCCTTGAGCACGAGGTCGTTGATCGTCGCCTTGATCCCCTGCCGTTCCAGGGAGACGTTGATCTGCTTCCGGAAGTCGAGCAGGGCGTCCATACGGATGTCCCCAGTGAGGTAGAAGTGGGGGACGGTGGACTTGGATTCTGTGAGACGGCGCGCGATCGCCCGCCGCATGCCGGTCAGCGGCACATCGGTATAGCCGACGTCCGCGGTGCCTCCCACGGAAACAGCCGACGGCTGTGCATCCGTCGGGGTGCTTGCCGAGTCGCTCTCAGCGGCCTCGGCAGCGGCCTCGATATCGGACCGGATGATCCGGCCCCCCGGGCCGCTTCCATTCAGTCCGGTGACGTCAATGCCGAGTTCGCGGGCACGACGTCGGGCCAACGGCGAGGCGAATACCCGGGTCATATCGGAAGTCGCGGCTTCGACGGTGTCGACGGGCGCGTCGGCAGCCGCGCCCGCAGTGTCAGCCTGTGAAGCGTTTGAGCGCTCGACGCCGCCGACTGCTGTCTGATCTTTCTCGATCTCTGCTGCTGCGCCACTGCCCGCCGTCGAACTGGTCGCGGTCTCTGCGTGCACGCCGGCGAGAAGACCATCGATCTCGGCGTCTCCGTCTCCGGGTTCGGCGAGCACCGCGATCGGGGCCCCCACCTCGACGGTGGTGCCGGCCTCGACAAGGATTCGGGCGAGTGTGCCGGAGGATTCCGCCTCGAGCTCGACTGTGGCCTTCTCGGTCTCGATATCGGCCAGGGCCTGGCCGCGGCTGATGTCCGCGCCGGTTTCGACCAGCCAGGATTCGATGACGGCGTCAGTGGCGTCCGCGACGATCGCGGGGAGGGTGACAAGCTGTGCCATGGTGGTGTTCCTTGCTCTCAGTTCCGGCCCAGGCCGTCGGCGATGAGGTCGAAGCCGTGGGTGACTTCAGCGGGACCGGCGTTCGCTGCAGATTCGAGGACCTTCGAGATGGACGGGCTCGCCTCGCGTCCGCTCACGCGCTGGACCGGCTGGTCGAGGTAGTCGAAGAATCGGCGCTGGATCTCATCGGCCAACCAGGACCCGTAGGAGGTGCCGATCGGTCCCTGCTCGACGATGAGGACGCTGTTCGTTCGCCGAATGGAGTCACCGATCGTCTCCCAGTCGAAGCTGGCTCGATCGAGCCAGCGCAGGTCGATGACCTCAGCGTCGAGATCCGCGCGCGCCTCCGCCTCGTCGAGGGCCAGGGAGACCATGTTCAGGTAGCTGAGCACTGTGACATCTGTGCCGGTTCGACGGACGGCTGCCTTGCCCAGCGGCAGCCGGTAGTCGGGATCGCCGGACGGGATCTGGTCCTTGCGCGCATAGAGGTCGACATGTTCGAGGACAAGCACCGGATCGTCGAGGTCGAGTGCGGTGTTCATCAGCCCGATGTAGTCCTCGGCGTTCGAGGGAGCGATGATCCTCCAACCCGGGTTCGTGGCGAAGACGCCTGCCGGGTCCATCGAGTGCTGGGATCCGTATCCGGCTCCCATTGCGACCTTCGACCGCAGCACCACCGGCATCGAGGACTGACCACCGAACATATGGCGGGCCTTGCCGATCTGGTTGAACACCTGGTCGGCGGCGACCCACATGAAGTCGGAGTACATGAATTCGACGATGGGAATGTACCGACCGGTCATCGACAGCCCACCGGCCAGACCGGTGAAGGCGTTCTCGCTGATGGGGGTCCCGAGGACCCGGTCGGGGAAGGCCTTCGCGAGTCCACGCGTCGCTCCATTGGTGCCGCCCTTGAGCCGGTGGACGTCCTCGCCCATGACGACGACGGACTCATCCGTGCTCATCCGGTGTTCGAGGGTGTCGGCGATCGCGTCGACGAAGCGGCGCTCGATCGTGTCTCCGGCGGCGGGCCCATGGGTGCCCGGAGGCAGCTCGCCGAGAGCAGCCGATGAGCGGATGTGGGCGTCCACCTCGGCGGTGTCGGGCCATTCGGCCTGGCGGATCCGCTGAGCGCCCTTCGTCGATTCCGGATCGGTTTCGGTCAGTTCGCCGACGATCCGATTGATGACTTCACGGATGCGCTCTGCCAGGTCTTCGTTGTCTTTGTCCGTGAGAAGGCCGCGGCGGATCATTTCGCCGGCGACCTTGTCGACGGGGTCCTTCTCCCGCCATTCCTTCTCCTCGACTTTGGAGCGGTAGCCGAATGCGGAGCCGGGGAACGGGCCGTTCTGATGGAAGAAGCGGTAGGTGCGTGCTTCGATGAGAGTTGGTCCGTGACCGGCGCGCATATGCTCGACGGAGGCCTGCTGAGCGAGATAGACGGCCAGCGGGTCCATGCCGTCGACCTGCCAGGATCGGATGCCGAATCCCGGGCCGCGCAGGGCGAGGTTGCTTTCGCCGGTGACGTCGTCGACGGAGGTCGAGACCGCGTAGAGATTGTTCTCGAGGAAGAAGCACAGAGGCAGCTTCCACGCGGCGGCGAGGTTGAAGGTCTCCAGCGTGGATCCGATGTTCGAGGCGCCGTCGCCGAAGTAGGTGACCGTCACTCCCATATCGGGGCTCGCCTCGGTGTCGGTCGCCGAGGCTCGGCTGAGCGCGTCGTGGCGTTGAGCCCAAGCATTGCCGGCGGCCAGGGGAACCCCTCCCCCGACGATCGCGTTCGTGCCGAGGGCACCGGCTTCGGTCCACTGCAGATGCATAGATCCGCCGCGGCCACCGCTGAAGCCGGCGCTGAGTCCGAGGATCTCGCCGAGGGTGCGGTGGACGAATTCCGTGAGTTCATCGGCTTTGATCCCGTCGACGGTCTTCAGCCCCTCCGGCCGCAGGTATGAGAGTCCCTTCGCGAGGAACTGGTGGTGGCCGCGGTGGGTGCCGTTGACCCCGTCGGCCGCTCGGAGTGCGAGGACGGAGCCGACCGCCGCGCCCTCCTGTCCGATGCTCGAATGCGCCGGGCCGTGGACCAGTCCGCTGCCGGCGAGTCCGAGGACGACCTCTTCGAAGATCCGGATCGTGTGTGAGTGGACGAGCATCGATTCGAGAAGCGCCGGGTCGGCGGCGTCCCAGTCAGCAGTTGTGGTGGATACGACTTCGACCGCGTTCGGCGCAGACATTTCTTGGTTGACGGGCATCGATGCTCCAGAGGTGCGAGGACTGTGTTGCGGACCACGTTAACCCAGTCTGCGTATACATTCAAACGGAATAATGCTGATTATCGCTCACTTAACCCCTCCTATGTATACACTCAGCGGAGCGAAGAGAACTCGATAGTCTTGACTGACTGCCCGAAACTCCTACGACCCACAGAGGAACCAGCAATGGCCACATCGTCTTCGGCTTCGAGCGCGCGCATTGCCGATGCACTCCGCGATCGAATTCTCAGCGGCGCCCTCGGTCCCGGCACACGGATCTTCCAGGAGGAGATCGCCGAAGAGTTCGGAGTGAGCCGCATCCCCATCCGAGAGTCTCTGCGCATCCTCGAGTCGGCCGGGCTCGTGACGATCGTCGCCTCGTCCGGAGCATGGGTCGCTTCGATGAATCTGGCGGAGTTGCAGGAGAGCTACCTCATCAGAGAGCGGCTCGAACCCCTACTCCTCGGATTGGCGGTGCCCCTGCATTCACCGGAGTCTCTGACGCGCCTGGGCGAATTGGCCGCCGAGGCAAACGCGGCGGACTCAGTCGAGCAGTTCCTCGACCTCGATCGGAAGTTCCATCTCGCGACTTTCGAGGGACCCTCAGCTGACAACCTGCGTTCGATGGTCGACAGACTCTGGAACTCGACACAGCACTACCGTCGAGCCTTCATGGAATTGATCTGGGATTCAGGATTGAGAGAGACCCGCATGGAACACGATCTGCTCGTCAAGGCTATCTCCGACCGCGACGTGCGCTCGGCCGAGGAACTCATGGCCGTCCACATTCGGCGGACACGTCTGGCGCTCGAGCATCATCCCGAAGTCTTCACGACTGCGTGATTACGACGAAACGAACACCGAAAGGACACCTCAATGAGCACAGAAGCAGGTCTCCCCGGCCTCGTCGGGACCGATCATGTCGGATTCACGGTCCCGGACATGGAGCAGGCGCACACGTTCTTCACCGAGATACTCGGGTGCGTCCACGTCTATTCGCTCGGTCCGTTCCCAGCCGATCCCGAGCTCATGGTCGATCGGCTCAACGTGCACCCCGGCGCCGTGATGCAGGAGATCCGCTTCTATCGCTGTCGAACAGGAGCGAATTTCGAGGTATTCTCCTACGACGCTCCTGATCAGAACCAGACCCAGCCCCGCAACTCGGATATCGGAGGCCATCATCTCGCCTTCTACGTCTCCGATCTCGACGAGGCTGTCGACTGGCTGCGGAGGAAGGGCGTGCGGGTCCTCGGCGAGCCGACTGCCAGCAGCGGTGCCAGCAGGGGCCAACGGTGGGTCTACTTCCTCTCGCCCTGGGGCATGCAGTTCGAACTCGTGAGCTTCCCCGCGGGAAAGGCCTATGAATCGGATGCCACTATTCTGCTCTGGGATCCTCGTGCGCCCGAGAAGTGAGCCGTCTTCGGCATCTGACTGCCCTCAACAGGAGAGGCCGCAAGTCTACCGAAACTCTCGGGGCTCTCCGCACTGCGCATTCCACCCTGCGGACGACCACCTCAGCGAAGCGGCCTCGTGACATCGTGACCCATGAGCACCGCCACCTATTCGTCGGCGTCTCGTTCCCACAGCCTCCGAAGAAGCAGGAGCATTCCGATGCCGCAGGAACACCGCATCTCCCCGATGGCCGCGAGCTACCCGGCCTCGAGCATCCGCAAGATGTTCAACCTCGCCCTCGGCCATCCCGACGCCCTCAAACTCACAGTCGGAGAACCGGACTTCAACACGCCCGAGCACATCAAGGCCGCGGGGATCAGGGCCATCGAGAACGACAACACTCGCTACGTTGCCAATGCCGGCATCCCCGAACTGCGCAATGCGATTGCCCGCAAGTACTCCGGCAGATGGGGTCGAGGCGTGGGCCCCGAGAACGTCATGGTCTCCTTCGGCGCGATGGAAGCCCTGACCTTTGCCCTCGACGTCACTGTCTCTCCTGGTCAGGAGGTGATCATCCCCGACCCCAGCTTCCCGAACTACATGGGTCAGGTGCACCGCCTCGGTGGGGTGGCTGTGTCCGTTCCCGTCCGCGAATCCGAAGGATTCAAACTGCGTGCCGAGGATGTGCGCGCGGCCATCAGCGACAAGACCGCGGCCGTGATCATCAACAGCCCCTCGAACCCGCTGGGATCGGTCATGGACCGCTCCGACATCGAGCAGATCGCCGACCTCGCCGATGAGCACGGCTTCACGGTGATCTCCGATGAGGTGTACGACGAGATGGTCTTCGACGACTCGAAGTTCACCTCCATCGCCGAGGTGCGTCCCGGATTCGATCGGTTCCTCGCCATCGGCAGCTTCTCGAAGACCTATGCGATGACCGGCTGGCGGTGCGGTTTCGTCGTCGGCGCGACCGACTGCATCGCCCCCATGGCACTGCTGCAGGAGGGTCTGACTTCGAGCCTGCCCGGCTTCGTCCAGGAGGCTGCGGTCGCCGCTCTCGAGGGACCGCAGACCGATGTCGAGAGGATGGTGGCTTCCTACGCCCGCCGCCGGGATCTGATGAGCAGACGCATCAACGCCATCGACGGGCTGAGCATGATCCGCCCGGAAGCCACGTTCTACGCCTTCGTCAGTGTCCGCGACTGGGGCCTGGGCTCCTGGGAACTGGCGACGAGGCTGCTCGAGGAGCACAAACTCGCCACCATCCCCGGATCTGCGTTCGGCCCGGCCGGCGAGGGCTACCTGCGACTGACGTTCTCGGTCTCCGATGACGACATCAACACGGCATGCGACCGGCTGGAGGCGTTCGCCGCCGGGCGGTGAGGTCCTTGCCGATTTCGGTGAGGCTTCGGCCCTGCCGGTCAGCTGTCGTCGTAGCTGATCTCGACGCGTCTGTTCTTCGCCCGACCCTTCGGGTTGTCGCCGTCTTTCGTCGAGTTCTTCGCCACCGGGTCTTCTTCACCATGGCCTTCGACCGTGAGCTCGAGGTCCGCGGACCCGTCCTTGATGACATCGGCTACGGCCTGCGCCCGCTTCTTCGACAGCTTTTTGTTCGCAGCCCCGTCGCCGACCGCGTCCGTATAACCGGCTACGGTGACCTTCGCACCGTCGGGCACGCCCTCGACAGTCTGCGTGATCACTTTCTTGGCTTTGTCGGAGATCTCGGCACTGTTGAAGTCGAAGAGGATGTCGCTGGCAAGAGTGATGACCGCGTCGTCGCCTTCCTTCTTGTTCGTCACCAGCGGGGTGACGGACTCGGCGCTGCCCCATTCCTTGACGCCGCCCGGCTCCCATCGCTGGACAGACTCATCCAGCTGCTCCTTTTTCGGCTCGGGCAGATCAGCAGGCGAGGTCACCTCCGCCTCGGAAGCTGTTCCGACACCGGGGCCGGCCGTGATTGCGGCACCGGAGCCGAGCATGACACCGACCGTGACCACGCCGAGGGCGGACGTCCAACGCCCCCGCCTGACCAGCCTCATCACGACTCCGTGATCGGAACGTCGGTGAACTTGGGCCATGATTCCTGCAGCCGGATGTCGACGGAGTCGATGTCGTTCTCCGGAGCTTTGAAGACCGCCCACGCGGTCACCGGCTGATTGTTCGTCGTCTCGGTGAAGACCGAATCCGAGGTCCACTCATCGTAGGTGTCGGAGATCGGCGAATAGACCTTGAGATTGTCCGTATCGATGAGCTGCGGGGCGAACCCGTTCTCACCCCATGCGTCGTAGATGCTGATCGCAGCATCGTCTTCCACACTCTGGAAGTGCGGTGTGACGACCAAGGTCAGGGTCTGTGTCTTCCCCTCGACCTTGAGCGAGTGGATGGCGACCGTCACCTTGTCTTCGTTCGACCCGGGAACCTTGACGTCCTGCTTGACGATGACATCGTTGGGGTCGACCTTCTCGACGCCGGCCTTCGCGGCGTCCTTGCCACCGCCCTGAGCCGAGGATTCCTTGTCCTTCGACCCGTCGCCCGGCGACGAGGAACACCCCGTCACAGCCAGAACGCAGAGAGCCGCACCGGCGATGGCCTTGCTGAGCTTGCGCGAAATCACAATGGAAGACTTTCCCTCGTCGGTATCCGGCGCAGTCACCGATCCCGACGGCTCCGTCATTCTCGAGAATTTACGCTAGCACGGATGCAGTCGGTGCCGATGGACTTGACGAAAATCGCTCATTTCACCGCTGCAAGCGCGGCGTTCCAGGAACCGTAGAATTTGCGCACAGCGGCGGCGGAAGGAACTTCGCCCTTATGCTCGGCGGCGTACTCGGTGTAAGCCTTGTAGGTGGCCGTGATTCCGCGGGATTCGCAGTCGGCGACGAAGACGGACATCGCCTTGTCATAGGCCTCCGCGTCGAAGCGCAGTTGGCCCTTCGCTCGGCCGAGTCGGTTCGTCGCCAGGCCCGCGGCCTTGAGAGCTTCGTTCCAAGAACCGAACCGCTGCACGGCCGTCTGGCTCGTCGGCGGCCACACGGCCGCGCCCTTGCTCGAGCGCGCTCTGAGTTGGTCGAGCACCTCGGAGCGCAGAGCATCATATTTCGATGCTGACAGGCTCGGGGCCTCGGCCCGGGCGCGGACGGATCGGATTGCAGCGTCCACCTCGGCGAGGGCTGACCTCACGAGCTGCGGTGCGTCGGGCAGCTGGGACTCCAGAGCCCCTTCGACCGCATCGAGCATCTCCCTGTCACGGTCTGTGATGCCCTGAGTCGACGCAACAGCACTCGACCCGGCGGCGTCGGAGCCGGTCGGCACTGCTCGGTCGGCAAGATAGAGCAGCGCTGCCAGCACGGCCGGCGAGGGAGTATGCGATTTCGTCGATCCGGTGTCATCCATCACCGCTCATTGTACGTGGCGGCTTCGACACAGCCCGTAGCCAAGCTGAAACACGGACCGACTCACCTTGGAGGTCCGGGATTCTGGAGTGAGATCCGACGCCGGTGAGCGACCGGAACTCGGTTACTGCATGAGGAGGACGGATGCGCGCGAAGAGAGTGATCGGTATAGGAGCGGCTTCGCTGATGCTGGCAACGATGAGTGTGTTCGGGCAACCGCCGCTCATGCCGGAGGCAACAAGGCGTCCTACTCCTATTATCCGACCCTGGCCAAATGCGAGCAGGGCTCAGCTTTGAGGGCGCTGTTCTACAAAAGCTGGGGAAAGTGATCGTGAAGACGCAGTGCTGGACGGTTCGCCCGGGTGAGAATTACATGGGTGAAGTCACGTTCCGATGAGTTCGCCGTCCGGCCGATGACGTCGTTGTTGCCGAATCTGCACCCGTGCCCTGACGTGTGATGTATTGGCGATCGGTGGTCAGCGGAATAGTGTGAAGGCATGGTTGCTGATCTGGGCGCAGTCGAGGCGCTGGTCTTCGACATGTTCGGCACGGTCGTCGACTGGCGAACCAGCGTGGCGAGCGGCGTCGAACCGTTCCTCGACGAGTATCTGCCCCAAGCAGATCCGCATGAGTTCGCGGACCTCTGGCGTGCTGAGTACCAGCCGTCGATGGAGCGGGTCCGCAACGGCAGTCGGCCCTTCGTGCGCTTGGACGTCCTCCATCGGGAGAACCTCGAGACTGTCATCGAACGATTCGGAGTCGATCCGCGTGAGATCTCCGACGACGTCCTCGAGGAGGTGAATCTCTGCTGGCATCGCCTCGATCCCTGGCCCGATGCGGTCACCGGGCTGGCTCGCCTCAAGCAGCGCCACATCATCGCACCGCTGTCGAACGCCAATGTGCGACTGGCCCTCGACGTGGCCAAACGCGCAGGGCTGCCGTGGGACGCGATCCTCGGCGCCGAGGTGGCCGGCGCCTACAAACCCGACCCGGCCGCCTATCTGCGCACGGCAGAGCTCCTCGGACTCGACCCCGAACAGGTGATGATGGTCGCCGCCCACAACAGTGACCTCGCCGCCGCGGCACGGGTCGGTCTGCGCACGGCTTTCGTTCGCCGTCCCACCGAGCACGGACCTGGGCAGACAGTCGATCTCGTTCCGGAGGGACCATGGGACGTCGTCGCCGAGGACTTCGAAGATCTCGCTGATCAGCTCGGCTGTCCCTGAGCCGACCGAAGCTGCAGGCGAGTGAGAAGGCTATGTCGGGACAGGTCAGACAAACCTCTCGACGCTGGTCAGGCGACGAAGATGCAGAAGGGATGTCCGGCAGGGTCGCCGAAGACATAGAGAGGCTCGTCCGGATCGTCGGAGCGATCGAAGAGCATCGTCGCACCCAGGCCTTCAGCCCGTTTGCGCTGCCTGTGCAGTTCATCGACATCGCCGACGACGAAGTCGACGTGCATCTGCATGGGCACCTCGCTGCTGGGCCACGTGGTGGCAGTGAGTTCGGCAACGAGCTGAAACGCCAATTTCCTGGTACCCCCTGAGTCGGTGAGCACCAGCCACTCGACCTCGTCGTCCTCACTGGGCGCATCCCCGTCGCGGTATCGATATCCCAGTAGGCGACGATAGAAGTCGGCCAGACTTCGTGGGTCCGTGGTGTCGATGACGGTGTGCAGCATCTGCGGGTAGGTCGGCATACGTCTCTCCGTTTCTTCACTCAAGCAGGGCAGAATCATCCAAGCCTCAGAGGTGTGAGCACGGCGATCTTCCACCTCTCGCCGATGCGTACGAGTTGGTACATGTTCCGTTCATCCGGGGCGGCACCGTGATACCGCCATGTGACATCGGCCCAGATGCTGTGCCTGGTGCGGGCGACCACCTCGATGGCGGCATCGGCATCGGTGACATCTGCGTATTGTCCGATCGCGCCGGCGAAGAACTCTTCTGTCTGCTTCGCATCGGTCACAGTGATGCGCTGGTCCGGGAATTCGATCTGCGCCGGCACTGCATAGTGATCGGCAATCGCCGCGGCATCCCGGTTGAGCAAGGCACGGGAGTAGGTGTCGAAGAACGTTGTGTGAACCTCGCTGTTCTCGTCCATGCCCACGATGGTAGCGCGCGGCCCTGACACAACTGCCTGACTGAGCGGAGTGAGGACTTCGAAGACCTCGCTGATCAGCTGACCCGATAGTGCTCAGCTGACCCGATAGTGCTAGTCAGCGCAGCTCCTCGAGTGCCGCTTCTGCGCGTTGGCGTCTGTCGGCGAGGCTCATCTGCCACCAGCAGTCACCACGTTCGCCCAGACCGTGTTTGGCCGCGTTCACGCGCTGCCGGGCATCGGCGAGATCGCCCTCCGAGCCTGACTTCTTCGCGGTCCGGACCGCATTCCTTGCCGCGCCGAGGTGGCTCTTGAGCTCATCGACCACGTTCTGATCCAGCTCGGGATCTGTTCTGCGCCACCGGCGGCCGTTGACGATCAGCCATCGTTCGTCCTCCGTGGGCGACGGCTCGGGAGATTCGGGCATCCTTCACTGTAACTCGGCGGCTCGGCGGCTCGGTGATCACGGCTGGCTGTCGATTCCGCACCCCCTGTCTGCATTCCGGCTGAGGGTATAGCGTGGCCCGACAGGGCGGGTCGGCCGATTCGCCCTGGCACACACGCGACCACCTGATGAAAGGTGAAGATCATGGCAGAGATGAACGTCAGCGCTTCCAGAACGATCGATGCTGCGCCGGAGGACATCTTCAACGTGCTCTCGAACCCGGAGCGCCACGCGGCCATCGACGGTTCGAACATGGTGGTCTCCGATGACAAGACGGATCGCATCACAGCCGTCGGCCAAGTGTTCACCATGAACATGCACTCCGAACCGATGGGTGGGGACTACAAGACCGAGAACCACGTCGTCGGCTACGAAGAGAACAAACTCCTGGCCTGGAAGACCGCTCCGGCCGGTGAGGAACCACCCGGCTGGGAGTGGGTCTGGGAGCTCATTCCGCAGGGCCGTCACTCGACGGACGTCTCCGTCACCTACGACTGGAGCTCGGTCACCGACAAGCACGTACTGAAGCAGGTCAGCTTCCCTCTCGTCGGCGAGGACGACCTCGAAACCTCACTGGGCAATCTGGCTGCCGCGGTCTCCGAGGACTGAGTCTCAGCCGTAGGCGATGGTCGATCCAAGTCGATTCTGACGAGTCCAGCGACTTGGATCGACCAGACGCGGGCACCGCTCAATGAGCCGCGATCGCCCGGAGGCAATCAGATTCAGCTCATCGAGACGAGAATCTTCACCTCGTCCTGGCTGTTCGTGAGCCGGTCGAACCCGTCGCTGATGATGTCCTCGGCAAGGATCTTCGAGGTGACGAACGGGGCGAGGTCGATCTTGCCGGAGCGAACGAGGTCGATCGCACTCGAGGTCACACGCTATTCGCTCGACGACGCACTCACCGCCTTCGATGACCTCAGGCAGGGGCGGATCCAGGGCCGCGGCGTTCTCGTTCCTTAGCTCCCAAGTCAGCCTCGAGTGAGAAGATGGCCTCGTGCCCGAAACCCGACAGACCACTCCCCCGGCCTCGGCCGCCCCCGCCGACTGGCGGGAGGCCTTCGCCCCACTCGCCGAGGCGGCCCCGCAGGAACATACGCCCGTGGCCCTGGGATTCGAGCTCGTCGAGGTCGTCCCCCGCACCTGGTTCGAACCCCAGCACTCGGTACTGCTCGAACGCGCCACCGTCTCCCCCGGCACGAACCCGTCCCTGGCCATCCGGCCGCTGCTGCTCAGCGAATCCGGCAACTGGGTGAAGAAGTCGCTGACCTGGCGCACCATCGATCGGATGGCCCGGCAGCACAATATCGACGCTCGCCACCAGGAATGGTTCACCCAGCTTGCGGGCCTGCGCACCCGGGACAGGACCGACTTCACGCCCGACGGAGCGCCGTACCACCTCGGCGATTTCCATACCCCGCTGCTGTGGAAGCACTTCGACCGGGGTGCACAGCTCGGCATCGAATTCGTCGGCATCAACCAGGGCATGGACGTGCGCATTGGGCGGGTGGCGAAAGCCGTCGTCGACATCAGGCGTGCTCAGGGCCAGCTGCGCGTCCAGCCGCGGGCGACGATCGACGAACGCGAGTTCACTCCGGGCCTGATCAAACCGATCTGGACGCATGGCTTCTTCGGCATCGACGTGGCCTCGGGCTTCACCGTGACTCTCGCTCCGGCGGAGAAGCCGACCAGGGAGTCGGCCCTGCCGGTGTTCAAAGCCGCCGGCCCGATCACCATCCCCGATTCCGAGGCCGAGGAGTTCTTCGAAGAGTACTATCCGCAGCTGCGCACCAGCGCCGAGGTGGTCAGCACCGACGACACCGTGACTTTCCCGGCCTACCGGCAGCCCCGCCTCGTCCTCTTCCTCACCTTCGGCGCCGGCGACAGGCTCGACCTTCGCTGGTACTGGGAGTACTCGGGACCCCGCCGCACCCTGCCGGTCATTTCCCGCGCGAAGCTGCCGACCGTTTCACCGCCGCACTCGGCACCGGCCGCCTCGGCGGGGGCGACCTCGACACAGACGACACAGGCGCGGGAATCCTCTGCGTGGGAGCGGGACGACCAGCGCGATCTCGAGCACGAAGCCGAAGTGCTCTCCGCGGTCGCACGGGTCCTGGCCGACACCCATGAGGAAGGGTCCCGCCTGACGGAGGTCGTCGACACCGCACTCGACGATGCCGATACCGCCGACTTCGTCGTCAACGTGCTGCCCGGACTCGAGGAGATCGAGCATCTCAAGGTCATCACCCGCGGGAAGAAGCAGCCCTACCGGGAGCTCGGCGGGGAGCCGAACGTCACAATCACCTCGGTGGAGTCGGAGAAGAACGACTGGTTCGACCTCGGCTTCCAGATCAGCGTCGACGGGCACCCGGTCCCCTTCGTCAAGCTGTACAAAGCACTGGCCAGGGGCGCGAAGAAACTCAAACTCCCCGATGACACCTTCCTGTCGCTGAGCAAACCGGTCTTCGACAAACTCAAGGCCCTCCTCGCCGAGGCGGACCTCATCCCCGAATGGGAACCCGAGACACCGAAGATCTCACGGATGCACGTGGGCCTGTGGTCGGACTTCGAGGACGTCGCCGACGAGTCCGAGCCGGCTCTGACCTGGCGGGAATCCGCACAGGCATTGGCCGATCTCGACCACCTGCCGGCCACCGAGGTGCCCGAACTGGGCGGGGCGAGGCTGCGTCCCTATCAGGTGCAGGGATTCCGGTGGTTGGCGCTGCTCTACCGGTGCCGCCTCGGCGGGATCCTCGCCGACGATATGGGGCTGGGCAAAACGCTGCAGACGCTGGCTCTCATCGCCCATGTGAAGGCCGGCCGCGCGGCTGCCCGCGAAACTGCGGCCGCGGGCGATACCGTGGCCGCCAGCGATACCGTGGCCGGCACCGGTCAGGCGAGGGCACCGTTCCTTGTCGTCGCCCCCACCTCGGTGGTCGACAACTGGGTCAAGGAGGCTGCCGCCTTCACCCCTGACCTCGATGTTCGCGTCATCGCGGAGTCGACGAAGAAGAGACGGACACCGCTGGACGAGGTCGTCGACGGTGCCGATATCGTCGTCATGTCCTATGCGATGCTGCGCCTCGACGAGGACCCGATCTCTCGCCTCGAGTGGGCCGGGCTCGTCCTCGATGAGGCCCAGTTCGTCAAGAACAGCACGGCCCTGACCCATCAGGCGGCGAAGTCCGTGCGGACACCGTTCCGTCTGGCCCTGACCGGCACCCCCATGGAGAACTCGCTGCGCGATGTGTGGTCGCTGTTTTCCATCACCGCGCCCGGACTGTTCCCGAGCCCGCACCGGTTCGACGAGGAATACGTCCGCCCCATCGAAAGCGGCGAGAACCCGGGACGGATGCAGCGGTTGCAGCGACGCATCCGACCGTTCATGATGCGCCGGACGAAGGATCTGGTGGCCGCGGATCTGCCGGAGAAGCAGGAGCAGGTCATCACCGTCGAGCTCAATTCCGCGCACCGGAAGCTCTACGACCGGGTGCTGCAGAAGGAGCGGAAGAAGATCCTCGGCTTCATCGACAGCGACTACGACAAGCAGCGGTTCATCGTCTTCCGTTCGCTCACCCTGCTGCGGATGCTCGCCCTGGACCCGAGCATCGTCGACGCCGAGCACGCCGAGGTGCCCTCGAGCAAGCTGACGGCGCTGATGGACCGGCTCGATGATGTCATCGCCGAGGGGCACCGGTCGATCGTGTTCAGCCAGTTCACCTCGTTCCTCGACCAGGTCGCCGCGGTTCTCGAGCGCCGCGGTGTGCCCCATGCCGTCCTCGACGGGTCGACCCGGAATCGAGGGGCCGTGGTCGAGTCGTTCCGGTCCGGTGAGGCCCCCGTCTTCCTCATCAGCCTCAAGGCAGGCGGCTTCGGACTCAACCTCACCGAGGCGGACTACGTCTTCCTCATGGATCCGTGGTGGAACCCCGCGACCGAGAACCAGGCGATCGACCGAGCCCACCGGATCGGTCAGACGAAGTCCGTCATGGTCTACCGCTACGTTGCCGAGGGCACGATCGAAGAGAAGGTGCTGGCCCTGCAGAAACGCAAGGCCGAACTCTTCGACTCCCTCATGTCCGATTCCGGCACATTCGAAGGCCGCGGGTCCAGCGGACAGGCGTTCAGCCAGACCGTCACGGCCGAGGACATCCGGGGGCTGCTGGACGGGTGAATATTTACTTTAGATGAACTAAAGTAAATATACGAGCCCGTTTCTCACCGTGGGGCCCACCCGACAGAAGGCCCGCCCATGCCCTACAGCGTCGAATGCCACTGGAGTCCTCCGAACCCCGCGGGGCTGAGCAGAAAGGACAGAGCCTCAGGCACATTCCACGCCTATGTGCCCGATGAGCTCTCCTCCGCTCTCCCCACACTCGGTGCCGAAGCACAGCGCGCAGCCGAGGAAGCAGTCGTCGTGCTGGCCCGCCTCGATGAACGGATCAGGTCCTCGGGCAGCAGCTATCTCAACCATCTGCTCATCCGGTCCGAGAGCATCTCCTCATCGTGGATCGAAGGCAACCGCCTCAGTCCGAAGAAGCTGGCGATCGCCGAACGCCTCCACCACGGCGACCGGGTCGCACTCGATGTCATCGCCAATGTGAGAGCCACTGAGAACGCGATCGATGAGATCGCTGACCCCTCACGAGCGATCACGGTCCGTGACATCGAAGAGCTGCAGCACTCGATCGAGCCCCGGCTCGAGCCCGGACTGCGGACGACCCAGAATTGGGTCGGCGGCCCCGGAAACAGTCCTCTGCGCGCCGATTTCGTCCCGCCTCCGGCCGCCGAGGTGAAACGGCTCGTTGCGAACCTCGCCGAATTCGTCTCAGCCACCGAGGGAAACCCCGTCATTCGTGCGGCCATCGCCCATGCTCAGTTCGAGACGATCCATCCGTTCATCGACGGAAACGGTCGAACCGGGCGAGCGCTCGTCCACACCGTCCTCAAACGCGCCGATGCCCTCCGCACTGTGCTCGTGCCGATCAGCACTGTCTTCGCTTCTGACACGACTACCTATATCGGTGGGCTCACGGCCTATCGTCAGGCCCCAGCCGATCTCGACCACTGGGTCATCTCCTTCGCCGAGGCGGTCGAAGCCGCCGCCGCAAGCGCCGTCCTCCTCGCCGAGGATATCGAGGCACTCGAGCAGACGGTTCACACGGACCTCATCGAGCATCGCCGAGCGATCGGCAAGTCACCGGCTCGGCCGAGGACCGGTTCCGTCATCCTGAAAATCCTCGACAGCTTGGCACGAGAACCCGTGATCACCATCGAGTCGGTCTCGGTCGAGCACGGAGTGACTCGGGCGGCTGCGCACCGCGCCCTCGTCGAACTCGCCGAGGCGAAGATTCTCCGACGAACCAAGAACCACAAGGGCAAGATCATCTGCTATTCGGCAGACCAGCATCTGGCCTATGTCGAGTTGACCGAAGCGAGCCAGCGGAGCCGCAAGGCGTGAGGGCGGTCGCCTCGGCGCAGATGAGCCGACGGCTTTCTCCATCACCTCTGGAGTTCTGAGCACACCCGTGCCTATGCTGTCGATAACGGGCCGCCTGCATGGAGGCCGCACTGGTGCGCAACGTCGGCACCATTCCGATCGGCATCTGTTCGGATGACCCCGCGACTCATTCGCTGTGCGTCCATTCGGAAAGGCCGATCATGACTTCCAACAGCTTCAACACCCGAGACCAGCTGACAGTGGGCGAAAAGACCTACGAGATTCACCGGCTCGACCGCATCGAAGGGTCCCAGCGACTGCCCTACAGCCTCAAAGTGCTGCTGGAGAACCTCCTGCGCAATGAGGACGGCCGTCTGGTCACCGCCGAACAGATCGCAGCCCTGCGCGACTGGACTCCTGCGGATGTCGGCGAGCACGAGATCCAGTACACCCCGGCGCGAGTGCTCATGCAGGACTTCACCGGTGTGCCCTGCGTCGTCGACCTCGTGGCCATGCGCGATGCGATCACCGAGCTCGGGGGCGATCCGAAGAAGATCAACCCGCTCATCCCCGCCGAACTCGTCATCGACCACTCGGTCATCGCCGATGTCTTCGCCCGTTCGGATGCCTTCGGAATCAATGCGCAGAAGGAGTTCGAACGCAACCAGGAGCGCTATCAGCTGCTGCGCTGGGCACAGGAGTCGTTCACGGACTTCCTCGTCGTTCCACCGGATACCGGCATCTGCCACCAGGTCAACCTCGAATACCTGTCCCGGGTCGTGTTCACCCGCGAGACCGCCGACGGCCTGCCTCAGGCCTATCCGGACACCCTCGTGGGCACGGATTCGCACACCCCCATGGTCAACGGCCTCGGCGTGCTCGGCTGGGGTGTCGGCGGCATCGAAGCCGAGGCTGCCATGCTCGGCCAGCCGATGAGCATGCTCATCCCCGAGGTCGTCGGTCTCAAGCTGACCGGCCAGCTGCCCGAGGGGACGACCGCCACCGATCTCGTCCTCACTGTGGCCCAGCTGCTGCGTCAGACGGGCGTCGTCGGCAAATTCGTCGAGTTCTTCGGCCCCGGCGTGGCGAACATTCCCTTGGCCAACCGCGCCACCCTGGGCAATATGAGTCCCGAATACGGTGCCACCTGTGCGATCTTCCCCATCGACGAAGAGACGCTGGAGTATCTGCGGCTGACCGGCCGTGCTCCCGAGCAGATCGACCTCGTCGCCGCCTATGCCAAGGAGCAGGGGCTCTGGCACGACCCCGACCAGCCTGCCGAATACTCCCAGGTCGTCGAATTGGACCTGGCCACCGTCACCTCGTCGATCGCGGGACCGAAGCGGCCCCAGGACCGCATCGAGCTCGGAGATGCCCCCGCGACCGTGCTCGGCCTGCTCGCCGGCGAGCAGAAGAAGTCGACCGTCCGTCCCGGCGGGGTCGATGATGCCTCTGCCGATTCCTTCCCGGCCAGCGACCCGATCTCGGTCTCACCGTCGTCGGTCCCCGATGAGCCTCCTCGTCACGTCGACCGCGCGCAGCTGACCGCGAACGCCCGACTCGGGTGGCCCAGCGATCCGGCCGATGTCGTCATCAACGACATCCCGGCGATCGTCGACCACGGTGATGTCGTGATCGCGGCGATCACCTCGTGCACGAACACATCGAACCCTTCGGTGATGATCGGCGCCGGGCTGCTGGCCAAGAAGGCCGTCGAACGCGGGCTGCGGCCGAAACCGTGGGTCAAAACGACCCTGGCTCCGGGATCCCGGGTCGTCACCGACTACTTCGACCGGGCCGGCCTGACCCCCTACCTCGATCAGCTGGGCTTCGGACTCATCGGGTACGGTTGCACGACGTGCATCGGCAACTCCGGCCCGCTGATTCCGGCAGTGAGTCAGGCGGTCAACGACAACGACCTCAACGTGTCTGCGGTGCTGTCGGGCAACCGCAACTTCGAGGGGCGCATCCACCCCGAGGTGAAGATGAACTTCCTCGCCTCTCCGCCCTTGGTCATCGCCTATGCGCTGGCCGGGAGCATGCACACCGACCTGCTCACCGAGGTGCTCGGGGTCGGCGAGGACGGACGGGAGGTGTTCCTGCGCGACATCTGGCCGACCACCGCTGAGATCAAGAAGGTCGTCGATGAGAGCCTCGAGGCCGAGATGTTCACCTCCGGGTATTCGGACGTCTTCACCGGTGACGAGAACTGGCGGGGCATGGACGTGCCCGCCGGCGACAAGTTCGCGTGGAACCCGGACTCCTCCTATGTCCGCCGTCCGCCCTACTTCGACGGCATGTCAGCCGAGCCCGATACCGCCCATGACATCACCGGTGCCCGGGTGCTGGCCCTCCTCGGCGATTCGGTGACCACCGACCATATCTCCCCGGCCGGAACGATCAGCCCCACCTCACCGGCAGGACGCTTCCTGCGCGAGCAGGGGATCGAACCGACCGATTTCAACTCCTATGGTTCGCGGCGCGGCAATCACGATGTGATGGTGCGCGGAACCTTCGCCAACGTGCGGCTGCGCAATCAGCTGGCCCCCGGCACCGAAGGCGGTGTCACCAGGCACCTGCCCGACGGGGAGGAGATGAGCATCTTCGAGGCCTCTCAGCGCTACCTCGACGAGCAGGTTCCCCTGCTCGTCATCGCCGGTGCCGAATACGGTTCGGGCTCGTCACGCGATTGGGCCGCCAAGGGCACCACCCTGCTGGGGGTCAAAGCGGTGCTCGCGGAGTCCTTCGAGCGCATCCACCGCTCGAACCTCATCGGGATGGGTGTCCTGCCGCTGCAGTTCAATGACGGGGACTCGGCTGAGAGCCTGGGGCTCACCGGCGACGAGGTCTTCTCGATCACCGGGCTCGAAGGCCGGGATACCCTCCCCGACGAGGTCACCGTGCGCGCCGGCGAAGGCGACGGGAAGGTGGAGTTCACCGCGAAGGTCCGGGTCGACACTCCGGCCGAGGAGGCCTACTACGTCCATGGCGGAATCCTGCCCTATGTTCTGCGCCAGCTCCTCTGAACAGATGCGGCAGGGCTCCGACGCTGCTCACCCCTCGGGGTCGGCCACCGTCGGAAGCTCTCCGGTCATCTCGTCGCGGGGGACCGCCTCGGCGGAGTCGGGGTTCGTGGTCACGTTGTGATCGGTGCTCAGCCCCGTCAGCCGTTCGGGCTGGAGGATCTCGTCGAGCTGAGAACGGTCGAGAAGTCCGCGCTCGACGACGAGGTCGGAGATCGGCTCATTCGTCGCCAGCGCCTGTTTCGCCAGCTGGGCGGCCTGAGTGTAGCCGAGGACGGGTGCGAGTGCGGTGATGACGGTGACCGACCGGTCCACGGTGTCCTCGAGCTTCGCCTCGTTGGCGGTGATGCCGTTGACGCAGTTGGTGCGGAAGGTCTGGCAGGCGCGCTCGAGCCACGTGATCGACTGGAACAGGGAGTGGGCGATGATCGGTTCGAAGGCGTTGAGCTGCAGCTGACCGGCTTCGACGGCCATGGACACGGTGACATCGGCGCCGGCCACGGAGTAGGCGACCTGGGAGACCGCCTCGGGGATGACCGGATTGACCTTGCCGGGCATGATCGACGACCCGGCCTGCCGGGCCGGCAGGTTGATCTCGCCGATGCCGGCCTGCGGTCCCGATGACAGCAGCCGCAGGTCATTGGCGATCTTCGACATCTTCAGTGCGCTGCGCTTGAGCGCCCCGGAGAAGGTGATGAACACGCCGGTGTCGGAGGTGGATTCGACGAGGTCACCGGCCGTGACCAGGTCGAGCTCGGTGATCTCACGCAGATGCTTGATGACCGCTTCCTTGTACCCGACCGGAGCATTGATCGAGGTGCCGATCGCGGTGGCGCCCATGTTCACCTCGCCGAGGAGGGCGACGGCTTCCTCGAGACGCCGGACGTCTTCGCGCAGGGTCGTGGCGAAGGCGTTGAATTCCTGGCCGAGCGTCATCGGCACCGCATCCTGGAGCTGGGTGCGGCCGACCTTGACGATATGGGAGAACTCGCGGCCCTTCGCGGCGAAGGCATCAGCGAGGAGGGTGAGTTCGCTCAGCAGGTTCTGCAGTGAGAAGGCGAGCGCGATCTTGATCGCCGTCGGGTAGGTGTCGTTCGTCGACTGGCTGTGGTTCGTGTGATCGTTCGGGTGGATGAACGCGTAGTCGCCCTTGGACCGGCCCGCGATCTCGAGCGCCCGGTTCGTGATGACCTCGTTGGCGTTCATGTTCGTCGACGTGCCGGCTCCGCCCTGGATGACACCGACGGCGAACTGGTCGTGGAGTCTGCCTGACTTGATCTCCTCACAAGCGGCATCGATGAGGTTCGCCCGCTGATCGTCCAGCGCTCCGATCTCGGCATTGGCACGGGCCGCGGCCTGCTTGACGCAGGCGAAGGCGCGGACGAAGTCCGGGTAGACGGAGACGGGACGGCGCGCGATGGGGAAGTTCTCATTCGCCCGAGCCGTATGCACGCCCCAATACGCGGTGTCGGGGATCTCGAGGCTGCCGATCGAGTCGGTCTCGGTGCGGGTGGGGACGTTCTGGCTCGTCGAAGTCGGCGAGGTCAGGGGAAGGGAGGCGGTATTGGGGTCTGCGGAGGCGTTCGACTCAGTCATAGTGCTTTCAGACTCTCACATTCAAGGATCAGACGGTCCAACGGGTCAGGACGCTGCCGCTGCGAGCGGGGAGGTCACGGGTGCGTAGTCGCGATACATCCGTTGGATGCCGATCTGGTCGGCAAGATACTTCGCATCGTGCCACACGCCCCAGATGAAGCTCGATCCACGCCGGGAAAGCCAGGGAAGTCCGAGGAAGTACATGCCGGGGACCGGTGTCACTCCGCGCTGCTGAACGGGGTATCCGCGTGCGTCGAGCACGCCAGGGACCTCGAGCCAGGAATAGTCGACACCGAAGCCAGTCGCCCAGATCACAGTGCGGATGCCTGCGGCGGCGAGGTCGAGCTCGAGGATCGGGTCACTGACACAGTCCGGTTCGGGGCCGAACTCGTGTGCCTCGGGCTCCGGCGGCAGATCGAGCCCATTGCGTTCGATGTACTCGTCGGCCTCACGCAGCAGCGACAGGTAGCTCTCGTCCCCGCGCGCGATGTTCCTCTGCAGATCAGCTCCGATATGCAGCTTACCGTCGGAATAGGCGTTCGCCCGGCCGAGCAAGGTGATGCCCGAGTCAGCAAGATCGCGGAAATCCACGGTGTGTCCGCCTTGGGCGCCGCTGACGGCGATCGTGACATGCTCGGCACCGGCCGGTGGTGTGGCCATGTCCCACTTGCCCAACACGCCGAGCCACCAGCAGAAGTCCCGGTTGCGGTAGGCACGCGGCGGACGGTCGTGGGGACCGACGGCGAGGTGGACCGGCCGCCCCGAGCGCTGGATTTCAGCGGCGATCTGCACGCCCGAAGATCCGGCGCCGACGACGAGGACACCGCCTTCATCGAGCTGTTCAGGGTTCTTATAGGAGTTCGAGTGGATCTGCGTCAGTCCTGCCTCGGCGGGGATGATGTCGGGAATCCGCGGGGTCTGGAACGGACCGGTGGCGGCGACGACGTAATCCGCGTCGATGGCTCCGGCATCGGTGGTCACGCGGAAGCCACGGGACCCCGCGTTCTCCGTCACCGAGTTGGCGGTGACCCCGGTGCGCACCGGCAGGTTTTTGGCCTCCACGAGAGTCTGGAAATACTCGGCGACCTGTTCCTTCGTGGCGAAGCCGTCAGGGTCAGTGTGCGCGAACTCCTGCGTGGGAAAACGATCATGCCAGGCCGGACCGTTGGCGACGAGGGAGTCCCATCGGCGAGAGCGCCAGGCCTCGGCGATCCGATCGCGTTCGAGGACGATATGGTCCACTCCCCGCTGGTCAAGATGCTCGCTCATCGCGATCCCGGCCTGGCCGCCGCCGATGACGACGACTTCGGTGGATTCTGCGGCTGTGTTCGACATGGACACCCTTCCGTCGGTGCCGCATTGCTGCGGCATGTGCTTCGTTGCTGGCGGGCACAACTTCAACGTTGCCCTGACGCCATCCAGCAAACCGCAGGTGGAAGTGGCATTGCCAATAGTTCTTCACGGTCCACTACATCTTATGAATAGATGTAGTGTTCAATCATCGATCACTTCGAGGCATCGACAACATTGGCTTTCGCCCCACAGAACGCCCTACTCGACGCCGCCTTTCGGCTTACTCGGGAGCCACCTCGGCGAGGATCTCGCGGACGATGTCCGCCACGGCCGCGGCCTTCGCCGTTCGTGCGGAGCGGGCCAGGGTCGACACGGCCACATGGAGTGTCGGTACGGGATCGGAGATCTCGAGGATCGTCGTCCGCTCCCCCGTGTAGGTCTGTCTGATCTGCGGTCTCTGATTGAGAATGGAAAAGCCGAGGCCCATGGCGACCATCGAGCGCACGGTCTCGTAGCTCGAACTGCGGTAGCGCACATGCGGGGTGATTCCAGCCAAGCGCAGCATGTTGAGGAAGTACTCGCGGCTGTCGGGCAGGTCGAGGACGACGAACGAATCCTCAGCGAGCTCGTTCAGTGAAACCTTCTTTCGCCTTGCCAAGCGATGGTCGGTGCCGACGATGACGTGTGGTCGGGCCTCCCCGACGATCTCGGCGCGGATTCCGTCGGATTCGGTGAGGTCGTAGTTGAGCGCTAGTTCGACCCGGCCGCTGCGCAGCGCGTCGATGCTCTCCTCGTGGTCGCCCTCGACGACCTCGACACTCAGCTCGGGGTGGCGCTCGCCCAGCCGCTGGAGCAGCTGCGGCAGCAAAAAGGGAGCGATCGTCTGGAAACAGGCGATGACGATGGTTCCGCGCACTTCGCGCTGCCCGGCCTGAATCGAATCGACGGCATCAGTGATCCGCCCGAAGATCTCCCGGGTCTCGTGAAGCAGGCTTTCGCCGGCCGAGGTGAGAACGAGACCCTTCGAGTGCTGTCGCACGAAAAGCGGAGCGCCGAGAGCCCTCTCCAGCTGATTGATCGCCGTCGATACCGCCGACTGCGCGATATGAAGCTCCTGGCTGGCCTCTGTCATATTCAGTGTCTTCGCACATTCGGCGAAGTACGACAGCTGAGTGAGCGTGATCGAGAATCTCTGCACCATTGCGGCTCCCTGCGATGAAGAATCTGTTTTATAGATGCTCTGACTAAATTATAACTATTTCACAGATGAATGGAATGTCTCGAGAATGGGTGGCAGACAACGACCGCTTCACTCGACGAGGAGACGCCGACATGGCAGAGCCGACGCACACACGACTGAGAATGTTCAATACCAAGGACACCTATCCGGAGCAGAATCTCGACAACGATCTCTGTCAAGCCGTGGTCGCCGGCGGCGTCGTCTACCTGCGCGGGCAGATCGGCCAGGACCTCGACACCAGAGAGTCGGTGGGCATCGGCGATGTCACCGCGCAGACCGAGAAGGCAATGTCGAATATCGCGATGCTCCTCGATGAGGCAGGCAGCAGTCTCGCTGACATCGTCAAGGTCACCGTCTACATCATCGACCCCCGCTACCGTGAGGACGTCTACCGCACGATGGGCAAGTGGCTGAAAGGCGTCTTCCCCGTTTCGACCGGCATCGTCGTCCAGGCACTGGCGCGTCCCGAGTGGCTCGTCGAAATCGACGCCACCGCGGTCATCAGCGACGCCTCCGCCGCGAATTCCACTGCCGAGGTGACCTCGTGACCTTCTCTCTCCTCCTCCATGATCCCGAGACCGGGGAGTTCGGCTCCGCGATCTCCTCGTCGTCTCCGGCCGTTGCCGCCCGATGCATCAGTCTCACCGACGGCGTGGGCGGAGTGAACTCCCAGAACATCACCGACCCTCGCTTGGGCCCGGCGATCCTCGATGAGATGGCCGCCGGCAGAAATGCGCAGTCGGCCCTCGACACCGTCGTCGCCGCCTCCGATCCGATCGCGATCGACTACCGGCAGCTCCTTGTCATCGACGCGGCCGGGAACACCGCCGCACACTCCGGAGCGCAGGCACTCGGCATCTTCGGCGCCCGCGCTGAGACCAACGCCGTGGCCGGGGGCAATATGCTCGCCGACCTCGATGTCCTCGACGCTTTCGTCGAGACCGCCCTGTCTGCCACCGGCCGCCTCGAAGAGCGGCTCTTCGCCGCGTTCGAAGCCGCCATGGCCGCCGGCGGCGAAGCCGGGCCCGTCCACTCGGCCGGTCTGTCCGTGGTCAACGGCTCCGGCTGGAGAGTCACCGACCTGCGCGTCGATTGGGCCGATGAGGATCCAATCGGACAGTTGGGCCGCCTTCTCGAGATCTGGACGCCCCAGCGCGACGACTACATCACCCGTGGCCTCGATCCCGCCGCTTCACCTTCCTACGGTGTTCCCGGAGACGACCGATGAATCACTCAACAACCGGAACCGACCTCGAGGCTGCTGAGGGACTCGACCCCTCCGAAGCGACCGCGGCGCACAAGACGCGAGTGCAGGCCCGCATCGGGCAGGTGGCACCACGACTGGTCGACTTGTCGAACTCCCTCCATGACGACCCCGAACTCGGCTGGCAGGAGTTCCGCTCTTCGGCCGCCGTCGCCGGCGTCCTGGCCGAACACGGCTTCACCGTCGAGCAGCCCTACCTCGGACTCGACACCGCCTTCCGCGCGACGTTCGGATCGGGCGAGTTCACCGTCGGCTTCCTCGCCGAATACGACGCCCTGCCGGGACTCGGTCATGCCTGCGGCCACAATCTCATCGCTGCGATGAGCGTCGGTGGAGCGATTGGCCTCGCCGAGGTCGCAGCGGAGCTCGGCATCACGGTCGAGGTCATCGGGACCCCGGCCGAAGAGGGCGGCGGCGGCAAGATCGAGCTGCTCGACCGCGGTGCCTTCACCGAACTCGACTTCGCTCTCATGGCCCACCCGTCCCCCGTCGACGTCGCCGAGGCGGAACCCTTCGCAGTCACCCACTGGCATATCGAATACACCGGACGCGCCGCCCATGCGGCCGCCTATCCCGAACGCGGCGTCAATGCCAATGACGCCTTCCTGGTCGCCCAGATGGCCCTCGGCCTGCTGCGTCAGCAGCTGCCGAAGACAACCAGGGTGCACGGGGTGATGACGAACGGGGGCGAGGCTCCGAACGCGATTCCGGCCAGGACCGAGGGCCGCTGGTACGTGCGCGCCGAGACGACGGACGAGCTGCTGGCCCTCGAAGAGAAGGTCACCAACTGCTTTGAGGCCGGAGCATTGGCCACTGGCGCCGAACTCACGATCACCCCGGAGAGCCGACGCTACTCGGAGATGCGCACCGACGAGGACGCCCTCGAGCACTACCGGGCCAATGCCGTGGCACTGGGCCGGGACTTCGACGTCGACCCCGTCGCCGCGACGATGAACCGCGCCTCGACAGACATGGGCAACGTCTCTCAGATCGTCGACGCCATCCACCCCTATATCGGCGTCGGCGGCGAAGCGAGCAACCACCAGGCCGCATTCGCGGAGTCCTGTGTCGGCGACGTGGCCGAACAGACGCTTATTGACGGCGCCACCGCTCTGGCGTGGACCGCCACAGACGTGAGCATCCAACGAGCCTGAGCGCACTCACTCAGCGCACCACGATTCCAAAGGAGGATTCGGACATGTCAGGTGACACACGGGCCACCGATGGGCTGGCTTATCAGAAGGGCCTGCGCAAGAGCGTGGTCGCCGGTTCGATCGGCGTCCTCGTCCACTGGTTCGACTGGGCGGTCTACGCCTATATGGCCACGACGATCGCGGCGATCTTCTTCCCCGAGGAGGACAGCACCGCGGGCCTGCTCGCCACCTTCGCGGTCTTCGCCGTATCATTCCTCGTCCGGCCGATCGGTGCGATCATCTTCGGCCGCCTCGGCGACAAACTCGGCCGCAAGCACACCCTATCGCTGGTCATCCTCGCCATGGCCCTGTCAACGCTCGTGCTCGGGGTGCTCCCGACCTACGGAACCATCGGCGTACTCGCGCCGATCCTTCTCATCGTCACTCGCATCGTGCAAGGTTTGGCCGCCGGCGGAGAGTTCGGGAGCGCGGCGGCCTTCCTCGGCGAGTTCTCACCGCGCAGACGTCGTGGCTTCGGCTGCAGTTGGCTCGAAGTCGGCTCCCTGGCCGGGTTCCTGCTGGCTTCTTTCGTCGTCTTCGCCCTCAACCAGGCGCTCACCCCCGACCAGGTCAACGCCTGGGGGTGGAGGATCCCATTCCTCATCACCGTGCCCTTGGGTTTCATCGGCCTCTACATTCGCCGCCGGATCGAGGACACTCCGGAATTCGCGGCCCTGCAGAAGATGGAGACCGTCGCCGAGGCTCCCCTGCGTGAGGTGTTCAAGCGCAACCCCAAGCAGTTCCTCCAGACCTGCGGGATGGAGACGTTCATGAACGTCACCTTCTACGTCGTCCTCGTCTACCTGCTCACCTATCAGGAAACCGCGGTCGGGATCGAACCCGGACGGGCAGCGCTGCTGTCGACCCTGGCCTCGGCACTCGGCCTTGTCATCGTCCCGCTGGCGGGTCTCGCCTCGGATCGATTCGGACGCAAGCCTGTGCTCATGACCGCGGCGATCGCACTCACGGTGTTCTCGGTTCCGCTGTTCCTGCTCATGGGTGCCGACTACCCCTGGGCGTCGTTCGTCTCGACTTTCGGACTCGCCTTCATCCTCGCGATCATCCTCGGCACCCACGCCGCCACTGTCGTCGAGCTCTTCCCGACCCGCACGAGGCAGACCGGACTGTCCATCGCCTACGCTCTCACCGCTGCGCTCTTCGCGGGCACCGCGCCCTATATCCTCACTTGGCTCATCGATTCCACCGGCAGCACTCTGAGCCCCGGCTGGTTCCTCGCCGTTGTCGGCATCATCGGCATCGTCACCGTCGCATCCCTGCCCGAGACCCGCGGCATCGACCTGCTGCGCTCCGACGACCTCGAAGAGTCCCCCTCCACTCAGGCTGCCGACGCAGCGACCATCACAGAAACGCCCGCACCAGCTCACGTCGAGCCGACCGGCGACCGCTGACCTCTGCCCATTTGATCGCCAGCTTCCCTGTTTCACATCCCGAAGGAGACCCTCCATGACAGCAACTCTCGCCGACACCACGCCCCGACCGTCCACACTGGCGCAGTGGCAGGCCGCGGCCGCGGCACTAACCATCGACGGACGGCCCGTCATCGACGGGCGACGAGTCGACGCCCGCTCAGGACAGACCCACGCGAAGACGAATCCGGCTACCGGCAAGGTGATCTCACAGCTCCACCTCGGCGATGCCACTGATGTCGATGCGGCCGTGACAAGTGCTCGCACCGCCTTCGAGACCGGTGACTGGTCGCGCGCCTCGGCGACGCATCGTCGTGAGGTGCTGCTTCGCCTGGCCGAACTGATCGAAGCGCGGTCGGACGAGTTCGCCCTCCTCGACACCCTCGACATGGGCAAGCCGATCGGAGAATCCTCGACGATCGACGCACCGGGAGCCGCCGCACTCTTCCGCTTCTACGGTGAGGCGATCGAGAAGCTCAGCGACGAGATCCCCGTGACACCTACCGGATCGACGGCGCTCGTCACGCGCGAGCCCCTCGGAGTCGTCGGGGTCATCGTGCCGTGGAACTATCCTCTCGAGATCGCGACGTGGAAGATAGCCCCGGCGCTGGCAGCCGGCAATGCGCTGGTCGTCAAACCGCCGGTCGAAGCCTCGCATTCGGTCCTGTTGCTGGCCGAAATCGCCGCCGAGGCGGGGTTGCCCGCCGGCATTCTCAACGTCGTGCCCGGGCGCGGCTCGGTCGTCGGGGAAGCGCTGGGCCGGCACATAGACGTCGACATGCTCGGTTTCACCGGGTCCACCGAGGTCGCCAAGCAGCTGCAGGTCTATGCCGGGGAGTCGAACATGAAGCGCCTGGCCCTCGAAGCCGGGGGCAAAAGCGCGAACCTCGTCTTTGCCGACACCGACGATCTGACCGCCGCCGCACGAAAGGCGGCCTTCGGCATCTTCTACAACCAGGGAGAAGTCTGCTCGGCCACCTCACGGATCTTCGTCGAACGCCCCGTCTACGAGGAGTTCCTCCACCTGCTTGAGGATGCAGCCGAGGACTTCCAGCCCGGAGACCCGCTCGACCCCGCCACGGCGATCGGGTCTCTCGTGTCCGAACGGCATGCCGACGAGGTGTGGGAATGCATCGAACAGGCGCGCGCCGACGGCACCATCGTCCAGGGCGGAAACCGCCCTGCCGTCAATGGTCGCCGCACGTTCGTCGATCCGACGATCGTCACCGACCTGCCTGCCGACCATCGTCTGCACAGTCACGAGATCTTCGGCCCCGTCGCGCTCGTCACTCCCTTCGACACCGAGGAAGAGGCCATCACGAAGGCGAACGAAACTCCGTACGGACTCGCTGCGGCCCTGTGGACAGGCAGCATGGCCCGGGCCCATCGTGTGTCCTCACGCTTGGTCGCCGGGACCGTTTCGGTCAACACCGTCGACGCCTTGGGATTCACGACGCCTTTCGGCGGGTTCAAACAGTCCGGCTTCGGCCGTGACCTGTCTGTCCATGCCCTGGAGAACTACTCGGACCTCAAGACGACCTGGCTGCAGTGGGGGTGAAGCCGTAGTTCGGCCATGTACACACGACAACCCCGGTCCCGCAGATTCGACGTCAGAGCGCTCGGCGCTGATGTCCGACGTTCTTGGGCGAACGGCCTGACGTCTCTGGCGCTGACGCTCGTCTTCAGTGTCATCTTGGTCTATCGCATGGAGACCGGGGCCTCCCCCACAGTCGAACTCATGCCTGATCTCGATCATTTCGCAGCTTACTGGCCCAATGTCCTCTGCCAGGCCTTCGGTTGGACCGGTCTGATCTGGAGCTGGCTTTCGATCGCTTTGGGTCTGTTGCGCAGCTCGACCAGAAGTTCGTGGTTCACGGCATCTGCACGCACTGTCGAACGGTGGCATCGGACACTGAGCCTGACAACGATCGCTCTGGTGCTCCTTCACATCCTGATGTTCCTCGTCCTGACCTTCTTGGATCGACAGGCTGAGCTCGGTGCCCTGCGAAGCTTCGGCACAGCATTCGCATGTAGCTTCGTTCCCGGCGCATATTCGGAGGCCACAGGCGAGGTGGCCATACTCATTGGGATCATCGCTCTCTACCTGGCGTTGGTGCTGGGAATGGCGTTCTATTCGAGGCGCCTCTTGGGGCCGGTGGTCTGGCGACTGGTCCACGCTTCCATCGTCGTCGTGTACATCCTCAGCGTCTGGCACACACTGCTGTACGGGACCAACGTCTGGCATGAAGGTCTGCTTCGCAGCGGAGTGTGGCTGGCACAGCTGCCCTTGCTCGGCTTGCTCTTGGCGCGGCTGCTCTCTCCGCGCTCTGCACCTGGCCGGGCGCTCGGGTTCACGGCGCTGCGAGCCGTAGCCGCGTTGGCTGCCGTGGCCATGACTGCCGTGACTGCATGGATGGTCGTGTCCAGAAACGGCGGAGGGCGGACTCGCGGGGAGACCACCGACGTCGGTCCTGTCAATCCGGAGATGATCTGGTTCGGAACTGGTGTGTTCATCGTTCTCGTTGCCCTCGGGGTCATCTACTCCCGGTCCGTCCAGAAGCAGAGAAGACCGGCTTCACGCGGTCGAACTGCGGGCGATCTGTCCGAGGCGCGCCGCTGACCCGCGACGATTGTGTGATCAGGACTCTTCGAGCCTGCACCCCGTGAGCACCTCGGCATTGGCGATGATCATTCGAAAGATGTCCTCGACCCCGAGCGGCGTTCCACCCATGAAGTGCAGCCCATAAGCGTCCTCCATCGCCACGAGATTGCTCGCCGTTGTGTCGACGGGAAGAGCCAGTGTGAAGGCGCCCGCGTCGACGCCCTCATTGAGGGCCGTGGCATAGAGGGAGACCTCGAGCCGATACATCTCCGCCATGAGTTGCGCGTGGAACGCATCCCTGTACGCATGGGTGTGCAGTTCGTTGAGCACTTGGAAGTCAACGTCGTCGCGGGAGTTTGGGATGCCGCTGCGGATGATTCGGGCAAGCCTGATCGCCGGCTGCGCACCTGCGCCCCCCTGCTCGCGGCGGCTCCAATAGAAGCGCGACACCGCGTCCTCATGCACTTCACGCACCAGATCTCCGAGGTCGGGGTAGTAGTACGCCACCGACCCGGCGCCCAGTTCTGAATGCGCAGCCACGTCGATGGCTCGCAGCCCATTGATTCCGCGTTCTGCAATTGCATGTTTCGCTGCCTGCACCAGATGTGCACGGCGGCCTGCCTGATTCTTCGGTCGTGCCATAGCGTCATTATCTCCTGAAGTGATGCAGTCCAACGCGGATGGGTATGGCCCTACCCCTGTTATTCGGACATCGTCCATGCAATTCTTTATGGTGT
Source organism: Brevibacterium sp. FAM 27836 (assembly GCF_051351055.1). Classification (NCBI taxonomy): domain Bacteria; kingdom Bacillati; phylum Actinomycetota; class Actinomycetes; order Micrococcales; family Brevibacteriaceae; genus Brevibacterium; species Brevibacterium sp. FAM 27836. Next base: position 1,528,302 of record NZ_CP195711.1, read on the forward strand.
AACCCAAAGAATTGACGCCCACTCACAAGGAGGTGGATGGTGTCTTCACTTGAACGCACGACCGCATATGCGGACGAACAGAAGCAACATCTGAAGAAGACGCTCGGCCGATTCGACATCGTGCTCATCGTCATGTCGGCGGTCTTGAGCATCGAAGTCCTCGCCGAAACTGCAGGGTTCGGTGCCGAAACCTTCACCTGGACCTTGGTGCTCGCGATCTTCTTCCTCGTGCCCTACGCGCTCATCTTCGCCGAGACCGGCAGCACCTTCGTCGGTGAGGGCGGAGCCTATATCTGGGTCCGCCAGGCCTTCGGTCGCCCCTTCGGCGCGATCGCCTCGATCCTCAGCTGGGTCACCCAGCCCGTGTGGGTCGGCGGTTCGATGGCCTTCCTCGCCACCAGCACATGGAACCAATTCATCAGCCCGATCGAGGCAGGCTCGATCGTCGACTGGACGTTCAAGATCGTGTTCATCTGGATCACCGTGATCGCGGCGATTCTGTCGCTGGCGAAAGCAAAGTGGCTGCCCACGCTCGGCGGCGTGCTCAAAGTTGTCTTCATCGCCTTCTTCCTGTTCACCACGATCATCTACGCCGTCCAACACGGCGTTCAACCCCTCCACCTTTCGGACTTCAGTCCGAGCCTCGGCGGCTTCCTCGGGCTGGTGCCGCTGCTGCTCTTCTCCTACCTCGGATTCGAGGCCTCGAACAGCGCCTCGGACGAAATGAAGAACCCGAAGCACGACATTCCCGTCGCCATCGCCCGTTCTGGCTTCGTCTCCGCGCTGTGCTACATCCTGCCGGTACTGGCTATGCTGCTCGTGCTGCCGACCCAGACCATCAGCGGCATCGGCGGGCTCCTCGACGCCGTACAGACGGTGTTCGCCGTCTACGGTCCGGCATCCGAGGTCATGGTCGTGCTCGCGGCGCTGATGTTCGTCATCATCCTCGCCTCTCAAGGCGCGGCGTGGATGATCATGAGCGACCGGATGCAGGCACTGACCGCCGCTGACGGTGCGTTCTTCGGAGGGTTCTTCGGCAAGATCTCCCGCAACCTGGGCACCCCGGTCAACGTGAATCTGCTCTCCGGCACCGTCGCCACCGTCTTCCTCATTGCGGCCATGCAGCTGAGCGGTGATGCCGGGGCGCTGTTCGGAGTCGTACTCTCGATCTCCATCTCGACATTCCTGCTCAGCTACCTGCTCATCATTCCCGCAGCCGTCAAACTGAGATGGAAGCATCCCGGCATCGAACGCCCATTCCGAGTGCCCGTCGGCAATGTCGGATTCACCGTCCTCGGCGGCATCGCGTTCCTCTGGGTTCTCCTCGGATCCTGGGTCGCAATCTTCCCAGGCACCCTGGAGAGGCTCTTCGGCCTCGACTACGACTTCCTCGACGAATGGGGCGTCGCCCAGGGACCATTCACGGCGCTGACTCTCGGCACCCTCGGCGCACTCGCTGCACTCGCACTCTTCGGATACGTCCGTGGGCACCGGATTCGCGTGTTCCGACCGACTCCGGCCGATCCTCAAGATCTGCTCGATGAACTCGACGCTCCGCTCGACAGCAAACTCGACACACAGAAAGGCATGTGAGACCCATGACTGCAATGACACCGACTGCCACCGGCATTGGGACCACCCACCCGCTCGATCGCCTGACCTCCGAAGAGATCGAACTCAACCGCTCGATCATCGTCGACGCGGGTCACGTGAGCGAGCAGACGCTCTTCGCTCTCGTCGGACTCGTCGAACCGGACAAGCGCGATGTTCTCTCGGGCGCAACGGACCTCGACCGGCGTGTGCGCTCACTCCTCATCAACCGCGGCACCGAGGAGCAGACAGAAGTTCTCGTGTCGCTGACCGAGCGCAAGGTCCTACTCGCCCGTGTGCTCGACGTCGCCTCCGAGGGCCAGGCACCGATCACGATGACCGAGTATGAAGAAGCCGAGCAGATGATCCGCAACGACGCGACGTGGCGGGCTGCCGTCGAGGCGCGCGGCATCACCGATGTTGAGACCGTGCGCATCTGCGCTCTTTCGGCAGGTTGCTTCGATATTCCCGGTGAGGCCGGGCGGCGATTGGTGCGCGGTTCATCCTTCATCCAATCGGATCCGCAGGACAACGCATGGGCCCACCCTCTCGAGGGCCTCGTGGCCTATCTCGACCTCAACACCGGCGAGGTGGTCGAGGTCGTCGATACCGACATCGTGCCTGTGCCTCAGGAACGCTTCGACTATCACCTCGACTCCTGGCTGCCCGAACCGCGGACAACGCAGAAACCGATCGAGATCACGCAGCCCGAGGGAGCGAGCTTCACCCTCGACGGTGACGTCCTCGATTGGGAGAAGTGGCAGGTCCGCCTCGGTTTCGATCCGGTAGAAGGACTGGTCCTTCACCAGATCAGCTTCGATGACGAGGGCGAGCGCCGCCCCATCGTCTACCGCGCTTCCGTGGCGGAGATGGTCGTACCCTACGGCGACCCGAGCCCGGTGCGCTTCTGGCAGAACTACTTCGACGCCGGCGAGTACTCGATGGGCAAGAACACGAACTCGCTCGAACTCGGCTGCGACTGCCTCGGCGAGATCCATTACTCGGATGCGGTGCTCGCCGACGATCAGGGGCATGCGCACACGATCACGAACGCCATCTGCATCCATGAAGAGGATGCAGGCATCCTGTACAAGCACACCGACGAATTCACCGGCGCCGTCGACGTGCGCCGCAACCGCCGTCTCGTCATCTCCTTCTTCATCACCGTCGGCAACTACGACTACGGCTTCTACTGGTACCTCTACCTCGACGGCACGATCGAACTCGAGTGCAAGGCCACCGGCATCGTCTACACCGCCGCCTACGGTGACGAGGCGCAGCGTCAGCGCTGGTCATCTCCACTCGGCGACGAGGGGCTGGGCATGCCCTTCCACCAGCACATGTTCTGTGCACGTCTGGACATGCAGGTCGATGGCATCGCCAACGCCGTCGATGAGCAGGAAGCCCTCCGCGTGCCCTTCGGGGAGGACAATCCCTACGGCAACGCCTTCACCCGAAAGCTCACCCGGCTCACCGCCGAGGGCGGACGGACGGCCGATGGTGAGGCCGGCCGCGTCTGGCACATCATCAATCCGGAGAAGACGAACCGGCACGGCTTCCCCGTCGGATACGAGCTGCGCGTGCCCGATGAGCCGACGATGATGGCTGCCGAGGGGTCGTCTATTTCGAAGCGCGCCGGTTTCGGGTCGAAGCACATGTGGCTGACGCACTTCGACGCGGACGAACGGTTCCCGTCGGGTACCTACCCGAACCAGAATCCGGGCAACGGCACGATCATGCAGTGGGTCGAGCAACAGCGTCCGGTCGATGGTGATGACATCGTTGTGTGGGCGTCGTTCGCGATGACGCACTTCCCGCGACCTGAGGATTGGCCGATCATGCCCGTCGACAGGCTCGGGTTCACCATGAAGCCCTACGGCTTCTTCGACCGCAACCCCGCGCTAGACGTGCCGCGCCCGAAGTCAGCCCACTGCGGTACGGACACCGGCGGACATTCGTGTGAGTGCGACTGACAGGCGCGGACGATGAGCAGCCTCGCGTCCTTCCTCATGGTCGCCTCGGGAGCACTGTGCCTGACCGGTGCCGTCGCTGCGAAGGGACGGCCGGCCATCATGGCGGCCGCGGTGATGGCCCTCACCATGGTCGACCTGGCCTATACCGCCGTTGCTCCGCCGGTGATCTGGTCGGGGGCGCTGCTCATCGTCGGGCTCTGCCTGGCCGTCTTCCTGCGATCGTCGGCAGGGGCTCCCTCGCCGAGGCGGTCCCCCGCACTCGTCATGAGCGGTGCGGGCGGCCCCTCGGAGCCCGAGGACGACCGTGGTCTTCGGTCATCGACCCTGCCTGACCGCTGCGTGTCACGGGCGGATTCTCATTCGGGCCCGACGGCCGCGGTCCTCTCCGCCATCACCTATCCGGTCATGGCGTGGCAGGTCCTCAACCATGGGGCGCACGTGAACGATTCGGGCCATGCCAGCGGTCATGGGCATCATGCCGGTGACATGTCGCTCATCAGCTCATTCCTCACTGTGGCCGTCGTCGTCCTCGCTGTGCTCTTGGTGGTCTGCGCCGTCCACGAGATCATCCGCAGGCGCCCTCTGGTCTCGCTCGACTGCTGGGGGATGGCTGCAATGATCGTGGTGATGCAGTTCCTTCACTGAGCAGTTGCTTCACTGGCCGATTGCTTCACTGGCCGGCGAAGTAGAGATCCGAATGCGCCGCGCAGCGTGGATTGAACGCCGCGGCGCATTTTGGGCACTCGTCAGTTGCTTTGTAAGCGGTGATCGTCAGTTCGGTCCAGCAGTTCCCACACAGGATGGCAGGCTGGTCGAATTTCTCCCGTGGCCACTGCTGCGCCGGATGGTCGGCAGTCTCCGAGTGGCACAGGTGGCAGGGGTAATAGCGGTCGCAGCAGGCGAAGCGGATCGCGATGATGTCGAGTTGGGTCGCGTAGTGGACGCACCGCGTGCGTTCGTCGACGGTCTTGCCGAAGACTTCTGGAGATCGCGTCATTGCTCACCTGCCTGCATTCATGGGGTCATCGACCGGGATAGTCCGACACGCTTCCACCCTAGCGTCTGTGGATTGTCGGCCGCCGGCCGTGGTCCGTGCGGGCAGTCTGTCGTAGTTCGTGACCGGTGTTTCGTCGATCGCCGTTCGTTTGGAAAAGATCCGCGTAAGGTGGAGACCCCACGCCGATGAGGAATCCCCATGCCGCAGCCAGAAGATCATGTCCACCAATTCGCCGAAGTGGCCTTGAGCAACATCACCCGTGACTATCCGTACGCCGCCCATCATCTAGCGCGGAGTCTCGCCGACATCGTTCCCGCTGCCGAGAAGAACCCTGCGTTCGCGAATTCCTTCGACTGGCACTCGAGCGTGCACATGCACTACTTGCTCGCCTCGCTTCTGGGGACCGAGGCAGGTCGAAGCGCAAGCTGGCGCGACCCCGCGCTCGAAGTTCTCACCTCGCACCTGAGTGAGAACAATATGACCGCCGAGGCGACCTTCCTCCGCAACAATCCATCGTGGGAGCGGCCGTATGGCTGGGCGTGGGCGGTCGAGCTCAACCGAGTGCTCAATGCCAGCGACGTTGCGGAGCTGCAGAACCTCGGGTCGAACACACAAGTACTCGCCGATACCGTGTTCGATCTGGTCGCCGCCTGGCTGCCGAAGGTCGCCGAACCGGTTCGACATGGAGTGCACTCGAATACGGCGTTCGGGCTGCGCCGGATTCTCATCGGCGCCCGTACTCAGAATCGACATAATGTTGTCGATGTCGTTGCCGGTGCGACTCGTCGCTTCTTCGCCGAGGATGCCGCGTGGAATTTCCGTCAGGAGCGCAGCGGTCATGACTTCCTCTCCCCCGGATTATGCGAAGCGGACCTGATGGCCGAGGTGCTTACCGATGACGAGTTGGTGACGTGGTTGCCCGCATTCCTTTCGGAACTGGACCCGAAATCGCCGGCGCTCACACCGGTCAAGGTCCTCGATCCGACCGACGGACAGCAGAGCCACCTCTACGGGCTGGGCTTGTCGGTTGCAGCGTCGGTAATGCGATTGGTACCGAAGCTCGAAGTCATTGCGGAGCCGAGGGGTGACAACGAACTCATGGCTCGCGCCAAAGGCATGCTCACACGCGTCGAGGCGCTGATGGTACCGGGGCTCGAAGCCGCCGTCTCCGACGAGTACATGTCTTCGCATTGGGTTGCGACGTTTGCGCGTGAAGCATTGCAACAGCGCAGAAACGCCCACCAAATCTCACGAACAAACGAAATTGCAACGAACTAACACACAGCATCGAAACAACAAACTCGGGCCAAAAGCGCGAATCCGACAGTCAAAAGACCCGATCACGCCTGACCGGCAGCCAAAGGATCACTAGAGCATAAGATCTGAGAGGCCGATACGTCCACCATCGAGAGACAAACTAAAAACCTTAGAGGCCGGAACCAAACGCACGTCAATAGGAGCAAGATCCAGCAAGTCGAACATAGGCATAGTAACACTAGCCAACACCGAGACCCGATCAAACTGAGACGGCAGCAAAAAACAATTAACGATCGAATCAATCCCATGATCGGTACAAAATTCACTATAGGCCATTTGATACAAGAACTGCTTGGAAACATCAGACACTCCGGGCTGCCCCTCAACACCTTCGAGCCGCGATAGCTCCACGACATAGTACTTAGCGTCAAAAATTGCCATTCTCGCCCTACCCCCAACGCGATCCAAACTCACCACATCAGGCTTCAAAGTACCCTTGGCGCGAGCCGAAAAATCACCGCAATCATCGCTCCCGTGCCAAGTAGGGCGCCCAATTATGTCACGGAGGGTATCAATCGGACGGCAAGAACAAAAAACGTGGCTATCCAGTGGCAGATCCGTCAACGGAACGTCCAACATGTCGCCAATAACTCGCTTACACACCTCTTCCCAAACTAAGTTAAAGCTCGAGGTACCGAAAACCGAAACATAAGAGCTGGCGGTAAACGAATATTCCGAGCTAATAAACGCATATAAAGCGTCAAGTAAGTTCAATTTACGCGTCTCGAACTGAACATTCATCTCACGACGAATTTGAGATAGAACAAAATCGACACCGCCGAAATCATCGATGGTGGAATCACTCAAATCGATTGCTAAAACATCGAACATATCAGAAAGCCCATAGAGCTGAAATTGCTTAGAGCAAGCAGTTAATACCAACTTATGCAGCCGATGAATGAAGTCGTCTTCATCGTCAACCAACCTACGCCTATAAAGATCAATATAAATTACTGAGGAGTTGCTAATTAATGGGATAGACTCGTCAATAGTCTTGTTCCATAACACATCGCCGAAATCACCCACCTCGACCGCCTCCCGGCGGTTGGAATATAATCCAAATTCGTAATAGTCGCGGATTAAATACAGCATAAGTGAGACTGCGCCGGAGAACTCGGAATCAAACTCCGGATCAAACTCCGTTGAACTCCCATTCCGGTACTTCCATTGTTCGATAACCCCAACGATCAACCTGAAATCGTCGATGGAACAAGAAGCTGTATCATAATACTTAGGGATGCATTTAAGTAGCCATCCTTTATAGAGGACCAAGCCAACATAGTCAAAGTAGAATTCTATGGCTGGAGGATCGTAAGAGTTTCCTTTATCTTGGGAAAGCAATTTGGCCATAGACCGTTTCCCCTCAGAATTGGGGAACTTCACAACCCCCAACGAAAACAATTGCGCTATGATTTCATTAGCCTCAACCATGTTCACCTTGAACACGCTTGAGACCCAAGCACTAGAGTGCCGATCAAGCTCTCGTACCATCAGGATGCTCATGAGCCACCTCAACTTCCAGTGGAACGTACCAGATCGACAATCTCGCGGTTAAAAATCTCAATACCAACGCGATCGAATTTTTCACATAGATCAGAATATCTAAAAGCGCTACCTTCAGCGCCACTAAATAGTTTTGACCTGATAGAACGAGCTGCATCCTCAAACAGGTACATCAAAACTTTTGTTTTAAATTTCGCCTCGAATATATTTCGAGACGAACCATCACAATAATCGGACTCCCAAATATTCCCTATAAAATATGGGCCGAGCTGTTTGTCTTCATTAATACCTTGTAGCGCGAGAAAATCATTGATTGCACGACGCAAATCATTCCACTCAACTTGTCTATTGTAATCACCAGAGCCTAACGAAACTAGGTTCCCAACAAGCGCCGATTCGAAGTCGTTTACGCCAATATATTCAAAGTCCCAGCGACGTTTGAACGCCGTGTCGAGAGGGTACACCCCCTGATCTGCACTGTTCATGCTCGCCCAGATAAACATATTGTCCGGTATCTTCAATTCACTCAACGCCTCGACGGGCAGTCTCAAACTCGTTGAAAGGTACTGTCGAACGTCCTCCGACGGATTCACCCCATAGACGCTACAACCATCACTGGAACGATCCAAGAGCTGAAACACTTCCCCGAACACTGCGCTGGCGTTAGCTCTGTTAATTTCCTCAATGACTAGTACATGCGGCTTGGGATCATCAGTGGCCGCATTCGCGAGAGCCGCAACTAGCAGCCGCAAGAAAGGACCGGGAACAAATCTGTAAGAAATACTTTCCGAGCCATGAATATCAACTATTGGGACAGGCTTATAAGTGCCCACGAAATTCGAGTATGTATAATCCTGATGAAAAGTAACGCGCTCATGACGCCCACCATCAGAAATCAATCGGATCATTCGCTCATTGAGACTGAAACTCTTCCCGGTACCAGGGGCACCGAACCATATGATGTTGCGGCTGTAAGTACTAGCAAGTCCAGAAACAAAGCGGAATTGCACCGGAGGTACAAAATCAGCCTCTTGCCTCGCATAATTCAGTGTCGGGAGGGGATCTGTTATTCCTGAATACAGTTCCGGATATTTTTTAGCGGTCGCGGACATCAACTGCTTGGTCAGGCCCTCACATTTGACAACATCAAACTCGGACTCATTGCTATAAATCCTAGCGAAATCGTTGAGGATATGATTTATTTCGTCGGTAAAATATTGACCAGTATTTAGTTTGATAATATCGCCGATTCTTCGCTGCGCATCTAGTCGAAAATACCTCCTTTCGCCACCTTTCTTCTTGTCCACTCCGCCTGCGAAGTATAGGGCCTGAGTTTCGAAGATGATGTTGCCGTTGGGCTCAGGATTATATCGATAACTCATCGGCATGGTCGCGAGCCAATAATTGCCAGTACTGAGAATAGATAGGTTTAAATCGGCAGCTGCGTCTGCATATGTTGTCGGCGGCAACATGAAGAACGCGCTGATAGCCCGTGATGGACTCGCCTTATCCACTCCAGGTCCGCCGACCTGGAACTTCATGTTCGGATTATTTCCACCGCGCGGTTTGATAGCATATCTACACTTGGGGTCATTTAACCGTATATCGTGTGAATCGTGGCTCGATATATCGCAGCGCACAGATATAGTAACTTCGCGATCCTGAAGCTGTTTGAGCGGTTTCCGCGCTCCATCAGAATCAATATACTGACCAGCCAGAAACGCCTGCCCGCCGCCGCTGTTAGCATTATTGCTAAATCGTAACTGATTGGGATCTAGCGATGTTTCTAGAATCTCCTCAAAATAGCTCATACTCACTATTTGATACCTCCGGTGTCTCAGTGAAACGTACTACTGCTCGGGCGATATATTCTGCCAAGTTGGGTGGCACAGCGTTGCCGATCGCGAGTTCGATGTTCGTCTTCTTGCCTGGTAGTTTAAAGCTCGCCGGAAAAGTCTGAATGCGCGATCGTTCCCTGGTGGTTAATGCCCTTACACCTGCGTCTACGTCAGCCTTGTCGCCACCGTGTTTTTTGTAGTTCTGCGGAATAGGCCGATTTATTCCACGTATTGTAGCTGACGGCTCGTCCACTGAAAATACGGCTCGGCGACTATAGCTGCGCGGATGCATGTAGTAGTACTCGGTGTCCAGGCAGCTCCCCATGTATTCGCGTACGGTAAGCTGTCGCTCCGTCAGCCCATCATCTAGAAATCTGTTGAGGAATCCATCCGGTTCGCTTAGCTTGCCGATCAGAAAATATCTATTGCGCTTCTGTGGCACACCACAACGGCTTGCGTCGAGTACGCGGGCTGACAGACCATATCCGGCACCTCTAAGCATCGCCTTGAGTTTGGGCAATGTCTCAAATCGTTCGATGTTGTAGACGTTTTCAAACACGACCCACTTCGGTCTTACAGAAGCCACGATCTCTCCAAACCGAAGCGTGAGATTTGCTCTGTCGCCGAGTTGGCGCTTTCCGGAGATCGAGTAGTCCTGGCATGGGGGCCCTCCGGCGATCACGTCGGGCCTCATTTCCTGCACAAGCGACAGAGCTTCGCCGGTTCCGATGTCTATTTCGTGTATCTCGTGTGAAAAGTTGGCTCTATAGATCTCCACGGCCGGGGCCCAGTTGTCGAACGCCCCTACCACCTCGAGTCCCGCATGTTCGAACCCCAACGACAGGCCACCGCACCCAGAGAATAGATCCACTACCCGCATACTCACACCCGATCCTCAGAACTCGCGTGGTGTTCAAGGAGTGCATTTGCGACATACTTTGCCAAGTTTACTGGTACGGCATTGCCAATCATTGCGTTTATGTTTGATTTGCCCCCGTGAAAGATGAACTCTTTCGGGAAAGTTTGCAGGTAGCTTCGCTCGGTCGGCGTGAGAGCTCGGACTGTTTCAACGGGTGCGGAGTCGCGGGGGTTACCCAAGTAGCCCTTAGGAATAGGGCGGTCGACTGCTCTAATGGTCACTGAGGGCTCGTGAATACTGAATACGGCCCTCCGGGTATAGTTAGTTGGCACTCTGAAATAATGTTCTACACCTAAAGAATCTCCTAAATAATCATGGATGGTCATAGGCTCTTTCGAGAGGTTCGTTAAAAGCGCATCGTCCAAGAATTGGTCTCGCACGTTAAGGCTACCGATTACAAACATGCGTTTCCGTGTTTGGGGCACACCGCAGTATGCGGCATTCAATACTTGAATGGTTACGCCATATCCCGCTTGCTTAAAGTTGCTTATCGCTTTTTTAAAAGATTTAGTGTTGTTGATCGTTGAGACATTTTCCATCACAAAATACTGCGGTCGTATCTTCGTTACGATTTCCGAATATTTTACTGATAGTATCGCCCTGCCGCCATCTTCGTCTCTTCTTCCCGCGGTCGAGAAGTCTTGACATGGCGGTCCCCCTATAATCAATTCCGGTTGGTATCGTTCTATTGCTTGATAGGCGGCTTCAACGTCGGACAGATCCATTTGATGCACCGGGTGGTTGAAGTTCGACTCATAAACTTCAGCAGCGGGTCGCCAGTTCTCAAATGCAGCGACAATATCGTATCCTGCTAGTTCAAAACCTTTTGACATTCCGCCACATCCCGCAAACAGGTCGACGCATTTCAGCTGACTTGGTTTCAGCTTCTGCTTTCGTCCGGTATAGGTCCGCTGTGGCTCACCATCGTGTTTGGAGTTTACTTGTGGATCTACCATGGGCGCCGCTTCAAGCATTGCTACGATCTTCTTTTCGTTCGATTGTGGGGTTTTTGGATATCTCTGTTATGTCAGAGATGTCACACTGTAGTGTTTCACATATTCGGACTAGCGTGTTTGTGTTTACGCTCAGCCCTTTGGACAATTTCGACATCGTCGTTGGCGATAGATCCGCCTCTCTTTGCAACGCCCCCTTGTTCATTTCTTTGTCGATCAATAATTTCCACAGTTTATTGTATGTGAGCCCCAAGCGCTGTCTGCCTTTTCGTTTGTCTTGCCGCTGCACACGCTCCGTCGCACGAGAATGCAATTTCGTTCAACGGGTCCGTATGCGTCTCTATTTACCGCCTACACATTTATGGAGTTTTTCTCCATGTTCATCCTACCCTTGTCTTTCGCCTTAACTTTGGAACTTCGTCTAGCCGTGTCGATCCTGTCGATCGGTTGCATAGTGTTTTGGCGCCCTCCTGCTCGGACACGGTCTAGACTTCCATGCGGTGCTGACATGGCTACCGGTACAGAGTGGCCGCTTCAAGGATGGTGCACTGGTTGTCCTGGCCTGGACCGTTCTTGTCAGGTCTTCGGCTCATGAAATGAAGAGCAGATCTGTCGGGTTGGCGGGTGGTTATCGTGGTTGGTGTTTCATCCAATCAATCGGAAGCGGGAGCCAGGGAGCGACGGTTTGATGTCGGTCATCTCGGCGAGGATTTCAGTCAACAGTCACGGTCGCCGTAATCGCGACTTTCCCGTCGGGCGCAATCGCCTGCAGCTCGTGAACACCGGCCTCGGTTTGCCGACCGACGAGGTGAATCTGTTCGCCGGCGAACAACGGGGATTTCGCGGTGAACCGATAACCGGTCACGGCCGCCTCGGCGTGGGTGAACATGAAAGCATCCAGCAGCAGTGTCGCCGTCAACGGGCCATGCGTCACCAAGCCCGGATAGCCTTCGACAGCCGTGACATAGGGATAGTCGTAGTGGATGCGGTGGGAGTTGAACGTCAACGCCGAATACCGGAACAGCATCACCTCATTCGGCCTCACCGACTCCGACCAGTCCCAGCCCGCAGGCACCGGCGAATCAGCCCGCGGCGCCTCCGCAGCCGTTCCCGCCGCCGAGGCGGCCTGACGGTAGACGATCGTGTGCCGGTCCGTCGTCGCCAAGACCCCATCCGCAGCAATCTCATGCTTGAGCACCACAAAACACAACGGCCCGGTACTGCCGACCTTCTCCGTCACGGACTCGATCGTCGTCGTCCGCCGAAGCACCTGCCCAGGCAGGATCGGGGCATGGAATGTCAGGTCACTGCCGGCCCACATTCGACGAGGCAACGGCACCGGCGGCATGAATCCGCCGATTTCGACGTGCCCATCGGCGCCGAGCTCGCTCATCGGCACATCGTCTTCGGAGAAGTGCAGCCAGTGCCCGAGAGGAAACAAGGGTGCTTCCTCGTCAATGCCATGGCGGCCGAGCAAAGATGCCAATCGTGCGGCACTCTCCCCCGACGCGACTTCTTCAACCGTCGACGTCCGCCGCACCCAGTCCTGCAGATTGATCGCGTCACTCATCAAAGCGTCCTCCTTCGTGCCTCGTCGCACTCAACAGCCTCGCCACCCCTACGAACTCTGCGTGATCTCAGATCTTATTGCGACCGATGAGCTGCTTGGCGATGACGTTCATCTGGATCTCGTTTGTGCCCTCACCGACGATCATCAGCGGTGCGTCACGGTAGTAGCGCTCGACGTCGTATTCGGTGGAATATCCGTAACCGCCATGGACGCGGATGGCGTCGAGGGCCACCTCAGCGGCCATCTCCGAGGCGTAGAGCTTCGCCATTCCGGCCTCCATGTCGACACGCGATCCCGAGTCGTAAGTGCGGGCCGCGTGGAGGACAAGCTGACGAGCAGCCTCGAGCTTCGGTGCCATGGTGGCGAGCTTATTACCCACCGACTGGTGCTTCCAGATCGGCTTGCCCATCGACTCGCGCTCCTGAGAGTACTTCACCGCGTCATCGAGTGCCGCCTGCGCGACGCCGAGCGACCGTGATGCGACCTGGATGCGGCCGATCTCCAGGCCCTTCATCATCTGCTTGAACCCAACACCCTCAGTCTCGCCGAGCAGCTGGGCCTGCGGTTGGCGGAGGTTCTCGAAGTTAAGCTCGCAGGTCTCAACACCCTTGTATCCGAGCTTCGAGAGATCCTGGGAGACGGTGAAGCCCTCGCCCTTCTCGACGAGGATGATGGAGATGCCCTTATGTCGCGGTTCGGCATTCGGGTCGGTCTTGCACAGCAGGGCGATGAGGTCGGACTTCCGAGCATTCGTGATCCACGTCTTCGAGCCGTTGATGACGTAGTCGTCACCGCCTTTGTCCGCGTGAGTGCGCATGGCCTGCAGGTCCGAGCCGCCGCCGGGCTCGGTTAATGCCATCGTCGCCCGCAGCCCACCGGTGGCCATTCGCGGCAGGTACTTGTCCTTCTGCTCGGTCGTGCCGTATTCGGTGATGAGCTTCGCGACGACGGTGTGTCCGCCCATCGCCCCGGCCAGGGACATCCAGCCGCGGGCGAGCTCCTGTGTGATGAGAGCATAGGCTTCGGTCGAGACCTTGCCCATCCCCCAGGGTTCGTCGATCGCGAGCCCGTAGATGCCCATGTCCTTCATCGTCTCGATCCACGCTTCGGGATATTCGTTCGCGTGCTCGACCTTATTGACCGTGGGCTTGACCTGGTGATCGATGAAATCGGCCACCGTATCAATCATCATCTGCTCTTCACTGCTCACTGCCATGCGGGGCTTCTCTCTCCTCGAAGATTGAGGGCATCGTCTTCCGACGATGTTCGGAGCGATTGCCCGCCCGGCAGTCTCCGCAATCGGTGCTTCCGTGCTCAGACGGTGCGACTATGCGGTCGATCTCGTCGGCGAGTTCGCATCATTAGTTACTTAAATCATACATATTCCAGTCTATTAAATACATATCAATCAAAAATGAAACAGTCTCTCGCTCAACCGCCTCTTGACTTCGAGTGCACTCACAGTCATAGGTTGTCTTCCATGGCACACGAAACCGCCGAGGTGTCACCAGCGACCGGACGACACCTCACGATCGCCAAGGTCAGCGAACTCCTCCGCATCACTGCCCACACTGCCCGCTACTACGAACGCGCGGGCCTCAATGACGTGCCCCGTTCGCGATCATGACACCTTTAACCGACAGATTGATATGACCCCGATGTCTCTGATCGCTGAAATAAACAAGCAATGACTGGACATATTGTCCGACTCATAAGTTCAAGAATGGCGAAGTCAGCACGATGGCCGGCAGTCCCTCGAACAAATGCTTGCATCCCAGGGGGGTCAGGATGCCGACTGATCTGAGTCCACCCGCACCCCACCACTCTTATACGTCCGCAGCACCGTCGACGCCCGCACTCCATGGACCTGCCCCGCCCAGCGTTCGTCGGCCAGGAACTCCTGGAACGCCGCGTAGTCCTTCATCGCCACATTCGCGACAATCTGGTACTCACCCAGCACGGCCACGACGTACTTGGCGAAGGGGCTTGATGTGATCGCGGCAGCCACCTCTGCGGTTTTGTCCGGTGCCGTCGAGAACCATATGAAGGCCTCGGCGAGCATGCCGAGATCCTGGGCGCGGACCACGGAGCGCACCTCCGCAATGCGAGTGAGCAGGCGCGCCAAACGCTTACGCACCGTCGTCGTGCTGTAGCCAGTGATCTCGGCCAAGCGCGAGGTGCCCAACCGGCCGTCCTCAGCCAAGGCTTGAAGCATGACGACATCGCCCTCATCTGCCCGTCCGCGCAGATCATTCACCGATGAATACGCGGGGTTCAGACGCGTCGCCTCTGCCTCGGTGATGAGCTCGGGCATCCACTGAGTGAGGGTCTTGTGATATTCCAGCACCGGAGCCACCGTCACCTCGATGACCCCGAGAATCGATGGAATATCCTCGAGCACGCTGAACGCGAGCTCCTGCTGGGATATGTACTGCTCAATCACCAATCGCGTCGGCGAGCTGAGCGCGTAAACGAACACCGTCTCCGGGCGCGATGCCAGCTCTCTGGCCACCGAATCAACGGCGGAGGACTCGGTGGCCACCTCGATGATTGCCGTGCGCTCCGCCAGTGCCATGACCGTCACAGTCACGAGTCCCGACGCAATGAGCGCGTTCCCACGCCGAACCACCGTGGTCAGCGGAATACCCAGCACCTTAGAGATCGCCCGCCACGAGGCACGTCCGTCAGCCTGCAGTGCGCCGATGATCCGATGGTCGATGTCTTCAAGCTCCATGGAACCAGTATCAGTCATCAAACCCAACGGGACGGGCAGCGGGCAGGCGAGTCACCGTCCCAGTCACGCACTCTCCTCAGACCATCCCGGTCGCGATCTCGTCCGGAGCAGTCGACGCACTGTCACCTCGGCTGCCGCCGCGACGCCCGCGCCGCACCATCCGCACGATCACCTCGACGGCCCCAAACACCACGAGGTTCGGTATCAGTGCAAGGAAGCCCGAGTCCCACGTCCCGATCGGCATCTCGGTGAAGGCGATGATCGCGACGAGCAGGGTGCCCACAACTATTCCGGAGCCCAGCGACGCAGCGCTCATCTTGACCTTGGTGCCCAGGCCGCAGGCGATGGCCGGTGCCAGCTGGGACAACCCGCCGTAGGTGAGCAGGAGCAGCGCCCCGATATCCGCGCCCTTGAGTCCGAACACGAGGGCGATGCCCACGGCCACGACGATGACGACGTGGTTGAGGCGGAAGCGCAGTTTCTCCGGCACCTTGTAGAGGACATTGTTCGACACCAGCGAGGAGATGCCCATGACGATCGACCCGGCGGGAACCATAGCGGCCGCGGCCCCGAAGACCGCGACGATTGCCACCAGCCAGCTCGGCATGGTCTGTCCGGCCACTGTGAGCAGCACGCGGTTGCCCTCGGTGGCGGGGTCGAGGAGGACGATTCCGCCCATGCCCACCATGATCGGGATGAAGAGCAGCAACTGGTAGACGGCGAGCCATTTGAGATTGCTGCGCAGGATCTTCGCGCTGCCGGCAGCGAGCGTCGGCGGCCACAGATGCGGCATGGTGTTGAAAGCCGCGCCGATCGTCGTGATCGCCACGCCGGAGATCCACCAGATCGCCCCGTAGCCCTCCGCATTGGTCGTGAGCATCGAGGAATTGGTGGCGGCCACCTCAGCGAAGATCTCCGGGATCCCGTTGAACGCGGTGATCACACCGACGAGCACGATGACGAGGCCGACGAGCATGCCCGCGTCCTTGAAGATCGACACCCGCGCCAATCCGCGGATGCCCGCGACGATGACGAACACGACGACGATGAGGCTCGCGAGCACCATACTCAGTCCGCTCGCTCCGGCGGATCCGGTGACGAGTTCGACGATGAGGCCCAGGCCCGTGATCTGCAGCTGCAGATACGGGATGAGGAAGATCGCGCCGACGATCGCGATGACAACGCTGAGCGTGCGCGAGCCGAAGCGGTCGTGGAAAAAGTCGGCCATCGTCAGGTAACTGCGTTCGGCGGAGAGGTTGCGCAGCCTCGGCGCGACGAAGAAGAGTCCCACCGCCGAGGCGGATAGGTACCCGACCGCAAAGGTGGCGCTCACGCCGCCAGTGAAGGCGATCCCGGCGAGGCCGAGGAAGCTGAAGGTCGTCAGCGACTCCCCCGCCTGGAGGAACCAGGAGGTCCAGCGGGGCAGTCCGCGCCCGGCGACGAGCCAGGAGGTCATGCCCTTCTCGCGCGAGCGTCCGGACAGGCCGATGAGTCCGATGAGGATGATGCCGGCCACGACAATGATGGCTGTGATGCTCATGCCTCGTCCTCCGATCCTGCGACGGTGCGTCCATCCGCGGAAATCTCGCCCGCGACCGTGCCACCGGCAACGTCAACGCCGGCGATCCCGACATTGGCCTCTTCACGCCGGGTGATCCGGCGGTCGATTAGCTGGAGGATGACGACAATCGCGACGACGAGGGCCGCCATCCACACAATCATCGTCGGAATGCCGAGGATGAGGCTTGGTTCATTCGCGAACGGGAGCAAGGGCGTGAAGATGATGAGCAGCACCGGAACGCCGGCCACGATCACCTCGGTTGCGGTCACGGTCGACCGCCTCCTCCGCCCGGCGGGCCTCGCAGCGCCCTTCGCACCGTCGTCAGTGGGATGCTGTGCTTGCGCGCTCATGCCTGCACCTCCCAGGGATCACAGCCGCCGAGGCCGATATGGGCCTCGATCGCGGCGGCTGCCTGCAGCAGCTCGACGTCCTTGCCCGGCCCCGCCAGGAGCTGGACGCCGATCGGCAGCCCGTCCTCGGAGAAGCCAAGCGGGATCGAGATGCCCGGGATGCCGAGCGGGGTGAACAGCCACGCCGAACGCATCCATTCGAGGTAGTCGCCCATCTCCGTTCCCGCCACGGTCTTCGGCCAGTCGAGCTCGGCGTCGAAGGGCAGGATCTGCGTCGTGGGCGCCACGACGATGTCGACGTTGGCGAAGAATTCAGCGGCCTCGCGAGAGAGCCTCGTCGTCGTGTGCAGCGCCTCCATGACGTCCTGGGCTCGCAGGCCCTTGCCCTTGAGAATGTTGTCGGCGAGGAAGTCGTTGAAGTTCTCCCTCTCGGCGGCGAGCAGCGCACCCATGTTGATGAAGAACTCGGCGGCGCGAAGAGTGCGGAAGGACTCGTCCGCGCCGTCCAGGTTCGGGCAGTCACGGGTGACCTGTGCCCCGGCCTTCGCGAGGCTATCGACAAGTGCGTCCAGCGCCAATGTGATCTTGGGTTCGACGGGAACATGACCGTCTAGGTCGGGGGCGTAGGCAATGCGGAACTCGCCGAGGTTCGCCGGCCTCAGCTCGGTCAGCGCCGCGGAATCGAGGGCCACGTGCTGGGGCTGGGCCGCGGTGGGTCCGGCCATGACGTCGAGGAGCAGTGCGGTGTCCGCGACGGTGCGCGCCATCGGGCCGACCGTGACGAGCCGGTCGCCCATGTTCGCGTTCTCGGCGTTCGCAATGACTCCCGGGGTCGGGCGCATGCCGACGACCCCGCAGAACGCAGCCGGGTTGCGAAGGGAGCCACCCATATCGCTGCCGTCGGCCACGGCCACGAATCCTGCCGCGAGGGCCGCTGCCGCACCGCCGCTCGATCCGCCAGCCGTCTTCGTGGTGTCGTAGGGGTTGGTGGTGGTGCCGTAGACCTTGTTGAAGGAGTGCGAACCGGCGGCCATCTCCGGGACATTGGTCTTGCCGAGGATGATGACGCCTTCGGCGCGCATGCGGGCGACATGGAGGTCGTCCGTATCGGGCCGGAATTTCTCGAAGTGCCTGTGCCCCGAGGTGGCGGTGAAGCCAAGGGCATTGGCCGTGTCCTTGATCGCCACGGGCAGTCCGTGCAGTCGCCCGCGCTCATCGACCGGCAGACCATCGAGCGCCTGTGCCTGAGCGCGCGCCGACTCGACATCGAGAGCGACGATGGCGTTGATGTCCCCATTGTGTGCGGCGATGCGCTTGAGGTGAGCTTCGAGGATCTCCGATGCAGAGACCTCGCTCGATCGCAGCTTTTCGGCCAGCTGTTTGGCCCCAAGTTCGTACAGATAACTCACGCGCGTTCCAGTACCTCTCTCTAAAATTCCTCTTTGAACCATTCATTCGAGTATGAAGTCGCCTACATGCGGGGTCAATCAATTTTGATTTTGATATGAACCAAATACAATGCCAATAATCACGATTCGTTCTCAGCGAGCGCGATCAGGGTGCGCACCGGCACACCTGTGCCACCGAGAACGGTGAAGCCGTATGCGGAGTCCGCGTTGATGGCGGGGCCGGCGATGTCGAGGTGTGCCCATCACACCCGAGGTCCGGTGCCCCAGGGCCGCGACCTGGGGCACCGGTGAGCGTCGCGATGTCGACGATGAGATCCGGATCTTCCCCCTGCGCCGCCACCAGGGAGTCAGCGAGGACGAGGCGCCCCTCGGCGTCCGTGTTCGTCACCTCGACGGTTGTGCCCCCGTAGATCCGGAGGACATCGGCCGGGCGCACCACCGATCCAGAGGGCATGTTCTCCGCGAGCGCGAGCCACGCGGTGACGCGGACCGGCAGACCCAGCCGGGCAATCCCGAAGAGCGCCTCGACCGCCGCGGCGGCGCCCGCCATATCGGACTTCATCTTTTCCATCTTCGCCGGCGGCTTGAGGGAGATTCCCCCGCTGTCGAAAATGATGCCTTTGCCGACAAACGCGAGATGCCGCTCGGCCCATTCGGGCGCATAGTCGACCCTGACGAGCCTCGGGCCACGGGTCGACCCGCTTCCGACGCCGATCAGACCGCCGAATCCGCGCTCACGCAGCTCGTCATCGTCGATGACCATCACGATAGCGAGTCCACGGAGGTCATCGGCCTCAGCCTCCCGGACGACCGTCTCGGCGAAGGTCTCGAGGTAGAGGTCGAGCGGCGGTTCGTTGACGAGGTCCCGGGCTGCGGCAACGGTGCGGGAGATGGTCGCACAGCCGACGGAGTCGACATCGACGGCGTCCTGCACGCACAGGGCGATCCATTCGACCGGTCCCCGGGACGGCGCCTCGGACTTGTGCCTCGTGTCCTGGTAGGCGCCCAGCAGCGCCCCGATCGACACGGCCTCGGCATCCGCGGTGTCATCGATAGGCAGGAGCACGGCCACAGAATGGACTCCGGACAGCGCCCGCAAGGCGGACCCGGCGGCGCTGCGCAGAACATCGGCGGCATCGGCCGGGGAGCGCTTCGCGTCCGCCCGCTCGATTCCGATGAGAACCACCGAGGCGGCCCCGCAGCCGACCGGAGCCGGGACCCTCGCGCTCGCATCGGCGGCCCCCGTCCGCCCGACGGCACCGGCGGCCACGGTGAGCGCATCGACCGTCGCGGAGTCGAGCAGCGGGGCGGCGATAGCGATACCGTCGTTCTCCTAGCTCACCGCGACGATGAGGACATCCGCCTCGAGGTCGGCGGGGTCGCGGGTTTCTCGGATCAGTTCGGGCAGTCGTGCGGACATGATTCTCCGTTCGTGGAAATTGGTGTTCGTGGGCATGAGTGTTCGTGAACGCAGCGGTTGGCGGATAGGGATGTGGTCGGTCATGAGAGCGACGGGGGCTGGGTCGATCACTTGGGGCGACTGGTCCTCCGCAGCGCCGAGGCGGCAGAACGTGCAGTGCGCCGAGGCGAGGGAGCCGGCGGCCGTCGAGATCGCGCAGTTGCTCGCATCGAGGAGACGACCGAGGTCGGCCGAGGTCAGGTACGGCTCGTCGAGGCGGGCAAGGTCTGCCACATTGGTCTCACCGAAGTCACCGCCGCCGAACTCCGGCGCGCCCACGACGTCCACCCGATCACTGCGGTCCAGTCCGAGTGGAGTCTGTGATCACGCGATGTCGAGGATCACGTCGTTCCCGCCTGCGCCGAACTCGGCGTGGGGTTCGTGCCCTACAGTCCCTTGGGCCACGGATTCCTCACCGGCACCCTGAGCAGAGAGCAGGTCGCAGGCGACCTCTGCGGCTGCACATCTCGGATGGGCGATTCCTGGGATGCCAACCAGAAGCTGCTCACACTCGTCGCCGAGGTGGCCCGCCGTCACGATGCCACCAACGCTCGAGTGGCGCCGGCATGGATCCTCCAATGCGCAGCCCAGTTGGGGGTCAGCGCGGTTCCGATCCCCGACTCGCGTAAGTCCGAGCGCAACCTCGAGAATCTCGGTGCCCTTGACCTCAGCCTCGACGATGAGGGCGCTCGACTCGTTCCGCACCCTGGTCGAGGGCACCCGCAACTTCGTCGACAGCCCGACATGGATCAGCTCCGGACGGGAGTGAGCCGGGCCAGAGTGGCCACCGCCGTCAGATAGTGCTGGAGGGCCTTCAGCCCACCGGCCCGGGAAGTTCGAGAACATGGGAGTTGCGCAGCCGCCACCTGAGCACGCTGATGCCCAGCCGGGTTCTGTTGTAGCCGGTGAGCGGGTCGTAACCGAGGCAGCGGGCGATGTGCTCGACACGGCTCTGCACCGTGCTGTGATGCAGGTCGAGGTCTCTGGCCGCTTGTCTGATCGTGGGTGCTTCGAGGACCACCCGCACCGTCGACTCCGCCCATGGCGCATCCATGATCTCGTCGATCCGGGCAGCATCGGGGTCGGTGGCATCGGGAGATTCCGCGAGCAGTTCGACGAGCCCGCCGAAGTTCTCCGCGCGCACGAGCCCTTCCTCGGGAGGCCGGCTGAGGCGCAGTGCCACCACGGCCGCCCGCAGCGAACGGGGCAGGTCACCGATCGTGCCGACGGGTCCAAGACCAGCCGGTGCGACTGCGATGTCCTCGGTATGGTCGTCGACGACGAGCACCTGCAGCGTGCCGTGCTCGCTGGCGATGACATCGGTGGGGCCAGCTGGGCGCTTGTCGAAGACCGCGAACAACGGAGCCACGAGGACTCGATACCCGTTTCCGGCGACCAGACCGAGCCGCAGTGCCGCAGCGCCGCGTTCATCGGCCGGTGCCGCGGGATCGAGTGCGAGTGCCACGTCCCGCGGCGTCTCCAGCTGCCGGCGCTCTAATCCGAATCTCACACCGATCGCCAGTCCGAACCGCTCGAGGATGAGGTCGTCGTTCGGCAGGGCATCGCCCTCTCTCTCGAGCCAGACTTCCGAGGCATCGGGAAGGGAAAGGTCAGCCACCTCGGTGGGTCGGTCACCTGTCATGACGCTTCCGGACGGATCGACACGCAACTGTCTGCTCTCATCGCCGTTGCGGAACCCTGCCGGGCAGCCGGCAAGTGCTGCGGCCGCAGCGGCGAGGGCACGGGAGTTGACCTCACCGACCATGAGTTCGTCAAAACAGGCGATGACGCGCAGGCCAAGACTCGCCTGAGGATCCAATCTGGCAATCCTGCCGAGCAGCTCCTGCACGTCATCGCCTCCTTGCGGGTGGTGGCCGATCCACGGTGCTCATCCGCACCGCGATACGATTCAGCTCTTCAGAGCATCGTAGACCGCTGTCTCCATCTCGAGGTAGCCCCCGACCGATGCCGGATCCGCGAAGGGGAAGATCTGCGTGGCCCAGTAGCCGCCGATGTTGTTCTTCCGATCAATCCAGTAGAAGAGGTTGGGAAGTCCCGCCCACGCTACCGCTCCTGCCGGTCGACCAGTCGGTGCGTCCTCCTCGTTGATCATGAACGTGTAGCCCCACGACTTCGGCATGCCGGGGAAGAACTCTGCATCATTAGACAGACTGGGGATGACCCCGGGCAGCATCTTCACCTTGAGATCGCCGAGGTGGTTCTTAGTGGCAAGGTCCACCGTCTCGGGGCGCAGGACGACGGTGCCGTCGTCTGCCTGGCCATCGTTGAGCCACATTCTGATGAACGTGAGATAGTCGTCGACGGTTGAAAAGAGCCCGTGTCCGCCCATTTCCACCTCAGGCTCAGGCAACATGAAGTCGGTGGCCGCCAACTGACCGTCGGTGCGCTGATGCATCGTCGCCTGCCGCTGCCGCATCGACGCCGATGGCCTGAAGCTGCTGTCCGTCATACCCAGCGGATCGAGAACCCGGGTCTGCATCGCCTGCCCCAAGGTGGTACCGGTGATGCCTTCGATGACCTGACCGGCCCAGTCCATATTCGATCCGTATTCCCACTGGGTGCCGGGGTCGAACAGCAGCGGTGTCTGCAGGGCCTGCCTGGTGCTGGTGACAATGCTCGGCTGCCCCTGCTCACGGGCAAGGCGCTCATACTTCTCGTTGAAGAAGTCGTAGCCGAATCCTGCCGTGTGCAGCAACAGCTGTTTGGTTGTCGGTTCGCTTGCCGGAGCCCGCAGAATCGGGGATCCGTCGACGTCGAAGCCTTCGATGACCTGCACATCGGCCAGGCCGGGAGCATATTCGCGCGCCGGTGCGTCAAGGTCGAGTTCGCCCGACTCCATCAACTGAAGGGCCACTGTGCCGGTCAGCGCCTTGGTTGTGGAGAAGATCATGAACACCGAATCAGTGGTCATCGGCTGCGGATCGTCCAGGGAACGGACTCCTGCAGAGGTAAGACTGATCGTCTCTTTGTCGGTGGTGACTCCGGCGACGACGCCGGGGACCCCGCCACTCTCGACCTTCTCGGAGGTCACGCGAGCAACGGCGTCGTTGACAGCTCGGTTCTCAGACATGGTTGTGCCTTTCGCTCAGTCGGCCAGGAGCTTCTCGATCCAGGCCATTCGGGTGCTGATCATTCCTTGTGCAAGGTGTGTATGGGCGGCGAAGATGTCGAAGGCGTGGAAGCCTCCGGGCCAGACGTGGAGCTCCGCCTCGCTGCCGGCGTTCCACAGCGCCGAGGCGTAGGCGACGGCTTCGTCGCGGAAGATCTCTGCCGAGCCGACGTCGATGTAGGCAGACGGCAGCTCAGAGAGATCACTGGCGCGTGAGGGTGCGATGTAGGGCGATACAGCGTCTGTGCGGTATGCATCACCGAGCATCGCCTGCCAGCCGGTCTCGTTGCTCACCCGGTCCCAGACCCCGATGCCGTCGAATTGTCCGGTCGACGGCGTGATCCCACGATCGTCGAGCATCGGGTAGATGAGCAGTTGGCCCCTCAGCTGCGGTCCCCCACGATCGCGCGTTGCCAACGCCATTCCGGCGGCAAGTCCTCCGCCCGAACTGGCTCCGGCGACGATGAGCCGATCGAGATCGACGCCGAGAGCATCGGCGTTCTCCGCCGTCCACAGCAACGAAGCGTACATATCCTCGCGTGCATAGGGATCTTGGAATTCGGGTGCCAGCCGATATTCCGGGCAGATGAGAACCGAGCCGACGCTCTCAACCCATTCGAGGTTGAGGCTGAGCGCGCTGAAGCGGTCCCCGAACATCAGTCCGCCGGAATGGGCGTAGACGATCGTCGGTCGTCGACCGGTGTCACCGGAGCGTCTGAACACGGAGACAGTGATCTCGTCACCGAGGTGGCCGCGCACCCGATACTCGGAATGTTCGACCCGGCGACCGCTGAGCGTCTCCGCAAGCGGCTCAGAGGCATAGGAGGCTCGCATGAAGCTGATGAGCGACGGAGTGACGGTCGGCGGGAAGACCCCGCCCACAACGGACAGACTCGCGGCGAGCTCCGCGTCGAATCGTGACCGTCGTTGTGTCATGTCACCCAGTATGCCGAGCTCTGCGCTGTGACACTACCGCCAGAACAACGCGATATCCGTCTTTTCGCCCGACAGTTGTCGGGCGAAAAGACGGATTCGTCCTCGGAAACTCTCTGGCGCCGAGGCGGAAATCCTTTGATCGTAGAGATTTGTATGGGCACAGACAGGTATCGGCGCACTATTCTTCGGCTTATGGCACAGACAGTCGATTCAGGACCGTTCTTCCACGGCACGCGTGCCGCCCTCCAACCCGGTGACCTGCTCACCGCGGGATACGCGTCAAACTACCGGCCGGAAGTGACGATGAACCACATCTACTTCACCTCACTTGTCGACGGGGCAGGGCTCGCCGCCGAGGTGGCCGCGCTGAACTCCGGATCACCGCATGTCTACGAGGTCGAGCCCCTCGGCGAGTTCGTCGATGACCCGAACGTCACGGACAAGAAGTTCCCAGGCAATCCCACCCGCTCTTAC
The DNA here is from genome assembly GCF_051351055.1 of Brevibacterium sp. FAM 27836. Classification (NCBI taxonomy): domain Bacteria; kingdom Bacillati; phylum Actinomycetota; class Actinomycetes; order Micrococcales; family Brevibacteriaceae; genus Brevibacterium; species Brevibacterium sp. FAM 27836. The sequence continues at coordinate 1,553,015 of NZ_CP195711.1, forward strand.
CGCAGCACCGAACCGCTGCGAATCGTCCGTGAGGTCCCCGAATGGAAGCGGCTGAGTCCGCAGGAACTGCAGATGTGGCGCGAGCGGCTCGCCGCGATCCGCGAGGACGACGACAAAGAGATCATCAACTGACCGGTCTCAGCCCTGCGTGGCTCCGAACACCGGGTGGTCACTGGCGATCGAGATGCGGTTGAACGCGTTGATGAGGATGACCGACCACTCGATCGCCGAGATCTGCTCCGTCGTCAGGTGCTGAGCCACCTCGGCGGCGATCGCATCACGGTCGGCGGTCTTGTCGAGCACGGTCAGGGATTCGGCCAGGGTGAGCGCGGCGAACTCCTCATCGCTGAAGATCTCGGCCTCATGCCAGCTGGGCAGCACGTCGAGCTTGAGCTGGTCGACCCCGGCCTTCCTGGCGGCCGGAGCATGAATGCTCAGGCACGTCCGGCAGCCGTTGATCTGCGAGACCCGCGTGTTGACGAGTTCGATCAGCCCGTCATCCAGTCCTGCCGCCCGTGAGGCCTGCCGCGAGGAAGCGGCCGCCTGGGCCAGCGCCTTGTAGTTCTCCGGGTGGATCTTGTCGATGAACGGTCGACTTGCGTTGCCCATACCCTCACTCACGCCTGTCGCTTGACGATGTCGAGATCGGCACCGGTGGCGCTGCGGTGCTTCCCGCCCTGCGCCGCATAGTCGTCACCGGTCTCCTGCAGCTTCTTGACGAAGAGCGGACAGACCGGAACCACCGTGACCCCGCGTTCACGGGAATCGTCGAGCGCCTCGGCGACGAGGATCTTCGACAGTCCGCGACCGCCGAACTCCTCGTCGACGACGGTGTGGTAGAAGATGCGTTCGGTCTCGGCTTCGGGACCGGGCAGGAAATGCGCACGCCCGGCGACCGTGCCGTCGGCGACGGCGATGTCGTAGGACCGGCCAGTCTCATTGAAGGTGACGGCCACCTCGGCGCCGGTCTTGTCCTGGAATGAATTCGACATGGTGAGAGCTCCTTAGGATGCTGATGCGGACACGGCTTTCACCGTGTAGGACAGATCTCGGTGCGGACTTATTCCCCGGCGATCATTCCTCGGGCCCGCCCTGGACCCGGGGCGGTGGGTTCCTCCGTGCTTTGATCGTCACTGCGGGCAGCGTCGGGGCGGGCAGTCGCCCCATGCCTTCGGCGTTCCGACCAGGCCCGCCCTTGCCGACGTAGCCTTCCACCGTGCCGAAGCGGTCGCCCTCGGCCTGCCACTCCTCACGGTATGCGGCGATCTCCTCATGAGTGCGGCCCACAAAGTTCCACCACATGACGATCTCCTCGGTGAACGGTTCGCCGCCAATGAGGAGGAGCCGGGCGGGCTCGTCGCTGCGGTTGGCGATGCGCAGCTCATCGACGCCGAGGCCCGTGTAGCCGATCGCGGCGGTCGGCAGGTCGACATTCTCTAAGGCGATGTCCCCGGAGTCGACGAGGAGACCGTGTTCGAAGCCCGGATCGACGGGCAGATCGATGCTCGCCCCGGCATCGAGGCGGATCTCGGCACCGAGCAGCGGCGAATGCGTGTGCACCGGCGAAGCAGTTCCCCACAGGCTGCCGAGGAAGACGAGCATCTCACCGCCGTCGAAGGCCACCGGTTCGGGTTCGTAATGCTCGAACTCGCGTTCCGGCTGGTGACGCGAGGACTCGGGCAGAGCGAGCCACAGCTGCACTCCATGGAGGATCGTCGTCTCGTCGGTCGAAACCTCCGAATGGCAGATTCCGGCCCCAGCGGTCATGAGGTTGACCTCGCCAGGCAGGACGAGGCCGACGTTGCCGCCGGAATCGATGTGCTCGATGGCGCCTTCGAACAGCCAGCTCACGGTCTGCAGACCGGTGTGCGGGTGCGGTGCGACATCCATGCCGCCGGTGACCGAAACATCGGCCGGGCCGTAATGGTCGACGAAGCACCAGGGGCCGATGAGGGAGCGCTGACGCTGCGGCAGAGTCCGGCGCACGGTCATCGCCCGCGGCCCGCCCAGCGGCACGTCGCGGGAGGTGATGATCTCGACTGGGGAACGTCCCTGCTGGTCACACGCGGGGCCGGGCAGGCCGCCGGCCTTGCAGACAACCTGTTGCGGACGGGTCTCCACGTTGCTCATGGCCTCATCGTAACCCTCTTCCGAGTACGTGGGCACGGGTGTGTCCCCTAGTCGCCGAGGACGTGGGCGCGGGCGTGTCTCCTAGTCGCCCGGGCAGACTTTGGAGACGAGCTCGAAGATCTCGTCCGCCTCGGTGTCGGAGATGCCGGCGAAGGCGGCGAGGATGATTTCGGCATTCGTCTCTGCCGCTTCGTCGCAGAGCTCGGCGCCCGCCTCGGTGAGGGACACGAGTATGCCGCGCTGATCGTCCGGATCGGCTTCCTGCCTGACGAGTCCCCGGTCCTCGAGTTTGCCGAGCAGCCGGCTGAGCGCACTGCGACTGATCACCAGGCTGCGCAGCAGATCGCGCTGCCGGACACTGCGCGCGGGTCGGGCATTGATGAGGACGTCGAACTCATTGGCGCTCAGACCGTGCCGAGTCCGGAACTCGTGCTCGAACCGCGTCATGAAGTCCTGATGCTTTTCCATCATCAGACGCCATGCCGCGATCTTGATCGGACCGTTCGCCCTGATCATGCTGCTCACCGGAGTCGTCTTATCCATGTGCTCGCCAACCTTCGACGTGTCGTGTCACACTTTTGTTGCAACGTCAACAAAAGCGTAGTTCAATGGTATTCCAGCCCCTCCGCGGGGCTCGTCGACCACCCCTCGACGGCAGTACCCGGAATATCCCCACCGTACCCCCGGCAACCGAGTTTGAACCGAGTCTCTCAACGACTCCGATCTCTCTGACCGGGGGTATCCGTATTGCCGCCTGCCTTCCCCGCCTCTGACATCTGCGCTGGCATTCGCGCCGACATCCGCGCTGCCGCCGACAGTCGGGGTCGACCTTCAGTCCAGCGGGATCCGCTTCCTCCACGGCCACCAGACATTGCGGCCGATGTCGTGGACGAGTGCCGGAACAACCAGTGACCTCACGAGGATCGCGTCGAGGAGGACACCGAAGGTGACGATGAAGGCGAGCTGGAAGAGGAACATCACCGGGATGACGGCAAGGGCTGCGAACGTCGCGGCAAGCACGATCCCCGCCGAGGTGATGACCCCACCGGTCGCCACGAGTCCGGAGAGCACGCCCTTGCGAGTGCCGAACCGCAGGGATTCCTCCCGCACCCGGGACATGAGGAAGATGTTGTAGTCGATGCCCAGCGCCACGAGGAACACGAACGCGTAGAGCGGCACCGAAGGGTCGGCGCCGTCGAAGCCGATGAGGTGGTTGAAGACCAGCGCAGAGACGCCGAGTGCCGTGCCGAAGGACAGCACCGTCAGCGCCACCAGCAGCAGCGGGGCCAGCAGGGACCTCAGCAGCAGGATGAGGATGACGGTGATGACGAGCAGGATGAGCGGGATCGCCAGCGCCCGGTCCGCCTCGGCGGTGGTGTTCGTGTCGAGGTCGACGGCCGTCTCCCCTCCCACGAGGGCGTCGGCGTCGACGTCATGGACGGCGTCGCGGATCGAGGTGACGGTGTCCTCGGCGGCGAGCGAGTCGGCCGCATCGGTGAGCGTGACCTCGAGCAGAACTTGCCCGTCCACCTCGGTGGGTGCCGGTGGGGACGACTGCGGCGCCTCGGCCGCGTCCGGTCCTCCCCCGCCCTGGGGAGCCTGGAGAGTGCCTTCGTCGTCGATGGCGACGGTCCCGCTCGGGGCGTCGTTGGCGACGACGGTCATCGATTCGACCCCGCCGAGGCGGCCGACGGCCTGCGCGGCGTCCTCGAGCTGGTCTTCGGCCACGACGATCTGAGTCGGCGAACCGGAACCGCCGGGGAAATGTTCGGCGAGGACGTTCTGGCCGTCGCGGGCCTCGGATTCGCCGAGGACGAAGTCGCTCTGCGCCACACCGGAGGCCTTGAACTGCGGGAAGGCGACCAGGGGCAGGGCGAGGAGAATGACGAGACCGATCCAGATCACGCGCGGACGCTTGGCGACCACCTCGGCGATGCGTGACCACAGACCGGGCTTCGCGCCAGCGCTGGCCGGGCCTACCTTCGGCAGGAACGGCCAGAAGACGGCCCGGCCGATGATGATCAGGGCGGCGGGCAGGAAGGTCAGTGCCGCGCACATCGCCACGAGGATGCCGATCGCCGCCACGGGACCGAGCGCCCGCGTCGAGGCCAGGTCGGTCAGGAGCAGGACGAGAAGGCCGGCGATGACGGTCCCGCCCGAAGCCGCGATCGGCTCGAGCACGCCCTTGAGCGCCGCCAATCCGGCTCTGAGTCTGTCGCGTTCGGTCAGGAGCACGTCGCGGAAGCGGGAGACGACGAGGAGGGAGTAGTCGGTGGTGGCGCCGACGACGAGGATGAACAGGATCCCTTGGACCTGGCCGTTGACGAGGAGGATGCCGGCATCGGCGAGGTGCCAGATGACGAAGATCGAGGCCGACAGTGCCGCCACCGAGGTGAAGAGGACGATCACCGGTAGCAGCGGTGAACGGTAGACGATGATGAGGATGACGAAGACGGCGATGAGCGCGACGATCAGGAGGATGCCGTCGATGCCGGCGAAGGCTTCGGAGAGGTCAGCCGCAAAACCGGCCGGCCCGGTGACATGGACGGAGACGCTGCTGCCACTGTCACCTGTGGCCATGGTGTCGCTGATGGCGGCGCGGATGTCTTCGACATCGTCGGCAGTCGTGTCCGAGGAGACGGGAAGGATGAGTTCGAGCACATCTCCGTCCTCTGACGGGATGACCGGTGAGGCCTCGGCGGCGAGCAGACCCTCATCATCGAGCTGCGTCGCCAGATCCTTCAGCGCTGCCGAGTCATCGTCGCTGACTCCGCTGCTGTTCTCCAGGACGACGATCGCAGGAACGGCATCATCATCGCTGAAATCGTCGATGATCGCCTGTGCCTGAGTCGACTCGGCCGATTCGGGCAGGAATGTGGAGCGGTCGTTCGTCGCCACCTCGGAGATCTTGCCGAAGTACGGTCCCCCGATTCCGGCGACGCCGACCCAGACGACGAGCAGCGCTGCGAAGAGGACGATGAGGGGCCTGCGCCCGCGGACGGGACGGCGGTTGCGCGCGCCTTCGGGGGCAGCAGCCCTGACCGCGCCATTTGCGTCGTCACCGATGGGGCCGCCTCGGCGGGGGGCGGGGTCCGGTGGGGTCGAAGTCAGCAGGTGGCGGGGCATGGTCTCAGCGTACGGCACCAGATCGCCGCGGAGAGTCTGTCGGCACGGCGTCGTCCGCCTCCCGGCAGCGGAGCGCAAGGACCACCTCGGCGATGGTCCTCGGGTCGCTCAGTCTGGCGCCGAGTGACTTCTCGATCTGGCTCAGTCGGTATCGGACCGTGTTTTCGTGTACCTGGAGCTGCTTCGCCGCTTCGGCAATGACTGCACCGCATCGTATATATGTCGTCACGGTCGCCCACGCCTCGCTGCTCTCTGAGATCGGCTGTAGGAAGCGCTCGACGAGTCGCCGGTCGAATCGCGAGTTCATCCGAGCCGCCGCCCATTCGATCGGACGCATCTCGTCGACGAAGATGAACTTCGAGTCTCGCACGGAGGCCAGAGCAACGTCAGCGGTCTGCAGCATCTCCGGCACTTGGCTGAGTGCAGTGAAGGGCCCGGAGATGCCGACTCCGATCAGGCTGTCGGAATCGAACTGCTCCACAATGTCGAAGTCAGTCAAGCACAATGCCGTATGTTCGATCACCGAACTGACATAACCTGAGTCTTTGACGATCATGCCCTTTCCCGGCGACGGTGCTCTCCGTCGTCCGCCCGGCTCTTCCACATCGGTTCGAATTCTGACAGCCCTGATCGGCTCGTGGCTGACGAATCCGAAATCTTCCAGCGCGCGCCACATCACGGATTCGCGACCAGGAGAGACTCCTGCCTCAAGATCTCTCAGCAGTCGAGCCGATTCCTCTTTGCGATTGCTGATCGTGAACGACTCGAATCCTTCGAATGCTCGCAGGAGCTTCGAAACCGTATCGAGCACGAGATCAGCTTCGGAATAGTCCGATTTTGCTCGGCCGACTGCCTCAGCGTCCTCATGCACTGCGACGACGATAGCGTGATCACGACCGCGCAATCGCACTATGCGAGCACCGACCAGCCATCTGCCGATCTTCCCGTGGACGATCTCGATCTCCCCCGGCGAAGTTGCCTCACCAGACATCACGTCATCGCGTACCCACTGAGAGATGAGATGGCTCGGGGCCGATCCAACAGCTCGGATGACCTCGCCCAATTCGTTGACAGCCAGTCCTGCCCCGCTGCAGATCCTCGCAACCCGGGACAACACCGATTCGAGCGGGTCAGCAGAATTCAGCGAACTCAGCAGCTCATCGAAGATTCGCTCCCTCGACTGTTCGTCATTGCGCGCTCTCAATCGCTTCCCCAATCATCACCAGCATCGACGCACGAGCGTTGTAATTTCCACAAAGCTAGCGCATTTTTCCTTCACCTGCTCCATTGACCAGCCTGTCCATCCCATCCAAGCTAGGGGGCACACAACAATCGAAGGAGATTCCCGTGGCCGATCTGAGAGTCGCCGTTGACGTCGGCGGCACATTCACCGATATCTGCATTTTCGACGAATCCGCCCAGAGAATGCGGGTGACGAAGGTCCCGTCTACTCCAGACAATCCCATGGAAGCTGTGCTCAACGGCGTAAAGAGAGCGAACATCGATCTCAGCCGAGTCGAACTCTTCTCTCACGGAACCACCGTGGCGACCAATGCCCTGATCACTCGTAGATTTCCCAAATCTGCGATGGTTACGAGCAAAGGATTCCGCGACGTCATCGAGATCAGAGACGGCACCAAAGACGACTTGTGGGACGCCTATTCGGATGTCTCCGGTCCCTATATCCGCCGTCGCGACCGATTCGAGGTTCCTGAGCGAATCGACTACGCAGGCAATGTGATCTCAGCTCTTGACGAAGACGAAGCGCGCAGAGTCGCGCGGCTGCTGAAGAAGCGCGGCGTCGACACCGTAGCGGTCTGCTTCATCAACTCCTACGCGAATGCCTCTCATGAGATCCGCATGCGCGAGATCCTCGCAGAGGAGCTCCCCGAGGCAAGCGTCTCGACCTCTGCCGAAGTTCTGCCAGAGATCTTCGAACACAACCGCTTCAACACCACTGTGGCAAACGCGGTTCTCGGCCCCCTGGTCTCGGGGTATGTCGAAGAGCTCGACAGCAGTCTCACTCGAGACGGCTATACTGGCGAGCTTCTGCTCCTCCACTCCGGCGGAGGATCGATGACATCAGAAGTGGTCAAACGCTTTCCCGTCCGACTCGCTGCCTCGGGAATCGCGGCCGGTGCCATCGCTGCTCAGCACGTGGCCGAGCAGTGCGGCCACGCAAATGCCGTCGGACTCGACATGGGTGGGACTTCCACCGACATCTCGCTCATTGCTGACGGCGAGCTGCGCGAAACCAATGAATGGGAGGTCGAATACGGCCACCCCATCGTCTTCCCGAGCATCGAGGTGCTCACCATCGGCGCAGGCGGCGGTTCTCTGGCGCATATCGACATCGCCGGCTCACTTCGCAACGGGCCTCAATCGGCAGGAGCCGATCCGGGCCCGGCCTGCTATCGACGCGGTGGTGCGGAACCGACGAACACTGATGCGAACCTTTGGCTCAACAGGCTGGGCACCGATCTAGCCGACGGCGAGATGACCTTGGACCGGGCTAGCGCCAAGACGGTCATCGAGGAGAAGATCGCCAGTCCTCTCGGGCTCGATGTCGACACTGCAGCAGATTCCATCATCAAGGTCGCCAATGCGAACATGGCCGACGCTGTCCGGCTCGTCTCGATTCGGCGTGGGCTCGATCCTCGTGACTTCGCCCTCATCGCCTTCGGTGGCGCCGGGGCGCTGCATGGTGCGGACGTAGCGCGAGAGCTCAATATCCCCTCCGTCGTCGTGCCGCCGAGCCCCGGAGTCACCTCCGCGCTGGGCTGTCTCCTCGTCGACATCCAGCACGATCTCTCCCAGATGTTCACCGGGGCTGCTGACTCCGCCGATGCCGAGGTCGTCGAGCAGCACTTCAAGGAGCTCGAGCTCGAAGGCCGCGACAGATTGCGGCATGAGAAGGTCGCGGATGAAGATGCAGTGTTCGAACGTGGCATCTCAATGCGCTACCAGGGCCAGTGGCGGTCTCTGCAGGTCAAGATGGGCACCGACCCTGATGCTCTTCGGCAGGCCGTGCAGCTCTTCCACGAGGAGCATGAGAAGCAGTATGCCTTCCGGCAGGACGAGACTCCGGTTGAGATCTACCAGCTGCATCTCAAGGCTCTCGGCAGGACACCGAAACCCAGTTTCAAACCTTCGCCTGTCGGCAACGGCGAGCCCGGAGAGCCGATCGAGGTCCGGGACGTCTTCTTCGACGGGCAGTGGGTGCCTACTCCGGTGTATCAGCGAGAGAACCTGCCGTCCGGGGCCGCATTCATCGGCCCGGCGATCCTCAATCAAATCGATTCGACCACTGTGATCCCACCGAACTCTTCGGCTGTGATCGACGAGTGGTTCAACATTCGCATCGCACTGACAACCGAGCCGTACGAGAATGTCCCGGCTTCTGCCGCCGAGGACTCGACGCAGAACGCTCTGTGAGGAGACAGCAATGACCACCACAACATCGACAACACCGACGACCACCCTCGATCCGGTGACATTCGAAGTACTCAAGAACGCCTTCGCCACCAGCGTCGACCTCATGAGTGAGCAGATTCTGCGAACCTGCTATTCGTTCGTCATCTATTCCCGCGACTTCTCGTCTGCGCTGTGCGATAAGTTCGGCAACACGGTCATGCAGGGAAGCGCGGATATCGCGGTGCACGTCGGCACGCTCCATTTCCAGTGCAAGGCCGTGATGGACGAGTTCGGTGAGGACATCAATCCCGGAGATGTCTTCCTCATCAACGATCCCTATCGAGGCGGCACGCATTTCAACGATGTCAGCTTCATCCGTCCGATCTTCGCAGAAGATGAAATCATCGGCTTTGCTCAGAACAAAGGGCACTGGGCCGACATCGGAGGCTCTGTCCCTGGTTCCTTCGACGTCTCCGCCAGTGAGCACTTCGGGGAGGGGCTGCGCATCACTCCCCTGAGAGTTTGGCACAAGGGCCGTTTCCTCCATGATGTCGCACAGCTTCTCGTCTCGAACACCAGAGCACCGGATCAGGCGCTTGGCGATCTCAATGCTCAGGCCGAAGCGACCGCAGTGTGCGAACGCGAGGTTCTCCGCCTCGTCGACAAGTACTCGAAAGGGACTGTGCTCGATGCGATGCAGGAGACTCAGGACTACGTCTGCCGAACAGTGCTAGCCAGCCTCGGAGATCTTCCGCGGGGCGAATGGGAGACCGTCGACTTCCTCGACGGAGATCCCGCCAAGGGCGAAGGGCTGGCTCCGATCCGCGTCAAACTCACGCTGGACGGCTCGGGCATCCATTACGACCTCACCGGTGCTGCCGAGGCGGTCTCCACCTTCCTCAACTCCGGTTACGGCACAACATTCTCCGCCATCTACGCGGGCACGAAGACATTCTTCCCCGAAGTCCCACTGAATTCCGGCTTCTATGAGGCTGTCACAGCGGATATCGGTGAGGAAGGCACCGTCGTCAACGCCGGCTGGCCCCACGCGGTCACGGGATTCTGCTCCGGTCCGTACGAGAAGGTGATGAATGCGATCTTCGAGCTCTGGTCGCACATCATGCCGGAGAGGGCGATGGCCTGTGCGTTCAACCTCGAGTATCTGCTGGTCGGCGGGCATGACAGTCGTACCAAATCGAGCAGCTACTTCATGTGGTACGACTGGATGGCCGGAGGTTGGGGCGGCCGGTCCACGAAGGATGGATCATCGGCGACCTCCCCCGTCTTCGGCACCGGTCTCGCCGTGCAGCCGGTCGAAGGACAGGAGCGTCTCACGCCCGTCATCACTACCCAGCACTCGATCAATACCGACTCTGGTGGTCCGGGCCGCTTCCGCGGAGGCTGCGGGGTCAATAAAGGCGGCATACTCACCGACGCATCAGGGGCTGTGATGAGCTACTGCTGCGATCGCGGCCGCTCGACGACTTGGGGCATCAACGGCGGACTGCCGTCGATCCCACACGGTGTCTGGCTCAACCCGTCTTCCGGGGGCTCAACCTACCTGGGCGCGACGTTCTCGAACGTCTCCATCAGCCCAGGCGACACCTTCGAACGTCCGAGCGCCGGAGGCGGCGGTTTCGGAGATCCGCTCGAACGCACCACGGCGGAGGTCCTCGAAGACGTCATCGATGGGTATGTCTCCATGGACCGCGCAGCCAAGGACTACGGAGTCGTCATCAACGAGATCGATGCTGAGCTCGACGAGTACAAGATCGACGAGGCTGCGACCAGAGCAGAACGTACACGGATCCGCGCCGAACGCGTCGCATGGATCGATGCAGATCCAGCCGAGGTCGCCCGCCGTTACCGAGAAGGTGACATCACCGTCCACGACGTCGTTCGCCAGTACGGGGTCGTCCTCGACTGGGGAACCGGGGAACTGCTCGAGAAGTCGACAGGCCAGTTCCGCGAGAGCATGCGACAGAGGTCGTTGTCGCACTGGGGGTGAGCTCTCTCAGCGGCCCTGAGCCGGACTGCGATGTGGAGCGCACGCACTCATCAGGCGCGTGCGCTCCACCCTGATCACGAGCTGCATCCTCTTGACCTGGCGATGCTGAGAGCGAAGAGTGAAGGCACACGTGGTCCACGAGCGAGGAAGGTCAGTCCCCATGAACAGTGTTGCAGTCGTCCAGGCCGGTTCCATTCCCTTCGATGCCGAGGCATCGATCGATAAGGCGATCGGGCTCATGGCTGAGGCTGCGAACAACGGTGCGGAACTGGCGGTCTTTCCTGAAGCGTTCATCGGCGGCTATCCGAAGGGCAGCACCTTCGGTGCCCCGGTGGGGATGCGCACCGCCCGCGGGCGGCATGAGTTCCAGCGGTACTTCGACGGTGCGGTCAGCGTCGACGGCCCCGAGGTCACCCGCCTCGGCGAGGCCGCCCGAGAGCATGGGATCTTCACCGTCATCGGCATCATCGAAGAATCCGGGAACACGCTCTACTGCACTGCGCTGATGATCGATCCCGAGCACGGTATCGTCGGCGCCCATCGCAAGCTCATGCCCACCGGCACCGAGCGTGTCATCTGGGGCTTCGGCGACGGGTCGACCCTCGACACCATGGACACTCCAGTGGGCAGGGTCGGCACGGTCATCTGCTGGGAGAACTACATGCCGCTGCTCCGACAGACGATGTACGCCAAGGGCGTCGAACTCTACTGTGCGCCGACCGTCGACGACCGACCGACGTGGTCCTCGTCCATGACCCACATTGCCCTGGAGGGGCGGGTCCATGTGCTCTCTGCATGCCAGTTCATCACGAAGAGCGACTTCCCCGATGACCACCCGTTCGATGAGGACCTGCCCTACGGCGAGACCGCAATCCGCGGAGGAAGCATCATCGTCGCACCCACCGGCGAGGTGCTCGCGGGGCCGATCTACGACGAAGAGGCGATCCTCTACGCCGAGATCGACCCCGACACTAAGACCCGGTCACATCTCGATTTCGACCCCGTGGGCCACTATTCGCGTCCCGATGTCTTCGAGCTCAGGGTCGACACGGCGGCGCGGGACTCGGTGCGATTCGACTGAGCCCGCGCCGCTCCCTCCTCCCCAGCAGCACATCGGCACCGAGGAACACGAGGAGACTCAGCCCCACCAATGGCAGCAGCACGCCGATGCCGATCGCGGCGAGCGCCACGGCTGCAACTCCCCACCACGGTGCCCCGGCCAGAGCGCCCCGGGCAGGGACGATTCCGAACCCCGTCACCGGGCCCCGCCTCGGCCGACGCTGCCACCACATGACATATCCCCACACGACCATCGCGGCGATGCCGATCGCCAGGACGAAGAGCACGATCTGGTTCGCGAGTCCGAACATCGACCCCATGTGCACGTCGATGCCCCAGCGGGCGAGCTTGGCCGCCACCCCGTAGTCGGCGAAGTCGACGCGGTCGGTGACCTCCATCGTGTGCGGGTCGAAGGCGACGGCGTCGACCTCGCTGGGGAAGCTGTGCTGGATCTCCTGGACGACCCAGGCCGAGTGCTCATCGGCCGGCGGCAGGATCTCGACGAGTCCGGTGTTGACGTTGACCTGCTCAGCCATCGACAGCATCATGTCGAAGTCGGCCGGGTCGATGCTGCTCGGGTCGATGCCGGGGTCGGTCGCCTCGGGGGACGTGCCGGGCGTCCCGGCGGACGTTCCGGAAGTTCCCGCAAAGGATGCACCGTCACCGTGGTGGTGGGCATGCTCGTCCGCGGGCGAGGACCCTTGACCGAGCTCCGTGGAGATCGCGGGGGTCTCCCAGCTCAGGGCCGCCCGCAGCTTCGTCACGTTCTCCCCTCCCAGCTGGGACCATGTGATGCCGGTGGCGGAGAGGAACAGCATACCGAGGGCCGCCCACACCCCCACCGAGGCGTGCCAGGAGAAGGTGCGTCGCAGCCCAGTGTGCTTCCTGCTCGGTCGCAGCATCGCGGCGGCTCGGCGCGTCTTCCGGGCCCGGATGATCCACAGGACCAGGCCGGCGGCCGCGACGATTCCCAGCCACGAGGCGGCGAGTTCGCTGTAGAGACGCCCGAAATCGCCGAGGTGGAGACTGCGGTGCAGCTGATCGATCCAGGTCCGCAGCGGCAGGGCACCCGAGGTTCCGTAGACGGTGAGGTCACCTGTCACCTCGGCGGTGGCGGGGTCGATGAAGATCGCGCGGGATTCGCTCTCGCCCAGGCTCGGGTCGGAGTACATCACTCGAGTGGTGTCTCCGGGCTCGGGCCCCGGTCGGACGGCCGACGGCGTCGCCTCACCGCCGATCACGGCGTTCGCCACTTCGACCTGTGCGGCCAGGGGAAGCGGGTCATCGGTCGGCGGGACGCTGAGCTGTTCGGCGTAGACCACCTTCTCCAGCGTCGGACTGATCGCATAGAGCGCCCCGCTGAGCGCGGCGATGAGGATGAACGGACCGACGAGGATTCCCGCATAGAAGTGGAGGCGGCGCAGGAGCGGACCGAACCACGCGCTCGGCCGGGCGGGCTGCCTATCTGCTTGTTCGGGGTGGCGACCCGCTGGCCGCCGGTCTGCTTGAACGGGGCGCCGGGCGGTCGGACGGTCGCCCGAATTTTCGGGCACGGTTGATGACGGTGGTGTCATGATGATGCTTTCTGTCAGAAGTGGTCAGCAGAGACCGCACCGGCTCGCTGGAGCCGATGTGCGGGTGTGATGAGTGTCAGAAAGCAGCCTGCGGGGGCCCGCGCCGCAGCACCGGCGACCGGAGAACACCGAGGGTTCGCGGAATCACGGGGGCGGCGTTGACCGGCGTTCTCGGCCCGTCGATGGGTGTCCGCGGGAGGATCAGCCGCGGGATGACCGCCCGGATGATGAGGCGAGCGAATTCGCAGAGCATGACCGGAAGACGCTCGGCCCAGTAGATCATCGCGACCGTCACGATCCCCGCTGCGACGTGGGCCAGGAGCATCCCCGGGCCGGCGTGCGCATGCATTTCGGGGGCCATGGTCACAGCCCCGTCCATGGTCGGCATCGCCGCAGAATCATGGCCCATCTGCACTGCCGCATGATGAGCCGTCTGAGTCGACCCGGTGTGGCCATGCGCACCGAGGAGGGCCTGGAGACCGCCCGATGCCGAAGTGGTGTGCGCGAACACGGAGAAGAGGAAGTGGAAGATCGCCTGGCTGATCCCGACCGAGATCGTCAGCCGCACCAGCGACAGCCGATGCCCGGCGAGCAGAACGCAGACGAGACTCGACAGCGCCAGCGGCACGATGACGCCCATGGCCGTCGGAAAGCCTCCCCCACCGAGGATGTGCGAAGCCAGAGCGACGAAGGTCGCCGCCGTCGCGGCGGCGCTGCCCCGCAGAGCACGCCGATGCCTGGCCCCCATATTCACCCGACCATTCTCACACAGCCGCCCTCACCGAGGCGGTGCTTCGTCCGCGTCCGAGGGTTCCTCCGCTCCGCCTTGGTGCGGGTGGCTCTTGATTACGGCATTGAACCATTGGTACAGTACCTTTATGTCTGACACCCCGCAGAAGACACCGTCCGTGAATTCGCGCTCTCTGCTCCTCCCCTATGCCCTCGGGCTCATCATCGCGATGGCCGTCGTCCACGTCGTCATCGCCGTCACCGGCGGACGGGTCACAGTCCTGGCCGGGGCGCTCACGGCGGTCGTCGCTCTCGGCATCGTCGTGTGGCTGCGCCGGAACCGGAAGCAGCTGCGACGCGTGCGCTTCGGAGTCGTCATCGCCCACACCCTCGCCTATGTGACTGTGACGACGTCGTTCACTCTCCATCTGGTCATCCGAGTCATCACCCTGGGCTCCGGAGAGGGCCCGAGCGGTGCGATCGGCGCCGCCCTCCTCGGCGGCTCATGGTTCGGCGCCACCCTCGTCATGAGCGCACTGTGGGGCCTCGGTCTGCTCATCCATCTCATCGGCACCGTCCTCGGACGTGGCTGGGAAGACTGAGCGTGATGAGCCCAAGCAGGAAGGAGGCCGCGACGGAGCACGCGGCCGAGACCCCCGGGGACCGCCTCGGCGAAGACCGCCTCGGCGAGGAACGCCCCACAGAGGAGCAGGAATGGCTGTCCGATCGGATCGATTCCTGGGTCGAAACCTACAAGAAGTCGATGCTCACCCCCGTCGTCCTCCACCTCGTCGCACGCCATCAGCCGACCGGGATCACCACGATCCTCACCGAACTCACCCGGAGAACAGGCTGGCAGATCACGGAACGCGGCCTCTATCGCACGATCAAACGGCTCCAGGACTCTGGGCTCCTGGTCAGCACCGACACCAGCGCCCCACGGACCGGAGCCAAGCGCAAAGAACTCTCGCTGACGACGCTCGGCCGCGCGTTCCTGTCCGGGATCACAGAGAACCTCATCGAGCTGCCGGGCGCAGAGATTCAGGCGCCCGAGCCGCAGGACTCCCATGTAGAGTAGTCGGCATCAGACCGTGACTGTGATCACAGACCTCGAGGATGAGTCTCATGGACGACGATCAGATCCCGAACGACCGCTCGAACGAATCCCCCGCTGAGGGCACCGCGGCGAACGAGGCCCCTCCCCGCTGGAAGCTCCTGGGCCCCGGACTCGTCGTCGCCGCCACCGGCATCGGCGCGGGAGACCTGGTCGCCACCCTCGTCGCCGGATCGAAATTCGGCTACGCCCTGCTCTGGGCGGTCATCGCTGGTGTGGTCATCAAGATCTTCCTCGTCGAGGGTGCCGGACGGTGGTCGCTGGCGACGGGGCATTCGATCTTCGAAGGCTGGCGCAGACTCGGCGTATGGACGTCGATCTACTTCGGCCCCTACATCCTCATCTGGGGATTCGTCTACGGGGCCACCGCGATGTCGGCCTCCGCCCTGCCGATCTACGCCGCCTTCCCGCAGATCCCGTTCATCGCCTACGCGATCTTCTCCGGACTCGTCGGCGCAGGCCTCGTCTGGCTCGGCAAGTACCACACGCTGGAGAAGCTCGTCGCCGTCTTCGTCGGGCTGATGTTCCTCACTGTGGTGGGATCGGCCGCGTTCGCCGCGCCGAATCTCCTCGACGCCGTCAAGGGCCTCATTCCGCTCATCCCCGAGGGCGGTCTCATCAACACCCTGAGCATCGCCGGCGGGGTCGGCGGCACGATCACCCTCGCCGCCTACGGTTATTGGCTCAAGGAGAAGGGGTGGTATCAGCCGAAGTGGATGCGGGTGATGCGCATCGACAACTCTGTCGCCTATGTCATCTCCGGCGTCTTCGTCATCGCGATGCTCATCATCGGCGCCGAGCTGCTGTATTCGGCGAACATCGCCATCGAATCCGGCGATGAGGGGCTCGTCGAACTCTCCGGCGTCCTCGCCGACCGGTACGGTGCCTTCGTCGGCAACCTCTTCCTCGTCGGGTTCTGGGCGGCGTCGTTCTCCTCCGTCCTCGGCGTGTGGAACGGCGTCTCCATCATGTTCGCCGATTTCTGGGGCCAGCTGCGCAAGAAGCCCGAGGATCACCCGGACCGCCGCTCCGGCGGAAAGTACTACAAATTCTACGTCCTCTGGCTCACCTTCCCACCGATGCTGCTCCTCCTGCTCGGCAAACCGGTGACCATCATCATCGCCTATGGCGTGCTCGGCTCCCTGTTCATGCCCTTCCTGGCCATCACGCTCCTCTTCCTCCTCAACGGCCGGCACATGCCGACACAGTGGCGCAACGGCTGGGTGCTCAACATCATCCTCGGAGTGATCGCCGCGATCTTCCTCATCCTCGGCGTCAACGAACTCATCGGTTCGTTCTCACCGAGCTGAGCCGCCAGGGCGTGAGGGGCCTCCGCCCGCCCGCACGAGAGGGCCGGGCATCCTCGTTGCTGTCATCTGAATACCGACTCCAGCGCCTCCACGCGGGGAACGCTCACCCCGAGACGCCTCGCGTCCGCAAGCACTTCGCGCGGATAGATGCTCGTCATGTCATAGCTGCCGTGCCCGCTGTCGATCACCTGCTCCATGAGGTAGCTGTAGTCATTGTCTCCGCCGAGCACCTTCTGCAGACCGAAGGCGATGAGGCCAGCCGGCAAGCGGCGGATGGCGGCCGCCCCAAGCCTCGGAGTCCCGCCTTTGGCTTCGAGGACGGCGGTCATCTCGCGAATCTGGAGCACTGATTCCTTTATGGCCGACCGCGATCGCGCGTATTCTCTGAAGCCGCCCAGACGGAGGATTCCGACCATGATGGCAGCGTCGAGGATGAAGTGGAACCACAACCAGCTCCTGAAGTCCGCCACCTCTGAGACCGAGAAGCCGGCTCCTTCGAAGAGCCCGTGCACCGCCTTGTGTCGCGCGGAGGGCTCCTCGGAGTCAATGAGCCCGAGGAAGACATTCCTGACCATTCCGCCGCGCAGAGTGCTGCCGAAGAACCCGCCGCCGGCACCGGGGAATCCCCATACGATCTGATCTTTCGGGAAGCCGGCCACCGCCTCCATGGGCTCGACCCAGATGTTGTTGAAGACGAGCACCGTCGCATCCCCGAGGCGCGGAGCGAGGAACTCGACAGCGCCGGCCAGCTGGTCATGATTGACGCTGAGGATGATGAGATCGTAGTCGTGGTCGGGCCCGAGCTCCTCGCGCATCGTGATCGCCCAGCGCTGCCTGACCTGCCGATTGCGCCGACGTTCGCGTCCGTCCCTGATCTCAAGATCGACGTGCGGGCCGAAGTCGGAGATCCGCCCGGGCCGGACATAGAAGTCGACATCGTGGCCGGCCTGCTCCAGGGCCCAGCCGTACTGCGTCGCGATCACTCCGCGTCCGAACATGAGAATCTTCATCTGCTTCTCTCTTCTCCGGCATCGCACCGGATCGTGACTCGATCGCCCCGTAATGGACGAGGCTTTCCACTTAGACTAAGAGTCGAAGTGGTCGCATCATTCCGTTTTCGCAGAAGTGAGAGAAAGTCATGACCGAACCGACTCAGATCGAGGGCACGGACAGCACCCGACTCCGCTCAGATGCGGCACTCAACCGCCGACGCATCCTCGACGCGGCGGCAGAACTCTTCGCGCAGAGGGGACTCGACGTGCCGATGAGCGCAATCGCCCGTCGGGCAGGAGTCGGTGTGGCCACGGTGTTCCGACGGTTTCCCGATCGGAGCAGCCTCGTCAGGGAAACCTTCGACACGCAGCTCGACCATTGTGAGGCGGTGCTCGCAGAGGCGGTGGCCGACCCCGACCCCTGGCGCGGCTTCCGCCGATTCCTCGAGGAGATCTGCCGCATGCAGATCGACGACCGCGGATTCACCGACGCCTTCCTCTCGACCCGCGCCGCGGCAGACGATCGCTCCACACGCGGGGCAGGCGACAGGATCGGTGAGAGACGACGGCAGGCCGAAGTGGAGCTCTCGCTCCTCGTCGAGCGTGCACAGCAGGCGGGGATGCTGCGTGCGGATTTCACGGTCAGTGACCTGACGATGGTCATGTTGGCCAATTCCGGTGTCGGGACGGCCTCGGGCGACCACGCGCACGAACTCTCCCGCCGTTTGGTCGCGTTCCTCCTCATCGCCTTCGGAACGGAGGCCGCGCGGGCTCGGATCAGCCTTCCTCCTCCGAGCCGAATGGGCATCGGCGACCTCTACACCGGCGAGGGCTGATCACGCCGCCGGCAGTCGGTCGATGTCGGAGGCAGAGATCATCACGCTGACCGTCTCGCCGTTGCCCCTCACATCTCTTCGTGCGTCAGCGGGTCCCGATCCTTCATCCGACCGCGCTCGAGTCCGGAAATCGCGTCCACCTCGGCGGGGGTGAGTTCGAAGTCGAAGACATCGGCGTTGAGTCGCTGTCGCTCGGGGTTCGCCGACTTCGGGATCGGGACGCTGCCGACTTCGATGTGCCAGCGCAGGACGACCTGGGCCGGGGTCACGTCATGGTGGTCGGCCGCCTCGGTGATGGGGGCTTCGTCGAACAGCCCCTGGTCACGGTAGAGCGGGGACCAGGATTCGGTCTGCACGCCGATCGAGCGGTGGAAGGCGATGAGCTCGGCTTGCGGGAAATAGGGGTGGAGCTCGATCTGGTTGACCGCGGGCGTGACCCCGGTGGCGTCGACGAGCTCGGTGAGCATCGCCTCGGTGAAGTTCGAGACCCCGATCGATTTCACGAGCCCGCGTTCGCGCAGCTCGATGAGACCGCGCCAGGTGTCGATGTACTTGCCGACGCTGGGGTTGGGCCAGTGGATGAGGTGCAGGTCGAGGTAGTCGAGGCCGAGCCTGGCCAGGGACTCCTCGGTGCTGGCGATGGCCTCGTCGAAGCCGTGGTGGCGGCCGGGGATCTTGGACGTGACGAAGAGGTCCTCACGGGCGACGGAGCAGTTCGCGATCGCCTCGCCGACTTCGCGTTCGTTCTCGTAGTTCACCGCGGTGTCGAGCAGACGGTAGCCGACGGTGTCGACGGCGCCCACGATCGCGTCGACGCCGTCTTCGCCCTTCATCGCATAGATGCCGAGGCCGAGCTGCGGGATCGCACGCCCGTCGTTGAGGTCGAGGGTGGGGATCGGTGAGTTCTGTGCTGAAGTGTTCGCTGAGGTCGCCATGACACCACCCTATGATCGCCGAGGTGATGTGGCCAGGGGGCGGGGGCGTTCGTGC
Organism: Brevibacterium sp. FAM 27836; assembly: GCF_051351055.1. Taxonomy (NCBI): domain Bacteria; kingdom Bacillati; phylum Actinomycetota; class Actinomycetes; order Micrococcales; family Brevibacteriaceae; genus Brevibacterium; species Brevibacterium sp. FAM 27836. The sequence goes on from NZ_CP195711.1 coordinate 1,572,297, forward strand.
CGTACTCTGCAGGTGTGCGCGAAAACCAGTGGAATCTCGCCTCTCTGCGGTGGAACGTCATCGTGCCGTGGGCGCTCATCGCGGTCGCGGTTCTCACGGTCGTCACCGGACGCCTGCCGGGCGACGACCTCGCCGCACTCGCCGAGACGACTGGGCCCGTCCTCGTATTCGTCATCGCGATGACGATCGTCGCCGAGCTCGCCAGTGTCGCGGGCGTGTTCTCGGTCGTTGCCGAACGCCTGGCCGTCTGGGGACGGGGGCGGCGAGCGCTGCTGTGGGGCTTCGTCCTCGTCATGATCACACTGAGCACGGCGCTCATGTCCTTGGACACAACGGCGGTGCTCATCACCCCGGTCATCGTCGTCCTCGCCCGGCACGTCAGGGTCTCTCCGCTCCCGTTCGCACTCGCCACCGTCTGGCTGGCCAACACCGCTTCACTGTTCCTGCCGGTGTCGAACCTGACCAATCTGCTGGCCGCCGATGCACTCGGCGGGACGCCGCTGGGGTTTTTCGTCGAATTCTGGGCTCCTGCGCTCGTGGCGGTGCTCATCACCGTCATCGCGCTCACCCTCATCCACCGTAGGAGCCTGGTGGGTCGATACGAGCTCGCGGAGACCACGACCATTCCCGACCGGCGCCTACTCTTCATTGCGGCGGTGGTCGTTGCCGTGCTGTTGCCGATGTTGGTCTCCGGGCTCCCGGTAGCCCTCGTCGCCGGTGTCGCGGCGTTTGTGCTCCTCGTGGTGTTCGCCGTCCGCCGCCGCAGTGTGCTCACCTTCCGCCTCGTTCCCTGGCAGACAGTCGGGATCGCGGCGAGCCTGTTCGTCATCGTCGAGGCGATCCATGTCCAGGGCTGCGTCGCGGCCCTCGACACCGCGGTCGGTCAGGGCGAGGGGTTGTTCGACCTGCTGCGGATCGCGGCCATCGGTGCCCTCGGCGCGAACGCCGTCAACAACCTGCCCGCCTATCTCAGCCTCTCGGCGTTCACGGACACTCCTCTGCGGCTCGGCGCTCTGCTCATCGGGGTGAACCTTGCTCCGATCATCACCCCGTGGGGGTCGCTTGCCACCCTGCTGTGGCATCAGAGGCTGACAGCGATGGGCGTCGAGATCTCGTGGCGGAAGTTCGCCATGCTCGGGTTGAGCCTGACTCTCGTACTCGTACCCGTGACGACGCTGGCGCTGTGGCTGGTGTGAGGAAGGAAGGACCGCTGGCTGCGAGGGCTTTCCGGCACGAACGAGTCGGGACGCTCGAGAGGATGCGCAAACCCCGCACGAGAACGGTCTCGAGTGCAGACTGAGCCGCACGTGGCTGCCGTGCGCTCAGACGCGGCTGACCGGGTGGGCCCCCCACGCTCAGACAGGTGCAGTGTGCTCGGTCGAGACCAGCGACATCGAGCTCGGGTTTCCGCGGGTCGAGTTCATCGTGAAGCTCGCCTTCCACGGCAGATAGCGGTCGTCGGAGGACTCGATGACGTCCCCGGCGGTGGTGAAGGCTCGCCGCCGCACCCGCAGCAGCGGGGTGCCCACGGGCACCTCGAGGAGCCGCGCATCGTCCTCATTCGCCCCGACCGCATCGATCGTGCGTGAGGCTCGGTTGATGTCGACGCCCTGATCGATGAGCTCCTGGTAGATCGATCCCGAATCCGTGTCGAAAGCCAGGACATGCCGACCGAAGTCGAGCGGATAATTCAGCCGCTCGACCATGGCGGGCACCTCGTCCATGAGGCGCAGGCGGAACACCGAGACTATCGGATCGCCGGCTTCGATCCGCAGACTCGCCGCCAAGGACTTCTCGGCCGGCTCACGTGCCACCCGCTGCGTGACCTGCCCCGGAACGATGTCAGAGGCGTGGCACCACTGAGAGAACGAGATGACATCGTCGAAGGACTGAGTGAGGACGTTGTCGAGCACGACCGTCCGCCGCCCCCGACCCGAAGAGATGAGCCCTTCTGCCCGCAGCGCCGACATCGCCTGCCGCACCGGACCGCGCGAACTGGAGAACTTGCGCGTGAGTTCCGCCTCGGAGGGGAGTTCATCACCGGGCTGGAACGATCCCTCGCGAATCGCCGTGCGCAGGTAGTGCGCAATCTCATCGTGCTGCTGTCGGGCGTGGTGCCTCGGGCCGGTGGTCATGAGTGATCCTCTCCTTCGCGACCTGCGCTCAGCGCTGTCTCGGTGAACTCGATATGGCGCGGCAGGGACGCAATGTCACATTCAGGTGAACAGCCATCAAACTTGTACATACATATCTTCATTCTACGCCACGGCCGCACAATCATGAGGGAATGCCGACAACAGATCTCATCATCACAGGCTCGGGAATCCTCGGGCTCGCCACCGCATTCCTCGCCCACCGACAGGGCCGCACCGTCCGCGTCATCGATCGCTCCGACCGCCCCGTCGGCTCGTCGATCCAGAACTTCGGCCACGCCTGCTTCACCGGCCAGTCCGATGCCGCACAGCCCCTTGCCGAGAAATCACGCGCGGGATGGCTCGACGCCGCGGCCGCCACCGGCCTCTGGGCGGCCGAGACCGGCACCTTCATCCCGGCGATGACCTCGGCCGAACTCACCGTCCTCGAGGAGTTCGCCGCCCACCGCGGCCCCGATCAGGTCCGACTCCTCACCCCCGATCAGATCGCCGAGGCGGTGCGCAATCCCGGACTCAACGCCGTCGGCGGTGCGCATCTGCCGTGGGACATGCGCGTCGACCCACGGCAGGCGGCCCCGCAGATCGCCGCCTGGCTGGCCGAGCAGGGCGTGGAGTTCACGTGGAACACCCACGTCACCGAGGTGGCCGACGGCACCGTGACAACTAACCGCGGGAACTTCCGCGCCGAACAGGTCGTCGTCTGCCCCGGCTACCAGCTGACCAGCCTGTTCCCCGAGATCGCCGAGGCCCACGAGGTCCGCATCTGCTCACTCGTGATGTCGCTGATCGAAGATGCGGACCGCTTTCCCAGGGGCTTCGCAATGCTCACCGGAACCTCCCTCGCCCGCTACGACGGGTTCGCCGCGATGCCCGGCGCCGAGGCGCTGCGGCGCGAACTCGACGAGCGGGAACCCAGGCTGCGCACCTGCATCGCGAACCTCATGGTCACCGACATTCCGCAGGGCCTGCTCATCGGCGATTCTCACGCCTACGATCTCAGTCCCGAGCCCTTCATCGACGAGGAGATCGCCGACCTGCTGCTCGACCGCGCCACTGCGATGCTCGGCATCGACCGACCCACGGTGCGCCAGCGCTGGTTGGGCATGTATGCCGACAGCCCGTCGACCAACCTCATCCTCGAACGCCCCGACGACTCCACGACCGTCGCCGTCGTCGCCTCGGGGATCGGGATGACTCTGGCCTTCGGCATCGCCGATCTCATCGTCTCGGGCGGCTCCGCCGACATCTGAGCCGCACCGCGATCTATCCGGGCATTTCCGAACCACGCATTAAGTTGTCATGTCCACCCGGTGAACAAGCATCAGTTGTATAGACATCACGGATTGGACTGGGCACGATGGAATCGAACGACCGCCCGACAGCGTCTCATCCACCCCCTGCACCCGAAAGGCTCCACCATGGCCACGCTGCCCTTCCTCCGCTCTCGTACGGCCCGAAGTCTCACGGCCGGCCTCCTCGCCCTCCCCCTGCTCGCCGCCTGCGGCGGTTCCAGCGGTTTCGGCGACGACGACACGATCACCTTCGCCGCAGTCCCCGCCGAATCCTCCTCGACGCTCGAATCCTCGTTCGAGAACATCACGAAGCTCATCGAGGAGGAGACCGGCAAGACCGTCGAATTCCAGAACGCTTCGGACTATGCCGCCGTCATCGAAGGTATGCGCGCCGGCCAGATCGATGCCGCCTCCTTCGGGCCCTTCGCCTACGTCATCGCGAAGGACTCGGGGATCAACATCGATCCTGCGGCGGCTCCGACCAACGATGCCGACAAGGACCCGGCTTACACTTCGCTGGCCTATGTGAAGAAGGGATCGAACATCAAGAGTCTGAGCGACCTCAAGGGCAAGAAGACCTGCTTCGTCGATGCCGCCTCGACTTCGGGCTACCTCGTGCCGATGAAGGGGCTGCAGGACGAAGGCATCGATCTCGACAAGGATCTCGAACCCGTCATGTCCGGTGGCCACGACGCTTCGCTTTTGACCCTGAGCTCCGGCGACTGCGACGTGGCCTTCGCTCACGACGCCATGCTCACGACGCTGGAGAAATCCGGACAGGTCGACAAGGGCAGCCTCGAGAGCATCTGGGAATCCGAACCGATCACCGAGGACCCGATCGCCGTGAACAAGGACGCCCTCGACGCGGACACGGCGGCCCAGCTCACCGACATTCTCCGTGAGAAGGCGAACGTCCCCGCGATGGTCGACGCCGGCATCTGCTCGGATGAGGACGACTGCGTTCTGCCCGAGGAGATCACCTACGGATACAAGGAAGTCACTGATGCCGACTTCGACTCGATCCGCGACATCTGCGAGGCCACCGAGGCCGACGCCTGCAAGAACATCGGCTGAGGAGGACGACCATGAGCCATCTTTCGACAGCGCCCACAACTCCGGAACTCCAGAGGGAGATCGACTCCATCTACTCCGTCCAGCTCGACCGGGTGACGAAGGACTTCGGCGGCGGAGTCCTCGGCCTCGACGACGTCAACCTCGGTTTCAGACACGGCGGCATCACCGTCCTCCTCGGGCTCTCCGGATCGGGAAAATCCACCCTGCTGCGCCACATCAACGGCCTGCACACCCCCACCTCGGGGCGGGTGCGCGTCCTCGGCCAGGACATGGACCGGCAGACCAGATCAGGGCTCAGAGCCGTCCGCCGCGACATCGGAGTGATCTTCCAGTCCTTCAACCTCGTCGGCCCGATGTCCGTGCTCGAGAACGTCTGCGCCGGGGCTCTCGGATCGCTGCGCGGACCGCGCATCACCCTGATGATGTACCCGAAGGCCGTCCGCCGGGAGGCCCTCGAAAAACTCGATCGGGTCGGTCTGGCCGACCGTGCCTACCAACGTGCCGATACGCTCTCCGGCGGCCAGCAGCAGCGGGTGGCGATCGCCCGCGCGCTCATGCAGCACCCGAAGGTGCTGCTCGCTGATGAGCCGGTCGCCTCCCTCGATCCGGTCTCGGCCCGCGACGTCATCGACCTGCTGCGGCAGATCTCCGCCGAGGACGACCTCACCGTCATCGCCTCCCTGCATCAGGTGCAGCTGGCCATCGATTTCGCCGACAGGATCGTCGGCCTGCGCACCGGTCAGGTCGTCCTCGACCGGGCGACGACCGGGCTGAGCACCGAGGAGGCTTCGCAGATCTACTCGAGCGTGTCCGGGCTGGGCGGCTCCGGCACCGATTCGACGACCACCGGCACCGAGGCGGCCGTCCGGGTCGGAGCGTTTCGATGAGTCTCGTCCTCGACCGTGAGGCTCCCGCCGTCACCGAACCCCGCCGGTCCCGTCCGGCCGGCAACAGCATCGCCGCCGGTCTCGTGCTCCTCGGTCTCGCCGGAGCCGGTGCCTGGTCGGTGTCGTCACTCGGTATCGATCCGGCCACCATAGTCTCGTCCTTCGACAATGCGGTCGGATTCTTCTCCCGCATCGTCCCGCTCGACTTCCCCGCCGTCGATGAGACCGTCTCGCTCGTCGTCGAGACGCTGGCGATCGTGTTCCTGGCGACCCTGCTCTCCGTCGTGCTCTCGGTTCCCGTGGCTCTGGCTGCGGCCAGGCCCACGCGGATGGGCCGCGGCTCTCAGTGGACGGCGAGGACATTCATCGTCCTCGCCCGCGCGATCCCCGATCTCGTGCTCGCCATCGTCTTCCTGCGGATGTTCGGCCTCGGGGCGACTGCGGGCATCATCGCCATGGGCATCCACTCGGTGGGCATGGTCGGCAAGCTCTATGCCGATGCCATTGAGGAACTCGACGACGGGCCACGCGAATCGATCGAAGCACTCGGCGGCAGCCGGCCCCAGCAGATCCTCAGCGCGATTCCGCAGACGCTCATGCCGCAGCTCATCGCCACGGCCCTGCACCGCTTCGACATCAACCTGCGCACCTCGGTGCTGCTCGGCTATGTCGGTGTCGGCGGCATCGGATTGGCCATCGCCGATTCGCTGCGCACCTTGGACTACCAGCGCGGGATGGCGCTGGCGGTGATCGTGTTGGGTCTGTGCATCGTCATCGAACTCGTCTCGGGCGCCATTCGGGCCGCGCTCATGCACTCGGCCGGCGCCCGGGTCACCGGCGGGACCTGGGTCGATCGGATGTTCAACCGGGGCCGTGAGACGCGCGCGGGCGACCTCGTGCTCACCCCACCCTGGAGTGTGGCACGATTTCGTCGTTTCGCCTCGGCGGCGGTGCTCATCGTCCTCACGATCGCCGCGCTGTGGCGGGTGGACATCTCGTGGTCGGCTCTGGCCGCAGGTCTGATCGACCTGCCCCGCACACTGGCGCTGTTCTTCCCGCCGTCGACGGGAGGGACGCTGGCCAACCTCCTTCAGCAGCTGCTCGTCACCGTCCAGATCTCGCTGGCCGCGACGTTCATCGGCACGATCATCGCCATCCCGGTCGGGGTCCTCGCCGCCCGAAACGTCGTAGCCAACCGGGTCGTCCATCAGGCGTTCCGCGTTCTCATCGTCGTCGTCCGCGGCATTCCCGAACTCATCCTCGCGATCATCTTCGTCGTCATCTCCGGACTCGGAGAGGTCGCGGGCACCTTGGCCCTGTCCATCGGGGCGATCGGCCTGCTGTCGAAGCTCATCGCCGATTCCATCGAGGAGACGGACACCCAGGTGCAGGAGGCGGTGCGGGCCACCGGGGCGGGCGAGGCACAGGTGTTCTTCGCAGCGACTCTGCGGCAGGCGGCACCGGCGTTCGTCGCCCACATCATGTACCTGCTGGACACCAACATCCGTTCGGCCACACTGCTCGGCGTCGTCGGCGCAGGCGGCATCGGATTCCTGCTGCTCAACGCTTCCCGAGTCAACCAGTTCGATGTCGTGACCATGGTGCTCATCCTCATGGTCGCCATCGTCCTCGCCGTCGAAGCCCTCTCCATGTGGCTGCGCGGCGCGGTCCGTTGACGGGGCCGATCGACCGAACCATGCCCACGAAACGCGTGGGCATCATCTCAAGAGAAGGAGAACCATCATGACCGAACTTGCCGTCTTCGACATGGCCGGGACCACCATCGACGAACGCGACGAGGTCTACCGCGTCCTGCGCGAGGCCACCGAGCGGGAAGGCGCCGCCTACTCCGACGAGGTGTTCCAGAAGTGGATGGGCACGGAGAAGCACTGGGCGATCGAAAATCTGCTCCGCCTCGGCGGGGTCGAGGTCACCGAGGAAGTCCACGAACGGGGCTGGCAGTGGTTTCGTGCCGAATTGAGCGAGACCTACACGCAGAATCCGCCGCGCCCGCTGCCCGGCATCGAAGAGGCGCTGGCGACCCTGCGCGAGCGCGGGATCAAGGTGGGCCTGACCACCGGGTTCTCCCGCGAAATCGCCGACCTCATCCTCACCACCATGGGCTGGAAGCAGGGTGAGACCTTCGATGTCTCGGTCACCGGCGATGAGGTGCCCGCGGGCCGTCCGGCACCCGAAATGATCAATCGGGTGATGGAGACCCTCAACGTCACCGACCGCTCTGCCGTCGTCAGCGTCGGGGACACCTCGGCGGATGTCGAATCGGCGCTGCGGGCAGAGGTCACCGCGGTGGGCGTGCTCACCGGGCACCTCACGCGCGAGGACTTCGCGGCAGAGGGGGCGCATCTCGTCCTCGACTCCGTGGCCGATCTGCCCGGCGCCCTTGCCGAGCAGGAAGCCGCGGTGGTCGCGAAGTGAAAGCGACCACGCCCGATCCGGCGATGACCGGCGCCGAGGCGGCTGATCCGACCCGTGAGCACACCTCGTCACACGGTGACGGCGGCAGCTTGGGTATACAGCCGTTCGCTCAGGTGTGGACCGGCGGTTCGGATTTCGAACTCCGCACTTTCGACCGACCGCCGCTCGGCCCCGGAGAGAGCCTGGTGAGGTTGACTGCGGCCACGGTGTGCGGATCCGACCGGCACACCGTCAGCGGGCGCCGATCGGGGGCGTGCCCCTCGGTCCTCGGCCACGAGGGCGTCGGCATCGTCGAGGAGACGCGCGGGGATGTGCCCGTCGGCACTCGCGTGGTCTTCTCGGTCACCTCGGTGTGCGGACAGTGTCGGAATTGCCTGCGCGGGCTGAGCGCGAAATGCACCTCGGTGCGCAAGGTCGGCCATGAGTCGGCGGACTCGGATTGGGCTCTGTCGGGGACCTATGCCAGTCATGTTCGCCTGCCCGCCGGCGTCGCGGTCGTTCCCGTACCCGATTCTGTGCCCGACGGCGTGGCCGCGACGGCGGGGTGTGCCGTCGCCACGGTCATGGCGATGTGTGAAGCCGCCGGTGACCTGCGCGGGCTTCGGGTCTTCGTCAACGGCATCGGCATGCTCGGACTGACCGCGGTGGCAGCCGCGCTGTCTCACGGAGCCGCCGAGGTCGTTGCCGCCGACCCGAACTCGGATCGGCGGCGCTTGGCCGAACGGGCGGGCGCGACAGGGACAGTCGAACCGGGGGCGCAGCTCAGTGATGTCGATGTTGCGCTCGAGCTCTCCGGCGCCGAGACCGGGGTGCAATCCTGCATCGGCTCCCTCGGCACCGGCGGCACCGTGGTCCTCGCCGGCAGTGTGTCGCCGGGCCCCGAGGTCGCAATCGACCCCGAGCAGATGGTGCGCGGCTGGCGCACGATCACCGGGGTGCACAACTTCGAACCGCACCATCTGGCGGAGGCCGTGGACTTCCTCGCCGCCGACGGAGCGGCGATGCCCTGGGAGGACATCTTCGGCGGTCCGATCAATCTGGCGAATCTGCCGAACGAGTTCACCGACCCGAGCGCGGGCCTGCGCACGGTGGTCACCACCACCCCCTAATTGCTACTTGACGGCGGCCCAGCAACCTCGCGCAAGGTTGCTGGGCCGCCGTCAAGTAGCAAAGGATGGGATCAGCGGACTAAACAGGGCCTCTTCGCGTCGAAGGTCCAGCCGGGGATGAGGTACTGCATGGCGACCGAATCGTCGCGTGAGTCCAGGCCGTGTTCGACGTAGAGCTCATGTGCTGCGGCCAGACGGTCATCGTCGAGGGCGACGCCTAGACCCGGAGTCGTCGGCACCCGGATCTCACCCTCGACGATCTGCAGCGGATCGGTCGTCAGCTCCTGACCGTCTTGCCAGATCCAATGAGTGTCCAGCGCCGTGATCTCGCCCGGGGCTGCAGCACCGACATGCGTGAACATCGCCAGCGAGATGTCGAAGTGGTTGTTCGAATGCGAACCCCAGGTAAGCCCGAAGTCGTGACACATCTGCGACACCCGATGCGAGCCGGACATCGTCCAGAAGTGCGGGTCGGCCAGTGGGATGTCCACCGCGTCAGACCTGATCGCGTGGGCCATCTCCCGCCAGTCCGTGGCGATCATGTTCGTGGCGGTGCGCAGCCCTGTCTTCCGACGGAATTCGGCCATGGACTCGCGTCCGGAGAACCGCCCTTCGGCTCCCACAGGGTCCTCAGCATAGGCGACGACCCCGTTCAGCGCATTGCCGTATTCAATGGCTTCGTCGAGCAGCCATCCGCCGTTGGGGTCAAGTGTGATTCTCGCATCCGGAAATTCCTCGGCCAGAGCCGTGACCGTCTCGACCTCGGCTTCACCGGCGAGGACTCCGCCCTTGAGTTTGAAGTCCTTGAACCCGTATTTCGCCGAGGCGGCCCTCGCCAGTTCGACCACCGCATCCGGGGTCAGTGCCTCCTCGCGGCGCAGACGATCCCAGCCATCTGCCTCGGATTCACGCAGATAGTCGAGGCCCGTGTCATCGGGATTGCCGACGAAAAACAGGTACCCGAGCATCGGCACCGCCTCCCGCTGCTGTCCGGCGGCCAGGAGGTCGGCCACGGGGAGCCCGAGAAACTGACCGTGCAGATCGAGCAGAGCCGATTCGATCGCGGCGGTGGCGTGCACACCCACGCGCAGGTCGAAAGTCTGGTTGCCCCGCCCACCGGCGTCGACCGTCGCGAACCGCTGGTGCAGCTCGGACACGATCCGGTTGACCTGAGCCACCGGCCTGCCAGCAAGCTCCCGCCCCGCATCGTCGATGGCGGCCTTGATGTTCTCGCCGCCGGGCACCTCGCCGAGACCCGTCCTGCCATCACTGTCGCCGATGAGGACGATGTTGCGCGTGAAGTAGGGCCCGTGGGCGCCCGAGAGGTTGAGCAGCATCGAATCCCTGCCGGCGACCGGCACTACTCTGACGGATTCGATTGTGGGAGTGGCGACCGCAGTTCGTGTCATCATCGGCGCTCCTTTCATGAGGTGGCCGATCCCGCTCCGTTGAGGGCCGCACGCTCGTCCTCGTCCGGAGTCGTCACCACGCCGTCGATCATTCGCACGATCGACCACGGGTTGTCATCGACGACGGCTTCCGGCAGGAGTGCCGTCGGCACCGACTGGTAGCTGACAGGGCGGAGGAATCGGTCGATGGCAAGCGTGCCCACCGAGGTCGTCGCCGGCGCCGAGGTGGCCGGGAGCGGTCCGCCATGCACCATGGCGTATCCGACCTCGACCCCGGTGGGCCATCCGTTGAACAGGATCCGACCGCACAGATCCTCGAGAATCGGCAGCAGAACGCCTGCCGCTTCCGTATCAGCGTCGGTCGCGTGGATCGTCGTCGTCAGCTGCCCCTCGAGCCCTTCAAGGGTTGTGATCAGATCCTCGACTCCGTCATATCGCACCAACACGGAGGCGGCTCCGAAGATCTCCTCGCTCAACACCTCGTTCTCCCTCAACGCCGCCGACGAGGCGGTGAAGACGACCGGTGCGGGAGCATTGGCGCCCTCGCCCGCAGTGCCTACACCCACCGTGGACACGGTGTCATGCGCACCGAGCGCGGCCACGCCGCGCTCGAACGACTCGGCGATGGAAGGGGTGAGCATGGTCTGTCCGGTCTGTTCGGCGATCAGTTCCGCGACCGCCTCGGCGAAGGCATCACCGCCGGTGCCCTGTGGGACCAGCACAAGTCCGGGTGCAGTGCACAGCTGCCCGCTCGAACCCGTCAGGGAGGTGATGAATTGTTCGGCGAGCTCGCGAGCTCCGGTCCCGGTCAGTGCGCCGTCGAGCATGATCACGGGGTTGATCGAGCTCATCTCCGCGTAGACGGGGATGGGCACCTTCCGCGCCTGAGCCGTGGCTTGCAGGGCCAGACCGCCGGAACGGGAACCGGTGAAGCCGACCGCGGAGATGCGGGGGTCAGCCACGAGTTGCTGCCCCACCGATGCCCCGGAACCGAAGACGAGGGAGAAGACTCCGGGGTTGAGTCCGTGGGCGGCGACCGCCTCGGTGATGGCGCGCCCGACGATCTCCCCGGTCCCTGGGTGCGCATTGTGCGTCTTGACGATGACGGGGCATCCGGCGGCGAGCGCCGAGGCGGTGTCGCCCCCGGCGACGGAGAACGCGAGCGGGAAGTTGCTGGCACCGAAGACGACGACGGGGCCGACGGGGACTCGACGCTGTCGGATGTCGAGTCGCGGCATCGGCGTGCGCTCGGGCTGCGCGGGGTCGATCCGGGAACCGTGGAAATTCCCAGCTCGGACCACCTCAGCGAAGAGTCGTAGTTGTCCGACGGTCCGTCCGACCTCGCCGTTGAGCCGAGCCGACGGGAGCCCGGTCTCGGACATGGCTCGCTCTACGAGTGGTTCACGCACGGTCTCGATGTTCGCGGCGATGGTCTCGAGGAATTCGGCACGTTCGGTCGGGGTCGTCGCCCGGTAGCTCGAGAAGGCCTGCGCTGCAGCAGCGACGGCCTGCTCGACCTGTGATTCGTCGAGGAAGGAGTAGTCCGGTGTCAGTGACTGTCCGGTGCGCGGGTCGATGGCATTCGTCGTGATGCCGTTGCCGGTGACCGGGTTCCCTGCGATGAGGGAGAGTCCAGTGAGCTCGGTCATGGGTGGTCAGGCTCCGATCTTCACGTCGGTCTGCGGCTGGATCTGCGCAGCCGCAATGAGGTCTGTGAGGTCCGCGATGTCCTTCTCGCTGAGGTCATGCAACGGCGGACGGACCGGCCCGGCGTCGCGGCCGATGGCCTTGAGGCCGCCCTTGACGATCGAAACACCGTAGCCCTTGCCACGGTCGCGGATGTCGAGGTAGGGCAGGACGAAGCGGTTGAGCTTCTCGGTCACCGCATCACGATCCTGGGCACGGACGTCGGCGTAGAAGTCGAGGGCGAATTCGGGGACGAAGTTGAACATCGCCGAGGAGTAGGTGCTCATGCCCAGTTGCAGCAGCGGCAGGGCGAAGGTCTCGGCAGTCGGCAGTCCGCCGAGGTAGAAGAGGCGGTCGCGGTTCTTCGCATAGACCTTCGTCAGGTGTTCGATGTCCCCGATGGCGTCCTTGAAGCCGATGAAGTTCGCGTGGCTGTCGGCCAGCCGGGCGACGGTGTCGGCTTCGTAGATCGCGTTGGCCCGGTTGTAGACGATGACCCCGATGCTCGTAGCCCGGCAGATCGCGGACACATGCTCGTAGAGGCCGTCCTGATCGCATTCGGTGAGGTAGGGCGGGAGGACGAGGACACCCTCGGCTCCGGCCGCTTCGGCATCACGCACATTGCGGACGGCCTGGACGGTCGGTCCGCTTGCCGAGGCGAGGACGGGAACCTCGGGTCGCGAGGAGGCCACTGCAAGTTCGACGACCCGAGCCGCTTCTTCGGGGCCGAGGCTGAACCCCTCGCCGGTGCCACCGGCTGCGAAGAGCCCTGCGACGTCATAGCTGGACTGCCATTCGATGTGGCTTCGGTAGCCTTCTTCATTGAGGCTGAGATCGGCGTTGAACGCCGTCGCAGGGAACGAGAGCAGACCGTTCTTGAGATGGTCTGCCAGGTCCTGAGGAGAGAATTGGGCCATTGTGGTTCCTTTGCTGACTACTTCGATGGAGTGATTCGGAAGCGACTCTAGATCGCCGGGTGATGCCTGTCTAAGGCTCATTCGATATCGATTCATGCACTAAAGGTATTGGCCTACAGGCGCGAACACCGATGTTATTGACACGGCACACGCCTCACCTGAACCAGGCCGATGACCAGGTGAGAGCGACCTCGAATCGGCACGATCAAGGAGTTCCAATGGCGTATACCCCCGACGCGATCAAGACGATCACCCTGTCATCGATTCGATTGCCGTTGGAGGTGCCGATCTCCGATGCCAAGGTCTTCACCGGGCGGCAGAAGCCGATGACCGAGGTCGCAATGCTCTTCGCGGAGATCTCCACGACGGAGGGGCATACGGGAATCGGCTTCAGCTATTCGAAGCGCGGAGGCGGTCCCGCCCAGTACGCCCATGCGAAGGAGATCGCCGAGGCGGCCATCGGTGAGGATCCCAACGATATTGCGAAGCTCTACACGAAGCTGCTGTGGGCAGGCGCCTCGGTCGGACGGTCCGGCTTGGCGACTCAGGCGCTGGCCGCCATCGACATTGCCCTTTACGATCTCAAGTCGAAGCGAGCAGATCTCCCCCTGGCCAAGTTCCTCGGCAGCCACCGCGACTCCGTGCGCACGTACAACACCTCAGGCGGTTTCCTCAACGCCTCGATCGACGAGGTCAAGGAACGGGCCTCGCAGTCGCTGGCCGACGGCATCGGCGGCATCAAGATCAAGGTCGGCCTGCCCGACAGTGCAGAAGACATCCGCCGGGTGACTGCGGTGCGCGACCACATCGGCGATTCCCCACTGATGGTCGATGCCAACCAACAGTGGGACCGGGCGACAGCGCTGCGCATGGGCCGCACCCTCGACGAGCTCAGTCTGGTGTGGATCGAAGAACCCCTCGATGCCTATGACGTCGAAGGTCACGCTCGACTGACTCGGACGCTCGACACTCCGATCGCTACCGGCGAGATGCTCAGTTCGGTCGCCGAGCACAAGGCACTCATCGACGCCCGCGCCTGTGACATCGTGCAGCCCGATGCTCCACGCGTCGGCGGCATCACACAGTTCATGCGCCTGCTCACGCTTGCCGATGAGGCCGCTCTCGACATCGCCCCTCACTTCGCCATGGAGATCCACCTGCACCTCGCCGCGTGCTACCCGCGCGAGACCTGGGTCGAGCACTTCGATTGGCTCGATCCGCTCTTCAACGAACGCTTGGAGACCAAGGACGGCCGGATGATCGTCCCGGACCGTCCCGGCTTGGGCATCACCCTCAGCGGCCAAGCTCGCGCCTGGACCACCGACACCGTGACGATCAGCTGAAGGAACCAGATGACTATGACTTCTTCTCAAACCACACGCATCGTCGACATCCGCCTCACGCCGGTCGCGTTCGCCGATCCCCCACTGCTCAACGCCGTCGGTGTCCACGAACCATTCGCCATCCGCACGATCATCGAGGTCATTGATGATTCGGGCAGCTACGGTCTGGGTGAGACGTACGGCGATGAAGCGCATCAGAGACGGCTCAGCCTCGCTGCGGACATCCTCATCGGCACCGAGGTCTTCGACATCAACCGAGCGCGTGAAGCGGCCGAAGATGCGCTGGCAAGCGATTCCATCGCTGGTGGGCACGGAATGAGCGGGATGATCACCGACTCCTCGACTCTCGACCGGGTCTTCTCACCCTTCGAAGTCGCCCTCCTCGACCTACAGGGCAAGATCCTCGGAGTTCCGGTCTCAGATCTTCTTGGAGGTCGGGTGCGCGACCGCGTCGACTTCAGCGGTTACCTCTTCTACAAGTGGGCGGGTCACCCCGGTTACCCCGCCGACAGGTGGGGCGAAGCTCTGAGCCCCGCAGGGATCGTTCGGCAGGCAGAGACGATGATCGACAACTACGGCTTCACCGCGCTCAAACTCAAGGGCGGGGTCTATCCCCCGGACGAGGAGGCTGCGGCCATTGAGGCGCTTGCCGCGCGATTCCCCGACATATCGCTTCGAATCGACCCGAATGCGGCCTGGACGATCGAGACCTCGATACGCGTCGCCGAACGCCTCGACTCGACCCTCGAGTATCTCGAGGACCCGACTCCGGGCATCGAAGGCATGGCCAAGGTCCGCGCCGCCGCGAAAATGCCCTTGGCGACGAACATGTGTGTGGTCGCATTCGCGCAGCTGCCGGATGCGGTGTACGCAGGCAGCATCGATGTCATCCTCTCCGATCACCATTTCTGGGGCGGAATGCGCAGGTCGACCATGCTGGCGGGCATTGCCGAGACCTTTGGCATGTCATTGTCGATGCATTCGAATTCACATCTGGGCATCAGCCTTGCGGCCATGCTGCATCTGGCCGGAGCGACGAAGAACATCGACTATGCCTGCGACACCCATTGGCCCTGGAAGAACCCCGAAGACGACGTCATCGTCGGCAACCCTTTCCACTTCGACAACGGCAGTCTCGAAGTTCCCACCCTTCCCGGTCTCGGCGTCGAACTGGATCGCGACCGGCTTGCCACCCTGCACCAGCGATACCTCGACTGCGGCATCAGAAACCGCGATGACACCGGCTATATGCAGAAATTCGACCCCGACTACCAGGCCGTGGCACCCCGCTGGTGACAGCGGACGCCGCCGAAAGGAACCATTTCACCATGAGTGCGACTAGCGACGACGCTGCCAGCACAATCTATTCAGACGGCCCGACTGCAGCCGGGCCGAAACGACGCGGAATCTTGGGGAGCCTGCGCGAATTCGGACCCGGAATCATCGCCGTTCTCGCCATGATGGGCGCCGGCGATCTGGTCACCGCCTCGGTGTCGGGATCGAACTACGGATACAATCTCATGTGGCTGCTCGCAGCCTCCCTGCTCATCCGCTTCGTCATCGTCAACATCATGGGCCGCTATCAGGTCCTCAACCTCAAGAACCAGACGATCATCGAAGGCTACCGCGACGTCGCCCGGTGGTATCCCTGGGCGATCGGGATCGCAGCTCTCATCAGCGGACACCTGCTCAACGGGTACATGGTCCGCGGGGCCGGCGAAGCCTTAGCGAGGATCTTCACCGTCGGAGATCCTTTCCTGTGGTCATGCATCCTCGTCGTCGCGAGCATCTTCGTCATCGGAAAGAACGTCTACAAGACAATCGAAAGCATCATGAAGCTGCTGCTGGCCATGATGACAGTCGTTTTCCTCGGGCTCGCCATCTACAGCGTGCCCGATGTCGGCGAGATCGTCCGCGGAACCATCGGATTCGGCATCCCCGACAACACCGGAGCAATCGGTGTCTTCGCCGTTGCCCTCTCACTCATCGGCGCGGTCGCCGGTTCCATGGCGAACTTCCTCTACCCCTACTATGTTCGCGACAAGGGATGGAGGGGCGCCGGCTTCAAGAAGCTGCAGCGCAACGACATTCTGTTCGGGATATCCTCGGCGATCGTCATCAGCCTCTCCATCTGGGTCGTCGGTGCCGAGATCCTCCGTCCGAACGGCATCGAGGTCACCAACCTCGATGACATCTCCCAGGCGCTGTCGATTCACCTCGGCGCGGTCGGCGGGACGATCTTCTACCTCGGCGCCTTCGGCATCCTCTACAGCAGCGTCGTCGGCTTCGCCAACGGGTTTCCGAAGATCATCGTCGACTGCCTGCACATCATCAGGCCCAGCCGCCGGGAACGTTACGGCGATCACTTTGAGGATGACCCGAGCTTCAAATGGTTCAGTCTCTTCATCCTCGTCTCACCGATCATCTGGGCGTTCCCCGGGATGCCCGGGTTCGTCACGATGGCGGTCTTCGTCACGGGCCTCCAAGCCGTCGTTGTCCCGCTCGTCGCAATCGGGCTGCTCGTCCTCGCGAACAAGAAGAGCCATTTCGGAGAGAATCGCGCGAACATCTTCGAGAACATCATCCTGGTCCTCACCACTCTGCTGACGATCTGGGTGACTGTCCAAGTGGTCGTCGGCTGGGTGTAGAGCCGAGCCGGAAACCAACTGAGCCTCGACATCGATCCGACGATGTCGAGGCTCAGTCATGTCAAGGCCAAGTTGCGGCGAGACAACACGGTGGCTCTGCGCTGACGAATGTTCAATAGCTGCGATTCAGGTCGATCTCTGCCATCAGCTCGCGTCCGGCGGCGAAACGACGAAGATTCTCTTCGACGAAGGCGGCGAAGCTCTCCAGCATGCTGCTCTTCGGGGTGGCGATATGCGGCGTGATGAGTACATTGTCCATACTCCACAGCGGGTCCCCGGCCGACAACGGCTCGGAGTCGAAGACGTCCAGCCCCGCTCCGCCGACGGTTCCACCGCGCAGGGCATCTGTGAGGGCGGCTGTGTCGACGAGATCACCGCGGGCGATATTGACCAGAACTCCAGGCACGCCGCCACGCGGGTCAGAGCCGAGGGCCGCCAGCTGAGCTGGACCGATCAGTCGGTGTGTCTCGTCCGTCGAGGCGCCCGCCAGCACGGCATCATCGGCTGCAGCCAAGGCGTCGTTCAGGTTTCGAGAGGTCACGGTTGTCACCGCACCTTCGACCTCGCATCCCGAGCGATTGATGGCGATCACCCTCGCACCGTGCGCGTTGAGCAGCGGGATCATCGCCCGCCCGATCGAACCCGCGCCGACGATCGCGACGGTGCGGCCCCGCAATGAGCGAACCGTGGCCCATGTGTGGTCCCTCAGCCAGATATTCGCCCGAGCATGAAGCGTGAACTGCCGCAGACAGCCGAGGAGCAGAGCCACGGCGTGTTCGGCGACATGGTCGCTGTAGGCGCCGGCTGCGGACGTCCACGTCCGCCGGGAATCGACACAGCCCGAGGCGATCCACGGTCTGACTCCTGCGGACTTAAGTTGAACCCATTCGATGTTCGCCGGCAGTTCTCGTGGAAAGCCGGTCTGATCGGACCCCGTCCAGATCACTGCACGGGCATCGTCCAACGAGGTGACGGTGGCGTCAGCTGATTTCAGCGCGGCGTCAAGATCGGGCGTCGAGTTCGGCAGTACAGCCACTTTGAGAGACACATCAGCTCCGTAATCGGTTCGTTGCGACCGCATCCGCCGTCGCAGGCAAGAGACCGACACCAGCAGCGCTGGTGTCGGTCCGACGACGAGTCGCTCAGCTGACGGCCTTGACCGCCATGACAGGTGCCTCCGCCTGAAGCAGAATCCGCTGCGCTGAGGACCCCATGATGAATTTTCCAACCTGGGACCGTTTGCGCATGCCGATGACGATGAGGTCAACAGACCACGCGTCTGCCGCCTCGAGCAGAGAGTCGACAACATCGTCTTCGTGAGCGAGGGTGAAGGCTTCGACGTCGACTCCGGCGTCTTCGGCTCGCTTCTTCACCGCTTCGAGATCAGCGTCTTCTGCCACCGTGCCTTCGACCAGCGGGCCGCGTTTGCGTGAGTTCGCGATTCGCAGCTTCACGCCCCTCCAGCGGGCTTCCTTGATCGCTGCATCGACCGCGGCTTCCCCCGTCGGGGTTGGAACATATCCGACCAGAATGCTCATGACACGAGCTCCTTGCTCTTTGACTTGACCTTGGTGCGGCCGAGCATCTTCTGAATGATCGGCAGGAGGATGACGACCAGGAACACGAACAGCAGCGTGACCGTGATCGGACGGGTGAATACCTCGCCGAGGTTGCCCTCGAAGAGAATGAGCGAACGACGCACACTCGATTCGAGGAGTTCGGCCAGAACGAAAGCAAGGACGAGCGGTCCCGGCTCGAATCCGGCCTTCTTCATGAGGTACCCGATCACTCCGAAGAGAACGACGAGGCCCACATCGAAGACGGAGTTCTTGATCGTATACGCACCGATGAGAGTGATGAGCACTGTAATCGGGGCGAGGATCGCCGGTCTGACGCTGAGGATCTTGACGAAGACGCCGATCAGCGGAATCGCCATGATGAGAAGCAGGATGTTGCCGATGTACATCGAGTTGACGACGCCCCAGAACAGTTCGGGTTCGTCGGAAACCAAGAGCGGTCCCGGAGTGATCCCTTGGATGAGGAGAGCACCGAACATCAGTGCCATGGTGGCATTGGCAGGAATACCGAGGCTCAAGAGCGGAATGAACGATGACGTTGCTGCGGCATTGTTCGCAGACTCCGGCCCGGCGACGCCTTCGATAGCCCCCTTACCGAAGCGCGAAGGGTCTTTGGCGACCTTCTTTTCCACACCGTAGGCAGCCAGAGACGAGATCGTCGCTCCTCCGCCGGGCAGGATTCCCAGCAGGAAGCCGAGGATCGAGCCACGTCCGATCGCGGGAGCGGACTGCTTGAGTTCGCCTTTCGTCGGCCACACCCGTTTGGGCTTTTCGGGAGTGGCCATCGCCTTGTGTCGCTCCTCGAGGTTGTAGAGGATCTCACCAAGTCCGAACAATCCCATCGCCACTGTCACGAAGTCGATGCCGTCGCTGAGGCTGAGATTGTCGAAGGTGAACCGTTCGGTGCCTGTGAAGACGTCTCGACCGACCATCGCGAGGAATACGCCGATGGCGGCGGCGATGAGCGCCTTGACCTTGCTTCCGGAGCTGATCGTTGCGACCAGAGTGACACCGAGGAGGGACAAGGCCGCGTATTCGGGCGGGCCGAAATCGAGTGCGAAGCCAGCGATCAACGGGGCCAGGAACGTCAGACCGAGGATCGAAGCAGTCCCGCCGATGAATGATCCGACTGCCGCAACTCCGAGCGCCGCACCCGCACGGCCCTGTTTGGCCATTTGGAAGCCGTCGAAGACGGTGACGACAGAGCTCGCTTCCCCTGGGAGCCGGAGCAGCACCGAAGTGATCGTGCCGCCATACTGGGCACCGTAGAAGATGCCGGCAAGCATGATGATCGCAGTGACCGGCTCGATTCCAAAGGTCATCGGAAGAAGGATGGCCATCGTAGCGGCCGGGCCAAGCCCAGGCAGCACTCCGATGAGCATGCCGACGAGAACGCCGATGAAGCAGTACAGAAGGTTTCCGGGCTCGAGGACGGTGCCGAACCCCTCGAGGACCGGTGTGAATATGTCCATTGGTTCGTCCCCCTCAGAAGAGATGTGGCAGCTGTGTTCGCAGCGCCACAACGAAGATGAGATAGAAGGCTGCGACGGTCAGAGTCGAGTAGAGGATGGCTGACCGCCAGGATTCGCCGCCCAACCACTTCATCCACACGAAGGACAGAAGCAGAGCGGGAATCTCGAATCCGACCAGAGGAAGCACAGTGACGAAAGCCAGAAGACTGATGACTCCCCAGACGACCGTGGCCGAATAGCGACTGAACTTCTCACCATCGCCTCCCCGACGACCCAGAACGATCTGGGCCGCCGAGAGGATCGCGGTGATCAACGAGACGACGAACGGGAAGAATCCCGGGGCGGGGTCTGTCAGGCTCCCGAGGGAGAGGTTCCAGGACAGCACCATCCCAGCGATGCCGAAAGCCAGAGTCAGAGCACACGCGACGAGGTTGGCGATGCCCCCAGCGGGTTCCGGTGCCTCTTCCTCCCACAGCGCCAGGAGCTCTTCGGGGGTCTCGGCGTCATCGCTGATGGCCTCGATCTCGGTCCGCGGCTCGCTGTCTTCGGGTTTTTGCACGGCAACTCGATCAGTCGGCGAGATCGATGTCATATTCATCAACCAGCTTCTTGTAGCGATCGGCCAGGTCGGACCACTCGGCGGCGATCTCATCGCCGGGCATCTCCGTCGGCGTCAGCAGGTTCTTCTCATTGAATTCCTTGTAGGTGTCCGTTTTGAACGTCGCCTTGAAGGATTTTTCGAGCCGTTCGACGACCGCATCGGGCGTACCCTTCGGCGCCACGACCGCACGGTACTGCGACACCGGAATGTCGTAGCCTTCTTCTGTTGCCGTCGGAACGTCCTTGAGGAACTTGTTCCGCTCTTCGGAGAAGACCATGATCGGCACGAGCTTGCCTGCGTCGATGTGAGGCTTCGCCTCACCGAGCTGAACTGTGGAGACATTCACCTGATTGCCGAGGGTCGCCGTCACCGCTGGGGCACCGGAGTCGAATGGAACTTCCTTGAAGTCGGTGTCGATCTGAGCCAACAGGAGGCTCTGGGCTAGCTGTGAGCCGGTCCCGACGCCTGCGGTGCCGAAGGAGAGCTTCTTCTTGCTCTTCTTGATGTCATCGACGTTCTTCACCTCGGCATCCGGGTTGGCCACCATGACATAGTCATCCTGCGATACACCGGTGATGACCTCGAAGTCGTCAATGCTGACTGCCTCGTCTTCACCGACGGCTAGCGGAGTGATCGTGATGAGTGAAGCATTGAGCGTCGCGAGATTGTAGCCGTCCGGCTTGGCCGCCTGAACTTCCTTGGCTGCCAGCGTTCCGTTGGCACCGGGTTTGTTGATCACCGGCATGGCCTGTCCGATGTCGGACGAGGCACCATCCGCCAGTGCACGTGCGATGAGGTCCGTGGATCCTCCTGCTGCGGCTCCGACAGTGATGGAGACTTCCTTCGTCGGAAAATCCTCTTCACCGCCGCCGCCCGCGGCGACATTGCCGCCACAGGCAGACAGCGTGAGGGCCACGACGGACCCGAGGGCCAGCGGCCCGACAACTCGTTTGGAGATGTTCTGCATTTCCTGGTCCATTCCTTCTCGGCTCGGTCGACACCCCTGCGTATCTGTTGAGCGCTTCTGTTTGAGCCTAGGAATTACCAATAATATTGTCTATGTTGATATCTGCATGAAGTGATGCTCGAAAGGTATTGTGCTTCCATGTACACATTGGACCAGGTGCGGTGCTTCGTCGCGGTCGCCGAACACCTTCACTTCGGTAAGGCGGCCGGGGCCCTGTCGATGACGCAGCCGCCTCTGAGCCGGCAGATTCAGAAGCTCGAGCGGTTCGTCGGCGTCGACCTGCTCGACCGAGACAACAAGCGCGTCACCCTGACTGCGGCGGGAGAGGCGTTCCTCGACAATGCACAGGTGCTATTGGCCATGGCCGATCGGGCACCGCAGGATGCACGGCGTATCGCCTCTGGTCAATGGGGGCGCCTGAGCATCGGCTTCACAGCCGCCAGCGGGTTCGGCATCCTCGGCAGCCTGGTCACGGCCATTGAGGAGAATTTCCCTGGCATCGACCTCGACCTCTACGAAATGGTCACGGGCGAACAGCTGGAGAATCTCGCCGAGGGCCGCATCGACCTCGGTCTGGGCCGGTCGGACACGACACCGACATTCATCGACTCGGAGCTGTTGCTTGCCGAACGACTCATACTGGCGATCCCCGAGGGCCACCCCCTCCTGGAACTGGATCGCCCGCTGCGCAAGGACGACGTGACCGGCGAGTCCTTGATCATGCACTCGCCAACGAAGGCGACTTCGTTCTATGACCTCATCATCCGACATTTTCCAATCGACCATCACATGGTCAAGCATTCGATCAGCCAAGTGCTCACGATGATCAATCTCGTCGCTGACAATCACGGGCTCGCATTCGTCCCCGAATCAGCTTCTCTGGTCAGCGTGCCGGGAGTCCATTTCAAGGCGTTCGGAGACCTCAGCGAAGAAATCGTTGAGCTCAAAGCCATGTGGAACGCCCAATCGAAGAACCCCGCTCTGCAGCAGGTCGTCTCTCTCCTGCGATCCTGACCCTAATTGCTACTTGACGGCGGCCCAGCAACCTTGCGCGAGGTTGCTGGGCCGCCGTCAAGTAGCAATTAGGGTCAGTTGCGGGCGGCTGCCAGGTCCTCCCGCAGCGCTCGGCCAGCCGCGCCGATGTCGCCGGCCGAGGTGATGAAGCGGAAACCCTGGTCCTTGCGCAGCTTGGCTTCCGCGCCGTCGCCGCAATGGATTCCCGGAATCACCCCGGCGGCATCGGCGGCTGTGCGGATCCGCACGAGCGCCTCGGCGTGGGCATCATTCGGCTGTCCGGGCAGGGCACCGACGGCGAACGCAAGATCGGCCGGACCGACGTAGACCCCGTCAACACCGGGCACGGCGCAGATGTCCTCGACCGCGGCCAGGCCCTGCTTGTTCTCGATCATGACGAACAGCAGCGGCCGCTCATCCCGGGTGTCCTGCACGGCATCGTGCATGATCTCGGCCGTCGGGCCCCACGAGCGATCGCCCCCGCGGCTGGGATAGTCAAGCGCGGCCACGGCCTGCTTCGCCTCAGCCACAGACGACACCAACGGCACGATGATCGCTTCGACGCCAGCGTCGGCGAGCGCCCCGATCTCGGTGAACCGGTTCGCCGCGACCCGCGCGGTCACGAGCGCGGGCCCGCTGGCGCGCACGGCATCGGTCAGTCGCAGGACGTCGGTGGGGCGGACAAGACCGTGCTGCAGGTCGAGGCAGACATAGTCGAAGCCGGCCGCCGACCCGATCTTCGCCAGCTCCGGGCTCGTCGACATCATCCACACTCCGTTGTAGATCTCCCCCGCGTGCAGGCGGGCCCGATGATTCTCAATCGCAGCAGTCATGACTGCATCGAATCACGGAACCGTCCGCCGGCACCAGAGGTGCCCGATATCCGGATGAACCTCGCCGAGGCGGCCGTGCCCGTCCGCACGGAACCTCAGTCCGCCTCGGCGCAGGGAATCGCTCGGGCCGACGACCTGGTCAGCCGTCCTCGCGGAGGGGACCGACGACCCGGTGGCGCGCGATGACGAAGGGGTCGCTGTGTCCGACTTCGATGAGTTCGAGGTCGAGGCGGCGCGGCAGCAGCGGACGGCCCTTGCCGAGCACGACGGGAGCCGTCCAGGTGATGATCTCGTCGAGGAATCCCTCGTCGGCGAACTGTCCGGCGAGGTCACCGCCGCCCATCACCCACAGATCGCGGTCGCCGGTGGCCGTGCACATTTCGAAGTAGCGGTCGGAGACTGAGCCCTTCGCGAACCGGATGTCGGGCTTCTTCCCGTCCTCCCCGGCTTCCGGAAGTGGGAGCTTCCGATGGGTCATCACCCAGGCGGGAACGCTGTAGGGCCAGGGCCCGTCGAGGTTGCGCAGCAGCCATTCGTAGGTTGTGGCACCCATGACGATCGCGCCGACGCCGTCGATGAACCCATCGTCGGGCGGCTCTTCAGTCTGACGCAGCAGCCATTCGAGCGAGTCCTCGGGATCGGCGATGAACCCGTCGAGGGTGGTCGCGGTGTAGTAGACGGTGCGTGGCACGTGCTGCCTCCTTCTGCTCCCGCCGCCGGTCCCGTGATCGGGGATCTGCATCGGCAGGTGTCGATGTCTCTCGACTGCATCCTATTGTGCAGACACCCGAACCGACGCACGCACCGAGGTGGCCCCTCTTTCGACGGGCCACCTCGGTGCCGCAGGGGACGAAGTTCGCAACCTCAGCGCTGCCGGGTCCTCACAGCTGCTGGGTGCGCAGCTGCTCGGCGATGTACTCGGCCTGCCGGATGGCGAGCGCGACGATCGTCAGCGTCGGGTTCGCCGCCGCACCGGTGGTAAAGACGGAACCGTCGGAGATGAAGAGGTTCTTCACGTCGTGGGTTCGACCCCACTTGTCGACCACGCCGTCCTCGGGCCGTTCGCTCATCCGAGCTGTGCCGAGGTTGTGCGTCGACGGGTAGGGCGGCGTGTGATGCGAGGTCGTCGCCCCCACCGCTTCGTAGACACGCTGCCCGGCCGCATAGGCGTGCTTGCGCATCGCCAGGTCGTTGGCGTGGTCGTCGTAGTGCACATTCGGCACCGGCAGACCGTATTGATCCTTGACCGTCGTGTTGAGCGTGATCCGGTTCGACTCCTGAGGCATGTCCTCTCCGACGATCCACATGCCGGCGGTGTTGAGGTAGCGGTCGAGCAGGGCCGCGAAGTCCGGACCCCAACCGCCGGGTTCGACGAAGGAGGCCATGAACGCCGGTCCCAGCGAGATCGTCTGCATGTAGTAGCCGCCGGAGAACCCGCGGTCGGGGTCGTGGATGGACTCGTCGGCGATGACTCCGGCCATCGTCTCACCGCGGTACATCCGCACCGGTTTGTCGAAGTGGCCCCAGACCGTTCCCGTGAGGTGGCGCATGTAGTTCCGGCCCACCTGTCCGGAGGAGTTCGCCAGCCCGTCGGGGAAGCTCGGCGTCCCGGACAGCAGGAGCAGCCTCGGCGTCTCGATCGAGTTGCCGGCCAGGCACACGAGTCTTGCCGCCTGCCGATGGAGGTTGCCGTCCTTGTCGAGGTAGAGGACGGCGTCGGCGCTGCCCTGCGAATCGTGGGTGATCTGCACGGCCTGGGACTCCGGCCGCAGATCGAGCAGCCCGGTCTCGGCCGCACGCGGGATCTCCCGGACGAGGGTCGACCACTTCGATCTGTTCTTATCGCCCTGGAAGTTGAAGCCGTCCTGGATCGACGCGGGCCGGCCGTCGTATTCTTCGGCGTTCGTCGCGTAGGGGCCGGTGGCATAGAACCTGTAGCCGACCTCCTTCGCGCCGTTGGCGAAGACCTTGTAGTTGTTGTTCGCCGGCAACGGCGGTCTGCCCTGGACATGAGTCGATCCCAGCGCCTTCTCGGCGCGGTCGTAGTAGGGCTCCATCTCCTCGAGCGTGATCGGCCAGTCGAGGAGGTTCGCGCCCTCGACTCGACCATAGACGCTGCGGGCTCTGAACTCGTGGTTCTTCAGCCTCGGCGTCGCTCCCGACCAGTGGGTCGTCGTGCCGCCGACGGCCTTGACGATCCAGGCGGGAAGGTTCGGGAAGTCTTGGGCCACCCGCCATGATCCCGTCGTCGTCCGCGGGTCGAGCCAGGCCATCTGGTTGAAGGCCTCCCACTCGTTGTTGACGTAGTCCTCGTGCTGCAGATACGGACCGGCTTCGAGGACGACGACGGGGATGCCCTTGGCGGTGAGCTCATAGGCCAGCGTTCCTCCGCCGGCCCCGGAGCCGATGATGACCACGGCCTCCTCGTCGGTATCGATGCTGTGTCCGGTCACGCTGCGTCCTGCCTGCGGGTTTGCGGGCATCATTTCTTCACCTTCCCCATGTCGGCACGCTGGGGTGCGGGCTGATTCGTCGAAGTGTCTTCGGCCAGGGCCGTCGCTGGCAGGTTCGCCAACGCGCCGTCGCCGAGTTCGGGCAGCGGTTCGTCTTCGGGATAGACGATGCGCGGCTCCGGCAGCCAATCGAGGTCGTCGAAGCCGCGGTTGATGTATCCGCCCTTGTCGAATGAGGGTCCTTCGTAACCGAGGGTCTCCCATACCTCGACGTCGTCGTAGAGGTTGAGGACGGCCGTGCGGCGGACGAAGCCGAAGAACTCGGTGCTTTCGACCCTCCTGAGCACCTTGAGCGCGGCATCGTCGTCGAGTCCGCAGAAGTCGCCGTCGGAGAGCTGGTCGAGTGAGAGGAGCCCTTGGATGAGTGCGACACGGAACCAGGTCTCTTCATCGGCGGCGACGAGGATCGTGTCCGCGGTGCGCTCATAGGGTCCGTCGGGGAAGTCGGCATGCGGAAACGCCACACGCAGCACGCGGATGAGCGTCTGCTTCGCCTCATCGGTCATCTCCATCGCATTGAGCGATGGATATTTTGCAGGGAATGCCATCGGATGCTCCTTTGCTCCAGTTCCGTCCGTCATCGGGGTGCGAGGGAGTCTGCTCCCCTTCGGCCCCCGACCTGCTACCAGCAACCTATGTGAAGCAGAACACAATGGACTATCCTCATTCTCACGACATGAAAAAGACGCTCGCAGTGGTTGGGACCCAGTTCCTCGGACCGCGGGCGCGGCGGTCAAGACAGGAGACTGTGTGTCCAACAGCGCCGTGATCCAAAGAACGTTCTCCGTCCTCGAGGCGGTGGCCGCTTCGGGCAGTGCCGCCGCGAAGACCGTGTCCTCTCGTCTCGAGATTCCTCTGCCGACCGTCTATCGTCTGCTCAACGAGCTCGCCGCTGCCGGTTACCTCGTCTACCTCCAGGAGTCCAAACGGTTCGAACTCGGACCCAAGTGCTTCGAGCTCGGGCTCTCGTTCCAACAGCGCCTCGTCGCTCCGTTCCCGATCCGTCAGATCACCGACCAACTCCACCGGGCCCTGGGCACCGCCGCCTACTTCGCGATCTACCGTGGCTCGGACATCATCCTCACCTACTGCTCCGACTGCGAGAAGCATCCGCGCCTGCGGCCGCTTCGCTTCGGGTTCCACGAGGCGGCCCACGCCACGGCCTTCGGCAAGATCCTCTTGGCAGCCATGCCCGAACCACAACGCACCGACTACCTCGAGGCGCGCGGGATGAAGGTGCTCACCCCGCAGACGATGATCCACCGCGAGGCCCTCGACCCCCACCTCACCGAGGTGGCCACCCGCGGCATCGCATGGGAGCACGAGGAGTTCCTGCCCCGACAGACCTGCGCAGCCGTGCCGGTGCGCAACGGCACTGGAATGCAGGTCGGGGCGATCGCGGTGAGCACCCCGTCGTCGAAGGCGACCGGCCGGACGAAGGAGATCGAATCGACCCTGCGCGAACACGCCGGCCTGTGCTCGAGCTACCTGCGCGGCGGCTCGGTCACCGTGCCCGCGGCCGAACACGCCTGACCCCCGCCGCGCACCTCTGACCCTCATCGGATCGATGCCTGATTATCGCGACATGAGAAGAACAGTGTCCTCCCGTCGCCGAGTCTGCTGAGAATGATCGTGCTCACTCACAGTGGAGAACTCAAGGAGGAGACATGGGCACAACCAACAGCGTCGCAGTGGTCACGGGATCTGCGCGAGGCATCGGCCAGGGCATTGCACAGCGACTCGGAGCCGACGGCCATCACGTCATCGTCGCTGACCTGCCGAGCATGCAGGACGGGGTCGCGGAGACCGTCGGCACGATCGAGAAGGCGGGAGGGAAGGCCACCGGTGCCGAGGTGGACGTCACGGACGAGGACTCGCTGAGCCGCCTCGTCGAGGTTGCGGTGGAAGCCGGAGGCAAACTCGACGTCTTCGTCGCCAACGCCGGAATCGCCCAGGTGGAGCCGCTCATCGACTATTCGAAGGCCGACTTCGAGAAGATCGTCGACGTCAACCTCACCGGAGTGTTCCTGTCCTATCAGGCGGCCGCGAAGCAGATGATCAAGCAGGGCAACGGCGGCAAGATCATCGGTGCCGCCTCAATCGTCGCCTTCCGCCCCTTCGCTCTGCTCTCGCCCTATTCGGCGACGAAGTGGGCCGTGCGCGGGCTCACCCAGGGAGCGGCGATGGAGTGGGCCAAGCACGGCATCACCGTCAACGCCTACGGCCCCGGAATCGTCGGCACCGCAATGTGGGACCTCATCGATGAGAAGCTCGCCGCCGAGGAGGGGCTGGCCAGAGGTGAGGCGATCAAGAAATATGCCGGTGACATCCTCATGGGCCGGGTCTCCGTGCCCGAGGACGTGGCCAATCTCGTCTCGTTCCTCGCCGGCGAGGACTCCGACTACATCACCGGCCAGACCATGCTCGTCGACGGCGGAATGCAGTTCTCGTAGACTCCCCCGCCGCGCCGGTGCCGGAAACCATCGAGCCCAGAACCGCAGCAGAACCCGTCCGAAGAGAGAAGGAAGAAGCCATGATCTTCATCGTCGTGAAGTTCCCCGTCAAACCCGAGATGGCCGAGCAGTGGCCCGAGCTGACCCGCACCTTCACCGAGGCGACCCGTGCCGAACCCGGCAACAAATGGTTCGACTGGTCGCGCAGCCTCGATGACCCGAACGAATACGTCCTCGTCGAAGCCTTCGACGATGACGCCGCCGAGGCACATGTGAAGTCCGATCATTTCCAGGCCGCGATCGCCGAGGGCGGACCGATGCACAGTGCCTTGGCCGCGACCCCGAAGATCATCTCCCGTCAGATCGACGGCGACGGCTGGGATGCCATGGGTGAGATGCAGATCGACTGAACCTCACCGAGGTGAGCCATCCAGAGGGGAGGGCGCCGCTCAACACAGCGGCCCACCCTCACCGAGGTGGCCGTGCGGGTCCGCTGATGCGTTCGGCGGGCCCGCACGCTGCGTCAACCGTGCTGTGGCAGGTACACCTTCTGGCGTGCGATCCAGTCGTCGAGGATTGCCCCACGCTCGTCGAACTTCGCCGTCGGGAAAGCGAGTCCTTTCGTC
Source organism: Brevibacterium sp. FAM 27836 (assembly GCF_051351055.1). Taxonomy (NCBI): domain Bacteria; kingdom Bacillati; phylum Actinomycetota; class Actinomycetes; order Micrococcales; family Brevibacteriaceae; genus Brevibacterium; species Brevibacterium sp. FAM 27836. The sequence goes on from NZ_CP195711.1 coordinate 1,601,307, forward strand.
GGCACGCTCGCACCGAGTTCGACGAGGAGGGGCCGCAGCGTCGTTTCGACGGCCAGGGTGTGCGCCGGGGACCCGATCGTGAACACCGGGATCGCGGTCAGTCCGTGCAGGCCGTCAGCGTCGTACCGGTCGAGGAATGCTTTGAGCAGTCCGGTGTAGCTGGCTTTGTACGTCGGTGTGGCGATGACCGCATAGTCGGCAGTGGCCAGACGTTGGGTGAGCGTGTCGAGGCGGTCGGACTTCCATGCGAAGATCTCGTCGGTCACCTCGGCGAGTTCGATGGTTTCGTCGATCTCGGATCCGGTGATCTCGGCGATGTTGGCGGCGAGGTCTTCGGCCACTTGGCGGGTCCGCGATGTGGGGCTCGGGTTGCCGACGACGACGGCGATGCGGGTGGTCATATGGGGTTCTCCCGTTCGGCGTTGTGTGATCTCCACGGTGCCGGCGTGTGGCGGCTCCGATGCTGCTCACACTATTCCGCCTCGGCAGCTGACGGCCGGGTGTTCGACGCATCTCTTCATTCCGTCCACCCCGACCTGCGCGACGAGGTCTTCTGCGCCCTACTCCCCCGCCTGTTTCTTCGCGCCCAGGGCCAGGCGGGCGATATCGCGCAGCACTCCGAGCTCTTCGCTGCCGTCGAGGAGTGCGCGCAGCTCGACGGCCGCCTGCGACAGCAGGGTGCGGTAGGTGCCGGCGACGTTCTCCGGCTCCCGGGTCAGCGGGTAGGACACGCAGATCGCGAGCACGACCGCTCCGACCGTGAACGCCACACTCGCCGAGGCGGTGCCGGCCACCCGCGCCTGCTTCGTCGCGTAGAACTCGGCCGGGTTGCCCGGTCCGCACAGCGCCAGCGCGGCCGAACCGCCGTCGACGAGCGAGAGGACGGTGCCGACTCCGCGGGAGACCCGCAGCTCCTGGTCGGCTTCGACGTTGCGCACGCACACCCGGTCTTCACCAACGCGGATCCACAGCTGCACGGACTCGCCGGTCATCGACCGCAGATGTTCGAGCACCGAGTTCGTCGTGGCGATGCTGCGCCGTCCCGGGAACGGCCCCAGACGCAGGGTGCCCGAGGTGTCACGGACGATGAACCGGTGGGTGCGCAGATCGGCCAGCAGCCGGTAGGTCGTCGATTTCGAATAGCCGAGCCGGCGACACACCTCGGCGGCGGTCATCGGTTCGTCCTGGAGCGCGGTGAGGATCGCGGCACTGCGGTCGAGGACGCCGACCTCCGCGGTCGGGGACTGTGCCGCACGCCCGGCGCTGCTCTGTGTTGAACTCTTCATCGAACTCGTCACTTGTGCTCCTCAGGCCATCGTCACATCGGCGAGCAGCTTGCGCCGGCTCACCCACCAGCGGAAGAGGACCGGTCCGACGATCCCCAACACCATGAGGATGATGATCGACAGTGAGATCGGTCGGGTGACCAGCGGGGCGAACGATCCCCCGGAGATCTGGAGCATCCGGCGGAAGTTGTCTTCGAGCAGCGGAACGAGCACGAGGGCGAGGATCGCCGGCGCCAGGGGGATGCCGCCCTTCTCCATGAGGTAGCCGATGACGCCGAAGATGCCGAGCATCATGAGTCCGAAGAGGCTGAACTCGATGGCGTAGGCACCGATGACGACGAGCACGAGGATCGCCGAGAACAGGATCTCCTTGGGCATCTTCAGCAGCTTGACGAAGACACCGACCAGCGGCAGGTTGAGGATGATGAGCGCGATGTTGCCGATGTACATGCTCGCGATGATCGTCCAGATCAGCCCGGTCTCGTCGCGGAAGATCAGCGGTCCCGGCTGCAGGCCGTACATCGTGAACACGAACAGCAGCAGTGCTGTGGTCGCCGATCCGGGGATGCCGAGGCTGAACAGCGGAATCATCGCACCGCCGACGCCGGCATTGTTCGCCGCTTCGGGACCGGCCACGCCTTCGATGGCGCCGTGACCGAATTCGTCCTTCCGCTTCGAGATGCGCTTCTCCATGATGTAGGACATGAAGGATGCCAGGGACGGCCCGACGCCGGGCAGGATGCCGATGATGAAGCCGAGCACTGATCCGCGCGCCCACGGTCCGGCCGATCGCTGCCAGTCCTGTTTCGTCATCCACTTGTCGTCGCCGAAGCTCTGGATCTCATCCTTCGCCCCGCGTCCGAGCGCGAGGTTGCGGATCGCCTCGGGGATGGCGAAGAGGGCCATTGCGAAGATCGTGAAGTCGACCCCGTCGGAGAGCAGGTCGATGCCGAAGGTCTGCCGGGGCAGCCCGGTCTGGAAGTCGAGGCCGATGAGCCCGACGGCCAGACCGATGAAGATCGAGATGAGCGCCTTGGTCCGCGAGCCCGCCGACATCGTCGACGCCAGCAGCAGAGCCGTGGCCATGAGCAGGAAGTACTCGGTGGCGCCGAAGACGCTCGCGAGCTTGACGAGCACGGGCGACAGGAACGTCAGCCCGATGATCGCCAGCGTCCCGGCGAGGAACGACCCGATCGCCGCGGTCGCCAGGGCCGCTTTGCCGCGACCTCGGCGAGCCATCGCGTAGCCTTCGATCGCGGTCACCGCGCTGGCCACCTCACCGGGGGTTTTGATGAGTGTGGCGGTGATCGAACCGCCGTACATCGAACCGTAGTAGATGCCGCAGAGCAGGATGAGCCCGTGCACGGGCTCCATCCCGAAGGACACCGGGATGAGGATCGCGATCGCCGAGATCGGGCCGATGCCCGGCAGGACGCCGACGACGGTTCCGAGCAGCACGCCGAGGAGGGCGAAGGCGAGGCTGGCCGGCTCCAGCGCCGAGGCGAATCCGCCTCCCAGATCGATGAGAGTATCCATGTCCGCCCCCTTAACCCAGGATTCCGACCGGCAGGTACACGGCGAGTCCGTAGACGAAAGCCGCGTAGACCACGACGGCGAAGACGAGGGAGAAGATGAGGTTGCGAATCCACTTCTCCGGCGCGTAGATGCTCGTCAGCCCCATGAGGAACGCCGCCGTGGACAGCAGGAAGCCGACGGGGATGAGGATCGCCAGGTAGACGAAGAACAGCGCGAACTGGAAGACGATCTTCCGCGCCGGCGGCTCCGGCGGTGCCTCGAGGACGACCCCGCTGCCGCCTTCATCCGACTCTGCGGACCCCGCGTCCACCTCGGCAGATCCCGCAGAACCGGACCGTGCAGAACCGGACCGCGCAGACTCGGGTCTCGCAGACTCGGGCTCCGCCTCGGCGAGGGTGGCTTTCCGGTGGTGGTACACGGACTGCCCGGCGAGGAAGAGGCCGAGGAGGGTAAGAGCGATGCCGACGATGGCGGGGAAGGTGCGCGGGGTAACGATGTTCGCGGTCTCCTGGATGGCGAACGTCGCGATGTAGTAGACCAGGCCGATGACGGCGATCGCGCCGCCGGTGATGAGGTCGGTGCGGTGAGCGGTCATTTGCTGTTGCCCAGGTCGGTCTCCTTGACGCCTTCCTCGACCGTCTTCGCCGCCTCTTCGACATAGGACTGGGCGTCGTCGCCGGTGAGCAGTTCCTCGGACCACTGGTTGTTCTTCAGTGTCTCCTGCCACGAGTCGGTCTTGCTCATGTCCGTGAGCTTCTCGGCCCAGAACTCCACGGCCGAGTCCGGCATTTCGGCGGGTCCGTAGATGCCGCGCCAGTTGCCCAGGGTCACGTCAAAGCCGGAGTCCTTGGCGGTGGGCACCGTGTCGAAGGGCGCGGCCAAGGGCTCCTCGGCGAAGGTCACGAGCGGCTCGATGTCCCCGGATTCGAGCACCGAACGGAACTCGCTCATGCCGGCGATCGCGACCTTCGCATCCCCGTTGAGCATGGCCGTGGTCTGCTCGCCGCCGCCGTCGTAGTTGACGAAGTTGATGTCGCCCGGGTCGATGCCGGCTTCCTTCGCGAACAGCGCGAACGGCAGGGTGTCGTCTCCCGCGGCGGCGACGGTGACCTTCTGCGGGTCGTCCTTGAGCGCTTTGACCAGGGCGTCGAGGTCCTTGAAGTCCCCGCCCTTGGGCGTGACGACCATGAAGTCCTCGACGTAGAGGGTGGCGATGAGGGTGGCATCCTCGGGGCCGAATTCACACAGACCGCGGGCGTTCATCGTCTGGCTGGCCAGGGAGGTGACGGCGATCTGGTCGTCCTTGCCCTTCTCCTGCTGCATCATCGACGTCAGCCAGGAGCAGCCGGTGCCGCCGGGTTTGTTCTGCACCGGCAGCGGGGTGGAGACGAGGTCGTCCTTCTGCAGCGCTTCGACCATCGCGCGGGCGGTGGTGTCCCAGCCGGATCCGGGTTCGGCCGGGGCCGTGACCGTGACCGGCCCCTTCGGGTAGTCCCCGCCTTCGCCCGGGGGCTGCGCCTTGTTTCCGCAGGCGGTGGTGACGAGGGCGACCGTGGCGAGGACCGCGCCGATCTTCGCGGCGCGCCTGCCGGTGGGTGTCGAGTCCGCTTTCGCCGAGGTGGCCGTGCGTGTGATCGTCGTTGATCGCATGAGTTGTCCCCTTGTGTGTTCGGTGATCGCCGTATGGTCCGGTGGTGCTGGGTTCTCGTGGTGCTGTGATCTGATGAGCGAATGGTCCGGTGCTGTGGTCCGGTCCTGTGGTCTGGCGGAGCGGTCAGGTGGTGTGATCGGGTGGCCCGTTCGGTACGGCGGGGCCGTCCCGGTAGTGGGCGTTGTGGTGTCCCGGCCCGGGCACATCGCTGCGCAGACCGAGCCTGCGACCGTCGAAGGTCAGCGGCAGCAGCGGCACATCGACGCTGTTGCCGGTCGGCAGCCCGGTGTGTGCCAATGCCCCGGAAGCGACAAGATGGGGGTCGGAATTGAGATCGGCCGGAGTGTTGACCGGGGCGACGGGCAGGCCGCGGCGGGTGCATTTCTCCTCGATCTCGGTCAGCCTCAGCTGCGACAGCGCCGCCTGGAGTTCACGGTGGATGCGCTCACGCTGGTCGACCCGCCCCTGGTTGGTCAGCATGTCCGGGTCCATGGCCAGTCCCGTCAGCCCGAACTCGTCGCAGAGGTCGCGCCACTGTCCGTCGGAGACCGCGGCGATGAAGACCTGATTGTCCGCGGCATCGCGGAAGATGTCGTAGACGGCCCAGGTCGCCTGCCTCGTCGGCATCGGGCGGGGCGGTTCGCCGCTGATCTGGGATTGGGCCATGTGGGTGCCGACCAGGAACGCATTGTTCTCGAACAGTGCGGAGTTGATGAGTTTTCCGCGCCCGGTGGTCTCGCGGACCCGCAGGGCCGACTGGATGCCGATGACGCCGAACATTCCGCCCATGATGTCGTTGACGCTGGCCCCGGCGCGCAGCGGCTGCCCGGGCGGGCCGGTCATATAGGCGAGTCCTCCGAGCATCTGCACGACCTCGTCGAGCGCCGCCCGGTTGCCGTACGGCCCCGACAGGAATCCCTTGAGCGAGCAGTAGATGAGGCGCGGGTTGCGGGCGGAGAGCTCCTCGTATCCGTAACCCATCGACTCCATCTTCCCGACACGGAAGTTCTCGAGCAGGACGTCGGCGGAATCGATGAGGTCGAGGACACGGTCACGGTCGGCCGCCTCGGCGAGATCGAGCTGCACGCTGTGCTTGTTGCGGTTGAACGCGGGGAACAGCCCGGAGCCGGAGCCGGGCAGGTAGCGGGTCTTGTCGCCGGCCCCGCGGGGCTCGACCTTGATGACCTCGGCGCCGAGGTCTGCCAGGATCATCCCGCAGCTCGGCCCCATGACCATGTGCGAGAACTCGATGACGCGGATGCCTTCGAGCGGCAGCGGTTCGGTCGCCCGCGCGTGATCCGCGTTTCCGGTCGCGGAATCGGTCGCGGTGTCGGTCGCCTCGGTGTTCATCTCAATCCCTCACCGAGGCGGGGGCGAAGCGGCCGTCGAAGGCTGCGGGCACTGCGGGGATGTCCGACAGGCTCGACGTCAGCGGGTGTCCGACGGCGGCGATGAGCGGTTCGCGGACCTCGGCGAGGGCTTCGACATCGACGCCGGTGGCCACACCCTCGCGGTGGAGGAGGTGGACGAGGTCGTCGGTGCCGATATTGCCGGCCGCACCCGGGGCGAAGGGACAGCCGCCGAGTCCGCCCATGGCCGCATCGAAGTGCGCGATGCCGAGGTCGAGGGCGGCGATGACATTGGCCATGCCGAAGTTGTACGTGTCGTGGAGGTGGAGGTTGACCGGTTTGTCGGGGAAGGCTGCAAGCACGGCCGCAGTGTTCCGCCGCACGAGCGAGGGACTGGCGTTGCCGATGGTGTCGGCGACTCCGATTCCGTGGGACCCGGCGTCGACGAACGGGCGGAGGACCTCGACGAGGTGGTCGGGCTCGGTGATGCCGTCGAAGGGGCAGATGAAGCTCACGGCCGTCGTGATGTCGAAGCGCAGCCCCTGGTCACGGGCGTAGACGGCGGCGTCCATGAGACGGTCGGAAGCCTCAGCGATGGAGGCGTCGGAGTTCGCCTTCGAATGGCCTTCAGAGGCGGAGAGGACGAGTTTGATGTTCTTCGCCCCGGCATCGACGGCCCGCTGAGCTCCCTTGAGGTTGAACACGAGGGAGTAGAACTCGACACCATCGGCCTCGTACGGAGCCAGGCGGCGCAGGAGTTCGTCGGTGTCGGCCATCTGCGGGACCTTCTTCGGGTTGACGAAGGAACCGACTTCGATCTGGGTCAGTCCTGCGGCGATGAGCTTCTTCGCCAGAGCGACCTTGACGTCGGTGGGGACGATCGCCTCCTCGATCTGCAGACCATCGCGCAGAGTGGTGTCGAGGATGTCGACGGTGGTCGGCCTGGCCATGGGACTCCTTTTCGCCGGCTCCCGGACAACGGGAAACGAATCGTCGCCGCGCTCCGGTGTGCGGCGTCATCTTCGTTATACATCGCGCTCAGCCCACCGGACAGGCTTTGTTCGGCATTTGAGAGAACCGGGAGAATTGCCTGTGCGCAGTCCCACCTATCGGGAATCCTGTCGTCTCGGTCGATATGTCTGGATCGCGTGGCCTGCTTCGAGTTCGTCCCGATCAACGAGTTCGAGGTCGACGACGTCGCTCAGTCCGGCGAAGAGGTAGGGTCCGTGGCCGGCGATGCAGGGGTGGATGACGAATTCGAATTCGTCGATGAGGCCGACATCGGCGAGCGCGAGCGGCAAGGTCACTCCCCCGACCGCAAGTCCCGTCACGGATTGCTCCTTGAGCTCGCGGACCGCGGTGGCGAGGTCTCCGCGGATGAGTTCGGAGTTCCAGTCAACGCTGTCCAAGGTGCTCGAGACGACGTATTTGCGGGCCGGGTCGATGGCCGCGACGAACGGGTCGAGGTCCTCTTCAGGAGTCGTGTCACCCTCGGGCCGGCGCAAGGCGTCTTCCATCATCTGGTAGGTGACGCGGCCGAAGATCAGACCGTCGGCACGCTTGAGATTGTTCGCGTGATGGTGATGGAAATCGTCGCTGATGACTCCCACGCGATGATCGCAGCAGCCGTCGACGGTGACGTTGATCGAGTACCTCAGCTCGCCCATGGCATAAAAGTAGACCTCGGCGGTCGCCACCGGAAGAGGTATTCGAAGACAGCCGTGGCACGGCCGTCTGTGCTCACCCCCCCTGCCTTTGCTCAAAGACTCAATCGATGTACGATTTGCAAAAATTATCGCCAATATGCCCTCTGCCCAAAGTAGTATTTATACATGGGTAGTCGAGCTATTGAAGTAGACCGGGTCCAATGGGGAGTTGGGAACGGCGGATTCCATACCGAAGACATTCGAGCAACTGGAGCGTTCCAAGGACCTCCCGCAGTTCGTGTAGTTTACGATTGCGGCAGTATGCGCGAGGGATCAGTCGTGGACGCTGAAATTAGTTCATGGGCGGGCACATCCGGCGGCCAACGATTGCGGACCGCAGGAAAAGTTGTGATGGTCGTAAGTCACTTCGATAGGGACCATGTCAACGGATTGACCCGGTTAGGCAATGCAGGACTGTCACCAGACCACATTATTCTTCCCTACTTGAACCCACACGAACGCGTAATACAGATTCTGGAGAACGTAGCATCGGCCACCGATGATCCGGACGCCCAAAGTTCAATGGAAGATGACCAAGACATCCAATTATCTGCCTGGCTAGTCGCAGATCCTGAGTCATACGCCTCTGAAATGTGGCCCGGGACGGTCATACACACGATTTCACCAGAAGGCCAAGAGGGACCAACCTCTGATTGGACGGATTTCGAACCAATTGGGTTCGAATGGGACGACCCCGAACTAGATGATGCCTTCAAGTTAGCAATAAGGTTCAATCCTCAAATTGGGCTGGACATAGTGCCACAGGCTGAACCCAAGAAGCCCAGCAACAAACCACTGTGGCAATACCGCTGGAGAGAGCACCGAGAGCTAGCTCCAGATGAGCAAGACGTACCTTCAAATCTGGCACAAGCGTTAGCCCAGGCCCTTGGAATTACAGTAAAAGAAGTTGCGTCTCCCTCTGACTTGTGGAGTGCAATTGCAGCGAAGGATGCCTGGAAGAAAGTCGGCGACATTTACAGGCAGGAACTTCCGACAAGCGACCTCAACCCCTATTCATTGATGCTTTGGTCAGGTCCTGGTCCTGGCGCTAGACAGATACATGCCAGCAGAGGAGCGACCCTACGGAACCTAGTCAATCAAACTGATCGTGCCCTGAAAGTATGGGGGCGCACCGGCGGGTGGCTAGGCACTGGCGATGCGGTGCTGAAATCTGTTCCTGAAGTCGATCGACTAATTTCTTGGCTCGGAGTTCTAAACTCAAAAATCGACGTACTCAACGCGCCTCATCACGGCTCCCGCAACAACTCCGATAACAACCTCTACAGTAGGGTGCCGGAAGCACCTGGTGTTGTGCTAGCTCCCGCAGACGGAAAGAACAATTGGCACCACCCACACTCAGAAGTAGTAATTGCCGCAATCACCGAGGGACATGCCGTCATGCGGGTAGGAGACCGGCAAGACCAAAGGTTCATGTGGAGCGTGACAGTTCGATAACTCTCAGTTTCAGCCACCTATTCCATGTGCAAGATCACCCGAGCTCGTCGGCCAAATTTTCAATGCGTCAGATCTTCGCATGCTCAGCCTGCACTCGGAACTGACTATTGGTCACTTTCCGCGCGTAGCCTCAACCACGACAGCACTTCGTCGGTATGTTCGCCCAGATCGGGCCCGAGGTGGTCGATCGCGATCGATTCGCCGCCGATGAGCTGGGTAATTCCGGTGAAGGCGACATTCTCGAGGACCTCTTCACCGGTGGAGACGTCGAGGTTCTGGATCATTCCGCGGGCGGCCAACTGCTCATCGGCAACGAGATCCTCAGCTGCGTAGATCGGCCCGGCCGGAACACCCACTTCTTCCAAGGCCCCGACGACGTCCTCAACCGAACGCTGCGCACACCACTCCCCGGTCGCCTCGCCGAGTTCGTCGCGCCGCTGCCAACGGCCGGCATTCGTCTGCAGGCCGGCATCCTCGACGAGGTCGGGACGGTCGATCGCCAACATCAGCCGCGGGAAGATTCCGTCCCCATTCAACTGCCAACACATCTATTTACGCAAGCCCTCAGTAGCACGCAGACAGACGTACAGTGCACACCACGCTACCCTGTTTCGTTGTCATCGGCGGACAAATTTCAATTCATGAATGCGTACTCGGTCCACCAACCCACGCTAATGCATGCACAACTCCGAGCAACCTCAACGCACTAGCCGTCAATAGCCACAGCAACTTGAGTTACGCTGACATTTCTTGACTCAACTGCTACCGCCACCTCAGGATGAAATAAAGCGATGTTCACCCCTGAATCACTACTAACGGAGCTACGGTACAGCACGCCGTCAAACCCCAACTTTTTGATGCACTCACAGAGATACTGAGTTGGGACGTACTCGTAAGGAACTCCCCGTGGCTGCACAGGACGCGTCAGTTCGTCACCTAGCCTCTCAAGCAAAGGAAGATCTGCTCGAAGTTCGATAATGTCACCTTCATCGCCTTGAGTGAAAGGAGAAATTAGAGAGCGCGGGTCTCTCAAATCTGCCAGCTTCAAGTTGCTTGCGCCGCTAAGCTCGAACCTCGCAACGCAAGCCCTTTCACCGGTGTGAGGACGCAGCTCCGCAACGGCTGTTGAACGTGTGGATCCCAAATACAGATAGGGAATGCCTGCAGGATTGGCTCGACCGTGCCCCGCCTTATGGCGAGGAGGAGCGCCCATATCTTTCAAGTCGTAGTCCTCGTCACCAGCAATCAGACGCGCCCTGTACCATGGCGTATACGCGATATCCGACGGACCAGTGATTACCTGGGAAAGCAATACAGCAATGCGTTCTAAGTCCATCGGGTCCTCTAGAAACCAACGATTTCCGTGCATTAATTCGTCGCGAAGCTCTTCCCAACGATGAAGATTTCCGCCGCTTGGATGCGATAGTGGTACGAACGGCTTTCGAACGATTTCTCCATCGTCTAGCACTTCAGCAAGCAAACCGCTGGCTCCAGCCTCGCCCAGATTGCCGCTCGAGAACATTCTCCACTCGCTCATCAAGTGTCGAACAAGAGGGACTCCATCCGAATCTTCCCTGTACGTCGCCACCAATGGAGCGAACCATTGACCCAAACTTGCCGGCTCGACGCAATCCGTGTCCTCTTGGCCACAAAAGTCACACGTCATACGGATGGGCTGGCATTGCCCTATTAGGTTATCGCGAATTTGACGATCCCCGAAGCAATCAGCGCAGCAACGCCGGTCAAGCATTTGCGTGAAATTCCGCTAGCGTTTCAAGATGATGCTTAATTGATAACTTTTTAACGTAACCTAAACCCGGGAAGTGATTACGTCTATGAAGGTCCCGAAACTCTTCAACGGCGGAAGTAGGCAATACTTTTGTCGCGGGATCATTTACTGTACTAATCAGCTTCGAAAGGGCTTGAGCAAATTTCCCGGCCGGGTCAACCGGCGTGTCATTATCATCAGATTTGAAATGATAGACAAACATTGCATCATCGTTAGATGGGTCTATAAATGTTAAATGAATTGCCACTGCATACGCTGGACCTCCGCCCTCGCTGTAGTGGTCACCAATGGTGAGAAAGTCACCGTAGCCGTCTCCTCCGCGCTCTTCATATGTAACATGAAGATCGGAGAAATGCTCTACAAAATCGTAATCTGCGTTCTTCTTGCGCACGAATCCGTCCTCGACAAGGATCCGCCGAGACCGTCTAAACGGGCGCCGATAGAGCGTATTACGCGCGTCCAGGAAAACGTGAGTCATCGAATCGGAATCCAAATGCTGCGCCAATTCTTTACCCTCGTGGAAGCCTCCGTGAACCAGAGTCGGAATACGATCACCGAAGGAGTCGACCAGGTCCATCACCTGTTCGACCTTCATACCGCTGGTGAGCAGAATCGCCGGTGAGATAGCGACACTATCGCCATGATCTCTCTCCAAAAACTCAACCAGCGAATTTCCACTTTCCTTATGGTCGCCATGCCTGGGATTCATGATAATTGCCGCACCAGCACCATATTCGACCAATTCGTCTAGGCTCCGCTGGAGGCCCTTAATATTTTCTCGAACCGGCTCAATAACAGGGGTGAACCCGGCGTCAGCGATGACGCCCGCACTTTCTTTTATAGCCAGCAATTCAAACTGTTTCCCGCGAAAATATGGGTAGTACATCCTTGCCCCTAACTCCAGGTCATTACAGACGACATCGAGGTTGCAGTTGCCAGAGTTAAGTTGCTCTTAGCCTCGTTGTCTAGATTACCTAGTAGTGCAGCTGCCCGATACGAAGGAGCAAGCGAACGAATCTGTGTTTCATGCTTCGCCCGCGACCGACTTCGTTTCAGGACAGCAACGGTGTGTCTGTGAACTTCTGCGGCTTCTAGCCCTTCGCTCAGACCACGAATTTCCGACCAAAGGAGAGTGTTCGGAACGTCAGGGGCTTTAATTCCAAATTCTGATAGAACTTGAATTGCTTCACTGACACGAAGCGTTTCCACGAGTGCAACCGGATTAATTCTTTCTGGCCGATCATGAGCCTCACGGACAGTTTGCAGTCGCAATCGGGGTGAGAGAGCTGTCACGCCCACGTCTTCAGGTGCCATTCGAAGCACGGCATCCACCTGGCTTGGACTTGTGACTACAACTACGCTCGCAAAGACTGACCGATAGTCGTTCAGCTGACCAGGTAAACGTGCAAGTGAGTCTCGTTCTGACTTGATTTCGTATGCGGTGGAAGTTCCATTAAGGATCACTAGGTCGGCCTTAGAGGTCCGAGCTCTTACTTCATTTAAGACAGTAGCGGTTCGAAGATTGTGACGTCCGAGTGCAATCTTTTCTATGAGAGTACTTCGATAGACATAGTCATCACGATTGCCAGATTTGGCCAGCTTGCGGTAGCCCAGATCGAATGCATCTTTCAGCGTAGCCGAAGCGGGAAGCTCATGCACGAGAGAGGTGTTTTGGAGGAGTCGCGCGGCCAACGGCGAGCGTCCTCGCTTGCCGAGCTCCCTGATAACTCTGGGAGAAAACAAACGTGACAGGGATGCAAGCTCTGCTGTGGCCGGTTTGCCCACGCAACATGCCCCTTTCACTAGATTGCGTTCAGTTCACCTAGTCTACCGGTTTGCTTTGCGGGCTGTGGTCACAATATTGCTTTGGCCGTTGAACTGAGCCTTCGCTGTTCTAAATACTCAGCTGAGCAACCCCGCGCTGTAGCACGGGCCGCTATACAAATTGGTTATCTCTTACCTATCTATTCGCTATCGGAGATTGTCGCTCACCCGGTCTGACTCCGGGGCCGCTCCCTGATCTGACGCCAGCCCCAGCCAGGACAGCACCTCGTCGGTGTGCTCCCCCAGATCCGGACCGAGATGGTCGATGGCGACCGATTCGCCACCGACGACCGGGGTGATGCCGGGGAAGGCGACGTTCTCGAGGACCTCTTCGCCGGTAGAGACATCGAGGTTCTGGATCATGCCGCGGGCGGCTAGCTGCTCATCGGCGACGAGATCCTCGGCGGTGTAGATCGGTCCGGCCGGCACCCCGGCGTCCTCGAGGGTCTCGATGACGTCTTCGACTGAGCGTTCGGCGCACCAGGCCCCGATCGCCTCATCGAGCTCCTCGCGCCGGTCCCACCGTCCGGCGTTCGTCTGCAGTTCGGCATCCTCGGCGAGGTCGGGCCGCTCGATCGCGGTCATCAGCCGGGTGAAGATTCCGTCCCCGTTGCCGGCGATGACGACGGACTTCCCACCGGCGCAGAGGTAGCCGTTCGAGGGCGCGATGCCCTCCATCCGACCCCCGGTGCGGGTGCGGACCTCACCGAAGGCCGAATAGTCGGGGACCAGCGATTCCATCACGGAGAACATCGCCTCATTGAGCGCGACGTCGACGGTCCGCTCCGACAGCGGGCCCTCCCCTTCGAAGCTGTGTGCGGAGCCGACGACCGCCTCGGCGGCTCCGGCGATCTTCTGCCGCTGACGGTCGAAGAGCATCATCACCGCGCCGAAGGCCGCCTGCATGCCGGCGATCGAATCGCCGATGGAGATCCCCACCCGCACAGGCGGGCGGTCGGGGTCGCCGACGAGCTCGCGGAAGCCCGAGTAGCCTTCGGCCACGGCGGCGAAGCCGGGACGGGCCGACATCGGGCCGGTCTGCCCGAACGCGGAGATGCGCACGAGAACGAGGTCGGCGTTGGCCTCTTCGAGGACGTCCGGTCCGAGCCCCCACTTCTCGAGCGTGCCGGGGCGGAAGTTCTCCAACACGATGTCGGAGCGGCGGACGAGCTCGAGAGCAGCGGTCCGCCCCTCCTCGCTGCGCAGGTCGAGGACGACGGACTTCTTGTTGCGGTTGATCGTGCGGTAGAGCATCGAGGTGGTGCCGGCCTTGAGGCGCCAATTGCGCAGCTCGTCACCGGTCTCCGGGCGTTCGACCTTGATCACCTCGGCGCCGAAGTCCGCGAGCATCCTGCCTGCTGTGGGCGCGGCGATGTAGTTGCCGAGTTCGAGGACTCGCACACCGGTGAGGGGAAGTCGGCGCGTGCTCATTGCGATGCTCCTTATCAGGCGACGGTCCGGCGCGGCATGGCTGCGCCTCGACCATCGTGGTTCTCGTCCGTGACTGCTAGTTCCATCGTGCCAGGTGTTTCTCCCAAGGTCTGGGATATCGGTGCCGTCGCCGTCGATCTCACCGAAGCGCTCACTTGAGCTGAGTGCCGAGGGCAGACCCTATCGCGGATACGGCGCTTTGCGTACCGCCCTCTCCATTGAGAGTCATGTGAAGTTTCAGCATCAGTTGAACATCACCTGAGACTTGAGCGAACTTCGCGCAATTTTCCTTGCCGGGTGTTGCCTCATCCCAGCTGTTGTCCAAGACTGGAGGAGCAGTCGCAGACCGCGACGTTACGTTACTGAAAAGGAGTTCACCGTGGGAATCGGAGATTTCGCAGACAAGGCCAAGGACGCCGTCAACTCTGAACAGGGACAGAATGTAGCCAATCAGGGCCTCGACAAAGCGGCAGACGCAGCTAACAGCGCGACCGGAGGAAAGTTCTCCGACCAGGTCGACCAGGGCCGCAAGGCAGCAGGCGATTTCGTCGGCGGAGGAGACAACCAGGGCGGCCAGCAGGGTGGCCAGGGTGGACCCGGCGGCCAGCAGGGCAACCAGGGTGGCCAGCAGGGCGGACCCGGGGGCCAGCAGGGCGGCGGACAGCAGCCCAACGCCGGCCAGGGCAATCAGCCTCAGGGCGGCCAGCAGGGCAGCCAGGGCGGCCCCGGCGGCCAGCAGGGCGGCCAGTCCCAGGGTGGACAGGGCGGCCAGCAGAACCAGGGCGGAGCTCCCGGTCAGGGCGGCCAGGGCGGACCCGGCCAGCAGGGCGGCGCACCCGGCGGCCAGCAGAACCAGGGCGGTCAGCAGGGCGGCTTCGGCCAGCAGCGCTGAACCTCGGTTCAGCCACAGTTGACTGACGAGGGGCGGTGCACCAGCAGTGGTGCACCGCCCCTCGTTCTGTGCCGACAGATTCTGCGGCGTCCGATCCCGCCTGCCTTCCTCCGGGTGCTCTCACGTGCGACAACTGCTGCGAGCACCGAACAGGGCGACGGGGCCGAACAGTCCGTGACGGCTCAATCCGTGACGGCCACGACCTGCCTGTGCCGCCCGAGGCTCTCGACCTCGATCTCGACGAGGTCGCCGTCGGCCAGATACGGGAACTTCCCTGACAGCCCCACACCCTGAGGCGTACCGGTGAGAATGATGTCGCCGGGTTCGAAGACCATCGCCTGGCTGAGCTGGTGGATGATGTCCCCGACGGAGAAGATGAGGTCGGCAGTCGTCGAATCCTGCCTCGCCTCGCCGTTGACCCAGCTGCGCAGTCGCAGGTCCCCGGGGTCCACCTCGGCGGCGGGCCTGATCCATGGACCGAGCGGAGTGAAGCCGGGCAGATTCTTCCCCTTCGACCACTGACCGCCGGATTCCTCGATCTGCAGGCGACGTTCAGACAGATCGTTGGCGAGCACGTAGCCGGCCACGTGGGAATATGCCTCCTCCGCCGAGGTGACCCGGAAGGCCCGGGAACCGATGACGACCCCCAGTTCGACCTCCCAGTCGGCCTTCTTCGCATACGGTGGGAGCTCGATGGGGTCATTGGGCCCGGAGATCGTCGAGGGCATCTTGAAGAAGATGACGGGACGCTCGGGCGGCTCGGCGCCGGCCTCTCGGGCGTGCGCGGCGTAGTTCATGCCGACGCACACGATGGACGATGGCTTGGTCAGAGGTGCGCCGATGCGCATCTCCTCGGCACCGGCCAACGGTGCGAGCTCACCGGAGTCGAGCGCGGCGCGGACGCGTTCGATGCCGTCGGAGGCGAAGAAGTTCGGGTCGATGTCGTCAGTCAGTGGGCGGAGGTCGAAGCAGACTCCGTCGCTGCCGACCACCGGAATCTCGTGGCCGATCGGTCCCAGGCGCAGCAGTTCCATGCGGTTCCTCTCTACTCTGTGTCGGCCACGTCATTGTGACCTGCGGCCACGGTAGCGACATCACAGCACGCAGATTGGAGTCGTTCAAGGAATGGACATATCGAAACACCGAGCGATGGTCGACTGTGGCAGAGGGCCTCGTGTCATCGCACCTGGCCCTCTGCCATGTTTGAGGGTCACCACAGAATCAAAATTTCACCTGATCAGCACCCTTGAGCCCGAGAATTGTTCGAGCCTCGTCGGGAGTTGCCACCTCCATACCGAGCTCTTCGACAATGTTGCGCATCTTCGCCACCTGCGCAGCGTTCGACTCAGCGAGCTTGCCCGGGCCTATCCACAGTGAATCTTCCAGCCCTACCCGGATGTGTGAGCCCATCGTCGCCCCCATCGTCGCCAGGGGCTGCTGGTTTTTGCCTGCACCAAGGATCGACCACTGGTAATCCTCGAGCAGACGGTCTGCGGTGCGGTGCATGTGCATGAGATCTTCCGGATGCCCGCCTATACCGCCAAGTAGGCCGAAGACCGACTGCACGAAGAGCGGCCCCCGGGCCAAACCTCGACCTTGGAAGTGCGCAAGATTATAGAGATGGGAGATGTCGTAGCACTCGAATTCGAACCGGGTGCCATTTGCGTTCCCGATCTCGAGGATGCGCTGAATATCAGCAAAAGTATTCTTGAAAACGAGGTCGCGAGAATTTTCGAGATGTTCTCGCTCCCATTCGTTCTGGAACGACGAGTACTTATCGAGCATGGGAAACAGACCGAAGTTCATCGAACCCATATTCAAGCTTGCAAGCTCGGGTTTGAAAGTCGCCACCGGTTGCATTCGCTCTTCGACGCTCATGTGCGGCGACCCGCCGGTGGTGATATTGACAACCGCGTCTGTGTTACTCGCGACCTTCTGCAGAACAGGCTCGAAGTGCTCCGGATCCTGTGACGGGCGCCCATCGTTCGGGTCCCGGGTATGTAAATGCAGGATTGCGGCTCCCGCCTCTGCGGCACCGATGGCCGCATCCGCTATCTCATCCTGCGTGATTGGCAGATGCGGTGACATGGTTGGGGTGTGAATGGCCCCAGTGACCGCCGAAGTTATGATGACTTTTCGTGCCTGTGCCATAGGTGTTTATTCCTTTGATTTCAGTAGAGCTTTTCAGTGTTTCCGTCAACCGCCATGGCTTGACCGTTGACATGTGAGGCCATGTCCGAGGCCAAAAAGACGGCCATATTGCCGACGTCGCTGGGGGCCGCAAGTTTGTTGAGCGACGACTGGCCTGTATAGAGGCCCGTGACCTCCTCAACACTCTTACCTAGCATTTCCGCTTTGGATTCGATGACCGCTTCAATCCGTGGTCCTCCGACCGCACCTGGGCAGATGGCGTTGCAACGGATGTTCTCTGCGCCGAGTTCGATGGCAAGGGTCTTTGTCAGCCCGACTACCGCCCACTTCGTCGCCGAGTACGGGCTGCGTCCCGCCATTCCCAGCCTTCCGGCTGCCGACGACAGGTTGACTATGGATGGCTTCACGCCTGTTCGCAACAAAGGAAGGAAATGCTTAACGCAGTAAAATTGGCTATGGATGTTCACGTCAAACGTTGACAGCCATGCCTGGGAATCGATTGTTTCAATCGCACCAGTTGGTCCGGCGATGCCCGCGTTATTGACCAATACGTCGAGCGTCCCCCACTCAGCGGACACCTCACCGGCAAGGGCTGCCACCTGTTCTTCGCTTGCAGCGTTGGACACGGTGGCGCGAAATCCCTGACTGCGGGCCGCTTCGACTGCGTCTTCTGCGATGTCAGTTACCCAAACCTCAGCGCCAGCATCAGTAAACCTCTGTGCGATGGCCATGCCGATCCCGGCGGCCCCTGCAGTGATCAGGACGCGTTTTCCTTCGATACCTAGCAGGTTCGTACTTCTATTTACCATTTCATTTCTCCGAACTCGTGGACGTTTGGGCAGGATCAGAGTTCTGCGGCCTCTGAAGATTGGATTCCTGCCCTTGCTTGAGGAATGGGATAAGGAAAGCGCCGATTACGCAGACTCCGATGATCAGCCATAGTCCGGAGACACCTGATCCCGTGAAATCTTCCATAAAGCCCATAATGTAAGGCCCGAGGAATCCGCCGAACAGACCAACCGTGTTGACGAGAGCAAGCCCGGCGGCCAGTCCGACACCGGAGAGCCGCGTGGCCGGATAGGTGAAGAGGATTGGCTGCAAAGCGAAGAAGTTGAACGCGGCCAAGCAGAACCCGATGAGTCCAACCACGGGCCCACCAAGCGCGCCGATGATGAAGCCGACGATAATACCGATCATCGACCCAAGTGCGATCATCTTTGAGGTGCTCCCAGTCTTGGCGAAACGAGGCAGGAGCAGCGCCCCAGCAGCCGAGAACAACCACGGAATCGCTGTCAAAAGTCCAATCTGAATCGAACCCATCTCGCCCCAGCCGCCGATAATCGACGGCAAGAAGAAGTTGAGGGCGTAAACGGCAAGCTGGTGACCAAAGTAGACACCGACCACCAGGATTATCTGGGGGTCACGGACGATGTCGATGACGCGATGGTTAGATGCTCCTGACGCTCCAGCTTGTTCTTCGGCTGCGATGGTTTCCTCCAGCCTTATGGCTTCCGCAGAGGTGAGGAACTTCGCGTGCCGCGGCCCGTCAGGCAGGAACTTCCATACGAGGACTGCAAGGAAGCAGGCGGGCACACCTTCGATGAGGAACATCCACTGCCAACCGTGTAAGCCCAGGAAGCCGTCCATTGTCAGAAGCACTCCGCCGATCGGCGCTCCGATAATATTTGCGATTGAGACGCCCAAAAGGAATGCGCCGTTGGCCTTTGCGCGGTCCCTTACCGTGAACCACTTCGTAAGGTAGTACATCACGCCTGGGAACAGACCCGCCTCAGCAACACCGAGCAACATGCGCAGAATGTAGAAGGACCACTCCCCCTGG
This sequence comes from Brevibacterium sp. FAM 27836, assembly GCF_051351055.1. Taxonomy (NCBI): domain Bacteria; kingdom Bacillati; phylum Actinomycetota; class Actinomycetes; order Micrococcales; family Brevibacteriaceae; genus Brevibacterium; species Brevibacterium sp. FAM 27836. The sequence goes on from NZ_CP195711.1 coordinate 1,620,217, forward strand.
ACAAACATCATCGCTGCTGAGATCAAGCCCCAAGTGATCATGATGCGCATGATCCACCAACGAGCTCCGACTTTATGCATGATCATGTTCGACGGGATTTCGCACAATGCGTAGGTGAGGAAGAAGAGCCCTGCTCCGATGCCGTAAGCAGTCGCGGAGATGCCCAAATCAATCTCCAGCCGCTCCTTGGCCATTCCTATGTTGCTTCGATCGAGAAAGGCCAATATATAGGCCGCGATCAACAACGGCATAAGCCTTGCGAAAATCACTCTGTTAAGCACTTCTGGCGACCGCAACGTCGCAGATTCTGACATGACTATCCTTTATGTTTGGAAATTGGCTGGTCCGATATTTCGCTGGAGCGGCTCAATCTCTGCGTATACTCAGTGCGTTGAACGATTCGGGATGGCACCCGCAACTGGTTCCAATGTGAATTTGGTGTTGGCAAATCACTTCGCGAACTGGCGAGCCCGGGTCGGCGATGTGATCAAGCAGGACAGCAAACGCCGTCTTCGCCATCTCGACAATTGGTTGGACGATGGTTGTCATGCCCATCAGTGGCGATCGAGAACGGGCAAGCCCGTCACTACCAACAACCAGGAGGTCATCGGGAATGCTGATCCCGTTAAGGACCGAGTATTCGATAATCCCCAGAGCCACCTCGTCGGAACCGCAGACTATAGCTTCGGGTCGGTTCTTCGTATCGCCGAGGAGCTCCTCGGCAGCAATTCGGCCACCATTGCGATGCAGTCGAGTACTCACTTTCCAATGCCCCGGAATGACGATCCCGTGTTCGGCAGCAGTGTCAATGAACGCTTTCTCTCTATCTGCCGAAGCGGTAGAGAACCGCGGGCCGATAACCGTTGCAATCCTCGATACTCCGTGTCCGAGAATGTGAGTCATGAGTTCCCGCGCTGCCAAAGCATCGTCGATGCCGATAAAGCTCGCTTCAGCATATTCAACCCTGCGGGAGAGGTTGACCACGGGAATGCGGGCACTGTTAAGCGTCCCATAAGACCGCGCATCGAGACGCATCCCACCAGTAGATATGACTCCATCGACATTGCGCGCAGACATGGTGGAAGCGACTTGGTCCAACCGCTCAGGCTCGTCTCCCGTCGTAGAGACAAATACATCAAAACCTTCCTCGGCAGCCGCCTCAATGATCGCCTGCGCCCAATGCATGTGCATGTAATTGACCATTGACGGGACAATTAATCCAATTACCCGCGTCAGCGAGCGGTTGTGCATTGCCGAAGTAAGAGGTGACCGGTACCCGAGCTCGTTGGCTTTTTCGATCACCTGACGTCGAACGGCAGGGGACACTCCTGATTTGCCGTTGAAAACGTAGCTGACTGTTGCTGTCGATACACCGCAAGCGCGCGCAACTTGGGCCGCAGAGACACGAGAACGAGACACATCTTCATGTCTTTCCGTTTGCATCGTTGACACCCAATCTCCCCACAGCCTTGTGCAGACCGAACATTGCCATTGGACTCCCCCACAATAACGTTAAGCAACGTTAAGTTCTCTGCAGATGTGCTCGTCGAGCGCTCTCCCTGGTGTGCGGACTTCATCTGCTCGACGTTCGAACCCGCGGAAGGGAAAACAGACTCACACCCGCAACCTTGGGGGCTGTTTAACAAAAATCTGGACGAGTGCCCCCAGCAGTGCGAACCCCGCCAACGTCAGGAAGCAGTACACGTACCCCGCAGAAGCTTCCCAACCACCTCCGAACGTGACGAGGCGGCCGATGAGAACGGGCGCTATACCTCCACCGATGAACATTGCGGTCGTAATGACACCATTCGCGGTCGAAGTCCCACCGTCGGGCGCAGAATCAGATGCTGCGGCATAATAGATCGGCCAAACAGCATTAGCGACCAAGCCGAAGATCAGCTGAACGACGACGACCAAAACAGAAGTCGTTGCGAAGTACAGAGCGGCCACACTCACTGCCATCCAGACGCCACAAATGATAATGGTGGGTTTACGCCCAATGCGGTCAGACAGGCTCGGCCATATGATCTGCCCGAAAATGCCGGTGAGAGCAAACACGACACTCAGCCCGGCTGACTCTGCCAGGGAGAGCCCCACAACGTTGTACAGATACGGGGGCAACACGGTGTTCACTCCCATGTACACGATCTGGGTAAGCATGGTTGTCACCGCGGTGATTGTGATTACCGGAGTCATCACTGTCCGCTTGAGCAAACCTTTGGCGTGTCCGCGCAGATTCTCTATCGCATCTGGACGTGTCAATCCCTTGGCATCAATGTCCTGATAGAGCGTGACAATTTTGTCTTTTGTCGAGTACTTCGCCCAGAAGAGCATGATCGGCACAGCAATGAATACGGCAAGGAAGAACGCGTACGACCATCCGTCAGGCCCGAACCAACTCAGCACAGCCGCCGCCATGACGCCCGACAGTAGAGAGCCGATCGGGTAACCAGTGTGGTGAGCGCCGAGCGCAAACCCGCGTCTCTCTTTTGGCCACCATTCCGCGGTATTGCTGACTCCGACCGGTTCACCCCAACCCGCGCCGAGATTGACTCCGAATCTCAACGCCAAGAACAACACGATGTTGTGACTGATGAACTTTAGCCCAGAGATGAATGACAACACGGCCATCCCGATGACGATCGGAACCTGGAACTTCGCGCGCTTCTCTCCGCCACCGTATTTGTCACTCAGTGCAGAGCCGGGTATCGGCAGGATAGCTAACGAAAGCATGATCAGCGACGCGATTACTCCCCACGCATCTGGCGAAAGGTTCAGCGATTCCGAGATCGACGGTCCCAGACGCAAGATGATTTCACGGTCATAAGCGTTGATCACCCAGATCAGCCAACAGACGAGAAGAGATACCCACGAGTACTTATGTATTGAACGGAATGAGTTGCCGACCGAGGTCTTCATTCGACGACCCTCACATTCCGAATCTGGGCTCAGCGATACCAGTGACTCCCAGACCTGTCACTGCGAAGACCGACCCTCGCAATTGACCGTCTTCGGGGAATCGCGGAAGTGGTGGCTTGGCCATGGAGGTGACGTAGAGAACGTCCAAGTCGGGTCCGCCGAAAGCAAGACTTGTCGTTTTGAGGACCGGCATTTCAACTACCCGATCCACTGCTCCGTCCGGAGAGTACCGAACGATGGTACCGCTGTAGACCAATGCTTGCCATACATATCCCTCAGAATCGACAGTGGCTCCATCGGCTGCACCGCCGCCGCTGGTATCGACCTTCGTGAATCTCCGTCGTGAAGAAACTTCTCCACATTCCGTGTTGTAGTCGTAAGCCCAGATCTCCCCGGTCCAAGTGTCGGAGAAATAGAGAGTCGAACCATCCGGACTGAAACACGGACCGTTCGAACATATGACTCCGGTTTCCAGCACAGCAAGCCGGCCGGACACATCATACGAATATAACTTCCCTGATGGCTCCTCCTCGAGCGTGTCCATCGACCCAAATACAAATCTACCCTGACGGTCTACTTTGCCGTCATTAAGCCGGTTCTGCGGTTCATCAGGTTCGGGATCTACGAGAAGTTCTTTGTTTCCACTTTCCATATCGATTCGGTACAGTCCGCTCTGTAGCGCCGCGATAAAGTAGGTGTTATCGGAACCTACAGCGATTGACCCGATCGGCTCGCCGACCTCCCACGCACGCAACTCGGTCCCCATATGAGTCGAGCGGAAAATTCTTCCGTCTGCACTGTCCACCCAATGCAGACGTTGCGATTCCGCATCCCATACGGGCCCCTCGCCCAGTGTTGTCTTGATGTCCAACAACACTTCGACATTCCCAGCCATCCAGATCCGCTCCTTTGTTCAGCTCCGGAACGCAAAAAGCATGGTCCTCGCATTTGCCATATCGGGCACGTCGAGGTCGCTTCGTTGCGACGTGAAACACTCCAATTAGAGTGCGGGCCGAGCATGTTAAGCAACGTTAAGGACGTATTTCACGCTGCTAGCTAAGATCAGGGGAAAACACTGCCAAGCCGACTGGATCTAATACTCAGGTAAGGCGGCAGTACGCGACTCTCCAACATCACCGTCGACTCTGGCCGCTCGTCGAAAGCAATCGGGCCACCAAGTTTCTGGATCTGGTCGATGCTTCCGCTGCTTTTGATCAGCCAGTGCAACTGCTGTACACCTCGTATTCGCCCGCCGCGGGAGGACAATGACAGGCACCAGCTAGCGCTGGAGAATCCGCATGGCATGCTTGTCCAAAGACACAGGTTTGAGCGCGTCGACGCCAGAAGGCCCGCGCATCATCACCTTCGGATGCCTCCACTCCGCTGCCGTCAGTGCCGTCGATCAGTCCGGCCCCGTCCCCACAACCACTTCGGTCTCGCCCTGCTTGATGTTGAGGCGCTTTATCGAGCACAGGATCTTTTCCGTGTGTTCCCGGTCCACCTCGATCCACTCGTCGACAACGCGGACTCCGCATCGAGTCCGATTCCCGCCGCCGACATTACGCGCGGCCGAGGCGCAAAGGAGACGATGCGGAAGGGCACCTCCGAGGCCGCGGGCACTGAAGCCGTGTCACTGACGGCGCTGGATACCTTGAGGCTCCGCAGCTCGTGACGGCCCGCTGACCACCCCTCACGACCTGCTGACGGATGCAGCCCTCAGACGGTCTGCTGGCGGATGTAGTCGGCCTTCGCGCGGCGGGGCACGACGACGATCGGCACCGGGGAGTTCTGCAGGATCCGCATCGCATGGCTGCCCAAAGACACCCGTTTGAGCGCGCCCAGCCCGGACGACCCGAGCATCATCAGCTCCGGATGCTTCCACTCGACGGCGGTCAGCGCCGCAGCCCAATCCCGGCCGGTGCCCACAACGACATCGGTCTCACCAGGCTTGATGTCCAGCTGATCGATCGAACACAGGATCCTGTCGGTGTCGCGCCGGACGACCTTCGTCCACTCGTCGACGACACTCGACTCCATATCGAAGCCGACCCCGGCGGTCGCGACCACCCGCGAGCGCGGAGCGAAGGAAGCGATGCGGAAAGGCACATCCGACTGCGCGGAGACCATCGCGGCACCGAGGATGAGATTCGCCGAGGTGGTCGACCCGGAATACGCGGCCGTGATCCGCTCCAGCCGCGCCCCCTCCGGGGCACGGAAGTCCGCCGGAGCCAGCGCCACCGGCAGTCGGGCACTGTGGAGCAGCCCATTCGACACCGAGCCGAGACCGATCCGGCCGGGCTCACCGTCGGCGGAGGGGCCGATGACGAGCCGGTACGCATCGGCCGTCTCACACATCTCGAGCAGACCACGCCGGGACGACCGCGCGGTGTGGAGGACGACCTCGGACTCGATGTCGCCGGGAATGAGCGCACGCGCCTCGTCGAGGGCCGCCTCGGCGATCTTGCGGTATTTCTTCTCGTACTGCCCCTCGAAGTGCACGGGCGCCATCGGGAAGGCGGCGGAGTTGATCGCGGTCGCAACGATCCGGTGACCGTAGGTGCGGGCGAGGACGATGCCGAGCTCGACCGCCGCGCGATTGTCCTGACCTGGGGCGATGCCGACAACGATGCTCATTTGTCTCCTCCTGCGGAGTCAGAGGTGGCGGGTCCCGCCTCGGCGAGCTGACGACCGAGGACGGAGGATTTGCGGCCGAAGATGAGGTACAGGCAGAGGATGAGTCCGGTCCAGATGACGAAGACGACGATGGTGATCAGCTGCAGGCTCGAGATGATCCAGAAGCAGCCGATGATCGAGAGCACCGGCAGCACGGGATAGAACGGGACCTTGAAGCCGCGTTCGAGGTTGGGTTCGCGTACGCGGAGGATGATCACGGCCAGGGACACGACGACGAAGGCGACGAGGGTGCCGATCGAGGTCATCTCGGCGAGGAAGTTGAGCGGGATGAACCCGGCGAGGATCGCGATGACGACGGTGACGACGATCGTGCCCTTGACCGGGGTGAGGGTGCGGGGATTGACCTCACGGAAGAGCTTGGGCATCATGCCGTCGCCGGCCATCGTGAACAGGATCCGCGATTGGCCGTAGATCGACACGAGAGTGACGGAGAAGATCGAGATCACTGCACCGGCGGCGACGACGGTGCCCGGCCATTGGGAACCGACGATGCCCTCGAGGATGGCCGACAGGCCTGCCGTCTGGCCCTCGAACTTCTCCCACGGCTGGGCGGAGAGGGCGGCGACGGCGACGAGGACGTAGACGCTGGTGACGATGATGAGAGCCGAGATGAGGGCCCGGGGCATCGTCTTCTTCGGGTTCTTCGTCTCATCTCCGGCCGTGGCGACGGCGTCCATACCGACGTAGCTGAAGAAGATCAGTCCGGACCCGGCGACGACCCCCGAGATGCCGAAGGGAGCGAAGTCGGAGAAGTTGTCGGTGTTCCAACCGGTGACGCCGACGCAGACGAAGAAGATGAGGACGCCGATCTTCAGGCACACCATGATCGCGTTGACGACGATGGATTCGCCGGTGCCGCGGACCAGCAGGAAGCAGCACATCGCGAGCAGGAGGATCGCCGGGAGGTTGACGATGCCGCCCTCCTCGGGCGCGTAGGCCAGAGCGTGCGGGATCTGGAAGCCGAAGAGATTGAACAGCAGCTGGTTGACGTACTGCGACCAGCCGACGGCGACGGCGGCTCCGGCGACGCCGTATTCGAGGAGCAGACAGGCGGCCACGCCCATCGCCGGCAGTTCGCCGAGGGTCGCATAGGCATAGGAGTAGGAGGACCCGGAGACGGGGACGGACCCGGCGAGCTCGGCGTAGCAGATGACGGCGAGGCCGGCGACGACTCCGGCGATGACGAACGACCAGATCACGGCCGGTCCCGCCACGGGCACGGATTCGGAGAGGATGAAGAAGATGCCGGTGCCGATCGTCGAACCGACGCCGACCATCGTCAGTGAGAACAGTCCGATCGTGCGCTTGAGGTCGGTCTCGACATCTTCCTTCTGCCGAGGCACCGGTTTGATCCGAAACAGCTGCTGTCGCAGGGTGGGCATCATCTTCTCCAGACATCCTTGTCAGTACGACCGCCGACGAACCCGGCCGCACATCCGGCAGATGCGTTTCCGGCTCGCCGCTATTGTGACAATACGACAGACTTCGCCGGAAGGTTCAATACCCGCGGGAAATCTTCGGTACGAAATCAGTCGACGACCACCGAGGCGGCCCCACCCTTGACCGCATCAGCCCAGGTGATAGCGGGAACCCGCGGCAACCGATTCCTTATTCAACGAAACGGTTGAATAGTGTGCCGGATGGCAGTACCCTTGATTCAACCAATTGGTTGAATACTGATTTCGACATCGATGCACGGGGGCTCCATGACCGATCAGCTGTCCAAGATCTTTGCAGCGCTGGCCGATCCGACTCGGCGGGACATGGTGGCACGGCTCAGCGTTGCGAACGCGACGGTGAATGAACTCGCCGAACCCTACGACATGAGCGTGCAGGCCGTGTCGAAACATCTCAAGGTGCTCGAGGACTCCGGACTGGTCTCCCGCACCCGTGAAGCCCAGCGGAGACCGGTCCACCTCGAAGACAACGTGTTCGATCTGATGACGAAGTGGATCGAAAGATACCGCCAGCAGGCAGAAGACCGCTACCAACGTCTCGATGCCGTCCTCGCACAGATGGACGCGGACGAGGCAACGCACGACTCGGACGCGAGCGCCGCCTCGGCGAAGCGGTCCGAGGACACTTCATCCCACGGAAAATCACGCAAAGGAGCATGACATGACGACCACCAGCGACACCGCAGCCGACTATTCGACGCTCAAGCTCGACGTCCCCGAGGGGGTGCAGACCGTGTCGATCACCCGCGATTTCGCGGCCACCCCGGATCAGGTGTTCCGGGCCCATATCGACCCCGAGCTCTTCGTCCAGTGGTGCGGGCCGGACACGATCACGAACACGATCCGCGAATGGAATCCTCGTACGGGCGGAAACTGGAGCTACGTGTCGACCGATGATCGCGGCGAGTACGCGTTCTTCGGCTCGTTCCACGAGGTGCGGGAGAACGAACGCATCGTCCAGACCTTCACCTTCGAAGGCTTCCCGGATGCGGTCAACCTCGAGATCCTCACTCTGACCGACCTCGGCGACGAGCGGACGCGACTGACCGCGACGTCGGTCTTCGATTCACTCGAGTCCCGTGACGGCATGGTCGCCTCGGGCATGGAGCACGGCATCGTCGAGGGCTACAACAAGCTCGACAGGCTTCTTGGCGAGAACTGAGGCACCGACCGGCACAATCCTGGCTGCCACCCTGTGGGCACTCAGCCCCGTGGCGACACGTCGCTGAGCGCCCACAGGGTGGCTGCTGCGTTTGCGGCTGCCCGCAATCGCACTATTCGTCGCCGGCCGCCTCGGCCAGACAGCGCTGCAGCTCGGCCTGTTCGTAGAAGTAGCTGCCCTCGTCGATCGGTCTGCAGTCGAGGCCGAAGGCAGTCTGCTCCTCGTTGTAGAGCATCCGGACGAGAACATCATCGCTGTTGTCCGCGAAGACGTCCCACTGGATATTGGCTCCCATGGGGGCGATCTGCGAACCTCGCCACTCGTTGTTCTCATAGGAGAACAGCGAATCGGGTTCCTGCTGCCTGCTGCTTCCGGGCAGCTCCATGAGTGCGGCCAGCGGGATGATCTCCTCGGCATGGGCGAATCGGAAGTCTGCCGCCTGTCTGGTCTCACCCGTGGCCACACCGTCAATCGCGTCGAGCATGTCGGCCAGCAGTCCACCGGCCATCGAGAACGTGGCGTCCTGTCCGGTCAGACCGGGGCCCTTCTCGTAAAAATCCTCGGCCTCTGACACCCGCGACAGCACCAGCGCATCCTCATCCGTGAGGAACTCGCTGAAGTCGATCTCCTGCTCATCGGCCATGCCGGGAGCGATGACGCGCAGCTCGTAGAGGTACATCGCCGCATCGACGACGCTGTTCAGATGTTTGTCGCCGTCGCCGCGATCGACAAGGTCGATCGTGCCGGAATCCAGCTCGGAGATGAACTCCGGGGTGAACAGGCGCTCCAGCACGGCAGCCGATGTACTCTGAATCTCCGGATCGTTCTCAACCTCGTCGAGCACTTCTGCAAGTGTGTCGTCGCCGTCCATATACGCGTTGTACTCCTCATCGGTGTCGTGGAAGTACAGCGTCTCCGTGTTCTCCTGCGGCTCTCCGACCACCGATGACAGCTGCGGGTCCGCATCCTCCAACGAGTCGATGAAGCTCGTCGCACTGTCGACTGCTCTGTCCACGCCGGAGGTTTCCACGGAGATCTTCTGACCTGACTCGACGGCTCGCTCGAAGACCGGGTTCATGCGCTGGTAGACGCGTTCGGCCATCTCAGCGTGCTCACGTCTGCCCAGTTCGCTGAGTTCGCCGTAGCCGGTCTCCTCGTGGACAGCGGTGATATCGGCGACGACCGGCCCGAGCTTCTCACCGGTGTCTGTCAGAGCATCGTCGTCATCGGCAAGCTCCCACAGCTGGGTGATCAGATCGTCGTACTTCTTGCTCGACAGCAGACGAGACCCGTGCCGGGCAACATGTTCGACGAGCACAGGTTCGTAGCCTTCAGGTGCACTTTCCAGCTCCTGGCTACCATCGATGGCCGGATAGGTCGCTTTGGTCCCGAGCGCAAGCCGGGCGACATCGTCGTCCTCCGCCCGGGATTCTGCGACGGAGGCATCGTCCGCGGCACAGCCGCTGAGGGCCAGCACCCCGGTGAGGGCAACGGCGGCCAGTCGCCGGCTCCGCTGGGTGAGCCGGGACAGGCCGGTGCCTGATTCGAATGTGGACTGGTCCCGCGATGCCATCGGGGTGCTCATCGTTCTCTCCTGACAGTGACAGAGGTTCTGAAGTCGCCTGGTGCTCTGCGAACCGAACGCCGCGCACCAGGACATATCGAAGGTACGGAGCAATACCCGCATCTCGGTGTCTCAGCGATGAACCGCACATGGCAGTTCAGCGAAATGTCACTGCAAGCAGCTTCTGCCTCAGGATGAAGTCTCGGACATCATGGCGAAGTAGGAATCCCGACTTCGGCGGACGTGGCGTGCCATGACCTCAGCCGCTTTCTCCTCCTGGCCTGCGTCGATGGCCGCGATGATCTCCCGGTGTTCGGGCCACGCCTGCGGACCGCGACGTGTGACGTTGAGCGAATACAGCCACTCGATCTTGCCCGAGATCTGGCGGAGCAGACTGATGAACGACAGGCTTCCGCTGAGCTCGGCGACAGCGAAGTGGAACCGCATATTGAGCACGGCCAGATCTTCGTAGCGCTGCTGACCGATGACGACATCGCCGGCGTCAAGGATGTCATTGGTTTCTTTGCGCAGCTCTCGCCACTTGAGGTCCGGAGTGTCGCTGGCGTTGAGTGCGGCAGCACGTACAGCCGCGCGCTTTGCCGTCGCCGCCTCGAGCACGATGCGGATCTCGAAGAGATCCTCGGCGTCCTCGATCGGTGAAGGCGCGACGACCGATCCGCTGTACTTCCGCGACTCGACCAGGCCCTCGGCCTCCAACGAGCGCAACGCCTCCCGGATCGGAATCCGGGAGACCTTGTACTTCTCGGCAAGCGCGGCCTCCCGCAGCTTCGTCCCAGGTTCGAGTCGACCGCCGATGATGTCCGCGCGGATCCGGGACCCGACGCTGCCACCGTCGGATGGCAGTGGAGGAGTCGGCTCGGAATCAGACATTGAGCAGACCAGAACCAGGAACGGCGGCGAGAAGCCGCTGAGTGTACTCGGCCTGGGGCCTGTCAATCACATCTTGTGTAGCGCCCGACTCGACGATCTCTCCGCTCTTCATCACAACAACATCGTCTGCCAAGTTCGCGACGACTGCAAGGTCGTGCGTGATGAACAGGCAGCTGACTCCCAGATCGTTCTGCAGATTCCGCAGCAGATCAAGTATCTGCTCCTGAACCAGCACGTCAAGTGCGGACACCGCTTCATCACAGATCAGGAGCTCTGGCTCGCTGATCAGCGCACGCGCAATCGCGATCCGTTGGCGCTGGCCGCCCGATAGCTCCGATGGACGCCGTTCAAGCATCGTCTTCGGCAGAGCCACCTGATCGAGTACATCAGCGACCTTTTTCGACCGTTCGGTTCGATTGCCGATCTTGAACACGTCGAGTGGTTCCCGAATGATCCGCTCCACACTCCACATCGGGTTCAGCGACGAAAACGGATCCTGGAAGACCGGCTGGCTGAACCGGCGAAGAATGCTGCGTTCTGATCGAGACGTCGCGTCAACGTTCCTACCGCCTGCTAGGACCTCTCCACTTGTCGCCTTCTCGAGGCCCAGGATGATCTTTGCGATCGTTGACTTTCCCGACCCCGATTCACCGATCACCGCAGTGGTCTTTCCGCGTCGCGCCGACAGGCTCACACCTCGCAGCGCATGGACCTCCTTGCCTCCTCCGCGCAGCTTGTAGACCTTATGCAGATCGTTGATCTCCAAAACGGTATTCGACGAAACTGACTCCGCATCAGCCTCGCCCACTTCTGCGTGTTCCGCATCGCTGTCGACCACCAGGCTCGGCGCGGCCTTGACCAGTGACATCGTGTATTCATGCTGAGGATGCCCCAGAACCTGCTCCGGTGCACCGCGCTCAACGACGCGTCCCTGATGCATGACGAGAATGGTATCTGTTCTCTCTCCCGCCACTCCGAGGTCGTGAGTGACGAAGAGGAGAGACATGCCCCTCTCAGTGACTAGCGCCTGCAGGTGGTCGAGAATCTGCTTCTGCACAGTCACATCAAGAGCCGAAGTCGGCTCATCGGCAATGATGAGATCAGGATCGCCGGCCAAAGCAATGGCGATAAGCACTCTCTGTCTCATTCCGCCGGAGAACTCATGCGGATAGGACCGCCTTCGGTTCTCGGGATCGGGAATTCCGGCGTCAGTCATGAGTCCGATGACTCGCTTGGTCACTTCCGCTGAGCCCGTCACCCCATAGGCGCGCAGCGCATCGGCAATCTGATCGCCGACCCGCATACTCGGGTTGAGGCTCGCCATCGGATCCTGGGGAACCAGCGCAATGGATCGTCCTCGCAATACCTGCATGCGCTGACGGCTCGCACCGACAAGCTCTTCACCGCGATACTTCACTGACCCGCTGCTGACCTGCCCGGCACCGGGCAGCAGTCCCAGAATGGCACCGATAGTCGTCGACTTCCCGGAACCAGACTGGCCGACGAGTGCCAACCGTTCACCTGGTTCCAAAGTGAAATCGACGTCGTGGAGCACCGATGTGTCGTAGGAGACTCCAAGCCCGGAGACTTCAAGTACGAATTCTTCGCTCATGCTTCTCATCTTCCCGCCGCGTATCCCTGCGCACCACGAGGATTGGCGCCCGCAGTCAGCCGCCCGGTCCCCGGATCTCTGGACACACATGACAGGCGACCGAGGTCCCAGCTCCCGGCTCGAGTCACCTCGTGCCCACGTGCGACAAGACCGTTGATGACGTCATCGCCGAGGCGGTCCTCGACAACTGCTCCGCCTGGAACCCAGGTGCGGGGCCAGAATGAAGCAGCCAGAGAGGTCGTGTGGAGCGCCGGAGCATCGATCGCCTCCTGCGCGGCATACCCGCCCACCAACATCCGGAGGATCAGCAGCAGTTGCCACTGTTCCTGCTGGTCGCCTCCGGGTGAGCCGAGGGCGATGATCGGCTCACCATCCTTAGAGATCAAGGTTGGAGTAAGCGTAGTCCTGGGCCTCTTTCCAGGTGTCAGCGCCGACGGCGCCGACTCATCGAGCCACATCATCTGCAAGCGCGTGCCGAGGCAGAACCCAAGCTCGGGGACCAACGGCGATGACTGAATCCAACCGCCTGACGGGGTCGCAGAGATCATGTTGCCCCAGCGATCGACAACATCGATATGGCAGGTATCGCCGTTGTTCACCCCGTTCTTCTGCACTGTCGGTTCGCCGATGCCGGCTTTGATGAGCTCCTCTTTGTCCGCGCCTTCCAGGATCAGCGGTGGGGTGAACTTCGGTCTCGCCCCATTCCGGTCCGTGCCCGGTCGGAATTCGCGTGATGCCGTTGGGCCGATGAGACCCCGACGTTGCGCGGCATACTCTTCGCTGAGCAGCCACTCGAGGTCGACATCGCCGTCTCCGTAATACGTGTCACGATCGGCCATCGCAAGCTTGAGTGCCTCGAGTATCGTGTGGGCTCCCAGTTCGGATGAAGGGTCCAAACGCTCGTCAGCAAAACCTTCGAGGATCTTCAACGTCTGCAGCAGAACGGGCCCTTGGCCCCAGGCTGCGATCTTCGCCACCTGATAGCCGCGGAAGTCGATTGTCACAGGATCTTCGAAATGAGCATCGAACCCAGCAATGTCTTCCAGAGTCATGACTCCTGCATGGTCGCTGCCGGTCGAGTGACGGTGCGGCGCTCTGATGAAGTCGGCGATCGCTTCTGCCACGAACCCCGTCTTCCACTCACGTCGGGCAGCCTGGACCCGTGACTCACGCGAATCAGCACCGTCGCCGGCCGCGATCAATCGGCGCAGGACATCCGCATAGGCGTGGTTGTAGATCAGATCCCCCGCTTTCGGGACCTTGCCGTCGGGAATCCACTGTTCCGCTGAAGTCGGCCAGTGCTCTGTGAAGAGATCCTTGACCTTCTCTATAGTTCCGACGGTTCGCGCAAGCGCCGGATGACCATTGTCAGCGTAGTCAATGGCGAAATCGAGCACATCTGCGAGCTCCCACGTGCCGTGGTGCTCCAAGAGGTTGAGCCATGAGTCGACCGCTCCGGGGACCGCTGCGGCCAGAGCCCCCGCCCCGGGAATCATGTCGAGTCCCTCCCTGCGAAAATGTTCGATGCTGGCCGCTGCCGGAGCAGGCCCCTGCCCCATCATGACTTTCGGCATCGCAGGTTCCTCCGCTGTGGCGAAGATTCCGGTCATATCGCCGGCCGGTCCGTTGAGATGAGGCTCGACAACATGCAACAGGAATGCACCGGCAACGGCTGCATCGAATGCGTTGCCGCCTCTCTCGAGCACTGCCTGAGAGGCTGCGGACGCCAGCCAATGGGTCGAAGCCGCCATACCGAAGTGGCCCTCGAGCGTCGGACGAGTTGTGAATTCAGGGGGTGTGGTGAACGACAAGTCAGTGTCCCTTCTTGGAATTGGGGTCGAGAGCATCGCGCAATGCGTCTCCGAACAGGTTGAAAGCCAGACAGATGAAGAGAATCGCCAAGCCTGGGAAAAGCGCAGTCGACGGTGCACGGAAGATGTACTGCTGAGCGTCCGACAACATGATCCCCAGGCTGGGTGAGGGCGGTTGGATTCCGAGGCCAAGGAACGACAGGATGGATTCTCCGATGACTGCGGTGGGAAGAATGACCGTAGCCTGGACAATGATTGCAGAGGCGGCATTGGGCAGAATGTGCATGCCTAGGATCCTGACCTTCGAAGCGTCGGTCGCGATGGCTGCTTTGACGAAATCAGCTGATTTCAGCCGCATCGTCTCGCCCCTGACCACTCGAATCATCGTCGGCACCTGCGAAATGCCCAGCGCAGTAGCCGCGTTTGTCAGGCTCGGCCCCGAGATGGCCGCAAGTCCAACGGCGATGATGAGGAACGGGAAAGCCAACGTCACATCGGTCAAGCGCGAAATGACCGAGTCAAGTCCTCGAAAATAGCCGGCCAACAGCCCCAAGGGTGTTCCCACCACGACCGCCAGCACCACGGCCATCAGTCCCACCTGAAGTGAAGCGCGGACACCAAACGCCAATCGGGACAGAACATCACGCCCGAGATCATCAGTGCCGAACACATAGCCGACCGTTCCGGGGACTTGGAACGGAACCTCGAAATTCGTCTGCGCATATCCGTAGGGGGCGATCAGGGGAGCGAAGATTCCGATCAGCACGACGACCACGACCATGATCGAGCCGACGAGACCCGAAGGTGTCGAGAAGATCGATTTGAGCAGCCACAGGGCCCGGTTGGACGATGCGTGGAACTCAGGATCGAGTCCTTGGGTCTTCTTATCCGTGTTGGTGACGAGTGGTGTGCTCATGAGGCATCCTCACTGACGCGAATCTGTGGGTTGATGACCGAGTAGAGGATGTCTACGGCCAAATTGATGAGAATGTAGGACGCAGTGATCACCAGCACGACCGCTTGGATGACCGGATAGTCGCGGGAGAAGACAGCGTCGAGGGTGAGCTTGCCGAGCCCGGGGAGGGCGAAAATGCGTTCGGTAACGACGGCACCGGAAATCAGTCCACCTAACTGCAGTCCGACGATCGTGACGAGAACGATCAGTGAGTTGCGAAGACCGTAGCGGAAGAGAACCCGGGGTCGCGAAAGCCCTTTGGCGCGGGCCATTCGAACATAATCCGTGCCCATGGTCTCAATCATCGATGCTCTGGTCTGACGTGTGATGACAGCGGCGAGGCTGGTCCCCAGAATCACAGCTGGAAGCGTCAGGTAGTAGATTCCCTTGAGCGGATCGGAAAGGATGTCGACGTATCCTGACGCAGGGAACCAGCCGAGGCCGACTGCAAGACCGAGGATCGCCAAGAGTCCGAGCCAGAAGTTGGGGACCGAAAGGCCGAGCAAGGCAATGAAATTGCTGCCGAATTCCGGCCAGCGTCCGCGGAACCTCTCTGCGATCATGCCGAGCGCGATTCCGACGACGATAGCAACGACGATCGCGTAGAGCGCAAGCCACAGAGTGACCGGCAAGGTGGTGGCGATCATCTCCGTGACCGGCAGCCCGGTTCGTGTGGATTCACCGAGGTCGCCTGTGACAATCGATCCGAGGAACTTGATGAACTGCACCAGCATCGGCTGATCCAAACCAAGTTCACCGCGGATTGCTGCGAGCTTCTCTGGAGTTGCTTCTTCCCCCGCCATTGCCAGCGCAGGGTCGCCTGGCAACATTCTGACGCCGAAGAAGATGACTACCCCGGAGAGGACGAAGGTGATGATCGAGTGAAAGATCTTGGTGAGAACAAAGCGGGTCATTTCCGGCCTCCGCCCGTCAGGAAGCCAGCTTCCGAAAGATGAACAACACCGTCAGAGAAGACGTCGATTCCTGCCACGTCTTCCGTGTAGGCGGTGAGGTTCTTCTGGCGGTAGAGGTAGATGATCGAGTTTGTCTCTCGCATCCGCTCAGAGGCTTGCCCATATAGATCAGCACGCTTTTTCTCGTCAGTCTCTTCACTGGCCCTGGTCAGCAGGTCGTTGATCTGAGAGTCATCGATTCCGGTGACGTTGTTTGCGGCGCCTGGGAAGTGGAACGAATACAAGTTGCCATGCGGATCAACGCGTCCCGACCAGCCCAACTGAAGCATTTCGTAGTCTCCGCGGTCCTGAGCATCGAGCAGCGCAGTGTACTCAGTCGGCTGAACCTTGATGTCGAAGCCAGCTTCTTTGGTCGCGGCTTGAACAGCCTGAGCGAAACGCAGGGTGTCCTGAGTGTTCGCGACTTTCATGTTCACCTCCAACGGCAGCTCCACTCCGGCATCTTCCAGAATCCTCTTTGCCCCCTCCGGGTCGTAGTCGACACATCCGTTGCTGGCCTCAGTAGCGAAAGGGCTGTCTGGCGCAATGCCGGAACAGGCTGGAGAGAACCACCCGTTGAAGACCGTGTTGACCAATGCCTTACGATCGATCGCCATTGAAAGGGCTTTGCGTACTTCCGCCTTCTGACCAAGCGGGCCGCCGAAGTTCTCTTTGTTCTCCCCGAACCCCATGTTGACGGTCAGCCCCTGATAGCCGAGCGAGTCCGACTGCAGAAGGCCGATTCCCGATTCCGCGTCAAGAGCGTCGACGTCCTGAGGAGAGATCGTGTCCGCAACCTGCACATCTCCAGATCGTATATTCGCGGCTCGGATGTTCGCGTCGGTCATGATCTGATAAGTGATCGAATCAAGGTGGACCGAGTCCGCGTCATAGTAGTTGGAATCTTTGACGACTTTGATCGAGGTCTGGGCGATTCTCTTCTCAAATTTGAAGGGCCCGACACAAACAGGGTGGTCGCCGAAGTCATCACCGTGTTCCTCCAGCGCCGCGGGAGACAAGATCATGCCCGCCCTATCAGCCAGAGCAGCAGTGAATGGGGCGAAGGGCTTATCGAAGTCGACCTCCACCGTGTGGTCGTTGACAGCCTTGACTGACGAAATGGGCCCGAGCTCAGCCGCCCGTGAGGACTCCTCAAGGTTGAGCCCACGCTCAATGGTCGTTTTGACCGCTTCGGCGTCGAAATCCGTTCCATCTGCGAATTTCACGCCGCTCTTGACTGGAATCCGGACCGTTTCACCGCCGTTCGAGATGATCGGCAGTTCGGTGGCGAGCATCGGGACGATCTCACCGTTTTCGTCGATGTCGTAGAGCTTCTGGCACATAGTCTGCATGACATAGCGCGTGTACAGCGACGAAGAAGTGGTCGGGTCGAGCCGATCCGGCTCCGACGAGAGAGCCATGACGAGGTTACCGCCCTTTTCGAACTCCGCCGCGTCGGCACTCACCGACTTCACGTCCGTCCGCTCCGGTGGGTCCTCCAACGGCTGAACGGGGACACATCCCGCCAGCAGTGCGGCGCCGGCAAGCGCCGCGACTATCCGAATCTTCACTCGCACTCCCTCGTGGTTGCAGATCTATACGCTTAGTTGCATACAATCTATAGCGAACCTAATGTTTTGTATACAAATAAAAAGATAATTCCGAATTGTGGAATCCGCTGAGAAGCATCTCCGTTCAAAGGCCCAGAGCTACGGCCTGCTCGCCGATCCTCAGCGCCGACGAAAGGGCACCTATGACACGTCGACTCGACCTGGCCATGCTTCTGTTGCTGACCTTCTCGACCGGCATGGTCGATGCCATCGGCTACCTCGGCTTCGACAAGGTCTTCACCGGAAACATGACCGGCAACGTCGTCATCCTCGGCATGGGCCTGGCCGGCGCCGAAGACGTTCCGGTTCTGCGCCCCGCCCTCGCACTCGTCTTCTTCATGATCGGCGCCGCCCTGTCCGGCCGGATCCTCGGCGACATCGGCGAAGCCTGGCACCGCCGGACGACGCTGATCTTCGGCATCGTCGCCGCCGGCTGCGCGGGCCTCTCGCTCTACGTCGGTCTCGTGCCCGATCCCGAGATCGGCCTCGCCGGCACGATCTTCACCTCCGCGCTCTCGGCTCTCATGGGCGCGCAGGCCGCGGCAGCGAGGAAGATGAAGATCGCCGACGTCACCACCGTCGTCGTGACCTCGACGATCGTCGGGCTCGCCTCTGATTCCCGTTTGGCCGGCGGCAGCAGCGTCCGCTGGGTCCGGCGCCTGCTGGCCGTCATCCTCATTCTCCTCGGCGCCCTCGCCGGAGCCGCGACGCTGGCGCTCAATCAGTGGATCGGCATCGCCCTCGTCGCCGTCATGATCGCCATCGCAACCATCATCGGCCACCGCGGTCAGAAGCGCGCTCACGCCGAGGCGGCCGCCACCGTCCCATCGAACGCCTGATCGTCCCTCGCGCCTCCTCAGCGCGGCCGCGACGTCCTGTTGTTCCACAAGATGGATCCTCGGCGACACCGGCGAGCGCCGCCGACGATAATCGAGACATGAGCAACGGAGCCGAGACGCGGAATCTGCCGCAGCCGACCTTTCCCCTCCAGACACCGGGAACCGCCGTCGTCCACGCCGGGCTGCCTCAGCACCCGCGCATCGTCTCCGTGCCCACCCGATTCACGGAGCACATCATCGACCTCACCGAAGGCACCGATGTCTTCGCCGCCCTCGAGCGGTCGCTGGCCGACTTCGCCGTCGAGGGGCTCACCGTCGAATTCGTCTCCGGTCAGTTCGGGCACATCGCCTTCGTCCACCCCGCCTACGGCCCCGACGCCGCGCACCCGATGTCCTTCACCGAAGCCTTCACAGTCGACTGCCCCACGCGGCTGGCCCATGCCGCCGCCACCGTCGGGCTCCGCGACGGCACACCTTTCTGCCACATTCATGCCTCGTGGACGCAAGCCGACGGCACAATCAAGGGCGGCCACTTGCTGCCGGGCACCCTTGCCGGGCCGGAGGGTCTGCGGGTCCGCGTGTTCGCGCTGCCCGATGCCCGGCTGATCAGCGATGTCGATGCCGAAACCGGGTTCTCTGCCTTCGCTCCTCACCCGACCGAACCGGCCTCCCCCAGCCCGACGGCAGCACCGACTCCATCCGAGTCGGACCGCCTGACCCCGCGCCCACCCGATGCCGTGGTCTCGCGCATTCGTCCCGGTGAGATCCTCGACGAGGCGGTGCTCGCCGTCTGCCGGAGCGCCGGTTTCGACTCCGCCGAGGTGACCGCGAGCCTCGGAAGCACGACCGGAGCGGTCTTCGTCGACGGCTCCGCTCCGTGGCCGGCCGTCGAGTTCACGCATCTGAGCGGCACCGTGACCGGTGCGACCTCGACCGGGGCGATTTCAACCACGGCGACCTCACTCGGGTCGAGCCCAGCCGGTGCGCAGGACGCAGCCCCTCAGGTCGTCCTCACCGGAGAAGTCGTCGACGTCGCGGGCCAGGTCGCCGGAGGCACCCTCGAATCCGGCGCCAATCCCGTGGCCGTGACCTTCGAGCTCTTCGTTCGCCGCACGGCCTGAGACGCACCCGCTGACCAGCGCATACAGGCGCCCCGGCACCTTCGTACACCGGGGCGTCTCCGCAGAGGCTCAGACTCAGCTCAGGACATCACGGCCCCACCGTCCACACGCAGGATCTGTCCGGTCGTGAACGCGGCACCGTCGGTGGCGAGGTAGGCGACCGCCTCGGCGATCTCCGAAGGCTGCCCCATGCGGTCGAGCGCCTGCCCCGAGGTGTCGTACGTCTGCCCGACAGTGAGCGCGGACTCGACCGGGCCGGGCGCCACCGAATTGCAGCGGATGCCCTGCCGGCCGTATTCCTTGGCCACCCACTTCGTCAGGGCGATGATCCCGCCCTTGCTCGCCGCATAGGCCGGGCCGGACCGGGCACCGGCCTCCCCGTCGGAGACCGCTCCGCCGTTGATGCCCGAGATCGAGGAGATGTTGATGATCGACCCGCAACCGGCCTCGGCCATGTGCGGGTGGACGGCGGCCTTGATGAAATTGAACGTCCCGCCGAGGTTGGTCTCGATGTCGCGCTGCCACTGTTCGGCGGTGATCTCGTCGATGCCGATGCGCGCGGCCGTGCCCGCGTTGTTGACGAGGATGTCGAGGCAGCCGAAGGTCTCGACGAACGACCCCACCGCGGCGGTCACCTCGTAGACGTCACGGACATCGAGGGAGAACGCGGCGAACCGCTGCTCGGGGTACGTCTGCGCCAGGCCCGCCGCCGCATCCTCGGCACCCTTGAGGTCGACGATGCCGACCGAGGCGCCCCTGTCGGCCAACGCCGTGGCGATGGCCAGGCCGATGCCCTGGGCGGCCCCCGTGACCAGCGCGGTCTTGTTCGTGAGCAGATACGGTTCCATGACTCTCCTTGAGAAGAATTGAGTGAAGCGCCGTCCGGCGCCCGGTCGAACTCACCCGGCACCGGCACCCGAAGGCGCCGATGCCGCGGCGGCAGCCCCGTCTACCCGACCCCGAGCAGATCGGGCAGCCAGTTCGACAGCGCCGGGATGTAGGTGATGAGCAGCAGGGCGATGATCGCGCAGACGAGGAACGGCACGATCCCGCGCACCACTTCCTCGAGCTTGATCTTCCCGATGCCCGCGCCCACGTAGAGGTTGAGTCCCACCGGCGGGGTGAACAGACCGATGGCGAGGTTGACGGTCATGAACACACCGATCGTCGTCATATCCACACCGACGCCGATGAGGATCGGCACGAGGATCGGGATGAACAGGTAGAACGCGCTGATCGCGTCGACGAAGGCGCCGACGATGAGCAGGATGATCGTGATCGCCGCGAGGATGAGGTACTTGTTGTCCGTCACCGACAGCACCGCGGACGAGATCCGATCGGCCACTCCTTCGACGGTGATGACGTAGGAGAACAGGCTGGCCACGCCGACGATGAACATGATGACCGCGGTCGAGACCCCGGATTCGAGGAACACCTTCGGCATGTCCTTCCAGGTCAGTTCCCGGTAGACGAACACCCCGACGATGAGCGCGTACACGGATGCGACGGCTCCCGCCTCGGTGGGGGTGAAGATGCCGCCGTAGATCCCGCCGAGGATGATCACCGGGATGAGCAGACCGGGGATCGCCTTGACCAGAGCGGTGAGGATCTCCCCGAACCCGCCCTCGGGATCGACCGTGGCAGTCGGGTCCCCAGACCCGACCGGTCCTGAACCGGAGACCCCGGAACTCGCCGAGGCGGCCTTCCCGTTCGTCGTCAGCAGCTGCGTCTTCGACCCTGCCGCACGGTCACCCGAACCGCCGGTTCCGGACGCACCGTTCGCCGACCCGGGCGCAGCATTCGCCGACGTGGAGGCGCCGGCTGCCGGTCCGGTCGCGCCGGACCCGGCGGCCGCCTCGGTGTCGGTCTTCGCCTTCACCGGCAGGCCGGCCAGTTCACGCACCCGGGGCACGAACAGGGCGGCGATGAAGAAGGCGAGGGCCATGATGATGCCGGGCACGATGCCGGCGATGAAGAGCCGGGAGATCGAGATCGATCCGAACTCGGCGGCGACGACGGCGAAGATGATGAACGCGATCGACGGCGGGACGACGATGCCCATCGATCCGGAGGCCGCGACGAGGGAGACCGCGTGCTTCTTCTGGTACCCGTTGCGCACGAGCGCCGGGATGAGGATCGCACCGATCGCCGCCACGGTGGCAGGCCCTGATCCGGAGATCGCGGAGAAGAAGAACGCGGAGATGATCGTCACCGCGGCCAGGCCGTGGCGCAGGCGACCGAAGATGAGGAACGCAAGGTCGACGAGCCGCTGCGAGATGCCCGTGTACTGCATGACGATGCCGGCGAGGATGAAGAACGGGATCGCCAGCAGCGTGCCCGAACTCATCGACGGGAACATCACCGAAGGCACGACATCGAGGACCTGGATGCCGTCGGTGGTCACGAGGGTGACGACGGCGGCCAGGCCGAGGGAGAAGGCCACCGGGATCCCGAGGCCGAGGAAGAGGAAGAAGCTGCCGAAGAGCAGGAGCGTGATCATTTCCGGCCTCCCTGGAATTCGTCAGCGTCGATGACCGGGGCGGCTTCGACGGCGAGGCGCTCGATGACCGCCTCGGCGGAGGTGTCCTCATGCAGAGCCGTCCGCAGGGCTTGGATGCTGCGCAGCACTCCGAGCGCACCGGCCAGCGGGATGGACAGGGTGAACAGCCATTGCGGGATCCCCAGCGACGGGGTGGCCCGGCCGCGCAGACCCTGCGCGATCGTCATCTCGCCGCCCCAGATCAGCAGCACAGCGAGGAAGGCGACGATGAGCACGGTGCCGGCGATGAGCAGGAAGCGGCGGACCTGGCCCTTCGCGTGCTCGACGAGGTAGGTGAACCCGAGATGCGCGCCGAGGCGGATCCCGACGACGGCTCCCATCATCGTGAGCACGACGAGGAGGTTGATGGTGATCTCCTCGGAGAAGGCCAGTGAGGCCTTGAAGATGTAACGGGAGAGAACGTTGACGAAGGTGACGAGGACGATCACCATGAACGAGGCGATGACGACCCAGTCCTCGAAGAATCTGATGGCTCTCATCTCACAGTCCTTTCGGAATGAACGCCTGGGCCATGTCCGGTCCCCAGACCTTGCGGTATTCGCTGTAGATCGGACTCAGCTTCGTGCGGAAGGCGTCCTTCTCCTCATCGCTGAGTTCGTTGACCTCCATGCCGGAGTCCTTGAGTTCTGCGATGAGCTTCTCTTCGCCGTCGCGGTTCTTCTCGATCTGGAACTCGTTGACGTCACCGGCGAGGCGGGTGACAAGCTTCTGATCCTCCGGCGTCAGGGAGTCGAAGAGGTCCTTGTTCACGCCGAGGATGAGCGGATCGTAGGAGTAGTTCCACAGTGTCAGGTACGGCTGGACCTCCTGCAGGTTCGCCGAGTAGATGACGTCGATCGGGTTCTCCTGCCCGTCGATCGCTCCCTGCTGCAGGGCGGTGAAGACCTCGCCGAAGGGCATCGTCGTCGGGTTCGCCCCGATCTGCCGGTAGAGGTCGGTGTACATGCCGAAGCCGGGAATGCGGAACTTCATGCCCCGCATGTCCTCGGGGGTGTGGATGGGCCGGTGCGTGTTCGTCAGCTGCCGCATCCCGGATTCGCCGAAGCCGAGCAGGTGCACTCCGCGTTCGGCGAGGTAATCGCCGTAGACGTCCCCGCCTTCGCCGGCGAGCGCCTTCTGCCCGTCCTCGACGGTGTCGAAGATGAACGGCGCGGTCACGGCACCGAAGCGCGGGTCGACGCCGGCGTAGATGATCGGCGAGTTGTAGGAGAAGTCCTTCGCCCCGTCCATGAGCTGTTCGACACCGGCGGTGGCTTCACCGGCGGAGAGCCGTTCATTGCCGAAGACCTTCATGGTGATCCGCCCGTCGGTCTCCGCCTCGAGATCCTTCGCGAACTTCTCCGCCGCGAGGTACCACGTCGAGGTCGACCCGGTCGTCACCGTCATCTTCCACCGGTAGCGCTGCTTGCCGTCGTCCGTGGTGCCGAAGTTCGTTCCGCACCCCGCCAGCAGCAGGGCGCACACCATCAGCACGGCGGACCACACGAGCATGGTTCTCGTCGTCCGTGTTCTCGGCACCATTGCCTCCTTCATCTCCCTATTTCCCTGTCACATTCGTGGTCTCTCGGCGCGCTGCTGCCCCGAGGCGGCCCCGCCGGTCACCGCTTCGGCATCCCCGCCCAGTGGGTCAGTCCCCCGTCGACGGGGATGAGCGTGGAATTGATGTAGGCCGATTCGTCCGAGGCGAGGAACACCGCGAGATCCGCGACGTCCTCGGGCCGGCCCATCGTCCCCGTCGGCGACTGCGCGTGCCGGGCGGCGAGCATGTCCTCGACCGAGTCGTAGTGGCCCGTGATCGAACGGTGGATGAGCGGGGTTTCGATGAGGCCCGGGGCGATCGAGTTCGCGCGGATGCCCTCGCCCGCGTACTGCGCGCCGACGACTTTCGTCAGTTCGATGAGTCCGGCCTTCGAGGCCGCATACGCCGGGTAGTCATACCCCATAAAGCGCATCCCGCCGATCGAGGACACCGTGATGATCGACCCGGTGCCCGCGGCACGCATGTGCGGCAGCGCGTGCTTGATCGCGGTGAACGCGCCGGTGAGGTTGATGTCGAGGGCCCGGCGGAAACCGTCGCTGGGAAGTTCGTCGACTCCCCCGTTGACGACGACGCCGACGTTGAAGTGGAGCACGGTCGGTCCGCCGAGGCGCTCGGCGCAGTGGGCGAAGGCCGCGGCCAGGGAGTCCTCGTCGGCGACATCGGCGACGGCCGTGGTCAGGTGGGATTCCAGATCGACCCCGCCGAGGCGGCCCTGCCCGCCGTGGCCACCGCGGTCGGTCTCGGGCCGGGCGGCCGCCTCGGCGAGGGCGCGCTGTGCCTGGTCGAGGGCGTTCGGATCGCGGTCGACGATGCACACGCGCGCACCCTCGCGCAGGAACGCGATCGCTGCGGCGAAGCCGTTGTTGACCTCCCCGTCCGGGGTGCCGCACCCGATCGCCATGATCGTCGTGCCCGCCAGCCTGCCTGCCGTGTTCATCGTGCGCTGCCCCGTCCCTGCGAATATTCGGCTTTGATCTCCTTGCGGGCGAGCTTGCCGTACGCCGTGACCGGCATGGTCTCGACGAAGTGGATCTCCTTGGGCACTTTGTATGCGGCGAGCCTTGATCGGCACAGCCGGTCCAGTCGTTCCTCCAGGTCATCGGCAGCGGCGGGGACCGTCCGTTCGATGACGGCTACGCCGATCTCTCCCCACTGCGGATCGGGCACGCCGACGACGACGGCTTGGGCCACCTCGGTGTCGGTGAGGAGGAGTTCTTCGATCTCACGCGGATAGACGTTCGATCCGCCGGAGATGTACATATCCGACTTCCGGCCGGTGAGGAACAGGTAGCCGGCCGCGTCGAGGTAGCCGATGTCGCCGGTGTGGAAGACGCCTCCTGCGAAGGATTCGGCGTTCGCATCGGGACGGCCGAGGTAGCCGGCGCACACGGTCGGCCCGGCCACGCAGACTTCGCCCTGAACGCCGACGGGCAGTTCCGCGCCTGTGTCGTTCAGGATGATGATCTCGACTCCGGTGCGGGCACGCCCGCAGGTGCCGATGCCGGCGGAGTCGACGGGGATCCGGCCGTGGTCGTCGGGACCGAGGACCGTGATCGCTCCGGTCACCTCGGCGAGCCCGAAGTACTGGACGAGGCAGGGGCCGAGACGCTCGAGAGCGCGTGCCTGGTCGGCGGCGAGCATCGGGGCACCGGCGTAGATGATGCGCTCCAAGGTGTGGTCCTCGGGTCCGCGTCCGTCCGGGCAGCCGGCGACGATGCGGTTGAGGATCGTCGGCACGGTGAAGGCGTTCGTGATGCCGTAGGCGTCGATGGCCGGCCACAGCGACTCCTGGCTGGGCTTGCCGCCTGGGTGGATGATCGACGGGGTGCCGCCGAAGACCTGCGCGAGCATGTGGATGCCCGCCCCGTGCGACAGTGGCGCGAGCACGAGGGAGGCTCCGGTCTCGTCCTCGTTGGGGAAGAGGTCGCAGCGATGGTTCGTCAGCACCGCGCCGAGGTGGCGGTGCGTGAACGTCGCGGCCTTGGGTCGGCCGGTCGATCCGGAGGTGAAGAAGTACCAGCAGGGGTCGTCTTCGTCGACGGTGGAGTCGACGGCCGCAGGCGCGTGCGCCGAGGGGACCACTTCGCGTCGAGAGGACTCGTTGGAGCCGGTCCCCTCGGCGCGAAGTGGTCCGCTCGATGAGGGCAGCTCGCCGATCCACAGGACGGGGCCGGTGAAGCCTTCGGCCACCAGCGCGGCGACGAAGTCGGAGTGGGCACGGTCGGCGATGACGGCGGCGGGGGCCACCTCGGCGCTGATGCCCAGCAGCTCCTCGGTCGACAAGGCCGCGTTCGGTGGGGCGATGACGCCTCCGGCACGGAGGATTCCCCAGAAGGACTGGATCACCTCGGCGTGGTTGGCCGAGAGCAGGAGGACGGTGTCGCGACGGCCGACCCCGCCTGCTTGGAGGGCGGCGGCGAGCGCCTCGGCGCGGGCGTCGAGTTCGGCCCAGGTCCAGCGCTGCCCGTGATCGTCGTCGACGACGGCAAGCCGCTCGGGCAGGCGTCGGGCGGTCTGTGTGAGGAAGTGGGAGACGTTGACCCCGCGCCGAGGTGTGGGCGTGAAGTCCTTGGCCGGGGAGGTCTGGGAGATTGTGCGCATCAGCGAACGCGCTCGAGCACGGAGGCGAAGTTCGACACGGCGGCGCCGCCCATGTTGAAGACTCCCGCGAGTTCCGGGCCCTCGATCTGGATGCCGGGCGAGCGGCCGGTCAGCTGGGCGGCGGCCAGGGCGTGCATGGAGACTCCGGTGGCGCCGATGGGGTGCCCCTTGGCTTTGAGCCCGCCGGAGGGGTTGACGGGCAGGCGACCGTCAATGGCGGTCGCACCTTCGTCGAGGAGGGTGTGGCCCCGACCTGGGGCGGCGAGTCCGAAGGCTTCGTATTCGAGGAGTTCGGCGATTGTGAAGCAGTCGTGGGTCTCAAGGAGGTCGAGGGCATCGATGCTGATGCCGGCGGACTGCAGCGCTTGGTCCATGGCCGCGCGGGCGCCGGCCATCTCCAGCGGATCGCGCTGTGACAGCGGCATCACGTCGTTGGCGTTGCCCATTCCGCGCCAGGTCACGGCCTGCGGGGCGGAGGCGGCGACCTCCTCGGCGGCCATGACCAGGGCGACGGCACCGTCGGAGACCATCGAGCAGTCGGTGCGGCGCAGGGGTTCGGCGACGTAGGGGTTGGTGGCGCCGACGGTGTTGCAGAAGTCGAAGCCGAGGTCCTTCTGCATGTGGGCCAATGGGTTCTGTGCGCCGTTGGCGTGGTTCTTCGCGGCGATCTTGGCCAGGGCCTCGGAGTGATCGCCATAGCGGTCGAAGTATTGTCGGGCGATCTCGCCGAATACTCCGGCGAAGGACTTCAGGTGCTCTTCCTCTTCGCGAAAACTCGCGCTGAGCAGCACTTCGTTGACGTCGTGGCCCGAGGCCTGGGTCATGCGTTCGGCGCCGATGACCAGCGCGGTGCGGTGGCGGCCGGCGGCGATCGTGTCGTGGGCGGCGAAGATCGCGGCGGATCCGGTGGCACAGGCGTTCTCGTGCCGGTGGGCCGGGATGCGGGCGAGTTCGGGGAACACGGTGCCCGGCAGTGCGGCTTCGAAGCCCTGGCGGGAGAGTCCGTTGTTGAATACGCCGACGTGGATGACGTCGATATCGGTCGGCTCGAGGCCAGCATCGGCGATGGCATCACGGGCGACGTCGGCCATCATCTGCGGCAGCGGTGACTCGGACCGGCCGAACCTGCCGTGGGACCAGCCGATGATTGCAGGCGTTGACATGGACACTCCTTCGGGTACCGGGCTCTGCGGGACGAGCACTGTCCCTCATACTTTCCCGGTCCCATCAGATGGTCAAAGAAAATCCACGATATGGAACATCGGTGTCGTGGCAGTCCCTCCGTCTCCCCTCGCCGCCGCAGCTCAGCACGTGCCCGCCGAGACACGCGCGGAGTGCCGAGACACGCGTGCGCACACCCGTTTCTCGACACTCAATGCGTTTTTCGATGAATTCCGGCCCCTGCAGCCGGAGTGCCTGCCCACCTAACCTTTGAGGCGCGTCATCTCCGGGTCGAAGATGGGTTCGGCCGTGACGGTGGCCGGCAGACGGCGCCCGAGGTACTCGATCTCGACGCCGTCCCCGACGCTCAGTGTGTTCGGCAGCCAGGCGTAGGCGATCGACTTCCCGATCGAGTACCCATAGGCCGCCGAGGTGACATAGCCGTCCGCACCGCCCGTCGAGGCAGGCGTCCGCCCCGTCGCCGAGGCGGTGCCCACCTCCGCATCGGCCGTCCCCGCGGAGCTCGCCATCAGGTACACGGGCTCACTGCCCAGCACGACGTCCTCGCGCCGATCGAGCGTCAGGCATGTCAGCTTCTGCGTGGCCGCCGCAGCCCGGTCCGCGAGGGCGGCCTTTCCGCGGAAGTCATCGGTCTTCGAAGCCTTGACCGCGAAGCCGAGTCCTGCCTGCATCGGTTCGTGTTCGCTGGTCATATCGGAGCCGAAGGACCGGAACCCCTTCTCCAGGCGCAGCGAGTTGAAGGCCTCGCGTCCTGCGGCGATGAGGCCGTAGTCCCGACCGGCTTCCCACAGTACGTCCCACAGGCGATGCCCCAGGTCAGCGGAGGTGTAGAGCTCCCATCCCAGCTCTCCCACATAGGACAGGCGCATCGCTGTGACGGGGATGCCGCCGAGGGTGATCTGCTTGGTGCGGAAGTACTTGAGTCCGTCGTTGCTGAGGTCGTCGTCGCTGACCTCAGAGATGACTTCGCGGGCGAGCGGTCCCCACAGTCCGATGCAGCAGGTGCCCGGGGTCGTCTCTCGCACGGTGGCCCACTTGCTCGGGTCGGCCGCGCTCTGGTGCTTGGCCGCCCGGGTGATGGAGGCGAAGTCGATGTTCGAGTTCGCTCCCACCTGGTAGGTCTCTTCGTCGAGGATCGCGACGGTGATGTCGCTCGTGATGCCGCCGGCCTCGTCGAGCAGCAGGGTGTAGCTGACGGCGCCGGGTTTGCGCAGCATCGACGAGGTCGTCAGTCCGTGGAGCAGCTCGCCGGCGCCCGGGCCTTTGACCTCGAAGCGCTTGAGCGCGGTCATGTCGTACATGGCGACATTCGTCCGCGTCTTCCAGGCTTCGACCGCTGCGATCGGCGAGTGGAACCTGTCGGCCCATTCGTCCCGCGGCGGTGCCTTCCACTCCTCCGGCAGCTCGTTCAGCAGAGCGGCATTGGCTTCGTACCAGTGCGGGCGCTCCCACCCGTTCGTCTCGAGGAAGAACGCGCCGAGGGCCTTCTGCTGTTCGTTGAACGGGCTGAGCCGCAGGTCACGCGGTGATACGCGCGGCTGCAGCGGGTGGATGACGTCGTAGATTTCGACGAAGTTCTGCTGCGAGGTCTCGCTGACGTACTCGGGTGTCGTCAGCGCGTCCTCGAAGCGGTTGAGGTCGATGCCGGACAGGTCGGTGTTCGAGCGTCCGAGGGCGATGAGTTCGGCCACGGCCTTCGCGATGCCGGCACCATGGGTGACCCAGACCGCCTCGGCGACGAAGAACCCGTCGACCTCCCGCGACTGGCCCACGAGCGATCCGCCGTCGGGGGTGAAGGAGAAGATGCCGTTGAAGCCGCGCTGGACCTGTGTCTGCGCGAGCTCCGGCAGCAGCTCCTGGCTGGCCTCCCATTCGCGGACGAAGTCCTCCGGGGTGAAGTCGAGGCTCGAGGGCATGACCTCCTCCGTGATCTCCTCGGGCGAGTAGGTGCGCAGAGTGTCGAGGTCGACGGGCATCGGCCGGTGGGCATAGGAGCCGATGCCGATCCGCTCGCCCCATTCGCGGAAGTAGAGGTCTTTGTCCTGGTAGCGCAGGATCGGAGCCTGAGCTCCGGCCGGCAGCTCGTTCTTCCCCACGAGGGACGGCACCTCGGTCGTCCACGCGAACTGGTGGCCCAAGGGCAGCAGGGGAATCGTCGTTCCGACCATCTCCCCGATCTTCGGGCCCCAGAAACCGGCGCAGGAGACGACGATGTCGGCAGGAATCCGATCCTCACCGGCGATGACTGCGCTGACCCTGCCGCCGGTCGTTTCGATGTCGGTGACCGTGGTCCGGTCGCGGAATTCGACTCCTGCGGCTCGGGCGCGGTCAATGACGAGCTGGGTGCCCTTCGCGGCCAGAGCGAGTCCGTCGCCGGGGGTGAGCAGCCCTCCGAGGACCATCTCCCGGTCGAGCATGGGGAAGAGCTTCGCGCACTCATCTGCGTCGATGACATGGGCTTCGACGCCGTAGGACCGATTCCAACCGGCCCGTCGGTGCAGATCCTGCAGCCGCTCTCCGGTCGTGGCGACCTCGAGTCCGCCGACGGGCAGGAACGAGCCGCGACCGTCGGGGCCGGTGAGAGACGTGAGTTTCTCGATCGTGTACTGCGCGAACTCAGTCATCGACTTCGAGGGGTTCGAGGAGAAGACGAGTCCCGGCGCGTGCGAGGTCGATCCGCCGGGAATCGCCAGCGGGCCCTGCTCGACGACGAGCGTATTGGTCCAGCCCAACTGCGCGAGTTCGTCGGCGAGATTGGCGCCGACGATGCCGGCTCCGATGATGACGACTCGTGGTGATGCGTTCGGCACAGAGTACTCCTTGTTGGTGAGGGTGATGGAGGATGATGTCGCAGTGGACTCTCGAGCAGCGCTCAGGCGTCCAATGCGGAGTATTTGGTTTCCGGTGCCCAGAAGATCGAAGCGATGAACCCGATGAGTGGGAAGATCGCCGCGATGAGCAGGGTGCTCGATACCCCGAGGTGGTCGAGCGTGACCGGGAAGAGATAAGTGGCTCCAGCGGCCCCGACACGGCTGAATGCCGCGGCATAGCCGACGCCGGTGCTGCGGAAGCGAGTCACGAACATCTCCGGCGGGTAGACGTACTGGATGCTGTTCGAAGCGGTGATGATGAGCACGAAGGCTCCGAAGACCATGAGAGTCACCAGCGGCGGCAGTTCCGTCCACCCGCCGAGGAAGACGAGCAGAACCACCATGAGAGCGAAGGTCCAGTTCACGAAGGTGCGGCGTGGCAGCAGCCACAGAAGCCACAGTCCCACACCGGCGCCTAGGAGCTGGAGCCCGTTCATGAGCAGATCCGTCGAGAATCCGTTATTCAGGCCGAGGTCGTCGAGGACAGGAACGATGAACGTGAAGATCGCGAACAACGGTCCCACCTGACAGAACCAGAACAGTCCGGAATACACGATGGTGCGGGTGTCGTTCTCAGCGAAGAAGTCGCGCAGCCGAGTCTTGACGACCTCTGCGGGGGCAGGTGGCAGCGCGTACTGCGGCCCATAGTGTGCGGAGATGATCGCCTGTGCTTCCTCCGTGCGCCCCTGCGCCTGCAGCCACCGCGGAGACTCGGGCAGTGCCATCCGCACGATGAGCACCACGAACGCCGGCAGCGCGCTGCTTGCCAACAGCAGACGCCAGGAGTCGGGGCTCGAGAGGTGGGCGACGACGAAGGCTGAGATGAAGCCGATGAACCAGAAGGCGGCAATCGAGCCGAGCAGGACGCTGCGGTGACGACGCGGAGTGAACTCCGCGAGCAGTGCCGTGCCGACCGCATACTCGACGCCGATGAGCAGACCGAGCAGCAGCCGCATCGCCACAAGATCCCACGTGCCGACGACGAAGAGTTGAGCCAGTGAGACGAGGACGAAGCCGACGAGGTTCCAGAAGAACACCCGTTTGCGTCCGTAACGGTCGGCGATGCGCCCGAAGAACAGTCCGCTGATGAAGATGCCGATGAGTGCGCTGGCCGCAATGAGCCCCTGGCCGAGTGCCGAGAGCTCCAGTTCGGCCGCCGCCGGACCGACCGCTCCGCCGATGACGCCGAGGATGTAGCCGTCGATGAAGATACCACCGAAAGCCGCGATCGCCACGACGATGACGAGTCGGTTCAGTGGAGCTTCGTCGACCGAGATGCTCCCCTCACCGATTCGGCGAGCGGAGACATCGGGGCGGACGGGGTCGATGCCATCGATGTCCTTCTGCTGTGTCATGTGGTCTCCTTCGACTCACTCGAGACTGTGCCCGAACCGACCGGTTCAGGCGTCGATGACGAGGTCGGACTTCGCCGTCGAGCAGCACGGCAGGAACTTGCCCGCGTCGATCTCTCTGGCGCGGATGCCGCCCTGATGATTCATCTCGACGTCGCCGTCGAGCTTGATGGACTTGCAGGAGCCGCACATGCCCTCCTGACAGTTCGCGGGAATCTTCACTCCCGCCTTCCGCGCGGCCTGGAGCACGGTCTCCTCATCCCCGATGCGGACGTTGAGACCCGAGCGCACGAACGACATCGTGTGCTCCCCCTCCCCCACAGTAGGCAGGACGGCGGGGTCGACGACGGTGGTTTCGTCATCTTCGTTCGAATCCGTCGCCGAGGCGGGGCTCGGGTCCTCGTCGGGCACGACCGCCTCGGCGTCGACGGCTTCGATCGGCGCACCCGTCGCTTCGATCGGACCGTCGGCGTCGTACTCGGGTTCGTACATGTCGAGCGCGGCCGGCTGGGACTCGTAGTATTCCTCGGTCGACGCCGCGATCTCCTCGGCGATCTCACCGGCGATGGCGACCTCTTCGGCATATTCGGCCCGGATCTCGCGGTCGCCGGAGAAGAACTCCATGAACACCGAGGTGTCATCGACTCCGACGGCGCGCAGCAGGTCGGTCGCCGAGTTGAGATACCCCTCCGGGCCGCAGGCGAAGACCTGTCGGCCGTTCGCGTCGGGGACGAGGTCGTCGAGCAGCGATGCCGACAGCCGACCGGTCCGACCCGGCCACTCCTCGTCGCACTCCCGATCGCCGAGGCAGTAGACGACCTTGATCCGGAAGTCCACCGTGGCGAGGAAGTCGAGCTCGTCGGAGAAGGCGAAGGAGTCCGGTGCCGCTCCATGGTAGACGAGGACGACATCGGCCTGGCCGGGCAGCGAATGCACGGTGCGGATCATCGACATCAGCGGGGTGATGCCGGCTCCGGCCGCCAAGAGCAGGAGACGGGCCCGGCGATCGTAGTCGGCGAGGTGGAAGGCACCGACCGGCCCGAGCATGTCCAGCGTCGTGCCGGGCCTGATGTTCGCGTGCGCCCACTGCGAGACCTTCCCTTGGGGATCCCGTTTGATGGTGATCGAGAATGTCCACGGTTCGGTCGGCGCCGACGAGATCGAGTAGCTGCGGGACACCGGTTCCGCATGCGGTCCGTCAGCGGGGAAGTCGATGTTGATGTACTGCCCCGATCGGAACGCCAGGGGCGCACCGTCCGTGCGACGGAAGACGAAGACCATCATTCCTCCCGCCTCGGGGATGGTCTCCACGCATTCGGCCGTGAACTCCTGCGGATGCCAGGGCCCCAAGGCGGTGGCGGCTCCGGCCGGGCCGGAGGTGCCCGAGAGCACGCGGTTCCACGGCATCTCCAGGCCTCGGACCCGCTGGGCCAACGGCAGCGCGGGCACTGCGGAGGATCTCATCCCACGTGCTCCCGCATCCGCTGCACGTACCAGTTGATGAAGGCCTCAACCTGGTACTCGCTCTTCATATAGGGCCCCTGCTCGTAGAACGGACTCGCCGCCCCCTGCTGGCAGAGTTCGACGAAGGCCTTGTCCTGCAGGTTCGTCTGCTTCCAGGTGTGGGTGAGCGTTTCGAGGTCGTAGTCGACCCCTTCGACCGCATCGTCGGCGACGAGCCATGTCGTGCGCACGAGGGTCTTGTCCGTGCCGATCGGGAAGACGGCGAAGGTGACGACGTGATCGGCCAGCAGGTGGAACCAGGAGTTCGGCTGCAGGTGCATCGAGCAGCGACCCAGTCGGAAGTCCGGCAGGTCGCCGAGGAGCTTCTTCGAGAGTCTGCGTCCGTCGGCCGAGAAGGACTCCCCCTGCCCGTCGAGGGATTCCCGGGAGATGCGGATCCCGCCGATGCGGGTGTCGAGCTCCTCGACGACGTCATAGGGCAGTCCGTAGCGGCGGCAGCGGTACTCCAGAGCGGCCTGGGCCTGCTGGTTGCGGTCCCAGACGTCTTCGAGGTGGGGCGGGATGGTCTCATCGGTCAGTCCCCAGGTCGGGAACAGCGAACAGGCGAGTTCCGGGTGTCCATCGCAGTGGTAGCACTCGCGATTGTTCTCCATCACGAGCTTCCAGTTGGCCTCCTCGACGATGTTCTGCTGGTAGGCGACCTTCGTCTTCGCCAGCTCATGCGGGCCGACATAGGGCTCGAAGATCTTCGCCGTCTCGTGGAAATCCGTGGGCGGCTCCTCCGCCAGACAGAGGAACACCAGACCGGCGACGATCGTGCCGTGAGCCCGCTTGAGCGAGTAGCAGGACTTGTCGAAGGTCATCTCGCCGGGAGCCGAAGCATGGATGAGGTCACCTTCGGGAGAGTACGTCCAGGAGTGGTAACCGCAGACGAGGTTGCCGGTCGTTCCCTTGAGCTCAGTGAGCACGCGGGCGCCGCGATGCCGACACACGTTGTGGATGACGTTGACGCCGCCGTCGTCGTTGCGGAGCACGATGATCGAATACGGACCGTAGTCGAGCGTGACGAAGTCACCCGGCTCGGGGATCTCAGCGACACTGCACGCGAAGACCCAGTGCTGTCCGAACACGGCCTGCATGTCGAGGTTGAAGATGTTCGGGTCCGTATAGAACGGTGCCTCGAGCGAGAAGCCGACCCGACGGGTGTCGAGCCGGACCCGGAACTCATCGAGCCGCTCCTCGGTGATTCCGGCGGGAAAGCCCTTCTTCGTCGGGGCCAGGTTGGTAGCAGTCAATTGTCATCTCCCTTGATGTCTGCTGGATGCGAGATACCTGCCTGCGCCGGCCCGACAACGGATTGGCGAACTCCTCATCGACGACCGCGGGGACCGTGCTTGCCGGGACCTGCTCGACTGTCACACTAGCGACCAAGATACTGCAGAAAAAGCGCGAGATTTTGTTCAGTATCGTGCGGAATAACTGCATAATATTACTCATGATCGATCCTCGTCTGGCGACGCTGCGCACCTTCGCCGCCTGCGGCACCGTCGCCGCCACGGCC
This sequence comes from Brevibacterium sp. FAM 27836, assembly GCF_051351055.1. NCBI lineage: Bacteria > Bacillati > Actinomycetota > Actinomycetes > Micrococcales > Brevibacteriaceae > Brevibacterium > Brevibacterium sp. FAM 27836. Next base: position 1,654,935 of record NZ_CP195711.1, read on the forward strand.
GAACTCACCGGGTACTCTCCGTCGGCCGTCTCCGGTCAGCTCAGAGAGCTGCAGCAGTCCCTGGGCATGACGCTGCTCGTCAAGGACGGGCGCGGCCTGCGCCTGACCTCGACGGGGCGCTATCTCGTGCGACGATCCGACGCTCTGACTGCCGCCTGGGAAGACATCCGCGCCGGGGCCTTCGGGTCCGGCGACCAGGCGCCGACGCATTTCGGCATCGGAGGATTCTCGACCGCCTCGTCGAACCTCCTGGCGCCACTGGCCGCCAAGCTGCGCACGACCCGCCCCACGGTCAGCGTCCACGTCATCGAGGCGAGTCCGACGCGCTGCTTCGAACTCCTCATCGCCGAGCGCATCGACCTCGCCGTCATCGTCTCCATGCAGGGCAATGTGCAGGTCGAGGACGATGCTCGGTTCGAGAGCATCGACCTGCTCGATGATCCGCTCGATGTCATGGTCCCCGCCGACCATCCGGTCGCCGATCGCGAATCGGTGACCCTCGGCGAACTCGCCGGCGAGGAGTGGATCACCGCGAGTCCGGGATCTCCCTACTACTCGCTCTTCGTCGCCGCCTTCACCGCGGCCGGGGTGACGCCGACGGTGGCCCACGAATCCGTCGAGTGGGAGACCTCGGCGGCACTCGTCGGTGCGGGCGTCGGAGTCAGCCTGCTGCCGCGGATGGCCAGCCTCGCCGGAGAGGCGAACGTCCGCCGTGTCCGGCTCGCGGGAACCGGCCGACTGAGCCGGAAGATCATCGCCGCGGTGCGGGCCGGCAGCCGCAGATCTCCGCTCATCCGGGAATCGATGCAGCACCTGCGCACCATGTCGCAGCACATCCTCTCGACTCGCCTGCGCGAGGACTCCTGAGCGGTTCCCGGAGGATTCCGGGCCAGTTCGCGGAGGACTCCGGGCCGGCTCACGGGAGGGTTGCCGAGCGCGCGCACTGCGCCTGCATGAACTTCCGCCGAGGGTCTTGACACGGCTCTCCCACGACGGCGAGACTGCATCTACGTCTAATGTCAGACTGATATGTCAGTGGCGTCGTCCGACTCACTCACATGTCCGACAACTCCCACGCATTCGCACACATGGAGGCTCAACGATGAGCAACAAGGCAATCAGCTACGCCGGTCCCGGGAAGGTCGAAGTCGTCGACACCGAGTACCCGGACTTCGTCCTCAAGGACGGCCCGGGAGTCAATCCCGCCAACGTCGGCCGCACGGTCGATCACGGCGTCATCCTCAAGACCGTGGCCACGAACATCTGCGGCTCCGACCAGCACATGGTCCGGGGCCGCACGACTGCCCCGGAGGGTCTCGTGCTCGGCCACGAGATCACCGGAGAGGTCGTCGAAGTCGGCCGCGATGTCGAGTTCGTCCACGTCGGCGACCTCGTCTCCGTGCCGTTCAACATCGCCTGCGGCCGCTGCCGCAACTGCAAGGAGGGCAAGACCGGCATCTGCCTCAACGTCAACCCCGATCGCCCGGGCTCGGCCTACGGCTACGTCGACATGGGCGGCTGGGTCGGCGGTCAGGCCGAGTACGTGCTCGTGCCCTACGCGGACTGGAACGTCCTGAAGTTCCCGGACAAGGATCAGGCGATGGAGAAGATCCTCGATCTCACGATGCTCTCCGACATCTTCCCCACCGGCTTCCACGGTGCCGTCAGCGCCGGGGTGGGCGTGGGCTCGACGGTCTACGTCGCCGGTGCCGGCCCGGTCGGAATCGCCGCAGCCACCTCGGCGCATCTGCTGGGCGCGGCCTGCGTCATCGTCGGCGACCTCAATGAGGACCGGCTGGCTCAGGCACGCGGATTCGGCTGCGAAACGGTCGATGTCTCCCAGGGCGACCCGAAGGACCAGATCGCCCAGATCCTCGGCGAGCCCGAGGTCGACTGCGGCATCGACGCGGTCGGCTTCGAAGCCCGCGGACACGGCAAGGACGCCAGCCACGAGGCTCCCGCCACGGTGCTCAACTCGCTCATGGACATCACTCGGGCCGGCGGCAGCCTCGGCATTCCGGGACTCTATGTCACCGGCGACCCGGGAGCCCCCGACGAAGCGGCCAAGGAAGGATCGCTGTCGATGCGCTTCGGCCTCGGCTTCGCGAAGTCGCACGTCTTCGTGACCGGCCAATGCCCGGTGATGAAGTACAACCGGGGCCTCATGCAGGCGATCCTGCATGACAAGGTCTCGATCGCGAAGAACGTCAACGCGACCCCGATCCGCCTCGAGGACGCACCGCAGGGGTACGCGGACTTCGATTCGGGCGTGGCGAAGAAGTTCGTCCTCGACCCGCACGGGCTCATCACCACCTGAGACTCTCAGATCTCACGCTGAACCCGAGCTTCTCAAGGCCGAAAGTCGGGTGAAGTGGTGAGAAATGGTCACATTCGGATAGTGCGAGCCGAAACATAGGTCGTAACCGGATACTCAGGAGGCGCTGAAAGTATCCGGTTACGACCTATCATTCTGCGCCCACGTGTTTTGGTGGCTGGCAACTGGCACCCAGCAGTCGGCACCAGTAACGTCCGACATCAGCAGCTGGCCTTCAGCCCCGCTCCGCTTCGTCCGCCAGCCGCGCAAATGCCAGGTGGGCGAGCGCCGCGGCCTGATCGCCGAGCAGTCCGTCATCGAAGACCGCTCTGGGCGAGTGGTTCGTCTCCGCGTCCGGGTCGATGCCCTCGGGCGTCGCGCCGAGGAAGACGAACGTCCCCGGCACTCTCTCGAGTACAAAGGAGAAGTCCTCCGACCCCATCCGCGGATGCTCCATCTCGACGACCCGCTCGGACCCGAATGCCGAGACCAGCCGCTCGAGCACGACCGCCGACTCAGCGGGGTCGTTCACGGTCACAGGGAATCCCACCTGGAAGTCCACCTCGGCGGCGCAGCGATGCGCCCTGGCGATGTTCTCGGCGATCTCCGTCACCCGCTCCTGCAGCAGCGCCAAAGACTCGGCCGAAAGGAAGCGGATGGAGGCGGTGAGCTTCGCCGATTCCGGGATGACGTTGCTGGCATGCGCGGCTGCGAGCTGGGTGACCGAGACGACGACGGGATCGAAGATGTCGAAGGACCGGCCGGTCATCGTATTCAGGGCCAGCACCACCTCGGCGAGCGCCGGCACGGGGTCGCGAGTCGACTGCGGTTGGCTGCTGTGTCCGCCGGCGCCGTGGATGGTCAGGTTGAGATCGGCGAACCCGGCCATGAGCGGCCCGCCCTTCGTCGCGAAGCGACCGCGGAGACCGGCTTCGACGTGGATGCCGTAGGCCGCGACGACGGGGACACCGGCGGCCTCGAGCACGCCCTCGGCGATCATCGGCTCGGCCCCGCCCTCGACCTCCTCGGCGGGCTGGAACATGAAGATGATCGACCCGGGGAGCTCCGCTCGGTGCGCGGCGAGCAGGCGGGCGGCGCCGACGAGACCGGCCGTATGCAGGTCGTGCCCACAGGCGTGCATGTTCCCGTTCGTCGACGCGAAGTCCAGGCCGGTGTCTTCGACGACCGGCAGCGCATCCATATCCCCGCGTAGCAGCACCGCGGGTCCGGGCTTCCCACCCTTGAGGACGGCCACCACCGAGGTGAGTGATTCACCCGTGGTGACCTCGAGCCCCAGCCCGGCGAGCTCGTCGAGCACCGTGCGCTGTGTGAAGGGAAGGTCGAATCCCAGTTCGGGGTTCGCGTGCAGTTTCCGTCGCAGGGAAATGAGATCGCCGAGGTGGCTGTGCGCTTCTGCGCGGAAGTCGGGGGCGGTCATGAACTCTCCTCAGCAACGGGCCCAGGCCGGGCGGATCGATCCCAGCTCTCACACCGTATCGCCGTTCGTGCGCACGGCATCTTCGTAGGCGTCCAGAAGCCGGGTGAAGCTGCCCAGGAAGTCCTCGGCGTCGTCACCGAGCGCGTCGAGTCCCACCTGCAGCGCGGCACGTGACTTCTCGACATCACGCTCGAAGGCGGTGACGCCCTGCACGGTCGGAGAGATCCGCCGCGCCGCGCTTCCGGCCTCCCGCGAACGCTGCAGGAGACCCTCGTTGATGGCGGCGTTGATCTGACGGTTCACGGTGGACTGCTCGAGGCTGAGGTCCTCGGAGATCTCCTTGAGCGTGCGGGACCGCCCATCGGCGAACAACCAGAGGATCCGCAAGTCGGCTGTACCGAGATCCATCTGGTTCGTCTGCATTCGACGAATTCGTTCGAGCCTCGTGACGAGCACTCCCATCCTCCGCGCCGGGGGCAGGTCGGAGAATTCGACGAGGGCCTCGTCGCTGCCGCTCCTCCGCCTCGTTCGAATCTGCGGGATTGTTTCATCGCTCATAAGTATGTAGTCTACATACAAGCTAAATGTGTAGATTACACATTACTGTTTCTCGGAAAGTGAGCACCGGTTGGACGACCAGACTCAGGCACATCCTCAGACGCCCAGGCACCCCCATGCCGAAACCACACCGAAGACCGAGCCGAGGGTGGCCGCGGCTCCGATCCTGGCCATCATGGTGCTTGGGTTCTCGAGCCTGTGCGCCTCGCTCATGCAGTCCCTGGTCATTCCGATCCAACCGGAGCTGCCGCACCTGCTGAACACCTCGGCGGCGAACGCCTCCTGGGTCGTCACCGCCACCCTCCTGGCGGGAGGCGTGTCGATGCCGGTCTCCGGCCGCTTGGCCGACATCTACGGCCGCAAGCCGATCCTCATCGCCTCGGCGATGATCCTCATTGTCGGTTCCCTCATCTGCGCCCTGTTCTCGAGCATCGGCCCCGTCCTCATCGGCCGCGTCCTCCAGGGTGTGGCCATGGGCTACATCCCCGTCGCCATCAGCTTCGTCCGCGAGATCACCCCACCGCACATGCGCAATTCCGCCGTCGCCGGAATCAGCGCCACCCTCGGCGTCGGCGGCGCACTCGGACTGCCGCTCGCGGCATGGATCGCACAGGACTTCGACTGGCACATGCTCTTCTGGCTCTCCGCCGCCCTCGCCGTCCTCATGACCGTCTTCTCGGCCCTGGCCCTGCCCCATGTCGCACCCGTCGACCGTGCCGGATTCGACGCCCTCGGCGCGATCGGCCTCGCCCTGGGCATCGTCGGCATCCTCACCGGCGTCTCAAAGGGCAACGACTGGGGATGGACCGCACCGTCGACCCTGGTCACGATCCTCGGCGGCCTCATCGTCCTCATCGGCTGGGGCTTCTACGAGGTCCGCCACCCCCATCCGCTCGTCGATCTGCGCACCACCGTCAAACGCCCGATCCTGCTGACGAATATCGCCGCGCTGCTCATCGGCTTCGGTATGATGGCGCAGTCGATCGTCGTCCCGCAGCTGCTGCAGATGCCGACCGAGGTCGGCTACGGACTCGGGCAGACGATCCTGCAGGCCGGACTGTGGATGGCTCCGGGCGGACTGATGATGCTTGCGTTCACTCCGATCTCGAGCCGTCTGCTCACCACCCTCGGCGGTCGTGCGACCTTGGCCCTGGGTGCCTTCGTCATCTCTGCGGGTTACGTCTTCGCCGTCTTCTTCGACGGCGAACCCTGGCAGCTCATGGTCGCCACGTGCATCGCCTCGGCCGGAGTCGGCATCGGCTATGCGGCCATGCCCACGCTCATCCTCGAGAACTCCCCCGCCTCGGAAGCCGGCGCCGGAGTCGGCGTGAACTCGCTCATGCGCTCGATGGGCACGACCGTCGCCGGTGCCGTCATGGCCATCGTCCTCACCAGTCGGACGATCCCGATGGGTTCGGTCGCCATTCCCGCCGAAACGACCTTCCGCACCTGCTTCATCATCGGCGCCGGTGCCGCCCTGGCCGGGGCGCTGGTCGTCCTGTTCATCCGCCGCAACCACCCCCGCGCCGAGGTGGTCGAGACGTCCGAGCACGCCGAATCCCTCACCTGACGACTCCCGTCCCCCAACGGCATCGCGCCTTCGAACCGAGTTCCCAGACGTCGACGCGGCCCCTTTCGCCGGTCTCCGCCGGTGAGTAGTGTGGGCCCCCCACGTCACTCAACGAGGAGACCGACCGTGCGCATCATCATCACTCAGAACATCACCCTCGACGGTCGCGTCGAGATGCTCGACGACTGGTTCGACCCGCAGGCCCAGGACGAGGAACTCTCCGCCGAACTCATGCGGCAGTCCGCGAATGAGGATGTGCTGCTGCTCGGGCGGCGGACCTTCGAGGACTTCCGCGGCTACTGGCCCGACCAGACCGACGACACCACCGGGATCGCGGAGCATCTGAATCAGGTCGACAAACGCGTCGTGTCATCGACGTTGGCCGAACCGGGGTGGCAGAACACGCAGATCATCAGCTCCGATCCCATGCGGGCGGTCGCCGACCTGCGCGAGGAACCGGGCCGCGACGTCATCGTCACCGGCAGCATCACCCTCGCCCACGAGCTCATCGCCGAGGGGCTGATCGATGAGTATCGGATGTTCACCTACCCGGTCTGGCAGGGCCGCGGTCGCGGCTATTTCCACGACGGAGCACACTCGGCCAGACCGCCCCGACTGCGGCTCATCGATTCGAAAGCCTTCCCCAGCGGCATCGTGTATTCGGCCTACGAACCGAGCGAGTGACGAGCATCCTCCAGGAACTCGTCTGTATTCGTCCCACTCTCGTCCCCGGCCAATCTTGTGAGCCTGCTAGCGTTTCTGTTCATGGAGAGAACCGAGCTTGTCGTCTATGACCTCGACGGCGTCATCACTCGCAAGGACACGTTCACCGCTCTCGTCATAGGTCGACTCGTCCGCTCCCCATCGCGTTTCCTCCGGGCGCTGCCGGCATGCCTGACTTTCTTGTCTGGGCGGAAGGCACAGGCTTCACGACGCATTGCCGAGATCGCATTGTCCGGCATGTCCGACGACGACTACAGCACGCTTGCCGAACGCTTGGGCCAAAAGTTCGGTGCGGATTCGAGATGGATGCGCAGTGACGCCGTCGAACGCGTTCGCCGCCAACACGCATACGGTTCACGGATCGTCATCGCCACTGCGACAGAGCATCGACTCGCTTCGGCATTGCTTGCAACCGCGGAAATCCCCTTCGACGAGCTTTCCGCGTCGCGACTCGAAGTCACCACAGCCGGACCCAAAGTTGCCGATCACAGGGTCGGAGCACGAAAAGCGGACGCCTTGCGCAGTCTGGGCATTCCTCTCGAACGTGTGGAATTTGTCACCGATTCGCTGACCGACCTACCCACTGCCCGAGCGGCCGCCCGAGTAGTGCTCATGGGAGCGTCAGCTCACACACGACGACGATTCGACAAACACGGTATCCGAGTATCGAGAACGTCCTGACCTGAATTGATCGATCGACCCTGCTGCCTGCACCGCCCAGCAGCTCGCCCTGCCGGTTCAGTTCTCTCGGAGGCTCAGTCCGCTTGGTTCGCCGCGAAGTCCTTCCCCCACTCATTCATTGCCATCACGATCGGCTCAAGGCTGCGCCCCAGGTCCGTCAGTGAGTACTCGACCCTCGGCGGCACTTCCGGGTAGGCGGTGCGCAACACCACAGCGTCCTCCTCGAGCTCCCGCAGCTGCCTAGTGAGGGTCTTCGTATTCGCCAACGGCACCAACCGACCGAGTTCATTGAATCGACGCGTCCCGTCAAGGAGATGCTTGACAATGGTGAGCTTCCACGTGCCGCCGACCGCCGAAACCGCGACCTCGACAGGACAGACCTCCATCGCACGACGCACAGGCAACCGCATACACACCTCCACAGGGACATAAATGTCCGTACTAGACAGTCTTATGCTAAGCGGCAACCATGGAACCATGCAAGGAGACAACACCCCTCGGACAGTCCTCTGGCTCAGCGCGCATCCCGAACCCTGGTCACTCAACGGAAGCCTGCGCAGCGCGGGAATCACCCATCTGCGGGAGGCAGGCCATGCCGTCCTGACATCCGATCTCTACGCCATGGGCTGGGATCCGGTCCTGAATCGGAGCGACGGTGCTCATCTCGCGAGCACCGATCAACCGAGCGCTGAGGCGACCGACACCGATTCCGTCCGCGCCCCCGCCCGCTTCCGCGTCAGCGCCGACACCCGCACCGCCCAGGTCGACGGCACCCAACCGCACGAGATCACCTGCGAACAGGAGAAGCTTCAGCGCGCCGACGCTGTTGTGGTTCAGTTCCCCCTGTGGTGGTACGGGATGCCCGCGATCCTCAAAGGCTGGTTCGACCGTGTCTTTGTCAGCGGCTTCGCCTTCGGCACCGACTCGCCCACGGGTCGCCGCCTTCGCTTCGAACAGGGACCGTTCGCAGGCAAGCGGGCTCTCGTCGTCACCACCCTCGGCGATCGTCCTCTGGCCATCGGGCCCCGAGGCAAGTCCGGTGAACTCCGGGAACTCCTCTTCGGCCTCCTCCACGGCACCTTCGCCTACACCGGCATGAGCGTACTCGAGCCCTTCGCCGCCCCCAGCGCCGACCGGATCGACGACTTCGACGCAGTCCGCGACCGCCTCGTCGGACGCCTCGACGGACTCTTCACCGAACCCGTCATCCCCTACCGACCGCAATTCACCGGTGACTACACACCTGAATGGGAACTCGCACCCCGTGTCTGCCCCGACGAACACGGGGTTCGCATCCACACCGCCGGCTGACCGAACACATTCGCGCTCTCCGTGCAACCGCCACCGACTCCAGGAGGAAACCCGTGATGCCCAACTCCGACGACGCCCGTCCAGCCACCGAAGTCCAACCAGCCGACATTGCCCAAGCAGCCGACGCCGCCCTAAGTAGTGAAGCCATCCAGGGATTCGACTCACGCATTCCCGAAGCCGACCTCGACGATCTCCGTGCCCGACTGCAATCGGCCCGCCTGCCCGAACCCGAGACCGTCGCTCGACCAAGCCCCGACCCGCGACGGTGGGACCAAGGCATACCGCTGAACGACCTCATGGAGCTCGTCGACTACTGGCGAACGGTCTACTCGTGGCGGGACTTCGAAGACCGCCTGAACGACATGGGCCAATTCCGCACCACCATCGACGGCCTGGGCATCCACTTCCTCCACCGTCGCTCGTCCCGATCGAACGCGACCCCGCTGATCCTCACTCACGGATGGCCAGGCAGCATCGCCGAATACATCGACGTCGTCGACGAACTGGCCGAGCCGACAGATCCCGATGCACCGGCGTTCCACTGCGTCGTGCCCTCGCTGCCCGGTTTCGGGTTCAGCGACAGACCGAGTGTCACCGGCTGGTCCACGGATCGAATCGCCGAGGCGTGGGTGACACTCATGAGCAGGCTCGGCTACGACCGGTTCGCGGCTTTCGGCGGCGACTGGGGTGGGGTGATCACAACCATCCTCGGTGGGCGCTTCCCCGACCACCTGATCGGAATCCACACCACCTATGCGCCCGGAATCCCGGGAGCCTCACTGGAGGGCCTGACGGCAGACGAGCGTGCCTGGGCCCTCGACGCCGAAGACTTCTGGACGCATCGGGCCGCCTATGCCCACCAGCAGGCGACGCGACCGCAGACCATCGGCTACGCCCTCGTCGATTCACCCGTCGGCCAACTCGCGTGGATCCTCGACAAGTTCGCCGAGTGGACGGACACCGTAGACTCCCCGTTCGAGACGATCTCCCGCGACCGCCTGCTCGACAACGTCTCCCTGTATTGGCTGATGCGCACAGGCGCCTCGTCGGCGCGGATCTACTTCGAAAGCCACAACTCTCTCGACCCCGACCTGCGCGTCGACGTTCCCACCGCGATCACTATGTACCCGTACGACATCGAAAAGTATCCGCGTGCCCTCTCAGAGCACCGGTACCGCTCCATTGTGCGCTGGAGAGCCGCGGATCGCTGCGGACACTTTCCCTCGCTCGAAATGCCCGATGAGTTCGTCGCCGATCTCAGAGCCGGACTCTCAGCGATCCTCGCTGCGGACCGCTGAAGCACCTGGAACCATGCATCTGCCTTCGAGACAACGGTGGAGCGCCGAAACACCTGTGTGCACCGTGGTCTCGGCTCTCTGCCTGTGTCTCGAGCAGAACTGTGCCTCACGCGGTGCCGAACATGACCTTTCGGCCGTCGGGGTCCTCGACGGTGACGACGACATCGTCGACCGCGACGATCGGCACACCCGCATGGCGGATCCGCTCGAGGAACCCCGCCTGATCGGGGATCCGGAAATACAGGTGCGTGAGGTTCGACTCGGCCACCGGCGGGAACGCATAGTCGGCGAATGCTTCGGCGGAGTGGAAGGCGATCTGGACTCCCTCGGTCTCAACGAGGAAGTAGGTGTACTCATCACTGCCGGCCGTCGTCAGCGGCTGACCGGCGATGTCACGGTAGAAGGCGGCGGTCGCCTCGGCGTCGGCGCAGGTGAGGAACACCCCACGGAACGTCGACTCCATTTCGGCCCCCTTCATGGTCGATCTCCGGTCGCATCCGACCGGTAGCCGAAGTGTACCCGCCGAGGCGGACGCGGGGCAGTCCTCATCGCGGACCCGCCGGCTGGGTTGATGTGCCTCCCGAGACCCCGATGCAAACACCCTTGCCAAGCGACACACATACTCCACACATTCTTCGGGGAGTCGCCCCTGCTAGCCTGGCAGGCTGTATCCGAGAGCAGGAGTGATTGTGCGAACCAACCGGTGGTTGCTGGGCCTGGCCATGTCCGTCTCCGTGGTGGCGCTGGCCGCGTGCGGAAGTCAGGGCGACGACGCGAAACCGCAGGAGTCCTCGGCTGCCGCCGAGCAGTCCCCCGGCGCCGATTCCGGCGAGCAGGGCCAGCAGGGCAAGCCCAACACGAAGGACATCCCCAAGGTGGTCGCCGAGGTCAACGGCGAGAAGATCATGAAGGACGACTTCGTCCCTCTCTTCGAGACCCAGTACCAGCAGATGCAGATGCAGGCGCAGCAGTCGGGACAGCCCGTCGATGAGAAGGATCTGAAGAAGCAGACCGCCGAGAACCTCGTGAGCACCGAGGTGCTCGTCCAGGAAGCCGACAAGCGCAAGATCTCGGTGACGGACAAGGACATCGACAAGGGGCTCAAGGAGTCCGCCAAGTCCGGGCAGATGAGCGAGAAGGACTTCCTCAAAGCCATGAAGGACCAGGGCATGGACGAGAAGAAGGTCCGCTCGGAACTGAAGAATCAGCTGAAGATCGAGGGCCTCGTCGAGGACGAGTACGGCGAGTTCGAGGTCAGCGGCGAAGAGATCGGGCAGGCCTATGAACAGGCCAAGGCCCAGCAGGAGCAGATGGCGCAGCAAGGCGGGCAGCAGCAGGAGATGCCCTCGCTGGACGAGATGCGGCCTCAGCTCAAGGAACAGGTGAAGAGCCAGAAGACCGACGAGGCGACGCAGAAGTTCGCGAAGAAGCTGCGCAAGCAGGCCGACGTCACGCTCCACCTCTGAGACCACCCCGGCACGGAAGTCCCATCTGACGGGAAACTTCGGCGTTTTCCGGAGAAAACGCTGAGCATTCCTCGCAATCTGCTTGTGTGAGCTCTACCCTTTAGTGGAATATCGGGTCGGTTGATTCTTCACAGACCCCGCGTTCGTCCGCTCTCCGTTGTCGACGGCGAGACGAGTTCCACCAACAGAAGGACTTCCCGTGGCTTCCATTCTCACGCGTTCGGCGATCGTTGCGCCGAAGCACTTCAACCGGTGGCTGATCCCGCCGGCGGCCCTGGCCATCCACCTGTGCATCGGGCAGGTCTACGCATTCAGCGTGTTCAAGATCCCCTTCATGACGCACTTCGACGCCGGTGAGGTCTCGATCGGCTGGATCTTCTCGATCTCGATCCTCATGCTCGGCATCTCCTCGGCCGTCTTCGGTCCCTGGGTGGAGAAGAAGGGTCCGCGCGCATCGATGGTCGCGGCCGGAACCTGCTGGGTCGTCGGCTTCTTCATCGCCTCGCTGGGCATCGTGTCCGGACAGCTGTGGCTGGTCTACCTCGGCTACGGCGTCATCGGCGGCATCGGACTGGGCATCGGCTACATCTCGCCGGTGTCGACCCTGATGAAGTGGTTCCCGGACCGTCCGGGCCTGGCCACGGGTCTGGCGATCATGGGCTTCGGCGGCGGTGCGCTCATCGCCAGCCCGATGTCGAACCAGCTCATGGCCTTCTACGGCGGCGGTGTCGAACCCGAGAATCTCGTCGCCGGCCTCACCCCGACGTTCATCACCCTCGGCATCGTCTACGCCGTCGTCATCGCCGCCGGCGCATTCGTCATCCGCGTCCCCCACCCGGAGTGGACGCCGAAGGGCTTCGACCCCTCGACGGTCGCGGCGAAGCCGATGCAGACCGAGGGCAATGTCGCTGTCCGCAACGCCATCCGCACTCCGCAGTTCTGGCTGCTGTGGGTCGCCCTCTTCCTCAACGTCACCGCGGGCATCGGCATCCTCGAGAACGCCGCCCCGATGATCCAGGCCTACTTCGGCATCACCGCCGCCGCGGCCGCGGGCTTCGTCGGTCTGCTCTCGATCGGCAATATGGGCGGTCGCTTCATCTGGTCGACGACCTCGGACTACCTGGGTCGGAAGAACAACTACATGCTCTACCTCGGCGGTGGAGCGGTGCTCTACCTGCTCGTCGCGTTCTTCGGCGGCGGATCGATCATCCTCTTCGTGCTCGCCACGCTCATCATCATCTCCTTCTACGGCGGCGGCTTCTCCACGGTGCCCGCCTACCTCAAGGACCTCTTCGGCGTGTACCAGGTCGGGGCCATCCACGGTGCGCTGCTCACCGCCTGGTCGGCCGCCGGGGTGGCCGGTCCGCTCATCGTCAACTCCGTCGTCGAGGCCGGCGAGGCGGCCGGCAAGTCCGGCCCCGAGCTCTACACCCCGGGCATGTTCATCATGGTCGGCGCCCTGATCATCGGCTTCATCGCCAACGCGCTGATCCGCCCGGTCAGCGAAAAGCACTTCGAACGCGAAGAGGACGTCGCCGCCAGGCAGGCCGCCGCCCTCGAAGAGAACTGAGGAAGAGCAACGATCATGACTGACTCCACCCCCATCGCCCACGTCCCCGAATCCGGTTCGCCGCAGTCACCCGTCGGCGGCGCCTACAAGACCGTCGGCACGGCCCTGACCGTCGTCGTGGCCGGCGGCCTCGTCTGGGGCCTGTCCCTGACCGCGATCAAGGCAGTGGCGATCTTCACCGGCTGACCCCTCGCCGAGGCAGCCCTGGGCAGCCGCGCGCACACCGTCTTCCTCGCAGGCCCACCTTCGGGCCCCGGCTGAACCGATAACGGTTCTGCCGGGGTCCGGCAATCGACGGGAACTGCGACTCACCTCGGCGGGCGAGGACAAGCACGCGCACTGCGCACGCCTGCTCGGACACTCCCTCGACGAAAATGCCCGAGCGATCGGCATCGATCCGAGCTCACTGGCCTCCACGATCCGCGCACTCCACGACGAGGTCCGCAGCATCCGCTCCGACAACCCCATGGACCGCTCATGACCCTCATCCTCGCTGCACTCGCGACCGCCTGCGGACTGGCCCGTCTCGTTCTCTTCCTCGCCCTCCACCTCGTACGGAGCGAGTATTCGATCATCAGCCATGCCGTCAGCGACTATGCCGTCGGCAGCACGAGGCGCCTGAGCAGCGCGATGACCTGGGTGACGGTGCCGTTCTGGGGCCTGCTGGCCGCGGCCGTCGCCATCGGCATACCGGAATGGCCCGATTCGACGCTCGTGAGCATCGCCCTTGCCGTCCTCGCGCTCATCTTCGCCTTCCTGCCCTTCGTCCCCACCGACCTGGAAGGTGAGAAGCTGAGCACGACCGGCCGCCTGCACTACCTGATGGCCATCGCCTGGTTCGCCATCAGCTACGCCTGCATGGGCAACTTCGTCAGGCTCTTCACCGCCGAGGGGCCAGCACCCTTGGCGCAGACCCTGCACGCGGTCTCCTGGATCGCGCTCGTGTCGCTGGTCATCAGCGTCGTCGCGCTCATCATCAGGCCCCTTCGCGCGAAGGCCTTCGGCATCGCAGAACGTGTCTTCATCCTCTCCGTCAGCCTCTTCTACATCGGCACGGCCCTCGGCATCATCGTCATCGCCGCCTGAGCTGGTCTCACCCCTCTCAGCACTCGACTGGCAAAGTCGAAGCTTCGCTCCAGCTGCGCCACAGCCTGGCCACAGCCTCCGGGTACTGAATAGGAGTCATCGGACACTCCCACTCAGCACAGAAAGGCAGAGCCATGAACGAGTCGAAGCGCACGGGGTCAGCACAGGCACGGACCGGCGCTGGGCACACGGGTGAGAACACATCCGGCACCGAGACGGCGGCGACAGCCGTCACCCGCTCCCGCCCGCACAGGCATCGATTCGCCCTGGCAGTGACAGGAGCGGCCGCGGCTCTGGCGCTGAGCATCGGGTCTGCCGCGGGCCTGTCGGCCTCCGCCACGGGACACGCCCGCACGGTCGCGGCCGGGACCACCCAATCAGTCATCCCCTTCACCGGTCAGCCCACCGACCCCGGCCAGGGCAGCGACGGTTCGACGCAGCAGGACGCCGCACCGGCGAGCGCGGAAGAGTCCTCCGGTGTCGTCCTCATCGACACCCAGCTCGGCTACGAGAACGCCGAAGCGGCCGGCACCGGCATCGTGCTGAGCAAGGACGGTCTCATCCTCACGAACAATCACGTCATCGCGGACTCGACCAAGATCGCGGTCACCGTGGCCACGACGGGCAAAACCTACGAAGCCAGCGTCGTCGGTTCCGACTCGGCTCATGACGTCGCCGTGCTCAGACTCAAGGACGCCACCGACCTCACACCGGCCGCTGTCGACGACGAGACCGTCCAAGTCGGCGACGACATCACCGCCGTCGGCAACTCCGAGGGCGGCGGGCAGCTCCAGGCAGCCGATGGAACGGTCACCGACCTCGGCGCTTCGGTCACCACGACCGCTCAGGGCACCGAGGATTCGGAGACGCTGGACGGCATGATCCAAGTCCAAGCCGATATCGTCTCCGGCGATTCGGGCGGAGCCCTGCTCGACGATGAAGGCGAGGTCGTGGGCATGAACACCGCAGCCTCCTCCGGCACCCCGGTGGTCACCGGCTACGCCATCCCGATCGATTCCGCACTGACGACCGCCGAGTCGATCATCGCCGGTCAGCAGACGAGCACGAACACGCTCGGCTACCCGGCCTTCCTCGGTATCGGCGTCGGCCGAACCGAACGGTCGGACCAGCAGGACCGATCCGGACAGCCAGCACAGTCCGGCCAGCCCGGGCAGGGCATGCAGTCCGGGCAGACCGGGCAGGGCACGCAGTCCGGGCAGACCGGAACCGATGCGGTCGCAGGCGCCGTCGTCGCCGGGGTCTATGAGGACACCCCCGCCGCGAAGGCCGGACTGACCGCCGGTGACACGATCACCGCGATCGATTCGACGCAGATCAGCGACGGCACCGCGGCCTCGAGTGCGATCGCCGAGCACAAACCCGGCGACAGAGTGTCCCTGACCTGGACGGACACCACCGGTCAGAGCCATACCACCGAGGTGACCCTGACCGAAGGTCCCGCGTCCTGACACCAAGCCGGCCACGCTTCGGCCTCTGCCTGCAGTTCGACCGCAGGCAGAGGCCCGGCCCGTGTGCCCACGATTGCCGTCCCACCCCGGCCGGGACGTAAGATCGGTCCATGCCCGGACACGAAGACAGCCCACCCCCGGAGCGACCGCACCGCCCCGGCCAAGCCGCTCGTGCCCGCGATACCGCTGCCCAGCGCACGCGGAACACCCGCTCCCGCCTCGACTGGCCGACGATCCTGCGCAACATCGCCCTCGGCCTCGCGCTGCTGGCCGGAGTGTGGGCGGTCTTCAATGTCCGCCTGCCCTCCATCGACGTACTCCAGGAAGACATCCTCGCCGCCGGCTTCTGGGGCTTCGGTGTCTTCATCCTCATCTACATGGCCGTCGCCGCCACCCCGATCCCCGTGACGATCATGGCCACCGCCGGCGGCCTGATCTTCGGTCTGCCCTTCGGCACCCTGCTGTCGATGATCGGGGTCGTCGCCGGCTGCTGGATCGGATACTGGATCGCCAGGGCACTGGGCCGGGAGACGGTCATGCGGCTGCTCGGCTCCCACGCCGAGGCCGTCGAGTCCCGCCTCACCGGCGGTGGGTTCTACGCCGTGTGCGCACTGCGGCTCATGCCCGGCTTCCCCTATTGGCCGGTCAACTACGGCAGCGGGGCGCTGGGAATCGACAACCGCACGTTCCTCACCGCCACCGTCGTCTCCTCCCTGCCCGGCCAGCTCTCACTCGTGGCGGTCGGCGCCTTCATCGGCGAGCCGAATCTCATCAACGCCGTCGCCGTCGGCGTCTCCTGGGTGCTTGTCATCATCCTGACGATCATCACGATGCGTCGGTGGAAGTCCGCTCGCCACGACGATTCGCCTGAGCAGAGCAGCGATCATTGACTTCGCCCCGGTGATCGGCGCACGCTGAGACGGTGCAGCATCGCCCCTCCCCGGCCATCCGGTGAGGCATCCTCCCTCCCGACGTGGGCTACGCGACGCCGCGCAGAGAGGACGACGCGATGACCGCCACCTACACCTGGGATCTCTTCACCACCGTCGACGGCTTCGGCTCTTTCACACCGGAGGGCGATTGGGGCGGCTACTGGGGCAAGCAGGGACCGGAGTTCCTCGCCCGCCGTGCCGCCCAGTACGGTCAGGAGCAGCGGCTGGTCATCGGGGCACGCACCTTCCGCATGTTCGAGAAGTTCCTCGCCCACCTCACCCCTGCATCCGAGGCGGAGGACCCGATCAACACCCGGATGAAGCACCTGCCCACGACCGTCATCTCCACCAGCCTGAGCCCGGGCGTCGACTGGCCCGATGCGACGGTCGAGACCGGCGCCCCCGCCGAGGTGGTCGCCCGGTTGAAGCGGGAATCGACGATCCCCCTACGCTCCCATGGCAGTCCCATGCTCAACCGCGCACTCCTGGCCGCCGGTCTCATCGACCGCATCCAGGTGACGATGTTCCCCGTGATCAGCGGCCGCACCGGGGCCGTGCCGATGTTCGCGGGCGCACCCGATCTCGACCTCGAGCTGCTCGAGACGGTGACGCTGGACGACGGCATCGCCGAAGTGAATTACCGGCCGACGCTCCACGACGGCAGGCACAGCTGAGACCTCATTCGAAGTTCGGAGCCCGACGTTCCTGGAAGGCCCGGAACCCCTCGACGTAGTCGGGGGTCTGCCGGGCCGACTCCTGGAGGACGGCCTCCTCGGCGAGGACATCGGACAGGCTCGGACGTTCGTCGGCGATCTTCTGCACGAACCCCTTCTCCATGGCGAAGGCCTCAGCCGGACCGGACACGATCTTCTCGAGCTTCGCTTCGACGAATTCGCTCAGGTCCGCGGCTGGGACCGCGCGGGAGACGATCCCGGCGACGGCCGCCTCGGCGCCGGTCATGAAGTCACCGGTGACGATGAGGTCCATGGTCCGGTGGTAGCCGACCCGATCGAGGAACACGTGATGGGCACCGGAATCGAGCATCGCACCGATCGCGGCGAACGGGGACCCGAACTTCGCGTCATCGGCGGCGAAGATGATGTCCGCGGCCGCCGCGACACCGAAGCCCAGCCCGAGAGCGGCCCCTTGGACCTGGGCGATGACGGGGATCGGCAGCGCCCTGATCGCCTGGAAGACGGGGGCGAAGGACTCGGCGAGGAACGCGTGTGCGTCATCGGTCTCGGCGTCGACGCCGCTGATATCGCGACCGGAGCAGAAGACCTTGCCCTCCCCGCGGATGAGGAGCACGCGCACACTGGGCACCGCCTCGGCGACCTTGGCCACGGCTGCCGCAAGGTCGCGGAGGTTGTCCGCATCGAGAGCGTTGCGGGAGGCGGGCCCGTCGAGGATGATCTCGGCGATGCGGCCGCGGTTCTTCAGCTGGATCTCGGTCATGGATGCTCCTTTGCGTGTCCTAACAGTGGTGCCGGCGCCCGTGGCGGGACTCCGGAGTGCGCCCGTGAGCGCGGGGTGTCACCAGGCGTAGAAGCCCTGCCCGGATTTCCGGCCGAGTTCGCCGGCCGCGACCTTGTCCTTCAGGATCTGCGGAGGGGCGAAACGCTCACCGACCTCGGCGGCGAGGTGTTCGGCGATGCCCAGGCGCACATCGAGTCCGACGATGTCCGTGGTCTTCAGCGGCCCGGCCGGATGCCGGTAGCCCAGCGTCATGGCACGGTCGATGTCCGCAGGCTCGGCGACGCCTTCTTCGACCATCCGCATCGCTTCGAGGGCGAGTGCCACGCCGAGGCGGGAGGACGCGAATCCGGGTGAGTCCTTGACCGTGATCGCCGTCTTCGACAGTCCCGCGATCCATCCCTTGGCGACTTCGACGAGGCCGGGGTCGGTGTGGGTGCCGACGACGACCTCGACGAGTTCGGAGACGGGAACCGGGTTGAAGAAGTGGAGGCCGATGAGCGCCTGGGGGCGCGGCAGGGCGGCGGCGAGTTCGTCGATGGACAGCGCCGAGGTGTTCGTGCCGATGCTTGCCGCTGGTGCGTGCTTCGCGATGGCCGCGAGGATCTCCTGTTTGAGTTCGAGGACCTCGGGTACGGCTTCGACGACGAGGAGCGCTTGGTCGAGCATGGTCGGGTCGCGGACGACTTCGACGGTGCCGGGGACGTCGATGCCCTTGGACTTCGACTTCTCGACCGAGGCCTCGATGCGTTCCCGTGCGGCTGCGACGGTGTCTTCGGTGTTCTCGATGACGATGACCCGGGCGCCGGCGGTGGCGAAGGCGTGGGCGATGCCCGCTCCCATCCGGCCGCCGCCGTAGACTCCGACGGCTTCGGGCACGCGCGCGGCAGGGGTGCCGGCGGCCGCAGCATCTGCGGCCGGGGTGTCGGGGGTGGACTCGCTCATTCGCTCTCGCCTTCCTGCTGTGTCTGCGCACCGGTCTCGGCCTGGGCGGCCCGTTCGGCGGCCTTCTTCGCCCTCTTCGCCTCGCGCTTGGACAGGAACGCATCCATGCGGGCGAACTTCTCTTGCGATTCGAACAGCACGGCCTGGGCCAGATTATCAATGAGCGGGTGGGCTTCACGAGGAGCGTGGAAGGCGGATTTGCTCAACCGGACTGCCAAGGGCGCGAAGCTTGCGATCCGATCGGCCAGCGCCTGGCCGGCGAGTTCGAGATCCTCGGGGTCGACGACGTCGTTGAGAAGTCCGATCGCCTTGGCCTCATCGGCCTGGAGGGTGCGACCGGCGAGCAGGATCTCCTTGGCCCGGGGTTCGCCGACGAGTTCGCGCAGACGCCAGGCGGCTCCGGCGGCGGCGAGGATGCCGAGTCCGGTCTCCGGGTTGCCGATCTTCGTCGACGGTGTCCCGATGCGGAAGTCTGC
Organism: Brevibacterium sp. FAM 27836; assembly: GCF_051351055.1. Classification (NCBI taxonomy): domain Bacteria; kingdom Bacillati; phylum Actinomycetota; class Actinomycetes; order Micrococcales; family Brevibacteriaceae; genus Brevibacterium; species Brevibacterium sp. FAM 27836. The sequence continues at coordinate 1,674,245 of NZ_CP195711.1, forward strand.
GGCGAAGGCGAGTTCGGCACCGCCGCCGAGGGCGAATCCCTCGACGAGTGCGATCACGGGCATCGGCAGCTGTTGGATGCGGGTGAAGATCTTCGAGTTGATGCCGGCCAGGGCATCGTCGCGGCGGCGGTTGCGCAGCTGGGCGATATCGGCGCCGGCGGCGAAGACCCCGGAGGTGCCGGTGAGGATCGCGACCTTCGGTTCGGCTTCGAGCTCGGCGCACACGGAGTGGAGGGCGTCGACCATCGCCTGATCGATGGCATTGCGCACCTGAGGCCGGTTGAGCCGGATGATCGTGCGGTCGGGATGGCGTTCGACGAGCAGCGGGGAGGCCGATCCGTTCGTGCCGGCGCCCGCTCCGTTCGCTGCGTCGCCGCCCGTACTCATGCGCGCTCCAGCAGCAGGGCCGAACCCTGGCCGACGCCCACGCACATCGTCGCCAGCCCCTTCTTCGCCCCGGCCTGTTCGAGCCGGTTGAGCAGGGTCACGGTGATGCGGGTGCCCGAGCAGCCGAGCGGGTGGCCGAGTGCGATCGCTCCGCCGAAGCCGTTGACGGTGGCCGGGTCGAGTCCGAGATCTCCCATGCACGCCAGCGACTGCGAGGCGAAGGCTTCATTGAGTTCGACGGCTTCGAGTTCGCCGACCTTCCATCCGGTGCGTTCGAGCACCTTCCGGGTTGCCGGTACGGGACCGACGCCCATGATCTCCGGGGACACTCCGGCGTTCGCACCGGCGACGACGCGGGCGCGGGGGTTGAGGCCGTGCCTGTTCGCATAGTCCTCGCTGACGAGCACGACCACGGCGGCACCGTCGTTGAGCGAGGAGGAGTTGCCGGCGGTGATGAGCCCGCCTGGGCCGTGGATGGGCCGCAGCCTGCCGAGCTTGTCCACGGTCGTATCCGCACGCGGTCCCTCATCGGCGGTGACCTCGCCGATGGGCAGGATCTCCGGATCGAAGCTGCCTGCGGCGGCAGCGGCCAGCGCCTTCTGGTGCGAGTCAAAGGCGAATTCGTCGAGGGCCTCGCGGGTCAGCTTCCACTTCTCGGCGACGCGTTCGGCCGTCTGCGGCATCGACAGGGTCGTGTCCTCGTCGAAGGCGGGGTTCGTGAACCGCCATCCGATCGAGGTGTCCCAGGTCCGGCCGGGCTTCGACCAGGCCCGGCTGGGCTTCTCGCTCACCCACGGGGCGCGGGTCATCGATTCGACGCCTCCGGCCACGACCACCTCGGCGTCTCCGGCGGCGATCATCGCACGAGCGGTGGTGATCGCGGTCATTCCCGAAGCGCACAGGCGATTGACGGTGAAGCCGGGCACGGACTCGGGCAGGCCGGCCAGGAGCACGGCCATGCGGGCGATGTTCCGGTTGTCCTCACCGGCCTGATTCGCCGAGCCGAGGATGACCTCGTCGATGTCGGCCGGGTCGATTCCCGTCCGGTCGATGACGGTCCTCATCGTCGTGGCGACGAGGTCGTCGGGGCGCTGATCGGCCAGGACACCTCCGTAGCGGCCGATGGGGGTGCGCAGTCCGTCCAGAATGAATGCCTCAGGCATGGGTCTCCTCGTTGACAGGGGTGACGATCAGGTGGGTGACGGTCGAGTCCGGGGTGGGCGCGGGACGCGACCGTTCAGGGTCGTTCAGGAGTCGAAGTCGACGACGACCTCATCGCTGACGGGGAAGGTCTGGCAGGTGAGGACGAAGTTCGCCTCGACCTCGGCGTCCTCGAGGGCGTAGTTGCGGACCATGTCGACCTCGCCGCCGCAGATCTTCGCGCGGCAGGTTCCGCACACCCCGCCCTTGCAGGCGAACGGCAGATCGGAGCGCGATTCCTGTGCGGAATCGAGGATGGTCTTGCCCTGCGACATCGCCGAGGTGGTGCGGCGTCCGTCGATGACGACCGTGACCTCGCTGGTGGCGCCTTCGACGACCTTGTCGGCGTGGACGACCTCCGGCGGCGGTTCGTCGACGTAGAAGAGTTCGAAGTGGATCCTCTCCTTCGGCACGTCGAACTCGGCGAGCACCCTGCGGGCGTCTTCGAGCATCCCGAAGGGACCGCACAGCCACACATGGTCCATGCTGCCGATCGGGACGATGGCGCTCAGCAGCTGCCGCAGCTTCTCCTCGTCGAGGCGGCCGGAGAAGAGTTCGACTTCGCGGGGTTCGCGGGAGAGGACGTGGACGAGGTCGAGCTGCTGGTTGCGGGCGTCCTTGAGGTCGGCGAGCTCCTCGGCGAACATCACGGTGTTCGTCTTCCGGTTGCCGTAGAGCAGGGTCACCGAGGCTTCGGGGTTCGACAGCACGGTCGACGCGATCGAGAGCATCGGGGTGATCCCGGATCCGGCCGCGATGCACAGATGCCGTCCGCCCTGGTCCGGGTCGGCCCGGAAGCTGCCCGAGGGCGGCTGGACCTCGATGACGTCGCCGGCACGGACCTCACGCACGAGCCAGAGGGAGAAGAGCCCTTCGGGGACCTCACGCACACCGATGCGCGGGTCGGATCCGGCCGGGGCGCAGATCGAGTAGGTGCGGCGGTGCTCCTGCCCGTCGATGAGCCGGCGCAGGGTCAGCGACTGTCCGGCGGCGAAGTCGAAGAGCTCGGCGTACTCCTCGGGCACATCGAAGGTCACGGCCGCGGAATCCTCGGTGAGGTGGTCGACGGACTTCACGGTCAGCGGGTAGAAGCTCGACCGGGAGGAGCCGTCGGCGCGCTGGGCGGTGGGGGCCGCCTCGGCGGTCTGATCGATCGTCTGGGTCATCAGATCTCCTTCACATGGTCGAACGGTTCCAGGCAGTCGAGGCACTGGTACATGGCCTTGCACGCGGTCGGGCCGAATTCGGAGGACAGTCTCACGTTCTCCGACCCGCACAGCACGCAGCTCACGGCGCGGCGGGTGGGCATGAGGGTCAGTGCCACCGGCCCCTGCCGGTGCGGTGCGGCTCCGGGCGGGGAGATGCCGGCATCCCTGAGTGCCTTCTTGCCGCGTTCGGTGATCCAGTCGCTCGTCCACGCCGGGGACAGGGACACGCGCACCTCGGCGTCGGGGAAGCCGGCGTCGAGGAGTTCGCGCTGTAAGTCATCGCGCATCGTCGCCATCGCCGGGCACCCCGAATAGGTGGGGGTGATCGTCGTGATGACGCGGCCGTCCTCGATGCTCACATCACGGAGCACGCCGAGGTCGAGCAGCGTGAGCATCGGCATCTCCGGGTCCGTCACGCGTTCGGCGGCGGCACGGGCACGCTCGATCGCCTCGGCGTCGGTGCCGGTCGGGTGGGTCCGCAGCATGGCGGTCACCACTGTCCCTCCGGATGCTCCCGGGCGACGACCTGCATCTCCGCGAGCAGCTTCGACAGGGCTTCGGTGTGGAGTCCGTCGCGGCCCTTGCGACCGTGCACGCCGACCCCGGCCAGCGATCCGCGGTCGGGACGATCGATGCCGGCGGCGGCGAAGACCTGGTCGATGATGACTCCGGCCTCGTCGGCCACCTCGGCGGGGTCGACGCCGATTCCGGCTTCGGCCACGGCGGCCTCGACCGGGTGGGATTCGAAGAGTTCGGTCCACAGCGGCCACAGCCCGTTCAGGGCGCTGATCAAGCGGGACTTCGATTCCTCGGTGCCGCGGGCCAGGGTGAGGACCCAGCGTCCGGCGAAGTCGCGGTGGTAGGACATCTCCTTGACGCCCTTCGCCGCGATCGCGGCGAGCACGGTGTCGCGGCTGGTCGTCAGGCGTTCGAAGATCGACAGGCGCCAGGTGGAGTAGATGAGGATCTTCGCGACCGCCTCGGCAAAGTCGCCGTTGGGGACCTCGGCCAGGCGGACGTTGCGGAAGGCGAGGTCGTTGCGGAAGTACGCGAGCCGATCCTCATCGGGCACGGGTGAGCCCCCGGGCAGTTCGGGCACGAGCTCCGGATCGGCGGCCGCGGCGCGGGCGAGCAGGAGTCGGGCCTGCCCGAGGAGGTCGAGGGCGATGTTCGCCAGCGCGATGTCCTCTTCGAGGTCGGGGGCGTTCGAGCACCATTCGGAGATCCGCTGGGAGAACACGAGCGCGTCATCGCCGAGCATGAGGCAGTAGGCGCCGAGGTCCTTCGCGTCGACCCCGTCGGGCACGGTCGTGTCGACGCCGGCCAGCGGGTCCTCGAAGTCGGTGCCGAAGGCCCAGTTCGCATCGTTGACGAGCAGGCCCGAGTAGGCGTTGTCGTGGGTGCCGTGGTCGACGTTGGTTCCCGCTTCATCGTGTTCGACGTGAACGGTGGGTTCGTTGTTCGCAGTCATTCGTCTCCCCTTCTCACATGTGGGGGACATCGTCGGGGATGTCGTAGAAGGTCGGATGCCGGTAGACCTTGTCGCCGCTGGGGGCGAACATCGGGTCCTTCTCGTCCGGGCTCGAGGCCGTGACATCGGCGGAGCGGACGACCCAGATGCTCACGCCCTCGTTGCGTCGGGTGTAGACGTCGCGGGCATGGTGGATGGCCATCTGGTCATCGGTCGCGTGCAGCGACCCGACGTGGACGTGGTTGAGTCCGCGCTTGCCGCGCACGAAGACCTCGTACAGCGGCCATTCGCCGCGGGTCGCACTCGCCGAGGCGGAGCCGGGGTTGGTCTCGGTCATTTCGCTGCCTCCTCGGCGGTGGTGGTGGAGCCGTCGGCCGACGGCACGGTGGGGGCGGCCGCAGTGGCGGCGTTGCCCGCGGTGGGGGCGGCCGCCTCGGCGTTCTGGTTCTCGGCGAAGGCGAGCGCGGCTTCGCGCACCCAGGCACCGTCGTCCCAGGCGCGCTTGCGGTGGGACACACGCTGTTCGTTGCAGGGCCCGTCGCCCTTGACGACGGCCCAGAACTCGTCCCAGTTCGGTGTCGAGAAATCATAGTGTCCGCGCTCTTCGTTCCACTTGAGGTTCTCGTCGGGGAACGTCACGCCCAGCGCCTCGGCCTGCGGAACGGACATGTCGACGAACTTCTGGCGCAGTTCGTCGTTCGTGTGGGTCTTGATACCCCAGGCCATCGACTGCTCGGTGTTCGGGGAGTTGTCATCGGGAGGGCCGAACATCATCAGCGAAGGCCACCAGAAGCGGTCGACCGACTCCTGGACCATGGCCCGCTGCTCGTCGGTGCCGCGCATCATCGTCATGAGCAGTTCGTAACCCTGACGCTGGTGGAAGGACTCCTCCTTGCAGATGCGGATCATGGCGCGCCCGTAGGGGCCGAAGGACGTCCGGCACAGCGGCACCTGGTTGCAGATCGCCGCACCGTCGACGAGCCAGCCGATCGTGCCCACGTCGGTGTAGGACAGGGTCGGGTAGTTGAAGATCGAGGAGTACTTCTGGCGGCCGGCGATGAGCTTCTCTGTGAGTTCGTTGCGCGTGGCGCCGAGGGTCTCTGCGGCCGAATAGAGGTAGAGGCCGTGACCGGCTTCGTCCTGGACCTTGGCCAGCAGGATCGCCTTGCGCCGCAGCGAAGGGGCACGGGAGATCCAATTGCCCTCGGGCTGCATGCCGATGATCTCCGAGTGCGCGTGCTGCGCGACCTGGCGGATGAGCGTCTTGCGGTAGGCCTCGGGCATCCAGTCCCGCGGTTCGATCCGGTCCTTGGCCTCGATCGTCGCGTCGAACTGCGCTTCGAGTTTCGCTTCGTCGTAGCGATTGTCGTTCACTTGAGTCGTCATGACCACTCCGCCCTTGGATGTGCCCTTGTCAGGACCTGCCTCGGTCAGCGGCTGCCGACCTCCCCATCGGTCCGACCATCGTCAGACCTCTGATCCAGGGCATCCATTTACTGACCATTTGTTCTGTATTGTTGCCACCAGTGTCGCACACCCCCGGCCCGGGTGCAATGCCGCCCACGCGAACGGCTTCTATGCGCCTATCTTTCGCAAACAGGCGCCCACCCGGCGCATGTGCCGGTCGATCCACAGCGGTTTCGGCGCCTTGGGTTCAAGGAGTCGTCGCAACACCTGTCGGATCGACCAGACAAACTTCCTCCGGCCCAAGCGGCGCCTGCCGAATTTAGGTCAGCATCGGATACTTTCAGCGCCGGAAAATGTCCGATAGCGACCTATATTTCTCGGAAACTATCCGATAGCGACCTATTCCCGCTTCCGCTTGACGATGCGTGCGCGATTCGCAGGCCGGATCATCGTGTGACTTGACAGCGGCGACTATCGGAACGATATTTATTGACCAGATGGTCGTTTATTCTCCGACGGGCTGACCGTCCGGGATCACGGGGAACTCTCACCGTCGTCCACACGCAGCGGCGCAGGCACTCCTCGTGCACCGGCGCCAGAACCCGCGACTCGAGGAGGAGCCGACCTTGGGACAGCCCACCCACGATACGACGACCGCGGAGTCACAGACCCCGAACACCTCCACCCCCACCGAGGCGGCTCCACAGCCCGATCCCACAGGATCCACCGAGGCATCCAGCACCGGGGCAGCCCCACACGCTCCCGCACCCACCGGCGCCGCCGCGATGTTCGCCAATGACCGCGCCTCACAGCACTTGGGCATCAAGGTCGATGACCACGGACCCGGCTGGGCGCAGTGCTCGATGACGATCACCGAGATCATGACCAACGGCCACGACATCACGCACGGCGGCTACGTCTTCCTCTTCGCCGACACCACCTTCGCCATGGCCTGCAACTACCCGGGCTCGATCACGGTCGCCTCGGGCGGAGACATCGACTTCCTCAAACCCACCTTCATCGGCGACGAACTCATCGCCCGCGGCCGTGAGGTCATCAAGCAGGGACGCTCGGGCATCTACGACGTCACCGTCACCCGCGGTGACGAGATCGTCGCCACCTACCGCGGTCGCTCCCGCACCCTGCCTCCCCGCACGCCGTGACCGGCAGCAGGCGGGCGCAGCGCTGACGCGGCCGATGCCGCCGCCTGCCCACCCCCAACCACCCGCAGAGGACACGACGCCGAAGTCGGTGCCCCTCCTCGGCGGTCAGCGGATCGGACGCCCCGTCCGGATCCGGCACAGAGAAGAATTTCGCAAGGAGACGATGATGACTGACACCGACCTCGACGCCGGCGAACGGATGAGCCTCGACGAGCTGCGCGCCGACCAGCTGAAGAACCTCAAGACCACGGTGTCCTCCGTGTATGAGCAGGTGCCCTTCTACCGGAAGGCCTTCGACGAACTCGACGTCAGCCCTGCGGACATCACGAGCCTCGACGACATCGCGAAGCTGCCCTTCACGACCAAGCAGGATCTGCGCGATAACTATCCCTTCGGGCTCTTCGCGGTGCCGCAGGAGCAGGTCGCACGCATCCACGCATCTTCGGGCACGACCGGCCTGCCGACGGTCGTCGGGTACACGATGGGCGACCTCGACCGGTGGGGTGCCCTCATCGCGCGGTCCATCCTCGGCGCCGGCGGCAAGCGCGGACAGATGATGCACAACGCCTACGGCTACGGACTGTTCACCGGCGGCCTGGGCGTCCACGGCGCCGAACGTCACGGCTTCACCGTCGTGCCGATCTCCGGCGGGCAGACTCCGCGCCAGGTGCAGCTCATCCAGGACTTCAAACCGGACATCATCACGGCCACGCCGACGTATCTGCTCACCATCCTCGACGAGTTCCACCGTCAGGGCATCGATCCGACGTCGACGAGCCTGAAGACCGCGATCTGCGGTGCCGAACCGTGGACGGACGAGATGCGCAAGGAGATCGAGCAGTCCTTCAACATCAACGCCGTCGACATCTACGGCCTCTCCGAGGTCATGGGACCCGGTGTGGCCTGCGAATCGGCCGTGACGAAGGACGGTCCGACGATCTGGGAGGACCACTTCTACCCGGAGATCGTCGACCCCTTCACCGGAGAGGCGCTGCCCGACGGCGAGGAGGGCGAGCTCGTCTTCACCTCGCTGACGAAGGAGGCGCTGCCGATCATCCGCTACCGCACGCACGATCTCGCGACCCTGCTGCCGGGCACCGCACGCCCGAACTTCCGCCGGATCTCACGCATCACCGGCCGCTCGGACGACCTCATGATCATCCGCGGGGTGAATGTCTACCCGGCCAACGTCGAATCCGTCCTCTTCGAGTTCAGCCCGCTGAGCCCGCATTTCCAACTCGTCCTCACTCGCCCCGGCCGGATGGACGAGATGACCGTCGAGGTCGAAGCCCGCGAGGGCGTCGGTGCGATCGAACTCGAGGGCCTCGACCGTCTCGTCGCGGCCCGCATCAAGGAGCGCCTCGGCGTCTCCTGCGGCGTCGACATCAAGCTGCCCGGCGACCTGCCGCGCTCGGTCGGCAAGATGAAGCGCATCATCGACCGCCGCGAAGGCATCCGCTGAGATGACGTGCGTCTCCGTGCGTCACGCGGCAGCCGATTAGACTGATCAGCATGCCCGAATCGTCCTCATCCGCGTCGGATTCCCTCGCCGAGGCGGCCGCCCAGTCCCCGCGCTCCGCCGAGTCGACATCGTCGACCGCCGCCCCCAAGCGCTCGCGCCGCGGTCGCCCCGGCTATGACCGGGAGACGCTCATCAACAGGGCCACCGAGGTGTTCGTCTCCCGCGGCTACGACGGCACCTCGATGGACACCGTCGCCCGGGAGCTCGGCATCACGAAGTCGGCGATCTACCATCATGTGAAGTCGAAGGAAGAGCTGCTGCGGTTGGCGATCAACCGCGGCATCGACGCCTTGGACTCAGCCGTCGAAGCCGAGAGCCATCGGACCGGGATCACCGCCCTCGAACGGCTGCGTCTGGCCGTGCGGGCCAGTGTGCTCATTCTCATCGAGTACCACCATTCGGTGACTCTGCTGCTGCGCGTTCGCGGGAACTCGGCCATCGAGCTCGAGGCCCTCGATGCGCGTCGCGCCATCGACGAGAAGATCCGCAGTCTCGTCTCCGCGGCGATCGACGAGGGCGGACTCCGCTCGGACTTCAGCCCCGGGCTCATCACTCGCCTGCTCTTCGGCATGGTCAATTCGATCACCGAGTGGTACCGCTCGAGCTACCCCATCGACCCCGACACCATCGCCGAGGCGGTCACCACGATGGCGTTCCAAGGGCTCGAGGCCTGAACCACCGGCCCTGGCCCGCCCAACAAAGTTGCGGGCTTGCGGAGCACTCAGTTGCGGGCCGTGGGGCACTCGGTTGCGAAATTGTGGGGCACTCAGTCGAAGTCGGTCGCCGCACCGGCAGCGAGAATCCACCCCAGCGTCGCCTCCGTCTCGGCCAGTAGCCGATCGCGCGGAGGCTCGTAGCCGCTGATGACCCAGTCGACGACCACCTGCAGCCCGGCACCGACGAGGACGTCGCCGAGGACTCGCCTTCGGGCCGGCGTCAGCGGCGGGCCCGCAGTCACCTCCGCCAGACGACCCACGAGCTCGTCGCCGATGGCGCGAGCGTATGAGCGGTACAGCTCATCGACCCGGGCGCTGACTCCCAGGACCTCGAAGAGGTGGACGCGCGCCCAGACCGGGTTGGCCTGCACCCAATCGAGGAAGCCGGCGACGAAACCGCGCAGCACCTCGCGAGCCTCACCACCGCCGCCTGCGAGCACCGCCTCGCGCAGATCGGCGACCACCCGCGCATAGACGGCACAGAGAAGGTCCTCGAGCGTCGCAAACGACTCATAGAAATAGCGCTTATTCAGCCCCGCCTCGGCGCAGACCGCACCGACGGTCGCGGCCCGATAGCCGTGGAGGCCGAAGATCTGCGCACCGGCGGCGATGATTCGTTCGCGCCGTGCACTCTCGCGGGCTCGGCGGCTGGCACCGGCATAAGGTCGTCCATGGTCGCTCACACTGTGATGTTGACAACATTCCACGCCGATTGCAAACTGGTACGACTCAGTACCAGAAGGAGCGAGGATGCCCGAGGATGCCTGACAGAACCCATGGAGACGCGGCGCTCAATGCCGCTCGGCGAGCGCGGGACCTCGCGGCGGCCACCGCCGACGACACCGTCGACCTCGTGGTCATCGGCGGCGGATTCACCGGTGTCGGCGTCGCCCTCGACGCCGTGACCCGGGGACTCAGCGTGGTCCTCATCGAACGCGGCGACCTCGCCTCGGGCACGAGCAGCTGGTCATCGAAGCTCGCCCACGGCGGTCTGCGCTATCTGGCCAAGCTCGACTTCTCCATCGCCTGGGAATCCGCCCTCGAACGCGGTCGGCTGATGGGCAGGATCGCACCGCATCTCATCCGTCCGCTGCCATTGGTCATGCCCCTCCATTCCGGGGTCGGCCGCCTCGATGCCGCGATGTTCGGAATCGGCTTCTTCGCCGGCGACGTCCTGCGCAGGCTCGCACGCACTCCGGCATCCCTGCTGCCCCGTCCCAGTCGCGTCTCGGCCGCCGCCGTGCGCGAGCAGGTTCCCGCCGCGGACGCCGAGGGACTCCGCGGCGGCCTGCTCAGCTGGGACGGTCAGCTCATCGACGACGCCCGCCTCGTGGTGGCCCTGGCCCGCACTGCCGCCGTCCACGGCGCACGCATCATCACCTACGCCGAGGCCACCGATATCGAACCCGGTCAGGTCGGTTTCGTCGACGAGCTCACCGGCGACCGGCACACGGTGCGTGCGAAGCAGATCGTCAACGCCACCGGAGTCTGGGCCGATACCTTGGCCGATGAGGTCGAACTCGCACCCAGCAAGGGGTCCCACCTGCTGGTTCGAGCCGAGCGCCTCGGCGACCCGGAGGTCGCGATCACGGCACCGGTGCCCGGCCATTTCGGTCGCTTCGTCTTCGCGGTCCCCTGGCACGAGGGGCTCGTCATGGTCGGTCTCACCGATTCCCCGCACCATGGTGCGGTTCCCGACCGGGCGATGCCCGATGACGAGGACCTCGACTTCCTGCTCGCAACCATCAACACCGCCCTGGCCGAGCCTCTCGCCCTGGGCGACATCGTCGGCAGCTACGCCGGGTTCCGGCCGCTGCTGAAAACCTCGGGCTCTTCCAGCGCCGATCTCTCCCGCAGGCACGCACTGCTGCGGGACCCGCGCACCGATGCGCTGACCATCGTCGGAGGCAAACTCACGGAGTATCGGCGCATGGCCGAGGATGCCGTCGACGCCGTCGTCGAAGGCGGAGGCCTCACGGCCGGCCCGTCTCGGACGAAGTCGCTCGGACTCGTCGGCATCGGCACCCCCGATCCGAACCTGCCGGAGGCGCTGATCCGCCGCTACGGCACCGACGCGGCCAGCGTCGCGGCCTATGCCGAGTCCGATCCGACCCTCGGCGGCCCGGTGCGCACGGGCATCCCCTACAGCGGCGCCGAGGTCCGCTTCGCCGTCGACCACGAACTGGCCATCACCGTCGACGATGTCATCGACCGCCGTTCGCGGTGGGGGCTCGTCGAGGCCGACCGCGCCGATTTCGCCTCTGCCGTTCGCAGGCTGGCACCCGAACTGATCGTGAACACACAGGAAGAAGGATGACGCTGATGGACACCCCTCAACCGAGGATGCGCTGGTGGGGCTGGGGCGAGGACGGACACGACGGTCCCGTCAAACCCGGAGCGAAGAAGATGCTGAACAAGGTCTGCGGTCGGCCCGCCGGCGTCGTCAATCCGCCCATCGATCTCGACGACGTGCAGCTGCCCGAGCCGGCACTTCCGCGCGAGGCGTTCGCGCGCATCGACGAGCTGCTCGGCGCCGGTCACATCCGCGACGATCATGCCCGGCGCGTCTCGCACTCCCTCGGTCGCAGCACCCCTGACCTCATCCGCCTGCGCAGCGGTGTGCTGAGCTCGGCCCCGGATGCTGTGCTCTATCCCGGCACCGACGCCGAGGTGGACGAGCTCCTGGGCATCTGCCAGGAGGAGCGGATCGCGGTCGTCCCCTTCGGAGGCGGCACCAGCGTCGTCGGCGGCATCGAGACCGTGCGCGGCAAGTTCCGCGGCAGCGTGTGCATCAGCCTGGCCCGGCTCGATGAGGTCGTCGACATCGATGAGGAGTCGCTGACAGTGACCGTTCAGGCCGGCGTCTTCGGCCCCGACCTCGAGGAGAAGCTCCAGGCAGCCGGCTTCACGCTCGGACATTTCCCGCAGTCGTTCGAGTTCAGCACCGTCGGAGGCTGGGTCGCGACCCGTTCGGCCGGTCAGCAGTCGACCGGATACGGACGCATCGACGCCAAGGTCCTCGGTCTGCGCTGCTCGACGCCCACCGGTCCCATCGAGCTGCGCCCCTCCCCCGCCTCGGCGGCCGGACCCGATCCTCGGCAGCTGATCGTCGGCTCCGAAGGCACCCTCGGCATCATCACCGAGGTGACGCTGGGCATCTCGCGCCTGCCGGAGGCCAGCCTGCCCGATGCCTGGTTCTTCCCCGATTTCCATTCCGGTACGGCGGCGCTGAGGGAGATGGAGCAGACCGGTCTGCGACCGGATATCGCCCGGCTCTCCGACGTCAACGAGACGGCCTTCGGGCTCGCGCAGCTCGGCAGCGGGGTTCAGCGCAAGGGTGTTCTCGCCGTCCTCAGGGCCCGCGGCATCACGACCCCGTGCCTGCTGGTGCTGCGCTATGACGGGCAGAGGGCCTCGGCGCGGATGCGGCGGGCCGATGGACGCGACATCGCCAAGAGACACAAGGGAGTGAGCGTCGGCGGCTCCCCGGAGACCATGTGGGAGAAGCACCGCTTCTCGACGCCGTATCTGCGCGATCAGCTGCTCACGGAGGGAACGCTCGTCGACACCTTGGAGACCTCGGCTCCGTGGAGCGCGATCGAACAGCTCCACGACTCGATCGGTCAGGAGATCGAGGAGTCCTTGGCGAAGCGGGGCACCCCTGCACTCGTGCTGTGCCACATCTCCCACCTCTACTCGACCGGCTGCTCCCTCTATTACACGATCTTCGCGCGCCAGGAGGAGGGCCGGGAGATCGCCCAGTGGAAGGCGCTGAAGACCGCGGCCAGTGATGCCATCATCGCCGGCGGCGGCACGATCACGCATCACCATGCCACCGGCCGCGACCACGCTCCGTGGATTCCCCGTGAGACCGGTCAGCTGTGGGTGCGGATGCTGCGCGCGGCGAAGGCCGAAGCGGATCCGGTGGGGATCATGAATCCCGGCAAGCTCATGAACGGACCGGATCAGCTGTGACAGCCGCTTCGCCTCCGCCGCTGCCGGTGATCCTCAACCCGACCGCCCGTCACGGAGAGGTGGGGCGGCGGATCGGGCCGATGAAGGCCGCCTTCGCTCGGAGGAGCTTGCAGGTCGAGGTTGTCGAGAGCCGCAGTGAGGCGCACGCGGGGGAGCTCGCCGCCGAGTTCGCCGGCCGCGGTGCGCCCCTCGTCGTCTCGCTCGGTGGAGACGGCCTGGTCCGCGCCGTCGGTGCCGGACTCGTCGGGACGCAGACGTCCCTGGGCATCATCGCCGGTGGCCGCGGCAATGATTTCATTGCGAAGCTCGGCATTCCGAAGGACGTCGAGGCGGCCGTCTCCACCATCGCCGACGGATATGACCTTGCCATCGACACCCTCGACCTCGACGGGCTCATCTGCGTCGGCAATGTCAGCCTCGGCTTGGACACGACGGTGCAGGACTACGCCGATTCGACTCGCCGCATCAAGGGGCACTGGGTCTACCTGTACGGACTCATCCGCGCGATCAGGAGACCGACGCCCATCGACCTCGTCCTCACAGTCGACGGCGAGAGGCGCGGATTCCATGGGCTCTCGGCAGGTTTCGCGAACTCCGGCCGCTACGGCGGCGGGCTGAAACTGTCCCCCGATGCGCAGGTCGACGACGGACTCATCGACGTGGTCCTCTTCGAAGACACGATCGTGCCGCGGCTGGCCGCGGAGCTGGTCTCGTTCATGCTGGTCAGGCTTGGGTGGCACCCGCACATCAGCCTCAGTCACGCCACCGAGATCCGCATCGACACACCCCCGGGCGTGGATCCGGTCGTCATCATGGCCGACGGCGATGCGGTCGCTCGGACGCCGGCCACGCTCACGATCCGACCGGCCTCACTCAAGGTCCGCGTTCCACAGGACCGGAGAGCGTAACCGACCCGATGCTCCTCGTCTGCCGCAGGCAGAGACGGGGTTGCCCCACGCGAGCCCGGATGCCCTCAGTACTCCTTGGCCACCAAGGTGAGCACATCGTAGTTCGCGACGGGCTCCTCGTTCTGGTTGACGACCTGAGCGTCCCAGCGGACCTCCCCGTACTCGTCGGTCTCGCGCGGGGTGATGCGCTTGGCGGTCAGCGTCACCTTGAGCTTGTCGCCCGGGGAGACGGGCGTGATGAAGTTGAGCCCCTCGAGGCCGTAGTTCGCGAGCACCGGGCCGGGGTCCGGCTGGACGAAGAGTCCGGCGGCGAAGGAGACGATGAGGTAGCCGTGGGCCACGCGTCCCGGGAAGAACGGGTTCGCGGCAGCCGCCTCCTCATCCATGTGTGCGTAGAACGTGTCCCCGGTAAAGTTCGCGAAGTGCTCGATATCGTCGAGCGTGACCTCGCGCCATTCCGAGTCGAGGGTGTCGCCGAGGCGCAGGTCCGCAAGCGACTTCGTGAACGGATGCTCGCCGAGGCGGCGCTGCGATCCGCTCACCCATTCCCCACCGATCGCGGTGAGCATATCCGGGGAGGCCTGGATCGCGGTGCGCTGCATGAAGTGTTCGACTCCGCGCAGTCCGCCCATCTCCTCGCCGCCGCCGGCCCGACCGGGGCCGCCGTGGATGAGGTTCGGCAGAGGCGAACCGTGGCCGGTCGACTCCTCGGCGTCGTCTCGGTCGAGGACGAGCACTCGCCCGTGCCAGGGTGCGATCCTGCGGACGAATTCGGTGGCGAACTCGCGGTCGTGGGTGACGACCGAGCCGACCAGGGAACCGCGCCCGCGAGCGGCCAGACGGACAGCCTCCTCGGTGTCGGAATACGTGATGATCGAGGTCACGGGGCCGAAGGCCTCGATGTCGTGGACGGCATCGGCCCAGGCGTCATCGGCCTGGAGCACGGTGGCTGCGACATAGGCGCCGCCGTGTTCGGCGGCGAGGCGATCCGACTCCTCACGCCCGCCGGCGAGCAGGTGCGCTCCGCCGGCGAGGATCTCGTCGATGGAGTCGAGCACGTCGGCGCGCTGCTTGTCGGAGACCACCGGGCCCAGGCGGGTCGACTTCTCACGCGGATCGCCGACGCCCTGGGTGGCAAGCTTCGCGACGATGGCTTCGCTGACCGCCTCGGCGTGGGCAGCGGGGACGAAGGTGCGGCGGATCGCGGTGCACTTCTGGCCGGCTTTGACCGTCATCTCGGCGACGACGCCGGAGACGAACAGGTCGAATTCTTGCGTGCCGGGCCCGGCATCGGGACCGAGCAGGGAGAAGTTGAGCGAGTCCGCCTCGGCGAAGAATCGGGTGCCGCGCTCCGTGACGCAGTCGAGCCCGGACAGGCGGCGGGCGGTGTCCGCCGAGCCGGTGAAGGCGATGGCGTCCTGCTCGGCGAGGTGGTCGAAGAGCGGGGTGACGTCGCCGCTGACGAGCTGGATGGCACCTTCGGGCAGCAGGCCGGAGTCGATCATGTCGGCAACGACCGCGCGCGTCAGGTGAGCGGTGTCGGTGGCGGGCTTGACGACGACGGGGACGCCGGCGACGAACATCGGGGCGAACTTCTCGAGCATGCCCCAGACGGGGAAGTTGAACGCGTTGATCTGCAGTGCCAGACCCTGTCGGGAGGTCAGGATGTGGCGACCGACGAAGGTGCCGTTCTTCGACAGTCGCTCGACACCGCCGTCGAGGTGGACGGTCGAGTTCGGCATCTGGCGACGGGCGACGCCGGAGTAGGTGAAGAGGGTGCCGATGCCGCCCTCGATGTCGACGAAGGCGTCGCGCTTCGTCGTGCCGGTGGTGAAGGAGATCTCGTGGTAGTCCTTCGTCCGCTCCATGAGGTGGGCGCCGAGCTTTTTGAGGATCACACCGCGCTGATGGAAAGTGAGCTTCTGCAGCTCGGGGATGCCGACCGTGCGCGCATGTTCGTCGACGGCGGCGAAGTCGATGCCGGCCGAGCTGACCTGGTGAAGGAGCTCGCCAGTGGCGGCGTCGTGGACGGAGCGGGCGAACTCGGTCGCACCGGGCGTGTGCCAGGATCCCGCCACATAGGAACTGAGAATTTCGGTCATGCTTTGCTCTCCCTGGTGAAACGACGTCTCCCGGTTCACGGCGACCGCATTCGGCACCGCTGCCGATTCCTCCACAATATACTAACCAATCGGTCGGTAATTGTCATCGGACGATGGCGGAAGGCGGAGCCGCGCTCAGGATGCGGCCGACGCCTCTGCGCAGGAGTGACACGGCGCACGTTCTGCCCTATGATCGAGACCAATTACTGACCAGACAGTCAGTCCTCCGCCACCTGTTCACCGACGGCACCGGCGATCACTCACGGTCGAGGATCACCGCCACCGGTGAGGTGCACGGCAATGTCGCCCAGCAACCGAAAGATCCGCTTATGTCCACGACAGCATCCGGCCCGTCCGCATCGCATCCGGCAGCACCCGCATCGATCACCCGCGAAGAGCGCAAGGTCCTCGCCGGCACCCTCGTCGGCACCACCATCGAGTGGTACGACTTCTTCATCTACGCGCAGGCCGCCGGGCTCGTCCTCTCCGCCCAGTACTTCGGTCCGCTCGCCTCAGACAATCCGGCACTCGGCCAGATCATGGCGTGGGCGTCTCTGGGCATCTCGTTCCTCTTCCGACCGTTGGGCGCGATCATTGCCGGCCACCTCGGCGATCGCATCGGACGCAAGAAGATGCTCGTGCTCACGCTCATCCTCATGGGGGCGGCGACTTCGCTCATCGGTCTGCTGCCGAACTACGCGATGATAGGCGTCGGCGCCCCGATCCTGCTCACTCTGCTGCGGATCCTTCAGGGCTTCTCCGCCGGCGGCGAGTGGGGCGGAGCCGCACTGCTGTCGGTCGAGCATGCACCGATCTCCAAGCGCGGCATCTTCGGTGCCTACCCGCAGATCGGCGTGCCGGTCGGCATGATCCTGGCCACCGGCGTCATCTGGATCCTGACCACCGTGCTCAGCCCCGAACAGTTCGCAAGCTTCGGCTGGCGTATCCCGTTCCTCTTCTCCGTCGTCCTCGTCCTCGTGGGCTACTACATCCGGCGCCAGGTCGAGGAGTCCCCGGTCTTCGCTGAGCTGGCCGAACGCAAGGCCGAATCCTCCGCGCCGCTGGGCACCCTGTTCAAGAAGAACACGAAGGAAGTCGTCCTCTCCGCGCTCATCTTCATCGGCAACAACGCCGTGGGCTACATGATCATCGCGTTCTTCGCCGCCTACGCCTCCCGACCGATCGAGGACGGCGGATCCGTCGGCCTCGACCGCGCACCCGTGCTGCTGGCGACGACGCTGGCAAGCTTCGGCTGGCTGATCTTCACGATGTGGGGCGGGGCGCTGTCGGACAAGCTCGGCCGCGTGCGCACCTTCCAGATCGGCTACATCCTCCTCATCGTCTGGCTCATCCCGACGTTCCTCATGATCGACATGGCCAACATCTGGGCCTACGGCATCGGCATCTTCGTCCTCACCGTCGGTATGGGCCTGTCCTACGGTCCGATGTCGGCGATGTACGCGGAGATGTTCCCCGCCCAGGTCCGCTACTCCGGTGTGTCGATCGGCTACGCGCTCGGCGCGATCCTCGGCGGCGCCTTCGCCCCGACCATCGCCGAAACGCTGCTCGCGGAGACCGGGAAGTCCATCTCGATCGCGATCTACATGATCATCGTGTGCATCATCTCGCTCATCGGCGTCAGCCTCGTCAAGGAGACCAAGGGCGTCGACCTCGGCATCACCAAGCACACGAGCTGAAACGCCCGGAGTGGTCCCGTTCGCTGCCTCTATGCTGGTGACGGGCCCGATCTGACCGGCAGGACGAGCCCTGGATCGACGACGAGGAGGATGCCCGCATGCCACCGGCCACGGAGCTGAGCCACACCGACATCGAGGCGGCCGCCGCACGGACCGGCGGGCGGGTACGGCCGGTCACGGTCACCTCGGCGCCGGAGGACGGGATCTTCTTCGCGCTCGAGTTCCTCCAGCACACGGGCACGTTCAAGGCCCGCGGTGCGCAGAATTTCATCCGCGCACACCTGGATGCCGGCACCTTCCCCGAGGCAGGGGTGACGATCGCCTCGGGCGGGAACGCGGGGCTCGCGTGTGCGTGGGCGGCCCGTGCGGCCGGGGTGCCCGCGACCGTGTTCCTGCCGACCACGGCCCCGAGCGTCAAGGTCGATCGGCTGCGCTCCTACGGGGCTCGCGTCGAGCTCGTCGGCAGCGAATTCGCCGAGGCGGCCGCCGCCTGCGACGAGTTCGTCGAGTCGTCCGGGGCGCTGGCCTCCCATGCCTACGACCACCCGCTCATCGCCGCCGGCGCGGGCACGCTCATGACCGAGATCCTCGGGCAGGTGCCCGATCTCGACACGGTCGTCGTCTCGGTCGGCGGGGGCGGGCTGTTCGCCGGAGTCGCGACGGCCGCTGCCCATCACGGAGTGCGCACGGTCGCGGTCGAGCCCAAGAACTGTCGGGCGCTCAATGCTGCACTCGAAGCGGGCGAACCGGTCGATGTCACGGTCGATTCGGTGGCAGCGGATTCGCTCGGAGCCCGGCGGGCGACGCCGCTGGGGGTGGCGGCTGCGCGGTCGGATCTGGTCACCTCGGTGCTGGTCGACGATGCGGCGATCAACGCCGCTCGGGAGCACCTGTGGGACGAGCATCGGCTCGCCGTCGAACATGCGGCGGCGACTGCACTTGCGGGGATCGACGGACCGCACCGCTCCGGTCAGTCGCGTGGATCGGACCGTTCCGACAGTTCAGGCGCCTCTGGCCCAGGCGCCTATGTGCCGGCTGCGGGCGAGAAGGTCTGCGTCATCCTGTGCGGGGCGAACACCAGCCTCGGAGATCTGTGACGCCGGCGGATTCCCGGCCCGAATGATTCCAGTGCTGACGGTCCTTAACTCTGGCGGTCCTTCGACCTCAGCGAGGCTTTGATGAGACCGAAGATCGCCATCGCGACAACCACGGCAATGATGGCCTTGACGAGGAACCACGCGATCGAGAACGCGATGTTGACCACCCACCAGGCGATGATGACGGCGATGATCGCGCCGATGATGCTCCACACGGTACTCATCTTCATGCCTCAAGCCTAGGCTCGAGCGCGGGTGGGTGCAATGACGGCCCGCACCATCCCAGCCGATCACCAGCTCCGGCTCATATGGCGATTCATCCCGGCAGCCCTCATCCCAGCGGCTGACATACCCGCCCTCATCCCGCCAGCTGGCGTTCCGGCACCCCTCATCCCGCCAGCTGGCTGGTCTCACCCCTTTAGTGCACTTCGCCATCAGGTTTGGTGCAGAACACCGTCACATTACGTACGGGCCATCAGTTCGCGTCATGATGATATGGACGAGATGTGGAAGTGCGACGCAACGTCGGCCGACGCACCAGCAAAACGCCGACTCAACCGACCGACGCGCCTCGACCGACGCACCTCAGCAAAGCGCCGACTCGGCCGGCGCCCCAGCAGAGCGCCGCCTCGGCAGAGCGCCGGGTCAGCCGACCGGCTCGGCACCGGCGGTGCTGACGGCTCGCACGGCTCCGGCCGTACGCACGGCGCGGGCCGACCAGCGACGGTCGGCGAAACCGACCTCGATCGGATGGTCGAAGGCGGCGGAGACCTTTTCGGAGGTGAGCACCTCGCCGATGGAGTCCGCGGCGGTCAGTCGTCCTTCGGAGATGAGTGCGGCGTGCGTCGTCGTCTCGGGGATCTCCTCGAGGTGGTGTGTGACCAGCAGTGTCGCCAGCTGCGGCGAGCGCACCGACAGGTCGTCGATGGTCTCGAGCAGCTGTTCGCGTGCTGCGACGTCGAGGCCGGTGGTCGGTTCGTCGAAGAGCAGCAGCTGCGGATCGGCGATGAGCGCACGAGCCACGAGCGTCTTCCCCCGCTCCCCCTGCGACAGCACCTTCCAGCCCGCGTCCGCACGCGAGGTCAGCCCCACCTCGGCGATGAGGGAGTCGGCTTTCGCCACCTCGTGCGGTTCCGGTTCCCAGCGCAGGGGGCGTTCGACGGTGCCGGTCAGGCCGGTGAGGACGACCTCGCGCACGGACAGGTTCGAGCGCAGCGGATGGCGCGGATTCACGTGCCCGATGAAGCGGCGGAGGGCGGCGAGTTCGACGCGGCCCATCCGGGATCCGAGGATGTCGACGGTGCCGGAGGTCGGGAACACCTGCGCCGAGGCGAAGCTGAGCAGAGTGGACTTTCCGGCCCCGTTCGGTCCGATGAGCACCCAGTGTTCGCCGGCTCGCATGCGCAGGTCGATGCCGTGGAGGATATGCGTCTGCCCCCGTCGGAACGTCACCCCGGCAATATCGAGGACGGTTTCGGCCACGTCCCACTCTCCTCTTGAGTTCGCTGCTCGGCGGGTTCCACGCCGAAGGTCCCGCCGTTCGGCCGGGCCCATTCGAGTCTAGGCCCACCCCTTGTCGAAGCCGCCGCCATCGGTCGCGGCCGCGTTCCACATATTGGATCGCGGAGTAAGACCTCTGACTCGTCGACGATCGCAGAATGAGACGCTCGACGCGCGTTCTTGGCCTGATGCCCCGCGGTCCGACCCTTCATTCCGCCGCTCGGGCGCACGGGCCATAATGGGGGCATGCACAATGGCGCCGACCCGAATGAGGAACTCCGCGAGGAACATCGCATCAGGATGCGTGGTCGACTCCTCCGCCGCTCCGCGTCGTTCAATGTCGCTCATGCCGTCGACTCGCTCGAGCCCGGCACCGGCGCCCAGAGCATCCAGCGCGCACTGACGCTGCTCAACCTCGTCGGCCTCATCGCCGGTGAGCGACGCGAAGGCGCAAGCCTGTCCGAACTCGCCTCGATCAGCGGCCGTCCGAAGGCCAGCGTCCACCGCATGCTCCAGGCGCTCATCGCCATGGGTTATGTCGAACGGCTCGAGGAAGGCGGGTACCGCCTCGGCGTGCAGTCCCAGATCCTCGGGCAGCTGGCGCAGAAATCGGTCGACCCCCTGGTCACGGAGTCCGAGTCGAGCCTGCTGCGCCTGGCCGAGCTCAGCCACGACACCGTGTTCCTCACCCTGCGCACCGGCAGCTACTCGATCTGCGCGCGCCGCGAGGAGGGCTTCGGCGAGATCTTCAACAACGCCCTGTCCGTGGGCGACCGGCACCCGCTGGGCATCGGGGCCGGGTCTTTGGCGATCCTGTCCGAGCTCTCCCCCGCCGAGGTGGACGCCCAGTTCGAAGCCAACGCCGAGATCCTCGCCGAACGGTATCCGAAGGTCTCGGTCCCGCACCTGCGCGACATCATCGACCAGGCCCGCATCGACGGCTTCGTCCACAATCCCGGACTCTTCGCTCAGGGATCGTGGGCCGTGGGAGTGCCGTTGCGCATCCGCGGCTCCCGACCGCGCGCGGCTCTGTCGATCGCGAGCATCGCCGACCGCGTCACCGGGCCCCGGGTCGAACGCCTCGTCGCCCTGCTCCGTCGTGAGGCGAAGGCCATCTCCGAGGCGCTGAGCTCGCAGACCGACCCGGCCCCGGACTCCGGCGACCTCTGAGGCCCTGTCTCATCTGGCTCGTCCGCCCGGCCCCTTCGCTCCGCCCCGCCGCGCGGCCCTTTCGTTCCGCCGGCACACCTCACCCCGCCGAGGCGGCCCCGCGTTCGGCTGCCACCGTTTCGAGGATCTCGCCCATCCATCCGACCGCCGCCGGGTTCGGTCCCGTGCGGGTGACGAAGGAGACCCGCCTGGTGCCGAGGTCCTGCTTCGCCGGTCTGATCTCAACGGCGAAGCCCGTATCGACGGCGGCCTCCGTCGTCAGCGCACAGCCGAGTCCTTCGGCGACGAGTCCGTGGATCATATAGAGGTCGTCGCTGCGCATGAGCTCACGGACCTCGAGTCCGAGTGACCGGTAGACGCGATTGAGCACGCGCACCGAGGCTTCGGACTCATTGCGGCTCGACACCCACGCGACCTCACCCATCTGCTCGACGTCGAGCACGTCCTGCTTCGCCAGCTGCCCGTCACGGGCGACCATGACCCGGTAGGGCTCGTCGAGCAGGGTGCGCAGTCTCAGTTCGGGCCCGGCGAATTCGGGCAGTTCGGGGATGTCGTAGATGAGGCCGGCATGGACCTCACCGCTGTGCAGCATGCGCACCACCTCGCTGGGCTCGGCCTCGACGACCTCGACGCGCACCGACTTCTGTGCCTGCAGTTCGGCGATCGCGGCCGGCAGCAGGCGTGAGCCGATCGAGGAGAAGGACCCGATCCGCAGGGTGACCACGCCCGCGTCGCGCTGCGCGGTCACGAGCTGTTCGGCGCGGTCGATGCGCTCGAGCACGGGCGCGATCTCCGCGGCGAAGGACTCGCCCAAGGGCGTCAGCCGGGCACCGCTCCGGGCCCGCTCGACGAGCTGCACACGCAGATGCGATTCGAGTGTTCGCAGGTGGTGGGTCACGGTCGGCACTCCGTGGCCGAGCACCTCGGCGGCGCGGTTGAGGCTCCCCACCTCCCGGACGGCCTGGAGGACCCGGAACTGCTGCAGATTCATCATGGTATAGACACTATGACAGTGTGATCGATTTCTTGCTATAGCGTAGGTTTCTTCGCTTCCGTAGCGTGAGTTCCATGCGCACCGATTCCCAGCTCTCCGAACTGCCCTCCGGCACCGTGGCCCACATCGACCCGCGCCAGCACGAGGCCCCGTACGCGGATGCCCTCCGCGCTCTGGCCGCCCAGGACTGGCAGCGTCTTCACGTCCCGGCTCATCAGGGCTCGGGCGCACATGCCCCGGGCCTGGCGGACATCGTCGGTGAGAGCGGCATGAGCATCGACTTCCCGATGCTCTTCAGCGGCATCGATCAGCAGAGTTGGAGGATGATCGATCACGATCGCCGGACTCCGATCGCGGCCGCCCAGCAGCTCGCCGCCGAGGCCTGGGGAGCCTCGCGCAGCTGGTTCATCACGAACGGCGCTTCCGGCGGCAACCACATCGCTACCACCGTCGTGCGCGGGCTGGGACGAGAGTTCGTGCTCCAGCGCAGCGTCCACTCCTCCGTCATCGACGGCATCATCCACGCCGAGCTGAGCCCGCATTTCGTCCACCCCCGGGTCGACGCCGGCCTCGGATCCTCCCACGGCGTCACCGTCGCCCAGGTCGAATCCGCACTCCGGCAGCATCCCGACAGCTCCGCCGTCTACCTCGTTTCTCCGAGCTACTTCGGCGCCGTGGCCGATATCGCCGCCATCGCCGAGGCGGCCCACTCCCACGATGTCCCGCTCATCGTCGATGAGGCCTGGGGCTCCCACTTCGGCATGCACCCGGATCTGCCGGTCAACGCAGTCCGCCTCGGCGCCGACCTCGTCATCTCGAGCACGCACAAGGGTGCGGGTTCGCTGGCCCAGTCCGCGATGATCCACCTCGGCCACTCCCGGCACGCCCGCCGCATCGACGGTCTCGTCGATCGGGTCGTGAAGTCCTACCAGTCGACCTCGAGCAGCTCTCTGCTGCTGGCTTCGCTCGACGAGGCCAGACGCCATCTGGTCACCCGCCCCGAGGCGATCGGCGCGGCCCTGGACACCGCCGCGGAGCTGCGCTCCCGGGTGAAGAGCGACACCCGCTTCCGTGATGCCACGCCCGATATCCTCGGCGGACACGATGCGATCGACCACGATCCGTTCAAGGTCGTCATCGACACCCGCGGCGCCGGAATCACGGGTGCCGAGGCCCAGTACCGGCTCATCCGCGACCACCGCATCTACTGCGAACTCGCAACCCCCTCGGCGCTGCTCCTGCTCATCGGTGCCACCTCGCCGGTCGACGTCGAACGGTTCTGGTCCGCCCTGCAGGCGCTGCCGCGATCGGAGTCCGAGCCGGAGCGTCCGATCGTCGTCCCCGGCAGCTGCGTCAAGCGCATGGAGATCAGCCAGGCGCATTTCGCGGACTCACAGGTCGTGGACTCCGCCGAGGCCATCGGTCAGGTCTCGGCCGACGCCCTGGCCGCTTATCCGCCCGGAGTGCCCAATGTGCTGCCCGGGGAAGTCCTCAGCGCCGAGGTGGTCTCCTTCCTCCGCATGACCGCGGCCGCACCGTCGGGATACGTCCGCGGCGCCCAGGACTCACGGATGGACACCTTCCGGGTCGTGAGCGATCGCTCCCGGGCCCGAGCCTGAAGCACCGAGGGGACCACTTGGTGTCGACCGGACCAGGCGCAACCCGCTCGCTCGAAGCCAAGTGGTCCGCTCGGCGAAGCGGGCTCGCGCCCCGCACTCAGCGCAGACTCAGCGCAGAACCACCGTCCTCTTGCCCGAGAGGAAGACACGACCGTCGCAATGCCACTTCACGGCATTGGACAGCGCTTTGCATTCGGCGTCGCGGCCGGCAGCGACGAGATCCTCGGGGGCGAAGGAATGGTCGACCTCGACGAGCTGCTGGGCGATGATCGGCCCCTCATCGAGCTCGCTGTTGACGAAGTGCGCGGTCGCTCCGACGGTCTTGACCCCGCGCTCCCACGCCTGGTGGTAGGGCTTGGCGCCCTTGAACGAAGGCAGGAACGAGTGGTGGATGTTGATCGCGCGTCCGGTGAGCTCGCGGGCGAGGTCATCGGAGAGGATCTGCATATAGCGGGCGAGCACCACGAGGTCGACTTCGAAGCGGTCGACGAGTTCGAGCAGCTTCGCCTCGGCCGCCGGTTTCGTCTCCTTCGTCACTGGGATCCGGAAGAACGGGATGTGATGCCATTCGACGAGTTCACGGTGGTCGGGGTGGTTCGACACGACGGCGGCGATCTCGATCGGCAGCTCGCCGACGCGGGCGCGGAAGAGCAGATCGTTGAGGCAGTGCTCGAACTTCGAGACCATGATGAGCACCCGTCGCTTCTCGCCCTGCGGCCACAGCTGCCAGGTCGCCCCGAACTCCTCGCCGATCGCCGCGAAGTCGGTCCGCAGCGCCTCGATCCCGTTGCCCGGCTCCTCGGAGACGCGGAAGTCGATGCGCAGGAACAGCTGCTGCGTCGACTGGTCATCGAACTGTTTGAACTCCTTGATGTCCCCGCCGTGGGTGAGCAGCGCACCGGTCACCGCATGGGTGATACCGGGACGCTCGGCGCATTCGAGAGTGAAGATGAAGTCCTGCATGTCTCTTTTCCTTCTGCAGTCGGGGTTCGGCTGGATCGCGGCCGCTCAGCATTCGACGACGTTGACGGCGAGGCCACCGCGCGATGTCTCCTTGTACTTGGATTTCATATCGGCTCCAGTCTGCCGCATGGTTTCGATCGCCTGGTCGAGGCTCACTCGATGCGAGCCGTCGCCGTGCATGGCGAGCCTCGCGGCGTTGATCGCCTTCACCGAGGCGATGGCATTGCGCTCGATGCAGGGGACCTGCACGGTTCCGCCGACCGGATCGCACGTGAGTCCGAGGTTGTGCTCGAGACCGATCTCGGCGGCGTTCTCCACCTGCTCCGGCGTCCCGCCGAGCACGGCGCACAGGCCCGCGGCAGCCATCGCACAGGCCGACCCGACCTCCCCCTGACAGCCCACCTCGGCGCCGGAGATCGAGGCATTGCGTTTGAACAGGATCCCGATCGCCCCAGCCGTGAGCAGGAACTCGACGACCGCGTCGTCGCTCGCCGCGCCGGGATCACCGGGGGCGTCGTCATCGACGGCGCCCTCGCCACCCGGCCCGTCCCCGATGACGAACCGGTCCATGTAGTGGAGCACCGCGGGGATGATGCCCGCCGCCCCGTTCGTCGGGGCGGTGACGATGCGCCCGCCCGAGGCGTTCTCCTCATTGACGGCCAGGGCATAGAGATTCACCCATTCGAGGGCATCGAGGGAACCCGAGGCACGGTATTCGGCGGCCTCAAGCGTCGATCGCAGCTGCGGGGCCCGCCGCCCCACTTTGAGACCGCCGGGCAGGGTCGTCTCCGTGCGTGTGCACCCGTTGTGCACGCATTCGCGCATCACCGCCCAGATGTCGAGCAGCTGTTTGCGCAGCAGCTCGTCGTCCTGGCGCTGACGTTCGTTGACCGCCATCAGCTCGGCGATGCTCAGCTGGTGCGCACGGCACTGTGCGACAAGCTCATCGGCCGTGGAGAACTCGATGGTGTCCCCGTCCCGACCATGCCCGTCCCGATCGTCCCCGACTGTGTCAATCGCCTCGGCGGCCTCCTTCTCCGCGGCGAGCTCCTCAGCGGTGACGACGAATCCCCCGCCCACCGAGTAGTACTCGCGCTCGATGAGCCCACCGTCGACCTCGGCGCTGATCCGCATCCCGTTGGGATGGCCGGGCAGCGATTCGCGCAGGTGCAGGGTGAGGTCGGTCTGTGCGTCGAAGGGCACGGACATTCGCCCGCCGAGGTGGAGCGTGCCCTTCTCACGCACCTCGGCGACCAGCGGTCCCACCGAATCCGGGTCGAGGGTCTCGGGTTCCAATCCGCTCAGTCCCGCGAGCACGGCGGAATCCGAACCGTGTCCGATTCCCGTCGCTCCGAGCGAGCCGTAGAGTCCGACCCGGATCGCATCGACGCGGCCGAGCAGCCCTGCGGCCTCGAGTTCCCGGACGAAGCGCACCGCCGCTCGCATCGGTCCCACCGTGTGCGAGGAGGAGGGGCCGATGCCGATGGAGAACAGGTCGAGGACCCCGAGCGCCATCAGCCGGTCCTCTCCGCTGTCACGCCGCGGTCGGCGCCGGTCGCACCGTCGGCACCGTCGCCGAGGAACTCCGCCATGCCGTCGAGCAGCCAGCGGACCAGGTAGTCGGCGAAGCTCGCGCGCGGGTAAACACGGTAGGCCTCCTCCGAGGAGTGGTGGAGGATGACCGGCACGGGGCCCAGCTGGGTGACGATCGCGGTGCCGATTCCGAAGGCGCGCGGGTGGAGGTCGGCGCGACAGCTCTTCTCGAGCACCTCGCGAGCTCTCCCACCGGAGAGTTCGAGGATCGTGCGGTTGGCCGAGAGGTCGACGGCCTGTCCGGGCAGCCCTTCGAGGCCCGCCTCGGCGACGAGGGTCTCCCCTGGCTGCTGCCGGCGGGAGACGTCGACGGCGAGGAATTCGTCGGGGCTCAGCCACAGGAGGTGCAGTCCTGCACTGTCGCCGGTGACCTCGCCGACCCGGCGGGGCAGCGGCAGGCCGAAGGCGTCTTCGAGCACTCGCCCCGAGGCTGAGTCGGGTTCGGCTCGGGCACCGAGCTGGACGGCGAACGGCAGTTCGCGCAGGGCCACGGCTCGGCCCCCAGCGGCCGATGCCTGAGCCATCTCGTCGGCCAGGTGAGCCGCCGGGGAGATGCGCAGGTCCTCGAGCGAACCGGCATCGGTGCGGTCGCGAACCGTTTGGGCAGCACTCCCCTGAGCAGTGCGGGCGGTGTCGGTGGAATAGGTGGTGTCAGCCATCGCGGCGGTTTCCTTCCGGGTCGTAGAAGACGGGCGAGGTGATCTCGACGTCGACGAGGGTGTCGCCGAACGGGGATTTCACGATCTCGCCTTCGCGGTTGCGGCCGTTCTCGACGAGGGCGAGTCCGAAGGGACGGTCGAGGTTGGGCGAGATGTAGGAGGAGGTGACGTGGCCGATCATCGGCACGGGTCCCTCGTCCGGCGTCACCGGCGTGGCCGAGGTGATGAGCTGTGCCCCCTCGGCCAGACGCGTGGTTCCGTCGACGGGCAGCACGCCCACGAGGTGCTTGCGGTCCTCCCGGGCCGTGTCGACACGGGAGTAGGAGCGTTTGCCGATGAAGTCCTTGAACTTCGAGACGATCCATTCCATGCCGGCGTCGGCCGGGGTCACGGTGCCGTCGGTGTCCTGGCCGACGATGATGAAGCCCTTCTCGGCGCGCAGCACGTGCATGACCTCGGTGCCGTAGGGGGTGATGTCGAACTCGGCCCCCGCCTCGGCGACGGCCTCCCAGACGGCGAGTCCGTAGAACGTGTCGACGTTGATCTCGAAGGCGAGCTCACCGGAGAACGAGATCCGGCAGATCCGTGCGGGAATGCCGCCTACCAGCGTCGTCTCCCGGAAGCCCATGAACTCGAAGGCCTCGTTCGACACGTCGAGGTTGGGGGCGAGTTTGGCGATGACCTCACGCGACCGGGGGCCGGCCACGGCGACGGTCGCCCACTGTTCGGTCACCGAGGTGAAGACGACGTCGAGTTCGGGCCACTCGGTCTGGTGCCATTCCTCGAGCCATTCGAGGACGGTCGCCGCCCCGCCGGTCGTCGTCGTCATGTAGTAGCGGTCCTCGGCCACGCGCAGGGTCACGCCGTCGTCGAAGATCATCCCGTCGGGCTTGCACATCAGCCCGTAGCGGCCCTTGCCGACCTTCAGCTTCTTGAACCCATTCGTGTAGATCCGACCGAGGAACTCTCCGGCATCCGTGCCGCGGATCTCGATCTTGCCGAGCGTCGAGGCATCTTGGAAGCCGACGGATTCGCGCACGGCCTTGCCCTCGCGCAGCACCGCCGCGTCCATGTCCTCACCCGGCTTCGGGTAGTACCAGGGACGCTTCCACTGTCCGACATCCTCGAACTCGGCGCCGTGGGCGACATGCCACGAGTGGATCGACGTGATGCGGGCCGGGTCGAACAGCTCGCCCTTGCGACGTCCGGCCAGAGCGGCGAACGGGACGGGGGCGAAGGGAGCGCGGAAGGTCGTGTGACCGACCTGTCCGAGGTCCGCGGCTTCGCCCAGCACCGAGGCGATCGCGCCGATCGCGTTGACCGCCGAGGTCTTGCCCTGGTCGTTCGCCGTCGAGATCGAGGTGTAGCGCTTGATGTGCTCGACCGAGCGCATCCCCGCATTCATCGCCCGCTGGACGTCGGCGACGGTCTGATCGCGCTGGAAGTCGATGAAATGCGTGGTCAGAGCCGTGTGCTCGTCCTTCGCCGAGGTGACCAGCCACAGCGGGCGGGCCGGGGCGCAGGCCATCGGCGCGGCGGCCGGAACGTTGAGTTCGATGGGGAAACCGGTGCGGTCGGCTGCGGCATTGCCGGCTTCGGCCCCCTGCCTGAGGGCCGCTTCGAGCGAATAGTCGCCGTTGATCGCTCCTGCCGTGGACTGGTTCGGCACGGGGGTCGTCGGGACGAAGGCGGCGATGTCGGCTCGCCAGTGGATCGGGCCCTTGCGCTGGCCGTGGAGGTGGATGACCGGTGAGTGTCCGCCGCTGACGGCGAGCAGATCGACGGCGATGTCCTCACCATCGTCCTCTGCGACACCGTCCTCGTCGAGACCGGAGACCGTGATCGCACTGATCCGTCCCGCCGGGCCCTCACCTGCGGTGCCGCTGACGGCGGAGCCGAGGATGAGTCGTACGCCCGTCTCCTCGCTCACGCGCTTCGCCGCCGCCGAGGCGGTTGTCCGGGAGTCGATGACCGCGGGGATGTCGATGCCGGCTGCATGCAGGTCCGAGACGAGCTCGTAGGCGGAGTCGTTCGTCGTGGCCACGGCGATCGAGTCACCGGCGGCGACTCCGTAGCGGTTGAGGTAGGTGCGCACCGCCGTGGCGAGCATGATGCCGGGGCGGTCGTTGTCGGCGAAGACGATCGGACGATCATGGGCACCGGTGGCGAGCACGACCTGTCCGGCTCGAATGTGCCAGACGCGCTGGCGGGTGCCGGGGCGGGCCGATGCGGTGCCTGTGCTGTCCGGATCTCCGGCCCCGTCGGCGCCGACGAGCTCGACGGTGCGGTCTTCGAGGGCGACGAAATAGTTCGAGTCGTAGCTGCCGAAGACCGTGGTGTTCGGCACGCAGCTCAGTTCCTCGTCCTCGGCGAATCCGGCGAGGGTGGTCTCGATCCACTCGACGGGGTCCTGTCCGTCGATGGTCTCCGCGGCCGAGCTGCCCGAGGAGGGCGTCGATGCCGACAGCAGCGATCCGCCGGGGGCGGGACCATCATCGAGCAGCAGTGTCCGGGCACCGGATCTGCCTGCCTCACGGGCCGCGGCCAGGCCTGCCGGTCCCGCTCCGACGACGAGGACATCGGTGTGGACGTGCTTGTGTTCGTAGACGAGCTCGTCCTGGCCGGGGTCGAGGATGCCCAGACCCGCGAGGTATTCGGCTTCGAGCCCCTCGGTGATGGCGACGCGTGTGGCCGGCAGCATCGATTCGGAGACGTCCCCGGGGACGCGGGCCTTGACGCGCACCAGAGCGTTCGACTCTTCGATGCCTGCGCCGAGGATTCCGCGGGCCCGCGACAGGTAGGTGGAGTTGCCGCAGTCGACGCGGCCGGCGGCGATGAGGGCGCTGGCGATGGTGTCTCCGGCGAAGCCCGAATAGGACTGTCCGTCGACGGTGAAGGAGATCGGGCGGCTGCGATCGATGCCGCGGGCTCCGGCGATCCGGGTGTCGGTCAAGCGTGGGTCTGTCATTGTCCGGCCTCGCCTTCGAGTGTTGTCGGTCGGTTATCGCCCATCGGGTAGACGGCGATGAAGTCATAGGTCACGGTGTCGCGGACGGCGTTGAACCATTTGCGGCAGCCTGCGCTGTGGCTCCACATCTCCGCGTAGGCACCGCGGTCGTTGTCGCGGTAGAAGAGGTATTCGGCCCACTCCCTGTCGCTCAGGGCGTGTGGGTCGGCGGGGTAGGGCACGTGGGCCTGACCGCCGTAGTGGAATTCGGTTTCGTCGCGCGGCCCGCAGTTCGGGCAGTCGATGAGAAGCATGTCGGTCCTTTCCGTCTCGTATCGGCTCAGTGGGCCACGGCGGCAGCGCCGTGCTCGTCGATGAGGTGGCCGGTCTCGAAGCGGTCGAGTGCGTAGGGGGCGTTGAGCGGGTGGGGTTCGTCGTTCGCGATGGTGTGGGCGAAGGTGAGACCTGCCGCCGGAGTTCCCTTGAAGCCTCCGGTGCCCCAGCCGCAGTTGGCGTAGAGTCCTTCGACTTCGGTCTTCGACACGATCGGCGAAGCATCGAGGGTGACGTCGACGTTTCCGCCCCAGGTGCGCAGCACATGGGCTCGGGAGAAGATCGGGAACAGTTCGACCGCGGCGGCCAGCTGCTCCTCGATGACGTGGAAGCCGCCTCGTTGGCCGTAGCCGTTGTATTGATCGACTCCGGCGCCCATGACGAGTTCGCCCTTGTGCGCCTGGGAGACGTAGACGTGGACGTGGTTGGACATGACGACGGTCGGGTGCACGGGTTCGAAGAGCTCGGAGACCAGGGCCTGGAGCGGGTGGGACTGGATGGGCAGGCGGATGCCGGCCATCTCGGCGAGCACCGAGGAGTCTCCGGCCACGCACAGGGCGACCTTCTCGGTGGCGATCGGCCCGCGGGTGGTCTGGACTCCGACGACCTTGTCGCCGATGCGCTCGATATCGGTGACTTCGCAGTTCTGGATGATGTCGACGCCCATCTCATCGCATTTGCGGGCGAAGGCCCAGGCGACGTGGTCGTGCTTGGCGATGCCGGCGCGCGGCTGGAAGGTCGCGCCCATGACCGGGTAGCGCAGGTCGTCGCCGATGTTGATGATGGGGCAGACTTCCTTGACCTGTTTGGGGTCGAGCCATTCGGCGTCGACGCCGTTGAGGACGTTGGCGTTGACCCGTCTCTGGGATTCGCGGACGTCCTGGAGGGTGTGGGCGAGGTTGAGCACACCGCGCTGGGAGAAGAGGAAGTCGTAGTCGAGCTCTTCGGGCAGCTGTTCCCACAGCTTGAGTGACTTCTCGTAGATCGCGGCCGATTCGTCCCACAGGTAGTTCGAGCGGATGATCGTCGTGTTCCGGGCCATGTTGCCCCCGGCGAGCCATCCGCGTTCGAGGATCGCGATGTTTCTCATGCCGTGGTTCTTCGCCAGGTAGTACGCGGTGGCCAGTCCGTGTCCGCCCCCGCCGACGATGACGGCCTCATAGGACTTCTTCGGTTCCGGATTGCGCCACAGGAAGTCTGGGTGCTCGGGTAGCTGGTCAGCCATCAGCGTGCTCCGATCTCTGAGATGGTGGGGTAGAGCGGGTGGTCGTTCGCGAGTCGGGTGACCCGGCGGCTCAGTTCGGCAATGGTCTCGGGGCTCGCGCCGCCTTCGGTCGCACCGGCTTTGAGCACTTCGGCGATGATGTCGGTCACCTCGGCGAAGGCAGCGGATCCGAAGCCGCGGCTGGCCAGGGCCGGGGTGCCGATCCGCAGCCCCGAGGTGACCATCGGCGGGCGGGGATCGTCGGGCACGGCATTGCGGTTGACGGTGATGCCGATGGCGGCGAGCAGGTCTTCGGCCTGGGCGCCGTCGAGGACGGACTCTCTCAGATCGACGAGGACGAGGTGGACGTCGGTGCCGCCGGTGAGGACCGCGATGCCGCGCTCGGCGACATCGTCTTCGGTCAGGCGGCGCGCGAGTTCCGAGGCTCCGGCCAGGGTCCGTCTCTGCTTGTCGGCGAAGGTGTCGGTGGCAGCCAGGCCGAAGGCCACGGCCTTGCCGGCGATGACGTGTTCCAGCGGTCCTCCCTGCTGGCCGGGGAAGACAGCGGAGTTGATCTTCTTCGCAATGTCGGCCTCATTGGTGAGGATGATGCCGCCGCGGGGACCGCCGAGGGTCTTGTGCGTCGTCGAGGACACGACGTGGGCGTGCGGGACCGGTGAGGGGTGGAGGCCAGCGGCGACGAGACCGGCGAAGTGGGCCATGTCGACCATGAGGTAGGCGCCGACGGCATCGGCGATGCGGCGGAACTCGGCGAAGTCGAGCTGCCGGGTGTACGCCGACCAGCCGGCGACGATGAGCTTCGGCTCGTGCTCGTTGGCGAGTCGTTCGACCTCGGCCATGTCGACGCGTCCGGTCTCTTCGTCGAGGCCGTACGGGACGATCGAGTAGAGGCGACCGGAGAAGTTGATCTTCATTCCGTGGGTGAGGTGGCCGCCGTGGGCGAGGTTGAGGCCGAGCACGGTGTCGCCGGGACGGATGAGGGCGTGCATGACCGCGGCGTTGGCCTGGGCGCCGGAGTGCGGCTGGACGTTGGCGTACTCGGCGCCGAAGAGGGCCTTGACCCGATCGATGGCGATGCGTTCGATCTCGTCGACGTGTTCGCAGCCGCCGTAGTAGCGGCGTCCCGGGTAGCCCTCGGCGTACTTGTTCGTGAGCACCGATCCCTGTGCGGCCATGACCGCTGCGGCGGTGTGGTTCTCCGAGGCGATCATCTCAAGCCCCTCACGCTGCCGGGCCAGTTCGGCGTCGATGAAGCCCGCGATCTCGGGATCGAGTTCGGCGATCGCTGTGCTCAGTTCGACAGGCTCACGACTGGGGAAGACGGACTCCGGGGTCGCCTCGGCGAGGCTGTCAGGACGGGAGACGAGCTGCTCTGTCATGGATCTCCTTCGATCTGTGGCGATCAGACCTCGGCGTCTGATCGGCAACTAATATATCAGCTGTGTTCCTGTAGTCTATGCAGAGGAATCCGCTCAGTGCAACAGATTCGCCAGCACTTTCTTCAGGAGTCACCCCATGGCCACGCCCGCCGACGCGACGTCACCGACGCCGACTCTGGCGAATCGCGCCTATGAGATCCTTCGCCACCGGCTCATCATGCTCGACATCGGCCCCGGCGACCCGATCAACGAGGCGGCACTGAGCGCGGAACTCGAAGTCGGCCGCACCCCCATCCGCGAGGCCCTCAAGCGACTCGAGCGCGACCACCTCGTCGTGTCCTACCCGCGCCGGGGGACCTTCGCGACCAATGTCGATCTCACGGATCTGGCGACGATCTCCGAAATGCGGGAGGCTCTCGAGCCGATCGCGGCCAGACGGGCCGCACGCAGCCTCACCCCCGAGCGACGCCAGGACTTCACCGCAGCGATCTCCGACCTCAGGGCCCTCGGCTCGACCGACGAGCAGCGCACGCTCATGGAACGCGACCTCGAGGTCCATCGCCTCATCTACAGCTCAGTCGACAATCCGCACCTGTCCGAGACGCTCATTCGGCTCGATGATCTGGCCACCCGCATCTGGTGCCTCGTCATCCCTGGGATCCCCGATCTCATCGGCCACATCCGCGAGCACATCGATCTGCTCGAGGCGATCCTCGACGGCGATGAGGAATCGGTTGCCGCCCGTGCCGCCGAGCACGTCCGCGAGTTCGACAAGACCGTCCGCTCCACCCTGGGCTGAGCCCTCACCGAGGCGGAACCGACTCCAGTCGGAGGGGATCGATCCGCGTCGCACCCTCTCCGCCCGTTGACGCATCGGAGCTGCGGCACTAACGTTTGTCCAGGTGATATATCAGTTGTCGATCTGATGATCGGCGATCGCTCCATCCCTCAAAGAAGAAGGACTTCCATGACTGACACCTCTGCTGCCGCCCATCTGGCCACGACCGAGAAGACCAGCATCCTGCGCGTCATCACCTATGCGGGGGCGATCATCGCGTTCCTCATCGGCTCGGGCTTCGCGACCGGTCAGGAGATCCTCCAGTACTACGCGTCCTACGGATTCTGGGGTGTCTTCGGCACGGGCCTGCTCGTCCTCGTGCTCATCTCCTACGTCGCTGTCGAATTCTTCCTCACCGGCCGCCGCGAGCAGTTCGAGAAACCCTCGGGAGTCTTCTACCACTACTGCGGCAGGTACCTCGGCACGTTCTTCGACTTCTTCTCGATCCTGTTCGTCTTCCTGAGCTTCACGGTCATGATCTCCGGCGCCGGAGCAGTTTTCGAGGAGTACTACGGTCTGTCGAAGTACATCGGCGGTGTCGCCCTGGCCGCCGCCGTCGGACTCACGGTGTGGTTCGGGCTGACGAGCCTCGTCGATGTCATCGGAAAGATCGGGCCCGTCATCGTCGTCGTGGCGATCGCTCTGGGCGTCTACGGCATCATGCGCGACCCGGAGGGGATCTCGACCGGGAATGCGATCCTTCCGAGCCTCGATGTCACGCAGGCCTCGTCGAACTGGTTCCTGGCGGGCCTGTCATACGTCGGCTTCTGCATGCTCTGGCTCGCGGCCTTCCTCTCAGCACTGGGCAAGACAGTGAAGAACCGTCGTGAAGCCAGCGGCGGAGCACTCCTCGGCGGAATCGCGTTCTCGGCCGCGTGCATGGTCGTCGGCCTCGGACTGCTGGCGAACATCGAACAGGTCTACGATGCGGAGATCCCGATGCTCGTCCTCGCCGGCAACCTCGGCCCCTGGGTCGGCGCGCTCATCTCGGCGATGATCCTCGCCGGCATCTACACCACGGCCATTCCCCTGCTGTGGACGGTTTCTGCACGGTTCTTCGATGACAAGACGAAGAAGTTCAAGTACCTCACGATCGCCCTCGCGGCCCTCGGCACGATCGTCGGCCTGGTCCTGCCGTTCTCGCAGATGGTCAACATCGTCTATGTCATCAACGGCTATGTCGGGATCGTGCTCCTCGCACTCATGATCATCCGCACGATCAGACATCTCACTGCCCGCAGCAGTCACTGACCTCACCGAGGTGATGCGACTCAACCGCCTCCCAGACGTCGGGTGATGGCGTCTGCCGCATGCACGCAGGCCTCACCGAGGTCTGCGATCCGGGCGGTATCTGCCCGGAATTTCGGCGCCGCGATGAGTACGGCCGCAACGACCTCTCCGCGATGATCGCGCACGGCCGCGGCCACCCCGACTTCGTGCGGGGAGGTCTCGGCGTCGTTGAGTGCGAAGCCGACGTCCCAGGTCGCCTCCTCGCCGCTCTCTGCGGCGAGGAAGACCTGGACCGATGCGCTCTGCTCGGTCCGATAGCGTGAGCCCAGCGTCGAGGTGTGTTTGACCGGCTGCGGACTCGGAATCTGTTCGACGGTGATCGCTTCGGACCCGTCCCAGACCATGAGGGCGCTCGTCTCTCCGGTCCTCTGCGTGAGGTCCTGCAGGATGGGATAGGCCGCTCGTCTCACATCCAGGTCCGCCAGCAGGGGACCGGCGATCGCAATGATTCCGAGTCCTAACCGGTATCGCCGTGATGCCCCCTGTTCGACGATGCCCTCCTGCTCGAGCGATGCGAGGATGCGAGACACCGTACTCTTGTGCAGCCCCACGCGCGGTGCGATCTCGGTGACACCGAGCTCCTGTCGATCCGGTGCGAAGCAGCGCAGGATGGCGACGGTGTTCTCGATGACCGAGGCACCACGGCGTGGATTGTCGGGCGATTGTCGGGACATAGTGTGAGTATATTCGCCCCCCGAGGGATCAGGCCGGGATGATGTTGTGCTCGGGCCCGAACGGGAACTTCGTGATGTCTTCGGACTCGTTCTCGCCGACGATGACAATGTCGTGTTCACGGTATCCGCCGGCGCCGGGCTGCCCCTCGGGGACGGTGATCATCGGCTCCATGGAAACGACCATGCCCGGTTCGATGACCGTGTCGATGTCCTCACGCAGCTCGAGCCCGGCCTCCCGACCGTAGTAGTGGCTGAGCACACCGAAGGAATGCCCATATCCGAACGTCCGGTTGGCCAGCAGCCCGTGCTCGATATAGATCTCGTTGAGTTCGGCAGCGATGTCCTTGCACACCGCCCCTGGTTTGATGAGTTCGAGGCCGCGCTTATGCACCTCGACGTTGACGTTCCACAGCTGAAGTGATCGCTCATCGGGTTCACCGTAGAAGAGCGTCCTCTCCAGCGCTGTGTAGTAGCCCGAGGGCATCGGGAAGCAGTTGAGGCTGAGGATATCGCCCTTGCGGATCTTCCGTGTCGTCGCCCAGTTGTGCGCACCGTCGGTGTTGATTCCGGACTGGAACCACACCCAGGTGTCCCGCACCTCTTGGTCCGGGAAGGTCTTCGCGATCTCATGGACCATCGCTTCGGTGCCGATGAGAGCGACCTCGTACTCGCTGATGCCCTCGGTGATCGCGGCCTTGATCGCCTCACCGCCGAGGTCGCCGATCCGAGCACTGTGCTTGATGACCTCGATCTCTTCGGCCGATTTGATCATCCGCTGGCGCATGGCCGCCTGTGCGACGTCGACGAGCTCGGCATCGGGGAAGGCCGCTTGGATTCGGTTGCGGTTGTCCAACGGCAGGTTGTCGTCTTCGACGCCGAGTCGGCGAGGATTGCCGATGCCGCGCTGGCGCAGACCCTCCTGGATTGCGTAGTAGTAGTTGTCGCGGCGCCAGTCAGTGTAGACGATGTTCTCGCCGTAGCTGGTCCGCCACGGCATTCCGGCGTCGATGTTCGCAGTGATGGTCACCGTGTCATCGGCGGTGACGACCATCGCATAGGACCGTCCGAAGTAGGTGAAGAGGAAGTCCGAGTAGTACTTGATGTTGTGATACGAGGTGAGGACTACTGCGTCGAGCTCTTTCTCCGCCATGATCGCACGCAGGCCGGTCAGCCTCCGCTCCATCTCCGCATCGGAGAAGGTCAACGGCGTCTTGGCCCCGTTGTGAAGGACCTTGAGGCGGTCGAGGTCGGCGACGGAGGTGCTGTCGGCAAAAGTGGTCATTGATTTCTCCTGTTCCTTGGGCACGGCTGCACACGCGGTCCAACCGTGAGGGTGATTCTGCGCAGGTTCAGACTTCGCGCAGGGGTTTGTGGAAGGTCTCCTTGGCGCAGACGACGGCGCCGAGACAGATGGCGGCCGCAGCCATGAGGTACCAGCCGGGGGCCAGGTTCGAATCGGTCATACCGATGAGCAGTGTCGCCATGAAGGGGGCGGTGCCGCCGAACAGCGCGTTCGAGACGTTGAAGCTCACCGCGAAGCCGGTGTATCGGATCCTCGTCGGGAACATCTCGGCAAGGAAGCTGGGAAGCGTCCCGTCGTTGAGCGTGAGCATCGCGCCGAGTCCGACCTCGACGAGGATGACGACGGTGAAGCTGCCGGCGTCGAGAAGCATGAAGGCGGGAACCGTGAGGACGATGAAGGCAATGGAGGCGATGGTGAGCATCCGCTTGCGACCGAACCGGTCCGAGGCCAGCCCGGTGAGCAGGATGAAGCCGATGTAGGTCACGAGCGCGATGGTCGTGGCGATGAATGACTCGGTCGCCGCGTAGCCGAGTTCGGTTGTCAGGTACGTGGGCATGTAGGTGAGGACGACGTAGAACCCGACCGCGTTGAGCAGAACCGCGCACATCGCGATGAGGAGCGGTCGCCAGTAGTCGCGGAACATCGCGAAGACGGGTGCCTTGATGACCTCGTCCTGCTGTGCGAGTTCGCGGAAGGCCGGTGTGTCTTCGAGCCGAGTGCGGATGTAGCGGCCGATCAGCCCCATGGGCGCGGCGAGGAAGAACGGCAGTCTCCAGCCCCAGCTCTCCAGTTGGCCATCGCTGAGAGTGGCCGAAAGCACCGCCGCGAGCACGGAGCCCAGCAGCAGCCCCGTCGCGGTGCTGGCAGGCACCACGGCCGCATAGAGTCCGCGGCGGCGAGGAGGGGCATATTCGACGAGGAACGCTGAAGCGCCTGCATATTCGCCGGCAGCCGAGAAGCCCTGCACGAGGCGGACGACGAGCAGCAGGACCGGGGCGAAGAAGCCTGCCATGGCATAGCTGGGCAGGAGCCCGATCGCGAAGGTCGCGACGGACATGATGAGGATCGAGATCGACAGTGCCGAACGTCGCCCGATCTTGTCACCGATGTGCCCCCAGATGAAACCGCCGATGGGACGGACGACGAAGGAGACGGCGAAGACCGCGAAGGTCGACAGCAGAGCGAGGTTGCCCTCGGAAGCGGGGAAGAAGACGAGCGCGATGGTGGTCGCAAAGTATCCGTAGACGCCGTAGTCGAACCATTCGACGAAGTTGCCGACGAAGCTTGCGGAGACGACGCGCCGCAGGGTGCGCTTCTGTTCGAGCGTGGGCTGGGCGGGTGAAGACCCTTCGGTCTTCGCCGCATCGTTGTCCTCTGGAGCGAGGTCGGACTTCATTGTCTTCTCCATCGTCGTGAACGGTGACGCTTCGACCATGTTGCATTCTTTACAACGTGGTTGCATTTAAGGCTATTGTGTCACCGGTCCCCGGTCAAGAGATTTTTCCCGGCAATGCGCAGAAGGCATGCGAAAGGCCCCGCCGGATCGAATGTCCGACGGGGCCTTTCGCCTGTGAGTCCCGGCCCTCCGGTGCCGCGGCACCGGAATCGGGCGCTTCCGCCTACCTGCTCGAGACGCGCCCGAAGAGGTTCGCGATCGGTGCCAGCAGCAGCGGCCTGGCCGCGAACCACCCGGCCACAACCACGACCATGGCCACGATGAACCAGATCAGTCCGGCCCATCCGACCACGTCGGTTCCCGCGAACATGTAGCCGAGGTTCTGTCGCAGTCCGGTCGTGAACACGAGGAACACGTGGACGAGGATGAAGAACACGAAGAACAGCATCGTCGGGAAGTGGATCGCCCGAGCCAGCGGCGCCGGGTAGATCTTGTTCAGCGTCGAAGCGTCCTTCGGCCACCATTCGCTCATGCGCACGCCCGTGATCGCTGCCAGAGGCGCGGCGATGAACACGACGATGAAGTACATGAGCTGTTGGAGCGCGTTGTAGTTG
This sequence comes from Brevibacterium sp. FAM 27836, assembly GCF_051351055.1. NCBI lineage: Bacteria > Bacillati > Actinomycetota > Actinomycetes > Micrococcales > Brevibacteriaceae > Brevibacterium > Brevibacterium sp. FAM 27836. The sequence continues at coordinate 1,713,595 of NZ_CP195711.1, forward strand.
ACCCACGCGTCTTCCATCGGCCATTCCATCGTCGCGTACTGCAGCATCGCCGACAGAGCATTCGGGAACACTTCCCAACTGGTCGGCACGATGCGCGCCCAGTGTCCGGAGACGAAGAGCAGCACCACGAAGACGACACCGTTGGCCAACCACAGCAGGTCGAGACCCGTGTGCAGCCAGAGGTTGATGCTGACCTTCTTCCCGCCCTTCTTCGGGGTGTAGAACGCCGGCGGCTTCTGCTGATGGCGCACCTGCAGACCCGAGCGGATGATGAGCACCATGAAGAAGATGTTGAGGAAGTGCGTCCACCGCACCCAGCCCGGGAAGCCCGGATCAACGAAGTCCGGGATGTGGTATTCGCCCGGGTAGCGTTCGAGGAACTCGGGCACGCCCGGCAGAGTCGTGACTCCGCGCGCGGCGAGGATGAGGATTCCGGCCACGACGATGAGTCCGCCGAGCCCCAGCCCGACGAGCTTGGACCACTGTCCCAGCGACTTCGAACCGATCATGACCGGTTCCTTCTTCGCTGCAGGCTTCGCCGAGGCAGTACTGGCCGAACCAGAAGACGCGGCCTTCGCAGCCGGTGCCGATTTTGCGGCCGGCTTGTCCGCGGTGCGTGCCGCAGACTGCTCCGACGACTTCGCGGCGGGCTTGGCCATCGGCTTGCGCTGCGTGGTTTTGGCCGTGGCCTTGGCTGCTGGCTTGCCCATGGGTTGGCGCTGCGCGGGCTTCTTCTCGGTCGCGTCGGAGGACTTCTCCGAACTCGCCGAGGCGGCTCCCGCTGCGGCGGCACCCGCACCGGCGGCGGCTCCCGCACCTGCGGCGGCCGCACCGGCGCCTACGCCGCCGATGCCGGTGCGTCGGCCCTGGGGCTTCTTCTCGCCCGATTCGTCACCGGGGGTCGGCTTCGAGTCCTGCTTCGTTTCAGCGGTCGACTGCGCATCATCGGCAGGCTTGTCTGCCTGAGCCGATGCGGTGTCGGTCGAGGGCGAATCTGCCGCGTCTCCCGGTGCCGAAGCGGAGGCTGGCTGCCCGGCTCCGGCAGTCTTCACTGCCGTTGCGGGGGCAAAGCCTTCCGGCGGCCAGGGGTCTCCCCCGGCGGTGCGGGGGAGTCCGCGGCGCAGCGGAACGTCCGAGAGCTCTCCGGAGCCCGAACCGCTCGCGGCGGCTGCGGCAGCTGCAGGAGCCGCGGACGACGACTCGGAGGCGGAATCGGCTGACGTGTCAGCTGAAGCGGTTTCGGCAGAGTCGGCCTGCGTTGCGGTGTCGTCCGCGGCCCGGTCGACGGGCGCAGCCGCTGCCGGAGCAGCGGCGCCGGCGGACGTGCCTCCTGCGGCCTTGACCCCGGCAGGCGCAAAGCCTTCCGGCGGCCAGGGCTCTCCGCCTTCGACACGGGGCAGACCACGACGCAGCGGAACCTCGCTCGCGGCCGCAGGTGCAGCCTCGGCGGCAGGTTCAGCGGTAGGTTCGTCCGACGATTCGGCTTCGACCGATTCGGTTTCTGCGCCGGTCGCAGCGGCAGCTCCGGCACCAGCGGTCGCAGCGGCTGCAGCCGGAGCTGCGGACGCCGACTCTTCGGTCGGCTCGTCGGCTTCTTCGGTCGGTTCATCGCTCGGGGTCTCAGCCTCGACGTCCGAGTCGGCAGCGGGTGCCGCAGACGCGCCGGTGGCTTTCACTCCGGCAGGAGCGAGGCCCTCCGGTGGCCATGGTTCGCCGCCTTCGACGCGTGGCAGACCACGACGCAGCGGAACCTCGACGGACTCAGCGGCAGTCGACTCAGCGGCCACCGGCTCAGCGGCAGTCTGCTCAACGTCGGTCGTCTCGGGCTCGGCCGCCTCGGCGGGGGAACCTTCATCCAGTTCCTCCGACTCGGACGTCGCCGCGATCCACGATGCGCCCTCTTCCAAGGGCTCACCGACGGTGCCCTCCGGGGGCCAGGGGTCACCACCTTCGACCCGGGGCAGGCCCGAGCGCAGTGAACTGGAATAGGTCGCCATATCAGGACTTGTTTTCGTTCAGTGTTTCGATCGCCTGCGGAACGACCTTGAACAGGTCGCCCACGACGCCGAAGTCGGCGATGTCGAAGATCGGAGCTTCGGCATCCTTGTTGACCGCGACGATGGTCTTCGATGTCTGCATTCCGGCCTTGTGCTGGATCGCGCCCGAGATGCCCAGTGCCACATAGAGCTGCGGGGACACGGAGACACCGGTCTGGCCGACCTGATGCGACTGTGCGATGTAACCGGCGTCGACGGCCGCACGCGAAGCACCGACAGCGGCACCGAGGACGTCGGCGAATTCGCCGACGAGTTCGAACGACTCTTCCGAGCCGACGCCGCGACCGCCGGAGACGACCTTCTGCGCACCGCGCAGTTCGGGCCGCGAGGAGGTCTCGACGATGGCTTCGAACGAATCGATCGAGGCGGCACGCTTACCGGAATCGGCGACCTCGAGGGCCTGCGTGTTCTCAGGCTGGGCTTCCGCACGGGTCTCGATCGCACCGAGGCGCACCGTGATGACGGGAGCGCCGAAGGTCGGAGCCGACGAGGCGGTGTAGCCGCCGCCGTAGACAGAGTGATTGGCCACGATGCCTTCGGAGTCGCGCTCGACGCCGATCGCGTCGACGGACACGGCCGAACCGCTGCGCACTGCGAAGCGGCCGGCGATATCGCGGCCGTCAAGGGTGTTGGGCACGAGCACGGCGTCGGGGGCGGTGAGCTCGGCGGCCGAAGCGACAGCATCGACGGCGGAGTTGCCGAGGTTGCCCTCGGCGACTTCTGCGGTCAGAGTCGCTGTGGCACCGAGTTCGGCGGCCTTCTGCGCCGCGGCATCGGCACCGCCGGAAGCGGAGAGGACGAGCGCGACGGGCGAGCCGATCTCAGAGGCGCCGCCGAGCAGTTCGGCGGCCGGCTTCTCCAGCTGGCCTTCGGCATCGGCGGTGAGGACGACGAGAATGGAGTCCTGCGGGAATTCTGACATGACGATTCTCCTTAGGCCAGACGGTTCTTGGTGAGGTACTCGGCGAGCTCGGCGCCGCCATTGCCTTCGTCGACGACCTTCTCGCCGGCTTCGCGCGGCGGCTTCTCAGCGACGGTGACCATGATCGAGCGAGCCACGGACTGGTCCTCGGCATCGATGCCCAGATCGGACAGGCCGATGACCTCGAAGGGCTTCTTCTTCGCGGCCATGATGCCCTTGAAGTTCGGGAAGCGGGCTTCGGGCAGCGCCTCGGTGATCGAGATGACGGCGGGCAGTTCGGCCGAGACCTGCTGCTTGCCGCCTTCGATCGCGCGGGAGCCCGAGACCTTGCCGTCGGTCAGTTCGACGGTCGCCAGGCCGGTCACGTGCGGGTAGTCGAGGTGCTCGGCGAGCATCGCCGGCATCATGCCGCCGTTGCCGTCGGTGGAGACGTTGCCGGTGACGACGACGTCGTATTCGCCGCGGCGGATGGCGGCGGCGAGCACCTCGGCGGTCAGACCGAGATCGGCACCGGCCAGGCCCTCGTCGGCGACGTGCACGGCGTTGTCGCCGCCCATGGCCAGACCCTTGCGGATCGTGGCGGTCGCGGTGTCCGGGGACATCGAGATGACGGTCACCTCGGTGTCGCTGTCGCTGTCCTTGTGTGCCAGTGCGACCTCGAGGGCGCGCTCACCGATCTCATCGAGGACGGCTTCCGAGGCACCGCGATCGGCAAGCCCGGTTTCCAAGTTCAGTTTCCGGTCACCGTACGTATCCGGGACCTCTTTGACCAATACCGCGATCTTCAAGGATGACTCCTTAGTTTCGTGAAGCAGTTGGGCTGCAGTGAGACTTCTGTCTCATAATCTACAGGTGGCTGTTTGTCGACGGTTAACCGGGTCCGGCCGGATCCGATCATCTCTTCAGTCACCAATGGTACGTGGTACGCACCACAGACATCCTCGTTACTGTACGAACGATCGACAGAATTTGTCCAATGCCTCGGACCGCGGCCCCACTTCCCCGCTTCCGCGCACCGGCCCGTTTCCCCGCACCTCGCAGACGCCCGAGCCTGCCCGGTGTGGCGCAGAACCCTCGCCGAGGCGGGGCTCTAGAATCGAGGAGGGACTCTAGAATGGGGTCAGACCGACAGGACACGGTCAGACCGACCCTTGCCTCCCGGTGCCGATCCGAACCCGGGCGGACAGGACGCGAACATCAACGGTGAAGGAGCGCCCCGTGGCTTTCGACCTCGACGACATCGACCGCAGCATCATCGCTGCCCTCGTCGAGGATTCGCGCCTGAGTGTGCGCCAGCTGGCCGAGCGCGTCCACATCTCCCGCTCGGCGGCGCACAAGCGCTTCACCACCCTCGTCGAATCGGGTGCGATCAGGAAATTCACCGCCGAGGTGGACCGCCGCGCCCTCGGCATGACCGTGACCGCGGTCGTCGTCGTCAAGATCGGCGAGCGCCCCTGGCCGCAGGTCCGCGACGATCTGGCCGAACTGCCGTTCGTCGAGAAGGTCCAAGCCGTCAGCGGCGACATCGACGCCCTGGTCACGGTCAACGCCCCGGACAATACGGCACTCTCACAGGTCATTCTGCGCCGGATCCACGAGGTGCCCGGCGTCGTGTCCTCCCGCTCGCTGCTCATCCTCGACGAGGCCGAGGGACACAGGCCCGGCGCCGGCTGAGCGATTCACCGGCTACGACTCACCGGCAGGGCGACTCACAGACAGGGCATCGGCCCCGCAGATGAACCGTGCGGTGAATCGTCGAAGCCCTCGACACCGGAATTTGCGCCGAGGGCTCCATGACGTGAAACAGAGAGAATCACCACCATCGTGTCCAACACTTCAAGCCAGCGTGTCAACCGCCTTAGGCAAGACCGATGTTTCGTAATTCTCATAGGCTAGCCTAACCCGCAGCACGGCAACGCACAACAGGTCGTCGGCAACTATTTTCCCGAGACCGGCCGAATCCTCAGCGCGAGAGCAGCATGAGAGCGGCACCGGCGACGATGCGCCGGTACACCGGCTCTACGGACACCGTGTCTCCGTCTGCCTCAAAGAGCCCGAGCTCGGTCAGCTCCTGCAGCTCGTCCGCCAGCAATGTGGAGATCCGGCCGGCGCGCACCTCGTCGATGTCGAGCTCGGGAGGCTCGGGTGCGGAGTCGGGAGTGAGGATCTCGATGAGACGCTGGGCGATCGTGATCGCCGGGGCACCATAGTCCTCGCCGGGAACCAGGTTGATCACGTCGAGCAGCCGCTCGTAGATGAACGCGCCGATGACCGGCAGTGCCGCATCCGCGCTCACCACACCAGAGCGCCACTGGTCAGCGGCGTCGGCGGGCCTGACCTTCGTCCCAGTGATCTCGATGATCTCCGCGCTCTGCATGACGGCCCACATCGCCTCGAGGACGGGCACCTCATCCGCGCTGCGCGCATAGTTCACGCCGTCTTCGTACCGGGCGTTCGAGGCCACACCGACGGCATCGATGCCGAACTGTCCGGCCGCCTCGGCGATATCCGCTCGCTTCACCCGTCCCGTTCCGGTCACCTGTCGGGAGTCGCCGATCCACTCGAGGATTCCGGCGATGCCGGTGACGAGGCGGTTCTGCGTCATGGGCTGCGCGAGCTGCTCCTCGCTCAGTGCATTGGCTTCGACGGCGGCCATCAGGGCCGAGGGTAGCGGGTCGGTGCGCATGCTCGCGGCCTCGGCTCGGGCGCGAGCGGCGTTCCAGCGTTCGGGGGTCTCGTCGGTGTCCATGCGGAAGCGGAGATAGTTGTCGAGAGCTTCGAGGCTGTCGAGGAAGATCACCGTCGAAGGCGATTCGCCGTCGGCATTCTCGGCGCCCTCCTGTCCGTCGACGGCGAAGCTTTCAAGGACGTCGAGGAGGTCGTCGATTCCCTCCGGCTCGTCGATATCTGCGCGGGAGGATACGGCGATGCAGAACAGGAGGTGGGCGATGTCGAAGACCTCTGAGTCTTCATCGCCGTCGTCGTAGGCCTCGGCCAGCCAGTCGCGGAAGCGCTGGTAGAGCGGCATCTCGTAGACGGTCTTTTCGACCTCGTCCATTCGCTCATCGATGTCCCGCGGGTCAGCGGCAGCACCGGCTGCATTATCGGCAGCGTTCGATCCGCCGAGCCACTCGGGCAGGTCCTGCTCCACAGCGGGGCCGTCCTGAGCTTCCTGACCATCCTGGATCACTCGGTCGGTGGGGCTGTAGGTGCCGGCGACCGGTTCCGGATAACCGTCGAGGGGCATGAGTTCGTCGACGACGTCCTGCGCCGAAACCTTGTTTCGCTTGGTCAGGCGCACGACCACGGCGGCCACGGCGAGCATGGACCCTTCGAGGACGTGAAATCCGCTGTTGCTGTTGATGAGGCGGTCGAGGCTGTCGACGACGCGCCCCTTGTGCGCCAGCGCCAGGATGTCGCGTGCCACGGCACGGGACTTCTTCGTCGGCCACTTCGGCGCCATCACTCCGCCCAGTTTGGGTCCGTGGGTCTCGTCGGTGAACCATTCGTCGACCAGGCCCATCGCCACCCCGGTCACCTGTGCGACGCTCGGATTGAAGTCCTCAGGATCCGAGGGCAGGGAGGCCACAACAGCCTCGGCGCGCTTGGTATCACCCTCGGCGAAGGCAAGGGAGAAGGACCGCAGCTTCCCCACCGCCAGTCCGCGATGGGCACCGACCGGAGTGAACAGACGGCGGTTGTACGCCACCTGTGCCCTTTCCATGGCTGCGTGGAATTCGGCTTCGGTGAAGTCCGCATCCGGATCGTCGATGTCGACGCCTTCAGCTTTGAGGAACGGCGCCAACTCCCGCATCATCCGATCGCCCATGCCGGGGTTGTGGCTGATTTTGCCGCCCGCTGCCATACCGTGGAATTCGGGACTGTCGAAGAAAGAAGACACGCACTGCTCCTGCCGAGGATGAACTGAAGCAATAACGGTAACAAGCCAGACCTCGTCCGCCCCAGAACCGACCCGGCATGGCCCCGCGTCTTTACCGAGATCACACTCCGGGCGACCCCAGGGTCTTCCGCACCGCCCTGATGGTCAGCTCGAGGGACTGGGCGCGCACGGTCGGATCGTCGACGCCGACACTCACGCTGAAGAGGTGTCCGGAGCCGATAGTGAGGTAGACGAACGCCGCCGCCCATCCGATCGGCACGCCCTCATCGATGGAGCCGTCCGACTGCCCCCTCGCGATGACGGCTTCGAGCGGATCGGCATCGTCACCCGCACCTTCCGCGCCACCGCCCGCAGATTCTGCATCCGCACGGGACTCGGTGGCCGCCTCGGCGAAGGTCTCATCGGTGATGATCGGGTTGTCGGCGAAGAGCAGGGTGAGCACATCGGGCAGCGTGAACAGCTCCGCGCAGATCCGCTCGAGCGCGGCCAATCCATCGCCGTCGCCGGGCCGGGCCTTCATGACAGCCTCACCGAATCGCCGGGCACCGAGCCGGGCCGCCGCGGCGACGAGCGCCTCCCGATCACCGAAATGCCGATAGAGAGTGGTGCGGCCGACGCCGATCGACTGCGAGAGCTCAATCATCGACGCCTGCGGGTTCTCGGCAAGAATGGTCAGCGCCTCGCTGACCAGGGCGTCTTGGCCCAATCGACGCATGCCCTGCACCGGCACACCCCCTCCCTGACTCGGTGAACGATACAGAGCAGTCTACTTGTGGAACACACATGTTCCACTTTGGTATCATGGAGTACCGCAAAGGCCTTCGAGGATTGAGCATGTGATGGACCAGCCCCGACAGAAGAACGACCCCACCGCCCAGCAGCCCCACACCGCTGCGACGTTCGCGCTCAGTCGGACCGACGTCGTCGTCATCGGCCTCGTCTGCATCGGCATCGGCGTGGCGCTCGGATTCTTCCTGCCCGCACTCGGATCGATCGCCGCGACATTCCCCATCCCCTTCGGAGACGTCATCGAGAAGCTCAGCCGGTTCGACCAGGCGTGGGTTGTCATCGCCCGTCCGATCATCGGCGGGGCGCTCGGGCTCATCGCCACGTTCGTCATCGCCGCCTCGACGACTCCCCTGCGCATCGACGAGCACGGAATCACCATCGGACGAGACGACGACCACCCGCTGCGCATCTCCCGCGCCTCGTTTTCGACCGCATATTTCGCCGAGGGCAAACTCGTCGTCGTCACCGAAGGCGGGCATCAGGCCTTCAAGGGAACCGTCGAAGGCAAGAAAGCTGCGATCGCCGAGGCCTTCACCTCCCACGGCTATCGTTGGGGTGAGATCTGAAGACCGTGGCACCGGCGCGCCCGCGTGAATGAACCCCCGACCGCCCAGCCAAATGTCCACTCGGCCTGCCGGAACCGGCCCCTTCGTCCCGAGTTCGCGACACGTTTGGCCGCCCGTCCTCACCTGGCGTGACGCCATGGAATCGTGACTCGGCTCACGTCACCATGGGGGCATGACCATTGACGTTCCCACCACAGGCCGTTCACTGCCCCAGCTGCAGCCGATCAGCTTCATCGGCGCAGATGGCCGGCTCACCGACACCCCGACCGAGGGGCTGCGCATTCCCAGCGATCGCACCCTGACCGGGCTTTACCGGCAGATGGTCCTCGTCCGACGGTTCGAAGCACAGGTCACGCACCTGACCCGTCAGGGTCGACTCGCGACCTATCCCTCCGCGGCAGGTCAGGAGGCCGCCGAGGTGGGGGCCACCACCGCGCTGGCCCCCGGCGATTGGCTCTTCCCCACCTACCGGGACTCGGCAGCGCTGCTGACCCGTGGGGTGCCCGTGCCCGAGATCCTCGCGGCCTTCCGCGGCGACTGGCACTGCGGGTTCGACCCGCACGAGTACCACATCTCACCTGCGGCGACGCCTCTTGCGACGCAGACCCTGCATGCCACGGGATTCGCCATGGCGGCGAAACTCAAGGGAACGGATGCTGCGACTCTGACCTTCCTCGGCGACGGCGCCAGCAGCGAGGGCGATGCTCATGAGGCCCTCAACTTCGCCTCCGTCTGGCAGACGCCGACGGTCTTCGTCCTCCAGAACAACCAGTATGCGATCTCGACTCCGCTGCGGGAGCAGACGAACGCGACGATGCTCGCCGACCGGGCCGCCGGCTACGGAATGCCCGGGCTGCGCGTCGACGGCAACGATGTCGCCGCTGTGTTCGCCGCTGTCACCGCCGCCCTTGAGCGCGGCCGGAACGGCGACGGCCCCACCCTCATCGAGGCCCTGACCTACCGGATGGAATCGCACACGAACTCCGACGACCCGACGAAGTACCGCGACGCCGAGGAGGTCGAACACTGGAAGCAGTTCGATCCCATCGATCGTCTCGAGAAGTACCTGCGTCAGACCGGTGCCCTCGACGATGCCGGCGTCGATGAGATCGCCGAGGCGGCCGAGACCTTGGCCGCGTCCGTCCGCGATGCCATGAACACCGAGGCCGAGATCGACCCGCGCGAACTCTTCGCCCACGTCTACGCTCGCCCGCGCACCGCACTGGCCGAGCAGCAGCAGGTCCTCGAAGCCGAACTCGCAGCGGCGGGGCACGCATGAGCGTTGAAACGGGAACCGATTCCACCACCGATCCGACCGCGGTGAACGACGAAACCGCCACGGCCGCCTCGGCGAGCAATGTCGGGTCCGCCCCGTCCTCGGTGACGATGACGAAGGCGCTCAACCAGGCGCTGCGCGACAGTCTGGCCGCCGACGACACCGTGCTCATCTTCGGTGAGGATGTCGGCCGCCTCGGCGGGGTCTTCCGTGTCACGGAAGGACTGCGCGCGGAATTCGGGTCGAATCGGGTCTGGGACTCGCCGCTGGCGGAGTCCGGGATCATCGGCACGGCGATCGGCATGGCGATGAACGGGATGCGCCCGGTCGTCGAGATGCAGTTCGACGCCTACGCCTACCCGGCATTCGAGCAGATCGTGTCCCATGTGGCGAAGATGCGGAACCGGACGAAAGGCAAGGTCAGCCTGCCGATCACGATCCGCATTCCCTATGCCGGGGACATCGGCGGCGTCGAGCACCACTCGGATTCCTCCGAAGCGTATTGGACCTCGACTCCGGGGCTGACCGTCGTCACGCCCTCGAATCCGGCGGACGCGTATTCTCTGCTGCGCGAGTCGATCGCCTCCGATGACCCGGTCGTGTTCATGGAGCCGAAGTCGCGGTACTGGATGAAGGAGACCCTCTCCCTGCCTGTGACCACGGCCGCAATGGACCGTGCTCAGGTCCTCCGCGAGGGCACCGATGTCACCCTCCTCGCCTATGGTCCGACCGTGCGCACCGCACTCGATTCCGCGGAAGCCGGTGCCGAGCACGGTCTGTCCGTCGAGGTCATCGACCTGCGCACGCTGTCGCCCTTCGACGATGAGACCGTGTCCGCCTCGGTGCGCAAGACCTCGCGGGCCGCGGTCATCCATGAGGCCGCGCAGTTCGGCGGATACGGCGCCGAGGTGGCCGCCCGCCTCACCGAACGCAATTTCACGCACCTGTCGGCCCCGATCCTGCGGATCGCCGGGTTCGACGTGCCCTATCCCTCACCGAAGATGGAGGAGTACTACTTGCCGACGGTCGAACGCGTGCTCGATGCACTCGAATCGTGGGATTGGGAGCTGTGATGAGTGCTGAGACGAGTTCTGTGCGTCGCGATGCCGGCTCCGTCGCGGCCACGCGCGAGTTCATCCTCCCCGACCTCGGCGAGGGGCTGACCGAGGCCGAGCTGATCTCCTGGAAGGTCGCCGTCGGCGATGAGGTCCAGGTCGATCAGATGGTCGTCGAGGTCGAGTCCGCGAAGTCCGTCGTCGAACTCCCCTGCCCCTACGCGGGACGCATCGTCAGCCTCCACGCCGCCGCCGGGGACACCGTCAGTGCAGGTCAGGCCCTGCTGACCGTCGCCGAGGCGGGGGCCGAGGTGAGCGCGGGCGCTGAGTCGACAGCCGACGGCGGTTCCGAGAGCGCGGTGGCGAGCACGAGCGCAGTCGACGCAAACGGCGGAGACGACGGCGGCGAGACTGGCGCCGACGAATCGAACGGCGCGAACCTCATCGGCTACGGCACTTCGGAGCCGAAGACCAGGTCGACGAAGAAACGCTCGTTCGGCGGCAAGCACGCGGCCACACCGGATGCGACATCTACCGCCGCACCGACTGCGGCTCCCGCCGTTCCGACCGTCGTCCCGGATGCTCCAACGCAGCCGCCGACAGAGGCGCCCGCACGCGCTGATGGCTCGTTACCGTCCTCCACGGTCGACTCGTCGGTGTCCGCCGCCGACGAATCAGCGAGCGATGCGGACAACCACGTCTCCCCCGTGTCCTCTCCCCTCGTGCGCAAGCTCGCGAAGGATCACGGCATCAGCGCCAAGCACCTGCCCGGTACCGGCCCAGGCGGGGTCGTGACCAGGGTCGATGTGCAATCAGCGATCGGGTCCGGGGCAGGTGCCGCTGCCCACGTCCCCGCAGGGACGTCGCCGGCAAACCAACCGCACCTGGGCACGGAACGGGGAGCCGCCTCGGCGAGCGCTTCCGCATCCCGAACAGCCGCTGCGGCGAAGTTGCCCGCCTTCGCCGGCGATGCCGCAGCAGCGAATTCCCATCGGTCCGACCGCGACACTCGCACCCCGATCACGGGGCTGCGGAAGGTCGTGTCCGAACGCCTCACGAAGTCGCGGCAGGAGATCCCCGAGGCGACGATCTGGCTCGACGTCGACGCCACCGAGCTGCTCAACACGAAGCGCGCACTCGAGTCGAGAACGGGTGAGAAGTATTCGCTGCTGTCGCTCGTCGCTCGCTTCGTCGTGGCCGGGCTGAAGAAGTATCCGATCATCAACTCCTCGATCGACACGGCCGCCGGTGAGATCGTCACCCACGGCGACATCAACCTCGGACTGGCCGCGCAGACTCCGCGCGGGCTCATGGTTCCCGTCGTCCACGGGGCGGGCGAGATGAGCCTGCGGCAGCTGCGCGATTCGGTGTCGGAGACCGTCGGCAAGGCGACGACAGGGAAGTTCGATCCGACTGAGCTCTCGGGCGGAACCTTCACGCTCAACAACTACGGTGTGTTCGGCGTCGACGGTTCGGCCCCGATCATCAACCTCCCCGAGGTGGCCATGCTCGGTCTCGGCCGGATCAAGGAACGTCCCTGGGTCGTCGACGGACAGCTGACCGTGCGCAAGGTCATGTACCTGTCCTTCGTCTTCGATCACCGGGCCTGTGACGGTCAGGAACCGAGCGAGTTCCTCACCTTCGTCGCCGCCTGCATCGAGAACCCGATCTCACTCCTGCCGGAGCTCTGAGGGGGCGGCGCCCTCAGGTAACGCGAACGTCGAAAAAGTCGTCGCTGGCGGCGCTCTTTTCGAGTTTCGCGCTACCTGAGCGACGACAAGGACAGCCGCCGGCTCCCTCCCTACTCGTCGAGCAGAGCCGCCGCGTACATGGGGCGGGCGGCATCGGCGCTCGGCGGGTGGAACAGTCCGGCCGCGGCATCGCGGAAGAGTCGGGAGAGTTCGTGCTTGTTGCCGAATCCGCTGCCGCTCGTGCACATGAGCGCGGTCTCCGTGCAGTGTCGGGCCGCCTCGGCGGATTTGATGCGAGCACCCACGAGCCGCAGCGGCCACCCTGCCCCGTGATCGACCAGGTCATCGAAGTCCCGCGCATAGGCATCGATCATCGCGGTCACCGGCATGAGGTCGAGGTGGGCGTCGGCCAGGCGGGTCCGGGCCTCGGGCACCTCGGCGAAAGCGGTGCCGGCCTTCGCGGACTTCCGCTTGTGGAGCCCGGCCGCACCGAGTTCCAGTGCCCGGCCGGCGATTCCCGCATAGACGGCGGCGATGAGCAGCTGGAAGTTGCTCGTGATGGCGAAGGTGAGCAGGTCGGGGTGTCTGCCGGCGGGGATGATCCGGGAGACCCGCTCGGGCCTCATCGGCACCTGGTCGAGGATGGTCGCCCGCGACTGCGAGGCCCGCATGCCCAGCACATCCCAGTCATCGGAGACGGTGATCCCCGGCGCCGAACGTTCGATGAAGCCGTAGACGAGTTCGCCCTCGGCCGGTTCATCGGCATCGGGTCCGGCGATGCCGTCGTCATCGGCGGCCACGGCCCCATGGACGATGAGCCGAGTCCACACGGGTGACAGCGACGTGAAGATCTTCACCCCGGTGAGTTCGAACCCGCCGTCCGCGGTGGGCACCGCCTCGGTCGTCGAGCCCTGTAGCACCCAGTCGTTCGAGGGTTCGGAGATGCCGAAGGCGAAGATCTCACCGGCCATGACCTCGTCGAAGACCCAGTTGAGCGAGTCGTCACCGCGATCATTCATCGCCTTGACCACGCCCGTGCACATGAGGTGCATGTTGATCGCCAGCGCGGTTCCCGGCGCCGCCGCGGCCAGTCGCTGCTGCAGCCGGGAGACCTCGAACAGGCTCAGCCCGGGTCCACCGTGGGTCTGCGGGACGAACAGGGTGAGGTAACCCAGTGACTTCAGCTCCTCAAGGTCCTCATCGAAGAACCGGTTCTCGCGGTCATAGACATCGGCCCGCCGCCGGAAGCGTTCGAGCGCCTCATCGGGCAGGTGCTTCTCGGCCAGTTCGCGAACGCGCATCTCACGGTCGGTCATCGTCTCTCCTCTGTTCTCAGCTGTGTTCATTCGTGCGCGCCGCACCCACCGCGGCGAGACTCCGGCTCAGGATGATCGCCCCGTTGTGGCCGCCGAAACCGAACGAAGTCGACAGCACGGTGGTGGCGGCCGCCTCGGCGAGGGTCTTGTCTTCATTCAGTTCACGGGCCTGGCCTGCGACGATGTCCCATTCGGGGAACTCGCGGTCATAGAGGTTGAGCGTCGGCGGCAGCACCTGATCGCGCAGCGTCATGATCGCGATGATCGCTTCGACCACGCCCGAAGCGCCGAGCAGATGCCCCGTCGATGATTTCGTCGCCGAAATCGGGATCGTTCGCCCGTCCTCGCCGAGGACCGCGTCGAAGGCGGCGAGTTCGGCCCGGTCCCCGGCCGGTGTGCCCGTGGCGTGGGCGTTGATGTGGTCGATGTCGCCGGGTTCCAGCCCGGCATCGGCCAAGGCCTGCACCATCGCCGAGGCGGCTCCCCGCCCATCCGGATGCGGATTCGTCGGGTGGTGGGCATCGCTGGCGGCGCCGAACCCGGCGAGTTCGGCGAGCGGTTCGGCCCCGCGTGCGGCGGCGGAGTCGGCGGATTCGAGGAGGATCGCGGCCGCCCCCTGGCTCATGACGAACCCGTTCCGGGCGCGGTCGAAGGGCCGGCTCGCTGCGGTCGGGTCATCGTCGAAGCCTGCGGCGAGGGCGCGCATGTTCGCATTCGAGGCGAGATTGACCGCGCCGAGGCAGTCCTCCATCCCGACGACGAGCACAGCCTCGGCGTAGCCGTGGCGGATGCGTCGCATGGCCTCTCCCAGGCCGATCGCCCCGGATGCGCAGGTCGCGGACACGCCTTGCCCGGGACCGCGGAGATCGAAACGCTGGCTGATGAGGGCGGCCGCCGAGTCCGGCGCACCGTGGATGGCCAGAGTCAGCGGCACCGCGCGGGGGCCGCCGGAATCGAGGACGCGGGTCGCTGACTGCATGGCATCGACGGGCCCAGATCCGGTGGCGGCGATGACGGCGGTGCGGTCACGGTCCCAGGGCAGCTCCTCGGCGGCCGAGGCGATTCCGGCCTGGCGGAGGGCCTGGCCGGCGGCGGCGATGGCCCAGTGCTGGACGGGGCTGAGACGGCGGGCGAGCGCTCGAGGCAGGATGGCCTCGGCGTCGAAGTCGCGGATCTGTCCGCCGATGCGCACCGCGAGGTCCGCGAACTGCTCACCGGCGAGGACGTCGATGGCGCTGATTCCGGTGCGGACGGATTCCCACAGGGATTCGGGGTCCTGCCCGCTCGGGGTGATGGCGCCGAGTCCGGTGACGACGACTCGGCGCGGTGGGGTGGTGGGGGTGTTCACAGTCGCTGTCCCTGTCCGTTCGTGATGAGTTCGGTGGCTTCCGTGCGCCGGATCTTCCCGCCCACGGTCCGCGGCAGTCGGTCGATCAGGTAGAACCGACGCGGCACGAACTGCGGGGCCAGGCGGGCACGCGCGTGAGCAAGCAGCGCGGCCTTGCCTGGGACAGACGGCGCAAGGCCGGCTCCGGTGGCGGACCCGGTTTCGATGACGAGGGCGACGATGCTGCCGAGGCTGTCGTCGGGCAGCGCGATCGCGCACGCCTCGCCGAGGCGGGGGCACGTCTCGAACGCCCGCTCGACTTCCGGCAGGGACACCTTGTGTCCTCCCGTGATCGCGATATCCCCGGCACGGCCGGCCAGTTGGAGCAGTCCGCCTTCGATGCGTCCCTGGTCGCCGACGCTGGCCCATCCGTCCGGGCCCTGGAGCTGCGCGTCGGTGGTGCCGGTGACGTAGCCGTCGGAGCACGCGGCGGCCCTGATCCACAGGGTGCCGATCTCTCCATCGGGCAGGGGTTGCCCGTCGTCTCCGCGCACCTCGGCCCCGATCGAGTCGTAGACGGTGATCCAGGTGCCGTCGCCGGCGCGGCTGTCGCCGATGAAGCCGATCTCGGCGGCACCGTAGTAGCTGATGAGTCGGGCCTCGGGGAGGACCTCGGCGAGACGGTCGCGGATGCTCGCGGGCAGGTTCGCTCCCCCGGTGACGAGGAGGTCGAGACCGTGGAAACGGTCGGGGGAACGCCCGGCCGCCTCGGCGAGGGCCTTGACCACGGCGGGCACGGCGACGATGCGGGTGATGGCTTCGTCCGCGATGCGCGGCCCCATGGTGAAGGGGTCGAAGTCGTCGGCGACGTGGACGCTGCCGCCGGTGGCAAGCGACTCGATGACCGCATAGAGGGTGAGGCTGTAGGACACGGGGCCGGGTGCGAGCGTGGCCACCTCGGGGAGCGGTTCGAGGTGAGCGGAGGAGACGGCCACATTGTCCCGGTACTGCTGCCGGGTCTTGATGAAGGCCTTGGGATTGCTCGTCGTGCCCGAGGAGAAGAGCATGAGGAAGGGTTCGCTCGCCTCGCGGACGGTCGGGGCCGGAGCCGGGGTGCCAGCGCTGCGGACCTGTGCCTCGCGTGTCGCGAATTCGGCCGGGGTGATCACGGTCCCGGTCCAGCCGGCGGCGGCGAGCGCCTCGGCGAGGGTGGGCGATTCGCTGATGACGAGGCCGATGCCTGTCGTGCGGATGACTCCGACCTGATGGTCGAGCGGCCACCGCGGATCGATGGTCGCCGAGACCGCGCGGTAGCCGGCGAGACCGGCGATGATGCGGGCGGTGAAGAACGCCGAGGTGGTGCTCACGGCCGTGATCGGAATTCCCTGGGTCTCCGGGGCGGGCCGCGGCGGTTCGGTCTGCGCCCGGTGGAGGGAGTCGACGACGGCGAACGCGACACGGGAGTCAGCGACGAGCTCCCCGTAGCTCAGTCGGGCCTCAGACCCGGCGAGGGCGAGCTGATCGGGGCGTTCGAGTGCCACGTCGAGGATCGTCGAGGTGATCGGCAATTCTGACCTCCAGAGTTCATGGCATTCCATCGGAGCGTTCGGCGGCACACCGGCGCACCATGTCGGCCGTTCCCACAGTACAACGTGGCCGACGCCCCCTCACCGCAGCCCTGCCACTGAGATACTTTCGAGTATTCGGATACTTCAGTGTATTCTGAAATCATGACTGCCCCCTCCACACCCCGATTGACGCGCCGCGAGAGCCAGGAGCTCACCCGTCGACGCCTCATCGAATCGGCCGCCGGACTCTTCGCCGAGCACGGGGTGCGCGGCACCTCGCTCATCGCGGTCGCGGAGACCGCCGGGTTCAGCCGCGGGGCGGTCCATGGGAACTTCTCCGACAAGGACGAGCTCGCCGCGGCGGTCGTGCAGTTCGTCGTCGAGGATCTCGGGCCCGAGCTCGACCGGGCCCTGAGCTCGGCCGGGTCTGCGAACGACCGGCTCGCGGCCTATATCTCCACACACATCGACTACTGTCGCCGCGAACCGGCTCGGGCCGCAGCCATCATCGCAGCAGTGGGCTACCTCAGCCGGCCCGCTGCCCCGGCGCAGTCCTACGGCGAGCGCTCCGCCGATTCCATCGCCGACCTCGTGGCGCTCTTCGAGGACGGCCAGCGCCGAGGCGAGATGCGCAGCTTCGATCCCGCCACGATGGCCCTGGCTCTGCGTTCCGTCCTCGACACGGCAGTGCCCACCCATCCCAGCATCGAAGCGCACGAGATCATCACCCTGTTCGACCACGCCACCCGAGCCGAAGAGGCCCCACAATGACCTGGAATTTTCGCATCACCGTCCACGGGCGCTTCGCCGCACTCGACGAGGAGCAGCGCCGCAGCCTCCGTGCGGCACAGGACGATCACGACATGCTCTCCGCGCGCTTCTCCCCCGAGGGCACGTTCCTCTACACGCCCGAGCTCGTGAACTATCAGCACCGATTTCTGGTCACCAGCGACGAGGCGGACCGCGATGACGCCGAAACGCTGGCGAGCATCCGAGCCGAGGAGCTCTCCGATGCCGACCTCGCCGCACGCGGCCTCGTCGGCAGGGTCGTGAGTGTCTCAGCGGTGTGCCTCGAAGAGGTCAAGGTGCGGCCGAGGACACGGTCATGAGCACAGACGAAGCCGCCGACTGCGCTTCCGTGCCGAACCTCGAGGCCGCATTGACTCTGGCCTGGGCGAAGAGCTCTTTGGACACGACGGTCGGCGCGGCGCTCTCGCGGGTGGGGCTCAGCCTGGACGACCTTCGCCGACTGCGCCTCATCGATGCCCGGCCACAGGGGCTGGGCCGGGAGGACCTCGCCGAGGCGATGGGCGAGACGCTTTCACAGGCAGTGCGTGCCAGTCTGCCTCTGGTCAAACTCGGTTGGCTCTCACGCTCGGAATCGGGTGCGTTCTCCCTCACCGACAGCGGCCGCTTCCTCGTCGAGCAGTCCGAGGGCATCGCAGAGAAGGCGGCGCGCCGCTGGTTCGCCGAGAACGGCCTCGACCCCAGTGAGGTGTCGACGATCGCGGGATCGGACCCTGATGTCGATGCGCAGTGGACCTTCGAGAGCTGAGTTCCCCAGCTGAGCGCCCCGCCGCAAGACAGCGAAAAACGGGCTGAGCGTCGAGACACCCGTGCGTTCACACGTTTCTCGACGCCCAACCCGTTTATCGACGGTGCGCAGGTCGAGTATCAGTCAGCCACGTAGTACATGCGCTTGTTGACGAACTCGTCCATGCCGTAGGGGCCGAGCTCGCGACCGAAGCCCGACCGCTTGGTTCCGCCGAACGGGATCTCCGCGCCTTCGCCGGCCGGGGTGTTGACGTTGGACATGCCGACGTCGAGACGCTGAGCGAGCTTCGCGGCACGCTCGGGATCCTTCGCGAACACGGCACCGCCGAGGCCGAAGCGCGAATCATTGGCCAGCTCGAGGGCCTCATCATCGCTGCTGACCTTGTAGACGGTGGCCACAGGTCCGAAGAGCTCCTCGCGGTAGGCGTCCATCTCCGAGGTGACTCCGGTGAGCACGGCCGGAGTGACATAGGCCGAACCATCGGTGGCGAGTTCACCGCCGACGAGGTTCGCTCCCTGTTCGACCGCCCGATCGAGCTGCTTGCGCAGGTTCTCGGCCGCGCCCCGAGAGGACAGAGGCGAGTACTTGCCGTCGCCCGCCTCGGCGGGGGTGCCCTTCTCCCAGGACTGGGCACGTTCGGTCAGTCCGGACACGAAGTCGTCGTAGATGTCGTCCATAACGATCATCCGCTTGTTCGCATTGCACACCTGGCCGGTGTTGTAGAGGCGAGTGCCCCAAGCGGTGTCGACGGCCTCGTTCATGTCATCGGTGTCGAGGATGATGTAGGGGTCGGAGCCGCCGAGCTCGAGCACGGCCTTCTTCAGATGCTTGCCCGCCGTGGCGGCCACGGCCGAGCCGGCGCGTTCGGAACCGGTCAGGGACACGCCTTCGACGCGGTCATCGGCGATGATCGTCTCGATCTGCTCGTGCGTGGCGTAGATGTTGTTGTACACGCCCTCGGGGACGCCGGCTTCCTTCATGAGCTCGGCGATCTTCGCCGAGGAGCGGGGGCAGATCTCCGCATGCTTGAGGATGATCGTGTTGCCGAGCACGAGGTTCGGCGCGGCGAAGCGAGCCACCTGGTAGTACGGGAAGTTCCACGGCATGATGCCCAGCAGGGCACCGACCGGGCGGCGCTGGATGAACGCCTTGCCTCCGGACATCGATTCGATCGGCTCATCGGCGGCGAACTTCGGTCCGTTGTCGGCGTAGTAGTTGAAGATCGCCTCGCAGAACTCGGCCTCTTCCTCACCTTCGGCGGTGGGCTTGCCCATCTCCTCGGCGATGATCTTCGCGAGCTCGGCCTTGTGCTCACCGAACAGGGCTGCGACCTTGTTGACGACGGCAGCGCGCTCCTCGATGGTCTTGTCCCGCCAGGCCTGGAACCCCTTGTGCGCGGACTCGAGGACCTGCTGGATCTCCTCGTCGGTCGCGTTGTCGAACTTCTCGACGACTTCACCGGTGGCCGGGTTCTCGACGCGGTAGCCGCCTGCGGCGCTTCCTACATTGCTCATTCCAGACTCCTTTGACGTGGGCGCCTGTTGGCGCCGGCTAAGCAATCGCATACCTCTTCGCCGTCGGAATCGACGGATTGCGTATGCCTGTCTCACACGCTATCAACACGTGACCCGCGCAACAAGTGCCGGAACCTGGGGGAATCCTCAGTCCTGGATCGATCACCGACCCGCCACCGAGGGAGTGCGGATTCCGAATACGCTTCAACGAAATCCGCATGCCGTGAGTGCAGAACACAGCCACCTCCCAAGGGGCAGCCGCCTGCAAGGGGCAACCACCCCAAAGGGACTGCCGCCTCAGCGAAGGGAACGCACCGCAACAGCGAAACGGCCGCCCCCATACTGGGGACGGCCGCCTCGGTGAGGGAATCAGTCGAACCTGCGCGAGGAGCCGATCACGTCTCCGGCCTTCCAGTCGGCCCAACCGGGCTGATCGATCATGAACGATTCGATCGTGTCCTTGTCCGCCTTCAGCTGCGGATCGTGCTTGAGGTAGTGCTTCGTCTCCCGGGCGATGAGTCCGGAGAGGATGAGGATGCCAAGCAGGTTCGGCAGGGCCATGAGACCGTTCATCACATCCGAGAAGTTCCAGATCGGCTCGAGTTCGGTGGTGCAACCGACGAACACGACGAGAGAGAAGAAGATCCGGAACGGCAGCACTCCGCGCCGGCCGACGAGGCGTTCGACATTGCGATCGCCGTAGTAGGACCAGCCGAGCAGCGTCGAGAACGCGAAGAGGACGATGCCCAGCGTCACGACCCAGTGGCCCCAATGACCGGGCAGACCGTGGGAGAAGGCCTCGCCCGTCATGAGCGCCGCACTGATCTGTTCCCCTGTCTCCGGATCGACTTCGTTCCAGGTCCCGGTGGCGATGATCGTCAGACCGGTGAAGCTGACGACGATGATCGTGTCGATGAAGGTCTGCGTCATCGACACGAGCCCCTGACGCACCGGATGCGAGGTTTTTGCCGCGGCTGCGGCGATCGGTGCCGAACCGAGTCCCGATTCGTTCGAGAACAGACCACGGGCCACGCCCATCTGCACGACGACGATGATCGCCGAGCCCGCGAATCCGCCGACGGCCGAAGTGCCGGTGAAGGCCTCGGTGAAGATCTGGGCGAAGGCAGAGGGCAGGGCGTCGATGTTCGCGATGAGGATGTAGATGGCGCTGAGGACGTAGAAGACGATCATGATCGGCACCAGGCCGGCCGTGACCCGTCCGATGGACTTGATGCCGCCGACGAGGACGACGAGCGTGAGGACCGTGAGCACAGCGCCGGTGATCCAGGTGGGAACCGACCAGCTCGACTCGACATTCGCCGCGATCGAGTTGCCCTGCGTCATATTGCCGATCCCGAAGCAGGCGAGGACGGCGAAGACGGCGAACATCAGGCCGAGGACCTTGCCGAGAGGACCTTTGATGCCGCGTTCGAGGTAGTACTGCGGGCCACCGGACTTCTCCCCGGCCTCATCGGTTCCGCGGAAGCGCACCGCGAGGAAGCCCTCCGCATACTTCGTGACCATGCCCAGCAGGCCGGTCATCCACATCCAGAACAGGGCACCGGGACCGCCGATGCCGATGGCAGTGGCCACGCCGACGATGTTGCCGGTGCCGACCGTGGCCGCCAGCGCCGTCGTCAGCGCCTGGAACTGCGAGATGTCACCCTCGGATCCGGCGTCCTTGCGCTTGAGAATGCCCAGACTCAGGGCCGGCAGCAGCTTCGTGAATTGCAGCCCGCCGAGGCGGAACGTCAGGTACAGGCCCGTGCCCAGCAGCAGCGGGATGAGTAGGAACGGACCCCAGACGAATCCGCTGATCGTATCGAAGAATTCGGCGGCAGCACCCATGATGTCACTTCACTTTCCAACGTCGGCGCGCGACGTGACCCAGATCATTGCAGAGAACAGTTCCTGACTGTACCCGATGAATGTTCTGGGAGAACACGGCGACTCCTGAGCCGACCCGGACTCAGACGCCGGGCTCAGAAGATCGAGCTGTAGGCGTTGAGCGCGAGCTGACCGCCGAGGTGGGCGTAGAGGACCGTGGAGTCCCTGTCGATGCCGCCCTGACCGACGAGATCGAGCAGCCCGGCCATCGATTTGCCCTCGTAGACGGGATCGAGGATGACGCCTTCGAGCTGAGCGGTCGTGCGGATCGCGTCGACGGTCGACTCGTCGGGGATGCCGTAGGCCGGCCCGGCCCAGCCGGAGCGGATGTCGATCTCGTCCTCGCGAATCCTCCGACCGAGTCCGATGAGCTCGGCAGTGGAGTTCGCAATGCGCCGGACCTGGTCACGGGTCTTGTCCAGGGTCGCCGAGGCGTCGATGCCGATGATCCGACGGGGACGCCCGCCGGCATCCTCGAGAGCCGCGAACCCGGCGATCATGCCCGCATGGGTCGAGCCCGTCACGGTGCACACGACGATGGTGTCGAAGAAGACCCCAAGCTCCTTCTCCTGCTCGGCGACCTCATAGGCCCAGTTCGCGAAGCCGAGTCCGCCGAACCTGTGCTCGGAGGCCCCGGCCGGGATCGGATAGGGCCTGCCGCCGGCCGCTTCGACCTCGGCGAGCGCATTCTCCCAGCTCGAGCGGATGCCAATGTCGAATCCGGCCGAGTCGAGGCGGACGTCGGCGCCCATGATGCGCGAGAGTTCGATATTGCCGACCGTGTCATTGCCCGGATCCTCCCAGTCCACCCAGCGCTCCTGGACGAGACGGGCCTTCAGGCCGAGATGGGCAGCGACGGCCGCGACCTGCCGCGTGTGGTTGGACTGGTAACCGCCGATCGAGACGAGCGTGTCCGCGCCCGAAGCGAGGATGTCGGGAACGATGTACTCGAGCTTGCGGGTCTTGTTTCCGCCGAACGCGAGTCCGGAGTTGACGTCCTCCCGTTTGGCCCAGACCCTCGCCCCGCCGAGGTGGTCCCCGAGCCTGCCCAATTCATGCACGGGGCTCGGCCCGAAGGTGAGCGGATAGCGGTCGAAATCGGTGATGGCCATGGGGACCCCTTCGTCGTCGTATCGTTCGACCGCGATCCCTGCTCTCTGCCGGAGACGACCAGCACATCGCGGCCAGTGATATGCAATATATTGCATTTCGGGCCTGTCTACAATGAGGTCGGCACCGCATCCCAGACTTCCACGACCGGTGCCGACCGCCATCCCGATGCCGACGAAAGGACCCCCGGTGCCGATTCCCGCGCATTCGCCCTCCCCGCAGCGCACTCTCCTGCGGGATGACGTCTACCGGTCGATCCGCGATGCGATCGTCCGCGGGCAGCTGGCCCCCGGAGAGCAGCTGCGCGATCAGGAGCTCGGCGCCTGGCTGCAGGTCTCGCGGACTCCGGTGCGCGAGGCCCTGCAGCGCCTGGCCCAGGCCGGTCTTGTTGTGGCCCAACCGGGGAGGATGACCCGGGTGGCGCCGGAGAATCCTGAGGCCATCGTCCATGCACGTCAGATCGCCGCCGAGCTGCATGCCCTGGCCATGAACCTCGCCGTCGCGGACCTCACCGGCGCGGACCTCGACGCCATGGAGCGAGCGAACGAGCGGCTGCGCGCGGCCCTCGACACCGCCGACATCGACGCAGCCATCACCGCCGATGACGAATTCCACGAGGTGGCCCTGTCCCGCAGCGGCAACCCGCTCATCGCCGATCACCTCGAGCTCGTCACGGCCACCCTGCGCCGCACCGAGTACCTCCACTTCGATTCGGTCGCCGGTTCGGCCTCGCCTGAGAAACACACCGAAATCATCGCGGCCGTCCGCGCCGGCGATCACGGCCTCGCCGTCGATCTCACGAGGCAGAACTGGGCTTCGCTCTCCGGTCGGCAGTCTCGACGATCGGAGTCACCGGCAAGTCCTTAAGTCATTTTATGACTTGTGCTAGAGTCCTGCTCACGATCACCGACGATCAAAGGACTCACGATGCAATCGACGACGAGACGCACCCCGACCGCCATCCTCGCAGCGGCATCCGCCGTGGTTCTCACCTCGAGTCTCCTGGCTCTGGGGCCGGCCCTTGCCACGAGCCCGGGCAGGGCGGCCGAGGCCGCCGCCCCGACGCTGGAGGCCGCCCCGTCCGCAGGCTGCGGGAGCGAGCAGACTCCGGGCAATGACGAACGGACGATCACCTCGGCGGGCGAGGATCGGACCTATCGGATCAACATCCCCCGCGACTACGAGGAGTCGACGCCGATGCCGCTGATCCTCGGCTTCCACGGCAACGGATCGGACGGAGCCGAGCTCCAGAACTACACGGGCCTGCCCACCCTCCCCGCCGTCACCGTCTTCCCCGATGGTGCACTCGACGACGGCAAACGCTCCTGGCAGGGTGCCCCCTATGCCAGCGGTGCCGACGATGTCCGCTTCGTCTCCGATCTGCTCGATTCGATCGAGGACGAGCACTGCATCGACCTCAATCGCGTCTATGCCACCGGCAAGTCCAACGGAGGCGGCTTCGTCTCGGTGCTCGCCTGCCATCTGCGCGACCGGTTCTCGGCCTTCGGCATCGTCGCCGGGGCCTACTATCCGCAGTCGACGAACGGCTGCGACTACTCGGAGCCGACGCCGATGCTCGCCATCCACGGCACCGGCGACGCGACGATGCACTACGACGGGGGCGAGCGCCAGGGCGAGACCTATCCGGGCGTGCGCGACTGGATCGAGCCCTGGGCCGAGGCTTCGGACTGCACGGCCACGACCGAGCGCAGGGTCGGCAAAAGGGGCTCTCCTGATGGACCCGTGGGTCATCTACGGCCTGGGAGGACGGGTTTGTGACCGCCGAGGTTGAGCATCGCCAACGCGATCAATGCCTCCGGTGATCGGAACCCGAATGCCACTCGAGTCAGCAACCGGATCTTAGTATTCACCGACTCGATCCTGCCGTTGGACAACCCGTGCTCGATGGCAGCCAGGATCCGGACTTGATGCCTGCGGATCTTTCGCCCCAACTCAACCATCACGTGGATCCGGGACCGGGCCGCCCACGCCAACCACCGCTCCAGGCCGATCTTCGCCTCGGCATACTCCATCTGGAACACCGTCCGCAGCCCTTCCTTGAGCAAATACGCTCGATGCAGCCGGGGATCGGTCTGGGCCAGCCACGCCAGCTTCGTCGTCTGCTTCTCAGTGAGGTCCTCGGGGTTCTTCCACAACGCGTACCGAGAGTTCTTGATCTTCTTCGCTCGCTCCTTACCCGTCTCCGGGGCGTCCACAGCGGGCCTGCCCGGGCCCCGGACGGGTTCTTTGCCGGCCCGGGCCCGGGCCTCGTTCCACGCACCTCGACGCACTTCGTCCAGGGCATCAGTGGCCCACTTGACCACATGAAACGGGTCGGCGCAGACGATCACGTCCGGACACTTCTCGGCCACCACATCCTGAATCCAGTCCGCCCCGTCCGCGCTCACGTGCGTGATCTGAGCGCACCGACCACCCTGGGAGGCCTCTAACTGATCGAAGAAGCTGCGCAGGGTCGCTTTCGTCTTTCCCGACTTGGCCCACACCAGACGACCAGTACCGTGATCGACAACGACGGTGAGGTACTTGTGGCCCTTCTTATAGCTGACCTCGTCAATGCCGATCCGCTCCAGATCGGCAAACAGGTCGACCCGGCCAGCGGTGTCGTCCCATACCCGGGAGATGATTGCCCCGACTGTGCGCCAGGCGATACGCATCAGCTCAACAACCGCGGACTTCGAACACGCGGTGGCCAGCCAGGCGACTTGCTGATCGAAGGTGTGCGTGTGGCCACTGTCATGGCGGGCCCAGGGCACTTTCGCGACAGTGACCGCGTGTTCGCGACACTGCACGCGTGGTGCTTGAGCATCGAGGTAGACCGGGATCGTACCGAGATCCAGGGACCGCCAGCGGCGAGGACCGTCGCCGCCGTCGTACAGGGGTGCGGGTTTGTGGCACTTGCCGCAGCGAGGTCGGGTCCGTGCGTTGAGACGGACGTCGGCGATGACGGTCTCGGTATCTTCATCGAAAGTGACGTCGTCGATGATCGTGGTCTTCTCGACTCCGAGCAAATTGCGCCATAGGGTGGTGTTGTGCACGCCGTTCTCCGTGTCTGTGATTCCGTTTGTTTTGTCGCTACGAAATCTATCGCGGGAACGGCGTGCTCTTGCGTCAGGGGAGGGTTCACCCACCCACGGGTACATCACAAGCGCCGCAAAAGGGGCGAGGATGTGCTGCGCACGAGCTGGAAGAACTGCACGGCTGGGACCTCCACCGCCAGAGGGAAGAGCTCGGGCGCCGAGGTCGAGCTCTATTCGGTCACCGACGGCGGCCACGTCTGGCCGGGTGAGGTGGTCTACAGCGGCGGCGGGTACGTGACGAAGCACTTCTCGGCGACCGACACCCTGTGGGCGTTCTTCGAGAACCACGCGGGACCGACACGTGACCGTTGACACATCCGCACCAAAGTGATTAGATGACTTAAACACTTGAAGGAGAGTGGCATGACACCATCCATCGGACTCGTCGAACGACTCACCCGTGAGATCGTCCAGACGATTCGTGCCGAGAACCTGCAGCCCGGCCAGACACTGCCCTCGGCGAAGGTTCTGGCCGAACGCTTCGAGGTCACCGTGCCCACGGTCCGCGAAGCCCTGCGTCGGCTCGAGGCCACGGGCTCGGTCGAGCTCATGCACGGCTCGGGGACCTATGTGCGCGAGGCGATCAATCGCCGCATCCTCGACAATCCGCACTATGTGCCCGTCGACCTCGCTGCGGCGATCGAGCTCCTCGACGCCCGCGTCGCAATCGAGCCGGGCATCGCCGAGCTGGCGGCCCAGATCCAGAGCGCCGAGGCGGTCGCCTCGATGGAATCCGCCCTCGACAATGCCCTGCAGGTCGAGACCGCGGTCCCAGCAGGCCACTTCCACGTCGAGCTCGCACGGGCTTCGGGCAACCGCGCCCTGCACGAGATGCTCGTCTCGCTGCTCGCGATCCACTCGCGCACTCAGCAGGCGGCGCGGACCACCTACGACCGGCTGCGTGACCACGATGAGCATGCGGACATCCTCGACGCGATCAAGCGCGGCGACGGATTCGAAGCCGCTCATCGCACCCGCAAGCACCTCGAGGCGATCAAGACCGTCGTCCTCGCGGACTGGGCCGATGATCCTCAGACAGACGACGCGGCGAACAAGGAGGCCGAACAGTGACCAGACAGCAGGTGAGCGAGATCCGCCCGGACATCCGCAGGTACGGGGAGCTCACTTCGCTCGAAGTCGAAGTCGCCAAGGAGCAGGGCAGCCTCCTCATCCTCCCGGTGGGCGCCTGTGAACAGCACGGCGATGCGCTGCCGCTGAGCACCGACAGCATCCGCGCCGAACATGTCGCACTCGCCGTCGCCGAAGAACTCGCCGCGAGGGCAGCGGCCGATGATCCGGCAGGCCGGGCCTTCGTCCTCCCCAGCGTCGACTACGGGGTCTCCCCGCACCACACCTTCCTCCCGGGCACGATCAGCCTCGACCCGCGGACCTTCATCGACATCGTCACCACGATCGCGGCCCGGCTCGCCGACTCGGGATTCGCCAAGCTCCTCGTCATCACCGGCCACGGCGGCAATCAGGCCGCGCTCGGCGTCGCCCAGCAGGTGCTGCTCGACTCCCATCCGAACCTCGTCTTCGCCCATTCCCCCGTGAGCGCGCTGGCGACCGAGACCACCGCCGCACTGCCCCGCACCGAGGTCAGCGGACACTGCGGGGAGTCCGAGACTTCCCAGGTCCTGGCCATCGACGACCGCCTCGTCGACTCCCCTCGGCTCGCGCCAGGGGCCACGAGACTCGACGAGCTCGACGACCGCGCACGGCTCAGCCGCACGAAGACCCCCGCGAGCGCAGTCACCTTCGACCGATATGCCGACAACGGGGTCCTCGGCGACCCCCGAACCGCCACTGCCAAGGCCGGTCGCGACCTCCTCGGCGAAGTCATCGCGAAACTCGTCGCCTACTCCCGAGACATGCTGCGCCTATGAGACATGCTGCGCCCATGACAGCCGAGATGAACTGACACCACCACTGACCACCCGCCCTCTCAGACCGATGGAGCTCACGGGCCCGCGATGAGTCATGCCCTTTTTCGCTCCTCCGCCATCCACCTGGAGACCCTGGAGACCGACATGGAAACGAGCACCACCGAGCGGACGCAGGAGAAGCTGCCGTTCGTCATCCGCGCCCTCAACGTCATCGAAGTCGTCGGCAACAAGCTGCCGAACCCCTTCTGGCTGTTCTGGATCCTTGCGGGGATCCTCGCCGCACTCAGCCTCGCCCTCTCCTTCGCCGGTGCCGGTGTCGAGGATCCCGAAACCGGGGAATGGACCCCGGTGAACAACCTGCTCAGCGGCAAGGGAATCGCCATGGCCGTGAGCACCGCACTCGAGGCCTATGAGACGTTCCCACCGCTCATCACGATCATGGTCGTCATCATGGGGGTCGCCCTGGCCGAGCGCACGGGGCTGCTGTCGACGGCGATGAAGGTCTCGATCGCCCGCGTTCCTGCCGGGCTCATCGTGTTCACGGTCGCGTTCATGGGCACGATCTCGCATGTCGCCTCGGCGGCGGCCTATGTCATCCTCGTCCCGCTCGGCGGGATGGTGTTCAAGGCGGTGGGGCGCTCCCCCGTCCTCGGTGTCATCGTCGCCTACACCTCGATCGCCTCGGGCTACGACGCCAGCCCCATTCCGACGCCCAACGACGCGATCTTCGCTGGCATCACAACGGCCGCGGCGAACATCATCGACCCCGACTACATCGTCACCCCGATCGGCAACTGGTACTTCAACATCACCAGCTCCATCCTGCTGGCCGTCGTCATCACCATCGTCACCGAACTCGTGCTCATGAAGCGCGACAACCTCGATGCCGACGAGGATGCCGAATTCGAAGACCTCGTCATCTCCGACAAAGAGCGCTCGGCTCTGCGTCTGGCCATGTTCGCCGTCAGCGCGGCGGTCATCGCCATCGTCGTCCTCGTCGTCCCCGAGGGGGCTCCCCTGCGCGGCGACGGCCCCTTCGGCGAGTCCCCGTTCCTCACCGGCATCGCCTTCCTCATCGCCCTGCTCTTCGGCATCGGCGGCATCGTCTACGGCTTCCGCGAGGGCACGATCGAGACCTGGTCCGACGTCCCGAAGCTCATGGGTCAGGGCTTGGCGTCGATCTCCGGAGTCCTCGTCCTCTTCTTCGCCATCGCGCAGTTCCTCGAGTACTTCGAGTGGACGAACATCGGCATGCTCGTCTCGGTCTCCACCTCGGAGCTGTTCATCGGACTCGGCCTGCCGACCTGGGTGGTCTTCGTCCTCGTTCTGCTCGTGCTCTCCGTCGTCAATGTGCTCATCACCTCCGGTTCGGCGATGTGGGCGATCATGGCCCCGGTCATCGTTCCGCTGCTCATGCTCCTCGAAGTTCCGCCGGAGACGAGCCAGGCGATCTTCCGCATCGCCGACTCCGGTTCGACGGCGATCACCCCGATGAGTCCCTACTTCATCCTCGCGCTGGGCTTCATGCAGAAGTATCAGAAGAAGGCCGGCATCGGCACGCTCGCCTCGCACACCCTGCCGCTGGCCGTGTGCATGACGATCACCTGGAGTCTCCTGTTCTTCCTGTGGTGGGGTCTGGGCATCCCGCTCGGTCCCGACGCCCCTGTGCGCTGACTCCATGTCCCCGTGCGCTGACTCGACTCCTCCGCCAGCGACATGACCAGGGTTTTCATGCCACACGGGCACCCGTCGCCGGTCGGCATCCGCACCCGCAGGCGGACTCCCGCGCGGCGACTGCATCGCGGACAGGTTCGCACGGCCCGCAGAAAGTCGCGAAAATTACAGATGTGAAACCTGTTGACGCACAAGTTTCGGGCACGATACTGTCCAGTAACACCCCGTGGTAACTTACGTCACAAAGTTCATGCCGGCGCAGGCGCCGGTGCCCTAGGAGGATCAATGAAGTTCCGCAATTCCGGCCTCGTCCGCAGGCTCGTCGCATCCCATGCCGGTCGCATCGCACTGGTTGCTGTCCCCACCGGCGTCGTGTCGGCCATGCTCATGGGCGGAGTCGCCCAGGGCGCCGTGCCCGTCTCATTCGCAGTCTCGGGCACACAGTTCAAGATCACCTCGTCGCAGCTCGAGGGCACCGGCTTCTCGCAGTACAGCGGCGTGGCCAAGGATGCCGACGGCGGCAAGCACCCGGTCGTCACCGCGAACATCAAGGACGCCACGCTCGAGAATCTCTGCCAGTCGGCAGCCGTCGACACCCCGATCGGCAAGGTGGGCGTGCTCATCAAGGCCGGCGGCAAGGGCACCCCCGCCTCGGCGAAGGACCTGCAGATCGGCATGACGGGACTCAAGGGCGACGCGGAATTCGAGAACATCCGCATCGGCGTCGATGCCTCTGATGTCAACACGAAGGCCAAGGGTTCGAAGGGCGACTTCGCTCAGGACGCGGACACGATCTCCATCAAGGACCTCAAGCAGGACTCGTGGAGCACGACCGCCTCGGTGTTCACCCTCAAAGACATGGCGCTGAAACTCACCGACGGATCGGAGACGTGCTCCTGATGAGGGAGACAACAGCCGACGGGCAGCCGACCGATGAACGGGAGGCAGCCGACCAGGACGCCACCGTGCAGAAGACGAGCCTGCTCGCGCTGTCCCGACGGAGTCGACGCGCCGGTGAGCAGAATGCCCACCTCGAATCCGATGTCGAGACGGCGGAATTCGCCGGTCCGGCATCGGAATCGAGGGCTGCTGACAGGAGCGAAGGAGCCGAGATGAGCGACGGCGCGAAGAAACGCCGCGGATTCAAGCAGTGGCGTCGGCAGCGGCCCTTCATCGGCGGCGTGCTGGCCGTGCTCGGAGGAATCGAGCTGTTCTTCTCAGGACAGCTGGATCTCGGGAACATGCAGATCCAGTTCGGCATCGAGGGACTCCAGGCGACGGTCATCCCGATCGCGATCGTGGTGCTCGCGCTCTTTGCGATCCTCAAGCCCACGCATCACGTGTTCTACGGGATCATCGCGCTCATCCTCTCCGTCTACTCGCTCATCGGGGTCAACCTCGGCGGGTACCTTCTGGGGATGCTGCTGTCGACCATCGGGGCGATCCTCGTCGTCGCCTGGATGGGACCGCGCGGACCGAAGCCCGGCCGGAGGGGAGACTCCGGAACCGCCGAGGAAGAAGGGGAGACTGCATGAGTGCGCCCAGCCGCCGAACGGCCGCCATACTGGCGGCAGCTGCCCTCGTCGTCCCCACCACCATCGGGGCCGGAACGATGACCGCCGCCCACTCGTCTCCGCTGTGCTCACTCGTGGGCACGTGCGATGACTCCGACGATTCCGCCAAGGACAAGACTCCCGCACCCGCGGGAACGATGTCTCCGGGCATGCCGCTGAAGCCGACGGATCCGCCGACCTCGGATCCCACGGTCCCCGCACCCACATCGCCGGGGCCGACGGACGAACCGAGCGAGGAGCCGTCGGATCCGGCCTCACCGGAGCCCACGGACCCCGGCGGTCTGGGTGTCGATGAGCCGGATGACGAACCGAGCGACGAACCGAGCGACGAGCCGAGCGACGAGCCGAGCGACGAGCCGACAGACGAGACCAACGGCGAGTTTCCGGATCATGCGAAGCAGGACGAGAAGGCACCGATCTTCACGGACACTCCGGCCGCCATGGGTTCGGAGGGACTGTCGTTCAAGGGACTCAAGGGCATCTCGTTCGTCTCGGTGCCCACCGCCGACGGCGGGAGCGTCGTGACGCTGAAGCTCCAGGCCGAGGAGATCAAAATCACCGGCTTCTCGCTCACAGTGCGCCCGCCGGAGGAGGACCACGGCCTGGTGACGAAGGCCGACACGATGACGCTCAAGGGCGATGTCTCGGTCTACATCGGTTCGATCACCGCGACGACGAAGGACGGGAAGTCACTGACCCTGGGCCCGGAGACGCCTCCGCCCATGGATGACGTCGAACCGGGCCTGCTGCGAGTGACGATGGGACTCGTCGGATCCACCGCCGATTCGATCGCCTACTCGAACACGGATCAGAAGCTCAAGCGCGCGGACTGACCTGCCTGACACCCAGCGGGGTGGGGCACGGTCGGTCAGGCCCGAAGGCCGCGGACTCAGTCCGCGGCCTTCTCGCGTTCCTGCTTCTTCCGACGCAGCGTATCGCGGACCTCACGCAGCTTGTCGCGCTTGCGTCTGCGTCCCGCCTCGGCGGCTCTGATCTGCTCCGGGGTCGGTTCGTGATCGCCCATCCCGACCTGCAGCTCCACGGGGGTGACCTCTCGGAGGACCCCCGCGTCGATCTTCGTGCGCAGCCGCAGGACCTCGAGGCGGAGGATGCGGGCCAGGAAGTAGATGCCGAGCAGGTTGGGGAAGGCCATGAGGAAGAAGATCGCGTCGGAGAAGGCGATGACCGAGTCCAGCGACATCGAGGCGCCGATGATGACGGCGACGATCCAGAAGATCTGATACGCCTTGTCGGCCTTCTTCGAGTTGCCGGTGAGGTACCCCAGGGCCTGCTGGCCGTAGTAGCCGTAGGCGAGGATCGTCGAGAACGCGAAGAGCACGACGGCGATGGTGAGCAGGATCGGGAACCAGCTCGACACCGTGCCGAAGGCCTCGGCCGTCAGGCCGATGCCGTCCTCGGTGCTTTCGCTGTAGAGACCGGTGGTGATGATCGCCAGCGAGGTCAGGGTGCAGATGATGACGGAGTCGATGAGCGGCTCCCACATCGCCACGAAGCCTTCGGTCGCCGGCTTCGTCGTCTTCGAGGCTGCGTGCGCCATACCGGCCGAACCGATGCCCGCGGCATTGGAGAACAGGGCCCGCTGGATGCCGACGATGGCGACGCCCACGGCGCCGCCTGCGACGCCGCTGGGGCTGAAGGCACCGGTGACCATGAGGCCGAAGGCGTGCGGGATCTGACCGGCGTTGAGGACGAGGATGACGATGACGGACACGAAGTAGAGGATCGCCATGAGCGGGGTCAGCTTCGAGGTCCACTGGCCGATCTTCTTGATCCCGCCGAGGATGACCAGGGCGGTGAGTGCGGCGATGATCGCTCCGATGAGCCAGAGTTTGTCGGCGAAGAAGCTCGAGTCGCCGCCGGTGGCCTGGACGAGGATCGCGGCAGCCTGGTTCGCCTGGAACAGGTTGCCGGCGCCGATGACGCCGAGCACAGCCGTCAGGGCATAGAACACGGCGAGGAACTTGCCGAGCTTGGGTCGGCCGATCTCGGCCATGCCTGCCCGCAGGTAGTACATGGGACCGCCGGAGACGCTGCCGTCGTCGTTGATCTGCCGGTACTTCACACCGAGGGTGGCTTCGGCCATCTTCACGGTCATCGCGAAGAAGCCGAAGATGATGATCCACAGGGCGGCACCGGGCCCGCCGATCGTGATCGCCACGGCCACACCGGCGATGTTGCCCAGTCCCACGGTGCCCGAGAGTTCGGTGGCCAGGGCCTGGAAGCTCGAGACCTCACCCGGGTCGGTCTTGCGGGTGAACCGGCCGCGGATAATGCCGATGGAGTAGCGCAGACCGGTGATCGGCTGGAAGCGCAGGTAGACGGTGAGGAAGACGGCGGCGGCCATGAGCCACACGACGATGAGCGGGATGCCGAGATCGCCGATCTCCAGCTCGAAGAATACGATGTTGCTGAAGGTCTGTGCCGCGGGCCCGAGGAAGGATTCGATGGCCTCATCGACTCCGGCGGCGTTGAGGTCCACCGCGGGGGCGGAATGGGCGAGATGTTCAGTTATGGAAGTCATACCTGCGGGCGCGAGATTGCGTTTCGTCCGGAGGGTTGGTCCGGGACCGGCACCCGTGATCAACCTAACAACCGAAGAGGAGACTGTCAGCTTTCGCCCAGGAAAAGCGGTCAGCTCACAGGGTTTTCACAATTCGCTTCTTCATGAAGATGGCAGGGCTTGCGCCGGACGACGCGGATTCAGGGTCGCTCAGCGGCGAGGAATGCGACGAACGAATGCGCCAGGGCCCGGCCGGTCTGTTTGAGTTCCTCGTCGTGGTCGGCGACCTCGGCGATGATCGAATCCTCGGTCTTCCCTGTCGGCAGCGCGAGATCCTCGCCGTCGAGCCAGCGGGTGATCTGACCGGCATCGGTCTCCGGGTGGAACTGCGTGCCCCAGGCGAATTCGCCGAGGCGGAAGGCTTGGACCGGGGCGTCCGATCCGGTGACGAGGAGTTCCGCACCGTCGGGCAGTGCCATCTCCTCCTGGTGGAAGAGCACGGCCGGCAACCGACTCTCGGACAGTGACCCGAACACGGGGTCCGATTTCCCCGCCGAGGTGGCCGCAAGTTCGTAGATCCCGATCTGCGGGTGCGCCCGCCGAGTGATGGGGGCACGACCGGCGACGGCGAGCATCTCCCCGCCGAGGCAGATGTTCAGACTCGGGAACTCCCCGCCGATCGAGCGCTCCAGCAGTCGCCTGACCTCGGGGAACCACGGGTTCTCAGCGTCTTCGAGCGGTCCGGCGGATCCGCCGAGGACGATGAGGGCATCGAAGGAGCCGACCGCGGGGATCACCTCGCCGAGGTACGGCCGGGTCACGACCACCTCGGCGCCGGCGTCTTCCAGCCACCGTCCGAAACGTTCGGGTCCGGTGCCGTGTTCGTGTTCGATGACGAGGATCCTCACAGTGCTCATGGCACCATTGTCACCCACTCAGCACGGGCGAGGATCGGCTCAGTTCGCGATCGCCGCCGTGTCTGCGTGTCCGATCGCGGCCGTGTCGGCGACGACCTTCTTGCGCAGAGAGAGGAAGAACAGGACGAGGCTGACGGACAGCGCGATGTGGCCGAGTCCCGCGATGCCGGCGATCATAGCGTTGGATTCTTCGCCGAGGACGGTCAGCGATCCGTGCCAGACCATCATGCCCGCGGTGAGCACGACGCCGATGTTGTAGGTGACGAAGAACCATGAGAAGAGCTTCGATCCCGACAGACCGAACACCTTGTCCAGGGCGAGGACGATGAGGAGGACGATGAACCCGAGTGTGAGCAGGTGAGTGTGGACGACGGCGAGCTGGGTGAACTCGCCTTCGGGGAAGTCGTTGGCCTTGGTGAACTCGCGGTAGAACAGTCCGGCGAGGACTCCGATGATCATGTACGTGAATGCTGCGTTGAATATCTTCTTCATGCTTCCACTTCATCAATTCGCGGGCGCGGTTTCCTGACCCGCAGGATTGAACTCGGAATCCAACTTTCGATTGATGTTTGTCCTCACACCCTCTCGACGCTCGAATCGGCGCATCGCAGGGCATCCGTCGGGTTAGCCTGAGCGCATGGCTATGGAGAACGTATTCTCGAAGATCGATCGCATCGCCGGAGGCAGCAAGGCGGGCATCGTCGTGGCGCCCGAGGGCCTCGAGCAGCCGAAGACGAAACGCGCCTTCTCCTGGATCACCTGGCTGCTCGCGTTCGAGCTCGCCCTCGGCTTCGGTGCCGTGGTCTATGCGATCATCATCGCCCGTGCCGGCGAGCCGGTGCCCTTCGCCGTGTGGATGCGCACCGTCGTCGTCCTCGGCATGACCGCGACGCTGTTCTACTTCTTCTGGCGAGCGACGAAGGGCCTCTACTGGGGCTATCAGCGGCTGCGCCTGTTCACGCAGATCTTCCCCGTCATCACCCTCGTCATGGCCGCGATCCCCGGCCTCTATCCGGTGTGGATGATCACCGAGCAGATCGTGTTCAGCCTCGTCATGATCGGCGTCGGCGACTTCCTCACCGGCGATCACCTGCGCGAGGTGTTCCGCAGACCCGAGGACTGATCGCCGAGGCGGCCGCCACCTGACAGATCAGCCCGCCACGAGGCGGTGCGCTTCCTGCCGATGTGCGGCGATGAGGGCCGCTTTGTCGAGTTCGACCCCGTCGGCGCCGATGGCGTTGCCGTCGATGACTCGCCACCGGCCGTCGACCATCACCCGGTCGGCCTTCTCCGCTCCGCAGAGGACGAGCGCGGGGATCGGGTCGTGAGATCCGGAGAACGCCAGCCCGTCGAGGCGGAACATCGCGAGATCGGCCCGCCTGCCCACCTCGATGGTCCCGATGTCTCCGCGACCGAGCGCAGCAGCCGAGCCCTTCGTCGCCCAGTCGAGGGCCCGGTCGCAGGTGACCGCCTCGGTGCCGTAGCGCAGACGTTGGACGTAGAGGGCCTGCCGGACTTCGCGGATGAGGTTCGAGGCATCGTTCGAGGCGGATCCGTCGACGCCGAGGCCGACGTTGACGCCGGCGTCTTCGAGTTCGACGGCGCGGGCGATGCCCGAGGCCAGGCGCATGTTCGAGGTCGGGCAGTGGGCGACGGAAGCCCCGGCGGCGCCGAGGCGGCGGATCTCCTCCTCGTCGAAGTGCACTCCGTGGGCCAGCCAGGCCCGATCGCCGAGCCAGCCCACGGATTCGAGGTAGTCGACGGTGCGCATGCCGAAGGTCTCGCGGCAGAAGTCCTCTTCGTCGATGGTCTCGGCCAGATGGGTGTGGAGGCGGACGTCGAGTTCGGCGGCCAGAGTCGCGGACTCGCGCATGAGTTCGGTGGTCACGGAGAACGGGGAGCAGGGGGCGAAGGCGATCTGGATCTGCGCTCCGTCGCCGCGTTCGTGGTAGCTCTCGACGAGGCGGCGGGAGTCGGCGAGGATCACCTCGGCGTCTTGGACGGTCTGCTGCGGCGGCAGTCCGCCGTCCTTCTCCCCCCGTGACATCGAGCCGCGGGTGAGCATGGCGCGCATGCCGAGCCTGCGGACGACGTCGACTTGGACGTCGATGGCGTCGTCCATGCCCGTCGGGAACAGGTAGTGGTGGTCGGCGGCGGTCGTGCATCCGGATTCGAGGAGCTCTGCCATGGCCACGGTCGTGGCGAGTTCGAGGGCGCGCGGGGTCAGCCGGGCCCACACCGGATAGAGGTTCTGCAGCCATCCGAAGAGGGGCAGATCCGCCACGGGCGCCCAGGCGCGGGTCAGCGTTTGGTAGAAGTGGTGGTGGGTGTTGATGAGCCCGGGTGTGATGACGTGTGCGGAGGCGTCGATGACCTCGCCGCGGAAGCCAGCCGCATCGCTGGGCTCACCACCGCTCGGCTCCCCACCGGCGGGCACGAGTTCGACGATGGTGCCCGTGGACCGGTCGATGACGATGCCGCGGGCCGCTCGATCAGGATCGACACCGGCACCGAGGTGGACGGCCAAGGGATCGCGCAGCCACAGTCGCGCTGTCGGGTCTCCGGTGTGGCCACCGGCGTTCGCGCGCTCGCTGCCTGTCATGTCGTGTGTCATATCGCCTGTCATGTCGTCGCCTTTCGGAGCTCGAAGCTCGGCCTGCGGTTCTCACTGCATGGCCCGTGATGAGTGACGACAACGCTGGGGGTCGACGCCACCAGCTCAGGTTTTCCGGCGTCTGCTGCTCCGCCGTCCGATGTCTCGGCCCTCCGATCTCTCGATCACTGGCCCGCAGATACCGATCTCACGGTTCATCTGCGCCGTCCGAACCCACGATCAGACGCATCAGCGCTGTGACCCGATCGTGCAGAGAGTCCGAACGACCCGGCTGTGCGGACCGTTCGACTCGCCTGTACGATGATCCGGAGCCACCGAACTGAGCGAACGATCAGTAGGTTGCCGTTTGACGAATACACCGACGAGCGAGACTCTAGCATGTGCCGCACGTCACGAAAACGTATTGCGCGTCGAATGGTATTCCTTTAGAGTTTTGCGATAAGGAAATCTTGTTTCGCACTTCGGAATTCTGAAACCGATTCCTCGGTCACAGTGGAGCTCCACACCGACCTTGCCGTCCAGAAACTGGAATACCAATCGGTTCGGCGCGGGGCGGAGCAGTAAGCGTTCGAGGACAACTCAACGGAGAGATAGATGTCGGTATCCCAACACTCACCTAAGAATGGCCGCGCATCGGCGGCCAAATCCCAGTCGCATCGTCCCGAGGACGAACGGCTTCCGGTCGGCAGCTCCTTCGCCTACGGCCTGCAGCATGTGCTGACCATGTACGGCGGAATCATCGCTGTTCCGCTCATCATCGGAAACGCCGCCGGCCTCGATGGCAACGGCATCAGCGTGCTCATCGCTTCGTGCCTGTTCATGGGCGGTCTGGCGACGATCCTGCAGTCGGTGGGCGTGCCCTTCTTCGGCTCCCAGCTGCCGCTGGTCCAGGGCGTTTCGTTCGCCGGTGTGGCCACGATGACGTCGATCCTCGCGGGTGGCGACGGTCTGCCCGCGGTGTTCGGTTCGGTCCTGGTCGCCTCGGTGATCGGCCTCGTCGTCGCACCCGCCTTCGCGCTCATCGTGAAGTTCTTCCCGCCGGTGGTGACCGGCACGGTCATCACGACGATCGGTCTGTCGCTCATGCCCGTGGCCGCGGGCTGGGCGATGGGCGGTGACGCGGAGGCCGCCGATTACGGCAGCATGCGCAATATCCTCATCGCAGTGGTCACCTTGGCCATCGTGCTCGTCCTCAGCCGCATCCCGGTGGCGATGGTCTCGCGCCTGTCGATCCTGTTGGCGATCGTTCTCGGCACCATCGGCTGCCTCATCTTCGGGTGGGCCGACTTCTCACACGTGCTCGATCGCGGAATCTTTGCCTTCCCGCAGCCTTTCGCGTTTGGTATGCCAACATTTTCGGCCGCCGCGATCATCTCGATGTTCATCGTCGTCATCGTCACGTTCGCCGAGACGACCGCGGATATCATCGCGGTCGGCGAGATCGTGCGGACCAAGGTCGACTCGAAGCGCATCGCCTCGGGTCTGCGTGCCGACATGCTGTCTTCGGCGGTGTCGCCGGTCTTCAACTCCTTCACTCAGTCGGCGTTCGCTCAGAATGTCGGGCTGGTGGCGATCACCGGTGTGAAGTCGCGTTTCGTGGTCACCGCCGGTGGTGCCATCCTCGTCATCCTCGGCCTGTTGCCGGTGATGGGCGGAGTTGTCGCGGCGGTGCCGACCCCGGTGCTCGGCGGCGCTGGCATCGTCCTCTTCGGCACGGTCGCCGCTTCAGGCATCCGCACTCTCGCGAAGGTCGATTATGAGGGCAACCTCAATATGATCATCGTCGCAGTGTCCCTGGCCTTCGGAATCATCCCGGTCGTCGAGCCCGATTTCTACACTTCCTTCCCCTCGTGGGTCGGCATCATCCTGCACTCGGGAATCTCCTCGGCGACGCTCATGGCGGTGCTGCTCAACCTCGTCTTCAACCACATCGGTGTGAAGTCGAAGGATCGAACGGATCGGTCGGTCTTCGTGGCGGGCACCGGACGGGTCATCCGCCAGGAGGAGCTGCAGCGGCTGATCGACAACGAGGCCATCCTCACCGAGGGCGACACCGTCAAGGACGGCAAGATCGTCGATTGCAACGGTGAAGAGATTCCGGTCGTCACCGATGCACAGCACGAGAAGGTCATCGAGGCGGCGAAGAAGGGCGAGGTCAAGACTCAGGATGACGTGCGTCGGCTGATCGAGGAGGAAGACAAGGGCTGATCCCTGTCCCTGCCAGAACCTCGGCGCGGGGTCGGTCGTAACAGCGCGGGGTGGGTCAGAACGGCGGCGGGTTCTCCGGATCCCAGCTCACGGTCCAGATCGACTCCTGCGCTTCCCGTGACCGGCGAGCCTTCGAACTTCGCCGGTCTCCGCCGGCGGTCGCCCCAGTGTCGGTCTCCGAAGCAGTGCCGGTCTCCGAGGTGTAACGCAGGACCGATCCCTCGCCGCCG
Source organism: Brevibacterium sp. FAM 27836 (assembly GCF_051351055.1). NCBI lineage: Bacteria > Bacillati > Actinomycetota > Actinomycetes > Micrococcales > Brevibacteriaceae > Brevibacterium > Brevibacterium sp. FAM 27836. The sequence continues at coordinate 1,752,851 of NZ_CP195711.1, forward strand.
TCCGTGCGGTCGGCCCACTCATCCCCTGCGCCCGTGCTGAGCGGGCTGTCCATACTGAGCGAGGTGTCCTTGCGCGAGGTGTCCGTGCCGGGCGGGGCGCCCGTGCGCGGGGTATCAGTGCTGGGCGGGGAACCTGTGCGCGCGGTGCAGGCAGAGTCAGCCTCGAACGGGGTGACCCTACCGCCACCCGCCCAGCCACCGAAGCCGGACAGGTCGTCGAAGTCGCACCGGTCCCCTGCTTCGGGGGCGGGCTCTTCGTCGACCGCCAGCCGGTCCGGCAATTGGTCATAGTTCTCCACCTGCCATGCGTGCTCGGCGTTGATCGGGTTATCCGGCGGGTGAATTGTCGTGACGACATCATGAGCGAAGGCATACTCCACGGCCCCAGCTGCGGTCGTGCGGATGGAGAACTTGCGGTCGGTCTTGAGCTGATGATGAGTCCGACACAGTGGGTGGAGATTGTCGAACGTCGTCTGGCCGCCTCGTACGGGATCGTCGTGGTCGAACGGGATGATGTGGTCGATTTCCGAGGTCTCGGCGCGACGGGTGCACCCCGGCACAGAACATGACTGCCACTTCCCGGTCAGCGGAGCGCGGACATCCGCCGGGATGTAGTAGCTCTTCGAGCGCGCGTCGATCGGGGTGCCGGTCGCCGGGTCGGTGAGTATCCGATGCCAGGTGGGACTGTCGCCGGCCAGAGCTTTCGCAGCATCGGCGGGCACGGGAGCACCGTCCGAAAACATTCCCGGAAGCCCCGAGCGGCCGACTGCGGTGAGATAGGGAACCGTCACCATCATCTTCGCCTGCTCACGCACCCATTGTCCGTGGGTGGGCATGGCGAGTTTGATGATCGACCTCACCTCGACGCCGGCTCCTGCCGATTCTTCGGCTTCCTGTGTGGCCGCCCGAGCTGCGCGGTCGACCGCGCCGGCCGAGATGGGGGCTTTGCGGTCGCCGGTCTCGATGGAGTCGAGAGCGACCTCTTTCGTGGAGGTCTCTCCGGTCGTTGTGTCATGAGCTGTCACGGCGATGACCATCTGCGGGGTCGCTCGCGTGGCGATGTCGAACATCAGGGCGGCGATGCTGTCCTGCTCGCCGACATCGATTCCGGACACATCCTGATCGGTGAACGCGGAGATGTTTCCGTTGCGGATGGCGCGCGCGAACGCCTCGATGCGCAGGAAGAAAGCCTGCAGTTCCACGGCAGGGCCCGACAGCATCACCGAAGCGGTTCCGTCGGCGTAGGTCGTGATGTCCACACGACGACGCCTCGCCGCGACTTCGAGACGATCCTCGACCGGAACGAGAGACGCTATCTTGAGGTTCAGGGACTTCCTGAAGGTTTCGATGGTGATGTCGGCGCGACGCTGTCCGAGGTAGGTGTCGAGACGCGGGACGTACTCGAACTCGACGTCCTTCACGGCCCGTGCCGCGACGAGCACATGCTCGATAGTGAACTCTCCGTTGAGGCAGCGGTCGAGGAACTTCGGCAGTCCGAAGACCAGAGTGAGAGCGTTCGTGATCTCGTTGTATGCACCCTCGATCGTCGCGCCGAGGACTGCAGTCAGTTCGGCGACTTCTTCTTTTGCGGCGAATTCGTGCGCCCACGAATTGAACGACCGGTAGAGCTGGAACTTCGGGAAATTCGGAAGCTGCTTCGGCGAGGCAGCCGCGGTGGGCTCGACTTCGGTCGCCTCAGCGTCGTCTGGCTCCGCACCGTCGCTCTCGACGTTTCCGGACCCAGCACTGTCGGACTCGACGTTGCCGACGGCGCTGGGATCGACGCCGTGCGCCTCAGCGTTGTCGGACTCGTCGCTTTCTGGCTCATCACCGTCGGGCTCGGAGGGTGCGTCTTTCGGCTCCCCGTCGCGGGCAGTGATGAAGCGGTCCACCGTCTCGGTGAAGGTGGCGTGGTGGTAGATCTCGCCCTCGGGAGCATAGCGGAGCCGATCGACGACCTCGGCGAGGAAGAGACCGGCGACGGCCTGGAGTTCTGCGATGCGTGCTCCGGTGCTCAGTCGTGCGATGCTCGCAACCACGGCCATGGGCGAGTCAGGGTCGACATCGAGGCGACGCGGTGATTCGGGGCCGACCAGCGGCGGAGGGGAAGACGGGGCCGTTAGGGAAGACGGCTCAATGGAGGAGCCATTGGAGCCTTCGATCGAAGGGTCACTCGAGGACTCGTTCGAAGAATCGTTTGAGGCAGGCTCAAGACCGTCGTTGCTCGGATCCTGGGGATCCTTCATCGGTCTCGCCGCCCTTCACGTCGATGTGAATGCCTTGGCTCTATTCTACTTCAGAACCAGATCAATGAATGTCACAATTCGATTACAAACCGAAGTGATCTATTTTTGATTGCTATTTGCAGACGTTTGTTCGAAGACAAACGGCGCTGAACCCGACACTTCTCGAAAGCGGACACGAGGCTCAGCCCTTGCCCCTTCAGCCGTTGGGTCATGCTCCTGCGGCGTCCTCGCGGCTACTCCAGGAGCAGGCCCGGCAGATCGCCCATCGTTGCGAACGTCTCGGCCGCTCCGACGGCCAGCAGCGTATCGACGCTGTGATGGACCGGCGAATCCGGGCAGAACCCGAGCACACGGGATCCTGCCGCAACACCGGCCATCACTCCGGTGGGCGAATCTTCGATCACGGCAGCCTCGGCGGGGTCGATGCCCAAGGATTCGGCAGCCGCGAGGTAGACGTCGGGGGACGGCTTCGAGTTCGGCTGCTCCATGCCGGAGAAGATCCGGCCGCCGAACGCATCGAAGAGTCCGACCTTCCGCAGCTGAAGTTCGATCTTCGGACGGTCTGCGCCCGATGCGCACGCGATCCTGTTCGGATAGGACTCAGCGAGGCGGTGCACCGTTTCCACGACTCCCGGGATCGCTTGGAGTGAGGCCTCGAGCCCCGCGTTGCGGCGCCGACGGAATTCAGTCATCCACTCATCGTCGATCCGGAATCCGGTGTGTTCCTCGATGATGTCGGCCTCGTCGCGGAGCATCTTCCCGACGAACCGGGCGATGCACTCCTCGGCGGTCAGCTGCCAGCCGAGTTCGACGAGCATGGCATGCAGAACACCGTTGGTGATGCTTTCGGAGTCGACGAGGACCCCATCGCAGTCGAAGAGAACGGCGGAGAATTTCGGGTGAGCTGCCATGGTTCGATTCTGCCATCCGCCACGGACATGAGAACACGGCCCCATGCCGCGCACATGGTCAACCGCAGCGACCCGAGCGACCGGTCCGTCAGGTCACAGCGACCCGATCGATACCGCCGTGTACAGAATGCGCGCGGAGGCGAGCGCGCACACGATGATGACCAGCGCGAACAGAGTCAGCCAGGCACCGGCCGGCAGTCGCGAATCCTGGGCGAGGATATAGGCATCGGACTGCTGCACGCGTCGGCGGCGGGTATGGACGCGGATGATCTTGACGAGGTCCCTGAGCGAACCGACCGTCAGCGCGGTGCCGAGCGCGGCGACGAAGACAGCGATCCATTCGAGCGGCAGGACTACGACGACGAGCTGGGCCGCGATCGCGGTGATCACGGCGATGATCGCACCCGCGAAGTTCCGGATGAAGAGGAGCGCCACGAGCAGAATCAACGCCCCCACCGACAGCGCCAGCGGGGCCCACCCGAAGACCGCCGAGGTGATGAGGACGAGACCGAGAACGCCCGGTGCCGGATATCCCCAGAACCCCGCCCAGGTGGCTGAGAAGCCGACTCGGCCGAAGGAGTTCATCTGCCCCGAATGATCGAAATTCAGCGAGATCCCCTTCACCACGCGTCCGGTGGTGAGGGCGGCAAATGCGTGGCCGAGTTCGTGGACGAAGGTGACGAAAAGACCGAAGAAGCGCCAGATGCCCGGGGTCAGCGTCACGAGGAGGGGCAGTCCGATGACGAGGACGAGCCCGACCACGTCGAGCTCGAGTCCGTCCTGGCGCCCGAATCCCGAGGTGATCGCGTCCCACCACGTCGCCGTTGCCTGCTTGAAGTCCATAGCGGCTCAGTCTACGAATCGAGCCTGTGCGACGTCCTCAGGTCTCACTCAACCGCGGTGACGTCCTCAGGTCTCACTCAACCGCAGTGATGGCCCGGGTTCAACCGCAGTGGCGGCCCGGGAACGAACGACCCTCACACCGCTTCGACGTCGACCCAGGCTCGGGTCGACACCGATTTCAGGACCGCTTCTGTCACGAGCACCGCGCGGACTCCGTCGCGGAGTGTGGGCAGTCCCTCCGGATCACCGCCGGCGAAGTACGAGTAGGAGTCGGCGACGAAGGAGTTGAAGGCGTCCTGATATCCCTGCGCGTGGCCGGCCGGGACCGCACACAGTCTCGCGGCATCGGCGTGCATCGTTTCGGGATCACGGACAAGGAGGCGACTCTCGTCTCGGCGTCCCCACCACAGACGTTCCGGCTGCTCCTGGTCGAACCGGAGGCTCGCCTCGGTGCCGGCGATCTCGACGGTGAGCGAATTCTTCCGTCCCGGTGCCAACTGGGACACGAGCAGCGTGCCGATGGCTCCACCAGCGAATTCGGCGGTGACGGCCACGGTGTCTTCCGTCGCCACGGAGGCCCCGCCTCGGCGAGGGTGGACGGTCCGTGTCGTCGCCACCAGGGACGAGATGCGGTCGTCGACGATGAACTCGATGAGGTCGACGAGGTGGGAGCCGATGTCCGCGAACGCACGTGAGGGTCCGCCGCGGGCCGATTCGACGCGCCAGTTCTCATCGTCGGCGCCGAGCAGCCAGTCCTGCAGATACCCGGCGTCGACGGTGAGCAGCCGGCCGGCTCCACCGGCGCGAAAGCGGGCACGAGCCTCGCGGACCATCGGATGGAAGCGGTAGACGAAGGGGACGGTCCCGGCCAGTCCCTGCTCCTCGGCGCGAGCGAGCACGGCCCGGGCAGATGGCGAATCGGTCGCCAACGGCTTCTCGCAGATGATCGCGGAACCGGCATCGAGCGCCCGCAGCGACTGTTCGGCGTGGACATCGTTGGGAGTGCACACGTGGACGATGTCGAGAGACCGGTCGATGAGTTCGTCGACAGATGCGGAATCCGCGAACCCGAGTTCGGCAGCCGCCCGGGCGCTGCCGGTGGGCCCGGACGTGGCGACGGTGTCGAGCACGGCCCCGGCCGCACGCGCTGCCCGACTGTGGACGCGCCCCATGAACCCGCCGCCGATCACACCGATGTGGGGCGGTCGGCCCCCTGCTGAAGCACCTTTGACCATGCCTCATTATGCAATCGCGCGCCCAGTCCCGTCGACCGCGCACCGGCACCGACACCGAGGTGGCGACCGGCGGACCGGCACCGAGGTGGCGACCTGCGGACCGACGGGCGCCACATAGTGGAACCGACGCGCCCGTGCCAGGGTGCGGCGGTCCGTGGACTCGCCCCGGGCCTCTACACTGAGAGAAGTGGCCGCACGATCCCCCGTTCGCTGCGTGCGCCACGTCTCCGAAGGAGTGTCATTGTCCCAGAACCGCCCATTCGCCCAGGTCGACGTCTTCTCCGCAGTTGCCTACCGCGGCAATCCCGTTGCCGTCATTCTCGAGTCCGATGACCTCGATGACGAGCAGATGGCGCGGATCGCCAATTGGACGAACCTGTCCGAGACCACTTTCGTCCTCTCCCCCACGGACCCCGCCGCCGACTACCGCCTGCGGATCTTCACTCCGCACCGGGAACTGCCCTTCGCCGGCCACCCCACCCTCGGTTCGGCCGCGGCCTGGCTCGACGCCGGAGGCACACCCAAGCAGGAGGGCCGAATCGTCCAGGAATGCGGTGCCGGACTCGTCGACATTCGCCGAGGCGGCCCCACCCTCGCCTTCGCCGCTCCCGAACGCCTGCGCACCGGTGAGCTCGACGAAGCGTACGTGGCGCAGATCGCAGCGGCCCTCGGCGTCGATCGCGGCAACATCCTCGATCATCAGTGGGTCGACAACGGCCCCGGCTGGGCGGCCGTGCGGCTGCGCAGCGCCGAACAGGTGCTCGCTCTGTCCCCCGACTTCTCGGCGGTCCCCGATGCCAAGCTCGGTGTCCTCGGCTCCCATCCGGCCGCCTCGGCGCACGAATATGAGATCCGCGCCTTCGTCCCCGGCGTCGGCGTCGCCGAAGACCCCGTCACCGGCAGCCTCAATGCTTCCGTCGCGCAGTGGCTCATCGGCGCCGGCCTCGCCCCGGACTCCTATACGGCCACTCAGGGCACCGCGCTCGGCCGCGCCGGGGTCATCTCGATCACCCGAGACGACGATGAGATCTGGGTCGGCGGCGCCACGACCGTGTGCTTCCGCGGGACGGTGATCGCATGAACCGCCATGTCACCGAGGTGAACAAACCGAAGAAGCGGCTGCGCATCTTCCACGGTCGCATGTACTTCGCGCTCCAGGCCCTCGCGGGGGCCGCGTGGTGGCTGGGCACCGCGACGATCCCCGCCGTGCAGACGGCGACGCTGGGCGGAATCGACCCGCTGATCATCGCCATCGTCGACATCCCGCTCTTCGTCATCGGCTCGGCCCTGGCCGCGCTCAACTTCCGCTGGGCCGTGTGGATCGCCACGGGCTGGAGTGTGCTCGTCGCCCTCGGCATGATCATCTACGCGACCGCCACCACCGAGGCGGGACTCGGTGCCGTACTCATGATCCTCGCCGCGCTCGGCAGCGTGCTCGCCGGCGCCCTCATGCTCTACGGCCGCATCCCGTCCGAGAAGCTCCTCATCGGCCCCTTCGCCTTCCACAGTTCGCACACCCGCGTGCGCTCCCACCTGCTCGTGCGCACCACGATCCAGGTCGTCATCTTCTGGAGCGTCTTCCTCGTCATCATCCCCCTGATCATCAACAGCTTCGAGGACCGATGGGGCCTCGCCTACAAGTTCCCGATCCTGGTGGCCGTCCTCGGCTTCGCTCTGCTCGCGTTCTCCAGCGTCATCGGAGTGTGGTCGGCCCGCGCGATCGCGAACTTCGGCTCCGGAACCCCATTGCCCGGACAGATGGCCAACCACCTGGTCACCCGCGGACCCTACTCCTTCGTCCGCAACCCGATGGCCATCGCGGGCATCGTCCAAGGCGTGTCGATGGGTGTGCTCATCGGCTCATGGCTCGTCGTCGTCTACGCACTCGTCGGCTCGCTGCTGTGGAACTGGCTCATCCGCCCCCACGAGGAGGCCGACCTGTATGAGCGCTTCGGCGACGAATACCGCGAATACGCCGACCGGGTGTACTGCTGGTGGCCGCGATACTCACAGACCTCGTCGGCGGACCTTGCCGACGAGGCCTGATCGGACTCTCGGCGCACACGGGCGAGCTGCCCTCACCCTGCGTCGTGGAACGTCACCGCGTAGCCGTCGAGGTCGGCGATCGTGAAGGTGAGACCGAAGGGGCTGGGGGCCGGCGCGCGGAGGATCTCGACCCCTGCCTCGGCGAGGGAGTCATGGAGAGCGCGCGCATCTTCACATCTCAGCCACAACGCTACCCCGTTCCCCGGACGGTCCCCGGAATCGAGATCGACGCCGGGCAGCGGTTCGCGCACCGCGAAGGGGATCGGCGAGGTGGTGAACACGACCGCTCCGGGAGGTGCGGATGGGGCGCGAGTGAGTCCGAGCTTCGATTCGTAGAACCCGGCGGCCGCTTCGACATCGCGCACCTGCACGGCGATGAAGTCCGGACCGCTCACTGTGCCGACCGACCCCGTGCCGGCCGACCCTGCTCTGACTGACTCCGCATTGGCTGACTCAGTGCTGGCTGACGCATTCATGACGTTCTCCCTGCTCTTTCGGCACCCCGCCGCTTGACGGAACTCTTTATTCGTTAAATGTCAGCATCCTGACATCAGCAAATGTATGTCAGAATACTTACATGGGTCAAGGTTCAGAGAGTCACGATGTGGAGACGGACACTGATGGGCGGACGAACGATGCGGCACCGGTGGCGCTCGAATCCCACCTCGGCTATCAGCTCAAGCACCTGCAGACGGCGCTGCGGTCTCGGATGGACGAGACGCTGCGACCGCTGGGGCTGACCACGCCGCAGTACAACTGCCTCGAGCAGCTGCGCAGGCGGCCGGGAGCGTCGAATTCCGAGCTTGCCCGCGGCGCCTTCGTCACCCGGCAGACGATGAACACTCTTCTGCGCGGAATGCAGGACCGCGAACTCGTCACCCGCCCGGTGAAGGCCGACTCCGGTCGTGTCCTGCCCACGCGTCTCACCCCGGCGGGCGAAAGGCTGCTCGACCGGGCGGCGTCGCGAGTCGAGGCGATCTCGGACCGGATGGTCTCGCCACTCGACGAAGAGACGCGGACGATGGTCACCGAGGCGCTCGGTCTGTGCATCGCGGCCCTCGAGGCTCCGGAGAACGGCTGAGAATCCGGAGAACGACTGGGGGAGATCCGATATCCGGCATACTCCCTAGACGGCCGCGAGCTCCCGGCCTGAATCACTTCGCGCCCTCCGCTTCGGCCATACGGCCATGCAGCACAGGCCGAGGAGCGCGCCGATGCCCGCGCCGATCGTGTTCGTGACGAGGTCGCTGAGCGTGGCGAACCGGGTCTGCGTGAGCACGGTGCCCTGGAAGATCTCGATGGCGGCGCTGAAGCCCGCACCGAAGAGGAACCCGAACCACCAGCGGCTGCGCCCGAAATGCAGGGCGGCAAGGAAGCCGAAGGGAATGATCATCGCCACATTGCCGAGCTTCTCGACCCGTTCGTAGGTCAGCCAGGCCGTCTCCCGGTGAGCGGCGAAGAGGTCGAGTGCGTACCCGATGAGGGTGTCCGGGCCGGTGCCCATCTGCTGCGGGGTCAGCGTGATGGCGGCGATGAAGAGGGTGTAGAGAACGAGAAGGGCCAGCGGCGCACCGACGGTGCGCTGATCACGATCTGTCATCACCGTCCAACATACGGCCGAATCCTTGGAGAGCGGTCAACGGATCTCGTGAACGATGGGGTTGGAACGTCCTCAACGGACCTCGTGATCGATGGGTTCGTCGTCCCACCTCGGCGGCCAGATGGTCATGACGATGAGCCCGAGCAGCGCGCCGATCCCGGCACCGAGGCTGTTCGTCACGAGGTCGCTGATCGTGGCGAAGCGGGTGGGCGAGAGCAGGGTCGCCTGCGTGCCTTCGATGAGGCAGGTGAAGGCGATCCCCGTGACCCAGCCGACCCACCAGCGGCTGCGTCCGCACTGGAGCGCGACGAGCAGACCGAAGGGAACGAACATGCCGACGTTCGCGAGCTTCTCGAGGATGTCGTAGTCGATCCACGCCGTCACCGGGTGAGAGGCGAGGAACTCGAGCAGTCGGGCGATGAATGAACCGGAACCCGTGTCGAGCTGGTTCGGGGTGAGCGTGACGAGGCCGATGAAGATCGTGTAGAGGATGAGCAGCGCCAAGGGCACGGTCCGCACCCGCCTCTTCGACCCTGTCATCGAACCCACCCCCTCACCACTGTTCAGCGACCTCGACTCAGATGACTTCGCTCAGACTGCTTCGACATCGTCGAAGCTCGCGGTGTCGATGACGACGCGGAAGCGCACATCTCCGGCCACGACCCTGTCGTAGGCGGCGTCCGCCTCGGTGACGGGGATCGTCTCGATCTTCGCGGCGATGCCGTGCTCGGCGCAGAAGTCGAGCATCTCCTGGGTCTCGGCGATGCCGCCGATGTTCGATCCGGCGAGCACCTTGGCCCCGCCGATGATCGAACCGAAGGACAGCTTCTGCTTCTCCGGCGGCAGTCCGACGACGGCCATGACTCCACGCGGCCCCAGCAGGTGGAGGTAGCGGTCGACGGGGATGTCGGCGCTGATCGTGTTGAGGATGAGGTCGAATTCGCCGTTGTGCCGGCGGAAGAAGCCGTCCTCGGTGGTGGCGAGCATCCGCTTCGCACCGAGGGCGAGCGCATCGGCTTCCTTGTTGAGCGTGCGTGAGAGAACGGTCACCTCGGCGCCCATGGCCGCGGCGATCTGCACACCCATGTGGCCGAGCCCGCCGAGCCCGACGACAGCGACCTGCTTGGGTGCGCCGTTCTTCTTCTCACCGGCGCCCCACCGGGCCAGCGGCTGGTAGGTGGTGATGCCCGCGCACAGCAGCGGGGCGGCGACGTCGAAGTCGAGGGAATCGGGAATGCGGCACACGAAGCGTTCGTTGACGACGACCTTCTGAGCGTAACCGCCCTGCGTGATCGTGCCGTCGACGTCTTCGACGTTGTAGGTGCCGACACTGCCCGTGAAGCAGTTCTGCTCCTGGCCGGCCCGGCACTCCTCGCATTCGCCGCAGGAGTCGACCATGCAGCCGACTCCCACACGGTCGCCGACCTTCCACCCTGTGACCTCGGAGCCGACGGCTTCGACGACGCCGGCGATCTCATGGCCGACGGTCAGCGGGAAGTTCGCCTCACCCCATTCGTTGCGGATGGTGTGGATGTCGCTGTGGCAGATGCCCGCGGCCCTGATGTCGATGACGACGTCGTCGGGACGCGGGTCGCGCCGCTGGATGGTCGTGACGGAAAACGGCTGGTCCGGCCCGGTCTTCTGCAGTGCCTTGACGCTGATGCTCATGTGCTCTCCTTGTTCGGATATGCGAAACTGGGCCCCATCGTCCAGCGCCTGACGCCCGCAGTCTATTCCATGCATCGGCACTGATCTTTCAGTTCGCACTCAGTGCTCGAATCGGGCTCCCACCGGCTCAGTCCTCGCCCCAGGGCGGTCTTCGAACCGACTCAGTCCTTGGTCGCGCGCTGCCCGATGTTCAGCTCGAGAGGGAAATCGACGGGGGCATCACCGAAGAGCAGACGGCCCGCCGAGGCGGCCGCCGCCCTGATCTCCTCCGCCGCCCGTTCGGCCTGCTCGGCCGGGGCGTGGACGATGACCTCATCGTGGAGGAAGAAGACAAGGTGGGCGCGACGTGAGAACACCGGTCCCGAGGCGGCCGCCGGTTCCGCAGCCGCCGGTTCGACAGCCGACCGACCTATCGATCCCGACCCTCCGTCGCTGCCTCCGTCGATTGCGGGCAGCCGGGCCAAACGCAGCCGCAGATCGGCGAGCCAGGCCAGCGCCCATTCGGCGGCGGTGCCCTGGACGACGAAGTTGCGGGTGAACCGTCCCTGGTCACCGGCGGCCCGACGGGCCCGCTGCTCATCGACGCCGGTGGCGTCGAAGCGGTTCGCGGCCTTCTGCAGGCGCTGCCAGCCCTCGCTCGGCGGCGGGGAGGTCCGCCCCAGCCAGGTGGACACGACTCCCCCACGCACTCCCACCTCGGCGGCGGAATCGACGAGATGCATCGCGGCGGGGAAATTCGCACGCAGGCGGGGCACCAAGGCACCCGCCTCACCGGTCGTCGAACCGTACATGGCACCGAGCACCGCGATCTTCGCCTCCTGCCGCGTGGCCACGACTCCGGCATCGACGAGCCCGGAGTACAGGTCTTTGCCGAACCCGGCCGCGGCCATCGCCCGGTCCCCGGACATGGCGGCGAGCGCACGGGGTTCGAGCTGAGCGACGTCGGCGGAGACGAGACGCCATCCGTGGTCGGCGCGCAGGGCCGGGCGCAGCTGCCGCGGAATCTGCAGAGCCCCTCCCCCACTGGCCGCCCAACGACCGGTGACGACGCCGCCGGGCACATAGACCGGCCGATAGCGACCCTCATCCACCCACTCATCGAGCCAATGCCAGCCGTTGGCGCTCAGCAGCCGCGCCATCTTCTTGTATTCGAGCAGAGGTGCGATCGCCGGATGCTCGCTGCCGCTCAGCTCCCATTTCGAAGTCGAGGCGACGTTGATGCCGGCATTGTGCAGGGAGGACAGCAGCCGGTTCGGGGAGTCGAGGTTGACCCGCGGGTCCTCGAGCGCGGCACGGACCTGATCGGCCTTCGCCAGCATCTTCGCGGGTTTCCCATCACGGATCGGCCGGGGCCCGAGGAGCTCAGTGAGGATCCGGTCGTGCTCGGCCTCGTCCCAGGGCACCCCGGCCGCTCGCATCTCCGCGGCGACGAGTCCTCCGGCCGATTCCGCCGCCAGCAGCAGACGCAGCCGACCCGGATCGCCTGCGCTGTCGACGGCGGCGGTCTGGCGGGCGAACTCGGCCAGGGCCGCCTCAAGGTCGTGCGGCACCTGCGGGACACGGCCGCGGCCGGCGTCGACCTCGAAGAGCGCGGCGGCCTCCTCACCGTCCTCGGCGCCGGTGGGCGCGGCGTCCCAATCCTCGGCGGCACGGAGCGGCTCGGCGGCGGTGACGAGTTCGGAGCGGGCGAGGATCGCATGAGCCAGTCGCAGATCGTGGCAGCGTTCGATGCTCACCCCGGCCGCCAGCAGCGGCGGGTACCACTTCGGGGTGTCGCTGAAGACCCATCTCGGCGGGGGTGTGCGCTGATCCGCCCCGTCGGCGCCGGACCCGTCGGGGCCGACAGCGGCGTTTCCGGCCGGGTTCTCACGGTCACGGACGAACTCGGGCAGGGCCGCCTCGGCGAGTTCGATCCGACCGATCTGTGCACCTGTCGCATCGAGATCGACGATGCGGATCCGCGCCCCCTCGAGCCCGGTGCCGGGCACGGTCCCGAGCACGCAGGCGGCGGGCAGCTGATCGGGGGCGACGGTCATGGGTTCAGCCTACGCCGCGACGAGCTGCGGAAGGGCCCTTCACGAGCACTCTCGGCACGATGCGGACCCGCCCGGTCCGCACCTTGACCTCCGCGCCGAGAACGACAGTGATCCTGGTAACGTCGGAAGCGAATTCCGGGTGCCGAACTCCGCTCGAAAGGCTCGATCACAACATGGACGTTGTCTCCTCCCTCACCTCAGCCCTGCCGGCCTCGGCCGTCATCACCGATCCCGACTCGATGGACGCCTACCGCTGGGATCGAGCGAACGATCCTGATGCCGGCGTACCGCTGGCCGTCGTCCGAGTGTCCTCCACCGAGGAGGTGCAGCAGGTCGTGCGCATCGCCGCCGAGGCGAAGGTGCCGATCGTGCCCCGCGGCGCCGGTTCCGGACTGTCCGGAGGCAGCTCCGCGATCGCCGGCGGAATCGTCCTCTCACTGGATCAGATGCGCGAGATCAGCATCGATCCGATCACGCGCATGGCCGTCGTCCAGCCGGGTGCCTTCAACGCCGAGGTGAAGGCCGCCGCCGCCGAACACGGCCTGTGGTACCCGCCGGATCCCTCGTCCTTCGAGTTCTGCTCGATCGGCGGCAACATCGCCACGAACGCCGGCGGTCTGTGCTGCGTGAAATACGGCGTGACCACGGACTATGTGCTGGGCATGACGGTGGTGCTCGCCGATGGGCGGGCCGTAAATCTCGGTGGACCCAGGCTCAAGGACGTCGCGGGTCTGCCGCTGACGAAGCTCTTCGTCGGCTCCGAAGGAACCCTGGGCATCATCACCGAGGTGACCCTGCGACTCATTCCCGCCCAGCTGCCCCCGACGACCGTCGTCGCGATGTTCGGCAAGCTCGCCGATGCCACGCAGGCCGTGCTCGACATCGCGAAGGCCATGCGGCCGTCGATGCTCGAGTTCATGGACAAGCCGTCGATCAACGCCGTCGAGGACGAACTGAAGATGGGTCTCGACCGGGAGGCCGAGGGCATGCTCGTCATCCAATCCGACGAACCCGGAGAGCATTCGAGCGTGCAGGCGGCGCTCATCGAAGAGATCTGCAACTCCAACGCCGCCTCCGAGTGCTACCTCACCGCCGACCCCGATGAGGGCGAAGCCTTCGTCACGGCCCGCCGCATCGCGATTCCGGCCGTGGAGAAGAAGGGCGCTCTGCTGCTCGAGGACGTCGGAGTCCCGCTGCCGAAGCTCGGCGACCTGGTCCTCGGCATCGAGAAGATCTCGGCCGGGCGTGAGGTCACGATCGCCGTCATCGCCCACGCCGGCGACGGCAACACGCACCCCCTGCTCGTGCTCGACCCGAAGGATGAGGCGCAGCAGGAGCGCGCGCGCATCGCCTACGGCGAAGTCATGGACCTGGCGACCGGCCTCGGCGGCACCATCACCGGTGAGCACGGCGTCGGCCGGCTCAAAGCCCCATGGCTCGCGCCCTACCTCGGCGAGGACGTCATGGAGCTCAACCACCGGATCAAACAGGCCCTCGATCCTGACAACATCTTCAACCCCGGATCGGTCTACACCGGGCTGGTCTGAGCACCCGGCCGGGCCGAACCGCCTCGGCGGAAGGAATTCGTGGAAGAATTCTGAGCACGGTGTTGAATCGACGTCGATTCGATCGTCTTCTCTGTGAGCGACCGAAATCCGGTCGCCGCACACAGAACGGAGCGAACCATGCGCTACTCACTGATCTTCCACGCCCCCGAGCCCGGAGTCGACGGCCCCGCCCCCACCGAAGAGGACTTCCAGGAGATGATGCGCCTCATGGACGACTTCGGCCAGGCCCTGACCTCGGCCGGAGTATTCGTCGCCTGGGAGATGCTCGCACCCCACTCCGAGACGAAGACCGTGACCCGGAGGACCGGAGAGGTCGTCATCGAGGATGGGCCCTTCGCCGCGGCGAAAGAGGCTCTGGCCGGGGTCGTCGTCATCGACGTTCCCGACATCGAGGCGGCCCTGACTTGGGCCGAGAAATTCCCCGGCACGAGCTACGGCACGATCGAGATCCGACCCGCGGCGACTTCGTTCGTCGACGGCACCTGGACCCGACCGGGTGACGGGCCGGCCCGATCGGGCGACTGCCCGTCCCGACCGGACCAGTCGTCCTGAACTCCTCGCCGCGATGACCGAGCCCGCAGAGATCACCGATCCTGCCGAGTGGGCGATGAACCTGTCCCAGGACGGCTGGGGCAGGATCATCGCGCTCATCGCGGCCGCCGACGGAGACATCGCCGGCGCCGAGGATGCACTGGCCACCGCGCTCGAACGTGCCGTCACCGCGTGGCGGGCCCAGGGGCCGCCCGACAATCCCGAAGGGTGGCTCTACCGGGTGGCGCTCAATGCTCGCCGGGACGTATGGAAGTCTGCGGCCGCCCGGACCGCGACCGCCCTCGACGAGGAGACGATCGACCGGATCGACCAGGGTGGTGCGCATATCGACCGGGCGACGGGCCGCCTCGGTTCCTATCCTTCGAGCATTGATTCTGCGAGCGCCGATTCCGCCGATCTTGCCCCCTACGCTCTGCCCGATCAGCGCCTCGAACTCCTCGCCGCCTGCGCGCATCCGGACATCGACGCGGCCGCCAGGCCGCTGCTCATGCTCTCGGCGGTGATGGGAATGACGGCGAAGCAGATCGCCGCGGCCATGGCCCTGCCGGCCGCCACCGTCTCTGCCCGTCTGACCAGGGCGAAGAAGCGGGTTGCCGGTCTCGGCGTCGCCTTCGGCAGTCCCGACCGCCTCGACCTCGAGTCCCGTCTGCCCGATGTGCACGAGACGATCTACGGAGCCTTCGCCATCGAATGGACTCATGCGGCGGCCCAGCCGCGAGACGGCATGATCGGCGAGGCCCTGTACCTATCCCGTCTCGTGGCGCAGCTGTGCCCTGGCGACGGCGAATCCCACGGACTGGCCGCCCTCATCCACCTCTCTGCCGCTCGCTTCCCCGCCCGACGCAGCGGTGACGGGCGATTCGTTCCCCTCTCCTGTCAGGACCCCAACTTCTGGGACCAAACACTCACCGAGGCCGGCGAGCGCCACCTCGTCGAGGTCCACCGCTGCGGACACATCGGCCGATTCGGACTCGAGGCGGCCATCCAACTCCTCCATATGGCAGGAATCCGCACCGGGTCCACGGATTGGCCGATGCTGCTGCGCCTCCACGACGACCTCGCGCAGGTCGCGCCGAGCCTCGGCGGCTCGGTCTCCCGGGCGGCCGTCCTCGCGGAGGTCGACGGCCCCGAGACGGGACTGATGGCGCTCGACGCACTCGATGCCGACTCACCACGCCTTTCGGCTTTCCAACCGGCCTGGGTGCTGCGGGCTCATCTGCTGACCCGCCTCGGCCGCACTGACGAGGCGGCCACGGCGCGTCGGCGCGCCCTCGACCTGACCACCGACCCTGCCGAACGCGCCTACCTCTCGGTAGGGCTCACCTGAGACCGAGGTCACCTCGTCTTCGGGATGGGCCGGGGTACGGCATATGATGGTGGAATCAATCCACAGACTCCGAAATCCTCCTGCATGCACAATTCCTCTCAGACCGAACCGCCTCCGGCCGCCGCAGGCACAGCTCAGGGCTTCGCCCATGCCAAGGCCATCCTGTTCGGCGAACACGCGGTCGTCTACGGCTCTCCCGCCGTCGCCGTGCCGTTGCACGGCCTCGGAGTCCAGACCGATATCCGCCGGTCACCGGAGCAGGAGACCCGGATCGAGAGCCAGCTGTTCTCCGGGAACGCGCAGACCGCCCCGGAGCCGATGGGTCCCGTCGTCGCCGGGCTGACCGCCGCCCTTGAGGGCGTGGGCGATCCCGACGCCGAGGTGGAGCTGCTCATCCGTTCGGCGATCCCCCACAGCCGGGGCTTGGGATCGAGTGCCGCCGTGGCCACATCCGTCGCCCGGGCCGTGGCGAATCTCCATGCCACCGTCTTCGACGAGGAGGCCCTCCACGAGATCGTGCAGGCCGCCGAGACCGTCGCCCACGGCCGCCCCAGCGGCATCGATGCCTGGGCAGTGGCCAAACCCGCCCCGATCCGCTTCCAGACCGGGTGCGCGGAGACGATCGATGTCGGTCAGCGCCTCGTCTTCGTCCTCGCCGATTCCGGTCACCACGGGTCCACCGCCGAGGCGGTCGGCGGAGTGCGTGCCCGCCGTGACGCGGATCCGACGCGCATCGGCGCGATGATCGACCGCTTGGCCGAGCTCACCGATGCCGCCGTGGACGATATCCGCTCCGGTGACCAGGTGACGATCGGCCACCGCATGCTCGAGGCCCATGAGCTGCTCAGCGGCCTCGGCGTCTCCACCCCGAGCCTGGACTCCCTCGTCGCTGCGGCCACCGCGGCCGGAGCCCGCGGGGCCAAGCTCACCGGCGGAGGTCTCGGCGGCTGCGTGCTGGCCCTGGCCGATGGAGACGACGCCGCCGAGGAACTGGCGGATGCGCTGCGCGCCGCGGGAGCTCCCCGCACCTGGACGACGGAGGTCAGACCGACATGAGAACGACGACGGCGCGGGCCTACCCGAACATCGCCCTGGTCAAATACTGGGGCAAAGCCGATGAGGAGCTCATCCTGCCCGCCGCGGGCAGCCTCTCGCTGACCCTGGACCACTTCGAGACCACGACCACGGTGGTTCCCGCCCCGGAGGCGGCCACCGATGTCCTCGAACTCGACGGCAGCCTCGCCGATCCCGGGCAGACGAACCGCATCTCCGTCTTCCTCGACCATGTCCGCGAACTCGCCGGACGCGAGGACCGGGTCCTTGTCCGCTCCCGCAACTCCGTGCCCACGGGTGCCGGACTGGCCTCCTCGGCGTCGGGCTTCGCCGCCCTGGCGACCGCGGCCGCCGCAGCCTTCGACCTCGACCTCGATGCCCGCGAGCTCAGCCGTCTGGCCCGCCGCGGTTCGGGATCGGCCTGCCGGTCCATCGCCGCAGGGATGGCCGTGTGGCATGCCGGTGACGACGAGTCCTCGTTCGCCGAATCCGTCGACGCCCCGGACATGCGCATGATCATCGTCACCGTCAACCGCGCCAGGAAGGCCGTGTCCTCCCGCGAGGCGATGCGTCTGACGGCGGAGACCTCCCCGTTCTACTCCGGTTGGGTGTCCTCGACCGAGGACTACCTCGAGCAGATGGTCGCGGCCTGCTCCGCCGAGGACTTCACCCGCATCGGCGAGATCACCGAATCCCATGCCCTGCGCATGCACGGACTCATCCAGTCCACTGTGCCCCCGATCCGCTTCCTCAACCCGACCAGCCATGCGATCTTCGACGCCGTGGCCGAAGCCCGCGAGCACGGGATCAAAGCCTATTCGACCGCCGATGCCGGTCCGAACGTCGCCGTCATCGTCCGCCCCTCCGACGCCGAGGCGCTGGCGGAGAGGCTCTCCGGATTCGGCGATGTCCGCGTCGTCGGCCCCGGCCCCGGCGCCCACCTGCTCACCGCCGCTGACGAAGTCCCGCCCGCTGCGGGCACGTCTGCGGGTGAAGGCAGCCACGCATGATCGAGACCCGGGCGCCCGGAAAGCTCTTCATCGCCGGAGAATACGCCGTCGTCTCCCCCGGGCAGCCGGCGGTGCTCGTCGCCGTCGATCGCTGCATCACGGTGCGGCTGACCGAGAGTGAGGACTCCGGCCGCATCCACTCCTCCGAATACGGTCAGGCACCGCTGGTGTGGCACCGGGAGGAGAACGGCGAGGCCATCGTCCTCGAGCATCGTCCTGCCGACTATGTGCTCTCGGCGATCTCGACCGTCGAGGAGCTGCGGGCCGCCCGAGGTGCGGACCCTCGCTATTTCGATCTTGAGATCTCCAGCGAACTCGATGACACCGACGGCCGGAAGTTCGGGCTCGGCTCCTCGGCCGCGGTGACCGTGGCGACGGTCGCGGCCCTCGCCGAGTTCTACGAGCTTCGCCTCAGCCCCGCCGAACGCTTCAAACTCGCGCTGCTGGCAACGATCGCGATCTCGCCGAACGCTTCGGGCGGAGATCTGGCCGCCAGCACCTTCGGCGGGTGGATCCGCTACTCTTCGCCCGACCGTGCCGCCCTGCGCGCCCACCGTGAGGCCCATGGCGTCGTCTCGGCACTGAACTGCTCGCAATGGGCGGGCTCTTCTGCGCGGCGGATCACTCCTCCCGCCTCTCTCGATCTCCTCGTGGGATGGACGGGTTCACCGGCCTCGACCGAGCACCTCGTCAAACGCGTCCACTCCCCCGGCGCCGCACACGATGCTGCGCCCGCACCTGAGGCTGGCCCGGCACCTGAGGCCGGCCCCGCGCCCGTAGCCGCCGAGCCGCGTCCCTTCTCCTCCTTCGCCGCCGATTCCCATACTCTCGTCGACGATCTCGTGTCCGCCTTCGATGACGATGATGCCCAAGCGGCGCTGAAGACCATCCGCGCCGCTCGCGCCCTGCTCCAGCGCCTCGGCGAGACCTCGGGCAGCCTCATCGAGACCGCCACCCTGCACCAACTGTGCGAGATCGCTGAAGCACACGGTGCCGCCGCGAAGCCCTCGGGCGCCGGCGGCGGCGACTGCGGGATCGCAATGGCCCATTCCCACACCGATGCGCAGACCATCCTGACCGGCTGGGAAGCCGCAGGCATCCGACCATTGGACCTCGGCACCCACCGAGAGGAAGGCGAGATCGATGAGTTCTGAGACCCCCGAGGCCAAGGCCTCCCGCGCCTCCCGCAAGGACGACCACGTCCGCCTCGCTTCGGCGCAGCAGACCGAAGGGCCCCGCCGCAGCGACTTCGACGACCTCGAGTTCGTCCACCATGCGCTGTCGGGCACCAGTCCCGAGCGCGTCGACCTCTCCGTCGACCTCGGCGACTGGACCTGGCCGACCCCCTTCTATGTCAACGGCATGACCGGCGGCACCGAGACCACGGCGAAGATCAACCGGGACCTCGCGATCGCCGCGGCCGAGACCGGTCTGCCCATGGCCTGCGGGTCGATGAGCGTGGCCCTTGACGATGCGGAGGCCGCGAAGGGCTTCACCGTCATCCGGGAGGAGAACCCGCACGGCTTCGTCATGGGCAACCTCGGCGCCGGTCGCAGCGCCGACGATGCCCGCCGGGCCGTCGAACTGCTCGAGGCCGACGCCCTGCAGCTGCACATCAACCCCGTCCAGGAGACCGCGATGCCCGAAGGCACCCGCGACTTCTCCACCTGGCTGTCAGGGCTCGAGGACATCGTCGCCGCCTGCCCCGTGCCCGTCGTCGTCAAAGAGGTCGGCTTCGGACTCAGCCGCCGCACCCTGTCGCTGCTCGCCGGCATCGGGGTCCGCTTCGCCGATGTCTCCGGTGCCGGCGGCACGGACTTCCTGCGCATCGAGAACGACCGCGCCGGGGCCAGCGACTTCTCCATGCTCACCGGCTTCGGCCAGTCCGCCCTGGCCTGCCTGCTCGACGCCCCACCGGAATGGACCACCCCCGCTGACACCGGCGACGCGTCGACGACCACCGGCGACGCGAATGCCGACGGCGTCTCGTCACGTGTGCTGCTGGCCTCCGGCGGAGTCCGCAACCCCTATGATGTCGTCAAAGCGCTGGCCTGCGGAGCTCGTGCCGTCGGTGTCGCCGGCACCTTCCTGCAGACCGTGCTCGATCACGGTCCGGACGGACTCGTCGAACTCGTGCGCACCTGGCAGACTCAGACCTCGGCCCTGTTCGCTCTGCTCGGTGCCGAACGGTCCACGGATCTCACGGGCACGGACCTGCTCACGCGAGGCCGCCTCGGCGAGTTCGCCCGGCTGCGCGGAATCGACGTCACCGCGCTCTCGCACCGAACTGACGTTCTTTCGAGGAGGAATCAGCTGTGAAACAGCAGACCACGATGACCGGGATCCCGACCACCTGGGTCGGTCCCCTGCGGGTCAGCGGCGAAGCGCTGGCTCCGACAGGCACCCACACCGAAGTGGCCGTGCCCCTGGCAACGTACGAAACCCCGCTGTGGCCCTCCGTCGGTCGCGGCGCGTCGATCTCGCGTGAGATCGACGGCGGCATCCGCACCGTCATCGTCGATGAGCGCATGACCCGGTCGGTGCTCTTCGTCGCCGAATCCGCGATCGGCGCCGAGGCGGCCGCGCAGGCCATCCGACACCGCATGCCCGAACTCGAGGACGTCGTCTCGGCCGGCAGCAACCATGCCCGGCTCATCGAGGTCCACCCGGAGATCGTCGGCAATCTGCTCTTCGTCCGCTTCGCCTTCCGGACCAACGACGCTTCGGGCCACAACATGGTCACCCAGGCCTCGGACACGCTCATGGAGCGCATTCTGTCCTGGCAGCTGGGCCTCGACTACGGTTCGGTGTCGGGCAACTACTGCTCGGACAAGAAGGCGACCGCGGTCAACGGGATCCTCGGGCGCGGCCGCAATGTCGTCGCCGAGATCCTCCTGCCCCACGAGGTCGTCGAACGCCGCCTGCGCTCGACCGCGGAGAAGATGACCGAGATCGTCATCCGCAAGAACCTCGTCGGGTCGACGATCGCCGGGGCGCTGCGATCGGCGAACGCCCACTATGCGAACATGCTGCTCGCCTTCTACCTGGCCACGGGTCAGGATGCGGCGAACATCGTCGAGGGCTCGCAGGGGATCACCTATGCGGAGAACCGACCCGAGGGCCTGTACTTCTCGACCACCCTGCCGCATCTCATCGTCGGCACCGTCGGCAACGGCAAGGATCTGCCGCATGTCGACGAGGCGCTGGAGCGACTCGGCTGCCGCGAGGACCGCGAGCCCGGTGCGAACTCGCGCCGTCTGGCCGCGCTCATGGCCGCCACCGTGCTCTGCGGTGAGCTCTCGCTGCTCGCCGCGCAGACGAACCCGGGCGAGCTCATGTCCACACATCTTGAGATGGAACGCAGAGAGGACGGCGAGGCCGCATGACACCGATCGGCATCGACGACATCGAGTTGACCACGACCCATCATGTCGTCCGACTCGACGACTTCGCCGAGGCGAACGGCACCGATCCGAACAAGTTCCGTCTCGGTCTCGGGCAGGACGAGTTCAGCTTCCCGGCGCCCGATGAGGACATCGTCACCATGGCCGCCGCGGCCGCAGCACCCATCATCGAACGCAGCGGCACCGAGGGCATCAGGACGATGCTGTTCGCCACGGAGTCCGGCACCGACCAGTCCAAGGCCGCGGGCATGGCGGTGCATTCGCTGCTCGAGCTGCCCTCGCAGATGCGCATCATCGAGGTCAAAGAGGCCTGTTATTCGGCGACTGCGGCGCTGCAGGCCGCCGTCGGCATCGTCACGCGTTCACCCGGCCAACGCGTCCTCGTCATCGCTTCGGACGTCGCCCGCTACGAACTCGACACCGCCGGCGAGCCCACTCAGGGTGCCGGAGCCGTGGCGATGCTCGTCTCCGCGAACCCGAGGCTGCTCGAGATCGAACCGGTCTCGGGCCTGAACTCCGCCGATGTCGATGACTTCTGGCGGCCGAACGATTCGACGACCGCGATCGTCGACGGTGCTCTGTCCGTCACCGCATACCTCGACTCCCTCACCGGCGCCTGGAACGATCTGCAGACGCAGGACGGACCGGGAATCGACGAGATCGACCGCATCCTCTACCACCAGCCGTTCACGAAGATGGCGAAGAAGGCGCAGGTCCACCTCGCCGGTCTGACCGGAGCGGTGCTCGACACCGAGATCGTCGCGGGTGCTCAGACCGCTTCTGCCTCCGACCCGCGCGATACGGGACTGGCGGCGAGCACCCTGTACAACCGCCGTCTCGGCAACTCGTACACCGCTTCGCTGTATGCGGGTCTGTGTTCGCTGCTCGACCACGATTCGGATCTCGCGGGCAGGCGCATCGGACTCTTCAGCTACGGCTCGGGAAGCGTCGGAGAGTTCTTCACCGCCCGCGTCGTGCCCGGCTATGAGCAGCATTCGCATCGCGAGACCGTGACCGCGGCACTCGATGCCCGCGTGCCGCTGTCCATCGACGAGTACCGCGCCCTGCACGCGACCGAGCTGCCGAGCGCCGAGGACGTCTCGACCCCGAAGGTGACCGCGGGACCGTTCCGCTTCGCCGGGGTCACGGGCCGCGCCCGCGTCTACGAACGCAGCTGAGCCGCGACCTCCCACCCCGTCGGGCCCCGCGGCGCAGCCTCGCGCCGCGGTCTCCCGCCCCGGTGCTGCGGGCTTGCGCCGCGGGGCTCTTCTGCAGACACGACGAAGCCCCTCACCCGACCTTCTCGAGGTCCCGGTGAGGGGCTTCATGTTCGCTGTGCGCGAGGGGGGACTTGAACCCCCACGACCTTGCGGCCACTGGCACCTGAAGCCAGCGCGTCTACCAATTCCGCCACTCGCGCGAACAAGAGAAAACTCTAGCATCGCTGACGGCGAAACATAAAACCGGATGGAGCGAAAGCGCACAAACGTGTCCACGTTCACATTTCCCGTCCTTGATCACAATTGTCCGACGACCCTCCCCCGTCCCCCGCGGTGCCGCCGTCCCGGCGCCTGCACCGCGCCCCGCGCAGCCCGCACACCACCTCTCACCATCCCCGCGACTTCACTGGACGCGGGCCGAGAATCCCGGCACAGCTTCGCCCCGAGAACACGCGCGACGTGAGTTGAGAGCCTCACCGCGTTAGGATTGGGTGTTGATGTGCTCAGACTGTGCCCACCCGGGACCACCTGGTCAGGGCCCACACAGACGCGTGGCGAAGAGTTCGTCTGCGACCGGCAACACCTGATGAGGAGGTGCCATGGGGATACTCGATCGCTTCGAGAAGGGGCTGGAGAGCGTCGTCAACGGCGCCTTTGCCAAGGCCTTCCGATCACAGGTCGAACCCGTCGAACTCGCCGGCGCTCTGCGCCGTGAGGCCGACAACAAGGCCGCCGTGGTCTCCCGCGGCCGCACACTGACAGCCAACCACTACATCATCGAGCTCTCACCGACGGATCACGACCGACTCTCCGGTCTCGAGTCCGAACTGCGCTCGGATCTGCGCCAAGTCATCGGCGATCACGCCGTCGAGCAGGCCTACAGCTTCGTCGGTCCCGTGTCCGTCGAATTCTCCTTGGCCGATGACCTCGACACGGGCATGTACCGGGTCGTGTCCTCGACTCAGCGCCCCGACGGCTCCCCGGCCGCGCAGCCGGCCAATCGCGGCGGCTACGACCCGGTCTCCCGGGCCAACCCGGTCGTCGGCGAGTCACCGAACTCCGGCTCCCGGCCCGTGACCCCGCGCCGCACCCCGGAACCGGCGCGGGCGACACCCGCCCCGCGCGCCAATCCGGCCCCCCGACCGGCCTCCGCACCTGCCCCCGCACGCAGCCGCACGATCGAGGCCAGCGTGACCATCGACGGTCGCGCCCAGCAGCTGCGCCAGGGCACGAACACCTTCGGCCGCTCCTCGTCGAGTTCGGACTTCGTCATCGACGACCCGGGCGTCTCCCGCCGCCACTTCGAGATCATCGTCGAAGGCGACCATGCGGTGGCCAACGACCTCGGTTCGACGAACGGCACACTGCTGCACGGACGCAAACTCACCTCGGCGAACCTCTCCGACGGCGACATCCTCCTCGCCGGAGAGGCCGAAGTCCACTACAGCGAGCGAGACGCCCAGTGAGCGAATTCACCGTCACCGTCTTCCGGCTGGCCTTCTTCGTCATCCTCTGGCTCTTCGTCCTCGGAGTCGCCGGAGTTCTGCGCCGCGACATCTTCGGTCCCCGCCGTTCCCGCGCCGGACGGAAATCTCGCCGAGGCGGCTCCAAGGCCACCGCGCCCCCGCCGGCCCGTCCGGCTCCCGCACCCCGGCAGGCCCCCGCGGCCGCACCGGTCGCCCACGCCCATCCGGGCACCATCCGCATCACCGACGGCCCACTGGCCGGTCAGTCGCTCATGCTCTCCGGAGCCCCCGTGACCTTCGGCCGTGCGCCGGACAACACGATCGTCATCAACGACGACTTCGCGTCCAGCCACCATGCCCGGATCTCCGCGAAGAACGGCGCCTGGCTGCTCGAGGACCTCGGTTCGACGAACGGCACCATCGTCGACGGATCACGCATGACCGGCCCTGTGCGGCTGAGCATCGGCACCCGGATCACCATCGGACATACGACCCTGGAGACCCAATCGTGACGACCGGCGGTACCATCACTCTCCGTTCGGCAGCCCGGTCTCACACCGGGCTGGTGCGCAAGAACAACCAGGATTCCGGCTATGCCGGACCGAACTTCCTGCTCATCGCCGACGGTATGGGCGGTCACGCCGGCGGTGACGTCGCCTCGGCGATCACCGTCGCCCGTCTGGCCGAACTCGATGAGGAACCCGGCGGCGAGGACGCGCTCGAACTGCTGCGCACCTCGATCCTCGACGCCAATGACCGGATCGTCCGCGGCGTCGGCGAACAGCCCGAACTCGCCGGAATGGGCACCACCGTCACCGCGGTGCTGCGCGCCCCGGGCAATCGCTTCGCACTCGCCCATATCGGCGACTCCCGCGGCTATGTTCTGCGCGACGGTCGGCTGCAGCCGATCACCCATGACCACACCTTCGTCCAGATGCTCGTCGACGAAGGCCGGATCACCGCCGAGGAGGCCGAGACCCACCCGCAGCGTTCCGTGGTGATGAAGGTCCTCGGTGACGTCGGCGCCTCCCCCGATCTCGATCTGTCCCTGCGCGAAGCCCAGGTCGGCGACCGCTGGATGCTGTGTTCGGACGGACTGACCGGCTTCGCCGACCTCGACGACATCTCCCGAGTCCTCACCGAGGTGGCCGACCCCGACGAGGCCTGCCGCCAGCTCATCGATCTCGCCCTGGCCGGCGGCGGAGCCGACAATGTCACCGTCGTCGTCGGCGATGTCCTCGAAGGCGAAGTCGAGACTCCCGGCGGAGTCTCCGTCGGCTCCGTCCACATCAATCCCCGCTATGCGGCGATCGGTGCGAATCCCGAGACCGAACCTGCTGCGGACACCGACACCCAAGCGGCCTACGAGGACGCAGAGATTCCCACCGACACCGTGCCGATTCAGGCCGTCGACGGCGAGGCCGATGACGACGTTCAAGCCCAGGACGGCACCACTCGGCAGCTGCGGACCAAAACCGCCGCGGATGAGGAGGACGACCTCGACGACGAGGTCGAGAAAAGGTCCTACCTCGGATGGATCATCACCGCCATCGTGATCATCGCGCTGGCCGTGGGCGGCTTCTTCGCCTACAACTACGTCAGCAACCAGTACTACGTCGCCGCCGAAGACGGCAAGGTCTCGCTCTACCGCGGTCTCGACACCACACTCGGACCCATCGAGCTCAGCCGCCTCGTCGACACCACCGACATCGAGATCGACAGCCTCAACAGCTATTCGCAGGACCGTCTGCACGGTTCGATCCCCGCCGGTTCGCGCGATGAAGCCGACCGCATCATCGACAACCTGCGCAAGGAATCCGACCGCTCGACCGGTGTGACCGGCAACGTCGAGGATTCGACGAACCCGACCGACCCGGCACCCTCACCTCCGGATTCGAAATCCGCCGACCCCAGTGATGCGATCACCCGGGAGTCGCAGTGATGAACCAGGCTCCCTCGCAGACCGCGCGACCCAGACCCTACCGGCTGGCCGAACTCGGTCTCCTGATCCTGGCCATCGCCGTCGCCACCAGTGCTTATGCCCTTGTCGGCCTCGGCGTCGAGGGCACGATCCCGGCCAACGTCTACGGTTATGCCGGCTGGCTGGCCGCCCTGGGCCTCATCCTCCATGTCGTCGTCTGGATCAAGGCGAAGTACGCCGACCCCGTGCTCGTGCCGATCGCGGTGCTGCTCAACGGGCTCGGACTGGCCATGATCTATCGCGTCGACCTCGGACGGAAGGAATACCTGGGTTCGGCCATGACCCAGCTGGTGTGGATGACACTGGGCGTGGGACTGGCCATCGCGGTCATCTTCGTCGTCCGTGACCACCGCTGGCTGCGCCGCTACACCTTTGTGTCCGGCTTCGCCGCCCTGGTCTTCCTCCTGCTGCCGCTCGTCCCAGGCCTCGGCAAGACCATCAACGGCGCCCGCATCTGGATCGGTGTCGGGCCCCTGTCCTTCCAGCCCGGTGAGATCGCGAAGATCCTGCTGGCGATCTTCTTCGCCGGCTACCTCGTCAGCTACAAGGACCAGCTCGTGGCCGCCGGGCCGAAGATCCTCGGCATCCGGTTCCCCCGCCTGCGCGACTTCGGTCCCATCGTCATCGCCTGGGTCGCCAGCGTCGGCATCCTCGTGTTCGAGAAGGACCTGGGCACCTCCCTGCTCTTCTTCGGCCTCTTCGTCGCCATGCTCTACGTCGCCACCGCCAAGGTCTCCTGGATCATCCTCGGCCTCGGCTTCTTCTCCGCCGGCGCCGTCGCTGCGACCTTCCTCTTCTCCCACGTCGGACAGCGAGTGTCCGGGTGGCTCAATGCCCTCAGCCCCGAGGAGTACAACAAGACCCCCGGCGGCTCCTACCAGCTGGTGCAGGGCCTGTTCGGCATGTCCAACGGCGGACTCATCGGCACCGGTTTCGGTGAAGGACGACCGAATATGGTCCCCTACGCCGAATCCGACTTCATCTATGCCAGCTTCGGTGAGGAGATCGGCCTGGCCGGACTCTTCGTGCTCCTGCTGTGCTATCTCTTCATCTTCCAGCGCGGCATCCGCACCGCCCAGCAGCTGCGCGACGGCTTCGGCATCCTGCTGGCCACCGGACTGTCCTTCACGATCGCCCTGCAGGTCTTCGTCGTCGTCGGCGGCGTCACCCGCCTCATCCCGCTGACGGGTCTGACCACGCCGTTCCTGGCGCAGGGCGGATCCTCGCTCATCGCGAACTGGATGATCATCGCTCTGCTGCTGCGGATCTCGGACAATGCCCGCCGCCCCGTCGAGGAGTTCCACACCGGCGTCCTCAAGGTCACCGAGGATCCGGAACCGGGGAAGAACACCGCACCGGCCGCGGTCGGAACCGGGGCCGCGGTCGGTCCGGCCGCCTCGGCGAACGCTGTCGACGAGGACGACCCGACGACGAACCTGCGCCGCACCGACGACGAGGCCGCCACGACGAACCTGCCGCCCGCACGCGGCCAGGACTCGGACAACACCAACCCCACGGACTCACGACCCTCCGGAGGTGAACGATGAAGAAGCCGCTGACACATATCGCAGTCGTCGGATTCGTCATGTTCGCGCTCCTGTTCGGGTCGACGAGCTGGGTGCAGTACGTGACCGCGGACTCGCTCAACGACAACCAGCTCAACAACCGTCGGATCCTCGATCAGCTCGCTCGCGACCGCGGCCCGCTCCTCGTCGACGGCACCCCGATCGCGTATTCGGAACCTGTCGACGACAAGTACAAGTACCAGCGCAAATACGGTTCGGACAATCTCGATCCGCGCGCCTACGCTTCGCTGACCGGCTTCTACTCGGTGGTCTCCGGTGCTTCGGGCATGGAACGCGCCGCCGGGGACTACCTCTCCGGTGACTCCGATGCGCTCTTCTACGACAAGGTCGGATCCTTCTTCACCGGTGAGCAGCCTCGCGGCGCGGCCGTGGAGCTGACGATCGATCCGAAGGTGCAGCAAGCGGCATGGGACGGTCTGGGCAACCAGAACGGCGCGGCCGTGGCGATCAACCCGAAGACCGGGAAGATCCTCGCCATGGTCTCGACCCCCGGCTGGAATCCCAACGCCCTGGCCAACCACGACACGGATGCCGCCAACAAGGCCTTCGAGAACCTCGAATCGGCCGAGGGCAAACCCGCCTACAA
The DNA here is from genome assembly GCF_051351055.1 of Brevibacterium sp. FAM 27836. Taxonomy (NCBI): domain Bacteria; kingdom Bacillati; phylum Actinomycetota; class Actinomycetes; order Micrococcales; family Brevibacteriaceae; genus Brevibacterium; species Brevibacterium sp. FAM 27836. The sequence goes on from NZ_CP195711.1 coordinate 1,781,189, forward strand.
CCGTGCCATCGGCGGCAATCTCTACCCGCCCGGATCGACCTTCAAGGTCCTCGTCGCCGCCGCTGCCCTCGAGTCCGGGGACTACGAACCCGATTCGCAGCTCAACGGTCCCGCGACGCTCGACCTGCCGCAGACCACGGCGACGATCGGCAACTCCCATTCCGGCGCCTGCCGCAACGGCGGGCACCCGACCCTGGCCGATTCGCTCGCCGAATCCTGCAACACCTCGTTCGCCTCGCTCGGCATGGACCTCGGTGAGGACGCGGTCGCGAAGCAGGCGGAGAAGTTCGGCTTCGGCAAGGACCTCGAGATCCCACTCAACGTCACCCCGTCGTCGTTCCCGTCCGATCTCAACCCGCCGCAGCTCGCGCAGTCCTCCCTCGGTCAGTACGAGGTCCGGTCGACCCCGATGCAGATGGCGATGATGACTGCCGGCATTGCGAACGGCGGAAAGATGATGAAACCGCAGCTCGTCGACCGGGTGCTCAACGCGAACACCCTCGAACCGATCTCCGAGACCCGGCCGAAGGAACTCTCCCGCCCCGTCTCCGGCGATACGGCCGACAAGCTCACCGAGATGATGACCGGAGTCGTCGACAACGGCACCGCCTCGGTGGCGAAGATCGACGGAATGAAGGTCGCCGCGAAGACCGGCACCGCCCAGCATGCCAAGGGCGCGGCACCCCACGCCTGGTTCATCTCCTTCGCCCCTGCCGAAGATCCGGAGATCGCGGTCGCAGTCGTCGTCGAAAACGGTGGAAACGCAGGCAACGAAGCTTATGGTGCGACGGTGGCAGGACCGATCGCGAAGAACATGATGGAAGCGGTGGTCGAGAAATGAGACCCGTCGAAGGCACCCTGTTGGGCAACCGATACAAACTCACCTCCCGCATCGCCGTCGGCGGCATGGGCGAGGTCTGGAAGGGCGTGGACTCCGTCCTCGGCCGCGAGGTCGCGGCGAAGATCCTCAAGGACGAATACCTCTCCGAATCCACTTTCCTCGCCCGCTTCCGCGCCGAGGCGCAGAACATGGGTCGGGTCTCCGACCCGGGGATCGCTGGCGTCTACGACTACGGAGACGAGGACGGCTCACCCTACCTCGTCATGGAGTACGTTCCCGGGGAAGCGCTGTCGGCGATCATCGAACGCAGCGCGCCCCTGTCCGAGACCGACACCCTGAGCATCGTCACCCAGGCCGCTGCCGCGCTCGGTGCCGCGCACAAGGTCGGGGTCATCCACCGCGACGTCAAGCCCGGCAACATCCTCATGACCCCGGACTTCCGGGTCAAGATCACGGATTTCGGCATCGCCCGCGTCACGGATCAGGCACCGCTGACGAAGACCGGTCAGGTCATGGGCACCGCCCAGTACCTGGCCCCCGAACAGGCCACCGGCAAGGGTTCGGGCCCTGGCTCGGACCTCTATGCACTCGGCATCATCGCCTACGAGGCCCTGGCCGGGCAGCGCCCCTTCACGGGCGACTCGCAGGTCGCGATCGCCATCGCTCAGGTCAACCAGCAGCATCCGCCGCTGCCGGACACGGTCTCCGAACCGCTGCGCCGATTCGTCGACTGCCTGTTGGAGAAGAAGCCCGAACGTCGCCCTTCCGATGCGTTCAAGGTCGCGAAGGCCGCCGAGGCGCTCTCCGCCGGGGACGTCGCCGGTGCCGAGGAGCTCGTCCCGCAGATGCGGCACGGCAATGCCGCCGCCGAGGCGCTCACCCAGGTCTTCAACAATCCCGAGCCGGCAGCCACGACGAAGACCCTGCCCGTCACCGCGTCCCAGGACGCCACGCAGGTCTACCCGAACAGCCAGGCTCCCGGTTTCGCCGGCGCTGCCGGTGCGGGAGCCGCAGGTGCGGCCGGAACCGGCGAACTCGACCCGAACGATCCGCAGAACCAGGATCTCGAGAAGGACAAGCAGTCGAACAAGGGCCGCGTCCTCATCTGGATCCTTGCGATCATCGCCCTCATCGCCGTCGGTTCCCTGCTGTGGTTCTTCCTCGGCGGGGGAAATGCCGAACCCGAACCGGATCCGTCGACCTCGGCGCCGACCTCGGAGGCGGCGAAGACGATCGAGATCGATCCGAACGACTACATAGGACTGAGCGAATCCTCGGCGACGCAGAATCTCGAGAACAAGGGGCTGAAAGTCGACGCCACCGAGATCAACTCGGATCGTGCCTCCGGAACCGTCGCCGATGTCGGCGAGGGCGACAACGGATACACCTTCGAAGAGGGCGACACCGTCACCCTCTACGTCTCGGCCGGTCCCGCCGAACAGCCAGAGGAGCCGGCCTCGGATTCCGGATCCGATGGGGGTCAGGGCAACGACTCGGGGTCGAACTCGGACTCGGGTTCCTCCTCCGATTCGCAGGACCAGGGTTCAGGCTCCGGATCCGATTCGCAGGACAGCGAGACGGGCTCGGACTCGGGTTCTTCGAGCGAATCGAGCGCCGATGATTCCGGCAACGACAGCGGCAGCGAATCCGATTCCGGAAGCGGAAGCGGTTCCGACAACGGTTCCGACACGGGCAGCGGTTCGGACAGCGGTTCGGGCAGCAACTCGAACGGCGGCGACACCGGCTCCGGAAGCGGATCGAACTCATCGGACAACGCGAACAGCGGCGAGGCCAGTGGGAACCCGGGCGGGAACAACGGCAATGACTAGACCCTGAACGATCACGAGAAGCGAAGAGTTTGCAATACTGAGAACTCAACCCGGAACGGGCGAGACCGAACCCACCGACCGGGTGAGACAAGCGGAGGACATAGATGACTGAACCCAAGGTGCTGTCGGGGCGTTACGAAGTTCGTGCGCTCCTCGGCCGTGGGGGCATGGCAGAAGTGCACGAAGGCGTCGACAACCGGCTCGGCCGCCGCGTCGCCATCAAACTTCTGCGGTCCGATCTCGCCCGCGATCCTTCGTTCCACACCCGACTCAAGCGTGAAGCGCAGTCCGCGGCCGGTCTCAATCATCCCGGCATCGTCTCCGTGTACGACTCCGGTGAGGAGGAGTTCGTCGAATCCGGCGGCTCGTCGGTGTCTGTGCCCTTCATCGTCATGGAATACGTCGAGGGCCAGACCCTGCGCGAAGTGCTCAACGAGCACGGCACGCTCACCGTCGACGAGGCGCTCAACGTCATCGCCGGCGTCCTCTCCCCGCTCGAATACTCCCACCGCAACGGCATCGTCCACCGCGACATCAAACCCGCGAACGTCATGCTCACCCCCGAGGGTGACATCAAGGTCATGGACTTCGGCATTGCGCGGGCGCTCAAGGACAACTCCGGGCTGACGCAGACCCAGTCCGTGGTCGGCACCGCCCAGTACCTGTCCCCCGAGCAGGCCCGCGGCGAGGTCGTCGACGCCCGTTCGGACCTGTACTCGACCGCCTGCCTGCTCTATGAGCTGCTGGCCGGTCGTCCCCCGTTCGTCGGGGACTCACAGCTGGCCGTGGCCTACCAGCACGTCGGAGAGACCCCACAGCCGCCGAGCTTCTACAACCAGAACATCCCGCCGGCCGTCGACCGCCTCGTCCTCCACGCTCTGCTCAAGGACCGCGACGCCCGCTACCAGGACGCCTTCACCTTCCGTGAGGACGTGCTCGCCGCCCGCGACGGGCGTCCCATGAGCTTCGAGGACGACGCCGACGCCACACAGGCGTACCCGATGATGGCACCGCCGATGACCGCTCCGATGGCCCATGCCTCCGACGCCGAGGCGGCACCCGAGACCGGGCCGATGTCGGCGATCATGACCAACCAGGAGGAGCGTCCGCCGCAGAAGCGGTCGCGCGCCTGGGTCTGGATCGGCAGCATCTTCGTCCTCCTCGCCCTGGCCGCCGTGGCCCTGTGGGTGTACGAGATCAACAAACCCCCGGAGATCGTCGAGGTCCAGGTCACCGATGTCGCCGGCATGGATGCCGAAGAGGCCGAATCCGCGCTCATCCAACAGGGACTGAGAGTCGACACGGACGAGCAGTACAGTGCCGACGTCGACGAAGGCAAGGCGATCGAGACCGATCCTCCCGGCGGTCAGACGGTCGAAAAAGACAGCATCGTCAAGCTGATCGTCTCTTCCGGTCCCGAATCCGTGAAGGTCCCCGACGTCTCCGGAAAGACCGAGGAAGAGGCCCGGAAGATCATCAACGACGCGAAGCTGCAGGCCGGCACCCACATCTCGCAGAACTCTCCGGATGTGGAGAAGGGCGTGGTCATCGAGACCAAGCCCGGTGACGGTCAGGAAGTCGATGTCGACTCGAACGTCGACCTCGTCGTGTCCTCCGGAATGGTCAAGGTCCCCGATGTCACCGGCAAATCCGCCGAGGAAGCCTGCAAGATCCTCGAGGGCGACGACTATCAGCTCGGCTGCAAGACCGAAGAGGTCGAAACGGCCGATCACGACGAGAAGAAGGTCTACGAGCAGTCCGCCACCGAAGGCAGCGAGGTCAAGCAGGGCAGCGAGATCACGGTGAAGGTGGCCAAGAAGCCGCCGGAGCCCTCACCGTCCGTGCCCTCGATCCCCGGTGGCATCCCGACCTCACCGAGCGATGACGACGCCGACAGCGATGGCGGCGGAGACGACGGCAAGGACGATAAGGACACCGACTCGATGGGCGGCGGACTCTTCGACGGCTGGGCCGACGCCTCCGGGCACTGAGGTCCTGCCGCCGCTGAGGTAGGTCCTGCCGCGCCCGCGAGGGCGCCTCTGCCGGGTCTCAGTCCAAGGTGATGAACAGGTCCGTGCGCAGTTCGGCCGGATCCGCCTCGGGGCCGGGTTCGGTGACATAGAGTTCGATGAACGGCAGACCCGGATGATGACCGGCGGCCACCGCTTCCTTGAGCAGCTGTGCCCAGGTCTCTCCGAGTCCGTCGTAGCCGCCGATGTGGCTGCGCACGGCCATCGAACCGGCCGGCAGCTGTGAGGGGATGACGATGCGTCCGCCGGAGATCGGCTGGGCGTTCGTCAGCCCCGCGGAGATGGGGATCCCCACCTGCAGATCCACGGTTTCGCTCGGCTGCCGGGTGTAGAGGGCGAAGGCCGGTCCCGCGGGTTCGACTCCCGCTTCGGACAGGACGGGGAAGATTTCGGAGAACGTGGCATCGAAGAGCGCCGGCAGCTCGGCCATGGCCACGTCCCGGGCCTCGACGACCGCGGCCGGGGTCCCCGGCACTTCGAGCACGGTGAGTTCAGTGAACGGTTCTTCGCGCAGATAGCTCGGTTCTGACATCGCGGTGGCCTCCTTGCGCACTGTGATCGTTGTGCACACGATCCTAACGATCGGCCGCCTCGGCGAGAACCCCGAGCACGCAGGTCGGCGGGAATTCTCAGGCGATCGCGGTCGCCAGCGGAGACATTCCGGCCGCTGCCTGGGCGGCACCTGCGAGACCGCACACCTCGAGCCAGTTGCCGAGCATGAGGTATCCGTGTTCGGTGAGGACGGACTCCGGGTGGAACTGGACGCCGAACAGCGGCTTGTCACGATGTTCGATGGCCATGACGATGCCGTCTTCCGTGCGGGCGGTGACGGTGAACCTCTCGAGGTCGAGGGTCTCGTCGACGATCGCCAGGGAATGGTAGCGGGTCACGGTCAGCGGGCTCGGGCAGCCGAAGAAGATGCCCTCGCCGTCGTGGCTGATCACCGAGGTCTTGCCGTGCATGAGCACGGGCGAATGCGTCACCTGCGCGCCGAACACCTCGCCGAGGGCCTGATGGCCGAGGCAGACGCCGAAGACCGGCATGCCCGCGGATTCGGCCCAACCCAGCAGGGACGGGCACACACCGGATTCGGCGGGAACGCCGGGCCCGGGGGACAGAAGCACACCGTCGTAGGCGCTCACGGTCTCCGGCATCGTCTCGGCGGGGATGTCGTCATTGCGGACGACGTCGACCTCGGCGCCGAGCTCACGCAGGTACGACACGAGCGTATAGACGAAGCTGTCGTAGTTGTCGATGACGAGGATCTTGGTCATTGCTCTCCGTTGCGTCATTGTCCGCCGTCGGTCACGGTCGCGTTGTTGAAGGGCATGTAGGGGGCGATGACGGGGAAGACGTACTGCATGAGCAGCAGCACCACCGCCGCGATGAGGATGAGCGCGAGGATGAGCTTGACGACCCAGTTGCCGGGGAGCAGTCGCCAGATGAGCGCGTACATGTCAGGCACCACCGTCCTTGCTGACCTTGTCGTAGGCCTTCGAGTCCTTGATGTTGTCGGGAGCTCCGTCGCTCGCTGGAGTCCAATCGGTGAGTTCGGCGTAGGCGACGTAGCGTTCCCGTGCGGAGAACATCGGGTTGCAGGCCGTCATCGTCAGGATCCGGTCCTTGCCCTTGTAGTCGGGTTCCTTCGGCACCGGGGCGAGGACCTCGACGGCGTCGGGCAGGATGATGTCGAAGTTGCGGAAGGTGTAGGTGTAGAAGCCGTCCTTGGTCTGGACGATGATCTCATCGCCGGGCCGCAGGTTCGCGATCTCGTTGAACGGCTTGCCGTAGGTCACGCGGTGGCCGGCGACGGAGAAGTTTCCGACTTCGCCGGGCATCGCCGAGTTCGGGTAGCGGCCGACGCCCATCCGGTTGAGCACGGGTTCGAGGTCGACGCCTTCGGCGACGGTGCGATAGTAGTCGTCGCCGAAGCGGGGGATGTAGAAGATGCCGAAGGCGTGGTTCTTGTCCACCGGGTCGGCGACGACGGGTTCGTCCGGGTCATCGGGCAGTTCGTTGGGGTCCTGGTTCGCCCAGTCCTGCGTGAGTTCGTCGGCGAGGACTTCGTTGTCGCGGTTGGCCTGGATGTCCGTCCACCACAGTTGCCAGACGACGAACAGGATGAGGATGAGGCCGGCAGTGATGCAGAGTTCGCCGAAGGTGCGGATGGTGCCGCGGATCGGACCGAGTGGTTCGCGCTGCACGGGCTGGCGCCGACGCGACGTCGCCGCCTGCTCCCTCCGGGATCGGGGCGGGGGCACCGGATGCTGGGGTGGGTGCTGGGCCGAATGCTGAGGTGGGTGCTGAGACGTTTCAGGGGCATCGGAGTACACAGCCGTCGGCTGCCCCTGTGCCGCGGCCGCTTCGGCCTCACGGCGACGCAGTTCGCGCCGGCTGAGCAGCGGCTGGTCACCGTGGGCACCGGTCGGCTGCGAAGAGTGTGGAGGCTGTGACGGCGAGGTCTGGCTCTGTGCAGGACGGATAGTGGGTCGCGTGGGCGGATTCGCGCCCGGTTCGTTACCCGAGGAGGAACTATTGACCACTTCTGCTCCGTGACTGTCACTGCGTTGTCGGGGCTCGTCCGGCAGTCAAGCCAGTACACCCCTATGCACTTTATCCTATGAGAATCACCGTTCGGAGCGCGTTCGGGGCGCTTTCAGGGTAGTCGGAGTTTTTCACTGTGACCTCCCTCGCGAGTAGACTGGTCACCGATTGTCCCCAACCATTCATCCGGCGGCCCCTGCAGCGGTCGACCGTCAAAGGAGTACTCGTGGCCAAGTCCAAAGGACGGACCCAGCGCCCCCAGCGCACTTCTCGCACATCGTCGGCGGCAAAGGCCCAGCAGGCAGAGGCCACCGACGAGGTCGAGGCTGTCGAGACCGAAACGGTCGACACCGAGGCGACAGAGGCAGAGGGCACCACAGAGACGGTGAACGAGACCGAGTCCGAGGACACTGAGTCCAAGGAGCCCGAGTCCCAGGAAGCCGGGTCCGACGAGGCTGCGGAGTCGGATCAGGCCGCGCACGAGGACGATGAGAAGGCTGCGGGTAAGGACAAGAAGTCTGTGGAGAAGAAGACCGGGGAGAAGAAGACCGCGGCTGCGGACTCGGCGAAGTCCAGCGCATCGAAATCCGGCACTGCGAAGTCCGGCGCTGCGAAGGCGTCGACATCGAAGAGCGCGTCCACCAAGCGCACCTCCCGGTCGGGCAATCCGGCCAAGCGTTCGCAGGGCCGCAAGACCGCAAGCTACACCTCGGCGACCGGCCAGCAGACGATCAAGCCGAACCCGAGCTGGTTCCTGCCCGTGCTCATCGGCCTGCTCGTCGTCGGACTCATCTGGCTCGTCACCTTCTACATCACCCAGGGTGCTTTCCCCGTCGAGGCCTGGGGCAACTGGAACATCCTCATCGGCTTCGCCTTCTTCGTGGCGGGGCTGATCATGTCCACCCGCTGGCGCTAGATCGAGGCGCCGGCGGGGCCGGCCTCGCCCGTACCGACTCACCCCGTGTTCATGACATCGGTGTCAACAATCCACAGGGGATGAGTTATACCCAAGCCGGGTGCGTCAGTTGTGGATAACCTATTTTAAGCCTCTGACCAGGCTAAACACACGTATGTAAGTTATCCACGTTGTGGACAGAGCCTGTGGACAAATAATTTTCCACCGCGGAATGCACACAAGACGGCTTTAATCTGCTATAAGCCTTCGTCGGTTCCGCGCCCGGCACCTGGTGCCGGATCCTCCGCCTGGTCACAGCCCCAGACCGAACATCCTCCAGGCCCCGCCCGCCGTCATGAGCACCATCAGCGCGAGCGCGGTCAGGGAGAAGACGAGGCTGCGGCTCCGCTGCGGACCGAGCAGTCCCGCGCAGCCGAGGACGAAGCCCGTGAGCAGCCCGCCGAGGTGGGCCTGCCAGGACACTCCCTCGACGAGGAAGCCGTACCCGAAGTTCAGGGCCACGAACACCACCACTCCGACGATGTTGCGGTCGAGGCAACGGCTGGGCACGAGGAGGACGCCGATGATCGCGAACACCGCTCCCGAGGCGCCGATGTGGTGAGTCACCCAGTCGCGGCTGAAGGGTTCGGCGAGGACGAGCACCATCGCCGAACCGCCCACGGTGCCGAGGAGGTAGATGAGAAGGAACTTCCCACGCCCCAGAGCCCTCTCGACGAACGACCCGAAGAAGAACAGTCCGATCATGTTCGCGAGCAGGTGGAACGGGTTCGGCTCCTCGTGGACGAGGGCGACCGTGAGGATCCGCCACGGCTGTTCGAGTGTCAGCGCCGGCACGAAGCCCAAGCGGTGAACCAGGTCGAGGGCGGGGATGAGTTCGGCGAGGAAGGCCACCGCGGTGACGATGAGGATCGTGCGGGTGACCATCGGAGGGGATGCAGAGAGGGCCCGGCCGGTGTCCCGTGCCGAGCCCTCGTCAGGTGTGTCCATCACACCATCGTACTCAGTGGCCCGTCAGTGTCTGAAGAGCCTGCGGTCCATGGAGGACCCGTCTCACTTCTCGGTGATGTCGACCTTCTCGATGACGACCGGTTCGACCGGCTTGTCCATCGCAGCGGTGGGCACGCCCTCGATCTCGTCGACGACCTTCTGACCGGCTGCGTCGGCGACCTCACCGAAGATGGTGTGCTTGCCGTTGAGCCACGGGGTCTCGGCGGTGGTGATGAAGAACTGCGAACCGTTGGTGCCGCGTCCCATCTGCTTGCCGGCATTCGCCATGGCCAGCAGGTACTTGCGATCGAACTGGAGCTCCGGGTGGATCTCGTCGTCGAAGGTGTAGCCGGGGCCGCCGGTGCCGGTGCCCAGCGGGCAGCCGCCCTGGATCATGAAGTTCGAGATGATGCGGTGGAAGCCGAGTCCGTCGAAGAAGGGACGCTTGGTCGGCTCACCGGTCGAGGGATCCGTGAACTCACGCTCACCCTGGGCCAGCTCGACGAAGTTGGCCACGGTCTTCGGGGCGTGGTTTCCGAAGAGGTTGATGGTGATGTCACCGTGGTTGGTGTGCAGGACTGCTGTATGCGTTGCGACTGTAGTCATGTGCTCATTCTTCCACGCCGCGGCGGTGAATGCAGTTTCGCACCGGCTCCATTGCCGAGTCTGTCAGGCTATCTGCAGACAATTCGAGGACATCCGCTGTCCACAGGTCTTCCCGTAGGCCGTAGACTGGCACTGATCACTTGACCACCGACATCGAAGGATTGGGAACGTATATGTCGAAGAAGCCCACTCGAGATCAGCTCAGTTCGAAGCTCGATTCCGCGAAGCAGACGTCACTCCGAGTCCTGGCAGATGCCAGCGAGAACGCGGCCCCGAAGCTGCGTGAGGCCGCTGACAAGGCTCGTCCCCAGGTCGAGGCCCTGGCCGGCCGGGCAGAGGAGTTCGCCGAAAAGGCGCGCCCGCAGGTCGAGGCTCTGGCCGACAAGGCCAACGATCAGGTTCACTCCTGGGCCGACAAGCTCGAGGCCTACCGTCCCGAAGCAACCGAGCGCGCCGGCAAGTTCGCCTCGAACGCCGCGAACTCCCTGGCCGGCGTCGAGACCCCGAAGCTCATCGATGACCTGGCCGTCCGCCTCACCGGCGACAAGAAGGCCATGAAGAAGGCCCGCAAGGCTCTCGCCGGCGCCGGGAAGCGCATCGAGAAGGACACCGCTCGCAAGTCCGGCGGCGGCAAGGCCGCACTCGTCTGGACCCTCGTCATCGGTTCGGCCGCCGGAATCGGCTACTACGTGTGGAAGAAGGCGCAGCCGGTCGAAGATCCATGGTCGACCCCGCTGCCGAACAACCGTCCCGCCGATGCTCGCCCGGTCGGGTCGACCCCGGCTTCGCGTCAGGGCGCGACCACCCAGGTCTCTCAGACCTCGGTGCCCTCGACGAAGGCGCAGGGCGAGGACGAGGTTCCGGCTCCGAAGCCGGTCGTCAAGCCCGCCGAGGCGCAGGCCGGCGAGGATTCTGACGCCAAACACTGAGACCGACCACGCGGCGCTGATTCCGTCGGCGTCGAGTGTGTGAAGCGAACCGATCGGTTCGCCTGAAATCGCCGAGGCGGCCCACCCATCCGGTGGGCCGCCTCGGCGCATCTGTGCCCGGAATCTCCCCGCTAGGCTGCTGCTCGGCAGGTCCTAGTCGTCGGCGTCGAGGACTTCGCGTCCGGCCGGACCGCCGCGAGGGAACCCTCCGGCACGGTGGGCGGCCAAGAGTCCCGTGATCGTGAAGGCCAGAGTGGCGGCGAGGACGAGCAGCAGCGGAGCCGTCCATCCGCCGGTCGCCGTGTTGAGCCAGCCGGCGAAGGGCGGAGCCAGGGTCGCGGCGAGGTAGCCGCCGCCCTGCACCCTGGCCGAAGCCGAAGCGGTCTGTGCATCGCTGCCGGCGGTGCGGGCGATGATCGAGAAGATCGCGGTGAAGCCGCCGCCTTGGGCGATGCCGCCGGTGATCGCCCACAGACCATAGGCTCCCGGTGCCAGCAGCAGGCCCACGGGCAGGGACAGCCAGAGGCCGGCGACGATCGCCACGGGCATCCAGGGCTGCGACTTCGCGGCGAGCAGCGGGACGCCGAAGGCACCGAGGATCGCCGCGATCTGGAACAGAGAGGCCGTGCTGCCGGCCGTGGCCGGGGCCAAGCCGATGGTGTCGGCCAGATAGCTCGGCAGCCACGTCGTCGTCGTGTAGTAGGCGATGGACTGGCCGGAGAAGGTGATGATGAGCAGGGCGATGATGCCGCGGAAGGCGGCGGGCGCCTGGCTCCACTTCTGCTTCGATGCGGGAGGGGCCGCCTCGGCGGTGGGGTCCGTCTCGGTGCCGACGGTCGCGGCTTCGGCGGCCCGCGCCGCTTCCCTGCCCCGGCGGATCCTCACACGGATGAGGACCATCCAGAAGCCGAGGCCGATGAACGCGAGCAGCGCCCACGCGGCCAGGGCCCAACGCCAGCCGAAGGCCGCGGCCAAGGGCCCGGTGCCGATGAGTGTGGCCATCGAACCGATGTTCATCATCGCCGAATACAGGCCGGTGACCATCGACACCTGTTCCCACGGAACCTCACGGCGGATGATGACGGGCACGACGATATTGCCCAGGGTGATCGCCACACCGATGATGCCCGTGCCCGTAAGCACGAGCCAGGACGGACCGACCGACCGCAGCACCGTGCCCACCAGCACCCCGGTCAGGCAGGCGAGAACGGTGGTTTCGGCGCCGAGGCGGGTGATGAGCTTCCCCGCCAGAGGGGTGGCGAGCGCGAACAGGAGGACCGGCAGTCCAGTGAGCAGACCGAGCCCGGCCGCGCTGAATCCCGTGCCCTCCTGGATCGCGGGCAGGATCGCGGTCGGCGCGATGATCGGGGTGCGCAGATTGAGCGCCAGGATGATGATGCCCAGGACGATCCAGGGCAGCATCCTCTTCGCGGAGGATCGGGGAGCGGAGCTCACATGCGCTCGGGGACGCGGATGCCGAGCACTCCGAGACCGGCTTCGAGGACCTTGAGCACGATCGTCGACAGGCGCAGACGGGAGTCCCGCAGCTCCTCGGTCTCGGCGATGAGCACCGGGCACTGCTCGTAGAACGAGGTGAAGCCCTGAGCGAGGTCGAACAGGTAGGTGCACAGACGGTGCGGCGCGGAGCCGGCGGCCGCCTCGGCGAGGACATCGGCGAAGCCGAGGAGGATCAGCGCCAGCTCACGTTCGGCCGGCTCATCGAGGCTGATCGCCGCGTTCTCGACGCGGGCCGTCTCGACTCCCTCGGCTTCGGCCTTGCGTCCGATGGAGCGGATGCGGGCGCCTGCGTACTGCAGGTACGGGGCGGTGTTGCCGATGGGCGCGAGCATCCGGTCGAGGTCGAAGGTGTACGAGGTGTCGTGGGCGACGGAGAGATCGGCGTACTTCACCGCACCGATGCCGACGATGCGTGCGACCTCTTCGGCCTCCTCGGCGCTGAAGTCGACGTTCGAATCGGCCAGGGTCGTCTTCGCCCGGGCCACGGCCTCTTCGAGGAGTTCTCCCAAACGCAGCGGGGCACCGGAGCGGGTGCGCAGGATCTTGCCGTCGGAGCCGAGCACATTGCCGATCTTCACATGTTCGGCTTCGAAGGTCTCGGGCAGCCACCCGGCTTCGCGGGCGACGGTGAAGATCATCTCGAAGTGCATGGCCTGCGGGGTGCCGACGACGTAGAGGGCACGGTCGACGCCGAGGTTCATCGCGCGGTTGCGAACGGCCGCGAGGTCGGTCGTGGCGTAGCCGTAGCCGCCGTCGGACTTGCGGATGATGAGCGGCAGGGGTTCGCCGTCCCGTCCGGTGAAGCCTGCGGGGAACACGCACAGGGCCCCGTCGGAGATGCGGGCCAGGCCCTTGGACTCGAGTTCGTCGCAGACCTCAGCCAGGACGTCGTTGTAGGTGGACTCACCGGCGAGGTCGTCGTCGGTGAGCGTGACGTCGAGGAGGGAGTAGATGCGGTTGAAGTATTCGCGGGAGTATCCGACGAGTCTCGTCCACAGTCCGAGGGTGTCTTCGTCGCCGCCCTGGAGCTTGACGACGCGGGCGCGGGAGCGGGTGGCGAAGGCCTCATCCGAGTCGAATTTCGCCCGCGCCGCCTGGTAGAAGGCGTTCGGATTCTCCGACACCTCGGCGGCGGCTTCGGAGTCGACGCCGACGTCGAGGAGGTGCTCGATGAGCATGCCGAACGGGGTCCCCCAGTCGCCGATGTGGTTCTGGCGGATGACTCTGTTGCCGAGGAATTCGTGGGTGCGGGCCAAGGCGTCGCCGACGACGGTGGTGCGCAGGTGCCCGACGTGCATCTCCTTGGCCACATTCGGTGCCGAGTAGTCGATGGCGATCGTCTTCGGGTCCGTGTTGACCGCGGCCTCTGCCGCCGATCCGGCGGCAAGGGTGTCGGCGAGAAACTCGGGCGTGAACGTGAGGTTGATGAAACCGGGGCCGGAGATCTCCGGGGGCAGGCAGATGTCGGCGAGGTCGAGGTGTTCGACGATCTGCGCGGCGATGTCACGCGGCTTCGACTTCAGCTCCTTGGCCAGGGGCAGGGCCACATTGGCCTGGAAGTCCGCGAACTGGCTGCTCCTGATCACCGGGTCGCGTCGTGCGAAGTCCTCACCGAAGGCATGGGCGAGGGCGGCGGCGAAACGGTCCGAGAGCACAGAAGTCAGAGATGGCATGAGCCCATTCTATTGCCGCGTGCAAGTTGCCTGAGCATCGGTTCCGGGCCTGCGCCGCCTCGTATCGGAGCTTGTAATGTGGGTCACGTGACTTATCTTCGCTATCCCCATGTCCATGCCGATCTCATCACCTTCACCGCCGACGACGATGTCTGGCTCGTGGAATCCGCCGGCGGTCGCGCCTGGCGGCTGACCTCTGACCGTGTGCCCGTGCGATCGCCGCGGATCTCCCCCGACGGTGCGCACGTCGCATTCGTGTCCTTCCGGACGGGTCAGCCCGAGCTCATGGTCGCCGAGGTGGCCACCGGGGCCCTGCGCCGGCTCACCTGGTTGGGTTCGACGACCATGACGATGCTCGGGTGGCATGACTCCGCCCATGTGCTCGTCGCCGCAAACGCCGGAGAGTTCGAGGTCCGCAACCATGTGGTCAAGGCCGTGGGCCTCGACGGCGGTGTCGAACGCCTCGAGTTCGGTCGCGCCTCCGGACTGGCCCGCCACCATTCGGGAGTGACCGCTCTGTCGACGCCGTTCTCCCGGCCGCCCGCGCACTGGAAGCGCTACCGAGGCGGCACCGCACCGAGGCTGTGGCTCGACCGAGTCGGCGGCACGAACGCCTCGGGCATCCCCGATGGCTCGGGTGCCCGGTGGCAGCGGCTGCTGCGCGAGGATGAGGCCTCGCTGACCGACCCGCTGTGGGTCGGCGATTCCCTCGTCTTCACCTCGGATCGCGCCGCGACGTTCCCTCATCATGCCCAGGAGCAGGCGAACCTGTGGATCATCGACGGCTTGGCCACGGCCGCCTCGGCGAGCGGCTCCGGCTCCGGTGCCGGCTCGGGTGCCGGCACCGGCTCGGGCGATGCGTCGATCGAACCCCGCCAGCTCACCGATCAAGGGGAGGCCGAGGGCTATGTCCGCGATGCCACGACCGACGGCACCCGCATCGTGTGGCACAGCCGCGGTGAGATCAAGATCCTCGACAGCCTCGACGCGCAGGTGCGCACACTGTCCGTGACCCTGCCGGGCACCCAGGTGCAGCCGCTCAGTCTCGACCCGAAGACCGGGATCAACAGCATCAGCCCTGATCAACAGGGCAATGCTTCGGTGCTCGAGTGGCGGGGGAAGACGTTCTGGCTGGCTCATCGTGAGGGCCCGGCGCGGGCGCTGTGCGCGGATTCCTCGATCCGCACCCGCGAACCCCTCGTCCTCGGCACGACCGGTCAGGCCGCGTACATCACCGATGTCGAAGGGGAGGACGCGATCGAGGTCGCGTCCCTGACCGGGGAGAAGCCGCCTCGGCGGATCGGGGCCGGAGCCCTGGGGCGGGTCCTTCACCTGCGGACGGATCCGGCGGGGAAGATGCTCGCGACGATCTCCCACGACGGGTCGATCCGGCTGATCGAGGTCGGCAACGGGCGCACCCGACTGGTCGGACATTCCGGACACGGCGAGGCACGCAGCCCGCGGTTCTCCCCCGACGGGAAGTACCTCGTGTGGTCGCAGCCGACACAGGGCGAGGAGCTGCTCGCGCAGCTGATGATCGTCGAGGTGAAGTCCGACCGGCCCGCGCAGCCGCTGACGACAGGCAAGTTCAACGACTTCTCGCCGACGTTCACCGGTGACGGGAAGTTCGTCGCCTTCCTCTCCGACCGCACCTTCGACCCCTCGTACAACCAGCACTCCTTCGACCTGTCCTTCAACGGCGTCACCCGCCCCTGGCTGCTGCCGCTGACCGCCGAGGAGCCGGCCCCGTTCGGGCCGAGCGCCGGCGGCTGGGCGATCAGCGAGACCGAGGAGTCGAAGCCCGATCGTGCCAAGGCGGAGAAGCCGGCAGTCACCGCCGAGGTCGAACTCGACGGCGCCGAGGAGCGGATCCTGCCGTTCCCCGTCGCCTCGGGAGTCTTCCGCGACCTCGAGGCCGCCGACGGCGGTGTGCTGTGGATGCGCAAGGGCGATGCCGAGGGCGGTGAGCTCGGATCCCAGCGAGCCGGCGCCGCCGATGACAAACCCGCCGAGGTGGTCCAGCACTTCGACTTCGCCAAGCGCAAGGTCACCACCGTCGTGGACAAGGCTGATGACTACGAGGTCTCCGGTGACGGCAAGCTCATCGTCGTCCGCTCCGAGGGCGAGATCAGCGTGGTTCCGGCGACTCGGAAGGTCGAGGCTGACGATGACGAGAACGTCTCCGTCGACGTGACCCGGCTGCGGTTCGAACTCGACCGGCGCGCCGAGTGGCTGCAGATGTTCGAAGAGAACGCGCGGATCATGCGCGACCACTACTGGCGTGAGGATATGAACGGGGTGAACTGGGAGTCCGTGACCCTGCGCTGGCGTGCCGTCGCGGCGAAGGCGCTCACCCACGACGACCTCGTCGACATCCTGTGGGAGACCGTGGGCGAGCTCAACACCTCGCACGCCTATGTCTCCGGGCCGAATGGGCTGGGCGATGAGTCGAAGAAGCTCGGCTTCCTCGGCGCGGATCTGGAGAAGACCGCCGAGGGGTGGACGATCACTCGCATCCTTCCCGGTGAGAGCAGTGAACCGGATGCGAGGTCGCCGCTGCGGCAGGCCGGAGTCGGCGCGCAGCCCGGCGATGTCATCGTCGCTGTCAACGGTCAGCCCGTCGACGAGGCGGCCGGACCCGCCGCACATCTGCAGGGGGCCGCGGACACGATCGTCGAGCTCACTCTGCGCCGCGGCCGCCGCAAGGACCGCACCGTCGCCGTCATCCCCTTGGCCGGCGAGGAGGTCCTGCGCTATCAGGACTGGGTGCGCTCTCGGAGGGAGTACGTGGCGGAGAAGTCTCAGGGCCGCATCGGCTACGTCCACATTCCCGATATGACCTCCTACGGCTGGGCGCAGCTGCACCGCGACCTGCGACAGGCGATGGGCTGCGAGGGCGTCATCGCCGACGTCCGGTTCAACCGGGGCGGGCACACGAGTGCGCTCGTGGCCGAACGTTTCGCCGACGGCGTCGTGGCATGGAACCAGGCGCGCAGCTACGACGTCATGGGCCGGGACCCCGAGGACGCACCGCGCGGGCCCGTGGTGTTCCTGGCCAACGAGTTCTCCGGCTCCGACGGTGACATCATCAACGCACGCGTGCAGGCCAAGGGCATCGGCCCGGTCATCGGCGTGCGCACATGGGGCGGCGTCGTCGGCATCGACGGGCGCTACGAGCTCGTCGACGGCACCGGAGTGACCCAGCCGCGCTACGCCTTCTGGATCGAGGGCAAGGGCTGGGGCGTGGAGAACTACGGCGTCGAACCCGATATCGAGGTCGAGCACGATCCCGGCCAGCTCTTCGCCGACGACGATCCGCAGCTCGATCGCGCCATCGCCGAGGTCTTCGCCGGTCTGGAAGCTCATCCCGCCGCCCAGGCTCCCGAGTTCCCGCCCCCGCGCGTGCAGCCCCTGAAGAAGGACGCGTCTCCCGCCGCCGACCCCGAGGAGTGACGCCCGGCCGCCTCAACCGAGGCGCCGACCCCGAGGAGTAATGCCCCGGCAGAGGAGTAGTGCCTGGCCCCTCACTCAGGTGGGCTCAGGTGGTCAGGCCGCGCCCCGGCAAGCCCCGTCCGCGCCGCAGCGGGCCTCCTCCGCGCCGCCACTCGCGCACTAACCACATTTGGGACTATTCATCAGTTCGCATACTGATGAATAGTCCCAAATGTGTGAAAAGGCGGACGAAACCTATGTGCGGGTGTACCAACTGCAATGAAAGCCGGCGGCGATGTGGTCACCGGGGACGACACCCCGGACAGCCGGCAGGCTGAACACCGCGGACAGCCCGGCAGGCTGAACACCCGATCAAAACTCAGGCAAAGCGGTCGGGCTCTGAACCCCGGGGCACCGGACACGCTGCTTCAGTCGTCGACGGGCACGAGCGCCCAGATGCCGAAGGACAGCAGCACGAAGCCGGGAATGATGCCGCTGAGGACCGGGATGAAGTCGAGAGCACCGGCGAAGAAGACGATGAATCCGGCGATCCCGCAGGCGGTGACGACCGTGGCGAGAACGTGGAAGCGCCCGAGCTTGAACACAGAGCCGAGCGCGTAGAAGTGCGTGCCCACGACGAACGCCACCCAGGCGATGCCGAGTTCGGGATGGCCGATTCCCGAGAGCAGGCGCGTGCCTGCGAAGAGCGCGAGGGCCTCGATGGCCACGATGACCCAGTAACTGCGGCCGAAGGGGTGTGCTCCGCGCACCGCGCTGTCTGTCGCGGTTTCAGAGACTGAGCCGTCTGCGGCGGGCGCTCGTGTGTCTGCGGTGGGAGTCTGTGCATCTGCGGCGAGCGCCCGGCCGCGCCCCATGCGCCGCAGGCTGCGCATCGCAATGAAGACGATGACCGCGAAGACGGCGATTCCCACAACGAGCACGCCTATCCGGCCCACGGTCGAGAACTGACTGCTGTTGACGATGAGGAAGACGAGGCCGAAGGCGCCGCCGATGAGTGACCCGATCTCTGCTCCTGCAGCAGGCTGGGGTCGGTGGTCCGCCATCTGATTCGTCATCATTTCATCCTGAGTGTTTGTCCTGCACTGAGCCTCAGCGGGCGGATGTTCCCTGTCGGCACAGGTTCGCGTGGGCCACTCTGCCAAGATGTTCTGTCGTTTCGATCTATTCTTACACCGCTTTCACACACTTGGGACTATTCATCAGTTCGCATACTGATGAATAGTCCCAAATGTGTGAACGAGCGGACGAAACCTATGTGCGGGTGTACCAAATGCAATGAAAGCCGGCGACGACGTGGCTCTGCGGCCGGCCGAGCACCGATTGCACGGGAGTCGTAGACTCGAAGAAAGCGAGCGAAAGGAGCATCCGTCGATGTCCGAGAAGAAGGGCTCCGCTCAGAGCAGCACACCGACAGTCCGGGTCCGACGCATCTACGACGAAGTGCAGAAGTCCGATGGGACCCGCGTCCTCGTCGACCGGGTCTGGCCACGCGGAGTGAGCAAGGACAAGGCCGAACTCGACGAGTGGATCAAAGACGTCGCGCCCTCGACCGAACTGCGCAAATGGTATTCCCATGATCCCGAGAAGTTCGATGAGTTCGCGCGCCGCTTTCGGAAGGAACTCGACGAGGACGAGGCCGCCGAGGCCCTCGATTCTCTGCGCGATCTGGCGAAGAAGGGCACACTCACGCTCCTGACCGCGGCGAAGCGCGATGACATCAGCCAAGCGACGGTGCTGGCCGAGATCCTCAACGGCGGCAAACAGACGAGCGGTAAGCAGACGAATAGCAAGCAGACCAGCAGCAAACAGACCAGCGACAAGAAGAAGACGAGCAGCAGCTCGAACGACGGCAAGGACGGACAATGAGCGAGATCACCCCCGACACCCGTGACTGGGCCGACGTCCTCACCGACGGCTGCCCCGACTGCGGCTTCTCCGGGCGTGAGGATCCGACCACGGCCCCCACCACCGTCACCGAGGCGGCCGCCACCTGGCAGACGGTCCTGACCAGGGATGACGCCACCATCCGACGCACCCCCGCCCGATGGTCGGATCTCGAGTACGCCGCCCATATGCGCGACATCTTCGAGGTCTTCGACCGTCGCACCGAGCTCATGCTCACCGAGGTCGACCCGACCTTGGACAACTTCGACGGAGACGCGGTCGCCCTCGCCTCCGATTACGAGCATCAGAACCCCGCCGAGGTGGCCCCTGCCCTCCGTACGGCAGCCGAGTCCTACGCCGCCCGCCTGTCCCAGGTGCGCGGGGACGAATGGGATCGCCGGGGATTCCGCTCCGACGGGCGCGAGTTCACCGTCGCCTCACTCACGCTCTACGGACTCCACGAAGTCCGGCACCACCTCGGCGACGTCGGGGCCTGAACGATTCTGTCGCGGTCCGAGCAATCCATCGGGCCCGCAATCCATCGGGCCCGAACAGCTCATCCGGTGCGGCCGACCGATTTATTGGACACATCTGTCCAAAATACTTTAGGCTCGGCCTGTGGGCAGGAAGAAGAGCTTCGACGAACAGGCAGTCATCACCGCCGCCATCGCCGTCTTCAGCGAACACGGCTACGTCGGAACCGATGTCGGCCTCGTCTGCGAGCGGGCGAACATCGGCCGGTCGAGCTTCTACAACACCTTCGACAGCCTCGACGCCGTCTTCCTCCGCGCGCTGGAGGACTACACATCCAGCGGCATCCCCATCCGTGAAGCCCTGCTCGATTCGCACCGGCCGGCGCCGGTGCTGCTCATGGAACGCCTCGGCGGGGAACTGACGATCCAATGTGCGGATCAGAAGAAGATCGGGTGTCTGTCGGCGAATACCGCCGCCGAGCTCGGGCGTGAGGTCGATGCCGTGAGCACGATCCTCGATGCCGACCGCGAGGCCTGGATCGACACCTATGCCGCTCTCATCGCACGCGGGCAGGCGGCCGGGGACCTCCTCGGTGACATCGATGCCGCAGTCCACGCCCGCCTCGTCTTCAGCGTCCTGGCCGGATTGCGCATCGCCGCACGCATCATGCCAGCAAGCGAAGTCCTCGACCAAGCTCGCGCCTTCGTCGCGGGTCTGTGCACCCCGGCGGGCAGAGCCACCCTCGACACCACCGACTCGCGTCCGGGTACACCCGGTCCGGGCACTCCTGATTCGGACATACCCGGTTCGGGCGCATCGACGAAAGGCATCCCCTCCGCATGAGCACGTGCACCCCGGCCCGCGAGCGCAGGCCTCGTGTCCCTGCTCAGGTCTATCTGCTGGCCGCCGTCATCTTCTGCCTCGGCACCAGCGAGTTCATGATCGCCGGGATCCTCGAACCCCTGAGCGCTGACCTGGCCGTGTCCATTCCGCAGGCGGGCCTGCTCATCACGGGCTTCGCCGTGGGGATGATCGTCGGCGCGCCGGCCATGACCCTGCTGACCCTCACCCTGCCGCGACGGGCGACGATGATCATCACGATCGTCGGCTTCGCCGCTCTCCACATTCTGGCCGCACTGTCGCCGGACTACGGGCTGCTCATGGCGACCCGAGTCCTCTCGGCTTTCGCGTGCGGCGGATTCTGGGCGGTCGCGGCCGTCCACACCACACGCATCTCACCGGCCGCAGTGCAGGGTCGGGCTCTGGCCAACCTGGTCGGCGGACTCACCGTGGCCAACCTCGTGGGCGTGCCCATGGGCACCTGGATCGGCACGCAGTTCGGGTGGCGCGCGACCTTCTGGGCCGTCGCCCTCGTCACTGCCCTGGCCGCGGTTCTCATCACCGTCACGATCCGACCGGACGCCACCATCCGACCGGACACTGATTCGCACGACACGGACGCTGAGCCGAGCGGCGACGCACCGCACGCCGCTGAGGCGAAACCGGGTCTGCGCACCCTCCTGCGGGCGGAGCTGGCCGCTTTCAAGGGACCACGCATCTGGCTGGCCCTGAGTACGACAGCACTGTTCCAAGCCTCGGTGTTCGCCTCGTTCTCCTACTTCTCTCCGCTGCTCACCCGCGTGGCCGGACTCTCACCGGAACTCGTTCCCGCTGTGCTCGCGGCCTTCGGCATCGGCGCCTTCGTCGGTGTCGTGGTGGGCGGTCGCCTGGCCGACCGGAACGTCTTCGGCAATATCATCGGCAGCCTCGCGGCTCTGGCGATCAGCCTCGGCGCCCTGTGGCTGTGCGCGGAGAACGGGGTGCTCGCGATCATCATGATCGTCCTCATCGGCGCCAGCGGGTTCTCCATCGCCGGAGCACTCAATACCCGTGTCTTCCAGATCGCCACCGACGCACCGACCCTGGCCGCGAGCGTGAACACCTCGGCGTTCAATGTCGGCAACGCGCTCGGCCCGGCTCTGGGCGGGTGGGTCATCGCCGCAGGTCTGGGCTTCAGGGCCCCGATCATCGTAGCGATCGGTCTCGCGCTGGCGGCCCTCATCATCGTGGCCGTGGCAATCAGGGTCGAAACCCGGGTCTTACCGAAGGACCGCAGCGTCCTCAGGCCCAGGTGAGTCGACAGTCGGTCGGCGGCGAGCTCTGCATCCCGCTTTCCGCCACGTCAGATGTCCGATCAGACCCGCTGACCTGCCTGCGCATGGTCTCCGAGCCGCTGTAGCCAACGGATGAGCAGCTGAGTCTCGGCAGATCCGAGCACCTCGGCGTGGGAGGCAGCGTATTCGATGACCGAGTGGGCGAACTTCACATCCGCGGCCCCTGACTGCGAGGTCCCGGTGATCGCGGCGAACACACCGTCACGCACCGCTGCCGACAGCTGTTGATCGGGAACGGCCGCGATGATGAGGCGCAGGGTCACACCGATATTGGCAGCGAGGATATGGGCAGCTGCCTGCTCCGAATCGACGACGAGACGCCCCTGAGCCTCTGCCTCCGCTGTCAACGAGCCCAGGATCTCGCTCGCCCGCGACTGCTCTGCCGGTGCATAGCCTGGACGGACCTTGCCATACATGAGCGTGTAGAACCCGGGATTGTGCAATCCGAACTCGACATGGGCATCCCACCCCGTGCGCAGATCTTGAATCGGATCCCCACTCGACTCCATCGCCATCTTCTCTCCCAGGTACATGTCGAACCCGCGCTCGATCACAGCATCGATGAGTCCTTGTTTGCTGCCGAAGAAGTGGTAGAGAGTCGGCATCTTGACACCGACGGCATCGCACACTGCGCGCAGCGAGAAGTCCTCTCCGGGAGAGGCGGCAATGAGATCGGCCGCTGCATTGAGCAGCCGGGTTCGTGTATCGATGGTCGGGATCTCTGTCATATCGCTATATTATCGTGTACTATCGATATAGCCCTGTATATCAACGATATAGTGAGGTTGAGAATGACCGCCACTACACTGACCAACAAGAACATCCTCATCGCCGGAGGAGGGAAAAACCTCGGTGGCCTCATCGCACGACAAGCCGCGGGGGCCGGGGCGAATGTCGCCATCCACTACAACTCGGACTCGTCTCGACCCGAGGCCGAGGACACCCTGGCCGCAGTCGAAACCCACGGGGTCAGGGGAACGCTGATCAGCGGCGACCTCACTCACCCCGAGGTCGTTACGGCACTCTTCGATGACGCCGAGGCCGCCCTGGGAAGAATCGACATCGCCGTCAACACCGCCGGCAAGGTGCTGCGCAAGCCGATCCTCGACACGAGCGAGGACGAGTACGATGCGATGTTCGACATCAACTCCAAGGCGGCCTACTTCTTCATCAAGGAGGCAGGCAGGCATCTCAACGACGACGGTCAGATCATCACCATCGTCACCGCTCTCCTGGCCGCATTCACCGACGGATACTCCACCTATGCCGGCGGAAAGAGCCCCGTCGAGCACTTCACTCGAGCTGCGGCGAAGGAATTCGGCGAGCGCGGAATCTCCGTCACCGCCATCGCCCCAGGGCCGATGGACACTCCGTTCTTCTATGGGCAAGAGACCCCGGAGCGCGTCGAATTCCACAAATCCCAGGGTCTGAGCAATAGACTCACCCAGATCGAGGACATCGCTCCGATCGTGCGATTCCTCGCGACCGAGGGCCGATGGATCACCGGTCAGACCATCTTCGCCAACGGCGGATACACCACCCGCTGACGAAGACCTCCGCAACAGACGGAGACCCATACGACAGACAGATCCCTCACTCGAACAGGATTCACCATGGAAAATCTGCAGATCCCGGATACCGTCGCCAGGTTCATCGACATCGTCAATGCCCACGATGAGAACGGTTTCCTCGACGCCTTCGCCCCGGCGAGCACCGTCGATGACTGGGGCCGGGAATTCACCGGCCGCGAGGCCATCAAGACCTGGAGCGACACGGAGTTCATTGGCGCAGACGGCATCCTCACACCGGAGGAGGTGTCGACTGCAGGCGACCGTGTCACCGTGATCGGCGACTGGCGGTCGACCCACGCCAACGGACGATCCTCTTTCGCGTTCGATCTGGTCGGAGACCGAATCGCGAAGATGACGATCAGAGAGGGCTGAGCGGACATGCCTGCAGCCCGCCGGCCCTCACTCAAGTGAGCCGGCAGGCAGCAACCGCTCGCGCGTATCCTTCCACGGCTTGTCCCAGGACATGTCCTCAGGAAGCAGGGCCCGGCCGCAGGCGCTGCACACTTCGCCCCGAACGGTCTCGTTGCCGCAGGTCTCGTGGATGAGTGCCATGTGTCCGCCGCCGTCCGGGAGCTCCGTGTGCTTCTCAGCCCAGAGCGCCAGCTGCTGGAGAATCGGCAGAAGGTCGGCGGCGGCCTCGGTGGCCGCGTAGCCCTGCCGGATGCGCGCGCCGTCGGCGTAGTCGACCTTCGTCAGCAGTCCGGCATCGAGCATCGCCCGCAGCCGTCGGCTGAGCACGGCTTCGGAGATCCCGAGGTTGTCGCGCAACTCGTCGAAGCGTCCGCGTCCGTGGAGAACATCGCGGACGATGAGCAGCACCCACGGGTCGCCAAGCACATCGAGCGACCTCCTGACCGGGCAGAGTTCCTGGGACCAGTCCGAGCGGAGCGCCATCACAGCTTACTTTCTTCAGAGAAGTCTGTCTATACTTCCTCCAGTATAACTTCTTCGAAGAAAGTTCGAGGGTCCGATGCCGACCACCCCCGAAACCCAGCCCGCCGGCGCCGCCCAGTCTCGTCAGCCCAGGTCCGACGCCCGTCGCCGCATCCATCCCGCGTGGCTGGTTGCGGCTGTCGCCTTCATCGCTCTGCTCGCCGCCGCCGGATTCCGTGCGGCCCCCGGTGCGCTCATGGTCCCACTCCACGCAGACTTCGGGTGGTCGATGAGCAGTATGTCCCTAGCCGTAAGCGTCAATCTGCTGCTCTACGGGCTCACCGCCCCCTTCGCCGCAGCACTCATGGACCGCTTCGGCATCCGCCAGGTTGTGGCGGCAGCATTGACGTTCGTCGCCCTCGGCGCCGGAGGCAGCGTACTCATGACCGCGTCCTGGCAGCTGCTCATCTTCTGGGGAGTGCTCATCGGCCTGGGTACCGGTTCGATGGCCCTCGTCTTCGCCGCGACCATCGCCGATCGCTGGTTTCTCGCCCGTCGCGGGCTCGTCATGGGCATCCTCACGGCCGGATCGGCAACGGGCCAGCTGATCTTCCTGCCCCCGGTCGCCACGATCGCCGAGTCCATCGGCTGGCAGCCGGCCTCGATGCTCATCGGCATCGCGGCGCTGGCTGCGGTGCCGCTGGTATGGTTCGTCCTTCGCGATCACCCGTCTGACCTGGGAGTCCTGCCCTACGGAGCGATCGAGGACGACGACCGCTCTGGTGCTGCCACTGACACATCCGTCTCGTCCGTCCCCACCAAGCGAAGCGAAACCGGAGCCACCCGCCGCGCCTTCGAGGGCCTATTCATCGCCGCTCGTCACCGGTCTTTCTGGGCCCTCGCCATCGCCTTCGCAATCTGCGGAGCGACGACGAACGGCCTTATCGGCATCCACTTCATCCCCTCGGCCCACGACCACGGGATGCCGGCATCGACCGCGGCCGGTCTGCTCGCCGTCGTCGGGATCTTCGACATCGCCGGCACTGTGTTCTCCGGTTGGCTGACCGACAAGTTCGATCCCAGGATCCTCCTCGTCGCCTACTACACCTTCCGTGGAGTCGGCCTGCTAATCCTGCCGTGGCTGCTGTCGGACACCATCCACCCGAGCATGGTGCTCTTCATCGTCGTCTACGGCCTCGACTGGGTCGCGACGGTCCCGCCGACGGCCACCCTGTGCCGAGAGATTTTCGGCGAGTCCGGCACCATCGTCTTCGGCTGGGTCTTCGCAGCCCACCAGATCGGGGCCGCCGGTGCAGCGTTTGCCGCCGGAGTCGTCCGTGATGCCTTCGGTGAGTACACCTACGCCTGGTGGGGCGGAGCAGCCATGTGCGTGATCGCTGCGGTCCTGTCCTTCGCAGTCAAAAGACGTCTCATCGACGATCGCCCGGAGCTCACCCCCGCCGAGGCGGGGCTCTAGTCCCCGCTCAAGCCCAGCTCACCCGTCCTCGCCCCGCGAGGCGGGTTCTCCTCGCCCAGCTAACTCGCAGTTCAGCTCTTCGCTTCGGGCTCCCAGAGTTCGATCCGAGTCCGTTCGGGGTCGGTCTCCCAGCCGAAGCGATCGATTCCGTCCATCTGCCGGGTCTGTGCAGCCATCTCGGCACCGGCGTTGCGCAGCTGTGCGATCAACGAGTTAAGGTCTGCGACGCGGAAGTTGAGCATCGTCTGCTGCCACAGTCCGTGCTCACAGAAGCCCAGTCCGAGCACATCTCGGTACCAGTCCGTCATGGCCTCGGGGTCGTCCGCGCGGAGGAATCATCCGCCGATTCCGGTCACTTCCTCCATGCGCCGTCTCCATCCCAGAGATGGACACGAGTGTCGCGGAATGTCGCGAGACTGTAGTTTGTTACAGGGCACAGATCGTCAATCCGTGAAAGGACGTTCCATGAGCAAGTTCGCTGTCACCAATGCCAACACCGGCGAGGTCGAGGAGGAGTTCGCCTCCGTACCCGTCGAAGAGATTCCCAACTACATCGATCGTGCTCATGAGGCACACCTGTCCTGGAAGGAGACGCCGCTCTACGAACGCGCGGCGATCCTGCGCAAGTTCGCCGATCTCGTCGATGAGAACGCCGATGAGATGACCGACATCATCGGTCGCGAGATGGGCAAGGTCAAGAAGCAGGGCCTCGGCGAAGTCGACAAGGTCGCCCGCACCGCCCGCTGGATGGCCGACAATGCCGCCGCAAACCTGGCAACCACGCACCTGGCCGCCGCAGGAGCGGCGAGCAGCTATGTCGAGCACCAGCCCCTGGGCGTGCTGCTGGGCATCATGCCGTGGAACTTCCCGTACAACCAGATCGCCCGCTTCGTGCTGCCGAACCTCATGGTCGGCAACTCGATCATCATGAAGCAGGCCTCGATCTGCCCGAAGTCCTCGCAGTACTTCGAGGATCTCCTCACCGAGGCGGGGCTGCCCAAGGGTGTCTACCAGAACATCTACCTCGACTCCTCCCACGCCGAGGAGGTCCTCAAGGACTTCCGCGTCAAGGGCTTCTCGCTCACCGGCTCCGAAGGTGCCGGTGCTTCCGTGGCCGCGATCGCCGCGAAGTACTACAAGCGCGCCGTGCTCGAGCTCGGCGGCAATGACCCGGCTGTCGTCCTCGATTCGAAGGACGTGGCGTCCGTGGCGCAGAAGCTCGTCGGGCTGCGCCTGGCGAACGCCGGACAGGTCTGCACCTCGCCCAAGCGCATGATCGTCGTCGATGAGCTCTACGACGAGTTCGTCGCAGAGGCCGTCAAGGCCGTCGAAGCGATGAAGATCTCCGACTTCGACGACCCCGAAGTCGGCATGGGCCCCGTGTCTTCCGAAGGCGCCCGCGACGAGATCGTCGAGACGATCGACAAGGCCGTCGCCGACGGCGCGACCCTGCTCACCGGCGGCAAGAAGCTCGACCGTCCGGGCTGGTTCATGTCTCCGGCCGTGATCACCGACATCGACCCGAAGTCGGACCTCGGCTGCAATGAGCTCTTCGGACCGGCCGTGATGATCTACCGGGCCAAGGACGAAGAGGATGCTCTGCGTCTGGCCAATGACACCGAGTACGGTCTCATGTCCTCGGTGTGGACCGATGACCTCGAGAAGGGTCAGGAGTTCGGCAAGAAGATCAACGCCGGCATGACGCTCATCAACGCCCACATGGAGTCGGGCCCCGAATACCCGTTCGGCGGCATCAACCGCTCCGGCTACGGCCGCGAGAACGCTCAGTGGGCGTTCCAGGCCTTCACCAACGAGCACCTCATCCGCGTGCACAACTGATCATTTGCACACGTGATCGGCTGACCGACTGAGGTCTGCGCCCTCCGCGCAGGATCTCCGTCACCGAGGCGGCCGGACAGGCCCGATCGACCGCGAAATCTCCGCGGTCGATCGGGCCTTCGTCGTCTCCTCGGTCCGTCGTTCACTCGGCCGGGTGATCACTTTCGTACGGCAGATGACGTTGCGTTTGTATAACGCTTCTCCAGCGGTCGCGGTGACGGTGGGCCACCTCGGCGGGAATTTGCCCCACCCCAACGACGTATGGGCCTGTGAACTGCGACGATACTCGTGACTGCCCTTGCCTCCACCACCCTTTCTCCACTGTCCGCCGAAGCCCCAGGGACGTGATCGGAACGGTGCCGCATGTGCGATGTGAGCTGCACCGCTTTGACTCTCCTGTGCCCCCGGCATACTGTGAAAATTCTGAAAGACCAATGGATGTTCTTTGAATGTGAGGCAGATGTGAAATTGAGAAAGCGACTCTTCTCCGGAATTGCGATCGCGGCATCACTGGCCCTGACCGCCGGACTCTCGGCCTGTTCCTCCGGCGGCGACGACGAGGATGCGCCGCTCGAGGACACGTACACCTACGCCACAGACACCTCGTTCGTGCCCTTCGAATTCAAGAAGGGCGGCGAATACGTCGGCTTCGACATCGACCTCATCACGGCTGTCGCCGATGAAGCCGGGTTCGAACTCAAACAGGAAGTGACGAACTTCGACGGCATCATCCCCGGTCTCCAGACCGGATCCTTCGACCTCGCCGTGGCCGGCATCAGCATCACCGACGAACGCAAGCAGACGATCGACTTCTCCGACCCGTACTACAAGTCCGGTCTCATCCTCGGTGTGCCCACCGACAATGACGACATCAAGAGCATCGACGACCTCGACGGCAAGACCGTGGCCACCCGCCTCGGATCGACGAGTGCCGCCTACATCGACGAGAACATCGACGGCGCCGAGGCGAAGACCTACGAACAGCTCGACCAGGCCTACCTCGCGGTCGAGTCCGGCAGCGCCGACGCGGTCCTCTACGATCAGCCCAACGTCGCCTACTACATCCGCACCGAAGGTGAGGACAAGCTCAAGATGGTCGGCGACCTGCTCGAAGCGCAGGACTACGGCATCGCGATCTCCAAGGACAACCCGAACCTCGTCAAGGCCGTCGACGAAGCCTTGGCCACCATCAAGGAGAACGGGAAGTACGCGGAGATGTACAAGGAATGGTTCGGCGAAGAACCACCGGCCGAAGACTGACATCCCAGTTGTGAGAGCACAGCGGACTGCGGGCAGGGGAGCCATCCCGTGCCCGCAGTCCTGTGGAAGGAAGATATGTCCCGCTTAGCCCAATTCAACTGGGTCGGAGTCATCGACTACATCCCGGCACTGCTGCAGGGTCTGTACTACACGCTGCTCGTCTCCGTCGTCGGACTCATCATCGGCTTCATCCTCGGTGCGATCTTCGGCCTCGGCCGCATCTCCCGCAGCAGGATCGTCTACAGCCTCTCGACCGTCTACATCGAGGTCCTGCGCGGGACCCCCGTGCTCGTGCAGGCGATCTGGATCTACTTCGCCCTGCCGCTCATCATCGGCTTCAACATTCCCTCACTGACCGCCGGCATCGTCGTCATCGGCCTGAACTCCGGAGCCTATATCGCCGAGATCGTCCGCGGCGCGGTGCAGTCGGTGGAGAAGGGGCAGATGGAGGCCGGACGGTCCCTCGGGCTCTCCCAGCACCTGACGATGCGCTATGTCATCTGGCCGCAGGCGTTCAAGCGGATGATCCCACCGCTGGGCAACCAGTTCATCATCAGCATCAAGGACACCTCGCTGCTGTCGGTCATCCTCGTTCCCGAACTCATCTTCCAGGGCCGCCTCGTCGCGTCCAACCACTTCAACGCCGTCGAGATCTATACGACGGTCGCGATCTTCTACCTGGTCATCACGCTGACTCTGTCGAAGGTCCTCAATGTCATGGAAAAGAGGCTGACTCACTGATGATCATCCGCGTATCCGATCTGCACAAATCCTTCGGTGACAACGAAGTGCTCAAGGGCATCGACTGCGAGGTCGAGCCGCAGGAAGTCGTCTGCGTCATCGGGCCCAGCGGTTCCGGCAAGTCGACGTTCCTGCGCTGCCTCAACAT
Organism: Brevibacterium sp. FAM 27836; assembly: GCF_051351055.1. NCBI lineage: Bacteria > Bacillati > Actinomycetota > Actinomycetes > Micrococcales > Brevibacteriaceae > Brevibacterium > Brevibacterium sp. FAM 27836. The sequence goes on from NZ_CP195711.1 coordinate 1,810,956, forward strand.
GCTCGAGGAGATCACGAGCGGTGAGGTCGTCATCGACGGCAAGAGCCTCACCGACAAGAACACGAACATCAATGAGGTGCGCACGGAGATCGGCATGGTCTTCCAGCAGTTCAACCTCTTCCCGCACATGAGCGTGCTCGAGAACATCTCCTTGGCACCCCGGAAGGTGCGCAGCCTCAGTCAGCAGGCTGTGCGGGACAGGGCGCTGAAGCTGTTGGACAAGGTCGGCCTCGGCGACAAGGCCGAGGCCTATCCGGCACAGCTCTCCGGCGGTCAGCAGCAGCGCGTGGCCATCGCGCGGGCCCTGGCGATGGAACCGAAGATGATGCTCTTCGACGAGCCCACGAGTGCGCTCGACCCCGAACTCGTCGGCGAAGTGCTCGCTGTGATGAAGCAGCTCGCCGAGGAGGGGATGACCATGGTCGTCGTCACCCACGAGATGGGCTTCGCCAGTGAGGTCGCCGACAGGGTGCTGTTCATGGACGCAGGCGCCATCGTCGAGGAGGGGACACCGCAGCAGATCTTCAAGGCCCCGACGTCCGAGCGCACAAAGTCCTTCCTCAACAAGGTGCTGTGAGAACCCTCGACACGGTGCTGTGGGAGGGCGCCGACAAATGGTGGAGGCAGATGGTGGACGCGGGTGGACTCAAACCGAGCACCTGGCAGCGGTTCGAGAGGCTCGGTTCCGCGTGGAATCAGGCGAAACTCGGTCTTGGCGACGAGCCTCAAGATGCAGTCGAGGACGAGCCCGAGGTCGTAGCGAACCCTAGGAGACGAGCTAGATCACCGCTGACGGACAGCTAAGTGGACGCTATTAGAACTGCCCGAGCGGACGGCTAGAGCGTGGTTTCGATGTCCCGGCGATTCGGCGTGCATCGGATGACGGTGTGGACACACACGAAGGACTTGCTGTCGCGATCCAAGCGAGCACTGGACCCTCACCGACGGACTGGCAGTCGTTGCGGGGCGGGGTCCGTGGTCAACACAGGAACGCATCCGGAGCACCAGGGGCAGTCGATCACAAGGCCGCGACAGCAAGAAGGCGATGTCTCCGATCGAGTAGCCGACTTCCCCAAGCAGAACACTCAGTATGGGACGATCGGAACATGAGTAGCGAGTCCGAGGTACCTATCGGCGCAACAGGTCCCGCTTTCACTATTCACTCGCTGAACAACTACACGAATGTGTACGTCCCGCCGCGGTATCAGTACCTTGGCTTGCCCGAGAACCGTCCTGGTTAGGTTCTCAGCGAAACTGCGACTTCGCTGACCCAGCGTTTTTGTCGAGGTGTTTCCACCGCATGGCTATGGTGATGCTCTCTCACCCAGGCTACTGCTTCATCGACAGGAACTCCGCTCATGATCGCAAGTACTGACAGAGCGGTTCCTGTGCGGCCAATGCCACCATCGCAGGCGATCTCGACGCGCTCCGATGTTGCTCGCTCGTAGGCTTCACGAAGTGCGTTCAGGGCATCACTGGTAGAGGCTGGCAATCGGAAGTCGGGCCAACACACCCAGCGATACCGCGACTCATCAATGCATGGGTCACGACCCAGAAGGTAGAGCCCAAACTGAGGTTCGAGCCCACTCGAGGATGAGGCACGTAGGCCACGAGCTCGAACGCGACGACCGTCGGGGAACTCTACAATTCCCTCACCTGCACGCCAAACGTTCATGCCTCTAGACCAACCATGCGCGGAGCATTCTCCATCGTCACACTTCGTTCCTTCGATCGATGCCGAGGGTGGCTACGAGGTCTTCGTGGAGTTGGAACCAGACCCGGTGGCAGGAGTCCTTGTCGGTCTTGTCGATCCAGTCGAGTTCCCCGAACGTAGCCCTGCGTAACGCCGACTCGTACCGCGCCATATAGCCGTCGAATCTTGCGAGAACAGCAGAAAGGCGCTCGGCCAAGGGATCAAGTTCCCTGCCGAGGGTCGTGAGTTCTTCGAGGACTCGCCCATCCCATGCGTGATCGAGATGATCGTTGGGAGCGAACTGATCCGCTTCCGTCGGCTTGATCTGCCAATCAGTGACGGCTCGCAACAAACGAGCATTGAGTGGAAGGAAGACCCAGTAAGCGGCTGCAACTACGTTGTTGGGATCGGCGCTCACGCGTTCTGCCATGAGTTGGCGCTCGTTCTCTGCCTTGCCAGAGTCCGTGAGCGACCAGCCATCGAGATCGGCGAACGCGGCGTGCTGCACCCACCCGGCATGTTCCGCGGCGTTCAACAGGTGCAGCGCGTCGGCGTGGCTCGTTCCTGCACGCTCGGCAACCGCCTCGCTGTCGGCGAACCCCAGGAGGCGCACGGCGTGCAGCACCAGTAGTGACGCCATGGACTGATAGGTCATACTCGCTTGTCCTGCCTGGCGCTGAGACGGTTGACGTACTGCTGGCACGCCTGTGGCGAGCGGAATCCCATCGCCTCGGCGATCTGCGCCCACGTCAGCCCCTCGTTGCGAGCCGCGAAGAGCAGACCGACCTCCACGCTCTCGACCTCGGCGCGAGCAGCTGGAAGCAACGAGAGCACTCTCAGGAGTTCATCCGGGGTCAGTTCGGATGAACGCCACAGTGCGTACTGCGTCAGTTCGACCGCCGAGGGCGGCGTCGGTTCAGGTCGCCACGGCCGCGGCTCCAATTGATCTGCACCTTTGTTGAGAAGCATGCCTTGGGCGTTGCGCTCACGCTCGGCCTGCGCATGATCGGAAGTACCGGGTCGTTCGAGGTCGTGCTTGCGTTCCATGCCACCCACCCTGCTACGATCAACAGAATCTTGTCAATATTTTGTTGATTGGTGGTGTGATGCTGACGACGCTCTCTGAGGCGATCCGGACGGACGCAGGCGGGAAAGCGGCGACGCTCGGGGTGTTGCTGCGTGCGGGGCTGCCGGTGCCCGACGGGTTCGTCGTGCCGAGCGGCATCCAGCAGACTGGCACCGAGGTCGAGCACGCGTTGCGCGATGCGGTTGCCCGTGGACTGGCGAGGATAGGCGACCCGGTGGTGGCCGTGAGGTCGTCGGCGACGAACGAGGACAGTGCAGAGGCGTCGGCCGCGGGCCAGTACGAGAGCGTTATCGGTGTGCACGGCGCAGACAACGTGTGCCAGGCGGTCGCCGACGTTCAGGCATCGGCCCATGTCACGCGCGTGGGCGACTACTGGACTCGCTCCGGTGACGCCTCGCCGCAAGATTTGGGTATGCCGGTGCTCGTGCAACCGGTCATCGAGGCCGATGTATCAGGGGTCATGTTCACCCCTCAGCATGACGACGAGCCGACGCGGATCGAAGCCTCCTGGGGGCTGGGGCTCGCCGTCGTGGGCGGAACGGTCACCCCTGACGCCTACGAAATCTCCCCGAACGGGATCGTCGATTTCTCGCTGGGAAACAAGCAGACCCGCCTCGACCTGGATCACGAGCACGGCGGGATCATGACCAGCGCCGTCGCCCCCGAGAGACGATCCGCCCGCGCCCTGGACGACACCATGGTCGTAGCGTTAGCCGAGTTGGGAAGCCGGATCGCACACCTGTTTGGCAGGCCGCAAGACGTCGAATGGGCGGTTGCTGACGGTACCGTCTGGATTCTTCAAGCACGCCCGATCACTGCCGCGCTTCCGGCCCGCAAAATTCGTGATTCGTCCGATCCAGTCGGGGTGCTGAGCGGTACTCCTGGTTCTCACGGAACCGTTACCGCGGCGGCTCGCGTCGTGCTCGGCCCATCGGATTTCTCGACTGTCCGTGCCGGTGACATCGTGGTCTGCCCGTACACCGATCCCGCCTGGACGCCGCTGTTCGCCGTCGCCGCCGGGGTCGTCACAGAGACCGGCGGCGCGCTCTCGCACGCCGCGATCATCGCCCGCGAGTACAGCATCCCCGTCGTGCTCGGCATCGACGGTGCCACTACTCGCATCGAGAACGGTGCCCGAATCACGCTCGACGGCACAGCCGGAACCGTCACCGTTCTCCGATCCGAACCCTCACCCAAGAGAAAGGAGGGAGGGGCGTCCTCGTGATGCTCCCGACCTGCTCATGGCTACCAGATATCTCTACATCGCACGGCACGGCGACGCCGACGCGTTCGGCAACCTCACTGACACCGGGCGCGAACAGGCCCGTCTGCTCGGTCAACGATTGGTGCATCTTCCCATCGACGCCGTGTGGCACTCGCCTTTGCCGCGAGCTACCGATAGCGCCCAGCAACTCAACATCTTCCTCACGGGTACTGCGCCCGTCCGCGAAGCGCCCGAGTTGATCGACCACGTGCCCTATGTACCTACACCGGAGGAGACTCCGCGGTCGTGGATGCCGTTCTTCGACGGCTACGACACGGACGAGGCTGAGGCCGGGCACAAGATCGCGCAGAGCCTCACCGCGAGGTTCGCTACCCCTCCGGAGGGTGACGACGATGCGCATGAACTGCTCATCACCCATGCCTACCCGATCGCGTGGCTCATTCGTCATGCCCTGGACGCACCGGCGGTGCGATGGCTCGGCCTCAGCAGCGCCAACGCCGCTCTGACCGTAATCGAGAACCGGCCAGCATTGCCGCCGAGCATCGCCATGTTCAACGACATGAGCCATCTTCGCCCCGATCTGCAATGGACGGGTTTCCCCAAAGTACTGCGCCCCTGAACGCGGCGAGGAAGACAAGGAGATTCGAGTGAGTGACTATGTGATCGAGGCCGAGGGGCTGGTGAAACGGTATGGCAAGCACACTGCGCTGGACGGTGTGGATCTACGCGCCCGCCCGGGAACCGTGCTCGCCGTCCTCGGCCCCAATGGAGCTGGGAAAACAACGTCGATCCGCATCTTGGCGACCCTGACCGGCCCCGATGCCGGAACCGCCAGAGTCGGCGGCATGGACGTTAACCGCGACGCGGCCAAGGTGCGACGGATCATCGGTTTGACCGGCCAGTACGCGATGGTGGAGGTAAGGGAACTCGAACCCCTGAGAGCCTCACACCGGAGCAGAGTCGACGGTTCAGCCGAGCGCGGGCTCGACGCGGATCGCCTCGGCGGCGTCGAGGGCGAGTTCGACGCTCTCACCGTCGATGTCCACGCCGATCGAGGACGCCGCTGAGCTGATCGCCGTCACCGTCAGGCGCGTGCCGATGACGATCCCTCGGTCGGTGAGATAGCGCAGCAGCTCGGGAGACCGGTCGGAGACACGGACAACCGAGACCTCGTCCCCGGGGGTGGTCTCCTCCAAACGGCGACTCGGGAACGAAGCGGTGTGCCCGTGCGCATCGGGGATGGGATCGCCATGCGGGTCCCGGTCCGGGTCTCCGAGGGCGGCGTTCATCCGCTCGAGCACGAGGTCGGAGACGGCATGTTCGAGCCGGTCGGCCTCCTCGTGGACCTGGTCCCAGGTCAGTCCGAGGGCTTCGACGAGGTAGGTTTCGACGATCCGGTGGCGTCGGACGATCTCCACGGCGGTCCGCCGCCCCGCGTCGGTCAGGACGATCTGCCCATAGGGTTCGTAGTCGATATAGCCGTCCCGGGCGAGCTTCTTGAGGTTCGCCGATACCGTCGAGGCGGTCACACCGAGCTGTTCGGCCAGGTCCGTCGTGGCGGGGCGACCGCCCGGCCATTCGTAGGCCTTCCAGATGAGGGTGACATAGTCCTCGACCATCCGAGTCACTGCAGGGCGCGGCATGATCGTCATTCTACGCACGTGCCTTCGCCCGATCGGTGGGTGCCGCCTCGGCGAGGGCATCACCGCGGGTCCCATCTGAGCTCTCATGCCCGGATCGGCGGAAGGGTGCGGCCAGCGTGGGCAGGATGTGGCGACGGTGAAGGACGAGGAAGACGATCGCCAGTCCCGCCTGAATCGCCGAGAGCACAAAGCGTCCGGACGTGTCCGTGACGAAGAACTGCAGACCGAACAGGCCCGCCAGACCCAGCGCCGGTGCCCAGTGGAAGCGCAGCGCGAGGATGATCGCTACGCCGAGGATGGTCTGCGTGGCCGTGAGCGTGAACTCCTCGACCTGGCGAGGGTCCAGGGGCAGCCCCAACCCGCCCCCGCCGGCGAAGTGCGCGATCGGCAGGGACCCGATCAGCAGACTCCACTGGTTGACCTTCGCGGCGATGAGCGTGCCGATCGCCGCCCCGCCCATCCCGCGCAGGGCGAACATCGCGGCGATGACGAACTCGGGTGCCTCGGAGGCCAGCGGGGCCAGCCATTGGACGAGGAAGTAGCTGTCGATGCCGAGGCTCTCGCCTGAGGCCACGAGCGCCTCGGCGAAGGGTTCGGCGCTGAGCAGGATGATCGCCGCGGAAACGACGAAGAGACAGATCACGGTGGCCCGTCGGCGCCTCGTCGGCATTGCCGCGATGCCGGCGGCGGCACCGACGAATTCGCCTTCCGCGTCTCCGGCGGACCGGCCGGCGCACCAGAGGTAGGCGGCGAAGACGAGCACGAGTCCGATGCCGAACCATATCGGGATGCTGCCGATGAGCGGGATGGCGAAGGCGAGGACACCGAGGATGATGAGGAACCCGATGTCCATCCGGCTGCCGGGCTCGAGTCGCAGCGAGGCCGGTGCGTCGGCGGCCCTGCGCTTGGTCATCCGGCGGGCGGCGAGGAGGGCGATGATGACCACGAGCGGCCAGCCGAAGCCGAGCAGCAGCCGGTTCGATCCGGTCATGTTCGCGGCCGCGAAGTGCAGGTAGTCGGGATCGGAACCGGAACGGAAGGCGTAGAAGAGGTCGACGGCGTATTCGGGGAGGACGGCGATGAGCGCCAGCAGGGCGATCGCCAGGGCTCCCGAGATGTCCTTCTGCACCGCCTCGGCGGCCCAGGCCAGGAGGAAGGCGGCAGCGACGATCGCGGTGCCGAAGGCGAGGAGATCGAGGACGGGGGCCGCCTCGGTGCCGGTGATGCGCAGCACCACGGCGGGTGCGGCGATGAGCAGGCACACCGTGATGCGGCGAAGGAGCGCTGTGGGCATGTCTTCCAGACTTCCCGGCGCGAATCGGGTGTGTCTACGGACAACTGAGACTTAGACGTCTCCAACAATCGCATCGGCCCCCGCGATCCGTCTGATTCTGCGGTTCGCGGGGGCCGGGCAGCAGGGTTCGTGTGCTTGAGATCACCGGTCGGCGGACAGTGCCGCGGCCAGGTATCTCGCCGAGGGGCCCGCCCCGTCGGCGACGATGTCCGCGGGTGTGCCCGCGGCCACCACCCGTCCGCCGTCGTCTCCGGCCCCGGGACCGAGCTCGATGACGTGGTCGGCGACGGCGACGACCCGCATATCGAGCTCGACCATGACGACGGTGTTGCCGGCATCGACGAGTCTCTGCAGGTGAGCGACGAGACGGTCGGCATCGGCGCAGTGCAGCCCCGACGTCGGCTCGTCGAGCACGTAGAGTGTGTCTCCGCGCTGTGAGCGCTGCAGTTCGCTGGCGAGCTTGACCCTTTGGGCTTCGCCGCCTGAGAGTTCGGTTGCGGGTTGGCCGAGGCGCAGATACCCGAGTCCGACGTCGATGAGTGCGGTCAGCGAGCGGATGATGTCGAATTCGCCGGTGAAGAACTCGTGGGCCTCTTCGACGCTCATGTCGAGGATCTCGGCGACATTGCGTCCGCGCCAGACGATTTCGAGGGTGCTCGATTGGAAGCGGGTTCCGTGGCAGTCCGGGCACTCGGTGTAGACCGAGGGCAGGAAGAGCAGCTCGACCATCACCGAGCCCTCACCTTCGCAGGTCGGGCAGCGGCCGCCGGCGACGTTGAAGGAGAACCGGCCGGGTCTGTAGCCGCGTTCTCGGGCTTCGGGAGTTTCGGAGAAGCGGCGACGCACATGGTCGAACAGGCCCGTGTAGGTCGCAACGTTCGAGCGCGGGGTGCGCCCGATGGGTCTCTGATCGATGCTCACGACCCGCCGGATGTCCGTGAGATCGCCGGTGACGCTGCCGCGCAGTTCCTCGGATTCGTCGACGAGCAGCAGCTCGTCGCCCTCGGGTTCGGTTTCGCGAGCCTCGGCGGGAGCACCGAGCCGGTCGCCGACGATCACGGGAAGCACCTGGCTGACCAGGCTGGACTTGCCTGAACCCGAGACACCGGTGACCGCGGTGAGCGCTCCCAGCGGGACCTGAAGGCTCACATCGTCGAGGTTGTTGCGTCGGATGTTCTCCAAGCGCATCCAGCCCTGCGGTGAGCGGGGTTCGTGCGGGTCCAGTCCGCGATTGCCGAAGACGTACCCCCGAGTCACGGAGTCCTCGATCTCGGCGAGACCGGCCGTGGGGCCGCTGTAGAGGACGTCTCCGCCGCGTTCTCCGGCCCCGGGTCCGATGTCGACGAGCCAGTCGGCGTGCCGCATGATGTCGACGGAATGTTCGACGACGAAGAGACTGTTGCCGCGCGCCTTCAGCCCGTCGAGGATGCCGACAAGAGCGTCGACGTCCTGCGGGTGCAGACCGGCCGAGGGTTCGTCGAGCACATAGACGACCCCGAAGAGCTCCGAGGTCAGCTGCGTGGCCAGTCGCAGACGCTGCAGCTCCCCTCCGGACAGCGTCGGGGTGGTCCGATCGAGCGAGAGGTATCCGAGCCCGAGATCGCTGATGGGTCGCAGTCGGTCGATGAGACCCTCGCCGAGGCGGACCGTCGTCGCTCGCTTCTCCGCGGAGGGATCTGCCGTGGTCGGATGACGGTCCGCGGCTGGGTCGTCCGATGATGCCTTGGCCGCGGCGACGGCCTCGTTGAGGACGGTCATGAGTTCGTGCAGCGGAAGAGCGGAGAATTCGGCGATGTCGAGCCCGGCGATCGTCACGGACAGGGCTTCGGGTTTGAGCTTCTTGCCGTGGCAGACCGGGCAGGGTCCGGCGGCGAGGAACTCGGCCACCCGCCGTTTCATCGCTGCGCTCTTCGTGTTCGCGAAGGTGTCGAGCACATATTTCCGGGCGCCGACGAACGTTCCCGAGTAGGTCGGTTCGGTGCCCGCGGCGATCGCTTCGCGCGCCTCGGCGAGGGTGAGCCGGGAGTGGACGGGAAGGTGCGGGGTCTCCTCGGTGTAGAGGATCCAGTCGCGGTGCTCGCGCGGCAGGTCCTGCCAGGGCACGTCGACGTCGTAGCCGAGGGCCACGAGCACATCGCGCAGCTGGTGGCCGTGCCAGGCCTTCGGCCAGGACGCGATCGCGCGTTCCCTGATCGTCAGCGTCGGGTCCGGGACCATCCTCTCCTCCGGCACCTCATAGACGCGGCCGATCCCATGGCATTCGGGGCAGGCGCCTTCGACGGTGTTCGTCGAGAAGTCCTCGGCCAGGAGCATCGGCTCATCGTCCGGGTAGTGGCCGGCCCGTGAGTAGAGCATGCGCACGAGGCTGGAGACGGTCGTGATGCTGCCGACGCTCGAGCGGGCGCTGCGTCCGCCGCGCTGCTGCTGCAGGGCCACGGCCGGCGGCATGCCCGTGATCGAATCGACGTCCGGGACTCCGGCCTGATCGATGAGTCGCCGGGCGTAGGGGGCTACGGATTCGAGGTAGCGGCGTTGGGATTCCGCGTACAGGGTCCCGAAGGCCAAGGAGGATTTGCCCGACCCGGACACTCCGGTGAACACGACGAGTGCGTCCCGGGGCACGCTGAGATCGATATCGCGCAGATTGTGCTCCCTCGCCCCGCGGACCCTTACGTCCGATTGGATCTCGGGGGAGTGCGTCGGATGCGAGTGAGTCGGATCCGAATGCGCGGAGGAGGTCATGACGTCACCGTACCAAGGGCGGAGTCGAACTCGCCGAGGCGGCCACAGACGCGACCGCTGTCCCGGGGTTCCCCGGGACAGCGGTCATGCGGTCGGTGCGCCGATCATTCCGCGGGTGCGCCGGCGCTCGGTTCGACCACCTCGGCGGTGTGATCTTCCTGGTCTTCGGGCTTCTTGATGAAGAAGGCGAGGACGACGGACACGAGCGCGATGACCGCGGCCAGCAGGAACGCCGTCTGCGCACCGGGAGCACCGGCCTCGGCCACGGTCCGACCGGCGGCCTGACCGGAGTGCAGGGCCGCGGAGTAGATCGAGATGAGCAGGGCCGTGCCCGCCGCACCCGCGACCTGCTGCAGGGTGTTGAGCGCGGCCGAGCCGTGCGAGTACAGGCGACGGTCGAGCGAACCCAGGGACGCCGAGAACAGCGGTGTGAACGAGGCGGCCAGGCCCACGGACATCCCGGTCTGGACGACGACGAGGACCCAGGTGGGCGTCGCCGGAGTCACGATCGAGTACGAGAACATCGCCACGGCGATGAGGATCGTGCCGGGGACGAGCAGCGTCTTCGGGCCCCGTGCGTCGTAGATGCGACCCATGACGGGACCGAGCAGACCCATGAGGACCGATCCGGGCAGGAGCACGAGTCCCGACTGGGTGGCGTTGAGCCCGGCGACGTTCTGCAGGTACAGCGGCAGCAGGGAGAAGGTGCCGAACATCGCCAGCGCCACCACGGCCATGATGACCACGGAGATGACGTAGTTGCGGGAGTTGAACACGCGCAGGTCGAGCAGGGCGCCGTCGCGGCGCTGCAGGACGAGCTGACGCCACACGAAGAAGCCGAGGAACACGACGCCGCCGCCGATCGCACTCCAGGCCAGACCGGCCGAAGCGCCACCGCCGGAACCGCCGGAGCCGAACTGGCTGAGGCCGAAGACGATGCCGCCGAAGCCCAGCGCGGAGAGCACGATCGAGAGGACGTCGATGGGAGCGTGGGTGGACTCGCCGAGGTTGGTCATCCACTTCGCGCCGAGTCCCAGGGCGACGAGGCCGATCGGCAGGACGATGGCGAAGAGCCAGCGCCAGCCGAGGCTGTCGAGGACGATGCCCGACATCGTCGGTCCGATGGCCGGGGCCAGGGAGATGACGAGGCCGACGCGGCCCATCATGCGGCCGCGCGAATGCGGCGGGACGACGTTCATCATCGTCGTCATCAGCAGCGGCATCATGATGCCCGTACCGCCGGCCTGGACGATGCGGCCGATGAGCAGGAGTGAGAAGCCGGGTGAGACGAGGCAGATGAGGGTGCCTGCGCTGAAGAGGATCATCGCGGCCAGGAAGATCTGGCGCGTAGTGAAGCGCTGGAGCAGGAAGCCGGTGGTCGGGATGACCACGGCCATGGTGAGCATGAAGGCACTCGTCATCCACTGGCCGAGTTCCGGCGGGATGTCGAGGGAGGCGTTGAGCTCGGGGATGGCGATGGCCATCGTGGTCTCATTGAGGATGGCCACGAAGGCGGCCACGAGCAGCAGCCAGATGACCCGCATCCCGGCGGGATCGATGGTCTCCTGCTGCGGGGCCTGCGCGCGTGCGGGTGAGCTGTCGCTGGACAAGACGGTGCTCCGTTCGGATGTATCTGTGGGGCCCAGGATGTGGGCGGAGGCCGCACGCAGATGCCGAATCGGCGCGCAGACGAAAGTAAGAACAGCAACTCAGACTAACGTATTCCCGTTTCCGGCCGATAGTGGGGAGAACCCGAAACCTCAGCGATCTCCGTCACGGCGGGCATCGGTGACGTTCGGGTCACGGCGGGCATCGGCGGCGTCCGGTCCCGCCTCGGCGAGGTCACCGGGATTATCGATGGCGAGCGAGTTCACCGTCTCTTCGATTCGACGTATCGGATGTTCATTCCGGCGCTGTTAGCGTCGACAGCGGAGGTCACGAGCCCACTTCGGGCACGCCTCCATGTCAATCAGTCGAACGGAGCGAACGGAAGAGAATGACTCTGAAGAACGTCACCACGAAGACCATGACAACCGCGATGATCGCCGGAGCCGCCGTGCTCGGCACCGGATCGATGGCCTCGGCGGCAGAGACGACGGACGCACCCGCCGCTGCGCCCGCCAGCACCGGAGCCGAGAACTCAGCTGGTTCCGCCGATTCTCAGGCCGCCTCGGCGAGCCCGGAGGCGGAGAAGAAGTTCTCGAGCATCGGAGACTTCCTCAACCACTACAAGGGACAGTCGCTGGCGAACTCCCAGGGCGGATATCAGGGAGAATGCGTCAGCCTCATCTCCCGGGCTCTCGAAGAGGTCCACGGCGTCGACCACGGCGCCTGGGGCAACGCCATCGACTACCAGTCCGGGGGCTCCGGCGGGACCAAGATGAAGCAGAACGGCTTCACCTGGCACACGGACCAGAAGTTCGAGAACGGCGACATCCTCGTCTGGGGCACCGGGAACGACACCTCTGCTTACGGCCACATCGGCATCTACTACGAGGGACAGGTGTGGCACCAGAACTTCAACAACGACCGCACCCTGCACACCTATGACGGCCTCATCGACGGCTACCTCGGATATTGGCGAGCCTGAAGCACTCCCGGTCTGAAAGGCCCGGCCCATAACCCGAGTACTCAGCGAACGACGAAGGCTCCGAACCGCAATGGTTCGGAGCCTTCGTGTTACGAGTGCTGTCTCAAAACTACTCGAGTGGAGGTAAGGGGACTCGAACCCCTAACCCTCTGCTTGCAAAGCAGATGCGCTACCAATTGCGCCATACCCCCGAATCGGGTTCTCACCCCTCACACCGAGTCGGTGTGTTCGGACCATTCGGCTTGGGCACTCTGATTCTGGTGCCGCCACCGGAAGAACACTCCCAGTCCCACCACTGTGAGACCGCTGAGAATCCACTTCCTCATGATCCTCCTCGAAAGGAAATCCCCGAAGTGGGGACGTGGGCCTACCTGGACTTGAACCAGGGACCTCTTCGTTATCAGCGAAGCGCTCTAACCGCCTGAGCTATAGGCCCTTATCGGGGTGAACCCGAAGTAAAACGATACCCAACCCCTGCCGACAAACACAAATCGGCTTCCAGTGACTCGCCTCACAATCCACTCCCACCCAGCACTACTGTGAGTATTGATAGTGGCTGGTCTGGGACTGGCTGGCAGAGTAGGAACTGACCGTCCCATCGATCATCATGACCCGCAGAACTACTGACTCGAACGATGTCCTCGTCGGGATCTGTCTGATGATCGGTGGGCGGTCGGCACCGGCTCGGCCCACATCGATAACTTGATCAGAAGGTTGTCCGTTCCTGACCGAACGTGACTCATCACAGTAGTGTTTCGACGTGACTATCTCCCGGACCGGAGCCGACCGTTCGACGGTCGGACCTCATCCGTTCTGACACAGGAGAATCACGAACCGTCATGACTATCATCTCGCATTTATACGCGTTTGTCGTTGGCGTCGACACCCACGCGAAGAACTGGATCGCCCCGAGTTCGGTGGAGAGCTCATAGCGGTACGCCGGCCACTGCTGGCCGACTGATTTCAGTGTAGTAGTGATCCTCGAACTGTGTTGGAGCGAGGTCTCCGCAGTACGAATGCGGACGGGTGTTGTTATACCAATGCACCCATTCCAAGGTCGCGAATTCCACAGCATCGCGACCAGTCCACGGACCTTCGCGCCACACCACCTCTTTCTTATACAATTTATTGAGCGCTTCGGCTGCGGCATTATCATAAGAATCGCCCGTCGAGCCGACCGAGGCTTCTATCCCGGCTTCACGTAGTCGCTCTGTGTAAGCAATGGAAACATATTGACTTCCCTTGTCTGAATGGTGAATTAACTGATTGATATTACGGTTCTTTCGTCTCCTTTCCCATAAAGCGTGCTCCAGGGCATCCAGCGCCAAATCGGTCCGCAGCGTCGTATCGACTCGCCACCCGACAATCATGCGGGAAAACAAATCCATGACGAACGCGACATAGGCGAAACCACTCCACGTCGAAACATACGTAATGTCAGCGACCCAGCGGGTATCTGGAGCATCGGCGGTGAAGTCCCGGCACACAAGGTCACTCGGGTACGAGGCGGTCTTGGACTGCCATGTCGTAGTCGCCGACCGGGCATTGCTCACCCCTGCCAGACCCAGGGCGCGCATGCGTCGTTCGACTGTGCACCTGGCGATCGGCTCGTCTGGATAGAGCCGGCGGAGCATGACCCACATTTTCCGTGCTCCGAATAATCCTCGATTCTTCGCATGCACTTTCTGAATCCGTTCATCCCACACGGCGTCAGTTTGTTTCCGTGCCGAGACCGGTCGAGACTTTCTGGCGTAATACGAACTCGCAGCGATCTGCACCCCGGTACCGGAAAGGACACGGCAGATCGGCTCGACTCCGAATTCGTTACGATTGTCATCGATGAAACCATCGATATCCGTCAGCGGCGGTCGAGCTCCGCCTGGGCAAAATACGCACTCGCTTTCCGCAAGATCTCATTCGCCCGGCGCAGTTCCCGAATTTCCTTTTCCAGATCTGTGATGCGTTGCTTGTCGTCAGTCGTCATTCCCGGCGTCTTTCCAGAATCAACATGATTGTGCTTCACCCAATTGCGCAGGGTGTTCTTGTTGATCCCGATCTGTTCACCGACCAGCCGACACGCGGTGCTCACGGCCAGGACCGGATCATCGGAGAGCTTCTCGTTGACCATGCGCACGGCGCGGTCTCGGACTTCTGCAGGGTACTTACTTGGTGCGGGCATGGTCCTATCCTCTCGGTTAGATCAAGCCCTCCACCACACCCGGGGCGATCCAAACCACGTCTACAGTGTCCTCACCAACACTGGTGAGCACGTCGACACTGCTGCATTCCCGACCACGAAAGCTGGCCTGAAACGGGCGCTGCTGTGGGCCGGTCGCCGTACCGGCGGGGACCTCGACACCCTGTGGGTGATCGAGGGTATCGGCACTTACGGGGCGATCCTTGCCGACCATGTTGCCGACAACGGGTACACAGTCGCCGAGGCCGCCAGCATGAATGCTCGTGACCGGCATGCCACGGGCAAGGATGACCGGATCGATGCCCGACGGATCGCTGGCACGGTCCTGTCGATGGATGAGTCGCGGCTGCGGTTCCCCCGGCAGGCTGATGGGCCGCGTCAGGGACTGCAGATCCTGGTCAAGGCGCGGGAGTCCATGACCCGGGAGAAGACCCGGACTGTCAATGCGCTCACCGCGCTGTTGCGTACTCATGACCTCGGTATGGATGCGCGTCGGAAACTGTCGGTCGTCAAGATCCACGCGGTTGCGAAGTGGCGGATCAGGAACGAGTCTGTGGCACTTACCGAGGCTCGTCGGGAAGCGATTCGGTTAGCCAAACGCGTCGTCGAAGTCGATGCCGATATCAAGGACTACGCCACCCGGATCGAAGCTTTGGTCAAGGACAGCCCGGCTGCGGTGTTGCTGGCTGAGCCGGGGTTTGGTCCGATCACCGCGGCTGTGTTCTACCTGGCGTGGTCGCATCCTGGGCGGGTGCGTTCAGAGGCTGCGTTTGCGAAGCTGGCGGGGGTCAGCCCGATACCGGCGTCGTCGGGGAATGTGGTGAGGTTCCGGCTTAATCGCAGTGGTGATCGTCGGTTGAATTCTGCGTTGTACATGGTGGCCATCACGCGGCTTTCTCACCAGAAGAGGTCCCAGGCATACATGGCTAAACGGCTTGGCGAGGGGAAGACGAAGAAGGAGACCATCCGGTGCATGAAGCGTCACTTGGCCCGTTCTGTGTATCGCATTCTCGAGGCCACGAACTCGATCGGCCAAGCCGCTTGACAGACATAGAAGGATCCCGACGGCGGCCCAGCAACCTCGCGCCAAGTTGCTGGGCCGCCGTCGGGTAGCAAATGGGGTCAGTCGTCGGTGAGGGTGAGGCTGAAGCCACCGGCGATGAGGGATCCGATGTTGTAGATGAACGCAGCCAGGGTCGACAGAGCCGTCATCAGCACGATGTTGATCACGGCGATGATGAACCCGGCGGCCACGACTCGGCCGAAGCCGAAGATGCCGACGATGCGCTCGGCCGACTCGGCGCCGGCGAGTTCGCTCATCGTCGATTCGAGACCACTCATCACACCGGTCGCCTGCAGCACGACCCAGAGGACGATGAAGGCGACGATCGTGGCGATGCCGATGGCCACGGACATCAGGAACGACATCTTCATGACCGACCACGGGTCGACCGCGGAGACGGTGAGGCGGACGGTGCGAGGGCCTTTCTTCTTCTTGCCCTTGCCGCTGTCGACCATGTTCTTCACACCCATCTTCACGCCGCCGGAGCTGGCGCGGACGGTGTTGGAAGCGCTTCCCATCGCCGAGGTGGCTGTGCGGTTTCCGCCGCCCGACCCCTGCGAGCCGGTCGGCTGGGACCCGGCCGGCTGAGACCCGGAGGCCTGGGAGCCGGCCGTGGCCGCCTCCTGGGCGCCGGTGTGCGCGGATGGTCCCGAACCTGTCGAAGGAGCCCTGCCGGGCTTCGGCGAAGCCTTCGGCGCGGGCGGAGCGACGACCGTGGCCTTCTGTGAGGTCTGGTTGGCAGAGCCCTGACCGGACGATGCCGGACCGGACGCCCCCTGACCGGAGCCGCTGCCGGTCGCTTCGGCTGACTTCGCGTCGTTCTTCGACGAACCCGCCGTCAGCCGCGTCGAGCCGCTCGACGTCCGTATGATCTTGCCTGAGCCTGGCTGTTTGCTATCGCTCACTCTTCCACATCCTCGTTGCCGGTCTGAGGCTCTGCGACCTCACCTTCCGGGACTTCGGCATCGTCTTCAACTTCGTCCTCGACCTCGGCCTCGGGACCACGGGTCACTGCGATGATACGGTCTTTCTTGCCCGGTTTCGCAAACACAACACCCATGGTGTTGCGTCCCTTCGCCGGAACTTCATCGATGTTCGACCGAACGATCTTGCCCTTCTCCATGACCACGAGGACCTCTTCGCCTTCTTCGACGATGAGCCCGCCCACCAAGTCTCCGCGCTGTTCGGTGATCTTGGCAACCCGGATTCCCAGACCGCCACGGCCCTGCAGACGGTATTCGTCGACGGGGGTCCGCTTCGCGTATCCGCCTTCGGTGACGACGAAGACGTAGGTGTCGGGTTGGACGACATCCATCGTCAGCAGTTCGTCATCGCCCTTGAACTTCATGCCGGTGACGCCTCCGGTGACTCGGCCCAGGGGACGAATCGACTCGTCGTCGGCAGCGAAGCGAATCGACATGCCCTTGCGCGAGATCATCAGCAGGTGGTCTTCGGAACCGACGATGCGGGCCGAGACCAGCTCATCGGGCTGCCCCTTGTATTCGCGCAGGTTGATGGCGATGACACCGCCGGTGCGGTTCGAGTCGTATTCGCTCAGACGCGTCTTCTTCACGACACCCGAACGGGTGGCGAGGATGAGGAACTCCGCTTCCTCATAGTCGCGGATGGACAGGACCTTCGCGATCGACTCACCCGGCTGCAGCGCGAGCAGGTTCGCCACGTGCTGACCCTTCGCGTCGCGTGAGCCCTCGGGCAGCTCATAGGCTTTGGCCCGGTACACCCGGCCGGTGTTCGTGAAGAACAGCAGCCAATTGTGCGTCGAGGTGACGAAGAACTGTTCGACGACGTCATCACCGCGCAGAGCGGCTCCCTTGATCCCCTTGCCGCCACGGTGCTGAGCGCGGTAGAGGTTCGTCTGCGTCCGCTTCGCGTAGCCTCCGCGGGTGATGGTGACGACGACTTCCTCTTCGGGGATGAGGTCCTCGATGGAGACGTCCCCGTCGAATCCGGCGAGGATCTTCGTGCGCCGGTCATCGCCGTAGCGATCGACGATCTCGTCGAGTTCCTCGGACACGATCTCCCGCTGGCGAGCGGGCGTTTCGAGGATGTGGTTGTACTCGGCGATCAGCTGTTCGATCTTGTCGGCCTCTTCCTGGATCTTCAGGCGTTCCAGGGCGGCCAGGCGGCGCAGCTGCAGGTCGAGGATCGCATTGGCCTGGATCTCGTCGACCTCGAGCAGCTCCATGAGTCCGGTCCGGGCCTCGTCGGAGGACGGGGACCGACGGATGAGGGCGATGACCTCATCGAGGGCGTCGAGCGCCTTGAGGTAGCCGCGCAGGATGTGGGCACGTTCCTCGGCCTTGCGCAGACGGAACTGCGTGCGTCGGACGATGACCTCGATCTGGTGCTTGACCCACAGGCGCAGGAAGGAGTCGATGCTCAGCGTGCGCGGCACGCTGTCGACGAGCGCGAGCATGTTCGCCGAGAAGTTCTCCTGCAGCGAGGTGTGCTTGTAGAGGTTGTTGAGCACGACCTTGGCCACGGCATCGCGTTTGAGCACGATGACCAGGCGCTGGCCGGTGCGGCCCGAGGACTCATCGCGCAGGTCCGCGATGCCTGCGACCTTGCCGTCCTTGACGTAGGAGGCGATCTTCGCGGCCAGAGTGTCCGGGTTGACCATGTACGGCAGCTGGGTGACGACGAGGCAGGTGCGGCCCTGGATCTCTTCGACTTCCACGACGGCGCGCTGAGTGATCGAGCCGCGTCCGGTGCGGTAGGTGTCCTCGATGCCCTTGCGGCCGAGGACCGTCGCACCCATCGGGAAGTCGGGGCCCTTGATGATGCCGAGCAGAGCTTCGAGGGCCTCTTCCTTGCTCGCCTCGGGGTGAGTCAGCAGCCACTGGGCGCCGGCGGCGACCTCACGGAGATTGTGCGGCGGGATGTTCGTGGCCATGCCCACGGCGATGCCGGCGGAACCGTTGACCAGAAGGTTCGGGAACCGGGAGGGCAGAACCATGGGTTCCTGGTTGCGCCCGTCGTAGTTGTCCTGGAAGTCGACGGTGCCCTCTTCGATGTCCCGGACCATCTCCATGGCCAAGGGTGCCATCTTGCACTCGGTGTAACGGGGTGCGGCCGCACCGTCGTCGCCCGGAGAACCGAAGTTGCCCTGGCCGGCAACGAGCGGGTAGCGCATCGTCCACGGCTGCACGAGGCGGACCATGGCATCGTAGATCGCCGTGTCACCGTGCGGGTGGTACTGACCCATGACGTCGCCGACGACACGGGAGCACTTGGAGAAGTTGCGGTCGGGGCGGTAGCCGCCGTCGAACATCGCGTAGAGCACACGACGGTGGACCGGTTTGAGTCCGTCGCGGACGTCGGGCAGGGCACGACCGACGATCACGCTCATTGCATAATCGAGGTACGACCTCTGCATCTCGAGGTTGAGATCGACCTGCTCGACCCGGTTGATTTCTGTTCCGATATCGTTCTCGTCAGCCAATGTGGGTTCTTCCCTTGTGTCTTAACCGTATGCGACGGCAGTAGGTGAGTTCGTCAGAGTCTGTCTCCGCCGTCTCCGGCGGTGCTGATCAGATGTCGAGGAAGCGGACGTCCTTCGCGTTCTCCTGGATGAAGCGGCGGCGGGAGTCGACGTCATCGCCCATGAGGACCGTGAAGATCTCATCGGCGACGATCGCATCGTCGAGGGAGACCTGCTTGAGCAGACGATGGTCCGGATCCATCGTCGTCTCCCACAGCTCCTCATAGTTCATCTCGCCCAGACCCTTGTAGCGCTGGATGGCGAGGTCCTTGGGCAGTCGCTTGCCTTCGGCCCGTCCGGTCTCGAGCAGACCGTCGCGCTCTTTGTCCGTGTACGCGAACTGGTGAGGCGCGTTCGACCACTTGAGCCGGTAGAGCGGCGGGGTGGCCAGATACACGTAGCCGTGTTCGATGAGAGGCTTCATGTACCGGAAGATCAGGGTCAGCAGCAGGGTCGTGATGTGCTGACCGTCGACATCGGCGTCGGCCATGAGGACGATCTTGTGGTAGCGCAGCTTGTCGAGGTCGAATTCCTCACCGATGCCGGTGCCGAAGGCGGTGATCATCGCCTGGACCTCGTTGTTGCCCAGGGCCCGGTCGAGGCGGGCCTTCTCGACGTTGAGGATCTTACCGCGCAGCGGCAGGATCGCCTGCGTATTCGGGTTGCGTCCCTGGGTCGCGGAGCCGCCGGCGGAGTCACCCTCGACGATGAAGACTTCGGAGATCGTCGGGTCCTTCGACTGGCAGTCCTTGAGCTTGCCGGGCATGCCCGAGGACTCGAGGAGTCCCTTGCGTCGGGTGGCCTCACGGGCCTTGCGGGCGGCGAGACGAGCCTGCGAGGCCTGCAGCGCCTTGCGCACGACATCCTTGCCCTGAGCCGGATTCGACTCGAACCAGTGCCCGAGCTCATCGCGGACCACCCGCTGGACGAAGCCCTTGATCTCGGAGTTGCCCAACTTCGTCTTCGTCTGTCCCTCGAACTGCGGATCGGCGAGCTTGACGGAGATGACGGCGGTCAGCCCCTCGCGGATGTCGTCGCCGGTGAGGTTGGGATCCTTCTCGCGGATCAGCTTCTGCTCCCGGGCGTAGTTGTTGACCAGGGAGGTCAGTGCGGTGCGGAAGCCCTCTTCGTGGGTGCCGCCCTCATGGGTGTTGATGACATTGGCGTAGGTGTGGACGGATTCGTTGTAGGCCGTCGTCCACTGCATCGCGATCTCGAGCGAGAGGGTCTGTTCGCCCTCCTCGGCTTCGAAGACGATGACATCGGGGTTGACGAGGTCGACCTTCTTCGACGAGTTGAGGTACTGGACGTAGTCGAGCAGACCGTGCTCGTAGTTGTACGTCACCGAGCGCGGCTTCCACTCGTCGGCCTCGTCTTCGTCGATCTGGACATCCGAGTCGTCGACCTCGTTGTGGCGCTCATCGGTGAGGCTGATCTTCAGCCCCTTGTTGAGGAAGGCCATCTGCTGGAACCGCGCGCGCAGATACTCATAGGAGAAGTCCGTGGTCTCGAAGATCGAGGCATCCGGCCAGAAGGTCACGGTCGTCCCGGTCTCCTCCGTCTCCTCACCGCGCCGCAGCTCACCGGTGGGCACACCGCGGACGAAGTCCATCGACCACGTGTAGCCATCGCGCTTGACCTCGACGGCCAGGCGTTCGGAGAGGGCGTTGACGACCGTCGATCCCACACCGTGGAGACCGCCGGCCACGGCGTAGCCGCCTCCGCCGAACTTGCCGCCGGCGTGGAGGACCGTGAGGATCACCTCGACGGTGGGCTTGTTCTCCGTGGGGTGCATCGCCACCGGCATTCCGCGCCCGTCGTCGGTGACCTGGACGCCGCCGTCAGCGAGGATCGTCACCTCGATATGGTCGCAGTAGCCGGCCATCGCCTCGTCGACCGAGTTGTCGACGATCTCCTGAACGAGGTGGTGGAGACCACGTTCCGAGGTCGAACCGATGTACATGCCGGGTCGTTTCCGGACTGCCTCGAGACCCTCGAGTACCGTGATGTCGCCGGCATCATAATGAGGCTGATCCTCGGTCGTCATGTGACTCCTTGTTCGGATGGTCGCTATCAGCTCCCCATTCTACCGCGCTGTGGGCTGAAATGCCCGTAAGCGGCCTGAGAAGGCGGATTTCCCGAATTTTCGGACCGCAGATGTACCCCCGGACACCTACGGGACCGGCTGTGGCCGTTTAAGGCCCTCTGAGTTCTTCCCAGAAACTGAGCGCCGGCACCGAGTTCCGACGGTCCCGCACAGGAGATCGCCCCGCACAGGAGATCGCCGAGGCGGCTGCGTCCTTTCACCCGAATGTGTCCCGCGGGCCGCGGCCGGCCACCGACCGCCGACCCCGTTTGAAGCTGCGTCCCTGCGGACCCTTGATCTCGATCTCCGTGATCGTGGCCGAACCCAGCCCCTCTTCGAGGCGGCGCAGGATCGTCGGTTTGAGCACGCGCAGCTGAGTCGCCCACGTCGTCGAGTCAGCGGCGATGACGAGCAGCGGCGGTGAGAAGTCGACAGGAGTCGCATGTTGGGCCACCTGCTGGCCGACGAGATCGGGCCACCGCCCCAGGACCTTGCCGATGTCGAGGGAAGAGGACCAGCCGCGGTCGGAGATCAGGGAACCGAGCACGGACGACACCGACTTCGGGTCGCGTCCGTCCTTGCCCGATCCCGAGTACACGACTTCCCCGCGCAGGCGGGATCGGCGCCGGCTGCGGACGAACTTCGCTTCTGTGACCTCCATGCGGCGAACCCGATCGAGCGCTTCGAGGGCAGCGACAGGAGTGGAGAAGTCCCGGACGATTCCGCTCATGAGGCGCTCCGGGTCGAGCTCTCGCTCTCTGCCTGGTGCTCACTCGCCGGCGGATTCGCACTCGCCGGCCCGTCGGCGCCGGCGAACAGTCCGGCCTGGTCGATCCGGGTACCTTCGAGTCCTTCGGGCAGATCCGAATCGACGGCGGCGGTGATGAAGACCTGTTCGGCGGCCGTGACTCGCGAGGCCAGGCGGTTGCGCCGGCCCGTGTCGAGCTCGGCAAAGACGTCGTCGAGGACGAGGATCGGCTGTTCGGCGGCGGAGCCGGCATCGGCAGAGAGCAGGTCCCATCCGGCCAGCTGCATGGCCAGGGCCAGCGACCAGGTCTCCCCGTGAGAGGCGTAGCCCTTCGCCGGATGCGAACCGATGCGCAGCGAGAGGTCGTCACGTCCCGGGCCGTGCAGCGTGAGTCCGCGTTCGATCTCCGTGGTGCGGCGCCGGTCGAGTGCCTCCAGCAGCAGCTCTCTGCACTCGGCGGCGGAGCCGGCCTGAGAATAGTCGATGCGCGAATCGTAGGAGATGTGCGCACCTTGGCGTTCGAGCCGCGCGTCGGCGGCGATGTAGGCGAAGTTCTCCTGCAGAGGGGCCACGATGTCGGACAGGATCCGCTGCCGGCCGAAGATGAGCTCGGACGCGGAATCGGCGTAGGCCATGTTCCAGATGTCCAGAGTCGCCTCGAGGCCGGGATCACGATCTTCGCGCAGTCGCTTCAACAGCGCATTGCGCTGTTTGAGAGCGCGTTCGAAGTCCGTGATGATCGAGGCGAAACGCGGATTGCGCGCCACGACGAGGGTGTCGATCCATGAGCGACGCTCCGCCGGTTCGCCGCGGACCAGGCTGAGGTCCTCGGGGGCGAAGATGACACAGGAGACGAGGCCGAGGATGTCCTTGAGCTTGACCGCGTTCCGATTGACCCGGGCTCGGTTGGCCCCTTTGGCCTGAATGGTGACTTCGACGGTGGCATGCCGCTGTTCCCGTCTGACCAGTGCCGAGACCGTCGCGGCCGGGCGGTCCTCGTGCACCAGTGGGGCGTCGAAGGCCACTCGGTGGGAGCGCTGATGGGCGAGGTACCCGATCGCCTCGACGATATTGGTCTTGCCTGTCCCGTTGTCCGCCACGAAAGTGGTGACTCCGGGAGAGAACTCGAGGTCGAGTTCCGGATACGACCGAAAGTCACGCAGGGAGAGTCGGGATATCCACATTCAGATCCGCGTGGGCATGAGCAGGTAGCGATACGACTCGTCGGCGGGGCCGTCGAGTTCCTTCTGCCCGGAGATGATGACCGGCTTCATCGGCTGGGTGAAGGAGAAGTTCACATAGGGGCTCTCGACCGCTGCGAGCCCCTCGGCGATGTAGTGCGGGTTGAAGCCGACCGTGATCTCCTCGCCCTGGAGAGTCGCTTCGACGGCTTCCGAGGCCTGCGCGTCGTCACCGGTGCCGGCATGGAGGGTGAGCATTCCGTCGGTGACTTCGAATCGCAGCGGGGTGTTGCGCTCAGCCACGAGAGAGACACGACGGACGGCTTCGCGCAGCACAGCGGTCTCGACGATGGCGTGGATCGGCACCGAGTCCGGGAACAGTGACCGGACCTTCGGGTATTCGCCCTCGACGAGCAGTGATGTCGTGACTCGCCCGGCCGAGGTGAACGAGATGAGGTCCTTGCCCGCATCGGTGCTCAGACCGATGGTGACATCGCCGCCGAGGGATTTCGAGACATCGGATAGTGTGCGCCCGCGCAGCAGTGCCACGGCGGAGACATCGGGGCGACCGGGGTGCCAGGTGAACTCGCGGACAGCCAGACGGTACCGGTCGGTGGCGAGCAGAGTGACCTTCTCGCCCTCGATCTCAACGCGGACGCTGGTGAGGATCGGCAGGGTGTCGTCCTTCGAGGTCGCGATCGTGACCTGGGAGACGGCGTTCTGGAACTCGCCTGCGGACACGGTTCCGGAGTCTTCGGGAACCTGCGGCAGTGCCGGGTATTCGGCCACGGGCATGGTCATCAGCGAGAAGCGCGAGGAGCCGCAGGTGACGTCGACCTTCGCATCGATCTGTTCGAGGGTGACCTCTTGATTCGGCAGAGCCTTGGAGATGTCGGCGAGCAGTCGTCCGGATACGAGCACGGTTCCGGCGGAGGCGACATCGGCGGCGATCTCGACACGGGAGGAGACTTCGTAGTCGAAGACGGCCAGACGGACGGTGCCACCGGCTTCGGCAGTGATGAGGATGCCTGTGAGGACCGGAGCGGAAGGACGGTTGGGCAGAGTCTTGGTCGCCCAGGTCACCGCGTCGGCGAGTACATCGCGATTGACTTTGAACTTCAAGGGGGATGCTTCCGCGTTCACTTTACTCCTTCGGGGTGGCCACCCGACCTGCTCAGGGCATCTGGCACAAGACTCTGGGTTGCACGGCACAGGCTCGATACTGCTCGGAAAACTTTACACAGCCTATCGGATGAATGACCACCTCAGCAGAGGCGATCAGGAGGGCTGCAGCGAAAGTGCACGTGGGAGTGCCGAAAAGGGCTCAGAAGAGGGTGAATCTCGGATCCGAGAACTGGCTGAGATCCTGTGTTCGAATATTCTCCGGCTCGTCATCCCGTTGAACCCGAGCTCCGGAGCTCGGTGCTCACCGAGCGAAGCAGTCGGTGGCGGTCGCCCTCTTAAGAGTTGAATTCACTTGGTAGAAGTATCAGCACCTGTGGAGACTGTGGACAAGTGCTGCTTACCCCCGAGTAGTCAAGGGAACGAGCCGCTTATGGACCTGTGGATGCCTTGTGCACCGCGACGAGGGCGTCGGTGGGCGCTTGGGTAAACACAAGCATGTAGTTCACATCTTTCCACTCAGGCAGCTGGTCTGTCCACCGGTCTGTCCCCAGCTGTGAGCAATTGTCCCCAGGGTTATCCACAGATGTGCATACCGCGTTCTATAGGCGGTGCTGTTGTTTAATGCGGTTTGTGAGTTCAGTGACCTGCGTGTAGACGGCTCGTCTTTCGGCCATCTGAGTTCGAATCTTCTTGTTCGCGTGCATAACGGTGGTGTGGTCGCGTCCGCCGAAGGCCTGACCGATCTTCGGCAGGGACAGATCGGTGAGCTCCCGGCACAGGTACATCGCGATCTGTCGGGCCGTGGTCAGGGTGCGGGAACGCGAAGTGCCGCACAGGTCGTCGAGCGTGAGGCTGAAGTAGGCAGCGGTCTGACCCATGATGTCGGCGGCAGTCACCGCAGGAGTGTCGTCCTGGGTGATGAAGTCCTTGAGGACGGTCGCGGCCAGGGAGACATCGATCTGCTGGTCGTTGAGGTTCGCGAACGCGGTGACGCGGATGAGTGCCCCTTCGAGTTCGCGGATGTTCGAGGACACACGGGAGGCGATGTATTCGAGGACATCGTCGGGGACATCGAGGTGTTCGGCGGCGGCTTTGCGCCGTAGAATCGCGAACCGGGTCTCCATATCCGGCGGCTGCACGTCGGTGAGCAGGCCCCATTCGAAGCGGGAGCGCAGCCGCTCCTCGAACCCTTTGAGCATCTTCGGCGGCTGGTCGGAGGTGATGACGACCTGCTTGGCCTCATTGTGCAGAGCATTGAAGGTATGGAAGAACTCTTCGACCGTCGCATCCTTGCCCTGCAGGAACTGGATGTCGTCGATCATGAGGATGTCGACTTCGCGATACCGACGCTGGAAGGCCGGGCGCAGCGCGTTCGAGGTCTTCGACGAACCGATCGTGTTGATGAAGTCGTTGACGAACTCTTCGCTCGAGACGTACTTGACGCGGATCTCAGGGAAGAGCTGAGTCGCGTAGTAGCCGATCGCGTGGAGCAGGTGGGTCTTGCCGAGTCCCGAATCCCCATAGATGAACAGAGGATTGTAGGCCTTGGCAGGAGCTTCGGCGACGGCGAAGGCCGCAGCATGGGCGAAGCGGTTCGAAGCACCGATGACGAAGGTGTCGAAGGTGTACTTCGGGTTGAGCTGGGCGACGCCGGGAGCATCGACGGGCGGGACCATGGGGGCGGCGGTCGCCTCGGCGATCTTGAGTTCGCGCTCGGTCATCCCCTGCGTCGACCGTGCCTGGTGTGTCTGCGGCATCTGCGGTGCGGCAGGTGCCTGGTGGCCGGTCGGGTGACCGAAATCCTGCCCGGCGGGTGCCGGCGCCAGGGAGGGGGCAGCCTCGGTGCGCGGTGATTCCGGATTCGGCTGCTGAGCCTCGGGCATCGGCCGCTGGTCCTGGACCGGGGCGGGAGCTCCCGTCGCCGAGGTGGAGGTGACCGGATCGATGGGAACCTGAGGTCCCGGGGTCGGTTCCCCGATGAGATCTTCGAAGCGGATCGGCACGTCGAGTTCGGGATCGACGACGAAGCCGAAAGTCACGTCGAAGCCGAGAACCTTGGAGAACTCCCTGGTCAGAGGACCGAGAAGTCGAGTCTCGATGGTGCGGCGGGTGTGTTCGTCGCGCACGGCGAGGAGAACGAGCGCATTGTCCACGAGGGCTTTGGGCACAGCGAGGGAGAGGAATCCCTTCTGATGCGCCGTGAGTTCCGGGTCCTGATCCAGGGTTGAGACCACCGTGCGCCAGCGGCTGATGAGCTCATTCTTGGAGTTCGACACCGTCAATCTTCCTCAACTTTCAAAATATTCGTTCTCGGCGTGATCCACACCTGTGCATGACTTCCACATAGTTTTCCACAGATTGTGGACTCGTGCTGGCTCAGGCCAGTGAATCTCCACACTCGTGGATAAGCTTGTGGAAAACTACATGGGTGTGACTTGTGGACGAGGTCGGATGGCGCGGATGTGAACCGTGATGAATTTTCGCCGAGCGTGATGTGAAACATGGGAGCCGCGTTTGACCGTCTGGTTGCGGCCTCGCTAAGATGGAGTGTCCTGTGTACCGGGCTTCATCCGATTATCCTGATCATCTTTTGGCTCTTATGCACAGGAGTGCTCGGCGGTCGAGACTCTCACCGCCGTTTTTTGTGAGAACGCACCGGCGTTCACCCGCAACCTAGAATCGGAGACTGAAGTGAGCAAGCGTACATTCCAGCCCAATAACCGTAAGCGCGCCAAGAAGCACGGCTTCCGTCTGCGCATGCGTACCCGTGCAGGCCGTTCGATCCTGGCCGCACGTCGTCGCAAGGGACGTTCCGAACTTTCGGCCTGAGTGTGCTTGACGCGGCGCACCGGATCCGCAGCGGCGAGGACTTCAGACGAGTCTTCAGAGCCGGTGTCCGGGTGCGCTCAGAGCATCTCATGGCGCACTGCCTGAGAGGCACCGATGATACCCACGCTCCTCGCGTGGGTTTCATCGTATCCAAGGCCGTCGGCAACGCCGTGGTGCGCAACCGCACGAAGCGGCGTCTGCGCGAGATCATGCGCCCGCGTCTGGGCGAACTGAGAGCCGGAGAGCTGTTCGTGCTCCGGGCGCTGCCGCACGCGGCCGACGCGGAGTTCTCGGTCCTCGAGGCCGAGGTCGATCAGCTGTTGGCCAAGGCACAGAAGAAGCTGGAACATCGTGGACGCCGAGCATGATCTGAAACATGTCTCCGAGGTGCCCGGCCGTCCGTCCGGCTTCTGGCCGACGGTGGGGTGGATCGTCCGGATCGGGCCGCGCATGCCGTTCGTCTGGTTCATCCGGGCCTATCGGATCGTGGTCTCACCTCTGTACGGCCAAGTATGCCGCTACTATCCCAGCTGTTCCATGTACGGCCTCGAGGCCTTCGAGATACACGGAGTTCTCAAGGGACTGGTGTTAACTGGATGGCGCATACTGCGATGCAACCCGTGGTCCCACGGCGGAGTCGACCACGTGCCGGGTTCGGCGCGGGAGGCCAGATCGAAGACCATTCACGGCGGCGAGGCCCGCAGCTGAAGAACACAGACCACATAGGTCCCCGCAAACACGCGGATCGGCGGACTGGCTCGGGGCGCGTCGAGCGTGTCGCGCCAACCGATGAACAATGGCAAAATGAACGATCGTGACGAATCGTTGTAACGAGGAGAACTGAATGGGATGGATCGACAACCTGCTCTACCCGCTGCAGTGGGTAGTGGCATGGATCCTTGCGATCTTTCATGAGATCTTTACTGCTGTCGGCCTGCCCGCAGACAACGGCTGGACCTGGGTGCTGTCGATCGCCGGACTGACCGTGGTCATCCGCGCTCTGCTCATCCCTCTCTTCGTCTACCAGATCAAGTCGCAGCGCAAGATGCAGCTCCTGCAGCCGGAGATCCAGCGCCTCCAGGCGAAGTACAAGGGCAAGAAGGACCAGTACTCGCGTCAGGCCATGGCCGAAGAGCAGATGGCGCTGTTCCGCGACAACAAGACCAGCCCATGGGCGTCATGTCTGCCGCTTCTCGTGCAGATGCCGATCTTCTTCTCGCTCTTCCGCGTCATCCGCAACATGCCGCAGGTCGCGAACGGGTCGATGGACGCTATCGGCGGTTTCACACGGGATCTCGCGGTTCAGGCCGAGAGCTCCTCGGTCTTCGGCATTCACCTCTCCGCTGTGTTCACCGATCCGGGAGTCTCGGTCAAGCTCCTCACCGGTGTCCTCATCGTCATCATGGCCGGCACGATGTTCATCACGCAGAAGCAGATGATGGCGAAGAACATGTCGGAGTCCGCTATGGCGAACCCGATGATGCAGTCGCAGAAGATGCTTCTCTACGTCATGCCGCTGGTCTTCGGCTTCGGCGGTATCTACTTCCCGCTCGGTGTTCTCATCTACTGGCTGGTCTCGAACTCCTGGACGATGGCCCAGCAGCACATGGTCATCCGCAATATGCCCGCACCCGGTTCGAAAGCCGAGAAGGAGATGCTTGAGCGCAAGGCTCGCAAGGGCAAGACTGTGAAGCAGGAAGAGATCCAGGGCCAGACCGCCACCGAGGAGGCCGCGAAGAAGAGTGGCCAACGGCAGCAGCCCGTGAGCAAGAACCGCAAGAAGAACAAGAAGCGCTGAGGACACGAACATGACCGAAGAGAAGATCGACGAGACCTCCGAGCAGACAGCTGAGGAGACCTCGACCAAGCCGAGCCGTGCCGAGCTCCTCGAAGAAGAGGGTGAGATCGCCGCGGACTACCTCGAAGAGCTTCTGGATCTTGCCGATATCGACGGAGATATCGATATCGATGTCGCCGACGGTCGTGCACAGCTGTCGATCGTCTGCGAGGACGACGAGGATTCGAACCTGAAGACCCTCGTGGGCAAGGAAGGGCGCACCCTCGGAGCTCTGCAGGAGCTGTCCCGACTGACCGTGCAGACGCAGACCGGTCAGCGGTCTTGGCTGATGCTCGACATCGACGGCTACCGCAACAGCAGGCGCGATGAGCTCATCAAGAAGGCGAATCGTGCCTTCGACGAGGTCAAGGACGGCGGCGAGGAGTTCGCCTTCAAACCGATGAACAGCTTCGAACGCAAGATCATTCACGACCAGGCGGCACGTGCCGGTCTGGTGTCGGAATCCGAGGGCGAAGGCGACGGTCGTCATGTCGTCGTCCGGCTCGCCGATGACTGATCTGCCTGAGACCGGCAGCGAACTGCCCGAGATCGAAACGCCGCCTGTCGGCACCGAGGAGTACTTCGGTGCGGCATTCCCCGCGGCTCAGCGCTACGTCGAACATCTGGCGACCACCGGCATCGAATGGGGTCTCATCGGACCCCGTGAGGTCGACCGACTGTGGACTCGTCACATCCTCAACTGCGCCGTCGTCGCCGAATACGTCGGTGAGAGCGACGTCGTCGGTGATGTCGGCAGCGGAGCCGGCCTGCCCGGGATCCCGATTGCACTGCTGCGTCCCGACGCGAAGATCGTCCTCATCGAACCGATGGAACGACGCGTCGAATGGCTGAGCATGGTCGTCGATGATCTGGGTCTGGAGAATGTCCGGATCGTCCGCGCCCGTGTCGAGGAGCTCGTGGACGAGGAGATGTTCACCGTCGTCACAGCACGAGCGGTCAAGGCGATGACGACTCTCATCGAATGGACGCGTGAAGTGATCAGCCCTGGAGGCCGTATCCTGGCGCTCAAGGGAGCCTCGGTCGAGGACGAGCTGGTCAAAGCGAAGAAACTGATCAAGCGATATCGGCTCTCGCAGCCGAAGATCCACGTCGTCGATGGCGGCGGCATTCTCGAGGTCCCGAGTCGTGTCGTCGAGATCGTGAAGAAATAGTACGAAGTAGAGTTGGTCTAGGCTGGATGAGAGCCTTGTGAAACCGATGGATGATGGAGTGCGCCCTATGCCGATCATGGATGAGTCGTCTCCCATTGGTGCCGCGATTGCACGGGACAACCGGCGTGCGGATCGACTGTCGCAGACAACCTTTCCACGGCCGGATGACACCCGCATCTTCACGATCGCGAACCAGAAGGGCGGGGTCGGGAAGACCACGACGGCGGTGAACATCGCAGCGGCGCTGGCCAACCAGGGCCTCAACGTCCTGCTCATCGACATCGATCCGCAGGGCAATGCGAGTACGGCTCTGGGAATCGATCATTATTCCGAGGTCACGAGCATCTACGACGTACTCATCGACGATGTCCCGATGCGTCAGGCCGTGGCTCAGTGCCCGGATTTCGACACACTCACATGCGTGCCTGCCACCATCGATCTCGCCGGAGCCGAGATCGAGTTGGTCTCATTGGTCGCTCGCGAGCAGCGACTGCAGCGGTCTCTGGGCATCTATCTCAGCGAAGAGGAAGCCGCCGGGAACCGGGTCGATTACGTCATCATCGATTGCCCGCCGAGCCTCGGTCTGCTCACTGTCAACGCCTTTGTTGCCGCTCGCGAGGTTCTCATCCCGATTCAGTGCGAATACTACGCACTCGAGGGCCTGAGCCAGCTGCTGAAGAACATCCAGCTCATCCAGAAGCACCTCAATCCGGCGTTGGCGATCTCAACGATTCTGCTCACGATGTATGACGGGCGGACGAACCTCAGTGCACAGGTCGCCGAGGATGTCCGCACTCACTTCCCGGAACAGGTTCTCGGTACGGCGATTCCGCGTTCAGTGCGGATCTCGGAGGCTCCGAGCTACGGGCAGACCGTGATCTCATATGATCCACATTCGAGCGGTGCACTCTCGTACCGAGAGGCCGCAGAAGAAATCGCGAATCGAGGAGTAAGTCGTGGCTGAACGCAAGAAGAGGGGCCTGGGACGCGGCCTCGGAGCACTGATCCCCGACGCGAACTCCAGTGATCGTCCAGTCGATGTCTTCTTCTCCGGCGGGAATGGCGAAGACGGCAAGAGTGAGGGTGAACACAAGACCTCCCGGACCGCTCGTACCGATCCTGCTGCTTCGATGCAGTCCTCACGCCGTCGCAAACCCAAGGCCGGATCTGCAGTGAAGACGGAGAACGAAGCGAAGTCGTCGGACTCGGACTCGTCGAAGTCGTCGACAGCGAAGACAGCGAAATCATCGACCGCGAGTACCTCTCCGAAGACGGCAGCGAAGACGACCACGAAGACGGCAGCGAAGACGACGGCGTCCAAGAGTGCTGGTGCGACTGGCTCATCGTCGAAAACAGCTGCAGGTAAGACGTCCAGTGGAAAGCCAGCGCGCTCGAGCTCGACGACGAAGTCGACCGGCGGCACGAAATCGACGAAGACCGCTGCGGGGGCGACCAAGTCGGCATCCGGTACTCGAAGTACGACGTCGCCTTCCACAACCGCTGCTGCGTCTTCCAACGCCGTTTCCGGGTCTTCCAACGCCGCTTCTGTACCAAAGACAACTACTGCAGCGGACAAGGATGATACTCCAGCGGGGAAGGCCAATACTGCCGCAGACAAGTCCACAGCGTCGTCAAAGAAGGACGTGGGCTCCAAAACCGTCGAGCCTCAGAAGACCGCAGGTTCCCCAGCCTCCGATCAATCGACTCAGATTGCTGAATCATCCCCGAATGCCGTCGCGGATACCCAGGCAGAGAATCCGGATTCTGTCTCTTCAACCGCTGAGTCATCATCGGACGTCCGTGAAACGCATCCCGGTGTCTACACATCATCCGGCTATGACCCGGCCGACAGCAAGGCTGATCAGGACGAAGGCAACGAAGACACCGATAACGTATCAACTACAACAGTAGTGGATACTGCTGATAGTGACGCCTCGGGCGATGAGGTCGCGGCTTCTTCCGACGCAGCGAGTGCAGACGACGAGTCTTCAACCTCAGAAGACTCCGCTGCCGCCGGTGATGAAGAAGCAGATCCGCACGATGGCGTCGAATCGATCCCGGACACGGAGTTCGGTGAGATCGACGTCGACCTCATCGATGCGAACCCCCGTCAGCCCCGAACGGTCTTCGATGAGGATCTCCTGGCCGAGCTGGTTCACAGTATTCGGGAGATCGGAGTCCTGCAGCCGGTTGTCGTCCGGCAGAAGCCCAGTGATCGGTCGCGCTTCGAACTCATCATGGGTGAGCGTCGTCTGCGAGCGACGAAGGACGCTGGGCTCCCGACGATTCCTGCGATCATTCGATATGTCGAAGACACGGATTTACTCCGAGACGCACTTCTCGAGAACCTGCATCGGGCGGAACTGAATCCGCTGGAAGAAGCGGCCGCCTATGGTCAGCTGCTCGAAGACTTCGGATGCACGCAGGAAGAACTGTCCGAACGCATCGGTCGTTCCCGTCCACAGATCTCGAATACTCTGCGTCTGCTGCGTCTTCCGCCGCTTGTTCAGCGCCGGGTTGCGGCGGGCGTGATTTCGGCCGGCCACGCGAGAGCGATCCTGGGACTGCGCGAACCCGAACATATGGAAGTTCTTGCGCAGCGCATTGTCGCGGAGGGACTGTCCGTGCGTGCATCGGAAGAAGCTGTTGTGTTGCTCAACCGCGGTGACTCGGTGAATGTTTCACGTGCAACGACGAAGGTGTCTCCGGAATTCATCGCGGTTGCCGAACGACTCGGCGATCGCTTGGATACGAAGGTGAACATCTCCGTCGGTAAGCGTAAGGGAAAACTGAGCGTAGAGTTCGCTAACCAAGAGGATCTCGATCGCATTCTTGGCCTGTTGGGAATTTCTGGCGAAGAAGACGGCTGAACTCCAGAGGTGAAAAGAGTCAACGCCCGGCGGGTGTCACCGCCGGGCGTTGTGCTATCCACACTGAGACTTGGGTTTTAATGTCCAGCGGTTCGCTTCATGAATGAATGATTCTGCGGCCAAAAGGCTGATTGCCCTTGCTGAGCTCGGCAGCTTCGAATACGGATTGATGCTCGAGCCATTTTTGTAGCTCCAGGCTCCTGTGCCCCTTGGAGGTTGACCGCATCTACCGGTGGCTTTCCGGTCCTCACCGGAGAATATAGTTCTTCCTTTGGCGCTGTGAGATGCTTGCTCCCCGGGTTGCCTACCCGCCCCGGTGTAATAGCAACTTCGCAAAGGTTAACGCGAAGTGCAGTCGCAAGGGTATCTCCTGTGGCTCGTTTGGGGCCGTTCCACGTGAAACAAACGCTGGTGTCGATATACCATGGCGGCCCGGATCTGTTTCTCTCGGTTACCATGATGTTCAGTCGACTACTCCGCGACCGGAACGTATGTTTTGGTCTATCCGGTTTGAATCGGCACAGCTGGGTAGCTTCGAAAGTTTGGAATACGTCCGTGGAATGTTTGGTTAGGCGTTGGCCTGGGTCCGACGTTGGACTGGAACGTCACAGCTCCGATGTTCCACGTGAAATTATCAGGGCCACAGCCATACCTGTGCGACCAATCGGTGGCTTTGTCATAGGCATACTGGACCGGTGGTTTTTGAAATAGACGTGCTCGATGTATGGCGTTCATGTTTCACGTGAAACGGTGGTGGGCGTTATTTCTCCGCCCAATGGAGCTACCATCTTCTAACGAACGCTGTTTTCAAATCGGCCGCGAGATCAGTTCGTGATTGGTCACATTCGCTGTGTATTGGTCCGACGCTCTGCTAGACGTTCCATTGTGACTGCAACAAGGAGACAGCA
Organism: Brevibacterium sp. FAM 27836; assembly: GCF_051351055.1. Lineage (NCBI taxonomy): Bacteria > Bacillati > Actinomycetota > Actinomycetes > Micrococcales > Brevibacteriaceae > Brevibacterium > Brevibacterium sp. FAM 27836. The sequence continues at coordinate 1,844,748 of NZ_CP195711.1, forward strand.
GCCGGACGATCGCAGACTCTGTTTCACGTGGAACGTATCAATTAGGAATGCCTGTTGCCTAAGAAGATGGTCATTAGCGCTGATACCGACACAGTACTCAATCTAAGCAATGGTGTGTCGCCGATATCGATAGGTCACGTTTCACGTGAAACTAGGGCGTCGCCCACAGTGCGATCTGGTGGGTCAAGGCAATTGTGGCCAACGCATGTATTCGTGAACCTGTATCTACGAGGATTTCGGTGCATTCGCATTTACCGGTACCGTCATGCATTTTCGAAGAACTACTGTCACGTCCCTCTAGCACCAGCACTACCAGGGTAGGTCTGTACTCGCATCGCTTGCTTCAGTACGTGTACTGGCGTATCGGAAGATCGGGGACGATCAAACGGACACGACAGTTTCACGTGGAACGGCTCGAAGGGCGCGCTTTCTAAATCGACCTCGTACCCTATGCGTTGAACTCGTTCTGCGCGATACCACGGTCCAGACGCTGTTAGTCTTGTGGATTGAACAGTCTCATGGCTGGGTGTAGGAAGTTGTCTGTGACAGATGATGTACTCGTTGAGGTCATGCCAGAAGGTGGCGTTAATGGGAGGGCGGGCTGGATGTGTGATCGGCCAATACGGGGGTTCGCAGATTCGTCCACCTTTACGCAACCTTTTTTGGCGCATCGGCATTCGTGTGATTGACGAGTTCTTTTGCGCCTGCTGTTGTCGTAGGTGTTTCACGTGAAACAAGGCGATAAGGCCGAGCTATTGTGAATTGCCGGCCTTGCCTTGATTCGACGGTCAGGCGTGCCTGGACCACAGTCCCCTCTATATCTGGTTGTCGTGTTGTGCTTCCGACGGACTGATGACTGAAGTCGTGAGGAATGCAGCTTCACCGTCGCCCCGATTGATGATGGCGTGCGAATGAGGTCACCGGTGTGTTAAGTCAAAGGCCCGGCTGGTGAGGGCCGGGGATCGTAAAAGTGATTAGGTCCTATTGGAAGAAGCGAACCGATGATCGGCGTTACGACACCATAGTGGGTTCATGGTTGACTTTCGGGCGAGGCTCCATTCGCTGAGCCGCCTTCGTCGTGCTGGCCCGCATCAGGTGTTTCACGTGGAACGGTTAGTTCGATCGTTCGTCGAGCGAATGGCTCCAAAGAGGAGGTGCGTGTTGTCCCTTGCGGCACCGGGGAGATAGTACATCGGTGTCTTGTGACGGCGCCTCCGCTCTTGTTGATCCATTTCCATCCATTGGAAGAAATGCTGCTGAATCATCGGTAGTTCCAAATATCGCCAATACCGCCCATATTGTTGGGTGTAGCTGCGGTTCCGAGGAGGGCCGTGACTGCGACATGGCATGACTGAGGGGGCCCAAAGATGTCTTTGACAAGACCGACTCTTCCCAGATGCGTCCTTGATGCATCACATGCGCCGCCCGCCACTATTGGATCCGGCCAAACTGATGGCAGACACGATTGTGTATCCCGACTACTGAACTCGCATGCTCCGTCCGTGGCGGGCCGGACCTTAAGTAATGTTCATCTTGGGGTAACTGCCGAAGCCCGTTCTCGAGCTTTGCGTGGTCCTATTTAACGATTGGTGCGTTGTTGTGTTTCACGTGAAACAGCGCGGGCGAAAGAAACGGCGTTGGATTGATTGCCGCTGTGCCCTCTCTCCGGGCCCCCGAGAATTTGAAGAATTGTGTGAGCCAGGAGCGGCTGCAGAGCGATGTTTCATGTGAAACGCGGAGCGGCCGGTCGTGGCTTACTGCGGCCGGTCACTGCCTGCAGTTGAGCATTGAGGTCAGCTGAGTGCTTTGATCGCTTCGAGGCTGAGGGTGCCAGTCTGAGGATCGTTGTCTTCTCTTATATAGAGGCGCTGCAACCCGGCTGCGATACCATCCGCGATCGAATCGCGAACATATGGATCTTGGAGGCTCTCGAGATCGTCGGCGTTGGTGAGGTACCCGGTGACGACATGGACCTTCGGAGTCTTGAGTCGCTTGAGTGAATACCAAGTTCGCGCATGAGTCCGGCAGTCGAGCATTCCGGTGCGCGCGACGACCTCCCCCTGGATGAGCTCCGCAAGCTTCTGCCCAGTGGGTGAGTTCAGATCGCTCTGTCGTTCGTGTCCGAAGTAGAAGGTGGCGATTCCATTGGCATCTTTTGACTTGCTGACATCTGCGGTGACAGTGATGACAGCGGATGCGCCAAGCGCATCAGCCCGATTGACCTCGACGGTATCGCCTTCGAGAAGAAGTGCGCCCGCGCCGATGGCCTCAAGCCGTCCGACAAGGCGAGTTGCAATATCGAGAGTGATCTGACGCTCGAGTGCGGACTGCTCTTCCGACATCGGCAGACTCTCGAAATCTACAACTGTAGTTGCAGCCTCGACGACGAACGTCCGTCCGACCAGTGAGGTGCCGGATGCCGCCACTCGCGCACGCTCCTGGAGAGCAAAGAGATTTCCCGTGTCCTGGTTTCGGTTGATGGCATTGAGCCCGCGCAGTGTCTGTGGCCCGGTCACGCCATCGACCTTGGTTCCGAGACTCATCTGCAGTTCCTTGACGGCCGCCTCGGTTCGGGCAGCGTACTCGGCATCGATTCTGCCAGGGTAGAAGCCCAAACCGGCGAGTCTTGTCTGCAGGACGACGACATCATCGCCTGTGAGCACTCTGACGGGGTCAAAGCGAAGCACTCGGTCGCCCAGCTGGTATCTGGCCTGTTCGAGCTCCGAAAACGTCTCAGGGCCCAACACACCGTCGCACAGGATTCCGCGGTCCTGCTGGAATTGTCGCACTGCCAGTTCGAAGGGGCGGTCGAAATCGGCCGATTCGGTATCACCGATGTTGAGTCCCAGGCGCGCCATCTGGCTTTTGATATTCGGCAACATCTCAGAAATGTCACCGCGCGTATAGCGCGGTTGGTTCGTGTTCGTCAATGCGTTGCCAATCTTCTGTGGAGCGGTTGCGGGGTCGGGTTCAATGGTGCAGATACGCCTAAGGCGCCTGTTGATAGTACAACAGGCGCCTTAGAACTCGATCAGATGAATTCGGAGAGCTCATCCTCGAGAGCAGGCTTCGGACGGGCACCGATGATGGTCTTGGCGACTTCACCGTCCTTGAAGACGTACAGAGCGGGGATCGAAGTGATTCCGTAGGTGCTCGCCGTCTCGAGATTCTCATCGGTGTTGACCTTGACCACGTTGAGCTTCTCTCCGTGCTCTTCTGCGATCTGGTCGACGATGGGGCTGACCATGCGGCACGGACCGCACCAAGGTGCCCAGAAATCGACGAGCACAGGCTTGTCGGACTTCAGTACGGTCTCTTCGAATGTTGCATCAGTGACTTCTGTCGACATGGTTGACCTTCCTTCACAACGAGTTTCACTATCGAGAACAGTGGTGCTGGCGGATTCATTCCCGCCTTGGGCCCGGTGCCGCTCCTGAGCGGGATGCAGCTTGATCAGGAAGCGACGGCGGCCTCAGCCGAAACTGGCACCGCAGCGGCGTCAAGATCAGCGAGGTAGTGCTCTGCGTCGAGTGCCGCTGAGCAGCCTGAGCCGGCCGCAGTGATGGCCTGACGGTAGACGGAGTCGATGACGTCGCCGGCGGCGAAGACGCCTTCGACCGATGTCTTGGACGTGCGGCCTTCGACACTGAGATAGCCATCGGGGCGCATGTCGAGCTGGTCGGCGAAGAGACTGGTGCGCGGGTCGGAGCCGATGGCCACGAACATGCCGGTCACCGGAAGCTCGGAAGTCTCACCGGTGACAGTATTGCGAATCGACAGACCCGTGAGGGAATCCTCGCCGTGGACCTCGGCGACTTCGCTGTCGAGAAGGAACTCGAGCTTCTCATCTGCCTGTGCGCGATCTTGCATCGCCTGCGAAGCACGCAGTTCCTGGCGACGGTGGACCAGCGTGACCTTCGAAGCGAAGCGAGTGAGGAACGTGGCCTCCTCCAGGGCGGAGTCCCCTCCACCGATGACGGCGATATGCTGATCGCGGAAGAAGAAGCCGTCGCAGGTGGCACACCAGCTGACGCCGTGTCCCGACAGCTGCTTCTCATTGGGCAGTCCCAGTTCACGGTAGGCCGAGCCGGTCGAGAGGATCACGGCTTTGGCCGTGTAGCGAGCACCAAGGGCGGTCTCGATCTCATGGGCTCCGGGGTTGAGCTTGAGGGTCTCGACATCGTCGTAGATGACCTCGGCACCGAATTTCTCAGCCTGCTCGCGCATGCTCTCCATGAGCTCGGGCCCCTGCACACCGGCGGGGAAACCGGGGAAGTTCTCCACATCGGTGGTGTTCATGAGCTCGCCGCCCGCTGTCACCGAACCTGCGATGACGACCGGCGAGAGGTTGGCGCGAGCCGCATAGACGGCGGCGGTGTAGCCGGCCGGACCCGACCCGATGATCACCAGTTGAGTATCAGTCATGTGAAAAGATCCCTGCTTCTGTTTGCTGTGCCCGACCCGTTATGGCGTGTCGTGCGGAGTGACTATCGTTTCTATAACCGTACGGTGCCGTGGACTATTCCGCACCTGCTGCCGCAGCTGCCTCGCCGCCCGCGGCACCAGCTGCGGAGAGACCATGTCTGTCAGGAGAACTGCACGGAGCTGATCGTGGCCTTGAAACCGCCGTCTGTCTGCGGCAGATCGGTCACCCACAGAATCAGCTTGTCGGTGGTGACCTTCTCATCGAACTTGACGGTGACTCCGCCATCGGCGTCGAAGACACCTTCGCCGATGACCTTCGCGTCCGCCGGATCGTCTCCGTCGCGGATCTCGAACTTACCGCCGGAGCTGCCTGACTTGACCTTGACCTTGCTGACGGTCGACTCGTCTTCGAACTCGAAGAGCAGACCGACTCCCGATTTGAGGTTGCCGAAGCTCGCCGAGTTGTAGCGGTCCGTGTTCCACGAACCCTCGGTGTTCGGAATGACGTTCTCGGTCTCACTGTCATGTTCCGAACCGTCACCCTCGGGATCGAGTGATTCGACCGACTCGATCTTCGGCGGATCAGCCTTCGGAGTCTCCTTCTTGGCCTTCTTCGTCGGTTCCTCGCTCGGAGCGGAGGACTCAGCCACCGGAGCAGATTCGTCATCACCGGAATTGAAGTTGATGACGACGATGCCGATGATGATCGCCGCGACGACGGCGAGACCGAGCACCAACCACAGGAACGGCTTCCGGGTGGCTGCGAGATCGCGATCCTCCGAAGCAGAACCGCCGCCGCTGCCACCGGTCGCTGCACCGGCGGACCCTGCCCCGGCCCCTCCAGCCCCGGTCGTTCCCGCGACTGCGGCCCCTCCTGCGACTGCAGCTCCACCTGCGACTGCAGCTCCGGCCGCGGCCGACTTGGTCGAAGGCGTCTTCGACGATGTCGGCTTCGGTGCGGCGGCCGCAGCGGTGGAATCGCTGTGCTGCTGACGCGGCCGTCCTGCCGCCTTGCGTTCGGCCGGGCGAACGGACGCCGAATCCGCGGTCGGCGATTTCTCGGTCGGCGGGGCCGCCTCGGTGCTGTGATCGTCATCGGTGTCCGGGGACAGCCGACGTATCTCCTTCGGCGGTGCCGCGGCATTGGCTTCCTGCTGCCGCGCGGCCGAGCTCGCTTCGAAAGCGGCAAGACGGCGGCGCGCCTCCTCTTCCTTCGCCTTCGCGATGCGACGTTCCCGCTCGTATTCGCGGCGCTGATGTTCGCGCTGCTGCTCATCGGTTTCGAACATGCCGCCGAGGAACCAGGACCCGTCGTCCTCTTCTTCGTCGTTGTCCATGATCACGCGCGTGTCGTTCTCATCGTCCTCGTCTTCGGGGACGATCTCGAGAGCCTGAGTGTCTGGGTCGGGATCGTCCTCCCGGCTCATGATCGGGGTTGTGAGGTTCTCATCGTATTCGTGAGCGGCGTATTCGGAGTATTCGGAATAGGTCTGCTCCGGCTCCCACTCCTCCCAGTCCTGGGCAGCGCTGTCGAGCTGCTCCTTGGCGATGGGGAAACTCGAGGCCTCCCTCATCTGCATCCGATCCGCGTAGCGTCCCGTAGTGCGTCCGACGACGCCCGCGGCCAGACCACGAGTGCCGGGACGAGTGATGCCCACGCGCACAAGAGCGGCCTGTACCTGATCCTCGCTGGCGCTGGCCGCACCCTCGGGGCCGGGGCCGATGGTCTTCGACCGGGGCGCAGGCAGGCTGGTCGCCTCATCGAAGCTGCGCGGCGAGGTCTCGAACAGCGTCTCGTTCTCAGCTACGGGCGCGCGGTTGACGTAGCGCAGCAGCTCCGGATCCCAGGAGTCGATGTAGCCGAGGATCTCGGCGACCGACCCGGGGCCGGGATCCGAACCGGTGATGATTCCACTGACGAAGTCGTCGAGCTCATCGGAGACATCGGGGTTGAGTGCCTTGACCCGCGCGATGCGCGCATTCTCCTTCTCCGCAGCAGGCAGGCCGTCGAAGGCTTCTTCGCCGGGCCAGTAACCGGTCAGAGCCGCGTAGAAGAGCTGGACGAGGGCCAGCGCGTCCCGACGCGAGGCCTTCGTCGGCGTGTAGTCCGTCTGCTCGACGAGCCCGGTGTCCAGCGCCAATGCCGCATCGATGCCGATGCCGGCGATGATCACCGCACCCTTCGAGGTCAATCCCACGACGCTCGGGCGCAGGAACATGTGGAACAGTCCCCGCCTGGCCGCCGTCACGAGTGCGGTGCCGATCTCGCCGATGAGTGCGCAGGCGGCGTCGACGGGCAGCGGCGACCGCGGGAGGATCTGATTGAACGGCGTCACCGCGATGCGTTTGATGACGATGTAGTCCAGGCCGTTCGAATGCCCGACATCGAGCGTCGGTGCGATGCGCGGGTCACCGAGGATCGACACGCGCCGAGCCGCCTCGAGGACATCGTTGGACCCGTCGGCATCGGCGACGAGGATGAGCACGGGCTCATCGAGGATCGCGTCGAGGCCCGTGCACACGGCACCGACCTCGGGCTTATCGGGAAGCCAACGTCGGTCCACAGTCGATACGACATAGCGACCGGCCACCACCATGCCGGGTTCGATATCGATCAGGACGACCACCTCCGGTGGGGATTCAAGGGCTCAGGCTGCTCTTCTTAGTTTTCCAGCTACCACGTCAATAATCGAATGCAACTCTCTGACTCTGAGCAAATAACAAGCTCCGATGAAGAAAAGGAGCATGACGGTGCCGACGAGGGCGGTCGTGGCGATCGCCGGCAGGCGACCGGCCAGCGCGAAGTCCGGGAAGAAGTACAGCAGTCCGAAACCGGCACCTCCGGCGATGATCGCAGCGAGCAGGAACTTCACGTGCGAGGTGAGGATCTCGCGCAGATCGATCGCACCGAGGCGCTTCTTCAGGACTGCAAACGAGATGACCATCGCGAACAGGTAGCCCAGACTCATGATGAGACCGATGATCGCCACCGTCACCGACTTCGGGAAGATCGAAGCCGAGAGCACCGCCAGGGACTGGAAGACGATCTGCGGCAGCTGGATGAGGAACGGGGTCTTCGCATCCCCGTAGGCGTAGAACACGCGCTGTGCCAGATAGTTCGCGCTGAAGGGAACGAGCCCGAAGACCATCGTGATGATGACCAACCCGATGGCCATGGCCTGCTCGCGACCAGGACCGGCGATGATCATCGCCACCGGCGAGGCGAGGACGACGAGGGCGGCGAGAGCGAAGGTATTGACCATCCCGACCATCCGCACACCCATCGAGAAGTCGCCGACGACCGCCTCGGTGTCGTTTTCGGCGGCGTCCTTGGCCAAAGAGGTGAACAGGGCCGTGGCCAGGGATACTGCGATGAGCGAGTGCGGGAGCATGAACACGAGGTACGCATTCGTATAGGCCGTGTTCGAAGCGTTTCCGTCTCCCGGCACCGAGGATCCGGCGGCGACTCGGGAGATGATGAGGAACCCGATCTGACCGACGAGCATCGCCGCGAACGTCCAGAAGGCGACCTTGCCGGCCGCTCCGAGTCCGACCCCGCGGAAGCCGAAGGTCGGTTTGTACTTGAAGCCGATGCGTTTGAGTGGCCAGAGGAGGATGAGCGCCTGAGCTGCCACGCCGAGGGTGGCGGTGCCGGCGATGAGGGCGATCTTGTCCGGAGTCCAGGTATCCAGTCCGTGCGGGGAGGCGTTGTTCGTTCCAAAGACGATGATGAAGACCGCGAGGCCGGCGATCGCCACGATGTTGTTGAGCGCGGGCGCCCACATATACGGGCCGAACGAGGACTTCGCATTGAGGACTTGGCCCAGCAGCGTATAGAGGCCGTAGAAGAACAGCTGCGGCAGGCACCAGTACGCGAAGGCCGTGGCCAGCGCCAGCTGTTCGTGACTCCACCCGGAGGAATAGAGCCAGACGAGCAGCGGGGCCGCGACGGTCGCGATGATGGTCACTGCGCCGAGGATGAGGAAGGACAGGGTCAGCAGCCGGTTCGTGAAGTCCTTGCCGCCGTCCTTCTGTTTCGAGGCACGCACGATCTGCGGGACGAGCACGGCATTGACCACACCGCCGGCCAGCAGCATGTACAGGGTGTTGGGCACCTTGTTCGCGACGTCGAAGGCGTCGGCCTGGACGAAGGTCACACCGATCGCGGTGGCCAGCATCGAGGCCTTGGCGAAGCCGAGCACCCGCGAAGTCAGGGTGCCTGCGGTCATGATTGCCGAGGACCGTGCCAGGGATGAGAAGCTGGACAAGCGCTACCTCTTTTCGGGGTCGTCGGTCTGGGCGCGGGCCATCGCGTCGGCCAGCTGCTGCTCGGGGATCTTCGGACGCCCGCGCGAGATCGTCTTGATCAAGCCGATCACGAACACCGCGGCCAGGGCCAATCCGGCCACGGCCGTGCCGATGTTCTCCCAATCGGCGCGGACCCGCACAAGCAGCGACTCATCCCTGGGCAGGACGGCCCCATCGTCGGTGACCATCTCGATCGTGGTCGGCACATCGGCATTGGCCAGGCCTTCGACGGGGACGTCGACACGCATCGTCTCCGCAGCCGGAACCTGCACGGTCTCCGTCTCCTGGGTCCGCAGCTGCGGGGTGGAGGATTTCATTCGGATCCGCAGAGTCGCCTCGGCGGGGGAATCATTGACGATCGTGACGGGAATCGTCGTCTTCACGCCGGTGACGAGGAGGACGGACGATCCCTTGCGCAGGTGCAGGCTGTCCATGAGCTTCCGGCTCTGGTCCCGGGCCTTATCCGCGCAGTCGTTCGCCTTCGGATCCAGGGTCCACGCCGCCGAGGTGCAGCTGAGCAGTTCCCGATCCAAGCGGATGTCCGCGCTCTTCCGGTCGCTGAAGACGCTGTTGAAACCCGTCTGGTTCGATCGGGTCTGGGCCAGGGACGTCACCGTGGATTTGCGGATGTGCGCAGCGTCGGAATCGGTGCGGAGCAGCCCGCGGGCCTCCGACGGCGAGTCGAGGAGTTCGTCGGCCCCGGTCGGGGCGATCCACGGCGCGGAGGTGAGTGCCTCGACCGTCTTCTCCCACCCCGCCGAGGCGGCCGTGCGCGGCAAGGGCACCAGGAGGTTGCGCGCGCGATAGGGGGCTTCGGATTGGATCGCGGCCGATTCGGCGACGAGCTCGGACAGCGCCGAGGCGGGATGTTCGGAAGTGATCGCGGCGGTGCCCATGTCCGTGAGGTTCGAATCGGTGATCAGTGTATCGATCGTCGATTCCCCATCGTCGGTGATCGTCGTCTGCGAATGAGCATCGTCGTGGATACCGGTGATCGACGGCTGCTGCTCATCACTGAGGATCGCCGTGGAGTTGCCCGACTTCTTCAGCGCCCGCAGTCCGCTCTTCGTCGCGCTGCCGGCCACGGGCCAGGCGATGTCCGTGCGTGCTTCGGGGAAGACATCCTTGACGATCGCGCGCTGCTTCTGTGCGAAGGAGCCGAGCCGGTCGATCTTGCTGCCGTGGAGTGAGTGGAGATCGGGATCGCCGAAGGGCAGGGCGACGACCGTGTGCTTCTGTGCCTTGGAGACGAAGTCCTCGTACCAGGCGTCGAGGCGTTTGCGGCGCTCCTCTTCGGCTTTGAGTTCGGCGTCACTGGCCCCGGTGCCGTCGTTCTCAGCGACTCCGACCGGTGGGGTCTGGGTCTGCTCACCGTCCTCGTCGCCGGGCTCCTCGGTCTGCTCCGAGTCCTCGCCGTCGGCGGGAGGAGGTTCGGCGATCGCGGCTTCGAAGGAGGTGATGACTCTCGGGTCGACGGCGAGTGCGAGTTCCTTGTGGTCGAGCAGCTTCATGATCGTCGACAGCGAACCGCCGTCTGCGATGGCCTTGTCGAGCTGCTCGGCGGGGATGAGTCCGCCCTCGGAATGTCCGGGCAGAGTGACCGGGGCGAGCAGGCTGAGCTTCGTCTGGTCGAACTTCGGCGTCGGATACCACGTCGTGAAGCCGAGCGCGGAGGCGCGCAGTCCGGTGCCGTCGCCGAGCTGAACGGCGAGACCGCGCGGACCCCAGGAACTCACGGGCGAGGACTTGCTCAGGCCCAGGTCGTCGGCCTCGACAGTGAAGGTGAACTCGGCGGAGGTGCCGGGATCGACGGTGTCCTCGATCGGCGTGTCGAGGGTGATCCCCGAGTCGCTGTCCGCCTCGGGGCTCTTGTCCTTCTCTGCCTTCTTCCGGGCTTTCGGTCCATCGTGTTCGAGGTCGGCGACGGTGCGGTGCTCAGACCCTCCCCGCTTCCAGGCGCTGAGCCGGGACTCCGAATCGAGCTTGCGGGTCGACATCTGCAGACTCAGGGTCGGCTTCTCGATCGCCTTGTCGGTGGGATTCGCGACGATTCCGCGGACCGTGAGCGTGCCCTTCTCATCGACCCAGGGTGTGACCTCGTCGAGGGTGATCGTGGGCTTGTCCGCCTGTGTATCGGACGTCTGCGCCTCCGTGGTGCCCTGAGTATCGGCTGCTGCCGGGGATGCGGACAGAAGCGGAAGCGCGAAAACCGGCCCTGCGAGCAGCATGAGCGTGCTCAGCAGGGCGGTGACGAATCGCAGGCGGCGGATGGGAATGGGTTTCACTGCTCCAGTCGGGACACCATCGGTCGGGCGGCGGCGACGATGCGGCGCTCATTGGCGAAGGAGAGTCGCGAACGCAGGTCGTTGAAGGGCACCCACGCGGCATCGATCGCTTCTTGGTCAGGATCATTATCCACTGTCAGGGTCCCCGATCGTGCACGGAGGAGGAAATGGTGGACGAGTTTGTGGATCCGGATCCCGGTCACGGTGAACCAGTAGTCGACGGTGCCCAGCGGGCAGATGATCTGTCCCGCGATCCCGGTCTCCTCCTCCACCTCACGGCGGGCCGCCTCGGCGGGAGTCTCCGTGCCTTCGAGATGGCCTTTGGGCAGGCACCATTCGATCCGGCCGGCCCGGTTGATGCGCGCGATGACGGCCACGGTCAGCTTCGGATGAGAGAAGTCGACGACGATGCCACCGGCGGAGATCTCCTCCACCGTGGTGCGGCGGGACGCCCTGGGTCCCGGCTTGGGCATCGGTGTGGTCATTCTCCTACCTTAGTAGGCGAATCTTGGAAGTTCCGTGTCACCGGCTCCCGGTAGGCTTATGGGGATCGGAACTTCCGCCTGTGGCCGGGCGGCATGTCTGAGCCGGCAAGAGCAGAAATCTGGAAGAGAAGGAGCTCGGTGGACCCGCAGACCGCGCACGCCCGACTGCACGACAAGCTCGATGAGCTCGAACACATCCTCGGCCCGCTGGGTCAGAGGTTCTCCGCGGCCGGTTTCGAACTCGCCCTCGTCGGCGGGTCCGTCCGTGACGCGCTGCTCGGCCGTCCGATGCCCGACCTCGACTTCACGACCGATGCGCACCCCGATGACATCCTCGGGCTCATCGCCGACTGGGTCGACACGCACTGGGACATCGGTCGGGAATTCGGCACCATCGGAGCCGTGAAGTCCGGTGTGCAGATCGAGATCACGACCTACCGCGCCGAAGCCTATGAGTCCGATTCGCGCAAACCGACCGTGCGCTTCGGCACGGACCTCGACGCCGACCTCGTCCGCCGCGACTTCACCATCGGGGCGATGGCGATCCGCCTGCCGTCGAAGACCTTCGTCGATCCGCACCAGGGCTTCGACGATCTCATCGCCGGGCGCATCCGCACCCCCGGCGCGCCCGCGGACTCCTTCTCCGATGATCCGCTGCGGATGATGCGCGCGGCGCGATTCACCTCTCAGCTCGGGCTCGACCCCGTTTCCGAGGTGGAGCAGGCGATGACCGAGATGGCCGAACGCATCGACATCATCTCCGCCGAACGCATCCAGGTCGAACTCGTCAAACTCATGACCGGCATCGATCCGGCCGCCGGCATCGACCTGCTTGTGCGCACCGGCCTCGCCGACCACGTCCTGCCCGAGGTGGCGGGACTGCAGCTCGAGACCGACGAGCACCACCGGCACAAGGACGTCTACCAGCATTCGCTGACCGTGCTGCGTCAGGCCATCGAACTCGAAGAACGCTATGCCGCGGCCCAGGCGGAAGCCGGCATGGCCGATGATGATCCGCAGCGTCTCAGAGTCCCGGACTTCGTCGTCCGCTTCGCCGCGCTCATGCACGATGTCGGCAAACCGGCCACCCGCCGTTTCCAGCCCGGAGGCGCCGTGACCTTCTACCACCATGATGCGGTGGGAGCGAAGCTCACGGCCAAACGGATGAAGGCGCTGCGCTTCGACAAGGACACGACGAAGGCGGTCGGCCGCCTCGTCGAGCTGCATCTGAGGTTCTACGGCTACGGGGATGCCGGCTGGACGGATTCGGCGGTGCGCCGCTACGTCACCGACGCCGGTCCCATGCTCTCCCGTCTGCACATCCTCACCCGTGCCGACGTCACCACCCGCAACAAGCGCAAAGCCGACCGGCTGGCGTTCGCCTATGACGATCTCGAGGAGCGCATCGACGTCCTCGCCAAGCAGGAGGAACTCGCGTCGATCCGTCCCGACCTCGACGGCCGGCAGATCATGGAGATCCTCGACATCGAACCATCGCCGCTGGTGGGCCGCGCGTACAAGCATCTGCTCGAGCTGCGGATGGAGCACGGACCACTCGGGCCCGAGCGCGCCGAGGCGGAGCTGCGCACATGGTGGGAAGACCACGGTCAGTGACCGACTCCTGCTGATCCGCCTGCGCCGAGTTCTCGACCGACCCCGCTGATCTGCGGACTGATCTGTGCTGATAGCTTCGGAATCGTCTAGATTTGTGCTTGGCGTCACAGACTGTGGCGTGGGCGATAGTGTGAGGAGAGAGCAATGACGGTGACCGACGAGTTCAGAGCAGCCCGAGATCAGCTGATCGAGCTCCGCAGCGACTACGACGCTGCCCGCGAGAAGTTCGAATGGCCGCGTTTCACACACTTCAACTTCGCCCTCGACTGGTTCGACAAGGTCGCGGAGAACAATGACAACCCGGCCCTGTGGATCGTCGAACAGGACGGAACCGAGGGCAAGTGGAGCTTCGCGGAGCTCTCGGCCCGGTCGAACCAGGTGGCCAACCACTTCCGCCGCGCCGGCATCAAGCGTGGTGACCATGTCATGGTCATGCTCAACAACCAGGTCGAACTGTGGGAGACGATGCTCGCCGGCATCAAGCTCGGCGCCGTGCTGCTGCCCGCGACGACGCAGCTGGGGCCCATCGACCTGACCGATCGCGTCGAACGCGGCAAGGCCGAGTTCGTCGTCGCCGGCACCGAGGATGCCGCGAAGTTCGATGATGTCGAATCCGAAGTCGTGCGCATCGTCGTCGGCGGTGAGCCCACCCGCCAGCAGGACTACAGCTACTCCGATGCCGATGAGGAGAGCACCGATTTCGACCCGCAGGGCAGCTCACGAGCTGATGACCTGCTGCTGCTCTACTTCACCTCGGGCACGACATCGAAGGCGAAGATGGTCGCTCACTCGCACGTCTCCTACCCCGTCGGCCACCTCTCGACCATGTACTGGATGGGACTGACCCCGGGCGACGTCCACCTCAACGTCGCCTCGCCCGGTTGGGCCAAGCACGCGTGGTCGAACATCTTCACTCCGTGGATCGCCGAGGCCTGCGTCTTCCTCTACAACTACTCGCGCTTCGACGCGAACGCGCTGATGGAGACCATGGACCGGGTCGGTGTGACGAGCTTCTGCGCCCCTCCGACAGTGTGGCGGATGCTCATCCAGGCCGACCTCAAGCATCTGAAGAATCCTCCGACGAAGGCCCTGGGCGCCGGCGAGCCGCTCAACCCCGAGGTCATCGACCGCGTCAAGAGCGACTGGGGCGTGCTCATCCGCGACGGCTTCGGCCAGACCGAATCGACCCTGCAGATCGGCAACCCGCCGGATCAGGAGCTCAAGTACGGTTCGATGGGCAAGGCCCTGCCCGGCTTCGACGTCGTGCTCGTCGACCCGGCCACCGGCGAAGAAGGAGACGAGGGCGAGATCTGCCTGCGTCTCGACCCGCGTCCCATCGGCCTGACCAGCGGCTACTGGAGCAACGAGGAGAAGACGGCCGAAGCCTTCTCCGGCGGTGTCTACCACACCGGTGACGTGGCCGAACGCGATGAGAACGGGTTCATCACCTACGTCGGCCGTGCCGATGACGTGTTCAAGGCCAGCGACTATCGACTCTCTCCGTTCGAACTCGAGAGCGTGCTCATCGAACACGAAGCCGTCGCCGAGGCGGCCGTCGTGCCCTCGCCGGACCCGCTGCGCCTGGCCGTGCCGAAGGCCTATGTCGTCGTCTCCGACAAGTTCGAGGCCAACGCCGAGACCGCACGGTCGATCCTCGCCTACTGCCGTGAGAATCTGGCACCGTACAAGCGCATCCGCCGTCTCGAGTTCGCCGAACTGCCGAAGACGATCTCCGGCAAGATCCGACGCGTCGAGCTGCGGGCGCGCGAGGACCAGCTCCACCCGTTCAGCGGCGAACCCGCCGTCGAGGGCAGCGAATACGCGGATACGGACTTCGACCTCAAGAGCTGACTCCGGTCGGTCGCGCCCCTGGCCCCCGGCTGCCTCGGTGGTGCAAACGCGCCGTTCAACAGGGAGTCAGGTTTTCGATGGTTCCTCGCATCGAAAACCTGACTCCCTGTTGAATGTGAGCAAACACGCACATGTCATGGTTGAAAATCATGCCGTGAAGTAAAATACCTGGTGAGATGCTCTGCGCCGGGTTACTCGGTGGACTGTACGGTAACCTCTCGCGATCGGAGGGTACGAGGCTCAGCACTTTTTCACCCTCTACTAAAGAAGGCGTGCCAGACTGAGGGGCGTCTTTGACCTTTTTCGGACCTCGTCGCCACGCATCGCGGCAGGCTGACTGACCTGGAGGACCTTGGGTGGCTAAGGGACAACACAGAGCCAAGAACATCGGCAGGAATACGAAGAATTTGCTCAACTACCCGCGAGCGGGTGTGAGCGGCTGGACTCGTTTCCTGCCGAGCATTCGCGTACTCGTCGTCGGCGGGCTCAGCCTCGTCATCGCGCTGTGCGTGCTCTTCGCTGTCGGATATGCGGCGACGGACATCCCGGAGCCGAACCTCGAGGCAACCGGTCAGACCTCGACGATCTACTACAGCGACGGCAAGACCCCCATCGGCCAGTACAAGGTCGAAGACCGCAAGTCCGTGGAGTTCGACGAGATCTCCGAGCCGATGCAGAAGGCCGCGATCGCCGCTGAGGACACCTCGTTCTACGAGAACCGCGGCATCTCGATCAAGGGTCTGTCCCGAGCCGTGGTCGGTGTGGCGACGAACAAATACGCGGGTGGCGGTTCGACGATCACCCAGCAGTACGTGAAGAACTTCTACCTCACGAACGAGCATTCCTTTGATCGCAAGATCAAGGAGATGTTCATCTCGCTCAAGATCGACCAGCAGCAGTCGAAGGACGAGATCCTCACGAACTACCTCAACACCATCTACCTGGGCAGGCGCTCCTACGGCGTCGAGGTGGCTGCACAGAACTACTTCGACAAATCGGCGAAGGACCTCGACGTCAGTGAGTCCGCTCTCTTGGC
Source organism: Brevibacterium sp. FAM 27836 (assembly GCF_051351055.1). Lineage (NCBI taxonomy): Bacteria > Bacillati > Actinomycetota > Actinomycetes > Micrococcales > Brevibacteriaceae > Brevibacterium > Brevibacterium sp. FAM 27836. Next base: position 1,860,752 of record NZ_CP195711.1, read on the forward strand.
CGCGATGATTCAGCGTCCCGGTGCCGCCGACCCCTCGGATAATCCCGAGGCCTACGAGGACCGCTTCGACTATGTGGTCAAGAACATGGTCGACGAAGGCTTCATCACCGAAGAGCAGGCCGCGAAGGTCAAGATGCCGAAGGTGGAGAAGCAGAACAAGGAGTCCTCGCTGTCCGGCCAGAAGGGCTACATGTGGGACTTCGTCCGCCGCGAGGCACTGCGGAAGCTCGACATCGATGAAGCCCAGCTCGACCGTGGCGGCTACAACATCGTCACGACCTTCGACAAGGATCGGATGAAGGCAGCCGAGCAGGCCATCAAGACACTGCCGCAGCAGCAGCCGGAGGGTATGCAGACGGGTCTCGTCTCGATTGATCCGGACAACGGCGGAATCGAGGCCTTCTACGGCGGCAAGAACTACCTCGATCAGGCGTTCAACGCCTCGACGCAGAGCCATGTGCAGGCGGGTTCGACGTTCAAACCATTCGCCCTCGTGGCAGGTCTGGAGAACGGCGTTCGGCTGACCGATACCTACCCGGGCTCCAGCCCCACGTCGATCGACAACAATGGCAAGCCGTGGCTGGTGAACAACTTCGGCAATACGAGCTACGGTCCCGTGAGCCTGCTCAAGGCGACCCAGTCCTCGATCAACACCGCCTACGCCGCACTCAACGTCCAGATCGGAACCGACAAGACGATCGATGCCGCTACCCGAGCTGGAGTCAGTCCTGCCTGCACTAAAAAGGAACTGAAAGAGGGCAATACCGGTGGGTGCACGCTCGACATGAATGCGGCGAATCCGTCTACCGTGCTCGGCACCCCGAGCGTCAAGCCTCTCGACATGGCTTCGGCTTATGCGACCTTCGCAGCCAATGGCGTTCACCACGAGACCCACTCGATCAAGACGATCCACCAGGGTGCCGAGGACAAGGAAGTGTACAAGGCCGAGACCAAGGGCAAGCGGGTCTTCGACAAGGCTGTTGGTGCTGAGACCTCATACGCTCTGAGCCAGGTCGTCAATGGCGGATCAGGCAGCTACGCCCAGAACCTCGGACGCCCGGCAGCGGGCAAGACCGGTACGACGACAGGGAATACCGCGGCTTGGTTCTCCGGGTACACTCCGAACCTTGCGACTTCGGTCGTCCTCTACCGTGAAGTCGACGGCAAGCAGGAATCGATCGGTGCCTACGGCGGACGCGGTGAGGTCACCGGTGGTTCGTTCCCCGTGCAGGTCTGGACCGACTACATGCAGCAGGCCCTCCAGGGTGAGAAGGTCGAACAGTTCCCGGCGCGCGGTGAACTGCCTGACAAGCCGAAGCCGAAGAACACCAACGCTCCCGCGGCTCCGAAACCCAAGCCCGCACCGAAGGCTCCGTCGGACAACAGCGACGGAGACAAGAGCAAGGAGACCAAGGCTCCGATCGAGACACCGAAGGACGACGAGGACAAGGACAAGAACAAGGACTCGGATTCCAAGGACGACGAAAAGGGCAAGGAAGAAGGCTCCAAGGACGCCGATGGTAAGGATGGCTCGAAGGACGGAGAGAATTCCGACGGCAAGGACGGCTCGAAGGACGACGGCAAGTCCGACTCAGGCAACGGAGATGACGAGGATTCCGGGGGCGGAGGAGAGGACAAGGACAAGGAGCCCAAACCTCCGAAGCTTCCGGTTCCCAAGCCTTCTGACAATGGATAGGACAAGTAACCTCTAGCCATGCCCTCGAAGCCCAGTACCCGGATCGCCGAGCCTCTGCTCGGCGGTCCGGTCGGCATTCACCTCGGTGTCGCCGGTCGCCGGTTCCGCAGCGCCCAGGCGTACGCCTTCGCAGCAGTCCTCGGTGTCACCACTTTCCTCGCCCTGGCACTGCAGGGTCCGTGTCTGAACTCGGGATACGAACAGCCGGCCGCCTCGGCGAGGATGTGCGCGGGACCCCTCTCAACGGCCTTCGCCGGTGACGTCAATCCCGAAGTGCTCGGCCGCTCGCACGGTGGTGCGGGAGCATTGGCCCCACTCGAGGCCCGCCTGGTCGACCTGCTCCACCTGGTCACGAACGACGTCTCACTGTTCATGGTCGTCGTGCTCCTGCTCAACACCGCCGGGATCGCGGCCCTCGGTGCGGGACTGCTCGTCCTCGCCCGCGAACGCGCCTGGCTGATCGCGGTCTTCGCCTCCCCGCTCATTCTCTTCACCCTCGGCTCCACACTCGACCCGCTCGCCCTAGCCCTGAGCATTTGGGCGATGGTCCTCTTCACAGGCTCTCCGCCGCTGCCTCCGCGCGGCTGGCCGGCCGGCGTGCTGCTGGGCATCGCCGCATTCATCAACCCGCTCGCTCTGCTCGTCCTCCTCGCCCTCGCCGCGGCCGGGCCGCACCCGGCACGGGGACTTCAGCCACGGGACCCGCGGATGATGCTCGCCGCGGCCATGATCACCTCGGCGCTTCTGCTCGTCATCGACCGCACGGCCGTCGACCGGGTCATCCACTGGTACTCCGATGCCGTCGACGGCGGCTCCTTCGCCTCGATCCTGCTCATGGCCGACCTCGGCGACACCGCACTGTGGGCCCCACTGTGGATCATCGCCAGCGGCGGAGTGATCCTCGCCGTGGCCACCGCTCTCCACATGGTGCGACGCACCGGCCTCGACCCGGCCGTGTCCGCGTGCCTGCTCATCGGAGGCTGCCTGCTTCTGGCACCGGGCCTCATGCCCTGGGACAGCCTGTGGCTGCTGCCGTTCGTCGCCCTGTCCATCCGCCGCTGGTGGGTGCTCATCGTCTGGACCCTCGCCGAGGTGGTCTTCGCCGTCGGCATCCGACTCGGCGATGTCTCCGGCTACGAACTCGACGAGGGCCTCGATCCCGCCTTCGTCGCGCTCTTCGCCCTGCTGCGACTCCTCGCCCTCGTCCTCGTCGTCATCATGGCCGGGGAGAACCTCTACCGGCGACGGATCCGCGGCCGCACGGCGACGGCGGGGCCGCCTCGGCGAGGGGAGGAACCTCGACACCCGCCCACGCCCGATGCCGACGCAGGGTACGGGGACCATCAGGACGCAGGCCGTAAGGAAGACCACGCGGACGGACATGACAGCTCGCCGATGCGTCGACTAGACTAGCGAGGTCTGTTCCCATTTCGTGACCAGCACGGAAGCGGGACGGACATGCATATACCCTCCTGCCATGGACCGACCATGGCCGCAAAGACCAGAGGAGGTGGGTGACATATGCGTAAGTACGAGCTCATGCTCATTCTTGACAACGACCTCGAAGAGCGGACGCTGGCTGACACCGTGAACAACCTGATCAAGGTTGTCCCGGCTGAGAACGGCACCGTCGACAACGTGGACATCTGGGGACGTCGTCGCTTCGCGTACGAGATCCAGAAGAAGTCCGAGGGCTACTACGTCGTGGTGGATTTCCACGCCGAGCCTGCAACGACCAAGGAACTCGATCGTCAGCTCGGACTCAACGAGTCCGTTCTGCGCACGAAGATCCTCCGCCCGGACGCCAAGTAAGGCATCTAAGCTACCTCGCTTCAAGGAGCATTCAATGGCAGGCGAAACAGTCATCACGGTCGTCGGGAACCTGACCAGCGATCCCGAACTGCGCTTCACACCCAATGGTGCTGCAGTCGCAAACTTCACCGTGGCCTCGACGCCGCGTATCTTCGACCGTCAGGCCAACGAGTTCAAGGACGGGGAAACCCTGTTCCTGCGCTGCTCGGTATGGCGTGAAATGGGAGAGAACGTCGCCGAATCCCTGCAGCGTGGTACACGGGTCGTCGTTCAGGGCCGTTTGAAATCCCGGTCCTTCGAAACCAAGGAAGGCGAGAAGCGCACCGTCATGGAGCTGGATGTCGACGAAGTCGGCCCCAGCCTGCGACGCGCCACCGCCCAGGTGACGAAGAACACCCCCGGCGGCGGAGGATTCTCCGGCGGCGGCAACTTCGGCGGAGGCCAGGGCGGAGGCGGCCAGCAGGGCGGCTTCGGCAACCAGCAGTCCTCCGGATGGGGCAACAACCCCCAGCAGGGCGGCCCTCAGGGCAGCCAGCAGGGTGGTCAGCGCCAGGGCGGCTACGGCCAGGGCAACAACGCACCGGGCAACGATCCGTGGGCATCATCGAACCCGCAGAGCGGAAACGGCGGCTGGGGCAACCCGGGCGCCGACGAACCCCCGTTCTGATCCACGTCTGAAGACATTTCGTTAACAGGAGATACTCATGGCCAAGCCAGAGATCCGGAAGCCTATCAAGAAGAAGGCTAATCCGCTCAAGAAGGGCGAAGCGGCGACCATCCACTACAAGGACACCGCTACGCTCCGTAAGTTCATTTCCGACCGCGGCAAGATCCGTGCACGTCGCGTCACCGGTGTGACCGTGCAGGAACAGCGCGTCATCGCAAAGGCTGTCAAGAACGCCCGCGAGATGGCACTTCTGCCCTACTCGAGCTCAGCTCGCTGATCGGAGGGAAAGAAATATGCCTAACCGCAAAGTGATTCTGAACCAGGAAGTCGACGGCCTCGGTGCCGCCGGCGATGTCGTCGAGGTTCGTGCCGGATACGCACGCAACCTGCTGCTGCCCCGTGGCTGGGCTTCGGCCTGGAGCGCCGGCGCCGAGAAGCACATCGAGTCCGTCCGCAAGGCCCGTCAGGCCAAGCAGATCGCCGACCACGATGAGGCTGTCAAGGTCAAGGGCGAACTCGAGTCGTCCACGGCTCGCATCGACATGAAGGCCGGCAAGAACGGTCGCCTCTTCGGCGCCGTCACCCCGGCTCTCGTGGCCGAAGCGCTGCAGACGGCAATCGGGCACGACTTCGATCGTCGCCAGGTCGCTCTGACCGAGCACGTCAAGACCCCGGGCAGCTACAACGCTGTCGTGCGCGTCAACGACGAGATCACCGCGAAGATCAAGTTCGAGGTCATCGGCAAGGCCTGATCGGCCCCATCCGTTAATCCGGACGTGGTGAGAGGGTCGTGCCGGTCCGTACCGACCGGCACGACCCTCCCCACACCACCGCCGAGGCGGCACCTATGTTCAGGTGCCGCCTCGGCGCGTCTGTCAGGGTTTGCGGCGTCCGCTGGAGCGTGCGGCGTCGGTTGGACCAGATCGGCCCTTCAGGCATCGGCCGGATAGGTGACGCGTGCATCCTCATCGAGCACCGCCCCCGCACTCAGCTTGGCCGCATCGATATGGTCATGGCCGAGCACGTGGGCGACCTTGAGCCCACGGCCGAGCAGCTGATCGGCGATGATCCTCCGGTGGCAGCGCCACCACACGGCTTCTGAGCACATGAGCGCACATCGTACGTCCTCACCCCAGTCGACGAGGGTGTCGAGGTCCGTACGGAACTCCTCGGACAGGCAGTGATCGGCGTAGTTGTGGAAGCTGCGGTTCTGCCACCAGGCGTTGGTCTCGAAGGGAACCGTGCGGCTGACGGGTCGGCGCCCGGTCAGCCCCTCGAGGCGACGCAGCTCGATGCCGTGGTCGGCGAGGTCGGTTTCAAGGGTGTCGGCGTTGAACCAGGGATTCTTCTTCGAACCGGGCAGTTTGCGGACGTCGACGACCGCCTCGGTGCCGGTGTGGGTGAGCAGTTCGATGAACTCGTTGAGTGAACGGTTCGAATGCCCGATGGTGAGAAACTCGGATTCCCTTGCCGCGGGAGTCGGGTCGGTCATCGCTTGTCGATGCGGTGAAGTGCGCTGCCCTTGTGCGCGGCGATGTGGTCGGTCTTATCGCTGCGGATCTCGTACTGAGGTTCGTCCGGCGATGCCCGGCGGTTGTGCCCCTTGTACTCGAAATCCGAGGTGTGGACCTTGGTGATCGTACCGGAGACCTCGCCCGCTTCCGAGTTCCATCCCACGTGATCACCGACGTTGAATTCGGATCCCATGCTGCCTCCTCGACCTCGATGGCTGTGTTCCCATCCAAACACGAAGGTCGACCGAAGGGAACCAGGTGTCTCGGGATCCTCGCTTCCGGCCGACGGGCCGGTGTGCAACAGTGGAAGGGTGGCCCGCCGATCACCGGCATGAGCGAACGGAGAGTCCATGAACAGGCTGTTCATCAGCGCTGGCAACCGATTGGTCGCCTCGATCGTCCTCGGTCTCGTCGTCGGCGTCGTCATCGCGCTGGTTGAAGCCGCCGCATTCGCGACACTCGTCGGGATCACCGTTGTCACCACGACCTTCGTCATCCTGGGCACGGTAGTGCTGTGGCCCATGGACGCCGAGGCGACTCAAGCGAATGCGAAGCGCGAGGACTTCCGACCCATCATCGACGAGGTCGTCGTCACCGTCGCCCAGCTGCTGGGCATCGGCGGCATCGTCGGTCTGCTCATCATGGGAGGATCCGATGCCGGACCCCTGCCGGCAGCGATCGCCCTCCTCGGTGTGTTCATGTCCTGGGCCGGCCTGCAGCTGCTCTACTCCGCCCGGTACGCCTTCTTATACTTCGACGGTGACGAGCCGGCGGGCATCGACTTCAACACGGATGTCCCGCCGAGATATCAGGACTTCCTCTACTTCGGGTTCTCCGTGGGCATGTCCCTCGGAGTGCCCGATACGAGTGTGTCGACCACCGAGATCCGGGCCGTGGTGCTGCGCCACAGCCTCCTGTCCTACATCTTCAACGCCGTCATCCTCGCCACGGCGATCAACCTCGTCGTGGGAGTGTTCATCGACTGAGTCCGCGGGAGGCGTCGGGGAGCTCAGTCGGTGCTGAGATCGGCGATGAGGGAGTCGATGAAGGACTCGCAGGCGGCGATCTGCTCGAGTTCGATGAACTCATCGGGAGCGTGCGCCTGGGCGATGTCTCCGGGCCCGCAGACGACGGTCGGGATGCCCGCGTTCGAGAACAGCCCCGCCTCGGTGCCGTAGGTGACCTTGTCATCGGTGGCGATGCCGCCCCAGTTCGCGGCGAGGTCGACGATGTCGGCATCGGCGGGGGTCTCGCAGCCGGGGGCACCGGCTTCGATGGTGAAGTCGACGCCGGCGGTGTCGTTCTCGGCCGACATCTGGCGACCCAGGCGCTCGGCTTCGGCGCGGAAACGGGCAATGAGCTCTTCCCGATCGACCGAGCCCAGCGATCTGAACTCGAACTGCACGCTCGCCTCGGCGGGGATCGTATTGACGGCGATGCCGCCGCTGAACGTGTTCGCCGTGACCGAGGTGAACGGTACGACATAGGCCTCGTCGAAGGGTCCCTCGGTGCGGAATTCGGCGGCGACCGCGTGGACGAAGGCGACGAACTCGGAGGCGTAGGCGATGGCGTTGACGCCTTCGGGAGTGAGCGAAGAGTGAGCGGCCACACCGTGGAAGTCGACGCGGAAGACGTTCATCGACTTGTGACCGCGGATGACGCGCATGCTCGTGGGTTCGCCGACGACGCAGCCGCGAGGTGCCAGCTGCGCCTCGGTGATCGCTTCGACGAGGGACACCGCACCGACGCATCCGATCTCTTCGTCATAGGAGAAGGCGAGGTGGATGGGTTCGCGCAGCTTCGCGGCCGCCAGGGACTCGAGGCGGGAGAGGATGACGCCGACGAAGGACTTCATGTCCGCACTGCCGCGGGCATAGTACTTTCCATCGCGGATCTCGGGGGCGAATGGGTCCGATGACCAGTCCTGGCCGTCGACGGGGACGACATCGGTGTGACCGGAGAGGACGACCCCGCCGGTCTTCGTGCCGTCGGCGGCGGGGATGGTGGCGAGCAGGTTGGCCTTCGTGCCCTCGGGATTCGGGATCCGCAGGAAGGTGATGCCGGCGGCTTCGAGGCGGGCTTCGACGTGTTCGATGAGCGGGAGGTTCGAGTCCCGGCTCGTCGTGTCGAAAGTGATGAGATCGGTGATCTCGGAGATGGTGGCCTCGGCGGGCTGAGCTGGCACGACTGCTCCTGACGGTCGGATGCTGATGGTGTCGATCCGGTCGTCTCGCTGAGTCTGTGGCGCAGAGCCCGTGCGGCCCCCGGCGCAGGACAGCGGTGACCAGACCCCTCTCACTCTACGGGTCTGGCTTCGCCACCGCGCCACCGGCCCCGTGCCAGGACGCGGAGCACCCCGGCCCGGCAGCGTCACAACCTCCCGGCAGCGTCACAACCTCCCGGCAGCCGCATAACGCCTCGGCAGCCGCACAATCTCTCGCCAGCCCCACAACGCCTCGGCAGCCGCACAGCCTCCCGTTGCACCGGTGCGTTGTGGCGGTAAGAGTCCGGCGTGGCGGGAACGGTGAGGGATGCTCAGCCCCTGGCCGGGGTGTGTCGGGCGTGCGAGCGGGAGATCTTCAGACCCCAGCGAGGATCAGTAGGGCTTCATTTCGTGCTTCGAGCCCGTCGTCAGGGATTTCGGCCGACAGCTCTTCGCGCATGACCGCTCGCTTCACCGGATCCATCGTCAGCTGAGCCGAGTAGGTGAACAGCATCGAGAGCCAATTGTGCCTCGAATACCAGAGGTCTTCGACGAAAACGGATTCGTGCGGCGTGAAACCGGAGGCGCGCAGCTGTGTGAGGGCCGGATGCTCGACAGCTTCGAAGTTGCCCGCGGTCTCTGCCGTGCCCGGATCCGCTGGCGTGCTCGGGTCCGCAGCAGTCCTCGGATTCGGTGCAGCACCCAGACTCGCGGTCGTGCCCTCGGCGTGGAAACGAGCGGAGATCGCATCGAGCCGGTCGCGGAACTCACCCTTCGGTTCGATATCGTTCCAGGCCAGGGCCAGTTTTCCCGCGGGTTCGAGCAAGGTGCGGATTCGCGGCAGAGCAGCAATCGGGTCCACCCAGTGGAAGGATTGTCCGAAGCTGATGAGGTCGAACATGCGGCCGTGTGCCTCCCACTCCTCGAACGTCGAGATCTCCACTTCGAGGCCCTTGGACCTGGCGACCTGTGCCATCGCAGTGTCCGGTTCGACCGCGAGGATCTCAGCCCCTGCGTCCCTGAGCTGAGAGGCGAGGATGCCGGTGCCCGAACCGACGTCGAGGATGCGCGGGTCGCCCGTGCGAGACTCGGCGGTCGTCCTGGCCGCCTGCATGATCTCCGTGATGAGTGGGGCAGGATACTTCGGCCGGTAGGCGTCGTAGTCTCGGGCCACCTCGCCGAAGGATTCCGCCCGCTCACGATCCTCGAAATACTCCATCCACCGAGCCTAGCGTTCATCGGCGGCTCGGAGCCGCCTCGGCGAGTTGGAGATTCTGATCAGATACTGATCGACTCTGGCTCGGGGAACTCCGCGAAGCTCAGCTCGTCATCGGTCGGGGCCAACTCGAGATAGCTGGGAATGTCGTCGTCGATGAAGAGCAGGAGCATCGCCCCGGATACACCGGCAGTGAGGACGATGCGATCCGACCAGTCCCCGTCGCCGCCCTGGTCGTTGCGCTTGTCATCGTCGGTGCGATGTCTGGGGCGCATGCCGATGCTCGGGCAGATGCCGCAACCACATTCACTCGTCACCAGGACCTCGCCGAGGCTGTTCTCCCAGGTCCGTCTCTGTTCGGCCGTGATCGGCACCGGTGGGTCCCAGGCGTCTCGCTGCTGAGAAGTGAAGTTCGCGTAGTCCGATTCGTCGGGAGAGGTCGTGGCACAACGGATGATGAACAGCGCGACACTGTGTTCTCGGGCGGTCAAGGGGCGGGCCATGGTGGCACTTTAACCCGATTGACGGCGCGCGGGGAGCTCTTCTCCTACAGGCAGGGGCTCAACCACCCGGCGCAACGGGGCGCTATGTCGGTAACGGGGCGTTGTGCGGTCAACGGGGCGTTATGTGGCCGGCGCTCGGACTCCCCGCCGAATTCCCAGGTGCGAATCCGCCTGCGGATGCGGGTTGAGGGCCGTGGCTTCGCTAAAGTCGTTGAGCAGGGGGTAACGATGTCGATCGAGAAGACACCATCCGTTCCGCGCTTCGGTGCGGCAGGTGGAACCGGCGGGCCGGCCGAGCTCACGGCCGAAGACCAGGAGCGCGCTCGCGGGCTGAAGAAGATGCGCACACTCGCGCTCTCGCTGCTCATCCTGGCCACGCTCATCTTCCTGTCCACTCACCTCTTCACCGACAACACCGGTGTCTGGGGTTTCGTCTCCCGCGCCTCGGAAGCCGCGATGATCGGCGCGATCGCCGACTGGTTCGCCGTCACCGCGCTCTTCCGCCACCCCCTCGGCCTGCCGATCCCGCACACCGCGATCATCCCGCGCAAGAAGGACACCCTGGGCGCGAGCCTGTCCGCGTTCGTCGCCGCGAACTTCCTCCACGCCGAGGCGGTGTCGACGAAGATCCGATCCGCCGAGGTCTCCCACCGGGTCGGAGAATGGCTGGCCAAACCGGGCAACCGTGACATCGTCGTCGACCGTGCCGCAGGCGGGCTCGAGTACGTGCTCGCGCGCATCGACGATGACTCGATCGCGGCACTGACCAGGAACGTCATCATTCCCAGGCTCGTGGCGACCCGCAAGACACCGGTGCTGGCACAGCTGCTGCGCCAGATCGTGCTCGACGGAGCCCACCACAAACTCGTCGACCTCATCATCGCCGAGGCGTACACCTGGCTGCGCGACAATCCGCAGGTCATCGACGAGATCGTTCACAACCGGGCACCGTCCTGGGTACCCGATTTCGTCAACGAACAGCTGGCGAACCGGCTCCAGCGTGAGGTGCTCGGCTGGGTCGCCAACGTCCGCGACGACGAATACCACAAAGCCCGGCAGGCCCTCGACGCCTGGCTCGTCGACCTCTCCGACGACCTCGACTCCGAGACCTCGCTGTCACAGCGAGCCGAGGTCATCATCAACGACCTGCTCAGCCAGGACGGGGTCATCGAATCGGTGCTCGAGATCTGGACCTCGCTCAAGGCGCTGCTGCGCGAGGCGATCATCGACAGTGACGGTGAAGTGCGCGCCCGCATCTGGCAGCTCATCGGTGAATTCGCCGACCGGCTGCAGTCCGACTCGGATTTCTCCCGCCGGATCGACGATCGGATCGCGACCACGGCCGGCGACCTCGCCGAGAGCTTCGGCCCCGAAATCGCCAGCGTCATCTCCGACACCATCGAACGGTGGGACGCGAAGGAAGCCGCCGAACGCATCGAACTCTACGTCGGCCGCGACCTCCAGTACATCCGCATCAACGGCACCGTCATCGGCGCCCTCGTCGGCCTCCTCATCCACACCGTCATCGTGCTGCTGCCGGGGTGAGCTCAGAACAGGGCGGGTTCTGACGGCGACTTGGACAGAGCTGTCCGATGAACTCAGGGACGCGCGGTTGCCGAGTGCGGCATTGCTGACCCCGTACGTGCTCGGCGTCAAGCGCCGTCGGCCTGGTGGACGAGCTGGATGAGATTGCCGACCGTGTCGTCGAGGACGGCCGTGGTGATCGGACCCATCGTGGCGGGCTCCTGAATGAACGTCACTCCGAGGCTCTTCAGGCGTTCGTACTCGGCCTGGACGTCGTCGACAGCGAACTGATTCATCGGGATCCCATCGGCCACGAGCGCCTCGGTGAAGGGTGCCACCGCGGGGTGCGAATTGGGTTCGAGGACGATCTCGACCCCATCCGGCTCCTCCGGAGAGACCACGGTCAGCCATCGGGGACCGCCCATGTCGATGTCGTGTTTGAGCACGAAGCCGAGCTTGTCGGTGTAGAAGTCCAAGGCCTTCTGCTGATCGGTGACGAAGATGGATGTCCAGTTGATCTTCATGATGGCTCCCCGGTGGCAAGGCTTGCGTCTGCTCAGACGATGACGTGGTGTGAGGAGATTATCAAGTCCCGAACCCGACTTCGGCTTTCCTTCAACAGAAGTTGGGTTTTCCCCTCTCCACCTGTGGGATGACTTCATGGCCGACACAGTGCCCGGGAGAGAGCATAGAGACATGACTTCTTCACAGACCCCTGCACAGCATCTTCCCTCCATCATCACTGCCGGCGGCGTCACCAAGCACTTCAATCAGACCTATGCGCTCGCCGGCGTCGACCTCACGATCGGACTCGGCGAATCCCTGGCGATCATGGGGCCCTCCGGTTCGGGCAAGACCACCCTCCTCCACTGTCTGGCCGGCATCATCCATCCCGATGACGGTCGCATCCGCCTCTCGCCGACCGACCGCAGCGCGGCCGCGGACATCACCTCGCTCAAGGAGTCCGGTCGCACGGCCCTGCGCCGCGAAGTCTTCGGCTTCGTCTTCCAGCAGGGACTGCTCCTGCCCGAGCTCACCGCCCTGGACAATGTCGCGCTCGCCGCCATGCTCGCCGGAATGAACCGCTCGGATGCCACCATGCATGCACGGGCCTGGCTCGATCGCCTCGGCCTGGCCGAACACGTCAACAAACGCATCGGACAGCTCTCCGGCGGGCAGGCCCAACGAGTGGCGATCGCCCGCGCCCAGGTCACCCAGCCTGTCGTCACGTTCGCCGACGAACCGACCGGCGCCCTCGACTCGCGCACCTCCGCCGAGGTGCTCACCGAGCTGCTCGACTCCACGACGGGTCGGGGATCCACCCTCGTCGTCGTCACCCACGATGAGAACGTCGCCGCCCGCTGCTCCCGCATCGTCAGGCTCGCCGACGGTCGCATCGTCGCCGACTCCGCACTACAGGGCACCACCCACCAGGCCCCGGCCCACCAGCCCCGAGTCCAGAACCACGGATGAGGGCACCGATGAATCTCCTTCCCATCCTCCTGTCCCGACAGTCCCTGACCTCGACGACGGCGAAGCTCGTGGGCATCGCCTTCTTCTCCTGCTCGACGATCTTCCTCACCGTCGCCGCCGGTGCCTGGGCGTTCACCGACCGCCCCGAAGTCACCGGCTACTCTGAGGTCGCCGAGCTCTACCAACTCCTCGCGGTCTTCGCCACTGTCTTCCTCATCGTTCCCGCGGTCAGCCTCGGAGTCGCCTCGGCGAAACTCAGCGCACGTCGCCAGGACGAGCGCCTCTCGACGCTGTCACTGCTCGGCGCGAAACGCAGCACGATCCGCCTCATCGCCGTCGCCGAACCCTTCATCCCCGCCGCCATCGGCATCGTCTTGGGCATTGGTGGCTACTTGCTGCTCGCCTGGCCGCTGAGCCTCGTGACCTTCACCGGCCAGCCCCTGGGATACCAGTCTCTGCTCATGCCGGTCTGGCTGCTCGCCGCCGTCGTGATCGGTCTCGTCCTCGTCTGCCTGCTGGCCTCACTGCTCGGCCTGCGCAAGATCACCGTCTCCCCGCTGGGAGTGCGCACCCGATCCCTCGAGCGGAAGTTCCCGCTGCTCCGGGTCATCACCGCCATCGTGCTCGTCCTCGTCGTGGCCACAGCCGTCTTCGTCTCCACCCAAGTCGAAATGGCGGTCACGGCCACCATCATCTCGAGCATTGCGACAATCGGTCTTGCCCTCCTGCTCATCAGCGTCATCGGGGTGCTGTGCATCCGCATCCACGCGGGGATCACGGCGAAGATCGCACGCGGTCCCGCCTCGGTGATGGCGGCCGGAATGATCGCCGACGCCCCCGGACAGTACTGGCAGCGGGTCGCCGGGCTGGCGATGATCACCTTCATCGCCGTCGTCGGCGGGGCGGGCACCGCGATGATGCGCAGCGGTCAGGGCGACCTCACCGCGGAGGAGCGCGCCGTCATGGGCCCGTACCAGTACCTCGGCGACGACATCTTCACCGGCCTCCTCCTCACCCTGGCCATCGCCTTCGCCCTCGTCATCGTCTCCGCCACGATCAATCAGGCCGCAGACATCCTCGACCGGGCCGGCACCTACCGCGAGCTCCACGCCGCCGGGATGCCGCAGGCGATGATGCACCGGGTGACCGTGAACGCGGTGATGTCCCCGATCCTCCTCGTCACCGTCGTCTCCCTGCTCCTCGGAGGACTGCTCGCCGGTCTCATGGCCTCGGCCGGCGACCTCGGCGATCCCTTCACCATCGGCGTCGTCACCATCGTCCTCGTCGCCGGAGTGGCGATGGTGTGGTTGGGTCTGCAGTTCACACGCCCCCTCGTCCGCCGAGTCACCGAGGCGGAGCCCGAGAACCGGACCCCCGCCGAGGCGGCCGCGCAGGCTTCCCCGACACTGACCCGGGCCTGAGAGGAGATCCCTTGTCCACTTCATTTCGCACCGTTTCCCTCGTGCTCGGGCGTCGGTCGCTGACCTCGCCGACTTCCGTGCTCGTGGCAGCAGCCTTCTTCGCCTGCGCCACACTGTTCCTCACGGTGGCGGCGGGTGCCTGGATGTTCTTCCAGATCCCACCGAACCCGGACCCCGCCGAAGCGGGATTCGACATCATGTACAAGACCCTGGCCGCGTTGGCCACGGCACTGCTGATCATCCCCGCGGCGACTTTGGCCTCGGCTTCGGCCACCCTGTCGGCCCGCCGCCAGGACGAACGTCTGTCGACGATGTCGCTGCTCGGAGCCGAACGCAGACAGATCACGGCACTTGCCGTGGCCGAACCTCTCATTCCCGCCCTGGTCGGGATCGTTCTCGGCGTGGTCGGCTACCTGGGCCTGGCGCTGCCGGTCAGCTTCATCCACTTCATGGGCCGGCCCATCGGGTACGACAACATGCTCATGCCGGCCTGGCTCGTCCTCACAGTGGTGGCCGGACTCGTCCTCGTCTGTGCGGGTTCGGCGCTCATCGGGCTGCGGAAGGTCGCGGTCTCCCCGCTGGGTGTGCGGACGAAGAGCCTGGACCGGAAGTTCCCCGTGGGCCGGGTCGTGGTCACGGTGCTGGCAATCTGTCTGCTGCCGGTCGTGTACGCACTGACCCAGAGCGGCGGCCTCGGCGTAGGAGTCATTCTGGCCGCAGTGGTCGGCTTCTTCGCGCTCGGTCTCATCGTCGTCGACCTCGTCGGCGGACTTCTCGTCCGCTGGTTCGCTCACCTCAGCGGCAACCGCGCGGCCACCCCTGAACGTCTCATCGCCGCCCGTCTCGTCTCCGACGAGCCGAAGAGGTTCTGGCGTCGGGTCTCGGGACTGGCGATGGCCGCCTTCACCGCGGCCGTGTGCGGGTCCGGCGTGGCCCTCATGCAGCTCGGACTCGACACCGCCGATGACCCGCAGTCAGGGATGAGAGAGAGCGATATCCACCTCTTCCACGACCTCTTCACCGGAGTGCTGCTCGTCATGGGCATCGCGATCGTGCTCATCGCCGTCTCGGCGGTGATCAACCAGGTCGCTGACATCCACGACAGGGCCGACACCTTCTCCGACCTCTTCGCCGCAGGCGTCGACCCCCAGCTCATCCACCGCGCACTCGTGCGGGCCGTCATGGCACCGGCGATCTGGGTGTCGCTGCTGGCCGGAGGGCTCGGTCTGCTGCTCGTGCTGCCCCTGGCCGGGGCGGCGCTCGTATTCAAACCGGTCACGTTCCTCACGATCCTGCTGACCGTCGTCGTCGGCATCGTCATCATCCGTGCCGGACTGCAGCTGACGAAGCCGATCCTGCACTCCGTGGCCACGGCCGGGCGGGCTCGGGACTGAGAAGTCCGCACCGTCACCGAGGCGGCTCGCCGGGTCACGGTGGGCCGCCTCGGTGAGGGTGTCCGTCGGAGCCGGCGGACACGATCATGTCCGTGCCGGGACCTACCATGGTCGGTGTCCGGTCGCAGCGGTGGCCGGGTACAGTTGGAGCGCACCACATGGGGTGGGCGAAGACGAGGCTGTGAGGAAGAGGAACACGATTGAGCAACGACCAGGGCTATGACGGTCTGAGGACCCCGCCGCAGGACGTCGAGGCCGAGCAGAGTGTGCTCGGTGCGATGCTTCTGTCGAAGGACGCCATCGCCGACTGCGTCGAGACGATGAAGGGCGACGACTTCTACAAGCCCGCTCACGAAACCATCTACGAGGCGGTCCTCGACCTCTACTCCCGCGGCGAACCCGCGGACTCGGTGACAGTGGCGAACCACCTGACGAAGACCGGCGACCTCGCCCGCGTCGGCGGTGCCGCCTATCTGCACACTCTCATCTCCTCCGTTCCGACCGCGGCCAACGCCGGCTACTATGCCGCGATCGTCAGCGAACAGGCCGTGCTGCGCCGCCTCGTGGAGGCCGGCACCCGCATTGTGCAGATGGGCTATGACGCCGAAGGCGACACCGACGACGTCGTGAACTCCGCACAGGCGGAGATCTACAAGGTCACCGAACGTCATACCACCGAGGACTACGTCATCCTCTCCGACATCCTCGGCGAGGTGGCTCAGGAGATCGAGCGCAACGGCAACACCGACGGGCAGACCGCGGGCGTGCCCACCGGCTTCGTCGAATTCGACAACCTCACCAACGGTCTGCACCCGGGCACGATGATCGTCATCGCCGCCCGCCCCGGCGTCGGCAAATCGACGTTGGCGCTCGACTTCATCCGCTCTTCCGCGATCCACAACGATCAGGCCGCTGTGTTCTTCTCACTCGAGATGGGAAAGAACGAACTCGTCATGCGTCTGCTCTCCGCAGAGTCGGAGATTCCGCTGCAGAACCTGCGTCGTGGCGAGCTCAGCCCACACGACTGGACGACCCTGGCCGCGACCGAAGCCCGCATCAACAGTGCCCCGCTGTTCGTCGACGATTCGCCGAACATGGCGCTGACCGAGATCCGCGCGAAATGTCGCCGCCTCAAACAGCAGCACGATCTCAAGATGGTCTGTGTCGACTACCTGCAGCTGATGTCCTCGGGCAAGCGCGTCGAATCCCGTCAGCAGGAGGTCTCGGAGTTCTCCCGGTCGCTGAAGCTGTTGGCCAAGGAGCTCGAGGTTCCTGTCATCGCGCTGTCTCAGCTCAACCGCGGCAGCGAACAGCGCACCGATAAGCGGCCGATGATCTCGGACCTGCGTGAGTCCGGTTCGATCGAGCAGGATGCGGACCTCGTGCTGCTCATCCACCGTGAGGACATGTACGACAAGGAACACGAACGTGCCGGTGAGGCCGACATCATCGTCGCCAAGCACCGTGCCGGTCCGACGATGGACATCCCTGTGGCGTTCCAGGGCGCGAAGTCCCGGTTCGTCAACATGCCGCAGTGATGAGCGGTGCCCGGATGGACAGCGCCGGAAGGAAAGGAATGGCGGCGTGAGGGACCGACGTCGGAATCGGGGCAGCCGGAACCCGCTGAGCATCGTCATCGTCGGCGCCGTCTTCCTCATCGGCACCGGGGCGGTCTTCGCGCTCGGGTACCTGATTCCGTCCGCGCAGCTGCTGACCATCGTCCTCGGGGTCCTCGTCTTCGTCGGAGTCACTTTGGCGATGCGCATGATCATGGGCAGCGCATGGGCATATTGGTACACCGGTCCGGTCGTCGCAATCGCCCTCATCGGCACGGTGATGCTCGCCGAGGATGTGGCCCTGTCACAGTCGGGCGAAGTCACCAAGGTGGTCGTCGTCGACCACAAGGTCGAGGTGAAGACCCGGCACGACTCGAGTTCGTCCCGGTCTCGGAAGGCCTACACGCACACCTACACCCTCGAGCGCACCGACGGCAGTCCGGTCGCCGAGCCGCTCATCTACCGCGGCAAGGACGGCTTCGATGATTTCGACGAGGGCGATACGATCACGGTCCTCATCGACCCCGAGGGGACGGCACCGACCCAACCGGTCGACGACGTCGACTTGGGCAGCGATATCGGCGTCATCGTCACCGGACTGGTCGCCTCGGGGATCGTGTTCTTCATCTGCGGAATCGTCGTGCTGCTGAGATGGACGCGCTCGCCAGCGCCGCAGATCGTCCGCTGAGGACACGGCACGAGGTGATCGTCTGTGCCTACTATGGCAGGTATGGACACCACCCCCAATGACCTGCTCGTGCTGCTGGCCGTCTCCCGCACGGCGAAGTTCACGACAGCGGCACACCACCTGGGGCTGACCCATTCGACGGTCTCCCGACGCATCGCGGCGTTGGAGAAATCCCTCGGCGGCCGTGTCCTGGCCCGCGCTGACAGTGGGTGGGAGCTCACTGAGCTCGGAGAGCGGGCCGTGGTCGTCGCCGAGCAGATGGAGGCGGCAGTGCACAGCCTCGGCGAACAGGGACAGGTGCCGGATCCGGTGGCAGGAGTGGTGCGGATGACCGCCACCGACGGCTTCAGCGCCTACGTGGCCTCTCCCGCGGTGGCCAGGCTCCGACGCCGACATCCGGGTCTGAGCGTTGAGATCGTCACCGTCACTCGCCAAGCCCTGCAGCAGAGGTCGGGGCTCGACATCGAAGTCGTCGTCGGCGAACCGCGCGTGCACCGGGCGGAGGCGGTGAAGCTCGGCGACTACGAACTCGGACTGTACGCCGCACGCGACTATCTGGCCGCCCACAGCACTCCCACCTCGGTGGACGAACTGAGCGAACACCGACTCGTCTACTTCGTCGACTCCATGCTCCAGGTCGACGATCTGGACGCACCGACGCGGCTCTTCCCCTCAATGAAAGATGCCCTGACTTCGACAAACGTCTTCGTCCACGTCGAAGCCACCCGAGCGGGTGCCGGGGTCGGATTCCTGCCGTGCTTCATGGCCGATCGCCATCCGGACCTCGTGCGCCTCTTCCCCGACACGGTGGCCGAACGTCTGCCCTACTGGATGGTGCTGCGCCCCGACTCGCTGCGCAGACCCGCCATCGCCGCGGTCGTGCAGGCCCTGCGCGACCAGACCGTCGCTCACCAAGAGGCGCTCTTGGGTCGGGGCCGAAAGACCGGTGACACGAGGAAGTGAGTCCGGCTCGGGCAGGTGCACACCGGAACGACCCTCTAGGCTGGGTGGGTGACCGAGGAAGGGAATTCGATGAGACGCACCATGCAGGTCAGCGGCAGCATTGTCATCCGTGCAGAGGCCGACGCCATCTGGGCGCAGGTGGCCGATCCGACGCAGATGCCCCGGTGGAGTCCGGAGAACACCGGTGCCAGCACCCGCGCGGATGCACGCCCGTTGTCGGTGGGCGAGGTCTTCGAAGGCACCAACCGGCGGGGCCGCGCGAGGTGGGTGACCGAGAGTGTTGTCATCGATTCCGTGCCGGGCCGGCGGTTCGCGTTCACCGTGCGCAAGATCGGCCCCCGTTCGCCGTCTCTCGAAGGCAGCAATGCCACGTGGTCCTATGACTTCGAGGACCTCGGCGGAGCGACGCGAGTCACCGAGACCTGGAACGATGATCGCACCGGCTGGCCGGATTGGGTGGCCGCGGTCTTCGATCGTGTGGTCACGCGCGGGCAGTCCTTCTCGGACTTCCAGCGCATCAACATCTACCGCACGCTCACCGCGATGAAGGACGAATTCGAACAGGGAAGCTGATCGGTCCCGCACAGCACCGAGGCCCTGCCCGCAGACGGCGACTGGGAATGGGTGGAACGCATCCTGCCGTCGTCGCGCGGCGAATCACTGGTTCTGCGGCGGGAGGGCGGAGACGAGCGGATGATCCTTGTCGATCACGCCCATGCCGGCAGCCCCGCCCGGGGAGCCGATGTCGTCGAAGAACTCGACATTGGCCTTGTAGTAGCTCGACCACTCCTCGGGCACGTCATCTTCGTAGAAGATCGCCTCCACCGGGCAGACCGGCTCACAGGCTCCGCAGTCGATGCATTCGTCCGGATGGATATAGAGCATCCGTTCGCCTTCGTAGATGCAGTCCACCGGGCACTCATCCACACAGGCACGGTCCTTCACGTCCACACAGGGTTGAGCGATCACATATGTCATACCGGCCACGTTAGGCCCTGCGACTGAACTTCGGCTCAATGCGAAGCGTGCTCTGCCCAGGCGGAGTTGCTCTGGTTCTCGTCAGCGGTTCGTCGGTTCCAGCAGCCCCAGGCCAGCCAGATCCCGGCGCAGGGACTGTGCGTCGGTGAAGACGAGACCGATGAATCCGAGCTTCCGTGCGGCTTCGATGTTCGACGGCAGGTCATCGACGAAGACGGTCCGGCTCGGGTCGAGGTCGAACCGCTCGGTGAGCACGTGGAAGATCGCCGGATCGGGCTTGATGAGCTTTTCGCGCCCGGAGACGACGACGTCTTCGAGCTCGTTGATGGCCGGTGCCGCTGCAGGGGCATGGTGGAAGGTCTCGGCCGCCCAGTTCGAGAGGCCGAGCAGTCTGGTCCCTGAGTCCTTGAGCTCGGCGACGACCTCGGCCATGCCCTCGACCGGACCGGTCAGGGACTTCTCGAAGCGCTCGTAGTAGAGGGAGATGATCTCGCCGTGGCGAGGGTCCGTCGCAGCGGCCCGCGCGACGATCTCGGCGACCGGAACGCCGGCGTCGGAGGCGGAGTTGAGGGCGGAGAAATCCGCTTCGGCGGCGAAGTCGCGCCATTCTTCGGCGCTCATCCGGTCAGCGAGCGGACCCGACTGGTCCCATCCGATGAGGACGTTGCCGAGATCGAAGACCACGGTCGTCGGAATGGAGGAGTCGGGCTGAGACATGAGGGCACCACCTGTGTGATCGGATTCGCTGAGTCACAACCCACGCTACCGGGTGCGGCGAGTCTCGGTGCCGAAGACGGCGGTGAGGCTGCTTCCGGAGGCCGGGGATGAACCGGCAGGAGGGGCCTCGGCGGGTGGCCGGGCGACTGCATCAGTCATCGGCCGCGACCGTGCTCCCGGCTGCGCATGATCGCCAGAATCAGGGCGATGACGAGGAAGATCAGCGACAGTCCCCAGAAGAGGGCGGCGAAGCTGCTCAGCGGCGGAATATGCGTCGCGACGTGGCATGCGATGACGAGGAGCAGCAGGGCGATGATCCAGCTCAGCCGACGTCCTCTTCTCATCATGCCTCCGCCCCATCGTGTGCCTGAGCACTCCTGTGATCGTTGCCACGACTGTAGAAGTCGCAACAGTTATATGTCAACGTTCCTTGGCCTATGGTGGGCGCTGGACCGACGGCGCAGCAGCCGAGAGCTCGGTTCCGCACGGACAGACCATGAATTGCATGGACCGGATATGAAGAGCACGGACCGGGCGTGAATAGAGCGAAGCACCGAGGCAGCTGACTGCTTCGGTGCTTCGCTGGTGGAAACCATCCGACTGCGGCTGGTGACCGTTGAGACGATCACGATGGTGCCGAAAGCGGAGGGTCTCCGATGAATCTCAGAAGTCTCGAGAGAGACCTGTGATGTCTCTGATGAGACTCACAGTGAGTCTCAGAGGCCGCGGACGCGAGTCGCCTGCAGGCCCTTGGAGCCCATCTCAGAGTCGAACTCGACGTTCTGACCCTCGGTGAGCTCACGGTAGCCGGAGGCCTCGATCGCGGAGAAGTGGGTGAACACGTCAGCCGATCCGTCGTCAGGCTGGATGAATCCGAAACCCTTTTCCGCGTTGAACCATTTCACGGTACCTGTTGCCATAATCTTTGTATCCTTATTTTTAGCTGATGACCGCTGATGCGGTCGTGATGGTCGGACCCGTGACCGGGTCCGGCTGTTCACACCTGCAGAGCCTGGAGCTGATCGACAGTGCCGAGCAGCCGTTGGTCTGATGGTGTGACTTCTCGTTGGACGAACCGAGTGTCGTACGCGGATCCAACGAAAAACTGTGGTGAAACCGAAGCTCCGGAATTCGTGCTGATGTGAAAAATCCTTGTCTCAGGCGAAGAAGCGGAAAGCTCGGTGACGATAACGCACTCGAAGGTGCTGGATTGAAGTCGATGTACGACTGGACTGAAAAGTGAAGAGAAAGTATGAGAAGCGCGGATGGTAGACACGCGCTGATTCGGCGACTGCAGGGCGCGGAGCGAATCTACCTACGCTCGCAACGCCACACGTTCCGCACAGTGTCGTACAGGAACAAATCCATTCTAACAGAGTCTGGACGGCTTGAATGACGGATTGCACTGAGAACCTGTGTTTAGGATTGTATGCAATCTGAAACAGAGTGAAATGAAGGAGTGCAGGTTTGCCGGAGATCGGACCGCGGCGTCAGCGTCGTCTCGCCATGAAGTACCGACGCCGCCGCACCATCGTGGCCCTGATCGCGGTCATGGTCATCGCAGTTCCGGTGACGATCGTGGCGGTCGTTCACAACCTCAGTTCCAATATCAGCTCCTCGCCCCTGCGTGCCGGAGAGGAGAGTGCCGTGCCCGAGAAGCTCACGGACGAGACGAATGTGCTCATCCTCGGTTCGGACACGCGAGATCTCGACTCCGGGAACGCCGAGGACGACGGCAGCACCGGCGAGGGCATGGGTGTCGAGGACGGCGGGGACGGAGCCGCCTCTTCGGGATACGGCACGGCCGAAGGCGCTCGCAGCGATGCGATGATCCTCGCCCACATCTCGGCCGACAGCTCCCGCATCGATGCCGTTCAGATCCCGCGAGACACGATCATGGACATCCCCGCCTGCACCGACACCGGCTTCGGAGCTTCGAGCGCCGTCCACGGAATGATCAATTCCGCCCTCAACTCCGGTCCCGCCTGCTCGGTCTCCGCTGCGGAAGCCCTGACCGGCGTGCGCATCGATCACTTCATCGAGGTGAATTTCGACGGTTTCGCGACGATCGTCGATGCCCTCGACGGGATCACCGTCGATCTCGACGAACCGCTCAAGGACTCCAAGGCCCAGCTCGACCTGCCTGCCGGTCACCAGACCATCGACGGCAGCGATGCCCTCGCGCTGGCTCGCACCCGCCATGCCGTCGGCGACGGCAGCGACATCTCCCGCATGGGCAATCAGCAGATGGTGATGGAATCGATCATCGACCGGGCCAAGAGCGCGCAGGTCCTGTCACGTCCCGATCGCCTCTACAGCTTCCTCGACGCCGTCACCTCTTCGCTGAGCGTCGACGAAGAACTCGACTCGGTTTCGGCATTGGGTTCCTTGGCCTCGACGGTCTCCTCGGTGCCCGAGGACGCGATCACCTTCGTGATCATGCCCTGGACGAAGGCTCCTGAGGACCCCAACCGGGTCGTCATCGCCCCCGAGGCGGATGCTGTCTTCACCGCCATCGCCGAGGACGAACCGATTGCGGACTTCGCCCTGGACTGAGTTCGTGACAACACAGAGTGCGCGGAGCATGCTGTCCAGGAGAAATGCCAACCCCGTCCAGACATCATTCATCCTCGGCTCCTAGACTGACCCGCATGTCTACGATCGAAATCACTCAGGACAACTTCGAATCGACCATCAACGACAACGAGATCATCCTTCTCGACTTCTGGGCCGATTGGTGCGGCCCGTGCAAGCAGTTCGCTCCGGTCTTCGAACAGGCCGCAGAGGCCAACCCCGACATCGCCTTCGGCAAGATCGACACCGAAGCCCAGCAGCAGCTGGCCGGCCTCTTCGCGATCTCCTCGATCCCGACGCTCGTCGCCTTCCGCCAGGGAATCGTCGTCTTCGCTCAGCCGGGTGCGCTCGCCGCACCGCAGCTCGAGCAGGTCATCACCGCCGTCAAGGGCCTCGATATGGACGAAGTCCGCGCCGAACTGGCCAAGCAGGACGCTGCCGCCTCGACCGAGGCCGCGGACGACGGCCCCGATTCCATCCCCGCCGATCCGGGCGTCGACCAGTGACCGATTCCATCGCTGTCCCGGATTCCGTGGCGGCCTGGGAAGAGCGCTACTCCGGATCTGACGACCCCGTGTGGTCGGGCAGCCCGAACGAAGCCCTCGTCGCCCTCGTCGGTGACATGGCGCCCGGCCGCGCCCTCGACGTCGGCTGCGGAGAGGGTGCCGATGTCGTCTGGCTGTCCGAACACGGCTGGGCCGCCACCGGAATCGATCTGTCGACCACGGCCATCGACCGTGCCCGCAGGGCCGCCGACGACCGCGGAGCGAAGGCCGACTTCGCCGTCGCCGACATCTCCACCTGGGCACCGAAGGCCGCATCAGCGGAAGACGCCGATCGCCGAGGCGGCTTCGACCTCGTCACCGGGTTCTTCCTCCACACCCGGTTGCCCGACACCCGGGAAGAGCTGCTCGCCCGGGTCGCCGAACACGTGGCACCGGGCGGTGCCCTGCTGCTCGTCTCCCATGCCACGATGCCGCCGTGGGCGGCAGAACACAATGAGAAGCTCGACCACGGGATGGACCACCACCACGAACCGGTGAGCCCGAACGGAGACTTCGCTCTGCTCATCGGTGCCAGCCCCGATCGCTGGGAGATCGAACTCGCCGAGACCCGGACCCGACAGGTGACCTCACCGGACGGCGAACCCGCCGAACTCGATGACGCCATCCTGCTTGCTCGCCGGGTCTGAGCCGGACCCTTCCCGGGGCCTGAACCCAAGCTCTTTCCGCCTGAGCCGAACGGTCGTCACCGATCGCTCGACTCAGGCGGTCTCACCTTGCAGGACGCGGTGATTCCACTGCGGCTCGCCTGATGCATTTTCCGCATGTGAGGGTCTATGGTTGAGCCATGGCTCGGTTCAGCTTCCTCGAGTGGCCGGTACTCCGGCAATTCCGCACCTCGGACAAGACGGGACGCGGAGAATCTGTCGTGTCCCAGAAGACCCGAGACACCACCCCGCGCACGGCTACGGCCGATAAGGTCGTCCAGTCCGTGTGCCCCTACTGCGCCGTCGGCTGCGGACAGAAGATCTTCGTCAAGGATGACAAGGTCGTGCAGATCGAAGGCGACCCGGATTCGCCGATCTCGCGTGGACGTCTCTGCCCGAAGGGAGCCGCCAGCGAACAGCTGGTCAATGCCAACGGACGCGTCACCGACGTCCTCTACCGCGCTCCGCGTGCCAAGGACTGGCAGAAGCTCGATCTGAATACGGCGCTCGACATGGTCGCCGACCGCTTCATCGAAGCCCGCCGCAACCATTGGGAGGACGTCGACGACAAGGGACACCCCCTGCGTCGCACGATGGGCATCGCCAGCCTCGGCGGGGCGACCATCGACAACGAGGAGAACTACCTCGCGAAGAAGCTCTACACGGCGGCGGGCGCGATACAGATCGAGAACCAGGCGCGCATTTGACACTCCGCCACGGTTCCCAGTCTGGGAACCTCGTTCGGGCGAGGCGGCGCCACACAACCCGTCCAGGATATGGCGAATGCGGACTGCATCATCATCCAGGGATCCAATATGGCCGAGTGCCACCCCGTGGGCTTCCAATGGGTGACCGAGGCCAAGGCCCGTGGTGCCCGCATCATCCACGTCGATCCTCGTTTCACCCGCACCACTGCGATCGCGGATAAGCACGTCCCGATCCGGGCGGGCTCGGACATCGTGCTCCTCGGTGCGCTCATCAACCGTGTGCTCAGCGACGGTGCGTACTTCGATGAGTACGTCCGTGCGTACACCAATGCGACGAATCTCATCAGCGAGAACTATCAGGACACAGAAGACCTGGACGGACTCTTCTCCGGGTTCGACCCCGAGACGAACTCCTACGACAATTCGACCTGGTCGTACCAGACCGATGAGTCGGGGGCGCCCGTCACCGATGAGACCCTGAGCGACCCGCGCACGGTCTTCCAGATCCTCAAACGCCACTACTCGCGCTACACGCCTGAGATGGTGGCCGAGAACTGCGGCATCAAACCGGCAGACTTCGAATACCTCGTCGAGTCGGTGACTCGGAATTCGGGGCGCGAACGCACCACGTGCTTCGCCTACGCCGTGGGCTGGACCCAGCATTCGCTGGGCGCCCAGTTCATCCGCACCGCCTCGATCCTCCAGCTGCTGCTGGGCAACATGGGTCGTCCCGGCGGCGGCATCATGGCCCTGCGCGGACACGCCACGATCCAGGGTTCGACCGATATTCCGACCCTGTTCAACCTGCTGCCCGGCTACCTGCCGATGCCCAGCGCCGGAGTCCATGAGACCTTCGACGACTACGTCAAGGCGGTGGGCACTCCGGAGACCCACAAGGGCTTCTGGGCGAACGGACGCAGCTACGCCACCAACCTGCTCAAGGCGTGGTGGGGCGATGCCGCCACGCCGGAGAACGACTTCGCCTACGACTACCTGCCGAAGATCAACGGTGCCCACGGCACGTATCAGACGCAGGTCCGCATGCTCAACGACGGTGTCGACGGGTACTTCCTGCTCGGCCAGAACCCGGCCGTCGGCTCGGCCAACGGGCGGATGCAGCGCATGGCGATGAGCCACCTCAAGTGGATGGTCGTCCGCGACTTCCGTCTCATCGAATCCGCCACCTGGTGGAAGGACGGCCCCGAGATCGCCAGCGGTGAGCTCAAGACCGAAGATATCGAAACCGAGATGTTCTTCATGCCCGCGGCCAACCACACGGAGAAGGCCGGCACCTTCACCCAGACGCAGCGCCTCGTGCAGTGGCGGCACAAGGCCGTCAACCCACCCGGCGATGCGCAGAGCGAACTCGACTTCTTCTTCGAACTCGGCAAACGGGTGCGCGAGAAGCTGGGGGACTCCGACGATCCTCGTGATCGTCCGCTCCTCGACATGACCTGGGACTACCCGGTCGATGAGGAGGGTGAGGTCGACGCCGAATCCGTGCTGGCCGAGATCAACGGCTACTACGTCGGCGGTGACAAGGACGGACAGCCGCTCGATAACTTCAATCAGATGACCGACGACGGCACCACCGCGGGCGGCTGCTGGATCTACGCGGGAATCTATTCAGGCGGCGAGAACATGGCCGCCCGACGCAAGCCCCGAGCCGAGCAGGACGAGACCGCCGCCGAATGGGCCTGGGCCTGGCCGGCGAACCGACGGATCCTCTACAACCGCGCCTCTGCAGCACCCGACGGCACACCTTGGTCGGAGCGGAAGAAGTTCGTGTGGTGGGACGAAGAGACCGGAAAGTGGACGGGCAAGGACGTCCCCGACTTCCCGATCGACCGGGCACCCTCGGCCCGCTCGGATCAGCCCTACGGCGGACCCGCCAACCTCGACGGGGACGATCCGTTCGTCATGCAGGCCGACGGCAAGGGCTGGCTGTTCGCGCCCAGCGGCATGGTCGACGGGCCGATGCCCACGCACTACGAGCCGCAGGAATCCTCGGTGGCCAACCCGCTCTACGAGCAGCAGTCGAGCCCGACACGACTGGTGATGCGCAGGGAGGACAACCTCTCGGCCCCGGCCGCAGGCAATCCCGGTTCCGAGGTCTACCCGTACGTGTTCACGACCTACCGCCTGACCGAGCACCACACCGCAGGAGGAATGTCGCGGTGGCTGCCCTACCTCTCGGAGCTGCAGCCGGAGATGTTCTGTGAGATCTCCCCGGAGCTCGCCGCCGAGGTGGGACTCGAGCCCTACGGATGGGCGACGCTGGTCTCCCCGCGCGCCGCCATCGAGGCCCGCGTGCTCGTGACCCGGAGGATGACGCCGTTGACGATCGGCGGGAAGACCATCCACCAGATCGGCCTGCCCTACCACTGGGGCGTCGGCGGAGACGCCACGGTCGAAGGTGACTCCGCGAATGATCTGCTGGGCGTGACGATGGACCCCAATGTGTTCATCCAGAACAGCAAGTACGTGGCCGGCACGATCATACCGGGACGCCGTCCACGGGGTCCGGAGCTCGTCGACTTCGTCGAGAAGTATCAGCGTGAGGCCGGTCTGAGCCCGGAATCGGGCAATCAGCTGGTCACGGTCTCCGAGGACGTCGTCGCCGAGTCCCTGGCCGCGGACTCTGCGGCCAGCAAGGGCGGGCATCCGCATCGCGGTGGGGACTCCGCCGTGGGTGTCACCCCTGGGCGCACCCTCGGAGACGAAGCCGTCGACAGTGCCGATGATCGCACGGGCCGGGTCGATCTTGGACCCACCGACAGCGTGGACCAGAACCCGACCGAGACCGTGGACGCGAACCGCGCGGACGATGGGGACCCGACCGATGGCGACCCCGACCGCGGTTACATCGGCAAGGATGCGGACAAGGCTCAGCAGGGCAACCTCGGCGAGGGTGCCCAGACGGATACGGTGGACAACACAGGAAACGAGGAGGAGGACTGATGTCGACATCGACCGTCGAGAACGATGCCGTTGCGGATGGGCACTGGCACGGTTCCGCGCACGAGCGCAAAGGGTTCTTCACCGATACGTCGATCTGCATCGGCTGCAAGGCCTGTGAGGTCGCCTGCAAGGAGTGGAACAACAATCCGCAGGACGGGACCTACGAACTCCTCGAATCCTCGTATGACAACACGGGCAGCCTCGGGGCGAACACCTGGCGACACGTCGCCTTCATCGAACAGGACTCCGAGCGGATCGAAGCCGCCCGCGAGTCGGGGCGGAAACTCGTCAACCTCGGCATGCCGACGATCCGTCCGCGCACGGATGAGTCGGCAGGTGCCCAGCCACTCGGCGGTGCCCTCGGTGCGGCAGCGGATGGGTCTGCCGGAAGCGGAGGACTGCCCTCGACCCCACCGATGGGCATCGATCTGCTGGCACCCGGCGCCCTGGAACCGAGCGATCCCGAGGACATCGCCAACCTCGATACGACGCCCCCGGACACGGCGGACTTCCGCTGGCTGATGTCCTCGGACGTGTGCAAGCACTGCACCCACGCCGGCTGCCTGGACGTGTGCCCCACGGGAGCGCTCTTCCGCACGGAATTCGACACCGTCGTCGTGCAGAACGACGTCTGCAACGGCTGCGGAACGTGCGTGGCCGGCTGTCCCTTCGGCGTCATCGAGCGCCGCGATGACGGCACGATCAACACACCCACCGACCGTGATCGCAGCGCCTCGGACATGGACGTGCCGGACAAGAACACGGCCAACAAGTGCACCCTGTGCTATGACCGCCTCGTCGATGGGCAGGAACCGGCGTGCGCGCAGACCTGCCCCACGGAATCGATCAAATTCGGCGACCATGACGACATGGTCGACAAGGCTCACGCCCGCGTGGCCGATCTCCATGCGAAGGGTCTGACCGAGGCTCGCCTCTACGGCGCGAACCCGAACGACGGGGTCGGTGGCACCGGATCGGTCTTCCTCATCCTCGACGAGCCCGAGGTCTACGGGCTGCCGCCGGATCCGCGTGTGCCGACGAAGGACCTGCCGAAGATGTACGCCAATGCCGGCATCGCGGCGCTCGGCATGGTCGCCGCCGTCGGACTCGCCTTCCTCGGGAGCCGCCGTTGAGCACGTCCGAATATGACTCCTACCGTCCACCCGAGCCGGAAGGCGGACGCAAGAAGCGCCGCCGAGGCGGTCGGCCCGGTGGCGGTCGTGGTGGACCGGGTGCCGGTGGTCGGCGAGGCGGTGGCTGGAAGAACCGCGGGGCTGACGGCAACCGTGAGATGCCGATGGTCGAGGACGTCGAATTCACCTCCTACTACGGTCGACCCATCGTCAAGGCTCCGCCCTGGGGCGATGAGATCGGGCTCTACCTGTTCCTCGGCGGTCTGGCCGGTGGCTCGGCCCTCTTGGGTCTGGGCGCACAGTTCAGCGACCGTCCCGGTCTGCGCATCGCTTCACGGATGACAGCGATCACCGCAACAGGAATCGGGGGAGCGGCGCTCGTGGCCGACCTCGGCCGGCCCGAACGGTTCCTCAACATGATGCGCGTGTTCAAGGTCAGCTCCCCGATGAGCCTGGGCACCTGGATCCTCTCCGGCTTCGGCGTCGGTTCGGGCGTGCTGACCGCCATCGAAGTCGATCGCCTGACCGGTGAGAAGCTGCTGCCGCTCGGCCCCCTGCGCCGCGTGCTCCACGCCCTCGAAACGCCTGCCGCCATCGAGTCAGCGCTCTTCGCCACACCTCTGGCCGCCTACACGGGCGCGCTGCTCGGCGATACCGCGGTTCCCACGTGGAACGCTGCCGGTCGCAACGGACTCTCATATGTGTTCGTGGCCTCGGCATCGATGGCCGCCGGGGGAGCGGGAATGGCGCTGGCTCCGATCCGCGAGACCGGTCCGGCTCGTCTTCTGGCGCTGACCGGTGCCGCCGGTGAGATGGTGGCGATGGATCAGATGAAGAAGGGCATGCACCCCGCCGAGGTCGATCCGATGGAAGACGGCGAACCCGGCCACAAACTCCACCGGGCCGAGAAGCTGCTCCTTGCCGGTGCCGCCGGTGCCGCCGCCGTCGAGGTGGGGGCACGAGTGTTCGCGAAGAAGCTCGCCGGTAAGACTGACGCATCGAGTGGTGCCTTCGGTGCCGGGGGCAAGCGGAGCTGGAAGACGAGGACGGCGCTGCGTGCGCTCTCGGTCGTCTCCGGTGCGGCACTCGCCGCCGCCTCGGCGTACACCCGCTTCGGGGTGCTCGAGGCCGGCATCGAATCGACGAAGGATCCGCGTCACGTCGTCGAACCCCAGCGCGCTCGCCTCGAGGAGCGTCGGGCCCGCGGCATCACCGACGACTCGATCACGACAGGGTGGTAGGGGCGCTGGCTGGCAGACGACGCTGAGGCCGATGCCGCCGGACCCCTCACCCGCAGCGACATAACCTCCCGGTGCACCGCTGCGCTGTGCCGCTAACGGTGTGTTGTGCCGCTATCGGTTCGCTGTGCGGTCAGCGGTGTGTCGTGTCGCTGACGGTGTGAGATGCTCCGGGTGTTGTGCGGGCAACAGCGTGGGATGCCTGCACGGCCGGCAAGACGGGTTGCAAAACACAGCATGTGCAGTAGCGTAGGAAATCTATGAAGAAGCTGCTCCAGGATCGTCAGAGCGTCAGACTCGGTGTGTTCATGGCGCTGCTTTTCCCGTTCATCTATTTCGGCATGAGCCTTTTGGGCTTGGGCAATGACGCCTTCTCCTGGTGGGAGGCACTGCTCGTCGGCCTCGGGAACGGTGTCCTCTTCTGGTTCTTCTTGTCCAGCTTCCGACAGTTCCGCGACGAGGACGTCACTCCACGCAGATGACCGGCGTCACCGCACGTGCACGCCCGAGCCGATGGTGATCTCGCCGATGATCGGGTGGCCGGGCAGTTCACCGACGACGAGCAGTCCGCCTGAAGTCTGCGCATCGGCGAGGAGGAACAGCTCGTCCTCGGTCACCGAGTCGTCGGCGGTGAGGTTCGGGCGCACCCAATCGAGATTGCGCCTGGTTCCGCCCGAGACATAACCATCGGCGATCGACTCATCGACTCCGTCGAGGCGGGGCACCGCGGCCGCGTCGATGACGGCACCGACCCCGGAGGCCCGAGCCATCTTGAACAGGTGTCCGAGCAGGCCGAACCCGGTGACGTCCGTGGCCGCTCGCACCCCGGCCGCGACAGCCGCCCGGGCAGCATCGGCATTGAGCGAGGTCATCGTGGCGATGGCTTCGTCGAAGTTCTCACCGGTGACTTTGTGCCGGTTGTTGAGGATGCCCACCCCGATCGGTTTGGTCAATGTCAGGGGAAGTCCCACCTCGGCGGCATCATTGCGCATGAGCTCATCGGGGTGGGCCACCCCGGTCACGGCCATTCCGTACTTCGGCTCGGGATCGTCGATCGAATGCCCGCCGGCGACGGGGCAGTTCGCCTGCGCCGCGACGTCGAGCCCACCGCGCAGGACCTCGGTGAGCAACTCCATCGGCAGCTTCTCACGCGGCCATCCCACGAGGTTGATCGCCGTGACCGGCGTCCCGCCCATTGCATAGATGTCCGAGAGTGCGTTCGCCGCAGCGATCCGACCCCAGTCGTAGGCGTCGTCGATGACCGGTGTGAAGAAGTCCGCTGTCGAAAGCACCGCGAGATCCTCGCGGATTCGCACCGCCGAGGCATCGTCACCGTCGTCGAGACCGACGAGAACATCCGGACCCGGCTGCCCGACCAACCCGCGCACCGCGTCCTCGAGCTCGCCCGGAGGAATCTTGCAGGCGCACCCTCCACCATGGGCGAATGAAGTCAGGCGGTCATGAATCGCAGTCATACCCGGAGACTAACACCGGTGGCGACGGGCGAGCACCTGCCGCCACCGTCTGAGGGCGTCGAGGTTGTCCCCGGCTGAGCCTCAGTGACTCCGGCTCGATCGGTTCGTTCTACGCGCCCGAGACATCCGGGCGATGAGGAGCCCGCCGATGACGAGCATGGCGCCGAGCCCGGCCGTCAGCAGGACCGGGCCACCGGTACGCGGAAGGTCGCCTCCGCCGCTGGCCTCCGAGCGGCCCCCGGACGTTCCGTCCTTCGCCGTGTCATCTGCGTCTGCGGAACCTGCGCCGGAGCCGCCATTGGCGGACGTGTTGTCGGAGCCATCGTCGTCAGAATCCTCGTCCGACCCGCTTGCAGTATCGTCGCCGTCCGCGTCTGCGCCGCTGACCTCGTCACCGCTGCCGTTCTCGGACCCATCGTCGTCTCCGGGACCGGGCGGCGGCTCCTCGCCGGCCACCTCGACTCTCGCCTTCGTTGTCTTGCCGTTGACGGTGACTTCGAGTACCGCGGTACCGGGGTTCTCTGCGGTGATCTCATGCGTGGCCGGGTTGACGCGGATGACAGCGGAAGCCGCCTCGGCGCCGGTGATCGACGTTCCCTTGGTCGCACTCTGCGCTGAAGCCGAGCCCGAGGAACTGCCCGTCGCCACCTGCATCGCCGTCTCTTCTCCGGAATCGATGACGACACCATCCCCGCCCCACTGGGCGGTGGCCGGCCAGCCGATGGGCACGGTGCGCTCGCCCTGTGTGAACTCGGCCGAAATGCCCGCGGACTGCCCGGGAGCCAAGGAGCCGGGGGCATCGAGGGAGATCTCATCGACGCGCGGTTTGGTCTCCGCGGCCAACCAGCCCACGCGATCGGCAGTGCTCGGGTTCTCGCCGACCTCGCCCGCACCGGGATCGATGCCGAGCATCGTCCAGCCGGTGAACCCACCGGTCGACGGAGTGCCTGCAGGACCCTTCCCGGAGTTGCCGTTGATGAGGTAGGAGACTCCTTCAACGGCAGAACCGTGGAAGGCGCCCACATGACCGTTGACCACCGCGGCGGACTTACCGCTGTCCCTGCGGAACTCGCCGAGCTTCTTCTCAAGCTCTGCGGCCTCGCGCCGATCGGCGAGCTGACTCGTCTTCGACGGCAGCGGATCCTGCGGCGGGTGGTGGAAGAACACGGAGATGCCGGTGAGGTAGTCACTGTCGGCCACCTCGTCGAGGGCGTCCTCCAGCTCCCTCAGCTGCGCATCATCACTGCCGTTGAGGGAGCCGGCAGACGAGTTGAGCGTGACCACCTTCGTCCGACCGAGGTTCCTCTGGGTCGTCGGTGCGCCGAATGCGGACTCGAAGTTCTCGATCTCACCGCCCATGATCTCGTGATTGCCGGGCACGTAGACGTAGGGGATCGAATCGTCCCACTCCGCATCGAGGATCGTCTCCGCCAGCTCGAAGTCGGCCGGCGAAGCTTCATCGACGAAGTCGCCGTTGATGACGAGCAGGTCGGGATCGGCCGCGCGAATCTCCTTCAGCGTGCGTCGGGCGCCCTCGACCGACTCCGAATCGGGGTCGGTGGCGACGAACTGCGCATCGCTCATCACGGCGACCTGCTGAGGGCGGCCTTCGACGGTGCCGCTGCTCAGCAGCGCCGGATCATGCGGGGCCTCGTCCGCAGGCTGCCGGCTCTCGGGAGTCGAGATCGCGCGCAGATCGGCGATGGAGATCTCGCCCTTGTACTTCTCGGCCGAGCGGGTCTCCATCAGCCGTATCCGCTCAAGAGTCAGCGGCTGAGACAGTCCTTCAGGGACCTCGAAGCGGATCTTCTGCCACCCCTCGAAGGTGATGTGGTCGCCGTCGATATTCGTGCTTGTTCCGTCGGCGGTGCTCACCTGCAGCCGGGGCCAGGGTCCTGTGCCATCGCCGCGGACCATCATCTCGAAGGCCACGGTGTCACCGTCGAGCTTCACCGGTTCCTTCGGGATGAGGTAATAGCCGCGAGTCGCCGAGGAGGTCGAGAAGTCATAGCTGAGATCGAGGCTCGGCTGACCGTCCTCGGTCGGCTCACCCACGGAGAACGAACCGGTCGCCCTGTCCACGCCATCAGTGAAGACCGAAGCTTCAGCGAAGTCGAGAGCCTGCTTCGACTCGGTGCCGACGGTGACGGGGATGGACGTGGAGACGTCCCCGACCGTTACCGTCACCGAGCCGGAAGCATTCGCGTCACGGCCGGAGATGACGAGTTCGCCCAGGCCATCGCTGTCGACCTCGATGCCCTCATCGGCGTCGACGTCGATGTCGGGGGTTTCGATGAGTGACCGTCGGCCTTCGGAGTCGTACCCGGTCAGGGACACCGAGGCGGAATCCTCGGTGTCCTGCAGGCTGATCGTGCGGGCACTCGGCCACAGTCCGACCGGATCGCCGAGCACGTCGAGATCGGTGCGTGCGGTGTGCCCGTCGACCGCGTAGCTCACCCGCCCGTTCCCGGTCTGATCTCCGGTGACGCGCGCAGAGGAGTCGTCCGATTCGGCGACAGAGACCCCGCCGTCGGCAGAGAAGCTGCCAGAGGCGGCGATGGGCTCGAGATTGGCGCCGAGTCCCGTGCCCTCCACGGTTCGGCCCAGGCCCTTGAGGACCGTGTTCTGACCTTCGAGGCTCGGCTCGATCTGCGCATCGCTGAGAGTCTGGGCGGGGGCATCGGAGTAGAAGACCAGCGCATTGCCGACGGTGCGCTGCTCTCCGTCTGAGGGCTCGTTCTGCACCACCGGTGCGTCCTTGCCTGCGGTGCGGGCCAGCATCGTCGTCGACCCGCCGCCGTCGAGGTTGACGGCATTGTGGGCGCCGATGTCGGCGAAGAACTCGCCCATGTCCTCGAGGCTCATTCCGCCGGAGTTCTCGGTGCGGCCGTCGATCGTGGTGACGAAGAGTTCGGAACCATCCTTGCTGATGCCCACGGCTGTGCGCGGGTGTGCGGTCTCCTCGAGGTCGCCTTCGCCGAGCTTCGGCACTTCGCCGTCCTCGAGAATCTGATGACTGCCGGCCAGGCCGAGGTCGACGTCCTCACTCGGGCTGATCTCCACATCGACCTCATCGCCGACCTCGAGTTCGGCCAGTTCCTTCGCTCCGGAATCTCGGCCCAGGAGCACCTGTCCGTCTTCGGGGATCTCGGGGTCGCCCGCCTCGTCGACGATTCCCGAGGTCTCCGTGACGGTGCCGTCGACGACGGTGACACGGGCGATCTCCGTCGCCATCGAATCGGGACCGCCCACAGGGCGG
Organism: Brevibacterium sp. FAM 27836; assembly: GCF_051351055.1. Taxonomy (NCBI): domain Bacteria; kingdom Bacillati; phylum Actinomycetota; class Actinomycetes; order Micrococcales; family Brevibacteriaceae; genus Brevibacterium; species Brevibacterium sp. FAM 27836. The sequence goes on from NZ_CP195711.1 coordinate 1,895,634, forward strand.
TCGAGCGTGTAGTCGCCCCAGGCTTCGTTGTAGACGCCGATCGCGTCCGGCGACAGATCCGGATTGTTGAGGCCGACGAGAGCCGTCTCTTCGCCGTCGTGGGTCAGTGTGCCCGCAGCCGACAGCATCTGCACGGCAGCTTTCTGCCCTTCGACGGTGAGCGCTGGCTGAGGTTCCTGAGACCCGATTCGCATTCCTTCCTTCGACACCGAGGTGTAGATGGGGGCATAGGAATGATTGATGTCGAAGAAGGTCCCGTTCACTGCCGCGACCGCCTTCTTCCCGTCCGGTCCCGTGCCCATGATCTCTCCGGTCGTGCCCTTGTCGGCCACGGTGCCGGGGTCGCGGACGTCGAGGGACAGCGAGTCGGTGGTGAGGTCGGCGGTGAGCACATTGCCGTTGTTCCAGCCCCCACTCTCAAGTCGCGAGAAATTCGTGAGCTCAAGCCCGGGTGCGACGCGTTTCGTCTCCGAGGAGCGCAGCGCCGAGTCGTCCCCGCCCAGGTCCTCGTCGCTGGGTGCTGCGGCGAATGCCGGCGCCGAGGCAGGGTCCGGCATTTCCGGAATCGCTGCCGTCGGAGCCACGAGAGCTGCGAGGATGACCAGAGTGGTCAGCATGCCCCGGATGGGGGAGAGGCGGGGGGCCTCTCGGAGTGGGGCGGGGGCCGTGCTGAAACGGGCGCAGTGACGCGATGAAGGCATGACGACTTTCCGGAAACGAGGTCGGGGACCTTGTCACCTTAAGTCGTTCATGACAACCGCTGAGCAAACCCTGAGTGAACTCAAGCCTAAGTTCCGCTCCTGGTCAGAGCGCTGCGGAAGGGGGTGTGCACCAGAAGCGGCGGACAGCGAGCGGTCGCGCCGGGAGGGCGACGTTCGCGGCGACCAGGCGGCCGTCAGCTCGCGACTCGGTGGGAGCGGGCGCACACCGCGGGGTAGGATTCTTCGTGGAGGCGTCCGTGTCCTGGTGGGCGCCCTGGTCTTCAAAACCAGTGAGACCGAGCATCTCGGTCTGGCGGGTTCGATTCCCGTCCGCCTCCGCCACAGTCCACCCGTTTCGCCGGCGGACGCGAAGGCAGGCGAGAGCAGCGCGCCACCGGTTCGCGCCCGTGCGTCGGCACACCCGAGGAGGCCCCATGGTCGAGTCCGACCCGCGTCGCAGCATACCGCGCACGGACCTCCTCCTCGCCTCACCGGACATCATCGCCGCAGGTGAACACCTCAATCAGGCGACGGTCAAGGCGATCATCACCGAAGTCCAGAACGCCGCCCGCAATGGTGAGATCCCCGTCGCCGAGGTGACCCCCACCCTCGTCTCCACGCTTCGTTCCCGTACGGCTTCCTCCCTGACTCCGGTGCTCAACGCCACCGGCATCCTCGTTCACACGAACCTCGGCCGCGCACCACTGTCACCTGCGGCAACGCAGGCCGTCACCGAAGCAGCCGGATACGTCGACGTCGAAATGAACCTGGCCGGCGGCAAACGCAGCAAACGCGGAACCGGGGCGAAGACCGCCCTGCTGCGAGCCTGCCCTGCAGCTGGGGACGCCCTCGTCGTCAACAACGGTGCCGCCGCCCTGCTGCTTGCGGTCACGGCACTGCGAGGCCGCGGCGCCGCATCCGGGACTGTCGGGTCGACTGCCACCGCCGGTTCAGCTGCCGGCAGTCCCGACGAGATCGTCATCAGCCGCGGTGAGCTCATCGAAATCGGTGCCGGCTTCCGTCTCACCGACCTCATGACCACCACCGGCGCCCGCCTGCGTGAAGTCGGCACGACGAACCGAACGCACCTCTCCGACTACGCCGAGGCGATCGACGCGACCACATCGAGTCTGCTCAAGGTGCATACGAGCAACTTTCGCGTCGAAGGATTCACCGCCTCCGTCGACGTCGCAGAACTGCGCACTCTCGCCGACGAACACGATCTGCCGCTCATCGTCGATCTCGGCTCGGGCCTCTTCACCCCCGATCCCTCACTCCCGGCAGAACCGGACATCGACACCGCTCTGCGTGCCGGTGCCGACCTCGTCATCGTCTCCGGCGACAAACTCCTCGGAGGACCTCAGGCCGGACTCATCCTCGGCCGCGCCGAAGCGGTGCGGGCGGTGGCGAAGCACCCCCTGGCCCGAGCGCTGCGGACCGACAAACTCACCCTCGCCGCGCTCGAAGCAACGATCACGCACACCGCGAACCCCGTCCACGACGCCCTCCACATCGACCCGGATCACCTGCGCAGACGCACCGATTCCCTCGCCGAGGCGGTCGGAGCGAAGGTCGTGGCCCACGACGGACGCGTCGGCGGCGGGGGAGCCCCCGGCGTACCGCTGCCTGGTTGGGCAGTGGAACTTCCCGAAGCCTGCGCCGCCGCACTGCGGACCGGAGACCCCGCGATCGTCGCTCGCACCCACCAGGGGCGCTGCCTCGTCGACCTGCGATGTGTGCCCGAGGCAGACGATGACCGCATCGCCGCCGTAGTCCGGCGGGTGCTGACCGCGGACCACCTCGGCGAAGAATCTCACGACAACGATGCCTGATCAGAATCCGCACCCCGACACCTTCGTCATCGCCACCGCCGGGCACGTCGACCACGGCAAGTCCACCCTGGTCAATGCCCTCACGGGAATGGAACCCGACCGGTGGGCCGAGGAGCGCAAACGCGGCCTGACGATCGACCTCGGCTTCGCGTGGACGACTCTGCCCTCGGGTCGGGAACTCGCGTTCGTCGACGTCCCCGGGCATGAGAAGTTCCTCGCGAACATGCTCGCCGGCCTCGGCCCGGCACCCATCGCCTGCTTCGTCATCGCCGCCGACAAGGGCTGGCAGGCCCAGTCGAGCGACCACCGTGACGCGATCGCCGCGCTCGGGATCACCCGCGGCCTCGTCGTCATCACCCGTGCCGACCTCGCCCCCGACACCATCGAGACCACGAAATCCCAGGTCAGCGCCCAACTGCGCGGCACTCCACTCGAGCACGCCCCCATCGTCACGGTCTCCGCCACGACCGGGGACGGTCTGCCCGAACTCATCTCCGTCCTCGACGAGGTCACGGCCGCGGCCGAGCCCGCGGACACCTCGGCGCGGGTGCGGCTGTGGGTCGACCGCGCGTTCACGATCAAGGGCGCGGGTACCGTCGTCACCGGTACGCTCACGGCCGGGACGCTGCGCACGGGCGACACCGTCGATCTGGTCGGTGAGACGATCGGCCGGACCGTGACCGTGCGCGGACTGCAGTCGAAGAACTCCACCACCACCGAGGCGGTCCCGCAGGCCCGCGTCGCCGTGAACCTGCGCGACACCCCCGCCGAGGATCTCCACCGCGGCGACGCCCTGCTCACCCCCGATGCGTGGCCGGTCGTCGACGTCATCGACGTCCGCCGCACCATGGGCGAGGACCTCGACGCGGGTGTCCGCGAACTCATGGCCCACATCGGCACGGCCGCCGTTCCCGCCCGACTGCGAGGCTTCGACGCCGACCACGCCAGGCTCACCCTGGAACGGCCTCTGCCGCTGCGGCTCGGTGACCGGATCGTGCTGCGCGCGCCGGGCAGCCGCAACGTCTTCGCCGGCCTCGTCGTCCTCGACGCCGACCCGCCCGAACTCTCACGCCGGGGCGCCGGTGCCCGCCGCGGACGTCAGTTGGCCGAGCGTCCGGTCGAGGGGGACATCCTCGCCGAGGTGGCCCGCCGCGGGGCCGTCGAACGCACCGTCCTCGTCCGATTCGGTCTGGAAGTGTCGAGTGATTCCCGGCCCGAGGAGGTCGAAGCCGTGGGCGGATGGCTCGTCCACACTCCCGCGCTCGCCGCCTGGGTCGAAACCGCGAGGACCCTGGTCGGCCGCGAACTCACAGCCCGACCGATGGCCGCTGGAGTCCCCGTCAAAGCCGTTGCCGAAGCACTGCGGCGAGGCGTCGAGACAGCCGACAGCGCTCGCAGCGCCGCAGCGAAGACACCGACGAAAGCACGCCTGCCCCTGCCCGAAGGCGCGGCCGCGGCGACTCGCACCCTGCTCGGCGAGATCATCTCCCGCGCCGGCCTCGAAACCGTTGACGGCATGGTCCGGCCGCCCGGCCACGCGGCGGATCTCGGACCCGCCGAAGCCGGACTCGTCGAACTCGAACGACGTCTCGCCGCCGATCCGTTCTCCGCCCCGGAAGCCGATGACCTGCGCGAACTCGGTCTGGGAGCGCGGGAGCTCGCGGTCGCCGAGAAGGCCGGACGGGTGCTGCGCCTCGGCGACGGAATCGTCGTCTCCCCACGCACCCCCGCCCAGGCGATGCGTGAACTCGCCGGTCTTGAGCAGCCGTTCACAACGAGTCAGGCCAGACAGGCGCTGGGCACGACGCGGAGGACGGTCATTCCGCTGCTCGAACACCTCGACTCGCGCGGGTGGACGCGTCGTCTCGACACCACTCACCGCGAGGTCGTGCGCTGAACCCGTGACCCATGCGGTGGTGGGCCGCCTCGGTGAAAGTCTGCGATCTGTACTACGATCATTTCGGAATGATCGTTCGCGTCCCTTCGGGCGCTTCTGTCGATGGTATGGGTGATAACAGACCGCGGTGATGGAGCCGCGGTGCCGCTTGATCTTGCCTTGACCCCACCATGCCACCATTCGAAACCACCACAGGAGCAACCATGTCGAACTATCGCGTCCAGAATCCCGCCACCGGTCAGACCGTCGAAACCTTCGCCGAGGCGACCGACACCGACATCGACAACACCGTCGCTGCCGCCCACGCCACCTACCTGACCTGGAAGGACACCGACATCCAGGAGAGGGCGGGAATCGTCCGCCGCGCGGCCGAGATCTTCCACGAACGCAAAGACGAACTTGCGCGCACGATCTCGACGGAGATGGGCAAGTCCTATGAGGAGTCCGTCGACGAGGTCGAGTTCGCCGCCGACATCATCGAGTACTACGGCGTCCACGGCCCCAGCCTGGCCACGGACTACCAGATCCCGAGCACGATCCCCGGAACCGCCCGCATCGAGGCCCTGCCCATCGGCGCGCTGCTCGGCGTCATGCCCTGGAACTTCCCGTACTACCAGGTGGCCCGCTTCGCGGCCCCGAACCTCGTGCTCGGCAACACGATCATGCTCAAGCATGCCGATATCTGCGGCCGTTCGGCTCTGCTCATCGAGGAGATCTTCCTCGCGGCGGGTGTGCCCGAAGGCGGCTACTCGCACCTGTTCGCCAACCACGACCAGATCGCTTCGATCATCGCCGACCCCCGCGTCCAGGGCGTGTCACTGACCGGTTCCGAGCGGGCCGGAGCGATCATCGGCGCGCAGGCGGGACAGAACCTCAAGAAGGCCGTGCTCGAACTCGGCGGCATCGACCCGATGGTCGTCCTCGACGCTTCGGATGTCGCCGCGGTGGCTCGTGAAGCCTGGGAATTCCGCACCTACAACGCCGGCCAGGTGTGCAACTCGAACAAACGGCTCATCGTCATGGACGACATCTATGAGGAATTCGTCGACGAACTCGTCAAGCTCGGCACCGGTCTCAAGCCCGGAGACCCGGCGAAGCTCGGTGACGACGAGTACGTGCCGCTGTCATCGCGGACGGCGGCCGAGACGGTCGACGCCCAGGTGAAGAAGGCCGTGTCCGAGGGCGCCCGGGCCCTCGTCGGCGGGGAGCTGGGCGAAGGACCGGCCGCCTACTATTCGCCGACGGTGCTCGTCGACGTGCCCCGGGACTCCGAATCCTATGGCGAGGAGATCTTCGGACCGGTGGCCACCGTGTACAGGGTCTCCAGCGATGAGGAGGCCCTCGAGCTGGCCAATGACTGCGCACTCGGGCTCGGCGGATCGGTCTTCTCCACCGACGAGGCGCGCGCCGATCGGGTCGCTGCAGGTCTCGAGGTCGGCATGACGCATGTCAACACCATCGCCGCCGAGGCCGCCGAGATCCCCTTCGGCGGGGTCAAACGCTCCGGCTTCGGCCGTGAGATGGGCCCGATCGGCATGGGCGAATTCGTCAACAAGCGCCTCCACTTCGTCGCGAAGTAGGCCGCGGCCGATTCTCCGCGGTCTCCTAACTGTGGTCACCTATGCCCTAGGTGCCTACAGTTAGGAGACCGCCATGCTTGTCATCACACCTCGGTAGAATGATGGGCGTGACGGCGACGGGGGCGGGTGACGGCCATCAATTCGATATCATTCGGTGAGCTTCTGCGAGAGTGGCGAACCAGACGGCAGCTCAGCCAACTCCAGCTGGCCACGCGCGCCAGTGTGTCAACGCGCCACCTCAGCTACCTCGAGACGGGACGGTCACAGCCGTCGCGCACCATGATCGAACGTCTCGCAGGCTATTTGGATGTTCCGCTGCGCGAACGCAATCAGCTGATGCATGCCGCAGGCCTGGCACCGACGTACCCCGAGCGTGGACTCGACGCGCCCGAATCGCTGGCAGTCAGCAGAGCACTGCAGTCGATCATGGATGCGCACTTGCCCTTTCCCGCACTCCTCCTGGACCGCTGGGGGGATGTCGTCGACCGCAACGCTGCGACCGACTTCCTGCTCCATGGCTGTGCGGCTCACCTGGTTGAACCCCCGATCAACGCGTTGCGGCTGACCCTGCATCCTGACGGTCTGGCCCCTCGTATCACCAACCTCGGCCAGTGGCGCTCGCACCTGCTCACCCAGGTACAGAGCAGGTCCGAACGTGATGGTGATGCCCGGCTCCATGAGCTTGCGGCGGAAGTGGCCGCCTACCCAGGTGATGACGTCGGTCGTCCAGTGCTCACCGATGTCGTCGTCCCACTCGAACTCAGAGTCGGTGGCGCAGAGCTGCGCTTCTTCAGCATCTCCGCCGCGGTGGAGTCAGCAATGGATGTCACCGTCGACGAACTGCGCATCGAGGCCTTCTACCCGGCCGACGAGACCACCAGAAATGCCATTCTCGGCATGTCATAAAGGCAGAGGCCCCTGTTGGCTCCTGGATAAATGACCTGTGAGGTTATCGACAACGGCCGCTAGAGGGACAACGCTTAGATGACCAAGGCGGCCATCGCCTCAACCATCAAGGATGTCCACCATGCACTCGCTTGCACAGCACTGGATCACGAATGTCATCCTCCACTCACCCGTCGCACAGACCCTCGCAATCTCGGTGCAATCGGCGGAGATCGATCACGTCACTCTCGCGATGCCGTATTCCGAAGAACTGACGACTACACCCCAAGTCCTTCACGGAGGCGTCATCGCGACTCTGATCGATACCGCAGGAGCCGCCGCCTTGGCATCCGGAATCTCACCCGATGACAACGCTTCCGGTGGCGCTACAGCAAATCTCACGGTGAACTATCTCGGCGCGGCCAAAACTGACCTCACTGCGACGGGAAAGGTTGTGCACCGGACTCGTTCGGCGACTCTCACCGAAGTGCACGTCACAGATGCGCAAGGGACTCTGGTGGCAACCGGACAGGTCAACAGTCGGGTCTTTCGGGATCGGTCCGCAGCGTCTCGGTGATAATGTCCTCCATCGCCGAGGCGGTCAGTTCCCTCCACTGCCGATGTGGCGGTGCGGACGGGATTCGCGCTCCGCGGACCTTGGCCAGGGCCAACTCGGTGATGGGAGAATGCTGAGGGAACGTGTCGAGGGCTCGGAGCCGACGGATGAGGTCCGGACTGCGACACCATTCGTCGGCGATGATCGCCACGGAGACCCCGGCGGGCGGCGTTGCGATCATCAAGGATGCGCAGGTCATCATCTGATTCGGCGGAGTCAAGCGCTCGCGCTTCGGCCGCGAGATCGGCCTGATCGGCATGGGCGAATTCGGCAACAAGCGCCTCCACTTCGTCGCGAAGTGGACAGGCTAGTGCGTCACTGATCGCCTAGTTGCACTTATAAGTGAAACGTTGGTATCGTTGTTCTCTAGATATAGAAGTGAACCCGGGAAGGGGTGACTATGTCAGCACTAGCTTCTTCCGAGCGAATTGCAATCAGCGATCAGACTGTGAAGGATGCCCAAGATACTGTCATACCCAGTGAAGCGTCGCTTGTGCTTCGTTTCGCAGGTGGAGAAGAGGCGGAACTTCCGGCCAGTATCCAGAGGACACTATTGCATGCTCTGAAGCTGATCGCGCAACAGGGCTCCGTTTCTATTGGGCAGCTTCCGACGGAGCTGACCAGTACAGTAGCAGCGGATCTGCTCAGCATTTCACGGCCGACCCTGATGAAATGGGTCGGTGAAGGCCGAATCAGTTCGTTTAAGAAAGGCTCACATACGCGTTTCAGCAGAGACGAGGTATTGGATCTTCGAGAGCGTAACGTGGCTGCTCGCCGGTCTGCTTTCGACGAACTGCGTCAGCTGGATGAGGAGCACGAAGAGTTCCTCACTGACTGAGACGAATCACTGACTAGCTGGAGGGGGAGTATCCACTCCAGCTAGTCTGTTTCTATGCCCCAGCGAGTGTTTGTCGATGCCAACATCTTCTTTAGTAAGACCCTCCTTGATTGGATGTTTCATTTGAGGCAGGCCAACGAAGGTATGTTTCAACTTCATTCGACCGAGGATGTTTTTGCCGAGGTGCTGGCAAATATGCGCAAAGAACAGCCCGAAGCGCCTGGGCATCGGACTCGTCACCGTCTCGAACTCATACGAGCTTGTGTCGACGAGGTGGTACAAGACTTTCCGGGCAATGTTGAGTTCACAGGTGAAGACCCAAATGATTACCATGTTCATGCGGCGGCGCTGGCAGCCCGCTCTGACCTTGTAGTCACGTCCGACCGTCCGACCGGAATCACGACTACACCGGATTCCCAGCCATATGAGGTCATTTCTCCGGATGATTTCTTCATGCTCGTGGTCGACTCTGCGCCTTCATGCCTTCGCCCGATAGTCCGTGACCAGTTCGAGTACTGGAAATCCAAGCCGAAATTCCGACAGCTGGACGAGGCTCTTGACAGGGCTGGATGTCAGCAGTTTGCACTGCGCGTTCGTGAAGCATTGAGCAACATAGCGCAAACCGCCTATTGAATCTCGTCAGTGCAGAACGACATCATCACGTAAATGGATCAGTTCTTGCCCGCGGTCTGTGCGTTCATGAGTATGTCCTCCATTGCTGAGGCGGTCAGTTCCCTCCACTGCCGATGTGGCGGTGCGGACGGGATCCGCGCTCCGCGGACCTTGGCCAGGGCCACCTCGGTGATGGGGGAATGCTGAGGGAACGTGTCGAGGGCTCGGCGACCTGCCTCCTCCTTGCCGATGATTTCGCCGGTCATCAGCGTGTGGTGCATGCGGGCGGGGCCGAGCACGCACCACACGACGGTGCTGGCGGCGAGTCCCCGCGGGGACGTGAGAATGCGGCGGACCAGAGCCCGAACACTCCGTAGCGGCCGAGCGCGGAGCCGAGCCGCCAGGGGAGACCAGTACTCTCGCAGATTGTCCGTGACCCATGGACGCAGTCGATCCGGTTCCGGGTTGAGGCACCACTCGGTGAACGCGCGGCCGCGGACGACGATGCCGCCGTCGACGAGTTCCTTCCAGACGACAGGGTTGACGTCGAACGCCCGGTTCGCCTCGAAGATCTCACCCGTATGCGAAGCGATCGGACGGATGCCGGTGACGGGCCGCGTGAGGTCGGACTTCCAGATGAACGAGACGTTGCAGCAGGCGCTGAATCCCCGACCACGTGCTGCGCGCAGAGCCAGTCGCGGAAGCTGCGAGAGGTGGAGAAGCCGCAGCCGGACGATGAGATCACGCCGATCCCGCCAGTCATCACCGATCACGGCGACGATGTCGATATCACTGCGATTCGGTCGATAGGCCCCCAGGGCAACCGACCCGGCCACTGCGGCCGCGATGACCGCGCCGGGAAGCAGACGGTCGGCCACCCCGAGATACGACTCGATCGCGCGGGAGACCTCGGTGGGCAACGTCATCGCCATGGGGCAACGGTGCTGTCAGGAATAGGAGGGTTTGTCGACGCTGGTCACCGTGGTCAGCAGGAAGGCGCAGTCCTCCAGCGCCAGCACCGAGTGGCGCTCATGGGTGAGGATCCACAGTTCGCCGGCCCCGAACTCCCCCTGCATCTCCTCGCCGAGTTCGACCCGGATGCGTCCGCTCAGCACCTGGATGCTGGCGGCAGGAGGCGAGTTGTGAGCGGGAAGTCGCACTCCGTCTGCCAGAGCGATCACTGTCTGGCGCAGCTCGCCATCGTGAGCGACGAGTTCGGCACTGCGCCCGTTCTCGTTGTCCCGTGCCTGGGCCACATGGGTGTCGGTGAGCTTCTTGAGATCAGCCACGTCAGTCCTCCGCGTCATCAGAATGTGATCCACGATACCCGACCGACCCGTCAGGGCACCTGAGAGCAGCGCAATCGTCACTCGGTGGTCTGTTCGACCGCGAGGGGAATGTGTACGGTGGGACGCATCGGCGAGGGACATCCGCTCACCGAGCATCTGGTCTCCATCGGGTTGGGAAGGAGATGAGCTGATGAGTGAGGATTCGCCCGCACTGTTCGGGGCCGATGAGTCCACGCGCCCCCTGGCCGACAGGCTGCGGCCGACGACTCTCGCCGAGGTGGTCGGCCAGGAGCATCTGCTCGCCCCGGAGAGCCCGATCGGACGGATGGTCTCCGAACACCGACTCGCCTCTATGGTGCTGTGGGGGCCTCCCGGGTGCGGGAAGACGACGATCGCCCGCCTCCTCGCCGAAGGAACCGATCTCGTCTTCGAGCCGCTGTCGGCCACCTTCTCCGGAGTCGCCGATCTGCGGAAGGTGTTCCTCGCCGCGCAGAAGCGGCGCGAAGTCGGACAGGGCACGCTGCTGTTCGTCGACGAGATCCACCGATTCAACCGCGCCCAGCAGGATTCCTTCCTCCCGTATGTCGAAGACGGGACGATCGTGCTCGTCGGGGCGACGACCGAGAACCCGAGCTTCGAGCTCAACGGCGCACTGCTCTCCCGCTGCCAGGTGTTCGTGCTCAAGAGGCTCGATGAGACCGCCCTGACGACGGTCTTCGAACGAGCCGAAGAGGCGATCGGCAACGCACTGCCGCTGGATGCGCAGGCGCGGCAGTCCCTCCTCGCCATGGCCGACGGAGATGGACGCTATCTGCTCAACCTCATCGAGATGCTGTCGACCGTGCACGAGCCCCTCGATCCGGCGGGCCTGGCTCAGCTCGTGCAGCAGCGCGCCCCGCAGTACGACAAGTCCCAAGAGGGGCATTACAACCTCATCTCCGCCCTGCACAAGTCGATGCGCGGTTCCGACCCCGACGCAGCCCTGTACTGGTTGGCGCGGATGCTCGACGGGGGAGAGGACCCGCTCTTCATCGCCCGGCGCCTCGTCCGCTTCGCCAACGAGGACATCGCCATCGCCGACCCGCAGGCCGTCCACCAGGCACTGGCCGCATGGGACGTCTATGAACGCCTCGGCTCACCCGAAGGGGAACTCGCGATCGCCCAATGCGTCGTCTACCTGGCCACCGCACCGAAGTCCATCGCCGTCTATCGCGGGATGAACCGGGCGATGCGCGCGGCCAAGCAGTCCGGCTCGCTCATGCCCCCGGCCCACATCCTCAACGCTCCGACGAAGCTGATGAAGGACTTGGGATACGGGGAGGGGTACGAATACGACCCGCACACCGAGGCGGGCTTCTCCGGCCAGAACTACTTCCCCGACGACATGCCGCGACAGACCTTCTACGAACCGACCGACAGCGGTGAGGAACGGCTCATCGCCGAACGGATGCGCCGCTGGGCCCGACTGCGCCACGACTCCGCAGGTGATGGTCCCGACCCTGGCGATGACGGTCCGCGCTCGACGGACGGTTCACGCTCGACAGGCGGATCCAACGGGGACTGAGCGCGGTGCCGCGTCGAGAACACCGGCTTGGCACTCATCGAATTCGGCGCACATGTTCACTCCTCACTGACGTTTCGTTGCAGGGAGACTGAGCCACCTATGAGTCTCTATGCATTGAACCGGCGCGGTGCGTCCGACAGGGTTGTGATGGGCCATTTCCAGCCCCTTCTGTGCCGAACGCAGCAGGCGCGGCTGTGCCCATCACAGTGAGGACGGTCTTTCAGGCTGCCGGCCCACACCTACAGGAAAGTGAGAACAGATGAATCGTGTACGCACACTTGCGGTGACCGCACTCTCCGCTGCCGTCATCGCGGGAGGCGTCTCCCTGTCGACGGCGACCTCGGCTGCCGCCGACCCGACCGGAGGCATCGACGACCCCGACGAGCTGACCTCCGAACAGATCGACAATGCGCGCACGATCATCGGCGTCGGAAAGGGCGCGGACCTGTCGAAGGACGCGCAGACGATCGCCGTGATGACGGCACTGCAGGAATCGAGCCTGCAGAACCTCGACGGTGGAGACAGGGACTCCGCCGGAGCGTTCCAGCAGCGGCCCTCCGTGGACTGGGGATCGACCGATGAGGTCACCGACCCGGTCTACTCCTCGAAGGCCTTCTACGGAATCAACCCTGAAAGCCCCAATCCGGGTCTCACCGAGATCGACGGCTGGGAGAGCAAGGATCCGGGTGCCGCCGCGCAGGACGTGCAGGCCTCGGCCTACCCCGACGCCTACGCGAAATGGGAACCGCTGGCCGAACAGCTCGTCGACGAGAACCAAGACGTCGACGACATCGAGTGAGGCCCGCACCCGGCCCGTGTCCGGACCCGGCACGCATCCGGGCCACTCCCGGACCCGGCCTCAGGCCAGCGCGCCGGCGGCGAGGCGCCGGACCACCTCGGTGAGGTGATGCAGTCCGGAGACGAGGTCCTCGTCCTTGGTGAACTCGGACAGACTGTGTGAGATCCCGTCGACGCTGGGGATGAAGAGCATGACTGTCGGCACTGCATCCTTCATGTTCGTCGAGTCATGCCCGGCCACCGTCATCACCCGCGCCGAGGTGAGCCCCAGGTCATCCGCGACCGTGCGGGCCAGCTCGACCCCGTCCTCGGAGTACGGGTTCTGATCCCAACTGTGCTCGGCGACGATCTCGATATCGACCCGATCCTCCTCGCACACCGTGGCGATCGTGGCCATGAGGGACTCATGGGCGGCGGCGATCACCTCGGCGCTGGGAGAGCGCAGGTCGAGCAGCAGGCGAACCTCGCTGGCGACGACGACCGGGGAATTCGGATAGACGGTGAGCTGACCGCACGCGGTGTGCAGGGCTCCGGGCTCGAATTCCTCGGTGAGCTCACGGGCGGTCACGACGAGACGCGCCGCACCGAGCAGAGCATCCTGACGGTCGTCCATGAGCGTCGACCCGCTGTGGGCCTGTGCACCGGTGACGACGAATTCGTACTTGTGCGCCGCCCACGTGGCACCCACCAGCCCGATCGTCACCCCGTCCTCCTCCATGCTGCGGCCCTGCTGAACGTGGATCTCCGCATAGGAGGCGATCTCGGGGAAGGTGAAGTCCCCGCGCTCGCCGAGGGCATCGAGCGCCTCGGCGACGGTGATTCCCTGCGCATCGGTTGTCGCCAGGGCGGACTCGAGTTCGGCCTTGCCGGTGAAGATATTGCTGCCCATCATCGAGGGCTTGAACCGCGATCCCTCTTCGTTGAACCAGTTGACGACGGCAAGATTGAACCTCGCCTTCGAGGGGTCCGCGCGCAGTTCATCGGCGACGGCGAAGCAGGCATGCGCCGAGGCCATCACCCCGTAGGCACCGTCGAAGCGACCGGCCGTGGGTTGGGAATCCATATGCGAACCCGTGAGCACATAGGGGGCACCGGGCACGAGTTCGAGCAGCCCGAACTGGTTGCCGATCGCATCCCGATGCACGCCGAAGCCGTGCTCGACCAGCAGCTCTTCGAACCATTTCCGCTGCTGCCCATCGGCCGCGCTGGCCGCCTGCCGGTCGACACCGTTCGTGCCCTCCACCGCGCCGAAGCGTGAGTGGACGGCCCAGTCGGCGAGGAATTCGGCCTCACGATCCGCGCTGATCAGAGAGGGTGTGACGGTCATGATGGGTCCTTTCGAGATGGTTCGGCCACGGGTGGGCCCCGCGGAGTCGCGGTAAGGATGCGGAAGAGGGCTGCGGTGTCGGCAGGGTCGGTGTCAGGAGGTCTCGTCGGCCGCCGGCGGCATCGTCGCCGGATCGATGAGCACGTGGATGAGCGCGGGGCCCTCCGCTGCCAGGGCTCGGTCGAGCGCGGGCCCGAAATCCTCGGTCGTCTCGACGCGTTCGCCGTGCCCGGTCAGCCCGGACACCGAAGCATCAGCCCCCGGCGAGGCGGCCCCGGAGCTGCTCATATCGAACGCCGTCATCCACTCTGCGAAGTTCGGGTTGACCATCCGTGTGCCCGAGGGCCTGCCTGGATAGTGGTTCTCCTGGTGGGAGACGATCGTTCCGTACACGCCGTTGTCGACGACGATGATGAGCGGTCGGGCCCCATGAGCGAAGGCCGTGGCGATCTCTTGGCCATTCATGAGGAAATCCCCATCGCCGCAGATCGCGACCGCGCGCCGGTCCGGGAACGCCAGGGACGCGGCGACCGCGCCGGGCACGGCGCTTCCCATCGCCCCGTTGCGGGCACCGACGAGACTGGCCGGCCGATTGTGACGGATGAACCGGTGTCCCCAGATCGTCGCATTTCCCGCCCCGTAGGTGAGGATCGCCTCCCCGCCGAGGCGGTCGTCGAGGATTCCGAATGCCACCCCGAGATCGACCCCGGGAACCGCCGCTGCGTCGGCGCGGTGAGCGGCGAACCGGGACTGCACCTCCGTGCAGCCTCGCATCCACTCATCCGAACGTTCGCCGCGTGCACCGTCGGCATCGAAGCCGGTCAGCGCCTCGGTGAAGGACTGCGGTGAGGCGAGGATCTGCTGGTCGATACGTCCGGCATGCTGGGTGGCCTCCGGGTCGAGGGACACGAGCACGGTTTCGGCATCGAACCCGATCGTGTACCCGTCGCTGGCCACATCGGAGCGGGTGCAGCCGACGAAGACGAGCAGGTCGGCCTCGGCGAAACCGGCGGCCACGGCATCGGCGCGACCATAGCCGAGCCACCCGGCCCACGCCGGGCAGCTGTGCGGCAGCGCATCGTAGGCTCGCCAGTCGCAGAAGATCGGAATCCCCGCCGAGGCGGCGAACGCCGCAAGGTCGGCACCGCAGCCCGAGTGCCAACCGTCTCCGCCGAGGACGAACGCGGGACGCTTCGCTGCGGCGAGACGGGCCCTCAAGGATTCGATCTCAGCGGTCGCCGGGGCCGGTGGGGCCGCCTCGGCGAGGGTCGGGGCGGTCGATTCGGTGAGGCGGACGAGGATGTCTTCGGGCAGGCCGACGACGACGGGTCCGGGCCGGCCGGCCGCGGCGATGCGCAGGGCATCGGCGGTGAGTTCGCCGGCGCGGTGCTCGTCGTCGATGGTGATGACACGTTTGGCCGTCGAGGAGAACCACTCGGGCAGACTGAACTCCTGGAAGGACTCGCGGGCTCGGTCGGTGAGCGGGACGAGGCCGACGAAGAGGACGAGTGCGGTCGCATCCTGCCATGCGGTGTGGATGGCGATCATCGCGTTCGCCGCCCCGGGCCCGCGGGTGACCATGGCGATTCCGGGGCGGCCTGTCAGTCGAGCCTCGGTGAGGGCCATGAACCCGGCCCCGCCCTCCTGGCGGCACACGATGGTCTCGACCGAGGAATCGTAGAGGCCGTCGAGGACGTCGAGGTAGGACTCGCCGGGGACCGCGTAGACGCGTTCGATCCCCGCGTTCTCCAAGGTGTCGACGATGAGGTGGCCGGCCGAGTGCGACATGGTGTTCGTCCTTTCGAGGGGTGCTACCTGACCCCGGCGGGCAGGGGTGCGGTTGCGCGGGTCCGGAGACGGGCTCAGTGTTTGAAGCCCGGCAGGTCGACGCTCAGCTTCGGGGCGATGATCCCGGCGAAGGCGGTGAACAGCGACAGGAAGGCGAGCATCGCGGCGGCCGGCCACCAGTGATCTCCCGCCGAGGCGATGAAGCCGGTGGCCAGCAGCGGAATGAATCCGGAGAGCATACCGGCGGCGTTCTGCGACATTCCCACGCCTGTATAGCGGGTGTTGGCCGGGAACAGGCCGGTCATCACGGTCCCCGAGGCGGCGTAGGGCAGCGACAGGGTGCCCACCGCCAGGGTCATGGCCAGGATGATGAGCACCGGCTGACCGGTCACGAACAGCAGGAACGCTGGGACCGAGACCAGCGCCGAGGCGACTCCGCCCCAGAGGACGACTTTGCTGGCACCGTACTTCGCCCCCAATGCTCCGCCCCAGATGAGGACGAAGATCTCGACGAAGGCCGCGACCATGCTGCCCAGCAGCAGGAGCGAATCGTCATAGCCGAGGATGTTGACGCCGTACCAGACGCAGAACGCGGTGACGAGGTAGAAGCCGCCGACGCCGAGGAGAGCTGCGGCCATACCGACGATGACCTGCTTCCAGCTGTCACGCAGAGTCGTGCTGATCGGGCTCTTCTCGACCTCGCCGGACTCCTCGAGCTGACGGAAGACCGGCGACTCCTCGAGTCGAGAACGGAGGTAGACGGCGACGATGAGCAGGGGCAGGGCGATGAGGAAGGGGATCCTCCAGCCGAAGGAATTGAAGTTGTCCTGCGAGAAGACGAGCGTCATGATGAAGAAGCCGCCGGAGGACAGGATGGTGCCGATCGGGGAACCGATCTGCGGGATCGCCGCGTAGCGGGCGCGCAGGTGCAGGGGTGCGTTCTCGACGACGAGGGTCATCGCGCCCGACCATTCGCCACCGACGAAGAGGCCCTGGAGGATGCGCAGGAGCACGAGCAGGGCGGGGGCGGCGAAGCCGATGGCGGCGTAGGTCGGCAGCAGGCCGATGAGACCGGTGACGACGCCGATGCCGATGATCGTGATGAGCAGGACCCGGCGGCGACCGAGCTTGTCGCCCATGCGGCCGAAGACCAGCCCGCCGATGGGGCGGGCTGCGAGTCCGACGCCGAAGGTGGCGAAGGACGCGAGAGCGGCGGCGGTGGCGTTCTCGTTCGTGAAGTACTGGACATTGAAGATCAGGGCGGCCGCGGCGCTGAACAGGAAGAAGTCGTACCACTCGAGGGCGGTGCCGATCAGCGCCCCGGCGGCGACCTTGTTCGCATCCTTGATGCTCAGCTCAGTGGTGGCGTTGAACTCGGCGGCCGCCGTGGTGTTCTGCTCGCTCATGGTTCTCTCCGTTGAGTCCGGGGGATGCGGCCCGGTTCGGCCGCATCTGTGTGCGGGTGAGGCACCGGGTGCTGCGTGCGCATGCAGGAGGAGTGCCCCGGCATACGCTGCGTTGGCCCGGCAGGTACCGACCTTACAGAGTGCCACATGCCATGCTCCAGGCGCATTTGCCGCCGAATATCGGTCACAACTTGTGCATATGCACATATCCTTGAGGGATGGTGAATGAGCAGAAGGGCAATGTCGACGACCGGCAGCTGCGGGACCGGCCGGCGCCCGGGGACGAGCAGCGATGGCTCGAACTTCTCGACGCGCTCGACCTCGATGAGTTGACCGAGAGGTTCATGTCCCGCGTTGTCACCGTCTCCGGATACGACCCCGCGCCGATCCCCGTCTCCGAGCTGCGCCGGACCGGACGGCTCTCCTTCAGCACCTTGATCGAGGGACTGCGGGCCGGCGGCTTCGATGGACCGGTGGCGATCTCGACGGAGGTCGGCGTCTCGCGAGCCCGGGCGGGCATTCCCCTGGAGGCGCTGATGACCGCAATCCGCCACGACTTCAATGTGCTCTGGGAGGTGCTCACCCGGGTGGCGAGTCAGGACGATGCGGAGCTCGTCATCCGCCACACGGGCATCGTGCTCAGCACCGTCGACGAATACGTCTCCCAGGTCCAGCAGGCCTACACGGCGGAGCTGGCGCGGATGCGCGCCGAAGAGTATTCGGTGCAGACGGGACTGATCGCCAGCCTCTTCGACGACCCCGACCCGACCAGTGAGCGCCTGTCGACGATTGCGTCCGGTCTCGGCCTCGAGGCGGACTCACCGCTGCTGGTCATCGCCGCGGCCGGGGAGGATCTGCGAGCGCTGCGCGTGCTCATCTCCGATTACGCCCGCGCGGGCGGGACCATGTTCACGCACCACCTCGGCGAGGTGCTCATTGCGTTCACCCGCGATTCGGAATCTCGCGGTCGCCCCGGCGAGGCGTTCGAACGCCGGGTCGCTGAGGCGCGGGTGGGATACGTGCGGGCCGCGGGTATCGGTGCCCTGCGGAGGTCGGCACTGACGGCTCGCGATCTTGCCGAAGTCATCGCCCCTGATGAGACCTCGGCGATGACATGGCGACGCGGGTGGGCGCGCCTGGCAGCCCGGTCGCTCAACGCTGCCGGCAACCCGATCCTCGGCGATGTCGATTCGGCGCTCGCCGACTGCGGCCGGGTCGAACGCGAACGCCTCATCGAAGCGGTGCGGGCCTACCTGGCCTCGGGAAGCATCGGCGCCAGTGCGACCGAACTGTTCTGCCACCGCAACACCGTGGCCAATCGTCTGCGCCGTTTCGCCGAACTCACCGGGGTCGACCCGACGGTCCCCGCCGAGGCGGCCCGCCTCGTCGTCGGCTGGGCGTGAGGACAGCCGGCCATCACCGATGACGGACTCAACGAGGTGGGAAAGTGCGCTGAGGAATGCATCAGGGTGCCTTCCGAAGGCAGTGCACGGGCTCTGCCCTACATCAGCCCCTCATAGCTCTGCCCGTGTGGACCGGTCAGTGCCGTGGCCCTGCCGTCGACGGCAAGGACGAAGCGACCGTCCGGCTGGACGCCCAGGTCGCTGACCTGCGCGAGAACGTCAGGCAGCACCCCACCGCCCTCATTGCTGATCCACACGATGTCCTCGCGCTCGCGCATGAGGGCGGCGAACCGCTCGCGTACGGCGGGCTCGACATAGGCGAGCACGGCGCTGTGGAACACGACGGTCTGCGTGTTCGCAGGAGCCTCGGCCGCCAGCGACTCGACGGTGTCGAGCAGATCCCCGGGGACCAGCCTCGGCGGATCCGCCCCGACGAGCTCTGCGGCGGCACTCAGCCGAGCGCGTCGTCCGTCGTGCTCGGGCCAGATCAGCGACTGCAGCCATTTCTGCTGGTCAGTATCGGCGATGTCGATCGGATTGAGGTCGATCCCGGCGCGCCAGGCGACTTCGGGGACACGCGTCGGGGGCGCGGCATGTCTGAGCTCGCAGTCCAAGGTGACGCTGCTCGGACCGGTGACTGGGTCGCACCGGGTGATGCCTGACTCGCTGCGATACGTGTAGCTGTACCGATCGGGATACAGGCACAGCCCGGCCGAGGCGCCGACCTCGATGAGCGACAGCGGGCCGGAGAGCTGAGCCAGGGCCGGTAAGAGCACAGCGCAGCGACCTGCCTCGTTCGTCTGAGTCGAACGCGCAAGCATGAGTTCGCGGGTTGGCCCCCAGTTCTTCAGCAGCCATTCCCTCAGGCTCGAATAGTCACCATTTCCGGCGCCGAGGTGGCGGGCCGCCGCGAAGAGCAGGTTCGCCTGACGTTTCGGTGTAGGAAGCTCGAGGAGCCGAGCGATGATGACCTCATCCTCGGCCACGCCCCGAGCCCACTGAGTGTAGATCGGAGAGCTCTCGGCGGCCTCCAGGAGAGCGAACTTCCTGTAGTACTCACGCAGGCTCGCGGCATCGAGTTCGGTCATCGGCTGCATGGTGTCCCCCTTGTCGCTCTGCTCCAATCGTAGTAGTCCGCAGTCGTCCCGGTATTCGGCACTTCCGCCGCGAACGCTAGGCGAGGCGGGCGAGCTGTCGTAATGTGTTGCCGTAGTGCGCAGAGAGCCGTCATCGCGGCGAATCCCGAGCCACCACCGTGGCCGGACCAGATCGAAGGAGATCCTATGTCATCCGAGGTGAGCCCGTCCGCAGCCGGACAGTCACCGTCCGGCACCGTGTTGGAGAAGCGGACCATGCGCAAGGTCCTCATCCGGCTCATTCCGTTCATCATCGCGATGTACTTCATCAACTACCTCGACCGCACGAACCTCGGCATCGCCGGCCCCGGCGGAATGAATGAGGACCTCGCGATGAACGCCACCCAGTACGGGTTCGCCGCGGGCGTGTTCTTCTTCGGCTACCTCATCCTCGAGGTGCCCTCGAACCTCGCGCTGCACAGATTCGGGGCGCGCATCTGGCTCGCCCGCATCCTCATCAGCTGGGGGATCATCGCCGCCGCAATGGCGTTCGTGCCGAACCACGGCTGGCTCTATGTGCTGCGGTTCCTCCTCGGAATCGCCGAGGCGGGATTCTTCCCCGGTGTCATCCTCTACCTCACCTACTGGTTCCCGACCACGATGCGTGCCCGGGCGACTGCGCTGTTCATGCTCGCGATCCCCCTGTCCAGCGTCGTCGGATCGCCGCTGTCGTCCTGGCTGATCTCGAGCGGCAATGCCATGTTCGACAGCTTCGCCGGTTGGCGCTTCATGTTCATCATCGAAGGCGTCCCGGCGGTGCTGTTGGGCATCATGTGCATCGTCTACCTCACCGATCGTCCCCGCGATGCCAAATGGCTGACTGTCGAAGAGCGCAACTGGCTGCAGGCGACCATGGACGCCGAGGAGAAGGACAAAGAGCAGACCTTCCACTACCCGGTCCGCCGCTCCCTCCTCCAACCGCGTGTGTGGGCCCTGTCCTTCGTCTACTTCGGCATGGTCTACGGCCTCTATGCGATGAGCTTCTTCCTGCCGACGATCATCTCCGGGTTCCAGGCGACCTTCGGCGTCGAATACTCGATCGTTGAGATCGGCTTGATCACCGCCATCCCCTATATCTTCGGTGCACTGGCCATGTACTTCTGGTCCCGCCACGGCGACCGCAGCGGCGAACGGGTCTGGCACGTGGCCCTCCCGCTCTTCATCGGCGGTGTGACGATCCCGATCGCGCTCTACCTGTCCTCACCGTTCACCACGATGATCGCAGTGACGATCACGTGCATGGCGATCTGTGCGGCCCTGCCGACGTTCTGGCCGCTGCCGCAGACCTTCCTCGCTGGTGCCGGAGCCGCCGCCGGTCTTGCGCTCATCAACTCACTGGGCAACTCGGCCGGATTCTTCGCCCCCTACATCACGGGCTGGCTCGCCGACCTCACCGGGACCCAGAACGCGGGGATGTGGGTCGTCGGCGCCGCGATGGTCACCGCCGGCATTGTGACCCTCATCCTCAAGGCGGCACCGGCGCCCGATAGCCTGGAGGCGAAGCTCAAGTAGAAGGCTGCACGACCGTCGACACCCATCGCCGAGGCGGACGACCGCGACGTTGCGACGCCGACCTTCGCTGCCGCCACCGATGAACCGAGGAGCACGCATGTCGACCCTTCCGACCGCAGCCGCGAACCCGACCACCGACTTCCCCACTCTTGATCCGGCCGTGCTCGCTGACCTCGCCGCCCGTCTGAGCCCGGGCGCACTGACGACCGACCCCGACGTCATCGACGCCCACTCCAGTGACGAAGCCCTGTTCTGTCCACGCGAGGGTGCGATCGCCCTGGTCAGGGCCGCCTCGGCGGGGGATGTCCAGGAAGTCATGCGCTTCGCCGGCGAACATCGGGTCCCCGTCGTCCCGCAGGGCGCACGGTCCGGAATCTCCGGCGGAGCGAACGCCTCACCCGGGGCGATCCTGCTCAACGTATCGAAGATGAAGGACGTCGTGGCCGTCAACGAGGCCGAACGACTCGTCACCGTCCAGCCGGGCATCATCAACCAGGACCTCAAGGATCACCTGGCCCCGTACGGGCTGTCCTACCCGCCCGATCCCGGATCGGTCGCGCTGTCGTCGATCGGTGGGAACATCGCCACGAACGCAGGCGGCCTGTGCTGCGTGAAATACGGTGTGACCAGGGATTACGTCCGGTCGCTCAAGGTCGTTCTCGCCGACGGGAGCATCACGACGCTCGGCCCGCAGACGGCGAAGGGCGTGGCCGGACTCGATATGCGCCACCTCTTCATCGGCTCCGAAGGCACCTTGGGCATCGTCGTCGAGGCGACCCTGCGCCTGGTGCCCGCTCTGCCTGATCCGTTCACCGCGATTGCGACATTCCCCGATGAGCGCAGCGGACTGCAGACCGTCGCCGACTTCGTGGCCGGAGGAGGGGTGCCGAGTCTGTTCGAGTTCCTCGACGGGGCAAGCCTGCGCATGCTCAACGACTACGGCGACTTCGGTCTCGACGGCGATGCCGGGGCGATGCTCATCATGCAGGTCGACGACAACCCGACGGATGCGGAAGCCGCGATGTCGACCTTCACCGAGGTGGCTCAGCGCTGCGGTGCCCTCGACGTCGCGTACTCCGACGACCCGACGGACTCCGCGGCCCTCATCACCGCCAGGCGGATGATCCAGCCGGCCTACGAGAAGTTCGCGAACGCCCACGGCGGTGGGCAGCTGCTCGACGATGTGTGCCTGCCGCGCACGGCCGTTCCCGAATTCTGCGACCGGCTGGCCGAGCTGCGGGCATCCTCCGGACTCGAGATCGCGCTCGTCGCTCATGCCGGTGACGGCAATATGCACCCGTCGGTGTTCTTCGACTCTGCGGATGCGGCCGAGACGGCGAAGGCCGAAGAGGTGTTCGAAGAGATCATGCGCGTCGGCCTCGAGCTCGGTGGAACGATCACCGGAGAGCACGGGGTCGGCTTCCTCAAACGCGCGTGGCTGCCGAACGAACTCGACGAAGGATCACGACGGATCCAGCTGGCCGTGAAGAACGCCCTCGACCCGCAGGGCATCCTCAACCCCGGAAAGATGCTCGCCGAGATCTGAGCGCGCTGTCTGCTGAGGGGCCGAGTGCTCAGCCCTCGGCCTTGCCCTGCCGCCAGTAGCCCATGAAGGCGATCTGCTTGCGGTCGACCCCGACCTCCTGGACGAGGTAGCGGCGCAGACGCTTGACCGGCCCGGCCTCTCCGGCGATCCAGGCATAGAAGGGACGGGCGTCCTTGTCCGTCGCACTCGAACTGTCCTGGGCCGCCTCGGTGAGGGCCGCGGGAACATCCCAGAGGATCTCCTCGTCGATGTTGACATCATCGAGTTCCCGCACCTGGCCAAGTGGCCCGCCGGCCGACACTGCCGATCCGGCCCCCATTTCGGCGGGGATCCGGGTCTCCGAACGCACCGCCTCACGGACGGCGGGTTCGAGCAGCTGTCCGAAATCGGCGTTGCCGCGCGGCAGCCATTCGATCTCGAAGCCGGCGGGAGCAGTCATGTCGATGATGTCTTCGGCTCTCGGGACCTCGAGCACGGCCTTGCCTTGGGCCTGACTGTCCTTGAGCGAATCGAGGATCGAGGCGATCGCGGGCACGGCGGTCTCGTCGCCGGCGAGCAGGATCTGGTGGGCATCGCCGGGGGCGAACTCGATCCCGGCGCACGGGGTCTCCGAGGCACGGGAGGGGCCGATGATGTGGAGACTGTGCCCCACCTCGGCGGATTCGGCCCACTGAGCCGCCGGGCCCGAATGACCGTGTTCATCGGTGTGGAGGACCATGTCGATGACGAGTCTGCGGTCGGCATCGTTCCAGTCCCGCACCGTGTAGGTGCGCATCGCGCCGCGAACCTCGGGATCGACTTGCAGCCAGGCCCGGTACCAGGACACCCCGGCGGCTTCCTGCTCGGTGAGGAACGCGGGCAGGTCGAACTGCGGTGTGGCCGCTCCGGCCGGAGGGATGACGAGTTTGATCCGCAGGTCACGAGGGTGCGTGTTCGGACCGAATTCCTCGAGTCCCGCACCCCCGAATGTCACCCGACGGAAAGACGGGCTGAGGTCTTCGACGGCGACGACCTCTGCTTCGAAAGCACCGATGGGGGCTCGTGACACTGATTCTCCTTCGCATCCCACGACCACAGGGTCTTGGGTGCGTCCCCGCGGGGACGCGTTCCGTTCGTGTGTGCAGCTGTCGAGGACGTGCGAACATCCACAACACTGCTCTACTCTAATTCAGTAAGGCTAGCCTTTCCAAATAGTGTTACGGTGGTCCCGGCGTCGCCAGGCCTTATCAACAAGGCCGGCTGAGCAGCGCGCTGACCAGCACTTCCACCGTTCCACCTCGTCCAATGTCCCCGCGGGGACGTGCCCGATCCGTCCTCGCCGGGACGCTCACCGAAAGGCTCTCGATGCGTCGTCGTCAGCTTCTTGCCCTCTCCGTTCTCGCCCCGTTCGCCCTCGTCGCCTGCGACGGTTCGACGACCGATGACGCGCCGTCTGCGGCCTCCGGAGGCGGCGGCACGGAACAGAACTTCCGCTACTCGCCCGAGGGCTATGACGGGCTGACGATCGAACTCGACCGTCCGGCCAAGCGCATCGCCGCGGACTTCTACTCCGCGGCCGGTCTGGCACAGTACGGGATCACCCCGGTCGCGGTCTTCGGATTCGGGCAGAACGAATCACCGGGGAAGGCCTTCGACTCCACCGGGGTCGAGGTCGTCGGCACCGAGATGGAACTCGATATCGAAGCCCTTGCGCTGACCGAGCCGGACATCCTCGTTGCTTACGGCAATGACGAGGGCGACGGCTGGACCTGGTGGGACGACAAGGTCAAAGACCAGGTCAACGACCTCGTCGACTTCGTTCCCGTCAAGCTGAGCGAGCAGAGTCCGGATGCGATGTTCGCCCAATACGCCGCGATCGCAGAGGCACTGGGCAAAGACACGGAATCCGGTGCCGTCGCCGAGGACCGCAAGGCCTTCGAAAAGGCGCGCAAACGCATCCGCACCGTCGCCGAGGACAATGATTCGCTGACCGTGCTGCTCGCGAACTTCAGCGCCGAGATCAACTACGCCTCAACCTCGCTGGGGATCGCGCAGATGCTCAGCGAGGACGGACTCACCCTCGTCGGGCCCGAATCCCCGGCCGACAGCGCCTGGGCTGAAGTGTCCTGGGAGAAGATCTCCGACTACCCGGCCGACGTCCTCCTCGTCCACGACGCGTCGGCCGACTACGAGGACAATCCCGTCTACCGACGGCTGCCTGCCGTCAAGGCCGGACAGCTGGGCACCTGGGACGACAAACGCGCCTACACCTATGACGGCTACGCAACCTGGCTGAACGAACTCGCCGACGTGCTCGAGGATGCGAAGAAGATCGTCTGATCCTTGCCCGAAAGTCCGGCTACGATCGGGGCATGACTCAACTTCCCACCGATCTTCGCGACGACGACGTCATCCGATCCTTGGCATCAGCCCAGGCGACCACATGGGTCCGGCGAACTCCCGCCGAGGCGGCCCTGCCCGATCTCGCCGACGTCATGGATTCCGCGGCGGCCCGGTTCGACCGCTTCGCCCCTTGGTTCGCCGAGACCTTCCCGGAAACGGCAACGGTCCCCGTCGAACTCGCATCGGCCTTCCCCGAGGCCCGCGGCGGACTGATCGAATCGCCGCTCGTGCGGGCCGCCTCGGCGCAGGAGCGACTCGACGCGCTCTTCGGAACCGAACTCTCCGGTCAGCTGTGGCTCAAGCGTGATGACTCTCTGCCGGTGAGCGGGTCGATCAAGGCGCGTGGCGGTTTCCACGAGGTGCTCGAATTCGCCGAGGCGGTCGCCGCCGATCACGGCCTCGACGCTCATGATCCCGCCACCTACTCGAGCCCGCAGTTCCGGGAGATCGCTGCAGACCACCGGATCGTCGTCGGCTCGACGGGCAACCTCGGACTGTCGATCGGAATCCTCAGCGCACGGCTGGGATTCGCCGCCTCCGTGCACATGTCCGCCGACGCCCGCGAATGGAAGAAGACGACGCTGCGCGACCACGGAGTCGACGTCATCGAACACGCCGGTGACTTCGTCGAAGCCGTGGAGGCCGGACGCGCCTCGGCGGAAGCCGCCGCGAACACCCACTTCGTCGACGACGAGGACTCGGTGAGCCTCTTCGCCGGGTACTCGGTGGCCGCACTGCGGATCAGACGCCAGTTCGACGCCGCCGGAGTGACCATCGATGAGCAGAATCCGCTCACCGTCTACCTGCCGTGCGGAATCGGCGGAGGGCCCGGGGGAGTGACGTTCGGGCTCAAGCGCGTCTTCGGAACTGCGGTGCACTGTGTCTTCGTCGAACCGAGCCAGGCACCGGCGATGTTCCTCGGTGTGCGCACCGGTCGGCACAGCGACATCTCCGTTCAGGACATCGGACTCTCCGGAGCCACCGCCGCCGACGGACTGGCCGTCGCCCGGCCCTCACGATTCATCGGACCGACGATCGGGCCGCTGATCTCCGGTTTCGCCGCGGTCCCCGACGAAGTCATCCGGGCCGGAGTCGGTGTGCTCCACGAGACCGAAGACATCGACGTCGAACCCTCGGCAACCGCCGGGCTGACCATTCCGTGGCGGATGGGTGATGCGGCGGCTGAGTCTCCGGCGGGCGTCCACCTGGTGTGGCTCACCGGCGGGGCGATGGTTCCCGAGGGAGAGCGGGCTGCCTACGTCGAGGAAGGACGAGGGCTGGTGGAGAGGATCGGCGACACCTCGGCGATATTCGTCGACTGAGGTTCGTCGGTCACCAGTCCCAGGGGTCGTCGGTGACGGTGATGACGACCTTGTCGTCGACGATCTCAGCCGTGCCGGTGAGGTCGAAGGTCACGGTGTCATCGAAGGGTTCGGACTCATCGAACATGTCGTAGCTGCCGGTCACAAGCGCCTCACCGGAGGTGTCCGAGGAGATCAGCCACGCAGGTCCGCCGTTCGGACCGGTCGCATCCGCGGGATCCGAATACTGGTCGGCGCCCATGGAGTCATCGGCGACGGTCACCGTCGGATACGACGAGATCGACCACTTGAGGCCGGTGGCATCGTAGCTCTCCGCCAGCGAGGAGCCGAACGGGCACCCGTCAGGCTGCGCGACGGTCTTCTTCGCGCAGCTGTCGATGAGGGTCTTGACCTGCTTGTCGACCTCACTGCGGAACGCGTCCGAGGGGTGGGCGGCGAGCATCGGTGTCTCCTCACCCTCCATGTCCGCGTCATCACCGAGGAACGCTCGCACCTCGACCTCGTCGGCAGTGATGAGGTCGGACTTCTCAGCCACATCGATCGTGTAGAGACCGGGGAAGGCCGGCAGGGACAGCGTCGACCCGTCGCTGTCGACGTCGATTCCGTTGACCTTGACCTTCTTGAGGCCCGGAGTGTCGACGGTGAGGGTGAGCAGATCCGGACTCTTGAGCGTCCAGTCGTCGAAGAACAGAGCCTTCTTCCCGGCCCGGTGCAAGGTCAGGGTGCTGTGGCCCTTGGACCCTCCGACGTCATAGGTGACCGCGACCGTCGCCGTGTCGCCTGAGATCTCGGCATCGTCGACGGTGACATCGTCGGGCAGCGCCTTGGATCCGCCGAGCACATCGTTCGTCAGCAGGGTCCGTGACTCCTGTGGAACATCGACGTCGGCGACCTTGAGCGCCCCTTCGGCGTCTCCGTCGGAGAGTTCCGCGAAGTACTTCTCCACTGTCGCTTCAGGACCGAACATGTGCCCATTGACCTGGGTGACGACGATGAGCGCGGCGACGAGGAGGAGGACGGCCCCTCCGGCCACGACCGATACGAGAGTCGTCTTCTTCTTGTCGAAGGGTCTGGCCGGACCTGCAGACGGCTGCGCGGCGTACATTCCCTGCGGCACCGGGTGCGACTGCTGCCCGGCCGAACCCTGTGGCGCCGAATAGGCCTGCTGGCCGACCGAACCCTGCGGGTAGGCGTAAGGCTGCTGGTCTGACGGTGTCGGATGCTGCTGCGGGCCGACCGGGGCGGAGAACTGCTGCGGACCCTGCAGGTGGCCCCGCGAGCCGAACGCTTCAGGCGATGCGGGCTGACCCTGATATCCGCCGGGCCCCTGTGGCCCGACTTCGCCGGGTCCGGGGGCGACCGGCGGCGGCGTCGGAGCGATTGTCTGAGCCAGATCGGGATGAACGAAGGCGAAACGCGGTTCGCTCATGCCCAGGTGCGGTCCCCAGTGCGGATGCACGGTCCGTCCGGCGGCGATCCGGGCCAGGGCCGGGAAGGTGAGAGCGAGTCGTGGACCGAGGGTGCGGGAGAGCACCTCGATGATCCCACCCCAGACGGCGAAGATGAGGAACGTCCAGGCCAGGGGGCCGATTCCGGCACGGGCAGCACCGGAACCGCCGAAGTACATGGCCGCCTCGGCGGATCCGGACATCGACAGGTGCGCAGGAATCGCCAGCAGCGACAGCAGACCCCACACGAGGCAGAACGCCACCGGCAGCTTCCAGGCACTCGACCACTGCTGCTTGTCCTGCTCGACGACGGTCCAGGCCGGACGTCGGGTGACGGTGGCGACGACCGTCGCGATCAGCACCGCGACCGCAACGACGAGCAGTCCCAGCCACAGCAGGCCGGGGGCGTCGCGGCTGAACAGGGTGAGGCTTTCGCTGAAGGTGTCCGAGTAGACGCCGAAGTCACCTTGGGCGGTGGCGCTGATTCCGCCGAGGTGGGTCAGCGAGGTGAGGATGAGACCCATGTTGATGAATGTCAGCGGTACCAGCTGGCCCGGCATCTCGACGGACAGCGGCAGGACGAAGAGCGCGACGATCGAGAACACGGCGGTGCAGAGGGCAAGGTGGACCCAGGTCACCAGCAGCGGTGGGACCGCCCAGCGCAGAAACGGTGCGCCGATCGCCTCGGTGCCTTTGAAATGTCCGGCGATCCGGCCGGCGATGCTCGTGATGAGGATGACGAGCAGGGGCAGGAAGAACGACCGGACGGTAACCGCCGAGTAGGAGAAGGTGAGCGCACCGTCTTCTTCGAACGAGGAGAAGCGCGCGGCGAAGATGACCTGGAGGAGGAAGAGCACGAGCGTCATCGCCAGGGTCGAGACCCCGATGCGGATCCACGTGGACACCCGGTTGGGTGCAGGGGAGCGGCGTTCGCTGATCTTCGTCATCGACCACAGCAGGCCGACAATGATGATCGTCACGACCAAGGGCGCCCCGGTCGTGAAGATGCTCAGCTGGGCGTTGAAGCTGTCAGGAGCATTGATATCGAGACGCAGCGCCGCCGAACCGAACAGGGACAGTGCCATGAGGACGAAGGGCAGAGCGTAGCTGAGGCTGTCGAGGTTGAAGCCGGTCTCCTCGGTCAGAGCGCTGAATTCTGACATCGACGTGAGGATGACGGTGAGGATGATGGAGACGATGATGCCGCCGAGGAGGGCGATCCCCGGCGGGATCAGGGCCGTTCTCCACGTGGAACCCTTCGCCAGCGCCGAGGCGAACTTCGACTTCGGGACATGTGCTGGGTAGCCAGGCGGTGCGGGATACGGCACGGGACCGGATTGGTAGGGTCCTTGCTGATACGGCCCCTGCTGATACGGCCCCTGCTGATACGGCCCCTGCTGATAGGGGTCTTGCCGATAGGGATCGTGCTGATAGCGACCCGAGCCTTGAGGGTGGGCGCCCTGCTGGTGGGAAGCGGACCCTTGAGCCTGCGGCCCACCGGCGTGCGGAGGGGCACCGGGGGCTGGAGGGTACGGTCCGGCTGCTTGCTGATAGGGGTCGACTGTCTGCGGGGAGGCGGGCATCCCGTCTTCCGGCGGCGCCCAGCGAGCAGTCTCTTCGGTGGAATCGGGCCGATCGTCGGCCGTGGGCTCGGGCTCGGGCCCGGGCTCGGGACTCTCCTGGTCCTCGATATCCCGATCCTTCGGATCCTCGGCGGCGGTCGGTGTCGTCTCGTCGGATTCCTCGTCCATACCCAGTCCTCAAGTGCAGTTGCTCGACAGCTCCGCGATGTAGTTCAAACCGAAACAATCAACTGATCAGGTCAAGCATGTGTAGTTCACAACTTATATTAGGCTGTTAATGCAAGAGAAGTTCTCTATCGGGACTTTTTCTGAAATACGGCGTGATCGATCTGGAGTTGCGGATGAGTACGAACCCTCCCGGGCGCGGGGATGAGAACGAATGGGACGTCAACGACCAGTCCGACAGTCAGTGGACGTCGCAGCCCCGTCCCCAGGGGAACACCGGCTGGGGCGCGCCTCCGCAAGGGCAGCCACCCTATCCGCCGCACCCGCCGGCCCAACCCCCTCACCAGCAGAGCGGTCCGGCCCACCCGCAGGCCGGGCCGCAGCATCCGCACGGTCAACAGGCCTACTCGCAGAATCAGTACCCCTATCCGCAGGGACCGGGCCCTTATCAGCAGCCGGCGGCAGCACCGAAGAAGCGCGGGCCAATGATCGCCCTCTTCGCCGTGATCGTCATCGTCCTCGGCGTGGGCATCGGCTGGGGTGCTGCGACGCTGTTCCCACGCGATTCCGATGAACAGTCCACCGTCGCCGCAAGTGAGGAACCGACGGCCGACGAGACCGGCAGTGACGGTTCGGCCAGCGCTGAACCAGAACCCACCGAGGAAGAGACGCAGCTGCCCGACGACCCGAAGAAGGCACTCAAGCAGCTCGCGGATGCGGACGGCAAGGAGGCCACAGACGACCTCAACGGCAAATGGGTGCCCCAGCTGAGCTCGAAGAAGGTCGGGCTCAAAGCCGAAGGCAGAACCTGGGACGAACAGGCGATCCTCGACGAGCATCAAGAGCTGCGTGAGGAGTTTCCTCGCGTCAAACTCGTCTGGAGCGGTGACTTCACAAGCTTCAAGGAAGGCAATTTCTGGGTCACGGTCGTCGGAATCGGCTACAACGACCCTGATGATGCCCTGTCCTGGTGCTCGTCGAACGGACTCGGCCCCGACAGCTGCTACGCCAAGCAGCTGAACACCTCAGGCGGCCACGAAGGCACGACTCGTCTGCAAGACTGACGGTCCACTCCCCGAGGCGGCTCAGCCGCGGATTCGCCGCCGGTTATTCACCGCGAACACCGCAATGCCGATGAGCAGCCAGATTCCTCCGATGAGGAGCGCCAGAGGATTCGCGCTCACGAGCACGGCGATGAGCAGTCCGGCACCGATGATCGGAACAACACCGTGTTTGAATCGATCCGGTGCCTCGCTGCCCTGTTTCCTGATGAGGAAGAAGCCGACCACCGAGGCCTGAAGAAGCACGAACGCGCTCAGCGCTCCGACGTTGACGATCGAGGTGAGCTGGTCGAGGCCATCGGCACGGGTCGCCGCCCACCCGGCCACGATGACATTTCCGCCCGCAGCCACGAGGATGCCCTTCCATGGCACACCGGTCCTCGGGGCCACCTCGGCGAGGAATTTCGGGACCTGCCGAGCCCGGCCCATGTCCATGAGGATGCGGGAGCCGGCCGCCTGACCGATCATCGCGGAGAACGCCGCGCCGACGGCCTTGGCCAAGGCGAGCAGCCAGTGCAGCCACGGACCGACCGTCGCATCGACCGCGTTGTAGTACGCGGCGCCTTCCAGCGAGGGATCGGCCTGCAGATCCGCCGGTGACAGCGGTGACAGGAGACTGCCCACCCAGGTCTGGGCAACGAAGAGGACTCCCGCCAGGATCAGGCAGATGAGAGTGGCACGTCCGACGATGCGCGGTCCGCCCTTCGCCTCCTCGGAGAAGGTCGCGAGCGAATCGAAGCCGAGATAGGACAGCACCGCCACGGACACAGCCGCGAGCACCGCCGTCATCGAGAAGGCGTCGACCCCGGTCAACGGGGTCAGCCACCCGCGGGTCGGACCATGCGAGACCAGATAGGCGATGCCGAGGACGAGGACCAGCGCGAGGACGGCCACCTCGGCGAGGACGACCCCGGTGATCACGCGCGAGGCGATCTTGACCCCGGCGAGGTTGAGGCCGGTGGTGAGGACGACGGCCACGGCCACGAACACCCAGACGGGCAATGCCGGGAAGATCGAGTTCAGCGCGATTCCGGTGAACAGGTAGGCGACCGAGGGGATGAAGAGATAGTCGAGGAGGATCATCCACCCGGCGATGAAGCCGGCCGGCTTCCCGATGCCCGCCGAGGCGTAGGCGAAGACCGTGCCCGCGCGCGGGACCTCGCGTGACATGCGCATATAGCTGACCGCGGTGAAGGCCATGACGACCGTGGCGACGATGTAGACGAGCGCGACAGCACCTCCGGAGCGGGCGTCGAGGGTGCCGAAGACCCCGACGGCGGCCGCCGGTCCGATGAAGACGAGACCGAAGAAGACGAGTTCGCTCAGTCCGATCGTCCGCCGCAGCTGCCCAGTTTCCATGATTCTCCTCGTATCCGATGCGCCTGGTCAGTATGTCATTTCGCCCGTTGGACCACGTCGGCGGACACCGACTCGAGGGTGGCCAGTGCCGCGGCGATGATCGGCTGCGTGCCAGAGCCGGATCGGATGCCGGTGAGGATCTTTCGCGAGGGGACGGGGTCACCGCGCAGCGGGACCCGCACGACGTCGAATCCGTCGGGCAGCCTGGCCAGACGCGGGATGAGTGCGACGCCGAGCCCCGCCGAGACCAGGGCCGCGCCGGTCTCCCACTCCCGCGATTGGTGGGCGTGATCCGGCTGGAAGCCCGCCGCCGCGCAGGCCGTGCGCACCAAGCGGTGATACGGCGAGCCGGGGCGGTCGAGGATCCACGATTCTTCGGCGGCTTCACTCAGCGGCACCGCTGCCCGGTTCGCCAGGCGATGACCCGAGGGGACGAGGAGATCGAGCTGATCGCTGAAGAGCGCGGACTGTTCGAAGCGAGAGTCACCGCGGGGCGGCAGCGGGTCGGTGGCCACGACGACGGCGACATCGGCATGATCGGCAACGAGCAGATCGAAGCACTCCTGGGGTTCGGCTTCGCTGATCGTCACCTCGGCGCCGGGGAACCGTTCCAGCACCGCCAGGGCGGTCGGCGGCAGCAGGGTCGCCGCGGCAGTGGAGAACCCGCACAGACGCAGCCGCCTGCTCCGCGTGTCGAGCCCGGAATCGAGACCGTCGAGTTCGCCGCGGATCTCCTCCCACCGGGTGAAGAGTTCCTGCGAACGCTCGAGCAGAACTTGGCCGGCGCGGGTGAGGACGAGGCCCCTGCCGCGAGGTTCGACGACGCGTACGCCGAGATCTTTCGACAGGGACTTCAGCTGGTGGGACACGGCCGAGGGCGTGTACCCGAGGCGGTGCGCCGCCTCGGTGAGGGTGCCGACTTCGGCGAGGACCCGAAGGACGTGGAGACGCGGATCGATCATGCAATAGTATTGCACGTTTCGGATGAAGAAGATTCGCTTTTCTTCAGCAAACCTCTGGCGGACACTGGGGGCAAGGAGCACAGACTCCGGGGCCGCGGCCGGCGAAGGGGCCGGCAGGAGAAACGGCCGAGACGATCACGACGAGGTGGTGGACGAATTGACTCTGGCCCCAGAGCAGAAGAGAACCGATTCCGGAGTGAGCGGCCCGGGCATGGCCGCTGGATCGGGCGGGCACGGCAGGACCGACATCGACCGACTCATCGACGAACGCGTACCCGGCTACTCCTTGGCGGCGCCGTTCTACATCAGCCCGGAGTTCTTCGCACGCGACATCGAGGCGATCTTCGCTTCGACCTGGATCTTCGTCGCCTCGACCGCCGAAGTGCCCGAAGCCGGTGACTACCTCACGATCGACATCGGCACCTACTCGGTCATCGTCATCCGCGATGACGATGAGGAGATCCGCGCCCACCACAATGTCTGCCGTCACCGGGGCACTCGGCTGCTGGGCGACCTGTCCGGTTCGGTGGGCAACATCGTGTGCGGCTACCACCAGTGGACCTACACCCCGGCAGGCGAGCTCATCTCCGCGGGCGTCCAGGCTCCTGGTTTCGATCGGACGTGCTTCTCGCTGCGCTCGGTGAACGTTCGCGTCATCGGCGGGCTGATCTTCATCTGCCTCAGCCCCACCCCTCCCGATGACATCGACGAGGTGGCCAATGTCATCGAACCCTATCTGGCAGGGCATGACATCGCCGCGACGAAGGTGGCCGCGCAGAGCGACCTCATCGAGGACTCGAACTGGAAGCTCGTCATGGAGAACAACCGCGAGTGCTACCACTGCGAAGCCGGCCACCCGGAGCTGACCTGCACATTCTTTCCCACCTACGGTTACGAACCCGAGGAGATCCCCAAGCGTCTGCAGCCGGCCTACCAACGCTACCTCGATGCCGAGGAGCAGCTGCGTGCCAACTGCGACCGCAATGGACTGCCCTATGCCCTCGTCGAGGAACT
The DNA here is from genome assembly GCF_051351055.1 of Brevibacterium sp. FAM 27836. Classification (NCBI taxonomy): domain Bacteria; kingdom Bacillati; phylum Actinomycetota; class Actinomycetes; order Micrococcales; family Brevibacteriaceae; genus Brevibacterium; species Brevibacterium sp. FAM 27836. The sequence goes on from NZ_CP195711.1 coordinate 1,929,660, forward strand.
CAGCGGACGGCCGACGGGCTTCCGGATCGAACGGGCCGCTCTCGACGGGTTGGGCGAGTCGTACACGATGGACGGTTCGGCCGCCTCGGCGAAATTATTAGGTGACCTCGACACCTTCGTCCTCGGTCGGGCCTCGCTGCACGTGCAGCCGAACATGTGGTTCCACGCGATGGGCGACCATGTCGTGACGTTCAGCCTGCTGCCGCTGGCCGAGGACAAGACGCTGGTGCGCACGACCTGGCTCGTCCATGCCGATGCGGAAGAAGGCGTCGACTACGATCTCGACAACCTCACGAAGGTGTGGATCAAGACAAACGAACAGGACGCGACCTTCTGCGAACGCGGGCATCTGGGAATCTCGTCGCCGGCGTATGAACCCGGCCCGTACGCACCGACCGAATCGCAGGTGGATGACTTCGTCACCTGGTACATCGAACGACTCAAGGTGCATAAGGAGCTCAAGGCGCACAAGGAGAAGGGGGCGCAGCGATGAGGTACCGTCACTCGACGCTTGCCTCCAGGCTCGTCGACGCAGCATCTGCGGCGGTCACTTCGGCAGGGGGTCCGGTGGCAGAATCACCGGCAGGCAAGGCGACCTTCCGTGTGCCCGCGAGGACCGGGCGGGCATGGGCCGACTGGCCCGTGCAGGCGGGACTGGCCGCTCCGGCGGTCCCGCCCGCCCAGACCGGCCAGCTGGCCGTCGTGGCGGAGCCGCTCGATCCGGAACTGCTCACTGGACCCGTCGAGGTCACCGGCATCACTCAGGTCACCCATGACGTGAAGACCTTCGAGCTGCGGGCGGGGTGGATGTCCGCTGTCGACTTCGCCCCCGGACAGTACGTGACGATGCGCTTCCCCGAGCTCGGATGTGAGCGCTGCTATTCGATCTCCTCGGCACCCTTCGGCACGAACATCTTCACCATCACGGTCAAGCGCGTGCCCGGGGGAGTGGTCTCGACTTACCTGCACGACAGCGTTCAGCTCGGCGATCATCTCCACGTCGACGGGCCCTACGGGCTTTTCAGCACGAGGTTCCACCAGGCCGAACGCCACCTCTTCCTCTCCGCGGGCTCCGGGATCACCCCGATCATGTCGATGGTGCGCAGCCTGCTGGCCCGCCAGGGAGGGTTCGGCACCGACATCGTCTTCGTCCACAGTGCCTCGACGCCGGCCGACATCATCTTCCGTGCCGAACTCGAACAGCTCGCCGAGGTCGCCGGGGTCAGCGTGACCATCCTCTGCTCCCGGGACGCAGGGACGGAGACGTGGACGGGTCGGCGCGGGCGGATCGATGCGGCCGCCCTCGCAGAGGTCGTCCCCGACGCGGCCGAGCGTGAGACCTTCGTCTGCGGCCCAGGTCCGTACATGGACGCGGTGCGTCCCCTCCTCGCCGAGGCGGGAGTGCTGCAGGCTCGGACGCATGAGGAGTCGTTCGTCTTCGCCACCTCACCGGCCGATCGTTTGGCCGGGGCCGAAGCGAGGGCGAGGGCCGCGGGAGCCGGGGCCGGCGCATGCGGGCCCACCGGTGTGAGCCATGCGGTCGAATTCGCGGTCTCGGGGCGCGTGGTCGACTGCGATGAGTCCACGACCGTCCTTGACTCCGCTTTGGACGCTGGACTGTCGGTGCCCTCATCCTGCTCGGAAGGCGCCTGCGGAACCTGCAAGTCCGTGCTGGTCAGCGGTGAGGTCGAGATGAAGCATGCCGGAGGGATCCGCCCCAAGGAGATCGCGGCCGGAAAGTTCCTGCCCTGCTGTTCGACTCCCTTGACCGACCTCGTCGTCGAGAGGTGAGTGAGTCCGTCGTTCAGTGCTTGAGCTTCGTCTCCTTGAGGCCGTAGGTGCCGCGCACATAGGGTCGGAAGCCGACGACGTCCTTGCTCACCCCGTCCAGCGCCTTCTGGTAGGCGACGGGGACGATGGGGGCGTCGTCGGCGACCTGCTGCTGGATCTTCGCGTACAGCGCGTTCTTCGATCCATCGCCGCGGCGGGCGCATACGCGGAGAGTGCTGGTGTCGGTAGTGGGTTCGACGGTGATGGAGTGGAGCGTGCCGCGTCGGCATCGACAGAGCGCTGCAAGGGTCGGCAGGGTGTCGATCTTGCTGAGGTCGCTTACGTTGAGGTTCGCTGTATTCGGGCGCGCACTGACTGTGCACTAACGGTGACGCACCATATCGTCAGTCAACGACGAAGTTGCTCAGTCTGGCGAGTTTGAGGATGAACGGTGCGATCGACATCAATACTAGGAGCGAAGCGACGACCCAGAGCCACACCATTTTCGTTCTGTGCGTCCTGACGCTCGTGCTCAAAGCGAACAATGGGCTAAGCAGCGGAAGGCCATAAAAGATAGGAGTCAGCAAGAAAGCGAGAACGAGGAAGCCAATGAATTTCCACTCTGACGCCGACATGAATCGCTCACGCTGTTCGGTCGCCATGTCTTTCACCTGCATCCGTCTCGTCCTGACTGCCTCCAAAAGTGATTCAATCTTAGCCGCCGACCTGCCATGAGCCTTCTGAGTGGCAAGTGTGGTACCCAGTCTTACCTTTATATTTCTTCACCCAAGCCTGAGAACCGTTCCAGTATGTTCTGCCAGCATGCTTCTCGTAATTGGAGCCACCCCAGTAGGCATGCTTCCATTTCCGGCTCTTGATCTTTCCAGCTTTGGCCGCTTCGACGACTTGAGCAGTTTCGTGCTTGCTCATGTCTTGGGTAGCAGCGAGTGCTTTGGCCTCTCCGACATCGACTGTCTCAGTAGATCCTTCTTCGACGGTCACATTCCCTTTACAGATCTCGAGGTCGTCAGCACTCGCCTCTTGCCCGACCTTCTCGTAAGCCTGCTTGACTTCTTTCACGCAGGATTTGTCAACGAAGCTCGTGCTAGAAACCTTGTGCAAAGTGGTAGGCACATCTGCTTGCGCTGAGGTCGAGATGAAGCATGCCGGAAGGATCCGCCCCAAGGAGATCGCGGCCGGAAAGTTCCTGCCCTGCTGTTCGACTCCCTTGACCGACCTCGTCGTCGAGCGGTGATCGACGGCGCCAGTTGACATGTGCCCATGCAAGATGCCGGAGATGCCGAGCACGGCGGCTGCATCGACGGTAAGGTTGCTGACGATCGAGATCTTTGGTCAGAAGAGCGGCTTCTGCAGCGTGCGGATACGCGAACGTGGGCGGTGAGTCCGTGACGACGGCAGGCAGCTTCAACTGGGGGTGAGGGTGATATGTCGAAGCCATATGCACTGGCTGGTCTCATATTCGGTTTGGCAGTGTTTTCAGGAATCTTCATACTGCTGCTGCCCGGTCTGTTCGACAATGCTTCTTCTGGACGAGTCTGGGTCACCTGGGTGATATTCGGCATTGCCGTGACGTTCGGGTCAGGATTGGTCTTGGCACGGCGGCGGTTCGAATAACTCGGTCAGCGATTCTGCAACGGGTCAAGCAGGCATTGTTTTGAGCGCAGAGGTCGCGAGGAGATTCAGATCGGGGCGCTGGATGTTCTCAACTTCGAATCGACGAAGTAGTCCAGGACGGCTCACCGCAGCACGAACCCGGGCACGAGGTCATCGAGCGGGTCGATCTCGAAGGTCGCGGTGCCCACGCGGTGAGCACTGCCGCTGACGACCGGAACGACGCCGTCAGCGGTCTCCTCGAGCACTCTCGCCCGAAAACGCGTGCCGACGATCGACTCATGGACCAGCGTCTGCCCGGGTCGAAGCTCACCGGTGGCATGGAGAGCGGCCAAACGAGCCGCTGTTCCCGAACCGCAGGGAGAGCGGTCCACCTGACCATCGGCGAAGATCGTGACATTGCGCTGGTGCAGCGCCCCGTCGGGCACGGTCCCGAATCGGTCGACGAAGATCGTGCCGTAGACGCCGGAGAGGCGATCGTCGTCCGGATGCACGGTCTGCGGGCGACCGGCCAGACCCGCCTTGATCTCACGGCCGAGCCCGATGAGCGCGGTGAGATTCTCCGACAGAACCACACCGCTGCTCCCGCCGCCTGTTCCGCTGTCATCTGAGCCTCCCGGTGGCGCCATACCGAGCTGCGCGCCGTCAACGAGGGCATAGATCGCCCCACCCCAGGCGAGGTCGATGCTCACCGGTCCTCGGCTCGTGGGAACCGAAATGTCCGTGCCGATGAGCCTGCTGGGCACATTGACGAAATCCACCGCGGCGGCCCGTCCCTTGCCGTCCGTGTGCACATGAGCCTGCACCCTCCCCGAGGGCACATCAATCGTCACTGTTGTAGTCCCGGACGGGTTGACCGCAACGAGCCCAGTCGACACCGCCCACGCCCCGAGCGCCATCGTCCCGTGGCCGCAGGCCGTGGAGAACCCGTCCTTGTGCCAGAAGAGGACCCCGAAATCGGCACCGTCATCATCGGGGGCGGTGATGAAGCCGCCGTACATGTCCGCATGACCGCGAGGTTCGAAGCACAGCAGCCTGCGCAGATCATCGACCTCCGAGCCCGGCACGGCCAGTTCCCGCCGCTCGGCCACGCTCCCGCCGGGGGCTTCGACCGGAGGTTCGGCGACGATCCGGAACGGTTCGCCGGCAGTATGGAAATCGATGCTTGTGCAGATCGTCGTCACTGGGCCACTCACAGCCCCATTCCCACTCTCAGTCCTTCCAGCACGGCCGCATGCACATTGCGGGAGGCGACGGCGTCACCGATCCGGTAGAGCGCGAACTTCGGCCCCGCCTCGGAGCCGGTGGATGTGCTCTGCGGGTCGGCGCCGGAATCCGGCTGCGGCTGTCCCCGCACCCACGCCTCAAGGTCCGTCGCCCCGTGATTCGACGACTGTGATTTGAGCTCGAAGTAGACCTCATCGTTCGGTGTCGTCCCGAAATCGACGACCACGGCATCGGTGATGACCTCGGTCTCCCGATCCGAATAGTCGTTGCGCAGCCTCGCCACGATCTCCTTTCCCTCGATCCGCGGTTTCTCCGTCAGGCGCTCGCCGAGGCGGACCTCGACTCCGAATTCGGAGAACACCTGAAGATAGGCGGGGGAGTTCATCGACCCCACATCGATGCCGATCGTGCGTTCGGGGCTGACGTAGGTGACCTGCTGACCTCCCCGAGCCAATCGTTCGACGGCGTCGAGGGCAGGGTAGAACCCGTGGTCGTCGAAGACGAGCACCCGCTGCTTCGATTTGAGCCGGTCGTCCATGACATCCCAGACGTCGAAGCTTGGGCCCTGCTCACGGAAGGGATACCCGGCGTCAGGAACCCCTCCGGTGGCGACGATGACGACGTCGGGGTCGAGCGCGAGGATGTCGTCCGCCTCGGCGAAGGTGTTCAGCCGCAGATCGACCCCGTGCTTCTTACACTGCTGGACGCGCCAGTCGATGATGCCGATGAGGTCGCGGCGTCGCTGCGAACGAGCGGCGATGCGCACCTGCCCGCCGGGTGCGTCATCGGCCTCGAGCAGCGTCACCCGGTGCCCGCGGACGGCAGCGACACGGGCGGCTTCGAGCCCGGCCGGGCCGGCACCGAGGATGACGACATGCTTCGGAGCCGCCTCAGCGTCGTGGGGGACCTCTTGCGGCAGTTCGGCTTCGCGACCGGTGGCGGGATTATGGATGCAGGTCGCCGAGCCTGAGGTGTAGATCGAGTCGAGGCACATGTTCGCGCCCACGCAGGGGCGGATGTCGTCCTCCCGCCCCTCGGCGATCTTGCGTGCGAGATGCGGATCGGCCAGCTGCGCGCGGGTCATACCGACGAGGTCGAGGCACCCGTCCTCGAGGGCGAACCGGGCGGTCGCGGCATCGGCGATGCGGGCGGCGTGGAGGACCGGGATGTCGATCGCGGCCCGGATGCGGCGGCAGGTGTCGAGCCACGGTGCCGCGGGTGTGCCCATGCCCGGGATTGCCTCGGCGAGTTCCCGGTCGGAGCTGATCAGCCCGACGTTGAGGCTGAGGAAGTCGATGCCATGCGCGGTGTAGGTCTGGAGGACCTCGGTGGCCCGGGCCTCGTCCATGCCATCGTCGCGGCGTTCGTCGACGGCCATGCGGATGCCGACCTGGAAGTCTTCGGGCACGGCCGCCCGGACCGCGTCGATGACGCGCAGCGGGAACCGCATCAGGTTCTCGAGTTCACCGGAGTACTCGTCGTCGCGGTCGTTGAGCCACGGAGCGAGGAACGCGTCGAGCAGGTGCCCGGCGTGCATGACCTCGAGGCCGTCGAGACCGGCGGCGGCGACGCGGGCGGCCGCGGCGGCGAAGTCGGCGACGATGCGATCCATGTCGAAGTCTTCCATGGCCTTCGTGAACGAACGGTGCGCTGCCTCTTTCGTTCGCGAAGTCGAAACCAGGGGCAGCCAGTCACCCGCGAAGTTCGAAGAGCGATGCCCCAAGTGGGTCGTCTGAATCATGACCGCTGCGCCCTCGTCGTGGCAGTCTTCGGCGATCGCTGAGAGCCAGGGCACCACCTCGTCGGTGGACAGATCGATGTTGCCGAAGGCGGCCGGGGAATCCTTGGACACGACGGCCGAGCCGCCGATCATCGTCAGCCCGACTCCGCCGCGAGCCTTCTCCCGGTGATAGAGCCGGTAACGGTCCTTCGGCATGCCGAGCTCGGTGTAAGCGGGCTCATGCGAAGTCGAGACGATGCGGTTGCGCAGGGTCAGGCCTCCGAGGTCGAAGGGCTGGAGCAGCGGATCGGCGGACGTGCCGAGCTGGGGATCGGCGGTCATGGGTTCCTCCTTCGTTGCAGGAACGGCTCCGACAGGGGAGCGACACTGGGTAATCGGTTACCGATTACCTGCCTCTATCGTGCGATCTCGCGGTTATGCTGTCAATAGCCGATGGAAGCCGATTGTGCACAGTGAGGTGAGGGAGGGAAACGTGATGGAGCGAATGAGACCGCAGACCGAGTCGCTGCGCGAGCAGGCGCTGGCGATCATTCGCGATGCCATCATCTCCGGTGAGCTCGCCGAAGACCGGATCTATTCGGCCGCCCGGCTGGCCAAGCAGCTTGGCATCTCTCTCAGTCCCGTTCGTGAGGCGATGATGGCGCTCGTGACCGAAGGAACGGTCGAGGCTGTGCCCAATCGGGGCTTCCGTCTCGTCCCCGTCACCGAGGCGGACCTTGAGGAGATCATCCGCATCCGTGTCCTCCTCGCTGTTCCGGCCGCCCGCGAGCTCGCCGAATCAACGGCGAAAGCCGGCGCGGTCAACCGTCTGCGCGAACTCGCCGAGGCGACCGTGGCGGCGGCCGAGAGCGGTGAGATCGCCGAGTTCTACACCCAGGATCGCCGATTCCACGAAGCTCTGCTCGAACACGGGCTCGGTGCGCGCGCAGCCGCGATCAGCCTGCGACTGCGTGATCAGTCGCGCCTCTACCGACACCAGGACCAGATCGGGACCATTACCGTCGACTCCGCCCGTGAGCTGCCGAGGATCGTCGACCTCATCGAGGCGGGCGATTCCGCCGAGGCGGCCGAACTCGTGACGTCGAACCTCTACTTCTTCAAGCGCTTCCCCGCTCACCCGGACTCTACCTTGCCGTGTCAGGTGGAATCGGCACGGGAGTAAAGCGACACCGGGTCGCCCCTGTCGGGACGGCCCGGTGTCGCTGTCTGTGATCAGATCGAGTACCCGATCGCGTGTGGATCTCGATCAGGCAGGTGCCTTGTCGGGGTCGATGTCGACGATCGGCATCGCCTCGATGTCCATATCCGGGTTCTCCGCCTGGGTCCGAGCCAGCTCTTCGGCCTCCTCATGGGTGGAGACGGTCGGGAACGACCCCGGCAGCGGTTTGTGCGCGGATTCCTTCATGAGGAGCACGGCGACGAGCGCGACGACCGAGAAGAACAGGATGTAGAACGCGGGCATGAACGAGTTGCCGGTGGCGTCGATGAGTGCCTGGGCGACCAGCGGCGTGGTGCCGCCGAACAGGGAGACACCGAGGTTGAACGTCAGGCCCATCGCGCCGTAGCGAGATGCGGTCGGGAAAAGGGCGGGCAGCGTCGAGGCCAGGCAGGCGATGTAGAACCCGGCTGGCAGGGCGACCATGAACAGAGCGACCATCACCGCCCACATCTCACCGATCTGCATGACGGCGAAGGCGGGAATGATGAGGATGATCGTCATGATCGCGGCCGCCATGAAGACGAACTTGCGTCCCAGTCTGTCTGAGAGCTTGCCGATGAGCGGCAGGCAGGCAGACATGACGACGAGGACCGGGATCGTGGCCGCAGCTGCCTGGACGTTCGAGACCTTGACGGTCTCTTCCAAGTAGGTGGGCATGAAGCTCGTGAGCGCATAGCCGACAGTCTGCGATCCTGCGACGACGGCGATGCCGATGAGGATCTCTTTCCAGAAGTGGCGAACGACGCCGATGAGCCCGTGGCGAGCGTACTTGTCGTCCTTGACCTTGATGTCGCGGCCGGCTTCTTCGCTCGACTCGAAGCTTGGGGTCTCGGGGATCTTCAGGCGGAACCAGATGGCGACGGCGCCGAGCGGGATGGCGATGAGGAACGGGATCCTCCAGCCGCCGTCGAGCATGGCGTTCTCGCCGTTGATGGACGTGGTGACGACGGTCGTGATGGCCACGGTGCCGGCGCCGGCGGCGAATCCGAGGTAGGAGCCGACATCGAGCCACGACGCCCAGTAGCCGCGAGACTTGTCCGGGGCGAACTCGGAGACGTAGGTGGTGGCACCGGCGTATTCGCCGCCGGTGGAGAAGCCCTGGATCATCTTGAGCAGGTAGAGCGGGATGATGACCCATAGACCGACCTGGGCCGCGGTGGGCAGCGCGCCGATCAGTGCCGTGGCGGTGGCCATCGTGGCCATCGTGAAGAAGAGGACCTTCTGGCGACCGATCTTGTCGCCGAGTGGTCCGAGCACCATGCCGCCAAGAGGACGAACGAGGAACGAGACCGCGAAGCCGAACAAAGTGACGAGCAGGCCCATCTGCTCGTCCATGCCTTCGGTGAAGACGGTCCTCATAGTCAAAGCGGCTCTTCCCAGATGAGGGTGTAGGTCGGCCGGGCGCGTCGGTCCGCAGATAGACGTCGAGGTCTCCCGACGATGGAGGTTCCTACGCCATCCATCCGAAAGACCTCGACGTGACCGACGCTACCCCGCCGGCCGGCTTCGGCCGCCCTGACCTGACCGCCTTCGCGTCTCATCCCAATCGACCCTGATCGAGTCTGCTGACCCCCTCGACGAGAACGCAGCGACACATCACAGCCACCCGACCCCGACCGTCCGGGAAGCCGGGACACGTCACATGGCCTGTGCTGCGGGCGTGTCGAGTGGGTCGTCCAGGGGCGACGCAGTAGCGTCGACGCGACGTGCTGAGAGGTGGTTCCAGTCGAGCACTAGCACACCGGCTACAGGCATGGCGATAGGTCAGGAACGGCGTCGCTCCCTACGCAGGAGGGAGCGCAGAGTCTCGGCGTTCGCGTAGCCGACCCGTAGCGCGATCTCGGCGGAGGTGAGATCCGTGGTTGCTGAGAGGTGCCGAGCTCGTTCGATGCGAAGCCGTTGGACGAACCCGAGCGGAGTGAGGTTGAGCGCCGCACGGACTCGTCGTTCGAGGGTGCGCCGGCTGGTGCCGAGCGACTGCGCGACGAAGGCGACGTTGAACGGTTCGTCCAGTCGGGCGCGCACGAAGCGTTCGAACTCGACGACGATCGAGTCCTCGTGCCGGAGATTTTCGTAGGCGACGAAGGCCGCCTGCGACGGACGCTCGTCGATGATGAGGAGCTTGGCGACATGTTGGGCCAGGTCGGGGCTGATCGATCGCACGAGTGAGAGCGCGAGGTCGATGTGGGCGAACGCGGCGCCGGCGGTGACGAGGTTCCCGTCGACCACGACCATGGTGTCGAGATCGAGGGCGACGCTCGGATAGCGCTTCAGGAACTCCGGCCCCAGGAACCAGCTGGTCGTCGCCCGCCGATGATGCATCCGTCCGGTCTCGGCGACAGCGAACACGCCGGTGCACGCCGCGGCGATCCGGGTGGTCGCCTCGTCGAGGCGCCCGAGCGAGGCGATGACCGAACGAGCATCTCGGCTCTGGAGGGCGTCGTTGGTAGCGGCGGCCGTAAGGGTTCCAAGCGCAGGGACGACGACCACGTCGAACTCTGCGGACTCCGACAGCGGGTGGTCCACCGACAGGGTCATCGATGCCGTCGTGGTCACTCGCCGTTTCGGTCCGAGGATGGCGAGTTCGATCGGGTCGATCCGCGGGTCGACATCACCGCGGGCTCCGTCGGCTACCCGCACGATGTCGATGATCGACGCGATAGCCGAACCGAAGCAGCCGTCGATCGCGATCAGTCCGATACGCATGACGTAAACAATAGCAATACTGCCGTATACGCCACTACCCACCGGCCCTCGCTCGTCATACGCTGAACTCGTCACACGAAGAATCACGACTTCAAGGAGAGTCCCTCATGTCAACACCCGCATCACTTCCGTATGCCTTCGTCGCCAAGATCGTCGCGGCCGATGGACAGCACGACGCGCTCGCCGATCTGCTCGCCGGCGCTGTCGCACTCGCCAACGAAGAAGTAGGAACGATTGTCTGGTTCGCGGTCAGGACCCACGCCGACACCTTCTGGATCTTCGATGCATTCCACGACGAGGCCGCTCGCGACGCCCACGCCAACGGCGCCATCGTCGCAGCCCTGACGGCCAACCAGCACCTCCTCAGCGCAGCACCCGAGATCCTGCCGGCCGACGTCCTCGCGTCCAAGCTCCCGTAGTCCGCTCACGCACGTTCGCAACGCGAACCACAACACGAGCGCTGTCGGTCACAAACTCAACAGGCAAACCAACGGGCGGCTCTGGAGCGGCTCGAGCCACAAAGCGCACGCCACATTCGAAGGAGCAATTGATGCTATCAATTCCTACATTGTCGTTGGACGACGCCAAACGTGTCATCGCGGCAGCAGAAGCTGAATCCAGCACGCAGGGTCAGCCCAGTAACATCGCCGTCGTCGATGCCGGCGGCAATCTCGTCGCTCACGTACGGATGGACGGAGCGTGGCTGGGCAGCATCGACATCTCGATCAACAAAGCCTTCACGGCCCGCGCGTTCGACACAGCCACCAAAGACCTCGGCGACCTCGCCCAACCCGGTGAGCAGTTCTACGGCATCCACGCCTCCAACGACGGTCGGGTGATGATCTTCGCCGGTGGCATCCCGCTCGAGCGCGACGGCCAGGTCGTCGGCGCCGTCGGCGTCAGCGGAGGAACCGGTGACCAAGACCAGGCCGTCGCCGAAGCCGCCGCCAGCGCCTTCTGAGACCGACCCGCACCGAACCCGGCCCCCGGCCGGCAGCCCACCCACCGAAGGAGCCGCACCATGCGTGCTCTCGTGTACCACGGTTGTGAAGCGCCATAGGGGCTCATCCCGGTTGTGGGTGTAGCAGGCGTTGGCGTGGCGGTCCCGGGATAGACGTCGAGGTCTCCCGAGGATGAAGGCTCCTACACGCTCATCCTGAAAGACCTCGACGTGCCCGACGCTACCGCCGGCGACCGCTCACGCGCGTTCGCCCACCCAGATCTGACCACCTTCTGCCGACTCGACGAGCTCGGCCTCGTCGTCACCGGCCAACGCCTCGAGTCCGACCGTGCGGTCGTCGCGTGCCGGGTCGCCGAAGCCGACCAGTGGTGCCGCCGATGCGGCTGCGAAGGAACCCCGCGGGACACGGTCACCAGGCAGCTGGCCCACGAACCACTCGGCTGGCGACCTACCACGCTGCTGCTCACCATCCGCCGCTACCGATGCGCTGGCTGCGGGCACGTGTGGCGCCAAGACACCTCCCGGGCGGCCGAACCTCGGGCGAAGCTCTCGCGTCGCGGGCTGCGGTGGGCACTTGAGGGGATCGTGATCGCTCACCTCACCGTCGCCCGGGTCGCCGAGGGTCTCGGGGTTGCCTGGGACACCGCTAACGACGCCGTCGTGGCCGAGGGCAAGCGGGTCCTGATCGACGACCCGGCACGGTTCGAGGGTGTCCGAGTCGTTGGCGTCGATGAACACGTGTGGCGCCACACCAGGCGTGGCGACAAGTACGTCACCGTGATCATCGACCTCACCCCGATCCGTGATGGCACCGGCCCGGCACGGCTCCTAGACATGGTCGAGGGTCGCTCGAAGCAGGTGTTCAAGACCTGGCTCGCCACCCGGAGCGACACCTGGCGTGACGGCGTGGAAGTCGTCGCGATGGACGGGTTCAGCGGCTTCAAGACCGCCACCACCGAGGAGCTCCCCGACGCTGTCGCGGTCATGGATCCCTTCCACGTGGTCCGGTTGGCCGGCGACGCGTTGGACCGGTGTCGACGCCGGGTCCAGCAGGCCATCCACGGTCACCGCGGCCACAAGGGTGACCCGCTCTACTCCGCACGGCGAACGCTGCACACCGGTGCTGGGCTGCTCACTGACAAGCAGGCCAGCCGACTACGGGCACTGTTCGCCGGTGATGAGCACGTGCAGGTCGAGGCGACCTGGGGGATCTATCAGCGGATGATCGCGGCCTACCGCCACGAGGACCGACGCCAGGGCCGCGAGCTCATGACCAAGCTGATCGAGTCGGTCAGCGACGGCGTCCCGGCCGCGCTGATCGAGGTCATCACGCTGGGCCGGACGTTGAAGAAGCGGGCCGCCGACGTGCTGGCCTACTTCGACCGCCCCGGCACCAGCAACGGGCCTACGGAGGCGATCAACGGCCGGCTCGAACACCTCCGCGGCTCAGCCCTCGGGTTCCGCAACCTCACCAACTACATCGCCAGGTCCCTGCTCGAGACCGGCGGCTTCAGACCGCGACTACACCCTGGAATCGGATGAGCCGTCAAAGCGAGGTAGCCGTAGACGCCGAAGTCGAACCATTCCATGAAGTTGCCGACCGTGGTCCCGCCGATGGCGGTGCGGATCGATTTGGTTTCGACGACGATGCAGTCATCGGCTTCGAACCGTCTCTGCTTCTTGATTGCACGCCGTTCCTTGCGCGACGGCTTCTTGTCCTTCTGCGCGAATCTGTCGTGGCCTTCTGGCATCAGAGGTTCCTCGTTTCAGCTGCTGCTAGGCAAGTTGCAGGGCCGAGTCGCCGGAATGGTGCGAACTCTGCGCGGCAGTTGCTGTCGGATTTCGACAATGCAGAACATCCTTACGCGGCACGAAAGGCATGTCAATAAAAATTGTGACACAGTTCACGGCAGATGTGTCCGATGGCAGAAGTGTTCGTTGAAATCTGTCCAGTGGTCCAGAAAATACGCAAAAAAGATATAACTTAATTCGCAGGGTCAATTGTCCAGTGGCGTTGTCGGCTGAGGCCGACGAGCACGGTGCGGACGGTGACTGCGCGCAGATCAGTTCCTGATGACGCGATAGGTCTCGAGACCGGGGTCGACGGCACCGCGGACGTGACCGGAGGGGCTCGCTGCCACGGCCTGGAGGAAGCCGATGGTCTCGACGGTGATCTCCTCGCCGGGCAGGACATTCGGAATGCCGGGAGGATAGGCAGCCAGCGAACTCACACTCACTCGTCCGACGGCTTCGGCGGCTGAGACGAGTTCGGAGTCAGCGAAGAATGCTTCACGCGGCGTCATCGCCAACCGGCCGGCTGTCGGCAGCGGAGGCAGTGCCGTGCGCACGGAGACTCGTCCGTCGCCGACGGCCGTGCCGGCGTCCGCGGTTTCGATGCGCAGTGTCTCCAGGGCATCGATGAGGCGGCCGATGTTCGGGGACTTGCCGATGCCGATGAGAGCGACGAGAGTCGTCGCTGTCGACATCTCGGGGAAGATGTCGAACTCTTCGGCCAGGCGTTTGCGGACGGTGTGTCCGTCGAGGCCGGTGGCGGTGATGTCGATGGGCAGGCGGAACGGGTCGATGTCGACGACGTCGGGGTGGCCGAGGAACTCGCCGGACAGCAGGTGATAGCGGTCGGTCGCCTCGATCTGCGCGCGGATGTGGCGGATGTTCTCCAGCGACTCCGTGATCGCCTCGGTCGAGGTCATGAGCTCACGGCGCGCCAGGTCGATCGAGGCCATCAGATGCGCGTTCTCGCTCGTCGAAGCGGTCATCATGAACGCTCGGGCCAGCGCCGGTTCGAGCCGATCGGCGAATTCGGTGTCGCCGAGGTGAAGGAGCGCGGATTGGGTGAGTGAACCGGCGAGCTTGTGAGTGCTCATGATGACGATATCGGCACCAAGGGTCACCGGGGACGCCGGCAGGTCCGAGTGGAACCCGAAGTGGGCGCCCCACGCGGCATCGACGATGAGTGCGGCACCGGCTTCATGGGCCACCTCGGCGAGGGATTCGACATCGGCCACGGCACCGAAGTAGCTCGGGGTCACGAGGTAGACGGCGCTGACCTCATCGGGGTGGTTGCGGATCGCCCGGCGCAGCGAATCGGGGGTCACGCCATGGGCGATGCCGTTGACCTCGTCGACATTGGGGTAGACGAAACCGGGATTGAGGCCGGCCAGCACGATGCCGTCGATGAAGCTCGAATGCGCACTGCGCTGGGTGATGACTCCGCGGCCGAGGGTGCCGATGGCCAGTGCGGCCATCCGGTTGCCCTGCGAGGAGCCGTTGGTGAGGAACCAGGTGCGCTTGGCGCCCCAGGCCTCGGCAGCCAGGGCGAGAGCTTCGTCCTTCGGGGTGTCGGCACCGAGGTCGATGCCGTCGAAGAGTGGGGGGATGTCCAGGGAGAGGGTGTGCTCGCCGAAGAATTCGGCTTGACCGGCAGAGATTCCCGTTCGGGTGCCACCGTGTCCGGGGGTGGACAGGAACAGCGAATCGCGATTCGCTGCCTGTGCCAGGGCCTCGGCGTAGGGCGCGCGGGCCTGTTCCGGGTTCGCTGGGCCGATGGGGGTCGACGACGCTTCCGGAGCCGGGGACATGGGGGAATCATGTTGGACGGTCATAGTCCCAGAGTAGGAAGCCGACCCTTGCCGGGAGAATAGCAACTTTCCTAAACTGCTCTATACACACTATTGAGCTGTTTGCGGGAGAATGATGGATCCACTGGATACAAGAGGACTCGTGGCTCTCCGTGCCATCGCCGATTCCGGCTCAGTGGCGGCTGCGGCCGCTGCCCTGGCCTGGAGCCAACCGACGGTCAACCATCACCTGCGCAATCTCGAGCGGACGTTGGGATCGACGCTCATCGTGCGCAGTCCCCGCGGTTCGCATCCGACCGCAGTGGGCAGCCTCGTCGTGGCGCGGGCGACGGAGATCCTCGGACTGTGCGATCGCCTCGGCACCGAAGTGGCCCTGTGGAGGGAGTCCCAAGCAGTGCCGGTCAAGATCGGGGCGGTGCCCACAGTCGGCGCCAGGCTGATCCCGCCGCTCTACCATGACCTGCAGAAACGGCCTCGTTGGCAGACCCGCGACGAGGCGGTGGCCGGAGCCGACGGAGGAACCCAGGGCACTCACCCCGAGGCTCCGACCGCGGCTCTGGACGTGACGATGGACGAGCACGCGGAACTCGTCTCGCGGCTCGAGGCCGGTGACCTCGACCTCGCGCTGCTGGTCTCCACCGACATCGACAAGACGTGGATCCCCGTATCGCTCTCCGCCCGTCCCCTCTATTCGGAGCAGCTGAGCCTGTGCGTGCCGAAATCCATCGGTGCCATCGCCGTCGATGACAACGGTCTGCCCGATCTCACGGCCCTGGTGTCCCAGACCTGGGCCTTCAGCATCGACCCGGGTGACGCCATCGACGAGGTGGTCCGCTCCTTCTGCGTCGCTGCCGGGTTCGAACCCCGGGTGGGGATGCGTATGGACGACTATGCGGCCATCAATCGGATGATCTCAGCCGGACTGGCGGTGGCGATGATCCCCGAATCCTCACTCTCGACCGACCCGGACATCGAGATCATCCCGATGCCCCTGAGCGCCTGCCGTCGCGACGTGCTTCTCGTGTCCCGGGCCGCCCAACCGCGGACGACGTCCCGCCGTGATCCGATCGTCGCCGCTCACGATTCCGCCATCGCCGAGGTGGTCGCCGTCATTCGTCGGGTCACCGCCCAATATCGGTGACCGGTGGACCCGCCTCGGTGAGGGAAGGAGAGGAAGGCGCGGTCTTCACAGCGCCAGCAGGGCGGGCACGGTGAGGGCGGCGACGTAGTAGCCCATGAATTGGACTCCTGCGTGCATGCCGATGAATCGGTTGAATAGGCCCCCGACGAGTCCGACCGTGAGCGTCACTCCCAGGGCCAGCAGTCCGCCCTCATAGAGGCAGATGACGCAGATGAGCGAGGCGAAGCCGGCGATGATCGCTTCGTGGGAGACGGATCGCATCACCCAGGTCGCTGCCCGGTGGGCGTTTGTCATGACGAAGGGGTAGGCGATGACGATGGCGATGATCGCCGCGATCACGGCGAAGAGTGCGAACTGCCCGGTCGTGAGCAGGTCGTGGAGATTGTTCGTCTCTCCCGTCTCGGCGTCGAGCGTGTACACCGGCGGAGCGTTGAACAGCGGCGCAGCCGGACCGGCGGCCATCGGCGAAAGCGGCAGACCGATTGCGATGAGCGGAATGAGGGTCTCCGCGATGTAGGTCGACTCCGTAGTTCCATTCCTGACAGTGACGACAGTCGTCAGACGTTCGTAGCCGTTCTTGATTCGGCTGCCGACGATCTCGCCCATGAGCACGGCCATCGCCACAGGTGAGAACACGAAGGTGGCACTGGTGATCGCCGCTGAGCCGCTGGTGTAAGCGAGCTGCTTCCCACTCAGCGTCTTGAAGGGGTTGGGCAGACGCTTGCCGTCTCTCGAGCGCACGTCGGGAGCGAGGTTGAACTCCCGCTTTCCCTCCTGTCGCATTGCCCGGCGGCCAACAGGCGAAAGCGCTGAGAGGAGGTCGAAGATGAGCGGGCCGGTGGCAATGCCGAGGAAGAACGAAGTCGTGAAAGTCGCTTCCTTCTGCTCCATGATGAACGCCTGCAGGCCGACGATGATCAGAACGAAGGGAATGAGGGCGACGACCGCGGCCAGCTTTCCCTTCGAGGTGTAGGCGACTAGGACTGCAGCGGCGATGAAGATCCATGGGGCGGCGGCACCGATCGCGTCGGCGAAGGGGGTGAGCACGAGCGCAAAGACGATCGAGAGCGGAACTGCTATCGCAACCGAGATGACACCACCGGAGATCGCTTTTCGCAATGCGATATGAGGGACACCCAGGGACCGCAGAAGTTGAGCTTCGCGCAGCATCGGCACGGCGGTGGTATCCCCCGGTATGCCGAGCAGCGTCGTGGGCACGGCGTGGGAGATGTGTTTGGCGATGATCGCCGCGAGGAAGAACGCGATGACGCCGGCCGGAGGAACGCCGATGAGTATCACCAGCAGCGCCAGTGGGGCAACGATCGCGGTTTCATCTGTGCCGGAAATCAACCCGATGCCGGTGAAGAGCACTCCGGCGAGGACCGCCATCCCGATTGCCCACAGAATGGGCTCGATGAGTTCTGCGCTCACTTGTGCCCGCCCTTCTCCTGAGCTCGCGTCTCGTGGTTTTCGACAAGAGCGTCGAAGAGGCCGAGGGCACGGACTTCTTCCTGGACCGAAGGGCCGAGTTCTCGTGGGTCACCGAGATCCCCGTATTCGTCGACGATCTCGTTGATGATCTCCTGGCGATTCCGAGTGTCGGCGCCGGCAGTCGTGATCACGCGCTTCGGTTTGAATAGGAACCCGGCGATCACTGCACCGACGATGCAGCCGACGATGCCGACGAGCAGCGCATACGAGTGCCCCAGAGTTCCATCACCTCTGGAAGCAAAGATCTGATCAGCGATTAGGTAGGCCGGGACAGCGATCCCGACTCCGATGGCTATTCCACCGGTGAGGTGTTTGGGATCGACGGTGTCATTCCACACCTCGAGCAATTGCGGCATCATTGCCTGCCTTCTGTCGGCCGACGGTTGTCGGGAACGTGAACGGTGGGACTACCGGCTGAGGACAGCCGAGGGCGTGGCAGATGGGAGCGGGGTGCCGAGTTCGTCGCTCAGCCACTGACTGATGGCCGCCACGGCTTCGATATCGACTCCGGTCGAGATGCCGAGCCCGTTGAGCATCCAGAGGAGGTCTTCGGTGGCGAGATTGCCGGACGCACTGCGTGCGAATGGACATCCTCCGATTCCTCCTGCCGATGCATCGAACTGTCGTACTCCGGCCTGGAGCGCAGCGTAGACATTCGCGAGCGCCTGGCCATAGGTGTTGTGGGTATGCAGGGCAACCCGGTCGATCGGAATCCCGGCGTCGATCAGGCTATCAAGGACGGCGGTCACATGACCGGGAGTAGCGGTCCCGATGGTGTCGCCCAGGCAGATCGTTGAGCAGCCCGCGTCGACCAGCCGTCGAGCGGCGGCGGCGACATCTGCCGGGTCGACCGACCCCTCCCAGGGATCGCCGAACACCATCGAGAGGTACCCCCGCACGCGAAGACCCGCGGAAGTCGCGGCTCTGGCTGTTTCGAGACTGCGATCGGTGGTCACCTGAAGCGAATCGCCCAGATTGGCTCTCGAGAACGAATCCGTGACGCTGATGAATACCGCGACATCTTTGGCTCCGGCCGCCACGGCATCATCGAGACCCCTCCGGTTCGGGACGAGAACCGGGAAAGCGAGGTCGGAATCCACATCCAACCCGTCGAGAACCGATCGAGTATCAGCCATCTGGGGAACGGCTCGAGGAGAAACGAAGCTTCCGGCTTCGATGACCTTCAGGCCCGCACAGGCAAGACGCTGTATCAGCTCGAGACGGACCGTTGCAGGAAGTATGCGTGATTGCGACTGCAACCCATCTCGGGGGCTGACTTCGCAGATGCTGACTTCGGGCGGCAGGTCCGATTGGGTGATCTGCTGTGGAAGCTCCATCGTCACCGCGAACCACCCGATCGGAGTTCTTCGAGGATGGACTGGACCCGGTCGAAGCGGAATGCCTTCTCCTCGATGAGCCGATCCACGATGATCGCGGCTTCTTCGGCGTTCGCTCCGGCAGAGGCGGCGAGGTTCTTGGCGTGCAGCGACATATGTCCGCGCTGAACTCCTTCGGTGGCGAGCACTCGCAGTGCGGCAAGGTTCTGAGCCAAACCGGTGGCGACGATCATCTCGGCGAGTTCTTGGGCCGTCGAGACTTCGGCGATCTGCAGAGCCGTGCGTGCAGCGGGGTGCACCTTGGTGGCTCCTCCGACGAGCCCAACGGGCATCGGCATCTCGAGAGTCCCGACCAGGTCGCCGTCAGCGTTCTTCTCGAAGGTCGAAAGGGATGTGTAACGGCCGTCGACGACCGCGTGGGAATGGGCGCCGGCCTCGACTGCACGAGTATCGTTCCCGGTTGCAAGCACGACGGCGGAGATGCCGTTCATGATGCCCTTGTTATGCGTGGCGGCACGATAGGAATCGGCTGCGGCGAGTTCGTAGGCGTGGAGGATGTTGTCGATGACGCCTTCACCGCCGAGCAGCTCCTTGTCGAAGACCGCGCGGGCGCGTGACAGTCGACGGTCGGCTTTGTTGGTGAGGATGCGCAGAAGTGCCTCGCCTTCGGCGATGGCTGCGACGGAGCCGGAAACCGCTTCGGCCATGGTGTTCACAGCATTCGCCCCCATCGCATCTCGCACATCAACGAGAAGATGGACGAGCACGTAGGTCGAAGTCCGTGCTTCGACGAGACGAACCGTGAGGCCCTTGACCCCGCCACCAACTTCGACGAGCTTGGGGTCCTGAGCATTGGCCAGGTCGATGATCTCCGATTCCCGTTCAAGGATTCGGGTGCGCGCGGCGTGCGGATCCGACACATTGATGAGCTGGATCTGCGCCTGCATGATGGGCTCACTCGAACTCGTGAAGAAGCCGCCCTGCGGGCGTGCCATTCGTGCAGCATTGCTGGCAGCGGCGATCACCGATGCCTCTTCGGTCGCCATGGGGACGAGCGCGTCGGTGCCGTTGATCGTGAAGTTGGTGGCCACGCCGAGAGGAAGCGAGAACACTCCGAAGATGTTCTCACTGAGATCGGCCGCATCCTCGGGGCCGAAGGAATTCGCATCGAGCTGCTGGAACAGTTCAGTGTCGAGCCCGGTTGTCTCTGCGACGGCCGTCCTGCGTTCGCCGACCGACATGTTTCGGAAATCGGCAATTCGGCTGTTCTCTGCCATCGTATGTCTCCAGTCAGGTCGTCATTGGCCGACAACGGCTGTCGGTCGGAGTTCCTCCGCAGAGAACAGTCAAGCATCGCAGCACGACAGTGACCATGGCCGTTTCGGCCCGAATCCAGGACTGTCCATGTCTGTTTCGGACAGGGTGCTGCTGTGCTCGCATCGTGTGGAGTCCGCTCCCGCCGCGTGGAGTCCCTCCCGCCGCGCGAAGCGCGCTCACCTCGGATGTGCGAGTCGGTCCAGACGCAGCGCCACTTGCAGACGGAAGGCGAACTCCGGGGCTCTCCACCCCTCGCCGAGGACCTGATCGACGCGCTCGAGGCGCTGCTTGACGGTGTTGATGTGCACCGACAGTGCGGCAGCGGTCCTGCTGATGCTCCCGTTGCTCTCGAAGTACACGCGGACTGTGTCGGTGAGCTCGGCGGAGTGCTTGCGATCCCAATCGCGGAGGGGCCCGAGCAGACGGTCGATGAATCTGCCCACCTGTTCCGGGGCCGTGCCGAACATCGCGGTATAGGGAGCGAAGTCCGCGGCCGGATGGATCCCCTCGTCGATGCCCAGAGAGTTGAGGATCCGCACACACGACCACAGCTCGTCTTCGACCACGGCCAGCTGCGAGCGGTCGCAGTCGGAGTCGGAGGCGACGACGAGGCACCCGCCCAGGACGTCCGGCTCTGCGCTGAGCCGCTTCAGGGACAGGCGAGAATCCGCGACAGAGCTGGGAATGAGGACGGTGAGGCCGGGGGAGCGCTGGGTGAGCAGGATGCGCGGTTCGATCCGGGCCAAGCGTGCACCGAGGTGCTCGTCGACTCCGGGACCCGCCTGGATCGTCATCATCCGCCACGGCCCGGCGAGACTGAAGTCGTTGAGCCGAGCACGGGCCTCGAGCTCGTCGAGGGACCGGGTCCCGGCGATGAGATCGACGGCGAGCTCCCCTCTGACCCGGTTCTCGGCGTCGGCCCGTGCCTGCGCGTTCATGTGGATGAGGGCCAGCGACTGCGCGGCCTGAGCGACGATGTTCGCATCGCCGGCGGCGGGGGCGGTGTGGAAGCGGACGAAGAGCCCGCTGTGCTGACGTCGGTGTGAGGCCACCGAGGCGACGAGCAGGTTCTCGGCTCTCGGCACCTCGGCGCTGCGCCCGGTCTCCCTGCTGGTCTCCAGCGCAGTGAGCATGTCGGTCCTGTCCGCCTCGAGGTCGGCGAAGAAGCTCGCCTCGTCGGAGAAGACGTGCTCGTGATCGGGGAAGTCGGGGGACTTCAGACGCGCGCTGTCGATGACGAGCACCTCCGCGCAGAGCATCGTGGCGACGGCGTCGGTGACCGCGGAGCCTCCCCGACCCTGGAGGACCAGTCGAGTCAGATGCTCCTCGACCTCGACGAGGCGTCCCAGCGTCGCGGCCTGAGCGGCGGCCGATTCCTCGGCCTCTGCGGAGCTCCGGGCGGCCTCGGCGAGCTCTCCCATGAGTCGCGCCGTCTTGAGCACCACCGAGGCGTGGTCGGCGAGGGCCGAGAGCAGAGTGATCTCATCTGTGGTGAATTCGTGCGCATAGCGGTTGGCGGCGAAGAGGGCACCGAGGACCTCCCCGTCGACGACCATCGGCACCCCGAGGAGCGACTCCATGCCTTCGGCTCTGACCGCGGAGTCGACCTGTCGCTCGTGCGGCAGCTGGGTGACATCGTAGTTCGAGGTCCACTGGGCGGCCCGGTCGCGCACGACCCGACCGGCCAGGCCGATTCCAGGAGGGACGTGCAGGGTCGTGAGCTGGGAGGAGATGGCTCCTCGACTGGCCTTGACGCGCAGCTCATCGGTATCCGGATAGTACTGGGAGAGATAGGCGATATCGCATCCGATGAGCGATCGGGCTCGGTCGACGAGCTTCTGGAGCAGCCGTGTCGTGTCGCGAACCCGGATGAGCTCTGAGGCGCTTTCGAGCAGGGCCGCTCGTTCGCGGTCCTTCTGCTTCCACCGGGTCATCGTGGCCGACAGGTCGACGAGGGCCTCGATGAGCTCAGGCGACTCACCGCACTGCTGTTCGAGGGCACGCCGGTCGATGGGATTGCCGCGGGACAGCCGGCCGATGACCTCGGCGACGGAATCTGCGGAAACGGTCACTCGCCCACCTGTGTCCTCCACCATGGGCTCATTGTCTCAGTGCCTCTCAGTTCACTCGCAGCTCGTCGAGATCGGCGGTGGTGACCATGACAGTGCTGACTGAGCTTGGTCGCGGCCTCAACCCGCCGCGGCCGAGGTCGTGCGCATCGAGTGACCGGCTTCCGTCCGTTCCCGCACGATCGGCAGCTCACACGTCGAATTCGCGACCTGACGGTAACCGGACAGGAACGTGTCGAGCCGTTCGATCGCCTCGCTGAGCACCTCGACCGAAGGCAGGGTGACCAGACGGAAGTGGTCGGGCTTCGGCCAGTTGAAGGCCGTGCCGTGGGAGACGAGGATCTTCTGCTCGCGCAGCAGATCGAGGGCGAACTGCTCATCGTCGGTGATGCCGAACTTCTCGACATCGAGCTTCGCGAACATATACAGAGCACCGTCGGCCCGGTGAGCTGAGACCCCGTCGATCGAGTTGAGCCCTTCGTGGGCGACCTGCATCTGCGCACCGAGGCGACCGGTCGGCAGGACGAGATCGTCGATCGACTGCTTCCCGCCCAGTGCCGCCTGGATGGCATGCTGGGCAGGCACGTTCGAGCACATGCGCATATTCGCCAGCAGCTTGATCCCCTCGAGGTAGCTGTGTGCCTCCTCCAGCGGTCCGGTGATCGCGAGCCAGCCGGAGCGGTACCCTGCGACTCGGTAGGCCTTCGACAGTCCCGAGAAGGTCAGGCACAGCACATCGTCACCGGTCAGTGTGGCCATGTTGACCAGCTCGACGCCGTCGTAGGTGATCTTCTCGTAGATCTCATCGGCGAAGATCATGAGCCCGTGACGGCGGGCGATGTCCGCGATCTTCTTCAGCGTCTCCTTCGAGTACACCGCACCGGTCGGATTGTTCGGGTTGATGACGACGATGCCGCGGGTGCGTTCGGTGATGCGGGATTCGAGGTCGGCCAGATCCGGCTGCCAGGCGTCCTCCTCGGCGCACCGGTAGTGGACCGGTGTGCCGCCGGACAGTGCCACCGAGGCGGTCCACAGCGGGTAGTCGGGTCCGGGCACGAGGATCTCGTCCTCGGGATTGCATAGAGCCTGCAGGCTCAGAGTGATGAGCTCGCTGACGCCGTTGCCGAGGAAGACCTCATCGGTGCTGAGATTGTGGATGCCGCGGGTCTCGTAGTACTGGACGACAGCGCGGCGGGCGGAGAGGATTCCCCGCGAATCCGAATAGCCCTGCGTGACCGGAAGGTTCGCTGAGATGTCCTGGACGATCGCCTCGGGGGCTTCGAAGCCGAACGGAGCGGGGTTGCCGATGTTGAGCTTGAGGATCGTGTGACCGGCGGCTTCCATCGCCTGGGCCTCTTCGAGAACGGGTCCCCGAATGTCATAGAGGACATTGGCCAACTTCGACGACTGCCTGAACATGTGAATCGTGGAACCTTTCATCCGATTGCTGCTACACCCACGCTAGGCCCCTCGCCGAGGCGGTTCTGACCACACAGAGGCCCGTTTCCCAGACCTTTGCCGGTGCCGGCGGATCGTTGTGCAGACCTTTCGGGGCTCGGTCTCACGATACTCCGGGGCACGTCGTGGATTCGGGCCCGGTGTCCCCTGCGCCAGACGCACCCCGGGTGCGGCACCAGTGACTGTTCGAACTGTTGACCTCAGACGGCTCCGGGTGTCTCATTCAACAGATGATGAACAATTCGGTCGAGGTGCGCAGTCTCACGGTCCGCCGCGGTCGCAAGACCGTCATCGACGCCCTTGACCTTGACGTGCCCCGCGGAGCGATCGTCGGGCTCCTCGGACCCAGCGGCAGCGGGAAGACGACGCTCATGCGCGCCATCGTCGGTGTCCAGATCGTCTCCGGCGGGAAGATGGACGTGCTGGGCCGTCCGGCCGGGTCCGCTGCGCTGCGCCACCGGGTCGGCTACATGACTCAGGCGGCCAGCATCTACGACGATCTGAGTGTGCGGGCGAACCTGCGCTACTTCGCACGTGTGCAGGGAGCGCCGAAATCCGAGGTCGATCGCGTGCTCGAACGCACCGACCTCACCGGCCAGGCCGATCAGATCGCCCGCACGCTGTCGGGCGGGCAGGCCAACCGGGTGTCTCTGGCCGCGGCGATGCTCGGTTCTCCGGATCTGCTCGTTCTCGACGAACCGACCGTGGGACTCGATCCGCTGCTGCGCGCCGATCTGTGGGAGCTCTTCCGTAGGCTCGCCGAGGAAGGGACGACGCTGCTGGTCTCGAGTCATGTCATGGACGAGGCGACGCGCTGCGATCGACTGCTGCTCATGCGGGAGGGCGCGATCATCGCCGATACGACTCCGCACGATCTGCTCGCCGGCACGGGGGCCGCCTCGGCGGAGGACGCCTTCCTCCGCATCATCGACAAGGACATATCGGCACCGGGTGCCTCTGGGCGCGGGGGCGGTTCCGGCACTCGTCTGCTCTCGCGAGAGGGCCGAGGTCGCACCGGCCGGGGACATGGCGCGAAGGCAGGAGGGCGGCGATGAACCCGCTGCGCACCCTGGCGACGACGGGACGCGTCCTCGTCCAGATCCGCAACGACCCGCGCACGATCGCTCTGCTGCTCATCGTGCCCAGCCTGCTCATCGGTCTCGTGGCCTGGATCTTCGACGAGACCGAGGTGTTCTCAACGATCGGGCCGGCGATGCTTGCGCTCTTCCCGTTCATCGTCATGTTCCTCGTGACGAGCATCGCGACCCTGCGCGAACGCCGCAGCGGAACCCTTGAACGGCTTCTGTCGATGCCTTTGGGCCGCGGGGACTTCATCCTCGGCTACACTCTGGCGTTCGGTCTGCTCGCCATTGTGCAGACGGCAGTGGCCGTCGGATATGCGACCATGATCTGCGGACTCGAGATCGAAGGTTCGGTCGGGCTGCTCTTCGTCGTCGCGATCGCCGATGCTCTGCTGGGGACGGCCTTGGGACTGTTGGCCAACGCGTTCGCCCGCACGGAGTTCCAGGTCGTGCAGTTCATGCCCGTCTTCGTCTTCCCGCAGATCCTGCTCGGCGGGATCTTCCTCCCGCGCGACCAGCTGCCCGAGGTGCTCGAGACCATCGGTGACTGGCTGCCGCTGTCGCACGCGATCGATGCGCTGAATGCGGTTTCGACCGGCGGTGAGGATGATGCCTACATCTGGCTGCGGGTGCTCTTCATCGCCTGCTGGATCGTCGGTGCGATCATCGTCGGGTCGCTCACTCTGCGCCGTCGGACGCCGTGATCGGTTCGGTGCGGTCGCTGAGTTCGTAGTGTCGGCGACCCTCGCCGCGGATGAAGGCGAGGTAGCACAGCCCCAGCGCAGCCACCCACAGCAGGCCGACCCAGAGGGCCGGACGTGAGTCGGGGACGATGCCGACCATGACGACGACGAAGACGATGAACGCCACGGTGATCCACGAGCCGAGCGGCCACAGGGGGATGGGAAATTCGCTGGGCAGGCGGTTCTCCTGGGCGATCACGCGCTTCATCCGCAGGTGAGCGGCGAGGATGATCAGCCACACCAGCAGCGTCGCGAAGGTGGCCAGTGCTCCGAGCAGGAACAGTGCCTGGTCGGGATAGAGGTAGTTGAGGGCCACGCCGACCAGCAGTGCGACGATCATCGTGATCACCGTCATCACGGGCACGCCGTTGCGAGAGGTGCGGGCGAACGATCGCGGTGCCTGACCTTGTTCGGCCAGACCGTGGAGCATCCGACCGGCACCGAAGACATCGGCATTGATGGCCGACAGGGCGGCAGTGATGAGAACGACCTGGAGGATGGCCGCCGCTGCTGTGAAACCGACGGAGTCGAAGATCGCGACGAAGGGACTGGTCTCCGACGTGATCTGGTTCCACGGCAGGATGCACATGATCACGCCGAGGGTGAGCACGTAGAAGAGGAGAATGCGCACCGGCACCGAGTTGATGGCGGCGGGGATCACCCGCTTCGGGTTCTGCGCCTCACCGGCGGTGACTCCGATGATCTCGACGCCTCCGAAAGCGAACATCACGATGGTGAATGATGAGAGCAGCCCCCAGAACCCGTGCGGGAGGAAACCGCCATGATCGACCAGTGCCTGCGGTCCCATCTGGTCGTGGTCGGCGATGCCGAAGCCGAAGACGATGATGGCCACGCCGGCGGCGATGAGGACGATGATCGCGATGATCTTGATCAGCGCGAACCAGAATTCCAGCTCACCGAAGATCTTGACGCCGATCATGTTGATCGCGGCGATGAAGAAGACGACGGCCAGCACCCAGATCCACCGCGGCACGTCGGGGTACCAGAACCCCATGTACACGCCGATCGCTGTGGCGTCGAAGACGGCGACGAGGATCATCTCGAAGGCGAAGGTCCACCCGACGAGGAAGCCGGCGAAGGGGTGAAGATAGTGAGAGGCATACTGGCCGAAGGAGCCCGAGACGGGGTGCCGGACGACCAATTCGCCGAGGGCGCGCATCACCATGAAGACGGCGGCGCCGCCGATGATGTAGGCGAGGAGCACTGCCGGGCCGGCGGACTGGATCGACTCCGAGGAGCCCATGAAGAGCCCCGTGCCGATGGCTGAGCCGAGGGCCATGAATCTGATGTGGCGGGCAGTCAGGCCTCTGCGCAGACCGACGTTCTCTCTGCCGCCGTCGGTGTGTTCATCCGTGGGCACTGCCTCGCTGCGATCCTTGTCGGCTGGAGCCATCGGTGTCTGCTGTCCTCTTCTCTCGACTGCCCGTGGCCACCTGCCCGTTCGATCGACGGGCCAGGCTTCACGGCCACCTCAGATTCTCACACCGAGAGGGCCGCAGAGTACGCGCCCTGGAGCAAAGAGTCAGAGATCTCAGAAACTCGAGTCGGACAGCCGGTGCCGGCGAAGTCCTCGGACCGGAGGTGACGCTCTCGGTGCACTCAGGCCGTCTGCCGATCGCTTGAGAGCATTCCGAAGACGAGGGTGTCGGTCCATTCGCCTTTCGACCACCAGTCCCTGCGCAGGTGCGCTTCCTGTCGCATGCCGATCCTCTGAGCCAGTTTCGCCGAGGCGGTGTTTCGGGCATCCATCTGCGCGAACACCCGGTGGAGTCCGTAATGGTCGAAGGCGAGGTTGAGGACCGCGATGGCCGCTTCGGTGGCGAAGCCGTGACCGGCGGCGGCCGGATCGAGGATCCACCCGACCTCGGCCTTCTCCTCGCTGTCGTCGGCGAGCCAGATCGCGATATCGCCGATGACTCGTGACCCCTCGAGCGAATCGAGGCCGTCGGCGGTCTCGATGACCAGGGCCAGGGCACGCGAATCTGTCTCGAGCCCCGTGCGGGGGAGGCGTTTGTCGATCTCGGTCTCGGCCACCTCGGCGGTCCAAGGCTCCTGGAGGAGGAACCGGGAGACATCCTCGCGGGAGTAGATGGGAAGGTGCGTCCTGGCATCGGACTCGCGATACGCGCGCAGAACCAGTCGGTCGGTGGTCAGGGGCAGATCCAGCGGGTCCATGAGCTCACTGTGCCAGGCGAACCTGTGAGTGGGACGGACGATGCCGGACGCTTCGCTGGGAGCGTCCGGCCTCGTGCGCGGTTCAGGCGGGGAGGATCCCACGGCGCTTGGCCATGCGGATCAGAGCCGATCCGCCGATGATCGCGGCCACGCCGAAGAAGACCGCGGCACCGATCTCGACGCCGGTGCGCGGCAGGGTTCCGCCGCCACCGCCGGCCAGCCCCGGGCCTTCGCCTCCGCTGCCGGAGCCGGCATTGCCTTCGCCGCCTTCGGAGCTGCCATTCGCGCCGGTTCCGCCACCGGCGGCATCGTTCGAGCCGTTGGAGTCCTCGGATGCGTTCGAGTCCTGAGAGCCTGCCGAACTGTCATCGCCGCCGGTATCGGACGAACCTGAGGCAGTGGCAGAACCGTTCGCGTCATCCGTGCCCGCCGAGTCGTCATCGCCGTTCGCATCGTCGCCCGGGTCGCCGGGCACTTCGGCCTCGGGGTCGAGTCCCAGGCCGTCGGCGATCGTAAAGTGCATGTCCGTCTGATCGGTCAGTCCGACGACGTTGGCGGCACCCGGTCCGTAGGCGGCGATGCGCAGCTGCGTGCCCGTGTGGCCCTGCGACTCCTCTTCGTCCGCGGTCGCGTAGTTCATCGTCATATCGGTGCCGTCGGCGGTGGTCAGTGTCCGGGTCAGACCCGGAGTGTCCGAACCGGCGGAGACGATCTGGCTCGTGTGGGCGTGGTCGGCGGTCGTGATGACGAGAGTCTCGCCGTCCTCCTTCGCGAAGTCGAGGGCGGCCTTGACCGCTTCGTCGAGGTCGACGGTCTCACCGATCTGACCGCACGGGTTCGCGGCGTGATCCTCCTTGTCGATGCTTGCTCCCTCGACCTGGAGGAAGAATCCATCGTCGTTGTCGAGCAGGTCGACGGCCTTGTTCGTCAGCTGATCGAGCTTCGGCACATTCGAGGTGCGCTCGGGGTTGTTCTTGCATTTCACGGCCGGTTCGGTGCCGCCTCCGTGGGTGGCCTTCGGGCCCTCCCAGCGAACGGGGAAATTGCCCTCTGTGAAGAGTCCGAGCACCGGCGAATCCTGGTTCGCCTCGGTGAGGGAATCGAGTGAGTCGGAATCATCGACGAGCTGATAGCCGCGATCTTCGGCCTGCTCGAGCAGCGTCTGGTCCTTCCAGTCACCGGCGGTGGCATTCTGTTCGAAGGAGGCCGAGCCGCCGCCGAGGGTGACATCGGCACGAGCGTTGATGATCTGCTCGCTGATTGAACCGAGCCCACCGTTCTCCAGCGCCTCATCCGAGCAGTCCTCGCTTGTCTCTTCCGGCCCGTAGCAGCCGCGGAGGCTGATGTGGGTCAGCTGCGCGGCCGGTGTCGCGTCCTGGATCTCCGCGGTCGAGACGTCGCCGGTCTTCATTCCCTTCGCACGGGCCATTTCGATGAGGGTCTTGTGCGGGTTGCCCTTGCGGTCGATACCGAGCGCCCCGTTGTAGGTCTTCGTACCCGAGGACCAGCCGGTGGCGCTCGCAGCGGAGTCGGTGACGTAGTCCGGCTTGCCGGTGTCCTTGTCCACCGCATAGGTGGTGTACTGCCCGGTCATCGGCAGTGCGTCGAGACCGTCGAAGCGTCCGTGGGCGCCTTTCGCATAGTTGCGGGCGGCGGTGATCTCGGAATCGCCCATGCCGTCGCCGATGAGGAGGATGACGTTCTTCGCGCCGGAGTCCTCGACCGCGTCGCGGATGGCGTCGGTGTTGTCACCGTCGAGCTGGCGGGCTCCGCCGGGTTCGTCGATTCCCGAAGCCTGGGCGGGGCTTGCGACTCCGAAGAGCGCGAAGCTGAGAGCGCCGGTCGCCGCAGCGATTCGCAGGGTTCTCCTGGCCATGTGCCGTCCTTTCGTAGAGAAGCACACAGACGTTCACCGAAGATGCGGTCCGAGCCGTACCGACGGCAGGGCTCGGACGAGCGCGTGAGCGTCTGTGTGCGAGCAGACGGCTTCCAACTTACTCAGCTTTCTCACAAAGTGAGTGGAGGGAATGTGAAGCCTGAGTTAACTCGCAGTTCTGTGTCGGCGACGCCGAACAATGGCGATCACGATGACGCCGAGGAGCAGCAGACCGGCGCCGGCGAACAGCATTGACAGTGATCCGAGTCCCGTCCGCGGAAGCGACCCGTCGGCATCGGACCCCGCATCTGCTGTTGTGTCTGACGTTCCGAGATTCGTGCCGCCGGAGTCCGATTTGCTGCTGACGTCCGAACCGGCGCCGGATTCCGAGCTGCCGTCGGCTGCGGTGTTCTCCTCACCTTTCGACTTCGATCCTGAGGCGGCAGTGGTTCCGCTGCTGCTGTCTGCAGAGGAGTCGTCATCCTGATCTGAGGCAGAGGCATCCGCTTCGCTCGATGCACTGTCGTCGGAATCCGCCGCGGAGTCCTTCGGGGGATCGGTCGGCGGAGAAGTGGGGCCGACACCGTCACCTTGGGCTGTGACGATGACGCGGAATCGCGCCCGTTCTCGCTTGGTGTCGTTCCCGGCCGAAGCGGGCAGGCGGACGGATACGGTGATCGATTCCTTGTCCTCCGGACTCAATGTTCCGAGCCAATAAGGGGAATCGGCATCGAGTGCTTCGCCGAGGGGAGCAGATACCGAATTGCCGAAGCCGCTGATGGTGACCTCAGCCGAATCATGGAGTGGGCCGTGTGGGGAGGTGGCCTCGAAGCGAATACCGGTCGAGACGTCCTCATCTGTCGTCTGTGTGACGACGAGTTTCTCCGTCTTCGTATCGCCGGGCACGAAGGTGAGGTCGGTGAAGAGCTTGCCGGGTGGGCTGCCGTCGGGTCGGGTGACGACGATCTGACCTTCGGCGCTCGCCGCTGCGGGTGCGACGATCACCAGGGCCAGGCCGAGGACTGCGGCCAATACCGAGACGACAAAACGGCGGGTCATCGCACGAACACCTCAAGGACCATGTCATCACTCGGTGCGGTCGCGCCCCACCATTCGATGACGACCCACTGGACCTGGCGCCCGTCGGTGCTGGTGATGTCATTTTTGTAGGAAACGAGATTGACCGGCTGGGCAGTGGGCGGTGAGAGGAGCCCACCAGACCATTCCCCGGATCCTTTCCAAAATGCCGTCGCGAGGTACTCCACCGAGTTGCTGACCGTTCGAGTTCCTGAATCGTCGGATTTGAACCCACTTGAGAACGTCGGATGAGGATCAATATTGAAGTTGTGAACGAGGAGGGAATACGACGGCGAGGCGTTCGTCGCAGTCTTAGTACGCCCCGACGACATGATCCAGGCATATTTTGCGCGATCATCTCCGCCGAGTCGAGCACCGACGAGCCCAGATGTACCTTCGCGATGGAGCTTCGTGAGCTCCTGTCCCAAACCGCTCGACGGGTTGAGCCGACGAGAGGGGAGGCCGCTTCCATTGACTGGCTGGAGCCAGTTGAGCGCCGGAGAAGCGGAAGTGTTTCGCCACGAGGTGACTTTGATGTTGGAGCCAGTCGTCAGCGAGCTGCTGCTGCATGCCCAGGCTCGGACTCCGAGTCGACCGTCTCCGCCTCCGGATCCGAACTCACCATTGCGGACAGCAGGGACGATGATCATCGACGAACCGCTTGATGAATAGGTGGGAAAGTCCTTCAGTCGATACACGTTCGGCTGCTCGGCGGGGTTCGGGACCGAGCACCAGCGGCCGACGCCGCCTATGGTTTGGCTGGCAGTGCTCTTACTGGTCAAGTATGCCGTCGTAGCGCCCACCGGGACGAGCAGGAAAAGTGCAGCGAGGATGGCGGTGATCATCCACGCCTTGCGTGTCGCAGGTTTCGAGAAGCGGCGGGTCACGGCTTCCCCGCTTGCTTGAGTTGAGCCGAATTCTTCATCGTGAAAATTGACTGCACGTCCAGGTTCGCGCTGCGACGATTGAGGAGCTCGACGGCGACGTCGACTTTCTTTCCAGCCGAATTTGTCGCAGTCGCCGGCATGGACAGGTCAAGAATGATGTCCAGGGAATCGCCCGGCTTGAGTGTCTTGCCCAGATCCACTGAATAAGAGAATCCGCTGGACGAGAAAGCGGAATCGGGAATGTTCTTCTTCGTGCCGTTGATTGTGGTTGAGGCACGGAGATAGGGGCGCATGACGGCGTAGTCGTCGGTGCTCGACGGCGTTCCGGCGATGTCGAGCGTGCCGGTGGCTGCGGTCGCCGAATTCGCTGAGTTCGTCACCGTGTACGTCCACCGTTGTGCCTGTGCGCCCGGGATGATTCCGTTGCTGCCTGAAGTCACGACGATGCTCGGATTCGACCCGATCGATTCGTTTGTCGGACCCTTTTGGGCGATCGTTGCGGTCAGTGTCCCCGCCTGGACCGTCGTGGATTCCGATTCCGCGGAATCGGACCATGCCGCATAAGTCACGCCGCCGCCGATCAGCAGCGCGCCGGCCGCAGCAGAAACTGCGGCAGCGAACACTGCGCGACGGAGAGACATTCTCGTGCTCCTCATGTGGAGGCGGGGATTGAGGACGAGCCGGAGGGTGGGTTCGAGTCAGTCGAACCCACCCTGAAAACGAAAGGGGTCAGTTCCCGGGGACCTGAGTGAGGGTGTAGTCCACGGCGAAATTGAGCGAGCCGAGCTTGGCGTCGTTGTACTGCCCCTCGGTTCCCCAGGGGAAGGTGATGGTGGTCGTCACTTCGACCGAGCCGTCACCTTCACCGGCGAGCGTCTCTCCGTCGAGGGAGAGGTCGCCTGTTGCGCCGGTCAGACCGGTGGCGGCGAGATCCTCGGATTCGATGGCCTCAGACAGGGCCGTATCCGCGGTGCCATCGGTTGAGGGAGTCACGTCAATGCTGCCGTTGAACTCCGCCTTGATGTTCTCGCCTTCGAGGGTGACGGGAATGGACTGTGTGTAAGAGAGCACGTCTCCGGGAACGATCTGGTCCGCGCTGGGGTCGAATGCCACCGGTTCGGTGGCTGTTCCGCTGCCGTCGCCTTCGTGGCTGATCTCCCAGCCGCCGCCTGCGGGAGAGCCGAGATCGAGTGTTCCAGCCGAGATCACTCCGTCGCCGCCTTCAGCTTCGTCCGTCCAGAACGAAACGGTGCCGGCTCCGCCGACGAGGAGAGCGACGCCGATGCCGCCGGCGATGAGTGCCTTCGTTGATTTCTTCACGTGTGATCCTGTTTTTACTGGAGAGGGGTGGTTGTCGACGAGCGAAGTCATGAAAAAATCACATATTCAACTTCAGCCATGTCATATGCAGATAATCTGCATTCACAATTAATGATAACTGCAAATATTACAACAGGCAATGTTGATTATTCGATAGAGAGGTGATCTTCAACTCAGAGATCATTCTGCGGAGTCGTGCGTGGATGAAAGCCGTCTTTTTCGGCGCTGGTCAACGAGGCTTCGGGTCAACATGATGACGGCATAGCCGATGAGCCCGATGCCGATGACGGTTGCGATCGTCTGTCTGTTGCCCATCGGGACCAGTTGCCCCAGATATCCGACGAACGGTATGTGATAGATGACCACTCCGCGGATCTGCTCAGGGCGGACCGGAAGCGGATCCTCAGCGTTGTTCGCATCTCCTTGAGTCCGATAACGAGTCTGACCTTCGACGATGTCGACACCGACGACTCGGTGCGTGACAGTCAAGGGCTCTCCCGACTTCAGTTGGTAGGTGATGACATCACCGAAGGCGACGTCATCGGCTCCGACGTGTTGGGACACGACGATCGAGCCCGTCGGAATGGTCGGTTCCATCGATCCCGAGATGACGGTGTAGGGCTCGGCCCCGATGACTCGCGGAACCAGCACGGTGAGCACGATGATCAGGGCGAAAAGTCCCGCAAGCGTCCAAGCGATCACCTGCAGAGCGATGCTCAGCCCCCGCTTCCACGGTAAGCGTGGTTGTCCGGACTCTTCCTCTCGGCGCTGCCGTCTGCTGACATACGAGGAGACGGCCTCCTCGGCCTGAAATTCATCGGAAGAATTTTCGGACATATCTGACAGTTTGCCAGTTTGCGGCAGATACAGTTGCCAGCACGGTGGAATTTCCATTCTTTCGTCGTGAGATCCAGTGACAAATGGCACCCCGCACTCGGTGACAAATGGCATCAGCGCACGCGAGCACTGATTTCTAGTGTGTGAACATGACTTCACAGACAACGTCCCACACACCCGCTTCGGCCGTTCCGGTCCACCGCGGAGCCGTCACCGCCTCCGCGGTCGCCCTCAACCATCTGACGAAGAGCTTCGGCGGCATCACAGCCGTCGACGATCTCGACCTGACGATCCGCCCCGGCGAGGTCGTCGCCTTCCTCGGACCCAACGGAGCAGGCAAGACGACGACGATCGACATGCTGCTCGGCCTCAGCCGACCCGATGCAGGAGACGTCGAGATCTTCGGCATGCCGCCTCGGCGAGCCGTGTCTCTCGGCTACGTCAGCTCGGTCATGCAGACCGGCGGCCCGCTCGATGACCTCACCGTCCGCGAAACCGTCGAATACACATCCGCGATCTTCGCCTCTTCCCTCGACACCGATCTCGTTCTCAAACGTGCAGGAATCGCCGAAATCGCGAACTCGGTCGTGAAGAAGTGCTCGGGCGGGCAGAAGCAGCGTCTGCGCTTCGCCATGGCGCTCCTGCCCGACCCTGCCCTCATCGTCCTCGACGAACCGACGACCGGGATGGATGTCACCGGCCGCCGCGACTTCTGGCACCAGATGCGCGCTGATGCGCTGACCGGCAAGACGATCCTCTTCGCCACCCACTACCTCGAGGAGGCCGACGAATTCGCCGACCGCGTCATCCTCATCGCAGACGGGAAGGTCGTCGCCGACGGTTCGGCCCATGAGATCCGCGGCATGGCCGCAGCGAAGACTGTGAGCGCGACCCTGCCGCTGACCGACGGCGAGCCCACCGCCGAGGCGGGCGTGGCCGAACTGGTCGACCTCCTCGGCGGCCTGGCCGGAGTCGAATCCATCGACGTGCAGGCCAGGCGCCTGAGAATGCGCACCACCGACTCCGATGCGGCCGCGAAGATGCTGTTCGACAACGCCTGCACCGACCTCGAGATCACCTCTCACTCCCTCGAAGACGCCTTCATCAGTCTCACAGCGAAAGGGGCATGACATGTCCACCCAGCCATCGACTCAACCGCCATCGACCCAACCGGCCGGATCCTCGAAGGTGCGCACGGCACCAGGGGCCGCCTCGGCGAGGTTCCTCTCCTCTCTTGACGACCGCAGGATCCCCCGCTTCGGCGGATTCTCGGCCACCCTGCTCCGGCTCGAGCTGCTGCGGAAGCTGCGCAACCGGCGCACGCTCATCTTCACGATGATCATGCCTGCGGTCTTCTATCTCATCTTCGGCCTGACGAACAAGGACGAGATGCTCGGCAGCACGAATGCCGCGCTCTACATCTCCGTGTCCCTGGCGACGTACGGAGCGATGATCGCCACGACCACCGGCGGCGCCCAAGTCGCGATCGAACGGGCCCTCGGATGGAGTCGCCAGCTGGCGCTGACGCCGCTGCGCCCGGCGGCGTACATCCTCATCAAGGTGATCGTGTCCATGGTCCTCGGCGCGGTGTCCGTCATCGTCGTCTTCGTCCTCACCGCGATCACCGGCGTCCATGCGCCCCTGACAACGCTCGTCTCCTCCGGACTTCTCGTCATCCTCACGTCCTGTGTCTTCGCGGCCTTCGGCGTCATGCTCGGTTATCTGCTGCCCGCCGAGAACGCGATCCAGGTGGCCAGCATGGTCCTCGGCATCCTCTCCCTCATCGGCGGACTCTTCGTCCCGCTGGAGATCTGGCCGGACACCCTGCAGACCATCGCCCGCTTCACTCCGGCCTACGGAGTCGGCGAAATCGCCCGCGCACCGCTGGGCGGGGGTTACGATCATTGGGCGATCGTCAGTGTCCTCGTCTGGCTTGCGATCTTCGTCGCAGGATCGGCCCTGGCCCTGCGCCGGGACACCTCGCGGGTGTGACGGCCGACCACGTCACGGCCTGCAGGGGACGCGCGAACCCAACGATCACGTCAGGAGCACAGTGACCGCGAACGACACCACCGGCGGGGCGAGGGCAGGGTCCTCGCCCGCCGGGCTGCGCCCGCTGAACTTCATGAGCTGGTTCTTCCCGTTCTTCTGGCTCGTCTTCCTCTCCTATCCGCTGGCCGCCTCGCTGCGGCTCGATGGGGCACAGCGGTTCTGGGGCGTGAGCCTCACGGTCGCCTTCGCAGTCGTGTTCTACCTCGGCATGATCGCCGGCGGCATCGGTCTGGGCACCTTCGTCCGGACGATGCGCGACCCCCGCGCTCACCGCACACGACAGGCCCTGATCGTCGTCAATGCGGCGCTCATCATCATGATCGCCATCACCGTCGTGGCCGTTCCCCTCGTCGGCGAGGCGGCACTGTCGTATCTGGCCTATATCTCTGTGATCGCTGTGGTGTCCGTGCGGCGGGTGATCCCCGGACTCGTCATCGCGGCCTCGACGCTCATCGTCGCCGAGGTGGCCCAACGTCTCGTCCCCGGGTGGAGTCACGACTGGTCGGCCACCTTCGGGATCTCGATCTCCGGGTTCGCCATGGTGATGGCACTCATGGCCGGTGACCGGTCCAGAGCGGCCCGGCAGGCGGAGGAGGAGAACCGCCGTCTGGAACGCGAGACCGAACGACTGCGCGTGTCCCAGGTCGTCCACGATGTGCTCGGCCACTCCCTGACCGTCATCGCGCTCAAAGCGCAGCTGGCGGCGAAACTCGAAGCCGCAGGGTCCCCCGATGCGGCCCGGCACATCGCCGAGATCGAAGAGCTCGCCCGTGGTGCGCTCGCCGACGTTCGCACCACGGTGCAGGGAACGCGCACGATCTCCTTGGCCGAGGAACTCGTCGAAGCAACCCGGGCGCTGCGGGCCGCCGACATCACGGTGGAGGCTCCGACCTCGGTCGATGTCGTCGATCCCCGCCTGCGGGAACTGTTCGCGTGGAGTCTGCGCGAAGGCAGCACGAACATCCTCCGGCATGCCCGAGCGCAGCGGGCGACGATCACCCTCGAAAGGCACCGTCTCATCATCAGCAACGACACCGCCGGCCGCGGCGACCCCACTCACCCAGCCACGACGCTCGACCTCGGCGAAGTGGGGGCCGGAACCGGGCTGCGGGGCCTGCGGGAGAGAGCTGCGGGCGTGGGGGCGCGAGTGCGCACTCGGAAGACCGATGCCGGATTCGACCTTGACGTCGACGGAGGTGAGGCCCGTGACGACGCTGCTCATCGCTGACGACCAGACCATGGTCCGCGAAGCGCTCGCCGCCCTGCTCGGCATGGAATCCGACTTCGAAGTCGTCGCGCAGTGCGCCCGCGGCGACGAAGTCCTGCCGGCGATTTCGAAGACCCGTCCGGACGTGGCGCTGCTCGACGTCGATATGCCCGAACCCGACGGACTGAGTGTCGCCACCACGTTGCACAAGGAGTTTCCCCGGGTCAAAGTCATCATCGTCACGACCTACGGACGTCCCGGATGGGTCAAACGGGCCTTGGACGCCGGGGTCAGCGGGTTCATGGTCAAGGACGCTCCGGTCGACCACCTCGCCGACGGCATCCGCCGCGTCATGTCCGGAATGTCGGTCATCGACCCCGAACTCGTCGTCGAATCGACGATGCATGGGTCCTCCCCGCTGACCGCCAGGGAGACCGATGTGCTGCGCACGGCCGCGGACGGGGCCAGCGTCGACGAAGTGGCCGCGACGCTCCACCTCTCGACCGGCACCGTGCGCAATCGTCTGTCCTCGGCGATCGGGAAGACGAATGCCCGCAACCGTGCCGATGCCGCGCGGATCGCCGAGGAGAACGGTTGGCTGTAGGCCTCAGCCCCGTGGACGGCGCAGCGCCTGCCCCCAGGACAGCTTCGGGCCCGACTGCAGGATCGAGCGTTCGAAGATCCGGGTCGCCAGCAGCAGCGCCAACAGCGTGGTGATGACGAGGATGAGCAGGGAGACCAGCGGCTCCCACCAGGCGATCGTGCCGAGGAAAACGCGCATCGGCACGGCCACTGCCGCCGAGAACGGAATGTAGGACAGCACCGCCATCACCGTTTCGTTCGACGAGAAGATGATGACGCCCATGTAGGGCAGGAAAATGAGCATCATGATCGGCATACTCGTCGACGGCAGATCCTCGGTGCGCGAGACCAGTGAGGCGGCGGCCGCATAGAGGGCGGCGACCATGACGAAGCCGATGATGAAGAGGGGGACGAACCAGGCGATCGGTTCGGCCACCGATCCGAGCACGAGGTCGTTTCCGCTGATCGCGGCCCCGGTGAGAACCGCGACGGCAGTGAGGCCGATCTGGGCGAAGGCGAGGATCGTGCACGCGATGACCTTGCCGAACATGAGCACCCGCGCCGAGGTGGACGCGAGCAGAATCTCGACGATCCGTGACTGCTTCTCCTCGACCACGGACGAGGCGATCGTGTTTCCGAACGTCATCGCGGCCATGAAGAACACGAGCCCGAGGCCGAGCCCGATGAGGTACGTGAGCGTGGGATCCGGGGCATCGGGGTCGAGGAGCTCGACCTCGGGGGTGAGGCTGAGTGCGCCGATGAGCGACTCGGGTGCCGAGCGCAGAGACAGGACCGCGACCCCGGTCGGCGAGTCCTTCGACTCGACGACGGCCGCGTCGACCTTCTCGGAGGTGACCAGGGCCTTCGCCTCATCCGCGTCATCGACTGAGACCGTTTCGATGCCCTCGATTCCGTCCACGGCCTTCGCCCCCGCCGAGGTGACCGCCACCTCGTCGGTGGAGGAGAAGAGAGAGGGCAGCGCCCCGGAGACCCCGACGAGGACACCGAGGATGACGATGCTCAAGATCGTCGAGACCATGAAGGCCTTGGACTTGAGGCGGACCATGATCTCGCGTTCGATGACGAGTCCGATGGCGGTGGTGAAACCTGCGCGGTGCGAGCGGGCGCTGGCGGCGGTGTTCGTGTCTGTCGTGCTCATGCCTGTGTGACCTCCTGGAACAGACGGTTGAGGGCGACTTCGTGCGGCCCGAACGACGTCACCGAGGACACGGTGAGCGCGTGGCGCAGAACCGCCTCGGCGGTGTCGGAACTCGGGGCGGTGAAGCGGGCCCAGCTGCCGTCGAGTTCGACGACGGAGACATCGGGCATTCCGCGCACCCAGCCGAGGTCGGAGTCGGTCTGCAGGGTCCATTCGGGCAGGCTGCGCTGGCGGCGCAGCTCTTCGGTGGTGCCGGCGGCGACAAGGTGGCCGTCGTTGATGATGACGATGTCGTCGACGAGTCGTTCGACGAGGTCGAGTTGGTGGCTGGAGAACAGCACCGGGGCGCCGGAGGCGGCGAAAGAAGTGAGCACGTCGAGGGTGCGTTCGACGGCGGCGGGATCGAGGCCGGAGAACGGTTCGTCGAGGACGAGCGCCTGCGGATTGTGGATGAGGGCGGCCGCGATCTGGACCTTCTGCTGGTTGCCCAGGCTCACTGATTCGAGGGTGTCGGTGGGTTCACCCTTGAGGTCGAGCTGGTCGAGGAGCTCGAGACCGCGCTTCTTCGCCGCTTGGCGGGTCAGGCCGTGGAAGCGGGCGAGATAGATGAGCTGATCGATGATCGGCATCTTCGGGTAGAGGCCGCGCTCTTCGGGCATGTACCCGATCGCACTGCGATGGCTCGGGGTGATCGGGGCGCCGTCGACGGTGATGTGACCGGAATCGGCGGCGAGGACTCCGAGGAGGATTCGCATGGTCGTCGTCTTGCCGGAGCCGTTCGAGCCGACGAAGCCGGTCATCCGACCGTCGCCGATGTCGAAGCTGAGATCGTGCAGCACCTGCTTGCTGCCGAAACTGCGGTTGATGTTCTCCAGGGTGATCATGCCACAACGCTATACGGAGACCAGCCGCCTGAGATCCGCCGTGAGGGTGAGTTCGAGCCCCTGCCTGCGGGGGAGATTCGACGCACTTCTCAGCGATTCGACACCGATCACATTACTGCCGTTGTCGCTTCGGTGGTCTCATCTCAGCCCTTGTCGTGCTGACCGATCGCCACGACCCCGTTCTCATAAGCCCAGATCACTGCGTGGATGCGGTCGCGGATGCCGAGCTTGGACAGCAGATTCGACACGTGGGTCTTCACGGTGGCTTCGCCGACGAAGAGGTCACCGGCGATTTCGGAATTGCTCGATCCCGTCGCGACCAGTCTGAGCACTTCGAGTTCTCGTTCGGTGAGCTGGTCGAGCTCCGGTGCCGCGGGGGTCGTCGGTTCGGGGGTGGACACCGAGCGTTCGATGACGCGCCGGGTCACCTCGGGGGAGAGGAGCCCGTCCCCGTGTGCCAGAGCCGTGACGGCATCGATGAGCTGTTCGGCCTTGGCGGTCTTGAGGAGGAAGCCGCTGGCCCCGGCGGCCAGCGCCTGGAACAGGAAGTCATCGCGGTCGAAGGTCGTGAGCATGAGGACCGCTCCGGCCGCGCCTCGGCGGACGATCTGGGCGGTCGATTCGAGGCCGT
This sequence comes from Brevibacterium sp. FAM 27836, assembly GCF_051351055.1. Classification (NCBI taxonomy): domain Bacteria; kingdom Bacillati; phylum Actinomycetota; class Actinomycetes; order Micrococcales; family Brevibacteriaceae; genus Brevibacterium; species Brevibacterium sp. FAM 27836. Next base: position 1,969,861 of record NZ_CP195711.1, read on the forward strand.
TCATCACCGGCATCTGCACGTCCATGCAGATGACGTCGGGGGAGAGCTCGAGGGCACGATCGATGGCGATCTGACCGTTCTCGGCCTCTCCGACGACGGCGATGCCGTCCTCGCTCTCGAGGATCGTGCGGAAACCGGTGCGGACCATCGACTGGTCGTCGACGAGGAGAACTCGAATCATCTGGTTGCCTTCACTGAGTTGTCGGGCCCGGGGGAGTCGGAAGCCGATGCGGTCGCCACTGGGTCGGTCGCGGCGGCCGGGTCGTCGGCCGCGGGTTCGGCGTCGCTGTGAGGATAGGGGAGGCGGGCGCGGACGAGCCAGCCGCCGCGGGACTTCGGCCCCGCTTCCAGGCTGCCGCTGAGTGCGTTCATACGCTCTCGCATACCGATGATGCCCAGGCCCAGGCCTTCCCCGGCCGACCGGTCGGCCGCAGCGCCGGAGCGGGCAGACCCTTCGCCGGTCGGGCGGGAGTCGCTGACTTCGACCTCGAGACCGGTGGTGCCGTATCGCAGCCGCACATCCACCTCGGCGCCGGCACCCGCGTAGCGGGAGCAGTTGGTCAGGGATTCCTGGATCACGCGATAGATCGACAGTTCGGTGATCGGGGTCAGTGGTCGGGGGCTGCCGATCGTCGTGAACTCGACGGTCTGCCCGGACCGCTGTGCGGATTCGATGAGTTCGGGCACATCGCCGAGGCCGGGGTTGCCCTGCGCAGGCGCTCCTTCGGTGCTCGATTCGTCCGAATCGCGCAGGGTGTAGACGAGCGCGCGGAGTTCCTCGACGGTCTCCCTTGTCGAGGATTCGATCGTCGCCAGCGATTCGGCCGCCTTGTCCGGATTCTTCGTCAGACTGCGTCGGGCCGCCGCTGCGTGGATGCCGACTCCGGCGATGTGGTGGGCAACACCGTCGTGGAGTTCGCGGGCGATACGCACCCGGTCGAGTTCGAGAGCCTGCTGGGTCAGACGCTTCTCCTGTGAGCGGACCTCGTCATTGGCAGCCCGAAGTTCGGCCAGCAGCTGCCGCTGCTTCCACGCCCGATCGCCGAATACCCAGGCACCGCCGAAGTAGGCGACGTTCGTCAGCAGATTGACGCCGAAGCTTGCCGCGACCTGCATTGCGGTCATATCGGACAGATCGTTGAACTGGAGGCCCAGCGCGAGGACTAGGTAGACGAGGATGCCGAGGCAGTAGAGTGCGCGGGAGATGAAGGCGGCTCGGCGGTTGCTCTGCCAAGCTCCCACCGAGTAGAGACCCATGAACAGGATGATCTGGGTGACGCCGGGCTCCATGGCACTGGACACCTGTGCTCCGACGAATATGATCACTTGGATCCAGGCGACCTGGCTGGGGTAGCGTCGCCGCCAGATCAGTGGCAGGGCGACCGCCGTCGAGGCCAAACACAGCACCCAGAGCGGCGCCTCGAATGGCCAATATCCACCAGCCGTGTACAGCACCGCGAAGATCATCGAAGCGACCGCTAGGGCGACGACCAGATAGACATCACCCCGCGTGGGTCTCAAAGACGTCGCGTTCTCTGCCATTCCTCCAGCTTAGTCAGTCCGCTGATGCCGCGGTATCCGTCCGAGTGGGGAACCGTCCGGGCCCGCCTCCGGCACAGGGCGGAGACGGGCCCGGCATCAGCCCAATGCCAAGCTGTACAGGTGCTCGAGAGCTCCGTCGATGGCATGCGGCACGGGACGGCCCGAATCATCCAGCTCATTCCACCGCTGCCGATTCACCAGGATCGTCATCTGACGTCGGCCGTCGGCACGTGTCATGGTGATGGCGCCGCCTCCCCACACCGAACCGTCGTGGCCCCAGAACGTTCCTCCCGCCTCATTGCGGCGATGCAGTCCCAATCCGTAGTCGATCATCGTTCCCTCGAAGGAGCGGACGGGGGCCGTGCGCTGCATCTGCGCAAGCGACTCCGCCTGGAGCAGCTCGCCGCCGATGAGGAGGCCGAAGAACCGATTGAGATCGGCAGCGGTCGATACCAGGGAGGCCGCCGGCCCGACCCACGACATGTCGAACTCACTGAAGTCACGGGGCGGATCGGCCATCGAGAACCACGACTCGTAGAGTCGCGAATGCGGTCTGGCCAGAGCCGTGTCCGTGGGGAAAGTAGGTGTCATTCAGACCGGCAGGCACGATGACCTCGGTGGTGATGTGGTCCTCGGCTGCACTCCCGGTGACCAGTTCGATGAGCTCGGCCAGCAGCAGGTAGTTCGTATTCGAGTACATCCCAGGGGGCTGCCCCGGTGTTCCGAGCATGGGTGCCTCAACCCCGGCTGCGATGAGTTCCCGGCGGGTGAACCGGGTGAACCTGTTCTCCTCGAGGCTGCGGGGGCTGGTTCGCGCGAGATCCGGGAACGCACGCAGGGAGTCGTAGATGGACGGCAGATATTCGGCCAGTCCGCTCGTGTGGTTCGCGAGCATTCGCACGGTGACGGCGTGGCCACGCTGACCGGGGACGAGCTCGGGAAGGTAGTGGCCGATGCTCTGGTCGAGATCGACGAGCCCGGTCTCTGCCGATCGCAGCAGCGCGAGAGTCGTGAACGTCTTCGCGATGCTCCCGACCCGATGATGCAGATCGGGGGACATGGGAACTTCGGTGGTCACCTCGGCGAAACCGGCGCTGCCGCGCCAGATCTCTCCGTCATCGGCCACCTCGGCGGCGATTCCGGGCATGCCTGCATGATGAACCTCATCGAGGGCATTCTGCAGGCGCAGCGGGTCGAGGGACATGCTCGTATGAAGACTGGTTGTCATAATGCTGCCTTTCAGGTGGTTTGGCGGCGGTGTGTTCGCCCCGTCGAGTTCGCGTCTGCCCCCGCCGAGGTCGTCCGTGCCCTGAACATCAGGACCACGGCAATGAGGCCGGCCACGGAGGGCAGGAGGCCGATCCCGCTGATGAACGGCGGCAGTCCGGTCTCACCCGAGGTGTCACGGACGAGGAGGGCGAAGCTCGCGCCCGAGGTGTGCGCTGACCGTGGCCACGATGGTGAGGGCGAGGCCGCCCCAGAGCGCGAGGAACGTCGAATGCGAATAGTGCATGGTCATGGAGTCCTTTCTCCTGTGATGCTGTTGCGGGACCATTCCGCAAGTGGTGTCGCCGGCCCGCCAAGCGAGCTGCGCGACTAAGAGTTATACGACGTAAAACTCTGTGTCTATACTAGTTTTACGTTGCAGAACAGGTCAATGGAGGAAAACCGGAGCTCATGCAGGAAGACCGGCCATGGTGAGTCGCAGGACTGCTCGCGCTCGCGGACAGCACGCGGGACTCACCGCCGAGGCGATCGTGGCGACCGCGATCCGCCTCGCCGATGAGGAGGGGCTGCCCGCACTGTCGATGCGCCGGCTCGGTGCCGAACTCGACGTCGAGGCAATGGCGCTCTACCACCATTTTCCGAACAAAGGCGCACTCCTCGACGCGATCGTCGAAGACCTTGCCACCTCGGTGCCGATCGTTGACCTCGCCGGTCATGGCTGGGAGGACGGGCTGCGCACCTATGCCCGCGCTCAGCTCGAGACCCTCAGCGCACATCCGAGGCTCGTCGAGCTGGTCATGTCGCGCCCGGCGGTGACCACCGGAAACCTCGCGCTCATGGAGTCCCTGCTGACATTCCTCCAGGCCGACGAGTTCCCGCCGGCTTCGGCCCTCGATATCGTCTACTCCCTCAACGAGCTGGTCCTCATTCACGCCGTGCTCGAGGCCGGAGACGACACGGCGCCGGGGCCGCATGGGGAGGAGAGGTGGAGGCGCCACCTGGCTGGAGTGTCCGCCGAAGACTTCCCGCTCCTCGCCGAGGCGGTCGAGGCGAACGCCGATCGCGCTGCCCATGCGCGATTCGAGTTCGCGCTCGACGCTCTCATCGCCGGATTCGCGGACCTTCGCCGGAAGAGATGACCGCCCGCCTAGAATGGTCCTGACCGCGCCGCCAGGAGCGAGGCGGTCGTGAGTCGATGGTCCGATTCCGGCGGCCGAGGAGGATGAGTGGATCGACGTGAGGCCATTGCCCGCACCGGGATGGAGCTGGTGGCCGAAGGTGGCAGTCATGCTCTCACCCACCGTCGAATCGATCAGCGCCTCGACCTGCCGCCGGGAACGACGTCGAACTACGCGCGCAACCGACGCGCTCTGGTCATCATGGTCATCGACCAGATCGCGGCCATGGCCGATCTGCGCGGGGGCGACCGTGACCGCCCTCTGCCGAACACCGTCGCCGAGGCGCTCGAACAGCTGGTCCCCACGCTGGAGGCGACCATCGCCCGCGGGACCGATATCCGGGCACGGATGTCACTGTCTCTCGACTACTGGCAGGACCCCGAACTGCACACCCTGCTCACCACCGAATCTCCCATCCGGCTCAAGCTGGTTGCCGAGGCCGAGCGCATGCTCGCCGGTCTCGGGGTCCCCGAGCCCGAGAAGCGAGCGAACGACTTCATCGGTGTGATGAACGGCCTGCTGTTCGACCGGTTGGCAGGCAACGGCGTGCGCGGAGCTCGGGTCGATCCCGCCTCGGTGCTGGGCGCCTGGCTCATCGGCATCGGCGCCAGGCGATGACCGCGGTGGTGTCGATCGCAGCAGTGTGCTGACGATCCCGGCCTCGAGCCGACGCAGCTGCGTATGCGGGGTCAGCCGAGATGGACCTTCTGCGCGACGATGACGGCGAGATCGCGGTGCTGCCAGTGCACCCGCGGGTGCAGGCCTGTGGCCTCGAGCCAAGCCAGTTGGTCCTTCAGCGAACTCGGGGTGTCCTCGATCCCATCGATGGGCGTGATGACATCGGCCGGGTCGACAGGAACGACGAGATCGGCGAGGACGAAGCGCCCGCCCTCATCGAGGACGGCCGCGACCCGTGCGAACAGATCCGCCTTGCCTGATCCGTCGAGGTGATGGACGGCCAGGGTCGACATCACGAGGTCGAAAGGCCCGCTCGGCAGCGGGTCCTCCAGTCGGCTCTGCTGCAGAGCAGTCCTGGTCGGATCGAGAGCTTCTTCGGCCGCAGCGAGCATCTCGGCGCTGTCGTCGATGCCGAAGAGGTGCGCCTCCGGCAGTGCCCGGGCCACCTCGGCGGCGGTGAGGCCGCTCCCGATGCCCAGATCGAGGATGGTGCGAGGGGCGTCGGCTGCGACGGCTGCGCTCAGTTCGGCCTGCAGACGGGGATAGTCGGGGATCTCCTCGGCCATGAGCGCGCGGTAGGACTCCGGGTCCCAGGCGAATTCGGTCATGACTCTGCTCCTTCGCCGATGCGATGGGTGCTCGGCTGCTGTGTCGGAAGTGCCTGCGGCTGCGGAGGGTTCGGGTGCGGCTGCGGAGCGATGCCGATGTGGGCAAGGAAGCGGTCGAATCCATGGACGACGGCGGCGAAGCGCCAGGAGAAGAGGGAGTCGAGGCCGTGCTGTCCGCCCGGAAACTCCGCATACCACGTGGGCTGGCTCGACGCGGTTGCCACCTGCTTCGACAGTTCCCTCGCATCATCGATCGGGGCCCAGGAGTCATTGTCGCCGTGGACGAAGAACATCGGCGGTGCCGCCGAGGCATCCATCGCCAGCGGGGTCGACACGGGGTGCTCGTCCTCGCTGCGGCCGTAGTACCGACCGTAGTAGCCGTAGAGGCACAGCGCGGCGGCGATCCGCGGGGTCGTCAGCTCGTCGTGGGTCAGTTCGGCCTCCTCGCTGAGCGGCGGGCCCACGTCCGCGCCCTGGCCGAGTGCAATGAGCGAAGTCAGATGTGCTCCGGCCGAGCTGCCGGCCATGACGATCGTCGAGGCGTCTCCGCCGTGGAGCACCCCGTTGTCGCGTGTCCAGCGCAGCACGGCTCGTGCATCGTCGAGGTGATCGGTGAAGTCCGCTTTCGGGCGCAGCCGGTACGTCGCGCTGATGCAGACCCACCCGCGGGCCGCCAGATGGTGAAGCAGTGCGCGGGCCTCACGGCGGTTTCCGCCGGAGGAGTATCCCCCGCCGTGGAAGTACACGAGCACCGGGCCGCTGAGGGTCTGGTTCCGGAACCGATAGACATCAAGGCGCTGTCGTCGATGCTCGCCGTAGGACAGACCGCCGATCCGCATGACCGAACGGGGGCGCAGCGGGACGGGGAACAGCAGCGGACGCAGCCAGGTCCACCTCGGTGGGGGCGCCGAGCTCGTGCTCCCGCGCCGAGGTTCGGTGTGTGCGCGGATCAGCGCCGTGACCACCGATCGAGCCAGAAGGCAGCGCCGCAGCACCACGAGGAGGCCGAGGAGGATGATTGCCGACAGCGCAAGGAGCACCGTTCCCACGGGGCCGTCCAGGTCTCCCTCGCTGAGAGCAAGCGCGGTGGAGAGGATCAGCCAGAGTGCCCCGAAGTGGGGCACTTCGCTGATGACGACCGCCAGGAAGCAGCTGATGCGACCTGCGCGGCCATAGCCAGGCGGCGGGATGAGGGCCGCAGCCGTGCACACGCCGAGGAGTCCGATTGTGAAGAGGTAGCCGATCGGCATGTGGGTCTCCTTCACCGTTGATGGACATGCCGGTCACATCACGGTACCACGACCATCGTAGTGGTTGAATCCCTTCCTACAGATCGAGTGCGACGATCGGGTCCGTGGTCGGCTGCTCGGACCCGCCCGCGGGCTCCACGGTGATGCCGAACAGGCTGCCGTCCGAGAATTCCCTGCCGGCGATGGTCACCGGTTCATCGGTCATGAGACCGGCGCTCTCGGGTCCGTCGTCACCGATCACCCACATCTGCATCGATTTTCCTGCCGGTGGGTCTCCGACATCGCGCGGGCTGAATCGGATGAGCTGCTCGCTCTCCGAGGACAGCACGGTGACCGAACCGCCCTCGGGCAGATCGGCCGTGCTCGTGCGAAGATCATCTGCCTCCATGAGTCGCGCGGACTCGTCGAGCTGCTGCTGGGTTGCGGCCAGCTGCTCCTCGAGCTGGTTCTGATGCTGAGTCTGCTGCCAGATCGTCACTCCGAATCCGCCCACGACGATGACGGCGGCCGCGGCCGCAGCATAGGGCAGCCAGGGCCGCTGCCGACTGCGGCGGGCACGCTGATCACGAATGTCGCTGACTCTGCTGTTGCCGCGACGATCACCGCGTTCACCAGGGTCGATTCGCTCGCCGCCCTCACTATCGTCCTCGTGGTCCTGCGACTGACGATGCTCCGACGGTGAGGTGGATGGAGCTGCCGCCGCAGATTCCGAGCCGACGGGACCGGCTGGATCCTGAGACCCCGGGTCGACCGGTGGTGCGGTCTGGGCGAGCCAGTGGTCACCGGGAGGTTCCTGCGCATGTGTCGACGGAATGTTGAGGATGGCCTCTCGTGTCTTGTCGCTGACCTCCTGCGGTTCCTCGTCCTCCGCCATCAGCGCCATCGTCTCGGCGTAGGCGTCGACTTCGGAGCGGAAATCTGCGTCGGAGTCCGCGAGGCGCTGCGCTTCGGCGAGTTCGGAGTCACTGAGCCCTCCGAGGGCCAGACCGGCAGCCAGATAGTCACGATCGGCGTTCATCGGCTTGCCTCCAACTCTTCTCGCAGCTTCTTCATTCCGTCCCTGATCCGTGACTTGATGGTACCCAGCGGCACCTTGAGGTTCTCCGAGATCTGGGTGTGGGTCATGCCCTGGTAGAAGGCCATGACGATCGGTTCGGCCTGCTCCTCCGGCAGGACCTGCAGAGCCGAGACCGTCCGATCGGACTCTGCGCGGGCAATGACCGTCTGCTCCACCTGTTCACCAGCTTCGGCGGTCGTCCGCAGACCGTCCGCGAGATCCCGGTTCTGTTGGGCTTGGACGCTGCGTACGCAGTCGATGGCTCGTCTGCGGCACAGGGTGATCAGCCAGGCTCTTCCGGTGCCGCGGTTCGGGTCGAAACCCGAACATCGGGTCCAGACCTCGGTGAAGCATTCCTGCAGGACCTCCTCGGCGAGCGATCTGCTCTTGACGATCCGCAGGATCACGGCCATGAGGATGCGGGATTGGGTGGTGAACAGCTCGTCGAAAGCGGACCGGTCGCCCTCGGCGATGCGGATCAGCAGCGCACCGCCGGGATCAGCGGAAACCGCTGTCTGGTCATCAGAGCTCATTGCCCAATCATGCCATCTGCGCAGAATCTGATCACCCCGGTCCGTGATGAGAGAGTCGTGCATGTCATGTGTGAACGGTGAGCCGAGCAGGGCGGGAGCAGCGACGCATCGCTCACGTGAGATCGAACGAGTCGCAGGGAATGCAGAAGCGGCCGGGCGCCGATCGTCTCGCTGCTGATCGGTTCCCGGCCACTTCATCGTGGTGCACTCTCGTGGCGAACTCCGGTCACTTCTCCGGCATCATCACGCCGTCGACCATGTAGACGGTGGCGTTGGCGGTCTTCACGCCGCCGCAGACCAGTCCCGCATCGTCGAACTTCATGTCTTCGCCGTCACCGGAGATCTTCACCTTCGAGCCTTCGACGGTCTCGTGTTCGCCGGCGATCTCATCGGGTGAGAGCTGACCGGGGATGACATGGTAGGTGAGTACCTTCGTCAGCATGTCCGAGTCCTTGGCCAAGGCGTCGAGGTCGTCCTTCGGCACGTCGGCGAAGGCATCGTCGACCGGGGCGATGACGGTGAATTCATCGCCGTTGAGGGTGTCGACAAGGTCGACATCGGGGTTGAGCTCGCCCGAAACCGCTTTGGTCAGGGTTGTGAGCATCGGGTTGTTCGAGGCCGCTGTGGCCACGGGATCCTGTGCCATTCCCTCCACGGATCCACCGCCGTCGGGGTTCTCGTCGGCATAGGCTGCACAGCCTGAACCGACGAGGTCGCTGTCGTCCATCGAGGAGTCGCCGGATTCTTCGGGCATCTCGGATTCGCCCGAGTCAGCCGACTGGGATTCCGAGCTGTCGGAATCCGAGCCGGATTCCTCGCCTCCCGAATCCGAACCCATGCCCGAGCAGCCGCTCAGTGCGAGGAGGCCGATCGCGCCGGCCGAGAGGATGGTGGCGGTACGTGTGCGAAGCAGTGTTTTCATCGTTCTTCTCCTAATCAACAGTGATGTGTATCAGCGCACAGCCGTGGAGTTGACTCCATTGCTCGCTGTGTACTGGGTATTCGCAGCGGAGGCGAATGCGGATGGGTGGATGGCAAAGAAATCTGAAAGATTCTTCGCCGAGGCGGGATCACCCAGCCCGAGGGCGGGAGCCTCGGCGCAATCGGCGCTCACTCGACGCGGAACTGGATGTGGTGGTGGCCGGTGGCCGAGTTCGGGATCGCATCTCGGCGCTTCGCAGTCTGGACTGTGCCGTCCTTGTCCGTGGCTCGCACGGTCAGCGTGTGCGAGCCCGGCTCCACCTCGGCGAAATCGGTCCGCCACTGACGCCAGGTGTCGATCGTGACCTCTTCGGCCAGATCGGCCTCTGTCCACTCGCCGTCGTCGAGTCTGACCTCGACGCGGTCGATGCCCGAACGCTGCGCCCACGCGGTGCCGCCGACCTGAAGACTGCCGGCAGAGACCTTCCCCAGCGGTTTGGGCACTTCGATGCGGGAGGCGACGAGGATGGGCGCCTTCGCATCCCACCCACGGTCGGTCCAATAGGAGGTCTTCTCATCGAAACGGGTGACCTCGAGCTCGGTGACCCATTTGGTTGCGGACACGAAACCGTAGAGCCCCGGCACGACGAGGCGTGCGGGAAATCCGTGTTCGGGCGGCAGCGCCTGACCATTCATGCCGACGGCCAGAAGGGAATCGCGGTCATCGGTGAGAGCCGTGATCGGCGTCGAGGCGGTGAAACCGTCGAAGGAGTGGGAGAGGACCATATCGGCGTCTGCGCTCGGCCGGGCACGTTTGAGGAGCTCACGAACCGGGTAGCCGAGCCAGGTCGCGTTGCCGACAAGATCGCCGCCGACCGGATTGGACACACAGGTGAGCGTGATGTGGTGTTCTTCGAGAGGGAGATCGAGCAGCTCGTCCATCGTCAGGGTCACCTCCTCGGCGACCATGCCGTGGATGCGCAGCGACCACTGTTCGGGATCGACGACCGGAGGGGCGAGGACCGTGTCGATGCGGTAGAAGTCCTGCGGGTCGGTGAGAAAAGGGGCCGTGCCTGTCACATCGGTGCTCGCCTTGGCGGGGATCGGTTCCGCCTTCTTCGCCGGGCGGGGCAGGACCAGTTGAGCCACCGCAGCTCCCGCATCCTGTGCAAGAGAGGCAACGGTCTGGCCGGCGGCGATGGTGACCGCACCGATCGCACCGAAGGCTCCTGCCAGGGTGAAGAAGCGACGGCGACTCAAGGGCTCCGGCGTTCGTGACCCGTGCTCTGCGCCTCGCCGATCGGAGCCGGGTGCTCCTGAGCCGCCGAGACGCAGGAGCACCACGAAGACCGCGATGCCGAGCGCAAGACCGATGAGCGTGGGAACGATGTCCGAAGCATTCGCCTCGGGACGCAGCACGATGACCACCGCGGGCACGAGCCCGGCGATGAGCAGAAACAGTGTGGCCAGACGTCGGTGGGACAGGGCGAGGATTCCGATGAGTCCGCCGAGGACCAACGCCCCGAGTCCCGTCGAGAGGACGAGGACAACCTTGTCGTTGTCTCCGAACAATGCGATGACGGGTTTGATCGCCGCCGGCGGGGCGAGGGGGATGATCGCCTGGCCGAGGGTGAGCAGCGGTGCGGCACTGGGACTGAATGCGCGCGCGATGAGGTCGGCGAGGCCGAACATCACGAGGGTGGCCGCGATTCCGACCAGAGCGCCTCGGAGACGGCGGCGAGCGCGAGGATATGGGTTCATGGGAATGATTCGGAGACCGCGGGTCTTCGGATGGGATCATCCGGCCGCGTCACATTCCATTCACCGAAACCCCAGTGACCATGGCACGTGTCTGTCGTAGCATGGAGCAATGACTGAGAACCCCGGATACGCCCAGCCGCAGGCTCCGAGCGCCGATGCGGATGAGCCGAAGAGCCCGACCGCGCCCATCTACACCGCTAAGGTCGAGAACCTCGGCGGCACCTCCGGAGAGGTGCGCGTCGAAGACGGCCAGACCCTGACCACGGCCCCGACTTCGCACGTCGAACAGGGCAATAACCCCGAACAGTTCCTTGCGATGGCGTGGTCGACGTGCCTCGGTGAGACCCTCAAAGTCGTGCTCGCCGTCAACGAACTCGACGTCCTCTCCCGGGTGCGCGTCGAGGTCGAACTGCACAAAGAGCCTTCGGGCAACGGCTTCTACTTCGCCCCGCGTGCCTACATCTCCATCGACGGGGTCTCGGACGAGGACGCCGAGAAATACGCGGCCCGCGCTCACGCACGCTGCCCGATCTCCAAACTCCTCATGGGCAAGGGAACTCCGGTCGTCGAGATCGAACAGTACAAGAACCCGGATAACTTCCAGCTCAGCTGACCGAGCGGGCCGGGAGCCGATGTGGAACTGAATCTGCAGGAAGTCCTCTTCCTCGCCCTCGACCTCACCGGCACCTTCGCCTTCGCCGTCTCCGGTGTTCTGCTGGCGGCCCGCCGCAATTTCGACATCACCGGCGGACTCGTGCTCGGCACGCTCACCGGCATCGGCGGCGGCATGATCCGCGACGTGCTCCTCGACCGGGTGCCCAACGCCATCGCCCAACCCATCTATCTCGCCCCGCCGGTGATCGCGACCCTGCTCATCTACATGATCGGCTCGCACATCTCCCGGGCACGGATCTGGATCGTCGCCTTCGACGCGATGGGACTCGGGCTCTTCAGCGTCACCGGAACGACGATCGCGCTCGCCGCCGGAACGAACTACCCGGCCGCGCTGCTCATGGGCGCGCTGACGGCCTGTGGCGGCGGGCTCATGCGCGATGCCGTGGCCAGCGAGGACCCTGCGATCTTCCGCGGCACCGACCTCTACCTCATCCCCGCCCTGCTCGGATCGGGGCTGACGATCCTCGCCGAGGTGACCGGACTGCTGGGCGCCATCTCCTCGCTCATCATCGCGGCCGCCGCCTTCGCCTTCCGCATGCTCGCGTGGAAGCTGCAATGGCGGGTCCCGCAGCCGATGCGGCAGTGGTCGTACCGCGAGACCCGCCATCGGGTGAAGAAGAAGCTGCCGTCGGTGTTCCGGAAACCGGACTGAGGCGGGCCCTCCTGTCTGCAAGGATGATCGCATGAGCGAGCCGAAGAGCAACTGGACGACCGACCCTGCCCCTCTGCTGCGCGTTGGGGAGGGATTCCGCCTCGGCGAGGTCGATCCCGACTCCACTCCCGGCTACGCCGGGGACAAGAAGAGCGGGAAAAAGGATCTCGGGGCGCTGTCGACCGAGCTGAACGACCTGCAGGAGAGGCTCTTCGCCGCCCACCACGACGACGACACCGGGCCAGCCGTCCTCCTCGTCCTGCAAGCCATGGACACCGCCGGCAAGGGCGGAATCGTGCGCCACGTCGTCGGCGCCGTCGACCCACAGGGCGTCGAAACCGCGAGCTTCAAGAAACCGACGGATGAAGAACTCGCCCATGATTTCCTCTGGCGCATCCGCCCACGGGTACCCGGGCCCGGCATGATCGGTGTCTTTGACCGCTCCCACTACGAGGACGTGCTCATCGGCCGCGTCCGTGAACTCGCTGACGCCCCCGAGATCGACCGCCGCTACTCAGCCATCAACGACTTCGAAGCCGAACTCGCCGAGGCAGGAGTGCACATCGTCAAGGTGATGCTTCACCTCTCCCGGACGAGCAGAAGGAGCGGCTGACCGAACGCCTCGACCGGCCCGACAAGTACTGGAAGTACAACCCCGGCGACGTCGACGAACGACTCCTGTGGCCGGATTACATGGACGCGTATCAGACCGTGTTCGATCGCACCTCCACCGAGGCCGCACCCTGGTTCGTCGTCCCTGCTGACCGGAAATGGTACGCGCGACTGGCCGTGCAGCGACTGCTGCTCGACGCCCTCCACGACATCGATCCACAGTGGCCTGCCGCCGATTTCGACGTCGAGGTCGAGAAGAAGCGGCTCGCCGAGAGCTGAGGTCCACGTCTGCACGGAACGTCGGGCCGCCTCGGCGAGGTAGGGGCCCGAGCGCATCGCGACGTCAGTCGCGGCGGATGCTGAAGTCGACCTTTGTGGGGTGTTCGACGGTGCGCGAGACCGTGCAGTACTTGTCGTGGGAGAGGCCGACGAGGCGTTCGATGCGGGCATCGGCCTTCCGCCCGTCCTCATCGTCGGGGAACGCGAGGTCGAAGTCGAGGTGAACGTTGTCCAGGCGGGAGGCGCCGTCCTCGTCGACCTTCTCGGCCTGTGCGTTGACCTCGAAGCGGGTCGGTTCGGTGTGGCGGCTGGTCACGGTGTCGACGTCGATCGACGAGCAGCCGGCAACGGCGGCCAGGAGCAGCTCGACCGGGGACATGAGGCCCTCGCCGCGACCGAATTCGATGCTCGCCCCGCTCGGAGCGGTGGCGCGGTAGTGGTTCTCGGCGATGCGGGTCAGTTCGATGCTGCGGGTGTCTTCACTCATGGACCCATGATGTCAGACTCCGGGTCTCAGGGGCGGGTGAAGTCGACCTCCCCCGATTCCTGTACCTGTGCCGTGCGGCCAGGACCCGATTCGAACTGCCAGTACAGGTTCGTGTGAGAGACGACCTGCTCCGGCGGGGGAGCTCCCCACTCGGTGAGGTCCTCGGTGGTGTGGGCGTCGGTGACGAGGGTGACGTCGTAGCCGCAGGCGAAGCCGCCGTGGATCGTCGAGCGCACGCAGGCATCCGATTGGGCGCCGGTGACGACGAGGTGGCCGACATCCTTGCCGGCAAGCACCTCCGCGAAGTCCGTTTCCTCGAAGGTGTTGCCATGGGTCTTCTCGATGATCGCCTCGCCTTCGGCGGGGGCGAGCGCATCGACGATCTGCCACTGCGGCGAACCCGACGGCAGCTCATCTGAGCTGTGCCGGACCCACACCACCTCGGTGCCGGTGTTCCGGGCACGATCGACGAGAGAGGCGATCGTCGAAATGACCCCGTCTGAGTTCCACGAGGCTTCCATCACCGCGTTCTGGACGTCGATGACGATGAGGGCGGAGTTGCTGCGAGCGGATGCGGGCAGTGCGTCGGTGCCTGTGGGCATGATGATCCTCCTTGATCGCCATTCATTATTCTCTGCCGAGTCCCGGCAGACAAGAGCGTATGTCGGTATTTCGGCGGTGGTGTGAGAATGAGCGGGTGAACGATATCTCTCCCGGTTCCGGCGACGCCTCGGCCGCCCCACGCCGTTTCAGTGTGCTGCGCAGCTGGAAGACCGCGCCGTACCTGGTGGGCTCGGGCACGGCGATGATGGGCGACAACATCGAGCACGTCATCACCTATTGGGTGCTGTGGGAGAAGTTCGAGTCCCCGGCCCTTGTCGGTTTCCAGCTCATCAGTCACTGGCTGCCGTTCCTGCTCCTGTCCGTCTACGCCGGCTCCTTGGCCGAGCGCTTCGATTGTCGCCGCCTCATCCAGATCGGGCAGATCATGTTCATGGTCGTCTCCCTGTGCTGGGGCATCCTCTTCCTCACCGACTCGCTGCAGCTGTGGCAGGCCTGCGTGCTGCTCGTCATCCACGGACTCGCCGGATGCCTGTGGGGCCCGGCCGAGCAGATGATGCTTCATGATTTCGTCGACCGGAAGGAGCTGCCGAGCGCCGTGAGGCTCAACGCGACGTTCCGCAGCCTCGGCATCCTCTTCGGGCCCGTCGTCGGCTCCGCCCTGCTGCTCGGGGTCGGGGCGACCTGGGGCATCTTCATCAACATCGTCTTCTACCTGCCGCTGACACTCTTCCTCATCCGCACGCCCTTCACCGGACATCTGCGCAGCGGCAGTGTGCGCACGGCGCGGACGACGCTCATGCAGTCGCTGCGGGTGCTCATCGACGTCCGCCACAATCGTGCGATCCTCGGCATGCTGCTGCTGGCCGCGCTCGCCTCGATGACGATCGGTGCGGTGCTGCAGACCGCGATGCCCGTCTTCGGCGGGATCCTCACCCCGTCCGGCGGAGACAGTGACTTCACCTACGGGGTGCTGCTCTTCGCCATGGGTGCCGGAGGGGTGCTCGGTGGGTTCGGGCTCGAGGCGACCGGATGGATCAAAGCCGTCCCCACGGCTGCCGCGCTGGCCGCTGCCGCGATGGGGCTCAGCGCCGTGTTCTTCGCCCTGACCTCACACCTGTGGGTGGCGATCGTCATGCTCGTGATCGCCGGAGTCTCGAAGATCACCGCCGAGTCGACCGAGATGGCGATCATCCAACTCGAGGCGCCCGCGGAGATCCGTGGGCGCGTCATCGGATCCTATGCGATGTTCGGCCCCGGGATGCAGACCTTCTCCGGAGTCACGGTCGGGGTGCTCGGCACGATCGCCACGATCCCCGGGGCGGTCATCATCGGCGGCACGGTCCTCGCCATCGGGGCAGTGGCCATCGGCGCCTATGCCGTGACCGGACGGAGGCACACATGACCCCGCGGCCCGGGGTGAGCCTCGAAGTCGTGTCGGTCGGGTTCGCTCCGGTCAAGGGCACACGGCACATCCGCCGGCCGGAGGCGCAGTTCGACGCCGAGGGGCCCGTCGGCGATCGCCGATACTGCCTCGTCGACGTCGAGCGTCGTCAGGTCCTCAAGACCGTCCAGCACCCTAGCCTCATCGGGGTCACGGCCGAACTGCGCGGGGAGGAGCTGGCGATGTCGCTGCCCGACGGCCGGTCCGCCTGCGCCGTGCCCGCCACCGATGGTGAGGTTCTCACCTGCGACTACTGGAAGCGGAAAACCGATCTCAGCCTCACGGACGGCCCGCACGCCGCACTGCTGTCGACCTGGCTCGGCCGACATGTGCGTCTGGCCCGTGCCCCTCGTGGAGACGTCGTCTTCGGTGCGCCGGTCTCCATCGTCACCACGGCCTCGCTCGGCGACCTCACCGATCGGGCGGCCCGACCAGGACTCGTCGACGAGGCGGCCCGCTTCCGTGCGACCTTCGTCGTCGACACGGATGTCCCATTCGCCGAGGAGGCCTGGCAGGGCCGGGAGGTCGGCCTTGTCGACTCCGGCCTCGGCGAGATCCGGGTGCGCATCGGGGCACCGATCCCGCGGTGCGCGGTGATGGACCTCGACCCGGTCACCGGCGAGCGGAATGCGCGCCTGCTGAGAGCGCTGGCCGGCTATCGACCCACCAACGAGGTCGGCGAACCCCTCTTCGGGGTCTATGCGGAGATCGACAGCCGGTCCGAGCTCAGGTGACGGCGCCGCGGACCTTGTGCTGCGGGACGTCCCATTCTCGGTTGTCGAGGATGTCACGCAGCGCCTCGACGGTGTCCCAGACATCGGTGAACCCGACATAGAGCGGAGTCAAGCCGAACCGCAGCACCTCGGGCTCGCGGTAGTCGCCGATGACGCCGCGCTCGATGAGCGCACTCATCACCGCGAACCCCTCGGGGTGGGTGATCGAGACCTGCGAACCGCGCTGCGCTTGCTCGCGCGGGGTCACGACCTCGACGGGATGATGCGACAGACGCGAATCGACGAGCTCGATGAACAGATCGGACAGAGCCAGCGACTTCTGCCGCACGGCCGCCATGTCGGCCCGGGAGTGGACGTCGAGACCGACCTCGGCCACGGACATCGAGATGATGCCCTGCGTGCCGGTGAGATAGCGCCGGATGCCGTCGGCCGGCGTGTAGTTGGGCTCCATCTCGAAGGGCTGCTTGTGGCCCCACCATCCCGACAGCGGTTGGGTGAACCGTGTCCGCAGAGCCTCGGAGACCCAGACGAACGCGGGTGAGCCCGGACCGCCGTTGAGGAACTTGTACGTGCAGCCGACCGCCATGTCCGCGCCCGAGCCGGCCAGGTCGATCTCGAGCGCACCGGCCGAATGGCAGAGGTCCCAGATCGCCAGTGCCCCTGCCGCATGGACCGCCGAGGTCGTCGACTCCATGTCGAAGAGGCGACCGGTGCGGTAGTTGACGTGGGTGAGGACGACGAAGGCCACCTCGTCGGTCAGGGCGGTAGGGAATCCGGCGGCCACTTCGGCGTCATCGACGAGGCGGACCTCCCAGCCGTCGCCGAGCTGCTCGGCCAGGCCCTCGAGCATGTAGATGTCGGAGGGGAAGTTCTCCCGCTGAGTGAGGATGACGCGGCGTCCCGGAGCATCGGCGGCCTGGATCTTGCAGGCGGCCGAGGCGACCTTGAACAGGTTGATCGAAGTCGTGTCGGTGACGACGGTGGCCCCGGCACCGCCCCCGACGAGGCCCGCGACCTTGTCGCCGAGCACGGCGGGCAGGTCGAACCAGCCGGCGTCGTTCCACGAGCGGATCAGACCGGCCCCCCACTCCTCGGAGATGACGTTCTGGGCACGCTCTGCGGCCCCCTTGGTCCGGGCTCCGAGGGAATTGCCGTCGAGGTAGATCGTCTCCGGCGGGAGGACGAACTCCTCGCGGAAGCCGCGGAGAGGATCGTAGGCACCCCGCTGGGCGCAGGCCGCCCGATCGAGCGCACCTCCGCCGGCACGGGCGGGCTGCTCGGAAGCTCGAGAGTCAGCGGAGTCAGTGATCGGTTCGGCGTCGCGTCCGTCGTCGAGAGTGGTCATGGTGTCGTCCTTTCGGTGCTGTTGTCGTTCAGTGTGGCAGGTTCGTCGGCGGCTGTGTCGGAGGCTGTCGCGCGGGCGGCGAGGATCCGGCCCACCGTCGGGTACCGGAGAACCGCGATGAGGACTCCGATCGCCAGCCACGCTGCCAGGGCGATCCACACCACCGGTGTGAAGTCGGCTGCGAGCAGCGTGATCTGGTAGAGGTTGACCGCTGTGCCGATCACCGTCAGTGCCCAATGCAGCCAGAGGGGGATCGTGAAGGGGGCCCGGGCGTGGGTCTCGGGCATGACATAGCGCATCCGCAGCGAGACGAGCAGGATGACGATGAGCATGACCTGCACCAGCGCCGAGGCGGCCGTGCCGATGACCGAGATGTCGAGACCGGCGATCGCTGGGACGATGCCGAGGACGAAGAGCGCGGTGAGGATCCAATGCGGAGTGCCGAACCGGGCATTGACCCGTCCGAACGCCGCCGGCAGCCAGCCGTCGTCCGTGGCGGCGAGCAGACCCTTCGACCCCCACAGGAGCTGGGCGTTGAGCGTAGAGACGATCGCGACCATCGCTCCGCCGAGGATGAAGAACACCCACCAGCCGTGAGACATGATCTCTTCGGCCACGACCGAGAGGGGCTGATCGGCGACCTCGGCGATGGGAAGGACACCCACGGCGGGGATCGCGATGAGCACGTAGAGGAGTCCGACGACGAGGGTGCCGCCGATCATCGCCAGAGGGATGTCGCGAGAGGGGTTCTTCATCTCGCGACCGAGCTCGGCGACGCCGAAGCTTCCCATGGTGGCGAAGGTGAGCAGCGCCGCCGCGGACAGGAGCTGGGTGAAGCCGTGCGGCAGCGGTTCGGGGTAGGCGTTCCATTCGATGTGGCCGAAGCCGTTGACGATGAACACGGAGAAGCCGATGAGCATGAGGACCATGAGCCAGACCCCCACCCGCGAGGAGAAGGCGGCGCCCATGAGGTTCGCGACGTAGAAGATGCTGACGATGACGACCGCGACGATGATCGGGTCGAAGAAGTCCGAGAGCGAGTGCAGATAGATCCCGGCAGAGAGGCCGTAGAGGCTGAGCGCGCACTGCTGCATGAGCGCCATCCACATATTGACGAAGCCGAGCCGCGGATCGACGACCCGCGCAGGCCAGGTGTAGGTCCCGCCGACCGCGGGAAGGGCCGAGGCCATCGCGGCATAGGGGATCGAGACGAGGATGATCGTGACCACCGCGATGAGGTAGGCCCAGGGCGTTCCGCCGCCGGTGATGCCGATGGCCACGCCCGTGAGCGAGACGATGCCGCCGCCGATCACCTGATTGATCGTCACGCTCAGCGCACCGGGCAGTCCGATCGTGCGTTTGAGCTGGTCCTGGTTGAGCTTGGCTGCCACGAGAGTCTCCCGAGTCGTCGTCTTCGCCGATCCGTTCCGCCTCTGCGATGAGGGGCGCGGCGAGCGTTCGCGTATGCTCCTCATCCTGGCATGGCATTCGGATATGATGGGCAGAATCCGAACAGAATTGAGTCACTGAGAGGAATATTCGTGAATGATTCGACGCTGATCGCCGATCATCGCTCCGATTCGGCGGATGTTCGGCTCGCCGAGGTGGACCTGGCGATCCTCCGTGAGCTCAGTGCCGACGCCCGGACCTCGAACAAGACCCTTGCCGCGCGGGTGGGGTTGGCGCCATCGACCTGCTCGGGCCGCGTCAGCGCCCTGCGGCAGAGCGGGGTGCTGCGCGGCTTCCACGCCGACATCGACTACGAGAAGCTCGGACTGAGCGTGTTCGGGATGATCTCCGTGCGTGTCACCCCGGTCGGCCGTTCGCAGCTGCGCAGTGTCATCGACCGGCTGCTCGAGGCAGCCGAGACGCTCGAGGTGTATCAGGTGTCGGGGGAGCGGGATCTCCTCGTCCACGTCGCCTGTGACCATCCGACGGGCCTGCACCGATTCATCGAGCAGAACCTGTCCGATCCGACGATCGCGCACACGCAGACGAGTCTTGTGTTCGGCCATCATCGGAAATGACGGTCTCGCACATACTGATGACGGCGTAGACGATGACTCGTGTCGGCAGATGACGCCGGATGACCCGAAGATGTCGGCGGGAGTCGGAAGCCGACGGAGTCAGGGCGGCCCGCCGGCGGAGATTCCTAGGCTGGGGTCGGCAATCACCCAAGCAACAGCACCGACACCGGGAGGCCCCGTCATGACTGCATCCGCCACTAAACTCGACACCATCGCCGACATCACTGCTCAGGAGCGCGCCGAACGCCTCGCCGCGGCGGGCAGCGCCTGGAATGAGCGTCTGGCCGCCTCGGCGACGAACGGCCGCCTGAAGTTCTCGGCCTCCGGCACGGCCCGCGGGTCCGTGTCCTCGGTGATCACCGCCGGGCAGCACACCTTCGCCGTCGACGAACCGACCCCGCTGGCCGGCGATGACGCGGCACCGAACCCCGTCGAATACGCGCTCGGAGCGCTCATCTCCTGCCAGATCGTCGTCTATCGCCTCTACGCCCACAATCTCGGGCTGACCATCGACGAACTCGATGTCACCGCCGAGGGCGACCTCGATGTGCAGGGACTCTTCGGAGCCGATGAGACCGTCCGTCCCGGGTTCTCCACCGTGCGGGTGTCCGTGAACGTCTCGGGACCCGACGACGCCGAGGACTACCGCAGGCTGCAGGAGACCGTCGACGCCCACTGCCCGGTCTTCGACATCTTCACCAACCCGACGCCGATCGACGTCACCGTGACGAAAGTCGACTGAGGACGAGAGCCGTCACGGTCGGAGGGCCGGCTGATGCGTGTCCGTCGGTCGGAGGATCGGCTCACGAGTATTCGCCGGCCCTGTCTGATCAGCCCGAATGCGCGGCGAGGACCTCGAGGACGGACTCTCCGTAGCGGTCGAGCTTCTTCAGACCGACACCGCTGACCTGTCCGAGCTCGCTGACCGAGCTCGGCCTGACCTCGACGATGCCGTAGAGCGTGGCATCGGGGAACACGACATAGGCGGGCACGCCCTGCTCCTTCGCCTGTTCACCGCGCCAGGCGCGCAGGGCTTCGAACAGGGAGGCATCGGCCGGGTCGAGTTCGACTTCGGGACCGGACCGGCGGCGGGATCCCGCCTTCTTCGCACCGGACCTCTTCACCGGGTCGACGCGCAGCGAGATCTCCTCTTCACCGCGCAGCACGGGACCGGCCGCCTCACCGACGACGAGGACCCCGTAATCGCCGTGGGACTCCAGCAGTCCTCGGGCGAGCACCTGACGGATGACGGTCTTCCACTGGCTTTCGGACAGGTCGTCGCCGACGCCCCAGACGCTCAGGCTCTCGTGGTCGGACGCCCGGGAGCGGTCGTTGTCGTTGCCGCGCAGCACATCGATGACCTGCCCGGATCCGAAACGCTGTCCGCGTTCGCGGTCGAGACGGATGACCGCCGAGAGCAGCTTCTGCACGGCCACGGTCGCATCCCAGGTCACCGGGGGTGTCATGCAGGTGTCGCAGTTGCCGCAGGGCTCGGACTCCTCATCGAAGTAGCGCAGCAGCTGCACGCGCCGACAGTCGACGGTCTCGCACAGGGCCAGCATCGAGTCGAGATGGCTCATCGCACGGCGTTTGAACACCTGGTCGCCCTCACCGGATTCGATGAGGCGGCGCTGGGAGACGACATCGCCGAGGCCGTAGACCATCCAGGCATCCGCGGGCAGCCCGTCACGGCCGGCACGGCCGGTCTCCTGGTAATAGCCTTCGACCGATCTGGGCAGATCGAGATGGGCGACGAAGCGGACGTCGGGTTTGTCGATGCCCATGCCGAAGGCGATCGTGGCGACCATGACGATCCCGTCCTCACGGAGGAACCGAGCCTGGTTCTCCGCCCGCACCTCGGCGGGAAGTCCCGCGTGATAGGGCAGGGCGGTGATGCCACGGGCCACGAGCGCCTCGGCGAGCTGATCGACGCCGCGCCGGGACAGGCAGTAGACGATGCCGGCGTCCCCGGGGTGTTCGGTGGTGATGAAGTTGAGCAGCTGGGACCGGGCCGAAGCCTTCGGTTCGATCCGATAGGTGATGTTGGGCCGGTCGAAGCTGGCGACGAAGTGCTCGGCCTCCTGGAGGTGGAGGCGTTCGGTGAGCTCGGCATGAGTCGCCGGGGTCGCCGTGGCCGTCAGCGCGATGCGCGGGACGTCGGGGAACCGTTCGGCCAGCACCCCGAGCCCGAGATAGTCGCTGCGGAAGTCATGGCCCCACTGGGACACACAGTGGGCTTCGTCGATGGCGAACAGTGAGATCTGCGCCTGTTCGAGCAGCCGCATCGTCCGCGAGAGCACGAGGCGTTCGGGCGCGAGGTAGAGCAGGTCGATCTCACCGGCGAGCAGCTGCTGCTCGACCTGCTGCGCGGTGTCGAAATCGAGAGAGGAATTGAGGTAGGCCGCGCGCACACCGAGGTTCTCCAGAGCCGCGACCTGATCGGCCATGAGCGCGATGAGCGGGGAGATGACCACGCCCGTGCCCGGCCTGACCAGGGACGGAATCTGATAGCACAGAGATTTTCCGCCGCCGGTGGGCATGAGCACGACCGCATCCCCACCACCGACGACCTGGTCGACGATGGCCGCCTGCTCACCCCGGAACTCCTCATAGCCGAAGACATCGTGAAGGACATCGAGGGCGGAGGTCGTGGCTGCGGAGGTCATGGATCCCACCCTAGTTCACGGCACTGACTCAGAACCTCCGGGGCGTTCAGTCGTTTGAGACCGTGCAGGAGAGGCGACGGAGGACATCTGGCGCCGAGTTTTGGTCGCAATCGGACATTCGCGCCGAAATTGAGGTCGCAATCGGATACTTTGCTGCCGCCAAAATGTCCGAAGGTGACCTATGTTTCAGCGAACTGTCCGAAAGTGCCCGGCCCGGACCGTCCCTCACCGGGCAGAGAACCTCCGGGCCGCGACGAGCCCGAACACGCAGACCGCGGCCACCGCGACCGCGAAGATCGTCGTCGCATTCGCCAGTCCCACCTCGGCGGCGAGGAATCCGGCACCGATCGCCGGCACGGACATGAAGACGTAGGCGAGGATGAAGTAGGAGGTGGTCGCCTCGGTGCGGTGCTCCGGGGCGGTGGCTGCGGTGATCGCGCGCATCCCGGTCATGAACACCAGCCCCTGCCCGGCTCCGGCCAGCACGGAGGAGACGATGAGCACCGGCAGCGAGCCGATCAGGAGCGCGAGCACAAGCGCACCCATGCTCACGATCATCGTCACCGTCCCGCCGACGATGAGCCGACGGTCGCTCAGTCCCCGAAAGACCAGCTGCGCGCTCGCCGAGGCGCCGAAGAGGAGGAACACGACGGTGCCGGTGACCGCCGTCGACGTGAGGTGCAGGGTCTGCCCGATGAAGCTCGGCGCGACCGCCGAATACAGGCCACACACCGCGAATCCGGTGATCGCTCCCGGTGAGGCGGCGAGGAACATGCGCTTCGCCGAGGCGGGGATGCCCGGCAGCTGCAGCCGCACCGCACCCGGGGTGCCCCGCTGCTGCCTCCGCGTCCGGTCCCGAACAAGGAGCAGCGCGGCCCCGGCGATGATGAGCATGATCGCGTTGACGAGGAACGGTGTGAAGAGGGGCCCGGCGGCGAAGTGGGCGAGGAGTCCGGAGGAGAGGATCCCCAATCCCAGTCCGCCCATGTTCGCGGCCGTCGCGAGCGACCCGGCCAGCCGTTCGCGTCCGGCCGGGGCGTTCTCGAGCACGGTGACGGTGGCCGTGGACGTGAAGATCCCCGCGGCCAGCCCGGAGAGGACACGTCCGGTGAGCAGCAGTCCGACGTTCGCGCCGATGAGGAAGAGGACCGCCGAGGCGACCGAGAAGACCACCCCGAGGCTGAGCACCGGGCGCCGCCCGAGACCGTCGGAGAGGCGGCCGAAGACGATGAGTGCGGCGATGACGCCGAGTGCGTAGATCGCGAAGAGCTGAGTCGTGAATGCGGTGCCGAAGCCGAACCGCTCCTCGTAGAGGGGGTAGAGCGGAGTCGGCAGGGTCGTGCCCATCATGACGACGGTGAAGACATACGCCGAGGCGGCCAACCCCCATCCCGTGGCCGCATGCGACTGCGATGGGTCCGGGGTCTTCGCCTGCGATCCTTCGGACATCGCCACCGCCTTTCGCCTCGGGTGCCGTCTGCCCCCTGTACGTGTCGAACCGTCAGCGATTGTACGCTGGAGTCTCCGCACCATGCCGGGGCGCCGGCATGGTGGATTGTGCGCATCCGCGAGAAGGAGCAGATTCCGATGACCACGAGCCCGATCACCCCCATCCCGGCAGAGTCGACCGCGGCCGAGGCCCCGAGCCGGCGTCGGGTGATGAAGACCGTGGGCGTGGCCGGAACCGCTGCGGTCGTCGGCACCTCGGTGGCGGCCACCTCGGGGTGCTCACCCGAAGAGGAGGAGGCCGCGCCGACGCAGGATGCGAGCCTTCCGAGCTCCGATGTTCCCGTCGGATCGGGCACCGTCATCGACGATACCTATGTTGTGACTCAGCCGAAGAAGGGCGAGTTCTTCGCGTTCTCGTCCGTGTGCACGCACCAGGGCTGCCAGGTCAAGAGGGTCACCGAGGAAGCCATCATCTGTCCGTGCCACTCGACGAACTTCTCGGTCACCACCGGTGAGGTGCTCTCCGGTCCGGCCGAGGAACCGCTGCCGAAGTACGAGGTCACCGAGGACGGCGGGACCCTGACGATCACGGGCAAGTGATCCATCGCCTCCGGGTGAGGCGTCCGCGCCCGTCGGGGGCGCGGGTGGCCTGCATCCTGTGATGCTGCGTTCGCTGGGGCTCAGAGGAGAAGTCCGGGCAGAACCAGGGCTCCGGCGATGACGAGGGCGGCCACGACGGAGAAGCCGAGTCCGCTCACCTCGCTGCGACGGGTCTTTGCGTCTTCGGCCCGCCAGGGCAGGCCGGGCCAGACGAGAACTGCCCGGAAGACGGCGACGACGATGGTGGCCATGGCGGCCAGCCAGACCCAGACGAACCAGTCGGCCCAGCCTCCGAAGGGTCCGACGAGGCGGATGAGAAGCACGAACATCACGCCCGTGCCGATCCCCGAGAGCAGGCCCATCCGCGTCGCCGACCTGGATGCCCGCAGTGCTGCGAAGGCGCCCCAGGCTGCGATGATCGCACCGATGACCGCTGAGACGAATTCGGGATTCATGACCGTGCTCCCTCCTGTCTGACGTCGACCGGTCGCGCCGGCCCGGCGTCGGATGTGTCTGAGATCAGCGCTGCAGCCGCATCGACCCAGTTCGCGGAGTCGTTGAGCACGATGACACCCCGCCCGGACTGTGCATCGAAGCCGAGGAACGACGTGTAGCCTCCTGTACCTCCGTTGTGCCAGGTGAGGTTCGGCGCGCGGGTCTTCGTCGTGAACCAGGCCCAGCCGATGCGGTCGCCTTCATCGAAATCGGCGCGGGGCTCGGCGGCATTCGCGCCGGGAGCGCTTCCATCGCGTACCGCCCGCAGCCAGATCGACATGTCGTGGGCGGTCGAGCGGATCGCACCGGCGGGCGCGGAGCCGCCCATCACCCACGGGGCGGCGGACAGGCCCGAGGAGGTGCGGCCGTGGCTCAATCCCTCGGGGGAGTCCGGCACGAAGGTCTCCTTCATTCCCAGCGGTTCGGTGATCCGCGTCCGCACGAGCTCGCCGTAGTCCTCCCCAGTGACCTCGGCGATGGCCTGACCGAGGACGGCGAAGCCGAAGTTCGAGTACTCGGGCTCCTTCTTCCCGACCTCCGCCTCGTGCAGACCGGCCACGATGGCGGCGGCGTCACCGCGGTAGGGGTCCGCGCGGACGTAGTTCGCGAGGATGCCGGAGAGGCCCTCGCCCCACCCTGACCACGGCTTCTGCGAGGGCAGACCCGACCGCTGCTGGGCGATGGACTTGAGGCTCACTTCGGCGACCTTCCCGTGCAGGTCCGGCCAGACCTCGCCGAGGCGGGTGTCCGCGTCGATCTCGCCCCGGTCGATGGCATCGGCGAAGAGGGCGGCGGTGAACGTCTTCGTGATCGAGCCGATCTCGAATTCGGTGTGTTCATCGGCCCCGGTGCCCGCGAAGGTGACCTCGTCGCCGTCGATGCGGGCCGCGGCGATGTGCTGCCAGTGTTTGCTGCCGAGGGTCTGTGCGAGCTCGCTCATGAGCTCGGCGTCACCGGTGGGAGTTCCTTGGAAGCCGCGCGGCCACGGGGTGAGGACGGCGAGAGCGACGGCCGTGAGTGTCGCGGCGGCCAGGGCGATGATCCGGCGCCGAGGCGCGCGCCCGGAAGTCGCCTCACCGTCCGCCGGAGGCCTGCGGTCGGGATCGGTTTCGGTCATCGTTCCTCCTCGTGGTCGGGGGTGGGAAGTGCGGTGATCAGGGACGGAACGCTCGCCGCCCGTGTCGTTCAGTGCGTGCCGATGAGCACGAGCGTGAGCAGCGGGATGACCCGCGAGGCGGGGACTCGCCAGTGCCCGCGGCGGGCATTCTCGAGCCATCCGGCACCGGCGAGGGCATGCACATGGTGGTAGATCTGCCCGGACGTGCCGAAGCGCTCGTCCCGACCGAGCTCGGCCACGGTCGACGTGCCTTCGTAGATCGCCTGCAACAGCTGGAGTCGGACGGGATGGCCGAGCGCTGCCAGGGATCCGGCCGCCTCGGCGAAATCGATGTCGCCCAGTCCCGCAGTCGTCAGCCCCATCTGCCATGCCACGGGGCCGTCGGCGCCCGGGGGAGTGGTGTACCCGGTGTAGGTCACTCCGCCGTCCTCGCCGAGGCGGTCGACGAGTCCGTGCAGTGCCCAGAACGTGTCCGTGTCGCCGGGCAGCCCCGCGGCTGCCTCGCCCGAGGGCGCGGATCCCGTCCCGCCCGCAGCCGGGGACGATTCTGCGCTGCCCGTCTCCGCGGAAGCACCCGATGCCCTTGCCCCCGTCACGGGTGAGGCTCCGGCTTCGAGCTCGGCGACTCGGCGTTCGAGTGCAGAGAGGCGTTCCTCCGGTGAAGGCGTTGTTTTCATGGCTCGATAATACAATAAATACGTAATTACGTAAATACGTCTCGAAGGGTGCGTCCGCGCCTGAGTCAGGGCTGAACGGACAGACTCAGGCAGGCGACCTAGACTGGTGTCGTGATGAGTACCGAAGAGCCGCGCACCGAATCCACGTCCCCGCGTTCCGAGGCCTCCCCGCAGGCCATCGCCGCCGCGAAACGGCTCGGCACGCCCATGGTCGTCCGTGGCCTCCTCGGTGTGGTTTTCGGCATCGCCACCGTCTTCTGGCCCCGTGATGACAGCAACCCGCTGCAGCTGAGCATGCCGACCGACGTCGTCGACCACCTCGCCATCGGCTACCTCATCCTCTTCGCCCTCGCCCTGGTATTCGAAGCCGTGCGCGCACCGCTGAACGTGCGCACCGCGATCTACGGCCAGGCCGTCATTGCGATCCCGGCGATCGTATTCCTCTTCCTCGCCGACCACCCCGCCGAGCTGCGCGCGGCGCTGAGCATCTGGGCCCTGCTGCACGGCGCGCTCGAATTCTGGGCCTACAGGCAGCTGAAGTCCCAGCCGATGGCCTCGGACTTCCTCATCGCTGCGGGAACCCACGCCCTGCTGGGCATCATCCTCGTCTTCGGCGACGGTATGGAGGCCCTGTCGATCCTCGGCTTCACCGGCGCCGCGGCCCTCATCGCCGGCGTGATCTTCATCATCGGCGGGTACTCCCGCCTGAGCAAAGGTCGCCAGCTGGCCAAGCGCGGCGAACCGGCCGAGCAGATCGGCACCCCCGCCGAGGCGGCCACCTCCGACGACTCCGACGAATCAGATGACGGAACTGCCCCGAAGAACGAGCCCTGACCGGGCACCCGAGACACCCGAGGTGAGATGAGCACTGTCGAGCACGAGAGCGCGACCGAATCCCGATTGGCCACCATCGCCGCCTCGGTGAGGTCCTCCGAACTCCTCGGCGACCTCGCCGAAGCCAGCCGCGAACTCGACCCCGCCCTCTTCCGCCGCCTCTTCGAACTCTCCCGGTCCCCGTCTCTGCTCGTGGCCACCGATTACGACGGCACGATCGCTCCCATCGTCGACGTCCCCAGCGAAGCCTTTCCCTTGGAGAGCTCGGTCGACTCACTGCGCGCGCTCGCCCTCCTGCCGTCCACCTCGGCGGGGGTCATCTCCGGTCGCAGCCTGCGTGACCTCGCGGCGATGTCGCGCCTGCCGCGGGAGGTCCACCTCTTCGGATCCCACGGCGGAGAGACCGACACCTTCACCATCGCCAGCCTCACCGAGGCGCAGCGGGCGACCCTGGCCGACTTCCGCGCCGAGCTCACCCGCACCCTGCCCGGCGAGGTCATCGAGCACAAGACCACGGGCGCGGCCGTCCACCTGCGCGGACTCGACGAGACCGAACGCCGCCGGGTCGAAGCCGCCGTCGAACAGCTCGCGACCGCCCATCCGATCCACCCGACCAGGGGCAAGCAGGTCATCGACCTGTCCGTGGTGCCGTCGTCGAAGGCCGAAGCCCTGACCCGGCTGCGGGTGCAGACCGGAGCCGAGAACGTGGTGTTCATCGGCGATGACACCGCCGACGAATTCGCGCTCGAGACCCTCGGTGAGCACGACCTCGGGCTGAAGGTCGGCACCGAGCCCACGACGACGCACGCGGACTTCCGCCTGGCCTCCTCGGACGAGGTCTCCACCGTCCTCGGGGCCCTGTTCGAACTGCGCAAGTCCTGGCTCTTCGGCCGGCGGGCCACCCCGATTCAGCGGCACAGCCTGATCGGCAACGGGCAGTCGACCGCGCTCGTCGATCCCGCGGGCAGCATCTGCTGGATGCCGCACCCGCTGCCGCATTCTGCCTCGATGTTCTCCGAGATCCTCGGCACCGAGGCGGCCGGATTCTTCGCCGTCGCCCCCGTCGGCGGGGCGAGCCCGCTGACTCGGCGTTACCTCGGGCACTCCACGCTGCTCGAGACCCGGTGGGCCGGCCTCAGCTGCATCGACTACCTCGCTCCCGTCGACGGGCACAGCGACGACACGATCGTCGTGCGTGTGCTCACCGGCGATGCTCCGGCCCGGATCCGCTTCGCCCCTCGCCTCGACTATGCGACGGTGCCGACCCGCATGGTGACGACCGAGGACGGGGTGGCGGTGCTCGGGACCTCGGAACCCATCGAACTCCATGCCCCGGGACTCGACTTCGAGCTCGTCGAGAACGGCGACTCCCACACCGCCGAGGCGACAGTCGTGCCCTCGCAGCAGCCCGGCGGCAGGGTCGTGCTCGTCCTCGCCTGCGGTACGGGCACCGGCGACGCCGGCTATATCGCCACCGGCGGGGAGCACCATGTGCGCGAACGTGCCCTGAACTTCTGGACGAACTGGGTCGACTCGCTGCACCTGCCCAGCCATCACCGCGAAGAGGTCATCCGCTCGGCGATCACCCTGCGCGCCCTGTGCCACGAACCCACCGGAGGAGTCCTCGCCGCCCCCACGACATCCCTGCCCGAAGGCATCGGCGGCGTGCGCAACTGGGACTACCGGTACACGTGGCTGCGGGATGGGTCGATGACGGTCCGGGCCCTGCTCGCGCTCGGTTCGACGGGCGAGGCCGAAGGCTTCCTGTCGTGGCTGTCCGGGATCCTCTCCCGCACCGTCTCACCCGAACAGCTTCACCCGCTCTACGCCGTCGACGGTTCGGCGCTGACCACCGAAGCGGTGCTCGCCCACCTGCCCGGATACGCCGGCTCTCGGCCGGTGCGGGTCGGCAATGCCGCTGAACACCAGGTCCAATTGGACGTGTTCGGCCCGGTCACGGAGCTGCTCGACGAACTCAGCGGCCACCTCGGCGAGCTTCCCGAGAACTATTGGACCCTCACCTGTCAGATGGTCGAAGCCGTGGGCAAGCGGTGGTTCGAGGCCGATCACGGGATCTGGGAGGCCCGGCGCGCACCGAAGCACAACGTCTACACGCGGGTGATGTGCTGGGTGACGGTCGACCGGGCGCTGCGGATCGCCGAACGGTTCGATCGCGAACCGCCCGGGGCGTGGCGGCAGCTGCGCGAGGAGATCGCCCACGACGTGCTCACCCACGGGTACAACGAGGAGGTCGGGGCGTTCACCGTCGCCTACGGGGAGACGGACCTGGACTCGGCGGCGCTGTTCGTCGGGCTCTCCGGGCTCGTCGATGCCGATGATCCGCGGTTCGTCTCGACCGTCGACGCCGTCGAACGTGAGCTGCGGGTCGGGCCGACCGTGTTCCGCTACCGCTACGACGACGGGCTGCCCGGCCTCGAGGGCGGATTCCACATCTGCACGACCTGGCTCATCGAGGCCTTCATCGAAGTCGGTCGCATCGACGACGCGTGGGACCTGTTCCGGCAGGTCGACAACCTGCTCGGGCCGACGGGGCTGCTGTCCGAGGAGTACGACCCCGTCGCCGAGGCGCACCTGGGCAATCATCCGCAGGCCTACTCGCACCTCGGCTACATCCGCGTCGCCCAGTTCCTCGATGCCCACCGCCCGAGCTGACGCGCGCCGGGGCGGTCCGGGGCGCCTGCCCGCCGGTTGCGCCGCGCAGCACCGACCGCTGTTGCCTCGTCCGTGAGATGAGTGTGGCCAGATTGCCATTTTCGACGCAGAAATGTGCAATCTGACCCCACCCATCTCCGGCGTCTTCCTCCGTCCATAGCCGCGAGGAGCGAGCGGCGAGTCGTACGTACTCCGCCTGTGGATATCGCAACTCTGTCCACAGGCGGATATTCGCCTCTGGCATTCTTCGTCAAGGGTGAGGCAGTCTCATGCCGTGGATAATCAGGCGTCAGATTCGCGGCCACTCAACGCTACCCAGCGGTCCGGCCCGCAAAGCGGTCAGGCGACCAACTCACGGGCCGGTTCTAGGACCAGCTCGCGGATGAGCCCGCAGGCCAACCCGCTGCACGACAATCGGGCCGACGTTCCGGCTAACGCAGCTGGGGGATCGACGGCTCCTCCGCCGCCGCGCGACAGTACGAAGCCGCGGAAGCTGCGCGTCCGGTCCTGGTCGGAGAAGCCACGTCAGTTGTTGACCGCCGCTATTCCGTTCACGAGGGCGCAGGCCGCTTCGCGGGGAATCACGCGTCGCGCGCTGGACGACGGGCGGAAGTACCAGCAGCTCGACTACGGCGTATGGGTCGAAGCCGCTCCCACGACTCGGGTCGTCGCTCCGACTTGGGCGGATACCGAGTGGATCGAAGAGCGAGTGAAGCTGTCGGGTCTGGCCTGCATCGACCCGAATGTGGTCGCCTGCAATGTCACTGCGGCACGGTTATATGGCTTGCCGGTGCCGTGGAATGCCGATACACGGATGCATGTGGCCCGCGAAGACAAGTGCCTGTCCAGGTATCGGAAGAATGTTGTCTTCCATCGCTACGAATGGCTGCGGTCGGAGAACTTCTTCGGCCTGCCGCTCGTCACGGTACCGCAGTTATTCATCGAACTTGCGCGGGTGCTGACGGTCAGGCAACTCGTGGAGCTTGGTGATGCCGCCGTCGGCCGGTGGCACGGTGGACCGGTGACAACCATCGACGAGATCCGCGCTGAGCTTGCTTCCCGCCGCCGAGTGTACGGACGTCTCACCGCTGAAAGCGCGCTCGACTTGGTCCGGGACGATGTGGACTCTCCACCGGAGACGAGGCTGCGATTGCATCTCATCGACGCAGGTCTTCCTGAACCCCTGGTCCATCCGGCAGTCATGTGTGCGCTCATCGGGACAGAACTCCATCCAGACATGGGCTATCCGTCGATCAGGCTCGCCATTGAGTACGAGGGAGACCACCACCGGAGCTCGCCTACCCAGTTTGCTGAGGACAATCGCCGCATCTCAGCACTTCAGGCGGAGGGTTGGACGGTCATCCGAGTATCGAAAGGCTCGGACATGTCGGAGATCTGCCGTCTGATCGCCCACCACCTGCGCGCAGGCGGACTTATCTGAGGACGCCACCTGGCCGCTGCGCCGGTCGGCGAAAGATAGGTGTGGTCAGATTGCCCAATTCAAGCTCGATATTGGCAATCTGACCACACCCATTTCGCTGGCAGATGGTATGACCCCGCTGGCAGTGTTGCGCCGCCCTACCGGACCGAGCCTCACTCGACGAGGAGGGTGACCACCTCGGCGACGCAGGCGGGACGTTCCTGGTCCTCGATCTCGATCGTGTGGTTGAGGATGACCTGCGTGCCCTTCTGGCCGCGGATGACCTCCTTGACCTCGACCCTGCCGCGCAGGCGCGAGCCGACGACCACGGGCTGGAGGAAGCGGACCTTGTTGAGTCCGTAGTTGACGCGGATGGACACGCCCTCGATCGTGAAGATCTCGGCGGAGAACTTCGGGATGAGCGAGAGGGTGAAGAACCCGTGGACGATGGTCGCACCATAGGGGCCCTCGGCCGCGCGGGCTTCGTCGATGTGGATCCACTGGTGGTCATCGGTGACATCGGCAAAGGTGTTGATGGCGTCCTGGTCCATCGTCGTCCACTCGGAGGCTCCGAGTTCTTGACCGATGAGCGATTCGATCTCGTCGATGCCGTTGATGGTGCGCATTGAAGGTTCTCCTTTGATCCTGGCGACGTTCGATCCCAACGACGCCGATCCTCGCGAATCCGCCTCGCCGAGGCGGGGCCGGCGGCTGACCGCGACCCGACCGAGCGACTGAGCGGACAATCGATTGGAAAGCGTCGTTCCTGGCATCATACGTCTCCGGCCGCTCGCCGCCACCCGGTCGTCCGGACTGTGAGTCGCGGACCGAGCGTTGCGAGGTGAGCGTCGCGCGCTGAGAGTCGCGAGGTGAGCGTCGCGAGGCCGGGAACCGGCACGGGCGCGGGCACGGGTAAGGGCCCCGGCGCGGGTGCGAGCACGGGCACGGGGACGGACCCCAGCACGGGCACGAGCACGGACACGGGCACGGGTAAGGGTCCCGGCACGGGCGCGGACCCCAGCACGGACCCCAGCACGGGTACGGGCACGTTAGATTGGTGGCATGGCCGAAAGCGCACACGATCGTCCCGAAACGCTCACGCATCCCCTCTCACCGAGGTGGCTGGAGCGACCCGACGGCTACCGCCATTTCGAGACCGCGTACTTCGTCGGGCACGGGAAGGACACCTTCGAACGCTGCGCCGAGGAGCTGCTGCATTGGGAGGTCAAGATCCGCAGCGGCTTCGACATCGACATCGGTGAGCGCGAGGCCGGCAGAGCAGGCGTCGGTGAGTGCGGAGACAGTGGGGGAATCGGTGGTGGCTGTGTAGATCGGGCAGGCAACAGCAGAAGTGCGCCGCCGCGGGTCGAGGCAGGACAGGAACCGACGATCCGAGTCCGCTTGGGCCCTTTCCGGCTGCCCGAGCCCTCCCGTGTCCTCGATGTGTTCGAGGCGACCGATCGGTGCGGTTTCACCTACGGCACGAAGCCGGGTCATCCGGTCACCGGGGAGGAGTCCTTCATCCTCGTGCGCACCCCCGATGACAGGGTGTTCCTCGTGCTGCGCTCGGTCTCACGGGCCGGAGCGGGCATCTGGCGCCTCGGCGAACCGTTCGTCAGGTTCGCGCAGGTGATCTATAGGCGCCGCTACGGCAGAGCACTGCTGCGAGGCTGAGCCGGGTGCGCGTCACGGCTGAAGCGCGGGCGCAGGGGCGGGCGTCCCGGCCGGGCCGGGTGGCCCGCTTCCAGGGGTTCGTGCCGCGGGTCAGTTGTCCTTGATCGACTGGCGGGCCGGGGTGTACTCCCAATGCCAGGGCTCGTACATACTCGACTTCGCCCAGTCAGGATTCTCCCAACCGTATTCGTCACCGTGCTCGACGAGCCAGCTCCAGGCGCCGGACTTCGATTCGACTCCGCCGCCGAGGTCGAGGGCGATTCCCCAACCGTGCAGCGATGTCCCCGGCTTCGCAGCCAGCCCCGGCTTCCGGCCGGCCACCGAAAGCTGCCCGGCCATGTCGCGGTAGGAGTCGGTGATCTGGAATTCCTTGCCGGTGTCCTTCTTGTAGGCGGCGTTCATCTTCGCGAAGGAGACCGCGGCATCGGCACGCAGGCGGTGGTCTTCCTTGCCGAGGTCGCACAGCCATTCCTCGGGCAGTTCGCCGTTGCCGGCGGATCGGTTGAAGTTCTGCTTCGCATCGCAGCCGGGCAGAGCGCTCTTCTCGACGGCGCGGGAAGCGGCTTCGACGTTCTTCTGCTTCGCGCTCGGGGCGCCGATCTCGACCGACGACTTCCCCTTCGACTCGGGGATCTCGGCATCGACTTTCTCCGGGCTGACCGCCGCAGGCTCTCCGGCGGCCGTGGGGTCGGTCTTGACTTCGGCACCACCGTTGAGATTGGTGACCAGCATCGTCACCGCAGTGGCGGCTCCGGCGACGGAGACGGCTGCCAGGGTCGAAACCGTCCGCACCTTCCGTCTGCGCACGGACTTGAGCAGGACACCGTCCGAACCGCGATGTTCTGCGGCTCCTGCGCTGACCCGACCAGCGGCAGGAGTCGTGGACGAGCCGAGGCTCGTGTGTGCTGCAGCGGATTCGCGGGCCCTGGCGGCCCGGCGCGGAGAGACGCCGGCAGCCTGAGCCTCTGCGGCCATTGCCGCACGGCGTGAGGGCAGGGGTGCGGAAGACGCACGGTGCTCGGCGGTCGTCGGGGTCGTGGCGGCCGTGTGCGTCGACGCCGCTGCCGTCGAGGTTTCGGTCAGGTCGGCCGGTGCCGAGACGCTGCGAGCGCTGGCGCGTCCGCGTGAGAACCGGGACTTCCGCCGGTGCAGATCGCGTCGACGCAATGGTGCCTCTGCGCTCGAGGGTGACTCTGACATAACTCTCCGTATGTGTCGCTGACTCGTCGAAGGCTGTCGGCCGATCCGACCGCTTCAACACAACATCACAAAAGTGTAACGGTCATGTATAGAAACTGTCATATGTTCGTGATGAGTCGCACTCATGGTGATCGGGGCGACTGTGCGAAAGTGCGGCAGGAACAGAGCGTCATCCCTGGTGAGAAGATCAGAAGCGGGGGAGGGCCGCCTCGGCGAGGTTATTCGCCTGAGCTGTCGATGTATTGTCTCAGCGCGCGATCCTGGGCCTCTTCGTCGGGGAAGATCGCTTCGGTGCGGGCGCCGCCGGTGACGGAATCGTTGCTGAAGATCAGCGTGATGCCGAGCAGGCGGGCCTGGCCCTGAGCGATGACGAGGCCGAGGCCCATTCCGCCGCCTCCGGCAGAGACGAAGCGGGTCGGCCCGGTGTTGACGATGTCGGGCGGATAGCCGGGGCCGGAGTCGGTGATGACGATGCTGCGGGTGGAGGTCTCGAGGCGGATCGGGTCGCCGCCGTGCTTGATGGCGTTGACGAGCAGGTTCGAGATGATGCGTTCGAAGCGGCGCACATCGGTGACCAGCGTCGAGTTCAGCGCCGCCAGGTGGGTGTCGATGGTGTGCCCGGCCAGGGCTCCGGAAGCGTCCATCGTGCCGAGCAGGGAGCGGATCGCCTGATCGACGTCGACGCGGGTGAACTCGGGGTTGGCCCGCCCTGCGTCGAGTCGGGAGACCTCGAGGAGATCTTCGACGAGGACCTGCATCCGCTGCACTCGGTCCTTGACCAGTTCGGCCGGGCGGGAGTCCTCCTCGAGCAGGTTCGCGGCATTGACGAGCCCGGTCAGCGGGGTGCGCATCTCGTGCGCGAGGTCGGCGGTGAAGCGCTGTTCGGAGTCGATGCGTTCGGTCAGCCGGGCCACCGCGGTGTCGACGGCCGTGGCGAAGGCCCACACCTCCTGATCGGATTCGTCGATGACATCGGCGATGCGGGTCGAGGTGTCACCGCCGGCGATCTTGCGGGCGGCCTGCGCGCCGAGGGTGAGCCTGCGCGAGATGCGGCCGGCGACGATCGAGCCGACGCCGCCGACGACGAGGGCCGAACCGATCATGCCCACCAACAGCGCCTGGTCGATGCGACCGATGAGCACCTGGCTGTCTTTCGTCGAGGCACGCACGGAGATCACTTCGGTGTAGGAGCCGACCTCGATGGGGGCGGCCGCCCACACGATCTCCTCGCCGTCGACCTCGGACCGGATCGTCACGCTCTGGCCCTTGAGCGCCGAGCTGCGGGCGTCTTTGGGCAGCTGCGGGTCATCGATGCGGGCGTTGAGGGTGAGCACCCCGGTCTCGGAGAAGATGGCCGTCGCATTCGTCAGCTGCTCGGTCACGGTCGAGCGCATCCGGTCGTCCTCGGCGCGGGCCGCAGACTGGCGGAGCACGATCGAACAGGACAGGACGGCGATGATCACCGAGGCGACGATGAGCAGAGAGATTTTCCAGCGCAGCGACATGCGATCAGCCTGCGAAGCGGTAGCCGAATCCGCGAACGGTTTCGATCATGCTCGCCCCGATCTTCTTCCTCAGCCGCTGGATGTGGACGTCGACGACGCGGGAATCGCCGGCCCATTCGTAGCCCCACACTGTGAACGCGATCTTCTCGCGGGAGTAGACGTGTTCGGGCTGTTCGGTCAGCAGCAGGAGGACGCGCAGCTCGGTGGGAGTGAGGTGGACCTCCTCGCCGTCGATCTCCACGGTCAGGCGGCCGGTGTCGAGGACGAGGGAGCCCAGCCGGGTCCGGAACGGGCCCAGCCCGTCGTCACCGGTCGATCCGGGCTGCACGGACGGAGCGTCGCTGGGCCGCGGAGGAACCCCGGCGTCACCGCCGATGGCCTCTGCGTCCTCAGCCGCCTCGGGGGCGGTGGTGAATTTCCCGCCGGCGCCGAGGTAGGTGTCATCGGATTCGAGCTGCGCCCGCAGCCGATCCCGGGTGTCCATTCCGGGGCTGGCGCCGAGGACCTCGGGGATGCCGTCGCCGGTGACCATGCCGCCGGGACCGATCACGGTCTCCTCGGGTTCGTCCGCCTCGGGGGAGGGGGAGTAGCCGAACCGGTCTGTGCCGGTGGTGATGAAACGGCGCACGACGGCGCGGATCCGAGCGTTGAGGACCTGCATGTCGAAGGGTTTGGTGAGGTAGTCATCGGCTCCGGCTTCGAGGGCCTGGACGATGTCGATGGCATCGGAGCGGGCGGAGATGATGATGATCGGGATCGTCGAGCGCTCACGCACGGCGCGGCAGATGGAGGCGCCGTTCATCGTCGGCAGCATGAGGTCGAGGAGGAGGACGTCGGCACCGTGAGCGGAGACGAATTCGTACCCCTCGCGGCCGTCGGCAAACGCCGAGACCGTGTAATCGAAGCGTTCGAGCCCGATCTGGGTCGTTTCCCGGATGACCTCGTCATCCTCGACCAGAACTATATGCATTACGTTTCTCCATTAAGCCGCGTGAAGCGTTGACCTGGTTCAAACCTACCGTCGTGCAGGCGGAACACCTGCACCGACCAGCCTGACGGGCAGCAGGCGTCGTCCCCGTCTGCGAACATCGCCTCCTGCACCACCAGTGTCCCATTCTTGCCGGGACTGAGTTTGAGCTGATTTCCGGTGGCGATGAGTTCGAGCCGGGGTTTGCCGTTGTGTTTGCTGATGACCGCGCCCGCGATGAGCTCGTCGCGCTGCTGAGGGTTCGCCACCGTCACCACCTGGAACTTCTGATCGTCGCGGTGGAACGGAGTGGAGAACTTCAAGCACTCCTCGCAGTCGGCGACGACCTTCGCCGTCTCGGTAGCGCTACCGGTGACCGCGACTCCCGAGGCATCGACGATGGTCTTGCGGATCGTCTTGAGGGAGAACGGTTTGTTCGGCGGTCCGGCGTCGGCGCTGTCGGGGGCGAAGAGGGACGGGGAGGGATTGCCCTCGGGTGAGACCTTGAGGCCGCGGTCGGGCCCGCATGCGGTGAGGGTGACCGCCATGACTGCGACGAGCATGATGGCGGCGAAGGCGCGAAGGGCGGTGCGGGGGCGCGGGGTGACGGCGATGTTCGGGGCGCCGGAGGAGTTCGTGTGGGGGATGTCCGGGGCGTGGGGGATGTCAGGGGTGCCGGTGACGCTCGAGGTGCCGGTGTGCGCGCAGAATTCGGGACCAGGCCAGGCCTGGCCGGAGTGAAATGGGCGCAACGCCTCCCCGGAGGCGTGTCTGGAGGGGACGGACACATGCCTATTTTTGCCTGTTCTGAACTCGTAGTCCACCTGATCGTCTGGACAGGCGAGTCGGACCCGGCCGGGATGACCAGCGGTGGGACTGCTCTCGCACGGCTCAAGGTGTCTTGAAGCCACCTCGGTGAGGGTGGGAAGGCCGGTCGCGGTCCACCGCTCCGGGGCGGGAGCGGAGTGAGGGCGAGAGGGTGCCGCTCCGGTGCAGGATCGGAGTGAGAGTGAGAAGACGCGTGGGGATGACCTCGGTTCCGGGGCGGGGTCGACTCTCAGGTCGGGCGGGTAGAATAGAGGGCATGGCGCCAACGAACACCCCGAAGAAGAAGTCCACAGGCGGCAAGCCGACGAGCACCGTGTCGTATAAGGACGCGATCAAGGTCGGCGTCGTCTGCGGGATCGCGACTCTGATCCTCGCGATCATCGTCACCCGATCCTGGCAGGACCCTCGTGCCTTCGGCTACGCATTCATCTACGCCGGTGCCGCATTCGTGGTGGTCGCCGGCTTCGCGAGCTACCTCAACTGGGTGATGCGCAAGGACACGCAGAACCAGAATCAGTCCTACCCGGTCCTCAAGTAGGACTCCTCAACTCGACGTCAGACAGGTCGGTCGGTGTTGGAAGCTTCACGGCTTCGACACCGACCGACCTGTCTGCATGCGCCGGGCGACTGAGCCGACGGCGTGTGCCGGACGACTGACCAGCCTGCATGTGTCGGGCGACTCAGGCGGGAGCATCCCTCACCGTTAGCGGCTTGTCCTACGGTTGCTCCCGACTCGAACCGTCAGCGCCTCAACCACCCGGTGCTGCAGGAGGTTGTGACGCTGACGGTGACTGATGCCGCCTGAGGCCTGCGTCCGGCCACTCGCCACCCGGTGCGGTAGGAGGTTGTGACGCTAATGGTGACTGATGCCGCCTGCCCAGCCACCCGCTGCCCGCCTCGCCGCCCGGCCACCTGCCGCACAGCCCCTCGGGGTCACTTAAAGCGGAGGAGGCGGAGACTGTTGAGGACGACGAACACTGACGAGAACGCCATCGCGGCACCGGCAATCATCGGATCGAGCAGACCGAGGGCCGCGATCGGGATCGCCGCCGTATTGTAGGCGAAGGCCCAGAACAGGTTGCCCTTGATGAGTCCCAAGGTTCTGCGCGAGAGCCGGATCGCCTGCGGGATCTGGCGCGGATCGGATTTGACCATGGTGATGTCCGAAGCCGCCATGGCGGCATCGGTGCCCGAGCCCATCGCGATGCCGAGGTCGGCCCCGGCCAGAGCCGCGGCATCGTTGATCCCGTCGCCGACCATCGCCACGGCTCGGCCCCGTTCCTGGAGTTCGGCGACCACAGCGACCTTGCCTTCGGGGCGGACGTCGGCGCGCACCTCGTCGATCCCGAGGGACTCGGCGACCACCTGGGCGGCCTGCTCGTTGTCACCGGTGAGCAGCACGGTGTCGAGACCGAGCGAGTGCAGCTCGGCGATGGCATCGGCGGCCGAGGGCTTGGCCACGTCGGAGACGAAGCTCAGGCCCCGGAAGTCACCGTCGATGGCGAGCGCGACGATCGTGGCACCGCGCGGGACGGACTCGGCTGAGTAGTCGAGGCTGATGCCGTGCTCGCGGAGCAGCCCCGGGCGACCGGCGAGGACATCGGAGCCGTCGATCGTGGCCCGCAGGCCGCCGCCGGGAATGTTCTCGAAGTCCGTGACCGCACCACCGGATGTGACTGCACCACCGGATGTGACCGTGCTACCGGATGCGGCTGCCGCACCGGGCGTGGCTGCCGCATCGGACGTGACCGGATCATCGGACGCGACTGCCGCGCTCGCCGAGGCGGCCGCATCCGTCGCGCTGTATGTTTCCGTCCCGCCGGACGCCTCCGTGCCGGCAGCTTCGGATGAGGCCCCGACGGCCTCGGATGAGACATCAACGGCCTCGGGTGAGGCCCCGACGACCTCAGGTGAGGCAGCGACGATGGCACGCGCAATCGGATGCTCGCTGCGCGATTCCAGTCGCGCGAGGACCTCGAAGTCCGCCGGCGACAGGTCGGTTCCGACCAGACTCATCACGCCGGTGGTCAGGGTTCCGGTCTTGTCGAGGACGACCGTATCGATCCCGCGCGTGGACTCGAGCGCTTCGGGGCCGGAGACGAGGATGCCCAACTGCGACCCGCGCCCGGAGGACACGGCCAACGCGGT
The DNA here is from genome assembly GCF_051351055.1 of Brevibacterium sp. FAM 27836. NCBI lineage: Bacteria > Bacillati > Actinomycetota > Actinomycetes > Micrococcales > Brevibacteriaceae > Brevibacterium > Brevibacterium sp. FAM 27836. The sequence continues at coordinate 2,009,685 of NZ_CP195711.1, forward strand.
CGGGGTGGCCAGGCCCAGGGCGCAGGGACAGGCGATGATGAGGACGGTGAGCCCGGCGTGCAGGCCCGCGGCCCAATCGCCGGTGGTCAGTCCCCAGGTGAGTAGGGTGAGCACGGCGATGCCGAAGACGATCGGCACGAACACCGCTGAGATCCGATCCGCCAGACGCTGCACGGCCGGTTTGCCGGTCTGCGCGCGGCTGACGAGGTCGGCCATGGCTGCCAGGGTCGTGTCCGAACCGACTCGCGTGGCCCGCACCTCGAGTACCCCCGAGGTGTTGATCGTGGCTCCGGTGACGCTGTCGCCGGGCGCGACCTCGACCGGTACGGATTCGCCGCTGAGCATCGCCTCGTCGATGGCTGAATGTCCGGCGAGGACCTCACCGTCGGTGGCGATCTTCTCGCCGGGACGGGCGAGGAACACATCGCCGACGGCGAGTTCGTCGATCGGCACCTGTTCCTCGGTGCGGGTGCCGCCCGTCCTCTCGCGCAGCACCGTCGCCGACTTTGCGCCGAGGTCGAGCAGGGCCTTCAGCGCGGCGGTGGCCCGGGACTTCGCCCGATCCTCGGTGAGCTTGCCGATGAGCAGGAACACCGTGATCGCCGCGGCGGCTTCGAACCACACATGGTATTCGCCGGGCACATTCCAGCCGTGGCCGTCGGCCACCGCCCGCCCGAGCGTGAAATAGGAGTACAGGCTGGCCACGGTGATGCCGACGCTGACGAGGGTGTCCATCGTCGTCGACCCTCCGCGGGCGGCCTTGAACGCCGCCGAGTGGAACGGCCACGCACCCCACGTGACCACCGGCAGGGCCAGCAGACCGGCCACCCACTGCCAACCGGCGAAGTGCCAGCTCATGACCATCGAGATCGCCACGATCGGTGCGGCCAGGACGAGCGAGCCGAAGAATCGCGGCCGCAGGTGCCGCGGGTCGTAATCGACGATCTCGGGACCGGACCCGCCCGACGGGGAGCGCACCGTGGCACCGTATCCGGCCTTTTCGACGGCGGCGGTGATGTCGTCGTCGCGCAGCTCGGATTCGATGATCACGTGCGCGGTCTCCAGCGGCAGGTTGACCTCCGCGGTGACCCCGTCGAGGCGGGTGAGCTTCTTCTCGATGCGGGCCGAACAGGATGCGCAGGTCATCCCCGTGATGTCGAGATCGACCTCGCGTGACATCACTTCACCTCGTAGCCGGCCTCATCGACGGCGGCACGGATCGCCGCATCGTCGAGGGCATCCGCCGAGGTGATCGTGACCGGGGAATCGCCCCCGGCGTTGAGTTCGATGGAGACGTCGCTCACGCCCGCAAGGGCCCCGAGCTCTTCCTTGACAGCGGCTTCGCAGTGTCCGCAGGTCATGCCCGAGACGGTGATGTTCGTGGTCGTCATCTTTTCTCCTATCAGCGGTGAATGGTGCCCGAAGCCTGCAGCTTTCGGCGTCGTCCGGCTCCCGAGGAGCGGACGCGGCCCAGAGGCTCAGCTCTTGATGAGTCGGGCGATTGCGGCTGATGCCTCCTCGACCTTCTTCCGCGCGGCTTCGTCGTCGCCGGATGAGGCGGCGTCGACCACGCAGTGAGCGATGTGCTCTTCGAGGAGGTTGATGGAGACCGCGTGCAGCGCGGCTGTCGCGGCGGAGACCTGGGTGAGGATGTCGATGCAGTACTTGTCGTCATCGATCATCTTCCCGATGCCGCGGACCTGTCCTTCGATCCGCTTCATCCTCCGCGCGAGAGCGTCCTTCTGCGGGGTGTATCCATGGTGCTCAGTCATGCTCACACCATATACCCCTATAGGGTATAAATCAACGGCACCCCTCGCCGAGGCGGCCCCGCCGTCCCACCCCGCCCCGTGCCGGCCGGGTGGGCGGAGTCCTACAATCGAAGACATGCGAGTTGCCAGACTGTTCCGTTTCCCCGTCAAGGGATTCCCCGCCGAAGAGCTCACCGAAGCCCGTGTGGTCAAGGGACACGGAATCCGCGGCGACCGCGTCACCGCGTTCACCAACGGCAGCCTCGACGTTCCCGATGACGCCTGGCACTCCTATTCCGCCTTCACGGTGCTCAAGAACGACCCCGAACTGCAGAAGTGGGGCGTGAGTGCCGCCCTCGCCGAGGAGGCTGCCGGCGATTCCGCGAACGCCGATGACTCCGAGGGCGGCGGTCGCGCGGAAGAGTCCGCGACCGTGACGCTGACGTCGCCGGCCGGGGAGGCGACGACGTTCGCCACGGACGACGCGGAAAGCAGGGCCGCCTCGGCGGAATTCCTCTCGAAGCGCATACCCCCGCAGGGTACATTTCCGCGGTCTCTGGCGGTCGCGGGACAGGGGATGTTCGACTCGCAGAAGTCGGGGATCTCGATCATCAATCCGGCCTCGGTGGAGGTGATCTCCGCGACCGAGGAGGGAATCGAGGGCCTCGACCTCGATCCGCTGCGCTTCCGCGGCAACGTCCTCGTCGAGGGCCTCGCCCCGTTCGAGGAGTTCGCGCTCATCGGCTCGATCGTCCGCCTCGGCGGGGTGCGACTGGTGATCCGGTCGTCGATCGAACGGTGCCCGGCGACGACGGTCAACCCCGTGACGAAGGCCGTCGACGTCAACGTCCCGCGGCTGCTCAACTCCGCGTGCGGTCACCTGCACTGCGGCGTCTACGGCGAGATCCTCGACACCGGCGATGTCGCGGTCGGCGATGAGATCGTCGTCGAGGGCCGGGCCCCGCGCGAACTCGTCAAGACCGCCCGCACCCCGCGATTCATGACGGTGGTCGGCAAGCAGCAGATCTGCAATGACATCGTCGAGGTCTCCCTGCGCGATGATCTCGGTTGGATCCGCGAATTCGACGAACCGGGCATGAACCTGCGCGTCCACCTCGAACTCGGTGCGCCGTTCTGGCGCACGTACACGATCACCGACGTCGTCGACGACATCGTGCGCATCGCCGTGCGCACCCAGGGGCGGGGATCCCGCGCGGTCGCCTCCCTCGAAGACGGGGAGCACATCCTCACCTCCGGTCCGCACGGAACCATGACCGCCTCCCGCGTCTTCGGAGGGACGACGGCCCTGGTCACCGCCGGAATCGGGATCACCCCGAGCCTCGGACTGCTGCGCGGTGAGGGGCACGGCGAACTGCCCGAGACCGACCGGATCAAACTCTTCCACATCGACCGCGACCACCGCACCGCGTGCCTGTGGAACCGACTGCAGGACCGCGCCACCGGCGGTCGGATCCCCGTCGAAGCCCACCATCGCGACACCGCGACCGCCGGACGACCGAGCCACCGCGAACTCGTCGACTGGGTGGCCGGATGCGACAACGTCAGGGTCTGCGGGCCCCGCGACTTCACCGCCGCCGTGCTCGCGGCAAGCGACGAAGCGGGAGTCCCCGCCGTCCACCAGGAGACCTTCGCCTCCCCGAACACGGGCATGAGCGAGACCATCGCCGCCTGCCCGCCCGCCGAGGTGACGCTGGAGAATTCCGGGACGAGCTTCATGTGGCAACCGCAGGAGGGCACCCTGCTCGAATCCCTGGAAGCCCGCGGGTTCCAATCCGCGAGCTCCTGCCGCGGCGGGTCCTGCGGAACCTGCGCGGTGTCCCTGACCGCCGGTTCCGTGCTCTACCCCATCGAACCGGTCGCCCAGGTCGACACCGACGAAGTGCTCGTGTGCTCCGCGATCCCGGCCGGACCGATCAGCCTCCGCCTCTGAGCCCGAACTCGGACGGCCGCCTCGGCGAGGGGGTTTGGCCTTCTTCGCCCCACCGGAGGGCGGTGAGACGGGTGGCACAATGGTTTCCATGCCCAGAAAGAAGCGCTCCGTCCTGACGACGGCCACCACCGGACCGGTGGGCCGTCTGAGTCGGTGGGTCCGCCTTTCCGCGGCCGGACGGATCATGTTCGCGAACTCGATCATGCTCGTGGGCATCATGGTGCTCACGACGAGTCTGCTCTACCTCCAGCTCTCCCAGCTGAACACGAAGCGCGAACAGGATCTGCTGCGCTCGGCCGCCGACAATATGTCGCTGTCGCTCGGGCTCGTCGGCACCGGTGAGGCCGGCAGCGACGACTTCCTCGACGCGGAGTCCCGCGCCGATGTCGAGACGCTGCTCGGCAACGTCATCAGCCAATACGGGTTCGACATCGCCGCCGTCGTTCCCATCGACTTCCTCCTCACCCCGCCGACCCTGGGCTCTCCTGACCGACAGCAGGCGCTGGAGAAGAAGGCCGCCTCGGCGAATTCCGGCACGATCCCCGAGGACTCGATCGATCAGCTGGCCCAATCCGTCGACGAGGAGTCTCTCGAGCAGGGGCGGACGACTGTGCGCTTCATCGACGACGGCGGGCCCGGCGACGGCACCATGTACGTCGTCACCCCGGTCTATGCCGAACACCTCGGCGCCGACGGCGTGGGACCGGACACCGTGGTCGGGGCCGTGATCGTCGGCAGCTCCGCCGACTCGGTCCGCGAAGGCTTCCTCGCGCAGGGCAAATGGCTCATCGGCATCGCGGTGCTCACTCTGCTCCTGGGCATCGGATCGTCATGGGTGACCTCCCGCGGGCTGCGCCGGGTCACCGGCGACTACGGAGCCGACGAACTGCGCAGTATGCTCGACTTCTATTCCTCCGTACTCAAAGCGGTCTCCGAGGGCCTGCTCCTCGTCGACCGGCTGCGGGGGATCGTGCTCATCAACGCCGAAGCCCGCGAGCTGCTCGGCCTGCCGGCGGCCGCAGACGATGCCGACCCGGCCCGCGCCTCGACGGAGGAGATGCCCTTGAACGGCCTCGACCTGCCCGAGGCCCTGCACGACCTGCTCGCCTCCGGCCGCTGGGCCCGCGACGAGATCCACTACACCGATGACCGGGTGCTCGTGGTCAATCAGCAGCCCACCGAGGCGGCCAGCGACACCTGGGTCGTGACCATGCGCGACCACACGGAGCTGGCCGAACTCTCCGGCGAACTCGTCTCCGTGCGCTCATTCTCCGATTCCCTGCGGGCCCAGACCCACGAATACGCGAACCGGCTGCACATGGTCGTGTCCCTGCTTGAGACCGGGCACGTCGACGAGGCCATCGACTTCGCCGCCAAGGACCTCGACGACCTCAACCGCGTCGACGGAGACGGGTCGATGACCTTCGACCACCCCGTCCTGTCCGCTCTGCTGCTGTCGAAGATCGCCCAAGCCGCCGAGGTGGGGATCGAGATGACGGTGGACACCGCGGGTCTCACGGGCCGCCTGGGCGGGGACGACCGGGATCTCGCGACGATCCTCGGCAATCTCATCGACAATGCCTTCGACGCGCTGGGCAGGCAGGACGTGCTGCCCGAGGACAAGCGAGTCCACGTCGAACTGTCCGGCTCGGGTGGATCCGGAGGGTTCACGATCGAGGTCAGCGACGATGGTCCCGGCATCGGCGAGGAGCACCTCGATGCGATCTTCGAACGCGGATGGTCGACGAAGCACGACGGCGTCGAGACCGACCAGGGGCAGGGACGTCAGCAGACGGGCACCCGCGGAGTCGGGCTCTCGCTGGTCGTGCAGGCGATCCGCCGCCTCGGGGGAGCCGTGGACGTGCAGGGCCGTGGTGAGGACTGCGACCGATTCAAGGGCGCCGTGCTCACGGTGTGGCTGCCGGACCGCCTCGGTGCCGTGGCCGCGGCGAGGGCCGCAGCAAACGCAGGCACTCACCCCGACCGGGAGTGAACCCGAGCCTGTTGCCGTCATGGAACAGCGATGTGCCCGGACTGCAACACGATCGGGGTCGCTGTCAAACGGCTGAAGCTAGACTGACAGCATGTCGGATACAACTGCCCCAGGGTCGAGCATCGGTGTGCTCGTCGTCGAGGACGAGGTGGTCGCCGCCCGTGCCCACGCGAAGTACGTCGACCGCCTCGACGGCTATCACGTTGCGGGGGTGGCGAAGAACGCCACCCAGGCGATGGCCGCTCTGACCGGGCAGATCTGCGGTCTCGACCCCGCCGGCATCCACCTCGTGCTCCTCGATATGAACCTGCCCGACGGCCACGGGCTCCAGGTCTGCCGAGCCATCCGCGGCCAACGTGTCGACGTGGACATCATCGCCGTCACCGCCGCCAGGGACATGCAGATCGTGCAGGAGGCCCTGTCCTACGGGGTCGCCCAGTACATCATCAAGCCCTTCACGTTCCCCGTCTTCAAATCCAAACTCGAGGCGTACTCCTCCTTCCGCAACCGCCTCGGCGGTGATTCGAATGACGGCGAAGTCACGCAGACCGAGGTCGACAAGGCGATCTCGGCACTGCGCACCCACACCGTGGCCGCGACCGCGAAGGGCGTGCCCGATGCGGTGCAGGACGAAGTCCGCGTCCTGCTGAATGAGAATCCCGGACAGTCCGCCGCCGAGGTGGCCGAAGGCCTCGGAGTCTCGCGTGTCACCGCTCGCCGCTACCTCGAATCCATGGCCGACGCGGGCATGCTCGAACGTCGTCCCCGCTACGGGGCGACCGGCCGCCCCGTCCTCGAATACACCGTCGTTTTCGACGCCACCTGACCGCACCGTCGCGGCGGGCGAGGGGATCAGCCGACCGCGACGCCTCGGTGCCCGGCGATGGACATCGCGAACACCTCGGTGGAGGATGGTTCCATGTCGAAGAAGTCGCAGGTCTGGTTGGCCACCGTCCTTGTCCTCATCCTGCTTCTCGGTGCTGGTGCCTTCGCGATCTTCCGACTCCCCATGCTCAAGTCCACCGCGGCGCAGGCCGCCGCCCACGATCTCGCCGAGGGGCAGCTGACCTCGGACATCTGGCATGAGAAGGACCTCGCTCAGGGCCTGTTCGACCGGGTCACGAAATCCTTGGGCAAGCGGGTCGATCTGCGCTCGGTCACCGTCGAGGACATCACCGAATCCGAGGGCCGTACCGTGGCGAGACTCGACTGGACCTGGGCGAACCTCGACGGTGAGGCCTGGAAGTACAGTTCCGAACTGCCGCTGGAGAAGAAGGGCCTCTTCTGGTGGGCGGGCCTCACCGAGAAGTCCATCCACCCGAAACTCGCTCGTGGCGGCAGCTTCGCACTGCGCGCGAACCCGGGCAGACGCGGAAAGATCCTCGGTGCCGACGACGCAGTGCTCATGGAGGAAGGGAAGGTCGTCGATATCGGCCTCCACCCGAACCGCTTGGAGCCCGACACCCTCGGCAGACTCGTCGACGCGCTCAACAAGGACGTCGACTCCCTCGACCTCGACGCCGGGGACCTCGAAGACGCGGTCGACGAGGCGGAGGGCAACCGACTCGTCCCCGTCGTGACCCTGCGCGAAGACGACTACGCACGGGTCAAGGACGCCATCCACGACCTGCCGGGGGTCCTCTTCTCCGAAGACAGTCAGACGCTCACGCGAAGCCGCGGATTCGCACAGGCCACCCTCGGCTCGGCCGGGCCCGCCAGCGCCGAAGACATCAAGAGTTCCGACGGTGAGGTCATCGCCGGAGACATCGTCGGACGCACCGGTTTGCAGAAGACCTTCAACACCCGACTCAGCGGCCCCGGCAGCGTCGAAGTCTTCGCCAAAGGCGATGCGACCGATGACAAAGGCGGCACGACGAAGCTGACGAGCCTGCACGCCTTCGAGCAGAAGGACGGCGAGGACGTCGAGACCACCCTCGATGTGAAGACCCAGAACGCCGCAGACAAGGCAGCCGCCACGGGGAAGAAGCCGACCGCCGTCGTCGTCATCCGGCCCAGTGACGGTCGCGTGCTGGCCGTGGCCAACCACGATCCGAAGGGCGCGGCCTGGGACCGGGCGCTGAGCGGGCAATACGCTCCCGGTTCGGTGTTCAAGATCGCCTCGGGACTCGCGCTCCTCGAATCCGGGGTGAAGCTCAGCGACGATATCGCCTGCCCGCAGACCGTGACGGTCGGTGGGAAGAAGTTCAAGAACGCCGAGGATGAGGTCCTCGGGAAGGTCACCTTCGCCGAGGATTTCGCCCACTCCTGCAACACCGCCTTCGTGTCCTCGGGAGAGAAGGTCAGTGGCGATGACGTGGCGGACGCGGCCGCCCAGCTCGGCATGACGCCCGGGGTCGGGACGGAGGAAAGCGGCTCCGGCAAGGACGCAGACGACTTCAGGAAGAACACAGCCGGTGCGGGAGCCCTGGGCATCGGCGCGAAGATGGCCTCGGTGCCGGCCGACGGCGACGAGGTCACGCACGCCGCGCAGATGATCGGCCAGGGCAAGGTTCAGGCGAGCCCGCTGGCAGTGGCGACGATGGCCGCCTCGGTGACGGCCGGCGAGACTGTGGCCCCGCAGCTCATCGGCGGCGATGCCCGCGATGATGCGAACGCGGACGACGAGGGCACAGATGGTGCCGCCGAGGACGCTCCCACACTCGATGGGGACGCGGCGAAGGAGCTCTCGGACATGATGCGCGAAGCTGTCACCGACGGCACCGCCACCGCGCTCAAGGACGTTCCCGGCGATCCCGTTCACGGCAAGACCGGCACCGCCGAATACGGTGACGAGACCCCGCCGCGCACACACTCGTGGTTCGCCGGATTCCAAGGGGACCTGGCCGTGGCGGTCCTCGTCGAGGACGGCGGATTCGGCGCCGAGGCGGCCGTGCCCGTCGCGCACGAATTCTTCGACCGCATCAACTGAGTTTGCACCGACCGAGCTCTACCGGGCCAGCTTGGGCCGAAACATAGGTCGCAATCGGACAACCGGGCAAAAACATAGGTCGCAATCGGACATTTTCTGACGACAGAAATGTCCGATTGCGACCTGGATTTGGGGAAGTGTCCGATCGCGACCACATCTGGCCGAGCGCGGCGGCGAAGAGTGCTCCGAAGTCGCAGCGGCGAGGCGCGGGTCGCTTCGCCGCCGGTGGTGCTGCTCCCCCGGCTGCCGCTACTTCATGCGCAGGGCCCGCATCGCCGTGAGCGCACCGGTCATCGCCTTCGCGAACGTCCTCTGATCCACGGGGCCGGCCGGGGCGATCGGGTGCAGCCGCTGTTCGGCGATCGTGTGCGTGTGCATGAACTGGTGGATGCCTTCGGCTCCATGCCGGTGGCCCAGCCCCGAGGCTCTGACCCCGCCGGCCGGGGCGTCGACGGACCCCCAGCTGGCCGGGTAGACCTCGTTGACGTTGATCATTCCCGCTTGGAGCTGCCGGGCGTACTCGCGTCCGTGGGAGCGGGAGTACAAGGCGGCCGAGAGTCCGTATTCGCTGTCATTGGCCGCCGTGACCGCCTCGGCGTCGGAGGAGACCGGGTAGACGGCGACGACGGGACCGAAAGTCTCCTCACGATGCAGATCCGCCTCGGGGGGAACATCGGTGAGCACGGTCGGGGCGTAGAAGTACGGTCCGCGTTCGGGCACCGCGTGGCCGCCGGCGATGACCGCGGCACCGACGCTGCGCGCCTGCTCGACGTGGGCGCTGACCCGCTCGAACTGCTTCGGCCCGGCCAGGGACCCCATTCCCGGGCCGTACTCGAAGTCGGCGCTCAAGGTCACGGCACGGGCCGCCTCGGCGAAGTGGGCGCAGAAGGCGGGGTAGAGGTCCTTGTGGACGTAGATGCGTTCGATCGAGATGCACAGCTGCCCGGCCGAGGAGAACGACCCGCGCACGGCCCCCTCGACGGCCTTCGGCAGGTCGGCATCCGAGAGCACGACCAGGGGGTTCTTGCCGCCGAGCTCGAGCGCGGTCGGCAGCAGACGGCGTCCCGCTTCGGAGGCAATCGACCGTCCCGCGGCCGTCGAACCGGTGAATGACAGGCCGTCGGCGCCGCTGAGCAGCGCGGGTCCGACCGCGTCGACGGTGCCGGGCACGAGCTGCCACACCTCGGGAGGCAGTCCGGCTGCGATCGCCAGGCGACGCATGAAGATCGCGGTCAGGGTGGTCGTCGAGTCGGGTTTGTGGACGACGGCGTTGCCGGCGGTCAGGGCCGCGAACAGGTCGGTCGCCCCCAAGGTCAGCGGGTAGTTCCACGGCGTGATGAACCCGATCACGCCCAGCGGTGTGCGCGTGACCTCGGTGCGGGTGAGGCCGGGAATCGCCCCGCGCCGACGTTCGGGGCGCAGGTAGCGGGCAGCCATCACCCCGTAGTGGCGCAGCACATTGAAGGTGTCGAGAACCTCGTCATAAGCGTGGATGCGAGCCTTGCCGGTCTCGAACTGGACGATGTCGAGCAGCAGATCCTCGTGCCGACGCAGCGAGGCATGCAGGCGCGTGAGCACCTTCGACCGGTGTTCGACGGATTGGGCGGCCCAGGCGGAGGCGGCGATGCGGGCGGTGGTGTAGGCGGCTTCGACATCGGCGGCGGTGTTCCGGGCGAACCGGTCGACGGCCTCACCCGTGAACGGTTCGACGCCGCGCTCGCGCTCACCCGACCCCGAGGCTTCGGCGTACGGATCGGTGTCGAGGAACTCACGCAGAGCCGCTGTGACGTGGTCAGATGCGGCTTGGTTGGAGATTGTGACGGCGGTTTCTGATCTCATCGGCTGCCTTCTCATGTGACGTGGGTCATCTGCGGGATACAATACCGGTCATGGTATCGAGTGATCTTCGGCGTGCGCTGAACGGAACCGGAGACCCCACTGCAGTGATCGACCTCGACGCCTTCGACGCGAACCTCGACGCCTTGGCCGAGCGTGCTCGCGGGCTGCCGATCCGGGTCGCCACGAAATCGCTGCGGGTGCCCGCGGCCATCGATCGGGCTCTGGCCCATCCCGCCTGCGCCGGGGTGCTCTCCTATTCCGTGCCCGAGGCGCTCATCCTCCACTCCCGCGGCGTCCGCGACATCGTCATCGGCTATCCGAGTCTCGACCGTCAGGCGCTGGCCCGGATGTTCGCCGAGGCGGGAGCGCTGGACCAGATCACCGTGATGATCGACTCCGTGACCCACCTCGACATCATCGACGAGGTGAGACGATCCGTCGCCGAGGCGTCCGCTGCCTCGGTGCGGGTGTGCATCGACGTCGACTCCTCCTTCCGTCCGGCCGAGGCCTGGTTGGGCGACCGGATCCATATCGGGGCCAGGCGATCACCGGTCCGCGATGTCGACACCGCCGTGACCCTGGCCCGGCAGGTCGCCGCTCGACCGGGATTCGAGCTCGTCGGGCTGATGTTCTACGAAGGGCAGATCGCCGGCACCGCCGACGCCGGACGCTCGGCCAGACAGGTCGTCGTCCGCGCCATGCAGAAGGCTTCGATCGCCGAACTCGCCGAGCGCCGGGCGGCCGTCATCGCCGCCGTGCGGGAGATCGCCGACCTCGAATTCGTCAACGGAGGCGGCACCGGTTCCTTCGAATCGAGTGCCGTCGAGGGCACGCTGACCGATCTTGCCGCCGGCTCCGGACTCTTCTCCCCGGGACTCTTCGACGGCTACACGCACTTCCGGCACCGTCCCGCCGCCTTCTTCGTCACCCCCGTCGTGCGCAGGCCAGCACCCGGCTGGGTGACGGTGTTCAAGGGCGGCTTCATCGCCTCCGGCGTGCCCGGGCCCGACCGTCTGCCGACCATCGCCTGGCCGCCCGGGCTCGAATACTCGAGTCTCGAAGGTCCCGGTGAGGTGCAGACACCGCTGACCGGACCCGGTGCCGACGATGTGGGCATCGGCGACCTCGTCTGGTTCCGTCATGCGAAGGCGGGAGAACTGGCCGAACATTTCAACGAATTCACCGTCGTCTCCCACGGCCGGATCACCGACAGATGGGCGACGTACAGGGGAGAGGGGCTGGTGCTGTGAGCGCAGCGAAGATCGTCCGCGGTCGACAGACGGGACGGGCCCCGACGCGGGGCTCGGGTCGGGGCCGGCAGCCGTTCCGGAACTGGTCCGGGCATGTCCACGCTCATCCGCACACCTACTCGAGTCCCGCCTCGGCGGACGAACTGTCCGGAATCGTCGCCTCCGCGGCCGCAGAGGGGGAGCGGCTGCGCGTCGTCGGGGCCGGACATTCCTTCACGCCCGTCGCCGCGGGCAACGATGTCATGGTCAACCTCGATGCGCTGTCCGGGATCGTCGCCGTCGACGAATCCCGCAGGCGGGTGCGCTTCGGGGCGGGAACCCGGCTGCGGGACATCCCCGCCCTGCTCGAACCCTTCGGCCTGGCGCTGGAGAACCAGGGCGACGTCAACCCGCAGTCCCTGGCCGGGGCGATCTCGACGAGCACCCACGGCACCGGACTCGGATTCACCGGATTCGCCGGCACCGTCACGGGGCTGAGTCTCATGGGGCCCGACGGGCGGGTCCGGGAGCTCTCCGCTGACGCCGAACCGGAGACCTTCGACCTCGCCCGGGTCAGCCTCGGCGTGCTCGGAGTCATCACCGAGATCGAACTCCGCTGTGTGCCCGCCTTCGATCTCATCGCCGAGGAGAAGGTCGCGGGATTCGATGAACTCCTCGACGGGCTCGAGGAGCGGATGCGCGGTGCCGACCACTTCGAGTTCTACTGGTTTCCGCACACCGAAACGGTGCTGACGAAGACGAACACCCGTGTCGACCCGGGGGCGGCCGGGACCGGGAATCTCGCCGAGGCGGGGGTGCGCAACCGTTGGGCGACCCTCCTCGACAAGGAGATCGTCGAGAACGGGGCCCTGCGCCTGGCCGTCGAGCTCGGGGCCAAGGTGCCGGGCATGGTGCCCTCGATCAACCGCATCGCCCAGTCCGTGGTCGCGGATCGGATGTACCGGGCACCGGGCTATGACGTGTTCGTCACTCCGCGCCGAGTGAGATTCAATGAGATGGAGTATGCGCTGCCCTTCGCCGCCGGCACCGAGGCGATCCGGGAGATCCGAGAGACGATCGAGTCCAAAGGGTGGCAGATCTCGTTCCCCCTCGAGGTTCGGTGCGCGGCCGCCGATGATGTGCCGCTGTCGACGGCGACGGGACGCGAGTCGATGTACATCGCCGTCCACCGGTTCATCAAAGAGGACTTCGCCGAATACTTCCGGGTCGTCGAGCAGATCCTGTGCCGCCACGGGGGACGACCGCACTGGGGCAAGATCCATACGCGCACAACCGCTGATCTGCGCGGACTCTACCCGCGGTTCGATGACTTCTGCGAGCTGCGCGCTCGCCTCGACCCGCAGGCGATGTTCGGCAACCGCTTCACCGACTCGCTGTTCGGGCTCGACGCCCGGTGAAGATTCGGGTGCGGTGACGTCTGAAGTGCGGTGACGTCGGGCGGGATGGGGTGGTCCATCGAGCGGTCGGCCGAGTCGCAGGAAGCGGAGCGTGCCGTGTTCGAGCCGTCAGTGCGGACCGCTGGCCGCCGTTTCGAGCCAGTCGAGGATCTCCGGCCAGGCCGCCTGACCGAGTGACCGGCGGAGGAGGCCGTGATGGCCGATGCGCTCGACGCCGAGCTCGGTCGGGGTGAAGGTGCGGCGAGTCACCGGTGCCAGTCGCAGACGATCGACGAGTTCATCGATCTGCGCGGGATCGGCCCACGGGTCATCGGAGGCGCCGACTGCGAACACGGGCGTGGCCAACCGGGCCACGCGCGCTCCGGCCCCCAGTGTCGGGTCGTCGAAGAAGTACTCGGGCAGACGCAGCCACCGCGTCCACTCGAACAGCGCGGCCTGGGGAATGTCCTCGCCGAGGCCGAGCGCCCTGCCGGGCATGTACCCGAGCACCCGGGTGGCCAGGGTGCCGAGACCGCCGAGACCGAGTCCCACGCGCAGCCGCTCGCTGCGCGACACGATGTCCCGTGTCGATGCCCGGTGTGAGGCGACGGTGACGATGCCGGCCAGCGCCTCACCGCCGTAGCCCTGGACGAGGGCATGCCCGCCGATGCTGTGGCCCATCGCGACATGGGGCAGATCGGGGAAGGCGGTCGCCGCCCACTGTGCCGCGGCGGGCATGTCCTCGGCCATCCAGTCGCGCATGCGCACCCGCCGGTGCGCCCGAGCCTCGGCTCGGTCGCCGACTCCGCGCAGACCATAGGTGAGCACGATGAATCCCCGGGCGGCGGCCGCCTCGGCGAAGGAGAAGTAGAAGCGTTCGGGGGTCGCGGTGGCGGGGTGGATCGTCAGCACCGCCAGCGGTGTCCCAGCGGGGTGGAGGACGTGGCCGTCGATCTCGCTCGGGCCGTATCGGCTCGGCACTGGGATGCGCAGCTGTTCGTGGAGGGGAGTGTCCATAGGAGTCAGCGTAATCAGCAGAACACCGATTCGCTACCGATCGGTAATACAGATTTCAGGTGCGGTCGAGTCGAAAGCTGATGTCCGGGACGGCGTCCGGGTGGACTGGTACGCTCGGCGCATGACCGAGTCCGATCGGAACAGTCCCGCCACACCTTCTGAGGCAGCCAGCCGAGACCGGGAGAGAGGCCGCCGCCGGTCGATGTTCGTTGCGGCGTTCGGCACCGTCGTCGAATGGTACGACTTCTCCATCTTCTTCTATGTCGCCACGACCCTGACCAAGGAATTCTTCGGCGATCAGACGGATTCGCTGCTGCTCACCCTCGGGGTGGGGGCCGCCGGCTTCCTCTTCCGGCCCTTGGGTGCGATGGTCTTCGGCCACCTCGGCGATCGGATCGGACGCCGGTCGACGCTCATCATCTCTGCGGTCCTCATGGCGATCTCGATGCTCGGGATCGCCGTCATCCCGAACTACGAGACGATCGGCATCTGGGCGGGTGTCCTCATGGTCACCCTGCGGTGCCTGTCCGGGTTCTCCGTCGGCGCCGAATACACCGGCATCATGGTCTTCCTCATGGAATCGGCGGCACCGGGCAAACGGGGACTGGCGGCGAGCTGGGCTGCGGCCAACAGTGAAGTCGGCGCCCTGCTGGCGGTGGGCTCCGGTGCCCTGCTGGCGAATACGCTCAGCCCCGAGGCGATGGATTCCTGGGGCTGGCGGCTGCTGTTCGTCCTCGGCGCGGTGCTCGCCATCCTCATGGTGCCGCTGCGATCGATGATGGAGGAGACCGAGACCTTCAAGCGGCTGCAGCAGGCGGAGAAGGAATCGAAGGACGTCGCGCTCAAACGCTCCCCGCTCATCACCGCCGTCCTCGAGCAGCCGCGGGCGATCCTCGTCGCCTTCCTCATCTCCTCGATCGGTTCGGTCAGCTACTTCCTCAACATCACCTATGTGCCGACCTATATCGAAGAGGTGGCGAAGGTCCCGAACTCCGGCTCCCTGGCCCTGGGCACCGTGGCCGCCGTCGTCGCCATCATCGTCACCCCGTTCTTCGGGCTCGCCTCGGACAGGTTCGGGCGGAAGCCGGCCCTGGCAGCGCTCATGGTCGTCTTCGTCTTCACGACGATTCCCGCCTATGTGCTGCTGAGCAATCAGTCCGCGGGCATCGCGGTCGCCGGTTCCGCCTTCCTCGCCATCCCGGCGGCCGGGTGGAGCGCAGTAGCTGCGGCGATGGTGCCCGAACAGTTCACCGGCACGAGCCGCTTCTCCGGCATGGCGATCGGCTACAACGTGGCCACCGTCCTCTTCGGCGGACTCTCCCCGCTCATCGCCACGGCGCTCATGTCGTCGACGGGCGTCACCCTGGCCCCGGCGATCTATGCGACCGTCGTCATCGTCGTGGCCGGCGTTCCGACGCTCATCCTCGCCCGGAGCATGGGAAAGAAGACCCTCGCCGAGGTGGACGCGGACAGGCATCTCGTCCCCGCTTGACGAGTCGGGGCGGGTATCTCATCCCCGGCCGACGGACGGTCCCCACCTTAAGGGGCAGGGCAGATATTTCGTTCCACCTTAAGGGGCAGGGCAGATATTTCGTTCCGCCTTAAGGGGCAGGGCAGATGTTTCGTTCCGCCTTAAGGGGCAGGGCAGATGTTTCGTTCCGCCTGAGGGGAGGGCAGATGTTTCGTTCCGCCTGAGGGGAGGGCAGATGTTTCGTTCTGTCTGAAGGGCCAGGATGGGCGCGTGCGCCCGATTGATGACAGTCGTGTCCGATCTGCCACACGCAGGACATATCTGGAGGCCGCGGCACCCATAAGTTGGTTTCATGACAGGCATTCGGGCACACAGATCCCGGGTGCGAGAATCCGAACAGGGGATCACCATGAAACGCCTGAACCGCGCCACACTCACCGCCGCAGCCCTTCTCACCTGCACACTCGCCTTCTCCGGATGTTCGCTCATCGACCAGGTCACACCATTCGATCAGGACGGACAGTCCGGTGAACAGGCCGGGGCCGATGGCCAGCAGCCGCCGGGGTCGGGCAATACCGACCAGGAGTCGGGAACCGATGACAACACAGCCGATCAGGGATCCTCGGCTTCTTCGGACAGCGGAGCATCCTCGAACGGCGGTTCGTCGGACAGCGGCACCACGGGCACCGACGACGGCACCACGGGCAGCGGAACCTCGGGTACAGATGGCGGCTCGTCGGATTCGGGTGCGGCGGCCTCGTCGGGGAACCAGGCTGAAGTCTCGGTCGGGAAGAGCTTCACGGACCCGCAGATGGATGACGACATCGAGGTGCTCTCTGCCGTGCGCAACTTCGAATCCAGCAAGAAGGCCACCACGATCGAGCTCGGCGGTGAGGTTGTGCTCCTCGAGGTCAAGATCACTCCGGGAAAGAAGTACAGCGGCCTTATCCAATCCGGAGCCTTCAAGATCTCCAATGACGGCGGTGCCGACTATCGCTATGACCAGACCACCGGAGTCGAGGCCGAGATGGAGGCCGCCGGGTACGAACCCTTTGAAAACGTCACCCGCCGTGACGGTGGAACTCACACGGGGTGGATCGCCTATGTCCCCGATAAAAAGAAGGACACGTACACGATCCGCTACGAACGCGGAGCCGGCAAGGTCATGGGCACCGACGAGAAGATCCCCGAGTACACGAAGACCTTCGATATCCCCGCAGCCTGAACGACGCATCGAGGCCGGTTTCCGAATTCGGAAACCGGCCTCGATGATGTCTCGTGACAGCGGCGTGAATCAGGCTTCGCTGTAGGCCATCCAGTCGGAGACCGCGGACTCGGCGAGCTGGGCGGCCACACCGGTGTAGGTCGCGGGGGTCAGCGCCTTGAGCAGCTCGGCGCGGTCCTCGGGCAGCCCGAGGCCGTCGACGAACTCCTGCAGATCGGCCTGGTCGATGCGCTTGCCGCGGGTGAGTTCCTTGAGCGTTTCGTACGGATTCTCCATGCCGGGCACGCCCTGGAGACCCGCGGCACGCATCACCGACTGGATCGCCTCGCCGAGCACCTCCCAGTTCGCATCGAGATCGGCGGCCAGCGCCTCCTCGTTGATGGCGAGGGCGCCGAGGCCCTTGACGAGGTTGTTCAGCGCCAGCACCGAGTGGCCGAAGGCGACGCCGATGTTGCGCTGCGAGGTCGAGTCGGTGAGGTCGCGCTGCATCCGGGAGGTGACCAGGGTGGAGGCGAGCGAATCGAGCAGGGCACAGGAGAGCTCGAGGTTCGCCTCGGCGTTCTCGAAGCGGATCGGGTTGACCTTGTGCGGCATCGTCGACGACCCGGTCGCCCCCGCCACGGGGATCTGTTTGAAGTAGTTCATCGAGATGTAGGTCCACATATCGGTGGCGAGGTTGTGCGCGATCCGGTTGAACCGGGCGACGTCGGCGAAGAGCTCGGCATCCCAGTCGTGGGACTCGATCTGCGTGGTCAGGGCGTTGAAGCTCAGGTCGAGACGGTCTTCGACGAAGGTCTGCGCGATCTGCGGCCAGTCCGCTCCGGGTACGGCGGCCAGGTGCGCCGAATAGGTGCCGGTGGCGCCGTTGATCTTGCCGAGGAACTCGGTGGCAGCGATGCGCTCATACTGGCGGCGCAGCCGGTGGATGAAGACGGCGAGCTCTTTGCCCATCGTCGTCGGCGTCGCCGGCTGACCGTGGGTGTGCGCGAGCATCGGAACATCGGCCAGCGCCGAGGCGGATTCGGCGAGGGCGTCGATGAGTGCCTTCGCGCGGGGCAGCCACACCTGTTCGGTGGCACCTTTGATCCCGAGCGCCCAGGACAGGTTGTTGATGTCTTCGGAGGTGCAGCAGAAGTGGACGAGTTCGCTGAGATCCTCGGCCCCGATCTTCACTAGGGCCTCTTTGATTGTGTATTCGACGGCCTTGACGTCGTGGACGGTCACGGCCTCGTGGGCGGCGAGCGTCGCGATGGTCTCGGCATCGAAGTCGGCGGCGAAGTCCCGCAGACCGTCGACCTCCTCATCGGTGAGGCGTCGCACCCCCTCGATCACGGAGCTCTGTGCGAGGTGGATGAACCACTCGACCTCAACGGTGATGCGGTTGCGGTTGAGTGCCGCCTCGGAGAGGTGATCGACGAGGTCAGCGGTGTCTTTGCGGTAGCGACCATCAAGCGGTCCGAGGGCGATGGCGGGCGAGATTTCGGCAAGGGAAACAGTCGGCATACCCCTATTTTCTCATGAGCGCCCGCGCGGGGCGGAACCCGACCGTCTGGAACGGACGCCTGCCCGCGGCGAGATCGCCGGGCGGAGGTGACTCGGACACGGGCGCCTGTGGATCCGGAGGTGACTTCGACGCCGGAGGCCTGTGGGTGCTCGAGGCTCGTCCCCAAGCCGACGAGCGGGGGTTCCCTGGCCCGTTCGGAGCTCCCTACAGTCAGGCAGACAGTCAGGCAGATCGAGCGTGGAGCCGATGCGACGAGTGGGAGGAGACACGGATGATCACGGACGAGTTGGCGCGCAATCGCGACCAATGGCTGCGGCGAGGTGATCTGCTGCGTTCGGTGGCTCAGTGCTGTCGGCAGATCGACAGTTGGGACTCGCCGGCCGGGCACCTCTTCGAGGACCGGGTGACGTCGAGCGCGACGTCGATCGACCGGCTCGCGGAGTGCGCGGACGAACTCGCCGAGGCCTACGACCTCCACCTGCAGGTCGTCTCGGCGGGAGGGCGGATCCAACTGTGAACGCTGATTCCGCCACGGGCGCCGTTGAACAGTGGATCCTTGTCGACCTCGAGCGGATCCTGCGTCTGCCCGATCGGCTGCGGCGACTGTGGCCGCCCGAGCTGCTGCCGCACCGAAAGGGCGAGGGCCCGCCCCTCGCCCCCGCGGCAGTGACGGACCTTGACCCGGCGGCCGAGACGGGCCCGGGCACCGCCTCGGCGGGCGAGGGCACGCGCGACCCCCTCTCAACGGGAGACGCGAAGGCGGGCACCGCCTCGGCGGGAGGGAGCAGCGACGGCGCTGTCGGGACGGAGCGGGAGCTCGATGTTCTCACGGCGTGGGTGCACGGGTTCGCCTCCGAACTTGACCAGACGAGCACCCGCATCACCGTCGTGCTGTCCTCGGGCGTCGAAACCGTCCACCTTGCGCTCTGCCTCGGGGCGGGTGGCAGCCATGCGGTGGTGGCACTGGCGGGCGAAGGCCTTGAGGACTTCGCCGGCCATCAGCTTCTGCGCCGGATCGGTCCGGGCCAGGTCGGACGGGTCGTCGAAGCCCTCGCCGAACTCGTCGAACACGACTGCGTGCTCACCCTCAGCTGGGCCGGTCGGGGAGGAGCCGCCGGGTTGGAGTTCCTCCACCGCCGAGGCGGGACCTGGTTCCGCCCGGTTCTCGACCGCCGCGGCGACCGCGTCACCGTCGACGCCGATGTCGAAGCCGGGGACACGGCAGTACGGAAGCTGCTGAGCGCCGTACTCACCCGCACGCTGACGATGGGGCTCCGGTGATGGTCGACTCGACCACCCGCGGCGGTGGACGCATCACCGTCGACGAGCGCGCCGAGGGCAGCGGAGACGCACTGCAGACCGTGATGGGCGAGGTCGGCGATCTGGCTGTGGAAGGGAGCATCGCCGACTTCGACCTCGCGACCCTGCTCACCCAGGTGCCCGCCCCGATCACGGCGCTCAACCTCGACGCCCGCCGGGCCGCGTTCCACCGGCAGTTAGCCGCCGTGCTCATCGAACTCGAAGCCACACTGCTCGGCGTGCGGGCCGCCGCATTCGCCTACCGGCAGGCGGAGAAGGGCATCAGCGAAGTCTTCGGAGGACTCCTCGACGCCCTCGGCTGGGCCGCCGGACGGGCGCTGGCGATGAGCCTGCCCGTCCTCATCCCGGTCGCCCTCGTCATCGGCGGCCAGGTCATCGCGGTGGCGAAGATCCTCGACGCCACCGGACTCGATGACCTCATCGTCAGACACTGGGGCATCGACCTCGGCAAGACCAAAGCACAGGCGAAGGAAGCCCTGATCAAGCTCGTGTTCGAGAACTCCGATGCGTCCGGAGCCGTCATCGAACATGTGCTGCCGGGCATCGTCGTCGGCTTCATGGGCCTGCCGCCCGGAGCGTTGGATTCGAAAACCGGTCACGCCTTCTGGCCGCACGATTCGCAGTCGATGACGATCTGGGTGCTCGCCGGGGCCAACCGGTTCGGCCTGCTGCTGCCCTCCGACGTCGAGGTGTGGAGGGCGAAGGGACTGACCCCGCCGCATACGGAACCGCCCCGAGACGTCGAAGACCTCTATATCCGCGAGGCGAACTGCCACCTCGGTGCGGACTCCGGGCAGGTGCGCATCGAAGAGATCGTCGGCCCCGACGGCACCGTCCGCTACATCGTCTACGTTCCCGCCACCACCGACTGGTCGCCGAAGTCCGGAGACAACACGACCGATCTGACGACGAACGTCCAGGGTATGGCCGGAAACGACACCGTGATGCGCGAAATGGTGCGGCAGGCCATCGCCGATGCCGGAATCGGCCGGAGAGCGGAGGTCATGCTCGTCGGCTATTCGCAGGGAGGGATCACCGCCGGTTCGCTGGCTGCGGACCCGGCGTTCCTCGGCGATGTCAACGTCACCGCGCTCATGACGGTCGGTGCCCCGGTCTCCGACTTCCCCATCGACTCCAACATCGACGTACTCTCCATCGAACACGAACAGGACCTTGTACCCGACCTCGACGGAGGCGAGAATCCGGCAGCTGACAACTGGTCGACGATCACCGTCGACTACGACCCCGACGAACTGCGCAAGGCCCCCGGCCTGGCGAACAAGACCGATGCCGAACTCGATGAGATGTTCGCCTCGGCCGGTGCCGCGCACTCGTCCACGGCCTACGCGGCCTCGATCGCGCTGCTGCTGCGGGCAGGACATCCGAGTCTCAACCGCTTCACCGCGAAGAATTCAGGGTTCTTCACCGGCGATCTCAAACAGACCCGCGACTATCAGGGCAAGCGCCGGCGCACCTGAGCTCGCCTACCTCGTTCACGGGCCGTCCCGGTTCGGAAGCCCCGCTGCCGGCGCTGCTGAAGACGATCAGCAGTGCTCGGGGGCGCGCTGAAGACGATCAGCAGCGTTTGGGAGCGCGCTGAAGACGGGCAGCAGCGCTCGCAGGCGCGCTTGAGACGGGCGGCAGCGCTCGCCGGCGCGGGCGCCTCGGTGCTCGGACGTGCGTTTGTCGGACGATGAAGCTTCTCTGCGGAGATCGACAATTGTCCGTCGCAGGCTTTGAAACTGAGCCACATGTGTTCAAGTTTGCCCATAGTCTGTTCCTGACCTGCACTTTTGATACTCGAACCACATGGTGAGAGTGGCAAGCAGTGAGTGGATTCGGTATCGTTGGATCACCTGTGAATCAGATCACTCGAGGGCGAGTTCTCACACCCGAGGGCCTGCCCGACGGACTCGGTCCACCACTGGTCACCTCCGGTGAAGATGGACCTCGAACAAAGGAGAACTGAAATGACCTCCAACATTTCAGTGGGAACCGGCGCTGCCCACAGTCAGTCTTCGGAACCCAGAATGATCCAGATGCTCACCGAAGACGGCAACCGCGTCGAATCCGGTGAATACGATGCCTTCGCGGCAGAACTCACCGATGAGGATCTGCGCGGCTTCTACCGGGACATGGTCCTTGTGCGCCGCATCGATGCCGAAGGCGCCGCACTCCAGCGTCAGGGACAGTTGGGCCTGTGGGCACCGCTGCTCGGACAGGAAGCGGCCCAGATCGGCATGGGCCGAGCCGCCCGCCCCCAAGACTTCGTCTTCCCCACCTACCGCGAGCACGGCCTCGCCTACACCCGAGGCGTCGAACCCGAAACCCTGCTGAGCATCTTCCGTGGTCAGAACCACGGCGGTTGGGACCCGCAGGAACACCGGTTCCACACCTACACCATCGTCATCGGTTCGCAGGCCCTGCATGCCACCGGCTACGCCATGGGTGTGAGCATGGACGGCGACGTCGGCACGGGCGACATCGACCGCGACACCGTGTCCATCGCCTGCTTCGGCGACGGCGCCACCTCGCAGGGTGATGTCTCCGAAGCGCTGACCTTCGCCGGGGCCTTCCACGCCCCCGTGCTCTTCTTCTGCCAGAACAACCAGTGGGCCATCTCCGAACCCACCCATGTCCAGACCGCCGCACCTCTGTGCAAGCGCGGCGAGGGCTTCGGAGTCCCCGGTATCCGCGTCGACGGCAACGACATCATCGCGATGTACTCCGTCGCCCGTGCCAGCCTCGATTCCGTGCGTGCCGGTCACGGCCCGATGCTCATCGAAGCCTTCACCTACCGCCGCGGCGCGCATACCACGGCCGATGATCCGACGAAGTACCGTGACAAGGCCGAAGAGGAGATCTGGGAGGACCGTGACCCGATCACCCGCCTCAAGGCCTACCTCGACAAGCACACCGAGACCAGCGAAGAGTTCTTCACCGAGGTGGACGCCGAAGCCGACACCCTGGCCGCCCGCATCCGCCACAACTGCATGACGATGGAGAACCCCGACGGCATCGAGATGTTCGCCCATGTCACCTCAGAACCCCACTCCCTCGTCGACGAGGAACGCGAAGAATTCTTGGCGTATCAGGCCTCGTTCGCCGATGCGGGTGAGGCCTGATGGAGAAGCTTCCCCTCTCGAAGGCGATCACCGCCGGAATGCGCAAGGCCATGGAGGACGACCCGAAGGTCGTCCTCATCGGTGAGGACATCGGCAAGCTCGGAGGCGTCTTCCGCGTCACCGAGGGCCTGCAGAAGGACTTCGGTCCGCAGCGCGTCATCGATGCCCCGTTGGCCGAATCCGGCATCGTCGGCACCTCGATCGGCATGGCCATCCGCGGCTACCGCCCGGTCATCGAGATCCAGTTCGATGCGTTCATCTTCCCGGCCTATGACCAGATCGTCACCCAGGTTGCGAAGCTGTACAACCGCACTCTCGGCAAAGAGCGCATGCCATTGGTCATCCGCGTGCCCTACGGCGGCGGCATCGGCTCACCCGAACACCATTCGGAGAGCCCGGAGACCGTCTTCGCCCACCACGCCGGACTGCGCCTGATCACCCCGTCGAACGCCCACGACGCGTACTGGATGATCCAGGATGCGATCAAGAGCGACGATCCGGTGATGTTCTTCGAACCCAAGCGCCGCTACTGGCAGCGCGGGGACGTCGACACCACCGACCGCGGTGGTCTGGGCATGAACGACGCCCGCGTCGTCTCCGAAGGCACCGATGTCACCCTCGTCGCCTACGGACCTCTCATGCCGACCGCGCAGGACGTCGTCGCTGCGGCCGCCGACGAAGGCAAGAGCGTCGAACTCATCGACCTGCGAGGGCTCAGCCCGATCGACTTCACCACGGTCGAGAAGTCCGTGAAGAAGACCGGTCGCCTCGTCGTGACCCATGAGGCGCCGACCTTCCTGGGCCTGGGCTCGGAGATCGCCGCGCGCATCACCGAACGCTGCTTCTTCAACCTCGAAGCCCCGGTCATCCGCGTCGGCGGATACCACACCCCGTATCCCGGCTCGCGGATGGAAGAGCATTACCTGCCCGATCTCGATCGCATCTTCGACGGTGTCGACCGAGCCCTGTCCTACTGATCTCGAGGAGAGTCAAGAATGTCATTCGAATTTCCTCTTCCCGACGTCGGTGAGGGCCTGACCGAGGCCGATATCGTCGCATGGAAGGTCGCCCCCGGCGACACCGTCACTGTCAACCAGATCCTCGTTGAGATCGAGACGGCGAAATCACTCGTCGAGCTGCCCAGCCCGCAGGCCGGCACCGTCGGCGCCCTGCTCGTCGAAGAGGGGCAGACCATCGAGGTCGGCACCCCCATCATCCGCTTCGGTGACGCCGATTCCGGCGCCGAGGCGGGCTCCGCCTCCGGAGGAGCCGATGAGTCCGCATCCGGTGCCGGAGCGACCGAGGCTTCCGCCGAGGCGTCTCCCGCCTCGGCTGAGGACGCCGACGCTGGCGCCACCCTCGTCGGCTACGGCGCCAAAGCGGCATCATCGAAGCGCCGTCCCCGCAAGGGCGGACCTGTTCCCGCACCGGCATCGGCCTCTGTCGAGGCACCCGCTCCGGCAGGCTCGCCGACCCCACCCGCTCCGCCAGCTCCGGCGACCCCACCCGCTCCGCCAGCTCCGGCGGCGGCAGCACCGGCGGAGCCGGCACCCGCGTCTCCGGGCAAACCCCTGGCGAAGCCGCCCGTGCGGAAGCTCGCGAAGGACCTCGGCGTCGACCTCTCACAGGTTGTGCCCACCGGACCCCACGGGGACGTGACGCGCGAGGATGTGCATGCCGCGGCCAACCCGACCGCTGCCTCTTCGGCGGATGCGACCACACCCGCGGCCGCCTCGGCGAGTGCCTCCGGCGAACTCGAGGAGCGGATCCCGTTCAAGGGTGTGACGAAGATGATGGCCAAGGCCATGGTCGATTCGGCATTCACAATGCCGCATGTCACCGAGTTCCTCGACGTCGACGTCACCGAGACGATGGCGATGGTCCGCAGGCTGAAGTCCTCGAAGTTCCTCGGCGAGGACGTCAAGGTCTCGCCGCTGCTCATCGTGGCCAAGGCCGTGGCCTGGGCCGTGGGTCGCAACCCGCGGATCAACTCGTGCCTCGACGGCGATGACATCGTCGTGAAGAAGTACGTCAACCTCGGGATCGCTGCGGCCACCCCGCGCGGACTCATCGTGCCGAACATCAAGAACGCGCAGGCCATGGGGCTGGGAGAGCTCGCTCAGGGCATTCAGGCCCTCACCGCTCTGGCGCGATCGGGCAAGACGCCGCCGGCCGATCAGGCTGGGGGAACGATCACGATCACGAACGTCGGCGTCTTCGGCGTCGATGCGGGGACGCCGATCATCAACCCGGGTGAAGCAGCGATCCTCGCCTTCGGGCAGGTTCGGAAGAAGCCGTGGGTCGTCGGCGACGAGATCGTGCCGCGTGAGATCACCACGCTCTCGGTCAGCGCCGACCATCGTGTCGTCGATGGGGAGATCATCTCGAAGTTCCTCGCCGATGTCGGCCGCGGCTTGGAGGACCCGACCCTCCTGCTCGCCTGAGGGGCAGACATTCGGTCGCCGTTCGGAACCGTCTGTGGTCACCGAGCCGAGTGAGAATCGCCGCATCGGCTGTTTTCACCCGGTTCTGTGACCACAGATCATCGAGTGCACCGGCGCGGCCGTTCAGCTGCTCAAATCGTGTGAGGTTCCCAGGGGCGGAGACGCCGTCTCGTCACTCGTCCAGGTAGGCGCTGTTGTCCTTCGGACTGCCGTCCTTGACGAGCCGTTTGGCCAGGCAGTGGTCGCGGTCGAGGCCCCAGGACCGGCACTGATCGAGGGCCGGTTCCGGGTCGCTGTAGCCGGTGCCGATGATCGTCACCCAATAGCTGCCGTCTTTGTATGAGGCCCAGTCGCCGCTGTGGATGAGGATCGCTCCGGGATATTTGACCTTGTTGGCTTCGTACTCATTGAGGATGTCCGGAGCGGTCCAGGTCTTCCCGTCGGCTTCGAGTCCGACATTCTTTGCGCTGACCTGAGTCACCCACTGTCCCTCGAGGTCAGCGGCCTTCGCCGTGCCCTTCTCCGTGTAGGAGTCGAGCTTCTCCTCCGGGGTCTGCGAGGGCTGCACGAGATCCTCGGTGGGACTGGGCGAAGGCGTCGACGGCTCCCCGCTGCCGACGTCGACGGGCACGGTGCCCGAAGACGGAGCGAGCCACCGGATACCGAAGAACGCGACGAGCGCGAGCACGAGGACCAGGGCGATGATGACTCCCGCGGCCTTGAGGCCATTGCGGGGCCTCGAACCTCCCTGCGGAGGAACAGTCGGCGGAAACTGTGGGGGAGGGGGTGTCTGCGGAGCGTTCCCGGCGGCGAGACCGGCATCACGCCCGGAGCCCTCACCGCGCATACCGCCTGCATATGCGGATTGCTGAGGCTGCGAGGCCTGCGCGTCTCGGTCGAAGGGGGACCGGCCGGCAGGCGCGAAGACATTGCCGGAGTGCGCTTTCGAGATCGACTGTTCCCCGGTGTGCCGTTCGAGATACTCGTAGTAGGTTGAGTTGTCGAAATCGGCAGGCAAACGCCCCGCTTCATTCCCGTACGACGGGTTCTGACCAGCAGGATCGCTGTGATCCTTCTGCCAGTCATCGCTGGTCGCCGGACGAATGCGCGGCCTCTGTGGAACGTCGCTCATCAGCCCTCCGGAGTGCCAGGTGTGGTGGCAATCATCTTCTTACCTTGGCACGAGTCAAGCAGGCGTTCAACACGATCGCCGGCAGGACGCGTTGCCGACGAAAGCCTACTGTGCTTTTCCCCGAGTAGGCTTGGCCCCCGCTGGGAAAGTCCCCGCAGGCACCGATGCGCCCGGAGGCGGGCCTCACGCGCTCCCGACGGTGAGCCCTGATTCAGCCCTGACCGGAGTGACGAAGACCCCCAGGTGAACACCGGGGATGAATTTGCTCTCTGCCGTCCGATCTCAGTAGGATAGATTCTTGTTGTGTCGTACCGGAGAGGTCGATGACCGATCTGCTAAGACCAACATGGTGCTCACCCACCGCTGCACTCCAGCTTCGGCCATCTCTCACAGGCTACGGCTTCAGCGCTGGTGAGACATCTCGCCCGAACGGGCAAACCTGTTTTGGCGTACACAATTTTCACAGCGGACGTCGCGCATCGGGCCACCACTCGAGGCGGGTCGGAGCAGAATCGGTTGAGGCCGATTCGACTGCCACTGTGGTCGGGCACGCTCGACCAGGCGGCATTCGCGAGAATTTGTTGATGTCTTCCGACATCGGCGCAAGCGAGCGGGGAGAACGCGCAAGCGGTATCCCGCCTGAGCTTGTTTCGAGAGTCGGTAACTTGTGAACTGGAGGAGAGACATGGCAGCAACCTGCCAAGTGACCGGGTCAGTCCCCGGTTTCGGACACAATGTGTCCCACTCGAAGCGCCGCACGAAGCGTCGCTTCAACCCGAATATTCAGAAGAAGCGGTACTACGTTCCGTCTCTGCGCCGCAGCGTCACCCTGACCGTGTCCGCCAAGGGCATCAAGGTCATCGACGCGCGTGGAATCGACGCCGTGGTCAACGAACTGATTGCTAAGGGAGTGAAGCTCTGATGGCGAAGGCCCAGGATATTCGTCCCATTATCAAGCTCAAGTCGACCGCCGGCACCGGGTACACCTACGTGACCCGTAAGAACCGCCGCAACAGCCCGGACCGCATCGTGCTCAAGAAGTACGATCCCGTTGTCCGTAAGCACGTCGATTTCCGAGAGGAGCGCTGAGCGCACATGGCTAAGAAGTCAAAGATCGCCCGCGACAAGCAGCGTCGCGTCATCGTCGAGCGCTATGCAGAGCGCCGCGCCGCTCTCAAGCGTCAGCTGACCCACCCCGATTCCACCGACGAGCAGCGCGAAGAGGCACGCCTCGGCCTGCAGAAGCTTCCTCGCGACGCTTCGCCGGTCCGCGTTCGCAACCGTGACCAGGTCGATGGCCGTCCGCGTGGCTACCTCCGGAAGTTCGGACTCTCCCGAGTTCGCTTCCGCAACATGGCACACAACGGCGAGTTGCCCGGCGTCACGAAGTCGAGCTGGTAATCTCGAGGAAGTTCGTCATCGGAAAAACGGACCGGTGACCGACCGACTTGTCCTAAGGAGGACACTTTTATGGCTAAGAACCGCAGTGAGCTCGTTGCAGAAGTTGCCGAGAAGTCCGGCCTGACCCAGAAGCAGGTCTCGGATGTGCTCGATGGTGTTTTCGATGTCTTCTCCGACGTCGTTGCCAAGGGCGAAAAGCTCACCATCCCCGGCTGGCTCTCCGTTGAGCGCACCGAACGTGCCGCTCGCAAGGGTCGTAACCCGCAGACCGGTGAAGAGATCCAGATCAAGGCCGGCTACTCCGTCAAGCTGTCCGCTGGTTCGAAGCTGAAGGGTGCCGCCGGCAGCCCGAAGTGATCCACGCACCTGCGTCGAATGGCCCGGACCGTTTGGTCCGGGCCATTTGCTGTCACCGCGCAGGGGCGGTGCAGCTGTTTCGTGGGCGTATCCGCCCCCGTGCCGACGGCGTCCACCCTCGCCGAGGCGGCTCCCCCAAGATCTCGGCCACGGAGGACTCTCCCGGTTCGCTGAGTCTCAAGATCGAGAGATAAACTGAAGGCATGTCAGAAGGGGCGGTCCGCGCGCAGTGAGTTCTCCAATCTTCGAACCGATCACTCGGTTCGTCCAACGTGCCGCGGTCCCCATCGTGGTCTTCCTCGGTCTCATCATCGGTGTGGCCGCGCTGTTCTTCACCGGAGCCGCGAACCCCACGCTGCTCAACGACCCCGGCTCCGTCGTCCGCTTCGGCCTGCCTGCGGCGAAGTTCGTCTTCAACATCGCGATGTCCCTGACCGTCGGGGCCCTCATGTTCGCCGTGCTCATCCTCCCGCGCACAGCAGGCGGTCGCCGTCGACACAAACAGGCCGCCGAGGAGGCCCCCCTCGACCCGCTGTGGACGAAGACTCTGCGCATCGCCGAGTTCTCCTCGGTCGTGTGGACGCTTTCGGCCGTCGCCGTGCTCGTGTTCTCCTTCGTCGACACCGTCGGTGCGCAGGCCTACCTCGACTTCTCGAACCAGCTCGGCGTCTTCGTCACGCAGATCGCCTACGGGCAGCTGTGGGTGCTCATCGTCGTCCTCATCGCCATCGCCTCCACGCTGTGCTTCGGCACCCGCTCCCATATCGGCATCGCCGCCGCCGGGGTGCTCAGCGTCGGTGTGATGATCCCCTTGGCGCTCATGGGCCACTCGGCTGAGGCGTCCGGGCACACGCAGGCCGTCAACAGCCTCGGTCTGCACATCCTCGGTGCGGCCATCTGGCTCGGTGGACTCTTCGTCATCGCCCTCCTCGGTGCCGGACTGGCGAAATCCGATGGTCTTCGCGCAGTCATCCAACGGTATTCGACGATCGCGCTCATCGCCTTCGGCCTCGTCGTCTTCTCCGGCGTCGTCAACGCGCTGCTGCGCGTGCACAGCTTCGACGACCTCATGACCCCGTACGGGGAAGTCATCCTGGCGAAGGCGTTCGCGACGGTTCTGCTGGGTCTCATCGGATTCTGGCACCGTCAGTTCGTCATCGCACGATTGGGCACAGCCGCCTCGGCGACGGTGGAATTCTGGCGTCTCATCGCCGTCGAATTCATCATCTTCGGTGCCACCATGGGACTGGCCGTGGCCCTGGCGCGGTCGCAGCCGCCGGTGCCGCAGGAACCGGTCGGTGACCCCACCCCGGCCGAGATCCTCACCGGCGATCCGCTCCCGCCGAAGCCGAACCTGGAGCACTACTTCACTCAGTGGGCGATCGATCCGCTGTGGATCGCGATCGCGGTGGGCACCTCGGTCGCCTACGTCATCGCTTTCATCAACCTCCGCCGTCGCGGCGACAAGTGGCCGGTGCTGCGCCTGATCAGCTGGCTGATCGGCATGGTCTTCCTTGTCTACGTCACCTCCGCAGGGCCCCGCGTCTACGGGGAGGTGCAGTTCTCTGCGCACATGATCGAGCACATGCTGCTCGTCATGGTGGTGCCGCTGCCGATGGTCCTCGGTGCGCCGATCACAATGCTCATGCGCGGAACGAAGGCCCGACGGGACGGCTCCGTCGGTGTGCGCGAATGGGTGCTGTGGCTGGTCAACACGCCGTATCTGCGTTTCCTCGCGCACCCGATCGTGGCGAGCGTGAACTTCGCCGGCTCCCTCGTGGTCTTCTACTACTCGGGAATCATGTACTACGCGCTCGATACGCACATCGGGCACGAACTGATGATCGCGCACTTCCTCGGTGCCGGGTACCTGTTCGGGCAGGCGCTCATCGGCATCGACCCGGGCGTGAAGCGTCCGCCGTACCCTCTGCGGCTGGTGATGCTGCTGGTGACGATGGCCTTCCACGCCTTCTTCGGGATCTCGATCATGAGTTCGAGTGTCCTCATCGCCGGTGACTGGTTCGGCAACATCGGCGCCGGATGGGGCTACACCGCGATCGATGACCAACAGCTCGGCGGGGCCATCGCATGGGGAATCGGCGAGTTCCCGACCCTGTTCGTCGCGATCACGGTCGCCCTGCAGTGGGCGAAGTCCTCAGACAGGGAAGCCAAACGCATCGACCGCAACGAGGACCGCACCGATGACGCCGAGCTGCGCGCGTACAACGCGATGCTCGCCTCGATGGCCGAACGTGACGCCCAGATCGGCCAACGGCGACGTTGAGCTCAGTCGCCCCGAGGCGAAGCAGTGAGCGGCGCGGCCCAGCGCACGATTCGCCGCTGTTCATCGGAGTGCTTGCCCTCGCCGCTGTTCATCGACGTACTTGCCGTCGACGCTGACGGTGCACATCGGGTGTGCACGAATGGGCATCGGAAATTCTCGGATTCCTTCCAGGAGATTGTCCAAAAGTCTGTAACGTGACGCACACTGTTGCTTGGATGAGAAATATCCGAGCGCCGATGTGCCTGGGCTCCGACGCCATCGACAACCGCAGAGAAGCGGTCGGCGAAGACCGGACCGGTCGGGCACAGGTGCCAGTGGAAGTCGATTCGCGCATTCAACGGTGACGCGGATCGTGGAAATAAGGAGAGTCATGAGTTCTCAGAACAACACCGAGAGGAAGTCGATCCGCGCACAGCTGCGCAAGGTCGTCGTCGCCTCGATGGCCGGAACGGTTGTCGAATGGTACGAATTCTTCCTCTATGCCACCGCAGCCACACTTGTGTTCCACGTTCTGTTCCCGCCTTCGGATGATCCTCTGACTCCGATCCTGGCCGGCTTCGCCACCTATGCGGTCGGCTTCATCGCCCGTCCCGTCGGCGGCATCGTCTTCGGCCACTTCGGGGACAAATACGGACGCAAGAAGCTGCTGCAGCTCTCGATCGTCCTCGTCGGCGTGGCCACGTTCCTCATGGGCTGCCTGCCGACCTATGCGGCGATCGGCGCCCTGGCCCCGATCCTGCTCGTGCTGCTGCGCGTCGTCCAGGGCTTCGCCGTCGGCGGTGAGTGGGGCGGTGCCGTCCTGCTCGTCGCCGAGCACTCACCGAACAAGGAACGCGGGTTCTGGGCGTCCTTCCCGCAGTCCGGTGTCCCGCTGGGCAACCTGTTGGCCACGGGCGTGCTCCTTGCGCTCAATGCCGGCCTCAGCGAGGCTCAGTTCGAGTCGTGGGGATGGCGAGTGGCCTTCTGGCTCTCGGCCGTCATCGTCATCATCGGCTACTACATCCGCACCCGCGTCTCCGATGCCCCGATCTTCGACGAGGTCCAGGCCGAAGAGATCGAGGAAGGCGTGGACTACGGCGTCAAGGCCGTGTTCAAGCGCTACCCGCGTGAGGTCTTCGCCGCCATGGGGCTGCGCTTCGTGGAGAACATCCACTACTATCTCGTCGTCACCTTCTCGATCACCTACCTGTCGACCCAAGCGCATATCGAATCGGGCGAGATCCTCGGTCTGCTGCTCGGCGCACACGCGATCCATGCGGTCCTCGTTCCGCTCGTCGGTGCGGCCACCGACCGGTTCGGGCGGAAGATGCCCTACGGTGTGGGCATCGTGCTCACCGCGACCTGGGGATTCTTCGCCTTCCCGATGTACGACACCGGCAACGCGGTGATGATCTTCGTCGCCCTGCTCCTGGGCCTGGTCTTCCACGCCCTCATGTATGCCGGCCAGCCGGCGATCATGGCGGAGATGTTCCCGACCCGGATGCGCAACTCCGGCGTCTCGACCGGCTACCAGGTGACCGCGATCGTCGCGGGATCGTTCGCACCCTTCATCGCGACGGCTCTGCTCAAGGGATTCGGCTCGTCGGTTCCGATCGCGCTCTACCTTCTCGCCGCAGCGATCGTGTCGTTCATCGCGCTCCTCTACACCCGTGAGACGAAGGGCATCGACCTGCGCTCGCTCGACACCGCGGACAAGGTGCGTCGCGGAGTCGCCTGAGACAGGACCCGCCGGGGTCAGCGGCCCCACGGCACATCGACGACGAAGGAAGGACAGGCAGATGGTTGAACTCACAGGCAGACGCGCACTCGTCACCGGGGGCGCGTCGGGACTGGGCAAGGCGATCAGCGAGGCCCTCGCCGAGGCCGGAGCCGAGGTCACCGTCGCCGATCTCGATGCGGAGGCCGCGGAAACCGTGGCCTCCGGCATCGGCGGTCGAGCGTGGGCCGTCGACCTGGCCGACACCTCGGCGCTGGAGACGATCGATGTCGACACCGACATCCTCGTCAACAATGCGGGCATCCAGCGGATCCACCCGATCACGGAGTTCCCGCTCGAGGAGTGGCGGCTGATCAGCACCCTCATGCTCGAAGCTCCCTTCGTGCTGACGAAGGCCGTGCTGCCGGGGATGTACCGGCGCGGCTGGGGGCGGATCATCAACCTGTCCTCGGTCCACGGCCTGCGGGCCTCGGCGAACAAGTCCGCCTACGTCGCCGCCAAGCACGGACTCATGGGGCTGACGAAGACCACCGCCCTCGAGGGTGGGCCGCACGGTGTGACCTGCAATGCGATCAACCCCGGCTATGTGCTCACACCGCTGGTCAAGGGGCAGATCGCCGACCAGGCGAAGACGAATGGGATCAGTGAGAAGGAAGTCCTCGAGCAGGTCTTCCTCGGCCACTCGGCGGTGCCCCGGCTCGCCGAGCCCGAGGAGGTCGCGGCCATCGCACTCTTCCTCGCCGGCGATGCCGCCGCCGTCATCAACGGCAGCGCCCACAGCATCGACGGAGGCTGGACCGCCGCCTGACCCTCCCCAATTGCTACGTGACGGCGGCCCAGCAACCTCGCGCGAGGTTGCTGGGCCGCCGTCACGTAGCAATTGGGGTCAGAGGACTTCTAGGACGCTGCGGACTCCGGAATTGCGGAGGGATTCGTGGCGGACCGAGGCCCAATAGGAGACCCGTTTCGAGAACTGATCGGGCAGCACCTGCCGCAGCCGAGAGTTATGGCGGGCCAGGAAGTCCGGCAGAATCCCGATCCCGACTCCGTTGGACGTGGCGAGCACGTGTGCGTGCACCGAGGTGGAGCGGAAGAATCCGTTGCCGCGCGGCAGCGCATCGGCGGCCTCGTCGAGGTCGTCGACCTGCAGGGAGTTCTCGATGTAGTAGATCATCCGGTGCCGGGCCAGTTCGTCGAGGCTGCGGGGACGGCCATGCTCGGCGAGGTAGTCCTGCGAAGCGTAGAGCTGGAGCCGATAGTCGCGGATGTGCTTGGCGATCGACCGCGGTGCGTCCGGGCGGCCGACGACGATCTCGATGTCGACTCCGGACCGATACTGGCGCACCCGTTGGGTGGCCGTGATGAGTTCGATCTGCAGCCCCGGGTGGCTCTGCTGGAGCGCGGTGAGCGCAGGCACCGCGTACTCGAGGGCGAAGGCCTGCGGGCAGGCCAACCGGATCGTTCCGGACAGCGCCGAACTCGTGTGCGCGTCGATCCGCCCCAGGGCGGCCTCGATGTCCTCGGCGATCGGCAGCAGCTGACGTCCGGCCGCGCTGAGCTCCCATCCGTCGGGAGAGGCCACGAGCACTCGTTCGCCGTAGGCCTTCTCCAGCGCTGCGATCCGGCGAGAGACGGTCGTGTGGTTGAGGCCGAGGCTGTGTGCCGCGGCGGTGAACTTCCCCAATCGAGCGACAGCGAGCAGAGTCAGCAGATCCTCGGGGGCGATCTGCTGGCCGGAACCGCTGGGTGCATAGGTGGCCATAGTCCGTCCATTCTATCTGCGTGTACGCACATATCCGGTGCGGAAGAGGTGAGCGTTCGGACCGGGCGTGCGCCGACCGACTGGCGTACTGTGAGAGGGAACACTGCATACCAGAAGAACATGATGCGAGGAGGCATATTATGTCGACGATTGGATGGGTGGGCCTGGGAAATATGGGCCGCCCGATGACTGCGAACCTGGTCAAGGCCGGTCACACCGTCAATGGTTACGATCTCGTCCCCGGAGCCGTGGCTGCAGCCGCGGAGCACGGTGTCAACCCCGTGAATTCGATCGCCGAGGCGGTCGCCGGTGCCGATATCGTGTTCACGATGCTGCCCAAGGGTGAGCATGCCCGCACCGCGTACCTCGAGCCCGACGGTGTCCTGGCCAACGCGGATGCGAAGACCCTCCTCGTCGATTCCTCGACGATCGACTTCGACTCCGCACGCGTCCTCCACGCGGAGGCGGCCAAGGCCGGTTTCCGTCTCGTCGACGGCCCGGTCTCCGGTGGTGTCACCGGCGCCGAGGCGGGCACCCTGACCTTCATGCTCGGCGGCGCCGACGCCGATGTCGAAGAGGCCCGCCCCTTCATCGAGGCGATGGCCGGCAACATCTTCCACGCCGGTGGCGACGCCGCCGGTCAGGCCGCGAAGATCGTCAACAACATGATGCTCTCGATCAGCCTGCAGGGTGTCGTCGAGGGCGCTGTCCTCGCCGAGCGCTTCGGCCTCGACCCGAAGGTCTTCTACGACATCGCGAAGGTGTCCTCGGGCGACTCCTGGCCGCTGCGCACCTGGTACCCGGTGCCCGGTGTGACGACGACGTCGGCGGCGAACAACGACTTCAAGCCCGGCTTCGCCACCGCGCTCATGCACAAGGACGTCGGCCTGGCTCTTGCCGGCGCCGAGACTCAGGGCGTCGACCTCCCCGCTGCGTCACTCGTCCACGCACAGCTGCAGAAGCTCATGGATGAGGATCTCGGCGGCCTCGACACCACGGCCCTGATCAAGAACATCGACCCCAACGCCGAGGGACTGCCGAAGTAAGGCCGAAGAACCGGCGCCGAGGCGGCAGCGCCGTCCGCATCGAGGCACCAGCGCCGAGACCCTGGGGTCCGCACCGCCTCGGCGACCTGAAACTTCGTGCGGCTCGTGGAAGACTGGAGGCATGAGTACGACTGATTCATCCTCCTCGCTGTCCCCGGACGTCATCGCCGGAATCACCGGCAACCTCGACGAGGTGGCCGAGCGTGCCCGCGCCGCCGCCGTATCGGCGGGCCGCAGCGGTGATGAGGTGCGGGTGCTCCTGGCGACGAAGACCCAGCCGGCCGAGAAGATCCGAGTCGCCCTCGAGCACGGGTTCACTCTCATCGGGGAGAACAAGGTTCAGGAGATCACCGGCAAGGCGGAAGCGATCGCTGACCTCAACCCCGAGACCCACCTCATCGGTCCTCTGCAGCGGAACAAGGTCAACCACACGCTGCGGCATGCCAGCTGCATCCAGTCCGTCGACAACCTCCCCTTGGCTGAGAAGATCAACAATCGTCTTGGCGTGCTCGACGAAACCCTCGACTACTTCGTTCAGGTCAACACCTCCCGGGAGGATTCGAAGTTCGGTGTCGCTCCCGAGGACGCCGAGGCGCTGATCACCGAGACGAGGACGCTCGACCGGATGCGGCTGCGCGGCCTGATGACCATCGGTCTTCCCGGCAGCAGCCCCGACGTGATCCGTCCCAGCTACTCCGACCTGCGCGAACTCAGCGAACGCCTGCGGGAGTCCGGTGTCATGCCCGCCGAGGCGACCGAACTGTCGATGGGAATGAGCGGTGACTTCGAGCTCGCGATCTCCGAGGGGGCGACGATCGTGCGCGTCGGCTCGAGCATCTTCGGTGCTCGCGACTACTCCTGAGTATTTGAGCCGACCCGCGTCTCACCATCGGCGGGGCGCGAGGGGGACGGTTCGAACGCGTGGCGCAGACCGGCGATGAGTTCCACACGCCAACAGGCGAAATCGTGTCCGCCGGAGTAGACCGACAGCGAGGTGCGGCATCCGAGGTCGTGAAGAACCTCGGCCATCCGCCGGGCGCGATCGACCATGGGACCTTCACGATCTCCGACGGCGAGGTGGACCTGCTCAGCGCCCACCCCGGCCCTGGCCGTCCGTGAACCTGCTCCGGACCCGTCTGTTCGCGCACCCACTCCGGCGGCGGCATCCGGCCCCGCCCCTTCAGCCGCCCTCGCCGTATGCACATTCGCACCTGAACCCGAGGCGAGGAAACGCGCTGCCGTCCAGTCGTCCCCGGTCATCTCGGCGAGATCCGCTGGCGTCGCCGACCCGCCGGGACGCCACCACAGCGACGGAGAATGGGCGAGCACGGCGTCGAAGGTGCCGGGGCTGACCTGGGCCATGAGCAGCGCCGACAGCCCGCCGAGGCTCTGACCGCAGATGATTCGGCGGGCGTCCTCGGGCACAGGACATCCGTGTGCGGCCGCTTCGGCTTCGATCGCGGGCACCAGCTCATCGGCCACGCTGCGCAGAAACGCGTCATTGCCGGCCAGGGTGTGCGATCGCTGTTCCACCGTGCGGGTGCCGATGCCGATGATGATGAGGTCCGGCAGTCCGGCCGCGGCCACGGCCCGATCCACCCGGAGATGGTCGAACCACTGAAGCCCGTCGAAGAGCACGAGGACACCGGCCGGGGCAGCGCCGCTCGGCAGAGACACTCGCACGGGGCAGCTGACATCGCCGATCTCACGGTCGCCCGCCACGAAGAGTCGGCTGTCGCAGTCTTCGCCGAGGCGGCTGCCCGCCACCGCATCACGATCCGTATCGATGGGCGCCGGTCCCGCGTCGAAGAGCCACGTCCCGTGGTCGGGGGCGTGCGGGCCGGAGAACACCGACGAGCCCTCGCCCGGTCCCGGCTGGTCCGGGCGCGTCAGCGGCGGATCGAGGTTGAGCGGGTCGACGAGGACGGCCGGCCCGGGCCGTTGCGGAGAACCCAGAGGCTCGGGAGTCTCGGAGGCCGAGGGGCTGAAACCGTAGGAGCACCGGAGGTCGGCCGGCAGTCGCAGCGTCACGCCCCAGATCCCGGTGCCCGGGACCGGAGTCATCACGCCGGCATCCTGCCGGTGCTTATCGGTCACCCGATTGGCCGAAAGTCTCACACTGCGGATAGTGGGATCGACTGCGCGGTAGAGGAACGTGACATCGCACTGACCGGGGTCATCTTCGCAGGCGTCGACGAGAGGTGTGCCGGAGCGCGTGACCTCCTCCCAGAACAATGCCTCTCGACTTCCGAGGTCGGCGCTCTGGCCAGCATTGATGGTGGAGAACTCGGTGAGAATCTCGCTGAATCGCACGAAGCTCTCCTTCTCTGCGGCGGCTCTCTGACGGCGGTCATCCGTCCGCCTGTCCGGCCCCGCCTCGCCGCCCACATTGTGAGCAACTGTGACGGCGAGTGGACAAGCCGACTGGCAACGTTGCTAGTCTAGTCGATTAGGTTAGCCTTGCCAATGTAGGTGTCCTGGTCGCTGCTGAGATCTCCGACCCGGATCGTTGCCCGACGGCGCGCTGACTGCGACAGACGATGACGTTGCCCGCGGCGGACGGTCGTCGGGCATGACAGCGCCGGTCCACACCGTGGCCGACGTCCCTCTTGAGGAGAGCAATGAGAACAGGACTTTCGATCATCGGCGCCGTGTGCGCATTGGCACTCGCCGGCTGCGGCGGCACCGGATCCGAGGCCGCAGACGATACCCCGGCAGAAGCGGCGGGTTCCGAACTTTCGGTTCCACTTCCCGAAGGGTGGTCCCAGGTCGGCGGTACGAGCGACTTCTCCGGCATCGAGGCGGAACCGAAACTGCCTGCCACGGTCACCGACGGCACCGGCACCGAGGTGGAGGTCAAGGACATCGACAAGATCATCGTCGCCGGCGACGGCGTCGCATCGACGCTCGGCGCGCTGGGCCTGGCCGACAACATCGAGGCCGCGCCCGAGAACTCGGCGGCGCCCGAGGGGATCGATGCCCCGCAGCACTTCGAGTTCAGTAAGAGCACCGGGGTCGAAGGCCTGCTGGCGATGGACGGCGCCCTGTTCATCGGCGACAACACGAAGCGCCACGGTGACGTCGCCGGTCAGTTCCGGGACGCCGGCACCGATGCGGTGGTCATGGACGATCAGCAGTCCCAATCGGACAAACTCAAGGCCGTGGCCTCCTACGTCGGTGCCGATGAGGCGGGTGAAGAGCTCGCGAAGACCGTCGACGACCAGCTCGCCGATGCCGCGAAGACCGCGAAGGACTCGGGCAAGCAGGATCTGTCGATCATCGAGGTCACTGCCACGGGAGCCGGCGGGCAGAACGCGGTCGCCGGCACTGGGACTCCGGGCAATGAGATGATCGAGACCCTCGGCTACACGAGTGTGGGCGCGGAGTCGAAGCTGCGCGGCTACTCCCGTGAGTTCAGCAATGAGGGCATCGTCGCCTCGGCGCCGGATGTCATCGTCATGGCCGAATCCGACTACGAGAAGTGGGGCGGCGAGGACGGCCTGTGGAAGGCGTTCCCGACGCTCGATCAGACTCCTGCAGGCCAGAACTCCGCGGTCTTCGTCATGCTCGATGCTCAGCTGAAGTACTCGAGCCCTGAGATCGGAGTCGGGGCTCAGGCCCTCGCCGAGGCTGTCGCGAAGCTCCCGTGACCCCGAAGGCTCCGACTCGCACCGCCGCCCCGGGCACCGCAGGCGCCCCGGCCGGACCGGATGCCACCGAGAACGCGGACGCCACCGGCGCCTCGGCGGCGTTCGGGCGTTCGGTCGATCCTGCGGCCCCGACCGGCTCCGCTGGGCGAGGCCGCAGGGCCGGCTCGGGCACCGAGGCGCGCCACACCGTCCGCCGACTCCCGCTGCTCACCTGCGTGATCATCGGCCTGGCGGTGCTTGCGGTGCTCATGGCCGTCTCTGCTTCGGTCGGTCCGCTGCGGATCCCCCTCGCCGAGGTCGCGCGCATCGTCGGGGCCCAACTGGGTGTCGTCGACGGTGCCGACCTCAGCCAGCGCGACGTCTCCGTCGTCTGGCAGCTGCGCGTGCCCCGCGTGCTCATGGGAGTGCTCGTCGGCGCGGCCCTCGCGATCTCGGGCGCGGCGCTGCAGAGCCTGTTCAACAACCCCCTCGCCGACCCCGGGATCATCGGGGTCAGCGGCGGAGCCTCGGCGGGTGCTGTGAGCGTCATCGTGCTCGCGGGCAGCAGCATCACCTGGCTGCTGCCCATCGGGGCCTTCCTCGCCGGCCTCGCCGTCACCGGACTCATCTATGTGCTGGCGCGTCCCGGACGCAACACGGGCACCTCGCGGATGCTGCTCGTCGGCATCGCCGTGGGGTCGGGCTGTCAGGCGCTGACCGGGTTCTTCACCTTCATCGCCGACGACCAGCAGCTCCAGACGCTGACCTTCTGGCAGATGGGGTCGCTGGCGAAGGTGATCTGGCCGCACTTCTGGGCGACCCTGCCGATCTTCCTCATCGGTCTTGCCATCGTCCTGGTCAACTCGCGTGCCCTCGATGTCCTCACGCTCGGCGAACGCGAAGCCCAACACCTCGGCCTCAATGTCCGACGCAGCCGTCTGATCATCATCATCGCCACCGCACTGCTCACGGGTGCCGCAGTCGCCTTCGCCGGCGCGATCGGATTCGTCGGCCTCGTCGTTCCGCACATCGTGCGCATCATCGTCGGCCCCGGCCACCGCGGCCTGCTGCCGATCTCCGCGATCGCCGGGGCGATCCTCATCGTCGCCGCCGACTGCGCCTCCCGCGTCGTCGCCCCGCCCTCGGAGGTCCCGATCGGCCTGTTCACCGCGGCCGTCGGCGCCCCGTTCTTCCTGTTCCTCGTCGTCCGGATGAAGAAGAGCTCATGGTGAAGACTCAACACAGCCGCACCCCCGATGCCCACGGCTCCGGCCCTCAGCCGCAGGCGACCACGTCCGCCGAGGCGGTCGTCCGGGCCCAGGATGTCACCTTCTGCGTGGATGGACGGGAACTCGTCTCCGGGATCTCGTTCAGTCTCCGCCACGGTGAGGTCGTCGCGCTCGTCGGCCCGAACGGAGCGGGAAAATCGACGATGCTCTCCCTTCTGGCCGGCGACATCGCTCCGACCCGGGGCACCGTCGAGATCGCCGGCACGGAGGTGAGGTCATGGAAGTCCGGGCCGCTGGCCCGCAGGCGCTCGGTGATGCTTCAGCACAACAGTGCGAACTTCGCCTTCAGCGTCGAGGAGGCCGTCCACATGGGGCGCCTGCCCTGGGACGTCGACGTCGACCGCGATGACCGCCTCGTTGCCGAGTCGATCGCCGATTCGGACCTGTGCGGCTTCGAGGATCGTGACATCACCACGCTCTCCGGTGGGGAGGCCGCCCGCGTGTCCTATGCGCGCACGAGGGTGCAGACGACGCCGATCATCTTCCTCGACGAGCCCACCGCCGCGCTCGACCTCAGGCATCAGGAGTCACTCCTGCGCTCGGTCAGACGCCTGCGCGACGAAGGGGCGGCAGTCATCGTCGTCCTCCACGATCTCAACCTCGCTCTGCGCTACGCCGATCGGGTGCTCGTCTTCGGCGACGGTCGCCTCGTCGCCGATGGTCCCCCGGGACAGGCGCTGAGCGAGGAACTCGTCGAAGCGGTCTACGGCCAGCGCGTGCGCCGCCTCGAAGCCGAAGGGATCGACACTCCCATCCTCGTCCCCGTCTGAACCGGTCCGTGTCTGACCGGTCCGTCTGAACCGGTCCCTCGGAACCTGTCCGTCTGACCGGCCCGTCTGACCGGTCACATCGTGACACCCGGACTGCCACCTCGGCGCCGGATCTGTGAAGATGGAGGCATGAACTCCACTCCGCAGACCGCCGCCTCGCACGCCGTGAAGGTCCGGGCCCCCGAACTCGTCGGGCGCCGATGGATGAACTCCGGCGGCAAGGAGCTGACCCTGGCCGACCTGCGCGGCAAGGTCGTCCTCCTCGACTTCTGGACCTTCTGCTGCATCAACTGCCTCCACGTCCTCGACGAGTTGCGTCCCCTCGAGGAGAAGTACGCGAAGGAACTCGTCATCATCGGCGTCCACTCGCCGAAGTTCGAGTTCGAACGCACCGTCGAGGCCGTCGACCAGGCCGTGGAACGCTACCAGGTCGAACACCTCGTCCTCGATGACCCGGACCTCGTCACCTGGCAGGCCTACACCGCTCGCGCCTGGCCGACCCTGGCCGTCATCGACCCTGAGGGCTACCTCGTGGCGACGATGTCCGGAGAGGGCCACGCCGCTGGGCTCACCGAGATCATCGAAGGCCTCATCGACGAGCATTCGGCCAAGGGAACGCTGCATTCCGGTGACGGCCCCTACGTTCCGCCGCCGGCACCCGAAACAGACCTGTTCTACCCCGGCAAGGTCACTCGTCTGCCCTCCGGGCATCTCCTCGTCGCTGACTCCGGCCACCACGGCCTCGTCGAATACGATGCCGACGGCACCACGATCATCCGCCGCATCGGCACGGGAGAGCGCGGGGCCGCGGACGGCGACTTCGCTTCGGCGTCGTTCAGCGAGCCCGGCGGCATCACCGTGCTGCCCGACGACCTCGCCGCCGAGGTCGGGTACGGTATCGTCGTCGCCGACACCGTCAACCACACCCTGCGCGGGATCGATCTCGAATCCGAAACCGTGACGACCATCGCCGGCACCGGGCAGCAGCACATGGTCGGCGCCATCGACAATGTCCGCGGCAAACACGGTGAACTGGGACGATACGACGGCCCCGGGCTCGACGTGAAGCTCTCGTCGCCGTGGGACGTCCTCTTCGTCCCCTCCACCGCCGAGGTGGTCGTGGCGATGGCCGGCAACCACACGATCTGGTCGTTCGATCCGAAGGACGGAGCGATCCGCATCCTCTCGGGCACGATGAATGAGGGGCTGAGCGACGGAGACGCCGAATCCGCGTGGTTCGCCCAGTCCTCGGGCCTCGACCTCGACGCCGACGGTCAGGTGCTCATCGCCGATTCCGAGACTTCGGCGATTCGTCGCCTCGACCCCGTCACCGGTGAAGTCACCACGCTCGTGGGAGTCGGCCTCTTCGACTTCGGATTCCGCGACGGCCCCGCCGCCGAGGCGCGCCTGCAGCATCCGCTGGGAGTGCGCGCCCTGCCCGATGGGTCCATCGCGATCGCCGACACCTACAACGGGGCCATCCGCCGCTACGACCCGCACACCGAGGAAGTGACGACCCTGGCCCGCGGTCTGCGTGAACCCTCGGACATCCTCGTCGTCGACTCAGCAGCCGGCGACGGCGACTCCTCCGGCCGAGGTGATGACCCCGACGGCGGCTCCGAGTCCTCGAGTGAGGCCGAGCTCCTCGTCGTCGAGTCCGCCTCCCACGCGCTGACGAGGGTGAGACTGCCCAAGGACGCCCAGACGGTCGACGAGGGGGCGCTGACGACGAAGCGACCGTCGACCGAAATCGCCTCCGGCCCGGTGTCGCTGAGCGTGAGCTTCACGGTGCCCGCGGGGCAGAAGCTCGACGACCGGTGGGGAGATCCCACGTTCCTGCAGGTCTCAGCGACCCCGCCCGAGCTCATCGTCTCCGGCGATGGAGGAGCCGAGGGGCTCAACCGCGAGATCGTCATCAACCCGGATCTCGACGGGGGAGTGCT
Organism: Brevibacterium sp. FAM 27836; assembly: GCF_051351055.1. Lineage (NCBI taxonomy): Bacteria > Bacillati > Actinomycetota > Actinomycetes > Micrococcales > Brevibacteriaceae > Brevibacterium > Brevibacterium sp. FAM 27836. The sequence goes on from NZ_CP195711.1 coordinate 2,052,210, forward strand.
CCATGTGACCGCTCGAGCCGCCGCCTGTGACGGCGAGCCCGGGGGAGAGATCCCCCTGCACGCGGCCTGCCACCTCTATCAGCAGGACTGGGGCATTCCGGTCGATCTCGCGGACTCGGCACCGAACGAACTCAACCTCGATCTGCGCGGCACCTGAGACGCTCGGCCCAGCGCCGTTGGTTCAAGTGCCGTTCGCTCGGCAGCATGCGCTCAGCGCGGTACGCATCGGACGACGCCATCCGCATGAGACGACGCCGCACGCATCAGACCACGGAGACGTCACCGAGGCGGCGCGGCTCGTAGCTGACCCGGGACGACTTCACGACCACGGAGCCGCCGAGGACGAAGGAGAGCTTCTCGTCGAGGTCGTGTTCGGCCGCGGTGACGATGTCTCGATAGCGGCCCTTGACCCGCACCTCGACCGTCGACGGGGTGAGTTCGAGGTCGTTGCCCGACGAGGTCAGGCCGATCTGCGGGCTGCGTTCGAGTGACCAGGTGATGTCGCCGATGATCGTGTTGTCCGTGTCGTAGCCGAAGACGCAGCCCGAGGGCATGAGGGTCTTCGACTTCATGCAGTCCTTGAGATGGTCGGTGACCTGCTGTTCGACGGTCTCTTCGAGCTTGGCCGTCGGTTCGGGCGACAGCGTGACGGTGGGAGAGTCGCCGGGAGCGGTCACCTCGGCGCGTTCGGACTTCGACTTCAGATACGTCGCATCGAAGCCGACGAGGTAGCTGGCCGGAAACAGCACGGGCACCTTTCCGGTGCTGACCCCATAGCCGTTGATCGTCGCCGTCGACGAACCGGAGACGTTGAGTGACAGCGTCGGCCACTCCTTCTGTTCGATGGCCCACCGGTCGAAGAGCCCCGCGCTCGCGGGCAGCCGGACCATCGTCAGATCGATCGTCTGCTCCTGCGAGGAGAGGTTGAAGCTGAGGCGGACCTTCGCGTGATCGCCGTCGACGGACAGAGTCTTCGCTTCGGCTTCCCGCGGCAGATCGGGGGCCGCCGAAAGCACCTCATCGCTGAGCGCCAACGTCGAGTTCGGAGTCGGCGCGGAGAGATAGGAGAAAGCACGATTCGCGTCACCCTGTTCGAGCGCACCGATATAGGCTTCGGCGGCGCGGGCGGGTGTGTAGAGGGTGAAGTTGAGGAGAGGAACGGCGGCGACCGTGAGGACGACGACCGTCAGCGCCGAGATCAGAAGTCTGCGCGAGGTTCGCATGTCGTTCCTGATTCGATTGGGGACTGAGCGGGGACTGAGCAGGTCTCAGTCTATCTGCCGAGCCTCATTCCACCGGGTAGGCATGCAGTGCGGAGGTGTCGACCTCGACGAAGACGTGGGTGCCGACCCTGACGTTTTCACGCAGTTCGGTGATCGTGGCGCCGAGGCCGGGGTGGATGATGCCGAAACCGGCCGAGGACCGGCCGTCTGCGGTCGCGTCTCCCGCAGCCGATGGCTCCTCGTCCCCGTCCGGGGCGTCCTCCGCATCATCGGTGCCCGCAGGCCTTCGGTCCGGCACACCGGCGAGGTCGGCCAGGTCGACGTCGAGGGCGAGCCCCATCTCGGTGTCGACCGGCGAGAGCTTCGCCTGCAGGCAGGTACCGCGATCACGCAATCCGGTGACGATGGCTTCGAACACCGTCGCCGAGGTGAACGCCGGGTCGTGTTCGTCCAGTGACAGGAGGGCGGCACGCCACCCGAGGGTGACGAAGACCTTCCCGTCGAGTTCGGTGCGGGCGCGCACGGCCGAATGGCCGATGAACAGCCATCCTTTGCGGGCCAGGCCCGAATAGACGTTGACTCCGCTGAGCTCGGCAGGCAGTGAGCCCCTGGGCTCGCTGACGATCTGCTCCAGGGATCCGAATGCGACGAGCTGGTCCTTTTCGATATCGGCCACCCCCGCCTCGGCGATGGTGTGGTCGGTGAGCGAATTGGAGCTGAACACGACTCCGCGCCCCTCGTGGGCGACGAGTTCGGCGAAGCGGTTGCGCAGTCCCGTGCGCAGGTGGCTCGGGACCGAAGCGAAGGGATCGATGAACGTCAGCCACTTCGCGCCGCTCGCCCAGGCCGCGGCCAGGGCGAGGCGGGCACGATCGGTCGCTTCGAGATCCGTGATCCGGCGGCGCAGGACCTCCGGACGCAGACCGAATGCTGTCAGTGCAGCGGATTGAGACGCTGCCGATGCCGCCTCCCCAGATCCGGCATCGGCTTCACGCAGGTACTTCTTCATCCAGCTGCGCACACGCGAACGACCCGACCGGGATCCGGTCGGGAAGCGTGGCGGTGGTGCGACGTGGGGCAGGGTCGCCGCGGACAGCACCACCGCAGTGGTGCTGTCCGGGCTGCCCATGAGTCCGAGCATTGTCCCTGCTCGCAGACGTCCTAGATCGATCTCGCGTCCGTCGAGCTGCAGCCCCGCGAGGGACAATTCATCGTTCAACTGTGTTTAGAACTCCGCTGGATCATCGGAGGCGTTCATCCGCCGACGGGTGATGATGACGGCTGCGGCACCGACGGCGAGCAGGCCGACGCCCAGCGCCAGTCCGGTCATCTCGGCACCGGTGCGCGGCAGATCGCTGCCGGCAGCGCCCGAGTCGCTTCCGCCTTCGTCGACAGCCGTGCCGTTGGTCAGCACCGTGAAGCTTCCGCCCTGAGGCTCATCGAAGCTCTCGGCCTGGGCACGGACGTTGTAGGTGCCGAGCACAGCCTTGACCTTGGCCTGGACACCGAACGTGGCCTTGCCTTCGGAGTCGGCCTGCTTGGTCATCGTGTAGCGGTCGACCTTGCCCTGGGCGTGCTCGACCGTGATGGTGACCTTCTCGCCGGGCTGCGCTCCGCTGACGCCGAGCTTGATGCCCTTGTCGAGGAAGTCCTCGGAGCTGATCTCGGTCGGGTCGATGGAGAGCGACTGCTTGGCAGCGGCCGGAGCTTCCTTCTCCTCGGTTCCGGGGCTGGCCGGTCCGGTGGATTCGGATTCCTTGTCCTCGGACTTCTCGTCCTTCGGGGCCGCGGAGGACTCGTCGCCGTCGGTTTCGGTCGGCTTCGGAGCCTCGGACGTGGGTTCGTCGCTCTCGGCCTCGTCCGTCTCGGTCGGGGCCTGGGCCGGAGCCTCATCCGTCTTGTCGGTTTCGGTCGGTTCCGGCGCCTTGGTCGTGGGCTCGTCGGTCTTCGTCTCCGACGGTTCCGGAGCCTTGGTAGACGGCTCGTCGGTCTTCGTCTCCGACGGTTCCGGAGCCTCGGTGGAGGGCTCGTCGGTCTTCGTCTCCGACGGCTCGTCGGTCTCACTGGGATCCTTGATCGGACCGGTGGCCGATTCGCAGTTGTCACCGGTCGGGTCGGAATCGTCGACATCGGAATCCGAAGCGACGACCTCGAAGGTCACCTTCGACGACTTCTTCTCCGATTTGAGATCCGTGAGGTAGAGCGAGTATTCGCCGACAGGCACCTGTGCGTCTTCGGTCGCGGTGAAGAAGTAGGTGCCGGACACCTGACCCTTCTCGTCGACCGTGAGCTTCTTGGGTGGGGTGTAGTCGGTGCCATCGGTGCCGATGACGGTCACGGTGGCCTTCTCATCTGCGGTGAATCCGGTTCCGGAGAAGCCGATTCCCTTCTTGCTGTTCGCGATATCGGCCCGGGTGACCTGCGCGTGCGCAAGGGTCGCCTGAGGATCCGACTCTTCGGGTACCGAGGAGTCGGCTTCGGAGTCGCTCGATGACTGCTGGTCGCCCTGGGCGCACAGCGGTTGCTGAGGTACCGAAGCGGTGGACTCTGTCGCTGCGAACGCCGGGGCGCCAGCAAGACCTGTCAAAGCAACGGCTACTGCGGGGGCAAGCACAAGACGCGAGGTCTTCACAGTAATGCCTTTCGATTGTTGTCTACCCACGAAAGGCGATGGGACTCCCGGCATTCCTTGGCTTAAGAAGGGGAAGGCACCATCGTGCGCGGGTCCGTACAGCTCATAACTCTAAAGCATTCATCAGCGCCTATGGGGAGACACACGGGGAAAAACCAGCATAAATTGGAGTAATCGTTATCGGTTTGTGACCTACGTGCGGCGTGTCGCGCAGAGTCGGAGGGAAATTCTGAGCTGGCGAGCCGTCGGATCTCGAGCGTGAAGGGGCCGGAACGACTACCATCGGATACGTGACTCTGCTTTCCGACCGCGACATCCGCGCCGAGCTCGACTCCGGCCGCATCGCCCTCGACCCCTACGACCCTTCGCTGATCCAACCGGCCAGTGTCGATGTTTGCCTCGACCGGTACTTCCGGCTCTTCGACAACCACAAATATCCGGTCATCGATCCGAGCCTCGAACAGCCCGAACTCACCCGCTTCCTCGAGGCTGCACCGGGAGAGCCCTTCGTACTGCACCCCGGCGAGTTCGTCCTCGCCTCCACGCACGAACTCGTGACTCTGCCCGACGATGTCGCGGCACGGCTCGAAGGGAAGTCCTCGCTGGGCCGGCTCGGCCTGCTCACGCACTCGACGGCCGGATTCATCGACCCCGGATTCAGCGGTCACGTCACCCTGGAACTGTCCAATGTCGCAACCCTGCCGATCACGCTGTGGCCGGGTATGAAGATCGGGCAGCTGTGCTTCTTCCGCCTCAGCTCCTCTGCCGTCAACCCCTACGGCTCCGCTGCCACCGGCAACCGGTACCAGGGCCAGCGCGGCCCGACCGCATCCCGTTCGCACCTGAACTTCTACCGGAGGGACATGTGATCACCCGCCGCGAACTGCGGCGCCAACGCGAAGCCGCCGAACGGGCCGAACGCGAGCGTGCCGACGCCGCGCGCTACCAGGGCGGTCTCGCCGCGTCCGCGGACACCGGCCCGGCGCGCTCCGTCTCGGATGGGTCGCCGGGGCCCGCGCCCTCCGTCTCGGCTGAGGCGCCGGGGCCCGGAGCCTCCGCCCCGGCTCGGCGCCGGACCGGGATGCCCTCGACCGGTCGCCCCGGGTACGGTGATCACCGCGCATCCGCGCCGGTCGACACTCCCACCTCGGTGGATCTGCGGGGTTTCCACCTTCTCCTCCTCGACGATGCCGTCGAGATCTCCGACGTCCTCGCACTCGTCCACAACAAGCTGCCGGACCTGCACCCGCAGCTCGACGAACACGGACAGATGAGGCTGAGTCGGCATTCGCGGCTCAGCTCCGGCACGGTCCTCGAACCCGCGGATGCCGCCGCCCTCGAAGTCCCCGACTGGGCCCACCACGCGATCGTCGTCGACTGTCCCCGCGACCGTCAGCCCTCCCCGCCACCGGACTGGTTCGCCGATGCCGACGGCCTCCATGCGGCTTTCCCCGAGGGCATGCCCGACCGGGAGGAGGAGCGGGTGCTCAGCCTCCTGCTCGCCATCGCCTCCCGCCTGCACACGGGAGTCCGCCTGGCCGACGAGCCCGGACTGCCGACGCGAGTGATCATCCCCGACCCCGAGGCGAAGGTCGACCTCTACCTGTACTCGCCCTACTGGCTGGAACCGCAGGTGGCCCTGGAGTTCGTGCGCCGCCACGCCCCGCACGCCTTCCAACAGTCGCTGCCCACCCCCGACGAAGATGTGCTCGCGCAGGCGAACATCGACGACCCGCTCTTCGATCCTTCGGCCCCCGTCATCCTCGACGGCTACGCCCTGCTCGTCCCGCTCGGAGACATCGATGAGGCCGCCGGCGGCCTCGAGATCCGGGTGATGGAGGCCGAGTGGGTGCCGCCGATCATCGCCGCCCACACGGATGCCCCGCAGATCGAATACCACGTGCACTGGATGGACACCGAGTCCCGGCGCCACCAACCGAATCCGCGGCGTCGATTCCGCAGCATGCGCGCCGAGGTGGCCCGACTGACCGACGCGATCGGAGCGGAGCTCCTCGTCGGCTGCGATGGGGTGGGAGTCGACGAGAACGGTTTCCTCGTGACCAGCCGCCAGCTGCGCGAGTGAGCGTCGACGGGGCCACGGCACCCGATGGGGCCGTCGGCGCCGTCTGCGACCGTCCTGGGAGTGCGAGCGAGGACCCCGCCGGTGACTACCCCGAGGACCTCGCGAAGGACCTCGCCGATGACTGCGCCGAGGACCTCGCCGATGACTGCGAGGGCGGGCGAGAAACGGGTTCGGCCGAGTGCACGCAATTGGGGAAACTTCGTCTGTCCGTGCAAAAATAAACTCACGAACCTTTCTCACAAACAGGCATATGACGGAGGTGGCTGCCGGTGATAGCCATGACAGGTGCCTTCTTCGGCGCGTCTGTCATCGCCTACCCCCTGGTTCGTCTCCTCGGCCGCAACGCCTTCTTCTACCTCGCGCTCGTCCCCTTCGCCGGACTGGTGCTGAGCCTCTCGAAAGTTCACGACCTCTTCGGCCCCGGCGCCCATCCGCTCGTCGAAAGCATGAACTGGCTCCCGGAGCTCGGGCTCGAAGGTGTGTTCCGCCTCGACGTGCTCTCATGGATCATGACGCTGCTCGTCACCGGAGTCGGGGCGCTCGTCTTCGTCTACTGCGCCCGCTACTTCCCGCCCGACGAACCCGGACTGGCCCGGTTCGCCGGCATCTTCATGGCCTTCGCAGGCATGATGTACGGACTCGTCATCGCCGACGACCTCCTCATGCTCTACCTGTTCTGGGAAGGCACCACGGTCTTCTCCTACCTGCTCATCGGACACAGCCAGTCCCGGCGCCGCTCGCGTCAGGCGGCCCTGCAGGCGCTCATCGTCACCACCGCCGGCGGTCTGGCCATGCTCGTGGGCATGGTCCTACTCATCACCGCCACCGGCACCGGCCGGATCTCGACCCTGATCGACCGGGCACAGCTGGGCATGGACACCGGCGGAGTCATCATCTCCGCGATCATCCTCATCCTCATCGGCGCGATCTCGAAGTCCGCGCTCATGCCCTTCCACTTCTGGCTGCCCGGCGCCATGGCCGCCCCCACCCCGGTCAGTGCGTACCTGCACGCTGCGGCCATGGTCAAGGCCGGCATCTACCTCGTGCTGCGCCTGGCCCCCGGCTACAACAACATCCCCGGCTGGTCCGAAGTGCTGCTCACCCTGGGCCTGCTGACGATGTTCATCGGCGGCTGGCAGGCGCTGAAGCAGACCGACCTCAAACTGCTGCTGGCCTTCGGCACGGTCTCCCAGCTGGGCTTCCTCACGACGATGGCCTCCTTCGGCACTCCGGACATCACGAAGGCGGCACTCGGGCTGCTCATCGCCCACGCCCTGTTCAAGTCCTGCCTGTTCCTGTGCGTCGGCATCATCGACCACCGTGCCGGCACCCGTGACCTCACGAAGCTCTCCGGCGGCTGGAAGGCATTCCCCGTCGTCGCCGTGTGCGCGACGATCGCCGCCGCCTCGATGGCGGGACTGCCCCCGCTGCTCGGCTTCGCCGCCAAGGAAGCCGCCTACTCGACCCTCCTGTCCTCACCGGACAAGGCCTCGGTCATCGGCTTCATCGGCATCATGATCGGCTCGATCCTCACCGTCGCCTATTCCGCCCGCTTCGTCTGGGGCGCTTTCTCCTCGAAGCCCGGCGTCGACGACATCGCCCGCCGCGATGAGAAGCTCGGCCTCGTCTTCTCCCCGATCATCCTCACCGCGCTCACCTTGGCGCTGGGCCCGGGCGCCGGACTACTTGACGGATACTTCTCCGCCTGGACCGCCGAGCTGCCGATCGTGGCCGCCGAGGACGGGCACTACCACCTGGCGCTGTGGCACGGCTTCGAACCGGCGCTCGCCTTCACCGCCGTGACGGTCGCCGTCGGCGCGGCCCTGTTCTTCCTCCGCCACCCGTTCGCGAGAGTGCAGTCGACTCTGCCCTCGGGCATCGATTTCCACGAGCTCTACCGGCGGCTCATCAGCTGGATGGAAGCACTGGCGCTGTGGGTCACCGCCCGCACGCAACGCGGTTCGCTGCCGTTCTACCAGGGTGTGGTCTACCTCGTCCTCGTCGCCGGAGTGGGCCTGGCCATCATCGCCAACGACACCTGGAACATCGACTTCCGCCTCTCCGACACCCCTCTCGACTTCATCGTCGCCACCGTCCTCATCGTCGTCGCGATCGGTGCCACCCGGGCGAAGAAGCGCTTCACGGCCGTCGTCGTCACCGGCATCTCCGGCTATGCGATGGTCGCGTACTTCGCGTTCGTCGGCGCCCCCGACCTGGCCCTGACCCAGGTGCTGGTGGAGACCATCACGATCGTCGTCTTCGTCCTCGTCCTCCGCCGTCTGCCGGCCCGGATCGGCGAATCCACGGGGCGTCTCACTCCCGCCTGGCGGGCGATCATCGGCGGTGCCGTGGGCATCACGGTGATGCTCGTGGTCCTCATCGCCGCCGGGGTGCGCGTGGCCGACCCGGTCTCGACGGACTTCGGTCAGCTCGCCTACGAACTCGGCCACGGCCAGAACATCGTCAACGTCACCCTCGTCGACATCCGCGCCTGGGACACGATGGGTGAGATCTCCGTGCTCGTGGCGGCGGGAACCGGTGTCGCCGGACTCATCTTCGTCCGCGGCCGCGAAGGCCACCTGCACCGGTTCGAGAGGAAGAAGGACGGCACCGAGGCGGCCGGCCGGATCCGCTTCCAACCCGTGTCCGAGGACGTCGTCGACCTCCACCATCCCGGGCGGGAGGACCTGTCCCAGAAACGTGTGTCCTGGCTCATCGCCGGCCGCACCCTGGCTCCGCGCAACCGGTCGATCATTCTCGAGGTCACCGCGCGACTGATCTTCCACGCCGTCTTCGTCTTCTCCGTCTACCTCCTCTTCGCCGGCCATAACGAACCCGGCGGCGGTTTCGCCGGCGGCCTCGTCGCCGGTCTCGCTCTCGTCGTGCGCTACCTCGCCGGAGGCAAGTACGAACTCGCCGAGGCGGCCCCCTTCACTCCCTCGGGAATGCTCGGCACCGGTCTCGTCACCGCGATCCTCACCGTCGTCGGCGGTTGGGTGTGGGGCGATACCGTCTTCGACTCCGTCTACCTCGAAGGCGATCTGCCGTTGCTGGGTCATCTGTCCTTCGGCACGTCGACGTTCTTCGACATCGGCGTCTACCTCATCGTCATCGGCCTCATGCTCGACATCCTCCGCTCGCTCGGAGCCGAGGTCGACCTGCACCAGGAACGTGACGAAGCGATGCTCACCCACCGCATCCACGACAACGTCAACTTCTCCGAGAACATGGGATCGACCGCCGAACACCGCGCCGTGTCCGAGATCATCCACCGGGTCAATGAGCTCGACGTCGACAACGGTGCGGAAGGAGGCCGCCTATGAGCATGCCCTTCATCATGGTCCTGGCCATGGGTGTCCTCTTCGCCTCCGGCATCTACCTCATGCTCGAACGCTCCCTGACCCGCGTCCTGCTCGGCTTCATCCTGCTCGGCAACGGGGTCAACCTGCTCATCATCCTCACCGCCGGACGCGGTTCGCCGCCCCTGACCGACGGGAAGGACCTGTCGACCGAGGGCATGTCCGATCCGCTGCCGCAGGCGCTCATCCTCACCGCCATCGTCATCACCTTCGCCGTGACCGCGTTCCTGCTGGCGATGATCTACCGCTCCTGGAGGCTCATGCGCGCCGATTCGCTGCAGGACGACGACACCGACCTCCAGGTCGCGATCACGAAGGTCATCGACTCCGAAGCCGAGGCGAGCACGGACTACGACGACACCGAGTTCGGTGACGAGGCCGAATCGCCGATCGTCGGCGCCGTCGACCTCGATGACGACGGCACTCCCGAAGAGCGGGAGGAGATCGCCGAGGAGATCGAGGACGCGGAGACCCCGACTGAAGCCGATGACATCGCCGAGGCGGTCGTGGAGTCCCAGACGCAAGCGCACAGCGCCGCTGAAGCGGAGGCCGCAGAAGCGGCCCGAGAAGAGACAGCGCCGGATGACGAGTCCGGGAACACGGAGCCGGATGACGAGCACGGGAAGGGGGACCGGCCATGATCGATCTGCTGCCCGTCCTCGTCCCGCTGCCGGTGCTGCTGCCGCTGCTCGGCGCCGGCATCGCCCTCATCCTGTCCAAGCACACACGGATGCAGAACCTCGTGTCGGTCGCGATCCTCGTGGCCGTCATGGTCATCGCCACGATCATCCTCTTCGGCGTCGACATGCACGGTCCGCAGGTCGTGGCGATCGGCGGTTGGCAGCCGCCGGCGGGCATCGTGCTCGTGGCCGACCGGCTCTCCGCCCTCATGCTCATCGTGTCCTCGCTGGTCACTCTGTGCGTGCTCGTGTACGCGCTGAGCCAGGACGCCAACGACGATTCGAACGAGACCCCGATCTCCGTGTTCAACCCCAGTTACCTGGTGCTGTGCGCGGGCATTGCGAACTCGTTCCTCGCCGGGGACCTGTTCAACCTCTACGTCGGCTTCGAGATGTTCCTCGTCGCCTCCTATGTGCTGCTCACCCTCGGAGCCACGGCCGAGCGCATCCGGGCCGGAGTCACCTATGTGATCATCTCGCTCGTCTCCTCGGTGATCTTCCTCGCCGCGATCGGCATCATCTACGCAGCGTGCGGAACCGTGAACATGGCGCAGCTGTCGCAGAGGCTCTCCGAGCTGCCTGCCGATGTGCAGATGATCCTCCACGTGATGCTGCTGCTCGGCTTCGGCATCAAGGCCGCGATCTTCCCGCTGTCCTTCTGGCTGCCCGACTCCTACCCGACCGCTCCGGCCCCGGTGACCGCAGTGTTCGCGGGTCTGCTGACGAAGGTCGGCATCTATGCGATCATCCGCACGGAGACCCTGCTCTTCGCCGAATCCTCGCTGCGGGTGCCGCTGCTCATCGCGGCGGGGCTGACGATGCTCGTGGGCATCCTCGGCGCCATCGCGCAGTCGGAGATCAAGAGGATCGTGTCCTTCACCTTGGTCTCCCACATCGGCTACATGCTCTTCGGCGTGGCCTTGGGCACCAGTGTCGGTCTGTCCGCGGCGATCTACTACACGGTCCACCACATCATCGTCCAGACCGCGCTGTTCCTGGCGATCGGGCTCGTGGAAATGCGCGGCGGGTCCACCTCGACGCGGTCCCTGGGTGGTCTCATGGTGCTCTCGCCGGTGCTGACGATCATCTTCTTCATTCCCGCGCTCAATCTCTCGGGCATTCCTCCGTTCTCCGGATTCATCGGCAAGGTCGCCCTGTTCCTCGCCGGATTCGACGATCAGGCGTGGCTGCCCACCGTCCTCATCGTCGCGGGCACCGTGACGAGCCTGCTCACGCTCTACGTCATCGGCCGTACCTTCAACCTCGCGTTCTGGCGTGATCCGGCCGATGTGGAAGAGCCCAACGAGGACCTCGTCGAGGAATTCGCCGACCGGAAGAAGACGCTGCTGGCGGGGAAGAAGTGGCAGTCTCAGATCGGCGTGCCCCCTGCTATGGTGGTGGCCACCTCGGTGGTCGTCATCGCCTCCCTCATCCTCACGGTCGCGGCCGAACCCCTGTGGGTTATGGCGAACCGCGCCGCCGAGAATCTGCAGACGCCGATCGACTATGTCACGAACGTGCTCGGAGGTGACGACTGATGAGTCCGAACCGGGCACGGATGAGCCGGGGCCGCGGAATCGTCCAGCAGTTCGTGCTGCTCGTCTCGCTGGTCCTGCTGTGGCTGATGCTGTGGGATTCGATCACCGTACTCACCGTGGTCTCCGGGATCGTCCTCGCCTTCCTCGTCACCCGTATCTTCTACCTCCCGCCCGTCGTGCTCTCCGGTCGGTTCAACGTCTGGCACGGCGCGGTGTTCGCCCTGTGGTTCCTCTACTCGGTCCTCCACGCCTCGATCGAGGTCGCCTGGTATGCGTTCCGTCGCCGTGCCGTCGGCGCCGGTTCGGTCATCGCCTGCGATCTGCGCACGAGCTCCGATCTCGTGCTCACCCTCATCGCCGACACCGCCAGCCTCATCCCGGGATCGATCATCATCGACAGTGATCGCGCGATGGGCATCCTCTACCTGCACTTCCTCGACTGCGATTCCGAGGAGAAGCTGCATCAGGCGAAGGCGCAGGTCTACCACATCGAGGAGCTGCTCATCCGCACCCTCGGTTCGGCCCGCGACCTCGGGGCACTGCGTGCCCGCCCGGATCCGCTGGGCGAAGTCGAGGGAGGACGCGCATGAGTCAGATCGTCTTCGACCTCCTCGTCATCGCCGGGTCGGTGCTGTTGGCCGCCTCGGTGTTCATCGCGCTCTACCGGATCGTCCGCGGCCCCTCGATCCTCGACCGGATGATCGGCACCGATGTCGTGCTCGCCTCGATCATGTGCGGACTCGGCGGGTACATGGCCCTGGCCGACCGCACGGATCTGCTGCCCGTTCTCATCGTGCTCGCGATGCTCGGCTTCGTCGGCTCCGTGAGCGTGTCGCGATACGTATCGAAATCCGATTCGATGACGCCCGGCTCCGAGTCGGGAGCGCTGTCGGACTTCTCGGCATCGGATTGGCACATGTCCCAAGATGCTCAGGACGACGATTCCGCCGAGGCTGCTGCCCGGAGAGCAGCGCCAGGGCCCGGTTCGGTCCCGGTCTCCGATGAGGTCACCGAGATCTCGGACCCGACTTTCGACGCACACGCTGATGCCGGCGGGGAAGGCGAGGGCACCGGACCCGATCCCGGACCCGACGACGCCGAGCATATGTTCACGGGCCGCGGTGATTCTGCCCCTGGCCGAGACGATTCCGCCCCTGGCCGCAATGATTCCGCCCCCGGCCGCGGCGAAGGGAGCACCCATGGTTCTTGACATCATCTCGGCCGTGCTCATCCTCCTCGGCGCTGTGCTGTCCCTGGCTGCGGCGCTCGGTCTCGTGCGGTTCGGGGATCTCCTCTCACGCATGCACGCGAGTGCGAAGCCCCAGGTCCTGGGGCTGATGCTCGTGGCCGTGGCGGTCGCCATCCAGTTCCCGACCTGGGCGACGGTGACGACGCTGGCGATCGTCATCTCCTTCCAGCTCGTGACGATCCCCGTCGCCACCCATATGGTCGGCCGCGCCGGCTATCGCACCAAACACCTGCGTCGTTCTATGCTGTATCGAGATGAACTCGCCGAGGCGGTCGACCGTGCCGAGGCCCGAGAAGTTGCCTGGGAACGCCAGAGAGGAACCGGAACTGAGCACCATGACGGCTGACAATCACACCGAGCCCCAACCACTCGTCTTGGTTGCCGACGACGAGCCGGATGTGCTCGGTGCGGTGGTGCCCTTCCTCGAGCGTTCCGGATTCCGGGTCCTGCCGGCCAGTGACGGCCTGCTGGCACTCGACGAGATCCACCGCCACAAACCCGATGTCTGCGTGCTCGACGTGCTCATGCCCGGAGCCGATGGCCGGCAGGTGCTCCGACGCCTGCGGCAGGAGGAGAACTGGGTCCCGGTGCTGCTGCTGACGCAGGTCGGTGAGGGTGTGGAACGGGCGATGGCGCTGGAAGAGGGCGCCGACGACTACCTCAACAAACCCTTCGATCCGCACGAACTCGTCGCCCGCATCCGGGCGGTGCTGCGCCGGACCCGCAATGACGGGCCGCCCTTGGCCACCGCACCGGTACTCGTCTCGAGCTTCGGCCTGCGCGTGGACCGGGTGGGGCGGCGTGCCTGGCTGGGACAGCGCGAACTCGTCATCACCCCGAAGGGCTTCACCCTGCTCGAATACCTCATGGTACACAAGGACGAACTCATCGAACGCTCCCGCCTGCTCGAGGTGCTGTGGGGGTTCGAAGAGGCCGTGGGTACCCGTGCCGTCGATTCGCGCGTTGCCGAACTGCGACGCGTCCTCGGAGAAGACGCTGCCGAACCGCGGTGGATCGCGACCGTCCAGGGGCGCGGATACCGCTTCGTCGGTGAGGTCCGCGGTGAGGACGGGCAGAGGCGTCTATGACGAACTTCCTCGTCGTCGAGATCCAGGTCTGGCTGTTCCTGCTCCTGCTCGTCCTCGTGCTCGCGGGGCTGGCTGTCGGCGCCTGGTTCGGATGGCGGTATCTCAAGAGGCGCGAGGCGCAGCTGCGGGAATCCATCGAGACGGCCGCGGCAGAGGACTCGATGACCAAGCGCAACCGCATGCTCATCCGCCTCGACCATGAGCTGAAGAACCCTTTGACCGCGCTGCGCACATCCGCGGCGAGCATCCGCGAAGTCGTCCGCGACGGAGGCACCCTCACCGAGGTCGAGCCCGCCGCCAAACAGGTCGACGTGTCCTCCCGTAGGGTCGCCCGACTGCTCGCTGACCTGCGCAAACTCGCCGATGTCGAAACGCGCATCATCGAATATGCCCGCGTCGACCTCGACGCGCTCATCCATCAGGCGGTCGAGGACGCCTCGACCGCGCCCGGCGCCGAGGATCGGATGATCGTGGCCACGGTCGCCCGTGCTCCGTGGCGGCTGCCCGATGTCGCCGGGGAGGAGGATCTGCTGCTCACCGCGATCCTCAACCTGTTGGGCAATGCGCTCAAATACTCTTCGCAGGCCGAGGTCGTCGAGCTGCGCGCGAACGAGCAGATCATCGATGGACACCGGTGGGTCGTCGTCGAGGTCGCCGACACCGGCAGCGGCATTCCGCTGGCCGAACAGGAAGCCGTCTGGGACGAACTCTCCCGCGGTTCCCGGGTGCGGGCGGTCGCCGGTTCGGGGATGGGACTCTCGCTTGTCCGGGCCATCGTCACCCGGCACGGCGGTTCCGTGCAGCTGTTCAGCCAGGAGGGTGTGGGCACCTCGGTGCGCATCGTCCTGCCGGTGCTCGCCGATGCCGCGCCCGTCACGGTTCCGCAGATGTCGGAGCATATGGATCGGGTCGCCGCCGGTTCGCACCCGGTGCAGCCGATGCAGCAGGCGGATTCGCGGCGGTCTCCCGGGTTCCTTCCCCCGAGACAGCCGAACGAGGCCGAACTGCAGGGCCGGATCCTCGGCACCCCGCGGCGGACTTCGAAGCGTCGCCTCGAACGGGTCGACGGAGCTTTGGTCAACCGCACCACCGGAGAGTCCGTCTCCGGTGGATTCCCACCCGATTCCGGGCAGCATTCCCAGTTCAAGCCGCCGCGGTCAGGGCCGGGCGCACAGAATCTTCCTGAGGGCGGACCGCCCGTCGGCAGCCAGCCGGGCCAGCAGCACGGGGGCCAGCAGAACTTCGGCCAGCCGGACAGCGGACCCCAGAATTTCGGGCAGTCGAACTCCGGGCCGCACGGGTACCAGCAGCCGAACGGCGGGCCCCAGAATTTCGGGCAGTCGAACTCCGGGTCGCAGGGGTATCAGCAGCCGGACAGCGGGCCCCAGAATTTCGGACAGTCGAGCAGCGGGCCGCAGGCAAACAGTGGCCCCCAGCAACCGAACAGTGGACCCCACGGGCCCCAGCAGCCGAACAGCGGACCGCAGCCGCCGTACCGCCGAGACAACGGTGAGCAGCCGTGAGCTCGGTGTCACCGCTGCGCCTCGCGGCAGCCGGGACGCTCGCGCTGACCGTTCTCCTCAGTGGCTGCTCGGTCCTGCAGATCCGCACCGAGGACAAGGACGCCGGCCCCGTGCGCGTGGGCGTGCAGAAGACACCGGGCCCCGAACCCACGGACAAGCCCACCGATGCGGGCATCCCCGAGGGGATGTCGAAGAAGACGATCTCGCTCGGCGATTCCTGTCCTGTGACCATCTCCTTCGCTCTCGGCGACGACTGGACGGGCGGCGCCGGAGACACCGACAAGTTCCGGGTGTTCCATCGCGGTTCCGACAGTCGGGATTCCGACGTCATCCTCATCAACTGCTCCGAGGACTTCGGCGGCAGCGCGCAGGCGATCATCGATTCGAAGCGCAAATACACCTTCGACGGCAAGGGCTCCCAGGTTCTGTCGGAGACGACCGGTTCCCTCAACGCCGGCGAGTATTGGAGCTTCCAAGGCGAGCTGGGGTCGTCTGAGATCCTCGCGATCAACAGCCAGCCCACACTCATGTACGGGGTGCAGACCGGATACACGATCAACGGCAGACTGGTGAATCTCTCCATCGAGATGCGCGCTGTGAAGGAACACGCGAACGCGGACGAGGACTTCAAGAAGATGCTGCCGACGGTGACGATCGGCGGGCAGAAGGTCCCGGCTCCGACCTTCCGCTAGAGGCGGTCGCGCTCAAGCGATTCTCCTTTCAGCGCCCCCTTGTCCGAGTTGCGAACTAGGATGAGGCCATGACGACCCACGACGCAGTGACCCGACTCCTCGACGCCCGCCGCCTGCAAGGCCTCCTGACGAATCAGAGCGGCCGCGTCATCGCCCAGTACTCGTTCCTCAACTCCGAGGGCAGCTCCTCCCTCAGCCACCTCGCCGATATCAGCGGCGAAGTGCCCCGCCGCATCACTCGCGGAGACCAGTCCATCGGCCCGGCCGCTCTGAGCGATAACGGGACGATCGTCTTCGCCGCCAAACGCAAGGGCGAGGACGGCAAGGACGCCGAGAGCCCGAGCCTGTGGGCGCTTCCCGACAACGGAGAGGCCCGCAAACTCGCCGACCATGAGGGCGGGTTCACCCGGATCGAGATCAAGGGGGAGACCCTCATCGTCGAGTTCCCCGTCCACACCTGGGCCGCCGATGAGAACGACCATCAGGAATTCAGTGCCGAACGCAGCGATGCCAAGATCAGCGGCATCCTCCACACGGGGTTCCCGATCCGGCGGTGGAATCAGGATCTGGGGCCGGGCCGGCAGACCCTGGCGGTAGCGAAACTCGACGAGGCTGCCGCCGACTTCCCCGAGGTCGCCGATGAGCTCAGCGCTCCGGCGGGCCTGGACTTCCGCTACCTGTCGCTGCCGTCCGGCCGCCTCATCGACTGGGCCGTCGACGACGATGCCCGGTTCGCCCTCGTCCAGCTCGAGAGGCCGATCCCCGGCCAGCTCGAAGCCAGTGAGATCTGGCGCGTCGACCTGGAGGGTGAGCCCGAGCTGCATCGGCTGACGAAGCCGGCCGCCGATCACTGCTTCGGCATCGAAGCCATCAGCCCGGACGGGACGAAGGCCCTGGTCAGCCGCGAACAGTTCTGGACTCCGCAGGCAAACCTCGCCGTCGACCTCATGGTCCTCGACCTCGAGACGGCCGAATTCGCTCCCGTGTGGCCGGACGCCGATTTCTGGTTCTCACCGATCTGGGTCGACGACTCGACGATCGCGGCGGCCGCCGACGATCACGGTCGCGGCAGCGTCTTCATCGGCGATCTGGCCGATGCGCAGCCTCGGCGCCTCGTCGGCGGTGTCGAGCAGAAGTATTCGTTCTCCGGTCTCGCACTGCGCGGGGACACGGTGGTCGCGACCGCCTCGGCGATCGATGTCGCGCCCATGCCGATCTCGATCGATCTTGCTACCGGGGTCATCAGCGAACTCGCGAACCCGGCGACGGCGCTCGACGAGGAGGGCACCCTCACCGAGGTGGAAGCCACGGCCGAGGACGGCACCCCGATCCGCGCGTGGCTGGTTCTGCCGGAGGGCGAGGGGCCGCACCCGCTCGTCGTGTTCGCCCACGGCGGCCCGTGGGGGTCGTGGAACGCATGGACATACCGGTGGAACCCTGCGCCCTTCGCCGCTGCCGGCTATGCGGTGCTGCTGCCGGATCCGGCGATCTCGACCGGGTACGGTCAGGCGATGATCGATCGCGGTCAGCAGCAGCTGGGTGGGACCCCGTTCACCGACATCATGACGCTCACCGAGACGGCCGGGGCGCGGGCGGACATCGACGCCGAACATGTCGCGTTGGCCGGAGGTTCCTACGGCGGCTACATGGCCAACTGGGTCGCCGGACACACGGGAAGCACGTTCAAGTGCATCGTCACCCACGCCTCCCTGTGGAACACCACGTCGATGGGGCGGACGACGGACAACTCCTCGTGGGACGAGGCGATGCGCGAACAGTCGGCGGAATACTCGCCACACCTCTTCGCCGATCAGATCGAAGTGCCCATGCTCGTCATCCACGGCGACAAGGACTACCGGGTGCCGATCGGGCAGGGACAGGAGCTGTGGCTCGACCTGCTCACGCAGTCGAAGACTCCGCTCAACGCCGACGGCGACACACAGCACCGATTCCTGTACTACCCGGATGAGGGGCACTGGATCCTCGGCCGCGGCAATGCCGAGGTCTGGTACCGCACGGTGCTGGCATTCCTCGACACGCATGTGCTCGGCATCGACGCGAACCGGGTCCGCACCCTGGGGTGAGCGAGAGCAGAGCGATGGAAGGACCTCGATGACACAGACCGAGCAGATCCCCGCCGAGGCGGTCATCCACAATGCGTGCATCCTCGACGGCGATCGGGCGACGTTCGCCGAGGAGACCGCGGACACGTGGATCGCGATCGCGCAGGGATCGGTCACTGCACGGGGCCGCGGGGACGGCTGGAAGGACAGGGCCGCCTCGGCCAGCGGTGACGTCATCGACGCGGCCGGCGGATTCGTGGCTCCCGCGTTCGTCGATATCCACTGCCACGGTGCCGGCGGAGCGAGCGCCGAGGACGGAGCAGGCGCTGAGGACGAAGCAAGCGCCGAGGACGGAGCAAGCGCTGAGGACGGAGCCGACGCGATCGACGCGATCCTCGACGTGCATCGTGATCACGGCACCGGCAGGCTCGCCCTGTCATTCGTCTCGGACACGATCGACGGGCTGTGCCGGTCTCTGCGTGCCGGGGCCGGGATCGTCCGCGATCGGGCCATGGTCACGGGCCTGCATGCCGAAGGTCCCTTCCTGTCCCCGGATTTCAAGGGTGCGCATGCACCCGAGGTGCTCACGTCGCCGACTCCTGAGGCGGTCGAGGCGCTCCTTGAGGCGGCCGCTGGAACGCTTGCGCAGGTCACCATCGCCCCCGAGCTGCCCGGTGCCCTCGACGCGATCAACCGGTTCACCGCGGCCGGGGTGCGTGTGGCCATCGGGCACACGGCCGCTGACTTCGAATTGGCCGCTGCGGCGTTCGACGCCGGGGCGAGTATCCTCACTCACGCGTTCAATGCGATGCCGGGCATCCACCACCGTGCTCCGGGGCCGGTTCTTGCCGCGGCCGAGGCCGAGCATGTCACCGTCGAACTCATCAATGACGGTGTCCACGTCGTGGCTCCGGTCGCACGCATGCTCCACGAACTCGTGCCCGGGCGCCTCGCGCTCATCACCGATGCCATGGCGGCAACCGGTCTGCGCGATGGAAATTATCACCTCGGTTCGCTCCCCGTCGAGGTCACGGATTCGGTAGCTCGCCTGGTCACCTCGGACGGCTCTCCCGGTGCCATCGCAGGGTCCACGTTGACGATGGACGAGGCCGTGCAGCGGGCCGTCGCCGAGGTGGGTCTCAGCCCGTTCGACGCTGTGCAGGCCGCGAGCCTCGTTCCTCTGCGAGCAGTGGGCGGTGCCGATGCAAACAACCTGCTGGCGATCGGGATGCCGGCGGACCTTCTGCTGCTCGATGACGATATGAACATCCGAGGCTCGCAGATGGGCGGTTGAACTCGGCTGAGCCCTGATGGCTGCTGGAAGCGATCGTCCTCGCACAGCGGCTGGACCAAACCGATCTCGGACGGCGGCTGGGCGAGACCATGCCGGGAACACGGCCGTACTCGGCTCTGCCCGGAAAATGGGCACAGTCGTCTCCTGCAAGCTGGGGGAGCTATTCGTCGAACAGAGAGTCGACGATGTCGTCTGCGATGAAGCGGGCGTGGAGGATCGGCGTGCGAGAGGGGTCTTTTGCGGCGGGCGGAATGTACGCCGGCCGTCCGTCGAGGAGCATCAAGGTGTCCCAATCGGAGCGATCGAGCAGGTGGTGATGATAGCTGCAGAGCAGTGCGAGATTGTTGACCTTGGTCTTGCCGCCGCGTGCCCAGGGCACCACATGGTTGGCGTCGCACCAACCGGGAGGAGCGTCACAGCCTGGGAAGGTACACCCTCGATCGCGAGCGGTGATCACTGACAGCTGTTTCCGATTGGCGAAGCGCTGCTCGGTTGCCACCTGCATGGTCTTGGCCTTGTCGCTCATGAGATGGAAGAACACCGAGCCGTTGAGGCCGTCAGCCATGAGTTCTTCGATGGGAATGGGGTTGTCAGCGCCTGTGGTGCCGTGCCCCTTGCCGCTGGCCAGATCCTCGGCCTTGGCGGTGACGACGAGGGCATACGGCGCTCCCGCGGTCGTACGCTGCTTGTCGATCGTAGAGACCAAACCGGCGAATCGCTCATAGATCCATTCCCGTGCTGAGGGCTGCTCGGCACTGACGTCGACGATCTCGCCGTTCTCGCGGACACCGACGCCTGGGGTATCGGACGGATTTCCGGCCGAGCGAACTGCAGCGAGGTTGGGCTCCGGTACGCGCTTGGCGTCATACCGCTCGCCGGAGAGCACCGCGTCGACGATCTCGAGCAGCTCTTCATCGGGAAGCGGAGCAGCTGTTCCCTCGGGTTCAAAGCCTTCGGTGTCGGATGCCAGATGCCCATCGGCAGCACACGAAGCACCTGCGATACCGGCCGCCGAGTCAGCCCCGTCAGTGTCAGGAGCATCGATGGCAGTCTTGTCGCCTTCACCGGCGGACTGAATCCGAGAGGTCAGCAGCCCGTTGAGGGTGCCGCCGGTGACGGGATCGAGCAGTCCCCGCACCTCCCAGTCGCCATTGGCCTTGGCGCGCATCGACATGCAGTACGCAGCGCGGTCAGTCGAGTCTTTCGGCTCCTCGCCGTCCGGGTCGATGTATCCCATGAGCTTGCCGAAGATCTCCCGCAGGTCCTTGAGGCGGACCTTGGGCGCGTTGCGGACCAGGCGCGACTCGACATCGGTGCGGATCTCTTGGCTGACCCAGTTGGGCAGCTTCCGCATGCAGTCTTCGATGACGGATGCCTGGGCGGCGGAGATGGTGCCGGCATGGAGCGCATCCGCGACGAGAGGGTAGAGCGGCGGCAGTGCCTGTCCGGCCATGTCGACGCGTCCGCCGAGGTTCTTGGCCATCTCGGTCCGGCGATTGGCCTCTGCGCCGGTGAGGTTGAACCGATTCTCGATGAGCGATTTCGTCGATTTGGCGCCGAAGTCACTGGGGGTGCCGACACGTTCGCAGACGGAAAGCGCAAGCGTCGACAGCGCTTCATTGATGCGTGTGATCGCCTCGACTCCGTCGGCGAGCATGATGGCCTGATCCGGTCCCATGGGGCGATCGAAGGTGCGCAGCTCATCCTTGAGGCTCATCAGCTGGGTGATGGCGGAGGTGACTTCCGGAGCGAAGCGACTGAGATCTGCCCACTCTTCGTCGGCCAGCAGGGGGTGACCGCTGGTCTGAGGGGAGTTGTCGGCATTCCGATCGGAATGATCGGAGCTGCGTTCGGGAGTGAGGGTCATGGGGATGATTTCCGTTCACCAACATCGTTGTTGTTGAAGTCCAGTGTACTCTCATCGCTCAGAGAACGCCATAGAGAATCGAAAAATATTTCGAACAATCTTCTGATGTTCGCAGATGTTCGGCGATAACGGCAGGTAAGTTTGTGTTATAAATTTGAGCCTGCTGTCAGTGGTGATCGATGGGGCCATCGCCCGCTCGCTGTCTGTGGTGATCGGCACGGCTACCGCCCGCTCGGCCGCTGTGCGAGCCGTACTGCCAGCCGCTGTGCGGGTGGCAGTGCCGGCCGCCGGGCCAGCCGAGTGCACCTGTTCGACTCGCCGGCCCACCCGCCGTCGGCCCGCCGCCGAGATCCCTGCCGCCACGCCGCGGCTTTCGCAGTCGCGAACTCGGCAGTCCGGTCCCGGCTTCGAATGCGTCACCCGGACGTGGCACGATTGGGGGTATGGATGCCCTGCTCCTCATCGACACCGACGACGCCAGCTATCCCAGTGATGACGCCATGGAGACCCTCGGCGACATCGTCACTCGCACCCGAGCCGTGGGCGGTGTACTCATCTTCGCCTCCACGAAGGAGGGCCTCGCCGACACTCCGGACGAGGAGGTGAGCATCTTCGTCCCCGACGAGGAGGATCTGGTGCTCCGCTCGAATGGTCCCGATGTCTTCGAAGGTGTCGACGATCTCGCGGCCGGTCTGCACGATATGGCCGTCGACCGGATCATCATCGCCGGCGCCGACGACACCGCGGAAGCTCCCAGCGCCAGCGCCAGCGCCAGCGCCAGCGCCGATACCGATGCCGATGCTCCCGCCGATGCTGATGCCGATGCCGATGCTCCCGGTGCGGTGTACGCCTCGGCGATGGCCGCGCTCGTGTGCAACTTCGATGTCATCGTCCTCTCCGATTCCACCACCGATCCTCACGGCGAACTCGTCACCTGGACCGATGCCGCCGAGTCGGCCGGAGCCATGATCAAGAAGACCGCCGACACCTGGCTGCGGATGTAGCTTTCGTCGCGCCCATGTTCACGGGGTCGATGAAGCGCCATCCGAGGTCACAGCGCTGCGAAGAAGAGCCGTGGTGCCGATTCGAGGCTCCCGCCGCCCGCAAGTTTCTACTTTGAGTAGAATGTGTGAATGGGTTGGGAATTCCACCTTCGTCCAGGCACCGATGGCACACGCATGTCGGTGCAGAGAGGCGAACTCGGGGCTGCATCAGAGGAGGAGCCATGACCGGATGGACGAAGTCCGTTCGCGCGCTCTTCGCTGCCCTCATCACGACCCTGCTGGCCCTGCTCATGCACCTCGGTGCCGGCGGCAGCGCCTCGCTCCTGGGCACCGGCGTCGTGTTCGTCCTGGTGCTCTGGGCGGCGATGATCCTCGCCGGCCGACGCCTCGGGTATCTCACTCTCACCGCTCTCCTCGGCCTCGGACAGGTGCTCATGCACCTGACGATGAGCTGGTCGGTGAACGCACACTCCGGAGCCCATGCGGGCGCACCTCCCGCCTCGGCGGGGGAGGGATCCGCCGGAGCCGCGATGAGTGCTCATGCGGGACACATCGTCCCTGCCCCGGGCACCCTCGACCTCGGATCGGCCGCCGCGGCCGCTTCTCATGCGCACGGCGGCACTTCGCCCGGGATGATCCTTGCCCACATCGCCGCGGTTCTCATCACCGCCGTGATCCTCAAACACGGTGAGGACATCGTCCTCACCATTCTGCAGCTGGCTCTGGGTCCGGTCGCCGGTGCACTGCGGGCCCTCGCCGAGGCGGCCGGCATTCTGGCCGACCATCCCTACCGGTCCGTGCTCGTTGCGTTCCGGCTGCCGCAGCCGATCGCTTCGGCCGTGGTCGGACCGAACTATCGCCGCGGCCCTCCTGCCCTCGTCTGACACCTCACTGCGACGGCGAAAACCGCCGTCACACCAACCCACCGAATGGTGGCAGTCGAAGACACCCGCGAACCAACACCGCTGCGAACCGGAACTGCCGCAACCCGGCACCGATGCGCCCCGATTCTGCCGCGGTTCGCCGCACCTGCACGACCAGCAGCGCACTCGATTGCACGAGCGGCCGCACACTCAATCGGACGTGCAGCCGCGAGCTCGAGCGCGTCAGCGGTGCCCCGATCGGACCGTGCACGCAGCGGCCCGTACGCGGCGGTATTCGACTGCACCGAAACACGAAAGTGCAGACATCATGCGAAAGAACATCACCCTGGCTATGGCCCTGCCCATCGCCGTCGTCATCGGCCTCTCCGGCTGCGGCCAGTCCGGCAGCCAGGCCGCCGATTCCTCGCAGCCTGAAGCGAGCGACTCGGCGTCGAACAGCCCCGCCTCCTCGCAGGTCGACGCCGATGCGCTCAGCCTCGACGACGCCTGGGTCAAGGCCGCTGAGGACGGAATGACCGCGGTCTTCGGCGAAGTCCGCAACAACACCGATCACGACATCAACCTCATCGAGGCGAAGTACCCGGACGCAAAGATGGTCGAACTCCACGAAACCTCTGAGGACGGCTCCGGCGGAATGTCGATGCAGGAGAAGGAAGGCGGCTTCGACATTCCGGCCGGGGAGAGCCTCAGCCTCGAACCCGGCGGCGATCACATCATGATCATGGGCTTGAAGAAGGCGATCCGACCCGGCGAGGAGATCACTCTCGACCTTGTCACCGCCGATCATCAGAGCATTGAGGTCACAGCAGTGGCGAAGGAGTACTCCGGGGCCGAGGAGAACTACGCCCCCGGGGAAGCCGAGGGCGCCGAATCCGGCGACGACCACGGCGATCATGGAGACCACGGCGACCACGGAGACCACGGCGACCACGGCGACCACGGAGACCACGAGGACTCCGATCATGGAGACCACGGTGACCACTGAGCAGTCTCCCTCCGGGTTCAGCCGCCGAGGTCTCATCACCTCGGCGGCCGCCGCCGGCAGTGCCGGTCTCCTCGGCGCAACCGCGGGATTCGGGCTCGGCCGGACCGGTCTTGGGTCGTCGGCGGCCGACGACAGCGGAGGATCGCCTCGGCGAGACCTGGACGGAGCGAACGGGGCACAGGTCGAACCGTTCTACGGCACTCACCAATCCGGCATCGAAACCCCGCCGCAGGCGTATGCGCATTTCCTTGCGTTCACGATGCGACCGGAGATCACCGCCGCCGAGGCGGTCCGCTGGCTGCGTCTGCTCACCGCGGATGCGGCCGCACTCACCCAGGGCACGGCCCCGCTGGCCGATTCCGAAGCCGAACTGGCTGCCGATCCGGCCCGTCTGACGGTGACCTTCGGGTTCGGTCCCGGGCTCGTCGCGCTGGCGGGCAAGGAGCACGTCCCGGACTGGCTGAAGCCCTTGGAGAAGTTCGGCATCGATCGCCTCGACCCGAATCGCTGCAAGGGTGACCTGCTCCTGCAGATCTGCGGCGACGACCCGCTGACCTTGGCCCATGCCCGGCGCATGCTGTTCAAGGATTCGCGATCGTTTGCAGAGGTGACGTGGCAGAGGGACGGGTTCCGTCGCGCCTACGGCAGCGCGGGGGAGGGGACGACGCAGCGCAACCTCTTCGGTCAGCTCGACGGCACGGCGAACCCCGGCCCGGGGTCCGAGGACTTCGCGCGGATCATCTGGGGTGCCGGAACCGATACGACCGAACCGGTGTTCTCGGCACGGGGAGAGCCTCCGGCCGACCTCGGCGCGCACCTGCCCGGATGGCTGCGTGGAGGCACGACGCTGGTGCTGCGCGACATCGCTATGAACCTCGACACGTGGGACAAGGCCGACCGTCCGGCTCGGGAGTTCTCGACGGGACGGACCTTGGACACCGGGGCCCCGCTGTCGGGAACCGACGAGTTCGACGTTCCGGACTTCGCCGCCGTCGACAAGCGTGGGCTGACGAAGATCTCGAAGGCCTCGCATGTGGCTCGGGCCCGTGACGGGCTGGGACCCGAAGTGCAGATCCACCGGCGCACGTTCAACTACGAAACCGGTGCCGGAGAGGATTCGGGGCTGCTGTTCGCGTCCTTCCAAGCCGACATCGAGCGTCAGTTCCTGCCGATCCAGCGCCGACTCGCCGAGGTGGATCTGCTCAACGAATGGACGACGCCGATCGGGTCGACGGTGTGGGCGATCCCGCCCGGAGCCGAGGAGGGAGGATACGTCGGGCAGTCGCTGTTCGAGGGGTGAAGCTCAGCCGGTGAGTGCGGTCCGCGTCAGAACAGCGGCTGCGGCAGCGCATCCTCGAATTCGAGCAGGCGACGTTTCGTGTCGAGTTCGTGCCCGGGCAGTCCGCCCGAATAGCCGCCGAGTCCGCTTCCCGCGACGACTCGGTGGCAGGGCACGATGATCGGGATCGGATTCAGTCCCATGATGCCGCCGACGGCACGCGCGGGGATTCCGGTCCCACTGGCCTCGGCGAGCTGCCCGTAGGTCACGGTGGCCCCCGCCGGCACGTCCTGGGCCAGTGTTGTGAGCACCGTGCGAGCGACGTCGGAGACCTCACCGAAGTCGACGGGCAGATCGAAATCGGTCCGACGGCCGTGAAAGTACGCACGCAGCTGGGCGACCGCCTCGGCGAGGAGTCGATCGTCGGGTTCGGGGGTGGGCACGGTCGCCTCGGTGCGGGTGAGCCACTCGAGACCGACGACAGACCGGCCGTCGCCGGTCACAGCGAGGGGACCGACGAAGGTGTCGATGATCGCCGAACTGTTCGTCATCTGGTGTCCTCCGGTCGGCCGAGTCTCTCAGACCACAGCCAGCCTATGACAAAGGCCCGGTCGAAGACTCGACCGGGCCAACGTCATCAGGCAATCACTTGGCGAGTTCGCCCTTCTTCAACTGATCGACGAAGTCCGGGTTGTCCTTCAGCCATTCAGCGACAGCCTTCTCATGATCGTCGCCTCCGTAGTGCTCATCGGAGAACATGAGGTTCTCGAGGCTGGCCAGGTGGTCATCGTCGAGAACGAGGTTCTGCAGCAGCTGCGAGACGTAAGGATGCTCATCTGCAGCTTCCTTGCCTGAGAAGCTGAAGATGCGCTCGGCATCGCCCATGGCACCCTTGGGGTCTTCGAGGTCGCGGACCGGGAAGGCGTCATAGGCCCAGTGCGGACGCCACAGAGTCACTGCAATGTTCTCATCGGCATCGGTCGACTTCTTCAGCTGCGCGAGCATCGCCGGGGTCGAAGAGATCTTGAAGTCGAGGTTGTCGAGCCCGTACTCCGGGATCGCCTTCTCCTTCGTGGTCTTCGTCAGACCGGCACCGGCGTCGATCCCGTACAGGATGTTGTTGTACTCGTCACCCATGTCCTTGAGATCGCCGATGGACTTGGCCGGGGAATCCTCGTTGACGGCGATGGTCAGCTTCGCATTGTCGTACCAGCAGCCGTGGTCGACGAGATCGTCGCCGTACTGTTCGAGGTAGCTCTCGTGAGTCAGCGGCAGCCAGCCGTCGGTGAAGAAGTCGATGTCGCCCTTGGCCACACCGGTGAACATCGGACCGGCATCGAGCTCCTTGGTGTCGACTTCATAGCCGTCTTCCTCGAGAATGTTCTTCAAGAGGTAGATGGTGGCGTACGACTCGTCCCAGCCGCTGAAGATGCCGAGAGAGACCTTCTTCTCGTCGTCCTCGGTGTCGGCGACGTCCTTCGAACCCTCACCGGGCTTGCACGAGGACCAGTCCTGTCCGCCGGCATTGGTCTCATCGTCACCGCCGCCGGCGGGCTCGCCACCGGAGTTGGACGCGCCGCATGCCGAGAGGACAAGCGCGCTGGCGGCGAGGATGCCGCCCAACTTGGTCAGAACTGACGTTTTCATATGACTCTCCTTTGGTAGTCGTTTCGGTTAGTTGAAGATTAGGCGGCCGCGGCCTTGCGAGCTCGCTCGATCGGGGTCTTCCTGCCCAGAGCAGCTGTGACGCGATCGAGGAAGATTGCGATGACCACGACGGCCAGACCGGCTTCGACGGCCAGTGGCACATCGACGTTCTGAATGCCGCCGACGACAGCACCACCGAGGCCGCCTGCGCCGACCATACCGGCGAGGACGACCATCGACAGGGCCAGCATGATGACCTGGTTGACACCCGCCATGATGGTCGGCATCGCCAGCGGGATCTGGATCTTCGAAAGAATGTGACCCGAGCTGGCCCCGAAGGCCTGACCGGCCTCGACGACTTCGGTGTTGACCTGACGGATCGCGAGTTCCGTCAGTCGCACTCCTGGAGGCAGAGCGAAGATGATCGTCGCCACTGCACCCGGCGTCTGGCCGATGCTGAACATGAGGATGGCCGGGACCAGGTAGGCCAGAGCCGGCATCGACTGCATGAAGTCGAGAACGGGTTTGACGACAGTCGAGACCCAACTCACCTTGGCAGCGAGGATGCCGAGTGGGATCGCAATGATGAGCGCGACGAGCACTGCCACGATGACAAGAGCCAAGGTCGACATCGTGTTGTCCCATTGGTCGAGGGCACGCACGAAGTAGAACCCGATGAGGGTGAATAGAGCGACCTTCCACCCCGCGGCGAAGAACGCGATCGCGGCCAGGATGATGATCATGACCAGATAGATCGGCGAGGAGAAGACGAGATAGAGAACCTCGTAGAGGCCGCTGAGAATGAAATTGATGATGTCCAGCAGCCACTGGAACGCTCCGATGAACCAGGTGAGGAAGTCGTTGACCCAGTCACCGACCGGAAGGCGCGGATTCATGAAGTCCATCAGTGCTTACCCCTTTCAGCGTCGGTGGCGCCTCGTGTGGCGGCACCGGTTCCCTCATCCGCACTGCCGGCGGCGGATTCGACGTCAGCCGAAGCGTCCGCCACTTCCGTCGGAGTCGCCTGTTCGTCGGTGAAAGCGGCGCCGTCTTCGCTGTCCGACTCAGCGGCACTCGGCGAGACGACGACCGGTTCCGAGGCTTCCTGCACAGGCGGGATCTCCCCGGTTGCGGGACCCGGATCGGCCATCGAGTTCAGCAGCGCCACGCGCGGCACGATGCCGAGCAGTCGCTGATTCTCATCGATGACGGTCAACGGAACCTTGGCCGCGGAGCTGGGCGCGAAGAGCTCCGAGATCGGAGTCTCGGGACGAACCGTGAACAGGTCTGTCTTCTCCACGATGTCGGCGATCGTCTGCTGCCCTTCGCGGGCGGCTCTGACCACGTTGCGGTCGCTGACCATGCCGAGCACGGTGCGATTGTCGTCGAGGACGAGCAGGCCCGAGGAGTTGCTGTCCTCGAGCGTGCGCATCGCCAGACGAGGGCCCGCTTCGATGCTGATCGTGGCCTTGGTCTCGCGCATGATCGAGGCGGCTGTGAGCACACGAGTGCGGTCGACGTCCTGAACGAACTCGGCGATGTAGTCATCGGCGGGCTGAGTCAGGATCTCCTCGGAGGTGCCGATCTGGACGATGCGTCCGTCACGCATCACCGCGATGCGATCGCCGAGGAACATCGCCTCGTTGAGGTCGTGCGTGATGAAGATGATGGTCTTGTTGAGCTTGGACTGAAGCTCCACGAGCTGTTCCTGCATCTCGCGGCGGATCAGCGGGTCGAGTGCGGAGAACGCCTCATCCATGAGCAGGATGTCGGTCTCCGCAGCGAGTGCGCGTGCCAGGCCGACACGCTGCTGCATTCCGCCGGAGAGCTGTTGCGGATATTTGTCGCCCCAGCCGTCGAGCCCGACGGCCTTGAGCCACTCCTCCGCCTTCTCCAGGCGCTGATTCTTCGGCATTCCCTGGATCTCCAGGGAATAGGCTGCGTTCTCACGCACCGTGCGGTGCGGCAGCAGAGCGAAGTGCTGGAACACCATCGACACGTGTTTGCCGCGGACCTTCCGCAGGGTCGACGAGTCCGCCGTCGAAATGTCCGTGCCGAGCACTTCGACGGACCCCCCGCTCGTATCCCAGAGTCCGTTGAGAGTACGGATCAGCGTCGACTTTCCCGAGCCCGACAGGCCCATGACGACGAAGATCTCGCCTTCCTCGACTTCGAAGCTCGCATCGATGACGGCAGCCGTGCCGAGCTTCGTGAGGTCCTTCCGGTCGGCCCCTTCTTCGAGCCGTTTGATCACTTCATTCGGCCGCTTGCCAAAGACTTTGTAGACATGTGATGCCTTGACGACAACGCTCATGTGCTTCCTCCTTGCATTCTTGGCTCTCCGCAAGAACGAGAGGCTTCACCCCCGTTTGCACGGTTCGGTGCTCGCAGATCCGATTGGTTCAATTGCGAACACGCCTCACCGCACACGGATATCTGATCCACCATTGTAGTTTTGTTCAGGAATTTCGGTAGATCTTTTATTGTCAATACTCGGTGTGGCGGCCTTGACTAGTGCTCTGACCTGGGGAAACGCAGGGTGCGACGTTACTTGATTGTTATAATCGGCAGTTGAGGCAGGTAGTTGTGACCTAAATGGATTTGCTGGCGAATGTGATTTCTTGATGGTGAAACGGAGCTTGCTCTTTCGCCTCGCCGGCGGCGAAGTCAGGAACGAGGCAGCGATTCGCTGAGGAAGCGGACGACAGCAGGCGTGACCACCTCGGCGAATTCCTCGAAGAATCCGTGCCTGCCTTCGGGGAGGATGAGCATCTGCGAACCGGCGATCCGCTCGTGGAGGATGTGCGCGTTGTCGACCGGGTTCATTCGGTCGTCGTCGCCGTGGACGATGAGCGTGGGCGCACTGATTTCGGGCAAGCGGTCCCAGGCATTGTGACCGGCGCTGATGCGCAGGTGGGCCGCCGATTCGGCAGGCGTCATCGTGTCATCGCCGAGCAGCTTGCTGTACTCCGACGGCACCGTCCATGCCGGAGTGTAGAAGAGATCGAAGAGGTAGCGGGTGTGCTCCTGGCCGCGCAGACGGGCGAGTGACTGTCCGACCTTGCGGGGGCGCTTGACCGAATGTGGGCCGCCCGGAGTCGTGCACCCGAGCACAAGCGCGCTGACCCGTTCGGGGAAGTCCAGGGCCAGCATCTGTGCGATCCGCCCGCCCATCGACGTGCCGTAGGCGGCGGCGCGCTCGACACCGAGGCGGTCGAGCACCTCGGCGGCATCGGCGGCGAAGCTTGTGGTGGAGAGTTCGCCGAGTTCACCCCGGCTGCCGCCGGTGCCCCGGTAGTCGAAGGTGATGGTGCGGAACTGCGGGGAGAAGTCCTCGCGCAGCTCAGCCCACCATTCGTGCGAGTTCGACTGGCCTTGCAGCAGGAGCAGCGCGGGGCCGTCTTCGGGCCCGCTGACCTGGATCGCGAGCGGAAATCCATCGCGTGTGCGGATCGTGTGCTCCCGCATCGTCTCCACTCGTGTCCTCCTGCCCGCGGGCGTGAGGTGAACGCCTACGCTTGAATCATGAAACCACTGCCGTTCCTCAATCCTGCCGCAGGATCGCCCGCCGTGCGCAATCCCGTCCGGCCGGCCGTGATCGTGCCGACCCAGGCCGTCGACGCCGAAGAGCTGACCGCGCAGTGCGCTGCGGCCGCGGCGACGGGCGCCGTCGATGCCATCGAATGGCGCATCGATCCCCTGCTCGCGCAGACGGCTGTTGCCGAGGCGGCGATCGGTGACGGTGCACACCCCGAGGACCTCTTCGCCGAGGCGGCCACCCGCACCGAGGAGGTGCTGCGGCTGCTGCCGCACGCGGCCGCGGCGGGGCTGCCGATACTTCTCACCGTGCGCACCGCGTTCGAAGGAGGCCTGGTCGAGATCACCGAGGGCGCCTACGCCGAGGTGCTGCGGCGTCTCATCACCGGTGTGACCGGAGCGGAGGCGGGCCCCGGCGGTTCCGCAGCAGCAGATGGGGCCGGAAACGCAACTGTGCCCGTGGCGATCGATGTGGAGATCGACCGGGCGGAGTCGCGTGCGCTCATCGCCGCGGCGAAGGAGAACGGCGTGCCCATCGTCGCGTCCCACCACAACTTCACGGCCACCGACCCGCTTGAAGAGCTGCGCGCGACATTTCGCACCATGGCCGAGGCCGGAGCCGATGTGGCGAAGGTGGCGATGATGCCGCAGACTCCTGCCGATGTGCTGCGTCTGTTGGACGCGACCGCCGAGGCGGCTGCGTCCTCGAGTCACCCCGTGCTCGGGATCTCGATGGGCCCATTGGGGCGGACCAGCCGAATCATGGGGTCAGACTTCGGCAGCTGCGCCTCGTTCGCGCAGCTGGGCACGGCTTCAGCGCCCGGTCAGATCGATGCGGTGGATCTCGCCGAGGTCTATGACCGGATCTACCGCTGAAGGGTCAGTCGAAGCTCTCTTCGATCTGCTTGCGGAACTTCTTCGGCAGGGCCTCCTCGCCGAAGTTGTTGCGCACGGTGTTCGCGGCGATGCGCTGCACCACGAGCTGTGCCACGGCCACACCGACACCGGAGACGATCGTCCAGGCGAGAGCTTCGGACATCGAGATCTCGTCATCGACGGGGTTCGACGGCGCCGGACGCTTCGTCGACTTCTCCCAGGCGACGGTCAGGGTCTTGCGAGCGACGAATGCGGCTGCGATGGGTGCTCCCACGCCGATGATCTGCCAAGCGAGCTTTCCCATGCTCGTGTCCTTTCCTTGAAGCTCAAACCCACGGCGACGCTGCGCCGTGTGAACGAAGTCCGTCCGAGACAACACTAACGCAGGACGGTGCCGGCGAAGCCAGGCGGCACGTCCCCCGATCGCGCAACATCACCGACTCGGGTGCGCGAGACCGATGTTCTCGGAA
This sequence comes from Brevibacterium sp. FAM 27836, assembly GCF_051351055.1. Lineage (NCBI taxonomy): Bacteria > Bacillati > Actinomycetota > Actinomycetes > Micrococcales > Brevibacteriaceae > Brevibacterium > Brevibacterium sp. FAM 27836. The sequence goes on from NZ_CP195711.1 coordinate 2,084,183, forward strand.
GCAGAACCCCTCCTTCTCGAGGGCCTCGGGGTCTCCGCCGCCTCGCGACAACGGCGCTGATCGCAGAAAGTCTCTCCATCTCATACTTTTGGGGGATGTGCGAATGACCTCGGCCGGGATAGCTTGAGATGACGATTCGGTGGGACGCGGGAAGGTCCGTGCCGAATCGTGACGAGAAAGGCGCATGATGCTGAGGAAGTGGAAGACGAGGATCGTCACCGCACTGTTCGTCTGTGGTGGCCTCGGATTCCTGCTGGTGCTGCTGCCCGGCCTGTCCGGTGTTTTCTGGCCGTTGTGGTTGGCCAGCTGCACCGTCTGCATCCTCGGGCTCGTGCTCGCCTTCACCCTCCCCTCGTCGGCACCCGCCGACACCCTGCCCCGGGCCTGAGGGTCCGGGGCAGCGCATCCCTGCTTGCCTCCCACCCGCAATGCCGACCGGCGAGACCCGCGGATCATACGAACCGTCGGCCGAGAGTCTCAGCCGAAGAGCCTCGCCGAACTGCCGGCTTCAGCCCGCGCGGACGATCGCTTGGAACCTCGCGGTGAGCTCCTCGTCGACGGGAATCGCATTCCCATCGAGTTCGCGCAGTGCCACGGCCGTGCGCATCGACGAGACGAACCACGCCGCATCGGCGGTCTTGACGTCTTCGAGGCGCAGATCGGCGTACTCGGCGCGCAGCCCCACCTCTTCGGCGCGATCGAAGATCAGCCTCTGCGTCGTACCGGCGAGCAGACCCGCTTCGGGGTCCGGGGTGAGGAGGCGGTCGCCTCGGCGGATGATGAGATTCGCGGTCGGGCCCTCGAGGACGATGCCGTCATGGGAGACGAAGAGCGCCTCTTCGGCGCCATGCGCCGCGGCATAGCGGCCGGCTGCCTGGTTGACGGCATAGGACAGGGTCTTCGCCCCGATGAGCAGCCACGGGGCCTTGCTGCCGATATACGCGTCGAAGCCGCGGTCGAGGCTCACTGCCGTGACGCCCTGCGCCCGTGCGGAGCGGATGTGGTCGTCCACGGGCACCGGGAACGCCCACCCGCGGGGCCGGAACTGTCCGTCAGCGCCCTGCTGGCCGCGGGACATCGCGTAGCGGATCCCGAACTCGCTGATTCCCGGCTCGGCGTCGGCCACCTCGGCGATGATCGCGTCGATGACCCGATCCCACAGCCCCTCGTCGGGATCCGGCAGCTCCAGCGCCGAGGCGGAGCTGCGGAACCGTGTGAAGTGCCGTTCGCGATTGACGACGGTGGCACCGTCGACGCCCATGCTGACGAGGACGGTTTCGAAGATTCCGTCCCCGCGATGGGCGGAGTGATCGGTGACCGGCAGCTGCGCGGCGGCCAGGTCGGCGAATTCGAAACTCGCGGTGGTGGGATCGACGAGGACGAGCGGATCGCTCATGCGGTACCTCCGAAGAACAGGCCGAGGATGTAGGTGATGGCGGCGGCCCCGAAGCCGATTCCGAGCTGACGCAGCGCGCGCGGTCCGGGGGACTTGCCCGAAAGCAGACCGACGATGCCGCCGGTGAACAGCAGGGCGATGCCGACGAGGCCGGCGGACAGGAATACGGCGGGCAGCCCGGACATGCCGAAGATATAGGGCAGGATCGGGATGAGGGCACCGGAGGAGAAGAAGCAGAAACTTGAGACGGCGGCGCCGAGGCCGGTGCCGAGTTCGTCGCGATCGACCCCGGAGTCGACGGTCGGCAGCTTCGGCGCCCGCTTGTTCTTCGCTGCCGCGATCGTGCGGTTCGCGCGCGCTTCGGCCTCCCGGGCGTCCATGCCGCGAGCACGGAAGACGAGGGCGAGCTCATTGGCGTCGATGTTGAGGTCGGCCAGAGCGTGCCGCGACTCGGGATCCGGGGTCGAGGCTTCGAGGAGTTCGCGTTGAGAGCGCACGGAGATGTACTCACCGGCACCCATCGACAGGGCTCCGGCGAGCAGACCGGAGGCGCCGGTGAGCAGGATGACCGTGTTCGACACGCCGGCCGCGCCGACGCCGAGGACGAGCGCGAGGTTCGAGACCAGCCCGTCGTTGGCGCCGAAGACGGCGGCACGGAAGTTGCCGGACAGGCGGGCTCGGGAGCGGGCGGCCAGGGCCCGGACCACCTCGGCGTGGATGCGTTCGTCGGCCGCCATCTCCGCCGAAGCCGCCTCGTCGTCCTCATAGGGAGAGCTCGTCTCGGACTGCTGTGCCAAGGCGAGGACGAAGACCGAACCGAACATCCGGCCGAGGAAGGCGAGGCAGCGGGTGACGAGGTCGGCGGAGCGACGCTTCTCCGCATGTTCGCCCAACAGCGTGATCCAGTGCTCCTGGTGGCGGGATTCGGCGGTGGCGAGGCTGAGGAGGATCTCGCGGTCTTCGCCCGTGCGGCGTTCGGCGAGGTCGCGGTACACGCGTTCCTCGAGCCGTTCGTTGGCGAGGTAGCGCTGCCAGCGGCGAATGGTCCGTCTGTCAGGTGAGGCGGGCTGCTGGGCCCCACCGACGGAGTCGTTGGTCGTCACTGGCCCGAGTCTAATCCGGCGCGCGGGGTTCGGTACAGGCGGGTGCCGGCGGGCTGCGTGGTCGCGCTCCAGTGCGCATGAAATCAACGAGTGACCGGTTGTTATCAATTCGTGACATTAAACCCGGCGAATGTCGACTAGATTAAAGCCCAATGTGAGTTGTGTCACCGTTTCGTTATAGAAGAATGTGATTCGTTACCAACGGCGAGTCATGACGGAACGTCAGAATCGAGCTTCCCCGCAAGCGCAGTCGTGGAGGCCGCCACCGATATGGACAGCCATGTCGGAGCGGTCGATTCCGGCGCGCCTTCCCCAGCGATTCCTCGGGCACAGACGAAGGAGCGAAAGGAACTCCATGAAGTTGCGCACGAAGAGCTGGCTGGCGATCACCGCCTCGGCCGGCCTGATTCTGGGCGGGGTGAGTCCGGCGCTGGCCGCAGGCCCCGCCGGCCCGACCGAACACACCGACATGGGCGTCAACGGTGACGCCGTGATGGATCATCTGCAGAAGCTCTCCGACATCTCGACCTCGCATACGGACGAAGGATTCCGTGCGTTGGGCACCCCCGGCTACGAAGAGGCCGTGGAATACGTCGAGGACACCCTCGAGGCCACAGGCGCCTTCGACGTCACTCGTCAGGCCTTCCAGCATGATCAGCAGAAGTTCCCCACTGTCGCGGTCAGCGTCGACGGGGAGGAGCTCGAGGTCGTACCCGCCGAGTACACCGAGGGCACGACCGAACCGCTGACCGACCTGCCCATCGTGCTGCCGGTCGATGACGACTACAGCGACCTGGCAGGCGGACAGCTCGGCTGTGAGGCCGGCGACTACGACGACAGTGCCGAAGGTGCGCTCGTGCTCGTCGTCCGCGGGGAATGCGCCTTCGGGGAGAAGACCCAGGCCGCCACCGATGCCGGAGCCGCCGCAGTCCTGCTCTACAACAACGACGAAGAGAACCCCGACGATGCGCTCAACGCCACCCTCGGCGAGCGCACGGAGGGCAATGCTCCCACTGTGGGGGCGAGCTTCAACATCGGCAACGATGTCCTCACCCAGGTCCAAGAGGCCGCCGAAGACGAGGCCCCGACCGCGGACTTCACCCTGGAGACCGAGTTCACCACCTCGACGACCTGGAACGTCATCGCCGAGACCAAGGCGGGCGATCACGACAACGTCCAGATGCTCGGTGCTCATCTCGACAGCGTCGAAGAGGGCCCCGGAGTCAACGACAACGGTTCCGGCTCCGCAGCCCTCCTGGCCAGCGCCGAGGCGCTCGCTCAGCAGCCGTCCGACGTCGACAACGCCATCCGCTTCGGGTGGTGGGGAGCTGAGGAGGAAGGCCTCGTCGGCTCGACCCACTACGTCGAGAGCCTCGACGATGCGGAACTGGGCAAGATCCAGTCGTACATGAACTTCGACATGATCGGCTCGGACAACTTCATCGTCGGCACCCTCGACTCCGACGGCTCCGATGTGCCGATTCCCGACGACGTCAACGTCCCCGAAGGCTCGGCCGAACTCGAGAAGATCTTCACCGACTACTTCGCGGACATCGACCAGCCGAACGTCGGCACCGATTTCTCCGGACGCTCGGACTACCAGGCGTTCATCGACAACGGCATTCCTGCCAGCGGCCTGTTCTCCGGCGCAGACGGCACGAAGACCGCCGAAGAAGCCGAGATGTTCGGCGGCACGGTCGGGGCGAAGCACGACACGAACTACCACCAGCCCACCGACACGATCGAGAACGTGAGCAAGGAGTCGATCGACATCTTCGCTCCGGCGATCGGATTCGCCGTGCACACGCTGGCCTACGAGCTCGTCGACGCCCCGACGACCCCGCCGACGGATCCGCCGACGGATCCGACCGATCCTCCGACCCAGACCCCGACCGACACGCCTGCCGAGCGGGCGCTGAGCATCGATCCGACGACGATCGAGGCCGAGGCCTTCGTCGGTGACAAGGGAGTCCAGGTCACGGCCACCGGCTGCACCGCCGACACCACGGCGACGATGAACGTCGACCCGCAGAACGGGAAGATCGAGAAGTTCGAGCAGACCGCGACGGTCGACGCGGACAGCACGGCACGCTTCGGAGTGCGCGGACTCGATGACTCGATGGTCGACAGCTACATCGGCACCTATGCCGTCACCGTCGACTGCGACGGGGGCGAGCCGCTGACCGGATCCTTCGAAGTCGTCGCCGCCGAAGACGGCTCCGGTGGCGGTGGCGGGGGAGACCTGCCCCGCACCGGCAACGAGGCCATGCCGCTGATCATCTCGGCCGGAGCGCTCATCGTGCTCGGTGTCCTGATGACTCTGGGCTCGCGTCGTCGCCGCGACTGAGAATCACACACCCACGGGTCGGTGACCGATGAGGTCGCCGACCCGTGTGGTCATTCACCCGGCGGAGCTGCGGGCATTCGACTCGCTGGCGTGGGGTCGCCGCCGTACGGATGCTCGTTTCGCCGCCGCGGGGTCGTTCGCTCCGCTGAGACGAATCCGCTCGGTCGGCGGTCTTCAGCTCACGTCCAACCCGACCAGGGACAATGGACTTCTGTGACTCCAAAACGTTTCTTCACATTCTTCGCAGTGGCCGAGACCGTCACCTGGTCTCTGCTCATCATCGGCATGATCCTCAAGTACGTCACGCACACCACCGAGGTGGGGGTGCGGATCGGCGGGGGCATCCACGGCTTCATCTTCATCTGCTTCGTCATCGCCGTCATCGGCGTCGGAACCTCGCAGCAGTGGAGCAAGCGGCGCATCGCCACGGGGCTCGGCTCGGCGATCATCCCCTACGCCACCATCCCGTTCGAGCGATCCGTCGAGAAGACCGGATCCCTCGAGGGCGAGTGGGGGCTCGGCCGCCGCGGTCGCGCGCCGGTCGGCTGGTTCGAGAAGCTCACCTCGTGGTGCATTCGGTACCCGTGGTGGGCCATCGGCATCGGCGTGGTCTTCGTCATCGTCGTCTTCTCGGGTCTGCTCGTGGCGGGCCCGCCCTGGGAATGGGGCAGATGATCGGCAGGTCCGCCCTGTTCTGTGTCGGTGGGCTCGCTTAGGATGAGTGGGGTCGGCCGGTGATCGGCCGACGGCACACCCCACTGCGATGAAAGGCCCACTGATGGACCTGCTACTCGGCGCCGGAGGAATCGGCGTCCTCGTCCTCGTCATTCTGATCGCACTGTTCGTGATCCTCCGCTCCTACAAGATCGCCTCCCCGTCCGAGGCGCTCATCATCACCGGGCGGAACGCATCGGGCGCTTCGGGCACCGGTCGCATCGTCATCGGCGGTCGCTCTGTCGTCTATCCGATCGTGCAGAAGGCGTTCATCCTCTCGCTGTCCTCGCGGCAGATCTCCGTCGAGATCGACGGCATCTCCATCAACGGCATCGCGCTGCGGCTGCGCGGCGTGGCGCAAGTCAAGGTCGGCGGCACCGAGGACGATGTGCGCAGGGCCGCGCAGCGCTTCCTCGACCAGCAGGATCAGATCGACCACTATTCGAAAGAGATCCTCTCCGGCACGCTGCGCGCCGTGGTCGGCACGCTCACGGTCGAGCAGATCATCCAGGACCGGGCCTCCTTCGCCGCTCAGGTGCAGGAGGAATCTGCGCACTCGATGAACAACCAGGGCCTCATCATCGACACCTTCCAGATCTCGGCGGTCGAGGATGAAGGCAGCTACCTGCGCGACTGGGGCCGTCCGCAGGCCGCCGAGGTGGCGAAGAACGCCGCCATCGCCGAGGCGAACGCCGGCCGCGCCTCCGCTGTTGAGGAAGCGCAGCAGAACGAAGAGACGCAGAAGCAGCAGGCGCTGACCGACCAGGCGATCGCCGAACAGCAGCAGCAGCTCGCGCTGCGTCGTGCCGCTCTGAAGGAAGAAGCCGATCAGCGTCAGGCCACTGCCGACAACGCCGGCCCCTTGGCCGCTGCGGCGGAGAAGCAGAAGCTGCTCGAACGCGATCGCGTGGTGGCCAAGGAGGCCGCAGAGCTGCGCGCCGAACAGCTCGACGCCGAAGTGCGTCGTCCAGCCGATGCCGAGCGCTATCGGCAGCAGGCGACCGCCGATGCCAGGGCCTACGAGATCGAGGCGCAGGGTCGGGCTGAAGCCGCGGCCGAGCTGCACCGTCGGTCGAAGGACGCCGAGGCGATCCGGCTCGAGGGCGAAGCCGAAGCCGATGCGATCCGGGCGCGCGGTGAAGCCGAAGCCGAGGCGCTGCAGGCGCAGGCCGAGGCGTACAAGCAGTTCAACGATGCGGCCGTGCTGTCGAAGGTGCTCGAAGTGCTGCCGACCGTGGCCGGCGAGCTCGTGGCGCCGTACGCGAACATCAAGGATCTTTCGATCGTGTCCACCGACGGAGAGTCGAAGCTGGCGAACTCCGTGTCGAACAACCTCGCGCAGGTGCTCGAAGTGGTGCGGGGCACGACCGGTGTCGACCTCACCGATCTCGTGGCCAAGGCGAAGGGCTCCGGCGGGGCGGGTTCGGCAGGATCGGACGATTCCTCGTCGCCCGAGGGCGGAGGACCGGCCGATTCGTCTGCGTCCTCGGGCGAGGGAACAGATGAGGTTGTCGATGGGGTCGTCGCGGACGGTCCGGCGTCTGCTGGGCCGCGGGCGAACCGCACGAGCTTCGACCCGAAGTCGTTCCTCGATGACAGCGGCGTCGACCTCGACCGGATCGGCGATGAGGTGAAGAAGGCGACCGGCTTCGATGTGCAGTCCTATATCGACGAGGCGAAGCGCCGCCTCGACGAGCGTGGAGCGGCCGGCGGCTCCGGAGAGGATTCGGATTCAGACACGGATTCGGGCTCGGACTCGGATCCGGACTCGGACGAGGGCGATACGCGTTCCGAGGACTGACTGGCTCAGCGGACCCTGTTGTTGATTCAGCGGGCCCCGGTGTACGCGGCACGGGCACCGATCAGACGATCTGGTCGGTGCCCGCTGCCGTTCCCGGCCCCTTCTGTGCGGGTGAGCAACGTCACCGCAGGCACTGTATATAAACGCATGTGCATATGTTAATGTGTTGAGTCGGGAGGTTCATATGGCTCATGATCATTCGCATGGTTCGGGATCGCGGCGTCAGCTGGGAATCGTTTTCGGCATCGTCGCTGCGATCTTCGTCTTCCAGCTCATCGGCTCCGTCATCACCGGCAGTCTCGCGCTGCTCGTCGACACCGGCCACAATGCCGTCGACCTCATCGGCATCGGCATCGCACTCTTCGCGGCGACGCTGGTCAACAAACCGGCCGGTGGGCAGAAGACCTGGGGATTCAAGCGTGCCGAAGTGCTTGCCGCGGGTGCGCAGGCGACTCTGCTGTTGGGCCTCGGCGTCTACAGCCTCATCGAGGGCGTCCGCCGATTCTTCGCCCCGCCTGAGGTGCCCGGGCCGGGCCTGCTGCTCTTCGGGGCCATCGGTCTGGTCGGCAATCTCGTTTCGATCGCCATCCTCAGTTCCTCGAGGGAGAATTCGCTCAACCTCAAAGCGGCATTCCTGGAAGTCATCGCCGATGCGCTCGGGTCCGTGGCCGTCATTCTCGCGGCGCTGTCGATCTGGCTCTTCGGCTGGGAGCGCGCCGACGCGGTGGCGGCGCTGGTCATCGCGGCCCTCATCGTTCCCCGGGCCTTTTCGATCCTCCGAGAGACCGGGTCGATCCTCCTCGAGGTCGCTCCGAAGGAACTCGACCTGGACAAGGTTCGGGAGCATCTCGAATCGGTCGAGCACGTGCAGGAGGTCCACGATCTCCACGTCACCCGCATCGATTCGAACCTGCCGGTGCTCACGGCTCATGTGGTGCTCGCCGACGAATGCTTCTACGACGGACATGCTCCGCGCATCCTCAAGGCTCTCCAGGAGTGCCTGGCCGAGCACCACAAGATTGCGATCGAACACTCGACCTTCCAGTTCGACCGCGCGAAGGATGCCGCTGAGGAGATCCACACCCACGAGTGAGGCGGGGTTCCTTGCCAGCGGTGTCTTGTGGGTGCGAGGACCGCTTTCGACTGCCTGCTCAGGCTGCCACGGTCTCTTCGGCGTTGATGGCTTCGAGCTGAGCAACGATCGCCTCGGTCATCTCGACCGTATTCGACTCGCCGCCCGGGCCCCGAAGCAAGATCCCGGCCCCGGTTGCGTTCTCAGTAGCCCGGCCTACGCGGTCGGCCTCTGCTGCCAGGCCGAACTGGTCGAGCATGAGCGCGGCTGGGTCGCCTTCGACTTCACCGGAACCGTCCTCATCGTGGCACTGGTGCGGGTGATGATCGGAGTCGTGGGTCTCGGGCAGTAGGCAAGGGGCCCGGGGCATCAAACGTTGCTGAAGCGGGTCGTCATTTTGGGTCATACTCGAAATTCATAGTGAAAAAAGACAGAACACTTGTAGGATCAAAGTCACTGGCGACGTAGTTGATCAATCGGGAGACTCCATCGATGCACACCACGAGACTTGCTCCGAACGAGGCCGCAAATGCTGCGGATGGCCTTCAGAATCGTTTTTTGAAGGGGTCTTCGGACGCCAGCAGGAAATTGGCCGCCTTGAAACGTGCACGATCGCAGTGGAACGACGCCGAGAACGACTTGTCTGGATCCGCCGCGCGTACACGATCTGTTCTCAATGCGCACGCGACGCTCGCCGAAGATCTCAAATTTTGGCTACAAGAGAGGCTGTCGGGATCCGATCGGGCATGGTCCGTCCTGACGAAGCTTCATCAGGACGGAAACATACAACCCCTTGAGGTGCCTTACAGACAGAGCGGGCAAGGCGGCATCGATTTCGACTTCTCCAGGATCGACCAGTTGAAGGATGACATCGTCCTGCTCCGTCGAAATCTTGACTTGGCTCGAATTTTCACCGGTGGCGTAAGCCGACGTCTCACGCTCAGCCTTTCATCGTTCGAGGGTGCCCGATTGCACTGCATCGCTATGGCACACGAAACCGCGGAGATGCTCGCTTCGGAGATGGGGCACTTCGACGCTGTCACAAATGAAAACCTTTCGAAGTACCGAGCGCAATTGGCGGCTATCGGCGCAGAACTCAGCAACGAGGTCGACGACGTCCACGGATCTTTTCAGACAGTGATCCGGTCAGTCGGTCCTGGAGCAGTCGGATCTTGGGAAGATGCGGAGCTGCAGAAATGGGAACCACCGGAAAGCGTCGTCCCTCAACACATAGCTCAACTGCGGTATGACAATCCGGAGTTGTCGGAGATCACCAGAACTTCCTTGCAAGTGCCCCTTCTCAAAGACATCAGGAAACTGGGCAATGTTCTTCACCCCTATTCGGGAAAGGCGACTGACCGAGAAGCGTTGGACGCAGTCGTTCGGAACTTCCTCGCTCGAACTATGTGCTCATTTCCTCCGAAGAATCTCAGGGTCGGTGTGATCGACCCGCTGGGCATGGGAAACGCTGTCTCACGATTCATTCGATTGGGCGATTACAATCCGGAGCTCATCTCGGGCAAGGTACGCAGCAATACTGAGTCAATCAAAGACCTGCTCAATACGTTGACTGCACATATCGAAGTCGTGGTGCAGAAGTATCTTCGTGGGACATACCGCTCTTTGGCTGAATACAACGACGACGCAGGCGAGGTTGCCGAGGCTTACCGGCTCTTGATCGTGCAGGACTTCCCTAAGCTGTTCGACGACGACATGCTCCACCAACTGCAGAGGATCATCGAGCATGGACCGAAATGCGGAATATTCACCCTTGTGACCGCTAACACCGATTCGGACGCAGATGACTTTCGCCGTATCGATATCAGCCATTTGCCACGGGATTCTATGGCTGTCACAAACGCGGATTTTGCGCCTGGCTCTGCCTCTCAACTCGGCGACTCGGCGTGGCTGACGGAACTGAGCAACGATCCGATCAGCGAGCTCGGCGAAGAGTATGGAGGCACTGTAATCGACCAGATCGTCGACAAGATTGGTTCGAGCTCCAGGACCCTCGACATCGATACTGCGATCGAAAAGACATTTTCCAAATTCAGCGAAGTAGTTGCAGGAGGCACGAAGTCGGAACTGAGACCGGATTTGAAGGTCCCTGATCTGAGCGACTCTGAAACTTGGTGGCAGAACCGTACGAGTGAGAATGTGGTCGCTCCATTCGGCCGGTCAGGAGCTACGGAAGTCGCTACTCTCCGGCTTGATTCAGGTAATCTCACTGGAGCACTGATCGTTGGCCGCCCTGGATCTGGAAAGTCGACGCTGATCCACACGGTTCTGGCGGGCCTGACAACTATGTATGGGCCAGACGAACTGGAGCTGTATCTCCTCGATTTCAAAGAAGGCGTTGAATTTGCCGACTACGCGGAGCACGGGTTGCCACATGCTTCTTGCATAGCGGTGGAGAGCGAACGCGAGTTGGGAATGAACGTTCTCCAGTCACTTGAGCATGAGCTCAAGCACCGAGCGGACACTTTCAAAGCCACCAAGGTACAGAACATCGGCGGTTATCGCGCCATCGGTCATGAGATGACGAGAATCGTGGTGTTTTTTGACGAATTCCAAGTGCTCTTCAATGATGATGACCGGATTGGACAAGCTGCCGCCAAGTCTTTGGACCAGATCATCAAGCAAGGACGCAGCCACGGAATCCATATAGTTTTGAGCTCCCAGACTCTGAGCGGCATGATCGCAATCAACAAGCAATCCCTCCAACTGCTCAACGTGAGGGTGCTGCTGCCCAGCTCCACAGAAGATGCGATGACTGTGATGGACGATCACAACCCTGCACACCGACTCATCTCGTCGCGAGGTGAAGGAATCCTCAATAACGAGTCGGGGCGCGAGTCTGCCAACGTTCATTTCAAGGGGGCATACGAGGACGCGACTGTCCGGAAAAACAGGCTGGACGTTATGAGAGCCAAGGCCGAAGATGAAGGATTCACTCGAAAGCCCCGCATCTTCGAAAGCGGTACGCAAGCCCACTTGGAAGAGGCCGAAATGGGCCGTTTCACACCTGGCTCGACCGAGGATCCGCAGAGCCAAAGCAAGCCTGTCGTTCTTCGTCCCGGAGACGCTTTCTCACTCCACTCCGACTACTACGTCGAGCTGAAACGGGAAGCCGGCAGCAACATCATTCACGTCGACCGCAATGTCTCGCACCAGCTTGTCGGAACGTTGACTGCTCTGTGGCTTTCTGCGCGGGCGTCGAATCCGTTCATGACGCACGAGATCATCGCCTTCTCTCACATTCTTCCCGCTCTTCAGCAGGTCATCAACGGGCTCGTCGATCAAGGAGTCGCAACGCAGTATTCGAGCAAGAATGCCGAAAGCGCGCTAGCATCCGTAGCCGCAGAGATCGACAGACGGCAAGAAGAACAGGACTTCTCCTCCGCCCCCATCCTTCTCACGCTCTATGGACTCCAGAAGGCCCGTGACCTCGACCCCAACAGCTTTTCCACTTCGATGAGCTTTGATGACGAACCAAGCGTCTCCTTGCACGAGCTGATCGAAAGAATCGCATCTGAAGGGCCAGAAGTCGGAGTGCATATCGTCGCAACAGTGGATACGGCTCAAGGACTTGAGAAGAGGCTCAGCCGCAAGGTTCAACACGAATTCTCCTTTCGGCTCATCGGCGCAATGTCGAACGAAGACATCGGCCAACTCACATCGGCGACCGTTCGTGTCCGTCCTGACCAAGGACAGATGCTTTACTACGACCTCGATACCGGAGAAACGAAGAAGTATCTTCCGTACGTACTGAACGATACGGACTGGGTGGCGAAAGCCCTGACTCTAGGAGAAACGATATGAGCGACCGTGTCCACGCCAATGCCCCCGAACTCGAGGCCTTCTCACGACGGCTCCGCAGCAACGGCGAGAACGTCGTCAAACTCGCCAAGGAACTCGAGTACACGCTTCGCACGATCGACTGGAATGATCGGGTCAAAGACCGCATTGATCACGATGTCCATGACGCGACTCTTGGACTGAAGAAGTTGGCCGAGAGTCTGTTTGACCATTCTCGCGAAGTCGATGCCAAGTCCCGGCAACTCAGGGACTTCCTTGGGCGATGAGTTCTGAGAAAGTCAGCTCCAGCCATGGAGCCTTGAGCTCGCTGTCGACGAGTTTGCTGGCATTCCGATCCGGATTCGACTATTCGGCCCGCAATGTTGATCGCTCTCTGCAGTCAAGTGCACACGATGCCGATCAAGCAGTGTCGGGTCGTCGGAGAGATCTCGATGCCGCTGTCGGCGACCGAGTGAAGGCACAAGCTCGTTTATATTCAGCGGAATCCGAGTTGTCCGCGGCAGAGAGCGAACTCGCCGACGCTCTCGATGAGGACCCGCGTTACAGTGGGAATTCTGTGGGATTTGCTCGAACACGGGTGGCGAGAGCGGAGAGCGAGCTTCGCGCCGCGTCCGAGAATCTCCGGGAGGCAGAGGAACGAGAACGCGAGACACGTCGGCTGTTGGAGCGAAGTGAAAACGCACGACGGCGGATTCATTCGGCGCTCGATGAGTATCGCCAATCATTCAGCAGCGCGAGAGCCGCTGAGACGGCCATCGCCACGGCGGCTTTGACGAAACTGTCTATTCTCAAGGGAGTTCTCGGCGCCTATCTGAGCAGTTCTTCTTCGAAGTCTTCAGCATTTCGGTCGGGTTCGACTGGAGTGTCTTCAGTGCCGTCTGCAATGTCAGGTGGTGTCTTAACCGATTCGGATGCCGGGCCCGACTGGAGCGCCTACCTGTTGAGACCAGACACTTCACAGATTCAAGTCGCACCGCTTGATCAAAGTCTGCTCGAAGTCCTAGACGCAGGAGCACTCAAAACGAGCGAGTCCGAAACAGCCGCCTTTGACATGCTCATCAAGCGCTGGGACAAGGGAGGGGCCGCGATGTTCAGGCGCAATCCGTCTTTGGAAAACTTCAGGGCTCGAGATGCACGTGAGGGGCTGAGCGGCACAGATTCGTACGAGGCAATGTTCGACCTGATCACAGCCGACCCTGTCACCGTCAACCCGATTACGGGAGCCGTTCGGTCTGGCCACCTGCTGCTCCGAGCCTTGGTGAACGCAGGAGCTGACATGATTCCGATGCGGTTCGAAGGCGTCGATAGTGATGATTGAGGACACGGCTCTTACGTTGAGGAAGTCGATGCGCGATATCAAGCTCAATTGGAACGACTCACAGGCGGACAAAGTCGAGTCAGAATTGATCGTGCCTCTGATCGCGAACGCCATGAGATTGAGTCAGCAAGCCGATGATGCGCTCGCAACAGTTGCCCGCGCACGAGAAGAACTGTAGAGGAAGTATATGAATCTCCCTGAATTCGGCCTCCCCGAACGGCTTAATGTCCCGCCTTTCGGCGAGCAGCAGTCTCGGTTGGGGCGGCAGATCCTCCTCGGTGTGAAAGTGGCCGCGATACTCTTCGTTGTCTGGTTGATCATCTTCGGGATCACCTCTTGCATGAACGCGATCAACGACATGATGAGCCTGCCGACCGGCGGAGGTGTGGAATCCCCAATCCGCGTTGAAGCTACATCTCTTGAATCACTGCCCGGGCAGGATCTCCACTGAATCGGTGCGGAAGCGTTCGAGCTTTTCCGGGTCGATCGAGACGCCGAAGCCGACGCCGGTGGGGACGTCGACCTTGCCGTCGTACATGACGATCTCCTCGGTGATGTCCTCGCGGAAGAAGCGGTTCGAACCGGAGATGTCGCCGGGCAGGGTGAAGCCCGGCAGAGAGGCCAGGGCCGCGTTCGCCGCCCGCCCCAGACCGGTTTCGACCATTCCGCCGTGCCACACGGCGACACCGTGAGCGGCGGCGAGATCATGGATCTTCTTCGCTTCGATGAACCCGCCGACCCGTCCGGGTTTGATGTTGATCACCGAGGTGGCTCCGAGCATGATCGCGTCGGCGGCCGCCTCGGCGGAGACGATGGACTCGTCGAGGCACATCGGGGTGTCCATGAGCTTCGCGAGTTCAGCATGCTGCCGGATGTCGGCCTCGCCGAGGGGCTGTTCGATGAGCAGGAGCCCGAATTCGTCGAGGCGGCGCAGGTGGGCGGCATCGACGAGGGTGTAGGCGGCGTTCGCATCGACCTGGAATCCGAAGTCATCGCCGAAGGCCCTGCGCACAGCGGCCACCGGGGCGATATCCTTGCCGGGCTTGATCTTCAGCTTGATCCGGGCGTAGCCCTCTTCGAGGTAGCCGCCGATGACGTCGACGGTCTCCTCGACGGAATCCTGAATGCCGACCGACACACCCGAGGGCACCGAGTCGACGACCCCGCCGAGGTACTCCTTGAACGACTGGTCGTTGAGTTTGAGCTGGGCTTCGATGACAGCCATCTCGAGAGCCGACTTCGCCATCGGATGACCGATGACATGACGCAGATGCCATGACACCGTCTCCGCGGTGAGGTCCTCGACGTCGAAGAGCAGCGGGGCCAACCAGCGACGAGTGACGTCGATGCCGGCGGCCACGTATTCGGAGGAGTAGAGCGGGGAGATCATCGCCACGGATTCGCCCCAGCCGGTGATCTCACCCTTGGCCGTGTCGAACACCGCTTCGACGAGGTAGCAGTCCTTCTCAGTCTCCCGCATGAACGAGGTCTCGAACGGTGTCACGAGCGGAATCGAGACCTGGTGAAGGGTGACTGACTTGAGTTTCATGTGCCGGGCTCCTAAAGCGCAACTCTGCGGGTGGGTCTTCGCCTCCACCTTATGCCAGGCTCTGGAGCGGTGGTGCGGCGGTTGATAGTGTGAGCGAAAGTCGTCCTGTCGGCAAGGGGGCCATCGTCATGAAAGACCACCTGAGGACGCTCACCGCGCGCAGACAATCGTGGTTCGGGCTCAAACTGCCCGTGAAGAAGGCGCTCGCCCAGCCGATGCTCCACCCCCTGCTGCGCACTGTCGCGCCGCGGCTCAGAGGTGTGAAGATCGGCCGTCTGCCCGCTCCGATCGAACTCACCGAGGTGCGCGGACGTGCCGGTGGAACCGACTTCATCCTCGTCGAGCCCTTTCGCTGCGAGATCGCCAAGGAGTTCTACTGGGGGCGCGGCCGACGCACCGAACCCGAAGACGCCTTTGCTCTTGACCTCATGGTTGCTCTCAGCGCCGACGCCGAGGCGTTCCTCGACATCGGCGCCTACACCGGGGTGTTCACGATGGCCGTCCTCGCCGCGAATCCGCGGGCCCGCGCCCATGCCATCGAGATCATCCCCGCAGTGGTGGCGGGGATGGAGAAGAACATCGCCCGCAACGGACTGAGCGACCGTGTCACCGTCCACCCCACAGGGGTCGGCAGTCCCGACACCTGGATGAAGGTGCCCCTCGGTGACGGGGGATCGGCCCTGCCGTCGTTCTACTCCGCCGACATGAGCTTCGACTCCGACGCCGAGGTGCGCTTCACCTCCCTCGACGCACTCCTGCCCGATCTGCTCGAGGAGACGCACAGGGCGGGCGTGGGCGAAGACTTGACGGTGACCATGAAGGTCGACGTCGAAGGCGGTGAGAACGATGTCTTCGCCCACGGGCAGGAATTCCTCGCCGCCTTGCGCCCGGACATCCTCTGCGAAGTCCTCGACGACCGAGCGAAACCACGGGAGCTCATGCGCCACCTCGGCGGGCACGGCTACCACTACTACCTCGTCGGGGAGGACCGGCTGTTTGCCCGGAAGACGATCCGGCCGGACCCGCAGCTGCGTGACTGGCTGTTCACATCGAAGTCGCCCGAGCAGATGCGCTCGGCCGGTTACCCCGTCGACTGAACGCACCGGTCCCATCGCCCGGACGCGGCCGGCGGGCACCCGCGACAAGGTCCGGCCGGTGCCGCGACACGGGCCTACCGGCACTCATGACAAGAGTCGGCCGGCCTCTCGCGCAGTCGTGCGCGCGGCGTCGACTCAGCCCTTGAGCTGATCGGCGATGAGAGCCGCGAGGAGTGCGGTGCGGGGTGCGATCTCGTCGATGACGGCGTGCTCATGCTCGGCATGCGCCCCATCGCCGACGGCACCGAGACCATCGAGCGTGGGAATGCCGTCACCGGCGGTGAAGTTCCCATCCGAGGCCCCACCCACGGACACGCCCTCCGGTGTGCGAAGCCCGAGCTCGGCCGCCAGAGAGGTGGCGCGGTCGAACAGCGCCGCCGACTGCTCGGGTTCGAACGGCGGCCGGTTGATCCCGCCGAGCACCTCGGTCGACGAGCCGTCCACCTGCGGGTTCGCAGCCAACTCGCGGATCTGCGCATCGACGCGTTCGAGTTCTGCCGCGGTTCGGGCGCGCACATCGATGTCCACCCGCGCCTCGGCGGGCACCGTATTCGACGTCGTTCCAGCACTGATCACGGTCGGGACCACCGTCGTCCCGGCTGAAGCGTCGGCGAGATCGGCCACGAGCGGCAGGGTCAGGGCCAGGGCCATCCCCGCGTTGATCCCCTTCTCCGGTTCGAGTCCGGCATGCGAGGCCCTGCCCGAGAACTTCAGTACGTAGTTGCTCGTGCCCTTGCGTTCGAGTTTGAGCGCACCATTCGCGCTCGCCTCCATGACGAACACGGCCCGTGCTTCGGCCGCCTCGGCGCGGATGAGCTCCGACGACGTCAGCGAACCGATCTCCTCATCGCCGGTGATGAGGATCGACAGGCCCTCCAGCGCGCCCTCGCCGAGGAGGTCACGCAGGATCGCGGTCGCGTGCACGCTCATGACCGCCCCGGTGAGCATGTCGAAGCTGCCGGGCCCCCGCAGAATCCCGTCGGCGGTGGAGAAGGGGATGCGCTCGAGCGTGCCGTGCGGCCACACTGTGTCCTGGTGGTTGAGCAGGACGACGCGTGCCGGACCGGTGCCGAAACGCAGCCGCAGGTGGGCGGTGCCCTCGACCTCGAGCAGCTCCGCCTCGGCGCCGAGGCGGTCGCGCAGCAGTGCGGCGAAATCCCGTGCCCCGGTGGCCACGGCCTCCTTGTCGCTCGAAGGAGTCTCAATCGAGATCACACGTTCGATGTCGGCGAGGATGTCGGGCAGACGGTGGTCCGCCTGAGCGACGAGTTCAGTGGGCTGGAATCCGGATGCAGGGGTCGAAGTCATAGCTCGATTCTACGGAGAGCCCGTTGTCGCTTTCGGCGGTGTCCGGATGGTGTGACCGGGGTCGACCTGCGCCGTGACCGCTCCCTGACCGCATCGTGACTGAACGCCGAGGCACATCACCGCCCACAAACCCCGCCGACTGTGGTTTGCTAGTTCCATGGGTGAGGCAGTCAGCTCGAAGCGGTATACGCCGGAAGAACGCACACTGTATCGGGAGAAGCTTGCAGAGAATCTCGAGCTCTTCGATACCTACCTTCGTCATGCGGATTTCAAATCGGCGGGCACGATCGGGCTCGAACTCGAGCTCAACCTCGTCGACGGTGAGAACCAGCCGAGCCTGCGCAACAAGGACGTGCTCGATCGCCTCGACGACGACTATCAGTCAGAGATCGGCGCTTTCAACCTCGAGCTCAACCACCCGGTGCTGCAGGTGGCCGGGCGGGGGCTGAAGACCCTCGAGGCCGGTGTCGCCCACCGTCTGGAGAAGGCGCAGAAGGCCGCTGAGGCGGAGGGACTGAGCATCGTGTCGATCGGGACCCTGCCGACGCTGACCACGCAGTTCCTCAGCGACGAGAGGTGGATGACCGAAGAGAACCGCTACGAAGCGCTGAGCAACTCGGTCATCGATGCGCGCGGCGAGTATGTGCGCATCGAACTCGGCCGGGACGAACGGTACAGGGCGGAGTTCGCCGATATCGCCCCCGAATCCTCATGCACTTCGATGCAGCTGCACCTGCAGGTGGCCCCGAACCGGTTCGCCGATGCGTGGAACGCCTCGCAGGCGATCGCCGCGGCGCAGGTGGCCATGGGCGCGAACTCCCCGCTGTTCGTCGGTCGCAAGCTGTGGCACGAATCCCGGATCCCCGTATTCTCCCAGTCCATCGACACCCGCACTCCCGAGCTGGTCAACCAGGGGGTGCGCCCACGCGTGTGGTTCGGCGAACGGTGGATCACCAGCGTGTTCGACCTCTTCGAGGAGAACGTCCGCTACTTCCCGCCGCTGCTGCCCGAGATCAAGGACTTCGTCGAGTTCCGGGCCGCGGATGCCCCGAAGCTCTTCGAACTCAACCTGCACAACGGTACGGTGTGGCGGTGGAACCGGCCGATCTACAACTCCGGTGACAACGGCGCCCACATCCGAGTCGAGAACCGTCTGCTGCCGGCCGGTCCGACCCCGGTCGACATGGTGGCCGACGCCGCTTTCTACTACGGACTCGCCGAATTCCTCGTCGGAGAGAACCGCCCAGTGTGGTCGCGGATGTCGTTCGCCGAGGCGGAGGAGAACTTCTTCGCCTGCGCCAAGGACGGCATCGAGGCACGTGTGACCTGGCCGAAGATCGGGCGCATCGGCGTCGCCGACCTCGTCACCGATGTGCTCGCACCCCAGGCCAGGCGCGGTCTGTCACGACTGAACATCGACAATGACGTCATCGACGAATACATGTCGATCATCGAGGGCCGCGCCGAGAGTCGCATCAACGGTGCGACCTGGCAGCTGCGCATGCTCGACCGACTGGCGCCGGGCAGCGCCCCGGGGTCGACCGAGCGCAGCGAGGGACTGAAGGCGATGATGGACGCCTACTTGGCCAACCAGGCGACGGGAGCCCCGGTCCACACCTGGGACATCCCCGACTGAGGGCGCTTTCTGCCGAGAAATGGTCGCAATCGGACACTCTGCGCCAAATGTAGGTCGCAATCGGATACTTCTGGCGCTTCGAAGTATCCGATTGCGACCTATTTTCTGAGCCTGAACTCGAAATCGCGCGACCGCAGCCTCAGAGGCGTTCGATCTCGACGAAGACGACGTCGGCGCTGCCTCCGGGATTCGAGACCTCGTGTTCGGAGCCGGCGGGGCGGGTGTAGGAGATGCCGGCCTCGAGCTCGGCGCGGATCTCGGTGCCGTCGGAGTTGCGCACAAGCATCGTGTCGGTGACCATCGGCACCACGACGTACTCGTACTCATGTCTGTGCATCGGAATGACGCCGTCGGGCCTGATCGTCCACTTCGTCACCCGGAACACGCCGTTGTCGAGCTGGACCTCTCCTGCCGAACCGGTGTCTGCTGCGGAGCTGTCTGCGGTCATTGCGATCTCCTTCGATGCGTGAGCGGATGCCTGAACGGACGTGATTACGCCACTGTATCGCCCGGCAGCCCGCACTTCGGCGACTCGCCCCGAACCGATCCACCCGGGCTAGCATGAGGGGTATGCGATACCCGCGTGAGAAGAAGTGAGATGATGACTGCCCGCACCCCCGCCGAGGCGGCCCCCACCACCCCCGCTCCCGCCGCGTCCGTTCCTGCCGCCTCCGCCCGATCGGGGCTCGTCCGCCCCTTCGCTGCGATGGGCATCGTCGCCACGGTCGGACAGATGCAGCGTGCCGGGCGTGACACGATCGCCATGTGCCTGGGCGAACCGACTCAGGGCGCGCCGAGCCCCGTGCTCGCGCGTGCCGCCGAAGTCGCCCGCGACGGCACCGGCCTCGGCTACTCGCCGATCTTCGGCATCCCCGAACTCCGGGAGGCCATCGCCGGTCACTACCGAGACTGGTACGGATTGGACATCGCACCAGAACGCATCGCTGTGACAACCGGGTCCTCGGGCGCTTTCCAGACGACATTCCTCACCTGCTTCGACGTCGGCGATCGAGTGGCTCTGGCCCGGCCCGGCTACGGGGCATACAAGAACATCCTCACCGCGCTCGGCTGCGAGGTCGTCGAACTCGACTGCGGTGCGGACGAGGGATTCCAACCCAGCGTCGAGCTGCTCGCCGCCGCCCACGCCGAGGCTCCGCTCAAGGGCCTCATGCTCGCCTCACCGGCGAATCCGACAGGGACGATGATCGGTGCCGAAGCGCTCGGGAAGCTCATGGACTGGTGCCGCGAGCACGGGGTGCAGGTGATCTCCGACGAGATCTACCACGGCATCACCTACATCGGCACCCGCGGCGAGACCGCCCTGGCCCATGAC
This sequence comes from Brevibacterium sp. FAM 27836, assembly GCF_051351055.1. Taxonomy (NCBI): domain Bacteria; kingdom Bacillati; phylum Actinomycetota; class Actinomycetes; order Micrococcales; family Brevibacteriaceae; genus Brevibacterium; species Brevibacterium sp. FAM 27836. The sequence continues at coordinate 2,104,676 of NZ_CP195711.1, forward strand.
GACAATGCGATCGTCATCTCCTCGTTCTCCAAGTACTGGGGCATGACCGGGTGGCGTCTGGGCTGGGCGATCCTGCCCGAAGCCCTGATCTCACCCGCGCAGAACGTGACCGGAAACCTTTCGCTGTGTGCCCCGGTGCCAGCCCAGTACGCCGCGGTCGCAGGATTCACCGAAGAATCGTATGCCGAATGCGAGGCCGCCGTGGCCTCTTTCGCCGGTGCCCGCGAGCACGTCCTGAGCGCACGGTCCGACCTCGGCTTCGGTGAGATGGCCCCGCCCGACGGAGCGTTCTACATGTACGCCCGCATCGACGAGATCCTCGACCGGGCCGGTCTCGACACCGCCGGTCAGTGGTGTGGTCAGGTGCTCGAAGCCACCGGCGTCGCGCTGGCCCCGGGAGACGATTTCGACACAGTCAACGGCCCCCGCTCGGTGCGTCTGTCCTTGGCCGTCGGTGCCGAGAGGACCGCCGAGGCCATCGACCGCATCCTCGACTTCATGGGATGAGCTCCGCCGAGGTGAACCGGGGAGCTCAGACCCCCGCCCCACGGGCGCTGCCGACCCTGGGCATCATCATCGCCGCCGTGCTGCTGGGCTCAGCGGGTCTGTTCGTCATCCTCGCCGAGGCGACCGCCCCCACCGCGGCCTTCCTCCGCTGCTGGATCGCCGTCGTCGTCCTCGCGCCGCTGGCCGTCCTCGAGGTCCGCAGGCACGGGAAGGTGCCGCCTAAGGCGCTGCTCATCGCCGGAGTCTCCGGTGCCGCACTGGGACTGGACTACGTCCTCTGGGCCCAAAGCGTGCTCGACGCCGGACTCGGCGTGTCCACCGTGCTCATCAGCGTGCAGGTCATCGTCTTCCCCGCGCTCGTGTGGATCTTCGGAGGAAGCCGGCCCGGATGGCTGTTCATCGGCTGTGTGCCGCTCATGATCATCGGCATGCTGCTCACCGGAGGCGTCTTCGGTGTCGACGGAGCCGCGGCGAATCCGACCAGGGGCGCGATCTTCGGAGTGCTGTCCGGTGTGCTCTACGGCGTCTACATCTTCGGCATCCACCACAGCCGGAAGGTCGCGCCGAAGTTCGTCGTCGCTCCCGTTGAGATCGGCACCATCGCCGCGGGAGTGATGACGGCCGTCGCCGGACTCGCCCTGGGCGGCCTCGACTTCGATCTCGGGTGGGACGGCTGGGCGTGGATGCTCGCGCTCGCCGTCTGCGGCCAGGCTCTGTCGTGGGTGCTGCTGAGCATCTCGAGCCCGTTGGTGCCTGTGCCGACGACCGCGGCGCTCATGCTGCTGCAGCCGCTGTCGGCTGTTGTGCTCGGCTCGCTCATCGCCGGGGAACGGCTGCAGCCGGGGCAATGGGTGGGCGCGGTGCTCGTCGCCGCCATCGTCTGGGTCGTCGGTGGAGGACCGGAAGCGCTGACGAAGAGACGCCGGCGCTGAGCGGAGTTCAGTGCTCGTGCGCCTCGATCGTGTGGGCGATGGCGTCGATGATGATGTGGGCGACGTGGTCGTCCTTGAGCGAATAGTAGGCTTCGCGTCCGATGCGGTTGACGCCGACGAGGTGGAGGCCGCGGAGGAATTTCAGGTGCTGGGAGACCAGCGGCTGGGACAGGCCGGTCGATTCGACGATGTGCGTCACCGTCGCCTCACCGTGGGTGAGGACGAGCAGCATCTTCAGCCGTGAGGGTGTGGCGAGGGCCTTGAACAGGTCGGCGGTTTCGGTGATGGCTTCGAGGTTGTCCTCGGGATTGAGCAGCAGCTGCTCGACCTCGTCGTTGACGGGAACGGAATCGGGAATGGACGCCATGAGTGCAGATTACCGGACAAGCGGCCCGGCCACCCGATATGCGGACCGCGACAGGGCCGACAGGGTCGTACTCGGTGTGAGGGGCGGTGTCAGTCGAGGGCTTCGACGTCGTTCTGCGAACCGAGGAGATCATCGGCCAGAGACTCCCACTGTTCGTAGGCGTCGGGGAGGGCGGAACGCTGCACGGACTGGGCCGCCTCGGTCGGCGACATCATGTGCCAGCCGTCGATCTGGTCGAGTCCGGGGTTCTCGACCTCCGGATTGACGCCGTAGAACGCCTTCGCGGCGTAGACGGGATCGGTGAGCTGTTCGGGTTCGCCCCAGCCCTGGGACGGTCGCTGCTGGAACAGGCCGACGGAATCGCGATCCCCGGCGTCGAGGTTACGCAGCGAGGACTCCTGCAGCGCGGTCATCAGGGCGATGCGGATCGCCTGGTCGTCGAAGTCGGCACCGCGGCCGACGCCGATGATGAGGCGGGCATTGTCGATCTGCTGTTCATTGAGTTGGCCGACGGACGCCATCTGCATCTGCCTGATCTTCGTGGACCCGAACGAAACGGGGGAGTTGACGATGATGACGGCGGCGACGACGAGGGCCATCACTGCCGCTCCGAGCCCAATCAGGGCACCAGTAAGCACGGACCGGCGGCCCTTGCGAGATGATGTCAGACGAGGCATGTATATAACAATAGTGCAACAAACTTAAGGCTGCATGAGTCCAGGCCGAGCTGTTTGTCACAGTGAGGTCACGGTGACGGGCCATTCGGTGGGCGGCGATGCCTGAAGGCGCGGTCGGGTGAGGACCGAAGTCACGAGGAGGAGTCCGGAGCGGTCGCCGTTGCGTCCGGACGCGGACGAGAATACCCGAAATGAGTCTCGAACGCTTGACCTTGACACGATGTGAAGGTCTTCACTGAAGGGACAGGAGGTGGAGACCATGACCGTTCCACACGACAATCGCCGAACACATCAGACCGACGACCGGCTCGTCGAGGCACTGGGCGGTCCGCACTCGCAGCAGCGTCTGCAGGCCGCCATGGAAGCGGGCACCCGCGCCGATCCCGAATACCTCGAGGTCCTCATCGACCGGTGCCGCATCGAACCGGACTTCTTCGTCCGCGACATGCTCACCTGGGCGCTGACCAGGCTGCCGGCAGACGACACCGTCCCGCGCCTCATCGCCGAACTCGACTCCGACAGGCCGCAGGCGATCAGCCAGTCCCTGCACACGCTGTCGAAGATCGGTGACGCCCGCGCGTGGCCGGCCATGGATCCGTCCCGAATCGGTCGCCGTCTCATCGCCCACCCCGACACCGAGGTGGCCCGCAGTGCGTGGCGATCCGCCGTCGCTCTGGTGCCCGGTGAAGACCGACAGGATCTCACATCGGCCCTGGTGACGCAGCTGGGGCGAGGGGATGTCGAGATGCAGAAGAGCCTCAGCCGGGCGATCGTGGCCCTCGGTGAGGATCTCGTGTCAGTGGTCGATGAGAGGCTTCAAGCAGAGGACGACACAGTGCGGGCTCACGCCATGGCGACCCGGGACATGTTCGATGACCCGGATGCCGGCTTCGCCCACGCCTTGGACGCAGCCAAGCGAGTGGTCGCACTGGGGTCCGAGGCTTCGGTCTAGGCCGGTCTCAGGGAAGTGCCGGCCGATCCGGTGTCGTCGAGTGGGGCAAGCTCGACGACACCGGACCGGAGGCTCGGACTCCTTCCTCCGAGGGGTTCCTCCAAGCGAGCACCTCCGAAACGGGTCCTGAACGCGCGCCGAAGCTACGCGGATGAACCTATAGTGACAAACGAAGCGAGGTGGATATGCGCATCGGCGAGGTGGCCAGGCGCTCCGGCGTCAGCGCGCGGATGCTGCGGCACTACGAATCCATCGGTCTGCTCGAGCCCAGTGAGCGGACATCCGCCGGATACCGCGAGTATTCGGATGCCGACATCGGACGGATCTTCCACATCGAGGGCCTGCGCCGACTCGGCATGAGTCTTGCCGAGGTCCGAGAGGTGCTCGACGATCCGAGCTTCGACACGACGCGGCTGCTCGGCGACCTCATCGCCAAGACGCGCGAACGCATCGATGCCGAAGAGCGCCTGCTCGCGCACCTCGAGCGCACCGACCGGCTCGGCCGAACCGATCCCGAGGCGCTGCTGTGGACCATCGATCTCATGCGCTCTCTCGAATCCGCCGATGTCATCCAACGCCACAAGGCCGCCCTGGGCGGAGGGATCGACGGCAGCGTGCCGATCGAAGCGCTCTCCTCGGCCGTCCTCGACGAACCCGCACCCAATGCGGCCGGAGCCATGCGATGGGCCCTCGCTCAGGCAGGTTCCGCCGCCGTTTCGCCGCTCTTGACCGGAGTCGACGATCCGTCCGCCGCTGTGAGGATCCGGGCGATTCGAGCACTCGATGAGATCCGCCGCACGACCGGGCGTGAGGAACTCGGCGAGGAGGCGGTCGAGGAGATCCGTGACGCCCTGCGGTCGCGTCTCGATGATGAGGACGACGAGGTGAGAGGACTCTGCGCCTTCGCGCTGGCCGGACTCGATGACACGGCGGCGATCCCCGAACTGCTGACGATCGCGATGAATGGTCCTCGAGACATCGACGCCGCCGAGGCGCTCGCCGGATTCGTCGTCGCCGGCTCGACGGCTTCCGCCGATATCATGGCCGAGCTGCACCGGGCTGCCCGGTCACATCGGCCGAACGAGCGTTTCCGTGCCCTGCAGGTCCTCATCGAGATCGCCGATGAACCGGTCGGCCAGGTCCAGCCGGACCATGACATGGCGAAGCCGCATCGGAAGCAGGTGACAGAGCTGCTCGCACAGCTGGCCGAGGACGATGATCGACAGGTGGCCGCGACGGCCGCCGCGGAGCTGAGGCGACGGACGGGCCGCCTCGGCGAGGGGAATTCGGGTTCTCCGCATTCCGGCGGGTGAAACCGATTGTCTAAACTGGCACCCATGACTTCGGCAGGAATGAGGGACGGATCGGGCGCTGCAGATGCGCCGAGCGGGCAGAAGAGGCGGCTCAAGCATTCATTCGTCTACCGTCGTCACCACTTCACACCGACCGGGATCCTCGACTATCTGTTCTTCCTCTTCGGCGGGGCGGCTTCGACCTGGCTGGCGCTGCTGATCCTGCTCAAGGGATTCAGCCTCGGGTGGTGGCAGGTGCTGACCCTGCTCGTCTTCTGGGGCGTTGTGTCCTACCTTGCGCTGCCCAGGCTGCACCGCATCCTCTCCCAGATCTACGTGCCGAACTACTTCATCGGCCGCACCCGCACTTCCGACGGCTTGCTCGGCGACCCGGTCAACCTTGCCTGGCGTGGTGAGGAAGCGCAGATCCACCACGCGATGAGGGCGGCCGGGTGGACCCTCGCCGACAGCATCACGCCGGCGTCGACCTGGGAGATCATCCGCTCGACGGTGACGAAGCGCAGCTACCCGCAGGCACCGGTGTCACCGCTGCTCCTGTTCGGAAGGCGACAGGACTTCGCGTACCAGCAGGAGGTCGACGGTGATCCGGGCCAGCGCCACCACGTGCGCTTCTGGAAGTGTCCGAGCGGCTGGCTCATGCCCGGCGGACACCAGGCCGACTGGCTGGCCGCGGGCACCTACGACAAAGCCGTCGGGATCTCACTGTTCACCCTGCAGTTCACACACAAGATCGAAGAGAAGACCGACGTCGAACGCGACCACATCGTCAGTTCCGTCACAGCCGCAGACGACTCGATCACCGTGGACCGGATCAAGGACTTCTCGACCGGCTACCACTCCCGCAACGGTGGTGGGGACGCGATCATCACCGACGGGCACCTGCCGATCGTCGACCTCGCCGAAGTCGTCGCTGATGACGACGACTACCCCGAACGCTTGGAGCTGGCACTCGACGCCACCCAGATCTACTCCGAATCACGATCGGTCTCCGAAGTGACGAAGACTCTGTGGCGGCAGCGACCGCTGCAGACAGTCGTGGGGGCGGCGCTCGTGCTCATCCTCCTGATCTTCCAGGCTTGGGATGTGATCACCACGCTCCTCGACTGGAACGGACTGCGGACTGAAGTCGTCGGCTACAGCTCGGACATCGCCGCACTCAGCGACGACACGGCCACGCGCATCGTCGCGGGTGTGCTCATCGGAGTCAGCCTCCTCATCGGGTGTCTGCAGGTCATCGCCTCGGCGTCGGTGTTCCGCGGCAGCAACCGGGCCAGACTGTGGATCCTCACTCTCTCGACGATCTCCGTGATCGTGTCGATGACGAACTACTTCACCGGCGACCGTGACCTGGCGACGAACACGTATGCGCTGATGACGATCGCCATGCAGGTCGCCGTGCTGCTGTCGCTGTCGAGCGACTCCTCCCGGATGTTCACCCGCTTCAGCACGGCCGCACTCCGCGCAGAACGGCAGGACCGAGCCCTCGAGGACTGACGCTGCGGACCCGTGTATTCTGACCGTGTCCGAACTACTCCGCATCTCACCTCGACGCCGAGGTCGGAACACTCACGAAGGCAGGACTCCATGACCGACCAGATCCCCGATGCTTCCGTCTTCGATTCGATCGACCCGGCTCTCAAGTTAATCACCGCCGAGATCGAAATCTCAGCGCAGGCCGAAGCGGTGTTCGAACTCATCGCCGATCCGCGTCGGCAGCCGGAATGGGACGGCAACGACAACCTCGGGTCGGCCGTCGAGGGACAGCGAGTGCGTGGGACAGGCGGTTCCTTCATCACGACCCTGACCAAAGGCGTCGACCGGGAGAACCACATCGTCGACTTCGAAGAGGGGCGGCTCATCGCCTGGAAGCCGTCCGAGGTCGGGGGAGAGCCTTTCGGACAGAAGTGGGTGTGGCAGATCGAACCGATCGGAGGAGGCTCAGTCCTCGTTCGCCATATCTACGACTGGACGAAGCTGCGCGATCCGCAGCGCCTGTCTCGGGCGCAGTCGACGACGGTGGCGAATCTGCTCGCCTCACTCAAGAGGCTCAAACAGCTCGCCGAACGCTGAGCCGCAGCCCGAGTCTCACCATCGAAGACCCGAGCGGCCGGGTCACTTCGGCCAAGCGTCGGCCAAACGCGTGAGCAGTGATGCCAGCTGCGCCCTCTCGTCTTCGGTGAATGCGCTCAGCGCCTGATCGACGTTCTCACGCTGAGCACCGCGGAACCTGTTGGTGATTACACGACCCTTGTCCGTCAGCGCGATGAGGGTGCGTCTCGCATCATCAGGGTCGGCCTCGCGACGCAGAAATCCGAGCTCGACACCTTGGGACACAAGTCGGGACGCGCGCGGCTGGTCGACGCCGATCGCATCACCGAGAGCGCTGACCCCCAGCGCCGTGCCTGCCTGGACGAGGGAGATGAGCAGACGGATGAGCGCACGCCCGCGACCGTGAGCGGCGAACGGTCCGCCGGGATGACGTTTGCCACCGAAAGGGAAGTCCTCCGGGTGCCGACCGCCCCCGAAACCTCCGCGTTCACCGAAGCCCCCGCGCTCGCCGTGCTCACCGAAACCTCCGAAAGGTCCGAAACCCCGCGGACCGCCGGAGCCGCGCCGCCACTGCAGGCGAGTGAGCGCTTCGGCGATCGCCTGAATGTCATCGTTCGTGCTCATGATTCGATTTTACATGTTACTTGACATGTTCCTCTGTTGCATGTCATTCTGCATGTACATGTCAGATGACAACTAAAGGAGATGACATGACTGCCCACAACGACTTCAACGATGACAATGACGACGTCACCACCCCGCCCGCAGGCGCCGACGCAACAGGTGCGGACCACCAGGAGGGCTCACTGAACACTGGCGAGAACACCGACACCGATGCCTCGGGCCTCGATGCCGATGGTGCCGAGGGGGCGAATCAGGGCGATGCGACGGACAATGACACGGCCGTAACCGGAGACCCCGCGAGCGATGACGATGCCCGCGCAGGTAAGGACGATGACTCCGATGCCGATCTGCCGCAGCTGCTTCGCGAGTTCAGCCACGTGCTGCGCCGCGAGTTCCGCTCAGCCGCTGCCGATTCCGGTTTCGACCCTCGCGACCTCGGGCGCTTGCGGCGAGGCCGCCGCCGCTGGGATGCCGATGAGGTGGTCGCCGACGGCGCCGCCTATCCGGAAGAGCCGGTGACCTATGGCCCGCCGCGCGGCCGGGGCGGATGGGGGCCGTCGAAGAACATCGATCCCGAAGAGCTGCGCCAGCGCTTCCGCGATATGCGCGACGGAGTCGGCGATCGCATCGAAGAGGTGCTCACCTCCGAAGAGTTCGAGAACCTCAAGGCCTCGCTGTCGAAGATCGTTGAGAACTTCGGCCCCGAGGGATGCGGAGACGACTCGGATGGCCACGAAGGACCGCATGACCGCAGACGCCCCCATGATGATGACGGTCACCGAGGCGGTTCTGACCGTCACGAGGCTCACGGACCCCACGGAGGGCGCGGCGATCGTGACGGCCGCCGTTCAGGAGGCCGCGGACGACGCGGGTTCGGCCCGAGCTTCGGTCCCGGATTCGGTCCGGGCCGACGAGGATTCGACCCCTTCGGTTGGGCCGATGAGCGCCGCAGCCGCGAGCAGGAGGTCCAGGAGGCCTTCGAGCGGGGATTCGCCGCGGGCTTCGAACAAGGACGCAATTCCTGACCGAGCCGCGCACTCGACGAAGCTCTCGTTGACCCAGCTTCGGCAGTCTCCTCGGTGCTCTCAACGTCTGCTGTGACCAGAAGGGCCGAATTGCTCCGCTCTCCGAGCGCGGAGAGCCGGGGGCCCTTCTGGCAGAGAGTTTCGGTCTGCCCTGGACAACGAGGCCAAATGTCGCGGCGGGGCGCCGAACGTTGCGCTGAAGGCCCGGCTGAAGCTGGAGAGCTGCGAATAGCCGGTCTGTTGAGCCACCGACGTCGCCGGCACCCCGCGCAGCAGAGCCTCGCGGGCAAAGGTCATTCGAGATACTCTGCGCCACGTCGGATAGGGGACTCCGGTTGCGATGCGGACTGAACGGTGGAACTCGCGTCCTGACATGCCGAGCCTGTCTGCCCAGTATGCAGCGGGGAACGGGGCATGCGGGTTTCTCGCCAAGCAGCTGAGCAGTGCGGTGATCGAACTGCTCGTATCAGGTAGGTGAGCAGAAGCCCCGTCGCCAGTGTCGATCGTATGAAGTGCGACATGATCGAAGAGAGAGTTGGCGACAGGGACCCTTGGGCGAAGGGCCGTATAGGTGCTGACGATCCCGTGGAGGAGGGCTGCCTTGGTCTCGGGACGGAAGCGATGGACCTGCAGATGTTTGGTCGTCGCAGGTAAACGACCGGTGGGGCGATAGCCCAGTGGGAGAACGAGTGAGTCCTCTCTCGCCCTGACCTCGTGATGGGTGCTCGCTGGAAGGATGAGTGCCTCGCCACGGTGCAGGACCTTATGTCGGGCATCGACTGTGACGTCGACGGTGCCTCGATACACCCAGATCGCGACATGCGAGCCGTTGACTCTGGGCCAGGTCTGCGTCGGCAACAGGCGCGGAACCGGTGCCGTCCTGCTCTGCTCTCCTCCTTCCCGGGAAACAGGGAGCGTAGGGAATGTGGGTGTTCGGGCATCGTCGGCGCGATCTCGGTCGCTCTGTCGGAGACGGTGCCGCGCTTCTCTCGGGCTCTGATCCATGATTCGTCGGAATGCGCGGGAGAACGCGCTGGGATCAGCGAACCCGACACGGTGGGCAATGTGTTCGACGCTCAGATCCGTGGCCAGCAGATCCAGCGATGCGCAGACGCGCGCCAAGGTGAGCCAGGCGGAGAACGTCATTCCTGTCGCACCTTGGAATCTGCGTTGGAGAGTGCGCGGGCTCAGGCTCAATGAACTCGCCAGTTCGCCGAGAGTGTGAGGAGCGCTCGGATAGGCGAGGAGGAATCGAGCCAGCCGGTTGAGGTCCTCATCGACCGGCATCGGAGGAATCCTCTGGCTCGACTCTGCAGACTCGGCAACTCTCAGCGGGAGCGGGAGTTCGCCGAAATCTTCGACTGGGCGCAGGTAGCCAAGGCCCGCCGCGAAGCGAGACAAGACGATCGGCTCCCATTCGCGGGGGAGGCTGAAATGCTTGATCGTGGGCACCTCGGTGCCGGGGAGCCACGTCGGAACAGCAGTCGACCCGCGTTGAGTATTGGCGGAAACGGTGGCTCCGATTGGGATGAGCACCGCTTCGTCGGCGCCAAGCGACCAATCGCTTCCGTCGATGCGCACATCCGCCTGCCCGTGTACGACCCAGAAGAGCAGCGGTGCAGGCAGGTGTGCGATCTCCATGGCGGCGGCGGGCAGCCCATCGGGATCGAGGATGGCGGGCGAAGAGGTCTGTCGGGACTCTGCTGGCAAGAAGATGTCGCTTTCGGCACGAAACTGATGATGAGGCAACCCTAAGCTATTCGGCAGTCGGCCGAGTTGCCGACCGGCATCGAGACCAGTCGGTGCCCGAAATCTCTGACCGAAGGACAGTCCTCCCATGCTCGTTAGCCGGATTCATGCTGCGCTCGCGTTGACCGTGATCCCCTTGATGATCGCAGCCGCAGGCTGCGCTTCTCCCCAGCCTGACTCTGATGAAACTTCTGCGGGCGGAACGGGCGAATGGCCCCGCACCGTCGAACACGCAGCGGGGTCAACTGAGATCGATACCGAACCGCTGACGATCGTTTCGACCTCCCCGTCGTTGACCGGTTCTCTGCTCGCGATCGACGCACCGGTTACTGCGACCGCGACCGCGCTGCCGAGCACACTAGTCGACGACGTGGGCTTCTTCTCGCAGTGGGCTGACGTCGCGCACGATCGCGGCGTGGAGGTGGCCTACGAAAATCTCGAACTCGACCTCGACGCCGTCGACGAGTTGCAACCGGATCTCATCATCGGATCTGTGAACGCGGCAGATTCTGTGGCCGAAGCCTACGACCAGCTCTCCGATATCGCACCCACAGTTCTCATCGACTACGGCACGAAGGACTGGCAGGAGGTCACAACGGAACTCGGCAGCGTAGTCGGTCACGAAGACGCCGCGAAGTCAGTGATCGACGACTACGAGAACTGGGTAGACGCTCAAGCCGAGAAGATCGAGATTCCACAGCAGCCGGTGACCGCGCTTGTCTACCTCGGGTCCGAAGGTGTCTGGGCCTTTTCCAAAGACACGGCCCAAGGCCAGCTATTCACCAGCCTCGGCATCGACTACGCGGATGTCCCGGAGGACACTGCCACGTTCAAGGACGGAGTCGCTATGGTGAGTCCCGAAAACCTGCCGAAGGCATTCTCCGAGTCGAAATCGATCTTCGTCACCCCTGCCAGTTCCGCCGATGATGAAATCGAGTCCTTCACCTCGGATCCTCTGCTTTCAAACATCCCCGCGGTGAAGAACAAGCAGGTGTTCTCCGCAGGCGATGAATCATTCCGGCTCGACTACTACAGCGCGAAGCGAACAGTCGAACACCTCGTGGACAGCTTTGGTGCCACGAAATGACGTCTGCGGCGACCTTTGCGACCACGCTGAACAACAGCCGCACGGACTCCGCGAACACAACGAATGAACCGGTCAATGGGACACGGGCGAGTGTGCTCCTGCTCATCTGTGCGTGTGTCATCGTCGTCGCCGCGGTACTCGGGGTCGCAGTCGGTTCCCACTACATTGAGATCAGTCGCGTGCTGAGTGCGCTGAGCAGACCAGATCTCACCGATCCTGATCATGTCATCATCTGGAATTCGCGGATTCCGCGCTTGGCTCTCGGCATCGCGGTCGGAGCAGCTCTCGCCGTCGCGGGGGTGCTCATGCAAACCGTCACGCGAAACCCTCTGGCCGATGCGGGACTGCTGGGAATCAATGCGGGAGCCTCGGTCTCGGTGGTCGTCGGAATCGCCTATTTCGGAGTGGCGGGCACCCAAGCCACGGTGTGGTGGGCGCTCTTCGGCGCTGGATTCGCTGCTATCATCGTCTACGCCCTCGGCACTACTCGTGGACGTGCGGCGACTCCGGTTCGGATGGCTCTCGCCGGAGCTGCCTTCGCGATGGCGGTCGGTGCAGTGACGAGCATTCTGCTGATCAACAACGAGTCGACATTTCTGAAGTTCCGCTATTGGGTGGTCGGTACGCTGCAAGGGCGGCAGCTTGACGTCACACTGTCTGTCGCTCCCTTCATCGTTGTCGGCCTCCTGCTCGGGCTGGGACTGGTCCGGTCACTTGACGTCCTCGCGCTCGGAGATGAAACAGCCAAAGGGCTCGGTGCACGAGTCGGACTCACCCGTGCGCTCGCCGCTCTCGCAGTGATCGTGCTCGCAGGAGCGGCGACGGCAGCCGCAGGACCGATCGGCTTTGTCGGTCTGATGAGCGCTCATATCGTCCGAATCATCGTCGGCCCAACGCATGCGCGCATGGTGCCGTGTGCCATCGTCGTCGGTATCGCCCTCGTGCTCGCAGCCGATGTGGCCGGCCGGGTGGTCCTGGCTCCGAGCGAAGTCCAGACCGGCATTTCACTGGCCATCATCGGCGCGCCCGTCTTCATCATGGTCGTGCGCAGAGGAGGACTGGGATGAGGGGCTCTCTCACTTCAGCGGCCTCACGTCAGACCTACCCAGAATCAGAGAACGCGCGCCGCAGCCAAACACCCATCGCGCCCGCTGGACTGCAGCCCAGCGGTTCCGTCAGGAGGGCTGTCGTTCTCAGACTCGGGGCGATATCGCTGCGCATCGACCGCCGCAGCATCGTCGTCGGCTTTCTCCTACTTGCTGCCGTCATTGGCCTGGCTGTGCTCGGGCTCTATCTGGGCCGACCGCAGGAAGGAGCCGTCGGGGCGGTGAAGGCGATATGGGGTGACGGATCCGAACAGTTGGTGCGCAGCGTTCAGCAGCGACGGCTTCCTCGATTCCTCACCGCTTGCGCAGTCGGCGGATCTCTCGCCGCTGCAGGGTCGCTGTTCCAATCTCTGACCCGAAATCCGCTCGGTTCGCCCGATGTCATCGGATTCACCGCCGGAGCGGCGGCCGCGGCGGCCATCCACATCGCATTCTTCACTTCGACTGTCTGGACCACAGGACTGTTCGCCGTGCTGGGCGGGATGGCAGCGGCACTCGGCGTCTACCTGCTGGCCAGAAGATCCTCCCGAACAGGTGGGCTGCGTCTGGTGCTCATGGGCATCGGGACAGCGGCCCTTCTCACGGCTGTCACCGACGCAGTGATCGTTCGCGCCGACTTCTCCGACGCCCAGGCTCTGCAGCAATGGACAGCGGGATCCCTCACCGGACGCGGCTGGTCACACGTCGTGCTGACATTCGGAACCGCTCTTGCCCTGCTGCCCGCCCTCATTCCCTTGGCTCGTCGCCTGTCGGTGCTCGAACTCGGTGAGGAAGCCGCTGCGTCGCTGGGAGTCCGCGTGGAACGGCTGCGTCTGACCACTCTCATCGTCGCTGTCATCTTAGTCGGCACTGCTGTAGCCGCGGCCGGACCGATCGCCTTCATCGCTTTGGCCGCCCCTCAGATCGCTCGCGGCCTGGCCCGCAGCACTCAGGTGGGAATCTTCCTTCCCAGTTTGTGCGGTGCTTTCCTGCTGTCCGGTGCCGACCTGCTGTCCCAGGAACTCGAGATCGGTCTGCAGACGCCTGTCGGCCTCGTCACCAGTGTCCTCGGAGGACTCTATCTCCTCTGGCTGCTGGCGAGACGACTGTGAACTTCCCAGTGAAAGGAACTCCGATGCCACACCAGAATCCCCACAACATGGGTGCAGATCGCATAGAGCAGACGGCGCAGCTGAGGGTCGACAGTCTGCGCCTGGGCTACGGGGTGCGCGACGTCGTCATCGATCTCTCGGCGAACATTCCGCACAGAGGATTCACCGTGATCATCGGCCCCAACGGCTGTGGGAAGTCGACCCTGCTCAAGGGGATCGGTCGTCTCGTCCCCTGGAAAAACGGTGTGGTCACCCTGGGCGGAGCCAGCATTGCGAAGATGCCGCCTCGGCGCCTGGCTCGTCAGATTGCTCTGTTGCCCCAGTCGACGGGTGCGCCCGACGGCGTCAGCGTGTTCGATCTCGTGGCGCGCGGGCGGTTCCCCTACCAGTCTCTGCTGCGGCAGTGGTCGAACGACGATGAAGTGGCTGTCGAATCGGCGCTGGATTCAGTGGGAATGACCTCGCTGCGGGCCGCTCCTCTCGGAGAACTCTCGGGTGGTCAGCGCCAACGCGCGTGGATCGCCATGGCGCTGGCCCAGGAGACGCCCATCATGCTCCTCGACGAACCGACCACGTACCTCGACATCGCGCATCAGCTCGAAGTGCTCGACCTGTGTGCACATCTCAATGAGCAAGGGCGGACCCTCATCGCGGTGCTGCATGATCTCAACCTCGCGGCCCGCTACGCCACACACATTCTGGCCATGCGAGACGGTCGTCTCCGGGCCGCCGGCGCGCCCACAGACGTGCTCACTCCCGATCTCCTCGCTGAGGTATTCGACCTTCAGGCACTGGTTCACACCGATCCCGAAACTGGCCGGCCCCTCATCATTCCGCGACGACGCAGCGATTCGCAACAGGACGAAGGCACTTCTGACCACCCGTTGACGCACCCTGTCCATCAACAACGCTCCCTGACCATCAGCGAAAGGAACTGAAATGGCACATGAAACGAGCACACGAACACTGACCGACGATGCCCGGCGAGCCTCGGCGAACAACAGAAGCGAAGAGGCCGCGCTGCGCGGAGCGGACCACGATCGCAATCTTCACGACTCGAGAGCGACGGTCACTCGGTTGGAGTATCCGTCCGAGCGCCTGCTGCGATTCACAGCTCGTCTGGAGTCCGGAGCGGATGACCCTGCGTGGGCGAGCCCGAACGTGACTATCAGAATGGAGCTCGGAGAGGACTTTGACGATGCTTCGCGGATCTACACGATCCGTGAATTCTCGGCCGCTTCCGCTGAAATCGTCGTCGATGTCGTGCTGCACGGCGAGTCGAGTCCCATGATGCGTTGGGCACGGAATGCGCGTATCGGCACGGTGATCGCCTTCCGCGGGCCCAGGCAACACTTCATCGTGCCTGAGGCCAAGGGGCGGAGAGCGGCGCTCTTTCTCGATTCGACCGCGATCCCGGCACTCTTTGCGATGGTCAAGCATTGGCCGACAGGGGTGCAGGGCACAGCGGTCATCGAATCGGATGACGAGGTGGCTGTGGCCGAACTCCAATGCCCACCGGGCCTCGAAGTCCTCACCGTAGTGCCGGGATCGGCGACCGGGCTCTCTGCCCATGCACGGATGCTCGAATCACCTGAGGACCACGTTGTCTGGGCCGCCGGGGAACGCGATGCAATGCGTGAGATCAGAAAGCACTTCCGGAAGGAAGTCGGCCTGGAGAAGGACGACGTCGCCGTCTTCGGCTATTGGAAGCGTGGTGTGACGAACACGGAGATCGACTCACAACGGCTTCGCGCCTACAAGGAACTCCTCTCTGACGGGGGCAACCTTGATGATCTCGACGATTCGGAGATCAGTATCTGACCGGGTTGCTCACCCGCCCCAGGCGAACCACCCGCCCGGGTGGCTCACCCGCGAGCGAGCACGCCTTCGAGGTCGTCGAGCACTGCGCGGTCCTCGATCGTCGACGGCACCGCCGGATTCTCGGCGCCGTCGGCGATCTCGCGCATGGTCTTGCGCAGGATCTTGCCCGACCGGGTCTTCGGCAGGCCCGGGACGATGTCGACACGCTTGAACGCGGCCACAGGACCGATCTCCTTGCGGACCAACGCCACGAGTTCGTCGATGACCGTGGCCGGATCGGCCTCCTCGGCGGAGTCGCCGAGCACGACGAGAGCGCGCGGAATCTGCCCCTTGACCTCATCATTGACGCCGATGACGGCGGCCTCGGCCACGGCCGGGTGAGAGGCGACGACTGCTTCGATGATGCCCGTCGACAGTCGGTGTCCAGCGACATTGATGACGTCATCGGTGCGCCCCATGACGTAGACGTATCCGTCCTCGTCGAGGTAACCGGAATCGCCGGTGAGGTAGTAGCCGTCGAAGGCGGCGAGGTAGGAGGAGATGAACCGGTCGTCGTCTCCCCACACCGTGGCCATGGTGCCCGGAGGCAGCGGCAGCTTGATGACGATGAGCCCCTCTTCCCCTGCGGCCACGGGCTGGCCGCTCGGGTCGAGGATGGCGACCTGGTAACCGGGTACAGGCTTCGTCGG
This sequence comes from Brevibacterium sp. FAM 27836, assembly GCF_051351055.1. Taxonomy (NCBI): domain Bacteria; kingdom Bacillati; phylum Actinomycetota; class Actinomycetes; order Micrococcales; family Brevibacteriaceae; genus Brevibacterium; species Brevibacterium sp. FAM 27836. The sequence goes on from NZ_CP195711.1 coordinate 2,120,665, forward strand.
GGAGCCGGGTTTGAGCGGGAACCGGGTGAGTCCCAGCGGATTCGCCGCAATCGGCCAGCCGGTCTCCGTCTGCCACCAGTTGTCGACGACGGGGATGTCGCGTCCGGTCGCCTCGGCGAGGGTCTTCGTCGTCCATTCGTAGGTGTCGGGGTCGAGCCGCTCACCGGCGAGGAATTCCGCACGCAGACTGGACAGATCGTACTTCTTCATCAGATCCCCGTTCGGGTCCTCCTTGCGCACCACGCGCATGGCCGTCGGGGCGGTGAAGTGAACGTTGACCTCGTGCTGCTCGATGGCGCGGAAGAAGGCGCCGGCGTCCGGGGTGCCCACGGGCTTGCCCTCATAGAGCACCGAGGTGACGCCCGCCAGCAGCGGTGCGTAGACGATGTAGGTGTGTCCGACGACCCAGCCGACGTCCGAAGCGGTGAACATTGTGTCACCGGGGTGGAGGTCGAAGAGCGCGGGCATCGAGAACGCACCGGCCACGGCGTAGCCGCCGGAGTCGCGGACGATGCCCTTGGGTTTGCCGGTGGTGCCGGAGGTGTAGAGGACGTAGAGCTCGTCGGTGGCCCTGACGGTGACCGGGGCGATGCCCTCCGGTGTCCGGTCGAGCAGGGTCGCATAGTCGAAATCGGTCTCGCCGAGTTCGCAGCGGTGCTCTTCGCGCTGGACGATGACCGTGAACTCCGGCGTGGACTTCGCGATGTCGATGGCTTCGTCGAGCATCGGCTTGTATTCGAGCACACGGTTCTTCTCGACTCCGCAGGAGGTGGAGATGACGGCCTTCGGGGCGGTGTCGTCGATGCGCACGGCCAGTTCGTTCGGGGCGAACCCGCCGAAGACGACCGAGTGGATCGCGCCGATGCGGGCGCACGCGAGCATGGCCACGGCCGCCTCGGGGATCATCGGCATATAGATGATGACACGGTCGCCCTTGGTCACGCCCTTATCGGACAGGGCTCGGGCGAAGCGGGAGACTTCGTCGAGCAGCTCGGCGTAGGTGATGCTGCGGATGGTGTCGGTGACCGGCGAGTCGTAGATGATGGCAGCCTGGTCGCCGCGGCCGGCTTCGACGTGGCGGTCGATGGCGTTGAAGCAGACATTGAGTTCGCCGTCGGGGAACCAGCGGTAGATCGGAGCATGCGAATCGTCGACGGCGCGCGTCGGTTCGGTGACCCAGTCGATGAGGCTCGTGGCCTGTTCGAGCCAGTAGTCTTCGGGGTCGGAGGCGATGCGGCCCACGACATCGTCGTAGCTGGGGGCGGGGTTCTGCGGGTGCGTTTCCATGACCCCATTGTGACCTATGGAACAGCTCTGCATTGAGGCGGGGGTCACATTTTTCGGGCCGGGGAGCATTGATCGAGCAGGGGCGACGCGGGCGATCGGTCGGCGGGAAAGTCGACCCATTCGTCTGCATATGGGCCGGGACAGGGCACAATGGGGATATGAGATTCCTGGTTGCATTGATCCTCGGCCTGGCAGTCATGTTCGGACTCAACGCCATCTTCGACTTCTTCTCGATGGCGCGACCGTGGGGTTCGGTCATCATGGGCGTCATCGTCGGCGTCACCATGCTCATCTTCCTCCTCGTCTGGGAAGCCGTCCGGCCGACCAAGCCGAAGGACGAAGCTGCGAAGCCGCAGAGAAGCGAAGAGGAACGTGCCCAGGCGCGGGCCGAGCGACGTGCGCGTCTGGCCGCCGAAGCGGGGGTGAGCCTCGAGGGCGTCGAAGGTGCCCTGCCGGGGTCGTCCGCGACGACCGGTGAGAACGTCGATGCCGCCAGCACCGAGGCGGTCGGCGCGGCTGACAGCGAATCCGCGGACACGGAGGCGACGGACACCGAGGCGACCGATGCTCCTGGAATCGGCGATGACGATGCTGCTGAAGACGCGGAGTCGGTCGAAGATGCGGCGGCCGGTGATGCCGCTGACGAATCGACGGACCCCGTTGAGAAATCGTCGATCGAAAGCTCGGGAGAAGACGACGAGACGGACTCTTCTCGACCGGCGCCGCCCATGCCCCCGTCGTATCCTGCACGGCCGACTGTCGCCCCGCAGACCGGCGGGGCAGAACACGCCGATGCACAGGCACAAGCCGGCGCACAGACACACACCGGCACACAGGCCGATTCGGCTGAGTCAACGACGACGAAAGCGGGCGACATTCCGCCTGCACCGCTGCTGCCTCCCGTGGCGACGGCTTCGGGCGATGCGGGAACATCTGCCGACAGACCAGCCGACACCGTTGCTGAAGAGGCTGGCGACAAACCAGCCGACACGGCAGAAGGCGACGACGCAGAGTCGGCGGCGGACAGGACTCTCGAAACGAACATCGACGATCCGGCGACTCTCGATCCCGAAGACTTCGACGAATCCGCCGGCGGGTCCTCTCTCGAATCGCCTCCCACCGGTGAACCCGGAATGTCCGTCGACGCACTCGAAGGCAAGGAACCGGAAGAGACCGCAGAGACAGGAGACGCAGCAGACGATTCCGCCGACGGGGCCGACGACTCACAGTCGCCTCAGCGCAATGACGTCTCGGCCGACGAGAACAACCAGTACCGACTCTGAGGCGTCGGAGCCCCTGGCACTTTCTCCGCACAGCCTCGAACGGCTCCATTGCTGTGCAAAACCAGTGGGCCTATGATCGGGACTAGGCGTTCTGCAGAGCACCGGGGGACGAACCCCAACGTTTGAACCCGGTGACCGTTTTCGGGCGGGGTGATAGCAATGACGGTCGCCAAGTACGTCGAGTCGTATCGGCAACTCAGCGAGACTGTCCATGACGCCGGTCTGATGAATCGGCACCGAAGCTTCTATCTCAGCCGGATCGTCGCCTGGCTGGTGGTTCTGGCCGGTCTGCTCGCAGCCGTCATCGTCTTCGGAGCCACCTGGTTCCAACTCATCACTGCCGGGCTGATCGGGATGGTCATGGCTCAGCTCGGCTTCCTCTCACATGAAGCCGCCCATCGCGAGATCTTCGCCTCGAGGGGATGGAACGAGTGGACATCGCGCATCATCGCGGGATTGTTCATGGGGCTGAGCTTCAGCTGGTGGATGGCCAAACACAACACGCATCACGCCTATCCGAATCAGGAGGGCGTCGACCCCGACATCGACTCCAATCTCATTGCGATGACCCCCAACGCCGCGGGCCGTCGCCGAGGGATCGGAGCCTTTCTCGCCAGTCACCAGGGTGCGTTCTTCGTCCCCCTGCTGTTCTTGGAGGGGGCAAACCTTCACTACGCATCGCTGAAGACTCTGTACTCGTCCCCGAACGTTCCTCACCGCATCACCGAGATCGTACTGATCGCGATCCGGCACGGAGCCTACCTCGCGCTTCTCTTCGTTGTGCTGCCCTTCGGTATGGCGTGCGCGTTCTTCGGGGTGCAGGTCGGCTTCTTCGGGATCCTCCTCGGTGGGGCCTTCGCCCTCAACCACATCGGGATGCCCACCGTCGAGAAGGGAATCCACATCGACTTCCTGCGCAGGCAGGTGGTCATGTCCAGGAACATCAAGGACGGGCCGGTGGCACGATTCTTCCTCGGCGGTCTGCAGTTCCAGATCGAACATCACCTGTTCCCGGCCGCACCGCGCACCAGCCTCCCGAAGATGCAGACGATCGTCCGAGAGCACTGCGCCCGCTACGACATCCCGTACACGGAGAGGACGCTGACCGAGGCAGCGGCCACGGTCGTCGCCTATCTCAGCCAGGTCGGCGTGAGAGGACAGGATCCCTACACCTGTCCGCTCGTGCGACGATACCGAGGGTGACGTCCATGCCTGATACTCACACCGATGTGCCGCATCCACCACTCAGGAGCGAACCGATGAAGATCACACTGCATTCGAGCATGTGCGTGGCGTCCGGCAACTGCGGATTCGTCGCGCCCGAAGTCTTTTCGAACCCAGACGAGAATGAGGGATTCGCGAAGCTCAACGACACGTCACCTCCCGAATCGCAGCGGGAGGCCGTCCGGGCAGCAGAGTACCTGTGCCCGTCGAAGGCGATCCAGCTCGACGAGCATCAGATCCCTCCGCGCTGATCAGGGTCGGTAGTGCTGTGCCAACTTCTCCAGCCCCTCTTCGACGCTGACTCGGGGAGTCCAACCGAGGACTTCCTGCGTCCGCCGCTGGTCGAACCAGTGCGCGGTCGACAGCTGCTCGGCGAGGAACCGGGTCAAGGGCGGTTCGTCATCGTGTTCGCCGAGCTCCCACACCTTCTCGACCAGCGAACCGGCCGCCAGGGCCGGGGCGACCGGGATGCGCAGCTTCGGCTCCGCGGCGCCGCCGGCGATGGCAATGCGTGACATCAGCTCGCCGATCGGACGCGGCTGACCGTTCGTCACCACCAGAGACTCACCATGCGTGGTGTCGACCGCGGACACGGCGGCGACGATCGCCTCGACCGCATTGTCGACGAACAGGGTGTCGACGAGCGCCGCCCCCGATCCGAGCACCGGCATCCGGCCGGCACGGGCCCGGTCGATGACCCGCTCGGTCAGCTGTGTGTCACCCGGACCCCACATGAGGTGCGGGCGCAGGACGAGCACCCGGAAATCAGCGGAGTCCGCACCCAGAGCGATGCGTTCACCGGCCCCCTTCGTCCGCGCGTACTCTCCGCTGGCGAATTCCGGAGACGCCGGTCCGGCCCCATCGCCGATGATCGAATCACCCGTATGCGCCACCGACGGCGAGGAGATGTGGACCAGACGCGGCACACCGGCCGCTCGAGCCGCGTCGACGAGCGTGCGGGTGCCGCCGATGTTCACGGCCTCGAAGTCCTTGGGGTCGCCCATCATCGAAACCTTCGCGGCCAAATGCACGACCGCCTCGGCGCCGGTGACCGCCTCCTCGACCTTCTGGGCATCGGTCACCGAACCCAGCACATCCGCAGCCCCGGCGACTCCGGACGGGCGACGCTGCAGAGTCGTCACCGTATGACCCGCGGACACGAGCGCGCGGGCGACGGACGAACCGAGCAGCCCGGAGGCTCCGGTGACGGTGATTCTCACTTCAGCTCCTCATGATCGGGGACGAGTCCGGTTCGGACATGACCTCTGCTCGCGAACCGGTCCAGTTTCGACAGCTCCTAGACCCTGCCGCGCACCGGCCCACCGGCCAGGACGCTGTCCGCCCACGCCGCGAGGCGGGAACGGTCGATCTTCGAATTGTGGCGGATGTCGGTGGGGAACTCGGGCGCGACAAGCACCGCGGTCAGGTCCTGACCGCTGACGTCGAGCACCTGCTCGCGCAGACGCGCGGTCAGCTCCAAGGGCGCCATTCCCGGTGCCAACGCGGTGCCTTCGGCATCGAGCACGGCGACGAGCGCCTGCGTGCCGTCTGGGCCGATTCCGACGACGGCGCTGCGGCTGACCTCGGCGTCGGTGTCGATGAGTGCCTCGAGACCGCCGGGCCCCACGGGCCCGCGCGGAGTCGTCACAACGTGCTGCAGGCGGCCTTCGAGCCAGACGCGGCCGGCTTCGTCGATGTGGCCGATGTCGTTCGTCCGATGCCAGGTCAGACCGTGCAGGTCATCACGGGCCGAATCGGCGGTAGTGCGCCAGAGATTGTCATAGCCGGACTTGATATGGGCGGCGCTGACGACGAATTCGCCCAGCCGATTACGGGCAGCATCACCTTCGAGAAGCTCTTCGGCGGAGTCGCCGGTCGCGTCGATGGGCGCCAGAGCGAGTTCGACGCCGTCGATGGGCGAGCCCACGCACACTCCGAGCCCGCCGGTCGCATCGGCTTCGGCCACCCCGGACCGGTCGATGTCGGTGAGCAGAAGCCCCTCGGTCATGCCGTAGGGCGAATGGATGGAGGCGTTGGGGAACACCTCGGCGATGGCGTCCATGAGCTCGAGCGGCACGGGGGCCCCGGCCGAGAGCACGAGTTCGACCCGAGCGCAGGCGGCCTTCTGCTCATCGTCGAGCGCCGAGGCGGTCGCGGCGACGTTCGTGTACGCGGCGGGGGAGGCGAAGACCATGGTCGCGCGTCCGGCGATGATCGCATCGGCGATCGCGCTGGCCGTGAGCGTCTTCGGCTTCGTCACGGACATGTCCGGAGTCACCGAGGTTGCCCCGATGGCCGGTCCCAGCAGGGCGAAGGGCGGGAAGCCGGCGACCAGTCCCGTTCCCTCTCGGACATCGAAGGCCCGGGTCAGCACGGCTGCCAGTGCCGAGATGTCCGCATGCGTATAGCGAACTCCCTTGGCCGGGCCGGTCGAACCGGAAGTGAAGAGGATGGCGGCGGCGTCGGTGTCGGCCGGGGTCAGCAGCTCCGCGCGGTGCGGCGTCTTCGACAGCGCAGTCAGGCTCGTCTCGGTCTTGAACAGACGCGAGCGGACGGGACCGAGCGGGGTGACCGAGATCCGTCTGCCGGGCCATCCGAAGGCGCGGGCCAGGGCGAGGCCGGGCAGCTCGCCGATGATCCACTGCGGATCCGCCGAGGTGACCGCCCGGGTCATTCCCTTCGGTCCGAGGCCGGCGTCGGCGACGACGGCGACGGCACCGATCTTCAAGCAGGCGTAGAGAGCGGCGGTGAGGTTGTTGCCGGGCGCGACGAGCATTGACACCCGGTCGCCCGGCTTCACCCCGAGGTCGAGCAGTCCACCCGCGATCGACGTCGTCACATGCCACAGATGCCGCCAGGTGATCTGCTGTGCGGGGTTCTGCGCGAAGTCCACCGAGGCGATCGCCTCGTCATCGCGGCGAGAATCGAGGATCGCCGTGACCGCCCGGATCGGCGCGGGGTCTGTTCCGGGCGCGGAGTCCGCTTCGGCAGTGGAGCCCGGGCCGGAGGCGGAGACGGAATTCTTCGCCGCGGAATCGGTGTCGAACTGGGCGCCGAGCCAGTCGAGGACGAGACCGGCGACATCGTGATCTTCGCTCACGAGGTGGGAGGCGGTCTCGAAACGGTGCACATCGGCCTGCGGCAGACGTTGCCGCAGGTCTCGCAGGTAGCGCTCGAGGAACACCGGGTCCTTCGGCCCCCACACGAGCAGCGCGGGTTTGTCGAAGGCGGCGATGTCCCTCCCGATGCGCTGAAGCTCGGGATCCGAGGGGTGGTTCCCATCGACGGGGATGTCGGCGACGAAGTTGCCGATCGCCCACCGGTCCTCCGCGTTCGCGTACGGGGCCGCGAAGGCGGCTCTGGTCTCGGCATCGAGATCGCCGAGACTCAGCGTCACCCGCAGGAACCAGTCGGTGAGCACCGTGGCCGTGGGCAGCATGGGCCCGGCCAGGGTGGCGCGCAGCGGCGCGGGGAGAGGGGAGTCTTCGGGCTGGTGAACGGCCGTGTTGAGGCTGATCGCCGCCGATACGAGATCCGTGTTGCGCGCGGCCCAGCCCAGCGAGAGCACGCCGCCCCAGTCGTGGCCGATCGTCACGATCGGGTGGTCGCTGGAACCGCCGTTCGGTGCGGCACTGTCGGCCACCTCGGCGAGCAGGGTCGTGACGACGGCATCGAAATCGGTGATGCGATCGGAGATCCGGCGCAGCTGAGCGGATTTCGGGGTCGGCATCTCGGGATGGGCGAGCCGTTCGGAGAAGCCCATCTCGAGCTGGTCGGGGGCGATGAGTCGCCAGGCTCGGCCACCGGAGCGGGCGGCGTCGACGGTGGCGCGTGCCAGCCGTCGCCACAGGTAGGACCAGGTCGGGTTGCCGTGGAGGGCGAGGATGGTGCCCGCTGGCTCCACACCGGCCGCGCGCAGGGCGGGCAGGGTGTCGAGCACGTGGAACGCATGCGTCCCGTCGGAGGTCGGTGCCTCGACGATTCGGGACCAGGCGGGGTCCCACTCGGGCAGCTGCGGGGGAGTCGTGGCCGGCCGTGCAGGATATTTCATGGACTCTTCTACCACTCGATTTCGGTCATGGCGGTGTTGAGGCCGGAGCCGACACCCATGCACAGGATGCGGTCGCCGGGGTGGAGGTTCGCGGCCTCACGGGCCAGTGTGATGGGCAGGGAGGCGGGGCCGACGTTGCCCAGTTCCGGGTAGGACACGGGGATCCGGTCGGGGTCGAGGTTCGCGGCCTTCGTGATCGAGTTCGTGTGCACATCGGAGACCTGGTGCATGACGTAGCGATCCATCTCCCGCCAGTCCCAGCCGGCCTCGTGGGCTTCCTCCCAGGCAGCCACGACGAGTTCCATCCCGCCGGAGAGCAGCCCTTTGGTGTCGGTGAACATGCCGTTGTGGTCGCCGACGCACAATGCGTGATGCTCGGTGGCGGCACGAGTGATCCCGCCGAGGACGCGATGGCCCTCCGGATGTTTGTCGGCCGGTCCGAGGACGGCGGCCGCGGCACCGGAGCCCAGGGTCAGGGACGCGAATTCGTTGAGGTATTCCTCGCGGGTGATCTCCGGGCGGTTGAGGCGGCGCAGCGTCGCCTCCTGCACGCGGGAGGCGTCTTCGCCGGCGACGACGAGGGCGTATTCGATCTGGCCCGCGTCGATCATGTTCGCGGCCAGGGTCATGCCGTTGACGAAGCCGAGGCAGGCATTGGCGATGTCGAAGTTCATCGCTTGTGGGCCGAGGCCGATGCCGGCGTGGACGCCGACGGCCACAGACGGCTCCAGATGTTCGCGGGTGACCGAGGTGTTGACCATGAGGCCGATGGCTTCGGCCGGGACATCCGCGTCGACGAGGGCCTTCTTCCCGGCGGCGATCGCGCCGTCGGCGAACTGGTGGGGCTCATTCCAGTTCCGTCGTGCGTAGACGCCGGCGACCCGCTGGAGGAGGCCCTGCGGAAGGTTGAGAGAGGACAGGGTATCGGCGAGGCGCTCGTCGAATTCCTCAGAGGTCACTTCGTTCGGGGCCAGCGTCTCGGTCAGGCCGAGCAGGGCCACGTTCGAGTGCCGAAATGTTGCGTTGCCGTTCGCCAATTGAGGTACTCATCCCTTTTCGGGTCGTTCGTCGGTGTCGATCTGGACCGCAGAGACGCGCGCGTGGCGCGACACGACGGGGGGAATTCCTGGACTATCTTACCGCTCAGTTTCTGAGATGTTCATCAGCGCGTGAACCAGGTGAAACCGTCGTAGAGCATTCCAGTGGCGGCGAGGACGGCGATGATCGCAAGAACAATCGAGGTCACAGTGTGTGAGACCTTCGATGTCTGGAAGCGCACGGCGCGTGAATAGGACATCGGCCGGTCGGTGACGAAATGCCCGAACTGGGCGAAGATCCGCCAGTCCATGACGTCGACGAGCGACTTCGCCGCGAGGGTGAAGACGATGATGCAGCCGATGCCCATGAACAGCAGGAACACGAAGCCTAAGAACCCGAAGTCCTTGAAGAAGGTGACGACCCGGTCGCCGATGGCGACGGCGAAGGCGGAGAAGCCTTCGCTGAACGGCAGCGCTTCGAAGGAGTCGGTGATCGTGCCGAGACTGACATTGTCGCGTTCGGTCCGCACGGAGCCGATGTACATGAAGATCGAGGCGGCGAGTGCCACGATGAGGTTGATGATCGAGATCGTCGCATTGTCCGGCCAGAAGTCGAGGTTCTTCAGCGTGTAGGTCGCTGACAGTGCCACACAGATGATGGCTCCGGTGAGCGCACCGATGGTCGCCGGCAGCAGGAGGTTGTTGAAGAACACGAACGCGACGACGGCGATGAGCGCGGCCCCGAAGATGTAGGTGAACACGGCGAGGGTGTCACCGTTCGCGGCCGTGGCGGCCCGCCGGTTCGCTTCGACCATCTGCCCCGAGTACTGGATGTTGCTCGCAAGCTCGGACTTCGCAGCCCGCGGCAGGTCGGCATCCCGGGCGTCGTCATAGCCATTGCCGTAGCCGTCGCCGTAGCCGTGGGCACTGTTGGGCAGCACGCGGGTCGCGTCATCGCCGCTCCACGGGCGGGTGGGCAGGTTGTCGTCGCCCTGGCCGTAGCCACCTGGGGTGCCCGGTCGACCTGACTGGGGCCGTGGCTGCCATCGTCCGAGCTTCGCACCGATCATGTAGATGACGAAGACGACGAGAGCTGCGAGGACTCCGATGGAGATTCCGGCGCCGAGCTCGTTCATAAGGGTGACTTCCTGGGAATGGACAACGGTGGTCGTCCTGTCAGTGTATGGACTCTTGACGCTTCGAGCACGTTCTGCCGGTGGACGAATAGGGGCCGGAGTCGGGCAGAGGAGACCTCGACTGGGCAATCGGCGGTTCCTGGGTAGGCTGGGAGCAGGACTCGGACCCTCAGGTCTGCCGGCCCTGCCCACCGACGTTCGAAGGAGACACGCGATGACCAACGCCCAGGCTTTCACCTCCGAGGCCCTGCCCCTGGACGAGCAGGTCGTCCTCGTCACCGGAGCCGGGCGCGGCCTGGGTTCGGCGATCGCGAAGGCCTTCGCGATCGAGGGGGCCGCCCTCGTCATCAACTACCGGTACTCGGCAGAGACCGCTGAGGAACTCGCCGAGGCGGTCCGTGCCCGCGGCGGACGTGCCGAGGCCATCGCGGCTGATGTCACCGATTCGCGTGCCGTCGACGCGATGTTCCGCACCGCGGCCGCGGAGTTCGGTGCGCCGGTGTCCACGGTGGTCAACAATGCGCTCGCGGACTTCTCCTTCAACGGAGATGAGCGCCAGCCTGCCGATGAGATCGACTACTCGGATTTCGCCGACCAGTTCCGCGGTTCTGTGGAGGGTGCGGTCAACACGGTCCAGGCCGCGATGTCCGGTTTTCGGCATATCGGGTCCGGGCGAGTCATCAACATCGGGACGAACCTGTTCCAGGACCCGGTCGTTCCCTATCACGACTACACGGCGGGCAAAGCGGCTCTGCTGTCGCTGACGAGGACGTTTGCCAAGGACCTCGGTCCGGCCGGGGTGCGGGTGAACATGGTCTCCGGAGGGCTGCTTCGCACCACCGACGCCTCTTCGGCGACGCCGGAGGAGGTCTTCGATCAGATCGCCGCCGCCAGCGCTCTGCGGCGGGTGACCACTCCGGAGGACTTCGCCTCGGCGGTGGTGTTCTTCGCCTCGCCGGCCTCCCGCGCGGTGACGGGGCAGAATCTCATCGTCGACAACGGCCTCGTCATGGTCTGAACCTGACGACGTCTCACATCGAACGATGGGGCCCCGGGCCGGATGACCCGGGGCCCTCGTGTCTGGGCCGCTGTTGCTGAGACGACTCGGGTGGTGGGTCTCAGACCTGTTCGAGGAAGGTCAGGGCCCGCTCGTAGAGCAGCTCGGCGTTGGTCTCCCGGTGGTCCGCGGTCGTCGGGTCGCTGAACAGATGCGAATCACCGGGGTAGAGGAAGTATTCGGCTTGAGCTCCGGCTCGAGTCGCCGACTCGAGGAGGGTCTCGATCGTGCCGGGGCTGCGCCACGAGTCGTCGACGGAGAAATGGGCTTGGACCGGCACCTGCTCCTGCCAGCGGGTCGGCTTCGGGAAGCCGCCGCCGTGGAAGAGCATGGCCCCGCGTGCACGCGGATCGTTCTTGCCCATCTGCTGAGCGAGTGCGGCTCCCAGCGAGAACCCGCCGAAGACGATCTCATCGCCGAGGTCGACGCAGGCGTCCTTCGCTCGGTCCACGAGCGTGGAGAATCCGACTTCCTGGGAGAACGCGACGCCCTCCTCGGCGTCGGTGAAGGTCTTGCCTGCGTAGACGTCGGGCGTGTGGACGGCGTGGCCGGCCAGGATGAACCGTTCGGCGAATGCATCCATGCCGGATGTGCGACCGAGTGCCGAGTGGAACAGGACGAGCGTGGTCATAGAGTCTCCTCTCGGCCGGTCAGCGGCTGTGACCGTGGGGGATGGTGAAGGTGTCGGCGCGTGCGGTCGCCCAGTCGTCGGCCCATTCCGTGGGAGGATCCTCGAGGAGCTCGCCGGGTTTGAGCCAGTCGTAGAGGCGGGCATAGGACCAGGAGTCGGAGGCGGAGACGTTGCGGCGCAGCATGGTCGGCTCCAACTCGTCCGGGCCGGAGGCACCCATCGATGCCATGAGGCGCACCGCCTCGGCGACGACCCCATCGTGGTAGTTGCGTACGCGTTCGGCCTTGGTGGGTACGTCGATGGCGCGCGCTCGCCGCGGATCCTGTGTGGCCACGCCGACCGGGCATCTGCCGGTGTGGCAGACCTGCGCCTGGATGCAGCCGATGGCCATCATCATCGCGCGTGCGGAGTTCGTGAAGTCCGCACCCTGGATGAGACGTTTGACGATGTCGGTGCCGGTGGCGATCTTCCCCGAGGCGCCGATCTTGATCTTCGTGCGCAGACCGGCACCGACGAGCGCGTTGTGCACGATCATCAGCCCCTGCGTCAGCGGCAGTCCCACATTGTCCTCGAATTCCAACGGTGCCGCACCGGTGCCGCCTTCGGAACCGTCGACGATGATGAAGTCCGGCAGGATCTCGGTCTCGACCATGGCCTTTACGATCGAGAGGAATTCCGTGCGCGATCCGATGCAGAGTTTGAATCCGGCGGGCTTCCCGCCCGAGAGCGTGCGCATCCTCTGGATGAATTCAAGCAGCTCGATCGGGGTCGAGAACTCACTGTGTCCGGGCGGGCTGATGCAGGTCTTGCCGACGGGGATGCCGCGGATCGCCGCGATCTCCTCGGTGACCTTCCGTCCGGGAAGCACACCGCCGATGCCCGGTTTCGCTCCCTGCGAGAGTTTGAGCGAGACCATCTTCACCTGCGGGTCCTTCGACTTCTCGGCGAAGATCTCCGGGTCGAACTTCCCGTCGGGGGTGCGGGTGCCGAAGTAGGCGGTGCCGAGCTCCCAGATGAGGTCGCCGCCGTGTTCGCGGTGGTACGGCGAGATCGACCCCTCGCCGGTGTCGTGAGCGAACCCGCCGAGGGCCGCTCCCTTGTTCAGGGCCCGTACGGCGTTGTTGCTCAGCGAGCCGAAGCTCATCGCCGAGACGTTGAGCAGTGAGATGTCATAGGGCTGGGTGCAGTCCTCGCCGCCGATGTGCACGCGGGGCGGACGCGGCGGGTTGGGGATCGGCATGGCCGAGTGCATGAGCGCCTCATAGCCGGTCCGGTTGACGTCGCGTTCGGTGCCGAAGGCGTGCTCGGAGTGCGTGCCCTTGGAGCGTTCGTAGATGGTGGTGCGGGTGTCGCGGTTGAACGGCCGACCGTCCCAGTTGCGTTCGATGAAGTACTGCTGGATCTCCGGCCGGATCGATTCCAGCAGGAATCGGGCATGTCCGGCGATGGGGTAGTTGCGCAGGATCGAATGCTTCTTCTGAGTCAGATCCCATGCGGCGAGGGCGCCGAGTCCGATCGCCGAGGCGGTCGCCGCCAGCCCGGCGACCTGCTTGCCTGCCGACTCGCCGCTGACCAACCGGACAATGGGGAATTGCCGTTTCATTGTGCCTCCTTGAACTGTCCTGGCTTCGAGCCTAGACCCAGGAGACTGAGTTTTCAGGAAAGGCTGACCTGAGAAGATTCAGAGCAGTCCGGCAAACAGCGATCCGACGAGCGCATCGAGCTGCAGCGAATAGGCGACGATGATCGTCAGCCCGGTGGCGATCCACGCGATCTCCTTGCTGTGGTCGAAACCGCGCAGCGGTGCCCGACCGTACCGGAGGCCGCCGGCCAAGACGATGACGAGATCGATGATCCACCAGATCCCCAACCCGCCGAGGCTGAGCGCCTTGAGCACGCCCGTTGAGTACCGACCGGTGTAGAACCGGTCCAGTCCGAGGAAGCCGAAGAGCAGAGACAGCAGCCAGGTGAGGACGAACGACCGGTTGCCGGAATCGTCGGCAGCCTCGTCGATGCCGACCGGAGCCAGCGGAGGGAGGGGAGTGGCGGGAGAGATCGCGGGAATCTCGGTGGTCGCGGACATCGCTGTGGACTCCCATCCTGTGCTCGCCGGTGCCGGGTCCGATGCTGTCGACGCCGGGGACCCGACGTCGTCGAAGGTATGGCTCCAGCCTAGGGAACCGAGCGGCGCCTCGGCGATGGGGTTATCCCCCTTTGCGGACTGGGCCGCTGACCGGAAGCGTTTGGGGTCGCGGTCCCCGCAGGCATAGCGTTGGTCTCATGAGCACAGGTGAGCCGAGTCCGACGAGCACTCGGCGAACCGTCGTCGCGGTCTTCCTGGCCGGAGTCTCCGTCTTCCTCGTCCTCTACGAGACCCAGGGGCTGCTGCCGGCCATCCGCGAGGCCTACGGCATCGACGGACCGACGGCGAGTCTGACGGTCTCGGCGACGAACGTGGCGATGGCCGTCTTCCTCATCCCGTTCTCGATGCTCGCTCCGCGCATCGGCCATGCCCGTCAGATCGGCGCAGGCGTGATCGTCGCAGCGATCCTCGCCCTCGTCCTGCCGTTCACACCGACTCCCGAGCTGCTCATCGCCGTCCGCTTCCTCCAGGGGCTGGCGATCGCCTCGGTGCCGGCAACGGCGATGGCCTACCTCTCCCTGCGGCTGCCGTCTGCGGCCCTGCCCGGTGCGATCGGGGTCTACATCGCCGGCAACACGATCGGCGGACTGTGTTCGCGACTGCTCACCGGTCTGGCCTCCGAACTGCTCGGCTGGCACGGCGGGCTCGCCTTCACCGCCGCGATCTCCCTGATCTTCGGCCTCATCGTCGTCTGGCTGCTGCGCCACGACCTCTTCGCAACCGCCCGGAGCAGGGCCGTCCTCGACACCGAGTCGACCGTCGACGAGGCGGCCGACCCCGACCCTGCACCCACCGCTGACGACCCCGTACCCACGACTGAGGGCGACGGTGCCCCGCGGCCGCCTCGGCGAGTGATCCCGCTCAGCGGGGGACTGTGGCGGATCTACCTCACCGGTTTCCTGTGCATGATCGTCTTCGGCGGGTCGTTCACGATGCTCGGCACCCGGCTGCAGCAGGACCCGTGGCGGCTGAGCGAGGGCGCGGTCGCCCTGTTCTTCCTCATCTACCTCGTCGGCACCGTCGTCACCACGTACTACGGCCGCCTGGCCACGAAGTTCCCACGCCAGCACATCACTCTGGCCGGGATGCTCATCGCGCTCGCCGGGGCCGGGGCCACCCTCGTCGACTCGCTCGCGAGCATCATCATCGGCATGTCGCTGCTCACCGCCGGCTTCTTCCTCGGGCACACCGGCGCCTCGGCAGCGGCCAGTGCGGCCCGGCCCGGAGTGGACTCGACCCGTTCGGCGGCCATCTACCTCACCGTCTACTACCTCGGTACGAGTCTCGGAGCATGGCTGTCGGCGGTCCTCTTCGTCGACTTCGCCTGGCCCGGCGTCGTCGCGATGTGCGCGGCCTCCCTCATCGCGGTCCTGGTCTTGACGCTGACCGGAGCTCCGATAGGGTTCAAGAAACGCCGCTGATCGGTCGTTCAGGGCCGCCGGAATCCCCGCCGGGCCCACGGCGACCGGCCGGTGCCATGCCGATGCCGGACCGATGAGTGCCGGCCCTGCCTTCGAAAGGTCCTCCCATGCTCGAGACCACGCATTCGACCGTTGTCTGCTCGATCGCCGACGGCGTCGCCCACGTCGAGATCGACCGCGCCGAGAAGCTCAATTCGCTCACCCGTGAGGTCTTCGAAGACCTCGTCGAGGTGGGACTGGCGCTGCGAGACTCCGCCGAGGTCAAGGCCGTGGTCCTGTCCGGTCGGGGACGCGCGTTCAGCGCTGGCCTCGACTTCACCGAACTCACCCGGATCGCCGAGGAGGGGACCGCGACCCGTTCGACCGCCGAGGAGGAATCCGACAGCCGGGCCGAGGGCACGGGCTCCGGGTCCTCCGCCGTCCACATCGGCGAACGCCTCGGCTCCGCCCGGGCGCTGGCGCAGAAGGCCGTGCACATCTGGTCGCTCGTCGAGGTGCCCGTCATCGCCGCGGTCCGCGGACCTGCTCTCGGCGGCGGCCTGCAAATCGCCCTCGGTGCGGACATCCGGGTGGCCGGGCCCGATGCGAAGCTCTCGCTCATGGAACTCAATTGGGGCATCATCCCCGATATGTGCGGCACCCAGCTGCTGCCACGACTCGTCGGCCCCGGTCAGGCGAAGAAGCTCATCGCCACCGCGGACACGATCGGTGCCGAGGAGGCCCTGCGCATCGGCCTCGTCGAAGAACTCGTCGACGACCCGATCGCCCGCGCCCGAGAATTGGCCGCACAGATCGCCGGACAGTCACGCTCAGCGCTCGTGTGGGCGAAGCGCCTCGTCGACCTGTCCTATGATTCCGAACTCAGCGTCGGCCTCGACACCGAACAGGAGGCGCTGGCACAGCTGCTGGGCACCGAGGAGCAGAAGCAGGTTGTGGCGACCCGGCTGGCGGCGATGAAGGCGCGCGCGAAACGCTGACCTCAGGACCCGCGGATCGAGGGGAACTCCGGGCGGACGGGATCGATGGTCCGCTCGGCTCCGAGCGCCTCGACGACGGAGGCGAAGGACGAGAGCTGCCGCAGCAGAACGAACGTCGGACGCATGAGCTTGAGCCGGCCCGCAGCCTCGTCGGCGAGGATGCCGCTGACCGAACGCCATTCGCTCGTGTGCGCCTCCGTCGTCTGGTGCTGGGCAGCGTCGAGCTCCGGGGCGGCGATCGTATAGAAATAGGTATCGAACCGTTTGGGGCGGCCCAGCGGGGTCACCCAGTTGGCCCAGGGGACGAGCCCGGCCGGATCGAGCACAGCACCGGTCTCCTCTTCGACCTCACGCACCGCGGCGGCGAGCAGGACCCGCCACCCCTCAGCCTCCTCGGCGATGGTCGAGCGTGACCAGGCGGACGTGTGCACGATCGGGTCGGCGACCGTGATCGTCGAGGCGGTCTGCGCATCGATCGGGTCGACGCGGCCGCCGGGGAAGACGACGACACCGGCGGCGAAGTCCATCGTCGAGACCCGGTGCTGGATGAAGACTTCGAGGCCCTCGGCGCCGTCGCGGAGCATGAGTACGCTCACGGCGGGCCTGACGGGCACCGACTCCGCATTGACGACGTCGGGGCCGCGGCTGGCGCTGTCGGCCACATCCGAACGGTCGGAGCCCTCAGGACTGATGTCTCGAATCACGGTCAGCACCTTCGCTTTCGCCACTTGTCATTGTCTTCCAGTATGCCCGCGCACCCTCGCCGAGGCGGAACCGGGGTCACGGACGCCGGGGCCCTGCTCGGGTGGGACCGGGGCCCGGCGGCACAGTGCAATCGGGGGCGCGGACGGATGATGTCCGTGGTCAGAGGGGATGTGCCGGTGTGGACGCAGACTCGGCACGATACGATAGTGCGCAATGCGAATTCCTCAACCTGAGGTGAAAGACCCCACCGGTGACGAACAAGGGCGGGGCTGAACAGGCGATATATGAGCAGTTTCGGGATCTATCCGCTCTTCAACATCAATTCGGCCTGGCCGAATTGGGTGATCATCACCCTTCTGCTGATCGATCTCCTCATCCGCATCATTGCGCTCGGATGGATTCCGCACAACCGCCGGCCCTCGGTGGCACTGGGCTGGCTGCTCGCGATCTTCCTCATCCCGTATGTCGGCGTCGCGGCGTTCCTGCTGCTCGGCTCGGCGAAGCTGCCGAAGCGGCGGCGGGACAAGCAGTCGCAGATGAATGCCCTCATCCGCGACCAGATCCGGAATCGGCCGATCCTCGGGCAGAAGGACCACATGCCCGAACCGCTGAGCACCGCAGCGCAGCTCAACTTCGACCTCGGTGCCCTGCCGATGACCCACGGCAACGACTTCGAGCTCCACGTCGACAATCACGCCTGCATGGAGGCGATGGCCGACGCCGTCGACGAGGCGACGCGATTCGTGCACTTCGAGTTCTACATCGTCGCCATCGATGACACGACGAGGCGGCTGCTCGATTCCCTGCTGGCCGCGCATGCGCGGGGGGTGCGGGTGCGCATCCTCATCGACCATGTCGGCTCGTTGGGGTATCCGGGGTATTCGGAGCTCGTCAAGAGGCTCGACTCCTCGGGCGTCAGCTGGCGTCGAGCCCTGCCGATTCGACCGTGGCGGGGCGAGTACCAGCGGCCCGATCTGCGCAATCACCGCAAGATCCTCGTCGTCGACGGGGACGTCGCGTTCACCGGTTCGCAGAACATCATCGACCGCTCCTACAACAAGGCGCGCAACCGGCGGAAGGGCTTCCGCTGGAAGGATCTCTCGCTCGAGTGCCGCGGTCCGGTCGTCGAAGAGCTCGATGCCGTGTTCATCACCGACTGGTATTCGGAGACGGACGAGATCGTCGACGAACCCGACAGCTTCGAACTCGATGCCCCCGACTCCGGCGGCATCCAGGCTCAGGTCGTGCCCTCGGGACCGGGATTCGAGGATGAGAACAATCTGCGGCTGTTCAACCACCTCATCTACAACGCGAATCGCAGCGTCGTCGTGTGCTCACCGTATTTCGTGCCCGACGAGTCGCTGCTGCACGCACTGACCACCGAGGCGCGCTCGGGTGTCGAGGTGCGCCTCTACGTCGGTGAGACGAGCGACCATTGGCTGACCCACAAAGCGCAGCAGTCCTACTATGACGAACTCGTTCGGGCCGGGGTGCGGATCTTCATGTACCACGCACCGACGGTGCTGCACTCGAAGTTCCTCATCATCGACGACGAGGTCTCGATCATCGGTTCCTCGAACATGGACGAACGGTCCTTTGCGATGAACCTCGAGGTCACGATGTTCATCGTCAATCGTGAGTTCACACAGCGCATGTACGAGCTCGAGGCCGAACGCTACGCCCCGAACTCCGTCGAACTCGACGCCGAGGAATGGGCGAGCCGGTCACTGCTGGAGAAGTACGTCGAGAACGTGGCCCGACTGACGAGCTCCCTGCTGTGAACGAAGCCGGCGACCGTGCCGCTGCTCAGTCGTCGTCGGCGACTCCGGCGGGGCCCTCGTCGTCGAGGTGACGCTCGGGATCGGCCACTGTGTCCTTGGCCTTCGGCGACGGCGTGTGCTTCGGCGAAGCGGTGGTGCTCTTCGCGGCGGTGTCCTGCGCGGACGATTCGTCCTCATCACCGTCGAATTCGGAGACGGGCGTGCTCGTCGACGCCACGGCATTGACCTTGTCGGCCGCGGTCTGGACGGCATCGGCGACGGCCGGTGACTTCTCACGCAGCGACTGGTTGGCCCTGTCGACGGTGTCCTGGACTCGCGGGTCGGTCCACAGATCCTGGGCCTGGGCCTTCAGCCGTTCATAGCTCTGGCGTCCGGTGCGCGATCCGAGAATGAATCCGACTCCGAGACCGGCCAGGAGAATCAATCTCTTCTTCATGGTCATGCTCCTCTTCGCAGTTTGCCGACACTGTCTGCCGCACTGCTGTGCGGCACAGATCCGAGCCTCTCGGTGATCAGCGCATGGGCGCTGTGTCCTGTCCCACCAGCTTATACCGTGCAGTGCCCGGTGGGGTATGGATTGCGCAGCCGATGCCCCGAGCGTCGAAGATCAGCCGACGGTGGGCTGCTGCTGAGTGATGCAGTGGATGCCGCCGCCGCGGGCGTAGAGTTCGCGGGCATCGACTCCGACGACCTTCCGACCCGGGTACACCCGCTCGAGCACAGCGGCCGCCTCGGCGTCCATCGGATCATCGAAGGTGCAGGCGATGACCCCGCCGTTGGTGACGAGATGATTGACATAGGAGTAGTCGACCCACCCCTCCTCGTCGCGCAGCACCTCGGGTGCGGGGATCGGCACCACTTCGAAGGGCACACCATCGGCGGTGGTCTCGGCGGAGAACTGTGCGATGAGCGCACGACTGAATTCGTAGTCCGGGTGCTTCGGATCGCGCTGATCGTGGACGAGGACGACGCCGGGACTGGGCATCGTGGCGACGATGTCGACGTGACCGCGAGTGCCGAAGGTCTGGTTGTCGCGGTGCAGCCCGCGATCGAGCCAGATGACCTTCTTCGCCCCGATCGTGGCCGCGAATTCGGCCTCGACATCGGCTTCGGTCAATCCCGGGTTCCGACCCGGGTCGAGTTGTACACTGCGGGTGGCCAGCACCGTGCCCTTCCCATCGACATGGAACCCACCGCCTTCGTTGCGCAGCGATGAGGACACCACCGGGGTGCCGGCCAGATCCGCGACGAACTCGCCGATGTGCTCATCGTGATCCCAGCTCGCCCACTCCTGCGCGCCCCACCCGTTGAATACCCAGTCCACCGCGTGCAGCCGGTCCTCGTCGTCGACGACGAAGCTCGGCCCGATATCACGCATCCACGCATCGTCGAGTGCGGCGTTGACGATCGTGATCGGGTGCGTGATCCCCTCGCCGAGGTGGCGCCTGGCATGCTCGGTCTGTGCACTGGTCACGACCACCGTCACCGGGGTGAACTCGCTGGTGGCCCGGGCAACGGCGGCCCAGGTGGCGCGGGCGGCTTCGGCGTCGGCCTCTGTGTCGCCGAGCGCGTAGCCGGAGGATGGGAACGCCATCCAGACCCGGTCCTGGGCGGAGGTCTCCGCGGGCATGTGCAACGTCATCGTTCGTCCCTTCGCTGATGTCCGGTCGAGCACGGTCGGGCGGGCGACCCGGTTCTTCGGGGCTCCGCGCCGCAGCCGTGGAATCTGCCGCCTGGTCGTGATCGGCGATCGTACCGCTGATTCTAGCCAGATCGTCGCCGAGGCGGCCGACGGATACCGTCGCCCGCCCGGAACGGGATTCGCAGCTCTCCCGTTCCGGCCTCCGCCGCTCTCCTGCCTCCGGTCCTGGCCCGCCTCGGCCTCTCCCGACCACCGGCGACCCCGTCGGGTGGGCCGGGCGACTCGGTCCGTATAGTCTGCCTGAGGACAGGAAAGTCGGTCGTGCCAAGGGAGGCAGCAGGTGGAAACAGCAGGAGCCCAAGAACCTTTCGGGCGGCAGAGGAGCGGACCTCTGACCGGGACGGTCGTGGCGGACTTCTCCCGCGTCCTGGCCGGACCCTACGCGACGATGATGCTCGCCGATCTCGGGGCCACGGTCATCAAGGTCGAGGGCAGGACCGGCGATGATACGCGTCACTGGGCGCCGCCTCGGCGAGGGGACGATGCGACGTACTTCCTCACGGCGAACCGGAACAAGCACTCGGTCGTCCTCGATTTCAAGGATCCCGAGGATCTCGAATTCGCACAGCAGCTGGCCGCCGCCTCCGACGTCCTCGTCGAGAACTTCAAGGCCGGGGGACTGGCGAAGTACGGACTCGACTACGAGACGGTGAGCGCGGTGAACCCGGGCATCGTCTACGCCTCGGTGACCGGTTTCGGTCGTGACAATCCGCTGCCGGGCTACGACCTGCTCATCCAAGGGCTGTCCGGGTTCATGTCGGTGACCGGCTCGGAGGAGTCGGGCCCGGTCAAGGCCGGTGTCGCTGTCGTCGACGTCATCACCGGACTCCATACGACGGTGGGCATCCTCGCCGCGCTCGCCCACCGCAAGGACACCGGCATCGGCCAGCTGGTCGAGACGAACCTGCTGTCCTCGGCGCTGTCGGGCCTGGCGAACCAAACCTCGGCGTATGTCGCCGGCGGCGTCGTGCCGCAGGCGATGGGCAACCAGCATCCGAGTCTCTACCCGTACCAGCCGATGCCCACGGCCGAGGGGCAGATCATCATCGCCTGCGGCAACGACAACCAGTTCGCCCGCCTCGCCGAGGTGCTCGGCCACCCCGAATGGGCCAGCGACGAACGGTTCGCGAACTTCGCCGATCGCAACGTCCACCGCGAGGAACTCGAACCCGAACTCATCGCCGCACTCAGTGAGAAGACGAACCAGGAATGGTTCGACATCCTCACCGAGGCGGGGCTGCCCTGCGCGCCGATCAACTCGATCGCTCAGGGTGTGGACCTGGCATCGACGCTGGGACTTCAACCCGTCGCCGAGGCGGGCGAAGGGGATCGTGTCATCCCCACCGTGGCCAACCCGATCCGGCTGTCCGAGACCCCGGCCAGCTACGAATTGGCACCGCCGACGCTCGGCGAGTCGACCGAGGCGGTCAAGGACTGGCTGCGTTCGCTGCAGTAGGCAGGCATCACCGGAGGCCGTGATCGGGCACGGACCGGGGAAAAGTCCCTTGCCGCTGAAGTACCCTAGTCACTGTGTGCTGTCACCGCGGATGTCTGGGCGCCGCCCCGAATCCCGGTGCCGCCGGAAGTGTTCGCTGAGAGATTCGGAACCGAGATGGACAACAAGCCGACCGAGGCAGCGCCTCGGCGACGATCGGCGGTGAAACGGACCCTGATGGTGATCGCGATGGTGATCACGGGATTCCACCTTTTCGCCAGCTTTCTGTGGATCGCCCCTGCTTCGACGATGCGGGAGGTGATTCCCGGCGATCTGCTCACGAAGTACATGATCCCGATGTGGGGGCAGTCATGGAGCGTGTTCGCGCCCGAGCCGATCAATGGTGACTACTACTTCGACGTGCGTGCGGTGATCAAGACGGACAGCGGCGAGGAGATCACCCAGTGGGTCAGGGCCACCGACGTCGAGCTCGACCACTCCACGTACAAGCTGTTCCCGCCGCGTTCGGCCGGACTCGGCATCGGTGTGGCCTCGGATATCAAGGGCTCCTGGGAGGATCTGCCCGATGACCAGAAGGCGATCGTCAAGCTCGACTACTTCAAGGGCGATGATTCGGTCGATCGGCTGACGACGAAGCTCAAGGAATACGACGACCCGAAGAATGCGATCCCGGACTACCTCGAGAGTGAGCACACGGCCACGGCCTATGCGACCCAGGTGGCGAAGGCGATCTGGGGCGACGATGTCCAGCGCGTCCAATACCAGGCGGCCCGACAGAACGTCGTGCCCTTCGCCGACCGCAACTCCAAGAGTGCCGAACGTCCGAAGATCCAGCCGGTTCCCGTGGGCTGGCGTGCACTCGTCGTCGAGGAGCATCAGTCCCAGCAGGAGTTCACGAAGTACTTCTGCTCCTCCGACAAAGTGAGGTGCGTCAGTGAACAGTGACGACACGACCCCGCACGAGGAAGACGACATGAAATCGACGAGGAGCGGAACGGACACTGCGACCGAGGTCGGGCACTCCGGTCCGGCCGCCTCGGCGAGGGGAGACGAAGAGTCGCAGGAGAGCATCGGCAGCGCCGGACTCGTCCCGTTGACGACCCTGGTGCGCGCGAAGCTCGCGCACGGCTGGAACTGGCTCGAGGAGATGCTCACCGGTCGCTATCACGCGACCTACGGGCTCGCGGTGACGCGGATCCTCATCGGGTTGACCGGGCTCGGACTCATCCTCACGAACTTCAATGCGCGGCACTACGCCTTCGGCGTGGGGGCTGCATGGAACGGTGAGATCGCCGAACCGAAGAGCGACTTCCCGAGCATCTGGCTCTTCTCCCTCTACCACCGGGCGGTGACGACGCCGCCGCTGTTCACCGCGCTGACGATCGGGCTGGCGCTGCTGGCCATCGTCATCATCCTCGGGTGGCGCACACGGATCGTCCTGCCCTTCTACCTCGTGCTGTGGGTGAGCTTCATCGAGCTCAACGACGGTGCCGGCGACCAGGGCGACAACGCCTACCGCATGTTCATGATCGCGCTCCTCTTCGCCGACACCACCCGCCGGTGGTCGCTCGATGCCAGGCGCCGGGCCCGGAATCCGGAGTTCCCGGAGTCCGACGGCGGGCCGTGGCGGTGGGCGCTCATCATGGCCAACAACCTCGCCATCGTCGTCCTCGCATTCCAGGTGTGTGCGATCTACATGTCCGGCGGCCTGTACAAGGCTGGCGGCACCGCTTGGCAGCACGGATTCGCCGTGTACAACCCGCTGCACACGCAGCAGTTCGGCACTTGGCCGGTGCTGTCGGATCTGATGACGGCGTGGGGGCCGATGGTCGTGGCGATCTCGTGGGGGTCGATCCTCTTCCAGTGCGCTTTCCCGTTCATGCTGTTCAACCGATACACCCGCATCGTCGCGCTGCTCGGCATCCTCTCCTTCCACCTCGGCATCGCGCTGCTCATGGGCCTGCCGTGGTTCTCGTTGACGATGATCGCCGTCGACGCGATCTTCATCCGCGACCGCAGCTTCGCCAAGGTCAGCGCCTATCTGCGGCACTGGTGGGCCTCCTCGGCGCCACGGGCCAACGGAGCGAAGGCTGCTGGGGCTGGCGGTGCGAAGGCTGGGGCGAAGGCCGCTGGGGCTGGCGGTGCGAAGGCGGCTGGGACGAAAGCCGCCGAAGCGAATGCTGCTTCGTCCTCGAAGCCGGGGTCCTCAGCCGGTAAGAAGTAGCACGTTCGCGGCCCTCTTTCGCTGCGCAGCCGGCGGAGCAGACGCAGGGGCGTTTCACGTTCAGTGCGGCGGGTTTCACAAAAGGTGCATGGGCGCATCACTTTTGGTGCGAGTGCGCGTCACAAAAGGTTCGGTGCATCAGTTCCGAATCTGATGCACCGCACCTTTTGTGTTGCAGGGTGGTTCTCCCGACCGTTGTGTGGCAGGGAACGCCGTTGTGGAGCAGGGGGCGGCCGTGCCCGGCCGGTGCGGCTGCAGGGGCGGGCGCCCACGCACGCTGCGGCTGCAGGGGCGGGCGCCCACGCACGCTGCGGCTGCAGGGGCGGGCGGCCCTGCCGACCGGTGCGGCTGCAGGGGCGGCACCCCCGACCGGTGGGCTGCAGGGTGGTTCTCTCCCGCACGCACGCAGGCTGCGGCTGTTACCGCTTGGGGCGCAGCTCCAGGCCCTTGGCCTCGGGATCTTCGGGCAGGTCGACCACGACGGTGTCTCCGTCTTGGATGTCACCGGCCAGCAGAGCGCGGGCCAGCTTGTCGCCGATCTCGCGCTGGACCAACCTGCGCAGCGGACGGGCGCCGAATGCCGGGTCGTAGCCTTCGAGGGCCAACCAGTCCTCCGCGCCCTGAGTGACCTCGAGGGAGATCCGACGGTCGCCGAGCCGCTTGGACATGTGTTCGATCTGCAGATCGACGATCGAGGCGAGCTCGGCCTGGCCGAGGGCATCGAAGAGCACGATGTCGTCAAGCCGGTTGAGGAACTCGGGCTTGAACGTCGCATGCACGACGTCGAGGACCTTGCTGCGCTGCTCCTCATTCGACAGCGAGTTGTCGACGAGGAACTGCGAACCGAGGTTCGAGGTCAGGATGAGAATCGTGTTCCGGAAATCGACCGTGCGTCCCTGACCATCGGTGAGCCGACCGTCGTCGAGGACCTGCAGCAGGATGTCGAAGACGGAGGGGTGCGCCTTCTCGACCTCGTCGAGCAGGACCACGGAGTACGGGCGACGGCGGACCGCCTCGGTGAGTTGGCCGCCCTCGTCGTAGCCGACGTAGCCCGGAGGAGCGCCGACGAGGCGGGACACGGTGTGCTTCTCACCGTATTCGCTCATATCGATCCTGATCAGAGCCTTCTCATCGTCGAAGAGGAAGTCCGCCAGCGACTTCGCCAGTTCCGTCTTGCCCACACCGGTGGGTCCGAGGAACAGGAACGAACCGGTCGGACGATCCGGGTCGGCGACACCGGCCCTCGAACGGCGGATGGCATCGGAGACCGCAGCCACGGCATCCTTCTGCCCGATGAGTCGCTGACCGAGGACGTTCTCCGCCCCAAGCAGCTTCTCGATCTCGCCCTGGAGCAGGCGTCCGGCGGGGATGCCCGTCCAGGAGGAGACCACCTCGGCGATGTCATTGCCTGAGACCTTGTCGGAGACCATCGGGTCCGAGTTCTGCCCGGCTTCGGCTTCCGCTTCGGCTGCTTCGGCCTCGGCGATCTCCTTCTGCACAGCGGGGATCTCTCCGTAGAGCAGACGAGACGCGGTCTCGAGGTCCGTGTCGCGCTGAGCCTTGTCGGCAGCGGAGCGCAGTTCGTCGAGCTTCGTCTTCAGCTCACCGACCCGGTTGAGGCCGGCACGCTGGGATTCCCAGGTCGCTTCGAGTCCGCGCAGCTCCTCCTCCTTGTCGGCGAGATCGGCGCGCAGGGCGTTGAGCCGTTCGACGGACGCGGAGTCGGTCTCCTTCGACAGGGCCATGTCCTCCATCTTCAGGCGGTCGACGGCGCGCCGGAGCTCATCGATCTCGACGGGAGCCGAGTCGATCTCCATCCGCAGCCGGGATGCCGCCTCGTCGACGAGGTCGATGGCCTTGTCCGGCAGTCGCCGACCGGTGATGTACCGGTTCGACATCGTTGCCGCGGCGACCAGGGCGCCGTCGTTGATCGAGACCTTGTGGTGGGCTTCGTAGCGCTCCTTGAGTCCGCGGAGGATCGCAATCGTGTCCTCGACACTGGGCTCGCCGACGAAGACCTGCTGGAACCTCCGCTCGAGGGCGGGGTCCTTCTCGATGTTCTCGCGGTACTCATCGAGCGTCGTGGCGCCGATCATCCGCAGCTCACCGCGGGCGAGCATCGGTTTGAGCATATTGCCCGCATCCATCGAGGAATCCCCGCCGGCCCCGGCACCGACGATCGTGTGGAGTTCGTCGATGAAGGTGATGATCCGCCCGTCGGCGTTCTTGATCTCCTCGAGCACGGCCTTGAACCGCTCCTCGAACTCGCCGCGATACTTCGCGCCGGCGACCATCGCGGAGAGGTCGAGGCTGATGAGCGTCTTGTCGCGCAGCGACTCGGGCACGTCTCCGGCCACGATCCGCTGGGCCAGGCCCTCGACGACGGACGTTTTGCCGACGCCGGGCTCACCGATGAGGACGGGGTTGTTCTTCGTCCTGCGGGAGAGCACCTGAACGACGCGACGCACTTCCTTGTCGCGGCCGATCACCGGATCGAGTTTGCCCTCGCGGGCGACGGCGGTGAGATCGATGCCGAACTTCTCCAGCGACTGCATGGTCTCCTCGGGGTTCTCCGAGGTGACCTTCTTGCCGGCGCGCAGTTCGGGCAGAGCCGCGAGCAGCGCGTCCCGGCCTGCACCATTGGAGCGCAGGGCATCGCCGGTGCCGTCCTGGCCGGCAGCGGCGGCGAGCAGCAGGTGCTCGGTGGAGACGAACTGATCGCCGAGTGCGGTCATCTCCTCCTGCGCGAGATTCATCATCTCGAGCCCGGTCCGAGACAGGCTCGGCTGGCTCACCGAAGAACCGCTGACCGTGGGGAAGCCGCCGATCACGGCTTCGATGGCGGTGAGCACTCGCCGCGGGTCGGCGCCGACCTTGGTCAGCAGGGTGGCCGCGAGAGAATCGGGCTGGGACAGGAGGGCGGCGACGAGGTGCGCCGGTTCGACCTGGTTGTTGTGCCGGGCGACGACGTCGTTGACCGCAGTCTGCAGCGCCTCCCGGGATTTGGTTGTCATCTGTGCGTCCATGCGCAACTCCTTCGTGAAATCGTGTGCTGATCACAGCTCTCGAATGGAACAACACCAACAAAGTTGAGTCTATTCCGCTCAACCTTTATTTTCAGCCGAGAATCTCGCCGAGGCGGCCCGCCGTCCCGTATCGCCGACACCAACGCGTCCGGCTCAGTTCGCGAGCACGGACTGGAGGTCGAAGCGACGCAGGACCTTGTCGGCGATCTCCGGATCCGTGCCGCGTTCACGTCGGGCGGCGAGCACCTCGGCGCGGGCGGTCTGCATCGCCCTCTTCTGCACCTGCAGCATCTGCTCACGGTGTTCCTTGAACGCGGTCACCTGCTCGGAGTTCGCCTGGTCATCGGTGGTTCCGCTGAGCTGGTCGTGGAGGAGCTTGAACCTGGCCCGCAGCGGTTCGACCACCTCGTCGGGCAGGCTGTCGTCGTTCCTGATCTCGCGCATCGCCGCCTTGTAGGCGCGCATCGCGATCGCCTTCGTGGCCTGATGCTCCTTCTCCGCCTCGTCGTCGATGCCCAGGCCCGCCACCGCAGCGGGGAAGGTCAGTCCCGCCAGAACGAGGGTGACGAGCAGGACGATGGCCGCAGCGACGACGATGTAGGACCGGCCCGGAAACGGCATCCCGGATTGCGTGGTCGCGGGAATCGACAGGGCCAGAGCCACCGTGGCCAGACCGCGCATCCCGCCCCAGGTCATCAGGGTGGCATCGCGGACGTTCAGCGGAGCGGCATCGGGGTCGACCTCCCGGCGCTTGCGCTCGATGAGAGTGCCCAGGAGCAGCCAGATGAAGCGGACGGCGATGACGATGACGGCGATGAGCCCGCCGATGAGCAGCGCCCGCCCGAGATCGGCATGCTCGGATTCGATGATGAGACGCAGATCGAGTCCGATGAGGCCGAAGGCGATGCCGGTGATGAGCATCTCGAGGACCTGCCAGGTCGAGTTCTGGGTGACGCGTGCCGCGGAGTTGCCTTCCGTGTCGCGGCGACGGACCTCGAGTGCGGCGACGACGACGGCGATGACGCCGCTGGCGTGGAGGTGCTCGGCGACGAGGTAGACGCCGAAGGGCAGGACGAGCATCAGTGAGGAACGGGCGACCGTGTGGTCGATCTTCTCCATCACCCACCACGCCGCGAACGACAGGACCAGACCGACGGCGACCGCGACGGCGGCGGAGACGATGAATGACACAGCCAGATCTGCGTAGTCGACCTCGGTGCCGGCCAGCACCGCGGCCATCGCGGTCTGGAAGATGACCAGCGACGCCGCGTCGTTGAACAGTCCCTCGCTCTGCAGGGTCGACATGATGCGGCGCGGAATCGACACGGTGCCGGCGACCGCGTCGACGGCGACGGGGTCCGGTGGGGCGAGCATCGCGCCGAGGGCGATGGCCGCGGCGATCGTGATGCCGGGGATGAGGAGGACGGCGGAGCCTGCGACGGCGGCCACGGTCACCCCGACCAGGGCCACGGACATGCCGAGGATCGTGCGCCACCGGATCGCGAACAGTGCCCACGACGTCTTCTGCGCCGCAGCGAAGAGCAGGGGCGGCAGGAACAGGGGGAGCACGAGTTCGGGGTCGATGCCCACCTCGGCGAAGGTGGGGATGAAGGCACCGGCGATGCCGATGAGGACCATGAGCGCCGGCCACGGAAGTCTGAGTCTCTGCCCCAATCCGACCACCACCGAGGTAGCTGCTCCGAATCCGATGATCATCAGCAAAGTGGTCATGATGGTCCCTCTCGACTCCGCTGGACCCGCACCGGGAAGGCCGCGCGGACGGGGATGAGCGAAAACGGTCGACCAGATTCCGCGCTGCGAGCCTGACCTTTGGCAGAATATGGCTATGTCCGAGTCAATTGTATTCGCGCCGCTCGACGACGGAGTCGCGTCCGTGACGATCAACCGGTCGGCCACACGCAACGCTTTGTCCCTCGAGGTGATGGAAGCCCTCATCGACACCCTCGCCGAGGTGGGCCGCCGCACCGATGTGCGCGCAGTCATCGTCGGCTCCGCCGGTCACGTCTTCAGCTCCGGTCATGATCTCAAGGAGATCCGTGGGGCGGATCTTGAAGCGCAGCAGGAGATCTTCAACGCCTGTTCTCGTCTCATGCAGCTCATCCAGACCATTCCGCAGCCGGTCATCGCGCAGGTTCAGGGGGTGGCAACGGCGGCCGGATGCCAGCTCGTGGCCGCCTGCGACCTGGCGGTCGCCGCGGAGTCGGCACGGTTTGCGACTCCGGGAGTGAAGATCGGCCTGTTCTGTTCGACGCCGATGGTCGCCCTCTCCCGCGCGGTGCCGGCGAAGCAGGCGATGCGGATGCTGCTGACCGGTGATTTCGTCTCCGCCGAGGATGCGCTGGCCTTCGGTCTCGTCTCCGACGTCGTCGCCGATGACGACCTCGAGACCGCCACGGCGGATCTCGCTCGGAAAGTGGCGTCCGCCTCGTCGGCTACAGTTGCCATAGGCAAGGCCGCGTTCTACGAGCAGCGTGAACTGCCTGTGGCCGAGGCGTATGCGCGGATGTCACAGGTGATGGCACACAATGCTGTCGGCACCGATGCTCAGGAAGGGATCGACGCCTTCCTGAGCAAGCGCGAGCCGCGGTGGCAGCACCGCGGATGAGCGCCCGCGATGTCGCGAGAACTTCGACAGTGTCAGGATGTGCCGCAGTGAGGCACGGATGAGAAGGGGATCAACGTGGCGGTGATAGTGACCGGAGCCAGCGGCTTCATCGGCGGTGCCATCGCGCGTGCTCTCGCGGAGAGGGACGAGACCGTCTACGCTCTGGGCCGGAGAGACCCGGACATCCCCGGAGTGAACTTCCAGCAGTGGGACATCACCGAGCCGGCCCCTTCGGCGGTGACGTCTCTGGCGGGGAAGGTCACTTCGGTCTTCCACTGCGCCGGGATCGCCTCGGTGAGCGCTGATGATGACGCACTCTATGAGGTGCGGGTGACGGGTACGCGCAACGTCCTCGACGCCTTCCCGAAGGCCCGCATCGTCCACCTGTCGTCGACGACGGTGTACCCGCCGAGCGAACTCCACACCGAACTGTGGGAGGAAGCCGGGCCGAAGGATCCCGGCGAGTTCTCCGACGCCTACTCGCGCACCCATGCCCTGGCCGAACAGCTCGTCGCTCGGATCCGACCCGATGCCGCGATCCTCCGACCTGCGGCCGTCTATGGCCCGGGCGAGACGATGCTCATGCCGTTCCTCGCCCACATGGCGAAGAAGGGGGTGCTGCGTCTGCCCGGAGGCGGTCGGCAGAAACTGACCCTGACCCATGTCGACAATGTCGTGCGGGCCGCGCTCGCCTGCCTCGATGTGCCCTCGGCGGCGGGTCCGTTCAATATCGGGGACCCGACCCCGTACCGGCTCAAGGACGCCGTGGCCACTCACTTTGCGCGGATGGGCTACGACCAGGTCGTCATCGAAGGGGTGGCGAAGGACAAGGCGCTGGTCATGGCGAAGCTCGGACTCCGGATCAAGGGGATGTTCAAGCGCGGAGATCGTGCGAAGCTCTTCCTCGTCGAATACCTGCAGTCCGATCGGACCTATAACCTCTCACGGCAGCAGAGGGTGCTCGGGATCTCGACCACCCAGCACCTCATCCCCTCCCGGTTCCAGTAGGCCCGTCTCAGCGTTTCAGCCCGTGCTGGGCGGCGACGATCTTCGATATCAGCGAGCGCGGAAGCACACGTTTGAGCAGGAACGGCAGCGGGGCCCGGCTGCCGACGGCGTAGAACTCCCGCGGCCTGGGCGAGATGATCGCGTCGACGATCGTGGCCGCGACTGTCTCGGCCGAGATGCCGCCTCGTTCATTGGCATCGAGCCGCTCGAGCATCGTCGTGACATCCGCCGTATAGGGCGAGCCCTCCTCGAGGTACTTCGTCCGGCGCAGCCCGATGCCCGTGGCGATCGACCCGGGCTCGACGGTGCTCACCCACACCCCGAACGGTGAGAGTTCCTGCCGGGCTGCCGTGGCGAATCCGCGCAGAGCGGCCTTCGACGCCGAATAGGAGCTGCGGTGAGCCAGCGGAAAACTCGCGAGCATCGACCCGACCATGATGATGCGGCCCGCTCGTCGCTCGCGCATTCCGGGCAGAACGAGCTGACTCAGCCTTACGGGCCCGAACACATTCGTGCGGAACAGGCGTTCGACGGCATCGGCGGGCAGCTCTTCGAACGGACCGGACTGACTCTCGCCGGCATTGTTCACGAGCACATCGATGCTCTCGCGCATGCCGATCGCATCGAGATCCTCGGCCAGCCGGTCCGGCCCCTCGGGGTCGGCGAGGTCGAGCGGCAGGTACCGGACTCCGGGGATCGTGTCGGTCGGCTTGAGCCGATCCGGGCTGCGGCTCGTCGTGAGGACGGTGCAGCCCTTGGCCGCGAGTGCTTCGACGACGGCTCTGCCGATACCCGAGGTGCCGCCGGTGACGAGGACGGTGAGGTCCGGTCGCGCAGTGCCCGTCATGCTCGCTCTCCCCCTGGGAGCGCGGAATCGCCGTGCCCACGTCCTGATGCGTCATTCCCTCGTCCGGGTGCGCCGGCACCGGTCTGGTTTGCGACCGCGCGTCCGGCCCGCAGCCCCGAGAAGATGCACCCGCCGAGGAACGTGCCTTCGAGTGCGTTGTAGCCGTGCATTCCGCCGCCCCCGAATCCGGTGACCTCACCGGCTGCGAACAGCCCCGGAATCGGTGTGCCGCCTCCGGCAGTGCCGCCGGCAGCGCCGATGACCTGACCGTCGAGGTTCGTCTCCGCCCCGCCGAGGGTCTTGCGCGAGAGCAGACTCAGCCGCACCGCGATGAGCGGCCCGTGCTCGGGATCGAGGATTTCGTGCGGCTTGACCGCGCGCACGATCTTGTCCCCCAGATAGGCGCGGGCATTGTGGATCGCCTGCACCTGCGCATCCTTCGAGAACGGGTGCGCGGTCTGGCGGTCCCGTTGCCGGATCTGCTCGACGAGGTGGTCGTGATCGATGACCGGCCCGCGGGAGCGTGCATTCATCCGGGCGACGAGTTCCTCGGTCGAATCGGCGACGACGAAGTCGGAACCGTACTTCTTGAACGCCTCGATCGGCGCGGGAGCATCGGAGGAGCGCACACGGTCGAGCGTGATCCGGATGTCCTTCTCCGTGATGTCCGGGTTCTGCTCCGAACCCGAGAGCGCGAATTCCTTGCGGATGATCGACTCGTTGAGGACGAACCACGAATAGTCGTACCCCGTGTCGAGGATTGTGCGCATCGTCCGGTTCGTGTCGAAACCGGGATAGTTCGGGGCTGGGAACCGGTTGCCTTCGGCATCGAACCACATCGACGAGGGGCCGGGAATGATCCGGATCCCATGCCCGGGCCAGATCGGATTCCAGTTCTCGATGCCCTCCGTGTACGCCCAGATCCGGTCCCGATTGATCAGGCTCGCCCCGGCATCCTCGGCGATCTGGAGCATCCGTCCGTCCACGTGAGCGGGCACACCGGCGAGCATCGTGTCGGGGAACTCGCCGAGGCGGTCGACCGGCCAGTACTTCTTCATGAGGTCGAAATTGTGGCCGATCCCGCCGGTGGTGACGATGACGGCGGGAGCACGGAGTTCGAAGTCCGCGACCTCCTCGCGGTTCGACTCCACCCCGCGAGCCGTGTGGCTGGGCGCGAGCGTGCGACCGCGGACACCGACGACGGTGCCGGATTCGGTGAGGAGCTCATCGACGCGGTGTCGGAACCCGAACTCGACGAGCCCGGCCGTCTCGGCGGCTTCGACGGGTTCGCGGAAGACGCGGACCACCTCGGGGCCGGTGCCCCAGGTGAGGTGGAAGCGGGGGACGGAGTTGCCGTGTTCGGCGGCTCCGGAGCCGCCGCGTTCGGCCCAGCCGACGATCGGAGTCAGGCGCAGGCCGAGGTCACGCAGGTACTGTCGCTTCTCTCCTGCCGCGAATTCGAGGTAAGCCTCGGCCCACTGTCTGGGCCAGTGGTCCTCCTCGCGGTCGAATCCCGCCGAGGTGGCCCAGTCGGCGCGGGCGAGTTCGAGCGAGTCGTGCACGCGCAGTCGACGCTGTTCGGGAGAGTCGATGAGGAAGAGCCCGCCGAGTGACCAGAACGCCTGCCCGCCGAGGTTGGCGCGATTCTCCTGGTCGAGGATGACGACGCGTTTGCCGGCTCGGGTGAGTTCATGGGCGGCGACGAGACCGGCGAGTCCGGCGCCGACGATGATCGCATCGGGGGATGGGTGGCCGTTTGTGCTCATCGTCGACTCCTCTGTCGTCTCCGTCGGCCGAACCGACGTTCAGTGGGTTCAGATTGCCAAAAACAGGCCGGATTCTGGCAATCTGCGCACACTTACCTTTCAGTAGGAATCAGTATCGCAGACTCAGCCGCCCAGGGTGCGCTCCAACCAGTCGGCTGCCGCGGCGAAGGACTCCTCGGAGGTCGTCGGGTCGATCGGCACGAGGACTCCGTCGGAACTCGGGTAGCTGCCGAGGAAGGCGAGTTTGAGCGCGGACCGATGAACGCCCTGCAGCGCCTCGGCCACCCGCGCCTCGTGGATGTGCCCGAGCAGGTCGATCGAGAACTGGTAGAGACCCAGCCCGTCGCCGGTCGGTCGGGATTCGATGCGCGACATGTTCACACCGCGGCTGGAGAACTGTTCGAGCAGTTCGAGCAGCGAACCGGCCCGGTCCGATCGCAGAGCCGCGACGATGGTGGTCTTGTCCGCCCCGGTCGGTGCGGGAATGGCACCGGGACGGGTGACGACGACGAAACGGGTGACGGCGTCCTTGCGGTCGCCGATGTCCTCGGCGAGGACGTCGAGCCCGTAGCGCTGCGCGGCCAGGGCGGGACACACGGCGGCCACATGGTCACCGGCGTCGTTGGCCAGGTCGCGGGCGGCAGCGGCCGTCGACGAGGTCGGCAGGTAGACGGCATCGGGGAAGTGTTCGGACATGTACGCGCGCACCTGTGCCTCACCGTGCGGGTGGGAGCCGAAGGACGTGACCTCCTCGGCGGCGGTCCCCGGCTTCACGGCCAGGACGAAGCGGACGGGCACGACCACCTCGGCGATGATCTGGAGCCGACCGTGCTCGGTCAGGGCATCGATCGTGGCCGGCACCCCGCCTTCGACGGAGTTCTCGATCGGAACGACTGCGGCATCGCAGTCGCCTTCGATGACGGAATCGAGAGCGGCGGCGGCATTGCGCATCGGCTGTGCCGAGGCCGTCGCGCGCAGATTCCGGGAGTCGAGGAAGCTCAGC
Organism: Brevibacterium sp. FAM 27836; assembly: GCF_051351055.1. NCBI lineage: Bacteria > Bacillati > Actinomycetota > Actinomycetes > Micrococcales > Brevibacteriaceae > Brevibacterium > Brevibacterium sp. FAM 27836. The sequence goes on from NZ_CP195711.1 coordinate 2,155,056, forward strand.
AGAGCCGCCTCGGTGAACGTGGCCTCGGGGCCGAGGTAGGCGAAACGGGCCAGACTCACTTGCCGGTCTCCTTCTGCTGGTGGCTCCGCTTGGCGCGGATGCGGCGGACGAGGATGGCGCGGGCGACATCGCGGTATTGGGCGGCGCGGTGCAGGTGCGCCTTGAGGTCGCGACCGGTGACGCGGTGGTGGAGGTCGCATTCGACCTCTTCCACGCGCAGGCCGGCGTTGACGACGTCGATGGTCATGGCCGTTTCGACACCCCATCCGGCGGCGAACGGCAGGGCCGTGTCGAAGGCCTCCCGGGACAGGCAGCGCATGCCCGACAGTGGCTGAGTGGCCTCGAAGCCGCTGAGTTCGGCGATGCCCTTCTTCGCGAGCCCGACGACGAATCCGAAGCCCCCGCCCTTGCGTTTCTGCTCCGGCAGGATCGCGATCGTCATGTCCGCTTCGCCCGCGAGCACGGGTGCGGCCAGGGGAGCGGTGTTGACGGCGGAGTCCTCGAGGTCGCCGTCGATGAACAGCAGCGCCCGATGCTTCGGCTCGAGACCCGGGTCGGCGTCGGAGATCTCCCGGTTGCGCAGCGCGAACGCCCCGGTCATCATGGCCGCGGCCTTGCCCTTGTTCTTCGGGTGGGTGATCACCTCGGCGCCGGCCCGACGGGCCACGGTCCCCGTGTCATCGCTCGATCCGTCGTCGACGACGAGGACGATGTCGACCCCGGGAATCTGCTTGGCCGCGGTCACCGTGGCGGCGATGCGCTCGGATTCGTTCATCGCCGGGACGATGGCGGCGACCGCCTCGGGGGCGGGGTGCGGGTGTGCGCTCATGCGGGTGCTCCTGTCCGACACCGGCGCCGAGGCGGGGCCGGGCACGGTCGGATCCGTGCCCGGCCTGCCCGGCCGGGTGGCGGATGTCAGTGGATGGTCAGCTGGCGGGACACGATTCCGGAGCGGACGCGACGGGCCTCCGTGCTCATCGGCTCGGTCGTGTTCAGCGCCTCGTCCATGGCCTTGCCGAAGGCGGCGATGGGCTCTTCGACATCGTCGGGACGGGTGCCGAACTCGAGCTCCCAGACGGGGATGATGATCCCGTGGGCGCGGAAGTAGCCGAGGAAGGAGCCGATGCCGCCGAGGTCGTTGCCGTTCTCGGCCTGCAGGCGGGCCATCGCATCGACGACGCGATCCTCGCCCTCGGAACGGGCCCAGCGGACATAGGTGCGTCCGGACATCTCGGTCCAGTAGGCGGAGTCGACCGAGGCGAGCTTCTCGGTCGGGGCGACCGAGTCGTTGGCCTGCTGCAGGGCGGCACCGACCTCGGGGTCGGTCTCGGCCTCGGGCAGCGCCCAGTAGTCGAAGGATTCGAGCACGCGGACGTCGAACGGGTGAGAGGTGTCGAGGATGTCCTGCAGGCGCGGACCCGCACCGGGTTCGGTCGTCGCTTCGATCGAGGTGCCGGGCTCCGCCTCGACGGCGGCGAGGATGCCGCGGGCAACATCGCGGGAGGCGTCGGTCGAGGACACCGGCACCTGCATGCCGGCCATGATCTCGCCGTCATCACGACGCCAGGCCTGCCAGGCAGCCGGCAGGAGCGAGGCGATCGTCACCTCATGGCCGCCGTATTCCTCGGTGAGCTTCGCGGTCGCGGTCGCCGCGGGCACGAGTTCACGCAGGCAGATGATGTCGGCTTCGAACGGCAGGTCCGCAAACGGACGTGCGACGAAAGCCGTGGCCTGCGCCCTCGCGAGGCGTTTGGCGATGAGTTCTTCCTTGGAGCGCTTCGACTTCTTTCCCATGGGACGCAAGTCTAGTCGGTGCGCCGTGAGTGCGCCGGGAGGGTCCGGCGCCGCGCCGCTCCGCTCAGCGGTCGCGGGCGACGGGAATGAAGTATCGAGTGTTGTTGGACTCGTCCATACGCACCTGCAGCTTGTCACCGGGGTGCGGGAAGGCTGAGCGTTCGGGGTTGTCGGGAGTCAGCCCGAGCGTCTCGAGCTGGATGATGCCGTGCCGGCCGACTTCATCTGCGGCGAGGACGTAGGAGTGGTTGAGTTCGCGGATCGTGACCTCGATGGCCGGCTCGGTCGGTTCGTCCGTTTCGGCGAAGGTGCGTGGTGGGGCGGAATTGCCCATGCCCAGGTACGCTCCGACGTCATCGGCGATAAAACCGGCCACGGAATCCGCCTGGGCCATGAGACCGGCGAGGATGACGGACAGTCTCTCCTGCTGGGCGTCGGACTTCAGGGCCTGCCCGGGTTTGAACAGGTGCTCCTCGGCGAGGACGCACCACGCGTCCTGCAGGATCGTGCGCAGCTGCAGTTCGACGAGGACGGAGGGCTCGGAGTCGAACGGGACTTCGACGATGAGGTGGCGACCGCGGTATCCGGAGGGTTTCGGAGTCGCGGAGTAGTCGCGCACCTCGGCGATGGAGAGGTTCGCGTCGTCGTTCGCCTCGGTGAGCAGGTCCCACAGGGCGAGCTGTTCGCGTTCGGTGCGGCAGACGACGCGAGCGCCGACGACGTCGATGACCTGGTTTTCGACTTCGACGGATTCGTGGATCTCGTCATTGGCGTCGGCGAGTTTGCGTCGCAGCTTCTCACCGGTGCGCATCCGGTCCTTGATCCGACCGTCGACGACGCGCACTCGGTCGCCGGAGAGCAGAGAGGAGGAGGCGCGGACGGACTCGACCCAGTCGTTGACCGTCTCCAGGGCGGCCCTCCAGGTGGACTCACGCCGGTCGTAGGCTTCGTCGACCAGTTCGCGGACAGTTGCTGACATCATCGTCACCTTCCTAGCTCCTGGTTCAACTTCACCAGAAGACCGGGGAGATGTCTATGGCTGTGTCGCTAATGTTGCTCAGGCGGGGCCAAGGGGTGAGACGGACGACCGGGAGGTGGTTCAGAGGTCGTAGTCGACGATGACCGGTGCGTGGTCGGACGCGCCCTTGCCCTTGCGCTCTTCGCGGTCGATCTCGCCGGCTGAGGCGGTCGCGGCCAGCGACTGTGAGGCGAGCTGGAAGTCGATGCGCATGCCCTGCTTCTTCGGGAAACGCAGCTTCTGGTAATCCCAGAACGTGTAGACGCCGGGTCCGGGAGTGAACTGGCGGGTGACCTCGCTCAGGCCGGCTCCGAGGAGGTCGTCGAAGGCTCTGCGCTCGGCATCCGACACGTGCGTGGCGCCGTCGAATTCGGCCATGTCCCACACGTCCTCGTCGAGCGGGGCGACGTTGAAGTCACCGCAGAGGACGAGTCTCTTCTCCGGTTCGTCTGCCAGCTGGGCGGCGATGTCGCTCGTCAGCGCCCGGTACCACTCGAGTTTGTAGTCGTAGTGCGGGTGATCGAGTTCGCGGCCGTTGGGCACATAGAGGGAGTAGACGCGCACCCCGTTGCAGGTGGCGGCCAGGGCGCGAGCCTCGACGACGGGTTCGTCCGCACCGAAGGCCGGAATGTCCGCAAAGCCGATCTCCGTGTCGGTGAGTCCGACGCGGGAGGCGATGGCCACGCCGTTCCACTGGTTGAGGCCATGGAAGCTGACTTCATAGCCGCGCTCGGTGAACAGTTCCTCGGGGAACTGGGCATCCTTGCACTTGAGCTCCTGGATGGCCAGGACATCGACATCCGAACGATCCAGCCAGGCCCCGATGCGATCGTGGCGGGCGCGGATCGAGTTCACATTCCACGTAGCGATTCTCACCCTCCCACCCTAAGCGGTCGGCCCCGGAGGAGAAAGCGCACCCGGCCCCCGGCAACGTGATCGCAGGTCGCCCGCCGGAGGGGGCGGCGATTGCCGGGCCCCTGCGCCGACCGCACGGCCGCGAGTCGATAAGCTGGTGCCATGCCTGACGCTCCCAACGATCATCTCGGCCACGACGGCGCCGCGTACCCCGACTCCTACTATGTGCGTCTGTCCGAGGACCGCTTCGTCTCGACCCTGCACAGTCAGGGCGCATGGCAGCCCGGCGAGCAGCACCTCGCGCCCGCCTCGGGGATCGTCCTCGCCGAGATCGAACGCCGCCTGCCCAGCGACAAGATGGTCTCGCGGGTGACCTTCGACGTCCTCGGCGTCATCCACTCCGGTGAGTTCACCATCGACGTCGAGGTCATCCGCCCCGGCCGGACCATCGAACTCGTCGAAGCCCGGATGCGCCATGGTGAGCGCACGAGCATCATCGCTCGCGCCTGGCGACTGCTGGCTTCCGACACCGAGGCGGTCGCCGGTGACGAATGGCAGCCGCTGCCCGCCGTGTCCGAGATGCCCCAGGCCCCGTTCACCAACCGCTGGGGCGGCGGCTACATCGCGTCCCTCGAAGGCAGACAGGGAGCCGACGCCCACCCCGGCTATGCCCAGTCGTGGGTGCGCAGCCCCTACCCGCTCGTCGACGGCGAGACCGACCCTCCGACCGCGGCCTTCGTCAAGTACGTCGACACCGCCAACGGCCTGGCCGTGCGTGAGGACCCGAAGACGACCTTCTTCCCCAATGTCGACCTCTCCATCCACCTCACCCGGGAGCCCGAAGCCGGGTGGGTCGGCTTCGATACGCAGGTGACGTTCGGCCCGACCGGACTCGGCCAGACCACGAGCGTGCTCAGCGACGCCGACGGCCCCATCGGCACCGCCGTGCAGTCCCTGACAGTGCGCAGAGGCCGCGGAGCGGTATGACCGACAGGGCCCCGCAGGCACCGCGAACCGCATCGTCGCAAGCCGGTGACGATGCCGCTTCGCGGCGGGGCCGGATGCCTCGACCGCGTGCCCTCATCACCGGGGCGAGTTCCGGTCTGGGGCGCGGCTATGCGCGGGCCCTGGCCGGCGATGGCTATGATCTCGTGCTCGTCGCCCGTGACGAACGGCGACTGCGGGAACTGTCCGATCAGCTGGGTGCCGCTCACGCGATCAACGCCGAGGTGGTCGCCGCCGACCTGGCGAGGAGGGACGGAATCGACGCAGTCGCCGAGGTCATCGACACGCAGCAGATCGATGTCCTCATCAACAACGCCGGCTACGGACTGCGCGGATCGCTGTTGGAGTCCGACATCGCCGCACTCAATGATCAGGATCAGGTGCTCACCGGTGCCGTGAGAGAACTGTCGCTGCTCGCGGCACGGAGGATGCGGGCCCGCGGCCGCGGCGGCATCGTCACCGTCTCCTCCCTGGCGGCGGTGACGACGATGGGCCAGTACGCCGCGTCGAAAGCCTCAACGCTCGTGTTCACCGAGGCGCTCGCCGGGGAGCTGCGGAACAGTCCGGTGACGGTCACCGCCGTTCTGCCCGGGTTCATCCGGACAGAATTCCACGAACGCCTCGGTGTCGCCCGTCCCGGTCCCGGTCTGCTCTGGCTGAGCGTCGACCAGGTCGTGCGGGAGTCGCTGCGTGATGCTCGTGCGGGCAAGGTCGTCTCGGTCCCCGGGCGCGGTTATCGGCTGGCCGGTCTCGTTGCTCCGCTGGTGCCGCGTCCGCTCATGAGGTGGGGATCGAACGGTTTCGCCTTCGCCCGTCGTGACGGTCGCTGAACGATCGACGACGCCACGTCCTGCTTCGCGGGAGAGCCGTCTCGAGGTGTGGCCCATCAGCAATTTTCGTCCGCCCAGCGAAGTGCGGTTGAAAAGTGAACTACCTCGAACTGAGCCTGTGACCAGGGGTTCTATTCTGCCATCTTCTGTGCTATAGGTTCGCGGGCGAGATGAGACAAGTGGTGAGATTCTTTACAAGCGGTGCGAAAGTGTGGTCAAATTATGGTGTTCGCCCGGTGGGGATCGGGTGAACATAACGGACGTATGGGGATGCGTCCGGGTACTCGAGGGGAGTGCTGCGAGGACCCCGGGATGTCGCGATTGAGCGCCCCGGGGTCTTTGTCATTCATCACGCTTCGCGGAGGGGCTTTGCCACTCACAACTCCTCGCAGAGGGTCTTTGTCGTCCACAACTCTTCGCGGAGTTCATGCTGCCGACCGCCGAACTTGCGGTCACTATCGGATACTTCCGCCAAAATGTAGGTCGCAAACGGACATTTCTGAGCCCGGAAAGTATCCGTTTGCGACCTGCATTTTGGGGCAGCGGCTACAGACTGACGGTGCGTTGGCGGCGGGAACGCGTGCGGGCGATGCCGACTTCGACCGCCACGGCCCGCAGCGGGGCGCCCAATGCCAGGGAGGCATTGCCCGCGACACGGTCGGCCACCTCGGCGATGAGCGCATCGATGTCCGCGCGTTCATCGGCGTCGATGTGGACGAGCAGCTCCGGACTGCGGGCGGTCCCGCGCAGGATCACCTGTGCGTCGACGACCCCGTCGGTGGACTCGAGATCGTCAGCGACCGCCTCGGCGATGACCTCCGCGTTCATCGTCGTCAGTCCCGTCCGGGCGTCGGCCTGCATCCGGAAGGGCTTCGCGAAGTCCTTCCTGGGCACCTGCACGGCCAGCCAACGCAAGGCGATGACGGCGAGGATGACCGCGACGACGAGGGCAATCACCGCCGAATACGGCAGGGCCAGCACTGCTGTCGCCGGGTCGAGACTCGCATCAGCCTGCAGCGAAGGCAGGAAAGCGGCGGCGAAACCGAATCCGATGGCGAGCACGGCCAGTCCGAGGAACAGGGCGATGAGGCCCACGATGATGAGCCCCGTGCGGTTCGCGGCAGCGGCCGTGCGTCTCATGACTGACTCCTTCGTGCCTGGACCTTCACTGTGGGTACGCGGTCGAACGAGATCGCATCGAAGCGCTGCCGCACGGCGGCCTCGACCTCGGCGCGGATCGGTTCGTGATCGCGGATCGGGGTGGAGAACGTGACGATCGTCGAGGTGGCGTTCGAGGAGGCCTTGACTCCGCTGACGCCGTCGACCTCGTCGGCTGCGGCGGCCGCGATCTGCGACAGCGCCGAGGTGGGCACGGCGACCTCGAGATCACCGATGTGATCAGGCGCGTTTGCCTTCACCCCGGTGATCCGGCGCGCACCCGGCGAGACACCGAGGAGGAGTGCGATGAGTCCGAGCAGCGCAACGATGAGGCCGGTGCCGATGACGACTCCCGAGCTCCAGTGCAATGCGGACAGCCCACCGAGACCAGAAGACGGATCCGCGGAGGTGGCTCCGGACCCGGCTGCCGTCCCGAACAGCGGCGCATCCACGGTGCCGGAGGCCACGATGGCGGCGACCGCGAACCAGCCGAGCCCCACGGCCAGGAGCAGCACCAGCAGCGCGACGACCACGGCGGGGCCGATGCGTGATGGCCGCTTGCGCAGGAGACGAGAGCTCATTGCAGGGTCCTCCTTCCTCGATCCGAACCGGCAGCGGCCGGTCGCAGCCACCGCACGGCGATGTCGACCTGGCGGACGGTGACGCCGGTGAGACGTTCGACTTCGGTGCTCAGCGTGGTGCGCACCCGATCGGTCGCCTCGGCGATGGGGGTGGGATAGCTCAGCCCCACGTCGACGGCGAGAGTGCAGCTGCGTCCGGACAGGGTGACGTCCACGGCAGGGCGGGTCTCCAGGCTCGAGTTCGCGCCGATGCCGAAGAGGCCCGCGCTCGTGCCGCCGACGCCGGGCAGGTCTTTGAGGATCTGCCCGGCGGTGCGCTCGACGACCTTGTCCGCGATCGTCAGACCGCCTCGGCGAGGGGCCGGAGCCGTGGTCGTGTCAGGAGTCGACGACACGGCCCTACCTCCGGGTGGTCGAACGCGAACTCAGCGCGGACAGGTCGAGGCGTCCGTCGAGGACGAGGCCGACGGCGAGGCCGAGACCGCCGCAGATCGCGACGACGAGGAAGGCGAGGAAACCGCCGAAGTAGGCGACGATTCCCAAGGTCAGTCCGACGAGGAGTCCGATGAGTGTTTTCGACATGGCGTTCCTTCTGCGAAGGTGGTGCTGCGGATGGGGTCAGCTGAGTTCGGGAGAGTCCTTGGCCGGCGGCTCCTCGTCGTCCTCCGGCAGGTGGACGTCGGCGACGTCGATGTTGACCTCGACGACCTGGAGTCCGGTGCCGGTCTCGACGGCGCGGATGACGTTGCGGCGGATCGCCTCGGCGACCTCGACGATGGAGGTGCCGTACTCGACGACGATGGTGAGGTCGATGGCGGTCTGCTTCTCACCCTTCTCCACGGACACGCCGCCGGAGACGTTCGTCTGCGAGCCGGGGATGCGGTCGGTGAGGGTGTCGAAGGCTCGGCGTGCGGCGGTGCCCATGCCGTGGACGCCGGGAACCTCACGTGCGGCGATGCCGGTGAGTTTGGCGACGACGTTCTCGGCGATGGAGGTCGTGCCCATGTCGGTCACGAGAGGGCTGCGCACGGAATCCTCGGCCGGGATCTGGCTGGTCGAGGCGTTCTGCTTGTTCTCTGACATTTCTTCGGGTCCCTTCGGTCGGGTGGTGTCTTCGAGAGGTGCTGACATAGGTACAGACGCAGATGGTGGGAGATCCTCACGCAGATTTCGCAAAGAATTCTCAGAGGCTCGGCGAGCGGCACGGTGAGAGGCTCGGCGAATCCGGCTGATGGCGCTCGCCGAGTCCGGTTGTTTCGCACTGTTCCGGCCCGGCGGGTTCCTCGCTCGCCGACCGATCGGCATCTCACCGCGAGTGCCTTACGATGAGGGTATGACCAGGGGAGACAGTCGCTTCGACATCGTCACCTTGGTGGTGCGTGCCCGAGAAGGCGACATCGCCTCCTTCGAAGCGCTCGTCGACGAATACGAGCGGAAGCTGCTGCGTTTCGCCCTGCGCACGCTCGGTGACCGGCAGGATGCCGAGGACGTCGTTCAGGACACGCTCGTGCAGGCGTGGAAGTCCCTCGATGCCCTCGCCGAGCCCGCGGCCTTCGGCACATGGATCTACCGGATGGCGTCGAACCGCTGCACCGATGTGCTGCGACGCCGTTCGGCCCGGCCCGCCGACGCTTCGGACCCCGAGGACTTGGGGCACCATTCGGACGGTGCGGCCTCGGTCGAGAGATCAGTCGAAGCACGCACCGCACTCGAGCATTTCACCGAAATCCTCCAGACGCTGTCCTCGGAACAGCGTGTAACGTGGGTGCTCCATCAGATGGAGGGTCTCAGCTATTCCGAGGTCGCTGCGACCCTGGGAATCAGCGAAGGCAGCGTACGCGGTCGCATCCACCGCGCCCGAGTCGCCATCGCCGAGGGGATGGAAGGTTGGGTATGAGCGACGAGACCGCCGATGCGGCAACGGGAGAGACCGATGCCCGCCTGCGCGCTGTCATCGACGAATATATGGGAGCCTTCGAGCCCGACCCCGAGGACTCGGCAGGGCTGCGCGAGCGGATCCTCCGACTCGTCCGCGACGATGCGGTGCTCGCACCCTCGACGAGGCTGCTGAGCGAACGCGGCAACCCCTTCCGGATCACGACGGCCACGGTCCGCGAGATCGTCCGCGCGGCCGTCGACGCCGTGGACGGCATCCGCGCCCGCAGTGTCACCGTGACTCCGAGCGGCGAACCGGAGGGAAGCACGGCCGATGTGGGCCTGACCGTGGCCATGCGGGCCGGGGTCGAATTCGTCCCCGCCGCGGAGGAGGTCCGGCGCGCCATCGCCCGTGATCTCGACACGGAGCTGGGGATCCCGGCGAACCGGATCGACATCACCGCCGAAGATGTCTTCGTCAGCGAAGATGCCGACACAGATGCAGCTGGCAGCCGCGCTGCCGGCAGCGAGGAGGCCGCAGATGACTGAGCCGAGGACGAGCGCAGGCAAGACGGCCGAGGCGCAGGCGAGTGCGGGCCCGTCGACCGGTGCGGGCGCACAGGAGAACGGAGAGCGCGTGATCTCGACACAGCTGACCGAGTCGGTCACGGGAATCGGCGGAGTCACCGGTCTGGCGCCCGGACTGCGCGACATGGTCGCCACCGCTGCCGCACGCGTGATGCGCAGACCCGCAGGAGGGCCGCCTCGCGTCGATGTCGCCCGCTCGGACGACGGTTGGAGTGTCCGCGTCGACGCTCACCTCGACGACAGTCGGTCCGTGTCCGAGATCGTCGACGAACTCTTCGCCGTCATCGCAGTCGACCTCCGGGCCCTCATCGACGGACCCGTCGGGGACATCGACATCGACGTTCGCGTCGTCAGCCGCGGTCGCTGAGCCCCGCCAGCCCGCCCGCCGGCTGGACGGCAGACAGCGCAGACAGCATCACGGCCCAGAAGAAGTTGAGCAGCCCAGCTCGACACTGGACTGCTCAACTTCTTCTGGGCCGTTTCCGCGTACGCCGGGCTCCCAGGCACCGTGGCTGCGGATGTCCGGGAGCCGGCGCTGCGGCTGTCCGGAGCGGACTCAGGCGGACTTGGCCTTCGACCGTCCGGTGATGAGTCCCCAGACGATGAGCACGATCAGCGAACCACCGATCGCACACAGCCAAGTCGAAAGCGAGAAGAACTTGTCCATCTCCGCGCCGAAGATCGCGCCGCCGAGCCAACCGCCGAGCATGGCGCCGATGACGCCGAGGATGAGAGTGGCGATGATGCCGCCGCCCTGCTTCCCGGGCAGGATCGCCTTGGCGATGGCTCCGGCGATGAGTCCGAGGATGAGATATGCAATGAAACCCATGTTGCTCACGTCCCTTCTGAGGCACTTGACCGGCTGGGTTGCACGGTTGAGTCTCAACTGTACAACCGGGGCCCGTCAAGAGTGCCAACCTGCGTTGATTCTTTATGACATCGGTACAGACGCAGCCTGGGCCGAATCCTCACGCAGAACCGGGCAGCGATCTTTCGGCAGCCCGGCCGCCGGACCGTGGTCGCTGGGACGGCGCTGAATGGTCGCCGATGGCCTGCACATTAGACTGGACACCATGACCGACAGCGCTGACACTCGCCGACAACTGCTCGACCTCATCGACGAACTTGCCGTGGTCCGCGGCAGAGTGACTCTCTCCTCCGGCAGAGAGGCCGACTACTACCTCGATCTGCGGAGGGTCACGCTCGACCACCGCTCTGCCCCGCTCATCGGAGATGTCGTCCTCGATCTGCTCGAATCCGCAGGACTGCTCGAGAAGATCGACGCCGTCGGCGGACTGACCATGGGCGCCGACCCCGTCGGCACCGCGGTCATGCACCGCTCCGTGGTCCGCGGCACCCCGGTCGATTCCTTCGTCGTCCGCAAGGAGGCGAAGAAACACGGCATGTCCCGCCGGGTCGAAGGCCCCGACGTCAAGGGCAAGCGCGTCATCGCCGTCGAGGACACCTCGACGACGGGTGGATCCGTGCTCACCGCGGTCGAGGCGCTCCGGGAAGCCGGCGCCGAGGTGGTCGCCGTGGCCGTGGTCATGGACCGTGACACCGGCGCCAAGGAGCGGGTCGAAGCCACCGGCATCCCGTACCTCACCGCGCTGACGACCGCGGATCTCGGACTCGACTGAGGGCCGCCTCGGCGAGGTGGGGTTCGCACTCCTCCTCGGCGCAGTTGCGGTCCGCCGATCACGACCTGGGACTCGACTGGCAATTCAGTCGAAATCGAGGACGTGGTTTGAAACATGTCTCTCATTTCAACACGATAGATGAGACACTCCCTTAGTATCGCCTGATGTAACAGTAAGGATGACGCGTGCTCACACTGAAAGAGGTTTCCCTGCGCAAGGGAAAGCGGACATATCTGGACGAGGTGAGTTTGACCGCCGAGGCGGGCCGGATCACCGCGATCGTGGGAACCCGGTCGGCTGGCCGGACCGAGTTGGTGCGCGTCATCATGGGTCTCATCGCCGCCGACGAGGGCACCGTCGAACTCGAGGACTTCGAACTCGACTTCGGTGACCGCCAGAACTTCGGCTACCTGCCCGCAGAGCGCGGCGGCTACCCGAACATGCGCGTCATCGATCAGATCGTCTACCTCGCCCGCCTGCACGGAATCACTCTGGGCGCGGCCGAACGCAATGCGCTGACTCTGCTGTCGCACCTCGACCTCGCCGACCGCGGCTACGCCCCGCTGAAGAATCTCTCCGGCGCCGAGATCGCCCGCGTCGACATCGCCGCCACTCTCGCGGCCGACCCGGACGTCGTCGTGCTCGACGATGCCTTCGCCGGCCTCGATGCGGCCTCGCTGCGTCTGGTCATGTCGCTGCTGCGGGCGCACGCCTCCTCGGGCGTGCCCGTCATCCTCGCCACCGACGATTGGGAGGCCGCACAGACCTTCGCCGATGACGTCATCGTCCTCGGTCAGGGCAAGGTCACCGCGTCCGGCAGCGTGGAGAAGCTGCTCGGCGATCCGCGCTACCGCGTCGAGACCACCGACACCGAGGCGGCAGAGTCCGCTTTGGCGTCCCGGACCGGAATCAGCGATGTGAGCGTCTCCCGTGGTGAGGGCTCGGTCGTGAGCTTCCGCGCAGATGACGCGAAGACCGCCGCCGCGGCAGTGGCGGAGCTCAAGAGTGTGAAGAACTTCGAAAGTGTCCGCCCGACACTGGCCGAGCAGTACAAGGAGGCTCTGTAATGGCGCGCAAGGACAAAGGTGCGAACGACGAGTCCCCGGAACCGCTCGTGTCGAAGGGCACAGCCGGCGACGGCATCGACGACCTCGGTGTCCCTCTCGATGACGACATCGAAGTGACCGAGGACGACACCGTCGAGAACGGCTCCGCCGAGCCCGATGAGGTTCCCGCTGAGCCCGACGACGACACTGTCGCGAACGGCTCCGCCGAGCCCGACGACGTTCCCGTCGAACTCGCCGAGGACGGTCCCGACCCCGACGAACTGCCGGAGACCGGACTCGTCTCTGAATTCGTCGATGTCGGCAACCGCCAAGCCGCATGGCTCGTGTCGAACCGGGAGTCGACCACGGCGATGCGCAGCCCCTATTTCCTCGTCACGGCGGGCGTGATCATCCTCGGCGTGCTCGCCGCGATCATCACCGGCATCGTCGCTGACGCGCAGAAGGATTCGGGCACGCCGACCATGGCGATGGTCGGGGTGGGCGAACAGGCCCAGATGTACGAACAGCAGCTGGGGGTGAAGATCACCGACGCCAAGGATGCGTCCGCGGCGGAGAAGCTCGTGCGCGAAGGCAAGGTCGATGCGGCGTTCATCCAGGACCCCACCGGTCAGGCCCAGCCGACGATCATCGCTCTTGACGAGCAGCCCGAAGCGCTGCTGGAGAAGCTCGCCCCGAAGACCGAGGCGACTCTGCTGAAGACCCCGGCGGTCGAGGGCACGGTGGCCACACCGCTGCTGTGGGGCATGGTTGCGTTCGCGCTCCTCGTCATCGCGACGTTGGGCACCTCCCTGTATCAGAACCTGCGGCTGGAGAAGCGGAATCGGATCACGGAGATCATCGCGGCCACGGTTCCGCCGCGCGCCTCCGCTTCGGGACGGATCACGGGCATGCTGTCCCTGGTCATCGTCCACATCGTTGTGGCAGCGGTCATCGTCGAACTCGGCCTCTCGCTGTCGGGCAAGACCTCGCTGGCCTTCGCCATGCTGCCGGGTCTGGGCTGGTTCGCACTCACCCTGCTGCTCACCGCGTGGTCGGTCTTCGCCCTCCTGGTCTGGGCCTCGACCGTCGTCGGATCGAAGGCGCGCACGACCTTCGTCTCGATTGTCGGCGTCATCACCGTCGCCGGGTTCTTCGCTCCGGTCATCCTCGGTCCGACGGGCATGACCGCGAAGGTCCTGTCCTGGACTCCCTTCACCTCGCCGCTGGGCATCGCCGGTCGTTTCTTCGCAGGCCAGGCCGAGTGGTGGGAGGGCCTCATCGCCGCCGGCATCGCCCTGCTGCTCGCGGTCATCGTCCACGCGCTGGCCTCGGGTGCCTATGTGCGTTCGGTCCTCAGCGGAGGCGGACGCGGAGGCCGGACCGTGAAGATGAGCAAGCGCGCGCAGAAGGTCGGCGCCGGATCGGTGTCCGCGAAGAAGGACGACGCGGAGGCGTCGGACGATGCCAAGTCGGACGATGCGGACGACGCGCAGCCCGCAGCCGCCTCGGCGAAGGAATCCGCTGAGAGCGGATCAGCCGCAGGCGAGGACGCGAAGTCGGCGGATGAGCCCCGCGACGAGAAGTGACCGAGAACGCTGAACCGCAGGTGGGGGTCGGTCCTTGGACCGGCCCCTGGCCTGTGGAAGAGCGCTTCGACCCCGAGCTTCTGCGCGAAGGCGACCGGCGCAATGTCGTCGACAAATACCGGTACTGGAAGCACGATGCGATCGTGGCCGACCTCGACGCCGCTCGGCACGACTTCCATGTCGGAGTCGAGAACTGGCAGCACGACCTCAACATCGGTTCGGTGGTGCGCACCGCGAACGCCTTCAACGCCGCAGCGGTGCACATCGTCGGCAGACGCCGGTGGAACCGGCGGGGCGCGATGGTCACCGACAAGTACCAACACGTCATCCACCATCCGAGCGTCGACGACCTGCTGAGCTGGTGCGCCGAGAACGACGTGCCCCTGCTGGGCATCGACAACTTCCCGGATTCTGTTCCGCTCGAGACCTACGACCTGCCCCGACGGTGCCTGCTCCTGTTCGGTCAGGAAGGACCGGGGCTGAGCGAGGAAGCGCACCAGGCGAGCCGAGACGTGCTCTCCATCGCCCAATACGGGTCGACGAGGTCGATGAATGCCGCGGCCGCCGCCGCGATCACCATGCACTCGTGGGTGCGCCGCCACGTCTTCGACCAGCCCGTGGGCTGATCCGACGAGCCTCCTGGCCGACGAATCGCCGGGGGCTTCGGGGGAGAATGCAGAAGCGCCGAGGTGACACGGAAGATTCCGTGTCACCTCGGCGCTTCACTGTTCCGACCGCGTCGGACTTCGCCGCGGTGCGGATCAGCGGAGGTCGGCGGCGTGGGGTTCGATCAGCCCGCCGAGTTCGGCGAGTTCAGCCGTCAGCGAGTCCGCATCGTCGAAGGTGCGGGTCATGACCGTCAGGCGCTTGGCGTAGTGACCGATGGGGTATTCCATGGTCATGCCGATGCCGCCGTGCATCTGGATCGACTCCTGGCTGATGTTGCGCGCAGCCTGGTCGACGACGATCTTCGCGGCGATGACATCGCGGTGGCGGTCCTTCTCGGCACCGGGAACTTCGGAGGTCACGGCCAGGCGCGAATACAGAGCCATACTGCGTGCGTACTCGAGCTCGGCGTAGAGGTCCGCAGCCCGGTGCTGCAGCGCCTGGTTCGCACCGATGGGCGCGCCGAACTGCTCACGGGTCTTCAGGTACTCGGCGGTCATCGTCATGGAGGCCTCGAGCGCACCGACGGCTTCGGCCATGATCGCGGCATTGCCCAGGTCGATGACCTCGGACAGGACCGCGTTGGCGTCGGCAGCGTCGAGACGCTGTGCCGCGACGTTGTCGAGCTTGAGGTTCGCGGTTCCGAGTCCATCGGCCTGGCGGTGGGCGACCCGGCTGAGACCCTCGGCGTCGGCGGCGACGAGGTAGAGGCCGAGTTCACCGTTCTGCGTGGCGGTGACGATGAAGTGATCGGCGACGTCTCCACCGAGGACGCTGATCTTCTCACCGGTGAGGGTGACGCTGCCGTCGGCTCCGGAGACCTGAGTCTGCGGGGTGTCGACGGCGTAGCGCTGTCCCGGTTCGAGGGCGGCGAGAGCGAGGAAGGTCTGGCCTTCGGCCACGCCGGGCAGGATTGCCTGCTTCTGGTCTTCGCTGCCTCCGAGGAGGACCGCGTTCGCGCCGAGGACCGCGGTGGCCAGGTACGGTTCGAGCACGAGAGAGCGACCGAACGCCTCGGCGACCACGGCCACCTCGTTGAAGGTCATGTCCGCGCCGCCGTAGGACTCCGGGATGGCGAGTCCGAGCAGACCCATCTCGGCGAAAGCCTGCCACTTCTCGCGGGAGATGCCCTCTTCGCTGCGAAGGATCTCTTCGCGCGTGGCGGTGTCGTACTCGCTGCGCAGGTACTTGTGCAGAGTGCTGGCGAGTTCTTGCTGAATGTCGTTGAGTTCAAGATCCATTGTTGTCCTCTTTGAGAAATCGTATGAGCGTCGGTACCTCAGAGACCGAGCAGTGCCTTCGAGATGATTCCGCGCTGCACCTCGGACGAACCGCCGTAGATGGTGACCTTGCGGGTGTTGAAGTAGGTGGGCAGGGCGTCGACCGCTGCGCTGGGCAGATCGGACAGGCCCTGTCCCTGCACACGGTCGGAGACGAAGTCGAGACCCTGCGGGCCGAGCACATCGACGAGGAGTTCGGAGATGTCCTCCTGCAGCTGCGAGCCCTTGAGCTTGAGGACAGACGAACGCGGGTCCGGCTTATCGGAACCGGCGGCCTGAGTGGAGAGGATCCGCAGCTGGGTCATCTCGAGCGCGGTGAGTTCGGTTTCGATCTTCGTCAGGCGGGCGGAGAACAGGGGATCCTCGAGCAGAGTGCCCCGAGCGGTCTTCGTCACCGCGGCATAGGCCTTGGCGCGTGCGAGGTTGACCTTGGAGGCGCCGATGCGGGCGATCCCGGTGCGCTCGTTGCCGAGCAGGAACTTCGCGTAGGTCCAGCCCTTGTTCTCTTCGCCGACGAGGTTCTCGACCGGGACCTCGACATTGTCGAAGAAGACCTCGTTGACCTCGTGACCGCCGTCGATGAGCTGGATCGGACGGACCGTGACTCCGGGGGTCTTCATATCGATGAGCAGGAAGGAGATGCCGGCCTGCTTCTTGACATCCGGGTCGGTGCGGACGAGGTTGAACATCCAGTCGCCGTACTGGCCCAGAGTCGTCCAGGTCTTCTGGCCGTTGACGATGTACTTGTCGCCGTCGCGCACGGCCGAGGTCTTGAGCGAAGCGAGATCGGAACCGGCGTTGGGCTCGGAGAATCCCTGCGACCACCAGATGTCGATGTTCGCGGTGGCGGGAAGGAAGCGCTCCTTGAGCTCTTGGCTGCCGAAGGTCGCGATGACGGGACCGACCATGGAGACGTTGAACGGCAGCGGCTGCGGAACGCAGGCCAGCTGCATCTCTTCGAGCCAGATGTGGCGCTGCACCGGAGTCCAGTCCTGACCGCCCCATTCGACGGGCCAGTTCGGCACCGCGTAGCCGTGCTTGTTCAGGATCTGCTGCGAGGTGACCATGTCGTCCTTGGTCAGCTCCTGGCCGGTGGCGACCTTGAAGCGCAGCTCCTCGGGAATCTCCGTGCGATAGAACTGACGCATCTTCTGCGCGAACTCGCGCTCCTCTGCATTCAGCAAGGTGTCCATGAAAACTCCTGATTGATCGTTCGGTAACTTAATCCCAATAGTACGTTTCGGTGTTCAGGCTCACAAGTGGGTAGGGGCAGAACTGGCCCACGGAGGTGAGGTGACAGCGGGATGTGCCTGTGGTTCGAAGCTGTGGGCGCGAGAAGACTGGGTGCGGGAGCGACGTCTGGGAGCTTCGATTGTGGAAGGCGAGGGGTGTGCAGGTCCGTGGCGCTCCGAGGTGAGGGGCGGACGGAGATTCCCCGGCAAGGGGCGTTGGTGGTTTGCCGTACATCGGGAAAAATGAGTGCACAAAGGCGTTTTGTGCTGTAGAATATTACAGCTATAGTAGGAATGGAAATCCAATCGGCGACCGCTGCTCATCGTACGCGGCGTCGAGCGGCATTCACTTGTACGGAACGCAGGTCGAGGGGCGTGAAGACGCCGAACGGCATTGTCGGGAGACTCGTTGCGGTGTCAGCGTCCCGACGCCGACCGGGTAGTGGATGACGAGCGGTTTGAAGAAGGCTGAGCAGATGCCCACTGCTGTTCGAACGGTCCAACATCAGATTCTCGGGTACAGGGACGAAGTGGCAGCCGTCGTCAAGTCCCTCACAGACCCGGACGGTTGCGGTGCGCTGGTCATCGGTGCTGCCGGAATCGGGAAGACCACGATGCTCAACACTGCTCTGGCGCACATGGATGACGAGACTCCTGTACTGCGCTTTCGGGGGTCGGAGACACTGCGTGATCAAGACCTTGGAATCTTCGAGATTCTTCTCTCCCAATCGGGAACCGCAGCCGACGTCGGCGCAGGAGGCGCGCTGTCTGCGATCGGCAGGGTGCTGTTGGCCCGCTACGCCGACGAGGTTCCCATCGTTCTGCTCGACAACGCGAACCTCGTCGACGCGAGGTCACTGTCAGTGCTGATCCAACTTGCTGTGGCCAGACGCGTCAAGCTCCTCATCGCTGCTGAGTCCATTCGTCCTCCCCTCGACCTTGCGACAAACCTGTGGCTCTCGGGCGGACTCATCCGTGTCGACCTCAGCGGCCTTGACGAAGCCACTGTGGCCGCCCTGTCCAGGACCTCGGGGTCACGCGCGTTTGCAGATCGGTCGGTTTCCCGCCTGCGCGCAGAGACTGGTGGGAACCCGCTGCTGCTCAGCCATGTCCTGTTCAACCGCGACCACCTGCGGACCACAGAACGGATCCTGTGGAACATCGATCCTGAACTGCGGCCCGTGCTCGAAATGGTCGCGATGACCGGTGCGGTCCATTATGAGACTCTTCTCCAGCTCTGCTCGGCCGAAGAGCTCGACTCCTTGGCCGACGGCGGGGTCATCAGGATGACTCGTGCCAGACATGCCGCTGTCAGGATCGCCGAACCAGTGGTCGCCTCTTCACTGCGTGCGCAGGTCAGACCTTCGCATTCGCTGTCTTTGTGGAAGAGCCTCAGCGCAGTCGCCGATTTTGATGTGATGGAACAGCGCTCCCTGTTCGGATATCTGTCCTGGGGGATCAGTCTGGGCTTCACCCAGCCGACTGAGAAGATCCTTGAGGCTGTGGCCTGGGCAAATTGTGAAGGGGACTATGCGGGAGCGGTCGCACTCGCCGAGTCCGCCACCGAGAAGTCGACTGAACTGCTCCTTGAGATCGTCCGCGCAGAACAAGGCAGGTACAACAACAAAGCGGCGCACAGGGTCTTCGACCGTGTACTGGAATCCATTGCCGAAGACTGGACCCAGATGAGCCCGCAGCTCCTGTCCCGTGCGGCTTCCATGGATGTGCGGCTGACCGACCCGCGTGAGCCCGATCGATTCCGGCTCGGCTGGCTGCACCCTCACCTTGAGTCATCTGTCGAGCGGGGCAGATTCGACGTCACGCTTGCCCGGTTCGACCTCACAGGCGGGCGCTTCGCAGAAGCCATGGCACGGGCGGAGCGCGTCTACCTCGACCATTCGTGTCTGACCCGCCATCGGCTTCGTGCCTGCGCCGTGCTCGGAATGGCCTCGGTGCTCACAGGCAGGGTTGAGGCGGGACTGCAGTTCATCGAGCAGGCGGAACTGATGTTCGGTCTGCCGGGAATGACGAGCTTCGAACGTGAAGATTCGGCGCCTCAGTTCTTCATCGCCAGATACACAGCCGGCGATTGGGACAGAGCGCGAACATCACTGAAATGGACGGAAGCGAGAGGGTGGAGGATTATCGATTCACAGCTGTCCGGGTTCGTCGGAGCCCTTGTCGACCTGCGCACCGGTCATCCCGCCCGCGCGCTGGCCGTGCTGGAGAAGGTCACTGCGAACAATGAGAACGTCGGCTATGTGGGCACCGCAGCAGCGCTGGACTTCGCCCGCACGCTGATGGGAGACGCCGCCGCAATGAGACCGGCGAGGTCGGGCCTGCCGCCCGGGGGCGAGAGCTATTCGTATTGGGGAGACTTCGAGGCCTCGCTGTTTCAGCTGCAGACTCTGGCCCTGTCGAAGCCGGACGAGGCCGCTGATCGACTCTACGCTCTCGGCGGCGCGGCACGCTCGAAAGGTGCGGCGACGTTGGCCGCTTCGGCATGGCTGGAAGCGGCATGCCTGGGGCATCGAGCGGCGATCGTCGAGCTGGGTGGAGCCGCCGCGGAGATCAATGGACAGCCGGGGCGACTGGCAGGCATCGTCGCTAAGGCGATGGCCGACGGTACGCCGTCCGCTCTCGTCGAGGCGGGCAGAAGAACCTCGGAATACGGTGCCGTCGTCCTCTGCTCGACTCTTGCGAAACTGGCTCAGTCCCGCGCTATCGATGCCCACGATCAGCAGGCGGCCAAGGAGGCCCGGATCCTCATCGGCAACAGCCTGCGGGCGATCAGGTTCAGCACCTCGGGGCCCCGATTGCAGGCTGTGCTGACCGACTTCGAACGGCAGCTCGTCGATGGAATCATCGCCGGACGCAGCAGCCAGGACATCGGTGCCAGACAGCATCTGTCAGCGCGCACGATCGAATGGCACCTCAGTCGGATCTATCGCCGCCTGCACGTGGCCAATCGACGGGAACTGCGGGAGGTGATCGCCTCGTGGGGGGACTATCCCTGAGCTCCACAGGCCAGCCTGTCGTCTTCGGCCGCAGCCGCGAGGTCGAAACAATGGAGAACTCTCTGCGTGATTCGACTTCCGGCGGAATCCTCATCGAAGGCGATAGGGGCTCGGGCAAGACTTTTCTCGCTTCCTTCCTGCATGGTCGCCGCGGCGGTGCGGAGCTGTGGCTGCGCGGCGACCGGATATTCAGATCGGTCGACTTCGGGGCACTCGGGCTGTTCGTCGATCTCGACAGAGACCCAGACGATCTGCTCCATCGCGTCGTTTCGATGCTGACAGAAGAACGGTCCACTCCCGTGGTCTACGTCGACGACGCCCATGACGTCGACCGGCGCACCCTCGGCGTACTGTCACAGCTGGCCAACGACGGTGACCTCAAGATCGTGGCGACACGCAGTCGAGACCGGTCGGGCTGTGAGCATCCGTTCGACGACCTCGTCGCGGACCATGTTCTAGAACACGTTGCCCTCAGCCCACTCGATCCTGATTCCTATGCGGAGATGGTGGAACACTACCTCGGCGGGATCGTCTCCCGCGGGGTGCTCGACATCGTCGAATTCCACTCGGGCAGGGTGCCGGGGAAGATCGTCGAACTCATCGGATACACGAGTCGGGCGAAGAGGTTCTACAACCGTCAGGGGGTCTGGGTCCTCGACGGGCGCGATGTCGACTATGACGAACGTGCACGTGACATGACGCGCATCGATCTTGAAGGATACCCGAAGCAGCTGAGGGACGCACTCGAGCTGGTCGTTCTCGCGGGGGAGGTCGATGTCGAACTCATGCTCGCTGCCGACCTCGGCGAAGCAGCAGATGCCCTCGTAGCCGCCGGGGAGATCGACCTCATCCACAGAGGGCGACGCATGTATGTGGCCATGGAGAATCACAAATCCGAGACGATCCGGTACACGGTTCCTGACGGTCGGAGCCGGCGGATGTACGACTTCGTCCTCGCCGGCGGCGCATCACCCTCATCCGAGTGGGCGCTGATGCTGCGGATGGACTGGGCACTGGGCTGCGGAGCGAAGATCGAGGTCCAGAATCTCATTGAGGCTGCCCGGGTGGCGGCACGGATCGGTGAATGGCAGAGAGCGCTGCGAATGCTCGTCGAAGTGCCGACCGATCATATGGACGCGGTTGAACTCTGCGACCTCGGGCGCCTCTACTGCGAGGTGAATCAAGCGGCGCTCGGCTTCGATGTGCTCGCTCAGGCTGTGCAGAAGGCCTGCTGTGCCGACCTCGTCGTCGAAGCATTCGTTGTCTGGATCTATCAGGATTTCGATCGCAACTCTCCGACTCTGACGCTCGAGAGATTCCGTGATGCCCTCGACCGCGTCGAGGTTCTGGCCGAGGAGGGTCTCGGGCACGGCATCGAGCACGACGCCCCCAGTCTCGCTGAAGCACACTGCAATGGGTTGGATGTGTCCACCGCCCGTGACATCATCGACTACCTGGGCACTCGTTCCCTGCTGGTGGGCGCTTCCGATCAGCGCTTCCTGATCCAGGCTTCCCGCGATGACAGGCTGCCCGAGTCCCTGCGCATACTCCTGACCGTTGCCTTGGCCGTTCGGAAACTCGAGAAGGGGCGTACGGTCGAGGCCCTTGACCTGCTGGATCGTGAGTCCGGTCGCAACTACACCGTGGGGACGGCTTCGATGATCCTGTCCATGGTTCGAGCCGATGCCCTGACCATCGCAGGCGATGCGGAGCGGGCCAAGCGGATCTTAAGTGATCTGCCGAGCAACGACATTGCCTATCTTGCCGCCCGCAGCGGTCCCAGCGACCTTGTCTGGGCCCGCGTCCATACCCACGACGGAGCATTGCCCGAAGCGACTCGGTCCGCCCACGCTGCCGTCGAGGGGCTCGAACATTGGAACCTGGCGGCATTTCTCGCGATAGCCATCGCGGAAGCCGCGTATATGTCGATCGTGGGCGGAAACGTCGCCGTCGCTGCTGACTATGAGGCCCGCTTCGACGAGCTGCCGGCTCGCGGCCCCTTCATCGGGTACCGTCGTGCGGAGATCATGGTCCTCGTGGCGAAGGGGCTGCGTACCGGCGATGCCGTGTGGGTTGAGAAGCTGCAGCAGCTGCTCACCGAGGTGATGAGCGAAGACCAGTTCGGGTTGGCCGCTCTCATCAGGCTTATGCTCTTCCGACACTTCGACGTGGTCGAACCCGAGGAGATGTGTCTGCTGGCCGGACGTGGAACAGGCGACGAATTCCGTCTTCTCGGGCAGCTGGGAGCAGCCCTGCGCGAGAGTGACAGCGCGGCCCTGCTCGATATCGCAGAGGCCCGAGACAGAAGCTTGCCGGACCTTGCCGCGCTGTGCAGGTCGCTGGCGCGCGCTGCCGTCGATGGGGAAGACGCCAGGACGGACAAGCGCAGAGACAGCGGACTGAAACTCACAGTGAGAGAGCGCCAGATCAGCAATCTCATCATTGCCGGCCGCACTAACGCGGAGATCGCAGCGGAGATCGGTGTCCGCGTCAGAACCGTCGAAGGGCATACTTACCGGCTCTATCAGAAGCTGGGCGTGACTCGTCGCGAGCAGGTCGCCGAGGCGCTCGGACGGACGCAGGCCACACGCTGAGACTGTATGGATGCCGTGGTCTAGTCCGGGGTGCCGGCGATGCAGGGCCAAGTGCGACCGAGTACTTGGAAGGGCGGCAGGCCGCCACTCACATGGTCAGACAGCGCCTGGAACGATGACCGAATCATGACCGAGTAGTGGCTTCCCGTAGTCCTGGCCCTCAGGCTGAGTATCATCGACCGATGATCAGGTAATGACCACCTAGTGACCGCCTGCGAGTGCTCGGAATGATGGGGGCATGTTCACTTCCGCCCAAGCACTGGGCCACTCAGACTACAGCTGTTCGGACACAGTTCGATGACCGCGCAGGCCCTGTCCCATTCACCGCTCACCGATACGCGCACTGCCCACGTCGGGCGTCCCGATGCGGTGTTCGCCAGCCGTCGACGAATGATCATGGCGGTGTCGCTGCAGGCGGCAACGACCATCTTCGCGATAGCGATCGTCGTGTCGCAGACGCAGGGGCCCGAAGCGGCGTGGATCCTCGTGTGGTGGGTCCTCGATCTGCTCTCCGGCGGCAGCACGTCTGTCGGCCGCATCTCGCGTTCGGTTCGGATTCCGCTGCTGGCGGCAGTCGTCGTCACCGGCGCAGTCGCCGTCATCGCCACATTCACCTCCTGGGAGAAGCTTGTTCCTGCCGAGGCGATCGCGAGCGAGGGCCCTGCGGTCTTTCTCATCGCGCTGTGGTGGACGGCAGGAGCCACCGCAGTGATCCGTGCGGTCATTCCCATGGTTCTGCCCAAACGCACGCTGCGCATCGTCTCCGAGTCCCTCGGCAGTGTGGACAAGGCCGTGAGCGAGGTCGTCGTCAGCGGTTCCGCCAGAACCGACAGTGATGCTTTCGTCGCCGCTGTCCTCGCCGAGGTGAGGCGACGTGACGTCGAGCTCGTCGAACTGTCCTTCGGCATCGATGCGGAAATGCTGCGCCGGCTCAGCTGGGAGCTGCGCAACCGAGACGTGGAACTCTACTTTCCGCTCTTCGACCTCGGCGTCGACCCCGCGCGTGTCCGAGCCATGAGTGCCACAGACAGCTCGGGGCTTCTCATTGCTCCGTCCCGGCCCGGAGTGCTCGACCGTGTTGCCAAACGAGCCTTCGACGTTGTTGCTGCGAGCCTCCTCGTCCTCATCTTCCTCCCGCTGCTGGTGGCAGTTGCGGTCGGGATCAAACTGTCCATGCCGGGCCCCGTGTTCTTCTCACAGCAGCGTGTGGGGCGTGAGAGCCGACCATTCAGGATCTTCAAGTTCCGCTCGATGGTCATCAACGCGGATGCTCAGCTCACGGACCTGCTCAAGACCCAGGGGACAGCAACGCAGCCGTTGTTCAAGGTCGACTCCGATCCGCGGATCACCCGGCTCGGTCATGTTCTGCGCAAGTCCTCGATCGACGAGCTGCCGCAGCTGTTCAATGTCATCTGCGGTTCGATGAGTCTCGTCGGTCCTCGCCCTCAGCGCGAGGGAGAGGTCGCCCTCTACCGAGGCTCCGATCATCAGCGTTTGGGTGTGAGACCCGGAATGACCGGGCTCTGGCAGGTCAGCGGCCGATCCGACCTCGGGTGGGCGCAGGCGCGCGAATTCGACCTGTACTACGCGCATAACTGGAACCTCAAAGATGACCTCAAGATCCTCTTGCGGACCTTCGGAGCGGTCACCAGAGCAGCAGGTGCCCAATGATCCGCGTCGCTCATCTCATCCACACCACGGGAATCGGCGGTGTCGAAGCTGCTGTCGATCTCGTCGTTCGCAGGGCCGACCTCCTGCTCTACCGGGTCTTCGCCTTCGAGCAGGCCGAGCCATCAGCGGTTTCGGCCGACTTCGCCGGCGCAGGCGTGAATTCCCCGCGATCCGCGCTCGGCATGCTTCGCCGACTGCACGAATTCCAACCTGAGGTCGTCGTCAGCTCTCTCTGGCGGTCGGTCATCGTCGGAGGCATTCACCGGATCCGCCGTCCGCGCACGCCCTGGGTCATCTACGTCCACAACACTCGTTACACAAACGTCGTTGATGCCCTTGTCCATCGCGTCGCCCTTCCCTTCGCGGATCGCATCCTCTGCGATTCCGCGGCCGCCTTGGACGCGCTCGTTCCGAAATCACTCAGGTCCCGCGCCGAGGTGGTCTGCCCCGATTCCGAACTGATGTATCTGTCCCGGAGACGAGCTCTGCCCGCAGCATCGGATGCCGGTGGGCCGCCATCGGGCATCGAGCCGGCCGGTGACGATCTGCCTGACCCGGATTCCGGAAGTGATTCAAGGCAGCCGATGCGGATCATCTACTGGGGCAGAGCCGTCGAAGCAAAGCGCCTCGACCGTTCTCTGGAGCTTGTGGCCGCCCTCGAAGCGGCTGCACCCGGTGCCTTCGCGCTCGACATCATCTCTCCGGAGACTCCTACGCTGCGCGTGATCTTGGCCATGGCACACGACCGAGGTCTGCCCCTGACCTGGTTGGGGGCCGGAAAAGCCGATCACATCCTGGCTCACGCTGAGAACGCCTCGTTCTTCCTTCAGCTCAGCGAATATGAGGGTCTGGCAATGTCCGTCCGTGAAGCGCTCGCCTTGGGGCTTGTTCCTGTCGTCACTCCCGTGGGCGCGATCCGCCATTACACAGAGGACGGCGTCAACGCCGTCCACGTCCGCAATGACGATGCCGAGGCTTCTTCTGAGGTTTCGAGCCGCGAACAGATCGAGGCCGAGACCTTCACTCGGACCGCACGGCGAATCATCGAGTTGAGCCATGACCTCAGTCGGCTGACCACGATGTCCCGCGCGGCTCGAACGGTACCCGGCAGCGACTTCATCGCCGACTTCGAATCCGCATTGGAAGCTGCCTCGAACATCAGGTCACCACGAGTGCAGAGGGCAGAACAATGAGTCCGAGGCGCTTCCCGAGCTTGGCTCAGTTTCTGCTCATCGGCTTCTGCGGTCTCGCGGTCGTGCTGGCCCCGATCGTGCGCGGGCTGCTGCCCCAACGGTTCCTGCTCGACGATCAGCATGTGCAGAACGCGATCGACGATCCCGGATTCGCCGCTGAGGACGGATCGTTTCACGTCTTGGCGCAGTTCTACCAAGCGCTGGGGCTCGATTCTTCGCCTGCACTTGCAAGCACTGCGGCCATGTTCGTCCTCGTCATCTGTGTCATCTTGGCGCTCGACTTCGGCCAATGGGAACGAGTCGGACTCTTGGGCACCGGGCTGCTCGGCCTCACCGTAGTTCTCGGACTGGCCTACCTTGCCCAGTTCACCAAAGAGTTCGTCTCTCTTCTCGTGGCGCTTGTCGTATTGGCGGCGGTGCGTTCGGCGAGGGACAGTGTGCGCGCCGTGCTCATCGTCGGCACCTGTCTGACCTACGGGGCACTCGTGCGGCCGTACTGGTCACTCGTCGCGGCGCTGATTCCGATCGTGTACTTCACGCTGAGGCGGGTCCGTCGCCCGCTGCTGATCGTGATCGCGTTCGTCCTCGCCTATATCGCGCTGGCGGTCGCGTTCCAGCTGTTCCGGGGAGAACAGCTGGGCGCTACACGGGCATGGGTGAATTCTGGGCGCAGCGAGAGCACCGTCGCCACGCTCATCAGCAATCCCGACTTCGGAACGTCTCAGGCAGCGGGGGTGCTCTCGATTCTCGTCGTCGCGCTCTTCATGCTCGTCCCGATTCCGATGTTCGCTATGGGGTCGCTCTACTACCTCGTCGCCGGCTTGGCGATCGTGGTCGTGTGGGCCGTGGTCGCCTCCGCGATCATGCGCGGACGCGCGCAGCGTGAGCCGAGAACAGCCTGGATCGCGGCCGTCCTGGTCTCACTCTTCATCGTGCTGGTGATCTTCGAACCCGACTACGGCTCGTATCTCAAACATCTCACTCCCTTCCTGCCGCTGTTCCTGGCACTCATCCCGATCCGTGTCGCGAACCGAGGGCCCGGCCCTCCGGACTCCAACACAGTCACCGATTCGAGACGTGTCGCAGCCACGGCTCAAGCAGACAACCACATCCAGAAAGGGTGAGCACGATGAAGCTCCTCCACATCACCGATGCCGCGGCCGGCGGCGTGCTGTCCTCAGTGACGGCTCTGGCACGTTCACAGGCTGCTGATCCTCGATTCGACCAAGTGGGGTTCTGCTACACACCACGTGCCGATTCGCCCTCACACGATGAGATCGCGATCGGAATGGGCTGCAGGGTGATGGTCGAGTGCTGGGCACAGACCTCGAAATCCTCTGTCACCAGCCTCATGCGGGGGCTCGTGCGTGAACTTCGCAGCAACCACTGGGACGTGATCCATCTGCATTCGTCTCGGGCAGGCTTCCTGGCCCGGTCGCTGGCGATCCTGCTGCGGCCACGTGCCCACTTGGTCTACAGTCCGCACGGCTTCTCGTTCAATCAGATCGAGTTCTCGAACAGAGCACGAGAGGTCTATCTGAGACTGGAGCGGGTGGCGCTTCACGGAGGCAGGGACCTCGTTCTGGTATCCGGCACAGAAGCAGAGTGTGCCGCCGAGAAGCTGCCGGGCGCCCGCACTGCGGTCCTGGCAAACGCCGTCGACACCTCGCACTTCGCACCGGTCGATACTTCACGGGGACCGGCGAGTGAGGTGGTGGAGGTCGTTCACCTGGGGCGGGTTGCTACGCAGAAGAACCCTGGACAGTTCGCCCAGATAGCGTCACTGGTGCACCGGGAATACCCGGGGAGATTTGCCTTCACCTGGATCGGGGACGGCGACCGCAGTCTGCTTGAGGCAGAGACCGGAGCGCTCGATGATCCCAGAGGCGATGCATCTGCACCGGCAGTTTCAGTCACGGGTTGGGTGTCTCCGGAGGAAATCCGTGAGCACTTGTCCGCTGCCGCGATTCTGCTGTTCACCTCGGCGGCCGAGGGAATGCCCATTGCGATGCTGGAGGCAGGGAGCATGGCTATCCCCACCGTCGGCGCGGATGTCATCGGCGTCCGAGATCTGATCGACGATGATGTCGACGGATCGCTGTTCCGAACGTCGGCAGAGGCCGTCGCAGCTTTGGGCGATCTGCTCTCAGGAGAACGTCGCCGTTCCCTCGGCTTGAGAGCGAGGGAACGGGTGGTGCGCGAGCACTCGCAAGCAGATCTGGCCGGACGATCACTGCACATATACACGGGCTTCATCAGAGCGGAGACCATTCGCCGGCGAGGTGGAACATCAGTACCGGCTCGGCCCCCGACGAAGATCACGACGGTGCACTCGCACGTCTCGAACACAGAAAGCAGAACAGCATGAGCGGCGAACAGATTCTGAGAATCTTCTTCATCAGACGCTGGTGGATCATCGGCTGCGTGATCCTCGGGGCCTTTCTCGGTACGGCGCTGGCCGTCACGCTTCCACAGGTCTACGACGCCCGATCGCAGGTCATCGTCTCAGTGTCGGAGAACTCCGACGTCAGTGCAGCAGAATCAGCGGTCTACATCGATGACCGGATGCCCACCGTCCTCGAGATCAGCCGATCGAACGACTTCGCCGAGGAGGTCGCACGCGGCTCCGGCATCGAACGGACCGCAGCGGAGATCCGCAGCGAACTCGAGGCCACGGTGGTGCCTGACACCACGGTGATCGAAATCCATGCGCGCGATCACAACGCGCAGCAGGCCAAAGTGCTTGCCGATCGAGCGGCGGACACGATGTCCAGATCATTCGTCACCGATCAGTTGGGACCAGATGCCAATATGGATGTGACCGTCCTGCAGAAGGCGGAGACCGATGACGCCGTCAACTTTCCCGACCCGATTCGCTTCCTCGGCATCGGTGCCCTGGCCGGGCTCCTCCTCGGACTGGTGGTGGCTCCGATCAGACATGGTCTGGATTCACGCATCCGTGATTTCAGCGATATTCTCGCGATCTCCGAAGCCGGCCTTCTGGCAGTGCGGATGCAGCGGCCGGGAGGGGCCGTCCGTCGGCAGATCACCAGCGCCGGTGCCGCCACATCAACCGGGGGCCTGCTCGCTCGGCTCGGGGTCAGCAGCCAGTCCGATCACCCCGTGACTGTGACACTCTGCGGCGTCGGCGGGGCGGGCAATGAGCTGGCAGCGGATCTGGTGGAGACTGCGGCCGCCAGCGGTCTGATATGTGCCCTCGTCTCGGCTGATCCGACAGCACTCAACACCACACATTACCGAGAACTGTCCCAGGTCCTCGGGGTCAGCGTCATCGACGTCAGCTCGGAAGCCGGCACGGGAGTATTCAGCGGGCAAGCGGTGAGAACGGCATTGGCCTCCCAGCAGGAACAGTATGACTTGGTGGTCTGTCTGAGCTCGGACTTCGCCTCGCACCCTCAGACCTGCGGCTTCCTCGAGTCTTCGGGACTGGCAGTGATCGTCACGACGCTCCACCCCGACCGGGCCGACCTGCGGGCGACTCGTGAGCTCCTGCGAGCAAACGATACGACCGCAGCCGGGGTCGTCGTCGTCGATCCGACGACGCGATCGAATGATGTTCCGGACTTCATCCGCAGCCTCGACGAACTCGTCGTCGACCCCCACCACACCTCGAAGCCATTCATCGTCGGTTCTGATGAGCCGACTTCGCCTGGTGCCGAACTGGCAACACAGGAATTCGACATGGTGACGACACCAGCGGCAAGTGACGAATTCGTCACTCCAAGAGAAAACGGCCGGAAACGGCACAACACAGATGGAGCACAGTCATGACAGGCACAAACTGGCCGCGGCGACTCTCCCGCCTCGGCGTGCAGAGGAACTCATCCGTGACACGATTGTTCGTGCTCGGTCAGATAGACATATTCTCGATCATCCTCGCGTGGGTGATGATCGTGACGTGGACCTCCCGCGCCGACGGTGCGAAGGGCCTGACGGTCCTGGGTTCGATCATCTTGTGTCAGATACTGGTCGGCTCTGCGCTCTCGCTCTATCGCAATCGGTACCCCATCGGTTCGGCATTGGAGCTGCGCAGACAGGGGATCGGTGCGATCATCGTCACCGCTCTCGGAACCATCATCGCCTCAGTCTCGAGTCTGGCCTATGATCTGCCGTGGTTCCTGCTGGCCATGCTGAGCGCACAGGTGCTCATGATCGCCGGTCGACAGGCGCTGCGGATGTGGATCGACTCGCGGTTCCGTCCGCACTCGGGCCAACGTGTGGTCGTGGTTGGCGCCGGCGAAGCTGGCGGTGCTCTCATCAGTCAGATGCTGAGCGACCCCAACGGCGGCTACATCCCGGTTGCGCTCGTCGATGACGATCGTGCGAAGGCCAAGGCCGTCGTGCACGGGATCCATGTGCGCGGCAACATCGACGATATCCAGTCCGTCGTCGATGATCACGCTGCTGATGGCGTCATCGTCGCTATCGCGCAGGCACCCGCCGAAGTATTCACGACGATGGTTCGTCATCTCGATCTTGAGCACACCTGGGTGAGGACGATCCCGTCATTTGCGGATCTGCTGTCCGATGATGTCGATCTGTCTCGTTTGCGCGACATGAATGTCGCCGACCTCATCGGCCGCAAGATCATCGACCCCGAACCCGAGTCGATCACACGTCTGGTCAAGGGCAAGACCGTGCTCGTCACCGGTGCAGGAGGATCGATCGGGGCAGAGCTGGTCCGTCTCATCGCGAAGCAGTCACCTGAGCGGCTGGTCATGCTCGACCGGGACGAGTCAGCATTGCACTCACTATGTCTGAGCATGGACGGCAGAGCGCTGATGGACTCCGCCGATATCGTCCTCGCCGATATTCGCGATGCGGATGCCTTGGCCGCAGTGTTTGAGGACATCCGCCCACAGCTCGTCTTCCATGCCGCGGCTCTCAAGCACCTGCCGATGCTGGAACGCTACCCGGCCGAGGGGTGGAAGACGAACGTCCACGGGACGCTCAATGTGCTCCGTTGCGCTGCGAAAGTGGGAGTCGAACGCTTCGTCAACATCTCGACGGACAAGGCTGCCAACCCGACGAGTGAGCTGGGGCGTTCGAAATACGTGGCAGAGAGGCTGACGTCTCATTTCGCCGAGGTGACCGGTCGTCCCTATGTCAGCGTGAGATTCGGAAATGTGCTGGGTTCACGTGGGTCAGTCCTCATCTCCTTCACCGAGCAGATCAGGCGCGGGGCACCCCTGACGGTGACACATCCCGATGTGACGAGATTCTTCATGACCATTCCCGAAGCGTGCGTCCTCGTCCTCAACGCTGCATCCGAAGGGGCACCGGGGGAGACGATGGTCCTCGATATGGGCGATCCTGTTCGGATTGTCGACATCGCAGTGCGCATGATGACGATGGCCGGACGGTCGTGCCCGATCACCTATACGGGCCTGCGCGATGGCGAGAAGCTTCACGAGGAGCTTTTCGCGCCGAGTGAGGGAGCGAACCAAACCCCCAATGGGCGTGCGTGGCGCGTGGAGATCAGCGGTCTCGAGCCTGCGTTCCTCGAGGCTCCGGATGTGGACCTTCCTCGGATCCGCGAGGCCTACAGCAGCTATGTCGGGGGAGGCGGCGACCAGGTCGAGCACAAGGCCGCCTCCGAGACGACAGAGGCGAAGGAGAACCCGCTGCCGAGACGAGCGACGCAGGTTCCGGAGCCTGCGGCGCGAGACGCGGAACCCGTTGGTTCCCTGAACCATGCGGCCCGCGTCATCGAGGTCGACAGTGCATTGGTCAAGGAGAGCATCCGATGACGGAGAACATTCCACTCTGCGTTCCATCAGTCGGGTTTGCCGAAGAAGCTGCGGTGTCGATTGCGCTGCAATCGGGCTGGGTCGCTCCCGCAGGCCCACACGTCGACGTCTTCGAAGCTGAACTGGCTGAACTCACCGAACGGCCGGAGGTCGTGACGACGAGCTCGGGGACGGCTGCGCTCCATCTGGCTCTCCTCGCTGTCGGCATCGAGCCCGGTGATGAAGTCGCAGTGGCGACTCTGACCTTCGCCGCCACGGCGAATGCCGTGGCCTATGTCGGTGCCACTCCCGTCTTCATCGATTGCGATGACATGGGACTGATGTCGCCGGAGCTGCTTCGGCTGGCGCTGAGCGAGAGGGCTGCGGCGGGCAGACCGATCAGAGCCGTCATCCCCGTCGATGTCTATGGCCGACCCGTTGACCACCAGGCCATCGCCGAGGCGGCTCAGGACTTCGGTGCTGTCGTCGTGGCCGATGCGGCCGAATCGCTGGGCGCTCGCCTCGGCGGTCGTCCGGCAGGATCGTTCGGTGCTTTTGCCGCGGTGTCGTTCAACGGCAACAAGATCGTCACAACCTCATCAGGGGGTGCCCTCCTATGTCCGGACCACGAGAGCGCACAGCGTGTGCGCTACCTGGCCAGTCAGGCGCGTCAGCCGGTGCCGCACTACGAGCATACGGAGATCGGCTACAACTATCGGCTCTCCAACATCCTCGCTGCACTCGGCTCGGCACAGCTGGCGCGACTGCCCGAGATCCTGCGGGCAAAGCGGTCGAACTTCGAGATCTACAAAGCAATGGCCGAACAGCTGGACGGTGTGCGCATACTCGATCCTGCTGAGGGGAACTGCTGGATGAACACGCTCATCCTGGAGTCCGAAGCCGACGCAACCGGCATGGCAGGCAGTCTGCTCGACGTCGGAATCGAGACCCGACCGGTCTTCAAACCGATGCACATGCAGCCGGCCCAGGCGGGCGCAGATCGGTCTTACATCACCGGTCGCGCAGAGGATCTGTATCGGCGCGGGATCGTCCTCCCCTCGAGCACGGACCTGCGGCCAGAGCAGATCAGTCGAGTCGTGGACATCATCGTGTCGACCTGCCGGACAAGGAGCACAGCATGATGGAACGGTTCTCACGGGCTCTCGTCATCGCCCCACACCCTGACGACGAGGTCCTCGGAGCCGGCGGTACGATGGCCGCTCTGCACGCCCACGGATGTGAAGTCCATGTGCTCGTGGCCTCACAGGACCAGCCGCCTCTGTACCCCTCGGGCACTGCTGAGATGATCCGGGCCGAAGCACAGGACGCGCATGCGCGCCTCGGTGTCACCAGCACCGAGTATCTGCCGCATCCGTCCGTCGAGTTGGCCAGGATGGGAGTGGCGGCGCTCAACTCGGGGATCCAGGCGACTGTCGACCGTCTGCACCCGGACCTCGTGTTGGCTCCATTTCCTGATCGGCACCTCGATCACAAGGCGGTGTTCGAAGCTGCGATGGTGGCTGTCAGGCCGGTGGGGGCCGGAACGGGCATCTCGGCCGTGGCGCTCTACGAGACGATCTCGGAGACTCATTGGAATGCGCCGCACATCGAAGCCGATTTCACTCCTGACTGGTTCGTCGACATCTCGGACCACATCGATGCCAAACTGACAGCCTTCGCCGCCTACGCCTCGCAGGTCCAGGACCATCCCGGGCCACGCTCCCTGGCCGCTCTGAAGGCCTTGGCCGTCTTTCGCGGCAGTCAGGCGAGTCTTGCCTTCGCCGAGACTTTCCACACGGTCCGTCGCATCACCCGATCCGGAGATTGGGCAAGCGAATGAGGTGGCGGTCGGGTCTGCGTGGTATCGGCGGCGATGCGTTGGTCGTCGGCATCGGCCAGCTTGCGGCGTTTGCCTACCCCATCGTCAGCTTGCCGTTGCTGACGAGGCTGCTCGGGGTGAACTCCTTCGGAAGAGTGGTGATCATCGTTGCGATTCTTCAAGTCATCGTGCGCCTGTGCGACTACGGGTTCTCTGTCAGCGCTGTGCGCAGAATCGCGGTCGCGAAGGACGATTCCGAACGTTCCCAGGTCATCTTCTCCACCCTCCTCGCCGTGGTGCTGCTGTGGTTGGCCGGTGCGGGTGCGCTGCTGCTGATCGTCGCGGCCGTCCCGACGCTGCACAGGGACTTCGGCCTCTATCTGATCGGAGCTCTGGTCATTGCGGGCGGAATCGGCTTTCCCTCGTGGCTGCTGCAGGGCCTGCGACGCCTGCGCCTGTTCGCAGTGATCACCGCGACGTCACGCTGCATCGCACTGGTGGGGCTGATCGTCACGGTGAAGGGCGAGTCCGATATCGGGTGGGCGATCGCCTGGCAGTTCGCTCCACCAGCCATCGCCACTCTGCTCGCATGGCCGTTCCTCGCCCATCGCTGCGTACAGTGGTCGACGCCGAGCCTGCGGGCGGCGAGATCTGCGCTGGCAGACGGCCGCGAACTGTTCTTCTCCTCACTCGCGCACAGTCTGATGGGCTCGGCACCGGTCGTGGTCCTCGGGCTGGTCTCTGTTCCTGCCCAGGCCGCACACTACGGCGCGGCAGAACGGTTCGGAAACGCCGGACGCGGAGTGCTCTTCGCCATCACCGATGCCCTCATGCCCCGCATGGTCGATGCCCGAGATCGCAACCGTCCGGGAGCGGCAGGGCCCGGTGCGATCATGATCGCGCTCTTCGCGCTGTTCGCCATGGGCGGGGTCACGCTGATCCTCGTGGCCCCCTGGTTCGTCCCGTGGTATCTGGGCGCTGGATTCGCCGAGGTTGTGCCGATTGCGCAGATCATCGGCATTGCACTCGTCACCAGCGGCGGCGTCGCCGTGCTCATGCTCGACCTCAACTCGCAGCGTCGCTACTCTGCCACCGCCATGGCGATGATGAGCGGCGCGGTGGCCCATCTCGTCATTCTCGTGCCGATGGCTGTGGCATTCGGCGCGATCGGAGCCGCATGGGCATTGGTCTTCGCCGAGCTCTTCATCACCGGGCTGCTGTTGGTGCTGCGCTGGCGGGGCCCGGCTGCCCACGCGCTCGAGGTGAGAACCGACGAACCGGACAACATCGACAGGGAGACTGCTGATCATGAATTATGAACCCCCGAGCGAAGAGGCGATCACCGAGCGCACTCGCAATGCTGCGGTCACCGTCGTGGTACCCGCGTACAACAGCGCCGATACCATTGTGCGGACATTGGACTCTCTGACGGCGCAGACATCGACCGACTTCTGTGTCCTCGTCATCGATGACGGCTCAGACGAGGAGATCCTCGGGCTCATGCCAGATGATCCTCGCTTCTTAGGACACCGGCTGCAGACCAATCGGGGATATGCGGGGGTGACGAACTGTGCGCTCGGCCTGATCTCGAGCAGGTGGGTGATCTTCCTCGACTCCGATGACACCTTCGACCCCGAATGTCTGGAAGTCCTTGTGGCGCGCGGAGAGATGGAGGACTCCGATGTGGTCGTACTTCCCCTGAAGACGATCACAGCTTCTGGAGCTGTGAGCATCGCTGGGGTCGTCGACACCCCATCGCCGTTGCCTGCCCCGCAGGCCCTGCAGCTGTTCATCGACGGTCGAGCCCGATTCAACCAGCATCTGCTGTTCCGTCCCAATCACGTTCGTTCGAAGGACAACACATACAGCGACCTGGGATTCGTCTTCAACCTGCTCAGCACCGTGTCGACTGTGAGCTTTGAGACCCGACCCATGTACAACTATTTCCTGAATGCCGAATCGGTGACGGGCCAACTGCGTCCCAGCATCTGGGATCTTGCTACCGTGCTCGACGACGTCGAAGACGCCCTCTATGCCGTCTACTCGGGGCGTGAGGCCGTCGAAGCAATCCATCGGATGCGGTGGATGCAGCTGAACTTCATGGTCAGCAAGGCAGCTGGAGACACGCAGTCGCCGAGGCTGCAGGCGGAAGTTTACTCCTGGTGTCGGAATGAGATCCGATTCTCGCATGTCGTCGATGCGATGAGGAGTCGCCATGTGGCCAGGGGGCTGTCGCTGGCGCTCGCCCGCATGAGCCGGGGAGTCCACAGCCGGGCCTATCGTCTGCGCGGCAGATTGCAGGAGGCCCGGACATGACAGTCCCGGCGACGACCTCACGGCGACGCTGGTTGATCGGAGCGGGCCTGATCACGGTGTCCGCGTTGGTCACTGCCGATGGGTGTGCGGCTCAGCGAGTCGGCCGGTTCGGCTTCACCGTGAGCTCACCTCAGCCGGGGCTCGAGGAGTTCGAAAGGGATGTTCGCGCCGTGCACGAGCTCGGAGCCGAATGGGTGCGTTTCGGGGTCGTCGGCTTCGAGGTCATCAGGTCCTGGTCGGAGAAGGGGGAGCTGGTCTTCAACCCAGAGCGTCTGCGCCTCTACGACAGTGCTTTTGCATTCGTGGAATCATTGGGCATGAGCGTCTGTCTGCTCACAGTCGACGGGGCCCCCGCATCGCAGAACACCCCGGAGTACTTTGCAGCGATGAAGCAGTACTGGGGGCAGTTGGCACAGCGTTTCGGCTCCTCAGTCGCCGTCTGGCAGGTCTACAACGAAGCCAGTGATCTCGACTTTCGTACGGCACGCGCCATCGAGGGAGATCTCGACACCTATCTCTCCGACCTCGACGAAGCACTCGGAGTGGCGCGAGAGTCCATCCACGCGCATGCGTCCCATGTCCAGATCACGACGAGCGCCAGCGGATATCCCGTCAATGACGAACGCGAGCAGCAGTGGCTGCGGTTCTTCGCCGCTGTCAGCGGGCACCTCGACATCTGCACGGTCGACTTCTACCCGGTGCTCTCGCGCAAGGCGATGTCGTCCCTGCCCAGACGCATCGAAAGGCTGGGACAGCAAGAGCATCTGCCCGTATCCGTGGGTGAGTTCGGTCTGCAGACGGGACCTGGTCTCTACACGGAGGCACAGCAGGCGGAATCACTGGTCGAAACGATCGGCGAACTCTCACAATCTGCTGCAGATCCGGTGTTCGTCTATCGGCTGCGCAATGACGGCGCCTCCCAGGACGACGGCTTCGGGCTCTTCGAGATCGATGGAACGCCGAAGTCGTCCCTGCCGAAGGTCGCCGCTGCCATCTCCCGAGGCTTTCCCGATGGTTGAAACACGGATGTCTGTGACAGCAGCGAGAAGCTCAGCACCACCTCGGCGACGGAAAACCGGTCCGAGACCTTCATCCCCGGAGGGAAAGACCAACACTCATGAACGTCAATGTAGATTCCGCCCCTGGCGACAATGTCGGGCTCTGCTGTGAAAAGGCTGCGTATGCTGCTTCTGCGCGTCGTCGCGTGCCGGACTCGGAGCCGAACGTGAGCCGGTGTCGCAGTCCGGAAGAGCTCGCACGGGAACTCGGCCTCGCCGGTGCGGAGTTGACGGCGCCTGCTCGGGACTGTTCGGCCATCACCCGTGCCGAATTGGCAGCCAGTCTCTACACCGCCACCGGCGGGTGGGCGGACTTGGCCCGCACAGTCCTCGACATCGCCGAATGGACGGTGCTGCCCGATGATGTGACGGCGACGAGCTTTGCCGACTATGTGGCCACTCTGAGTCCCCGGCTGGAGCTCGATCTCACAAGCAGTGACGCGTGGGTTGCGACGGTTCTGTCACATCTGAGCTCGTTCTCCAGGCAGACCGCGGTGCTCGCCCTGTCCTCGATCGATGCGAAGGTCGAAGGGGGACTCGTGCTCCACGATGCGGAGGGGGTGCTCATGCGGCTGCAGATGGCGGGCGTCGTCATATTCGCGGAGGAATCAGCCGGACGCAGGTACCTGCGCGTTCCCGCTCTGCTGGCGGCGGTCCTGCGTCGAGAGGCTGCGGAGGGTGAGTCCTATCCGGGACTTGTCACGGATCTCGTCGGGGCGCTGACTGACCATCTCGAGAATTCCCAGATCCCCGACCTGCGCGTTCTCGCTGATGTCCTGGGCCTGGCGCGACGCAGTGGACTCTGGCGGGTGCTGATCCGACTTCAGGAATCATTTGGCTTGGCAATGTTTCTGCTGGCCCCCCAGGCAGTATGCGGAGCCTATGCAGGTCTTCCCGCGGCTGCTCTCTCGGACGAGCCCGAATTGGACATCATGTATCTGCTGGCGGAGGAACTCGTGGGACATCATGAGAATGAGATCACATGTGAAGCGGCACGAGACATCCTCGTGTGGGAAACTCGCGCAGGACAGTTGAGTCGGTTCCTCCCCGGTGATTCTTCCGTCAGGAAGGATGGCGGCGGGGCAGAAGATGAGGCCCGTCTCGGCGGCTTCGCGACGATCGGTCGTATGGTCGAACTGGCCCAGACGGGGCAGCACGCGAGGGCGGCGAGCACCGGACTGGAGTGGTTGGGAGGGGTCGGTGGGACACGGTCCCGCCTCATCATCCGATTTCTGACAGCGGTCTCGCTCTTCCACTCGGCTGAGCCGCAGAGAGCGCTGTCCATCCTGCATGAGATCGAACCGGCAGCGAGCAGCCGACACATCGATGGAGACTTCCTGCTGCCAGCCATCACAGCGTGGACGGCCCTGGTGTCCGCATCCAGCGGCGATCATGAACGAGCCGACCGGCATTTGGAACGACTGGCAGACGAGATCCACTTTCCCGTCGTCATCGACGAATGGGTGCAGCCGACGATGCACATCGCTGCGGCGCTGCGCGCTCTCGATCGGCTGGACCTGGATGGGGCCCGGAGGGAGATCGATCTGCTGACCGGTTATCCGCAACTCGGTTCACTGTCGGCCTACATTCCCGTCATCAGCCGCATGCTCGCACTTCTCGGTGCCACGACCGAATCCGAGCTGCTGTTCGTCACCGATGAGATCGAAGAATACCGGGATCCGGTATCCGTGTCGGTCACGGGGCGGGAACTGCTGCGGGCAAGCCGCATTATGGTCTTCATCGGTATGGGGCAGTTGAAATGGGCCGAGGCGGAGAACCAGCAGCTGTCCGTGAGCTTCGGTCCGCGCATTGTGCTCAGCGCTCGAATCGAACTCATCGCAGGCCGGCACAAGAGTGCGGTCGTGATGGCTGATACGTGGTTCTACCATCAGTCGCTGACTCCGAAGACTCGAGCCGAGCTGGCAGCAATCAAAGCCGCCGCGCTGCAGAGGATCGGACAGGAGAGCGAGGCGAGGGCCGAGTTCCTCACCGCCATCAGCCTCTCTGCCTGGGTGAGCTCGCTTCTGCCCATCGCCCTCCTGCCGCTGGGAGACAGGACGCGACTGCTCGCGTTGACGAGGCAGGACAGGACATGGGATGAGGCGTTCTCCGTCTTCAGCCGACACTTCCGAAGCAAGGAGGATCTCCTTACGCGGCTGCAGACTGTGGGAGTGATATCGGTCGAAGAAGTGTCACTGCCCGAACTGAGCCCGGCAGAGTTGCAGCTGCTTGAACTTCTCTCTCAGGGACTGACGATCTCAGAGATCTCAAACGAATTCCAACAGGTGCCGGGGACAGTGAAGAACCGCCTCTCGGTCCTCTACCACAAGTTCGAAGTCGCCGGCAGAGAAGAGGTCATCAAGCAAGCGAGGCGGCTGGGCTTCCTGCGGCCAGGGTGAGCGCTGGGGTTTATGCTGATCACGGAGGCCGGTTCATAGGGTTGGGGCAGCGAGTTCAGACGGTGATCAGCTGCTCTCTTGCCGAGCGACGGCTGAGAGTGTCAGCGACGAGCTCCTCAGCTACCTTGCCTGCAAGCTGCATGATCCGGACTACACTCTCGATATGCCAGAGGGCCGAACTCCCGTGATGGTGTCCGGCGATCAGCGGTCCGAGGACGAAGATGCCCGGATTGGCACGGAACGAACCATCCAGGGCAAGCCCGGACTTCGAAGCCGAAGGCTTCACTGTTCCCGCGCCGAGCATCTGTCGCAGCAGTGGGGAGTGGGTGTCTGTGACTCGTTCGAATCCCGTGGCATTGATGATCACCGCATAGCCGTGATCCGGGGTGTTCGGGGCACCGACAGTCGGGAAGAGGGTCGATGCGGTTGGCCGGTCCACATCGGCGAACAGCATACCCTCAAGATGAAGCGCTTCTCGAAATCGCCCGGGGACGCAGGCTATGCTTCCGTCTGAGATGCCTTCGTCGAGTAGGTCGACGGCATCACCCCCGGCTTGGCGCAGCAGGTCGGAGATGGCGCGTCCGTGTTCGGTTGCCATGGAGCACAGCTCATAGTCCTCCATATAGGCCAGAGAGGACCCGACTGCTGCGATCAGCGCTTCGATCTTCGATTTGAAGCTGTGGTGGTCGACCGATGCCGCAAGCTCCGCGCGCACCGCGGCATGCAGCTCCCTCGCCCGTAACGGAGTCTCTGCCGCAGCAGACTCGAGCAGCCGGTCGACGATCGGTGTCGGTGCCCGTTCGTCGGAGCGGTCGTGATGCCAATGGTGAGGTCGTCCCTGGGGCGAGAGGATGGTGAGCCTGGCGCCGGTGTCCTGTCTGAGCCTGTGCGATGCGAGAAGGAACTCCAGAGCATCCGCATTTCCGCCCACCAGCAGGATCTCCCGCTTCTCAAGCGGCAACGACATCAACCGGCCCTTGATCCTCTCGATCACGTGTTCAATCCCCGGAGCGTGGATATCATCGACGAAGCCCGCGGCGAGGTGATCGTCGATGACGGTCGAATCGCCGTCGGTGACTGCCAGCTGCCGCACTGGTGGTGAGCCGATGGCCAGCAGCATGGAACACGCATGAAGGGTGAAGCGCACCTCACCGTCAGAAGTCCTTTCGCGCAGATGGGCACCTCCGTGACCGTCCCCGATCACCTCATTGACATCAGCATGGACGAAGTCGACTTCGACGAAGCCCCGGGTAAGATCGACGGCACGTTCGACGAGCTCAGCCAGATACTGTCCGTAGAGTCGGCGCGGAAGATAGAGACCGTCCCATCTGCCGGCACGCACCTCGTCTTCGTGGCGAAGGATCCAGTCCCGATCCATGGCCTGGGCCAGAAGCGAATCGGGGGGCAGGCCAGCTGCTGCCCAGGCGAGCATCTCCTCTCGTCGTTCCTCAAGCCAACTGATGAACTCACCGCGCTCGCGGTCTGGGAGGAAATTCTCCAGTGCCGAGATCAGAAGCGAGGAGCGTCCCGAACGATGACCGTAGGGGATACCGGAATGGAACTGCTCGTCTCGGTCGATGACCGTGATGCGGATGCCGTCATCGAGTGATGACTTCCGCTCGGCAAGCAGGGAGAGGATCTGCAGCAGCCCATGTGTGCCTGAGGCTCCTGAACCAAGGATGGCAATGTCCACTTCATGTGCTGAAGGTTTTCTCATCGTCGAGACTGCTTTCGTCGAAATGACACATGGTGACCCCAGGATAGTCCGCCGGCCGAACACCCACAGTCACGAATTCATCTCAATTCGGCTCCCTTCTGCTCTTCTTCTCCCCAGATTCTCCCCGGAGGCCGGGCCTTCGCCTTCACACCGTGACGAGGTCCCTGCGCCGGAACCCGAGCACACCGAGGATCACGAGGACGGCAGCAATCGCGACCAGTGCCACGACCGCCTCGGGAGACAGATCCTGGGCAGGATACTGGCCGATGTGAACGAACACGGAAGTGTCGAGGACCGCCTCGTCGAGGTCCATCATCTGTCCGAACAGGGCCAGGCCGGCACTGCAGGCGAAGACGATCCAGGTCAGGCCCTGCAGCCTCGGTGCGCAGCCGTAGAGTGCGAGGGCGAGCCCGAGCAGAGCCCACACGGATGCGGTCTGAGCGATGTGGCCGAGGATCGTCGGTCCCAGCAGAGACCAGCCGCCGGTCGATGCGGCCGCTCCCAGCCCCTCGCCGAGGCCTGCCAGGGCCAGCAGCCAGAGCGAGCCCAGCAGTGTCACAGACATCCACGACAGCACCCAGCGGCCGCGTCCCACGGCCGTGGCGAGCACGGGCTCCGTGCGCAGCCCCGACTCCTCGGCCCGCAGCCCCGAGGCGGCGATGATCGCATAGGCGGCGACGATCATGGCGAAGTAGAGGGCCATATAGCCGATGTAGCCGTCGACGATTCCACTCGAGCCGCCCATGAGATCGAGGATCTCCGGTGGCATCCCAGCCGCACCGTCGCGCATGACTCCGGTGAAGGAGCCGAAGATCAGCGCCATGGCGAAGACCCCGATCGACCACCAGACCAGACTCGAACGCTGCAGACGAAGTGCCAGTCCTGTGCTCGTCGACAGAGCAGATGAGGCGTGGGCCCGGCCCAGGCGGTCGGCGAAGATCCCCGCCGACAGATCGCGGCGAGACTGGAGCAGCACGCTCACAGGGACGAGGACGACGATGGCTGCCACTGACAGCAGCAGTGGCATCCAGCGATCGAGAGTGTACGGGGCCGTCTGCTGCGACCAGCCCAGTGGGGAGAGCCAGGAGAGCCATTTCAGGTCGCCACCCGAAACGGCCGACATGTCACCGAGGCCGCGGACGACGAACGCCGCAGCGAGGACTGCTCCGGCGATGCCTGAGGCTGCCCGAGAGAACGAGCTCAGCTGCACGGTGACGCCCGTGATCGTTGCGAACACGCAGCCTGCCGCGGCGATGCTCGCGCCGAAGAGGAGGGCAGAGGAGAAGGGGTCGGGCTTCGCTTCGGAGAAGAAGAATGTCAGGGACATGAGGAACCCGGCCACCAGGTTCATTACCACTGTGAGACCCAGCGCGGCCAGAAGCTGCGTGTGGCGGCCGACCACGTTCGCTCTCAGCAGTTCTGCCCGACCGGTCTGCTCCTCGGCGCGGGTGTGCCGAGTCATCGTGGTGATCGACATCAGGGCAGCGCCGAGCATGAGGAAGACCCCGTACATGCCGACGACGAAGCGTGGGATCGTGATCTCATCCATTCCGTAGCCCGGGCCGGTGATCAGACCCATCACGGGATTCTTCGCGAACACCACCATCGAGGCCAGGGTGCCTTCGTCCATGACGACCGCGATCGCATTTGCGAAGTAGGCGTTGAGGGCGGCGAGGCTGAGAATCCAGATGGGCGCTCGCCACCTGTCTCGTCGGCCCATGAGCCGCAGCAGAGTCCACAGGCCGGCCACCTCGGAGCTGCCGTGGTCCTCTGAATGACGGCCGCGGCCGGAACGGTTCAGCCGTGCATCATTCCGGTTGGGGGCGCCGGCGGTGCGTGCCAGGAGGGTCATGGCTCCTCCTTCGCAAGGAGCCCGCGGCCGGAAGCAGTGTGGCGACTCGCGGAGCCGCTGCGACCGGCAGTACCGCGAGCACCGGCAGTACCGGCAGCGTTGCCGTAGTGACGCAGCAGCAGCTGTTCGAGCGTGGGCGGCGTCGCTGTCAGCGCCCGGATCTCATGCTCGCCGAGAGCGCGCATGATGGCGGGAAGCTCGGCGGTGTCGGCGCTGAAGTGCAGCTGCGGTCCCTCACGGACCAGATCGTGGACTCCGGGCATGTTCTGCAGTTGCGGAATCTCCGACTCCACTTCGACGGTGACCGTTGTTCGGGAGAGGTGGCGCAGGTCCGACAACGCGCCGGATTCGACGATTCGTCCCGATCTGATGATCGAGACACGGTCGGCCAATGCCTCCACCTGCGCGAGGATGTGACTGGAGAGCAGCACCGTGCGTCCTTCCTCCTTCGCCTCTCGGATGCACTGCTGGAAGACGGCCTCCATGAGCGGGTCGAGCCCGGCAGTCGGTTCGTCGAGCAGCAGAAGATCGACGTGTGAGGCCAGCGCCGAGATCAGCGCAACCTTCTGCCGATTGCCCTTCGAATAGGTTCGGCCCTTCTTACGCGGGTCGAGGTCGAAGCGCTCGATGAGTTCATCGCGCTTGCGGGTATCGACCCCGCCGCGCAGCCGCGCGAACAGATCGATTGCCTCGCCCCCGCTCAGACTCGGCCAGAGTTCGACGTCGCCGGGAACGTAGGCGAGCCTGCGGTGAAGGGGCACCGCACGCTTCCAGGGGTCCTGTCCGAGGAGTCTGATGCGACCCGAATCGTGTTTGAGGATGCCCAGCAGGATCCTGATGGCCGTCGACTTGCCGGCCCCGTTCGGGCCCAGGAATCCGTGGACCTCGCCGCGTGCCACCTCGAGGGACAGCCCGTCGAGCGCGCGGACGCGGCCGTAGCTCTTGACCACGTCCCGCATGGAGATGGCCATGGAGTCGGTGTCGGCAACCGCCGAGGTGGACGGTGGAGTGTTCGTCGCTGTGGTCATGGCTGATCGCCTCCTGAGGGTTTGGTGGGGTCGGGTGCCGCATCGTCGGGAATCGTGCTGTCGGGGATCGCGCTGTCGGGGATCGTCTCGAAGACGCCGTTGAGGTAGAGGTCGAGCAGGTGGGGTGCGAGCCGAGTCATCGTCTCCGCTGTGCCATTCGTACCCAGAGAGGTCTGCAGTCGGTGTTCGAGCATCGACGGCGCCAGTGCCAACGTCGCGAGAGTCGCCGCCTGCCCCCGAGGATCCTCACTCTGCCGAAACGTGTATCCGGCGAAGCCATGGGCGATGTAGTCCTCGACGAGAC
The DNA here is from genome assembly GCF_051351055.1 of Brevibacterium sp. FAM 27836. Lineage (NCBI taxonomy): Bacteria > Bacillati > Actinomycetota > Actinomycetes > Micrococcales > Brevibacteriaceae > Brevibacterium > Brevibacterium sp. FAM 27836. The sequence continues at coordinate 2,198,928 of NZ_CP195711.1, forward strand.
CGATGTAGTGCTCGAAATGGCGTTGGCCGTGTTCGCTGGGATCCAGCAGAGACTTCATGAGGTAGTTGAAGTTCATCGCCATACTCGGATCGTCGAAGAACATCCGCATGACGCGAGCGGAGTATTCGACATTCGCGGCTTGGGCCTCGGAGATGGCATCGAAGACGTGGTTGTCGCAGACGGTGCGCAGCCTCTCCTTCGACCCGAAGTGGTGGATGACGAGCCCGGGGGAGACCCCGGCCGCCGAGGCGATGCTGCGGATCGTCGATTTTGTGAACCCGTGGATGGCGAACTCCGAAATCGCGGCAGTGCGAATCCGGTCCGCAGTCTCCGGGGAGGCATTGGGAGAACGAGCAGGCTTTGCCTCTGCCGGTTCGGGAGTCTGCCTCGCTGTCGGCTTCCTCGAGTTCGATTCGTCGTGTGTTGAACGCATGTTTAATATTAAACGCGCGTTCAATCATGGAGTCAATGGGGCGGGTGAATTTTTTCGGGTCGAGCCGACCGGGAGTTGCGCCGGCGGTCTCGCGTAGAGGTGGTTCATCTCTTGACGTACAACCGAATGGTTGTATAATTTGACTATGGAAGCACTTTCCGACGATCAGGTGGACCTGATGTTTCAGGCATTGGCCGATCGGACGCGTCGCGACATCGTGCGGCGGGTCATGGTCGAAGAGCTTTCGGTGTCCGAGCTCGCAGATTCCTATGACATGAGCTTTGCAGGGGTGCAGAAGCACGTTGCTGTGCTTGAGCGTGCGAAGATCGTGTCGAAACGGCGGGTCGGACGCGCCCAGATCGCGCACGTCGAAATGGGTGCGATTCGCACCGTGGCCTCACTGCTGAGCGAGCTTGAGGAAATGTGGCGTGCACGGATCGAACGCATCGATGACCTGCTGGCCCAGGATGGGGCCGACGGTCTGTGATGCGAACACGATGAGACGAACAAAGGAGTTGTCATGCCAGTCATTGAAACCACCCACGACGAAGAGAACCTGACTCTGACGATGGTCGCCGAATTCGCGGCACCTCCCGAACGGGTCTGGGAGGTCTACGCCGACCCGCGCCAGCTCGAGAAGGTCTGGGGGCCGCCCACCTATCCGGCAACGGTGGTCGACCACTCTTTGGTGCCAGGGGGTCGGGTCACCTACTTTATGACCAGCCCTGAGGGTGAGAAGTTCTGCGGGCTCTGGGAAGTGTCCTCGGTCGACGCTCCGAGGCAATTGGCATTCCGCGACTATTTCGCGGACGAGGACTTCAACATCGATGAGTCGATGCCCGGCAGCGGCAGCGTCTTCACCTTCAGTGAGGTCGACGGGGGGACGCGGGCCACCTACGAATCGACCTTCGACTCCCTCGAGAGCCTCAAAACCGTACTCGAGATGGGCATGGTCGAAGGCGCCACGAGCGCGATGAGCCAGATTGACGACCTGCTTGCTCAGGACTGAGGTGGACTCGGCACGAGAATGCGAAACGGTTGGCAAGTTCTCTTCGATCTGAGACTCAATTATCGAAGAGAACTTGCCAACCGTTGGCGCAGCGGCGGCGCAGGCTCCAGCGGCGGCGCAGGCTCCAGCGGCGGCGCCGATGCGCGGCGGTGCAGAGGCTCCAGCGGCGGCGCGGCAGCTCAGCGTTCGGTCTGTGCCTGCATCGAGTGGCGTGGTGCCTCGGGGCCGACCGGGATGATGAGGAGCAGGCCGACGAATAGCACGATGAGGATCCCCGCCGTGCCGGCTCTTTGGAAGCCGAGGATCGAGATCGAGAGGGCGAACATGGCCGGGCCGAGGAAGCTCACAGCACGACCGGTCGTGGCATAGAGTCCGAAGTTCTCCCCAGCACGTTCGGGTGGAGTGATCCTGGCCAGGAAGGACCTGCTCGAAGCCTGCACCGGTCCGACGCAGAAGCTGAGCACAAGCGCACAGATCCAGAACACGACGGGATCGTCGCTGAAGAGGATCGGCAGGCCGCCGATGAGGATGATGATGAGCCCGGTGATGATCACGGGCTTCGGCCCGAGCCGGTCATCGAAGAATCCGGCGATCATAGCTCCCGCGCCGGCAGCGACGTTGGCGGCGACGCCCAAGATGATGATCTCCGAAGGCGAGAAGCCGTAGCTGCCTGCGGCCAGCACCCCGGCGAAGGCGAAGATCGCGGCCAGCCCGTCGCGGAACACCGCCGATGCGATGAAGAACCGCAGCGTCTGATGCTCCTCCTTCCACATCCGCACGAGGCGGCGGACGAGCACGGCATAGTCGGCGATGAACGACTTGATCGGGTGCCCAGCTGATGGGTTCGCAGTCTGCGCACTCGGTGCTGTGAAGAGCACAGGCACGGCGAAGATCGCGAACCAGGTCGCCGACATGACGGCGACGACCCGGAACCTCATCCCGCCCTCGTCCCCGGCACCGAAGAGCCCCACCTCGGGCTGGATGACGAGGACGAGGAGAATGACGAGAAGGACGAGGCCGCCTGCGTAGCCCATGCCCCAGCCGAAGCCCGAGACCTTCCCGACGTTGCCAGGCTGGGTGATGCGGACCATGATGCCGTTGTAGGACACCTCGGCGAATTCGAAGAACACGCTGCCCATGGCGATGAGCAGGAGACCCAGCCACAGGTAGTCGGGGGAGTCGCGGACGAAGAAGAGCCCGAACATCGTGAGAATGACGATTCCGGTGTGGATTCCCAGCCACAGCTTATGCCGACCGCCGGAGTCGGCCCGAGTGCCCGCTGCCGGTGCGACCAAGGCGATGATGAACCCGGCCGCAGCCATCGACCAGCCCAGCGCCGAGGAACCGGATTCCTCTGTCGCCGCCACGCTCTTCGTCAGATACGGCGAGAAGACGAAGGTGATGATGACGGCGTTGAACGACGCCGACCCCCAATCCCAGAGGGCCCAGCTCAGCACTCGGGAACGGGACCCCGCCGGCGATATCGGATTCGTCTGCATGACGCCACTGTAGATGAATCGTCATCGCTGCAGGTGCCGCTGGCGATTCGGGTGATTGTCCTCATCGAGCTGCTGTTCCCGCGGTGGTTGTCCTCAGCGAGGTGCTGTTCTCGCCGTGATTGTCCCTACAGTCTGCTGAGAATAGCTTGATAGCTACGGTACATTACGGCAGAGTTGGTAGACGTTCACAGCCACTCGATCCGAAAGGCCTCATGGATACCTCCGACGAGAAGGAGAGCGCTGGGGTGGGAGAGACGACCACCTCGGCGCCGAAGAACGACGCTGAAAATCCGCATATGCTCATCGATTCGCCCGATCCGATTCGGTTGCATCTGCCGAGCGAGGTGTCGCTGGCAGATGCCGACACCGATGACGAGATTACCGCGAAGCTGAAAGCACAGGGCGTGCGCCTGGGCAAGGGACTCATCGCTCCGGCCGTCTTCTGGCCTTCCCTGATCGCAATTCTGGGCGTTGCGCTGCTTGCGATCTTCCTGCCCGACGGCACCAACACGGTCCTGACGAGCGTCAACGATTGGATCGTCGCCGACCTTGGTTGGTATTACATGCTCGTCGTCGGCGGGTTCGTCATCTTCTCCATCGTGATCGGATTCTCGAAGTTCGGGAAGATCACTCTCGGCCGTGACGGAGAGAAACCCGAGTTCGGAGTCTTCTCCTGGTTCGCCATGCTCTTCGCAGCCGGTATGGGCATCGGCCTGGTCTTCTATGGTGTCGGTGAGCCACTGACCTATGCCACATCCGGCCCCAAGCCAGGATGGGACGGCAGCGAAGCGGATATCTCCAAGCTGGCGATGGCTCAGACCTTCATCCACTGGGGACTGCATCCTTGGGCGATCTACGCCGTGATCGGACTGGCGTTGGCCTACGCGATTCACCGCCGTGGACGTCCTGTCTCGATCCGCTGGGCGCTCGAGCCTCTGCTCGGGCACCGCGTCAAGGGCTGGATGGGCGATATCATCGACATCCTCGCCATCTTCGGTACCGTCTTCGGCATTGCGACCTCCCTGGGGCTCGGTGTCCAGCAGATCTCGTCCGGCCTCCAAGCGATCGGGCTGGTCGGTGAGGTCGACAATATGTTCCTCGTCATCCTCATCGTCGTCATCACCTTCCTGGCTACCCTGTCCGTGATCTCGGGAGTGGGCGCGGGAATCAAGTGGCTGTCGAACATCAACCTGTCGCTGGCGGGACTCCTCCTCATCGCCGTGCTGCTGCTCGGCCCCACCTTGTTCCTGTTCCAGAACCTCATCGAGTCCCTCGGCGTCTACCTGGCGAACTTCTTCAACATGACCTTCGACGTCGGTGCCTACACCGGCGAAGAAGGCGCCGAGTGGGCATCGAGCTGGACGATCTTCTACTGGGGCTGGTGGATCTCCTGGGCCCCGTTCGTCGGTGTGTTCATCGCCCGCATCTCGCGGGGACGCACCGTCCGGGAGTTCATCGCCGGCGTCCTCCTCGTACCCACCGTGGTCGGATTCATCTGGTTCGCCGCACTCGGCGGCACGGGAATCTATCGACAGCTCTTCGGTGAGGGCGGCCTGGTCGACCCGGAAGAGGGAGTCGTGGCAGAGAAGGTGCTCTTCGACGTGCTCAGCTCCCTGCCGATGGGCAGCATTCTGTCTGTGGTTGCCATCATCCTCGTGGCGATCTTCTTCATCACCTCCTCGGATTCCGGATCGCTGGTCGTCGACATGTTGGCCTCCGGCGGACACCCGAACCCGCCGGTGTGGTCACGTGTGCTGTTCGCCGCACTCGAGGGCGCTCTGGCGATCGGACTGCTCCTGGCCGGCGGCCTCGGTGCTCTGCAGGCGGCCTCCCTGGCTACGGCGCTGCCGTTCAGCATCATCCTGATATTCATCGCGATCTCGATGGTGCGGGCGTTCCAGATCGAATCCCTCAGAGCTCGGGAGATCGAAACCGGTCAGCGTACTCACGAGGTCGGTGAACACATCGCCGATGACTTCGACGAATACCTCGGCGACAAGGTCGATGCACGTATCGACTATCGGCTGTCACGGACCAGGGGCGTGTTGACCAGAACCCCGAAGGAAGAGCGGAAGGCCAAGGGCACCCAATAGACGCCGGCACTCGGCAGGCCTCTCACCTGGCTGTCGAGCGAGCCGTTGAAGCAGCCGAGGCGGCCCGGGTTTCGACCCGGGTCGCCTCTGCTGGCTGCGCCAACGGGTTCAGGAGCCAGAATTCTTCGGCCACGGCGGGGAGCACTTCAGGCTCTACCCATGACCGAGTAGTCTGGGAGCAAACGAGCGCATCGAATCCACCGACCAAGGAGCCCATATGCCCATTGCAAGCCCCGAAGTGTATTCCGAGATGATCAGCCGTGCGAAGTCCGAGGGCTTCGCCTATCCGGCGATCAACTGCACGTCTTCGCAGACGATCAACGCGGCCATCCGCGGGTTCGCCGAGGCCGGGTCCGACGGCATCGTGCAGATCTCCACGGGCGGCGCCGAGTACATCTCGGGTCCGACGATCAAGGACCGTGTGCGCGGCGCGATCGCGTTCTCCGTCTTCGCCGCCGAGGTGGCCAAGAGCTACGACGTCAACATCGCTCTGCACACCGACCACGCCCCGAGGCAGGCCGTCGAAGAGTGGGTCAAGCCCCTGCTCGCGGCCTCGACCGAGCGGGTGAAGAACGGCGGCGAGCCCTACTTCCAGTCGCATATGTGGGACGGTTCGGCGGTTCCGCTCGATGAGAACCTCGTCCTCGCCGAGGAGCTGCTCGAGCTCTCGGCCGCCGCGCATTCGATCCTCGAGATCGAGGTCGGCGTCGTCGGCGGCGAGGAGGACGGCGTCGAGAACGAGATCAACGACAAGCTCTACACGACCGTCGATGACGGCCTGGCCACCGCACGTGCCCTCGGCACCGGCGAGAAGGGCCGCTACCTCACGGCTCTGACCTTCGGCAACGTCCACGGCGTGTACAAGCCCGGCAACGTCAAGCTGCGTCCCGAGCTCCTCGGTGAGATCCAGGAGAAGGTTGGGGCAGAAGTCGGCAAGAAGTCTCCGTTCGACCTCGTCTTCCACGGCGGTTCGGGATCGAGTGAAGAGGAGATCGCCGAGGCGGTCCGCCACGGAGTCGTGAAGATGAACATCGACACCGACACCCAGTACGCCTTCACACGCCCGGTCGTCGAGCACATGCTGCGCAACTACGACGGCGTGCTCAAGATCGACGGCGAAGTCGGCGACAAGAAGCTCTACGACCCGCGCTCCTACGGCAAAGCGGCAGAGGCGAACATGGCCGCGCGCATCGTCGAGGCCTGCGAGAACCTCGGCTCGGCGGGCACCAGCCTGAAGAACTGAGCCCGGCACGCAGACTGTGGTCTGAGTCCGAGCATTCGCAGCAGCGGCCGTCGTCCGGAACCGGGCGGCGGCCGCTGCTCTCTGTCTGCAGGCGTGAACGGGCAAAGAGTGGTCGCTTTCGGATACTTTCTGGCAAACAGTGGTCGCAATCGGATACTTTCAGCGTCGGAAACTATCCGTTAGTGACCTAAGTTTCGGCCGGGGCGCCGCTGTGAATGACACGAGGTCCGGGACGCCATTGTCCCGGACCTCGCTATTCACTCGTACCTCGTCCCACTCCGCGGAAACGGCTGACCGTCAGCCCTCCGGCCGGGCCACCGATGCCGGGCAACCGCCGCCGGGCCACGACGGCGGGCGGCGGTCGCTCAGCCCTCGGGCCGGGCCACCGATGGCGGGCGGCGGGCGGCCGTCGCTCAGCCCTGCGGCACGGCGTCGCCGGCCTTGAGGCGTGCCACCCGCTGGTCCCAGAAGTCGGCGTTGCGCACACCGAGCTTCTCGGGCTCGAACACCGGGTCCAGTCCGTGCTTGGTCTGGCGTTCGAAGTCGCGCAGGAGCTTGAACGCCGGCTGCTGCAGGATGAGGATCGCAATGATGTTCAGCCAGGCCATGAGTCCCACGCCGATGTCACCGAGCGCCCAAGCACTGCCCGAAGCCGACATCGCGCCGACGGCCACCGCGATGACGATGACCAGCTGCAGGATCCGCTTGGCCACGGCCAGGACCATGGTGTTCCTGATCTTGCCCAGCAGGTACACGAGGTTCGTCTCGGCCATGTAGTAGTAGGCGACCATGGTCGTCAGGGCGAAGAGGAAGATCGAGATCGCGATGAAGGATCCGCCGAAGCCGGAGAGCATCGAGTCGAGACCGGCCTGCGGCCATTTCTCGCCCGGTGTGGCGGCGATGGCCTCGGCCATCTGGCCGCGCCCGGTGCCGATGATCGTCTCTCCGTCGGTGTCGAAGACCTTGTACATGCCCGTGGAGAGGATCATGAACGCAGTGGCCGAGCACACGAAGAGCGTGTCGATGTAGACGGAGCCGGCCTGGACGAGTCCCTGCTTGCTCGGATGGGAGACCTCGGCGGCCGACGCCGCGTGCGGTCCGGTTCCCTGACCGGCCTCGTTCGAGTAGATGCCGCGCTGGACACCCCACTGCACGGCCATGCCGATGATGCCGCCGAACGCCGCTTCCTGTCCGGCGTCGATGCCGAAGGCGGACTTGAAGACGAGTTCGAACACCGGGATGATCTGATCGGCGTTGACCAGGGTCACCGCAATGGCGGCGATGATGTAGATGACGGCCATGAAGGGCACCGCCAGCGAAGCGAAGTGCGCGATGCGCTTGATGCCGCCGATGACGATGAAGCCCATGATGATGACCAGTGCGATCGCTGTCACCCAGGTGGGCAGGCTCCACGCGTTCTCCACGGCTCCCGAGATCGCATTGGCCTGGATGCCCGGCAGCATGAAGCTCATGGCGATGACCGTGACGGCCGCAAAGACCATGCCGTAGACCTTGAACAGGCCACGGGCCTTGGTGTGACGGTAGGCCTTCTCGATGTAGAAGGCAGGACCGCCGCGGTATTCGCCGGTGCGGGGGTCCTGTTCCTTGAAGACCTGCCCCAGCGTCGATTCGACATAGGACGTCGAGGCGCCCAGCAGAGCGGAGATCCACATCCACACGACGGCACCGGGCCCGCCGAAGCCGATGGCGGTGGCGACACCGGCGATGTTGCCGACGCCGACGCGACCGGCCAGGGAGATCGCGAGGGCCTGGAAGGACGAGACTCCCTCATTGGAGCTCTTGCCCCTGAACATCTGCTTGAAGATGGCAGGAATCTGACGGATCTGCACCGCCCGTGAGCGGATCGTGAAATAGACACCGGCGCCGAGGCACAGGTAGACGAGGGCGGACGACCACACCACGTCATTGAGCCATTCGATGAAAGCGGACACGCTTCTCCATTCGTTTCTCCGAGCCGGGATCACCGGTTCGGCATTGCTGAGGGAATGTCTGTGCCAGAGCGCTGACCGCCGTGTGAGCAATCACCACCGAGCGAGCAATCAACTCCACGAGAGTTTCTCGGCAGTTCTCTGTGATGCACCTCATAAGTGAAACCGATTGTGATCTGTCGCGCAAATCGACGTCGCCGAGGCGGCTCGACCTCGCCGCGACCGCCTCGTCCGCATCGGCGGAGGCTACGACAAGGAGGGTTTCGCTGTGTCGGTGGGGCCGCCTCGGCGATGGGGGTCGGTTCGGCCCGATTCGGATCGGCGGCGAATCATTGCGAAGTCATTGCGATGTGGCTCACCGGCTATGAGCCAGTTCACTATTTGGGACGGGAACCGTATGATGTGGTGCGGATCTCTTCGAGCAAAGACGACACGAAGAGCACATTTGGAATGACAGGAACACCATGAAACGACGCACTGGTGCGAAGGCCGTGGCCATCGCCGCGGCGGGGGCTCTGCTCCTCTCCGCCTGCTCCACCTCGACGACGGGAGGCGGCGACGGGGATGACAAGGGCGGCATGCTCACGGTAGGAACCACGGACAAGGTTGTGGCGCTGGACCCGGCCGCCTCGTACGACAACGGAAGCTCACTCGTCGAGCAGCAGGTCTACCCCTTCATCCTCGCGTACAAGCCCGGCACGGCCGAGCTCAACCCCTCGATCGCCGAATCCGCGGACTTCACCGAACCCACGAAGTACGAGGTCAAGCTCAAGGACGGGCTCAAGTACGCCAACGGCAATGAACTGACCTCCTCGGATGTGAAGTTCTCCTTCGAGCGGCAGCTGAAGATCCAGGATCCCAACGGACCGTCCTCGCTGCTCGGCGGGCTGAAGTCCGTGGAGACCCCGGATGAGAAGACCGTGATCTTCAACCTCAAACGCAAGAACGACCAGACCTGGCCGGGAGTGCTCGCCAGCGCGGCCGGTCCGATCGTCGACGAGGACGTGTTCTCGGCGGACAAGGTCACCGAGGACCAGGACATCGTCGACGGCAAGGCCTTCGCCGGTCCGTACACGATCGACGGCTTCAAGTTCAATGAGCTGCTCACCTACAAGGCGAACGAGGACTATCAGGGCTTTATCGAGCCGGCGAAGACCGAGACCGTGCAGATGAAGTACTACTCGGACGCGAACAACATGAAGCTCGACGTCCAAGAGGGCACCATCGACGTCGCCTGGCGTTCGCTCTCGGCCACCGACATCGACGACCTCGGCAAGAACGAGGACCTCAAGGTCCACAAGGGCCCCGGCGGAGAGATCCGCTACATCGTGTTCAACATGGACACGATGCCCTTCGGTGCGAAGACCGATGAGGCCGATGAGAAGAAGTCGCTCGCGGTCCGTCAAGCCATGGCTGACTCCGTCGACCGTCAGGCCATCGCCAGCCAGGTCTACAAGGACACCTTCACTCCGCTGTTCTCGCACGTGCCCGAAGGCCTGCCCGGTGCAGACGAGCCGCTGAAGGCCGAGTACGGCGACGGCAACGGCGGGGCCGATGTCGAGAAGGCGAAGAAGGCGCTCAAGGACGCCGGTGTCGAGACACCGGTCGAGCTCAAGCTGCAGTACAACCCGGACCACTACGGTCCGTCCTCGGGCGACGAGTACGCCTTGGTGAAGGATCAGTTGGACAAGACCGGTCTGTTCAAGGTCGACCTCCAGTCGACCGAATGGGTGCAGTACAACAAGGACCGCACCGATGACGTGTACCCGATGTACCAGCTGGGTTGGTTCCCCGACTACTCGGATGCTGACAACTACCTCGTGCCGTTCTTCTACGACACGGACGACACCCCGTCGTTCCTCGGCAACCACTACCGGGATAAGACGATGAACAAGGAGCTCAACGCTCAGTCCTCCATCGCCGATGAAGGCAAGCGCGAGGAAGCTCTGAAGAAGATCCAGGGTCAGCTCGCCGACGAGCTGCCGACCCTGCCGCTGCTCCAGGGCAACCAGATCGCGGTGTCCGGCAAGGACATCAAGGGCGTCGACGACACCCTCGATCCCGCGTTCCAGTTCCGGCTGGCGCTGCTGAGCAAGTGATCACCCCCACGAGGTGCAGGTGAGCCGGTCAGGCCGCCTGCACCTCGTGGCGCGTTCGCGGCGCACTCACGCCGATCCGCGTGAGCTGCCGCCCATCGCCGGGCGCGCCCATCCGCGAGCCCGGCCGCGGACACCTCGAAACACATCCCAAAGGAACACATGTCTGCTGCCATCAGCGAACCAGGGGCGGAGGCCGCCGAGACTTCGGTCGCGGTCAAGAAGCCCTCGGGAGGCGGTCTGGGACGTTACGTCCTCATCCGCTTCCTCCTCATCATTCCCACCATCTTCATTCTCACCACTCTGGTGTTCTTCCTCATGCGCATCACCGGTGACCCGATCACCGCGGCGCTGGGCGGACGCCTGACGAAGGCCCAACTGGCCGAGCGCGTCCAGGCCGCCGGCTACGACCGGCCCCTCCTCGTCCAATACTTCGAGTACATGGGCAACCTGCTCAAGGGCGACTTCGGCACCGCGGTCTCCGACGGCCAGCCGGTCTCGGCAATCCTCCTCAACTATGGGGCGGCGACCGTCGAACTCGTCTTCTACGCGCTCATCGTCGCGTTCGTCATCGGCATCCCGCTGGGCATGCTCGCCGCCTACCACCGCGACAAGGCCCCGGATGCCGCACTGCGAGTGCTCGCGATCCTCGGCTACGCGACCCCGGTGTTCTTCGCCGGCATGATCCTCAAGCTCATCTTCGGCGTCTTCCTGCCGATCCTGCCCGTGGCCGGTCGCGGCACCACACAGACCGAATACATCATGTCCGGAGTCGTGGGCCCGACCCGGATCTACCTCATCGACGCCCTGCGGATCGGGAACTTCTCCGTCCTCGGCGATGTGCTCGCCCATGCGGTGCTGCCGGCGATCGCCCTCGGCGTCCTCACCGCCGGAGTCTTCCTCCGGCTCGTGCGCACGAACCTCATCGGCACTCTCGAACAGCAGTACATCGACTCGGGCCGATCCCGCGGCATCTCCGAATACCGCCTGGTCACCAAGCATGCCTACCGTCCGGCGCTGATCCCGATCATCACCGTCATGGGCATGCAGATCGCTCTCATGCTCGCCGGCGCCGTGCTCACTGAGACGACATTCGAATGGAAGGGGCTCGGCTTCAAACTCGCCGAATACCTCACCGCGCGTGACTTCGTGGCCGTGCAGGGAATCGTCGTGTTCCTCGCCGTCATCGTCGCGTTCACGAACTTCCTCGTGGACGTCATCGCCGCATTCATCGACCCGAGAGTGAGGTACTGATGTCCACTCCAGACAATCCACAGAACCCCTCGTCGACGCCGTCGACGGAGATCTTCGCCGAGGTGGCTCCCGGTTCCGGTGTCCCCGCGCTGGCCTTCGACGAGAAGGCGAAGAAGTCCTGGTTCTCCCGGCTGCCGATCGTCTCCCATCTGCGTCAGTCCGTGGGACTGCAGCGCGGAATGCTCATCACCGGGCTCGTGCTGTGCGGGATCGTCCTCATCAGCGCGATCTTCGCCCCGCTCATCGCCCCCTACGGCTTCAATCAGCTCGGCACCTCCGAAGGCAACTTCGGGTCGAAGCTGCCTCCCGGAGGCTCCCACATCTGGGGCACGACGGTCGGCGGCTACGATGTCTTCTCCCGCGTGGTCTGGGGCGCGCAGACCGCAGTGGCCGTCATCGTCGTGGCCGTGATCATGTCGATCTTCGCCGGTGTCATCCTCGGCCTCATCTCCGGGTACCTCGGTGGGTGGCTCGACCGCATCCTCGTCGTCATCGCCGATGCCGTCTATGCCTTCCCCACCCTGCTGCTCGCGCTGGTCATGTCGATCGCGATCTCCGGCGGCCAGTCGAGTGCGTGGGGCGGCATCGCCGCGGCCGCGTTCTCGATCACCGTGGTCTTCATCCCCCAGTACTTCCGGGTCGTGCGCGCCGAGACGCTGCGGCTGAAGGCCGAGCCCTTCGTCGAATCGGCGATCGTGCTGGGGGCGTCGAAGACGCGCATCATCTCCAAGCACATCTTCCGCAACGCAACACGGACCCTGCCGCTGATCTTCACGCTCAACTCCTCCGAGGCGATCCTCACCCTCGCCGGACTCGGGTTCCTGGGCTTCGGCATCGAACCCACCTCGGCGTCGGAATGGGGCTATGACCTCAACAAGGCACTGCCGGATGTCACCTCCGGCGTGTGGTGGACCGCGGTGTTCCCGGGGCTTGCGATCGTGCTCACGGTGCTCGGCATCACCCTGGTCGGTGAGTCGATGAACGATCTCAACGACCCGCGCCTGCGGGTGCGGCGGAAAGCGAAGACGAAGAACGTCAGAACTGCGGAGGTCAAGGCATGAGCAGGAAGTCACATGAGCAGGCCGGTCCTGCGACCGACAACGTCCTCGACGTCGACGGACTCGATGTCACCTTCTCCACCGACGGAGGCGAAGTCCACGCGGTCAAGGACGTATCGCTGTCCGTCTCACCCGGTGAGGTGCTCGCCATCGTCGGCGAGTCCGGTTCCGGCAAGACAGTGACCGCCAGGTCCATCCTCGGGCTGCTGCCGGAGACGGCGCAGCGCTCGGGCGCCATCGTCATCTCCGGGCAGAACGTGCTCAGCGTCTCCGCCGAGGAACTGCGGGCCATGCGCGGACGTGACGTGGCGATGGTCTTCCAGGAGCCTTCGACCGCACTCAATCCCGTCTACACCGTGGGCTGGCAGATCGCCGAAGGCCTGCGCGCCCACGACAGGAAGGCGAACAAGGCCGATCTCAAGGCCCGCGTCGTCGCGGCGATGGAGCAGGTCGGAATCCCGGATGCCGAGAACCGCTTCGACTACTATCCGCACCAGTTCTCGGGCGGGCAGAAGCAGCGCATCGTTATCGCCATGGCACTTGCCCTGGGCGCGAAGCTCATCGTCGCCGACGAGCCGACCACGGCCCTCGACGTCACCGTGCAGGCCGAGATCCTCGATCTGCTGCGGGAGCTGCGTGATGAGACGGGCACATCCATCGTGCTCATCACCCACAACATGGGTGTTGTCGCCGACCTCGCCGACCGGGTGGCCGTGATGTTCCGCGGCGACCTCGTCGAGGTCTCCTCTGTCGAGCAGCTCTTCAGCGACCCGCAGGAGCAGTACACGCGGGAACTGCTCGCCGCCGTGCCCCGGATCGGATCGACCGTGGCAGGCAGCCGGAAGGCCGCTGCCGCCGAGGCAGGGGCCGGGTCGGGTACGACCGCGCGGGACCCGTCGGTGGCCGAACCTGCGTCGGCGGGCACCGCCTCGGCGGGGGAGACATCGATCAGCACCGCCTCGGCGGGGGAGGCCTCGATCGGCACCGCCTCGGCGGGGGAGCGAGATGCGGGGGAGCGAGACGCGCGGGAGTCGATCGTCTCCGCTCGCGATCTCGACATCGTCTATCCCGGCGGCATCGGCCGAGACGATTTCCACGCAGTGAAGAAGGTCAGCTTCGACATCAAGGCCGGTGAGGTCTACGGCCTCGTCGGCGAATCGGGATCGGGCAAGACGACGATCGGGCGCGCAATTGCGGGTCTGACCAGGGCCAGCGGGGGAAGCCTCAAAGTGCTCGGTCATGAGATGGTCGGGTTCAAGGAACGCGAGTTCTCGAAGATCCGGCGGCGGATCGGGTTCGTGTTCCAGGACCCGGCGGCCTCGTTCAACCCGCATCTGACGATCGGGGAATGCGTCGCCGAACCGTTTGCGATCCACCGTCGGGAGATGAGCGCCGCGGATCGGTCGAAGCGGGTGATCGAGCTGCTCGATTCGGTGCAGCTGCCGAGGGCCTATGCGGCCAGGTACCCGCACGAGCTCTCGGGCGGGCAGCGGCAGCGGGCGTCGTTGGCGCGCGGTCTGGCGCTTGATCCGGAACTAGTCATCGCCGATGAGCCGACCTCGGCGCTGGACGTGTCGGTGCAGGCGAAGGTGCTCGAGCTGTTCGTCGAGCTGCAGAATCGCTTCGACTTCGCGGCCCTGTTCATCAGCCACGATCTCGCCGTCGTCGATATGCTCTCCGACAGCATCGGGGTGCTCTTCCACGGTGAGCTGCTCGAAGAGGGCACAGGTGAACAGGTGCTCGGTGCGCCGAGGGAGGATTACACGAAGCGTCTGATCGCTTCGCTGCCGGTGCCGGATCCGGCCGAGCAGGCCAAGCGCCGCGAGCTCGCCCGCTCCCTCCGCACCCCCTAATTGCCACCTGACGGCGGCCCAGCAACCTCGCGCAAGGTTGCTGGGCCGCCGTCAGGTAGTAAGGGAGGTTATTTGGGGTCGGCGATGAAGTCGAGCATTCCGGCCTGATTGACCGGCAGGCTGAGCAGGCGGTCGAGCTCTTCCGCGGAGGGATCGATGCCAAGGATGCGCAGCGAGTACTGCGTGAAGTCGCGTTCGATCATGTCCGGGGTGAGATCGCCCGTGGGCCGGTACCACAGCGAGAGCGAATTGCAGATCGAGTGGATCGCACGAGTGGCCAGGGCCGCACTGTCGACGCGGAAACTTCCGGCCTCGACGCCGGCGCGGACGATATCGCCCACGATCTCCCGGGCCTCACGCTGGAGTTCCTTGACCTGAACGGCATTGTCCCCGGTGAGACGCTCGGTGTCGCGAATGAGCACGGTCGAGACCGACACATTCTCCGTGCGGTAGCGGGCGAGGTAGCGCACGGCCACGGTGAGCTGATCGACCGGGTCGTCGTCGACCTCGGCGATGACCGCACGGGCATGCTCGATGTACCACGAGTACGCGGTGTGGACGAGTTCGTAGAGCGCTTCCTGCTTCGAAGGGAAGTAATAGTAGAGTGCGGAGAGGCTCAGCCCCGCCGTCTGTGCGATGTCGCGGATGGATGCGCCGTCGAATCCCTTGTCCGCAAAGGTATCCCGGGCCGAGCGGAGGATGTTGTTGCGGCCGTTTGTTGAACGCACGATGACCGGACTCCTTTGCCTAGTTTTCGTCGAGGCCGACTTTTCTATCGAACAGTCTTTCACTTGCCCCACGACCATACACGACGGGCCCCGCTCTCGGGCGCGATTCCACAGGGAACTTCACCTAAGGCCCGCGGAATCGATGATCGCCGAGGCGGCCGTGCCTACCGCGGGAGACCGCGCCGCCGCGTGATCAAGGTCACTCGAGCGGCGGGGAATGATTGACGGTTCAACAATGTTGGCGTGGGTGGAGCGCACAGGAGACCTGTGCCGCGGCCACTGTGCGACGGTGCCGCATCCGCCCGTCTGACACCGACTACCGATTTGAGGACCCACATGCTCAACATTGCCATCATCCCCGGAACCTCGCGTCCGCAGGCGCTCAATCCCCAGATCGTCGCCTGGGTCAACGATCAGCTGGCGGGCAACGATGACGTCCGCGCCGAGGTCGTCGACTTCGGTGATTTCGATCTGCCCCTGCTCGACGAGGTCGTCCCTGCGGGCGCCAAGATGTACGGCAATGACCACACCAAGGCCTGGGGCGCCAAGCTCGAGGAGTTCGACGCCTTCATCTTCGTCACCCCCGAGTACAACCACTCGATCTCCGGCTCGCTGAAGAACGCGCTCGACTTCGTCGCCACCGAGTTCAACCACAAGGTCGCAGGAATCGTGAACTACGGTGCCGACAAGGGTGTGCGCGCCGCCGAGCACCTGCGCCACATCCTGGCCAACTACAAGCTCGCCGTCGTCCGCGACCAGGCCTCGTTCTCGATCTTCACCGACGTCACCGATGGCACGTTCGCCCCGACCGAGGTCTCTGCCGCGCCGTTCGCCTCGATGGTCGCCGACATCGTCAGCTGGGGCGAAGCCCTCAAGTCCGTGCGCGAAGCCAGCGCCGAGGTGCAGGCCGCCTGAGCAGCCCACGTTCACATTCGTTGACCCCAGGGCAGGGTCCGGGACCTGTGTGCCCTGAGGCCCGCACGCTCTGAGAACACACGCCCAAGGCCCGCCGATCAATGATCAGCGGGCCTTGCGCTGTTTGCATCCGGAACCGCAGCCGCCTGTGCCGCCGCCGGGCCGATCGCACCCTCATTCAACCGCCGCCGGGCCGTTCGCCCCCTCGTTCAACGGAAAATCAGGTTTTCGCACCGGCCTCGCATCGATAACCTGATTCTCCGTTGAACGAGGTCCCGCCATAGGAAGGTGACCGGTCCCACAGCGCTGCGTTAGAGTCGCAACGACAGATCGTTCACTCAACGACGCCACGATCCCCGCGATGCAAAGGACACCTATGGATCTGCAGAACACCGTCGCCCTCGTCACCGGCGGAGCCTCCGGCCTCGGCCGGGCCACCACCGAACGCCTCCTGGCGGCCGGCGCCCAGGTCGTCATGGTCGACCTCAACGCCGAGGTCGGTGAGCAGGTCGCCGCCGAACTCGGCGACTCCGCCCACTTCGTCGCCGCCGATGTCACGAACGAAGACGAGATCCAGGCCGCCGTCGACACCGCCACCGGACTCGGCGCCCTGCGCGTCGTCGTCAACTGCGCCGGAGTCGCAACACCGGGCAAGCTCGTCTCCCGCAAGGGACCGCTGCCCCTCGACGCCTTCCAGAAGGTGCTGGGCATCAATATCGTCGGCACCGTCAACGTCTGCCGCCTCGCCGCCGCGGCCATGCAGGGCCAGGAGGCCACCGGCGAGGAGCGCGGAGTCATCATCAACACCGCCTCCGTCGCGGCCTTCGACGGACAGATCGGCCAGATCGCCTACTCGGCGTCAAAGGGCGCCGTCGCCTCGGTGACCCTCCCGATGGCTCGCGAACTCGCGGCCTCCCTCATCCGCGTGGTCACCATCGCCCCAGGCATCTTCGAGACCCCGATGATGGCGGGACTGCCCGCCGAGGCGCAGGAATCCCTCGGCAAGTCCGTGCCCCATCCGGCCCGCCTGGGCAAGCCGACCGAATATGCCCAGCTCGTCGAATCGATCGTGGCGAACCCGATGCTCAACGGTGAGACGATCCGCCTCGACGGCGCGATCCGCATGGCCCCGAAATGATCGGCTGAACCCTCGCCGAGGCGGCTGGCCGCCCGTGCGTGAATCGCGGGCAGTCGCCTTCGCGAGGCAGTCGGTCCGCGGAAGATGAACTTCCTCGGCCGTGCGGGAATCATCGGAGTGGCCGTCTGCGCAGCGACCATGGGCACCGCACAGGTGCTGAGCTGGACGGGAGCCGACGGCGCAGCCTCCCTGGCGGCGCTGCTGACCCTTGTGCCCGCCCTCCTCACCCTCTGTGGTTTCGGCTCCTGGGCGTTGCGGGATACGACTGGCGAAGGCGTGAGCATATCGAGCAATATGAGCTCGATCTCCATCTCGCATACATGAGTACACCGAAGAGCCGGGTTCTCAGCGGTTCTCAGCGGTTCTCGTTGACGAGCAGCGCCAGCTGCACCCGTGAGCTCACCTCGAGCTTGTCGAAGATGCGCGCAAGGTGGGTCTTCACGGTCGCTGTTGAGACGAACAGCGACCGTCCCACCTGCGCGTTCGTCATTCCCTGCGCGACCGCCTCGGCGATCTCCCGCTCCCGCGTCGACAGGGAAGCGAGCGGATCCGGGCCCGGCGCCGAGGCGGTCGGGCCGGACGTGAGCAAGGTGGCCAATGCGGTCGCCGACAAGGTGCGGGTGCCGTCGGCGGCGGCTCGCACCGCGTTGATGAGCTCCTCGGGCGGGGTGTCCTTGAGGATGTAGCCGGCGGCCCCGGACTGCAGGGCGCGATGGATGAAATCGTCGGTGCCGAAAGCCGTGAGCATGAGCACCTGCGGGTGCTCGGGATCCGACAGCAGCGTCTGCGCCGCCTCGAGGCCGTCGACGCCGGGCATTCGGATGTCCATGAGGACGAGGTCGGGATTCAGTCGACGGGCGAGATCGATGGCCTCGTGCCCGTCGGCCGCCTCGGCGATGACGTCGATGTCCTCGGCCGCGCCGAGGAGGAGCCGCAGTCCCGAACGCATGAGCGATTCGTCGTCGGCGATGATGACACGGATCGTCACGCTTCTTCCTCCTGCTGCCCGTCCGGCGGCGTCCCGTCCGAACCGTCCTCGTCCTCGGTCGCCGCTTCCGCTTCCGTGGCGCTTCCCTCGGTTGTGAAGACTGCGGGGTCGATGGGGATGCGGGCGCGGAGGGTGAATTCGGGGGCCGTCGTCACGGTGAGGTCTCCGCCCATGGCCTCCATTCTCTCTCGCAGTCCCAACAGCCCCAAGCCGGAACCGGTGACGAGCTGCTGTGCCCCGGCGCGGAACGCAGGGCCCAAACCGGTGTGGGGGTTGCTCGCAACGAGTTCGAGGCGACCCTCCGCCTCGTCGAGGCCGACCTTGATCGTCACCTTCTGACCCGGTGCGTGTTTGACGGCGTTCGTGATCGCCTCCTGGGCGAAACGGTAGATCGTCGTCCGCTCCAGTGCACTGCACCGCTGGAGTGCCGCGGCACAGACGGGGTCGATATAGCGCAGTTCGGCGATGTGGCCGCGGGCCGCGACGAGGCGGTCGATGTCGGGGTCGATGACCGTGCCCTGGTCATCACTGCGGAGCATCGTGAGGACCTCGCGGAGTTCGATTCCGGATCGGCGGGCGGCATCGGCGATGAGGCGCGCGCTTTCGCGCACGTCCTCGGGGTCGAGGTCCTGCCTCACGGACAGGGCTCCGGAGTACATGGCGATGACGGACAGATGATGGGACAGGGAATCGTGCATGTCGCGGGCGATGCCGCGACGCACCTCGGCGATGGCGCGATCTTGGCGGGAGCGTTCGCGCAGCAGGGTCTGAGCGGCGGAGTCGATGAGGCCCTGTTCGCGGGAACCGCGGATGACGCCGATGGCGACGATGACGGCATAGACGATGCTGCTGAAGAGGAAGATCGGAAGCTCGAACGCGCCGGCGGCCTGCGGGGTGAGGACGTAGGTCGACAGGAGGGCGGCCAGTGCGGCGGCGAGGGCGAGGAAGTCAAGAGCCCAGCTGCGCCGGGCCGACAGTGACACGAGGATGAGGGACGCAGCGAGGAACCCGACCGTGCTGACCGTGCCGCAGAGGAGGCCGATGATGCCGACGGTGACCGGGATCCAGCCGCCGGGGCGGCGTTGGAGTGACTCGACGGAGCCGTCGGCGGCGAGGAACTCCTCACCGCCGCGACCCGTGACGGTGAGGAATTCGCCGAGCTTCTCCGCGGCGAGGACCTTCGGACGCAGCTGCTTGCGCGGGACCCGACGTCCGTCGAAGAAGAGGACGAGAGGCAGGCAGATGAGGGAGACGAGACCGAAGACGAAGTGGACCAGCAGTTCGGCGCTGAGCGCATCGGCTTCGGAACCGGCGTCCTCCGGTGAGGGCCAATCGGCCCCGACGACGATGACGAGCAGGAGCACACCGACGGCGGCGGCGATGCCTGTCCAGAGCAGGGCATGCGCGAGCGGGCGGCCGGTTCGAGATGTCACGCTTCGACCCTACCCGGGCGACCGCTGGGAGGCTGTCGTCCGAAAGGATGAAATCCGTTCGGACCCATGGTCGCGGTTGCTCGATCGGAAGCACCCTGATGTGTGCATTCGCCCGATCGGATGACACGAATCATGCCCTCGGCCGATGGTCGACGACCCCGTTCTTCGACAGGGTGGAGACATGAGAAATCAACCGCACACACTGCACAGTCAACCGGCCCAACCGCTCCAGCCGGCCCAACCGCTCCAGCCGGCCCAACCGGCCCAGCCCGGCACGGACCTGCACATCCCCGCATCCGTTGAGCCGCCTCGGCGCTATCATCGGCAGTTCGCCGGGCTGCCGGGGAACCGATGGTTCAAACCGATCCTCGTGGTGCTCCTGACCCTGCTGTTCTACTCGGTCGCGATGATCGTCGAGTTCGTGAGCTTCTTCATCGTTGCCCTGATCACGCTCAACACCGAAGGCGACTTCACCGCGTGGTCAGAACGACTCATCGACTTCAACACCATCACCGGAGTGCTCTTCGGGCTCATCAACGTCATCCTCATGTGGCCGGCCGCCGAACTCGCGACCCTCTGCGTCTATCGGCGCTGGTACTCCTCGATGATCTCGCTTCGCGGCGGCATGCGTTGGGGCAGACTCGGGCGGTACATGCTCTACGGGACGGCCGTGTGGGTGGTCTGCGCGATCGTCATGGTCCTCTTCTCGGACGGGGCAACGGGCACCCTGACCTCGGGAATCGTGTGGAATCAGCATGTGCTCGCCATGCTCATCGCGTTCGTCCTCCTCGTCCCGTTCCAGGCGACGGCCGAGGAGATCGTCTTCCGCGGGCTGGCGATGAACATCATCGGCTCCTGGCTGCGGCACCCGGCGTGGGCCGTGCTGATCCCCGTGCCGTTCTTCGTCTTCGGCCACCTCTACGATCTGCCCGGACTCATCGATGTCGGGATCTTCGCCGCGATCGTCGGCACACTGACCGTCATCACCGGCGGCCTCGAGGCCGGGATCGCGTTCCACATCGTCAACAACCTCTTCGCGTTCGTCCTCGGTGTGCTCTCCGGAGCCGACCTCAACGCGACGAGTTCCCCGACCGCCGAGGTCGTCGTGTCGATCGCCGCCCCGATCGTCTTCGGCATCGTGGTCGTCCTCGACCACCGTCGCCGAGGCGGTCCCTCCACTGGCGAAACGCTTCGTCCCCGCGGGGACGGGTCAGAATACGTGGGGGTCGGGCCCGAATCCGCGTGAGTCGGGTCCGGACCTGCGAACGCGTGAGTCGGGTCCGGACCTGCGAACGCGGGGCCGGGCGTCTAATGGCGTGGGTGCGAATCCGGCTTGGTCGCGGAATCGGTCGCGGGCGCGGTCGCAGTATCAGCGGTCGTCGGGACGGAAGCCGACTGAGAGGCCGAACCGGTGGTCGGATCGGTCCGCGAACCGGCAGCCAGCAGACGGTCGACGAGTTCGTCGACCGTGACGCCCTCGGCTCGTGCAGCCATGTCGAGACGGTCGAGAGTCGAGGGCGACAGCGTCGAGCCGGCCCGCTGCGGTGCTTCAGGCGGAGTCGAACGAGGCCGCGTGGGCCCGGTTGTTGTTTCGCCGGCATCGCCGGCATCCGCAGGCTTCGCCCCAGCCCTGAGCAGCAGCGAGGTCAGCGGCACGATGACGACTCCGAGCGCGGCGAGGATCCACACGATGCCGTTGAGGCGGGTCAGCCATTCGAGCTCCCATGCCGCCTCCACCCAGATCATCATGAGGACCAAGCATGTGCCGAGTACGAGGAAACCGAGCGTGATCGGCAGCCCGATGCGCACCAGCCGGGTTCGGGCTGTCAGCAGCAGAATGAGCGAACTCACCGCTGCGACGGCGGTGAGAAGGACGGATGAGGCGAGTACTTGGGAAATGATGTCGCCGATGCTGAGGCCGTCGGTCTCGGACCACGGGCCGTCCCACCGGTACGGATCGCCCCAGAGGAACCACAGGCACAGCGCCATGGTGATCACAGACAACCCGATCGTGACGATCCCGAACCATTGGCTCCGGCGACCGAGGAGCGTCGCCCCGCAGAACGCCGCTACGCTGACGGCCCCGGTCAGGGCAGTCGTGCCGATGACCCTGTAGGTCGCTTCGGACTCCATATCGCCGAGCAGGACGATGATGCCTCCCGCCGCTGCCAGGCTGAAAGCCACGACGATGACGATGGCGATCGTACGGCGCAGGACCCGCGCGGATGAGTTCGCCGGGATCGGTGAGCCTGTCGCCGCGGGCGAGCCCGTTGCAGCGGGTGGACTTGCCGGACCAGTGGAGTCGGCAGGTGGGGGACCTGGTGACATGGGGAGATATCCTTCCGGAGGGGGATCGGTCGGTGACATTCAGTATGGCATCGAACTGTCCCCACAGTCCGCCCCGCAACCGTGCCCTCACTCGGCAGGCAGTGTGGCTCTGACCTCGAAACCGCCGTTGTCGGTCGGCCCCACCCGCAGGCTCCCGCCCAATGCTTCGACGCGCTCACGCATCCCCTTGATGCCGAAACCCCCGCCGAGGTGGCTGTGCCCGCCCGTATCCGACCCGCCGTCGGGCGTGCCGTTGAGTACAGAGATCTCGAGTCGGGTCCCGATGGCCGTGACGGTGACCGCCACCGGGGCTCCGGCGGCATGACGCAGCGCATTCGACAGACTCTCCTGCACCACGCGGTACGCCGTGAGGCTCGCCGTCGCCGACAGCGACAGAGCCTCGGTGGGGAAGTCGAGATCGACGGCGGCCCCGGAACCGCGGGTGATGTCGACGAGCGTGGGAATGTCATCGACGGTCGGCTGCGGCGCCAGGTCCGCGTTCCGACCTCCACGGAGGATCGCGAGCAGCCCGCGCATCTCCGTCAGCGCCTGTCGGGCAGAGGAGGCCATCGAGTCGAACTCGCCGAGGCTGCGCTCATCGAGTCCGGGCAGCCGGTACTGCGCGGTCGTGGCCTGCACGCTGATGACTGACATGCTGTGGGCGACGACATCGTGGAGTTCCTGGGCAATCCGGTTGCGTTCTTCCAGCTCCTGCCGTTTGGCCAGTTCCGCGGCACTGAGTTCCCGCTCGGTCTCCAGCTGCCGGCGACCTTGGATGAGGAGGTTGCCGATGACACCGATGATCCCGGCGCCGGCGGCGATCGACAGCGTCGTGATGACGTTCGACAGAGCCCCGGAGAACCCGCCGGCATGCGGTGTGACCAGTGCGAACACCCCGATGAGCAGGCTGGCCGTCCAGACGGCGACGAGGTGGATCCACCGGTGGCGCAGACCGATGAGGAGGTGGAGGAACACGAGTGCCAACAGCGAGGTGACCGTGAACGGTCGCACCGCACCCGAGATGTCCGCGGTGAGCAGGATGCTCACAAACTGACCCGCGAGACCGAGGCCGATTCCGGCGATGGGCCACCGCACGGCGAGGACGAGCGAGGCGCTGAGCGCGAAGGCGATGAGCATCGCGAAGACGGTCGGGACGTCATAGACGACCGTGGTCACCGGCCAGGCGACCGCCACGAGCACGACACCGACGAAGACCGACACGAACCAGAACCAACTCCGGTTCCCGGCGGCAGTCGAGAGGATGGACGAGCTCGGTGCCGAGGCGAACGACGGCGAGGCCGCACTCGGGTGAGGGTGCTCGGCCGCGGTGCGAGCCCAGTCGGAGGACAGGGCCGCGCGGATCGTGACGATCTCGAGCAGCGCCATGGCGTGGAGGACGAACGGGAAGGTGAGCAGGAGGATGAGGCCCACGACGGACTGGAATGACGCCTCGGCGGCGAAACCGAAGTCTCTGACCGGCGAATTCGTCGCCCAGGCGACGACCCGATCAACGGTGTCCCCGCCCCCGTCGGGGATGAAGGCGCCCCAGAGGAAGTGGGTGATCCCGCCGAGGCCGCCGAAGAACCACACGGCTGATACGACGAAGGTGAGGATCCGGATCGGCAGCGCGAACACGGCCTCGAAGAGCAGATCCAACCACGCACGGGCGTCACCCAGGGGAGCCAGCCACCAGCGGAGTCCGCGTCCGCGCGGTGGGGCGGCCGCCTCGGCGAGGGGAGCACCCCACACGCGGGCCCGGGCCCGGGAGAGGTCGCCGAACGCCCGGGCGACGGTGAGCGTCAGCGGCAGGAGGAGAACCCCGACCCACACGATCGCCGTGCCGATCGAGACCGAGAACAGGGCGATGAGGACGGGCATCGCGATGAGGGAGATGAGCATGCTCGGCGCTACCAGCCCGGCATCACGGCCGAGATTGTGCCACAGGCGAGCCCACCAGGAGCGATCCTGGGGTGCAGGGGACTGACTCGGCGACCTGTGCGTCGGGTCGGTCGGCTGGGGCTCTGCTGGTCGGGGCACCTCTTCAGAGTACGGGTTTCCGGACTGGGACGCGCCGGGCGAGACCGGTGTGATCGGTGCTGTGGGGGAGTGGTTCATGGCTGGGTTCCTTGCTGGAGAGGATGGGTGGCGGCAGGTGCCGGGACGGGGGAGATGACGGTCGATCGAGCGCTGAGGACCTTCGGGTGGAACCGCGAGAGCATCCACACCCCGCCGATGCCGATGCCGGCCGAGGCGAGCAGACCGAGAGTCGCCACGGGGGTCAGTCCCGAGTATTCGCCGAAGAAGGCCGCACCGATGATGACGGCGACGATCGGGTCGATGACGGTGAGCCCGGCGAGCACGGTCTCGGCGGGACCGCAGGCGTAGGCGGTTTGGACGAGCCAGAAGCCCGCGGCCGAAGCCAGTCCCACCGCGCTGAGCAGCAGCCACCACCGCGCACCCAGTCCGTCGAGTCCGGGCAGACCGGCCACGATGACCGAGCGCGCGAGGACGTGCGTGGCCGCGGCGACCGTGCCGAAGACGATGCCGGTGATGATGACCCGCGGAATGTGGCCGGCGGAGCTGATCGAGAACAGGCCCGCGAAGACGCTGAGCGCAATGAGCACCGCGAGCAGCCAGGTCACCGACTGCTCAGTGGCGCTGAGGTCGTGGGCGAACCGTGCTGAGGTGGTGACGAAGGAGAACACCCCGAACAGAGTCACCGCGATGCTGATGAGCAGGGGCGCACCGAGGCGGAGCCCGAAGAAGCGCCGCCCGATGAAGACGGCGGCGACGAGGGAGACCGCGCCGATGGGTTGGACGATGGCGACCGGGCCGAGGCCGAGGGCGATGACATTGAGCACCGTGACCAGCCCCATGAGCCCGAGCCCGGTGACCCAGGTGGCGCGGCGACGCGGGCCGGGAGCCATGGCGGCCACGGCATGCTGCTGGAAGTGGGTGCCCAAAGCCAGGCAGAACGCTGCCGCGGTGGCGAGGACGATGGCGGTGATGATCATGGCTCGAACATTAGAGAGCGGGTATGCGCCTGCGCATCATACGCGGGAGTGAATATGGTCCCGTGCGGGTCCCCCAGGAGGATGAAATCCGGTCGAAGCCGGGTCGAGGCGACGGATTCTCGGGGTTTGCGAGGGTACCGGGGCGGCCGCGTCCGGTAAGTTTGAACCATGCCAGGAATTGAGGACGCGGGGGACGGATCAGCCGCCTCGGCGAGTGTGCCGCCACCGTCGGAGACGGTCATCCGGGTCGCCATCGTCGACGATCAGGCGATGATCCGGCAGGGCTTCGGTGCGCTGCTGGACGCGCAGACGGACATGCAGGTCGTCGGCAGCGCCGAGGACGGATCGGCAGTCGTCGACCTCGTCCGCCGCACGGATCCCGACGTCATCCTCATGGACATCCGGATGCCGAAACTCAACGGCCTCGACGCCACCCGGGCGATCTCCACCATGCCCGGGGTGCATCCGCGAGTCATCATGCTCACGACCTTCGACGCCGACGAATACGTGTTCTCTGCGCTGCGGGCCGGTGCCAGCGGATTCCTCCTCAAGGACTCCACCGCCGAGGATCTCATCACCGCCGTGCGCGTCGTGGCCGGCGGGGAGTCGCTGCTCGCGCCCTCGGTGACCCGCCGCCTCATCGCCGAATACGTCGCCGGACCCACCGTGGCCAAGGACACCGCGGTTCTCGGACAGCTCACCGACCGTGAGATCGAGGTGATGACCCTGGTCGCGAAGGGCCATGCCAACGCCGAGGTGGCCGCGCAGCTCTACCTCGCCGAACAGACCGTGAAGACCCACGTATCCCGGATCCTGTCGAAACTGGGCCTGCGCGATCGCACCCAGATCGTCGTCGCCGCCTACGAGACGGGCCTGGTCGTCGCGGGAAGCTGAGAGCCGCACCGCCGCCTGAGGTGGGCGAACGGGTCGGGTGACCGGCGACCACTGCGACCACCTCAGACGCCGGTGGGGAACGACTACTGGCGGGCGAAACGGGCGCCGAGGTCCTTGACGATCGTTTCGGCCGACGCTGCGTCCGCTCCCCGGTAGCCGGTTCCGGCCCACAGGTGCAGGTCCTGCGGGTCGTCGGCCCTCTTCGCCGCGGCCCGGAACTCCTTCGTCAGATGGTGCACCGCCGGATAAGCGTTCACGGCCACCGGATCGAAGCGACGGACGAAGCCGTTGACGAGAGCGCGCGCCGGGCGACCGGTGAATGCGCGGGTGAGCCGGGTGTCTGTGAACTCACCGGAGGCCAGTGCGGCGCGGTGCGTCGGCGCGGTTCCGGCTTCCTCGGAGCGCAGCAGCAGGGTGCCGACGACTACGGCGCTCGCCCCGGCCCCGAGGAGCTCGGCGACCATGGCCTCACCGTCGACTCCGCCTCCGGCCGCCACGGGCAGGTCCACCTCGGCGAGGATGTCGCGGACGAGATCGACGGTGGGGCGGTCCTCGATCGTCCGCGTCGGATCGGCGGTGCCCGAATGCCCACCGGCACGCGGGCCCTGGACGATGAGCCCATCGACTCCGCGTTCCGCGGCCACTCGGGCCTCGGGCACCGAGGTCACCGTGGCGACGATCTGGCTGCCGACGGCGTGGAGGCGGTCGACGGTCTCATCGGTGGGCAGGTTGAAGGTCGTCGAGACCACAGGCACGGGGTGGTTGATGAGCCAGTCGAGCTTTTCGTCGAAGTGGTCGTCATCGTCGACCGGTTCGGGGTCGAGGGTGACGCCGCGTTCGGCCGCGGCCGGTTCGAGCTCGGCGACGAAGGCGGCGAAGGCCTCCCGGTCGACGGGAACGGGGTTCGGGACGAAGAGATTGACGCCGAAGACATCGGTGGTCTCACGCATCCGCTCGACCAACGGGGCCAGGACCTCTGCCGTGAGATAGCCGCCGGCGACGAAGGGGAAGCCGCCGGCTCGGGCGACCGCCTCGGTGAGTTCGGGCGTCGTCGTCCCACCGGCCATGGGAGCGCCGATGATCGGCAGGGTGGTCTTCGCGAAGGCGATCGTCACGAGTGTCTCTCCTTGAAGTCGGGCGTGCTCATCGCCATTCTCACACGACCCCGCGCGACCGGTGCGGGATGCTCAGTGTGCGGTACCCCGCGTGACCGGTAGGGGGTGCTCAGCGTGCGGCATCCCCCGCAGGTATCGGCCGGCCGGTGCGAGCTCGGCTCTCCGGGGTGATGCGGCGGACCGAACACGGTTCCTAACTTCGGTGTCATCGCACTTCACCGACCCGGATGAGAAACCGCCATGACACTGACATTCCGCGAATCGCTGCCGCCCGACGACCACCGAGGCCGGGCCCACCCTGCCCCGCCGACCGTCGTCGCACCACCCCGCGAGCCCGCCGGGCGCCGCCGGGATCCCGCCCTCGACCTCCTCCGCTTCGCCTGCCTCGTCGTCGTGGTCATCCTCCACTCGATGATGAGCGCGGCAGTCCTCGGCCCCGACGGCGCCGTGGTGCCCACCGTCGCGCTCTCGGACACCACCGGCTTCGCCGCCGCCTCCTGGCTCTTCCAGGTCATGCCCCTGTTCTTCATCATCGGCGGCGCCTCGGGCTTCTTCGCCTGGCGTCGCATCCGCGCCAGCGGGGGCACATGGGCCGACTACCTGCGCGCTCGCCTGCGCCGACTCGTCGCCCCCGTCACCGTCCTCATCGCCCTCGCCGGGATCGGCCTGTCGGCAGCCGCCGAGATCGGCGTTCCCACCGAGCTGATCACCGAGGCGAGCCACCGCATCGGCCAACCACTGTGGTTCCTCGCCGTCTATGTCGGCCTCACCGCGCTCGTGCCCGTGGCGGTGCATGTCCATGACACCGCGCCGAGGCGGGCCCTGGCAGTGCTCGCCGGTGCCGTCATCGTCGTCGACGTCCTGGTCGCGGTCACCGGAGTCTCGGGGTTGGGCTATCTCAACTTCCTCCTTGTGTGGCCGTTGATCCAGCAGCTCGGGTTCTTCTGCGCCGAGGCCCTCGACCGACCGGTGCGCCGGTCACTCGTGTGGCCGGTGCTGGCGGCCGCGCTGCTGGCCCTGGCCGGACTCGTCGCCTCCGGGGTCTACAGCCCGAATATGCTCATCAACCTCAACCCGCCCACCGGTGCCCTCGTGCTGCTCGGAGTGGTGCAGATGTGCGGACTGCGGCTCCTCCACGCCCGGCTCAACCGAGCGCTGACCGCAGGCGGGGGCGCGGCGACCGAGGCCGTCACCGAGGCGGCCGCCGAGCCGAGGATTCTGCGCGCGCAGATCTGGCGGCGGGTCATCGCCTGGGGCAACCGGTACGGAATGGAGGTCTATCTGTGGCACATGAGCGTCGTCATCGTCCTCATCGGGGAACTCGGGGCTCTGGCACAGACGGTGTCGGGTCTGCGGAGTGCGGCTGGTCCGGGGATCGCCGAGTTCGTGCTGCCCGAGATCGGTTCCGCCTGGTGGTGGGCCACACGGCCGGTGTGGCTGCTGGCGGTGATGCTGCTGTCGGCGCTTCTGGCCATGGCGGTGAATCGGATCCCGTTTCCCACCGAACAGCGTCTGACGGCGATCGGCCGACATATTCCGGTTCTCGGGCCGCGGGCCCGCGCCGTCACCGCGGTCGGTGCGGCCACGACCGGCATCGCCATCGCCCTCCTTGTCGGAATCGCGCCGCTGGGCTGGACGCTGACGGCCGTCCTCCTGCTCATGGGCGCGCTCATCCTCGCTGCCGGGCTGTCCGACCGGCCGGGCGTTTCCGCCCCGTCGGTCGGGTCATCCCGCCGGTCTCTATGACGAAGCGTGACGAAGAACGCAAAGAAAGATTGTTGAGCAATGATGTTTATTGGTACGGTATGAATCGTCAGCATTCCATGACATCACTTCAGCAGAGGGCATGATGATCGCACACAAGAATTCGCAGACCTGGGCGTTGTCCGCACGGTTCGAAGCTCTTGATTGTTGCCGCCTCATGCCGATGTTTCAGCTCTTCACCGGCTGATCCCGCGAGGTCTGCCGCGGCTTCCCGGCACCGTCGTTCGGCTCGCGGAATCTCATCCCACCTTGCTCGCCTCCGGGTCCGATGCTTCTTCTCGACTCGGGCGCACCCGCTCAAGGCTGCCTGATTCCGCTCATTATGTGTTGAGCAATCATCGCCGAATGCTCGGTAGCGACCCGCGCACCGTCTTTCGTCCCGTCACGGACACACCCTTCCTCCCGCCACTGACACACCACAGGATTCCCATGAATATCGCCAGCCTGCACGCCTCCGACCCGGCTCATTTCGCCGGTGGCGGCCGCGCCGCCCGCACTCGCCGCACCTACTCGACCCGCTTCGCCCTCGCCGCGCTCACCGCCGGTTCCCTGCTTCTGGCCGGCTGCTCCGGTTCGGCCGGTGCCGAAGGCGATGACGGGCAGCCGCAGAAGGGCGGGGTCCTCAAGGTCGCCTACGACACGGACCCGCAGTGCGTCGACGGACAGCAGGTCGGCTACAACGTCACCCTCAACATCACCCGCCAGATCACGGACTCCCTGACCGACCAGGACCCGAAGACCGGCGAGATCAAGCCCTGGCTGGCACAGTCCTGGGACGTCTCCGACGATGCGAAGACCTTCACCTTCCACCTCCGCGACGGGGTGAAGTTCCACGACGGCACGGACTTCACTTCCGCCTCGGTGAAGGAGAACTTCGAGGCGATCAGAGACCTCGGAGCGAAGGCGTCGATCGGCCAGACCTACATCGACGGACTGAAGTCGATCGACACCCCTGACAAGCAGACCGTGACCTTCACCTTCGACCAACCCAACGCCCAATTCCTGCAGGCGACGTCGACGATGAACCTCGGCTTCTACTCCTCGAAGACGCTCGAACAGACCCCTGAACAGCGCTGCACCGGCGACCTCGTCGGCACCGGCGCATTCACACTCGAGAAGGTCGAACACGACAAGGCGATCACGCTGAAACGCAACGATGACTACGACTGGGCCTCCTCACTGGCCGCCCATGAGGGGCCGGCCCATCTCGACGGCGTCGAATTCTCGATCGTCCCCGAGGCCTCGGTGCGCAACGGTTCGCTGCTCTCGGGCCTGGTCGACGTCGACACCACTGTCCAATCCCAGGACGAACAGACCCTCGAAGCCCAGGGCCTCGACATCGTCTCCCGCGCCAACCCCGGTGTCGTGTACAACCTCGTGCCGAAGACCACCGGGCAGATCGCTGAGGACGAAGCGGTGCGCAAGGCCCTCAACAAAGGCATCGACCGGCAGCAGCTGGCCACGGTCGTCTCCGACCATCAGGCTCCGGCCACCTCGGTGCTGGCGAAATCGACCCCGCAGTACGAAGACCTCTCGGACCTGCTGGCCTATGACCCGGACGGAGCGAAGAAGCTGCTCGACGACGCCGGGTGGAAACCCGGAGCCGACGGCATCCGGGTCAAGGACGGCACGAAGCTGACGACGACGCTGACCTACTGGCAGGACGCTCCGTTCCTCGAACTCGTCCAACAGCAGCTGCGGACCATCGGCTTCGACCTCCAGCTGGAGAAGAAGACGATCGCCGAGGTCACCGCCCTGCAGGCCGAAGGCAAGGAAGACTTCACCTTCGGCAACCTCACCCGCTCGGACGCTGACATCCTCCGCAACTACTTCGGCGCGAACGAGCAGAACTCGAACGCCCGCAAACCCGGAGAGATCGACAAGGTGCTCGCCCGCACCACCGAAACCCTCGACGAAGACGCCCGAAAGGCCGACTTCACCCAAGCTACGAAGCTCATCCTCGACGAAGGCTATTCGATCCCTCTCGTCGAACTCACCGGCATCGTCGGCACAGGAAAGAACGTCCACGACTTCGCTTTCGAAGCCTCCTCCCGCTACCAGCTCCACGACACCTGGCTCGGCGGTGAGCAGTGATGAGTCTGCGTTTCCTCGCCTCCCGCCTGGCCCAGGGCCTGCTCGTCCTGTGGATCGCGTTCACTCTCAGCTTCTTCCTCCTCTATTGGCTGCCGGGCGATCCGGTCATCACGATGCTCGGTGCCGGCGGAGAGCTGCAGAGCTTCGACCCCGCCGAGGTGGCCCGACTGCGCGCCGAATTCCACCTCGACCAGCCGCTCATCGTCCAATACCTCTTCGCGTTCGGGAGCCTGCTGCGCTTTGACCTGGGCACGTCGATCCAGGCCGGCACTCCCGTCACCGAGGCGATCGCCTCCGCCCTTCCCTCGACGCTGGCGCTGGCCGCGCTCGCCCTGGTCATCGCGCTCCTCGTCGGGATCATCATCGCCGTGTCCGCGACCCTGAGTCGCCGACCGTTGCTGCGCGATGCGCTCGCCGCCCTGCCGGGACTCGGGGTCGCCCTGCCGACCTTCTGGGTCGGACTCATGCTGCTGCAGTTCTTCTCCTTCCGGCTCCCGCTCTTCCCCGCAGTGAGTGACGGAACGCCGGCTGCCATCGTGCTGCCTGCCGTGACCTTGGCGATCCCGCTGTCGGCGATCATCGCCCAGGTCCTGTTCCGTTCGCTGCAGAACGCATGGGTCCAACCCTTCGTCACGACCTTCCACGCCTCCGGATACACCCGCCTGCGGCTGCTGCTGCGCCAGGCACTGCCCGTGGCGCTGCTGCCGACACTGACGATGGGCGGGGTGCTGTTCGGTCAGGCGCTGGCCGGGTCCGTCGTCGTCGAGAACGTGTTCTCCCGGCAGGGACTCGGACGCCTCGCCCAGACCGCGGTCACCGGGCAGGACATCCCGCTCGTCCAAGGCATCGTCCTCTTCGCCGCGGCCGTGTTCGTCCTCGTCAACCTCATCACCGACCTGTCCTACCCGCTGCTCGACCCGCGCCTGCGGGCCGCACAGCGCACACGTCGCACGTCGACCGTCACCGAGGCGGCCCACCAGGAGCGCGGATCCGACGTCGCGAACCCGGTCTCGAGCTCAGCGACGGCTGGGAGCAAAGGAGCACGCGCATGAGCCCGGCACTCGAACTGGAGACGAACAGCGAGACCGAGGACCGACAGGCCGGCACCCTGCGCCGCCTCACCTCGGCGGCGGCAGGCTCACGGATCGGCGTCACCGAGGTCATCGCGCTCATCGTCCTCGCCCTCGCCGCGGTCGCGGCACTGTGGCCCGGCCTGCTCACCGGTGTCGATCCGCTCACCGGCAACCCCGCCGACCGACTGCTGCCGCCGAGTGCCGAACACGTCTTCGGCACCGACCAGCTCGGACGCGATGTCTTCTCCCGCACCGTCCACGGTTCGGCCCAGACGCTGTCGGCCAGCCTCGCCGCCGTGCTCATCGGAGTCGGGGTCGGTGTGCTTCTCGGGCTGCTGTCCGGATACTTCACCGGGGCAGTCGACGCGATCTTCATGCGCACCGTCGACGTTCTCCAAGCCGTCCCCGGTCTGCTGCTGTCGATGGCCGTGATCACCGCACTGGGTTTCGGCACTCTCAACGTCGCCGTGGCCGTCGGCGTCGCCGCCGTGCCCTCCTTCGCCCGCCTCACCCGCGCCGAGGTGATCCGCTGGCGGGCAGCCGAATTCGTCCGAGCCGCCCGCGCGGACGGCCTGTCCGCCGCGGCCGTCCTCGCCCGACACATCCTGCCGCAGGTGAAGGGCCCGATCGGGGCGCTGCTCGCCCTCGAGTTCGGGTCCGCGGTGCTCGCGGTCTCGGCGCTGAGCTTCCTCGGCTTCGGTGCCCCGCCGCCGCAGCCCGAATGGGGACTGCTCGTGTCCGAGGGACGCGACTTCCTCGCCGCCGCCTGGTGGATGACGACCTTCCCCGGCCTCGTCGTCGCCGCCGTCGTGCTCGCAGCCAACCGCCTGTCCCACGCCGTCAATTCCGAGAAGGGATTCCGATGATCCACACCGATCTCCTCGCCTGGCCCTCGGCCGGAGCCGGCACCGAGCTCCTCGAGGACTCCGATGCCCTTCCTCCGGAGGTCTCGACAACCGCCGGCGAGCAGGCCGCCGTTCCCGCCGGCAACTCTGCCGGCACCGCTGTCGGCAGTTCCGTCGGCACCTCTGTCGGCCGTGAATCGTCGGCGCCCACGCCACAGGCCCCGGACGTGCCGGCTCGGCAGACCCCTGCGGTCCTCGACGTCTCGGGGCTGAGCGTGACCTACCCGGGCGCGAGCGCACCGGCGATCGCCAGCATCGGCCTGACCCTGGATGCCGGCGATACGCTCGCCATCGTCGGCGAATCCGGGTCGGGGAAATCGACGACGGCGGCGGCACTGACCGGACTCCTCCCGACGGGGACTCGGGTCGAGGCGTCCACGCAGAGCCACCTCGGCGAGGATCTCTCCGCGGCGAAGCCGCGCACCTGGCAGCGCATCCTCGGCACGGGGATCGGGTACGTGCCGCAGGACGCCGGAGCCGGACTCAATCCGGTGCGCACGATCGCCTCGGCGCTGCACGAGACGCTGACGGTCAATGGTTTCGCGAAACCCCAGATCGGACCGCGCATCGCCGAAGTGCTCACCGCCGTGGGCCTCGATGCGGACACCCACGGACGGCGGTATCCGCACGAGCTCTCCGGCGGGCAGCGGCAGAGGGTGCTCATCGCCAATGCGATCGCCGCCCGCCCCGCGCTCATCATCGCCGACGAACCGACCTCGGCGCTTGACGCGACGGTCGCCAAACAGGTCCTCGACGTGCTCACCGCCCTCGTCGCCGAGTCGCAGACCGCGCTCGTGCTCATCACCCACGACCTCGGGGTGGCCAAAGAACGCGCCGCCGAACTCATCGTCATGAGCCGTGGCCGCATCGTCGAAACCGGGCCGACGGACCGCATCCTCACCGCACCCCGGCATCCCTACACTCAGGCTCTGCTCGCCGCAGCCCCGCACCTCGGATGGGGTCGGCTCCAACCGGGCCGCGCGACGCGGACCGACCTCGGAGGCGGCGCGGACGCATCGGTCGCGGACGCATCGGTCGCGAACGATTCAGGCGGGGCCGCATCGGTCGGAACCGAACCGGTGACCGACCCCAGCACCGAGGCAGTGCTGACCGGACGCGGAATCGTACGGAATTTCGGCGGGGACCGTCCCGCCGTGAATGGACTCGACATCGCGCTGCGGGCCGGGTCGACCATCGGCATCGTCGGCGAATCCGGGTCGGGGAAGACCACCTCGGCGCGGATCCTCCTCGGCGCGGATCGGGCGGATGCCGGCGCTGTCGACCTGCACGGAAAGCCGCTTGCCGACTATCGCCGGAAGGACCTCGGTCGACGGATCCGGTACGTGCATCAGGACTCGAGCGCCGCGCTCGACCCGCACTACACGGTCGAGCGGATACTCACCGAACCCCTGCGCGGCCACCGCATCGGCACCCGCTCTCAGCGGCCGGGCCGGGTGCGGGAACTGCTCGATTCCGTGGCGCTCGACCACAGTCTGCTGGGCCGCACCCCGCAGGAGCTCTCCGGAGGGCAGCGGCAGCGGCTCGCGATCGCACGGGCTCTGGCCGTCGACCCCGAGGTGATCATCCTCGATGAGCCCGTCTCCGCCCTCGACGTCGGTGTGCAGGCGCAGATCCTGCAGCTGCTCGTCGACCTGCAGGCCCGCCTCGGCGTCGCGTATCTCTTCATCTCCCACGACCTGGCCGTCATCGAACAGATCTCCGATGAAGTGATCGTCATGAAGGACGGACTCGGCATCGAATCCGGGCCGACCGCTCACGTCCTCCACAGCAGCCGCCACGCCTACACCCGGGCGCTCATCGACGCAGTGCCCTGCTTCGACGACTCGGCCGTGCGCACGGTCGCAGCAGACAACCTCACCGACAACCCCACCGACTCAACAGGAGCACATCATGCCTGACACCCACACCTCCGGACAGCCGCGCCAGGTCCACCTGGCCGCCCACTTCCCCGGCGTGAACAACACGACCGTGTGGGCAGACGCCGCCTCGGGCAGCCACATCGAATTCGATTCCTTCTCCCATCTGGCGAAGACCGCCGAGGCCGGGCTCTTCGACTTCTTCTTCCTCGCCGAGGGCCTGCGCCTGCGCGAACACCAGAACAAGATCTTCGACCTCGACGTCGTCGGCCGCCCGAACACCACGGCCGTGCTCTCCGCGCTCGCCGCCGTGACCACCCGCATCGGCCTGGCCGGGACACTCAGCGCCACCTACAACGAGCCCTTCGACATCGCTCGCCGGCTCGCGACCATCGACCATCTCTCCAACGGCCGCGCCGCCTGGAACGTCGTGACGACCTCGGACGCATTCACCGGCGAGAACTTCCGTCGCGGCGGCTACCTCGACCACGCCGATCGCTACCGTCGCGCCGAAGACTTCATCGACGTCGCCCGCAGACTCTGGGACGCCGCGGCGAACGACGGCGCCTTCGCCCACGAAAGCGACTTCTTCGACATCTCCGGCCGATTCCCCACCGGAGCCCTGCCCGGCGGCCACCCCGTGGTCTTCCAAGCCGGAGACTCCGATTCCGGCCGCGACTTCGCCACCGGTTCCGCCGACGTCGTCTTCACCCGTCATTCGGATCCCGAATCCGGGCGGAAGTTCTACGCGGACGTGAAATCCCGACTCGCCCGCTACGGTCGAGCCGAGGACGAGTTGAAGATCTACCCGGGCGTATCCGTCATCCTCGGCGATACCCCCGCCGAGGCGGTCGAACGCTCTCGCGAGGTCGCCGCCCAGCAGGTCAGCGAGGCCGGTGCCATCGCCTTCCTCGAACGCGTCTGGGACCGTGACCTCTCCGCCTTCGACCCGAACGGGCCGCTGCCGGACGTCCCGCCGGGCGGCGAGTCGATCTCGCAGGGACGGGTCAGACACATCAAGGACGCCGAAGCCACGATCGCGGCCTGGCGCGACATCGCCGAGGCCGAGAACCTCACCGCCCGCGAACTCGTCATCAGAGTCTCGAACCGGCACTCCTTCGTCGGCACCCCGCACCAGGTCGCGCTCGACCTCGCCGAGGCGGTCCGGACAAGAGCCGCCGACGGCTATATCCTCGTCCCCCACCTCACCCCCGGCGGACTCGACGAAGTCGTGGAGAAGGTCGTGCCCGAACTCCAGGAACTCGGCGTCTACCGCACCGAATACCCGGACGGCTCCCTGCGGGAGACCATCGGACTGCCCGCCGCACGCACCGCAGCCGACTGGGCGGACGCCCGCGGCCGAGCCCGGGGGACGACCACCGGCGCTGACGCCGCCGAGCTCAAGGAGGTGGGCTGAGATGGCACGTGTCGTCCTGCTCTCATCGAGCCCAGCGGAGAATTCGAAGACCGAGGCGCTGCTCGGGTTCATCGGCCGCAGGCTGGGCCAATACGGCCACCGCACGGAGTTCATCAAACTCCGGCACCTGCCCGCCGGGCCGCTGCTGGCTGGGGATACGAGCGACGAACTCATCGCCTCGGCCCGGTCCACCGTCGCATCCGCCGATGCCGTGGTCGTCGGCTCGCCGGTCTTCAAAGCCACCTACACGGGTCTGCTCAAGGTCTTCGTCGATGCGCTGCCGATGGACGCTCTGCACGGCAAACCCGTGCTGCCGGTCCTCACCGGCGGATCGGCCGCCCACGTCCTCGCCCTCGACTTCGGCCTCAAACCGCTGCTGGCCACGCTCGGAGCGAGTTCGATCGGCCGCGGACGCTTCGTCCTGTCGAAGAACATCCTCCCGGCCACCGAGTCGAGCCCGGCAAGCATCGACGAGTCCGTCGAACTCGACGTCATCGACGCCATCGACCAGTTCGACTCCGAACTCACCGTGCGGTCCCGATCCTGCACCCACGCCGAGGCGGTCGACCCCGAATCCCTCATCACCACCCCGATCACGACCGACAGGAACCCCTCATGAGCGCGCTCATCGCCACCACCCTCACCCCGGACCTCACGACCGGTCTTGCCGCGGCGAAGACCCTCGACGGGCACGTGGATTTCGCACTCGTGCCCGATGACTTCTCCGACCTCGACGCTGTCGAATTCGCGTCCTGGCTCGGGCCGCTGACCGACCGCCTCGGGCTGATCCCCGAGGTGCGCATCACCCATCTCGAACCCTTCCACGTGAGCACAGCCTCGGCGACGCTCGACTACGCTGCCCGGGCACGGGCGGGCCTGTCCGTCGGGATTTCCGACAGCGCCGCCGAGGCGGAGCTGTTCGGCCGCCGCGCAGCCGCTCCGGCGGTCGATGCCTGGGCCGAAGCGGCCGCGGTCATCGATGTCATCCGGCGCCTCTGGGATTCCTGGGACGACGATGCGATCATCCGCGACAAGAGCACCGACCGGTACATCGATCGCGACCGCCTCCACTACGTCGAGGCGAAGCTGCCAGACTCGACCGGCACCGACTACTCGGTGCTCGGCCCCTCGATCACGCCGCGCCCGCCGCAGGGCCATCCGCCGATTGTCGTCCGCGCCGAACCGGGCAATGAAGCCGCCCGCGCCGCCGCCGACATCGTCCTCGTCGATGAAGCCTCCGGAACGGTCTCACTCGAAGAGCTGCGTGCCGAACTCGCGCCCGAGACCCCGGTGCTCGCGATCCTGCCCGCAGCCGATCGCCGGACCGAAGTGGCCGACATCGTCGGTTCGGTGCGCATCCTCCGCGGACGCGGGGCGGACGGGGTCCTCTTCTCGGCCTCCGTCGCCGAGCAGCTCGAGTTCAGCGTCCGGCTCGTCTCCGAGATCCTCCCGGCGCTGCAGTCGGCGGGACTGCGGGAGAACACGACGGGAGCGGATCTGCGCAGCCGCCTCGGCGTGGGGCCGGCTGTGAGCGCCTATGCCGATGCGTGAGCGGTCGGCGGTCATCAGCGGCGGTCGTGTCGGGGATGATGGCTCGCTCGGACCCCGCGCCGACCTCGCCTTCATCGGCGCCGGACCGAAGACCCTGGGCATCCTCCTCGCGATCGCCGCCGCCGAGGAGGCCGGGGCGGGGCTGCGCATCCACCTCATCGACCCGTTCTCGCCGGGGCCCGGACGGATCTGGCGGACCGAGCAGTCGCCGCATCTGTGGATGAACTCCCGCACCGAGGACATCACGATCTTCCCCGACGACTCCTGCCGCCTCGAGCGTCCCGGGGTTCGGGGCCCGACCCTGCACGAATGGATTCACGGGCCCGGCCGCGAGCGACTCTCCAGGTGCGGACTCGCCGAGGAGGCGGCGCTGCTCGACTCACAGTCCTTCGCGAGCCGACGGATCCAAGGCCACTACCTGTCTGCGGCCTTCGACACCGCACTCGACCAGCTCGCCGCCGAGGTGCACATCCACCGGGTCCGCGCCGAGTCGGTGCGGCGGGTGGATCGCGGCTCGGGTTTCACGGTCACCACCTCGACCGGTGCGACGATCACCGCGGACGTCCTCGTCTCCGCGCAGGGTCACCTCGACATGCACCCGGCCGCCGCGGACGCGGAGTTCGGCAACCGTGCGACCGCCTCGGCGAGGGGAGCCGGTCTCTACTATCAGGCTCCCGGCTATACCGCCGACCTCGACTTCTCCGCGATTCCCGCCGGCGCCGAGGTGCTCACCCGCGGTTTCGGGTTGGCGTTCCTCGACTTCATGGTCATGGTCACCGAAGGCCGCGGCGGAGAGCTCGCTCCGAGAGGGGAGAACCTTATCTACCGTCCCTCGGGCGGCGAACCGGTGCTGTGGGTCGGGTCTTCGCGCGGCATCTCCTACAGCCCGAAACTCGGCTACAGCAGGACCGCCGTCCCCGGCGCCCCCGAGGTCGAACTGCGGTATCTCAGCCGCCTCGACGAAGACAGCGACGGCGGCAAGGGCGGCGAGAGGGCTGCGGGGGATCACCTCGGCGGGGGACACCGTTCCGGCAGGGCGAGTACGGTCATCGACTTTCCGACTGTGCTCGGACCGCTGTTCGAACTCGAACTCACCTATGCCCACTACGCACACGTGCTGTGGAAGCGCGGGATCGATGCTCCCGAACTTCTCACGCTCATCGATGAAACCGCCGACGAGGTGGTCTCGACAGGTCTCGCCACCGGACCCGCGTGCGCAGGCGACGTCGCCGCCGGCCGGCGGACCCATGCGCCGCGACACCGTGCTTGCGTCGAGGCCATCGCTGCGGCTGCTCGGGCGGTCGTCACCGACCCGGACGACCTGTTCGACTTGGCTCGATTGGATCGGCCTCTCGACGATCTGAGCTGCGAGGACTTCGCCAGCGCTGAAGTCAGCGTGCGCGAGCACATCGAGGGCCACCTGCGGCGCAGCGCCGATGCCGAGCATTCGGCCGACCTCGTGGTGTTCGAGGCCCTGGTCAAGTCCTATGTGGCGATCAGGACGCTGGTCCGTGACGGCCGAGTCAGCCACAGTGATCGCACGGAGTTCGTCGAGGGCAGCTTCCACTCGCTGTTCTCCTTCATCGGCAGCGGCCCGCCGCCCGTGCGGGTCAAGCAGATCCTCGCCCTCCACGACGCAGGGCTCGTGCGTTTCCTCGGTCCCGGGCTCAGCGTCGAGGCCGATGAGTTCGGTTTCACCGCGCGATCGACGGCACATCCGGAGGCGAAGACCTTCACTCACTTCGTCGACGCCCGCCTGGCCCGTCAGAGCGCCGAGCGCGCCGCGGATCCAGCCCTCGCCTCACTCCGCTCGGACGGGGCGCTGCTGCTCGAGGATACGGCGCACGCGAAGCTGCGCACGGACGAGACGGGCCGCGCACTCGATGCGGACGGTGAGGCGCAGCCGGACCTGTTCCTGCTCGGTCCCGCGGTCTCGGGATCGACCGCTGAGGCATTCAGCCGGCCGCACACGGGTGCGCCGGTGTTTGCCGACAACGAGAGGATCGCCGGGGCGATCCTGGCCTCCGTCGCGGCGATCTCCGACGACCGTGAACTCCTGGCAGGGTGAGGGCCGGCCCGACGGCAGAGATCGTCCGTGGCGGAAGCAGTCGTCTGTGAGGGCAGCGGGCGTCCGTGACGGCAGCGGTCGTCCGTAAAGGGAGTGGCCGTCCGCCTCGGCGAGCGACGTGACCTCTCATGTCGAACGATGACGATGATCAACGTCATATGACAGGCAGTGACCGTGTGCGTCACCGGATGCGCACGCACGGTTGCCGGCGGATCACACTGATAGTCACCGCAGATGCAGCGGTGTTCATCAGTGAAGGAAGGATCCGCCGTGAGTTCACCCCGTTACGAACCCACCACACCCGCCGGAATCTCGACCCGATCGGTGCACTCGGGCGCCATGCCCGAGGCGCACACCGGTTCGGTCGTGGCCCCGATCTTCCAGACTTCGACTTATCAGATGGACACCCCGGGAGAGACCCGTGCCGGATTCGACTACGCCCGCACGGGCACCCCGAACCGCAGCGATCTCGAAGAGGCGCTGTGCGAATTGGAGAACGCCTCCTTCGCCGCTGCGGTGAACTCGGGCACGTCTGCCGAGGTGGCCGTCTTCTCCGCTCTGCTCGGTCCCGGCGATGAAGTGATCCTGCCGCGCGACGTCTACGGCGGAACCTTCCGTCTGCTGCAGAACGAGTACGTGCGGTGGGGTGTCGTCATCCGCACCGTCGACCTCACCGACACCGAGGCACTTGCGGCGGCGATCAACGACCGCACCGCGATCATCTGGGTCGAGACCCCGAGCAATCCGGGGCTCGACGTCATCGACATCGCCGAGGCGGCCCGACTCGCCCATGCGGCGAACGCGCTGCTGGCCGTCGACTCGACGTTCGCCACACCGGTCCTGCAGCGTCCCCTCGAGCTCGGCGCCGATATCGTCGTCCACTCGACGACGAAGTTCATCAACGGCCATTCCGATGTCATCGGCGGTGCCGTCCTCGCCGGCGACGGGACCAGCTGTCCCCGCGCCGCCGAGGTGATCAATCGTCTGGAGAGCCACCTGGCTTCTGTCGGGCTGGGGG
Organism: Brevibacterium sp. FAM 27836; assembly: GCF_051351055.1. Taxonomy (NCBI): domain Bacteria; kingdom Bacillati; phylum Actinomycetota; class Actinomycetes; order Micrococcales; family Brevibacteriaceae; genus Brevibacterium; species Brevibacterium sp. FAM 27836. The sequence continues at coordinate 2,239,735 of NZ_CP195711.1, forward strand.
TCTCTCCGTTCGACGCGTGGCTGACCAGGCGCGGGATCAAGACTCTGCCGGTGCGGATGAAAGCGCACTGCGAGAATGCGCAGGCCGTGGCCGAATGGCTCGAAGGCCGGGAAGAGGTCGCCGAGGTGGTCTACCCGGGTCTGCCCTCGCATCCGGGGCACGAGGTGGCGAAGCGGCAGATGAGCGGTTTCGGTGGAGTGGTCTCTCTGCGCACCGACACCGAGGAGCGAGCTCTGGCGCTGGTGGCGAACACGAAGCTCATCACGCTCGCCGAGTCGCTCGGGGGAGTCGAGTCCCTCATCGACCATCCGGCGACGATGACGCATCTGGCCGTAGCCGACAGCGAGCTGAGCATCTCGGGCCGGTTCATCCGACTGTCGGTCGGCATCGAGGACATCGACGACATCCTCGCCGACCTCGCCCAGGCCCTCGACGCCACGGCCGCGACTGCCGGCTCCCCGAAGACTGACGAGACGACAGCCCGCGAGGAGGCCTCGGGGACGACCACTCCGGTCGGCGTGCCCGTATAACCTGCACAGCCATCCGCCGCGACCATCCCTCACCATTGGCGCCTCCGCCTACCCATAGCGGCTTGTCCTCCCGGTGCCTGAAGCATCCGTCACCTTAAGCGTCAAAACGCCCCGTTGCACCGGGGCGGTGTGGAGCAAACGGTGACGGATGCTCGGTGCTGCAGGCGGTGAGGTGACTGCTGCCGGATGCACGCGCGTGCCGCCGCAAGCCGATTCAGGAGACCGAACGGGCGAACTCGCAGATTCGCTGCCTCCACTCCTGCGGCGACTCGACCTCAACGTCGGCAGTGAGGTGACTGAGGATGAGCAGAAGCCAATGCCATTCCTCGCAATACAGTCGCACTCGTGTTCGCTGTGAGGAGAGCGGCTCGAACGTCAGGTCTTCGAACGGCAGCATGTCGGTCACTTCGGCGGCTGCGGCCGACACGACGAACACGGCTTCCCTGCTGTTGCGATTCACTCCTCTCCTGACGAGGCCGATTGCGGTGTCGACAGGCATCGGTCGAGGCTCAAACGTCGAGGTGCGTACTCGCAATGCACAGATTCTGTCTGTGCGGAATGTCCGCCAGTCCTCACGGTTGAGATCCCACGCAACGAGATACCATCGCAAGAGGTGATGCACCTGCCTATGCGGTTCGACCCGTCGGTGGGTGAGCTCAGTGCCGCGACGGTAGTCGAACTCCAACTCGCGTCGGTCATGAATAGCGGCGGCGATGTTGGTGATATCGCCGATCGCAATCTCCGGAGTCATGAACGAGTCGGCCTCGAGACTCGAACGAATCGCCGCTGCGCTGATCGCCAGCCGCTTCGGCAGGACCTGATCAAGCTTGCCGTATGCCCTCATCATCGCGTGGCCGAGGCTGCCTGGTCGCTGCGAATCCGCAGTCGAATTCGCCGCGAGAGCCAACATGATCGCGACGACCTCATCATCGTCGAACATCAGCGGTGGCACGGACCGGCCCGCGGTGAGACCGTAGTTGCCACCCGGCCCCGGATTCGCCTCGACCGGATAGCCGTAGCCGCGGAGCCGATCGACATCTCGCCGCACCGTTCTCTCACTCACGCCGAGGAGGTCGGCGAGTTCCGGTCCGGTGAACCGACGTGCTGTCTGCAGCAGAGTGAGCAGATCGAGCATCCGGCGGGTGACATCAGGCATGGTCCGATAGTCGCACGAATTGCGGACAGAATCCGACCGGATCACCGAATAGCCTCAGACACATGAGCGAACGAACCATCCGTATCAGGAACGCGGAGACCAACAATCTTCATGGCATCGATCTCGATATCCGGCGGGGTCGCCTCGTCGTCATCGCGGGTGTCTCGGGGTCAGGGAAATCGTCACTGGTCTTCGACACCATTGCCGCCGAGGCGGGAGCCGAACTCAATGAGACGTATCCGCCCTTCGTCCGCAACAGGCTGCCGAAATGGACACGGCCGAACGTCGGCAGCATCGACGGACTGTCACCGGTCATCGTCATCGACCAGCGCCGCCTCGGCGGGAACGCCCGGTCGACGGTCGGCACGATCACGGATATCTGGTCGTATCTGCGGCTCCTGTTCTCACGGCGGAGCGAACCGTATGTCGGAGAGTCCTCGCACTTCTCGTTCAACGACCCTGCGGGGATGTGCCCCGAATGTTCCGGCATCGGCGAAGTGGTCGCCCCATCAGTGGAGAGATTCCTCGACCTGGATCGCAGCCTCGGTGAAGGCGCAATTGCGCTGCCCGGATTCGGTCCCGGAGGGTACTGGCATTCGAAGTACGCCGACATCGGCGCCTTCGACACCGAGGCTCCGCTGCGCAGCTGGCCACGGGAACATCTGGACGCCCTGCTCTATGGGGGTGACGCCCTGTCGAGCCTGGGCGTCGAGGTTCCTGCCGACTACGAAGGAGTGGTCGAGCGATTCGAACGGATCTATCTGCGCACTTCGGACACGCTGTCCGAACGCAAACGGAAAGCCATTGCGGACTACACTCAGTCGGCGCGCTGCCCGGAATGCGACGGGCAACGGCTGAACGAAGCTGGGCGAACCGCGACCGTCGACGGCCACACGCTCGGCGAACTGACTGCCCTCGAAATCCCCGAGCTGCGCACCGTGGTGGAGCGGATGGACCGGCCGGAGGTCCACACAGTGGTGGCGGCACTGCATGAGCGGTGCGAAGCTCTGGAGACGATCGGTCTGGGCTACCTGCATCTGGCCAGGGCCACGTCATCGCTGTCGGGCGGAGAGTCGCAGAGGATCAAGACGGTCAGGCACCTCGGCTCGAGCCTGACGGAGATGCTCTACGTCTTCGACGAACCGACCGTGGGGCTGCACCCGCACGACATCAACGCGATGATCGAACTTCTGCGGCAGCTGCGCGACCGCGGCAACACGGTCCTCGTCGTCGAACACGATCCTGCGGTGATGGAACAAGCCGATGAGATCATCGAGATCGGACCCGGTGCAGGCTCGGCCGGTGGAAGGCTGGTCTTCCAAGGGGCATTCGACGGGCTCAGGAACTCTGCGGGTCCGACGGGCAGGATGCTCACCTCCGAGGTGCAGCCACGGAACGAGCCCCGCTCACCGGCCGGATGGTTGAGCGTGGAGCACGCGCAGAGGAACAACCTCGACGATGTCAGCGTCGACGTGCCGATCGGCGTGATGACAGTGCTCACTGGGGTTGCCGGCTCGGGGAAGTCGAGTCTCGGGCAGGAACTCGTCGCCGAATTCGCCGCAACGACGATCGACCAACGCCCGGTCGCGGCCAACCGCCGTTCGACACCGATCACCTATACGGGCATCGCCTCGGCGATCCGCAAACACTTCGCCACCCGCACCGGCGCGCCCGAGAGCCTCTTCAGCGCGAATTCCGACGGCGGGTGTCCCGACTGTAAGGGCCTTGGAGTGATCTACACGGATCTGGCATTCATGGACGGGCAGGAGACCGTGTGCTCGAGCTGCGGAGGAACGAAATTCACCGAGGAGGCCCTGAGCCGCACCGTCGACGGACTCTCGATCGTCGATGTCGAAGGGCTCACCGTCACTGAGGCGCTCGACCGCCTCGAGGTGCCCGCCGTGCGCCGCCGGCTCAGGCATCTCGAGCGAGTCGGGCTCGGGTACCTCAGGCTCGGTCAACCGCTCAATACGCTGTCGGGCGGTGAGGCTCAGCGGGTGAAGATCGCCAAGGAACTGCGGGACGCGACCGAGCCCGGCCTGTATCTGCTCGACGAACCGACGACCGGGCTGCACCTCAGCGATATCGCGCGGCTGCTCGCGGTTCTCGACGACCTCATCGCTCACGACCACACGGTCGTCGTCATCGAGCACAGTCTCGAGGTCATTGCGCAGGCCGATTGGCTCATCGACCTCGGGCCGGGGCCCGGAAGGCACGGGGGCAAGGTGCTCTACTCCGGGCTCGTCAGCGGGATCGGGAACACGGCGACCGGGCGTGCGCTCGCCGCCGCAGGGATGAAGTAGGACTACAGGGAAGGAGGGCTCGATGGATCGTCGGCCGCCGCGGCAGTGTGCGCGGTCACGGCCTGTGGGGAAAACCCGATGCGGGGTCGGAGGTCTTCGTGCTGTCCGCGCGACTTCGACTCCCGTAGCGTATTCGGTATGAGTGAGAAGACCCCCGAGAACCCGCAGGATCAGGAGCCGCAAGGCACCGATCCGAGCGAGACTCAGACCCCCGACGAGCGCGAAGAGTCCATCAGCGCCGAGGCAATCGTCAGCGCCCCGCCGACCGCAGAGTTCGACGAAGCGACAGCCAGCCAGGCCGGGCAGTTCCGGACGAAGCCGCTCGACCTCGATGTGCCGTTCGCGACGGACCCGACCCGAGAGTATGAGCAGGCTCCGCCCCGACAGTATGGGCCGGACCCGACCCGCGTCTACGGGCAGGAGCCGCGCTCCCCACAGACGCCGATGACCTACCCGGCAGCTTCGGGAGCGTATGGGTCGGTCGGACCGCGTCCTCAGTCATCGGCAGGCCAGCCGCCCCACGCTTCTGCCGGACCGCATCCCCAGAAATCGGCGAGTCTGCCGCCCCATGGCCCGGCGGGTCAGCCGCCTTACGGTCCGGCAGGGCAACCGTCCTACGGTCCCGCGGGTCAGCCGGCCTACGGCCCGACTGGACACCAGACCCCATACCCCCAGGGACCGAACCGCGCCCAGCAACCCGGATACGCCGCACAGCCGCAGCCCGGGATGCCCGCCCCCGGCCCGATGCCTCGTGCGATGCCTGCCCCGCAGCCGCCTCGGCGCCGGAAGCCGCGCACCGAACCGGTCTCCTTCGCCCCGGTGACCGGCTCACTGCCGCTGACCGACGACGACGTCACGGAGATCCCCGCGGACGGCCCCATCACCTGGCCCAAACGATCGACCGGAATCATCGGCGTCGCGAACCTCGTGCTCTCCGCGGTCCTCGCCGTCATCTGGGCCTGGGTCCCCCTCGGTCTGCTGTTCACCGGAATCGGCGGTATCTTCGCCCTCGGTCTCGGTGTGATCGCCCTCCTCGTGTGGGTACTCGTCCAGCAGGGCGCGAATGTCGCCGAACGCTACCGTGCCGAACTCATCTACGGTGACAAGATCCCCGTTCCGAAGATCGAAAGCAGCATCCGCGAACCCGGCTTCACCCGCTTCCTCCACAACCGCTGGCTGCAGGTGAAATCCGGAGCGTTCTGGCGCTCGACCGCCCACCACTACATCAAGATGCTCTTCGGCGCGATCATCGTCGCCGGCACCCTCGCCGGCATCTGCGGGTCCCTCTACGGCATCTTCGCCGCGATCAATCCCTCCGGCGTCAACGCCTTCTTCATCAGCACCGACATCGAGGGCCCGGCCCGCATCGGCGTCGCGATCGGTTCGGTGATCGTGCTCGCGAGCTCCGCAGCCATCCTGTGGTTCGCCCCATTCCTCGACCGAGCACTCGACCGGGCGCTGCTCGCTCCGGCACGCACCGTGGCCCTCCAGGCCGAGGTCACCGAACTCGACCGGGCCCGGATGGCCGGCATCGAGGCGGCCGCCGCCGAGCGGCTGCGCATCGAACGCGACCTCCACGATGGTGCCCAGCCCCGCCTCGTGGCACTGACCATGACCCTGGGCATGGCGAAGTCGAAGATCGACTCCGACCCCGAACGCGCCAAGGAACTCGTCGCCGAAGCCCACACCGAGGCGAAGGGCATCGTCACCGAACTGAGGCAGCTCGCCCGCGGCATCCACCCGGCCGTGCTCACCGACCGCGGACTCGACGCCGCCGTATCCGCCCTCGCCGGCCGATCGACGATCCCCGTCGACGTCGACGTCCGCCTCGAAGGCAGGATCGGCCGGGAAGCCGAAGCCGTGTCCTACTTCGTCGTCGCCGAATGCCTGACGAACATCGCCAAGCATTCCGGCGCCACCCGGGCAAGCGTCTTCATCGCCCCGATCGACATCGGAGTGCAGATCGTCGTCACCGACAACGGTCACGGCGGCGCCGGCGTCGACCGCTCCGGACGCCACACCGGAATCGCCGGTCTCATCGACCGTGTCGAAGCCGCCCGTGGCACACTGAATCTGACCAGCCCCGCAGGTGGGCCAACGACTGTAGTTGTGGAGGTGCCATGCGCATCGTAATCGCTGAAGACTCTGCCGTCCTGCGGGCCGGACTCGAACGGCTGCTCGCCGACGCCGGACACGAGATCATCGCGGCCGTGCCCGATGCGAACGAACTGCTGGCCGTCGTTCACAACGATCCGCCGGACCTCGCCGTCATCGATGTGCGCATGCCCCCGACATTCACCGACGAAGGCATTCGCGCTGCCGTGCTCATCCGCAAACAGAACCCGGACGTCAAGGTCCTCGTGTTCAGCCAGTACGTCGAGGAGCAGTATGCCTCCGAACTCATCGCCGAGAACACCGGCGGATTCGGCTACCTGCTCAAAGACCGTGTCGCCGATGTCGAAGACTTCCTCGCCGCGGTCGACGAAGTCGCCTCAGGCGGTACCGTCCTCGACCCGGAAGTCGTCTCCCAGATCCTCGTGCGCACCCGCAAAAAGGACGGACTGTCGACCCTGAGCCCCCGCGAAGTCGAAGTCCTCCAACTCATGGCCGAAGGCAAATCCAACGCCGCCATCGCCCGCACCCTCTATCTCAGTGCCGGAGCAGTAGAGAAGCACATCAGCTCGGTTTTCACGAAGTTCGGCCTCACCGCCGACACCTCAGACAACCGACGCGTCCTCGCCGTCCTCACATTCCTCGGAGCCTAGAATGCCTGCCACAGTTCGCATCAGCGAATCCGCTCGCGTCGGTCTGCGTGCGACCCTCATCATCCTCGCAGCCGTCGTCCTCCTCACCCCCATCATCGTCACCACCGCCCACGGCGCCTCACGCCTGCACTACGGTGAGATCGCCGCTGAGAAGGCCCTGCCGCCGACGATGAAGGAGCTCAAGATCAAGCTCGGCATGGGTGCCGACGTCGACATCACGACCGCCGACGTCGCCGAGCCCACTGTCGAACTCACCGCGACCGGCCCCCGCGACAGTTCCCCCGACCTCAAGGTCGAGCAGAACAAGGACACCGCCGAGGTGGACCTGCCCCACCGAAAGAAACTGCAGAACACGCGGATCATCGTCACCCTCCCCGCGAACCTCGCTCGTGGCCTCACGCTCGACCTCGACGGGAACTACGGCCGATTCGACGTCGACGGCCACTATGCGGAGATCTTCGCTGACACCGACGGCGGGGGCCTGTCGATCACGGGTGCCGCCGACCGTGTGCACACCTCGACCGATTGGGGAGCGACCTCGCTCGACGGCGCCTTCGACACCGTGGAAGCGAAGACCGGGGTCGGCACCATCAGCGGAGAGAATCTCACCGTGAACGATCATGTCGATGCCGTGACCTCGACGGGAACACTCGACCTCGAATTCACCGACGAAGCGATCCCCTCCGGCGGCATCAGCGCGAAGACCGACGAGGGGTCGATCGACCTGCGGCTGCCGAACCTCGAACTCGCGAATGAGAAGACCGGCAAGGACTTCGTCTACCGGATCAACGCGAAGTCGAACGACGGTTCGGTCGATATGGCCTCCGACCTCAAGAAATACGATGTCAGCAAGGACCCGAAGGACGCCGAGGGCAAGACCCTCGTTCCGATCTCGGCCACAGCTGACACTGGTATGGTCACGGTCAGCCAGAACTGAGACACGACCGGCGCACGGGCGGGCTCTTGACGGTCCCGCCCGTGCGACGTCTGAGAGGCCGATCCGTCATGCGCATCACCGTCTATGGAGCCACCGGAGCCTTCGGCGCCCGCCTCGTCGATCTCCTGCGCTCCCGCGATCACGAGGTCATTCCCGCGCATCGCGGCAATGGCGTCGACACATATACGGGGGAGGGAGTCGCCGAGGCGGCCGACGGCAGCGATGCCCTCGTCGACTGCGTCAACCGCCTGACGACGAAACCCCGCAAAGCCATCGACTTCTTCTCCCGCAGCACGCAGTCGATCGCGCGGGCCGCGGCAGAGTACCCCGGAACTGCGGTCGCGTGCCTGTCGATCGCCTTCCGCCCCGAAGCCGCCGAGTCCCGTCTGCTGGGCTACTACCAGGGCAAGGCGATGCAGGAGCGCATCTATCGCCGACTCCTCCCGGAAGAACGGCTGCTGATGTTCCGTTCCGCCCAATGGTTCGAACTCGTCGACACCATGACGATCGCGGCCGGGCCCGTGCGCTTCGTGCCGAAGATGCGGGTGCAGGCCCTCGCCGTCGCCGAGGCGGTGCGGATGATGGCCGATTCCATCGACGCCGGTGAGCGCGGCACTGTCGAAGTCGCGGGACCGCAGATCAGTGACTTCGCTGCGATCGCACGACTACTGGCCGCGAGACGCGCCCAGAATGCCGGGACGAAACCGGCGAAGGTCATCGGCATCCCCCTGCCCGGACCGACCGCGCGAGACGGCCTCATCCCACCGGCACCGAGGATGTCCGCAGTGACCGTTGATGAGTGGCTGCGCTCGGTCTGAGCCCTGAACGAGTGACAGGGTGAGCTGCAACGGCTGAACCTCAGTCGAGTCCGAGCACTGTGGCACCGTTGGTCCACAGCACCGACCGCATCCAGTCGTCACCGAGCCCCAGCCCCGCGAGACCTGAGATCTGGTCGACATACGGGTAGGGGATGTTCGGGAAATCCGAACCGAGGATGATCTTGTCCTGGAGTCCGACCAAGCGCTCGCGGTAGGCGGGGTCCACCTCGGCGGGGGAGGAGAAGTACCCCGAGGCGAACATCGTCGTGTCGAGGTGGACGTTGTCGAACTCCTCGGCGAGGGAGGCGAATTCGTCGTATTCGGGCATGCCCATATGGGCGATGACGAGCTTGAGGTCGGGGAACCGTGCGAGGACGTTCGCCACCGCCTGCGGGCCGGTGTATCTGCCGGGCAGGGGCGCGGATCCGGCGTGGATGACGATGGGGGCCTGCGCTGTCTCGAGCGCCTCCCACGCGGGGTCGAGGACCGGATCGTCGGGGGAGAACACTCCGACCTGGACGTGCATCTTGAACAGTGTTGCCCCGGCGGCCAGCGCTTGGGGGACGTAGTCGGCGCATTCGGGCTCGGCGTAGAGGGTGCCGCAGTGGATGACGTCGTCGTGGGCGGCGGCGAATTCGGCATTCCAGTTATTCAGCCACGCGGCCATGCCGGGTTTGTGCGGGTAGGTCAGGGCGGGAATGGCGCGATTGCCGAGTTCGCGGACGATGCGCAGACGCCTGTCCGTGTCATAGCGGTAGGTGATCGGCCAGTCGCGGCCGTAGTTCGTCGCGGCATTGTCGAAGTAGTCCCACACCTTGTCCAGAACGTTCTCGGGGAGGAAGTGGATGTGGATGTCGGCCAGCGCCGGCAGGCCCAGTGCCTCGAGATAGGCGGGGATCTGCGCGTCCGTGTGCGGGGGAGTCGTCATCGTGTCCGGCACCTTGACGGTACGGCCGACCATGGTTTCGGGGGCGGGGTTCGCCGCTGCGGTCGGGGCGGTGTGAGTGGCTGCGTCGTCGGAGTCGTTCATGGGTCCACTCTATGGCCCTCGGCAGGCGTCGGAGGAGGGCGGTCCGTCTTCAGCGTGCATCCATGACGGCGGCATAGACTGCCCGCATGAGCCTGCGCGATCCCTACCCGACCATCGTTCCGTCCCAGGTCAGAAACGTGGGGCAGGCGCCGTTCTGGACACCGGGAGAGACGGTGACCTGGACGTTCCGGCGGTTCGACTTCGACCGTGACCGCGCCGAGGTGGCCCGGCCGATGCGCGTGATCGCCGATGGTCCGCAGGGCACCGCCCTGTGGTTGGTCGGCGGCACTCCGACGCAGGAGACCCGCATCGTCGGCTGGGAGGACACGAACCCGCACGACGTTCCCCTGGCTGCGCGGTTCCGTCCCCTCGCCGAGGCGCCGACTCGGATCAATGTCGAGGGCACATGGCACGGGCGAGGGGTGCTCAAGATCGTCCCGCCCGCGGTGCCGTTCTCCGTGTGGGTGCTGCTCAAAGATGTCGCCGACGGTGCCGGACACGGGGCCGACGGCACTGAGTCTGGCGGAGTGCGCACCGAGTGGTACATCAACCTCGAGGCGACGCATCGGCGGACGAAGGACGCGCTGTTCACCAGCGATCACATCCTCGACATCACCTTCCCCGTCGCGTCTGCGCCCCTGCACAGCAGCGGAGGCCTCGACCCGAGCGGCGCCGTGTTCAAGGACGTCGACGAACTCGCCGCGGCCGCGAACTTCGGCGCATGGCCGGCGGAATGGTCGGACATCATCCGCAGCAACGGCAGTCATCTGCTCGACCACCTCGGCGATTTCTCCTGGGCCCTCGACCCCGCATGGGAAGCGGTGGCCCGCGATCTGGCAGACGAAACGACGCCTCTGACCGGCGGTGATGCCACGTCGATCGCGCGACTGGGAGCCGCCTCGGTGAGAGAAAAATCGTTCGTTCAGGAACATCGAGCGATCCCGAATGGTTGTTATGACCGACACCATCGGTGACTGGCACGGATGGGCCCGTCACCGCAACGAAGCACACAGTCGAGAATCATCTGCTGCTGAAAGGAACCGTCTCCATGACGACCAACCATCGGATTCGCCTGAACTCGCGCCCCGTGGGCGCTCCCACCGCGGAGAACTACCTGTTCGATGAGGTGCCCGTGCCCACTCCGGGCGATGGTGAGGTGCTGCTGCGCACCCTCTATCTCTCGCTCGACCCGTACATGCGCGGGCGGATGTTGGACGCGAAGTCCTACGCCAAGCCCGTCGAGGTCGGTGATGTGATGGTCGGTGCCACGGTCTCCGAGGTGGTCGAAACGAATGCTGCCGACTTCGCCGTCGGCGATATCGTCCTCGGCTACGGCGGATGGCAGGAGTATTCGGTGGAGAGGACCGGGCACCTGCGCAAGATCGACCCTGAGCTCGCGCCGATCTCCACCCATCTCGGGGTGCTCGGTATGCCCGGTTTCACCGCGTATGCAGGGCTGCTCGAGATCGGTCAGCCGCAGGCAGGCGAGACCGTGGCTGTGGCCGCCGCGACCGGACCCGTCGGGTCCGTCGTCGGCCAGATCGCGAAGATCAAGGGTGCGACCGCGGTCGGCATCGCCGGTGGCCCGGACAAGGTCGCCCACCTGGAGGAGCTCGGCTTCGATGTCGCGCTTGACCACCGGAGCGGGAACCTGCGGCAGGAGCTGAAAGAGGCGGTCCCGCAGGGCATCGATGTCTACTACGAGAACGTCGGCGGAGACGTGTTCAACGCCGTGCTGCCACGGTTGAACACCTTCGCCCGGGTGCCCGTGTGCGGTCTCGTCGCCAACTACAACCTCACGTCGCTGCCCGAGGGACCGGACCGTTCCGGAGCCCTCATGGGCCAGATCCTCACGAAGTCGCTGCTGGTGCGCGGCTTCATCCAGACGGAATTCGCCGAGCGGCTGACTCCGCAGTTCCTCTCTGCCATGAGCGGGTGGCTCAAGGAGGGCAAGGTCCGCTACCGCGAGGACATCCGGCCCGGGCTGGAGAAGGCCCCCGAGTACTTCAACGACCTGCTCACCGGAGGCAACTTCGGCAAGATGGTCGTCGCCGTCGGCGCGGAGAACTGATCGGGCAGAGGACTCGCCTCACCCGAAGTGCGCGAACACCTCAGCCGCGTCGAGGCCGAGGCTCAGTGCCAGGGTGAGGGCGATCCTCGCCTTCCTGGCATCGAGGATCCCGGCCGGGATGAGTCCCGCCTCGAGCAGACCGATCTCACCGCCGAGGTAGCCGTAGGTGCGCTTCAGACTCGCACCGGATCCCGTGCGGGAGGCGAGGACGACGGGCATGGTCTCGCCGAGGCGGGCCACCGCGGGCACCAGGTGCTCGGGCACGTGCCCGCCGCCGACTCCGGAGAGCACGGCGCCGGAGAATCCGGAGCCGGCGATGAGATCAAGGGTCTCCTCCGGCTCGCCCATCCCCACCTCGGCGAGGGCGATCTTCGACAGCCGATCGGGCCGGGGGAGGCCGGCGAACGGTGGCTTCGGCGCGCGCGGTGCGTGCGGCAGGTGGAGATCATCCTCGCTCAGCCACCCGATCGCCCCGAGGACGGGCCCGGAGGAGAACGCGGCCGTCGAGGTCGTGTGCGCCTTCGTGACGAACCTCGGATCGTGCACTTCGTCATTGAACACAAGAGACGCAGGCAGCCCGCCGACCTGGTCGGACAGTGCGGTCAGGGCGGCGCTGCGGACATTCGCGGGCCCATCGGCTCCCGGCAGCGTCGGATTGCGCATGGCCCCGGTGGCGGCGATATGGATGCCCGAATCGTTGAGCAGCCAGAGCCCGAACGCCGACTCCTCCAAGGTATCGGTGCCCTGGGTGAGTACGATGCCATCGGCGGCGGTGGTCCGGGCGAGCTCGACGACGTCGAAGAGTATCTCGAGGGTGACGTTCGCGCTCGAGACCTGTGAGACCTGGGTGAAATCGGCCTGCAGATCCGGCCAGATCCCGTCGAGGCCGGCGGCCGCGGCGATCTCGGCTCCGCTGAGCGCCGGCGCCACCCCGCCGGAGGCGTTGGCCGTCGAGGCGATGGTCCCGCCGAGAGCGGCTACCAGCAGATGGGGAGCAGAGGACGACGAAGAATCAGGCATGATGCGAGTCTAGCGCCGCCTCTCGTGTCCGCGGCCTTTGCTAGTCTTCACGCATGGATCCCGACACCGTGCTCCGCTTGGCTCACGATCAGGCCATGCAGTATCCCTCCGTCGAGCTCGTCCACCCCTTCGGTCCCGAGTACACCGTGTACAAGGTGCGCGGGAAGATGTTCATGATGACCTTCGAGCTGCGCGGTGTGCCGAGCATGAATCTCAAGATCGATCCCCTCGACGGGGAGGTCCTCTGCGACGCCCATGCCGAGATCACCCCCGGCTACCACATGAACAAGAAGCATTGGATCACCGTGGCCGGCCGCGGCGAGCACGGCCGTGACGATGATGCCGATGCCGGCCACGACGGCAGCGCTGGATTCGATGCCGAACTGCTCGGCGACCTCGTCCTCGAGTCCTACTGCCTCGTCGTCGCGAAGCTGCCGAAGAAGGACCGTCCCGTGGACCCGACGACCTTCGGCGGGCGTGAATGATGAGGGGCGAGCAGCCACAGCGTTTGAAGGGCGACGACCGACGATGACCGTCTCAGTGTCGCCCCTGCGCCGCCACCAGCGAGAGGCTCTGGCCACCCTCGACGAGGCGAGTGCGGCCGATGATCGACGCTCGTGGATCGTCCTGCCGCCCGGAGCGGGCAAGACACGGGTGGGCATCGAACATGCCGCCCGTCTGCTCGAACAGGATCGGGTCGGCACCGTCGTCGTCTTCGGCCCCAACACCGCGATCCAGACCCAGCGGGCGCGTGCGTGGAACAGCCTCGGCGAGGGGCGTGGGGCTGAGGAACGTGGCGCTGATGACCAAGGTCAGGCCGCTGGCGGACCGGCCGGAACCGACCGGGAACTGGACGCCGTATTCACCGCCCTGACCTACCAATCGCTGGCGGTCTTCGACGAGGAGCGGGAGTCGACCGGCATCCTCCTCGACGAACTCGCACCGGGCGGCAGACAGCTCGTCGATCGGCTCGTCGACTCGGGCCCGCTCCTGCTCATCCTCGACGAATGCCACCATCTGCTCGAAGTCTGGGGCTCCCTGCTGGCCGAACTGCTCGATCTACTCCCCGAAGTCTGGGTGCTCGGACTCACCGCCACCCCGCCGGGGACGATGACACACTCGCAGCGCGAACTCGTCTCGGTGCTCTTCGGCCGGGTGCGCTACTCGGCATCGATTCCCGCTGTCGTCAGGGAGGGCGATCTGGCGCCGTTCGCCGACCTGGTCTGGCTGACCGAACCGACGCGGGAGGAGAAGGACTGGCTCGCGGCCGAAGCCGTCCACTACACGGAGTTCATCACCGGTGTCCTCGATCCGAGCCGGGGCAGCCTCAGCTTCCTCGAATGGGTCGACCGACGCTTCCTCAGCACCCGGGCCGAGACCGTGAGCTGGCAGAGCATGCGCGCGTCGGTGCCCGATCTGTGCGACGCGGCCCTGCGCCTGCACCATGCCGAACTGCTGCGCCTGCCACCGGGAGCCCGGGTCGGCGAACAGCATCGCCGCGACCCGGACATCGATGACTGGGCGCTGCTCATCGACGATTGGATGCGCCACCACCTCCTCGCTTCCGCAGAACCGGGCGATGATGCCGCCGCCGAGGCGATCCGCCGTGCCCTGCCGGCGATCGGCTACCGCTGGACCCGCCACGGAATCCGCCCCGGCCGTTCACCCGTCGACCGGGTCATCGCCCGGTCCGCGGCGAAACCGACCGCGAGTGCCGACATCGTCGCCCTCGAAGCCGCCGAACTCGGTGAGCGACTGCGCATGCTCATCCTCTGCGATGTCGAATCCGCCACGGCCACGCTCTCGGCCGAGGTCGGCGAGGTGCTGGACGAACGATCCGGTTCCGCTCTGCTCGTCCTCGAGACCCTCATCGCCGATCCGCGCACGCAGCCGCTGCACCCCGTGCTCATGACCGGTCGCACCGTCGCAGGACCGCCCGAGGTGCTCGCCGACCTGCACAGTCGGATCGCCGAACGCGACCGGACTCTGGCCTCAAAGCTGAGCATCAGCGAGCCCGCGGCCGGTATCAGCCGCCTCGAAGGCGGGTGGACGAGCCGGACCTGGGTCCCCCTCGTCACGGAGTGCTTCAGCCGCGGCGACATCCAGGTGCTCATCGGCACTCGGGCCCTGCTCGGCGAAGGGTGGGATGCCCCGGCGGTGACCGGGGTGATCGACCTGTCGACCGCGACCACACCGACCGCCGTGACGCAGACTCGCGGGCGCGCACTGCGCAAGGACACTCACTGGCCCGGGAAGGTCGCACTCAACTGGACCGTGGTGTGCGTCAGCTCCGAGCACCCTCGCGGTGATCAGGACTGGGGCAGGCTCGTGCGCAAACACGAGGGATTCTTCGGCACCGACGCCGACGGGGAGGTCGTCGACGGAGTGGCCCATATCGACCCCGCGTTCTCCGCCTTCGAACCTCCCAGCGATGACAGCTTCGCCGCGATCAACGCCCGGATGACCGCCCGTGCCCAGGCCCGCACCGAGGTGGCCCGGCGCTGGGACGTCGGCGCCGATTACCGGGATGAGGAGCTGCGATCGGTGCGCATCCTCGCAAACTGGGAGAACACCGCCGAGCCCGCGCCGATCACCGAGCACCGGCCCACGGCCCCAGACACCGCCGCCGCAGGGCTGAGCGCCACCCGGCGCCACCTCGGTGGGGATCCCGGCCGACTGCTGCCCTTCGGCTTCGGGCGTGGGGCAATTGCTGCGTCGATCGGCATCGGAGTGCTCCTGGTGATCTCCGCCCTGCTCAGCAGCGGAGTCCTCGCCGCAGGCCTCGGAGCGTTCGCGGCAGTCGTCCTCATCGGTCTGCCCGTGACGCTGTCGATCGCGGGAGCCCGCAGACGTCGCCTCTATTCGCGTCCCCCGACGGTCTCCCAGGTCGCCGGGGCGATCGCCGAAGCGCTGCACGAGGTCGGCCTGAGCACCCAGGGAGCCGAGGCGGTGCGCGTACGCATCGACGCCCGCGGAGACCTGCGCTGCCACCTCGACGCCGACGCCCGATCGGCAGAGACCTTCGCGCTCGCTCTCGACGAGGCGGTCTCGCCGATCACCGATCCCCGCTATCTGCTGCCACGCTGGCATCTGCCGCCTGGCAATCCGGGAATCCGCGGCTGGTGGGATCAGCTGCGCGCAGGGATCGGCTCTGCCCATGAGCGTGACCCCGTATGGCACGCGGTGCCCAGCGTTCTGGGCACGAACCGGGAGCTGGCCGATGCCTTCGCCGCCTCCTGGGGCAGCTGGATCGGCGGGGGCGGTGCCGTCTACACCCGCAATCCTCACGGTGCCGGGATCCTCGTGTCGGTGCGATCAGCGAATCCGCTGGAGCTGACCTCCGTGCTGCGCACGACCTGGCACTGATGCGGTGCAGCGGCGTGGAATTGGCAGACGGGGGCCTCGGCGCAGACAATAGTTGATATGTTAGCCCTTAGTTCAGCACTCGCCTACCGGCGTCTGCTCGAGTCGAATGCCACTCTGCGCATGCTGCGGGCCGACAACCTCGCTGTCATGGCCGGCACCCTCGACGCCCACCTGGGCAAGCCGGGCACCCGGATGAACACCGAGGACCTGCATGAGAGCATCGACGCCGACCTCGAGGAGCTGCGCGACCATTTCGACCTCTCTCTGCGCACGGCGAAGGCCTACTGCGATGACTGGCGGCGGGCCGAGATCCTCGTCCGCCGGCCGGCCACCGCCGCCCGGGGTGAGACCTACGAGCTCTCCGCTGCCGGCTTCGATGCGATCCGCATGCTCGAACAGCTGCGCACCCCACCGCAGACCGCCACCGAATCCCGGCTGGTCAGCCTCGCCCAATCCGTGCGCCAACTGGCCATTGACACCGACCCGGACAGCTCCCGCCGACTCGCCGCACTGATTGCCGAACGCGATCGCATCGATACCGAGATCGCCCGTGTCCGCCGCGGCGACCCCCGCTCCGTCGTCCTCGACCGCAGGCGTGCGAACGAACGCGTCTCCGACATCCTCCAACAGGCACAGGGACTGCCCGCCGACTTCGCTCGCGTGCGTGCCCGCTTCGAAGAGCTCAACCAGGAGCTGCGGATCTCGATCCTCGCCGCCGAGGACTCCCAATCCCAAGTCCTCGACGAAGTCTTCCGCGGCGTCGACCTCATCGAATCCTCCGACGAGGGCCGCACCTTCTCGGCGTTCTCCGCCCTCGTGCGCGACCCCGAACAGTCCGCGTCCTTCGACGACGACATCGCAGCCATCCTCGACCGCGATTTCTCTGCCGCCCTGTCTCTGTCCACCCGCCGCTCCCTGCGCACCCTGATGCGGCAGATGAAGGACGGTTCGCACGAAGTCTCGGACATCCTCACCGAATTCGCCCGGGGTCTGCGCCGCTACGTCCACTCCCACGAATTCCAACGCGACCGCGTCATGCGCACCCTGCTCCAAGAGGGCCTCGCCGCGGCGGCGCCGGTGGCCCAAGAGCTCAGACCCTACGACGAGATCGGCATCGACCTCGAACTCTCCAGCGTCTCCTTGGGCAGCGTCGGCGAAGTCATCCTGCACGACCCCGAGGAGTTCGACGCCGGAGCCGAACTCGACGAGGCCACCGAAACCGAAGTCGACTTCGCCGAACTCATCGCCGTCGCCCGCGAATCCGAGATCGACTTCGCCGAGCTCACCGAGAACATCAATTCCGTCGTCACCTCCGCCCATGAGGCCTCTGTCGCCGAGGTGCTCGAGACCTTCCCCGCGACCCAGGGCCTGGCCAGCGTCATCGGCCTGCTGTCCCTGGCCAGCACGTACGGCCACGTCGATCACGACAACCGCGAAATCCTCACCTGGTCCGGCGTCGACGGCATCGCCCGCACCGCCGCGATCCGCCGCCACTACTTCACCGAAGGCATCACCCTATGAGCCCTGCCGATCACGACACCGACACACCACCCGCCGAGGAGGGGGCCGCCTCGGCGAGGGAGCCCTTCGCTTCCCCGGAGACCGTCGACGACAATCCCAGCGCCCTGTGGTCCGGGGACACCGGAACGCTGAGGGAGCGGACCCGGCGGGTGCTGCTCGAACTGCTCAAGGGCCCCTACGTCTCGGGGACGCAGAGCCCGCAGCTGTGGGCGGCCCTCGTCGCCGACGAAGGACTCGTCCGCTCCCGTCTGCACGACCTGTTCCTCGACCTCGTCATCGACCGGGTCGACGAATTCGCGTTCACTCGCAAGATCGTCACCGATGAGATCGACGCGCCGGCCGCGGTGCGCAGCGAACGGCTCACCTTCCTCGACACGGCGATGCTCCTCGTGCTGCGGCAGCTGCTGCTCGCCGCACCGGGGGAGAAGCGCGTCATCGTCGACCGCGAAGAGGTCTACGAACGGCTCGCGATCTACCGCACCGGCGACGAATCGACCTTCCAACGCAATCTCAACGGTGCCTGGTCGCGGATGAGCAACCGGCTGCGCGTGCTCCACAAGGCCGGCGAGGACCGGTTCGAGATCTCTCCGATGGTGAAGTTCCTCATCGACGAGGATCGGGTGCGTGAACTCATCGCCGTCTATGAGCGCATCGCTGCGGGTGAGACCGATGCCGGTGAGGATTTCGGCGATGCTGATACGGGTGCCGGCGATGCTGGTGCTGAGGGCGATTCTGGCGGCGACGCTGAAACTGACACCGAGGAGGACGACGCGTGACCGAAGCACTCTTCCCACTCGACGCTGCGTTCGTCGCCGAGCAGGCACGGGCCCGCGGAGCGAACCGTCCCGACGTCGGCAGCCAGTGGCGACTCAGCGAGATCCAGATCGCGAACTGGGGCACCTTCGACGCCGACATCCACCGCATCCCCGTGTCGCACAAGGGTCACCTCATCACCGGACCCTCCGGTTCGGGCAAGTCCTCCCTCCTCGACGGCATCGCCGCCGTGCTCACCCCGGACAAATGGCTGCGCTTCAACGTCGCCGCCCAGACCGCCGGCAGCCGCGTCGACCAGCGCAGCCTCGTCAGCTACGTCCGCGGGGCGTGGACACGGACCGCCGACACCGAAGAGGACCGCGTCGTCAGCAAGTATCTGCGGCCCCGGGCGACCTGGAGCGGCATCATCCTCCGCTACGACAACGGCACCGACCGGCCGCTGTCCTTGGCCCGGCTCTTCTTCATCAAGGGCTCCGGTACGAAGACGACGGACCTCTCCGACGCCTGCGTCCTCGAGCGCGGAGAACTCGATCTCTCCGAACTCCAGCACTATGCCCGCTCGGGACTCGAGACCCGCAAACTCAAGGCCGACCGCCCCGATGCCGTGGTCACCTCGAACGGACACCACGGGAAGTTCTATGCGCGCATGCGCAAGACCTTCGGCATGGCCGACGAATCCGCCCTCCAACTGCTGCACAAGACGCAGTCGGCCAAGAGCCTCGACAGCCTCGACCGGCTCTTCCGCGACCATATGCTCGAAACCCCGGTGACCTTCGACCTCGCCGAGACCGCCGTCGCCCAGTTCGGCGACCTCAAAGACGCCCACGACCATGTCGTCGAACTGCGTCGTCAACGCGACCACCTGCTCCAGCTGCGCGAAGCCGCCGCCCGCTTCGAATCGGCCAACGACGTCGCCGCGGAATCGATCGCGCTCAGCGACGCCCTGCTGCCGTACCAGAAACGACGCGAACTCGATATCCTCCGGACCGACCTCTCGGCACTGACCCGCCGAATCGTCGAACTCGAGGTCACTGCCGACCGGGCGCAGCGCGACTATGATGCCGCCGTCGACGAGTACGACCTGGCCCGGCGGGCCACGCTCGAACTCGGCGGGTCTGAGGCCGAACACCTCCAGCAGCGCATCGACACCGCCGAGACCGAACGCCGCGCCATCGCCGAACGCTGGGCCGGTCTGGCCCGTCAGCTCGAACAGGCCGGCATCGACGCGGCACCGACCACGGCCGCGGAGTTCGCCGAACTCCAAGCCCAGATCGCGTCCAGCCTCGACGACGACACCCAGGTGTCCGGTCCCAGCCACGCCGACCACGACCGGTTCTCCCAGGCCCGCGCCCGGGTGCGGGAGCTCGAAGGCGAGATCGAATCCCTGCGCCGCTCCGGATCGACCGTGCCGAACAACCTCATGGCGATCCGGACCGAACTCGCCGCCGGCACCGGACTGAGCGAGAAGGCCCTGCCCTTCGCCGCCGAACTCATCGAGGTCGACCCCGCAGAAGCCCGCTGGACCGGGGCGATCGAACGCGTGCTGCGCCCGATGGCGCTCACCGTCCTCGTCCGGTCCGAGAACCTCTCGGCCGTGCGCACCTGGGTCGACGCCCACCGCATTCGCGGTCGCCTCGTGTTCGAGGAGATCCCGCATTCGGTGTCGAGCCCACGCCCCGTCGGCAGTGAGAAATCCCTGGTCAACAAGGTGCACGTGTCCGACACCGGATTCGGTGACTGGGTGCGGTCCACCCTGTCCGAACGCTTCGACTTCGCGTGCGTCGACCACCCCGACGAGCTCGACGACCACCCACGCGCCGTCACCGTCAAAGGTCAGGTCAAGACCTCACGCACCCGGTATGAGAAGGACGACCGGCGGCGCATTGACGACCGCAGCCAGTGGGTCCTCGGCGACCGGGAAGCCAAACTCGAAGCGCTCATCGCCTCACTCAAGGAAGCGCAGTCCGAACTGGCCGCAGCCGAACAGATCGTCGCCGCCGCCGATGCTGAAACCGCACAGGCGCACCGTCGCCGCGGCATCCTCGCCGGCATCCGCGAACAGTCCTGGCGTGACGTCGACCGGGACGGGGCCGCCGAGAAGGTGGCGACCCTGGAGCGGCAATTGGCCGAACTCGAAGACGCCGACGGTGACCTGCAGCAGGCGATCGGCGCCGAACGCCAAGCGAAAACCGTCAAGGACACCGCTGAGAACGCGAAATCCGAAGCCGACTACGCGCTCCGCCGGGCCAATGAGGGATCGGCGGATCTGCGCTCGAACATCACCCGGATCGAGGACGACGTCAACGCCGGTCGCATTGCCGAAGTCGAGGGCCGCCTCGGCGAACAGTTGGATGATCGGTTCCGGAAGGTCCAACGCAGCATCAAGCGCGAGAACCTCGCCGAGGTGGGCCAGCAGGTCTCCCAGATTCTGCAGGAGGAGAAGGACCGCGCACAGGTCGTGGCCAGGGACGCCAGCAACGCCGTGACCCGGTTGGCGGCAGAGTTCAAAGCCGCGTGGCCGTCGGTATCGTCACAGCTGACAGCCGAGGTCGACGATCGGCGGGCGTATCTGGGGATGCTCGACGAGATCCTCGCACACGGTCTGCCCGATCATGAGAACCGGTTCCGGGAGCTGCTCCAACAGCGCTCCCGCGACCTCATCGGCGAGCTGCTCAACGAGATCCATGCCGCCCCGCGGGAGATCGATGATCGGGTCGCCCCGATCAACTCCTCCCTGCTGCGCTCGCAGTTCGACGAGGACCGGTACCTGCGGCTGAAGGTCAAGACCCGCCGGTCCGAGACCGTCAACGCCTTCATCGCCGATCTGCGCTTCGTGGCCGCGGGCAGCTGGGGCGAAGACGATATGGAGACCGCGGAGAAGAAGTACGACACCCTCGCCGAGGTGATGCGCCGATTCGCCTCCAGCGAGCACGTCGACAAGGTGTGGAGGACCCACTGCCTGGACACTCGTCTGCACGTCAGCTTCCTCGCCGAGGAGATCGATGATCACGGGCGGGCGCATGCGACCTACGATTCGGGTGCCGCAATGTCCGGTGGTCAGCAGCAGAAGCTTGTGATCTTCTGCCTGGCCGCGGCGCTGCGCTACCAATTGGCAGACCCGGACGAGGCGATCTCGAAGTACGGCACGATCATCCTCGACGAAGCCTTCGACAAGGCCGACACACGCTACACCCGGATGGCGCTCGACATCTTCATCGAATTCGGATTCCACATGGTGCTCGCGACCCCGCAGAAGCTGCTGCAGACGATCGAACCCTATGTGGGTGCGGCGACGTCGATCGAGAACCCGAGTCGGCAGAAGACCCTCACCTCGACGATGGTGTGGGACGCAACCGAGCGTGCGGACTCCGACGGCGCGGGCGATGTGAGCGAACTGGAAGGTGCCGGCGAACCGGTCGGCGCGGACGATGTCTCGAACTCTGAGGAACCGGACGCACAATGACCATGCTCTCCGTCGCCGGGGCCCGGACGAAGGCGCGCGCTCGTCTGAACTCGTCCATGGCCGCCTGGGCCGCGGAGGGCAGCGGCGTAGTGCGCCTCGAGATCGCGCTCAAGCCGCCGACGGAGAAGCAGGTGCTCACCGATCAGGCTGCCGCCGCCGAGTGGGCCGGCAGCTGGAGGGCAGCCGAGGAGACAGCCATCGGATGGGCCTCGCCGACGGCGCCGGGATCGGTCGCCGGGACTCGCTCGGGACTCGAGATCGACTGGGAAGACCGCAACTGGGCCCGGGTCGGTCGCCAACGCATTCCCATCCGTGTGCGCCTGACCACCGCGGACGCGGTCGCTGATTTCGTCGGCGGCGAGTCCGCCCGCGACTGGCGGAGACTGCGCGACCGGGCAGCGACGATCCGCGACCGATTCGCAGCTGAGCCGGGCAGCGTCGAACAGATCGACGCTGATGACCCGGACGGTCCCGGCGCCGGCGGCACCGGTGACGACGACGCACTCGCCGCCGCGATTCGGTCCCAGGCGAAGCGGATCCTCGGGTTGACCGACGCCGCGTTCACCACCGTCCTCGACGTCGTCGACTGGCTGCGCGGCCACCGGCTCGGAACACTGCGACCGAGGCAGCTGCCCATCCGCGGAGTCGACTCCAAGTGGTTCGAGACCCACCGCAGCCTTGTCACCGCACTCCTCGGCGGAATCGGGCACGCCGACGCCGTGACCGTCCTCGACGCCGAACCGCGACTGCGTCTGCGCATCCTCGACCCGGCCCTGAGGGTCACGGCGGAGCCCGCCGCTCCGGCCACCGGCCAGGCGGCCGATATCAGCCTGGCCGGCCTCGATGACATCACCGCACCGATCTCGCAGCTCGGCCGCCTGCCCATCGCCCCGCAGTTGGTCTTCGTCTTCGAGAACCTCGAATCCGTGCTCGCCATGCCCGCCTGGCCGGCCGCCGTGGCCGTCCATGGTTCCGGCTATGCCGTCGACGGGGTGGCTCGGTTCGACTGGATTGCCGACGCCCGAGTGATCTATTGGGGTGACCTCGACTCTCACGGGTTCGCGATCCTCAATAGGCTGCGCAGCCACCTGCCGGCCGTCGAATCCGTGCTCATGGACGAAGCGAACCTGCTCGCCCACCGGGACCTGTGGGTGCCCGAACCGAAACCGAGCACCGGCACGTTCGCCCACCTCACCGGCACGGAACTGCGTGCCCTCGACCGGATCCGCGCCGAAGGCAACGTCCGGCTCGAACAGGAACGCATCCCCTGGGACACGGCACTGAACCGACTGCGGACCGCGGTCGGAAACCCGACGCCGAGCCGCCTCGGCGAAGGGGAGGGCGATCTCGGTGCGGGGACGAACCGTGGCACGGAAACGGAGCGTCTCCTCGGCGAAGGCGACGATGACGACGGATAAACCGCGCGGAGGACTGACCGCCCTGTGCATCGCGGAGTTGGTCTGCTGGGGCCTGCTCTACTACTCGCTGCCCGTCGCGGTCACCCCGATCTCAGCGGATATGGGCTGGAGCCATACGACGGTGACGGCAGCATTGACGATCGGACTCATCGTCTCGGCGCTCATGGGACCCCGCGTCGGGCGGATGCTCGACGAGCACGGGCCGCGACTGATCATGGGCGCGGGCACGCTCATCGGCGTCATCGCGCTCGGACTCGTGGCGGTCGCCCCGAACCTCGTCGTCTTCTTCTTCGCTTGGATCCTCGCGGGCTTCGCTCAGGCTGCGACCCTCTACCCGCCGGCCTTCGCCGTCGTCACCCGCTGGTACGGGAACGAACGGACGAAGCCGCTGACGACGATCACGCTCGTCGGTGGGCTCGCCTC
The DNA here is from genome assembly GCF_051351055.1 of Brevibacterium sp. FAM 27836. Taxonomy (NCBI): domain Bacteria; kingdom Bacillati; phylum Actinomycetota; class Actinomycetes; order Micrococcales; family Brevibacteriaceae; genus Brevibacterium; species Brevibacterium sp. FAM 27836. The sequence continues at coordinate 2,263,330 of NZ_CP195711.1, forward strand.
GACGGTGTTCGCGCCGATCATCGCCTGGCTCATCGACGTCTGCGGATGGCGGGGCACCTATGGCATCCTCGCCGGTCTGCTCGCGGTCCTGGCACTGCCGATGCATCTGCTCTTCCTCAACCGGAGATGGACCGACGAAGCGGCCGCGGACCGGGTGCGACCGAGCCGGGCCGAACTGCGGACGATCACCCGACACCCGCGCTTCATCATCCTGCAGATCGCGGTGGCCATCGCGACCTTCACCCTCTTCGCGTTGACGATCAACATCATCCCCGTCCTCATCGAACGCGGAGCCGGGTACAGTCTCGCCGCGATCGCCCTCGGGCTCGTCGGCTTCGGTCAGGTGGCGGGACGCTTCGGCTATCCGAGCCTGGAGCGGCACACGAGTCCGCGTGCCCGCACCGTCCTGCTCTTCGCCGCCGGCGCCCTCGGGCTGTGGCTGCTGGCGCTGGTGCCGAGCCCGATCTGGATGCTCATCGGCATCGCCATGGTCACCGGGGGAGTGCGCGGCTGCATGACCCTCTTCCAGGCCACAGCCGTGTCCGACCGTTGGGGGACGAAGAACTTCGGAGCCATCAACGGCGTCTTCGTCGCCCCCATCACCGCCGGAACGGCTCTGGCCCCCGTGGCCGGGCCCGCCCTGGCCGATGTCATCGGCGGTTACGGCTGGATGTCGATGACCATGGCCGGACTGCTGACCCTGGCGACCGTGCTCTCGGCCCGGACCTGAGAGGGCCCTCCCAGCCGACCCTCGCATCGGCAAGCCGGCAGTATGGGCGCTCGAAGAGCAGATCGCGAAGGTCGGAGTTGCTCGAGCTTCAACTGCGGATTTCAATACAGCACGCGTTTCGAGTTCTGCTGCCTTCGGTTCAGGCAGATCGTTATACGGTTCGGTCGGCATCCACATGTGCAAAGTCGATTGCTGCATTCGCGGAACGTGTAAAAGAAATGGCGAATTCTTTACACGTCCTGTCGATATGGCAATCTGCCTGTCACGTCCGGACCGTCCCAGCTGCTTCGCGCTGTCACTGCTCTCACATATCCAGCCGGTGGACTCGGGGATAGACTGACGGTGCGGTCCACGCATACGCCGGGGAACGCAGACGAGCTACCTCGGCGTTCGTGTTTCAACGGAAGGAAGTCAATGCCCACCGTCGCCAGAAACATCGTCGATACCCTCGTGGCCAGCGGAGTCCAGCGCGTCTACGGCATCCCCGGAGACTCGCTCAACGGCTTCACCGATGCGCTGCGGGTCAACCCTCAGCTCGACTGGGTCCATGTCCGCCACGAGGAGGCCGCCTCCTTCGCCGCCAGCGGTGAGGCCGCACTGACCGGCCAGCTGGCCGTGTGCGCCGGCAGCTGCGGGCCCGGCAACCTCCACCTCATCAACGGTCTCTACGATGCCCAGCGGTCGCGAGTTCCCGTGTTGGCGATCGCCGCACAGATCCCCAGCGACGAGATCGGTTCGAACTACTTCCAGGAGACCCACCCGACCGAGCTGTTCCGCGAATGCAGCGTCTACGTCGAAAACGTGGCCACTGCCGAGCAGATGCCCCGGCTGCTGCGCATCGCCATGCGCGAGGCCGTCGAGAAGCGCGGCGTCGCGGTCCTCGTCATCCCCGGTGACATCGGCCTGACCGAGATCAGCGCCGCCGCCGAGGTGGTCCGGTCCTATCCCTCGCACGTGATCCCCGCCGAATCCCAGGTCGAGGCCGCCGCGAAGGCGCTCAACAAGGGCAAGAAGGTCACGATCCTCGCCGGCGCCGGCACCGAGGGCGCTCATGATGAGCTCATCGCCATCGCCGACAAGCTGCAGGCACCGATCGTCCACGCCCTGCGCGGCAAGGAATTCGTCGAGTACGACAACCCCTTCGACGTGGGCATGACAGGTCTGCTCGGCTTCTCCTCCGGCTATCACGCGCTCAAGGGCTGCGACACCCTGCTCATGCTCGGAACCGACCTGCCCTATCAGCAGTTCTATCCCGAAGACGCGACCGTCATCCAGGTCGACGTGCGCGGCTCCCAGATCGGGCGGCGCACCCCGGTCGACATCGGCCTGGTGGGGACGGTGGCCGATACCGTCGACTCACTGCTGCCTCTCATCAAGGGTCACCGCAGCAGTTCTCATCTCAAGACGATGACCAAGCACTATGCGAAGACCCGCAAGGAGCTCGACGAACTCGCCACACCGTCGAAGCGCACCATCCACCCGCAGTACCTCACCCGGCTCATCGACGAGATGGCCGATGATGATGCGGTCTTCGTCCCGGATGTGGGATCACCGGTGACCTGGGCGGCGAGGTATCTGACGATGAACGGCAAGCGCCGCCTCATCGGCTCCTTTAGCCACGGCTCCATGGCCAACGCCCTCTCCCAGAGTGTCGGGGTGCAGTCAGCGTTCGAGGACCGACAGACCATTGCGCTCGCCGGTGACGGCGGACTGTCGATGCTGCTGGGCGAACTCATCACGCTCACCCAGAACAAGCTGCCGGTGAAGACGGTCGTGTACAACAACTCCTCGCTCAACTTCGTCGAGCTCGAGATGAAGGCCGCCGGTTTCGTCACCTTCGGCACCGAGCTCAACAACCCCGACTTCTCCACCATCGCCGAGGCGGTCGGGATCAAGGGGTTCCGCGTCGAGAAGTCCAAGGACCTGCCGAAGGTGGTGCGTGAGTTCCTCGCCTACGACGGGCCCGCAGTCCTCGACGTCGTCACCGAGCGGCAGGAGCTGTCGATGCCGCCGACGATCACCGCCGACCAGGCCAAGGGCTTCGCCCTCTACGCCATCCGCACGGTGATGTCGGGCAAGGGCGATGAACTCATCGACCTCGCACGGACGAATATCCGCCAGCTCTTCTGACGCTGCGCCTGACGCCACGCCTGAGGCTGCGCCTGACGCTGCGCCTGAGGCCTCTGCCGAGAAACAGGTTGAGTGCCGAGAAACGGGGGTGCACTCCCGCGTCTCGGCACTCAACCTGTTTCTCGATGAAACCGGGAGAGGTGCTGGTCAGCTGAGACTGTAGGGGGCTAAGGCCTGAGCGGTGACGAGGGCTGCGGTCATCGCCTCATGCCCCTTGTCTTCCTGCGATCCCTCGAGCCCGGCACGGTCGAGCCCCTGCTGTTCGGTGTCACAGGTGAGCACGCCGAAGCCCACGGGCTTGCCGGAGTCGATGGCCACACGGTTGAGGCCGTCGGTGGCGGCCTGGCAGACGTAGTCGAAGTGCGGAGTGCCACCGCGGATGACCACGCCGAGGGCGACGACCGCGTCGAAGTGCGGCATCAGTCGTGCCGCGGCGACCGGCAGTTCGAAGCTGCCGGGAACGCGGATGAGCGTGGCTTCGGCACCGGCCTCGGCGGCGGCGCGTTGGGCTCCGTCGACGAGTCCGTCCATGATCTGGGTGTGCCAGGAGGCAGCGACGATGGCGACGCGCAGATCGGCGGCGTCGACGGTGAGTGCGGGGGCTCCGGAATGGGCCATGGGTATGTCCTTTGCTCAAGGGCTCGGGTGAGCCTGTCGTGCGGGTTCGGAAGAGCCTGGTTCGTTCCTGACGAGAGTGCGGTGACCCCGTCGTGGTCTTCGTATGATCGGTGCCGCCAGGGCCGGCGGCTGAGCGTCAGCTGGCGACGGCCCCGGTGGATTCGGCGCTGTCGCGGGCAGTCCCCGTGACCTCGGGCAGCGTGAGCGCATGGTGCATGCGTTCGCGCTTCGTGGCCAGGTAGTGGGTGTTCTCCGGGCGGGCGGCGACCTCGAGCGAGACCACCGCCTCGACCGTGATGCCCAGCTTCTCCAGTGCTGCCGTCTTCGCCGGGTTGTTCGTCAGCAGTCGGATGCGTGTGAGACCGAGCGAACGCAGAATCGCTGCGGCGGCACGGTAGTCGCGGGCATCATCGGTGAACCCGAGGTCACGATTCGCATCCACCGTGTCTCGGCCCTGATCCTGCAGCGCATAGGCACGCAGCTTGTTGCTCAGTCCGATCCCGCGGCCCTCATGCCCGGTCAGGTAGATCACCGCCCCTCCACGGTCGGCGACGAGATCGAGCGCCCGGTCGAGCTGCTCCCCGCAGTCACACCGATGCGAACCGAAGACATCCCCGGTCAGGCACTCCGAATGCACACGCACCAAGGGCGCCGGACCGTCAGATGCAGAGTCCAACGATCCCGCGAACACGCCGAGGTGGTCGTGCCCGTCGATCGTGAACGCGCGGGCCCGCAGGCTCCCGTGCTTCGACGGCAGCGGAACCTCCGCGGTCGAAAGCAGGGGCTCGTCTCCCGCCTGTGCGTCGGCGCCGGACATCGCGGAAGTTGCAGAGGTCTCGGTGCCGGTCAGTGCGGAAGACCCCGTCGACGGGGCCTCGTCGACGCCGCCTGCATCCCGGGCATCGAGGTAGGCGATGAGCTGCTCGATGGAGACCATGACGAGGTCGTTCGCATCGGCGAAGTCACGGACCGCGTCGAAGCGCATCATCGAACCGTCGTCGTGGACCACCTCGGCGATCATCGCCACCGGCTGCGCACCGGCCAGGCGCGCGAACTCGACACCCGCTTCGGTGTGGCCCGGGCGTTCGCGGACCCCGCCGTCCTTCGCGACGAGCGGGAAGATGTGACCGGGCCGCGAGATCGCTGCCGGATCGGGGGCCGCTGCGGCGAGCACCCGGCCGGTCTCGGCACGTTCGGCGGCGCTGATTCCCGTGGTCACTCCCACTGCGTCGCAGCTGATCGTGTAGGCGGTGCCCTTCGGGTCCTCGTTGTCGGTGACCATCGGCGGCAGTCGCAGGGCACCGGCGCGGTCGGCGGTCATAGGGGCGCAGATGACGCCCGAGGTGTGGCGGACGAAGAAGCCGATCGTCGCGGCGTCGGCGTATTCGGCGGCCATGATGAGGTCGCCTTCGTTCTCCCTGTCCTCATCGTCGACGACGAGGATGGGACGGCCGGCGGCGACGGCGGAGATGGCCGCGTCGATCGGGTCGAGGCGGCTGGCGTGAGCGACTGAATCAGTCATGATCGACTCCTTGCTGAGTGCTGTTGTGCGTCGTAGACGATGAGAAGGACAGGAGGCGGGCGGTGTACTTCGCGAGCACATCGACTTCGATGTTCACGGCCGCGCCGACCTCGAGCTCGCCGAAGGTCGTGTGGGTCAGGGTGGCCGGGATGAGGCCGACCTCGACCCACGCGTTGGGGGCCGAGGGTTCGGACACGGCGGTCAGGGTCAGGGACACTCCGTTGAGGGCGATGGATCCCTTGACCGCTGTCAGCGGAGCGAGGTCGTTCGGGACCGCGATGCGCAGGGTCGACCAGTCGGGCCGGTCGATGCGGTCGATGAGTTCGCCGCGTCCGTCGACGTGGCCTTGGACGACGTGACCGTCGAAGCGCCCCGAGGCGGGTGTGCAGCGTTCCAGGTTGACCCGGTCGCCGGTGCCCAGCGTGCCGAGCCCGGTCAGACGCAGCGTCTCGCCCATCACCTCGGCGGTGAAGCGTCCCGGCTTCTGCGCAGCGGACCGTCTCGTCGAGGTCAGGCAGATGCCGTTGACGGCCAGCGATCCGCCGAGGTCGAGATCGGCGACGAGATCGCCGGCATCGATGGTGATCGCGGCCGAATCGTTCGTGTGCTCGATGGTCTCGACGGTGCCGAGTCCTTCGATGATTCCGGTGAACATGTGCCTCCGTGATGCTGAAGTCGTGGTGCTGAACAGTGAGTGTCGAGTGGGGCAGCGGTGGGCCCGCTGCGTGTCGTCAGGGGCCCGGTGGGCCTGAGACGGTCGATCCTGAACCCGTCGACCCTGCCCCTGTCGACCCTGAAACCGGCGGGGCGGATCCCGGTGGTGTCGTCTCTGTGGCGAAGTGGAGCAGGAAGTCGGGGCCGAGCGTTGAGAGGGCGGGCACCTCGGTGTCGTCGGGGACCAGTCGAAGCGCCTCGCTGAGGGTGCCGATATTGAGCCCTTCGATGCTGCGCCGGCCTGGGCCGATCAGCAGCGGCGCCTGATAGCAGAAGACCTCATCGACGACACCGGCGGCGAAGAAGGCGGCGAGGATCCGCGGCCCGCCCTCGACGAGGAGGTGGCGGACCTTCTCCTCGTGCAGTCGGTCCAGGGCTTCGCCGATGTCATGGGTGCGCAGCCGGAGGGTGTCGGGGTTGAGCGCGAGGAAGGATTCGGCGGGCAGCTCGGTGTCACCGAGCACGACGGGCCGCGGCTGATTCGGCAGGGCGGTCCCGTCCGCTTCGCGGGCGTTGAGTCGCGGATCATCGGCCAGCGCCGTGCCGGTGCCGACGAGGATGGCATCGACGCGAGAGCGGATCTCATGGGCGTGCGCCCGGGACTGCGCCGAGGTGATCCATTGGCTGGTCCCGTCGGCGGCGGCAACGGCCCCGTCGAGGCTCTGCGCGATCTTCACCGTGACGAAGGGCCGGCCCTCGGACATCGCCGAGACCCACCGGGCGTTGAGAGCGCGGGAGTCCGCGCGGTGCAGTCCCGAACGCACTGTGAGCCCCGCCTCGGCGAGGATCTCACCGCCACCGGCGGCCAGCGGATTCGGGTCGGGTGCGGCGAAGATGACGGACGGGATTCCGGCGGAGCGGATCGCCTCGGTGCATGGCCCCGTCCGACCGTAGTGGGAGCAGGGTTCGAGCGTGACGAACAGCGTCGCAGCGGACAGGTCGATGTCGAGATCGTGAGCGGTGGTGATGGCATCGACTTCGGCGTGTGGAGTGCCGGCGCCACGGTGATGGCCGGTGACGATCTGGCCGTCGTTGGTCAGGATTGCGGCGCCCACGAGCGGATTCGCCCCGCGGAATCCTTCGCGGGCCGCGTTGAGGGCCGCGGTCATCGCCGCGGATTCGAGTTCGGTGAACTCCGCTGCCTCCGTGAGCTGCGCGCCCATGAAAAAACCTCCCGAGCCTTCGCCGGGAGGGAGGATATTGCGGATGCAACCATCAGAGCGGCCGGACGCTGACGGCGGTGCATGCGAATGCACGGCTCCACAGCGGCCGAGGCCACCATGCTCCTCCCATCCAGACTCTGACTGTCGGTTTCGGAATTTCACCGAATCAACCGCCTGCACGAATGCCAGCGGGTCGCGGACTATGACCGCCGGTACGGAATTTCACCGTCCCCGGAACATGTGAGGCCAGATTAGCACGACCATCGCCGAGGCGGATGTGGCGTCCGCCACAAGCTGACCTCCGCGCGTGGCGGAGCCGGATTTGCTGTGATGCATAACCGGGGTATATAAAGAGGTTATGGATGATGTGGATTCAGCAGAGCTCGTATCGCGTCTCGTCGTCGTCTCGTCGCGTCTGACCAGGGCGTTTCGGCGAGTGATCGGCAACGAGAACTCCTTGGCCGCCCTGCGAGCGCTCGCAGTCGTCGAGCAGTATCAGCCCGTTCGCGTCGGGCATTTCGCCCAAGGGTACCTGAGTTCACAGCCCGCGGCGACGAAGCTCCTCGCCAAACTTGAGGAGGCCGGACTCGTCGTCCGGGAGGCGAGCCCCACCGACGGGCGCGCCTCGCAGTTCTCGCTGACCGATGCCGGCCGGGAGAGGCTGGCCGAGAACCGCTCGATCATGATCGATCAGATGCAGCCGTACTTCGAATCGCTCAGCGTCGAGGAGCGGCAGAGCGTCGATCGGGCGCTCGGGCTGGTCTCGGACTTCCTCAAAGATCGGCATCCGGTCGACAGTGTCGACGAATCCGCGGAAGCACCGGAGTCGGACGCGAACGTGGACTAGGCGACGAATCCACTACGGGTCTCACCCGTGATCTCACAACAGAAGGCACCACACGAAAGGGGACGCGGCCAGCAGATGAGAGCGTCAGCAGACAACGAAGCCACAGGAGACGAAACACCCGGCGACACCGGGGCGGGAGCGTCCATCCTCCATCAGCCACGTGCCGTCTGGGCAGTTGCGTTCGCCGCCGTCATCGCCTTCATGGGCATCGGTCTGGTCGACCCGATCCTGCCGGCCATCTCGGCTGAACTCGATGCCTCTCCCGCCCAGTCGATGCTGCTGTTCACCAGCTACCTGTTCATCACCGGCGGCATGATGTTCTTCACGAGCTTCCTGTCCTCGCGCATCGGCGCGAAGACCACGCTGCTCGTCGGGCTCGTCCTTATCGTCGTATTCGCCGCGCTCGCGGGATTCTCCGGTTCCGTCGACCAGATCATCGGCTTCCGCGCCGGTTGGGGTCTGGGCAATGCGCTCTTCATCTCCACCGCCCTGTCGACGATCGTCGGTGCCGCATCCGGCGGCGCGGATAGGGCGATCATCCTCTACGAGGCGGCTCTGGGCGTGGGTATCGCCACCGGCCCGCTCCTCGGCGGGCTGCTCGGCGGAATCTCGTGGCGCGGTCCGTTCTTCGGCACCGCAGTCCTCATGGCCATCGGCTTCATCGCCATCGTCGTGCTGCTGCCGGGAGGCACGAACTCGGGCGGACCGTCTGCCGAGCCGATCAGGCTCAGTGCCACATTCCGGGCGCTCGCTCGTCCGGGAGTGGCTGTGCTCGGTGTCTCCGCGCTGCTGTACAACTTCGGCTTCTTCATCCTCCTGGCCTACAGCCCCTTCCCTGTCGAAGCGGCCGCAGCAAAGATGGGCATGGAGGACTTCGGAGCCATGGGACTCGGCTACGTCTTCTTCGGCTGGGGCATCTGCGTGGCGGTCACCTCGGTGTTTGCGGCTCCGCAGCTGACCAAGCGGATGGGGCGCCGCCGCAGCCTCATCGTCACCCTCGTCGCGCTCGCTGTGCTGCTGGGTGTCATGTCGTTCCTCGTCGACTCGTTCGTCGGCATCATCATCTGCATCATCGTCGCGGGCATGTTCCTCGGCGTGCTCAACACGGTCTTCACGGAATCGGCGATGGAGGTCAGCGACCTGCCCCGCCCGGTGGCTTCGGGCACCTACTCGGGTGTGCGCTTCGTCGGCGGTGCCGTGGCGCCGATCGTCGCCGGAGCCGTGTCCGAGTCGATCGGGGCCGGTTCTCCGTACCTCTTCGGAGCCGGAGCCGTGCTGCTGTCGGTCGTCGTCATCTCGGTGGGCTGGAAGACGCTGCGTCGCGTCGACGGCCATATCGACGAAGCTCCGGTCGACGAAGCATACGCTCTGACCGGGGGCGATGCCTGAGGCATCGAGACATTCCCAGCGGCGCCCGAAGGACAGATCCTCGGGCGCCGCTGCTGTCTTCGAAGGTTCGCGTTCGGGATGCCGCTGCTGTCGTCGAGGCAGGGCCGTTGGGCGAACGAAGAGGCGTGTTGCAGATCTGAAACCGTGGGAAATAGGGGCAGAGGCGGACTTTGGTGCACAATTGGAGCTGCTGATCCTGAACAATCCTCTAAATACGAAGGTCATGATGTCCTACGACGCGAATGCAGCATACAACTCAGGTTCCGGGGTCCCCGGTCAGGGAATGCCGGGCGCCGGAATGCCCGGTGAGCAGGGCTTCGGCGGAGCGCCGCGCGGTGCCGCCCACCCCGATGACCTCTCCCTCCCGCTCTACGGCGCCTCCTTCGGCCAGGCCGTCAAGCGCTTCTTCAAGAACTACGTGAAGTTCAACGGCCGGGCCTCGCGCAGCGAGTTCTGGTTCGCGTCTCTGTTCACCGGTCTCGGTGCTCTGATTCCGTATATCTTGCTGATCATCGGGGTGGTCATGATGTCGGTTTCGGCATCGGCGGATCCGTATGGGTTCTCCGGGCCGTCCGGGGCCAGCCTGGCTCTGATGGGGATCGGTGGAACGCTCATGGGGCTTTTCGTCCTGGCTACTCTGGTACCGCAGATCGCCATCTCCTGGCGCCGGCTTCATGATGCGAACTACTCAGGTCTGCTGTACCTTCTGTCCTTGACGGGCATCGGCAGCATCGTCCTCATCGTGCTCTACATCATGCCTTCGAAGCCCGAGGGACAGCGCTACGACGCCTGAGTCGCACTCCGGCAATCACGTCTCGCTGAGGACATGTCGTTCAGCTGCGGGACCATCACGCCCCGCCGGCGCCATCTCGCACCGTTGCACCGGTATGAGATGACGTCGGCGGGGCGTTGTGCCGCCTGCGAGAGGCGGTGACGCTCGCGGGCGCCTACCGGGGGCGGACGGTCCGGACGAACGACACGACCATCGCGACGAAGACGATCGCCCACACGACGAAGCCGATCCAGAACCAGTGCTGACCGATCCACTCGATCGCGGGCAACCGATCCGAGCGGCCCAGGAACATGCTCGCCACCGCGTACATGCCCAGGGGGAAGACCATGCTCCACAGACCCGCCGAGTAGCTCATCGGCACCCGGTGGATGAGGTGCCGCCACGCTCCGGCCAGAACGAGAGCCGGGATGAGCCAGGTGGCGAAGGCCCACAGCAGCGTCGACGATCCGCCGACGACCATGCGTGTGGCATCAAGGATCGGCGAGGCCTCGAGTTCGAGGATCCGCGATCCCGCAACGATCGTGATCGCCAAGGCCCCCATCGTCACCCAGTACGGGGCGTCGAGGTCTTCAGGCCCGAATCGATGCCGCAGAACCCTGACGAAGATCGACACCGAGCAGACGACATAGAGCGCCAATCCCACGGCCCACATCACCACAGCGACCAGGGTGAGGAAGACGACGAAGCCCGCAGAGGAGAACTCGGTGTTCGCGGTTTCGATCGCCAGGCTCGAGGCGACGACGGCCACGGACTGAGACGCCACCACCCAGACCAGCCAGGTGCCGTTGACTTCCTTGGACACCGGGTGGATGTTCGAGCCGAGGATCGCAGTGAACGGAATTCCGTACCCGAGGATCAGCCACAAGAGGGCGCCGATGCCGAAGAGCACCAGCGCCGGTTGCACCACCCCGAGCCCGATCAGCGCTGTGGCCAGGACATTCGTGCCCGCCACAGCAGTGAAGAACCCGAAGGCGCGACTGGGATTGTGAAGGTCGGCACGCAGGTCATCCCGGTAGCGGACCACCCGAATGAGGGATAGGGCGATGAAGAACAGGTAGAGGACGACAGCCAGCCAGAACAGGACGACGCTGAGCAGGTGCAGCCCCTTGAGCTGAGCGCCGACCGCGACGATGCCGGTGGCCATCACCGAGGCGAAGCATCCGGGTGCGAGCGTCGACGGGCTCAGGCCCCAGGCCCTGTGCAGCTGCGTGAGACCGCGATCCGCCGTGCTCATCCGCTCCTCGTCCTCATGTGCGTATTCGTTCCCATCTGCGTATTCGTTCCTTTCAACCTTAGTACTCCGCATCGTGCCGCAGCTGCACAGGAGACGTTGCGGACTCCGAATCGCGCCCGCAGGCGGAGGCGATGGTGTGCGATTGCCGACAATCGCCTTTTTCTGAGCCCGTATTCGTGAGACGATCCGCTAGAGTTACCTATGAGTAACCTGAAGTCTGTCGGCCCCTCCTTATGCCGCCGTTCCCCTCCGGTGGCGTAGTCTGCAGTCACATAAGCGGCGCGTCGGCGCCCGGAGGCACTGAGGGTCGGCGCGAGGACAGACAAGCCCGCACAGACACGTGGGAACGGACGATTGGGAGCCATGGCCATGGAGAGCACCACAGAGACTCTCGCCGAGGACACGGACAGCGACGAGCAGTCGATTGCAGTGCGCAATTGGTCCCTGTCAGGCAAGCAGGGCGAGGTCTTCGACGACATCGACCTCGAGATTCCGGAGGGCGGACTCGCGATCGTCCGCGGTCCCGCCGGCAGCGGAAAAACCTCTTTCCTCCTGTCCCTCGCTGGACGGATGCGGGTCTCGGCGGGGGAGGGCCGCCTCGGCGAACTCGACATCCGCAAACGGGCCCGCGCCGTTCGCGGCCTGGTCGCGGTCGGACATGTCGAGGGTCTGACCGACCTCGAGAACGATTTCACTGTGGCCCAGCACGTCGCCGAACGCCAGATCATGCTGCAGCCTTGGTATAAGCCTTGGGTGTCGAAGTCATCGCTGCGCGAGATCATCGGCCTGTTCCGCGAGACTCTGCAGTCGGCGACGGACTTCATCGACGAACAGCCCGAAGGGACGTTCTCGACCACAGATGCGCAGCGGGCAGACTTCCTCATCGACGACGACGGAGAGGTCTTCGTCTCGGAACTGAGCGAGCTGCAGAAGTTCTTCCTCGAATTCGGCTTGGCCTGCCTGAGCCGACCGCCCGTCGTCGTCATCGATAACATCGACTACCTGCGCGAATCAGCCGACCGGGCGCGAGCCTGGGCGGGGATCCTCGTCTACCAGCAGCTGCGGAAGACTCGAGAGCCGGACAAGCCGCTCACGGTCATCGTCTCCTGCGAGGACGCCGGCGAATTCGACATCGCACAGCGATCACTCGGACCCCACGCGGAGCCGAGGGCGGTCGTCGAACTCGAGCTGCCCGTCAGCCAGAGACCCCACAGTCGATCGCGGCACTGACGATGTCCGCACCGTCGCCTGCACTCGCCGAGGCGGCTCCCGGCTGCGTTCCGACCGCGGCCCCATCCGCACTGACAGTCCTCCACCACGATTTCGATCCCGAGGAGATTCCCGTATGTTCTCCCTTCCCTGGCTAGAGCTCTCACGGTTCAAACGACACACGATCACGCGCCTGGCGATGATCGTCATCGCCATCATCCCCGCCATCTACGGCGGCCTCTACCTGGCCTCGAACTGGAACCCGACCGACCATCTCGACAAGCTGCAGGCGGCAGTGGTCAACGAGGACGTCGGGGCGGAGAAGCCGGATTCCGACGGCGAGACCCTGCACGCCGGCGATGAACTCGTCGATGAGATCACCCCGAAGGGCGAGGGCGGATTCGACTGGACCGAGACGAGCCAGGAGGAAGCCGACAAGGGCCTGTCCGAAGGCAAGTACTTCGCGATCCTCGAGATCCCGAAGGACTTCTCACAGGCCCTGGTGTCCACCGGCGGCGACGATCCGGAACGGGCCGGTCTGCAGCTGCGCACCGACGACGCCCACAACTTCATCGTCGGCCAAGTGGCCGGCACTGTGCTCAATGAGATCAATTCGGGTTTGAACAAGACGACCACGTCCGAATACGTCAACGAGGTCTACCTTGGCTTCAATGACATCCACGCGGAGACGAAGAAGGCCGCAGACGGGGCGGCGGAGCTCCACGACGGTTCGGTCGAACTCCACGACGGAACCGGTCAGCTCGTCGACGGGACGACCGAGCTCGACAAGGGCGTCGGCACGCTGAGAACGGGACTCGGCGATCTTGACGACGGCGCCGGGGAGCTCAAGAAGGGCAGCGGCGACCTCGCCGACGGCGCCGATACCTTAGCGAAGTCGACGACCGAGGCGAAGAACGGTTCGAGCGAACTCGCCGACGGAGCCGGCCAGGTCGCCGACGGCACCTCCGAGCTCCGTGACGTCGCCGATGAGACCACGGACAAGGCGGAGGACCTCAAGCGCAAGGCCGATGACCTCGTCGACGGGGCCCGGCCGAAGCTCGAACGTGCCGAAGGCGACTTCGATGATGCTCGCACCACCGTGCGCGGGGACATGGACGACCGGATCAAGCAGCTGCAGAAGGACTATCCGGACGATGAGAATGTGCAGAGACTCGCGGACGACATGAACGGCCTCGGCGAGGATCTCGACAGTGCGCACACGCGTGCCTCCGATGCGAAGGACGAAGCCAAGCGCCTCGAGGGCCCGGTGACCGACGCCGTCGATTCCGTCATGGAGAAGATCAGGGCCGCGGACAAGAAGATCGGTCAGCTCGACGATGGGGCGCAGAAGGTCTCCACTGGAGCCGACGACCTCCATTCCGGCCTGATCAAGCTCGATGCCGGGGCGGGCAAGCTCGCCACGGGAGCCGATGATCTCCATTCCGGTGCCGTCGAACTCAAGGACGGCACCGCGAAGGCCAAGGACGGAGCCGATGACCTCAAGGACGGCTCCTCGCAGCTCGTCGACGGGTCGACCGAACTCGACAAGGGTGCGGGCAAGCTCGTCGACGGTTCCGAGGAACTCGCTGACGGTTTGGAGAAGGGGCTTGAGCAGATCCCGACGTACGACAAGAACGATCGCGACCACCGGTCGGACGTCGTGGCCGTGCCGGTCGATGCGGAGAAGGCCGAGGACAACGCCGTCGACGCCTACGGTGAGGGCTTGGCAGCCTTCTTCGTGTCTCTGGCGCTGTGGATCGGCGGCATGATCACCTACATGGTCCTCAACGCGATTCCCTATCGTGCCCTGGCCTCATCGGCGAAGTCTTCGCGCATCGCTTGGGCCGGATACGTGCCGGGTCTGCTCTTCGGAGTAGCGCAGGTCGCAGTGCTCTACCTCGTGCTCACCTTCGCCCTCGACTTCTCGGCAGGAGCATGGCTGTGGACCCTGCTGTTCTCGGTGCTCATCGCCGCGAACTTCCACGCGATCCACCAGCTGTGTGTGGCCGCACTGGGAGGAGTCGGGCGGCTCATCGCGCTCGTGCTGCTGATGATCCAGATCGCCTCGGCGGGCGGGACCTATCCCGTGGAGACGGCGCCGGGCATCTTCCAGATCATCTCGCCGTTCCTGCCGATGACGCACGCGGTCAACGGACTGCGCACACTCATCGCCGGCGGCGACATGTTCATCGCCGGGCAGTCGGCGGTGGTTCTGCTGCTGATGACGCTCATCGCCCTGGCCGCGACCGTCGTCGTGTGCAGCCGCAAACGCATGGTCACGCTCACGCAGCTGCACCCGAGTCTGAGCTTGTAGTGCTGGGCCGGGCGCGGCGGAAGGGGTCGCCTCGGTCAGTCGTCGAGGTAGCGAAGGTACCGCTGCGGGTCGTCGAGGAAGCGGCGCCAGTGGTCGACCATGTCGAGGTCTTCCCACGTGGACTCGCGCAGCCCCCATTCCCCGGCCTCGACGAGCTTCGCCCCCTCGGCTCGGGCGAGGATCGGAGAATGCGTGGCCATGACCGTCTGCAGGCCGTTGCGCTGGCGTTCGCGGATGAGCTGGAGAAGAGTGAGCGAAGCGGTGAAGGACAGCGCGCTCTCCGGCTCATCGAGGATCCACAGCCCCAGCCCCATGAATCTGCCCGTGAGCAGGTCGACGAACATCTCGCCATGTGACCGCTGGGCGTACTGGCGGCCGCGGATGGAACCGACGTCCAGCAGGTAGGCCATGTTCTCGTGCATCGTCTCGGCGCGGAGGAAGAAGCCGCCGCGGTCAGCTGACGCTCCGCGAATGATCTGCAGGTGGTCGCTCAGCTCGGGAGGCGCCTCGGCGTGATCGCGCCTCTCCCAGTCGGAGCCACCGCCGTGCGGCAGGTCGAGGGCCGTAGCGATGGCTTCGATGATCGTGGACTTGCCCGAACCGTTCTCGCCGACGAAGACGGTCGTGCGTTCGAACTCGAATCCCTCCAGAACGTTGCGGACGGCCGGCAGCTCGCGCAGCCAGGGACTCAGCTCCGGAGGCGACAGAGCGTGCTTGTTCACTGATCGCAGCGGCAGATCGATGCGGGGATCCATGTCGGTGAGGCTACCGGCCGGCCCTGACATGGCCGGCCGTGCCTACCCGAGTGCCAGCCGCAGCGCGAGGATGATGAGCACGATCGCGATGACGATGTCGAGGACCTGCCACACTCGCGGCCGGGCCAGGTACCGGGAGAGTCCGCGGGCGCCGTAGCCGATGGCGAGGAACCAGCTCATCGAACCGAGCATGGCCCCGAGCGTGAACGGCCAGACGTTGCCCTCGCCCTGCTGATTGGCGAGATTGCCGAGCATGACGACGGTATCGATGTACACACCGGGATTGAGGAAGGTCAGCGCCAGCGTGGTGAGGATGACCGACTTGAGGCTGCGCTGCTGGGTGTCCGCTTCGAGCCCGGTGGCAGCGCGTGCCGAGCGCAGGCTGGTCCACGCGAACCAGAGCAGATAGGCCACGCCCAGCCAGCGCAGGATCTCCAGAGCCCATGGCGCCAAGAGCACGATCGCGCCGATGCCCACCGTGCCCGCTCCGATGAGCAGGACGTCGGCGACGATGCAGATAGTGACGACGACGCCGAGGTGCTCACGCCGGATGCCCTGCCGCAGCAGGAGAGCGTTCTGAGGTCCGACGGCGATGATGAGCGACCAGCCGGTGAGGAGTCCGGTGACGAGATGAGTGAGCACGGACTCAAGATTAGAGTCCGCAGCCGGGTAAGAAAAACACAAGAATCTTCATCTGATGCACAATTGCTTCATGAACATCGAGCACGTCAAGGCGCTCGCCGCGGCCGTCGACGAGGGCACGGTCGAAGGCGCGGCATTCGTCCTGGGGATCACGCCTTCGGCTGCGAGTCAGCGCATCCGCACCCTCGAGTCCCGCCTCGGACAGGTGCTCATCCGCCGCAGCAATCCGATCACCGTCACCGAGGCGGGGCAGGCGGTCCTCAGGTACGCCCGGGAGGTCGAGCTGCTCGAGGCCGAGACGATGGACCGTCTCATCGACATCGATGCACCCGGCCGGACCGACGCCGACCGGGCCGGGTCCGGCACCGCGGCCCGGATCCCCACAGTGCTGCGGATCGGGGTCAACGCCGATTCCATGGCGACGTGGTTTCGTCCGATCTTCGCCGAGGCGGCCGGCTGGGATGACATCGTCATCCGCATCGAGCTCGCCGACCAGGACAAGGCGCTCGGCCTCCTGACCTCGGGCGAAGTGTTGGGAACGATCACCTCGGCGCAGGTCGGCGGATACGGGACCGAGGTCGAATGGCTCGGGTCGATGCGCTATGTCGCCGTCGCCACCAGGCATCTGCTGGCCAGGCACAGCACCGGCGCCGAGGTGGACCTGGAGAGGATGCCCATGGTGAACTTCGGCAAGGACGACGATCTGCAGCTGTCATTCCTCCGCCGCGAGGGAGTCGAGGTGACCCCGCCGATGTCGGTGGTGCCGAGCTCCGCCGATTTCGCGACCGCAGTGGCAGCCGGTGTCGGCTGGGGGATGCTGCCCGTGCTCCAGCTCGACGAACTCGACGACGATCTCGTTCAGATCCCCGAGGCCCGGCCCATCGACGTGCCCCTGTACTGGCACCATTGGAAGCTGGCTTCGGAGAAGCTCGCACGGCTGACCGCGGCTCTCCGCCGTGCCGCAGCGACGATGCGGTGATCAGCCGTCGAGCAGCTTCGCGATCAGCCATCTGAGCTGATCGAGGGCGGCATCGACGGTGATGCGCTCGGGGGCGATGATCGCATGCAGACTCAGTCCGTCGAGCATCGTGAACAGGGCGGTCGCCGAGGGTGGCACCTCGGCGGGATCGATATGGCCCTCCTCGGCGAGGAGGCCCAGCCACCTGTGGAGACAGTCATAGGTGACCTGATGGCCGTGTTCGATCAGCCGGCGGGCCCGCGTACGCTGCTCGGGCCCGAGGGCGCTGATGTGCATGGTCAGCCAGACATCGAGTTGGAGATCGCGATGCTCATGCGAGGGTAGGAACTGGGAGCAGCACTCGAAGAGACGCTGCCGTGGATCGCGGGCCGCGTCGTCGATCGAGAAGTCCTTGATCGCGACTTCCATGTAGCTCTGCGCGATCGCCTCGTGCAGAGCGGCCTGAGTGGGAAAGTAGTGCCGCAGAGTCGATGCTCCGATCCCGGCCTCCTTGGCCACGGCTCTCACACTGAGATTCGCCTGACCGGGGCTCGACCGTTCGGCCAGCCTGATCGCGGCCTCGATGATCTCTGCGCGACGAGCCATGTTCCTCTTCCCTTGTGATCCCACCATATGCCAGGCGACCGCCGAATCGCGGCGCGGCCATGCGCCAGTGTAGTACAGTGTACTAGTACGCCGTACTAGACAGAGCATCGACCCTGTGGAAAGGGAGTCCGAAATGATCGAGAGCCTCCAGGAATTCGCCGCGTCCATTCCCGACTGGCTGCAGTGGGCGGGCATCCTTCTCGTCTCCGCCATCCCCTTCGTCGAGTCCTACTTCGGCTCGGTCATCGGTGTGGCGATCGGCCTCCACCCGGTCGTCGCCATCCTCATGGCCGTCATCGGCAATGTGATCTCGATGCTCGCCTTCGTCTATGGAACCGGTGCCATTCGCGACAGGGCGACGAAGAACAAGGAACCTGATGAGTCGCCGAAACGGCAACGGCTCAAGCGCATGTTCGACAAGTTCGGCGTGCCGGGAGTCTCGCTGCTCGGCCAGACCTTCCTGCCCTCACAGATCACGTCCTCGGCGATGGTCGGCTTCGGTGCGAACCGCAATGTCGTCGCCTTCTGGCAGGTCATCTCGATCATCATGTGGGGAGTGCTCTTCGGCGTGCTCGCAACGCTCGGCATCGAACTCGCGCTGCGCTGAGTCGAGGACGGGGCCTCCGGCCGGGTCGCGTCAGTGCCTCCACCTAGACTGGCCCCATGACGGAAAGCATCCCGACGTCCCCGCCCGTTTCGGCAACTCCCGACGACTTCGCCGCCTCCGCTCAGCGGATCCTCGCCGAGCTGACCGCAGACCCGAGCGCGCAGTTCCGCGACGGTCAGCTCGAGTCGATCCGTGACCTCGTCCAGGGCAAGAAACGCGTGCTCGTCGTCCAGCGCACGGGGTGGGGCAAGTCGGCTGTGTACTTCGTCGCCACCCGCATGCTCCGGGCCTCCGGCACCGGACCCAGCCTCATCATCTCGCCGCTGTTGGCGCTCATGCGCGACCAGATCGCCGCTGCCGAGCGTGCCGGTGTCCGTGCCGCCAGTCTCAATTCCTCGAACGTCACCGAGTGGGACTCCGTGCTCGAGGACCTCAGAGCCGGCAGCCTCGATGTCCTCCTCGTCTCCCCGGAGCGGCTGAACAACCCGCAGTTCCGCGACGAGGTGCTGCCGCAGCTGCTGTCCTTCCTCGGCCTCATCGTCGTCGACGAAGCCCACTGCATCTCCGACTGGGGGCATGACTTCCGCCCCGACTACCGCCGCATCGGCCGGATCCTGTCCGAACTGCCGACGAACACCCCGGTGCTCGCGACGACCGCGACCGCGAACTCCCGGGTCGTCGCCGACGTCGCCGAACAGCTCGGCGACGACACCACCGTCGTCCGCGGCGAACTCGCCCGCGACTCGCTGCGGCTCGGGGTCCTGCCCGGACTCGACGCCAGTGCCCGCATCGCCTGGTTGGCCTCACACCTGGGTGACTTCACCGGCTCCGGCATCGTCTACACCCTCACCGTCTCCGCCGCCGAGGACATCACCCGGATGCTGCGCGAGCAGGGCCACGAGGTCCGCGCTTATACGGGCCGGACCGATGCCGAAGAACGTGCCGAACTCGAACAGCAGCTCAAGGACAACCGCCTCAAGGCGCTGGTGGCCACCTCGGCGCTGGGCATGGGCTTCGACAAACCCGACCTCGGTTTCGTCATCCACATCGGGGCACCGTCCTCGGCCGTGGCCTATTACCAGCAGGTCGGTCGTGCCGGCCGCGCTACGGACTCCGCCGATGTGCTCCTGCTGCCCGGTGCCGAAGACGAACAGATCTGGGAGTATTTCGCCACCGCATCGATGCCGAACCAGAACGACGCGAATGCTGTGCTCGCGGCCCTCGCCGAGGCGGACGGCCCCCTGTCCGTGGCCCGCTTGGAGACGCTGGTCGGAACCAAGAGGTCCCGTCTGAATCTGCTGCTCAAGACCCTCGAAGTCGAAGACGCCGTGTCCAAGGTCCGCGGTGGGTACGTCTCCACCGGGATGGGCTGGGCCTATGACCGGGAGCGATACGAAAAGGTCGCGGCCGTCCGCGCCGAAGAGGCCCGGGCCATGCTCGACTACGAAGCGACCGGTCAATGCCGGATGGAGTTCCTCATCCGGCAGCTCGACGATCCCGACCCGCAGCCATGCGGGCGCTGCGACAACTGCGCCGGTGTGTGGTTCTCCGCTGAGATCTCCGACGAGCAGCGTCAGGCTGCGGCCGGGAACCTCCACAAGATCGGCTTGCCCATCGAACCGCGCAGTACGTGGCCCAGCGGGTTGGCCAATATCGGCGTGCCTCTCAAGGGCCGGATCCCCGCGGAAGAACTCGCCGAGGAAGGGCGTGCGATCGCCCGCCTGTCCGACCTCGGGCAGGGGCAGACGCTGCGGTCATTCCTCGCCTCCGATGCTCCCGATGTCGAGGTCCCCGGGCAGATCGGCAAGTGGTGCCTTGAAGTGCTTGCTCAGTGGGATTGGAATTCTCGCCCCGAGGTAGTCGTCTCGATTCCGAGCGGCCGTCGCCCCGTGACCGTTCGGTCCTTGGCTGAGAATCTCGCTGCGGCCGGTCGTCTCGCCGACGGGGGTGAACTGCTTCAGATCGGCGACCACGGCACCCCGGACGTCAACAGCGCCTTCCGAGTCAAAGACCTCTATGAGGCCTTCGTCGTCCCGCCCGAGGTCGAAGAGGCCGTGGCCGGGAAGTCGGTGCTGCTCGTCGATGACGAGGTCGTCTCTCGGTGGACGATGACGGTCTGCGCACGCTTGCTGCGCAGGGCGGGAGCCACCTCGGTGCTGCCATTCGCGCTCGCGCTGCGGGCCTGATGCGGGTGGGTCTGCGGGGCTGACGGGGTGGTGCCGAGGTCCTGAGGACACTGGCTTCGGCACCCTGCGGGCTCAGACCGCGCGGAGGTCCCTGACCAGCCTCGGCGTCGACCTGCGTCCGACCCGTCCGACCCATACCGGCCACGGATATGCCAGGCGGATGTGGAAGTAGTTGATGTACTCGGCCGCCGCGAACAGCCAGACGAACACGACGAGGACGGCACTGAGGCTGGGTCCGGGCCAGGTGGCAACGACGCCGATGCCGCAGCCGAGAATCACGATCGGATCGAGAACCCGCAGTCCTCGATAGATTCGAGCGAAATGGGGCGGAATCGTGGCGGGCAGGTGTTTCCGGGCAAGCAACCAATAGACGCCGCCCTGAACGAGGACGGACAGCAGTGGAGCCACAGCGAACCACAGTGCCGCCTCGGCGCCGTCGGCGGCGACGAACGCGAGATTCGACGGCACTGCGGCAAAGACCGCCGCGGCGACGATCTCCCCGACCCCGAGGCTGAGGAGCCGTTTCCGCAGCGGCCCGAAACGTACTGCGACCGCGGTCTCGTGGCCGGTCACGGGTTCTGCTGCAGCTGGAACGTCGCCCCTTCCGGATCCGTGACCGTGACGATGCGACCGTACGGGGAGTCTTCGGGACCGGCGAGCACCTTGCCGCCGAGCTCGGTCACCTTCGCTGCCGCCGCATCGGCGTCTTCGACGTTGAAGTAGGTGCGCCAGTGGGAATTCCGCGCCCACTCGCTGGCATCGCAGATTCCGGCCACGGCATCATCTCCGTCGCCGTGCGTTGAGTAGGGGAACCCCTCCATCGGGGTGATGTCGAAGGAGAAGACCGTGCCGTAGAACTCGTTCGCGGCCTGGTAGTTCGTCGTCATGAGCTCGAACCACACCGGCGTGCCCGGGGTGAGCGGAGTGTCGAAGCCGGAGAACTCGCCGGGCTGCCACATGCCGATGGGCGATCCCGTCGGGTCGACGACAACGGCCATCTCTCCGAGCGGGCCGACGGGCATCGGACCGACGACATTCGCGGCACCGGCGGCCAGCGCGGCCTTGTGGACTCCGGCGATGTCGGCAGTATGCAGGTAGGTCGACCACGCGGTGGGCATCTCCGGGCTCGGGGTGCCGTCCATGTTCATCGCCTGCATGCCGCCGCCGACGGCATTGCCGTCCTTCGTGATCATGGTGTAATGCCCGAAGTCGGGGCCCTGGTCGGTGAATTCCCAGCCGAAGAGCTGGTTGTAGAAGTTCTGGGCGGCCTCGAAGTCCTGGCAGACATAGTCAATCCAGATCGGCTGGCCTTCACGGGGATTGAGCGGCATTGCATCTCCTCTATCGGGTGGATTCTCTTCAGGGGACGACAGCGGCCCGAGTGGACGAGGTGGGAGTGCGGGGATCCTATTGCCAGGAGCGGGTGAAATCGTCGAAGCAGTCGGTCAGCGCCGCTTGCAGCAGCGGACCGAAGGTCACGCGTCCCACCCCGAGTTCGGTGAGCTGGCCGAGGTCGAGCTCCTCGGGGACTGCTCCCTTGATCGGATGAGCGGTGACGTTCAACGGCAGAGTGACCTGGGCGAGGATCGATTTGAGGGTGCCGACATCGGGCAGGCGGACGGGGTAGACGGAGTCCGCGCCCGCCTCGGTGCACAGACGGAGACGACGGACAGCCTCGGCGGTGGGGTCATCGAAATCGCCGGGAAATTTGAACACGTCGGTCCGCGCGTTGATGACGACGTGGACCCGCTGAGCTTCGGCGGCCTGCCGGAGGCTCCAGATGTAGGCAGCATGCTCGTCGGGACTGCGCATGCTGCCCCGACTGTGGATCGTGTCTTCGATATTCACCCCGACGGCACCGGCTTCGAGGAGCCCGGCGATGAGTTCGGGAGCCGGGGTGTCATAGCCGGATTCGAGATCCGCGGTGACGGGAACGTCCACCGCCGAGGTGATCCTCGAGATTCCTTCGAGCGCCTGCTCGAGGGTCATGTTCTCCCCATCGGCATGGCCGAGAGAATCGGCCAGCGGGTGCGAACCGATGCTCAAGGCGTTGAAGCCGACGTCGACCATGGCGCGTGCCGACCAGGCATCCCAGACGGTCGGCAGTACGAGAGGCTCGTCCTGATGGTGTCCCTGCAGCAGGGTGAAGGCGCGTTCGGCAAGAACCGTGTAATCGACCATGGACAATACTGTTCCACTTCGCGGGCCCGACACGCCAGGGTTCTCAGCGGTTCACCAGAAGGTTTCAGACTCGGGCGGTGATACCGTGAACGACATCTGAGGTTGTCTCACAGAGGGGCCGAGGTGGTCGGTTCGGGCATCATCCGCGTTTCGCCCAAACCTGAGCGGGTATGGGCGCTCCTCGCTGTGCTTGCCGGTCTGCTCGTCATCCTCATCGAAATCCCCGCGGCACTTCTGTCCGAGGGCACCTATTCGTTCGTTCGGCAGTCGATCAGCCACCTGGGCGTGACAGGGTGCGGGGAATGGTCCGTCGCCGACGCCCCGATCGAGGTGTGTTCGCCTGCGCACCCGCTCGTCAACGGATCCTCCATCCTCGGCGGATCGATCCTCGCGGTCATCGCTTTGGTCTGGCACGACTGGATCGCGCCGACGGTCTGGGGCAGGTGCGGTTCCTTCCTCCTCGCCGGGGGCGGGATGCTGCTGGTCGGAACCGGGATGGTCCCCGCCGACATCGACCCCACCCTGCATGCGGTCTTCGGCTTCGGTGGTGCCGCGGTGCAGAACCTCGGGCTGCTGGCCGCCGGCATCGCGATGTCGAGGTGGCCGGAGAAGAGGTGGATCGGGCCTGCCGAATTCGGTGGACTCACCGTCGGCTTCGGCGCACTCGGGTTCGCCGGAACCCTGCTCATGGCCGCACCCGAGAGCTGGAATCTGCCGGTCGGCATCATCGAGAGGGTCGCTGCCTACCCGTTCTTCGTCTGGTTCGTCCTCACCGGGTGGAAGCAGCTGCGCGATGCCGCGAAGAGGCGACGTGAACTGGCAGAAGGACGCTGAGAAGTCGAAGCACCGCGGCCCGTGGGTCCGAACCCGAAAACCTGTGCAGCGATCACTGAGCTATCCTTAGTGAACAATGTTCGCAAAGGAGACTCATGAAGATCCTTGTCCTCGCGCCTGGTTCCCGCGGCGACGTCGAGCCTGCTATCCGCATCGCCTCGGGACTCATCGCCGACGGGCACCGGGCAACGATCGTCACTCATGCCGACTACGAGCAGTCCGTGACTGCCACCGGCTGCGAATCCGTATCGTTCACCGTTCCCCTCGAACCGCCGCCGCAGTCCGATGACTCAGCTCCGGGCGCTCGGGGATACCTCGCCCACCTGCGGTCCTACATGCTCGACCATGCTCGCGCCGCGCTCGCCGCAGCCACAGACGGTGGCTTCGGTGCCGTCATCACCAATCCGATCTCGCCCTACGGCCACGACATCGCCGAAGCGTTGAGCATTCTGTCGGCCGAGGCTCTGCCGCAGCCCGCCCTGCCGAGTCGAAGCTACCCGCCGATGATCGCTTCGAATCTCCACCTCGGCCCCGTACTCAACCGCGGCTTCGGCCGACTGTTCGAACGTTTCCCCGCACCCATCGACGGGGCGATCGCCCACGTCCGCAGGGAGTTGGGGCTGCCGAAGGAGAGCCGTCTTGCCGGGATCCGACGACGCTTGCGCGCCGGACTGCCCGTCCACCACGGAATCTCTCCGGCGGTCCTGCCGCGTCCGAGCGACTGGCCGAGCAACTTGAGCCTCGACGGATTCTGGTGGCCTGTCGAGGATAAGGACTGGACTGCTCCGTCCCCGCTCGTCGACTTTCTCGCCGCCGGGCCGGCGCCGGTCCTCATCACCTTGGGCAGCGTCGACGCCGCTGCCGGTGCCGGAGCGACCGCCGCTGAATTCGTCGAATCCACCACCGACCGCAGAGTGATAGTGCAGGGAAAGATCGGTGAGAACCTCGCCGAGGCGGCCCCGGACCGGGTCTTCGCAGCCGGACATGTGCCCCATTCCTGGCTGCTGCCGCAGGTCGCGGCGGTCGTGCACCAAGCCGGCGCCGGAATCACCGCGGCTTGCCTGCGAGCGGGAGCGCCCGGCATTCCGCTGCCTCTGCACACCGATCAGTTCTTCTGGGCTCGGCGTGCCCACGAACTCGGCGCAGCGGTCACACCGCTCACCGATAAGCGGGTGAACCGCGACGTACTGAAGTCACGAGTCGAGGAGGCAATCAGCAATTCGGATTATCGGCGGCGCGCGGCCGAGATCGGTGCACGTCTCGACGACGGCGACTCGACTGCGCCGCTGCGACGTTGGGCGGCGGCCTGCGATGGCTGAGAGGAACACGATGACTGAAGGCAACGCGAACACTCACAGCTCTGCTAAGCCGGCCAGTGGAATCGGTCGACCGCCGAAATTGAGTCGAAAGGAGATCGTGGCGGCCGCAATCGACCTCGCCGACCGGCGCGGACTCGAGGCTGTGACCATGCGTGCGGTGGCCGCTGAGCTCGACAGCACCGCGGCCGCACTGTATCGACATGTGAAGAACCGGGAGGAACTTGTTGATCTCGTCCGCGACCACGTCCTGATCGAACGACCCGAAGTCAGCCCAACGGGGGATTGGCGTGCGGATCTGCGGGTCTTCGCGCACAGTCTGCTGAAACTGCACGCCTCGCACCCGTGGCTTGCGACGGCTGGCCCACCGACGACGCTGGGACCCGAGGCGCTGACTGTCACCGAGACGGCCGTGACTCTGCTCGACCCACATCCCGCACAACGGGGGCAGAAGTATTCGGCCATTGCGGTGTGCTTTGAACTCGTCGCGGGCTTCGCGCGAAACGGTGCCGCTGCACAGGCATTGTCCGCGGAGATCGCGACACCGGCAGAACCTGATGGCGGCGAATACGCCCTCACCGCCATCGTGGCGGCCGTGGCCGGTGTCCTCGACGACGAAGAGCTTCGGTCTCAGCCACCTCGCTGAGGCTTCAGCTGCCGGGGTCCTTCACAGCCGCGGAGTCCGCGGCGGCACTTGGCGACGGTCGCCCGTCGCCTCGAACGCTGCGGCGATCTCGATGAGCGCAGAATCGTCCCAGCCGCGTCCGGCGATCGTCAGGCCCACGGGAATCCCGGTATCGGACATGGTGCCCATCGGCACCGTCACCGAGGGAATGCCCAGATGTCTGGGCACGAGGTTGCCGTTGGCCACCCATGTGCCGTTGCGCCATCCCAGGTCCGCAGACGTCTCGTTGACGTCCATGTCCGCTGGCCCCACATCGGCCATCGCCGGGAAGATCACCGCATCGAGGCCCCGCTCATCCATCCATTCCTCGAGGTCGACCCGGCGGGTCTCCTCGAGCCCGCGCGCACCGGATTCGAGCTCGGGGATCTCCGTGACCGAGACGTAGCGATTTGTGCGCACCTGCTCCGGGTAGGTTGCGATGTCATCGTCGAACCCGACGTAGCGATCCGGCAGCGCACCGGGTGGGTGGGGGAAGATCAAGGCTCCGTCCACCTCGGCGAGGGTGTTCAGTTTGGGGTCGCCGTTCGCGGCGAGGAAGTCATCCCATCCCCACGACGAGAGGTCGTTGATCTCCCGATCGAGGTAGACGGCGGTAACGAATCCGCGCGTCGCGATCGTCGGGGCGCCGGGACGGTCGCCCTCGTATTTGCTCACGACCGGGAAGTCGGTCTCGACGACCTCGGCGCCTGCGGATTCGAGGTCGGCTCGCGCTGCCTGCCAGGCCTCGATCACCGAGGCGCGCGTCTCGACGCGTTGTCCCGTGGGCCCGCCGATGCCGCCGTTCGGGTTCGTCCCGGCCTCGTCATCGGCATTGATGTACATCCGCGGCACCCCGAGCCGTTTGCCAGCCAACACCGTCTGTGCCGCCGCGACCGATTCCGGCAGCAGCGCAGCATAGGAGTCCGGGCGCACCGCGCTCGCCTTCGGGATCTCCACCCAGGGCTGGACGCGCCAGAAGTCCCCGCGAGTCTGTTCGTCGTCGGCGACGATGACGTCGAGGACCTCCGCCAGATCGGCCATTGTGCGAGTGTGGGGGACGACGACGTCCATCGTCGGCACGAGCGGCCAGTTTCCGCGCACGCTGATGACCCCGCGAGAGGGGGTGTAGGCGATGAGCGCATTGTGCGACGCCGGGGCTCGGCCCGATGACCAGGTTTCCTCGCCGAGGCCGAAGGCCGCGAAGCTCGCCGTCGTGGCCGTGCCCGAGCCGTTCGATGACCCGGAGGCGAAAGCGCTGGTCAGCCAGTCAGCGTTGTATGGGCTCTCGGCGCGTCCGTAGAGTCCGCGCTGCATTCCGCCGTTGGCCATCGGCGGCATGTTCGTCAGACCCAAGCAGATGGCGCCGCCGGCGCGCAGCCGTTCGATCGTGAACGCATCTTTCTGTGCCACGAGATCGGCGAAGGCCGGGGATCCGGAGGCCACGGTGAGGCCCGCGACCATATAGCTGTCCTTCGCGGTGTACGGAATCCCGTCGAGGGGGCCGAGCGTCTGTCCCGCGGCGCGCCGTTCGTCGGAGGCGGCCGCCTCGGCGAGGGCTTGCGGATTGGTCACGATCACCGAGTTGAGTTTCGTGTCGGTCTCGGGGCCGTCGTAAGCGGCGATCCGGTCCTGATAGGCCTCGACGAGCTCCACCGAGGTGGTGCGGCCGTCCTCGAGGGCGGCTCGCAGATCGGCGACGGACGCTTCGACGACATCGAACTTCGACATGATCTTCCTCCGGGCACTCGACGGTGCGTGCGCGATGTGGGTGTGTTCCTGCCCAGAGTAGCGCCGATTCGCCGAGGATGGGCTGCGGATTTCGTTGTCTTCAAGGTGCTGAGTGCGGTATCCGCGGTCTGTACGATCGAGGCATGACGGTCAACGCGATCATTCTCACCGGCGGTCGCTCGCGACGCTTCGACGGTATTCACAAACCCGGCGTCGAGGTCGACGGACGGTCGACGATCTCCCGGATCCTCCAGAGCATCCGCGGTGCGGCAGCCGACGCCGAGGTGTGGGTGGCCGGACCAGCAGACGGACTCTCGGCGGCGGAGCAGAAAGGCGTCCGCGTCGTGCGGGAAGAACCCGAGTTCGCGGGCCCTTTGGCCGGGATCGCAGCCGCGGTTGCGGCAATGCCGACTGAGGCGGACTTTCCGGCCGAGACGGCCGATGTCACCCTTGTCCTGGCCGGGGACATGCCGCTGATCACGGCGGGCCACCTCGGTGAGCTCATCTCTGCGTGTCGTGCCACCGGACGTCCGGCCACGGGCGCCGACGATCGGGGAAAGACGCAGTTCCTCTGCGCGGCCTGGCCGACTCGGCTGCTGCGTGCCCGTCTCACGGAGATCGGCGACCCGACGGATGGGGCGGTGAAGCTGCTCTTCGCGGGACTCGAGCCGGTCGCGGTCGCTGTGGACCCGGAGGTAGTGAGCGACTTCGACACTGCAGCCGAGCTCGAAGCGATTCGAACCCGGCTCAGCCCTGACGGGCCTTGAATCGAGGATTCTTCTTGTTGATGACGTAGACGCGGCCGCGGCGGCGGACCACCTGCGAACCGGGCAGTGACTTCAGCGAACGCAGCGAACGACCAACCTTCATGGATGCGACTCCTTAGTGAGAATGAGTATCATTAGAGATGATACTATGTTCTCCAGCGAAGGGAAGCGAATGCAGGGATCAGACGAACGCGGCCGGAGTCCCATCGTCGACGGAATCGAAGCGATCGCCGTCGTCGGACTCTGCGCGGCTGAGCGCAGGCGCTATGCGATGGGTCTGGCCAGGGATCGCGGTTTTGTCTTCGTGCCCGCGGAGCAGACGGAACAGGGCATCGAGGCGATCGACCGCCTCGTCGATCTGGTCGGAATGACATCCGGGGTGCACGGGTTCGTCCTCGAATACGGGGAGGACGCGGATTGTGCGGAGATCATCGGAGCTCTGAGTGCTCCCGACACGCGAGCCGTGCTCACCGACCTCGTCTGCGTGCTCGACCTTGCCTGCCTGCGCAGCGATCTCGATTCGGAAGCGCGCGCCGGAGCCCTGGTTGCGCAGATCGAATTCGCCTCGACACTTGCTCTGCTGGCGCCCGATGCTGCCGACTCGGCCGGGGCCGAGGCGGCCATCGGGCTGATCGCGCACCTGGCACCGGAGGCCGAGCGCTTTCTCCTGCGCGACGGCGCGGTGCATGAGCCGGTGTGCTGGCAGTTCGGGCACCGACCTCCTGCCGCGGGCTGGACGGCGATACTCAACTCGGAGTTTCGGCCGCCGGTCCACTCGGGAGGAGTCCGCGCGTGCCGCTTCGAGCAGCCGCGCCCTTTTCATCCCCGGCGGCTGCAGGCGGTGCTCGAGGCCGCGCTCGGGAGGGGCTGCTGGGGTCGGATCGTCCGCTCTGCCGGATTCGCCAAACTGGCATCGCGGCCCTATGTGACAGCGCACTGGGATCAGACGGGCACCTTGCTCACGCTGGCACCGTTGACGGCTGATCCTCTGCCCGGTGATGGTGCCGAGCTGCTGGCGCTCGGCCAGGATCTTGCATTCATCGGCATCGACCTCGACGAGGCGGGGCTGTGCTCAGCACTCGAGAGTGCGGTCCTCACCGACGCTGAGCTACTGGCCGGGCCGATGGCCTGGCTGCAGTACGTAGACGAGTTCCCCGCCTGGGACTCCGCCCGCCGCAGTTGAGTCGGTCTTTTCCGGCTCCAGCTTGGTGAACCTGCAGCAGCTCGATCCCTGCACCAAGCTGTTGCGGTTTCACCGAGCTGAAGTGCCTTCTGTCGTCACCCGGCTGCGGCTGCCGCCCCGGCAGTCGGCGCACAGGCCGAAGATCTCGAACACGTGATGGGTGACCTCGAAGCCGTTCTTCTCGGCGACCTTGCGCATCCAGTCTTCGCTGGGCGGGTCGATCTCAACAGCGGTGCCGCAGTTCTCGCAAACGAGATGATGATGGTGTTCGGTCTGTGAGCAAGCGCGGAAGAGCTGAGTCTCGGCAATGGTGATCGTGTCTGCGGCGCCGCCTCGGGCGAGGGCATTGAGCTGCCGGTAGACGGTGGCCAGACCGACGCTGGCCCCCTCGTCCTCGAGCCGGCGGTGGAGCTGTTTGGCCGAGACGAAACGGGTCTCAGTTTCCAGGGCTGAACGGATGAGGGCCTTCTGTGCAGTGCTGCGCGTCTTCCTTGGGTGTGCGTTCCCAGATGTCTGTGCGCTCATGTCCGTCTCCTCTCTGGCATCGCCGGACCCATCATCGCTCAATCGTGCGAACCGTTCTGCGCACTCGGCCGGTGCGTGCCTCCCATATAAGCACACCATCGCCGAGGCGACCGAAAGAGGCCGTCCCCGCCGGGGTGGGCGAGGACGGCCGTTGTCACCGCGGGTCAGATTTCGAATTCAGCTGACGGGTTGGCCCTCCCGCAGTGCGGTGAGACGTTCGAGAACGGTCTCCGGAACCGCCTCGGCGGGGATCTCAGCGAACAGGACAGATCCGGTGACGGCCGCCTCGGTGCCGGTGAAGATCTCCGGATCTGCGATCGGGATCTCTGTGCTCGGATTGAAGTACAGAGTCTCGTCGTGGCGGTGGCCAAGCAGCACTCCGAAGTGCTCGGTGGTGTTGGTGATCGGCTGGTAGACCGCGGCGGGACAGAGGTGGCTGCGTTCGTCGAAGATGATGCCTTCGATGCCGACCGAAGCGAAGCCGCGGATCCAATCGGCGCCGTACACGGCGGCATTCTCGGCATCATCGTCATCGAACTCGTGTCCGCTGCCCGGCGCGGCAGCCGCATCCGCGGCCAAGAGCAGCGCCTTCGGGGACGGCAGTTGGACGACGACGGGGCTGCGCTGGGTCTCGGCAGCGGTGCGGACGAGGGCCTGAGCGGTTTCACGCAGCTTCTCATCGCTGAGCAGGGCACGCAGAGCGAAGCCCTTGCGGGTCTTCGCTGTCATCGCCTCGCGCAGTGCCGAGTTCGATTCGATCTCCTCGGCGAGCATGTCGTCGAGGCGGATGAGCACGATGTCGGATCCGAGCAGCGACTGTATGCTGGAGAGATGGTTGGAGAATGCGGTGGCATCGTGCCAGGGCACGGGCCGATCCTGGAGGATCACGTGCTGAGCGTAGGCGGCGGCGTCGAGGAGCAGTTTGGGCGGACCATCGGTGGTCTCGAGCAGCGCGGTGAGTCGGGCGGACATCATGCTTCCTTTCATCGGTGCGGGGTTGTGAACCGGTGGAACCGGCACCCCTGAATCGGGGTGCCGGTTCCGGGAGGTCCGGCCGGACTCAGGTCCGGTGCTGGGTGACCTCTTCGTAGCGTTCTTCGAGTTCGCGGATGCGTTCCTCGAGTTGGCCGATCTTCACCACGTGCCGGTTGGGCACGGTGATGAGCGGGATCTCATCGACGGTTCCCTCCACCCGCTCGGGGCCGTTGTGGCCCCAGACGGTGGCGTAGAGATGTTCGTCGTTCTCCTGGCCCCAGGAGCCGAAGTACGGCACATCTGCCGGTGGTTCCTCTTTGACGAATTCCTTGACGAACTCGGCGTAGGGCTTGGATCGCTTCAGTCGTGCCTGACGCTCGGCGTCACGCATCCGCTGCGTCTCTTCGGCGTCGACGGCGAAGGTCTCCGGATCCCAGGCCACCCGGTAGATGTCCCGGGCGACGCGGTCGGAGATCCGGTCGAGGCGCAGATCCTCCAAGACGTTCTCCGGATCGCGTTCGAGCACATCTCCGTAGCCGCCGCCGGCACCCTGGGCGATCATGTACAGCTCGCCTTCCTGCGCGACGTCGAACTGCAGACCCATGTGGTAGGTCTGGTATTTCCCGCCTTCGAAGGGCTGCTCGTTCATCACCCGTTCCATCGAGAGGTCGAACTGCGAAGGGTCCTTCTTCACGATGTCGAAGATGTTGATGCCCTTGACCATCGCCAGCGGGTAGGTCGGGCAGCCGTAGCCGCCGAACAGTCCGGCCACGGAGGAGAACTTCGCACCGGAGGTCACTGTCATGAAGCCCCAGTTCGGTGTGTTCCGTGCGGCGACGATCATTTCGTAGCCCATGCCTCCGCGGAACTTGCCGAAGCCCTGGTTGTCGCGCACCACGCGCTTGCTCACCAGTTGGAGGAACGGCACTTCCTCCTCCATGACTTCCTGTTCACCGGTGTCGGCCATTGCGCAGAACAGAGGAGCCACGGCATCCTCACCGTCCTGGAAGGGCTTCGCGCCGCCGCTCATTCCGTTGAGGTCAGCACACAGGTTGCCGACCTGTTCGCTATGCTGCGTGGTTCCACCCCAGAGGAAGTTGTTGATCTGGTTGAACCAGGGGGCGAGCACGTTCGCATACTTCTCCGTGACAGAGAACTGGAGCTTCGCATAGGCGATCTGCAGGGCGCTGAAGGCGCGGAACGAAGCCTGCAGGTTCTGCCCGGTCGGAGCATCGTAGCTGCAGTCGGCCCAGGTGCCTTCGTCGGAGATGACCTCGATGGGAGACAGGGCTCCGGTCGAACGCGGCAGGTCCGGCCACCAGTAGGACAGGATCGCCTGGGACAGGAACGCCTTCGTCGATGCCAACGGTGAGTTGATCGCCCGGTTGATGATCTCCGGTCCGGTGCCCCGCAGATCGACGATGAGCCGGTCGCCCTTGACGGTGACCTTCGCGGCGAACTTGATGAGGATGTTCTCCTTCAGCGTCGAGTCGACGAACTGGTTGACCGTCACCGTGCCGTCGGGCATTTCGCTGATGCGACGGCGCACTTCCTCTTCGACGTCCTCGACGGTCATCCGGATCGAACCCACGAAGGTCTCGACTCCGAACTCTTCGATCGACTGATCGACGATGTCCATCACGCGTTTGACAGCACCCATCTTCACCTTGATGTCGGCGAGCATGAGCTTCGGGTCGCGGGTGGAGTGCTGGAGGAAGGTGAGGAGGTCGCGGCGCAGCTTGCCGCGCTCGACGATCTTCATCGGGGAGCCGCGCAGACCGTCGTCGAAGGGCGTCTCCGAGCCGGACGGCATACCGCCGGGCTCACAAGCACCGTTCTCGCCTTCATGGATCGTCGCACCGACCCAGGCGATGACCTCGCCTTCGCGCATCACCGGCACGAGCATCGACTGGTCAGTGTTGTGGACCATGCCGAAGCGCGCATCGTTGTGGAAGAAGCCGTCACCGGGGTTGATGCCGACCGTCGGCTCATCCTTCCAGTACTTCATGATGTGGCGGATCGGGTGGTGGAGAACAGCGGAGAACGCGATGACTCCGCGGTTCGACATATAGGCGACATCGCCGGAGGCCGTGTACACAGCAACGGAGAGGTCGGCCCACTTCGCGCCGGGTGCAGCACCCATGCTCTCGCACATCTCGAACGCTTCGTCCAGCGCTCCGGCCAAGCGCCGGCGGATCCGATCGGCGACCAGCGGGTCGAGGTCGTTGGCGAGGATCCGCGTCTCGAGCGGGGTGCGCTCGGCGATGCTGTGCTCACGCATGATCTCCGGATCAGGGCCTAAGAACAGCGTCGTATCGTTCATGAACGCATTGACCCATTCCTGCTCCTCAGCGGTGAGGTGCGTCTCCGGAGTCGGGTGCGAGTGTGTGTGGGCGATCTGTGGTGAATCTGTAGTCGTCATTGTCCTGCTCCTTTACTCGACAAGTGCTGACGAGGTGTCCGAATCGGCCGAGCTCTGCGATGAGCCCGAACCTTGGGAGGCCGAAGCGAAGTCGGCGGGAGAGCTGCTCAGCGTCGATTCGCTGAGCAGCCAGACGGCGCCCTGCGGCGTCGGCTCGATGCGCCAGCCGTGTTCGACGAGGTAGGTCGTGTTGTCCGTGGTGATGACGGCGGGTCCGTGCACGACATAGTCGGCGCTCAGAGCGCTGGCGTCGTAGATCGGAGTATCGACCGGGTCGTCGTGGCCGACGAAGTGCACGAGGCGACGTTCGACGGGTTCGGGTGTGCTGCGCTGACCGCCGTACTCGAGGTCGTCGAAGTTCACGACCTCACCTTCGATGTACGAAGCCACGCGTACCGTCTGCACCCGGACACCCGCCTCGGGGGCCTGTGTGCCTTCACCGTAGCGATCCCCGTAGATCTCGGAGAACTTGCGGATAACGCCGAGCACATCACCGACGTTCTCGATGCGGTTGATGTCGAAGGACACCGCCGTGGTGACGAGCTGGTTGCCGTAGCGCATGTCCATCTCCAGACGGTGCTTGACCTTGTCACCGTCGTAGCCCTGCCGCACGAGGTCCTCACGGCCGCGGCGTTCGAGCTCCTCGACGTAGCCGTTGAACCGCTCGTAGTCATCGAACAGCGACCGCCCGATCGGTTCGTAGAGCACGATGTAGGCGCTGCGTTCGTGGATGTGCAGCGGGTTGAGGTTGCTGGCGCCGAGGGCGGAGAACACCGAGGCGAACGGCGGGAAGAGGATCCGCGAGATTCCGGCACGGGAAGCGATTCCGCAGGCGTGGAGAGGACCGTTGCCGCCGTAGGCGACCATTGTGTAGTCCTCGACAGTGCCGCCGCGCGAACGCAGCTCCATCTCGATGCCGATGGCCATCTGCTCGTCAACGGTGCGCTTGATGACCTTGGCTGCATCGACGGGTTCGAGGTCGAGCTCATCGCAGAGCGCTTCTTCGATCGCGAACGTTGACCGTTTCGGGCTGAGCTTGATGAAGCCGTTAGCGTAGTTGTCCGGGTCGAGGTAGCCGAGTACCAGGTCGGCATCGGTGACGGTCGGGCGCAGTCCGCCGCGGTCATAGCAGGCGGGACCGGGATCCGAACCGGCTGATTCGGGTCCGACCACCACAGACTTGTGGATCCGGTCGTAGGAGGCGATCGAACCGCCGCCTGAACCGAGGGTGTTGAGGTGGATCATCGGTACGGACACGAGCCAGCGTCCGATCGTGGGCTGGAAGTCGTAGTGTTGGACTCCGCCTTCGGGCACGAGCCCGATGTCGAAGGAAGTTCCGCCCATGTCCATCGAGACAACGTCGCCGATGCCGGTGGACTCCGACAGGTGCTGTGCCCCGCCGACCCCGGCGATCGGACCCGAGTGGATCGTCTGCAGCGCGTCGGTCGAGTTCGATTGCGCCATTCCACCGGAGTTGTGGATGACGAGCATCGGCTTCTCGTAGCCGGACTCCCGGAGGTTCGCCGAGAGCTGGTTGAGCGCGTGGAACATCGTCTCGTGGAGGAAGGCGTCGATGATCGTCGAGTTCGCGCGGACGTATTCGCCCTTGCGTCCGGAGACGTCGCTGCTGAGCAGGACGGGGATCGAGCCGAGCTCGTGAGCCGGGTAGTCCTCGAGGATCATTTCGAGGATCTGCTGTTCGTGTGCGGGATTCTCAGTCGCGTTCGTCAGCGCCACGACGATCGCCTCGGCGCCGTTGTCGACGAGTTCACGGACCTGTTTGCGCACGTCATCGGCTTGGACGGCGACGAGGACTTCACCGACGGAGTCGACGCGTTCCTTCACCGACCGCACCATGTGCCTGGGCACGAGTGGGGCCGGACGTGCGGCGTCGGCCATATCGCCCTGTTTCTGCGGGTCGAGACCGGCTCCGTAGCCCTTCGACCGGGAGATGTGGATCGTGTCTTCGAAGCCGTGGGTGACGATCGCAGCCACACGTGGACCTTTGGCCTCGATGAGGGCGTTGGTGCCTAGCGTAGTCGCGTAGCGGACCGAGTCGACTTCCTTGAGCACGTCCTCACGGGTCAGGCCGGCCGCCTCGCAGGCGTTGTCGAGTGCCGAGTTGAACCCGAGCGCGAGGTTGTGATGGGTGGTCAGTGCCTTGGACTCGATGTAGTGCTCGTCCCAGGCGAAGAAGCAGTCCGTGAAGGTACCGCCGATGTCTACTGATATGCGTTTCATGTCGAGTCTCCGGTTCAGCTCTGTGCGGCCGGGGAAGTGGCCGCCTCGTCGTAGCGTGGACGCAGGTCGGCGAGGGCGTTCTCGTCGGGTCCGTAGTTGATGACATCGACGGCGTTCTCACCGAAGCGAGCCCATCGTTCCTTGAGGGAGTCGATGTCCCAGATCATGTCGACCGTCGGCGGGTGGCCGGGCGGCAGGTACTCCGCTTCGATCTGCGTTCCGCAGCCCGGGCAGCAGTATTCGAGGATCCGGCAGAATCCCGGGTCGGGCGAGAAGGTGTATTTGTACTTCGTCGGGTCGATGTGCGGGGAGTGGATCTCCTCGGGGTTGCGGTCGTAGACCAGCGTGCCTTCCTTGTAGTTCCCCCGTGCATCGCCGAGGTCGTGAGCGCAGACGCGGCACTGCCAGCGTTCGCTCTCGAGGTCGATGTAGAGGTATTCCGTCATCGGGACTTTCATTGCACTGTTTCCTTCCAGTTCGTCATTGAATGGGTCTGCGGAATTGATGAGCGCCGAGGCGGCCCTCCGTGACCGCCCAGATGGCCCTGCGATCGGGGCCAGGTCAGGCGCGGTCGTTGAGCAGGAGGTCGCCGGTATCGGAGACGACGAACTCCCAGTCCTCGGGCACCCGGGCGGTGAAGAACGGGCCTTCGATGATCGCCGGTCCCACGCCTGCGGCGTTGGGCGCTTGATCTTCGAGGACGACGACCGGGACGTCCGTGCGCTGACCGTTCGTGCCGAGCACCGTGCGGGTCGACTCGGCGACCGCCTTCTCTCCGCCGGTCGGCAGGGTGGTATTGAGCTCGGGGTGCGGAAGCGCGTGCCGGGCGTCGAGTTCGAGGAAGGTCCGCTGGCCCTCGCCGAGGCGGCCGGCATCGGGCAGGCCCTGATCGGCTGAGTGCCGGGCGCCTTCGCTGCCGTCAGCGTTTTCGACGATGAGGCTCCAGGTCAGGGTGCAGTCTTCGAGCGCATACCCTTCCTGGTACATGTAGCGTTCGGCGCGGTCGAGGAAGTCCTTGCGGATCTCTTCGACTGCTGCCTCGTCCAGTCCGGTGACATCGGCTTCGAAGTTCTGTCCGATATCGGAGAAGCTGATGCCGTAGGCGGAGAACACAGACGCAAGCCGGGGCACGAGCACCTGCTTGACGCTGGCCGCGCGAGCGGCCAGGCAGGCGCTCATCGGTCCGCCGCCGCCGAAGGCAGCCAGCGTCGTCGAACCGTCGGGGCGCACCTGGTCGGCGAACGCTTCGGCGATCTTCGCTGCGTGGGCCTTCTCCAACTCCAGCAGCGCCTCGTCGAGGGAGATTCCCAGCGGTTCGGCGATGTTCTTCTCGATGACCTGCTTCGCGCGTTCGGGGTCGAGCCGCATCGCACCGTTGAGGTAGGTCTCGGGGTCGAGGATGCCCATGAGCAGATTGACGTCGGTGATGGTCGCTTCCTGACCGCCGAAGCCGAAGCAGGCGGGTCCGGGGGCGGCACCGACACTGTCGGGACCGACCTGGATCTGTCCGTCGACGACGCGGAAGATCGAGCTGCCGCCGACGCCCTTGGACTGGACATCGCTGAGTTCGAAAGAGATCGGGACTCCGCTGACTCGGCCGCGACGGTCGGTGGCGATGCGCAAGTCTTCGACGGCGCCGACGTCGGTCGTAGTGCCGCCGACATCAATCATGAGCACATGCGGGATTCCGTAGGCTTCGGCCAGGGCGCGGGTGCCTTCCAATCCACCGCGTGGACCCGAGGAATAGGTCTTGAGCGCCACGGACTTCGCCACACGGGAACTCGCTCCGTCGTTGCGGTAGATAAGCAGAGGGTTCTTGACCTTCTGCGCCCGCAGACGGTGTTCGGCGCTGTAGAGGAAACGTTCGAGTGTGGGGTGGAGGAACGAGTTGAGGATCGCCGACCACAGGCGCCGGCTGCGCAGCGAGTCTGCGGCGAACTCCCACGAGAAGAGCACTGGCACCGAGCCGAGCAGGTGACGGGGGAAGCGGCGGAGGAAGATGCGCTTGACCTCCTTCTCCTTGGCCTGGTCGGAGACCGCGACGACGAGTCGTTCGGCACCGGCCGTGGTCAGGGTGTTGACCGCTCGGACGACGACCGAATCGAGGGCCGTGGCATCCTCGGTGGCATCGATGACGGAGACCCGGTCGCCGACGAGTTCGTCGAACAGCTCCGAGGTGGTCTCGTCGAAGCGGATCTGGTCGCGGAAGTCCTTGTCATCGGTGAGGATGCCGATGGCTGGTCCCTTGCGTTCAACGAGGGCGTTCGTGCCCTGTGTCGAGGAATAGCGGATGATATCGGTCTTCTGCAGCAGAGGGGCCGGGTCGTTCGAACCGGTGACTTCCTCGGCCGCCTGCTTGATGCCGTTGAAGAAGCACTCGGAGAGGTCGGTCGGGGTCGTCAGGGTCTTCGTATAGAAGATCCCTTCCTCTCCGGCGACACACACATCCGTGAGTGTGCCTCCGTTGTCGATGTTGATCAGGTAGTCCATTGAACTCCTCCTTGAGTTGAGCGGATCGCCGAGACGATGCTTACCGGTCTGGCCTTGAGGCCGCCTCGGTGACGTTGAATCTAGCGACGGTCCAGGAGGGGCCCGCAAGCCGCCCAGGGGGAGGGTTGGCACGGACCACCCGGGGTGGTTGAGAGGCACAAGGGGTGGCCGGCGGGCGGTCTCACGATAGGATTCGTCGCAAGCACAGACGTACACGCCCAGACGTACGTGCCGATTCGACCACGCTGGAGTGCCTCGATGATCCATATGCCGCCGACTGCTTCTACCCGGTTCCGGCCACCCACCCCGGTGGGGCGCTGGCTGACGCGTCCGCGCATGGACGCGCTCATCGACCAGGTCGAACTGCGTCGCCTCACCCTCATCCACGCCCCTGCTGGATTCGGGAAATCGACCGTGGCGGCACAATGGGCGGACGAGCTGTCCCGCCGCGGCAACAAGACGATGTGGTTCTCACTCGACGACGATGACAACCGCACACCGTGGTTCCTCGGGCACCTCCTCGAATGCCTCCGCCCTATTCACCCCGACCTGGATGAGAGCATCTTCCAGATACTCGAAGAACGCCCCGAAGACGCCGAACGCTTCGTCGTCCCGCTCATCATCAATGTCGTCCACCAGGCCGAATTCCGCACCGTCGTTGTCCTTGACGACTGGCATGTCATCGATGATGAACGGACCCAACGGGCCTTGGCCCGACTGCTTGAGGACTCAGGGGACAAGCTCGGACTCCTCGTCACCAGTCGAACGGCAACGGGACTGCCGCTGACATCCCTGCGCGTCCACGACCAGGTCGTTGAGATCAGCCCGGAGACACTGCGCTTCGATGAGCGGGAGGCACGCCAGTTCCTCGTTGATGTCAAAGGCCTCGACCTCAGCAGCACCGAGCTGACTGCACTCCATACGAAGACCGAAGGGTGGATCGCAGCCCTGCAGCTGACATCGTTGTCTCTGCAGAAGGACTCCGATGTCACCGGACTGCTCGACAGTCTGGCCGACCGTCAGCACGGGATCAGCGATTATCTTGCGGAGAACGTCCTCGACCGTCTTGACCCCAAACTGTTGAAGTTCCTGCTCTTCACCTCGGTCCTCGACCGGGTGAATCCGGAGCTGGCCACCCTGCTCACAGGAGAGCCGCAATCTGAGCTGAGACTTGAGCAGGTGCTCTTCGGAGACCTCTTCCTCCAACGTCTCGACGATTCGGGCACGTGGTATCGCTACCATCATCTGTTCCGGGACTTCCTGCGGCAGCGTCTCGAACGCGACCATCCGGACAAGGTCGTTGAACTCCATTCACTGGCCGCTCACTGGTTCCACACCGAAGGCATTTTCTCCTCTGCCGTCGACCATGCGCTGCTTGCCGACGAAGCCTCCTTCGCGGCCTCCGTCGTCGAGGAGCAGGCGCTGCGGCTCGTCGAACATTCGCGGATGACGACTCTGCTCGCGCTTGTTGAGAAGCTGCCACATGATGAGATCAGATCCCGGTCCTGGCTGCAGCTGGCCATCGCGTGGGCCCACTGTCTCCTCCATTTCCCCGATGAGGCCTTTGCGTCCCTCGACCTCCTTGCCGAGGCGGCAGCTGCCGATCCGCGGCTCACCGCGGCCGATCGGTTCCGGATCACGCATGAATCCCTCGTCGTGCGCGAATGCGTGGCGATGTACCGGGATCGGGTGCCGGAGGACCAGCAGCTGCGCCGAGAAGTGCTCGAAGAGGCCGAACGCCTCCATCCATGGACGGTGTCCGTGGCTGCCAATGTCGTCACCTTCTTCGATATCCACCGCGGCCGTGGGGCGGAGGCAGAGCGCCTGCAGCAGTGGGCACATCAATACCACCGGCAGGTCGTCGGCAGCTTCAGCGAGGTCTACGGCGACTGCTTCGCCGGACTCATCGCCTTCCACAACCTCGAAATCGCCTTGGCTCAGCACCATTGGACGAACGCGTTCCGCACCGCCTGCGAACGTTCGGGGCGGCAGTCGCATGCGGCACGGCTGTCGCTTGGGCTCGTGGGCAAACTCCTCTACCACCGGGGTGAGGGAGACCGTGCCGAAGAGCTGCTCGAAGAAGCGCTGCAGCTGGGACAGCGGGCCGGAGTCGTTGACTTCATGTTTCCTGTCTATGAGTCCTTGGCGAATATCCGTGCCGGTCGCAATGACTTACAGGGTGCGTGGGACATCCTCGAGCAGGGTGAGCAGGCAGGACTGTCTCTGTCTCTGCCGCGGCTGTGGTCTCGAATGGTGACGACGAAGCAGCGCCTGGGTTTTGAGACCAGGCGACCGACGAACCCCTTCGACGCAGCAGATGATCACACCGATGACCAGTCCGCCGGAGATCGGTACGTGATGGATCGGCAACGTGCAGAATTCGAGCGCGAACTCCTCCGCTTCGACCTGGCCCGAATCCTCCATGACGCTGATGGTGACGCTCTGGCGAGACTCGGACCGTATGTCGAGGTATTGTTCGCAGAGTCGCAGGGTCAGGGAAACCGCTTCCAGGCGCTGCGTGACCAGATTCTCTGGGCGTCGGCACTCGAAGCGTGCGGACAGACCGATCAGGCGGAGGAGACGATGCACGACGTGATCCCGGACTGCCAGGCCAGCGGGCTGAGCCAGCCGCTGCTCGAAGGCGGACCGCTGATACGCCAGATAGCAGCACGGCTCATCGCCGATCCGGAATCTTGGTGCCTGCGTCAACGGACTCTTGACTGGATGACGGAGGTGTTCGACTCCAACAGCCCCCTGCGGGCGAACCTCGGAACAGCAGTGGCCGCAGGTGTGGCCGGTGCCAGCAGAACTTGGGGAACCGGACCAGATGAGTTCGACGTCCTCGCTGCGGTGCCGAAGCGGCCGATCTCCTTGAGCGAGCGGGAACGCGATATCCTCCGCCTCGTCGACGCGGGGTATACGAATCGGGAGATCGCCGGACGGCTGTACATCGGCCAGAACACGGTGAAGTGGTATCTGCGCAAGCTCTACCGCATGCTCGGGGTGTCCTCGCGCGAAGACTGTGTGCAGCGTGCGAAGAATCTGCAGGTGCTCCACTGATATCCCGCACCATCCCTCAGACGAACCGCGCAGTGGGCAGGTCGTCCCGAGCCAAGCGCAGACCCGCGATCCCGGTCATCCTGCTCACCGGCTACCTCGGTGCCGGAAAGACGAGCCTGCTCAACCACCTCCTGCGCCATCCGGATGCTCGCATCGGCGTCATCGTCAACGACTTCGGCGACCTCAACATCGACGCGGGACTCGTCGTCGGCCAGGTCGACGAACCGCTGTCGATCTCCGGCGGCTGCGTGTGCTGCCTGACGGATGACTCCGAACTCGAGGACGCCCTCGTCGCCATGACGAACCCCAAGCTCCGGCTGGACGCGATCATCGTCGAGGCCAGCGGATTCGCCGAACCCCTGACTCTGGCCCGCATGATCACGCGCATGGGCCATCACCGCTTCCACCTCGGCGGGGTCATCGACGTCGTCGACGCGACCATGTACTTCGACACCGTCGACACCTCGAGTCTGCCGCCACTGCGCTTCGCGGCATCGACATTGGTGCTGGTCAACAAGCTCGACCAGCTTCCGGCCGCCGACCGTGACGCCACGGTC
The DNA here is from genome assembly GCF_051351055.1 of Brevibacterium sp. FAM 27836. Classification (NCBI taxonomy): domain Bacteria; kingdom Bacillati; phylum Actinomycetota; class Actinomycetes; order Micrococcales; family Brevibacteriaceae; genus Brevibacterium; species Brevibacterium sp. FAM 27836. The sequence goes on from NZ_CP195711.1 coordinate 2,304,690, forward strand.
GAAGCCGTCCGCGCCCGCGTCCACGAACGCAATCCCCGCGTCATCGTCATCGGCACCCACCATGCCCGCCTCGACCCGACCCTGATCTTCGATCCGGGCGTCGGCGATCGGGCAGAGACAAACCCTCGCCGAGGCGGCCCCGCCGCTGACAGCGACCCGATCCAGCCCGAATTGCCGATCCGGGAACTGCTGCGCCAGGCCTATGCCGAAGCCGCTGCCGAATCTGCCGGAGAGCTTGACGGTGAAGCGGCGACGGCGACCCACCGCCATGCGCAGTCCGTGACCGTCACCGGCAGCGGGCTGGCCGATGCGGACGCGGTGATGGACTTCGTCGAGAACCTCCCGGCCGGGGTGTATCGGGTCAAAGGCACGGTGCAGGTGAGCGCGGGAACGCAGCTGCGCAGCTTCCTCGTGCAGGCCGTCGGCCCCAACGTCTACGTCGCCGAAGCCGCCCAGCCCGCTTCCGGCGATCCCGACAGCGTCCTCGTCGTCATCGGCGAACACTTCGACACCGAGGCGGCCGAAGCCACACTGTCCGCCGCCCTCAATGCCGCGTCGGACGACGGCTCTGACCGTTCCGAGCGCCTAGCCCACTACGTCCGCCTCCACTCCTAATTGCTACTGTGAGTATTGATAGTGGCTGGTCTGGGACTGGCTGGCAGAGTAGGGACTGACCGTTCCATCGATCATCATGACTCTAATTGCTACTGACTCCAACGATGTCCTCGTCGGGATCTGTCTGGTGATTGGTGGGCGGTCGGCACCGGCTCGGCCCACATCGATAACTTGATCAGAAGGTTGTCCGTTCCTGATCGAACGTGACTCATCACAGTAGTGTTTCGACGTGACTATCTCCCGGACCGGAGCCGACCGCGTTGACGGTCGGACCTCATCCGTTCTGACACAGGAGAATCACGAACCGTCATGACTATCATCTCGCATTTGTACGCGTTTGTCGTTGGCGTCGACACCCACGCGAAGAACCACGTCTACAGTGTGCTGACCAAGTCTGGTGAGCACGTCGATACTGCTGCATTCCCGACGACGAAAGCCGGCATCAAACGTGCCCTGACGTGGGCCGGCCGCCGTACCGGCGGGGACCTCGAGACCCTGTGGGTCATCGAGGGCATCGGCACGTACGGAGCGATCCTTGCCGACCATGTCGCCGAGGCTGGGTACACAGTCGCCGAGGCCGCCAGCATGGATGCTCGCGACCGGTATGCCACGGGCAAGGATGACCGGATCGATGCCCGACGGATCGCTGGCACGGTCTTGTCGATGGATGAGTCGCGGCTGCGGTTTCCCCGGCAGGCTGATGGGCCGCGTCAGGGACTGCGGATCTTGGTCAAGGCGCGGGAGTCCATGACTCGGGAGAAGACCCGCACGATCAATGCGCTCACCGCACTGTTGCGTACTCATGACCTCGGTATGGATGCGCGTCGGAAACTGTCGATCGTCACGATCCAAACGGTGGCGAAGTGGCGGATCAGGAACGAGTCTGTGGCACTGACCGAGGCTCGTCGGGAAGCTATCCGGTTAGCCAAACGCGTCGTCGAACTCGATGCGGAGATCAGGGACTACGCCATGCGGATCGAGGTTTTGGTCAAGGACAGTCCGGGGGCGGTGTTGCTGGCTGAGCCGGGGATTGGTCCGATCAGCGCGGCTGTGTTTTACCTGGCGTGGTCGCATCATGGGCGGGTGCGTTCCGAGGCTGCGTTCGCGAAGTTGGCGGGGGTCTGCCCGATCCCGGCGTCGTCGGGGAATGTGGTGAGGTTCCGGCTGAATCGTAGTGGTGATCGTCGGTTGAATTCTGCGTTGTACATGGTGGCCATCACGCGGCTTTCTCACCAGAAGAAGTCCCAGGAATATATGGCTAAACGGCTGAGTGAGGGGAAGACGAAGAAGGAGACGATTCGGTGTATGAAGCGTAGCTTGGCGCGTCATGTGTATCGGATTCTCGAGGCCACGAACCCGATCGGTAAAGCCGCTTGACAGACATAGAAGGATCCTGACGGCGGCCCAGCAACCTCGATCCTTCTATGTCTTGTCAAGCGGATTGAGGAACGGTATCTAGCGCGTTGAGGATCCTGAAGATCCGGCGCGCTAGATACCGTTTGAGCTTGCGCTTGATTTCCTTCTTTGACTTCTTCGTCGGCTCCTCACCGTAGTGCTGGGCAACGTATTCTCGGGTTCGCTCGTCATGGACCATCCGGTTCATGATCACTGTGTGCAGGGCCCGGTTCAATTGCCGGTCCCCACCCCGGTTCAACCGGTGTCGGTGCGTGTTGCCCGACGACGCAGGAATCGGATTCACCCCGGCCAGGGCTGCGAATGCAGCCTCGTTACGGACCCGCCCCGAGTGGGACCATGCTGTGAAGCACACGGCGGCACTGAACGGGCCGATCCCGGGCTCGGCCAGCAAGGCAGCCGCCGGGCTGGCCTCGATGAGTTCGGTGAGTTTGTCGAGGTTGCTTGCCAACTCCTCATCGAGGTCAAGGACGCGTTTGGCCAATCGGATCGCCTCAGCTCGGACAGTGGACAGGCCGATGTCTTCTTTCCTGTCCCGCCATTTCGAGATCTCAACGAACTGATCGGCCGTTAACGGCTTGCGTGCATCGAGCCCCAGGTCGTTGGTGCGCACCAGCGCGGTCAAGGCGTTGATCGAACGGGTGCGTTCGGTGCTCATCGCGTCCCGGGCCGCCAACAGGACACGTAACGCCTGACGTATCCCTTCGCCCTGGCGCGGCCACCGCAACTGGTCGGCACCCAACGGCAATACGGATGCCGCGATTCGGCGGGAATCGAGCTCGTCGCTCTTACCCACCCCGTGGCGGGCTTTGGCATCCATACGAGCGGCCTCGACGACGGGATACCCGGTCGCGGCGATGTGCCCGGTCAGCACCGCCCCGTACGAAGCAGCACCTTCAACGACCCAGAGCGTGTCGAGGTCACCGTCGGTGCGCCGGCCAACCCAGTTCATTGCTCGTTTGATGCCGGCCGAAGTGGTTGGGAAGGTGCCGGTGTCGATGAGGGCACCGGTGCTGGTGATGATCGTGTAGACGTGGTTTCTGGCGTGTGTATCGACGCCGATGAAGAAACTGTACAAGTGCGCGACAATGGACATAGCGGTTCGAAGCTCCCTGTTTGACCGATAGGTTGTACGGCCGCTTGCGGCCGGTACCGGTCCGGGTAGGAATCACTTCGGAACAACACTGTGATGAGTCACGCCCCCGGTCTTTTGGGGGTGGACAGCCTTCTGATCAAGTTACCGATGTGGGCCGAGCTGGTGCCGGCCGCACCATCCATGTGATCGGACAAATCGAGGTCACGACACCACTGTGTGGGTCAGCGCGAGGTGGAGTCACGATCACAGGATGGAGAGGCCAACACCTACTCTGCCAGCCAGTCCCAGACCAGCCACTGTCAATACTCACAGCGCGAGGTTGCTGGGCCGCCGTCAGGTAGTCCTGGGCGGAAATCCTCCGGGTTCCCTCCGTTTTTCCTGAGGGCAGGCGGGAGGGCAGCACCCGCGCCCCGCAGCGGCTTGGAGATCTAGGGTCGAATCAGTGTTCGCCGCTTGGGAGAAATCATCCTTTTGGGGGACACCGTTGACTACTTTCGGGCGATCCGCAGCCGCGTCGGGCCCGGAAGACTTGAGAAAGTGCCCCATTCTCAGTCCCGACCCCCGGAGGAACCCCGTGCACCTGATCACCCGGATGAGTCTGAAGAACCGCCTCATCGTCGGACTGCTCACCCTCGTGATCGCCGTCTTCGGCATCGTCGCGACGACCTCGCTCAATCAGGAGACGATGCCCTCGGTCGATCTGCCCAGCACTTCGGTGCAGGCGACCGTCCCCGGTGCCTCCCCCGAGGTCGTCGAGGAGACCGTGACGAAACCTGTGGAGACCGCGCTCGAAGGGATAGGCGAACTCGAATCGGTCACCACCTCCACCTCGTCGGGAATGATGACCGCCGAGGTGACCTGGCCCTTCGGCAAGGACTCCGAGAAGATGACCGACTCGATCCGCTCCGCCGTCGACGGGGCGAAGGCGAGCCTTCCCGACGACGCCGAGGTCGAGGTTCTGTCCTATCAGATGGACGACGTCCCGGTGTCGATGTTCGCCGTCTCCGGTGGAGATCCGAAGACGCTCGGCGACCGGCTCGAAGCCGACCTCGTCCCCGAACTGCGCGCCCTCGACGGTGTCTCGAACGTTGAGGTCACCGGCCAGGACGAGCAGCGGGTGAGCATCGCCTTCCGGCCCAGGGACGTGGCGGACAAGAACGTCGTCGAATCCTCGGTCCCCGATGAACTCGAAGCCGCCGGCACCGTCGTCCCCGCCGGTCGCAGCAGCCAGGGCGACACCTCGATGGCCGTCGAGGTCGGCACCGAGGTCGACGCCGTCAAACAGATCGAGAAGACGCCGCTGCGCACCCAAGACGGCACCGTGCTGCTCGGCGATGTCGCCGACGTCGACCTCGACTCGATCGAGAAGACCTCCTTGTCCCGCGCCGACGGCAAGGACTCCGTGACCGTATCGGTGACCAAGGACCAGGACGCCAATGTCGTCGACGTCTCCCATAAGGTCGCAGACACTCTGGATCGAGTGGGCCCGAAGCTCGGAGAAGATACGGAGTTCTCCACGATCTTCGACCAGGCACCGGAGATCGAGAAGTCGATCCATGACCTTTCCGTCGAAGGCGGACTCGGCCTGATCTTCGCGATCTTCGTCATCCTCGCCTTCCTCGGCTCCTTCCGCTCGACCATCGTCGCCGCGATCTCGATCCCGATGTCGCTGCTCATCGCGATGATCGGGCTGATGGTCGGCGATTACACCCTCAACATCCTCACCTTAGGCGCCCTGACGATCGCCGTCGGACGAGTCGTTGACGACTCCATTGTCGTCATCGAGAACATCAGGAGGCGCCAGGGAACGACCGACCTGACGATTGAGGACATCGTGGCCAGCGTCAGACAGGTCGCCGGAGCCATCACAGCCTCGACCCTGACCACCGTCGCGGTGTTCCTGCCCATCGCCTTCGTCGACGGCATCGCCGGACAGCTCTTCCGCCCTTTCTCCGTCACCGTCTCCCTGGCGCTGCTCGCCTCCCTCGTCGTCGCGTTGACGATCGTCCCGGTCTTCAGCTACTGGGTCCTGCGCCGCAGCCCCAAACCGCTCTCGCCCAAGCGCCAAGCAGCCACCGATCGCAGCTATGAGCTGTGGGCCGCCAGGCAGCACAGGCGCTCCGTGGCGCGTGCCGAACGCCGCCAGAGAACGATCCAGAAGAAGAACGCCAAACGCGCAGCCAAGGGCAAGGACGCGCTGCCGGATGCGACCGTCGAACCCGTCGTCGCTCCCGCCCCCGGAAACGGTGAGGCCTCCGGCAGGATCGACCGCCTCCAACAGCGCAGCCTGCCGGCGATCATCTCCGCCCTGCACCACCCCTGGCGGACCATCGCCTTCTCCGTCGTCATCTTCATCGTCACGATGGTGTGCGCGACCTTCCTCAAGACGGACCTGCTCGGATCGGCCGGGCAGAACTCCGTGTACATCACCCAGACCCTGCCCGCGGGTGCCTCGCTCGAAGCCGGTGACAAGGCCGCGAAGCGTGTGGAAGCCGTGCTCGGTGACGACCCGGACGTCGACACCTATTCGACGACGGTCAACGGACCGGAATCAGGTGCGGAGAACCAGTTCAACGTCACCCTGGCGGAGGACTCCGAGGCCGAAGTCGCGACGAACCGCCTCCGCACCCAACTCGACGACCTCGGGAAGGACGCGGGCGAGATCGACGTCCAGGACGCCGGCGGCTCCGTCAGCGAGGACGTCGAGGTCACACTCTCCGGCACCGACCTGAGCGCCCTGCGGAAGGCCGCCGACGAGGTCACCGCGACGATGGCCGACACCGAGGGGGTCCAGAACGCCCGCAACGACCTCGCCGCTGACCAGCCGGTCATCGAGGTCGACGTCGATCGGGAGAAAGCAGCCGACTTTGGATTCAGCCAGGCTGAGGTCGGGCAGGCCATCGCCGCCGCACTCCACGGTGTCGAGGCCGGCACCATCACCCTCAATGGCCAGGAGCGCGACATCACCCTCGCTCCGACTCATCCGGATGCAACCCCGGACGAGATCCGTGCTCTCGAACTGCCCGTCACCGAGGTGCAGACGCAGAACGCCCAGGAGGATGCGACGGACCGGGTCGAGGAGAAGACCGATGCCCGCGCCGAGGAGGCCAAGCGCAAGGCCGCAGACGAATCGGCCGAGCAGCTCGAATCCGCTCGCGAGGCCCGTGACGATGCCGCCGACCAGCTCGAAGAGGCCCGCAAGGCTCTGCGCGATGCCGAGAATCCGCCGCCGACTCCGAGCCCGGGCGACATGGCTGCCGACCAGGTGGAACAGGCCCGCGAAGGCGTCGAACAGGCAGAGAAGGGACTGAAGGAAGCCAACGACGCCATCGACGACCTCGTCGACGGCCAGCGTGAACAGGAGCAGAGCCAGGAGGAGGAAGAAGCGCTTGCCGATGAGCAGGCCGCCATCCCCGATATCAAGGGCGAACCGATCACCGTCGACGAGATCGCGGAGGTGAAGAAGACCGAGACCCCGGCGACGATCGACCGTGCCGACGGAGACCGGAAGGTCACCGTGTTCGCAACTCCGTCCAGCGGTCAGCTCGAAACGGTCACCGCTGCGGCCACCGATCTGACCGCGACCATGGATCTGCCCGACGGAGTCAGTTTCGACGTCGGCGGTGCCAGCCAGGAGCAGGCGGAATCCTTCGGTCAGCTCGGTATGGCGATGGCCGTGGCGATCGTGCTCGTGTTCCTCGTGATGATCGCGACGTTCCGCAGCTTCGTCCAGCCGCTCATCCTGCTGGTGTCGATTCCGTTCGCAGCGACCGGAGCCGTGCTGCTCTTGCTGGCGACCGGCACACCATTGGGCATTCCCTCACTCATCGGTCTGCTCATGCTCATCGGCATCGTCGTGACGAACGCGATCGTGCTCATCGACCTCATCAACAAGCTGCGGGAGGACGGACTCGAACTCATGGACGCGATCGTCCACGGCACCCGACTGCGCCTGCGCCCGATCCTCATGACCGCGGCCGCGACGATCTTCGCCCTCGTGCCGATGTCGTTGGGGCTCACCGGTGGGGGAGTCTTCATCTCGCAGCCCCTGGCGATCGTCGTCATCGGCGGCCTCACCTCATCGACGGTGCTCACGCTCATCCTCGTCCCCGCCCTCTACCTCCTTGTCGAACGACGCAAGGAGATCCGAGCGGCGCACAAGGAGCAGAAGCGCGCCAAGCGACAGGCGGAGGACGAGGCGAGGATCGAAGAGGAGACCTCCGAGGTGGCCCTGCACTCCAACGACCACTGAACCCCTCAATTGCTACCTGACGGCGGCCCAGCAACCTCGCGCAAGGTTGCTGGGCCGCCGTCAGGTAGCAATTGGGGTGGGTTAGGTGTCGGAGAGGCCGGGGAGGCGTGAAGCGGCGAAGCGGATGTGCTCTTCGGTGAGAGCCGCGGCATCTTCGGCGCGACCAGCAGTGATGGCGTCCATGATCCCGTGATGCTGGGACTGCAGCTTCGCCATCAGCGCCTGCTGGTCGTCGACGCGGCTGAATGAGGAGAAGATCGACTTCCGCAGAGAAGTGCGGATGGCCCCGGTGAGGTCGGAGAACAGCTGATTGCCCGCCGCCTGGGCGATGGCGACGTGGAAAGCGGTGTCCGCGTCGTTGAAAGTCTCCAAGCTGATCCCGGGAGTGTCCATCATCGCCAGCTGCGCATTGACCTCGGCCAGCGCGTCCTTATCGGCACGGGTCGCCGCGAGGACCGCGCTCGAGCGTTCGAGCTGGATGCGCGTCTCAGTCACGTCGTCGATGCTGAAGTTCGTGAGCGCCACATGAAGGCGGAGGAACCGGGTGAGTGCAGCCGAGGGCATCGCGGCGATGAACGTGCCGGCGCCGCGGCCGGACCCGCCCGAGGAACGGACGACGCCGAGGCTGTCGAGCACGCGCAGCGCCTCGCGCACACTGGCGCGACTGACGCCGAGCTTCGTCGCCAGGTCCCGTTCGGCAGGCAGAGGATCTCCGACCCCCAGCGAACCGGCCATGATCTGCTCTTCGACGGCATCGATGACGAGCTCATAGGTGCTCGCCCGGTTCACGGGTTTCCATTCGGGACCGTCGGCCGCCTCGGCGCTGACTGTCTGTTCCGGGCGGACCTCGTTCGTGTCATCGTTCATGGTCGTCTCCACCGCGCCATCATGTCATGCCTCTCGTTGCTCGTCGTCCTGCTCGTGGGGATGCGACCGGAACCGCCGCCGGAAGAAAACAGTTGACGCAGATCACACCCTCGTCCTATGCTCAGATTAATGGTCTGACCTCATAAAGGCCATACTGAAAATTCTAATCGTTCGAGTTCGGAGCGCGTTCACAGGGGAACGGACCCGATGTGGGCAGGCCCGGCCGATCTGGAGAAGCCATGTACACACCTGAAATCGCACCGGTGGCCGACAGCCTGCTGTGGTCGTCCCTGTTGGCGATCCTGCCGCTGCTGACGATCTTCGTCACCCTCGGCGCACTCAAATGGAAGGCCCATTGGGCCGGACTGACCGCCGTCGGCGTCGCTCTCATCGTCGCGATCGCCGCCTACGGAATGCCGGTCGGACTCGCCGCGCTCTCGGCGACACAGGGGGTCGCCTTCGGACTGTTCCCGATCATGTGGATCGTCATCACCGCGATCTGGCTCTACGAACTCACCGTGCGCTCGGGCCACTTCGAGGACTTGCGGCTGGTCATCAACGTCATCTCCGATGACCCGCGCATCCAGGCCATCATCGTCGCCTTCTGCTTCGGCGGCCTCCTCGAAGCGCTCGCCGGATTCGGTGCCCCGGTGGCGATCACCGGTGTCATGCTCGTCGCCGTCGGCTTCACCGCTATGCGAGCGGCCGTCGTCGTCCTCGTTGCCAACACCGCGCCCGTGGCCTTCGGCGCCATCGCCATCCCGATCATCACCGCCGGCACTCTGACGGGAATCGACTACCAGGACATCGGCGCCATGGTCGGTCACCAGACCCCGTTCCTCGCCGCAGTCGTGCCGCTCTTCCTCGTCCTGCTCGTCGACGGGCGTCGCGGGCTGAAGCAGATCTGGCCGCTTGCCCTCGTCGTGGGCATCGCCTTCGGCCTCGCCCAGTACGTCTCCGCCACGTTCCTCTCCGTCGAACTCACCGACATCATCGCCTCCCTCGTCGGCCTCGCAGTCGTCGTCATCATGCTGCGCTTCTGGAAGCCGAAGGGCGGTCAGGACGCACTCGACCGCATGGCCGATGAGCGCGAACACGAAGGCGCCGATGCTCCTGATGCCGGCGGTGCCTCTGCTGCCGTTGCCACCGATGTGAAGAAGGAGACCGCGCCGCTGACCGGGTCCCGAGTCTTCCTCGCGCTCTTTCCCTATCTGCTCGTCATCGTCATCTTCTCCGTGGCCAAACTCGTGCCGGTAATCAACAACTGGCTGGCCTCGACCGATGTGAAGATCCCCTGGCCCGGACTGGATGGGAACATCCGCAACGCCGCCGGCGAAGTCTCGACGAGCACGGTCTACAACTTCCAATGGCTGTCTTCCCCTGGCACCCTGCTGCTCATTTCCGGCATCATCGTCGCGATCGTGTACAAGATGTCGGCGAAGGACGCCGTCGATGTCTTCATCGTCAACGTCGTGAAGATGAAGTTCTCGATCCTCACCGTCGGCTCCGTTCTCGCGCTGGCCTATGTCATGAACCTCTCGGGCCAGACGATCACCATCGGAACCTGGATCGCCGGCACCGGAGCCTTCTTCGCCTTCCTCTCGCCGATCCTCGGCTGGCTGGGCACTGCTGTGACCGGTTCGGACACCTCGGCGAACGCACTGTTCGCGACCCTGCAGCAGACCGCCGCACACGAGGCCGGGCTCAACCCGCTGCTGCTCGTCGGCGCCAACAGCTCCGGCGGCGTCCTCGGCAAGATGGTCAGCCCGCAGAACCTCACCATCGCGGCCACCGCCGTCGGTCTGCTCGGCAAGGAGGCCTCGATCCTCCGCCGCGTCATCGGCTGGTCCCTGGGCATGCTCGTCGCCATGTGTCTGCTCGTCGGACTCCAGTCGACGGTGCTGTCCTGGATGGTCCCCGGCTCCTGAATCCGCGCGGCGCCGTCTTGCCGATCGGACCACCCGCACCAGCCACCACCCACTTCTCAACCACCGCCTAATCAAAGGAGCGAAAAACATGGTCAAGAGGCAGATTCCTCAGCCGGCCGAGATCTTCGAGCTGATGAAGTTCAAGAAGTTCGAACTCGACCCGAAGAAGCGTCGCTTGGAGAATGCGCTGACGATCGAGGACCTGCGCAAGATCGCGAAGCGCCGGACCCCGGCCGCGGCGTTCGACTACACGGATGGGGCCGCCGAGGGTGAGATCTCGATGGAGCGCTCGGTCCAGTCCTTCCGCGATATCGAGTTCCACCCCTCGATCCTCAAGGACGTCACGAACGTCGACACCTCGACCCAGATCATGGGCGGCAGCTCGGCCATGCCCTTCGGCATCGCGCCGACCGGCTTCACCCGACTCATGCAGACCGAGGGTGAGACCGCCGGCGCCGGCGCCGCGGGGGCTGCGGGCATCCCGTTCACGCTCTCGACGCTGGGCACGACGTCGATCGAGGACGTCAAGAAGACCAACCCGCACGGGCGCAATTGGTTCCAGCTCTATGTGATGAAGCAGCGCGACATCTCCTACGGCCTCGTCGAGCGGGCGAAGAACGCCGGGTTCGACACTCTCTTCTTCACCGTCGACGCTCCCGTCGCCGGTGCCCGACTGCGCGATACGCGCAACGGCTTCTCCATTCCGCCGCAGCTGACCCCGCAGACGATCCTCAACGCCATCCCTCGTCCCTGGTGGTGGTGGGACTTCCTGACCACCCCGAAGCTCGAGTTCGCGTCCCTGTCGGAGACCGGCGGCACCGTCGGCGAGCTCCTCGATTCGGCGATGGACCCCTCCATCAACTTCGATGACCTCGCCGAGATCCGCGCCATGTGGCCCGGCAAATTCTCCGTCAAGGGCGTGCAGACGCTCGAGGATGCGAAAAAGCTCGCCGACCTCGGCGTCGATTCGATCGTCCTGTCCAACCACGGCGGGCGCCAGCTCGATCGCGCGCCCGTGCCCTTCGAACTCCTCCCCGAGGTGGCTCGCGAGATCGGCAAGGACGTGGAGATCATCATCGACACCGGAATCCGCAACGGCGCCGACATCGTCGCGTCGTTGGCGCTGGGCGCGGACTTCACGCTCATCGGCCGCGCCTACCTCTTCGGCCTCATGGCCGGCGGTCGAGCAGGAGTGGACCGGACGATCGAGATCCTCGGCGAGCAGGTCGAGCGCACCATGCGCCTGCTCCAGGTCGCCGATGTCTCCGATCTCAACCCGTCCCATGTGACCCAGCTGCGTCAATTCAACCGCGAAGAGCGCGCGGAGATCATCAGCTCCCGCCCGGCCAAGGGCTGATTCGCCGAGGCGGCCCCGCGGAGGTCGATCCGACCACCGAGGCGGCCCCGCCGGGGTCGCCCAGATGGCTCCATAGGCAGAGAACGGACGGCCGGCAGCGAGAAGTATCGTCGTTGCCGGCCGTCCGTTTCGGGTTCAGGTGATCACTTGCCGAATTCGTCCTCGATGCGGTCGAGGACGTTCGTGGCGGAGTAGTAGTCGAGGCGGAATGAGTCGAGGCCCATCGGGTAGACGGCATCGTTCTTCACCGCCGGTGTGCTCTCGACCAGCGAGTTCTTCGCGTACGACGCGGCGGTCTTCTCGTTCGCGTTGAACAGGAACACGGATTCGCCGGTGACGGCCTTCGACAGGTTCTCACCGGTGACTTCGACGATATCGGCACGTTTGCCCATTTCGCCTTGGCCGGCCGTGCCTTCGGGGACCTCGGCGAGTTCGAAGCCGACCTCTTGGAGGAGCTTGCCTTGAGCGGATTCCGGGGTCCAGATGTTCGCGCTGGCCCCGGATCCTCCGCCCTTGGCCTTCTCGTTGAAGATCATGCCGGTGACCGGCTGCTTCGGGGCGTCGATGGCGGACTTGACCTCCTCGGCGCGGGAACCGAACTCGTCGTTGACCTTCTTCGCCTCATCCTCGTGGCCGGTGATCTCACCGAGCTTGGTGGTGACCTCCTGCCAGTCCTTGTCGCCGTAGTCGATGACGACGGTCGGAGCGATGTCGCTGAGCTGATCGTAGATGGCGTTCGCTGAGTCCTGGCCGGTCTTCGAGACCACAATGAGGTCAGGTTCCTCGGCGAGTACGGCCTCGACATCGGGGTCGCCCTGGTAGAGGGCCTTGACGTCCTTCTCCTTCGCGACGTCGCTCCACTGCGTGAAGAAGCCTTGATCGTCGGCAACGGGGGAATTGGGCATGGTGGCCCCGGAGGCGGTGACCGGTGCGTCGACGGCGAGGAGGCTGCCGGTGAGAGTCACCGAGGTGGAGACGATCGATTCGGGAGCTTCGTCGATGATCACTTCGTGGCCGGCGTCGTCCGTGATCGTCAGGGGCCATTGACCGTCGGCGGCGGTGTCGCCATCGCCGGAGTCGGAAGAGCCGGACCCGCCGCAGGCGCTGAGGCTGAGAGCGGTGGCGAGGGTGACTGCGGCAAATACGCGTGTGCTGCCGGGTTTGACGCGGGACATAGGGGACCTTTCGAGAATGTTCGCTTGCGAAGATGAGCCTAACCTAAGTAGGCCCGGGAAACTGCATTCGTGGTGCGATTCAGCGGAAGGTGCGGCGTGTCGAGCGAAGTATCCACTTAGGGTAGGCTCATCTTCGTGAAATCGACTCTGAAGAATCGGGCGGTTGCTGTGGCCGCCTCAGCTCTGACCATTGCCCTGCTCGCTGTCGGCTGTGCCGCCGAGGGTGACAAGGGCGCCGACGGGGACGCCGGAAACAAAGATGTTGCGACAGGAGGCGAGGCCTTCGGCACTGCTGATGAGGAGACTGCGAAGCTCGGCAGCGATGCCGAGGCCGGGGTCTTCCCGCGGACGGTCAAGCATGCGAATGGCACGACGGAGATCGAGAAGAAGCCCGAGCGCGTCGTCGTCCTCGACACGGGAGAGCTCGACGATGTCCTGTCGCTGGGCATCACACCCGTCGGCATGGTGACGACCGAAGGCGCCAGCCCGGTGCCGAGCTATCTCGAAGACCAGGTCAAGGGAGTCGAGACGGTCGGCACGATTCAGGAGCTTGATCTCGAGAAGATCGCCTCACTCGAACCTGACCTCATCCTCGGCAGCCAGCTGCGCGCCGACAAACTCTATGACGAACTCGACTCCATTGCTCCGACGGTGTTCTCGATCCGTCCCGGTTTCCCGTGGAAGGAGAACTTCCGCCTCGTGGGTGAGGCGATGGGCATGGAAGACGAGACGACGAAGGAGCTTGAGGAGTACGCTCGCGAGGCTGGAGAGCTCAAGGACTCCGTCGACGGCGACCCGACGATCTCGCTCGTGCGCTTCATGCCTGATCGCCTGCGCCTGTACGCGAACCAGTCGCTCATCGGCGTCATCCTCCATGACGCCGGGTTCAAGCGACCGAAGAATCAGGACGTCGACGAACTCGCCGTCGAGATCTCACCGGAGAACCTCGATCAGGCCGGCGGCGACTATGTCTTCTATACGAGCTACGGCGATCCGGAAGCCACCGGAGAGAAGAAGGCGCTGGAGTCGAGCCAGTGGAAGGGCCTCGATGCGGTCAAGGACGGCAAGGCCATCCGCGTCAATGATGATGTGTGGTTCCTCGGACTCGGCCCGACCGGGGCCGGTCAGATTCTCGACGATCTGGAGGACCACCTCGGCGAATGATCGGCCGATCCTCAGCCGAATGAACGGCCCCTGGCACCACTGACGGCCCCGGTTTTCCGGGGCCGTCGGTTGTAGGATCTCGCTGCACTTGTCAGGATCGCACAACGCTGACCTGGGACATGACAAGTTGGTGAGATTGCTCCCGTCTCACTAACTTGTCGTAATCCTTCAGGGAGAATTTCGTCTGCGGAAACTACGGTGCGGTCATCAACCCAACTTTAGTTGGGTGGTTCCCGACCATCAGCGGGTCCGCAGACCAGGCCCTGGCTTCTAATCTGCGGGAATGAATCACACCATCTCTGCATCGACCGCTGCCGATTCCGCCCGTGTCCTTGAACTCTCCGATCTGACGTCCCAACTGAGCATCATTGCTCTCGGCGTTCTTTGCGCAGTATTCGTCATTCTGGCCGTGGTACGCCGCAGGCCCGGAGCCTTGGCCGCGCTCGCCGCGGCCGGTGCGGGTTCTGTACTCTCCTATCTGCTCAGCGAAGTCCTCAAGATGCTCGTCCGACAGCCTCGCCCTTGCCACCTCGATATGCCCAGTCCGGAATGTCCTCCCCTCGATGACTGGTCTTTTCCCTCTAACCACGCCGTGATCGCGTTCGGTCTCGCCCTGGCTGTGATCGTCGGATCTCGCCGGCTCTGGATCGTAGCGGTGCCTCTGGCTCTCATCACAGCGACCGGGAGGTGGGGTGTCATGATTTGAGTAGACAGCAGAACCCGATGAAAGGAAACTGCTGCACATGACTACCAACCAATCCCCGCGGCGGCCCCGCAGAGAGTTCACCTCGGAGTTCAAGGCCGACGCCGTCGCGATGGTCACCGACCTCGGGAAGTCCCGAGCCGAAGTCGCCCGCGACCTCGACATCAACGAGTCGACGCTGGGCCGGTGGGTCGCGAAGGCCACTGGCACTGAAGGAACCGGCTCCGGATCAGCTCGACGCGCTCCCGACGCCAACAGTGATGACCCGGCCGAGATGGCCAAGGAAATCGCTCGTTTGAAGCAGGAGAACGCGTTCTTGAAAAAAGCCGCGGCCTTCTTCGCGAAGGAACAGCCGTGAGCGCGAAGTACGAGCTGATCCACACCGAAGAAGGCGCCTTCCCCGTCACCTTGATGACCCAGATTCTGGGAATTGAGCGCACCGGCTACTATGCGTGGAAGAACCGGCAGGACACCGAACCGGACCCTGAGTCCAGGCGTGGTCGCCGCCAGATCGTCGCCGACCGGGTCTACGCCCTGTGGTTGGCGTCGAACAAGGTCTACGGCATTCGCCGGATCCACAAGGATCTCGCAGCCGAAGGGATCACCGTTTCGCTGGGGTTGGTCGCTGCGATCATGCGCGAGCTCGGGATCGCGGGTGTCCAACCCCGGGCAACGAAGCGAACCACGATCCCTGCCGCCGATGCCCAGGACAGGGCGGATCTGGTGCGGCGGGAGTTCAACCCGCCGGTACCCACGACGCATCTGGTCAGCGACATCACTTATCTGAAGACGGGTGAGGGGTGGTTGTTCCTGGCCACGGTCATCGATCTCACGACCCGGATGGTGGTGGGGTGGGCGACGGCGAAGCATATGCGCACGAGTCTGATCATCGATGCTCTTAAGGTCGCCTACCAGGGCGGATACGTTGCCGAGGGCGCAATAGCGCATTCGGATCGAGGCAGCCAGTACACCTCTGCGGAGTATGCGGAAGTCGCACGATTGATGCAGGTTCGCTTGTCAGTGGGCAGGACTGGGGTGTGTTGGGACAACGCGGTCGCGGAGGCGTTTTTCGCTTCGTTGAAGAATGAGATGTTCCATCGTCAGCGATTCGCTACTCGCGCAAGGGCACGGCTGGCGGTCGCGGAGTATATCGAGGTGTTCTACAACCGGAAGAGGCGTCACTCGGCGTTGGGCTATGAGATCCCTGCCCGGGCGATGGAGTCGTTCTTCGATCGCACCGAGACGGAATCATCGGCAGCCGACCGGGCTGCTTGAGGAAATAGTGTTCTCCTGTCGAAACAACTTGACACAGTCCAAGGGTGCTCTCGCATGAACACTTCGTCCACGACGTCGTGGTCGGCGGACTCATAGGTATCATTGTCGTGGCCTTGACCGTACTGCTGCTCCAACGAGCCCTCACCCCGCTGGCCGACCGCATCGTCTCTGTGGTCCACCACGAACCCCGTGCGACTCGGTGAGCTCCTGCGACAATGGAGGTATGAGACGCCTGCGGATCGAACCCAACTTCGTCCTCGAAGCGGTTTGCGCGTTCGTGGTCGCAGCCTCGGCAAGCCTCCTGTGGGCCTCTTCCGGGTGGGCCTTCCTCACCATGGTCATTGGCATCGCGCTAGGAACAGTGCTCTCGCGCAGCAATTCGGTGCTCATCGGAGGTTCGATCGTCACGGCCGGAAGTCTGCTGTTCACTGTCGTCCTCGATCTGCCGAGCAACTATCTGCTCAATTGGACGGTTCTGGTCATTGTCACCGGACTGCTGCCCTACGCCCTCACTCGGGGATGGATGATTCGCGGTCTTGCGATGAAATCAGCCGAATCCGCTGTGCAGGCTCGCTCCATTGCCCGCCGCAACGCCATCGAATCGGCTTACAGCGAGGAGAAGAGACGGATCGCCGAGGAGTTGCACGATGAGCTCGGTCATCAGCTCAGTCTCACCTCGGTCCAGATCAATGCGTTGTCTCTCGATGATTCCCTCACCGAGAAGCAGCGGAAGGCCCTTGCCGACATGAATCGACGACTGCGCGAGAGCGTGTCTACCTTAGCTCACACGGTGGAGATCCTACGGGACGGAGCCCCGGCACCGACCAGCCCGGTGTCGACATCTCTGAGCTCCGCTGGCGATGACCTCCCCGAGCCGTCGGGCACTTTGGGCAAAGGTACGGAGAAACAAACAGCGGCCGAGCTACTCGCCGAAGCGGAATCAGCCGGGACTCGTGTCACGATCACCGTTGGTGATCGCGAACAGCTCGATGAGTTCCCTGCCGGCTCGCTGGTCGGCAAGGTTCTCAGAGAGGGACTGACGAACGCTCTCAAACACGCTCCTGGTCAGGTCGTCGGCATCAATCTCGGCTTCGACTCCGCACAGTTGCTGATGTCGATGGACAACGACATGCCCACAGACTCCACCCACCGAACTCTCGGTGCCGGAACCGGTATCTCCTCGCTGAAATCGGCCGTCGAGGCACAGGGCGGAGACCTGGATCAAATCATCGAGACCGATCAGCATGAACTGAGACTCTCACTGCCGTTGACCGCACCGGCGCGGGATCACGAGCCCCAGGCGAACTCGACGCCCCTTGGGTCGGACGATGATCCATCGGTCGAACTGGGCGCCGCCCGCATGCGTGGGAACAAACGGCTGGCCATAGCAGCGGCTCTGCCCTTGGCTGCCCTCTGCCTGGTCATCGGCGCAGTTGTGCTCAACAATTGGTGGCATGCTGAACGATCGCTCCTCTCGGCAGACGTTCTCAAGTCGCTGTCGATCGGCATGTCCACTGCGCAGACCCAAAGAGAACTCCCGGACGAGGAGTACACGCTGATCAGCAACGAGGAACGTCAGCGAGCCAATGAAGGTGCTCCGCCCGGATCGACATGTCGGTTCTATGCTCTCACCGCTGACCAGCTCTCAGACCGCTCAGGAGATCTCGCCCGACTCTGCTTCTCCTCCGGAGAACTGGTGTCCATCGATACCATCGTGACGGGAGTCCAGCAATGACAGTGGTCAGAGCGGTGCTCGTCGACGACGAACCCTTGGTCAGGTCCGGGATTCGAACCATCGTGGAGACGACCGGATCTGCTCGCGTAGTGGGCGAGGCCGGTGACGGCAAGCAGGCGCTGTCCGTCGTTCGCGAGGTGGTTCCCGATGTCGTCCTCCTTGACATCAGAATGCCAGTGATGGATGGCATCACTGCAGCAAGAAACATTGCTGAAGCCTTTCCTCAGATCGGAATCATCATGCTCACCACCTTCGGCGAGTCCGACTACGTCACTGCGGCCTTGTCCATTGGGGTGAGCGGATTCGTGCTCAAAGCAGGAGAACCGGCCGAACTCACCCACGCCATCCACGCATCGGCCTCTGGTGGAGCCTATTTCTCCCCGCAGGTAGCGGCCCAACTTGCTCAGCGTGCCGGAACGACCTCGAGAGTCGATGACGATGCGCAGCGTCGGGTGCGCCGCCTCAACGATCGTGAGACTGAGGTCCTTCTCCAGCTCGCCGAAGGAGCCTCCAATGCCGAGATTGCCGACGCACTCTTCCTCAGCGTCGGCACTGTCAAGTGGTACGTGACCCAGATGCTGAGAAGTCTCGGAGCACGCAATCGGGTCGAAGCGGCGCTCCTGGCATACCGCTCGGGACTCGTAGCCTAATCGACATCGTAGTCGGAGAACCGGTGGTTCTTTTGAGCCGCCTATCGAAATGCGATATTCCTAATAGTCGTCAACTTTTGAGTTCGTCTGTGCTCGAACCGGTGGTAGACCTCGACGATGACGGAGCGCTTCATCAATCTGATGATGTCCAGTATGTGGCCGCCCGTGGTCGCAGACGAGAACAATCCTGGGTAGTGACGCTGAAATGCGTGCGACCTGGGCGGCCGGACTGGTCGGTCCGTCGATAGACGGGTGCTGTCCACGGCACCCACAGTCGTCGCTACCGAGGTGTCCTCCTCGGTGAGATACATCAGTTCAGTGTCCAGCAACAATCTCGTTGTCATGCCTAAAGCTCTTCTCGCTCCGACACGAAATTGAGATTCCGATACGAAATCCGAGAACCTACACGGCTGTAGGATCTCACCGAACTTGTCAGCAGTGCAGCACGTTGACCTGCACTGTGACACAAAGACGAGACAGCTTTCGTCTCACCAACTTGTCCAATCCCTAGAGACGTCCCTCGATGCGTTTCGAGCGACGAGGCCGCTATCCACTCGGCCACACGACGCAGCTGACGCACCTCGTCAGCATGAACATTTGCTAGCGCCGGTTATTCGCTGACCCCTGGTGCTCTAGACCAGATTGAGCGTGGGACTCAGCTCGCGCCGCTGGATGCGCCCCAAGCGCTCGACCTCGGTGTCGATTGCTGGGGTCGGCGGGGGGCCAGCCTCGCTGAACCAGGAGATCTCTGCTACCGCCCCGCGAGTCCGCCAGGTGCCGGCGACGCCGCCGCGCCAGGTCACGAGGTTGTTCCCGCGCGAGGCCAGCGCCCGTCGACCAGAAGAGATGATGTCAGAGTCTGCGGTGCCCGGGCCCATGACCCAGGGATCGAATCCCGGCAGCAGGCGAACGGTGTCGAGCGGCTCGGCCGTGCGTAGAGCGTCGAGCGCGGCGGCCGGTACGCAGCACAGCCGCGAACCGACCGTCACCTGCTCCACTTCCCCGTCTAAGTCGTCCAGCCATTTAGACAATCGTCGCCGGGGTACGCCGAGTCCTTCGGTGAACCAGTAGACCAAGTTGTCGAAGTGTGCGGGCCCATAGGCTCCGAGATACAGCATGATGGCGCGGCGGCCCGCTTCGTCAACGTCGAGAGGCCCCGGCCAGCGTGGGTCGCCCGCCAGCAGACGAAAAGTCGTCTGCCCATCACGCGTCGGCCCGAAACAGATGTCGCCCCACCAGTGCAACGGCTTGTAAAGACTGTCAGCCCCGGCCCCGGATGCCCCCACGGTGAGGTGATTCAAGGAGGGTATGCGCGCCAAATAGGCGCTGATCTCATCGCGGGTCTTCGGCCCGGATGCCAGGACTGCGCACACTTCCTCTCGCAGCGGCTCCCAGTCGTCCAGGGCGAAACCGCCCTGCTGTTGCCAGCGTCGCGTCTCCCAGACGCGCGTGATGGTGCGAATGGACAGCAGGAGCGCACCGATCTCGTGGGTGAAGACGTATGAGCCGCCACGGAACGCATAGCTGCGGATGACGCGGCCTTCTGCCAGAGCCTCGCCCAGCGCTCCCGCTTCCGCTCGCGTCTGCCGAACAGCGACTGTCATCTCTGCCAGGTTCGACGGCCATCCCCGCATCGCCACGACGCGCCGGACGATGTCGCTGGCATCCAGGTTCTCGACAGCGTCCAACGCCTGACACGAAGCACGCCACGCAAGCGTCCTTTCACGATCCAGCATGTCCCTCAGGATAACAGCGGCACATCATCGACCAGCTCGCTCACGGGAGCCCCGCGCACCGTGGCAGCATGGAGGAGGACTCACCCCAAAGACCTTCGCCGAGTTCTTGTTTCGTCAGCGCGCGGGTCGCCGCTCGCGCTGCGTGTCCGGGCGTCGACACTGCTCGTTGTGGTCCGTAATGCCACATGTCAATATGCCCGCTCCCATGTGATCGACGTCCGGGAGCCGGGAGGAATGCCTACTTCTGGTGGATTTGGACGCGATGCCCGTCGGGGCCCTCGATGAAGGCGAACGTCCCCCATGGCTGCTCGTCCGGGTCGGTGACCTCCGCTCCTCTGCTGCGGAGCTCGTCGACGGTGGCGGCGACGTCGTCGCATGCGAAGGTCAGGTAAGCACCCTCGCCGGGCTGCTTGCCATCGGCGACGGCATCGTGCAGCGCGATCGTGGTCGAGCCGTCGGGTGGGGCGACTTCCAGCCACCGGGCTCCCCCACCCATGTCCTGGTCGGTGACGACCGAGAAGCCGAGGAGGTCGCGGTAGAACTTCAGCGACTCGTCCTGATCCGATACGTACAGCATTGCAGTGCCGATGTGCGTGATCATCGTCACAGACTATTCGACCAGCCTCGAGAGCAGCAAGCATGCCAGTGATCGATGGAAGCCCGCCGTCCACTGGCTTCTGTCGAAGTTGGTGACTCGAGTCGGTGGACGATCAGATGAAGCTCTCCTGACCAGCACCGAGAAACATCTGGGTCAACGTCCTCGTCCCCGGCAATGTCGACACCGACTTCCGACGCTTCATGGACGAGGACACCCGCGAGGCGTTCAACCGCGACGTCATCGGCCGCGTCCTGCTCGGTCGAGCCGGCACACCCGACGAAGCCGCTTCGGTCGCGTTGTTCCTGCTCAGTGACGACGCCGCCTACGTCATCGGCTCCCGATACTTCGTCGACGGCGGGCTGAGCAAGCGCTAAGCCGACCGTTCGATGAGCACGAGCTGTAGGCGAGGCCCGACGCTCCGGTGATCCCTGGCCCAAGCACCGGTAGTTGTGACCATGCACCTTCCTACCGGCTTAGAGACCTAGAACCCGAGTCAGAAGAGACAGAATAGACTGCACCCGCAGCCTCCGGAATCGGCGATGCGGAAATATTCTCTCGGATTGAGCGAAGGCGGTGTGACCGGTGGGGGTGCCTTTATGTTTTAAGGCAAGTGGTATCTTGAAGACTCTTGTTCTTAAACTGCTCAGTCCAGGTCGGATCGAGGCGCCGTGAGGGAGGGCGCCTCGTTGAACGCATACCGGAGAATCTCAGTACTTGCTCGAGGCCTCGCCCATGTCATCTGGAACAGACCGATCGCCATGGCGGCGGCTGCCTCGCATCGTTCCGCATCACCGTCATAGTGTGAACTGTCCACGAGTGCGTCCGTGAGTTGGTTTCGCCAGGTCCGGGTGAGTTCAAGAGCTGACGAACGGATACCCGGTGAGGCCTGCAGGATGCGAAACGCCATACCCGCTCGCGACTCCGGGTCGAGAGATTCGATTGCTGCGCACGTCGCCTCACGCAGCACTTCCCAGGCGTACTGACCATCGCTGTCGCGCACAAGGCCCGCCACCTGTTCGCCGAATGCAGCGATGTGATCAAGCACCAGCGCATCACGCGAAGGCACATAGCGGAAGAAGGTCGGCCGCGACACACCACAGGCACTGATCAAGTCTTCGATGGTGACATTGGGATAGCCGTGGTCGAGGAAGAGCTTGAGCGCGATGTCGTCGATGTGATCCCTGGAGGTGGCACGGGGTCTCATCCGATGAGCTCTGAGACCGTGACGAAGCTATAGCCCTGCTCCTTCAGCCGATCGATTACAGGGCCGATCGCTTTCTGAGTGGTGGTTCTGCCGAACCAGGGGTGCAGAAGGATGATCGACCCGGGCTGGGTGTTGTCGACGGTTGCATTGACGAGTTCGTCACTGCTCTGTGGGTTGCCCGACCAGTCTTCGTAGGCGACGTCCCAAGTAACCGTGAGGCGGTCATGCTTTGCCAAGTAGAGCGGTAAGGTGAGGAGTTTCTTGCCATGTGGGGGTCGGAAAGTCAGGGGCCCGTCGTATCCAGTGGCGCGAATGACTTCATCGGTGGGTTCGATCTCCTCTGCGACCGTTGAGGGTGAGACGAATGCCATGGGCCGATGATTCCATGTATGGTTGCCGATCTCATGCCCACCCTCGATGATTCGCCGCATGGTGGAACCGCTGCCTTCGACTTCTTTGCCGTTGACGTAGAACGTTGCTGGCACATCACGGTCAGCGAGCACATCGAGGACAGCATCTGCATCGGAGTCAGTTGGGCCGTCGTCGAATGTCAGTGCCACGACGCGTTCGTCGGTCTCTACTCGGCTGATGAGTTCTCCGGCCACTTGCCACGAACGCGTTTGAATCACCCGCTTGACGCCATACGCGACCACGAACAGAACGACGAGGGCGATCGCTACGGCTACGACAAACCTTCGGCGACGCCTACGACTCCTGCGGCGAGTAGATGGCACATCAAGATTATGAGACATAGTATCAATTGAAGCGATCACACTCTTTGTGGTCAAGTCCTCGAAGAAAATTCGTCCGGACTGAGAGGCTGCGAGTCGGCGGTTACGGTGGCAGAATCGATCATGGGTTGCAGGCGCCTAATCTGGCTGTTGAGATGCCGTTGCTAGGGAATGCTCGTGCAAAGACTGTTGGCCCGACGATAAGCAATCAGTGCCTTATGATGACGTCAGCAGGACTTGAGTATCGATGCACCTACACTGTACAGGCGATGATTTCGCCTCGTGCGTGGCTCATCGAGGCGCGGGTCGAGTAAGCTCAATGCGCTTTCTGGCCTTCTCGCTTCGATGTTGGCCACCGCATAGTTCAACTTCACCGTCGGCGACGATGTCACGTGAGCAAGCATGGCTTAGAGCTCCACGATCGGTTCCCAATCAGTCTATTCTCATGTGGTGGCTTCGGAATGTACTGCTGAGATTGCTGCCTGCAACTGATATGCCCCTACCGGACCGACATGGAGAACGTGCTTAATGAGATCGATTCCCTCAGAGATTGCGACATGTGCGCGGTCAAGGATGTGTTCAGCAATAGGGGTCCTCAGACCAGCGACCACTTTTGCCTTGACGGATGCTGTAGCTACCACAAAGGTAACGGGGGCGATCTTGACGTGGCTACGGCTAACGGAAACGCACCTTAGCGCGACATTGACCATCGGAGTCGTGAGTGCTGGGGTCGTCGCGATCGAAGACCGCCACCACCGGCACGTCAGGCTCCACTCTGAGGATCTGGGAACTGGCCCTTCCCTGATCCGTTAGTAGGCCCCCGAGAGGACCCCGATGACATAGACGAGGCCGAGCACCGTAGGCGGGATGGCTGCCACGGTGCTTAGCAGTACGGGGAATCCTCGCAGACCTGCCCACGCCCACAGCATCACGTCGACGATGAGCAACCCGGCTAGCGCGAACATAAGCACCGATTCCTGTCTGTTAGGTGGAGAGTAGTCAAGGAACCACCCACCCGACCATGAGATCAACCCGAGGAAAGCGAACAGCACGATCGGCACTGCAAGAACGACCAGTGCCAGGATTCCCGCAATAGCGGCGCCCGTGATTGAGCGCTGTTTCGACAAAAGAGGCAATGTTCGCATCCGCGTCGCCTCCCCAGTCGGATGGTCGAACGACTCCCGACCGCTCTGTGATGTGCTGTCGTTTTGCGAATCCACTCATCCACCGCCGAGCCCCGGGGAGTCGTTCTCCGAACCCTGACCGTCAGAATCCTGCTCTTCTTCGCTTCCGGTTCGGCCCGGGCCAGAACTCGAGTCCGCGCTTCCTGAGCGGGAACCATCCTCTGTGCTGGCGGGCCCAGAGTCAGTACCCGGACCAGATCGAGCATCCGGGCCACCCTCTCCTGTCTCACCGCTGGACCCCGCACGCGCCGTTTTTGGAAAAGCACCGGTCTCATAACGGTTCGCCGCATAGCCCATGAACTCCCGCCAGGTCGGACCTGAGACAGTCTCTCCGTAGACAACTCGAGGCATCCGTCCCTTCTGATTGCTGCGCCAATCGCGCACTCCCTCGGGATCCCCGGTCCATACTGCCGTCGAGATTCCCCGAGTGAATCCAAGCAGCCAGCTGGCTCCGACCTCGAAGTTCGTCGTGCCGGTCTTCGCCGCCGCCGGTGCGGAAATCCTTAACTTGCTCGTTGTCCCACCGTTGAACGTCTGGGACAGGGCATATGCGACGGTGTCAGCGACTTCCCGGTCGAGAACCCGTTTGCAATTCTTCGCGCCCACGTTGACAGGCTTACCGTCATCGTCTTTGACCGAGACCACTCCGCGCGCCTCGCATCGCTTCCCGTGATTGGCGAAAGCGGTGTAGGCGCTGGCCATGGTCAGCGGTGATACCGAAACCGTGCCGAGGATCGACGAAGGATAGAGCACCTGTTCGGTTCCGTCGCCGAGCTTCTGTGAGCCGAGCTGCCCTCCGGTGCCCAAATGGACTCCCAGCGACGAGGCGGTGTCCCGGATATCGCACATGTTCAGTTTTGAGGCCATATCCGCATAGGCTTTGTTCACCGATTTCTGTGTCGCGTCAAGGACTGTCATGCTTCCTCCCACCCCGTGGGAGTCTCCGGCATTGCGTGGGTTGTACCCGTTCGCGGCATAGTTGCGCCCGTCGCAGCCCTCGGTGGAGAAACCGGTGTAGTTCGACCCCGAGCCGTTGACGGCGTCGCCGAGTCCCCGACCGTCCTGCAGCCAGCTGGCCAGCACGAACGGCTTCCATGTCGATCCGGGCTGGAAACCGTTGCCTCCGCCGACATTCGCGTCCACTGAGTAATTGACTGAGGTGTGCCCTGACTTCTTCTCCTCGCTGGAGGAGTACTCAGTGTTCTGGGTCATCGCCAGAATGCCACCGGTGGTCACATCGACGGAGACGAGCGCCTGTCCGGCACCCGAAGGGTCTGCGACCGGTAGGCGTTTGCGCACCGATTCGACCGCCTTCTTTTGCAGAGCGGAGTCAAGGGAGGTGCGGATCGTCAGCCCACCCCTTTTGAGCAGGTTGGTGCGCTCCTCCACGGTCTTCCCAAAGGCCGGATTCGCTTTGATCTCGTGCTGGATGTACTCGCAGAAATAGGCGAGGTCCCCTGCTGCCTGGCAACCATTGGGTGTAGTCGTGAGGTCGAGGCTAAGCCCGGCCTCTCGGGCTTTGTCGTATTCAGTCCGGTCGATGAAACCGTGCTCATGCATCTTCTGCAGAACCACATTGCGACGTTCGAGCACGTCGTCCGGGTTGCGTTGCGGATTGTAGCGCGTGGGGTTGCGGACGATTCCCGCCAGAGTCGCGGATTGGGCCACGTCGAGTTCATCGGCATCGATTCCCCAGTATTGCTGTGCTGCCGCTTGCACTCCGTAGGCATTCGGTGAGCCCGAATAGCTGTTGATGTTGAGGTAGCGTTCGAGGATCTCGTCCTTCGAATACTTCTTCTCGACCGCGACCGCGAGCTTCATCTCCCGCAGTTTTCGGGCGATTCCAGCTCCCCCGGAGGTTTCACGGGCGGCTTCGATCCCGGACTCGTCGTCATCAGCCTGGCTGTTGGCGATGAGCACGTTCTTCACGTACTGCTGCGTAAGGGTGGATCCTCCCTGCCGCGAGCCGGAAAGAGCGTTCGTCGCAGCCGCTCGGGCCACGCCTTCGAGGTCGACCGGCCCGTGATCATAGAACCGATGGTCTTCGATTGCCAAGGTGGCCTGTTTCATCGGCGAGGAGATTTCGTTGAGCGCCACCTCCTTGCGATTTTGCCAGTAGAAGTCCGCGATTTTCTCCCCGTCGTTGGTGAGCAGGCGGGAGGGCTGCGCGAGCTCTCGCTCCTCGAGTTCTTTCGGCAAGCTGTCGAACAGTTCTAGTCCGGCATCGGCGGTAGCGACACCTGCTCCCGCCACGGGAATGAACACTCCCGCAGCAACCAGTCCGGATACCATTGACAGGCCGCAAAAGGCCATGAGGTTTCTTGCCAGTTTCATGAGTTCATCTCTTGAAAGAATCGCTTGGCCATCGGAACCGCTGCTTCGGCCCCGAAGCCGCCATCCTCGACGAGCACTGCCACGGCGAGGTCTCCTTGGAAGCCCGCGAACCAGGAATGCGTGCGCGGAGGAACCTCGGAGCCATATTCCGCGGTCCCCGTCTTGCCATAGACCGGTTTGCCGAGAACCTCACTGAGCGTACTGGCGGTCCCCTCCGTCACCGTCATCCTCATCATCGAACGCACCTCGTTGAGATGCTCGGAGTCAAAGTCCCGGGTGGCCGGGGCGTTGGATCGATCGGACCGGATGAGGATCGGAGCGACGGTGTGGCCGGCCGCCACCGAGGCGGACATCGTGGCCACGCCCAACGGGCTGGCGAGGACCTTGCCCTGGCCGATCATGGAGGCGGCGTGCTCGACCGGATCGCCTACCTCGGGGACGTCGGAGAGGAAAGCATCGATGCCGATATCGGTGGACCTCATCCCCAGATCCGCCGAGGCACGGACAATGTCAGCGCTACTCACGTCCGTGGCCGAGTTGACGAAAGCTGTATTACAAGACTCGGCGAAGCTCTCCTCGAAGGGCACCGAACCCAGCACGTGGTCCTCCGCATTCTTAAAGGACTTGCCATGCACGTTCGTCGTCTTCGGACAGTCGAGTACGGTTGAAGCCGTGACATCCCGATCGAGCATCGCCAGTCCGCTTGCGATCTTGAACACCGAACCAGGCGGGTAACGGCCCTGAAGGGCCCGGTCCCATCCGAGCCCGGCTGGATCGTGGTTCGCCACGGCCAGCACATGCCCATCGCTCGGACGCACGGCGACGATGGCAGCGGGCTTCTCGGACTTCCGCACAACATAGTCCGCCGCCGTCTGCACACCGACATCCAACGTCGTCCGCACATCCCGGCCCTTACCAGCCCCAAAGGAATGCACGGTCTCAGCCGAAGCATCGGCCCCCAACTCGCCGGCAACGATTGAGAGTCCGGCCTCAGGCCGCAGGGTCTTATCGAATGCTGCCTGGATTCCGGACCTGCCGATCTCCGATTCCTCAGTGACATTATCGGGATCACGTTCTATGTCCTCGGTGGTAGCCGTGCCGACGCTGCCCAGGGTCGCGGCGGCGAAACCTTTCGACCTGCTCAGAGGCTGGGTGCGTTCGCGGAAGACCGCACCTGGGAGGGAGTGGATGTCGACTTTGACAAGTTGGTAGTCGTCCTCGCGCAGGGTGATGACAGGCACGAAGGCCTCCGGATCGGCGGACTCGACTCTCTTCTTCAACGCATCCGCATCGACATCGAGCGCATCGGACAGCCTTTCGTAGGTGCCCTCGGAGTCCTTGCCCATGTGGCTGGGATGCAGGCCCACATCGACGACGGGCCCCTGGGACACGAGCGCCTCGTCGTCGGCGCCGAGGATTCGCCCCCGTTCGCCGGCAGTCGCCCGCGCCTGCAGTGTCTCTCCATTGGAGAGGTCCGGGTGGATGAGCTCGCTGCCGAAGTCCGTCTTCCATAAGGAGTCCGAGTGGATGAGCTGCGCCTCCGTTCTGTACTTCCAGTCTGCTCCGGTGGAGGCTGCATCTCGACTCTCCCACGTCCATTCGAGGCTCACGCGGGACACCCCGTTTTCTTCGTCCACCGAGACGACCGCGACATCCTTCAGTTCGACGTTTGCGTCCTTGAGCCCGGAGACGATCTCCTGATAGCGATCGCCTGCCTTGGTGCCTCCGGACTCGGGATCGGTCCAGACCTGCGAGGTGAACGAGCCGGATTCCAGATCCGCGGCGAGCTGCCGAGCGGCGACCTCAGGTAAGAAGGGCAGCGACCTCAGGGCAATTACCCCGGTGCCCAGGAGGAGAGCTCCGCACGAGAGGGAAGCGATGAGACGGGTGCTACGTTTCATGACTCCATCGTGGGAATCCATGCCAATCATGTCCAATATCACATCAGAGATAAACTATGGCATTTCTGATATATGACCAGTTAGAGTAGGGATGTGAACCTGCTGAGATCGCTCGAAATGTTCGTTGCCGTGGCAGAGCATGAGAACTTCACTCGGGCAGCGGAGCATCTCGCAATGGCCCAACCCCCGCTCTCCCGGGGTGTGGGAGAACTCGAGAAGCGTCTCGGAGTCCGACTATTCGACCGCAGACGCAGGCGCATCGAACTCACCGCGGCGGGCAGCACCCTCCTTCCGGAGGCACGCGAGATCCTCCACCGCATCGATCGGCTTGCCGAGTTCACGCGGCCCCCGAGCGTCGAACTCGTTGTCGGAGTCGCCGGTCAGCTCAATCCCGCCGCCCTCGCTGAGGTGGGTGATCGTTTGCGCCTCGGCGAGGTTCCGCTCCGACTGATTCCCGACCAGCCTGACGCGCTCGTCGAACGAATCGACACGGGCGAGCTCGACGCAGGAGTCGTCGTTGGCGCGCTGGGTGAGCCACCGGCAGTAACAGGGCACAGGCTGCCCACGGACCTCGCTGTCGACATGGTCGTTGCCTCCACCCGTTTCGCGGTCGAGGAGGAATCTCGATTCACGGCAGACGCCGACCGGCCAATCGACATCGGAGACCTGCGCGGGATGCCTGCAGGAATGGGTTTCTCCCGAATCGCCTCACGCGTCGAGGAAGAGAAGATTCTTCTCCTCCCCGAAGACTCGGGCCTGCTGGACGACCCCCGACTCCTCACTCCTCTCGTGACAAAGGGCATCCACTTGCGGCAGTTGCAGGTGACAGACACCGAATTCGATGCCATCACGCATGTATTTACTCACCGCTCTGTACTCATGTGCACCGAGTCCACGGCAAGGAGGAACTCGCTTCCCTTCAGACGACTTCACGCCGAAGTCTTCGTCAGACCCGTCGAAGTCGTGAACTCCTCCCGCCTCGATTTGGCCGAGGCTCTGTCCGCCGATCCAGAACTCAAGGAGGCGGTCGCCGCCGTGCTCGGAGCGCACACACATCTCGACCACCACAGACGCGCACATGTCCGCCGTGACTATGCCGATGAGCGATTGTTCCCCGCCCCATGAACGAGGCGATCGTCGACGAGATCGACGCGATCTGGTCCGGACTCGGTGCCCAAGGGTATCTCTACGCCGAGGACCTCAGCACCCACAACAGACTAGACATCAAGGCGTCCGCGAGGATCCCCCTCGCCTCGGTGGCCAAAGTCGCCCTCGTCGCCGCTCTCATCAGAGCCGGGGAGACGGGAGAAATCGACCTTCAGCGCCGGGTCGAGGTGGATCCACGAGGCTCGACGCCGGGTGGGACGGGGATCTCCAGCCTGCAGGACCCGGTGACGATGAGCGTCCGGGATCTGGCCGCCATGGCCTTGGCCGTGAGTGACAACGCTGCGGCGGACACGCTCTTCAGGATCGTCGGTGCTGAGCGCATCGCTGATCTCCTCAGCGAGCGGGGCATTAGATCGCTCCACATCGATTCTCCCATGTCCCATCTCTATGCGGTCATCGACGAAGTGGCCGCGGGCAACGAGGTGGAGGCTCTCGTCCTTGCCACCAATGATCTGCGTTCATCCGGGATCCCGCGCTTTCCCGATTCGGCGTTTAACACCGGTACGGCACGCGGAGTGGCGAAGCTGTTCGAGCTCATCCACACCGATGAGCTCCTGGGACCGCGCGGTTGCGCGACCTTGCGCGACTTCCTCAAGAAGCAATTGCTCAGGCACCGGATCGCTGCCGGATTCCCCATGGATTCGGTTGAGTATTATGGCAAGACCGGAACCTTCCTCAACTTCCGTCACGAAGCTGGCATCATCATCGACGCGGACGGACGGGCGTTCAGTATCGCGGTGTTCACCCGGTCCCGGATCGCGACCTTCTCCCAACCAGAGCTCGATGCCTCGATCGGTTATTGTGCTCGCCTCGCCGTCGAACACCTAAGGTCCTCATGAATTCCCCGATGAACAGACGCGCAGCTCTGATCGCAGGCGCTGCAGCGATTCTCGGCGGATGCACCGCACGAACGGAGGCTCCCGACCCCTCAAGCAGTGCGACTTCTCCGCCAGCGAGCCACGCGCGGTCTCAGGAGGACACCACTCAGCAGCTCGATCTGAGCGACCTCCCAGACGGAACTTACGGCGTCTGGGGAACTCTCTACGGACAGACCGTGACACATCAACCGAACACGCGTCTGCGCATGTGCTCAACGATGAAGCTAGTCCTAGTGGCCACAGCCCTCCAACAAGCAGCACGCGGGAGGATCGACCTCGCCTCCACGATCTCCTGGGAGACTTCGGATCTCATTGGTCACTCACCAGTCACCAGGAACGACTCTGGTCACAGGGCGACGATAGCCGAATTGTGCGAGGCCACAGCGAGCAAGAGCGACAACACTGCCGCCAACTTGCTCATCGACGCAGTAGGAGGGCTGACTACGCTCACGAGGTTCGTGCGGTCCCTCAGCGATGAGATCACCCGCTTCGATCGTTATGAGACGGAGATGAACATCCATGACGGGGCACTCGACACCACCACGGCGGAGTCCTTCGGACGGCTGGCACTATCGATCTCTGAAACCCTAAGCAATGAAGATCGTCACGCGCTGTTCTCATGGCTGCCGGCTCGGGACGATAAACGCATCGCTGCCGTCGCACCTGCTGGAGTAGACCTCGTCCACAAAACCGGCACAAGCGGCGACGGCGCGTTCAACGACGTCGCTATCTTCATTGCAAATGATCGAGCCATCGGCTGCCTCTCCGTATTCACAGACTCTCCGGCCGCTTCCGAAGACATCGTAGTCGAGATAGCGCAAAGATCATTCGACGTTCTTAGTGCCTGAGTCGGCTATAGCCCTTCTATGTTTGTCAGGTGGGGCTAACGGACGTCGCGGTCGCATTGAGTATCTGGTAGTTCTGCGCGTAGTGATAGGCAATTGCTGGGTCCTCGACGGTGGACTTCACGTCAGGGATACCTAGGTTAGCGGGTTTTACAGAGCCAGTCGGGCTAAAGTGTGTCGAGCTGCGACCTCAGCGTGCTCCTTCAAAAAGGGCGTCTGCCGCATGCGCGAGGCCGGCATGGGCAGACTCGATCTCTTCGGGAATAGTTAGATCCGACGAGAACACCATGATTTCGCTGGCTTTCATCACGCGGTGAGCCGAATAGTTCAATGCGAAGAGTCTCCTGCGCAGATCTGAGTAGAGTTCTGCGACCTGAGGCACATTGTCGTAGGTGAGAATCCACTTTGCCCGTTGCACGTCTTTCAGGCAGCCGGCGAGAGCGCGGTGATCGGAGTCTCGGAAAGCATTGAGGTAAAGCGATCCCGCCTTCTCGAAGTAGGGCGGATCGGCATAGATGAAGGCGTCATCGCGGTCCGAGTACCGCTCGATGACGCGTAAGCCATCCTCGTTGGTCACGGATATGCGGCCAGCGTGCAACGCGATCAGACGGATACGCTCGGTTAGACCTGCGCGGTTGAATCGAGCGTCGATCTTGTAGTTGCCTGTCTGGTCCTTCCCGCCGATGGGTCCGCCGTTCAGTACACCTGAGCGATTGGTTCGATTGAGATAGAAGGTTGCGAAGCCGAGCGTGAGGTAGTCATCACGGGCGGAGGTCAAATAGATTTCGCGCTGTCGTTCCCACTCATCGACGGAGAGCTCGACACTATTGAGCAGCGCGGTGAACTCGTCAGGCTGAGTCACGACTGCGTTCCAGAACGCGAAAACGGCAGGATCAAGGTCATTGATCGCGATTCGCTCAACCTGACCGGAGACGAGCAGTGCGAGAGCCGCGCCTGCTCCTCCTGCGTAGGGTTCGACGTACACGCTTGAGGTGAGGTCGTTTTCTCGAATGATGGTCCGCAGGCGCGAGTAAAGCAGGCCTTTTCCGCCGGGGTAACGCAACGGTGAGATGGTTACTCGTTTACTCGCAGATGCCGCTGTTTTAGTCATGGTTTGAGGACCGCCTTCATGACGCTTTCGATGGTCGCCCAGCATTCACGAACGTCGTCGGGTGTAGCAACAATGTGATGGTTATGGTTCGTAGCGTCGAGATGTGCTTTGGAGCCCACAAAGCCGTGGCGTCCACTCCGGATCTTCTGAACGGGCTGGATGAATGCGGTCTGTCCGGTGGACTTAAAGTGCTGTTCGAGCCAGACGAGGCAGTTTGAGAGGTACACGAAGCCTTGTTCGTTTGAGCTCTTTTTGATCTCCTCGCCGAGCACCTCAGCGTGGGCCTTGATCGTCTTTTCCAGGAAGGTTCGCAGTAGATCGAGCGTCGCGTTTGGAAAGCGCTGGATGTTGATCGCCGATAGTTCCTTGACGATCTCGTGTATTGAAGCGGGGAACGACGTGGGGACCGTTAGGTTGTCGGTGGAGAGGTAGTTCCTCTTCCGCGGAAGCGGCTTCGGCTTGTCCCGTCCAGTGTCGTTCGATCCCGGAGAGTCGCTACCTGCGCCGTCACGAGCGTGCGTTCCCTGGTCCTGACCGTCGGAGCCAGAGCGTTGACTTCCGTTCGCCGGGGAGTTCGACACGTCGGAGTGTGTGCTGTACGACTCGCCGTTGGCGGGCTCGTCGTCTCCGCGCTCATCGACTAGGTCGCGTAGGGCGTCCATGTACTCGATGTAACGGTCGCTTGAGGTCTTGTTAAGGGTGCGAGTGTTGATCACGCCGTCGCGTATGTCGCTCACGATCTTTGTCGCGATTCGCTTGAACAAGCTGGCGCTTGAGACGAGGGAGACTTCTCCTGTGCCGTTCTGAATGTCGATTCCGGCGAGGTCGAGGAACTTCTCGTTCTCGTAGAGGCGCGCGAGGGTCGACACTGGGAAGCGACGTTTGCGCGCGTAGTCGCCCAATGAGGGGTCGTCGTAAGTGACGGTGCGAAACAGTTCGAGAATCTTGCTCCGCGTGATGAACTTCCGGACGTCGATCGTTGGATACCGGGTGATCAGGTCGTCCGGCGATTTGCCGGCGTCGAGCTGCGCCTGGAAGAACGCGGCTTGCCTGGCAGGGCCCCACGCCACGCGCTGAGTGCCGGTGTGAAGTGCTGCTACGAGTTGGTCGGCATCGTCTTGCGAAGGCGCTCTCTTGACGGCGATACGACGGATCGCGGCACGATCGGGCACCGATTGGGCGAGCTTTCCGATGCGCGCTTGGTGATCGGGTGCGAGGTAGGGGTTTTGGATGGCCTTCAGTGCGGCCACGCGTCGATTTCCCTCGACCACGATCAGTTGACCGTCACGCTCCAGGACGATGGGGACCTCGTGTGTCAACAGTCCGACCTTGGCAATACCTTCGACGAGACTAAGTGCCTTCTCGTTGCTGAACAAGTCCTGAACGATGTCGGATTCCGGGACTCCCTCGGGGATGTCGAGTCGGACGTTTCGCGGGTCGAGTCGGACGTCGTTCACAACGTCGACGAATAGCTCTTCCCACGTAGACATGTCGATCATGTCGTCCTCCACTCAACGAGAGAGCCTCGTTCGGCAAGGGACATGTGGACCTTATCTCGTGCTGTCACTCAGTCCTCCAGCCTTGTCTCACTGGCCTTGCTGCCTCGAACTAATGCGATGACGTCGCCGCGGAGAAAGCGCCAGGCACGACCGACCTTCTCGCCAGGCAAGGAGCCTTCGCGGGCAAGCGCGAGCACGGTCTTGGTGCTGACCCGTAGCAACGCGGCAGCCTCCTCTGTTGTGAGAACTTCGTGTTCTTCCGCCATCTTCTCGCAAATTCCTCTTACGGACCTTAACGTCAGACTATCACCAACAATAGAGGCTCATCGTAAAAGAGAGTGTAGGAGCGGTCTGAAGCCCCCGGTATCCAGCAGCTATCTCAGCACGTAAAGCTGTTCATGACGTGGCTCGAAGAGTCCTTCGTCAGCAGGGCGTGCGCGACGGCGTGGATCGCTGGATCGTGGGGCTGTTCGCGTCCGCGATCGATGCGGCGGATCGTGAAGGGACTGATGCAAAGAAAGGTGACAGTTTGAGTGTCAAGCTGCGAGAGCAGCTGGCTCTATGATTGCTTCGTACTCTACTGGTGTCAATCGACCCAACCGGGCTTGTCGGCGACGTCGGTGATATGTCCGCTCGATCCAGGTCACGATCGCGATTCTCAACTGGTCGCGAGTGGTCCACCGGCGACGGTCGAGAACGTTCTTCTGCAACAGGGCGAAGAACGATTCCATGGCCGCGTTATCGCCCGCTGCGCCTACTCGTCCCATCGACCCGATGATGCCGTGACAGGCCAAAGCCCGAGTGAATTTCTTCGATCTGAATTGGCTGCCGCGGTCGCTGTGGGTCACGCATCCGGCCACGTCACCCCGCCTGGTCACAGCCATCTCGAGGGCATCGACAGCCAACCGGGCCTTCATCCTCGAGCTGATCGAATAGCCAACGATCCTCGACGAGTAGGCGTCCTTGACCGCACAGAGGTACAGCTTGCCCTCATTCGTATGGTGCTCCGAAATGTCGGTCAACCACAGCTGGTTCGGGCCATCAGCTCGAAACTCGTGCCTGGTCCGCCCGTCGGCATCGACAACCGCGCACAGATCGTCGTGAACGGGTGGGCCGGGTTTCTTCCCGTTCTTCGCCCGGCCCTTACCGAAGGCGGAAAACCAGTCATTGGCCGAACACAACCGCCACGCAGTGCGTGCCGCCATGGGTTGGCCGGCCGCTTCGGCTTCGTCGGCGAGGTATCGGTACCCGAACTCGGGATCATCGCGGTGGGCATCGAAGAGCGCATCGGCCCGATATGCCTCAATGACGACTGCTTCAGGGATGGGTGCTGCCAGCCACCGGTAGTAGGGCTGGCGGGAGAGCTTCAAGACCCGGCACGACACCGCCACGGGGATCCCGTCGGCGGCGAGCTCTCTCACGAGCGGGTAGAGCCTTTTGACGGCAGATTCGCCTGTGACAGATACGCGGCCGCGCGGCGCAGGACCTCGTTCTCCTGCTCAAGCAGACGATTGCGCCGACGCATCTCTCGTAGTTCGGCGGACTCGTCGCTGGTGTTGCCGGGTTTGTTGCCGGCATCGATTTCTGCTTGGCGGAGCCATTTGTTGATGGTGCCTTCGTGGACTCCGAAGTCCTTGGCGATCTGTCCGATCGTCGTCTTGGAATCCCTGGTCTGGACGACGCGGATGACGTCGTCGCGGAATTCTTTCGGGTAGGGCTGTGGCATGGTGTCTATCCTTCCAGGCTTGCCTATGAACAAGCCAGATTAGATGTCACCTAACCCTGCATCAGTCCCGTTTGCACCAAATGGCGGCCCTTGATGCTCACCCAGAAAATGATCTTCGGAACATCTTCGAAAAATCTCCCCACGGCATTGTAATCAAACCTAATTCGGGGGCTGGTAGCCGCGACGTGCACAGCATTCAATCCGAACAAGATCTTCAATCGCTAGAACTCACGCCTGACTCATATCTAGTCGAACAACGATTCGCCGGACCTGAATACTCAGTAGAGAGCATCTCATGGGAAGGGAGCCACCAGCCTCTGGTGGTGACCGAGAAGACCACAGGAGGAACAAACGGGCTGGTCGAGACCGGGCACCTACAACCAGCCCAGATTCCCGACGAACATCGCGATCGTCTATTCGACGCTGTACGTACAGTCCTCGACCATGCCGGCTACCAAACCGGTCTCTCACACATTGAGTTCATTCTCGAAGAAGGACAACCTCGACTCATAGAAGCTTGGACTGTGTCAAGTTGTTTCGACAGGAGAACACTATTTCCTCAAGCAGCCCGGTCGGCTGCCGATGATTCCGTCTCGGTGCGATCGAAGAACGACTCCATCGCCCGGGCAGGGATCTCATAGCCCAACGCCGAGTGACGCCTCTTCCGGTTGTAGAACACCTCGATATACTCCGCGACCGCCAGCCGTGCCCTTGCGCGAGTAGCGAATCGCTGACGATGGAACATCTCATTCTTCAACGAAGCGAAAAACGCCTCCGCGACCGCGTTGTCCCAACACACCCCAGTCCTGCCCACTGACAAGCGAACCTGCATCAATCGTGCGACTTCGGCATACTCCGCAGAGGTGTACTGGCTGCCTCGATCCGAATGCGCTATTGCGCCCTCGGCAACGTATCCGCCCTGGTAGGCGACCTTAAGAGCATCGATGATCAGACTCGTGCGCATATGCTTCGCCGTCGCCCACCCCACCACCATCCGGGTCGTGAGATCGATGACCGTGGCCAGGAACAACCACCCCTCACCCGTCTTCAGATAAGTGATGTCGCTGACCAGATGCGTCGTGGGTACCGGCGGGTTGAACTCCCGCCGCACCAGATCCGCCCTGTCCTGGGCATCGGCGGCAGGGATCGTGGTTCGCTTCGTTGCCCGGGGTTGGACACCCGCGATCCCGAGCTCGCGCATGATCGCAGCGACCAACCCCAGCGAAACGGTGATCCCTTCGGCTGCGAGATCCTTGTGGATCCGGCGAATGCCGTAGACCTTGTTCGACGCCAACCACAGGGCGTAGACCCGGTCGGCGACGATCTGGCGGCGACCACGCCTGGACTCAGGGTCCGGTTCGGTGTCCTGCCGGTTCTTCCACGCATAGTAGCCGGTGCGCTCAATTCCCAGAATCTGGGTCATCAAGGTGACGGGGAAGGCGCCTTCTTCGGTGTGGATCAGCTCGTACTTCGCGCTCACGGCTGTTCCTTCGCGAAGAAGGCCGCGGCTTTTTTCAAGAACGCGTTCTCCTGCTTCAAACGAGCGATTTCCTTGGCCATCTCGGCCGGGTCATCACTGTTGGCGTCGGGAGCGCGTCGAGCTGATCCGGAGCCGGTTCCTTCAGTGCCAGTGGCCTTCGCGACCCACCGGCCCAGCGTCGACTCGTTGATGTCGAGGTCGCGGGCGACTTCGGCTCGGGACTTCCCGAGGTCGGTGACCATCGCGACGGCGTCGGCCTTGAACTCCGAGGTGAACTCTCTGCGGGGCCGCCGCGGGGATTGGTTGGTAGTCATGTGCAGCAGTTTCCTTTCATCGGGTTCTGCTGTCTACTCAAATCATGACACCCCAGCTCACGGGCGAGTCGGTGGAGATTACATCGCTGATCTCATGAAATGGAGCGTCGGCGCTTCGGCCTTTGAAATACTCTTCCGCACACAGCAGAACCAACGTCTACCTGAATCTGAACCAGTCGGCGAACACGCAGCCGTGCACTTCCCAGATCTTCGGCGTTGGTCTCACACCGACCAGCAATGGATTGACCTGATGCACGAAAACAATATGGTCAAGGAAGCCGAGATATTGAAGGACAGAGACAGTCGCGGCGACATTACTTGCTCAGTAGAAAGGCACGCATACGTCATCCTGGCCGGAAACAAGATCGACGACCTGACGCAAGCACTCCAAAACTTGAAGGTGAACTCGTGAAAATCCTCGTCCTGACACTCCAGCGAACGCACTACGAACCCGTCAATAACTACTTCATTCCGCGATCATTGCAAGAGCTCGGGCACGAGGTCGTGCTCGGTGATGTTGACACATTGTCACTGCTAGACACCCAGGTCGTCGCACATACCTCACCCTTTGAAGGAGGAAAAGTGGGCGACCCCCACCCACGCATGACAGTCGTGAGATCCTGCGAGGACTTCGACCTAGTGTGGCTCCTCGAGTATTCACATCCATCACGCGAAAGTGAGTTCTTCCAACTTCTATGGGTGCTTGAGCAACGTGTCACCTTCGTCAACCGGCCCTCATCGGTCTTCTTCATCAACAACAAGATCGGTGTTCTCGGGCTACGTGCCTCGACGCACTTCGCCGGATCCCATGTTCTCCTTCACGAATCGGATGTGAGAGAAGCAATCGCCTCAGATTCTAGTGCCACGTGGGTGTTGAAACCTCCAAACCTCGGATGTGGTGCAGGCGTCTTCCTGGTGCGGAACGACGACCCGAATACCTCAGCGCTTGTTCAATCCGCGACTGGAAACGCCTATCAGAAATATGAGATGCATACTCGGGAAGCATATGGTCAGGCTGAGCAATATACGCTCTTACAGAAATACATTCCGGAAATGGCCGCCACTGAGAATCGAGTCATAGTCGCAGGCGGAAAAGTGGTGGGCG
Source organism: Brevibacterium sp. FAM 27836 (assembly GCF_051351055.1). NCBI lineage: Bacteria > Bacillati > Actinomycetota > Actinomycetes > Micrococcales > Brevibacteriaceae > Brevibacterium > Brevibacterium sp. FAM 27836. The sequence continues at coordinate 2,342,733 of NZ_CP195711.1, forward strand.
GCTACAAGAAGACTCCCACAGGATCGGAGTTCCGGGGCAACTTCGCAGTCGGTGGAATAGAAACTGAGCTCGAGATATCCGACGAAGCTCGAGAACTATGCGAAGAAGCCGGCCGTGAACTCCAAGAGCATGGGATCAACTATGTCGGGATTGACCTCGCCTTTCCCTACATTGTTGAGTACAACCTCGTGAACCCCGGGGGGATCAGCGGTCAGCTGGCCGCAACGGGGGTCGACATTGGAGTGGAGGCGTGTGCTGCAGCCCTTAAAGGCGCATTGAAATAGATACTCATTCCCTGCCAACTGTAACCTTGAGAAAGTTCCTTCTACTCAACGCTTTGTAGTCGATACGGGGGCAACCGCGCTGGACACGAAGGTCGGCGGGACCTCGGTGAAGAAGTTGAGGTGTTGGGCGGTCTCCGGGCTGGAGGCGGCCGATCTGAGCGGGAGGGGAAGCGCGAGGAATGTGACCGAACTGAGCGGCAGTTTCCCATGGGTCAAGAGCTGTCTGATCACAACCGACTAGCGGCGGGGCGGGAGCCCGGCGGAATCTCCTGAAGCATCGGTGCACTCAGTCGTAGCGCCCAAAATCTTGAGGTCCGTTTGGCGGCGAATAACTGAATCTCTATCGACGACGGTGAGAAAAGACCCAAACCCCAGGCAGTACTGCTCTCGTTTCCACACCACAAGACTCACCGCCAGGATCATCATGGCAGAGTAAATGATCGACAACTCCAGCCCGAATTTGTGAGTTTCCCATACTTGATGACCAATCAGGCCAATGACCAGGATCGCGACGACGTAGCCCGTCCAGCGTTCCACCGATACGCTCCATCGTGCTGCTGCGGAAGCGACCAGTATTGTGACCGATAGGAGTGCCGGATACCAGGCTGTCTCCGCCCCGAAATTTAACAGCCCAATGACAGCAGCTGGAGCCAGCACGATAAGAAGCTCTAGGCAAAACCGCAACAATGTCTTTCCGGAATTTGGTTCCGTGGAGACACTTGCAATGATCGAGTCGTCTGCTTCTCTCAGTGTTCTTACGTACTGTTGCCCAAAAACGCCGAAGGCCGACCAGCCTGATTCGCCCCATGCACGCAACCACCCGAAGACGAGGGCAACGAAATAGGTGACGCCGTAGATCCAGAGAATGCTCCTCGATTCGAGATCTGCATCCGTCATGAACACGAGGGTGATCTGGACCGACACCATCCAGAAGATGGTAAACAAGGTTGGACCCAGCACCCGCGCAGTGACTCGACTTCGTCGCGTTATCCCAAATACACTGCGCACACACAGTACTGAAATCGCGACCCCGAACCCCCACGAAAACACGCAGGCAAGAGCAGTCTTATATGCAAGCTGGTGATAGCCTGCGCAAGTCGCTGCGATCGATGGGATAGCAAGCGTCAAGAAGAAGAACACATACCAAGTACCAGACAAGATTCGGGAGAAGCGACGGGGCCGGAAGGCGTGCTCGTATGCAGCGCGTTCTCTGGCATGCCGTGAGGCTTCGACTCGGCTGAGATCAAAATCAATACCTTGTTGGGTTTGCTGAGCGATTTCGAGCATCAAGAGCAGGCTCAGGAGGCCCGATACGACGGAAGCGGCAACTTCTCCATTTGCGGCAACAACGATGGTAATCACCACTGATACCGCCGCACCGAGAATGCTGAACGAAACTGCTGCTGTGAGCATCGACTGAAGCTGCGACGCGCGACGAACACCATTTTCCAGCGCACGACTGTCACCGTCGGACAGATCGGGCAAGTCTTTGATCCGTTCGTGGAGGTTTCTGGCTGAAACCGCTTGAGCGATAAATATTGTAGCCAGGCACGCAATGACAGTCAGGGAGTCATCTGCGGGAACGACCTTCTTGAGCGCACCAAACCCAGCTCCGAACATTGAGAGCGGATCAGGGTTTGTGGTACTTGGCACTCCTACTATGACGACGAGACCTAGCGCTAGCGCCGGCACAGCAATGACCAGTGCTAACGCCGACTGCAGAAACCTGTTGCGCCCCTGTGCTAGCGCAAGCGTATATTCGTCCTGGTAGGTCGATTGGGTATTAGTGTCCACGACTGTCCATCTTTCAATATCAAATAACGCACACGGGGGACTGTGCGTTGAGGCGCTCAGCCGGTCTCGGGAGTGTTCCTAAAATTGTGAGAGCACCACTCAGGATGAGCTCCACAGCGAATTATTGTGCCGCCGGATCAGAAGGGGCCGTCGATGAGCTGATGCCCTACCAATGCTGTCGGATAGCCGCGCTCAGCACGCAACTGTCGTATAGAGATTCAGCGAGAACTTCAGATCAACGCCGGCCTGCAGGTAGTTAATACTTTGAGTCCGCCAGATGAGAACTCTGTCTTCAGAAAGCTCGGAAACCATGAGCTGGTCCAGAGGCGGGTATCTCAAAGTACCTAATCGATACGCTCGGTGGATTCCGCCGAGATTCGTGGGGAGAGTCCTGAAAGTACTACATTCCACATGGCAGTGAGATGCTCCGGAAGGTCCGAGCGACGAGACCGGGCATTCGACAGGAGTTGGACTCCCATGAAGCACCCAATCAAGGTACTTGCAACCTCATGTGCATCCAGAGTGCTCGAGAACTCTCTCTGCTCGATTCCCTCCTGCACTATTGCTGCAGCCGCGTCCGTCCACTCTTCGTAAAACGGAAGAGTCGGGTTAGTCAGCGAAATGTCTTCGAGGCTTAGCCGCAATCCTGCTCGCACAATCGGGTCAGCTACAAGGAGCTCGGCCATTCTATGCGACGCTCCTATCAGAGTGTCCGTAGCTGTTGACTTCGGCAAATCCTGTCCAGTGATGATGCCGAGAGCTCGCTTATGTTGTTCTTCGACGACAGCCTGAGCGAGGAGGAACTTCGTCTTGAAGTGGAAATAGACGGAACCCATCTTCACATCGGCTGCGTTGGCAATGCGTTCAAAGGTTGAAGCAGAATACCCGAGATCGCTAAAGGTGATACCAGCACCTTCAATGATGCGAGCCCGAGTGGCTTCCCCACGAGGTTGGGCAGACAGAAGAGTCTCCTTCAAAAATACTAGAAGCCGTTCCTAGCTAGAATAATCGTACGTTGTGAAGGGACGGCACTGCGACATGACGTCCAACTCCGATGCCCGATTGGCAGTTTGGGCTACGGATGCGGGCATTGATGCTACGGGGTGGATATCACGATGTTCTTGCCCCGAGTATGCGCAGTTGCGACGTGTTCGTGAGCTCGGGCGATTTCATCGAGTCGGTATCGTCGATCGATGATCGGACGTATCGCTCCTTCTTCGGTTGCGCGTGAGATCCACGCCAAGTCGTCCTTGACGACTTTGACTGGCATGAACGACACGCGCTTTGAGGAGAATTGGGATGTCAAGACTGCAGGCGCGCCGCCAGGGGAGATAGTGACCATTTTGCCGCCAGGCTTCAAGTACTGACGGTAGTACCTCGTTCTAACTCCGGCGCAATCGAAAATCTTGTCAAAGGGCTCCACCTCGCTCGGAGACGGAAGATCTGAGTGAGAGAACGATTCCGAGGCACCTAGCTCAGTGGAAAATGAGAGATGCGATGCTCCGGAGACCGCTGAGACACTCGCACCAAAGAACCGAGAAATCTGTACTGCAGCAGAACCCACTCCTCCACTGGCACCGATGATGAGTATTCGATCGCCGGCGGCAGTCATGAGCCGATTGCGGACCGCCTGAAGCGCCGTCATGGCGACTAGTGGTAGCGCGGCGGCTGCCTCCAAATCTTCGACCTGAGGAGCGAAGCTCACGGACCTCTCGTCGATCGTGGCGTACTGTGCGGCCGTGCCGGTTCTTCCCATCGTCACCATACCGACGTAGCCCCACACTAAGTCGCCAATGCGGTGCGAACGTGCGTTCGTTCCTAGCGCCACAACTTCGCCGAGCAGATCAACTCCGGTGCCTTTGGGGAACCGGAGCCCATTTGTTAGACGTGTTCCTCCGCCCCGGGCGATGGCATCTGCCCGATTGACGCTGCTCGCTATGACTTTGACGAGAATTTCCGTCTTGCCGGGAGCGGGTAGGTTTACTTCATTGACTTGAAGCACTGACGGTGGTCCGTAGTGGAAGTATTGGGCGCCTTGCATCGTACTGGGTAATACCATGGTGCTCCTTTCCCTGGTTTCATTTGAGTAGAGTGGGGTGTCATGATTTGAGTAGACAGCAGAACCCGATGAAAGGAAACTGCTGCACATGACTACCAGCCAATCCCCGCGGCGGCCCCGCAGAGAGTTCACCTCGGAGTTCAAGGCCGACGCCGTCGCGATGGTCACCGACCTCGGGAAGTCCCGAGCCGAAGTCGCCCGCGACCTCGACATCAACGAGTCGACGCTGGGCCGGTGGGTCGCGAAGGCCACTGGCACTGAAGGAACCGGCTCCGGATCAGCTCGACGCGCTCCCGACGCCAACAGTGATGACCCGGCCGAGATGGCCAAGGAAATCGCTCGTTTGAAGCAGGAGAACGCGTTCTTGAAAAAAGCCGCGGCCTTCTTCGCGAAGGAACAGCCGTGAGCGCGAAGTACGAGCTGATCCACACCGAAGAAGGCGCCTTCCCCGTCACCTTGATGACCCAGATTCTGGGAATTGAGCGCACCGGCTACTATGCGTGGAAGAACCGGCAGGACACCGAACCGGACCCTGAGTCCAGGCGTGGTCGCCGCCAGATCGTCGCCGACCGGGTCTACGCCCTGTGGTTGGCGTCGAACAAGGTCTACGGCATTCGCCGGATCCACAAGGATCTCGCAGCCGAAGGGATCACCGTTTCGCTGGGGTTGGTCGCTGCGATCATGCGCGAGCTCGGGATCGCGGGTGTCCAACCCCGGGCAACGAAGCGAACCACGATCCCTGCCGCCGATGCCCAGGACAGGGCGGATCTGGTGCGGCGGGAGTTCAACCCGCCGGTACCCACGACGCATCTGGTCAGCGACATCACTTATCTGAAGACGGGTGAGGGGTGGTTGTTCCTGGCCACGGTCATCGATCTCACGACCCGGATGGTGGTGGGGTGGGCGACGGCGAAGCATATGCGCACGAGTCTGATCATCGATGCTCTTAAGGTCGCCTACCAGGGCGGATACGTTGCCGAGGGCGCAATAGCGCATTCGGATCGAGGCAGCCAGTACACCTCTGCGGAGTATGCCGAAGTCGCACGATTGATGCAGGTTCGCTTGTCAGTGGGCAGGACTGGGGTGTGTTGGGACAACGCGGTCGCGGAGGCGTTTTTCGCTTCGTTGAAGAATGAGATGTTCCATCGTCAGCGATTCGCTACTCGCGCAAGGGCACGGCTGGCGGTCGCGGAGTATATCGAGGTGTTCTACAACCGGAAGAGGCGTCACTCGGCGTTGGGCTATGAGATCCCTGCCCGGGCGATGGAGTCGTTCTTCGATCGCACCGAGACGGAATCATCGGCAGCCGACCGGGCTGCTTGAGGAAATAGTGTTCTCCTGTCGAAACAACTTGACACAGTCCAGAGACCTCAACTGTGAGTTGCGATTGCGCCTTTGGTTTCGGGATTTCACGCGTGCTCGGGGGCTTCATACTGACGAAACCATTCGATTGACTTGGGCTCAACGACGTTGATCATCGCGAAATTGACCGCGAAGAGGACTGTCATCACGAGTGCTGAAAGAGCCACTTCGAGTATTGAGGAATCTGAAGCGACGTAGAGCCCCCATGCAGTAGCCACACAGAGGGGGAGCGTCACCACAGATGTCAACAGTGAGGGTGTGTATGAGCGGTAGATGAACCATTCGCTGATATGCCCGATGAGATGTAACGAGTAGGGAACAAGGAAGCCGATCATCAGGGCATACCAACCGGTGATCAGAACAAAGATCGCCACCGCTGCGAGAATGAGGAACTCAATGCCGATCATGAAGACGACTACAGCTTGTGATGCATCGGCGAACCGGTGAACAAAGTAGTGGTTTCGAGCTCGACTTGATTCCATGCGCATTTGCCGGCGAACCCATGGGGCGACCATGATCATCTCCTCGAACTCATGAATAAGGAAGAGGACCACAACGAGGAATGTCAGAACCTGTCCAATCATCATCGGACCATCGCTACGGTTCGGTTTCGCGTGTGACTGCGTAGCCGTTGAACTGAAGCGGTCAATTCGTCAGTGGTGTCCCTGACATGGAGATCCGATGACAGTATGGTGACGGCACATATGTGACTATCACCGAGCTGAAACGATTTCGTTCTCACCGGTAGTTGGGTCTCGGCCAAACTACCTGGATAGAGGAAGACGTGGTCTGCTTCTACAACGAGATCGCGGGGGTCAATCCGCAGCCCCATACCAAGTGCTTTGAGCGCGGCCTCCTTCCGCGTCCATACCGTCAGGGCCGCACGAGTCCCACCTTCTAGAACACGGACGGGGACCTCCTTTTCTTTGACTGACAGGATCCGGTCGAGGAATTGCCGGTTCGTTCGACGCTCACGGTGCTCGCAATCGACACCAACCGATTCTGCATGGCTCAGAGCTACAACGCCCATCCCCGACGAGTGTGAAAGTGAGAACTGGAGGTTTGTGCCCACGATCAATGGTTTGACCGAACCGCCGGACTCCAATCCGTTCATGGTGAAGCGGACTTCGTTTGGTCGGATCCCGAGGCGGTCACCGATGGCAACTCGTGCAGCAAAGTGCGCAGCAAGATAGTCTTTGGCCGCCTGCGGATTCTGTATATTCCTTAAGCGCTGCAATTCTCGTTCATCGAGGAAGTCGCTAGCAGTGCTTGGCACTTCAGCCGACGAAATCCACGATACTTCGACGAGCCCAGTGGGCCGAAGTGAACGATCGTCCAGGGCCGTTGGCGCCTTCGCCGATGGTTCTTGCCCCATCGACCTACTCACTTGCGTGCACCGTCGAAACTGTGGTCTCTCCCAAATCATCTAGACGGGCACGACGGTACCGAGCGCTTTCTGCCAGATTCCGTGCCAGGGCACCCAGCATGACCGGTCCAATCCCGGACGGTATAGGAAAGATTTTCGATACGATCGAGATCGCGGAATCGACATTAACTCCACCGCACAGCTCGGGTACTTGGCGGCCATTCTTCAGAGTCTTCGTGCCGATGACATTCGGGGCAAAATCCAGTACTACTGCACCTTCCTTGAACCAGTCTCGGTCGAGGTAGCGGGGGCGCAATAGGCTGACCACGACGATGTCCGCAGTGCGAAGAGTTGATCGAGTAGAGCTATTAGAAAGGGTAACGAGTGAAAGGTTCACTGTAGATGGAAAGACGACTGCTGCGGCAGCTCGGACCATTAGGTTGGCGAGGGGGTTGTTGTCAATGATCTCCACGTCACTGACTATGGTGACGTTGAGGTTAGGCCTAGTCAGCGAAACTTCAGCCTGCGCGAAGAGCTCGACGAACGCATCCATGACAACTGGGCGGCGAGGCAAAGTGGTTGTGTCTGTTGTACTAGTGGACAGCAGATGAACTGCATGCGCTGGGTGTACTCCTTCGATGTCCTTGGTCGGATCGATGTGCGATAAGGCTTCAACGAAGTCAATCTGAGGCGGAACAGGTATGAGCAGAAGGATCCCGTCGATCGAGTTGTTGGCATTTGCCGCCTCGATGGTGGAATTGAGCTCGTGTTGGCTGACTGTCGAAGGCAGGATCGTCGACATCACGTCCGCTCCGGTGGATTCAAATGCTCGCTCGTGAACGTCGACGATGTGTTTAGCGCCTCCATCGCCGAGATCGATAGCTATGATTTGCGCCAATGGAGGCGTTTCGAGCGGCGAAGCGATTGAGCGGGCTTGAGCGAACAGGTCGGCTTGTGCCGCATAGCCAGTGTGGACGGGTGTATTTGTCGGAGTTGTCGCCGTCATGTATTTGCCTCACTTTCAGCGCGAACTAGATGTTGGGCCGCAGAGTTTGGTTGGGTGTGGTGGCTGTCGGTCGAAATGAATTGCGCCGTATTCACTGCCATCTTCTCGGAGATATCAGGATCGTCGAACAGCGTGTAATGATTGGCATCAACAAATTCAACTGAGAGGTTTCCAGTCGTGAATTTGTGCCACGACTCGGGCTCGGTGGGGGTGAACCCGACTGCCTCGGCAAGCTCTGCAGGAAAAGGCTGGGTAGCTTTGAACAGTAGAATGTCCGATGAAACTCGCGTCCCATCAGGACGCCAGGAGGATAATGCCTGCTGATTGTGGCGCCAAACTTGTAGGAAAGTATCGATCTCTCGTTGTCCGTCCCCACGTCCGGACGTCGATACGGCGTCGAGGTAGGCAAGGTTGGAGGGCAGGTAGCGCTTGAGTATATCCATGATCTCGTTCGGCTCCTGCTCGGTATCCACTCCTGCAATGTAGTCAGATGTGGCATAGGAGTCGTACATGACGATCGTTGGAACTCTATGGCCCTCGGCTTCGAGAATTTTGGCGATCTCGATCGATAGGTTTCCACCCATCGAATATCCGCCGAGGTGGTAAGGGCCCGTTGGTTGGATTGCACGAATCGCTTCGGCGTATTCGGCAGCGAGATCGACAAGTGAACTAGCTACGTCCAATTTCTGTCGTGGGAAACTTAACCCCGTGACTTCCCAATCTTCGGATAGTCGCTGGGCTAGGTCTCGGTAAACTGCCACGCTACCGCCGGCGGGATGGGAGAGGAAGAGCCGTTTGCGTGGACGTTGTTGTGAGAGGGGAACGACGATATTCTCGAGATGCTCATGCTGTGAGGTAGAGGACATGCGCTCGTGGACAAGTGCACCGAGCTCCGCGGCCGTTGCATGGTTTTGCAAATCGTCGAAACTCAGACCTGCAGATGGGTAGTCCGATTTCAGCTTGTCGATGAGATCGATTGCGGCAAGCGAATCGCCGCCAAAGTTGAAGAAATCGTCGTTCTGGTTGATTGTCGAGTCATTGAGGACGTGACGAATCTGTGTCAACATCGCTGATTGCAATTGATCGATTGTCGTGCGTTCGCCCTTGGGAGTTCTCGTAGGCGGTTCCTGCTTTGCAGTTTCCTCTGTGTCGATAAAGTATCGTGAACGGGTCCACTGGTATGGGGGCAACGAGAGCGGAGAACATTTCGGGGACTGTGAACCCGACCCTTGGACGTGGTCTGTTGGTTCCTCTGCGAACTCGGGTGCGGGATTGCGAAGTCTTCTGACTAGTTCATGTCGAGTGGCAGCTCCGATTTGGATTCTGAAGGCGAACAGTCGACGGCGAATCAATGTATCAGCAATTTGGTCGAGGGAGGCTTCTGGATGACGTTCGATCCATGCGGCCAACTTCGAAGCGTAGGACTCCAGGGATTCTTTTGAGTGCGCGCTGAGCGTCACCGTTCGCGGTTCTTCCTTGCCGGGGGCAGGAGGCGACACGGGTTCTACACGGGAGAGGACGGCGTGTACATTGGTCCCGCCCATGCCCAATGAAGTTACCGCGGCTATCTCAATTGGTGCCGATGGTTCGACTTCTGTTGACGGCAGTATGACTTTGTCGAGTGCGGAACCGATGAGGGGGTTAGGTCCTGAGAAGCCGGAAAGTGGCGGTACCACCTGGTGGTGGAGCACAAGCGCAGTTTTGGCTAGTCCAGCTAGTCCTGCTGCAGCGTCGAGGTGTCCCATGGTTGATTTGAGACTGCCCAAATAGGGGCGAGAGTGGCTTGCATTCTTGCCGAGGCTGTAGGCGTCGACGAGGGCACGCAGTTCAATTGGGTCGCCGATTTTAGTGCCTGTTCCGTGCGTTTCGACATAGCCGATTTTCCTCGAATCAACTCCCGCATCGTTGACTGCCCTTTCAACCGCCTCTCGTTGACCATTGACGCTGGGTGCTGCAAGGCCAGTTTTGCGCGAACCGTCGTTGTTGATACCCCAGCCTGAAATTTGCGCATACGCTCGGTCGTTGTGCTGATGCGCCATAGCCGCTGGTCTAAGCACGACGGCGATAGCTCCGTTGCCCTTCACTGTGCCATCGGAAGAGTCGCTGAATGGGCGACACGTTCCGCTCGGACTAAAGATGCTGCCGGACTTGGCGAGGTATCCGTTGAGGAAGGGCAATGCAATACTTGCTGCTGCGACTATGGCGATGTCGCATTGCCCAGTTTCAAGTGATTGGCAGGCAATCTGAGACGCCGATAGAGAGCTTGAGCACGCGGATTGGACGGACATCGCGGGGCCGGTGAGACCGAGAACGAAACTTACACGGGTTGCAGCAAAGTCTTTATCGTTGCCAAGCATGATGGAATAGTTGGGATCTGATTCGTCCCATTTGCCGGATCGTGTGAGCGGCCCGCTGAGATACGTGCTGTTACTCACGGAAGCGAAGACGCCGATGCGAAGATTCTCAGTCGCCGCTGTATAGCCACCGTCTTCAAGTGCATTCCACGCGGCTTCAAGAAGTGCTCTGTGCTGTGGGTCCATGACCAGAGCGTCGTGAGAAGTGATTCCGAAGAACTCGGGTTCAAATCTGTCATGTTCGTCTAGACAGGAGGTCACCGGGACGTGGTCTTCGGCTGGGGTGGCCGTTGGGATAGTGGTGAAAGTGTTCCTTCCGCTGCGGATGAGTTCCCAGAATTCGTCGACGCTGTTGGCGCCGGGGAGTCTGCAACCGATTCCCGTGATAGCCATTGGTGTATCAGTCATGATGTGTATTCCTTAGTCTTTGGTGCGCCTACGTGGGCGGCTAGTTCTGCTGGTGTGGTGTATTCAAAGAGGTCGACGACATCCAACTCAACGGGGTGAGGAAGTTCGTTGAGCCTGCGCGTGATTTCGACCGCGTCTAGGGACGTTCCTCCGATGTCGAATAGACGGCTTGTTGGTGCCACGTCTGGATGTCCCGTGACCTCCGACCAGATCCGGCAAATCTCGCTTTCCAGCGAATTGGCAGCTGTCTCCGTCTTCGCTTCCGAAGTATGAACTGGGGATGTGTTCTCTTTCAGATCGTCGATCAGTGCCGAAGTGTCAGTTTTGCCGTTGATCGTCGTTGGCAGTTCTTCTATTGCTACGATGACGGCCGGCACCATGTATGAAGGCAACTGATTTCTCAGATGCGCTCTGAGGCTCGATTCGGGCACTTCGCCGACAAACCAAAGTGCAAGAAAGTCACCATCGACCGAATCGATCTTGACTGCGATCGCTGACTTCACTGCATCTAATGACAGGGCTGTCGCTTCTAGTTCGCCAAGTTCGATGCGGAAGCCACGAAGCTGTATCTGGTTATCGATACGACCGTGATAAACCAAACCTTGATCGGTCATATGACAAAGGTCGCCGGTAGCTAGCCATCGGCGGACGGTTCCATCGGATTCTTGGAGAAGTTTGAACCGTGATCTAGTTTCGTCGGGGAGGCCAAGGTAGCCACGAGCGATCCCTGCTCCGGCTAAGTAGAGTTCTCCGGAAACTCCAGGTCGACTGAGCCGCCCATATCGGTCGATGCAGATTGCAGAGAGACTGTCGACTGGATAGCCGATTAAGTTTGTAGAATTGTCGGGTTCCACTAGGTCCATAGGGAGGACAGTTGCAACGACGGTGTTCTCCGTGAGCCCATACATGTTGAAAGCACTGAGCCCCGCAAACATGAGCTTCCGCCACGGCGCAAGCTCGCTCGCACTGAACGCTTCGCCGCCAATTGTGAGGACCCGAATAGTCGTGAACAGATATGGATGGTCGTCTACGACTCGGGTGAAACGCTTCAACCCTGCGGGCGTTTCGCAAAGAACTGTAACCGCGTGATCGCGGAGGTGGTTGGCCAGCGCGAGCGGATCGCTCTGTGTTTGAGCGTCAGGGATCGACAATGTAGCGCCGAGAGATAGCGGGCAAAAGATCTCCCAGATCGAGTAATCGAAATTTGACGAGTGAAGCCAGATCCAAGTGTCATCCTTTGACAGGCACATCGTTGAGATGACGCCGTCAAACAGCGGCAACATTCCACTGTGCTTGACCTCGACGCCCTTCGGCCGCCCGGTCGAACCGGAAGTGAAAATGACATATGCGATGTCGTTCCTGGCAAACGACTCAGCTCCGTCGTTAGATCTGGCGAGTAGATTGTGAACCGTCGTCAGCTTGCACGCTGAGATGACAGATGCACGATGAGATTCTGTACGATCGACTAGCACCGTGACTTCGGCGGAGTTCTGAGCGCTGATGGTATCAACGATGTGTTGGAACCGTGCTGCTGGAGTGGTCGGGTCAATCGGAACGCAGACTCTGCCTGATGCCATGATCCCAATGAACGCGACTACTGCATCAGCAGACTTAGGTGTGCTGAGAACGACATGCTGGGAGGCGTCGAGTTGATGCAGGGATGTTGCGAGATGAGCAGCCTCCGAAGTGAGTTCACGGTAGGTCAAGTCCCTCTCGGCGCGAATCGCGATCTTTTCGGGCTGACGATTTGCGAGGTCCTGAAGGCGACTCCAAACCGATTCAGACTGTGTGGGTTCCTCGATAGGAGTGAAATCGTCGATTGCAACGTAGTCGGGTCTGACTATGGTCGACGAAGGAGCATTGGCGATCTCTCCAAGGTCTTCAATAAGTACTTTGTCTAAACCAGAGTCCCCTAACCCGTCTGATAGCGACATTTCAATGGCTATTGAGTCGGACGAATCTGCAAAGGTGACCATGATGGGGTAGGGAACAGTCGACCGTTCCACGGGAATCGACGTCGACGTGCACCCGGAGAAGTTGGGTTTGAGCTCTTGGCGATAGTAAGTTACCGCGTTGTCTAGAGTGTGGTTGATCGTCTGCGGGCAGACCTGTTCTTGATGCAGGGTGAGAGGATAGACGGATTTTGATCTCTGGAGAACGGAAAGCCCCCGCTTGACAGCAGTCAACAGATCGCGCCACGTCGTACTTTGATCGATGTGCAAAGGTAATGGCAGTGTATTGACAAAGAAACCACTGGCAGACTTTCCGGTCACTCCAGAGCGGTCGGCGATCGGGATACCGATGGTGAAATCATCACTGGAGGATACCCGGTGAATGAGAGACGCGTACGCAGCGTAGAGCACCGCGACGGTGCCAAACTCTGAGAATGCCTCCGAGCCACGCAGGTTCTCGACTACCTGGTGCGGAACTTGGAAGCTGGTCCGCTGACCGGTGATACGGCCACGGGTCCTTGCCGCTGTAATCGCATCATTGGAAAACGACTCAACATCGTCATACAGGGATGAGAGTGCGGCGAGCTCAGATTCCCCAGGTTCGACCAACTTGACTGTCCCGGGGTGTTCGCGGAGCCTCTGTGTGATCGACGCCCACTGGGAGTCATCGGCGTCGTAGCACGCCGACATGGCATCGAGCATCGCATAGCACGAGTAAGCATCACCTGCGATGTGAGCTGTGTGGACCGCAACATACGTGGCATCTTCTGTCGAACCGATGGCACAGAGCATCTGGCACTCCGCCGATAGGTCGTACGGTCCACCATCAATCTTGCGGCCCAGATAATTCTGAATCCAGGCCTCTGTTTGAGCGGTCGATAAACCATTCGGTATATCGAGTGTGGTCGTGGCGGACAACCCGTCATTTACGTGTGCGAGCAACTGACCACCAACGGTCGAGTATGAGGTACGAAATGCGGTCATGTCACCGACGACATGATCAATCGCGGCGCGGAGCCGATCTCGATCAACTCTTCCGGTCACCTTCCAAATGAATGCCAAATCGAAAGAGTTGTCCGTAGGGTGAACGGCCTGATGCAGAACCATTCCCCGCTGGCTTGGGGTAACTTCGTACTTCATTGTTGGACTCCATAGTTGTGGGCAGAGTTTGCCCGTTGGGTAGCTTCGACCTTGGTGATGTGGGCGGTCGAACGGGGACGAGTGCAAGCGTTGATTGCCAGAAGTAGCGCCGCAGCGCCGTACATTATGGCCAGGGCGGTGAAGCCATCACCGTAGGCATAGGCTTGTGCCCATTCAGGCCAGGGAGGGGACACAACTTGCTGATTGGGCTGAGCTAGGTAAGTTTCGAATCTCATGGAAGCGAAACTTGTCGCTGCAGCCACACCAATGGCACCACCGACTTGTTGGGCAGTGTTGGTTAAGGATGAGGCGACGCCGCTAAACCCGGCTGGAACCTGGTCCGTCGCGGTCGATACAGCGGGTGCCATCATGAGGCCTATTCCCAGTCCAAGTAGTGTGACACCTAGCAGAATCCACGGAGAATAGCTCCATGTGGGACGCAACCCAATGAGGACTGTGAACGCCGCTGACTGAACTAGGAGCCCCAGAGCGATAGTGAAGCGGGGGCCAATCCGAACCATGAGAATTCGCATACTCAGAACCGCTGCAACGACAAGTCCAACGACAAGTGGTATCAACGAGACTCCGGTGGCTAGCGCCGTCATGTTCAGGGTCCCCTGGAGGAAGTAGGACAAATAGAGTGATGATGCCATTTGTGCGAATCCGACTAACGCGACAGCTGTGTACGCGATCATCCTCAGGCTCTGTTTGAAAAGTATCGGCGGAACAATGGGTTCTTTGGCGCGCATCAGGCGCAGCAAGAAGAGTCCAATGCATACAACGCTGGCCGCCAACGGAACTATGACGCGTGTGTGGGTCCAGTCATTCTCGGATACCTCGGAGACACCAAACACTAGAAAGAACAGAGCGAGAGAACCGAGGGCGAGACCGAGCACGTCAGTCGGTCGCTGTCCTTCTTCCCGCTTTGCGCGGCCCGGTGCTGATGAAGTCATCAGCAAACAGATCACGGCAAATACGACATTGACGAAAAGGCACCACCTCCAGCCAAGGTATTCCGTGAGCACACCGCCGAGGAGTAACCCGAGGGCCGCTCCTGCCCCTGCAGTGGAGCCGAAAACTGCGAACGCTCGAGCACGTAGCTTGGGTTCGACGAAAGTGGTTGCCACCATTGAAAGGTTTGCGGGCCCGAGGAGCGCAGCGAAGACTCCCTGGAGCACGCGGGCAAGGAGCAATACCCACAAGGTGTCTGCAAGTCCACCAAGGACGCTGGCGAGAGCGAATCCGATTGCTCCAACTGCGAATGATGCACGCACGCCGATTTGCTCGACTATGCGTCCGCCCGCTAGTAGCAGTGCTCCAAACGCGATCGCGTAGGCCGATATTGCCCATTGCTTTTCAGATTCAGAGAATCCGAGGTCGAGTTGGGCCTCGGGCAATGCGACGACGATTATAGTCGAGTCGAGGACGATCATGATTTGGGCGATGCTTGCCGCGAAGAGCACTGCGCGCCGCCGTCCGTCAGTCACGTTGAGATCCATTCGATGTTGTTGTGGGGAACTTTGGGGTCGACTGCTTCGGCGCGAATATTCTCGTGTCGGCAACGAGTCGTGCAGCTGTTCATCTTGAGCTGGCTCCAGGTGTTTACGAGGCAAAGCCGAAGGAGGCGATCAGCCATGCCTCTCTCCTCATGTCTGGTCGTGTACAACTAAGTCAGGCATCTGACTTAGTTGTACGCTAGCACGTTATTTGGTTAGCCCCGACCGCACGGTTTTGTGCATGCGGAGAATGTGGACTACCGCAGTTGGGGGTGTGCTAGTTTATGGTTACTCCAAAACAAGTCGTTAAGTTACCTGAATGTAAAGATGGTAGAGCGCCGACCGTGGAAGTGCTTCTGACCTCGGGTTTTATGGGTGTCTGTGGCCACGCTCTCAATGAGGCCGAGCAAATTTTCCAGCTAGTCTGGTAAGCAGTAGGAACCGAAAGTTATCGCCTAGCGTTCGTTCTCAAGTGGCCAAACGGATACTCGAAATGTGCTTCGATTTTTCCTAGAGTTCAGTCGACAAGTGACCTGGCAAGTAGCTGACCTAGGTTGAGCCGAGTCCAGCGTCGGACACAGTGCGAACTGGCGGCGAGTTGCGTTTTCTGGTCTGTTCGTAGCTACATGGCTATCGTGTGAATCCAGGTCTGGTGGCGGAGTGCCTGCAATTGACTGCCTGCAGCGCCAGGTTTGGACCTAGCGTTCGACGCGCAACCTCCAGATTTACTCTGTCAAACCTTACGAACCGATTGCCAGGTGGTCCTATAACTGACACCTTTCAACTATGTGCGCGTTGATCAGTTGTTCCGCGAGATGAAGTGCAGAGGGAACGACGCATACGCGAAGGCGTCAAGCGGCGTCGTCAAGTGTTGGATGCTGAGCGCTGGTTACGAGAGCTTCGTCTGACATTGGCTGTTCGGTTATGCGTGCACTCGGATTCCATGTGCACACGTTGCACTTGTGGCGCGCTGGGGGAGGCTTGGCCCAGTTTGTCTGCCGAATGAAACGACTCGGAAGGGCGTGCGCCCATGGTCCTCACTGATGACAATGCATTTGAAAGTCTAGCCAGCACTTCGGGAGTGATGTTGCATGTAGGGGCACTGCTGATGCCGCTGCTATAGATTGTCGCGGATGTGTCGATGGGCCATTTTCAGGCGATGTAGCGTGGTACGTGTGATTCGGCGGGGTTACAAGAGCCACGTTCAGGGCACTTTGTCGCCGTAATAAGGACTCCGGGGGTCCTCCAGCGTATGTGTGCGCAACTCCCATTGGAACCAACATGGACTCTTTCGAATCCAGGCTTACCTTCGCTGCGAGTTGAATAACCGGCTCCTATCGTAGAGCAGGTGGTTCGTCGTTTCTTGCTTTCAAGATATTCGGCACGGTTCCGGTAGTGTGTCGGGGATCAATGCTGGTCTCCAGTTGCTATTGGGGTTGGCCGACGACCTGAGCATTGAGGTGTTTTCACCTCTCGGCATCTTCGGGTTGGAGCGCAGGCCCGAGGGAACCTTCGCGAAGCAACGCGGCTGAGATCAGGTGGACTCCGAGTGTGAGGGGAATGGCAGCGAGGGCAGTGG
Organism: Brevibacterium sp. FAM 27836; assembly: GCF_051351055.1. Lineage (NCBI taxonomy): Bacteria > Bacillati > Actinomycetota > Actinomycetes > Micrococcales > Brevibacteriaceae > Brevibacterium > Brevibacterium sp. FAM 27836. Next base: position 2,359,533 of record NZ_CP195711.1, read on the forward strand.
CATTTACTCTCTTATTGGACCCGTTGACTCCCTGTTGTCGGAGGACATATCGAGCCAAGAGCCAATATGGCACGACGATCACTGGCGCAGTGGCAACCCCGGTGGTGTAACCGCGCTTTGCGACACTGTTGGTCATATGAGTAAATCCATGGACTCCGAAGGCTAGTAGTCCGCCGCGAAACCACGGGGATTTTCCGTCGGTCTTGATGCCCGCAACAGCAGACAGTGCAACGGGAACGGCCATGAGACACAGCGACACATTGACATGTTTCTGCGATAGGCCGCGTTCTCGAAGTGAGCGCGGAATGGGGAGACCCCTCGGCAACTGGCGAAAGACTCCGCGGGACGTTGGAGCCATCGTAATCAGCTCTTCTGCGTCGTGCGCTGCCCAAGCTGCGAACAATCCCAGACTAATTGCGGTCGTCGGTTTCATTTTGGTTCTCTACTCTGTGGCGATGCGTAAACCGTGGGTGTTGGTTCTCACGCTAGCGGTGGAGTTCCTGCAGTACAAGCGAGCGACGGTCCACTTCGAACTCGTCGTCAGCGATGATTATCGCGATTTGATGTGATGACGAGTCGAACAATTTCTGCAAACGCGGTCGTTCAACTGGCAGGACTGCGTCGCCTCGGCAGTCGTGAACCAATGCAGAACGCCTGATAGGCCAAAGAAGCGATGCCACAGGTACTCCAGTTTCCGACGGTGCTGCTTGTCTGTGAATCTATCGTATTTTTCAGTCACTGAAGAAGCCGGCTTTGGACTTTCTTAAGGCATCGTTCCCGCCGCCATCTTGGGGCAAATCGCCAGATTGAAAGCCGAGCTTTTGGTAGTTCTCCGAACGATTGCGACTGCTTCGCGGAGAGCCCCCGCCCCTTTTAGAGCGTCGGTATTCGCTGCCCTGCTAGTGGCTGGTGATGCTCAACGACGGTCGAAGAACCAGCGTATAGGACCGCGTTTTATAGCCGATGGGCTCCGGATCGGTTGCACTCCGAAATTTGATTCCAAGTCGGATAGGTGTTGTATGACGTTACGGCCGGCCTGGATGAGTGCTGCAGGATCGGTGAACAAGTGACGAGGTAGCCGGCCAATTGATGATGTGTACGGTTCTCCGGCGAGGGCTTCCAACGCTGTTAAGGACTCTGCCGCCGAATGTGCGTCGTCGATGAGAAACGGCCAGTCCTCGGTGACTATTCCGGAGTAATTTTCGGCGAAGTTTGTCGGATCGATGTAGGAGGCAATCCCGAATGTGTGGAGGAGCGTCCGGTAAGCGATGCGTTCGTCGCAGTCTTCGTCAATTTGGCACGGGGATGTACTGAACGGGCCGCGACGCCACTCAACTTCAGCGGGGACACAAGGAACCTCTAACGCGGCGAGTGCAGCGAGACGGTGGTTGCCGTTGCCATTAATGCGGAATATGTCACCGAGGGGTGATGCGAAGCCGTCGACATTGATGCGTAAGACTCCGTCATCAGAGATCGCACCGTCCTCACCAATTCCCAGCAGGGTGTGGAGGCCACGTTCTTCGCCGTGCTCACTGGCGATGCGCCGTGCAAATTCCGCGATTCCTGTGACCCTGTCAGGGGAGGGGCCACGTTGGGGTTGGCTGGCGTAGTGGGCGCGGTCGCTCGCGTCATGGATGAATGATTGTGTTCCTGGTTCCTTCAGGAGCACTCTGTTGGGGTTGATCCAGCACCATTCGACATCCTGTTGTGGCGTTCCCGCATATGGTTGTCCGAATGATTCATCAGGCAGGTATGGCCGTGGGCGGGAAGCGAATTGAGTGATTCTTTCCGTGAGCTCGTCGAGGCTGGGATTTTCAAGGTGTTGGAGATGTCGGATGAGGAAGGCGTGAGCGATAGGTGCAAATCGTGAGGACGCTGCGATGGCTCCTCCGTTACGCAGGCTGAATCGAGCCTGTTCAAAGGGATTTCTGGCGGGCATCATATGGTCCTAGTTTTTGTCGCAGTGAGTGCCGTTTGTGATGGAGGTGTCTGAAGGGTCCAGAGGCGGACGTTTGCGGAAGCAGAACGTCGGTGGCGCGAGTGTCTATGCGGGTGTGTCATGGCCGCATGGGCCGTATGTCAGTGCCGGGGAGCTTTTCCGAAGTTTCTGTCCAGTTTTCGTCCGGGAGCAGCTGCCATTCGGTGTTGAGATTATGGCGAGGGATTTGGGCGGTGAGATGTTCTCGTTCTGTTGGTGTCCCGCAAGTATGGGCGAGTGCCTCGGTCAGTTGGGAACTGTGGCCGCTGTAGTTCATTGGAGAGTATGCCCACCCGTCGGTGAGTAGGACTGTTGTCCACCCCATAGTGCTGGTGGGTGTGCTGGTTGTGGGCCATGTGGGGACGAGTTCGGATTTCCATGCGACTGGCCATCGCAAGTGAGTCGTCAGCGCGGGGACGGTTGTCCACTCGTGTGCAGGGGGATCTGCCGGTGGACTCTTTCAAGGTGGGGGCGACCAGATGAGCGGTTCGTCGTTGGGCATTCCGTGTTCGTTCTGTAGGTAGTTCAGAGCGTGTGTAAATGCCTGTCGGTATTCATGATGGAAGTTATGTCGTTGATTGGCGAACTTCGTGTAGCTCGGGGAATCGATACTGATCGTGAGGGGCAGGGGAGCGAGGGCGATGTCTCCGCCTGTCAGGACTTCCCAGAAGTGGCGGAGTAGGTCCGGGCTTGGGTCGGAGCCGATGGTCTTCCTGAGTGCTTGTGTCAGTTCGTCGGTGTCTGCGGCGATGACTCGGCGGATTCGGTAGTTGATCGGGGGTGGGGTGGAGAGGAGTCGTGTGAATTGGTGTTCGAGGAGGGCGAGTTGGTCGTGCCAGCACGTTGCGGCAAGTCGTCTGATGTGGGCACGGGCCTGGTGTTGGAGTGTGGCGGGCAGCCCGAGTTCGAGGGCGAGGTGGCTCCATTTGGTTGCTCGGCCGAGGTGGAGGAGGAGCAATGATTCAACTGCTCGGGCACCTGGTGTGGAGTGATCGGTACCGAAACCGGGCCACAGTGTTTGTGGGATCCATTCAGGTGGTGGAGTCAGTGGGACGGTTGAGTGTTCTGGGAGTGTTGTTTGCTGGAGGTCGGGCTGGGAGTGCAGGGAGCTGGTTGACCAGTCTGGTGGGTGTGCTGGCCATGTTCGTGCTATGCGGAAGGCGAGTTGTTTGTTCGCGGAGAGGTGTTGTCGTGTTTTCAGCAGTGACGCGATGAGGATTGGTCCAAGGTTGGTGCCGCGGGCGGTTCTTGGCGGCCCGAGGAGGCCGGTTGTGGCGATGTCGGAGAAGAGGGTGCGCAAGTGTGGGCCCGTGCCGGTTGCGGAATTGAGTTCTCGGTAGGCCTCCCATGCGGTGAGAAGAGTGGTTGTTTGTCCTGCGATCCCGGTGGAGTGGCTGTCGGCGTAGGTGATGAGGGTGGTGAAGAGGTGGGCGTGCTGGTGGTTGGTGATCTGGGACCAGGGACCGAATTCTCTCGTTGCTGTGGGTGAGGTTTCTTGCTCGGCGAGTGCGTTGAGCAGGGTGTGCTGTGCTGTGAGCAGCTCGGATGGAGCCGGATGGGGTGGGGCGCTTCTCAAGTCCGTGTTGCACCAGGGGCGGGTATTTCGGGGTTCGGAGTAGGGCTGTGTCGTTCCGGTGACGCGTTGGGTACAGCGGTGCGGGGGTGCGATGTGTCCGAGCCATGCGGCTGAACGCCATTGGGGTTGCTCACACGTCGGGCACACGTCGTGGAGGAAAATCTGATGGGTGGGGCAGGCGAGTAACCAGTGCTGGTTCCATTCTGTTGACCACACTCCAGTGTCTGTTAGGCACTGTGGGCAGTATCGGCGCGGTCTGTTGGTGGTGGCTGAGGCAATATCTTGAGAAGTGAACGATCTGGGTCCGAGGAGTGGGGCGACGTCGTCCCAATGTTTGGCTAGTTGTGTGAGGGAGCGGTCAGCGGTCTGTTCGGTGGGGACTCCGAGTGCTTGGATGAGTTGGCGGGGCGTGAGTCCGTACCGGTGACTGACGCGCGTGATCCAACTGTGTACTGGTTCGGTAGCGGCTGGTGTGACGGTGATCGGCCATCTGGTCCTGTGTTCGACGGGGATGTATTCGCCGAGTCTTGACCGTCTGCCCGGCTGGTCGTCACTGCTATTTAGATGTGGTTTCGGCAGCATTGTCGATGGTTACCTTCTTGAGGATTTCGTAGGTGATGGCTTCGTCTCCGGAAGAGATAGCAATGGCGCACGCTCGGTCGAGGAGGTTAGTCAGGGATGCGATGTGTCCTTGGGTGCGGTCGTGGAGGTATTCAGAGAGTGCTGTCAGTGCTCCTTCGGTCTTTCGGGCGAGTTTCAGGTGGGCTTCGAACGATGTGAGGAGGCGGTTCCATGCACGTTCCGCGGACTGTGTTGATCGGGTGAAGGGTACGACTGAGCAGGATGTTGTTCTTCGTGCCGTTTGTGACAGGGCGGGGTCACCTCCGGCTCCTTCTTCGAAGTATTGGCGTTGGGCGAGACCGACGCCCACGTGGATGAATGTTGCTGCGGATTCGTTGGCGAACCATTTCAAGTGGTTGCTGACTTCGATGCCGTTGCGGTGATTGAAGTTGATGAAGTGGAGATCGTCGAACACAATGAGTCGGGTTTCGGCGCTGTGGATGCAGTCCATTGCGAGGGTGCCGAGTTCGGCTTTTGATGCACGGCTTGCTGCTGGGTGGCCGTAGAAGCGGAGAACTTTCTGATTGAGTTGTTTAAGCGTCATTCCTGCAGAGAGTGGAATGAATGCGACTGGGAGGCGGGGGTGTCCGTCAGTGGTGGTATTTCCGTACCGTGTGCGTTGCCGGAGATCGAACTGCCTGGCGTAGCTTGAAGCGATCGTTGTTTTGCCCAAGCCGGGCAGGGCGTCGAGAGCGATGGAGCCTCTGACACTGTTGCCATCACGGTGGGCCGAGGCCATGACTTGGTCGATGAGTTCGTGAGCGTGTTTGAGTTGGGGTGTTTTGACGGTGGCGGGGTTGGCGTTCCATATGTTTCTGGCTTGGTTGTAGTCGTCGAGGGTATCGGCATCCAGGTCTGCCATTTGGTTGGGCGTGAGTGTGGGGAAGTCAGGGCGGGGGCCGGCGTTGACGAAATCGATCCAACCGGCTTTGGTTCCGAGGTTGAAGAGTCGTGTTTCGTTGAGGCGGAGCCATTCTGCGTAGGGGTTGCTCATTCGTCGAATACCTCGAATCCTTCGTCTTCGGGGCCGTCGTCGTTGTCGAAGACGTCGAGATCATCGTGAACGTTTGACTTGGTTTTCGTTTTGGTGTGGGTGAGGAGGTCGATGATGCCCGGAGTGGATGCCCGGTCGCGTGGGTCGATTTCGGGGTCGTCGGTGCCCGCGGTTGAGCTTGTGGTGGCGCTGACTTTCTTCGCGAGGTTCTTTGCCCGCCTGTCTGTGACTGCGTTTTCGTGCCAGTCCTTCAGGAGGGTGAGGATGGCGGTTTGTGGGTCGTGGAACGTGTTGTCGGTGATGCTGAGGCGTCGCGTGTAGTCGGCGGCTTCGGAGCTGAACGGGGCATTGAGGTAGTGGGCGTGTTCCCATTCGAGCCGATGCCAAGTTCCATCCGCGGGATCTTTGAAGTGGACCCAGCGGACGTCATCGCGGTCAACGTAGATGGGCCACTTGCCTGCGTGATTACCTGTATAGGCTGACCGGCGTCCCCGGTAGGGGGTGATCCCGATGCCGTCGTAGCGTCTGCCGTTCACCTCGACTCCGTAGTGGTGTATCTGTCGCCATTCGACTTCGAGGAATTCCATAACGATGTCATCGTTGGTCGGAAGTCTCAGAGTTCCTGATTGAGAGATTCCGCGTTCGAACATTTGGTTTGGAGTGAGTTTGATATCGGGCACGTGCGGGTCTCGGAGGCTCGAGTGAGGGGTGTCGTGGTAGATGCCCACCCATTCTCGGATGATCTGTTCTAATTCGGAGACGAAGAGGAACGCTGATTTCTCGACGTCTTTGCCCCGCGAATACACATCTGGTCCTTTGTACGCGGGGAGGTGTTCGAGGAGTGATTGCCGGAGAGTGCGGAAGAACCTTTCGACCACGGCCTTGTCTGTGGGCTGGATAGGGCGTGCAGGTTGCACGTTGATGCCCAAGCGGTCACAGACAGAGAGGACGTGGCGCGACAAGTACGCTTTGCCGTGGTCGACGATGATGCTGTCGGGGAGGAGCTCGTGACTGGATTTGCTACCCTCAGTTGCGCTGACATTCTCGGGCAGTCCCAAGTAGGGCCCTACAGGGGATTCCGGAGATCGTCCCCAGGATTGTGGAGTGACGGTTTGATAGAGCACCGATGCCACGTCAACTGATTGGGCTGCCACGGGACGCAGTGTCAGCCCGGTAATGATTCGCGTGTTGAGGTCGATCCCGACTGTGAGTTCGACGTTGACCCAACGGCAGGAGACGGGTTCTAACGCGAATACGTCGAGGCTATTCGTGTCGAGGACAATGTATTGTCCCGGTCGGTCCGATTGCAGTCGGCTCAGGACGCCCTTCGGGCGACCGGCCACTGAACGACGTTGTTTCGCAGCTCCGAAAGTGTATTGACCTTTGTCGAGTTGTTTCACTCTCACGTAGGCCACCGACCGGGAGGGAGTTTTCGCGTCGGGGTTGGCGGCGACATACGCGCGGTTAGTTTTCGAGATGACTGTGGAGATTGTGGGGTTGGAAGCATCTCGATAGGTTGCCAATACGTCGGAGCAGATGCGATCCCACTCGTGAGTCACCTGGTCTCTGGCGTGGCGTACGAGTCGCGTGTCCACGAGGCCGGCAGGTCCACGTTCTTTGTACCGCTTCTTCAGCCTGTACAGAGTGCTGACTCCGATGCCCAGGGATTGAGCAGCCTTCTTGTGACGCTCCTTTGCCTGTTTGTCCCCGATTCCTGCCTGTAGGAGCGATTCCACGACCCGCGCTCGCTCGGTGAGAGTGGTGTGTTGTGATTCTGACAACGCGTCCAAGAGGGCGCGGTCCGTGGCTGAGAATTCTAGAGAGTCAGGTATCTGCTCGTCTGAGCGTGGTTCGATGTTGGTCGCCCGCCCGATGAGTGAATTGATGTTCGTTTTGCGGATGACTGTCCCGCTTGAGAGCAGGACGGAGTCGGCCTGGAGTTCAGTGACTTTCCATCGCTGCCCATCGAGCCAAAGCGAGTTTCCTACGTTGAGGTCGAGTACGTCATCCATGGGGCGCTTCTAACAGTTGGGTCTGGAGGGAAATCGGCTTTGTGAGGTTGACGTGCCACCGGTTAGCCCACAACAGTGCGAGGACTGCCATCCGGAGGGTGTTTTCGTCGGCTAAGCCGGTTGCAGCCTGCTCAGTCTGGGCAAGCGTCATTTCTGGGTGTCCCAGTGGTTCCAACTCGTCAAGCAGTCTTGGGTGGAGGAACTGTGCTCGTCGGCCGACGGCGATGAACCGGAGGTTGCGCATCAGAATGGGATCTGCGCCTGACCATACTTCGTAGCTCCAGCCTTTCGCCCTACATAATCCGGCGGTCCAGGAGAACTGGTCCTGTACTCGTTTGTCGGAGAGTCTGGTTGCTGGTTTCACATCGACGAGTGTGAAGCTGCCGTTGCTGTGTTCGAGAAGTATGTCGGGGACGTGTCGGCGGAGGTGGGCACCGTCTCGTCCTTGGAGATGGAACGGTTGCGTTGCGATTTGCACGGTGCTGGGGTCGAAGTCTGCAAGCCAGAGCCGATCGAGTTCGAGGAGGCTCTCGTATACGACGGTCCTGTGAGTGGTCGCGAGCCAGAACAGGCCGGGAAAGTTTCTCTGGCCTTTATAGGACGGCGGAAGGCGCACAGGTTCTCCGCTGATCACCTCTTGAGAGCTGATCAGCCCGAGGGTAGTCACTACGAGGTCGGCGTTGCCTGCCGGTAGGAAGCGAACCTCTGTAGTAAGTTCGTCCATCTGTGAATCATGTCACATTATTCTCAGATCGCAAGGACTTATTCTCAAAGAGTTCTTGCATTATCAGGAAATTCTCATTTCGAGCCGGATCCTACAGGTCGTTTCCGAAGATTTTTCGGGGGCGCGGAATAAAAGCCGCCTCAGTTAAGTTGAGTCTGGTGTACGCAACTTTGATGAGGCCGACTTGACGGTTGGAACCTCGAAGAGAATACTTGAGTCCGGTTGGCTCAATGTGTGCGGTCGAGTGGTTCTGACTCAAGAACCGGAGCCGCCCGATCGCACACATTGGAGTCGCAGGAACTCACGATCTGTAAGGAGAGAAAACTATGGCACGTGCAGTTGGAATCGACCTCGGAACCACGAACTCCGTCGTCGCCGTCCTCGAAGGCGGCGAGCCGAAGGTCATCGCGAACGCCGAAGGCGGTCGCACGACCCCGTCCGTCGTCGCAGTCAACAAGAACGGCGACTCACTCGTCGGCGAGATCGCCAAGCGCCAGGCCGTCACGAACATCAAGAACACCGTCGCATCGGTCAAGCGCCACATGGGCACCGACTGGTCCACCGAAATTGGCGGCAAGAAGATGACGGCTCCCGAGATCTCGGCCCGCATCCTCCAGAAGCTCAAGCACGACGCCGAGGAGTACCTGCAGGAGAAGGTCACCGACGCGGTGATCACCGTCCCTGCATACTTCAACGACGCCGAGCGTCAGGCTACGAAGGACGCTGGTGAGATCGCCGGACTCAACGTCTCGCGCATCATCAACGAGCCCACCGCTGCCGCTCTGGCCTACGGCCTCGAACGCGGCAAAGAAGATGAGCTCATCCTCGTCTTCGACCTCGGCGGCGGAACGTTCGACGTCTCGCTGCTCGAAGTCGGCAAGGACGAAGACGACTTCTCCACCATTCAGGTCCGTGCGACCTCAGGAGACAACCGCCTCGGCGGTGACGACTGGGATCAGCGGATCGTCGACTGGCTGGTTGAGCAGGTCAAGAACAACTACGGCGTGGACCTGACCAAGGACGCCACCGCTCTGCAGCGCCTCAAGGAAGCCGCAGAGCAGGCCAAGAAGGAACTGTCCTCGGCCACCAGCACGAACATCTCGCTGCAGTACCTGTCGATGAGCGAGAACGGACCCATCCACCTGGATGAGACCCTCACCCGGGCGAAGTTCGAGGACCTGACCAAGGACCTCCTCGAGCGCACCAAGGCTCCGTTCCATGCTGTGATGAAGGATGCTGGCGTATCCGTTAAGGACATCGACCACGTCGTCCTCGTCGGCGGATCGACCCGCATGCCCAGCGTGACCCAGGTCGTCACCGAACTCACCGGAGGCAAGGAGCCCAACAAGGGTGTCAACCCCGATGAGGTCGTCGCGATCGGCGCCGCCGTCCAAGCCGGTGTCCTCGTAGGTGAGCGCAAGGACGTTCTGCTCATCGACGTCACCCCGCTCTCGCTCGGACTCGAGACCAAGGGCGGCGTGATGACCAAGCTCATCGAGCGCAACACCCCGATCCCGACCAAGCGTTCGGAGACCTTCACCACCGCTGAGGACAACCAGCCCTCCGTGTCGATCCAGGTCTTCCAGGGTGAGCGGGAGTTCACTCGCGACAACAAGAACCTCGGCACCTTCGAGTTGACCGGTATCGCTCCGGCTCCGCGCGGTGTGCCGCAGATCGAGGTCGCCTTCGACATCGACGCCAACGGCATCGTCCACGTGTCTGCCACCGACAAGGGCACCGGCACCGAGCAGTCGATGACGATCACCGGCGGTTCCGCGCTGCCGAAGGAAGACATCGACCGCATGGTCCGTGAGGCCGAGGAGCACGCAGAAGAGGACAAGAAGCGCCGTGAGGCTGCCGACGTCCGCAACAATGCGGAGAACCTCGCCTACCAGACCGAGAAGCTGCTGACCGACAATGCCGACAAGCTGCCGGAAGAGCTCAAGACCGAGATGCAGGGCGATGTCGACGCCGTCAAGGAAGCCCTCAAGGGTGAAGACGACGACGCCGTGAAGAGCGCCTACGACAAACTCGTGGAGAACCAGCAGAAGATCGGCGAAGCCATCTACAGCCAGCAGGGCGGTGCCGAAGGCGCCGAAGCTGCCGGTGAAGGTACCGCCGATGCAAGCGCAGACGACGATGTCGTCGACGCCGAAGTTGTCGACGATGAGGATGAGGAGAAGAAGTAATGACTGCCGAGGGCAACGACAAGTCGTCCGAGGAGCCAGGCTTCACCTTCAGTGACAAGCGCCGGGTCGATCCGAACACCGGTGAGGTCCGTCCCGAGGCCGACGCCCAGTCGGCCTCGGCCGGGGCCGGTGAGGAGCCGACCGCGGACCCGAATGCCGAACAGGCCGATGCCAGCGACCTTGGTGTGGACATCCCGTCCGATGCCTCGGGTCTCGAGGACATCGAGCCGGAGGCCGAGCCCGAACCGGGTTCGGAGGCAGCGGGATACCTGGCCGACCTCAAACGCATCAACGCCGAGTATGCGGCCTACCGAATGCGCGCCGACCGCGAACGTGAGCGTGCGGCGCTCGGCGGCACGATCAAGGTCGTCGAGGCCCTGATTCCCGTGCTCGACGAGGTCAAGCTCGCTCGCGACAACGGCGATGTCACCGGGCCTTTCGAGACCCACGTGAACAAGCTGGTCGAATCGCTGAACAAGCTCGGCGTCGAGCAGTACGGAGAGGTCGGCGACGAGTTCGATCCGAACATCCACGAAGCGCTCATGCAGCAGCCTTCGGATGAGGTCGAGAATCCGACGCTCTTCCTGGTCATGCAGCCGGGCTACCGGATCGGGGAGCGCATCATCCGCGCCGCCCGCGTCGGTGTCCAGCAGCCGGAGGACTGAGCAACGACCATGATCGCCGAGGCGGCCGCCCGCCCCGCACGCCGGTTCACCGACGTACGGGGCCGGGGAACCGCCTCGGCGGCGGTCCGGATCTTCGGGGCAGTGCCCCGGGGCTGCGGATTGTGAGAGGACAAGTGAATACCGTGATGACAGGATTGATTGGAAGGAAAGGAGGTGCCAGGTGAATACCGGACCTCAGAATGATTGGTTCGATAAGGACTTCTACAAAACCCTCGGCGTCTCCAAGGATGCTTCCGACGCCGAGATCAAGAAGGCTTATCGCAAGCTCGCGCGCAAGTATCACCCGGACGCCAACCCCGGTGATGAGAAGGCCGAAGAGAAGTTCAAGGAGATCGGCCAGGCCCACCAGGTGCTCTCCGACAAGGAATCCCGGGCCCAGTACGATCAGGTCCGCGCCATGGGCGGCGGTGCCAGGTTCAGCGCCGGTTCCGGTGGACCCGGCGGGGCTGCCGGCGGCGGATTCGACGATGTGTTCTCCGACCTCTTCGGAGGCGGCGGACGCACCAGGACCCGCACGACCTACGGCGGTGGGGGAGACGTTCCCCCGGACCTGGCGGATCTGCTCGGCGGATTCGGCGGAGGTTTCGGCGGTGGCGGTTACGGCGGCTACCAGCCTCCGCTCAAGGGCGGCGACATCAAGTCGAGTACGACGCTGTCGTTCACCGAAGCGATCAACGGTGCCTCGGTGAAGCTGAACATGCCGGGTGGGAAGCCGCTGACCGTGCGGACACCGATCGGGGTCAAGGACGGGCAGAAGATCCGCCTGGCCGGCAAGGGCAAGACCAGCCCCAACGGCGGCGAGCCCGGTGACGTCATCCTCACCGTGCACGTAAGCCCGCACCCGGTCTTCACCCGCGATGGTGACAACCTGCGGATTGAGCTGCCGATCAGCTTCGACGAGGCGGCCCTCGGCGCCGAGGTCAAGGTGCCGACCCTGGGCGGAACGCCCGTCAAGGTCAAGGTCGCACCGGGGACACCGTCGGGACGGACCCTGCGCGTGCGGGGCAAAGGTGTGAAGACGAAGAAAGGCACCGGCGATCTGCTGGCGACAGTCGAGATCGTGGTGCCGAAGAATCTGTCCAAGGAAGCCAAACAAGCGGTCGAGTCCTTCAAGGCCGCCACCGAAGGTGAGGATCCACGCGCCGGCTTGCTGGACAAAGCCAAGGCCAGCTGAGGTGGTGAATCACAATGCACATTTCATCGAGTGCGGCGGTGTATGTCATCTCGGTGGCCGCGGATCTGGCGGGCATGCACCCGCAGACGCTGCGGCAGTATGACCGACTGGGTCTCGTCACTCCGGAACGCACTGCGGGCCGGGGCCGACGTTATTCCGGGAAGGACATCGCCAAGCTGCGACTGATCCAGCAGCTGTCGCAGGACGAAGGCGTTAACCTCGTCGGGATCAAGAAGATCATCGACCTGCAGAACCAGGTCGATGCGCTCAAGAGCCGCAACGAGGAGCTCGAGGACGAGGTCCGGGCGCGCAGGTCGGCGCAGGAACGCGATGCACGCGTCTTCGCCGCCGGCACCGTGGGCGGAGACGTCGTCTCGATCTCGCGGGGACGTCGCCCGCAGGGACGTCCGGAACCAGGAGCCCTGGTGCTGTACAACCGGTACCGCCGCGGCTGAGTTGAACGGCACGATTGAGCCGAACGGCGAGGTCGGGTCGGGGCGCAATAGCGAACGGCAGCCATGAACGCCGAGGCGGAGCGCGTACCCTATTGTGGGTGCGCGCTCCGCCTTTCGAATGTGCACCTGATTGTGACTATCAACTTCGCAGATTGGTGCAGATATCGTGCGACACTGACTTCTGTGAACGAGAAAGAGAAGGTTCGACAGGTCGCCGACAGTGCCGACTCGGCGGCTCAGGAAGCCGCGGACAGCCAGTGGTTCGAAAGAGTCGCCCGTGCGGGTTTCATTGCCAACGGACTGGTCCACGCCATCCTCGGGGCGACCGCTGTGACGATCGGACTGGGCCAGGGCGGAGGCGAGGCCGATCAGGCGGGAGCCATCGGGCAGATCGCTTCGCAGCCCTTCGGCATGGTGCTGATCATCATCTGCTTCCTCGGCTGTGCGCTCATGGCGCTGTGGTGCCTGATCAATGCGTTCTTCGGTTCGGCCTCGCTGCGCGGCGCTGGAACGAAGGATCCGCAGCAGAAGCAGGGCCGGAAGCAGTGGACCGGCTTCCTCACCATGGTCGGCTCCGCCATCGCCTACCTGGTGGTCGCCGCGACATTCGCGCAGTTCGTCTTCGGCGGGGGAGCGGACTCGGGCAAGTCGAGCTCACAGGCTTCGACGACCGTGGCGAAGGCGCCGGGCGGACTGTATATCCTCATGGCCGCCGGCGCCGTGATTGCGATCATCGGCATCGTGTTCTGTATCAATGGTCAGCGACGGAAATGGAAAGAGGAGCTGCGTCGTCCGCAGAGCGCGATCATTCGCTTCCTCGTCGGATTCACCGGCGTCGTCGGGTACCTGGGCAAGGGCGCAACGCTGCTGTCGGTGGGCATCCTCATCGTGGTGTCCGCGGCGACCGGTGATCCGGAGGAATTCACCGGAATCGACGGCGCGCTCAAGGGCATGCGCGACCAGCCGTTCGGGCCGTATCTGCTGTTGGCGGTGGGTCTCGGCCTGGTCCTCTACGGAGGCTTCCTCGCCCTGCGTTCGAGGTACGACCGCATGGAATGAGCTGTCGTCTGCCGGGCTGCAGATGTTGGCCGCGGATATTTGGCTGTAGAGAGAAGAAGGGCGCGAACCCACATTGGGTTCGCGCCCTTCTTCATCTCACGCCCGGCTCAGTCGAGCTCGGACGATCAGTCAGGTCAGTCGCTATCAGATCTCAGCGGGATCCTGGGCGACCTTCTTGCGACGCATGGTCATAGCGACTGCGGCTCCACCGATGAGGAGGAGGCCCGCGCCGCCGACGAGGCCGGTCAGCTCGGTACCGGTGCGAGGCAGGTCGCCGCCGTTGCCGGCATCTCCGTTGTCGCCATCGTCGTTTCCGCCGTTGCCGTCCTCATTGCCGTCATCGTCGCCGCCGCCGGCGTTCGGATCTTCCTCGACGGAGAACTCACCGGTCAGTTCGTCATCGCCGCAGGTGACGGTCACATCGTAGTCGCCGATGTAGGCCGAGGCGTTGGAGGCGCTTGTGCCGTAGACGTTGACGTTGGCCTTGCCTTCGTCATCAGCCTGGACGGTCTTGTCGAAGGCGGTGACGCTCGACTCGCCCTTGGGGTTGACGAGGAAGCGAACGTCTTCACCGGGCTCGCAGTTCTCGACGGCGAGGGTGACGCCCTTGTCTTCCTTGACGAAGTCAGCGGGGGTGATCGACTCGGGGGAGACGGTCAGCTTGGCTTCTTCAGCAGGAGCGGTGGGCTCTTCTGTCTCGTCTTCGGTGATGCTGAAGTCCTGAGCCGGGGAGTTGGTCTCGGTCTCCTGGTCGACGCCCCAGACGGAGTAGTCGCCGGCCGGAAGTGCTTCGTCGCCCTCGAACTTCAGGGTGGCGGAGATCTTTCCCTCGTCGTCGGCTTCGACTTCCTCGGTTGCGAAAGGTGACTGTGCGGTGCCGCCCACGACGGTGACCTTGCCTCCGGGGGTGAAGCCCTCACCGGTGACCGTGATGCCGTTCTTCGCGAACTCGCTCTGCGAGATCTTGTCGGTGTTGAGCGAGACCTTCGGGTCGACCTCGGGAGCCTCGGGCTCGTCGGTGTCATCGACGACGTTGAAGCTCAGCCCGTCGTAGGTGCGCTGCTCACCGTCGCGAGTGATCGTGACGGAGAGATCAACCGTACCGTTTTCGATGTCCTCGGCAGGCTGAGTGGAGTAGATGTTGTATTCGAAGGTATCGCCCTCAGCAGTTCCGGCTTCGCCGGTGAGCGAATCCGAGATCTTGTCTCCGGCCTCAAGGCCGGTGATCGTGACGACGATTCCCTTGTCCTTGTTGGCGAGATCCTCGGCGGTGATCTCCTTGGGGGAGGTCGTCACCTCTGCCTCGATAGCCTGCGCATCAGCCTTAGGTGATTCAGGTGCAGTGCTTTCCTGGGCGTCGCCGGAGTTCTTGACGACAGAGTGCGAGTAGTTGACCGAGCCGGGGGCAGCGATGACTGGGGATGCGGCCAGGCCGGTGATGGCGATGGCCACCGCGGGTGCGAGGGCGAGCTTCTTCATGTATTTCCTTAGAAAATGACAGCTGGGTGTGAAGTATTACGAATGTAACAGTAATGCAACATTCACCACACGCATAGTTGTGGTCGTTTTGTTCAGCACTGACTTCGGCCCCGTCGCAGAGTTCATTTTCCATTCACCTGGAAGCACCGATTCGTCTCAGACGGCAGAACAGACGAAGGGGCGGCTCAGTGTGTGCTGAGCCGCCCCTTCGTCTGTCGTTCCAGGCTGACCGCCTGGCTCGGATCAGAAGCTCGTCGGAGTCTGTCCGAACTTGTTCTTGCGGCCGGTCAGTGCGATCGCAGCACCACCGACGAGGAGGAGCAGGGCTCCCGTCGTCAGTCCGCCGAGGTCGGCACCGGTACGCGGCAGCTGGCTGCCGTCGTCTCCGCCGTTTCCGGCATTTCCGTTGTCGCCGCCGTTAGATCCGCCGCCATTGGCGCCACCGGTGACTGTGAAGGAGTCTTTCATGGTGTCGTCACCGCAGGTCGCGGTTGCGGTGTAAGCACCGACATAGGCCGAGACATCCGACGAGGTGCCGAAGACGTTGACCGAGGCATTGCCTTCGTCATCAGCCGTGACGGTGTTCTCGTACGCCGTGACGTTGATGCCCTTCGGGTTGACCTCGAAGTGGACATCCGCACCGGGCTCGCAGTTCTCGACGGCGAGGGTGACGCCCTTGTTCTCATTGGCGAAGTCCGCTGCCTCGATCTTCTTCGGGGAGACCGTGAAGGATGCATCGGCGGGAGCTTCGGTCTCACCGTCGTCCCCATCGTCGTTGCCATCCTTGCCATCGTCATTGCCGTCTTCGTTGCGGTCGTCCCCGTCATCGTCTCCGTCTTCGGCGACAACGTTGATGTTGCCCTCGAGGGTCTCCGACTCGGTGCCTTCACGGTCGATGGTGACGGTGAACGGAACCTTGCCGACCTCGAGGTTGTCGGGGTTGCCCTCGTACCAGAGGTTGAGCTCGTAGTCACCGTCGGCTTCTGCCGTCTCGGTCTCTCCGGTGAGGGAGTCCGTGATCTTGTCACCCTTCTTGACACCGGAGACAGTGACCGTCACGCCCTTTTCCCTGTTGGCGAGATCCTCGGCGGTGATCTCCTTCGGATCGACTTTGAGTGAGGCATCGATCGGATCGACGGCGTCGTCATCCTCTTCGGTGACGGTGATCTCGACAGAGTTGCTGGCGGCGCTGGTCGTGTCATCGATGAAAGTCAGCGAATACGTGCCGGCTTCGAGAGATTCGGGAGCGACCACGACGCCTTCGACATCACCGTTCTCGTCAGCGCGGGCCTTTTCCTCGGCCTGAGGTGCTGCCGCGCTCTGCGAGGAGACGGCTTCGCCCTTGACGCTGACGGTACCATCCGGAGAGAAGCCGGTTCCGGTGAACTTCAGTCCGTCCTTCTTGAAGTCCTCGAGGGAGATCTCCTTCGAGTCGACCGTGACCGTCGGGTCGACGGCGCCGTCTTCGGTGATGGTGAAGTCCTGAGCCGGGGAGTTGGTTTCGGACTCCTGGTCGACGCCCCAGACGGAGTAATCGCCGGCCGGAAGTGCTTCGTCGCCCTCGAACTTCAGGGTTGCGGAGATCTCGCCGTCGGCGTTGGCTTCGACTTCCTGGGTCGCGAAGGGCGACGTTGCGTTGCCGCCGACGACGGTGACAGTGCCGTTCGGGGTGAAGCCCTCGCCGGTGACCTTGATGCCGTCATCCTCGATGCCGCTCTGCGAGATTTCGTCGGTGCTGAGCGAGACCGTCGGGTCGACCTCGGGTGCCTCGGACTCGTCAGCCAGGGGGACCACGCTGGTTTCGGTGACTGACTGTGTGCCTGGACGCTCCAGCTGGAGAGCGAAGTTGACCCTCTTCTGCTTGACCTCGTTGGCCGAGTGCAGCGTGATCGTCGCGGTCGAGCCCTGAGCGGTGACGGCCGGGCCGGTGAGGCCGGACTTGGCCGAGACCTTGTCACCCTTTTCGAGGCCGGTGACCTTGACGGTCACGCCTTCCTCGGCGAGCTCTTCTGCCGTGACCTCGCCCGAGGTCACCTGCACCGAAGCGTTGATCGGGTTGGCCTTGTCCTCGGACTTGTCGTCGTCCTTGGCGTCGTTGTCCTCGTCCTTGGGGGCAGGAGCGGGCTTCGGATCGACCTTCTTCGGAGGCTTCTTGGCGTCGTCCTTCTTGTCCTCGGCAGCCTTCTTCTCGTCCGCTTTCTTCTTGTCAGCAGCGGCCTTCTTGGCGGCCGCGGCCTTTTCCTTGGCCTTCTTGTCGGCAGCTGCCTTCTCTGCAGCTGCCTTCTTCTCGGCTTCAGCCTTTTCAGCCGCGGCTTTCTTGGCCTCTTCCTTCTTCTTGGCTTCGGCCTTCTGCTGGTCGATCTTCTGCTGTTCGGCCTTCTGGGTAGATGCCGACTGAGCGGACGTCGATTCCGCGGCGACGACCGGGCTCGCGACAAGACCGGTGAACGCGAGCGCGACTGCCGGCGCGAGGATGATCTTCTTCATTGGAGTGCCTTCAATCTCTGTAACGAGGGGTGTGATACGGCACTCATCCTAGGTTCTAAGGGTTTTCTAAACTATTTCTGTACATTTTGTTCAGGTTTAAAAGCGGTAACACTTAGGTGAATTCCTTTAACCGTTTCGTGACCTACTCATTGGTAAGAGCATGACTGTCACGGTCGCCTCGGCGAGGGGAGGCCTCGGCCGCGAGAACTCAGCGGTTCCGAGCTAGACCGGCCACGCCTCGGCGCGGATCTGCTTGCGCTGTTCGACGGTGGGCACTCGGACGGTCAGGGCTGAGGGATCGACCTCCATCTCGAGGTACGACGACTGTCCCAGCGGATCCCCGTCGAGCTGAATATCGACGTCGTCGCTGGCTTCGATGACGACCTTGCGGCACTTCCGGATGTTCGTATGCAGCCCGCGTGAGGCCCTGCGGCCGGCGATCGATGCGAGCACGCCGACCCACTGGCCGAGGTTCTTCGGGCTGACGATGAGCACGTCGAGCATGCCGTCGTCGATGACCGCCTGCGGCAGCAGTTGGATGCCGCCCTGCAACTTCCCGCAGTTGCCGCCGAGGACCGAGCGCACCCGCGCCGAGATCCGGTATTCGTCGTCGAACGTGACCTTTACATGACTGGGTTTGCCGGTGAGCTTCCGTGACCCCGCTTCGACATAGGCGAGCCATCCGAGACGTGCCTTGAGGTCGTCGCTGGTGTCGGCCATGACCGCGGCGTCGAAGCCAAGCCCGGTCATTACGGTGAAGATATGGGTATCGCCGTCCGGGGCGGTCTTCGCCATCCCCACGTCGATCTCGCGATTTCGTCCCCACAGGGCGATCCGCAGCGCCCACTCCGTCTTGTCGAGGACGAGGTCGATATTGCGGGCAAGGAGGTTCCCCGTTCCCAGCGGAACGATTCCCATCGGGGTCGATGTTCCCGCCAGCGCCGAGGCGACAGCGCGGATGGTCCCATCACCACCGGCGGCGATGACGACGTCGACCCCCTCGTCGAGGGCGCGGACGGCAGCTCCCGCGCCCGGATCGTCGACGGTGGTCTCGAGCACGAGCGGACGGCTCCATCCCTCGAAACGGCAGATCGCCTCGGCGGTGGAGGCCAGGTTGTGGACATCGGTCTTCGTCGGGTTGACGATGAGCGCGGCACGGTACCGGGCGGCGTCATCGACCACCTCGTCGGAGAGGTTCGCCGGGTGGGCGGAGCGTCGCATCGTGTTGAGTGCGCGACGAACGCCGGTGCGGCGGCCGATGAGGAACGCGGCCACGAGCACCGCGAGAGCGCCGATGACGATGACCCAGGTCATCAGGGGATCCAACTCGATGATCATGGCCCAAATGTACAGTGCCGAAGTCGTGTGCAGGCTGAGTGCCGAATATCGAAAACAGGCCCGGCCCGTTAAGCTGAGAGGGTGATCGATCTAGCGCTTCTCAGAGACAACCCGGCCCTGTTCAAGGCATCGCAGGAGGCTCGCGGGGCATCCGTCGAGCTCATCGACGAGGTCATCGCCGCCGATTCCGCTCGTCGTGCGGCCATCACCGCCTTCGAAGACGCACGTGCGGATCAGAAGTCCTTCTCCTCCCAGATCGCAAAAGCGCCGAAGGAGGACAAGCCGGCACTCATCGCTGAAGGCAAGGCGAAGTCCGAGGCCGTGAAGTCGCTGTCGGCGGAGTCCGAAGAAGCCACCTTCGCCTTCGACCAGCTCGTATCGAAGGTCCCGAACCTCATCATCGACGGCATCCCTGCCGGCGGCGAAGAGAACTTCGTGACGCTCAAGACCGTGGGCGAGCCCCGCGACTTCACCCCGGACGGCTTCGAACCGCTCGATCACCTCGAGATCGGTGAGAAACTCAAGGCCATCGACACCACCCGCGGCACGAAGGTCTCCGGTTCGCGCTTCCACTACCTCACCGGTTTCGGTGCGAAGCTCGAAATGGCTCTGCTCAACCTCGCCCGCGACGTCGCCGAGGAGGCCGGGTTCAACCCGACCATCACCCCGACGCTCGTCCGCCCCGAGGTCATGCGCGGCACCGGGTTCCTCGGTGAGCATGCCGATGAGGTCTACCGTCTCGAAGCCGATGACCTGTTCCTCGTCGGCACCTCCGAGGTGCCCCTGGCCGGATACCACATGGACGAGATCATCGACCTGACCGACGGACCGCTGCGCTATGCCGGAATCTCCTCCTGCTACCGCCGCGAGGCCGGCTCCTACGGCAAGGACACCCGCGGAATCATCCGCGTCCACCAGTTCCAGAAGGTCGAGATGTTCGCCTACGTTCCGGTCGAGGACGCCGAAGCCGAACACGAGCGGATGCTGTCGCTGCAGGAGAAGATGCTCGGCCTGTGCGAGCTGCCCTACCGGGTCATCGATACCGCCGCCGGCGACCTCGGCGATTCCGCCGCCCGCAAGTTCGACTGCGAAGCCTGGGTGCCGACCCAGGGCACGTACCGCGAGCTGACCTCGACGTCGAACTGCACGACCTTCCAGGCCCGCCGCCTGCAGATCCGCGAACGCAGCGACGGATCGACCCGGCCGGTGGCCACCCTCAACGGAACCATGGCCAACACCCGCTGGCTCGTGCCGATCCTCGAGAACCATCAGCAGGCGGACGGCTCGGTCACGGTGCCCGAGGCACTGCGGCCCTACCTCGGTGGGATGACCGCACAGGGACCGGAAGGACCGCGTTACTGAGGCTGTGCCGGGACGCGGGGGACTGACCGTTCGGCGGAACCCGGCGTTTCTCGGTTGGGTTCGGTCGCCTCGGCGCCGGTAGGAACGACGACAAGAGAAATCACGCATACGTTGGGAGACATATTGACCCCGCACCTCATCGCACTCGATGTCGACGGCACGATCGTCGGCTACGACGGATCCCTGTCGGAGTCGGTGAGGCAGGTGCTCGATCGGCTCGTCGAGGAGGGCCACCACCTCGTGATCTCCACCGGCCGTGCCCTGCCGGGTGCGCTCGAAGTCGTCCACGCGCTCGATCTCAAGCACGGTTTCGTCGTGTGCTCGAACGGATCCGTCGTCGTCCGCCTCGATCCGGAGCTGCCGTTGGGTTGGGAGATGCACCATGTGGTGTCCTTCGACCCGAAGGATGCGCTCGAGCAGATGCACGCGGCGCTGCCGGCGGCGCTGTTCCTCGTCGAGGATCCGGACCTGCACCGGTGGGCGTCCGGGGCGTTCCCGGTCGGCGAACTCGCCGAATCAGACACCCTCGACATCGTGGATTTCGAAGAGCTGCTGACGAAGCAGGCCACCCGCATCGTCATGCGTGAGGTCAACGGCACCGCTGAGGAGTTCGCGGCCGCCGTGGACTCGCTCGGACTCCATGAGGTCAGCTATTCGGTGGGCTGGAGCAACTGGCTCGACATCGCTCCGGACGGGGTCTCGAAGGCCAGCGGCCTGGAGCTCGTGGCTGAGGAACTCGGAGTCGAACATGCGCACACCGTGGGCGCCGGCGACGGACTCAACGACATCGAGATGATCGAATGGGTCGAGCACGGAATCGTCATGGGCCAGTCGAAGGACGACCTCAAGGTGCTCGCGAGCGTGGTCACCGACTCGATCGACGACGACGGCCTCGCCGTGGCTCTGGTCGACTACTTCGACCTCGACTCCAGCCTCCTCGACGCAGTGGGCACCACCAACACCCGCCCCTAATTACTACCTGACGGCGGCCCAGCAACCTCGCGCGAGGTAGCTGGGCCGCCGTCAGGTAGCAACAGGGGTCAGTTGGGGCGGGTGTCTAAGACGGCTTCGAGGTAGCGGGCGACTCCATCGTCGTCGACGGCTTCGGTCACGGCTGCGGCGATCGCCTTGACCGAACCGAGCGCATTGCCCATTGCGACTCCGTGTCCGGCCCAGGACAGCATCTCGATGTCATTGGGCATATCCCCGAACGCCATCACCTGCGACTGCGCCACTCCGAGGTGGTCGCACAGGTCCTCAAGCGTCTTCGCCTTCGTGATCCCGAACGGTGCGAGTTCGACGAGTCCGTTGTCCGGTTCGGAGAACGACGCATGGCAGGTGCCGTCAACGATCGGATCGATGAGGTCGTGCATCGCCTGCGAATCGCTCGTCTCCAGGCGCACGAGCACCTTGACGACGTCTTCGCCCGCGAGTTCGGAGACATCGTCGATGACCCGGGCCTCACGCGGTCGGGCGGTGACGAACTCCCGGTCGATGAAACCGCCGTTGAGAGTCTCGTAGGCGAACCGGGCCTCAGGATGATCGACGCGGACGGCCGCGGTGATCTCCGCCAGCGACTGCGCGTCGATGGTGTGGGCATCGACGACGGACTGAGAGGCGATGTCGTAGACGACCGCCCCGTTGAGGCACACGACCCGTCCGAGATCGGGGATCTGCTCGGCGATCGGTGCCAGCCAGCGCATGGGCCGCCCGGTGACGAGGACGAACGGGATTCCCGTGTCCTGGCAGCGGTGGATCGCATCGATCGTGGCCGTCGAGATCGGCTTCCAGTTCAGCAGCAGAGTGCCGTCGATATCGCTGGCGACGAGGCCGAGGTCGAAGTCATCGGGCGGCAGGATTTCGGGGCTGATCGGAGGTCTCATGATTCCTCTACCCTAGCGAGAATCTCCCGCGCCCGCCCCAGCAGCTCCTCGGCGTCCGTGATGAACCGAACCGTGGCCTCGGCGTTCGAGTCGATCGACCGTCCCGATTGTCCGTCCGACCGTGCCATCGATGCCGCGAGCACCGCCTCGCCGACCTTCGACGAGGCCTTCGTCAGCAGCTCCGGTGCGTCGCCGACAGCCTGCCGCGCGGGCCCGGGCACCACCTGACCGGTGACGGGAAACCGGGTGTGCAGGGTCGCGGTCAGATCGTCGACGACCTCGACGAGTGCATTGAGCCGGTGGGTGCCGTCGACGATGACGTCGACGGGATCGTTCGCCGAGGCGGCTGTGACCTCACCGTCGGACGTTTCGTCCGCGTTCGCCGAGGCGGCTCCCGACGTGGCGCTGCCATCGGAGTCCCGTGCCTCGTGGAGGGCCACCGCGGTGGTGTAATACCGGTCGACGGCGCGGATGAAGCGGTCACGGTTGTGCCGCCATAGCCCGGTGCCGAACCGGTCATCGTCCTTGATCGCGGTCTTCGTCGCCTTTTTGCGCAGGCCGGAGAGGAAGCGCTTCACAGATAGTTGCCGGGGCCGCGGTCGTCCGGGTCCGACTCCTTCTCACTCGGCTGTCCCTCAGTTGGGGTCATCCCGGGCGGGACCATGCCCGGAGGCAGCTGGCCGCGACCGCCCATCTGCTGGGCCATGGCCTGCTGGGCCATGATCGCCGTCTGGATGCCGTGGAAGAGACCTTCGAGCCAGCCGACGAGCTGGGCCTGTGCGATCCGCAGCTCCGAGGTCGTCGGCGGACCGTCGGTCGAATCGAAGGGCAGGTCGAGGCGTTCGAGCTCGTCGATGAGGTCCTTCGACAGTCCTTCTTCGAGTTCGTCGATGGAGCGGCGGTGGATCTCGGCGAGACGCTCGCGTCCCTTCTCATCGAGCTCGGTGCCGCGGACTTCCTCGAGCAGCTGCTTGACCATGGTGCCGATGCGCATCACCTTCGCCGGTGAAGAGACATCCGCCTTATCCTGCTGCGCCCGCGCCAAGCCGTCGGCCCGCGCAGATTCACTGGCCGGCGACTCTGTGCCGGTGGGCGCTGAGCTGTCGGCCGGCGAACCTGCGCCGGTGGGCGGAGTCGTGTCGTTGTCGACGCTGTCTCCGGTCTCGGGGTTCTCGGTCATTGCTGTGCACCTTCCTCATCGACGATGAGCAGAACCTTGCCGATGTTCGCGCCGTCCTCCAGTGTCTGGTGGGCACGGACGACGTCGGTCAACGGCATGGTTTCGTGGATGATGGGGCGGATGTCGCCTGAGATCACGGCCGGCCACAACTGTTCGGCCACCTCGGCGACGATGGCGATCTTCTGTACCTTCGGTCGCGCCCGCAGGGTCGTGGCGGATACGGATTTGCGCGGCTGCATGAGCCAGCCGAGATTGATCTCGGTCTTCGTCCCGCCCTGCATGCCGATGATGACCAGTCGGCCGTCGGTGCCCAGCGCCTTGATATTGCGTTCGAGGTATTTCGCGCCGATGATGTCGAGGATGACGTCGGCGCCTGTCGACCCGTCATCGTGAGTGCAGATCTCGCGGACGCGTTCGACGAAGTCCTCTTCGCGGTAGTTGATGACGGCATCGGCACCGAGGCTGCGGCAGAATTCGGCCTTCCGATCCGAGCCGACCGTCACGACGATCTTCACGCCGAGGTGGCGCGCGATCTGGATGGCGGCCGTGCCGATGCCGGACCCGCCGCCGTGGACGAGCAGCCATTCGCCTGCCTTCACCTGTCCGCGGCCGACGATGTTCGACCAGACGGTCGACAGCACCTCGGGCAGCGCGGCCGCCTCGGTGAGGTCGAAGTCATCGGGGACGGGAAGCAGCTGACCTGCGGGAACGGGTACGGACTCGGCGTACCCGCCGCCGGAGAGCAGAGCCGCCACGCGGTCGCTGACGGACCAGCCGGTGACGTCGGCGCCGAGCTTCTCGATCGTGCCGGAGACCTCGAGACCGGGAATCAGGGTGGCTCCAGGTGGAGGATCGTAGAATCCGCGACGCTGCAGCAGGTCGGCCCGGTTGACTCCGGCGGCATGGACGCGGACGAGTACCTCATCCGCGGCGAGCTCGGGTGTCGGTTCGTCGGTGACCTGCAGAACCTCGGGGTCACCGGGGGAGGAGATCGTGATAGCGCGCATGCAACCACTCTAGTAGCTGGGTGCGCGAGAGGGCAGGGGCTTCCGCTCCTCAGGCGATCATCCGCCACTCAGCAGCGGCGAGCCGCCAAGTTGCGCAACCCAACCTCAGGCGAAGAGGCGGAACATCGGCGAGTTCTGGTGAACGCGCTCGACCTCGATCGATGAGGCTTCCATCCGCTCGAGCAGGTTCGGCAGGTCCTCGGCATAGCCGAGCTGGATGCCGACGAACGCCGGTCCGGTCTCACGGTCGGAGCGTTTGACGTACTCGAACATCGCGATATCGTCCTCGGGTCCGAGCACCTCGTTGAGGAACCGGCGCAGTGCACCGGGCTCCTGCGGGAAGTCGACGATGAAGTAGTGCTTGAGGCCTTCGTGGACAAGCGAGCGTTCGAGGATCTCCGGGTAGCGGGAGATGTCGTTGTTGCCGCCGGAGACCAGGCACACCACGGTCGATCCGGGTTCGATCGTGATCGGCTTGTCGGAGTCCGGTCCCCCGATCCCGGCAGAGGCCAGGGCTCCGGAGGGTTCGGCGATGATTCCGTCGACCTGGTACATGTCGAGCATCTCGGTGGCCACCGCGCCTTCGGCGACGGGGCGGATGTCGAGTCCGTGTTCGGCGATGACGTCGTAGGTGATGTTGCCGGCCCGGCGCACGGCAGTGCCGTCGGCGAAGCGGTCGATGTTCTCCAAGGTCACGGGGTGGCCGGCCTTGAGAGCAGCAATCATCGAGGCGGCTCCGGCGGGTTCGGCGCCGATGACCTTCGTGTTCGGCATCCGTTCGGCAGCATAGGCGGCGACTCCCGCGAGCACTCCGCCGCCGCCGACGGGCACGATGATGTAGTCGGGATCGGTCTCGAGCTGTGCGTGGATCTCAGCGGCCACGGTGCCCTGACCTGCGATCGTGCGCATATCGTCGAACGCCGAAACCAGGAGTGCCTCATTGCGTTCGGCGAATCGGTGCGCCAGCGCGGAGGCGTCATCGTAGGTGGAGCCGGCGATTTCGATCGTCACCTGCTCCCCGCCGAAGTGGCGGACGCGTTCGATCTTCTGCTTCGGCGTCGTCTTCGGGACGAAGATCGTGCCCTGGATGCCCAGTTCCTTGCACGCGCGGGCGAAGCCCTGCGCATGGTTGCCCGCCGAGGCACACACGACTCCACGGGCGCGTTCGTCGGCGTCGAGCTGGAGCATGAAGTTGAAGGCGCCGCGGATCTTGTAGGACCGCACCATCTGCAGGTCCTCGCGCTTGAGGTAGACCGTGGAACCGGTTGCGGTCGTCAACCGCTCGCAGATCTGAAGTGGCGACAGGATGACGGAATCGGAAATTCGCAGCGCAGCCGCCTCGACCTCGCCGGCGAGTGTGAGCTTCTGGGGTGTCATGTCTGTTTCAACCACCAGACTATTGTGCGCCCTTTGTCTTGCCATTTGGCAACTCGTATCGACATGAGGACACCTCGCACCCGCCAGAACCCCGTGATTCGGCTCCCGACTTCGGGGTTTCGGGTGCGCCCTGAACCGCGAACACCCCATATCATGATTGGATGGAGGATGCCCGTAATCCCTTCTAGGAGACGTCATGGCCATCAGCAGTGAGCTCGAACAACTGTTAGCCAGCTGGATACCCCGACAGCCGTGGTTCCCCAAGCACGCAGCAGATTTCGGGACCGACCCCGACATCACCCCCATGTCGGTGGCCCGCGCGTTCACTTACACCGCCGAGGAGCTCGGCGGCTTCGCCGGTCTGGTGACCGTCATCTCCGTCGGCGATGGCCCGACCCTGCGTCGTCTCAACATCCCCCTGACCCTGCGCGGTGCCGAGGACATGCACCTGCGCCACGCCCTCATCGGCCGGATCGATGACCTCGCACTCGGCACCGTCTACGTCTATGACGGCGCCGCCGATCCCGTCTTCGTCAACCTCATGGCCGACGCGATCACGAAGCGCAAGGTCTTCGACGGCGGGCAGCTGTCCACGGAATCCCTGCGCCATAGCCAGGAGAAGACCGAGGCCCGGGACCGTGCGCCGATGCCGTTCCCGGTTACCGCGAACGGGGGCGCCGCCTCGGCGAATGGATCGACGAACACCGCCGCCGAGGCGGTCCCACCGAAGCCATCGATCGGTGACCTCACGGTGGGGGCGGAGGACGTCATGCCCGTTGAGATCCGCCCGATCGAGGTCTCGGACTCCGGACAGCACAAGTCGACCGTCGTCATCCACGACGAATACGAGCCGATGGAGCTCTCCTTCTTCCGCGTCCTCGAGAACGGAATGCCGTCATCGCTGACGATTCCCGTCCTCCTCACCGAGGCGGGGTCGCGCAGCGTGCCCGAGGTCATCGGCTGGGGCTCGGGCCGCTGGTACGACATGTTCGAGGTCCAGGAGATGGAGGCGCCGATGGCGCTGCTCTCCCACGTCGATGTGGACGCCGAGCCCGCTTGGCGGGAGGCCGTCAATACGGTGTGCGCCGTCGACTCCGGTTCGATCGGGGCTTACAACGCCCACGCTGCGGAGATGGGCCGGCGCATCGGAGAGCTGCACACGGACATGGCCGCCGAGTTCGGTGTCGTCGAAGGCGCCGGTGAACCGACGAGGCAGCTCGTGCAGAAGTGGGTCGAACGCATCGACTGGGCGCTCGGCCGGGCACCTCTGGCCCTGGATTCGCTGGTCCCGGAGCTGCGCGGGCACCGTGCCCGGCTGCAGGGACTCGAGACCATCGGCACCCTGCAGAAGATCCACGGCGAGCTGACGCTCGACCACGTGGTCAGCTCTTCGACCGACGGCTATTCGGTCGTGAAGTTCACGGACTCGACGAACTCGGATCCGAAGCCCGCCGCCTTCGACCTCGTGGCACTGCTGCGCAGCATCGACTACGCCGCCGGCTTCGCTCGTTTGCAGCGCACTGATGCGCTGGACTCCGAGGACGGCTCGCTGGTCGTCAGCGGCTTCGGCAATGATCCGGGGGCGCTTCGTGCGATCTTCGATTCGCCCGAATACCTGTGGGCTTCGCAGGTGCAGAACTCGCTGCTGTCCGGATATTCGCGTGCTCGCGGTGACAGCATCGGGCTGAACGATCCCGTGCTGCGCGCGGCGCTGGTCGACCGACTTCTCGTCGAGGTCGTCACCGAACTGCGCAACCGCCCGAACTGGCTGTCCGTGCCGCTGGCCACGCTCACCCTCGTCCTCAAGGGCAAGCCGTCCCGCACCGAAGAGGCCGCCGAGACCCGTCCCAGCTGGGCCGAATCCAGCGAGGCTGGTTCTGACGCAGCCGAGGGATCGCACGCGTCCGACGCCGCCGCCGGTGGCGAGGGTTCGGGCGCGGATGCTGGGTCGAGCGACTCATTCGCCGTGGCTCCACCTGCAGACGAGGCGACAGCAGCCGATTCGGAATCTGTCGCTGCCGCACCCCGCGGAACCTCCGGTGCCGTTGCGGCTGCGATCGCGAACTCGGATTCCGATTCCGATTCCGATTCCGAAGACACGGACACCGAAAACTCTGCCTCCGGCAAGCCGTCCGGAACGAGCGAAGCGGACGAACCTGCCACCGCAGAGACCGAAGCTGCCGAGGCACCCGAGGTCGAGACCGCAACAGACGCAACGCCCGCAGCCGACGCAACTCCTGCGGCAGAGCCGACATCCGGTGACTCCGAGACCAACGAGTCCGAAACCGGTGCCCCCGAAGCCGCCGAGGTCGAGGTCGCCGATACCGCGGAGAACACCGTAGATGCCGTCGCGGACCCCGACATCGACGACGTCGAAGACTCGACCGTGGTCCCGCCTCAGGACGGTGAACCCGAAGCGGCTCCGGCTGCAGACGAAGAATTCGTCGAGGAAGAAGAATCGGAAGCTCCGGTCCGACGAGTACCGGCTTCTTTCGCGGCTCGCGGCGCCATCTCAGAGGACGCGGATAGCACGGGACATGAACCGCAGCCGGCCAAGCCGAAGGACGCACCGAAGCTGGGCAATACGTGGAACGAGCGTTCGCAGAATTCCGGCACTGACCGGGGAACGTTCGGCGAACAGGTCTCCGACCGGTCGGACAAGAGCCGAGATGAAGCCGTGGCACGTTCCGACAAATCATCGGACAAGTCCGGCGACGATTCGAAGTCTGGGAACGGTTCCGTGTTCGACGACCTTCTGGGCACCGAACGCAAGCGGAACCGGATGAAGAAGCGCAAGAAGGACTGACTGCTTCTCCTCAACCGCCAATTGGCAGATGCTGTTGCGGTTGTGAGAAACTATGGTGGCTCGACCTCGTGTCGAGCAGGCCGGGTTCATTCCATCTCTGACACAGGCGTGGACGAACCAATGGAAGCGTGTCCGAGCGGCCGAAGGAGACGGTCTTGAAAACCGTTGTGCGGCAACCCCGCACCGTGGGTTCGAATCCCACCGCTTCCGCCCAGTGAGAAGCCCCCGGACTCATCGCCAGCAGCGAAGAGTTCGGGGGCTTTCTCGTGCGCCCGGCGCGATGTGTCAGCACTCGCGGGTTCAGAATTCATACGTACTGATCAAGATCACCACTTATGAATTCTGAAGCCGCTCATGCACGCCATTTGGCGGGTATCGCACCCTGGTGCCGAAACCTCAGTCGCGAACCGGTGCTTCCGGTTCAGGAGCCTCGGGTGCCCCAGCACCCTCGGCCGACTCGGGCATCTCGGGTTCGGACATCTCGGCGTCGGCCTCAGGGTCGTCGAAGCTGCGCACGGAGCGCCGGAACCCGCGGGTCATAACGGCCAGGTAGATGACGCCGATGGTCAACCACACGAGTCCGCCGATGAGCGCCGTCTCATGCAGGCTCACCCACAGCACACCGGTGAGGATCGCTCCGATCGCCGGCATGACGACGAAGTTGAACGCCGACTTGAAGTCCACAACCTGCCGGGTCCGGAACGCGTAGTGAGCGATGACCGTGAGGTTGACGAAGGTGAAGGCGATGAGCGCACCGAAGTTGATGAGCGCAGAGATGAACTCGAGGCTGAACGACATCGCCAGCAGGCACACCGCACCGACGAGCACGATATTGAACACCGGAGTGTGCGTCTTCGGGTTGATGTAGCCGAAGGCCTTGCGTGGCAGCACGCCGTTGCGCCCCATGACGAGCAGCATGCGCGAAACGGATGCGTGTGAGGCCAACCCCGAGGCGATCGTGGCGGCGAATGCCGCGGCCAGGAAGAAGCCTTGGAAGACGTGACCGCCGGTGAGGAATCCGATCTCCGGCAGCGGATCGTCGACGATGTTGAACTGCGAGTTGTCGGGGAACAGCAGCTGCGCGAAGTAGCTGGCGACGAGGAAGATGGCGCCACCGGAGACGACGGTGAGCATGATCGCCTTCGGCATGAGGTTCACGTGCTTGGCCTCGTTCGTGTACATCGTCACGGCGTCGAAGCCGATGAACGAGAAGCACACGACGGTCGCGCCGGTGAGCAGCGTCGAGAGCTTCACGCCTTCGTGGACGAAGGGCTCGGGGCTGAACACGACTCCGGCGCCCTCGCCGTTGGTGAGGTTGACGATCGCGAAGATGCAGAAGAGAGTGACCATCGTGACCGCGAAGATGAGCAGCACGGCGTTGAAGTTCGCCGTTCCCCGCATCGACGAGGTGACGATGCCGGTCATGACGACCGTATAGACGACGACCCACACCCACGGCGGCGCATCGGGAACGAGTGACTCCATATAGAGGCGCGCGATGAGGCAGTTGACCATCGGCAGCAGCAGATAGTCCATCAGCGACGTCCACCCGACGAGGAAGCCGAGTCCCGGCGACATCGTCTCCCGCGTATACGTATAGGCCGAGCCCGCGGTGGGGAAGACCTTGACCATCTTGCCGTAGCTGAACGCCGTGAAGATCATGACGATGAGAGCGATGAGATAAGCCGAAGGCACGGCTCCCGAGGTCTCGCCGGACACGATTCCGAAGGTGTCGAACACGACCGTCGGCGTCATATAGCCGAGCCCGAGTCCGACGATGGACCACAGTCCGAGGTTGCGCTTCAGTGAGCCAGAGGCAGCCATATCAATCCTCCCCAATGAGTCTTGCCGCCCACCGGGCCGAGGACGTCGACATCGACGACCGACCCGGAAGTGATGTGCGTCATGATCTTAACGTTGAAAGTACTGAAAACGAAACCCTCGCCGAGGATTTCCTTGAGTATCAGTGCCAAATCGCAACGTTTACGATGGGGAACGGCAAGTTGAACGACGATATCGGTAGTCCCGACAGTGAATTCCGGGCCCGGTTATCGAACGAACTGTCAGTTCTCAACGGAAACGGAGTAGATTGCAGTCAACGGACAATGTGGCCCCCATGAGAGGTGTGAGAGAAGTATGGCGATCGAAACGCTCAGTTCCCAGCAGTCGGCGGCATGGAAGGATCGCGTCCTGCCTCCGGTGGAAAAAGTCGCCGAAGGAGTCTGGGCCCTCCCGGTCCCGATCCCGAACAACCCCCTCGTCTACATCTATTGCTATGCCATCGCCGACGGAACCGGCATCGTCCTCATCGACCCAGGCTGGGACGGCAAGGACCAGTACCTGGCGCTCACCTCGGCGCTTAACGACCTCGGCTTCAAGGTCGCCGACATCCACGGAATCGCGATCACCCACTACCACCGCGACCACATCGGGCTCGTGCCCGCACTGCTCGCGAAGAACCCTGACGCGTGGGTCGCCATGCATGGCGAGGATCTGCGCGCGATCAAGCGCTTCTACACCAATGCCGTCGACCTCGGCACCGGCATCGACCCCAACCTCAACATCGCCCGCGTCTACGGTGTGCCCGAAGACCGCTGGGCCGAAGTCGAGAGCCTCCAGGTCGGGTCGAGCAAGGGTGGCTCGAAGAGCGCCTCGATGGACCTCTACAGACAGGCGATGAGCCAGCTGCCCGAGAACATCCACGTCCTCGACGACGGCACCGAACTCCCGCTCGACGAAGGCCGAGTGACGGCCATGTGGACTCCGGGACATACGTACGGACACTCGGCGTTCGTCCGCGACGAGGACAAACTGTTCTTCTCCGGCGACCACGTTCTGCCGACGATCACCCCGAACATCGGCCTCGACTCCGGCGCGATCACGCACAGCCTCGGCGACTACCTGCGCTCGCTCGAGAAGATCGGTCAGCTCGACGAGGACGTGGCGGTGCTGCCGGCCCACGGCTTCCGCTTCACCGGACTCCACGACCGCAAGGTCGAACTCGTCGAACACCACCACGAACGCCTCGGCGAGATCCGCGCGCGCATGGAAGCCACCGACGACCATAGCGTCTACTCGATCGCGGCGGGCCTGCACTGGTCGCGCGGCTTCGAGAGCCTGCACAACTTCAACCTCTTCGCCGCCCTTGCCGAAACCGCCGCGCACATGCATTATCTCGGTATCGACATCGGCGTCGGCTCTCTCGTCGGCAAGGACTGAGCCGCCGGCCGAAGGAGGAGGCACCATGAGCACCGATTTCGTCCCCGCCGCCGAGGTGCGGCCCACGACCTTCACCGTCCGCGCGAGCGACCACGTTGCCCGCGGACAGCAGCGCGGCGAGGAGCTCCGCACGGGAATCGCCTCCACCCTAGACGCGTATCGGCGCTATTTCTCGCACCTGTCCATCACCGAGGCGGCCGTGCAGTCGGCGGCAGCGTCGAGTTGGCAGCAACTCCGGGAATGGTGGCTGACCGGAGCCGAGGAGGCCGAAGCCGTGGCCGCCGGTGCTGGCATCGATGTCACCGAGCTCATGGAGATCATCGCCCGCACCGAGATCATGACCCAGGCGACGGCCGCACCGACCGAATGCTCGACCGTGAGCCACACCAGCCCAGGCGCGTCCGTAGCCGCGCAGAATTGGGATTGGGCGGTGGACTTCTCCACCCTGTGGCATTTCAACGACGTCGGTTCCGTGCCCGGGCAACACCGGCACGTCGGCATCGCCGAGTTCGGAATGCTCGGCAAGATCGGCCTCAACGAGGCGGGCGTCGGGGTGCTGCTCAACATCCTCAAGCACGCCGGTGACGAGGCCGGGGGAGTGCCCATCCACATGATCCTCGCCCGGGTCCTGGCCGAAGCCGGCACCCTCGCCGAGGCGCTCGAGATCATCGACTCGGCACCGACCTCATCGTCGTCGATCATCACCGTCATCACCGCCGAGGCGGCTGTCCAGGTCGAGATCGCCGGTGCAGCCAAGCGCGAACGACGGGTACAGGCGACGAGTTCCGCCGACGAAGAGACGGGGAAGTCCGGGTTCCTCATCCACACGAACCACTTCCTGCACCCGGATCTGCTCGACGGCGCGATGGAGCTGCGCCCCGAATCGACTTCACAGGAGCGCTACCGTCACCTCGCCGAGGCGGTCGTGCGCTTCGAAGCCGAACGTGCCGGTGCGGGTAATGACGAGGGCTCGTCCCACGGTGCCGCCTCATCGGGCGATGAAGAGCGCGCACCCGTAACGGTCGGCGATCTCACGAAGCTGCTGACGACAGAGCCGGGAGAAGCGCCAGTGTGCTGCACTCCGGCACCCGACGCCGCATACGGGAACCGATCGGCGACCCTGGTGAGCGTGCGCATCGACCCGGCGCGCAAGCAGATAGACCTCGCGCCCGGCTCACCGGCCGAAGGTTTGGACGGAAACCGCCGCTTCCAACTCTGAACCCACAATCACGCGCAGGGACGGCCACGGATCCAGTCCGCGACCTCCCGGCGACGGCGGTCTCTCAGTCGTCTGCCGCGTTCGCGCCACCTGCGGAATCATCGGAACTCTCGGCCGCCTCGGCGGCTTCCTGTTCGCGCATCTCGATGACCGCGTCGAGGGCGGAGGCGATTGCATCGTCGTTCTCCAGAGCGGCCTGGATGAGTCGCCACGGCACGAGGTCGAGGTTCTGCTCGCCGATGACGAAGCGGATGAACGGCTGCTTGCTGCGCGGATCATCGGCTTCGAGCCCGGCGCCGTAGCGCCACTGGCCGAAGGCGATGCGGCGCACCGTCTCGCCGATGAAACGCATGGCGCCGGCGGTGAAGGGAGTCTCGTCCTCGGCGATCATGTCGTCGGGTCCGTCGTAGCGGACCGCGACCTGCTTGCCCAGGCGGGCCAGGCTCTCCCGGTCGAAGCCCCACGAGCTCGGATCGGCCTGCTCCTGAGTCCAGGCGGCGATGCCCGGCTCGACGGTGCCGATGAAGCGGGAGAGGAACTCGACCTCTTCCTCACTCGAGTTCTCGGCGTTGAGCACGCCGAGTGAGAGCCCCGTGCACTTGCGTCGCGGCTGGCCGTCCCCGCCGAGGAGCTCCCTGGCCTTCTCGAGCACCGCGGTGAAGACCTCGGCGCTGCGCTGATCGACAGCGGCCAGCACGATGCCCACCAGCGGGATCGGCTCACCGGCGGCCGGGCCGTCGGCGTTGTCGGGGCGGATGAACGGCATCCCGTTGCCTGTCGACTCGTCGTGGTCCCAGACCCCGCCGATCGCACGCAGATAGGTTTCGCCGAGGTAGCGGATGAGTCCTTCGAAGAAGCGGCGGTGCTCCGGTTTGAGGATCTCCTCGGTGTTCGGGAACTTCGAGAGTACGAAGAGTTCGAGCATCGGCAGTGACTGCGGTCCGAAGTCCTTCGGGAACTTCACGGTCTCCCCATCCTCCTTCTCGAAGGTCTCGGGGAGGTCGGCGAGGACGAACGCGCCGAGGCGGACGTCCATATTGTTGATGAAAGCAGAGAATTCGCGCTGGAGTTCGTTCACGGGCACCACCTTAGTGCCTTGGGCCGCTTCGTCGAGCGTGTTCAGTCCTCGTCGTCGGGGCAGAAGTCGATGAGGTGCATGAGGACTTCGATGATGAGGCTCGGGTCGATGTCGACGTGCTCATCCATCGCCTTGCCTGCCGCTGCACTCAGCGCGATCCGGTTGAATACGGAGATGATGACCGTGAGGAAGTCGCCGATCGGCTGCTTCGTCGTCGCTCCGGCCACGTCGAGAGCCGTGGTCACCAGTGCGGCCAGACGCTCGAACTGTGAGTTGTTGAGCTCGACGTAGCGCGCGTGGAGGTGGGGCACCCGCAGGCAGTAGAGCTCGATCTCCTGCTCGGTGATGGTCTCGGCGACGGTCTGCTTCTTCTCGTTGAAGACGTCGTCGATGAACGTCGTCATCAGTGCCTTGATCTCCGGCACCTCGACCGTTGCGGTCAGCTGCTCGGTCCATCGTTGGATCGTGGCATCGAGTCGATCGAGATTCTCCTCGGTGCGCATCTCGATGATCGCGAGCACCAGGTCGTCACGGCTGGAGAAGTTCGAATAGAACGCCCCGCGGGTCAGCCCTCCGGCCTCGCAGATCTCCTCGATCGAGGCGCCGTCGATGCCGCGTACGGCGAAGACCGAGGTGCCGGCCTGAACGAGGGTGGCTCGGGTCTGGCGCCTGCGCGGGCTGAGTTCGTCTGTGTTCATCGTCATTTCGTGGCGGTGGTCCTGTCGGCGGCTGAGCATCCTATGAGAATCCGCGCGAATTCTGGGATCCATTTGCATGGATGGTGGGTGTTGCACAACAATACAATACTGTATCCAATACACTTTTGTATCGAGGTTTTCGTGTCAACTTTCCTCTACGCCCTGGGCCGTCGTGCGTATCGGACCCCGTGGCGATTCATCGCCGCGTGGCTTCTGATCTTCGTACTCATCGGTGCCGGAGTCGCAGCCTTCTCCAAGGACTTCGACAACGACTTCACGCTCCCGGGCTCGGAGGCGCAGACCGCTCTCGACTCGATGAAGTCGACGTTCCCCGAAGCCGCCGGTGTCTCCGCCTCGGTGATCGTCGTCGCCGATGACGGCGATTCGGTCGAGGACGAGAAGTACAAGGACGCGATCGAAGACGAGATCGATCGCATCGAGGACCTCCCTCACGTCGACACGGTGACCTCTCCATACTCCGACCTCGTCGAGGGCGCCATCAGCAAGGACGAGACGGCGGCCATGATCTCCGTCCAGTACGACGGGACTCAGCAGGACGTCGGCGAGGACGCCGGCGACAACCTCATCGACGCCCTCGACCCGCTGCGCGACGCCCTGCCCGGAGCGGAGGTCGAAGGCGGCGGTGAGCTCTTCCAGATCACCGGTGTCGAGATCTCCTGGGTCGAAGGCATCGGCGTCGTCATCGCCTTCATCGTCCTCCTGCTCACCCTCGGCTCCTTCCGCGCCGCAGGCATGCCGCTGATCACCGCACTCATCGGCGTCGGCATCTCCGTGCTGCTCATCGTCGGCGGCACCGCATTCGCGACGATCAACTCCTCGTCGATTATGCTCGCGCTCATGCTCGGCCTGGCCGTGGGCATCGACTACGCGCTCTTCATCGTCTCTCGCGCCCGTGACCTCCTCGCCGAAGGCCACGACCCCATCGAGGCGGCCGGACGCGCCGTAGCGACCGCCGGGTCCGCCGTCGTGTTCGCGGGCATGACCGTGATGATCGCCCTGTTCGGGCTCTCCCTGGCCGGAATCCCCTTCCTCACGATCATGGGCATCGGCGCTTCGGGCTCCGTCGCCGTGGCCGTGATGATCTCCCTGACGATGGTCCCGGCCCTGCTGGGACTCGTGAAGGCCAAGATCACGCCGAAGCCGACGAAGCGCTACCGGAAGGCCTTCGCCGCGGCCGCTCAGCGGGCGACGGACGGTACGGCCGCCTCGGCGGATGGAACATCGACCAGCGCCGAGGCGGGCGTTGGTTCCGCGACCACCGCCCCCGAGGTGACCGACCCAGAAATGCGGGAGAAGATCGCCGACGAGGCGCGCGCCGAAGGCGGCGACCCGTACCCGCCGACGATCATGAACAAGTTCTTCGCCGGGTGGCTGAAGGTCGTCACGAAGATCCCGCTGCTGACGATCGTCGTCATCGTCGGCGGACTCGCGCTCTTCGCGATCCCCGCAACCCAGCTCCAGCTGTCCCTGCCCACCGCGGGTGACCAGGAGCAGGGCACCCCGGCGCGGGCGACCTACGACCTCATCGACGAACACTTCGGGCCCGGCTACAACGGACCCCTGGTCATGACCAGCCAGATCGTGACCAGTGACGACCCGCTCGGAGACGTCGAGGAGATCGAGAAGCGCATCGAGAAGGTCGACGGCGTCGAACAGGTCATCATGGCCACCCCGAACCGGGACGCGACCGTCGGTCTGTTCCAGATCATTCCGACCACTGCCTCCGACGATCCTGCGACTCTCGACACGGTCGATCGGCTGCGGGACCTGAGTAAGGAGATCGAAGACGACTTCGACTTCGACACCGCCGTCACCGGTGCCACTGCGATTCAGATCGACGTCTCCGACCAGCTCGGCAAGGCTCTGCTGCCCTTCGGCATCTTCGTCGTCGGACTCTCTATCATCCTGCTCATGATGGTCTTCCGGTCGATCGCAGTGCCGATCAAGGCCACCGGCGGCTTCCTCCTGTCCGTGTTCGCCTCCTTCGGTACGGTCGTCCTCGTCTTCCACGACGGACTCTTCGCCGCCCCCTTGGGGATCGATTCGACTGGGCCGGTCATCAGCTTCCTGCCGATCATCGTCATGGGCATCCTCTTCGGCCTGGCCATGGACTACGAGGTGTTCCTCGTGTCCGGCATGCGCGAAGCCTATGTCCACGGGGCCTCGGCCAAGGAGGCCATCCGGGCCGGCTTCGCCTCGTCGGCCCGCGTCGTCTCGGCCGCGGCGATCATCATGTTCTCCGTCTTCGCGGCCTTCGTGCCCGCCGGTGAGCCGATCATCAAATCCATCGCCCTGGCCCTGGCCTCGGGAATCTTCGTCGACGCGTTCCTCGTGCGCATGTCGCTGGTGCCCGCGATCATGCAGCTCCTCGGCGACAAAGCCTGGTGGCTGCCGAAGTGGCTCGATCGGATCCTGCCGCGCCTCGACGTCGAAGGTGAGGGACTGGCCCACGAGGTGGCGCTGCGCGATTGGCCGGAGCCGAACTCGGACTACCGGGTCTACGGTCGCGGAATCGGCGTGTATTCGGGGGAGCGCGGCTTCGCCCGCGTCGACATCTCGCTGCGGCCCGGACAGATCCTCGTCGCCAGCGGCGCCGCGCGCAGGGCCCTGCTGCTGGCCGTCTCCGGCCGCGTCGGGCTCACGGCCGGAGAGATGAAGATCGGCGAGAACGTCCTGCCCGAACACTCCGGACGGGTCCGCCGCCAGGTGCCGTACTTCGACCTCACTTCAGGCGGAGCCGACCAGGCGATCAGCCCGCGCGACATCTCTCGGATGGCCGCCTCGGCGCCGGACCTGCTCATCATCGACGGTGCCGAGCACCTGAGCGAAGGAGCACGGGACGCGGCCGGACCCGGACGCGACCTGCGCGACCTCCTGCCGCAGCTCGTCGCAGACGGCACCACCGTCGTCCTCGGCCTGCCCGACGGCGATGTGACCGGGATCTTCAGCCCCGACACGAACTACTTTCACCTCGACCTCGACGAAGCTCGGCCCGATGGACGAGGCGAAACCGACAGCGAATCAGGCGGCGAACACACCCACGCCGCTGACAGCACCAACATGGAAGGCGTGCAGTCGTGAGACTCGAACGTGCGAACTCGAAGCGACCGGTGAACTGGCTCTCCCTCCTCGGCCTGGTCCTCATCCCCATCATCGTGGCGGCCGGATTCATCCTCGCCACCTGGAAGAGCGGCGACCGCCTCGACACCATCGAGGCGGCCGTCGTCAACAACGACGACGGCGCGAAGGTCGACGGCAAGACCGTGCCGATCGGGCGACAGCTCACCAGCGGCCTCGTGGGCGAGGATGAGAACAACATCCACTGGGTCATCACCGACGAAGACGAGGCTGAGAAGGGGCTGTCCGACGGCAAGTACGCCGCGCAGCTGACGATCCCCGAAGGCTTCTCCCGCGCAGTGACCTCGGTCGACGACGCGAAATCGGCGACCCAGACGCAGATCGACGTCGATGTCTCGGGCACAGTACCGGCTTTGGACACGCAGATCTCCCGTTCCGTCGCCGAGGTGGCCCGCACGACCTTCAATACGAAGATGACCGAGACCTACCTCGACAACATCTACGTCGGCTTCAACGAGATGGGCGAGCAGATGAAGGACCTCGGCGACGCCGCCGGGGAACTCGACAAGGGCGCCGAAGGACTCAAGGAAGGCACGGACAAGTCCGCGAGCGGCGCGGGTGAACTGGCTGCGGGGATGGAACAGCTGGGCAAGTCCGGCGGCGAACTCAAGACCGGTGCCTCGGACCTCTCTGACGGTGCCGGAGAGCTGTCGAAGGGCGCTTCCCAGTTGTCCGGAGGCCTGAACGAACTCGACAAGAAGACAGCGAAACTTCCCGACAGCACCCAGAAGCTCGCCGACGGTTCCGGCGAACTCTCCGACGGAGTCGACGAATACACGAAGTCGATCGACGAGATCATCAAGGGCTTCGCCGGATCCGGTGACTCCGGCGAAGGCGGACTCGACGACCTCGTTGACGGGGGAAAGAAACTCGACAAGGGCGCGCAGGGCGTGTCCAAGGGGGCCTCCGGCCTCTCCGATGGTCTGCACCAGTACCGTGACGGTCTCAAGAAGGGCGCTGACCAGGCCGATCAGCTGGCCGGTGCGAAGCCGGATCTCGACGGGCTCGTGAAGGAGGACATCATGACCGCGGCCGAGGCGAAGCAGGCGCGGGCCGAGATGTGCCCGACCGGCACCCCCGATCAGGTCTGCAAGGGCATCGAACAGGCCTACGCGCAGGGCCTGCTCAACGGCACGTCGGGTGGACTCAACACCGCCGTCGACGGGCTCGAGCAGGAGAAGGACGGCGCCTCTCTCCTCGGCGGGTCCGATGAACTCGCTGACGGCGCATCGGAGCTCTCCGACGGTGTGAGCAAGTTCGTCAAGGGACTCGAGGACGGCCTCGGGAAGCTGACGAAGGGCATGGCGGACATCTCGAAGAACGCTCCGAAGCTGCTCAAGGCCTCTCAGGGTCTGCGGGACGGTGCCGCCGGTGTCGCCGACGGCAACCAGCAGCTCGCCGACGGGATGCCGGCCCTGTCAAAGGGCGTCGGGCAGCTCGCGGACGGTTCTTCAGAGCTCTCCGACGGAGCCGGGCAGCTCTCCGCGGGGCTCGACGAGTACAGCACCGGTGTCGGCAAGTACACCGACGGTGTCTCCGAGGCCGCGACAGGCACCTCCGATCTGGCGGCCGGACTCGACGAACTCGACAAGGGCACCGGCAAATACGCGAAGGGTGTCAGCAAGTTCGCGGACGGAGTCAAGGACGGAGCGGACGATGTGCCCTCCTACACGGCTCCGGAACGCGACCAGCTGTCGAAGGTCGCCTCGGCGAACATCAAGGCCCCGAGCCCGGATGGTCTGACGAACGTCCTGGCAGGATCGACGATCGCGCTGCTGATCATGCTCGCCCTGTGGATCGGCGGGCTCGTCACGTACACGGTGCTCAAACCGATTCCGGCCTGGGCCCTGCTGTCGACGAAGCCCTCGCTCGCCGTGTGGGCCCGAGGTCTGCTGCCCGGCGTGGTCGTCGGTGTGCTGCAGGCGCTCGTGCTCTCGATCCTCGCGGTGACCGTGATGGACATCGATGCGGTCCAAGGCTTCGACATCGCGGTGCTCACCTTCGCCTCGGCGATCGTGTTCATGATCCTCAACTTCGCCCTCGTGGCGTGGTTCGGCGGAGTGGGGCGGTTCCTGTCGGTGATCGCCGTGGTCCTGGCCGTGGCCGGGCGGACGATCGGCGCGGTGCCGCAGTTCTTCGACTTTGTGGCACCGATCCTGCCGCTGACCCCGTCGATGAACGGCTTCGCCGCGATCGCCGCCGGCACCACCGGACAGGCCGCAGCCTACGGCGGACTGCTGGCCTGGGCGGTCATCGGCATCGTGATGTCGCTGCTCGCGATCGTCCGGGCCCGGACCACGAAGCCCGAAGCCGCCCTGGAAATGGCGTAGCCGCCATGGCGCGGGGCGTCGGTGGCGCGGGGCGTCGGTGGCGCGGGTCTGCGAATAGCCCAGTCTGAGTTGGATAGCCCACGTTTGAAGCTGGGCTGTGCACCTTAAACTGGGCTGTTCGCGTTCAGTGCTCGGCGTCTGGCGTCTGGCGAGAGCCCGCGGGGCTTCAGAGGAGGTCGAGGATCGCCTCTGCAACGGCGTGTGAGTCGTTGAGTGTGGCCGCATCGGTGCCGGGGTTCGCGGCGATCGCCAGACCCCACTGCTTCGACGACAGCTGAATGGACAATGCGAATCGGCGCGGGTTGACGTTTCCTTCGACATCGATCGTGCGATAGGGGCGAGGGGTGAGCGCGAGTCCGTTGAGGAACTTCTCCCGACCGTCGTCCAAGGTCAAGCGTGCTGCGGTGAGCTGACCGCGCTCGAGCATCCCGTACAGCAGGACATCGGCTGCGCGCGAGACGGAATTCGTCGGGGATGCGGCATCGATGACGACACTGCCCGTGATCTCACCGGCGGCCTGCGCCGAGGTGACCGTGAAGAGCTCCGGTCGCGGCCCCGGCGTTTTCGCCCCGGACGCCACATCGGCGGCCGTCCCGGATACCGCAGCGGCGTTCGCCTCACGCGCTTCGAGTGCGTCCGGGTTCTCCTCAATGCGCATATCGGGGCCGATGAAGGACACGATTCCCGCCTCGGCGAGGGCAAGGAGTTCGGCGATCCGCTGTGGGGGAGGCCCATCGCAGATGCCGGAGACGAAGCCCTCGAACCAGCCGAGGATCTCCATGTCGATGCTCACCCGATCGATGTGACCGGCGACGATGAGGTCCTTGAGCAGCAGGCGGGACTGCCACAGCACAGTGAACAATGCTTTCTCCGGGCTGCCGGTCGGACCGGCCAGGGAGCTGTGCAGGTCGGTGCGCAGGAAGTCGAGCATCCACTCGTGCAGGGAACCGGGCTCGCCGGGTTCGCGACTGGTGAACAGCTCGCCTTCGAGCGGGTTGAGCAGAGTGTGCAGAGACATGCGATCGGCAGGATCGGGCACGAGTGCCTCTTCGATCTCCGACCAGGCGAAGGCTTCGCGAGTGACGCGGCCCTGGCGGGCGGTCTCCTCGGTGGTCTCGGCGGCACCGGCATCGCCCGCCGCCTGCGGGTGGGTCTCCTGCCAGGTGCGTCGGGTCAGGTGGCGTGACACGGCCTCGCCGATGGCCTCACGCAGCTGACCGGGGTCATCGGCGAACGCTTCGGGACGGACCTGGGAGAGCGTGTGATAGTACGCCAAACGCAGATCGGCGAGGATGAGCGGCCACAGCTGGTCATTGAACCGCGCACCGGCTTTGCGCTCCCCATCGAGGTTGTCGAGTCCGGCGAGCAGCGCGACATTGTCCTTCGTGAAATACCGCAGCGGCCAGTCCCGCCGAGGATGCTCCTGACAGATCGGTTTGCTGCGATACGGGATTCCGCGACGTGATCCCAGCGCCAATCGCGGTTCGTCTCCGCTGGGCACATACTTCAGGTGCCCGCCGGGCTGCGGAAGATAGCGACCGTCGCGCTCATGAGTGAACAAGGTCTGCAGGTCGAAGTAGTTGAGCCCCATGCCACGGACGATGACACGCTCACCGGGGGCCACCTCGGCGACGGGGGTTTCTGCGGGCAGGCCCTGCGGCAGATACAGCCCGCCATTCTGCTCGGCGAACGCCGCGAGGCGGGCGCGCTCCTCCGGCTGGGCACTGGGGATGTGGCCGACGGCGAGCACGACGGCGCTGGCGACGATCGTCGTGCCGTTCTGGCAACGCACGAGCTGCTCGGGGACCGCG
The DNA here is from genome assembly GCF_051351055.1 of Brevibacterium sp. FAM 27836. NCBI lineage: Bacteria > Bacillati > Actinomycetota > Actinomycetes > Micrococcales > Brevibacteriaceae > Brevibacterium > Brevibacterium sp. FAM 27836. Next base: position 2,401,434 of record NZ_CP195711.1, read on the forward strand.
GCCCGTAATTCCTCGGGCGCGGATTGCGGGAGATCCATCGTGGGCAGGTCGATGACGGATTCGGCCTTCGTCGGATGCTCGACGATCTCGATGAAGTCCGGTGCGTGGGCGCGGATGCGGCGGTAGGCATCGCGGAGGTAGCGGCCGTAGAGGCTGCGGCTGGGGAACGTCGAGTGCAGCGGTTCGGTGCCGCCGTCCGCGACATACCACTCGGCCATGGACGGTCCGGTCGGCACATCATCGGGGCCGAGGAAGGTGCAACTGGAGTCGGGGAAGACCGTCTGCTCGGCAATGGTGGTGTTCATCAGCAGAGACTCGGGCTGGTCGGTGCGCCACACGATGCCGGCACCCGGCGGATACGGGTCGATGAGGTGGATAGTCAGCGCGGTCTCGGAGCTGCCAGCGAAGCGCTTCGCCGCCAACGCCACAAGCCTCTCCAGGACAGTGAGACCGCGCGGTCCGACGCCGATGATCGCGACCGCGGGGATGGGAGTCTGTGGGGTGTCGTTCACCCCTGCTCGCCGGTTCCGCCGTTAGGGCCGGGGTAGCCAGGGAAGTCGTCACCGGGCTTGTACCCCTTCGGGTAGCACTTGCCCTCAGCATCGGGCTCACCCGGCGTCGTCGTTTCGGTGGGGGCCGCCTCGGCGCCGCCTTCCTCGGTCGCACCATCGGCGGAGTCCGCAGCTTCGGCACTGTCGGCACCTGCATCCTCGGTGGCGGTGTCCTCGGACGCATCCGCACTGTCACCGGACTCCTGGGACTTGCTGCCGACGTTCGTCGGCTTCGGAGTCTCCTCGCCGTCCGATGCACCCTTGACCTCGCCGAGGATCCACTTATGGAGGACATCGAAGTCGGGGTCGTAGGTGGGGGTGACATCGTTGTTGATCTGGACCGTCGTGACGTCGCCTTTCTGCATCATCAGGGCGAGCTCGATGAAGGCCGGGATCTCGTTCTGCGGAATCGAGGTCGCGATGTTCCGGGTCGCGGAGTTCGCGAGCTTCGGATAGGCCGTGGCGATCTCCTGCGGATCGATCTGTTCGAGCGTGGTCTTGAGCATGCGCTGCTGACGGCACATGCGGTCGTAGTTGTCGCTGCCTTCGCGGGAGCGGACGTACCACAGTGCGTCCTTGCCCTTGAGCACCTGCGGGCCGGGATCGACCCAACCGTAGACCTCGTTCTTCACGCCGGACATCGACGTTCCGCCGCCCATCGGGATGGGGCGTTCGACGTCGATCTGGACTCCGCCGATGGCATCGACCACATCTTCGAACCCGGCCATATCGACCGCGGCCCAATAGTCGAGCTTCAGCCCCAGCGAGCCTTCGACAGCCTGCATCGTCGTCCACATTCCCGGTTCGAGTCCGTGGTCGTCGCCGATCTTATCGGGGTTCTGCTCACCCCACTGCCACACGGCGTTGATGAGGTCTTCGGAGGGGTCGCCGGAGGGGCGGAACCCGTCTGGCCAGGCCTTTTCGAGTTCGCTGTCTTCGGGGAAGATCGGGAACGCGAGGTTGCGGGGCACGGAGATGAGCGCGGCGTTGCCGGTCTTCGTGTCGATCGAGGCCACGAGCATCGTGTCCGGGCGTGTGCCCTCACGGTCGTCGCCGTTGTCGCGGCCCATGAGGAAGACGTTGATGTACGGCTTGTCCGCCCAGAGCTCCTCGGCGCTGTGGGCCTTGCCTGTGCTGTCACCGAAGAGGCTGGCCACAGTGTCCGACTGCACGCGTGCGAAGACGGAGCCGACGCCCAGCGGGATGCCGATGATGAGGGCCAGGGAGACGACGAGGATGCCTGCCATCTTGTTCTGCCAGGGCCGGTATTTGTGCCCGCGGCGCAGCCCGAGGTGTGACACGATCATCACGAGGATCCAGATCACGGCCACGAGCACGGCGGCGATCGCGAGGAAGTTGAGCAGAGAGGGGCTGGCGACGACCGTGGCGATAGCCCGCACCGGCCCTTTGACCAGCAGATACACGAGCCCGGCGAGGAGAGTGAGGACGAAGAGTCCGAACACGACGAGGCCGGCGGGACGGAATCGTGTGCGCAGCAGTCCGATTCCGGGCAGCAGCGTACTCAGCGAAGTCCAACCGACGAGGCTGGGGAAGGTTTCGCCGAGGCGGGAGGAATGACGGCGGGCCCGTGCCGGTCCGTGCTCGGCGGGCTTCGCGTTGTGCGTTGGGCCGTTGTCGTCGGCTCTTCTGGCGGCAGACGATGCTCCGACAGCGGATGCTGTGCTGCCCGCGCCGACCGCTGCTGCGGCCGCGGCATTGCGTGTTGATCGTGCGGCTGGTGCCTTCTTCCGGCCCTGGCCGCGGGATTCGGCGGAGTGCCGTTCGCGTGCATCGCGGCGGGTCGTCGGCGCGTCTTCCGTGCCAAAGTTGTCCGATCGGGCGGAGTCACGGGGATCCCTCGCCGAAGTGGCCGATTCGCTGCGTGCGAACGTGCGCGGGGCATCGTGGGCAGCATTGCGGTGGAAGTTCGCGTCGAAAGCGTCGGACGAGTTCGAATTCGAGTTCGCTGCGGCGGCGACTCCGGCTGCTGAAGCTCCGCTGGCGGCGGCAGCGCGCAGCATCCGTGCTTCGCGGCGAGTGCGCGGAGCTACCGGGCGCGGTGGTGGAGCATGCGGTGACCGAGCGGCGGAATCCTGGCCGGAGTTCTCGCCGGGCCGGCGGGGCTCGACTCCCTGAGTTGGTTGCTGTTGCGCGTCACGGCGGTAAGCGTCGGCGCCGTAGCGGGAATCGGCACTGTAGCCGGAATGCGCGCTGTGAGGGGAGTCTGCCTGCTCGGGTATCGACGGACGCGAGTTCTGCTGTTGCGAGCGGGCGTGCGAGCTCGACTGCGGTGTCGAATGATCGTCGCTGGCGGCGGTGTCTCCACGGAAGCGGGGGCGAGAGGAGGCGCGGAGCCGACGACCAGTTGTCTGGGAATTGGGGTCGCTCCCGTGCGGTCCGCGCTTGTCAGGGGGAAACTCTGGCAAGTTGTCTTCTCCTCAGAACTGTCTACTCGTGCAGTACGGCCCGCTCGCCGTTCTCCTCTCGGGCGCAGGGAACATCGCCGTCGTCGTCGGGTAATCGACCGGTGTTCCCGCGGGAAGAAGAGTTCGGACCGCAAAGCACTTCACGCCGATTTTACGCCCGGACATTGATGAATGCTGGAATTCCGGTGTGGGAGAGCAGTGCAGAAGGGACATTCGGCCCGGTTTCGCGGGCTTCAGCGGTGGACCGGATTATGACGAAGCCCACTCTCCGACTCCGCGCTTTGCCCTGGATGCCACCTTTACCTTAGGCTGTTATCTGTAGTGCTGGAGGGTGTGTCACCGTGCATTTCGCCGGAGCGGATCACCGTACTGCAAAGGAGTCGTGGCTGAGCGGCCGAAAGCGTCACCCTGCTAAGGTGAAGTCCTCCAATAGGGGGACCGTGGGTTCAAATCCCACCGGCTCCGCATTAAGCAGAACCCCTGCGATCCGATGAGATATCGGGTGTAGGGGTTTTTGCGTTCCCGCCGAATCGCTTGCGCCCAGATTCCACGGGTTATAGGCCAAAATGTGTGTATGGGCAGGGCGTGTCGATGCTGGTTCTCACCGGGTTCTGCCGCCCCAGCCCTTCTGGATCCCATTGCCATCCTCGACGCTGAATCCCGTCCCGTAGAGAAGATTCGTCTCCTCTCGGCCCGTGTCGGGTTTCACCACATTCGGGACGCTGCGCGGTGGTGTCCACGCTCGTGGAGTAACGAACGACCACGGGTCCTTGGGTGCCTCGGTGCGCAGAGACAACAGCCAGTCGACTCCTCGGCGGGCATGATCGATGTTCAGTCCTCGATGGGCTCGGAGGAAGTCCTTGATCGCTTTGTTCGGGCCGCCCTCTAATGGGTTCGTAGTCTTCGCGATCGTGTAGTCGTCTTCGGCTAGTTCTAGGGCGTGTCTGATAAATTTCCCGGCGGGATTCTGAAACCCTGGAATCGTGTCTCGATTCCAACTACTCACTGATGACCAATGGGCTCTCATCGCCGACTACCTCCCGGCACCGACCGGCCGACGAGGCCGCCCGTTCTCCGATCCCAGACAGATGATCGAGGGCATCATCTACCGCTACCGCACCGGTATCGCTTGGCGCGATCTGCCCGAGACCTTCGGCAAATGGCAGACCGTGTGGACCTGGCACCGCCGCCTCGCCGCCGACGGCACCTGGGATGCCATCCACCAGGCTCTGACTGTCCACGCGGCAAAGAATGACAAAGTCGACTTCACCGTCTCAGTCGACTCCACGATCGCTCGCGCACATCAACACGCGACGAACATCAGCCGCCTAAAAAAGGGACTCGTCGAATTACAAGGATCTACTGACAGAGTCGCCTGACCACGCTTTCGGCCGCTCGCGCGGAGGCTTGTCAACAAAGACTCATCAGCTCGTCGATGGCCACGGACTGCCGCTGGTGTCAATCTGCACCGCTGGCCAGGACGGCGACAGCCCGATGCTCGCCCCTCTGTTGGACAACCTTCAGGTCGGTCGACGCACCCGCCCGGACGCCGTCCTTGGCGACAAGGCCTACTCATCGAGAGCGAACCGGTCACTGCTGCGGTCGCGGAAGATCGAGGCAGTCATCTCCGAACCCTCCGATCAGCAAGGCCATCGTCTCCGGCGAGGATCAAAGGGTGGCCATCCACCGAAGTTCGATGCAATCAAATACAAGGGCCGCAATGTCATCGAGCGCGGGTACGCCCGTTTGAAGCAGTGGCGAGGACTGGCCACTCGCTATGACAAACTCGCCGTCGTCTATCGAGCCGCTGTCGTGCTCAACGGTGTCATCGCTTGGTTACAGCATTTATCAGACACGCCCTAGCCACGTGAACAGTTGCCGGTCGCGGAGGAGTCCTGTCAGCAGGTTGTGGGCTCGACGGGTCCGAAGATGCGTGTACCACCAGCGCTGTCCCGGCTTCACGTGTGCCGGTCGGGGTGTTCCTGGCCGCACCTGGGTGCGGTGTTTGAGGAACGATTCCCATTTCGCTTCCCAGGACGTGAATGCGCCTGTCCACTTCGCGGCTTCGTCGAGGCTGGTGACCTTCGGCAGCATCTTGAACAGGCCGAGGAGTTCCTTGTTCGCCGGCAGGACGGGCCGCATGGTCAGGTACCGATGTGCGGCCTGTCGGATGTGGAAGTGACACCGTTGGATACGGGTGGTCGGCCAGAGTCGCTTGATCGTTGTCGTCAATGGTCCGTTGCCATCGACGATCGCAGCCACCGGGGCGGGGATGCGGCTGATGAGGGCTGTCCAGGACGCGTTCTTCTCCTGGTCGCACCATTGCCAGTCGATGACGTGAGTGCCGGTGTAGGCGATGAGCACGCACCAACCGTTGAAGTAGGTGCCGTCGAGCATGATCTGGTCATGGATCTCGCCTGTCAGGACCACCCTGGGGGTTACGTTCCAGCACCATTGAATCTTTCGTGTGAAGGTACGAGTGCTGGTAGCGAAATCGCCTCGTGGCTGCGTGCTGGTCAACCATGCGATGAAGCTGTTGAAGTCTGCCTTCTTCGCCGAATCGGTGCGCGTCTGAATTGCTGAACAGCCGCAGTGTTTGCACCGCCACCTGGTGCGTCCGGCACCGGTTTTGCCATTCTTGACGAGCTTGTTTGCACATACACCACAGACGGGGTGATTTCTGGGATTGGGCACTGAACATGGTTGCAGAGCATGTTCAATCCAGTCTTGCCCTACTGGCTACTGGGCAAGCAGGCCATCCTGTACACACATTTTGGCCTATAACCCGATTCCACCCCCACTTCTCATCAAAAGCGGCTTCAAAGTGCATTTGTGGTGATCGTGATCGGGGCGCATGAATTTCGAGCCTGCGGGTGCTGAACCCGGAGTTCATCTTGATATACGTGCTGTGTAGTGAAAGTTCACTTGTCCGAGGTAGGATGATCCGCGACCATCCCCGCCACCGGAGCTGACCAGGACAAACACGGCTCCGGCGACACTTGAGGAGATCTCTATGTCCCCGATCAGCAGGACAGCTCTGTCCGCTGCCGCAGCCGTTCTCGCGCTGACACTGACCGCCTGTTCGTCCGGCGACGATGCGGACAAGCAGAGTGCTGACGATGCACAGACCCAGGAATCAACGGAGGAGTCCAGCGAAGCCGCTGGTTCCAAGGGGGAATCCGGATCCGCCGAGGCGGCCGGCCTCGACCCGAATAATCTGCCCGATCCTGTCGCCACTCAAGACATCCCCGCGACCGTCAAAGGTGACGACGAGGCAACGATGACTGTTCAGCTGTTCCCATTGAAGCGGAAGGGCGAGACTCTCGTGGCGCAGTTCGCGTTCACCGTGAACTCGGAGAAGGCGGCCGATGAGGATGATCCCGGCGACAATCTCTACGGTTACCTCGGCAATGGAAGCTGGAGTCCGTTCCTTGTCGACTCTCAGAACCTGCGCAAGCACCATGTGCTCAAGTACAGCGTCGATAAAGCACAGACGGACTCTGTGGGTACGAACTTCAAGCCCGGCCAGACCCACTACGCTTTCGCTGTCTTTGCCGCACCGCCACCGGACGTCGATGAAGTTGAGGTCTCTGTCGTCGACGGGATGAATCTCGTTACCGGAGTGAAGATCTCGTGAAGCACGCAGCTGCCGGACCGGTCGCGGTGCTGTTGGCTGCCGGCCTCGTTGTCGCCGGTCCAACCGCATCTGCATTCGCTGACCCTGTGACTCCGCAGGATATTGCCGATCGCGGTACTCCGACACCGGATGACTTCACTGATCCTGACCAGTCGCGGATCGACGAAAGTATCGTCGAACTCGAACCTGGCATCCATGACCTGGAGAAGGGGATCGAAGACGTTGAGACGACGAAGGTCAGCGGCGGCGACACCGTGGTCACCCTCGATACCGATATCCTTTTCGACTTCGACTCGGCCGAACTGAGCGAGGCCGCGAAGAAGAAGATCAAGGAACTCGTCAAGGACCTGCCCACCGACTCCGAGATCATCGTCGGCGGACATACGGATTCCAAGGGCGAGGACGACTACAACAAGAAGCTCTCCGAAGACCGTGCGAAGGCCGTGGCCGACGTGCTCACCTCGGAGAACTCCGACCTTGACGTGGCGGCAAAGGGCTTCGGCGAGTCCGAGCCCGTCGAGTCGAATGAGAAGAACGGCAAAGACGACCCCGAGGGCCGGGCGAAGAACCGTCGCGTCGAAATCCGCTACGAAGACTGAGCCTGATCTTGGGCTGTTCGGGAAGAGCGGCTGAGACCATTGACGAACCTGACAGCACTGCATAGCGTCTCTTTCAATAGATGGTCATACATGAGGCAACTTCGGTGACGTCGGCCCTGATCCGGCGGCGAAGCAGCCGGTTCGGGGACCAACGGAGGGCAACCGATTGAAGACAGTCATCATCGGAGGCGGCGTGGTCGGGCTGACCAGCGCCTACGAACTGGCGCTGAGTGGACACGACGTCACCGTCATCGAGGCTGCCCGATGCGGTGCGGGTGCCTCCCACGGAAATGCCGCAAAGATCGCTATCGCCGAGAGCACCCCGGTGCCTGCCCCAGGGGTGCTGCTTCAGGGGATCCGATGGATGCTCAAGCCCGACAGCCCACTATCGATCAAGCCGTCCCTTGCGCCCGGCTATCTCAAATTCCTTTTGCAGATGGCCAGGCACTGCAACGCACGTGACTTCGAAGCCGGACTCGACCTCCACCTGCGCCTCGGCGAGGATGCGAACGATCTCTTCGATGAGTACCAGGCTCAAGGCATCGACTTCGAGATGCACGACCGTGGTGTGCTGCTGGCTTTCGAGACTCGGGAACGCTTCGACGAGCACTGTGCGAGCCTGCCCGCTTTCGAGGCCGCGGGCCACCGGCCGCGGCGACTGCATGATGACGAAGTCCGCGAGGCCGAACCGGCTCTCAGCGATCGAATCCGCCACGGTCTGTCCTTCTCGGCTGACCGACAGATCGAACCCGATTCTCTGACAGCGGGCCTCCTCGCGAAACTCTCTGATCTCGGCGTAGTCGTGCGAGAAGACACTCGGGTCGGACGCTTCGTTCGCTCCGGCGACGCTGTGACCGCAGTTGTCACCTCGGACTCGGAGGTCATCAAGGCCGATGCACTTGTCATCTCGGCCGGTGTCCCGTCCGGCGTGTTGGCCGGGCAACTCGGTCAGAAGGTCCCGATCTACTCGGGCAAGGGCTACAGCATTGACTACTCACCCGCTCCGATTCAGCTGCGCACATCCCTGACCCTCGAAGATGCTCGCGTCGCCCTCACTCCGCTGAACGGCATGCTCAGGCTCGCGGGCACGATGGAGTTCGGCAGCACGGACGACGACGTCAACGAGGTCCGCGTCGGTGCGATCCGCCGCGCGGCTCAGGAAGCATTCCGTGATTGGGGCGACGGTCAGGGAGAACTGGCTCCATGGGCTGGGTCGCGCCCCATGACTCCTGACGGCCTTCCCGTCATCGGGCGCCTGGACTCCGTGAAGAACGCCTACAACAACTCCGGAGATTCGATGCTCGGTCTGACATTGGCACCGGGATCTGCTCGGCTGCTATCCGGACTCATGACTGGTGGAAGCTCGACGCTGCCCGGTGAGCAGCTCGCTCGTGTGTCCCCGAATCGTTCCTGAACGATTTACGTCAACGCCGCACGGGCCCGAACTCACGAGGATGGGCTCATGACCACACAGCAAGTCGCCGGCAGCGAAATCGTGGGCTGAGGCCCGCCCGAGCAGAGACGAGGGAACGTGAAGAACAGACAGCTCATCCAGGCCGTCGATGTTCACGCGGCCGGCGAACCCGGTCGCGTGCTCATCGGCTCGGGACTGCGGGTCAAAGGTGCCACGATGGCCGAAAAGCTCCGATACTGCGAAGAGCACCTCGACGACTTCCGGAACCTCATCCTCCACGAACCCCGCGGCTATCCCGGCCTGTGCTCGCCGATCGTCGTGCCTGCGACAGATCCGAGCTGCGATTTCGGAATGATCGTGATGGAGCAGGGCGGGTTCAAGCCGATGTCGGGGTTGAACCTCATCTGCACCGTCACGGCGCTGATCGAGACCGGATCCGTCGACGTCAGCGAACCGGTCACTGAGCTGCGCATCGATACCGCCGCCGGCATCGTCACGGTCCGCGCCGAGGTGGAAGCGGGCCGAGCAACGTCGGTGACCTTCGACAACGTCCCGGCATTCGTCCACGGACTCGACCTGCCGCTCGAGGTGCCGGGGTATGGGACGATCCCCGTCGACATCGTATTCGGGGGTCAGTTCTACGTGCAGACTGCGGCGGACAGCCTCGGCGTGGACCTTGATCCGGGCAATGCCGAGGAGATTATCAGAGCGGCCAGCGTGATGCGGCAGGCGGCGAACGAGACCTTCGAGGTGAGGCATCCTCTCATCCCGGAGATCGACGCGATCGGTCTGCCGCTGATCCACGGGCCCGCCCGCACAGCGGGCACCGACGGACGCAATGCGGTCGTCCTGCCCAACGGCATCGTCGACCTCGACGATCCGAGGACGTGGACGGGGACGTTCGACCGTTCGCCCTGCGGCACCGGCACGAGCGGCCGAGTCGCAGCCAAGCACGCCCGCGGCGAACTGGCCGTCGGTCAGCGATCCGTCCACGAATCGATGCTGGGAACGACCTTCACCGCCGTGGTGAAGGAAGAGACCGAGATCTGCGGACTGCCGGCCGTGATCCCCTCGATCACCGGGCGCGGATGGATCACCGGATTCCAGCAGCTCGTCCTCGAGCCCGACGATCCGTTCCCGATCGGCTTTACCGTCGGTGACATCTGGAGCGGCGGCACGAGCGCGGCGGAACCGGCAGAAGAGAACTGAGAACCCGCAGACGAGAACCGAGGAACGGACAAGGATCCGCAGGGCCGATGACCGATCGAACGATAGTCTGCTGGGTAAGGGCAGTGGTCGACGCCGACACGATCGACCGCACATGAGGAGCACACAATGACGAATGAACCCGACCGAATCTCTTTCGATGACCTTGTCTCGGCCATCGAAGAGAAGCTCGTGGCCGCCGGCGCTTCGCCTTCGGTGGCCGAAGTGCTGGCGACCAACTGTGCCACCTGTGAGCGCGACGGCACTCTCAGCCACGGAGTCTTCCGGGTCGCCGGCTACCTCGATTCGCTGACCCGCGGCTGGGCGGACGGGGCTGCGGAGCCGAACATCGACGTTGTCGGCCCCTCCTATATCCGCATCGACGGACGCAACGGCTTCGCGCAACCCGCACTCGCCGAGGCGCGTCCGACGATCGACGAGGCGGTTGCCGAGTCCGGCGTCGCTGTCATCGCCCTGCGCAGTACCCATCACTTCAGTGCTCTGTGGCCCGACCTCGAAGCCTTTGCCCGCGAGGGGCGGGTGGCGATGGGCATGATCGCCAGCGGCAAGCTCGCCGTCGTTCCCGAAGGGGCCACGCGCCCGGTCTTCAGCACCAACCCGTTCGGTTTCGCCACTCCCGTGGCTGGTGCGGACCCGATCGTCTTCGACTTCTCCACATCGTCGATGTCCCACGGGGACCTGCAGCTGCTGCGGGCCGAGGGCCGGGACGTTCCGGTCGGGACCGGGGTCGACTCGACCGGCGCGGACACCACGGATCCCAGCGCCATCCTCGACGGCGGCGGAATCCGGCCCATCGGCAGGCATAAGGGTGCACTGCTGTCGTTCATGATCGAAACGCTGGCGGCCGGGCTGACCGGCGGTGCCTTCACCTACGAGATCGACGCGGAGGCCCCCGACGGTGCCCACACCTTCCGCACCGGTCAGCTCTTCATCGTCCTCGACCCCGAGCGCGGCGGCAACGACGCCTACCTGGGCCGAGTCCGCGAATTCGTCGATATGCTCCGCGACGCGGGCATGGATCGTCTGCCCGGCGATCGTCGCTACGTCAATCGCGCCGAGGCGGCCGACCGAGGAATCCCCGTCACGGATTTGATCCGCTCAATTCTCAACTGAAACACTGCGGACCGGGTGGCCTGCCGCCCGATCCTCAGCCATACATCCTCCACCACAGCAGCGCCACGTGCAGCGCCGTGCGTGACTCCGCATCATCGAGTGAGACGCCGAGGCGGTCCTGCAGACGCGTAATCCGCGCGTAGAGCGCGGGCCGGGACAGGTGCCCGGCCCGCGCCATCGCGGATTTGTTGCCACCGTGGGAGAGGTACAGCTCGAGGAAGTCGAGCAGTCCCTCATCTGCGGAATCCGCGGCCGGCGACAGCACCCCGTCCCGGCGACCGCCATCACGACCGGAGGCGCCGAGCAGCGGCCACAACTCTCCCTCGGCGAAGGCGCGCAGCCGCGAGTCCTCGGCCAACAGAGACAGCAACCCGCGGATACGCACATCCGAGGAGCGGTAGAACGAGCGCTCACGCACATCGAGAGTCGAGGCGACCTCGGCGACGTGGGACGCCGCTTCAAGACCGGCGACAGCCTGAAGCAGAGAGGTGCTGCTCCGGCCGACCCCGACCACCCAGCTGGCTGCAAGCCCCTCGAGCTCGGCGAGGAGGCGGTTGAGCCAGTCATCGGCCTCCTCGGTGCTGCGCGGACTCTGCTGCGACCGTCTGCCTCTCCCGCGACCAGGTGCCAGGACGAACCCGAAAGCCCCCGACTGCAGGCTCGTCATGAGCACACACAGATTCAGGCGCGAAGCGGCGGAAGTGATCTCCTGCGTCAGGCCCCGCTCCTGCAGCTGCACTCGAGTCGGATCGGTGTCGGCTTCACGGTCGATCCGGATGACCACCGGAGTGAGCTCGGCCCCGTCGGCCGGAGTGAATCCCAGTGAACGGGCACGTTCCAGCGCCGCACGTTCGTCGAGTCCTTCTGAGTCCGTGATCTCTCTGATCAGCCCGCTCTGAGCCTGCAGCAGCAGATCCTGCTCATCGCGATCGGCCATCCGGGTCAGCGTCAGGGCTTCACCGGCGCGTTCGATCACCTGATCGAGATCGGCGACGGACTCGGCAGCACCGGGGACGACGAGCCGACCCCACCGGCGAGACCGCAGACCCACCGGAGTCTGCCGCCACCGCGTCGCATCCAGCCCGTCGGGCACCGGATTCGCACCGCTGACGAGGTCGGCCCACTTCTGCGCAAGAGCCTGCGAACCGCGGCCGGAATGTGCGAGCACCCGATGGGACACATCCTCGAGAACGACTGCCGTGCCGAGCAGCTCGGCCGTGCGATCGACGATCGTCTGCGCCTCGGCCCGATCGAGGCTCAGCTGCGTATACGTCTCGTGGATCTCCCGAGCATGTTCGAGCCGCGAGATCTGCTGCGCGAGCAGACTGCGATGCGCGAGCTCGGTGATCCTGACGAACTTCACCCGCCGCGGCAGGACGATGACGGGCAGCTCCCTCGCCGAGGCGGCCTCCCGCACGATCGCGCCCGCCGCCTCGTCGAAGGCCGAGTCCTCGTCGACGAGTTCGATGATCGTCCCAGCGGCACCCGCGCGTTCGAGCTGGTCGAGGAACTCCGCCATCGCCGCAGGCGAATGACGGAAGGTCGTGGCCGTGGTCAGCACGAGTTCCCCGCCTTCGAGGAAGCGCTCGACGTGTTCGGAGTCGGCGATGTGGACCCAGCGGATCGCCCGGTCAAGACAAGCAGTGCCGGCCAGCACGAGCGGCTCCGCGGCACTGATCACCTCGAACTCGAGCAGACCGGCGATGCTCAGCGATGATCCGCTCGATTCCCACACGCTGTCCATTGACACAGTGTAAAGCCAGAGCGGAACATTCTGACACTCTGACGCTTTCGGGATCGGTGCGGCAGATCGAAGATGGACTCAACCGACTCTTCGACGACGCAGAAGGAGCCTTCATGGCAACGCTCACCCATTGGATCAACGGACAGGCCGTGACCGCGGACACCGACACCCGCCTCGGCGAAATCACGAATCCGGCCTCCGGTCAGGTGACCGGCCAGGTGGCGCTGGGGTCGAGGGCCACCGTGGAATCGGCGATCGACGCCGCTGCGGCGGCCTTCCCCGCCTGGCGCGACACCTCTCTGGCGAAGCGGACGTCGATCCTCTTCGCCTTCCGTGAGCTGCTCAACGCGCGCAAACAGGAACTGGCTGAGATCATCACGGCCGAACACGGCAAGGTCGTCTCCGACGCCCTCGGCGAAGTCGCTCGCGGCCAGGAGGTCGTCGAATTCGCCTGCGGCATCGCCGGCCACCTCCGCGGCGGTCACACGCAGAACGCCTCGACGAAGATCGATGTCCACTCCCTGCGCCAGCCGCTCGGCGTCTCGGCCATCATCTCGCCCTTCAACTTCCCGGCCATGGTGCCCATGTGGTTCTTCCCCGTGGCCATCGCCACCGGCAACACCGTCGTCCTCAAGCCCTCGGAGAAGGACCCCTCGGCGGCGAACTGGCTGGCCGAACTGTGGAAGGAAGCGGGACTGCCCGACGGCGTGTTCAACGTCGTCCACGGGGACAAGGAGGCCGTGGACACGCTGCTCGAGAGCCCGGAGGTCGCCTCGGTGTCCTTCGTCGGCTCGACTCCCATCGCTCAGTACGTCTACGAGAACGGCACCGCCACCGGCAAACGCGTCCAGGCCCTCGGCGGGGCGAAGAACCACATGCTGGTCCTGCCGGATGCCGATCTCGACCTCGCCGCCGATGCCGCCGTCAACGCCGGCTACGGTGCGGCCGGTGAGCGCTGCATGGCGATCTCCGTCGTCGTCGCCGTCGAGTCCATCGCCGATGAGCTCGTGGCCAAGATCGCCGAACGCACGCGGACCCTGCGGGTCGGTGACGGAGCGGACGAACCGGACATGGGACCGTTGGTCACCGCCGCCCACAGAGACAAGGTCGCCGGCTACATCGACGCCGGCGCGGCCGAAGGCGCCACCATCGTCCTCGACGGTCGCGAGAACACGGCCGATGCGGGCTTCTTCCTCAACCCGACGCTGTTCGACCATGTCAGCCCCGATATGTCGATCTACACCGACGAGATCTTCGGCCCCGTCCTCGCCGTCGTCCGCGTCCCCGGCTACGACGAAGGCCTCGGGCTCATCAACTCCAACCCCTACGGCAACGGCACCGCGATCTTCACCAACGACGGAGGAGCGGCCCGCCGCTATGAGACCGAGGTCGAGGTCGGAATGGTCGGCATCAATGTGCCCATCCCCGTGCCGGTGGGCTATTACTCCTTCGGCGGGTGGAAGAACTCGCTGTTCGGAGACACCCACGCCTACGGCGACGAAGGCGTCCACTTCTTCACCCGCGGCAAGGTCGTGACCTCGCGCTGGCTCGACCCCAGCCACGGCGGACTCAACCTCGGATTCCCCACCAACGACTGACCTCTCACGCACAGCCACCTCGGCGAAGGAGCACCCATGACCACCACCGCGGATTCCCCGCTCACCGAATCGCGCGTCGACGTCGACCGCATCGACGCCGACCGCATCGACGCCGGGCGCCGTGCCCACGAACTCGACCGGGCCCACGTCTTCCACTCCTGGCAGGCGCAGGGTCCCTTCGACCCGATGACGATCATCGACGCCGCAGGATCCTATGTCTGGGACGGTGAGGGCCGGAAGCTGCTCGACATGTCCTCACAGCTGGTCAACACGAACATCGGCCACCAGCACCCGAGCGTGGTCGCAGCGATCCAGGAGCAGGCGGGCAGGCTGTGCACGATTGCCCCGCAGTACGTCAACGACGCCCGCTCCGAGGCGGCTCGACTCATCGCCGAGCGCACCCCCGGAGACCTCGACCATGTGTTCTTCACCAACGGCGGGGCCGATGCGAACGAGCACGCCATCCGCATGGCGCGGCTGCACACCGGGCGGACGAAGGTGCTCTCGGCCTATCGCAGCTATCACGGCGGAACCCAGCTGGCCGTCAACGTCACCGGCGACCCGCGACGGTTCGCCAACGACTACTCGGCCGAAGGCATCGTCCACTTCATGCCCGCCTACCAGTACCGCTCCTACTTCAACTCGAGTTCCGAAGCCGAGGAGACGCAGCGGGCACTGGCCCACCTCGAAGACATGATCACGCTGGAAGGACCGGGCAACATCGCCGCCCTCATCCTCGAGACCGTGCCGGGCACTGCCGGGATCTACGGTCCTCCGGCCGGATACCTCGAAGGTGTGCGCGAACTGACGGCGAAGCACGGGATCGTCTTCATTGCCGACGAGGTGATGGCCGGTTTCGGGCGCACCGGTCGCTGGTTCGCACTCGATCATTGGGGCGTTGCGCCGGACCTCATCACCTTCGCCAAGGGAGTGAACTCCGGATACGTGCCGCTGGGCGGTGTCGCGATCTCGGACGCGATCTTCGAGACCTTCCGCGACCGGGCCTACCCGGGCGGTCTGACCTATTCGGGCCACCCGCTGGCCTGTGCGGCCGCAGTGGCGACGATCAACGCCATGGAGACTGAGGGGATGGTCGACAACGCCGACCGCCTCGGCGCTGAGATCATCGGACCGGCACTGCAGGAGATGGCCTCTCGCCACCCCTCGGTCGGTGACGTGCGGGGACGGGGCTGCTTCTGGGCGGTCGAGCTCGTGCGCGACCGGGTGACGAAGGAACCCCTGGCCGCCTACGGTGGAAGCTCACCGGAGATGAACGCGGTCGTCGCCGCCCTCAAATCCGGGGGAGTCCTCCCGTTCGCGAACTTCAACCGGATCCACGTGGTGCCGCCGCTGAACATCGGGGACGCGGATCTGCGCTTCGGACTCGACGTCCTCGACCAGGCGCTCGACGTCGCCGACGGATTCGTGGCCTGAGAGTCCATCTGTGCTCCGCCCGTAATGTGAGCGCTATTGCATTCTGCTCCGGGCGGAGCGCATTTGCCCACGTCAAAAGTGAACATCCGGTAAACGGAGTGGAGTAGGGTCGAACTGCGGATGAAGATCGGCAGAAGTCGAGGGTAGACTTCAGCGGGATAGTGATCGCTGGCCGCCAGCTGCATCATCCACGGTCCGAATAGTGTCTACACCCAAGGTCGATTAGTGGAAATCATCTTCGTTGTCGTGCTCGTCATAGCACTGGCACTGTTCTTCGACTTCACCAACGGCTTTCACGATACGGCCAATGCCATGGCCACGCCGATCGCCACCGGAGCCATCAAACCGAAGACGGCGGTCACGCTCGCCGCGATCCTCAACCTCGTCGGCGCCTTCCTCTCCACCGAGGTGGCCAAGACCATCTCCGGCGGCATCATCAAAGAAGGCGGCGGGGGAGTGCAGATCACTCCCGACTTCATCCTCGCCGGTCTCATCGGCGCCATCGTCTGGAACATGGCGACCTGGCGCTTCGGCCTTCCCTCCTCTTCGTCCCATGCGCTCTTCGGCGGCCTCATCGGCGCGGCCATCGTCGGTGCCGGACTCAGCTCCGTCGACTTCGGAGTCTTCCTGTCCAAGGTCGTGATCCCGGCGTTGGCCGCGCCGATCATCGCCGGGTTCAGCGCGTACCTGTGCACCCGCATCGCCTACGCCATCACCCGCCGCAACAAGGAAGGCAAGACCGCGCGTCGCGGACCGTTCAAGTACGGGCAGATCTTCTCCTCCTCGCTGGTGGCGCTCGCGCACGGCACGAACGACGCACAGAAGACGATGGGCGTCATCACCCTCGTGCTCGTCTCCGCGAACCTGCAGGAACACGGTACCGGCCCCCACATCTGGGTCATCGCCTCGTGTGCTCTGGCGATCGCGCTCGGCACCTACGTCGGCGGTTGGCGCATCATCGATACCCTCGGCACCAAGCTGACGACGGTCAAGGCCGCTCAGGGGCTGTCCGCCGAAACCTCGACCGCCGCAGCCATCCTCGCCTCCTCGCACCTCGGCTTCGCCCTGTCGACGACCCAGGTCGCCTCCGGCTCGGTGCTCGGCTCGGGGCTCGGCCGCAAAGGCGCCGACGTCCAGTGGTCGACGGCCGGGCGAATCGCTTCGGGCTGGCTGTTCACCATCCCGGCAGCCGCCATCGTAGGCGGGCTCGCCGCCGGGATCGCCCACCTCGGGCTGGTCGGTGTCATCATCGATACGGTGGCCGCAGTCATCGTCGTCCTCTGGATCTACTTCAGCTCCCGCCAGACCAAGGAGACCGACCTTTCGGGCTTCGACACCGTCGGCGAGGCAGTGAACATTCGCGGTCGCAAGCGCAAACTGCGCAAGGACCGCAACCGCAAACGAGCCCGTGCCAGGCGTGAAGCCCGCCGAGAGGCGTGGGCAGAGAAGCAGGCGGCGAA
Source organism: Brevibacterium sp. FAM 27836 (assembly GCF_051351055.1). NCBI lineage: Bacteria > Bacillati > Actinomycetota > Actinomycetes > Micrococcales > Brevibacteriaceae > Brevibacterium > Brevibacterium sp. FAM 27836. The sequence goes on from NZ_CP195711.1 coordinate 2,418,637, forward strand.
GGAGAAGCGTCGCGCTCGAGGTGCGAAGAAGAAAGCTCGGGCCCCCCGCCCTGAGGGCGCGAATGGTTCCGTGCCGCAGGACTCGCCGGCCGGGACTCAGGTTGAGGCTCAGAAGGACTCTTCGGTCGGGGCCGAAGCCAGCGACAAGGGAGACGCGAAATGATCGAGTGGAGCTCGTTCGTCATCGTTGCGGCCGCGACCTGGATCTCGGCGATCATCGTCATCACCCTCTTCTCCTCGGCCGTGCGGATGCGCGCGGTTCATCTCGATCGAGTCGAAGAGGGCAGGGGCAACTCGCTGCTCAAGGCCGGCTATTGGGCGGTCTTCAGCATCTGCGGACTCGTCGTCCTCCTCGGCGTCTACCTCATCGTGCCGGCACTGCACGGAGCCTGACACCGAGGCCGTACGAGCTCACTACGAGCGTCACGGAGCGGCGGGTGTTCACCACGCCTGATCGCCCCATACCTCCCGCACCACGTGCCGGCAGCGTCATGTACCGGCAGCCTCACCACCCCGGCAACGTTCATGTACCGGCAGCGTCACGTACCGGCGGTTCGGCATCAGTCACCGTTAGCGACATCTCCTGCTGTTGCACCGGTGCGTTATGGCGGTGCGAGGGCGTCGTGTGGCTTGCGGTGCGAGTTGCCGCTGACGGTGTGGGACGGATACCGCGTCGCAGCGGGAGCATGAGCCGCACTCCGGCGGTTCGGCATCAGTCACCGTTAGCGACATCTCCTGCTGTTGCACCGGTGCGTTATGGCGGTGCGAGGGCGTCGTGTGGCTTGCGGGGCGAGTTGCCGCTGACGGTGTGGGACGGATACCGCGTCGCAGCGGGAGCATGAGCCGCACTCCGGCGGTTCGGCATCAGTCACCGTTAGCGACATCTCCTGCTGTTGCATCGGTGCGTTATGGCGGTGCGAGGGCGTCGTGTGGCTTGCGGGGCGAGTTGCCGCTGACGGTGTGGGACGGATACCGCTTTGCAGCGGGAGCATGGGCCGCACACCCACGAAACATGAGAATCCCCCAACCACCTCGGCGGCGGTTGGGGGATTCTCTGTGGGACAGGACGGCTCAGCCCGGGGGCCGAACCTCTCCATCGGCCTTGAGACTCGAGTCAGACTCGGGGAGTCTCAGGCTCTCCGCGTCTCAGGCCAGGCCGAGGCGCTTCCGGAGGTTCTCGACCTCGGCGCGCAGTTCGGTCGGAACCGAATCGCCGAGCTCGGCGTACCAGTCCTCGATGAGGCCGAGTTCGGTCTCCCATTCCTCGGGCTTGATGGCCAGTGCCCTGCGCAGCTGCTCATCGGTGAAGTCGAGGCCCTCGGTGTCCAGGCCGCCCTCGACCGGGGTGAGTCCGAGCGGAGACTCCTGAGCGTCGGCGGTGCCGGCCACGCGCTCGAAGACCCACTTGAGAACGCGCGAGTTCTCGGAGAACCCGGGCCACAGGAACGAGTTGTCGTCGTCGCGGCGGAACCAGTTGACGTAGAAGATCTTCGGCAGCTGGGCACCCTCGGTGTTGCCGATGTTCAGCCAGTGCTGCAGGTAGTCACCCACGTTGTAGCCGATGAACGGGCGCATGGCCATCGGGTCGCGGCGGACGACGCCGACGGCTCCGGTGGCAGCGGCTGTGGTCTCCGAGGACAGCACCGAACCCATGAACACGCCGTGGGTCCAGTCCTTGGTCTCGGTGACCAGTGGCATCGTGGTCTTGCGGCGACCGCCGAAGAGGATGGCCGAGATCGGAACACCGTTCGGGTTGGTCCACTCGGGAGCCAGGGTGGGAACGTTGGCGATCGGGGTGCAGAAACGCGAGTTCGGGTGAGCGGCAGGGGTCTCGGACTCAGGCGTCCAGTCGTTGCCCCTCCAGTCGGTGAGATGCGCCGGCTTCTCGTCGGTCTTGCCTTCCCACCACACCTCACCGTCATCGGTCAGGGCGACGTTGGTGAAGATGTTGCCGCCGGCTTCGATGGCGCGCATCGCAGTCGGGTTCGTGGTGTATCCGGTGCCCGGAGCCACGCCGAAGAGGCCGAACTCGGGGTTGACGGCGTAGAGCTGGCCGTCTTCGCCGAAGCGCATCCACGCGATGTCGTCACCAAGGGTCTCGGCCTTCCAGCCGGGGATGGTGGGTTCGATCATCGCGAGGTTCGTCTTGCCGCAGGCCGAGGGGAACGCGGCGGCGACGTACTTGACCTCGCCCTCCGGGTTCGTCAGCTTGAGGATGAGCATGTGCTCGGCCAGCCAGCCCTCGTCGCGAGCGATCGCCGAGGCGATGCGCAGCGCGTAGCACTTCTTGCCGAGCAGGGCGTTGCCGCCGTAGCCGGATCCAAAGGACCAGATGGCGCGCTCTTCGGGGAAGTGGGTGATGTACTTCGTGGTGTTGCAGGGCCAGGCGACGTCCTCCTGACCTTCTTCGAGCGGAGCGCCGACGGAGTGCACGCACTCGACGAACTTCGCATCCTGGGAGTCGATCGCATCGAGGGCGTACTTGCCCGAGCGAGCCATGACGAGCATGGAGAGGACGACGTAGGCCGAGTCGGTGACCTCGATGCCGAACATCGGCTGGTCCGCCTCGGCGTGGCCCATGACGAACGGGATGACGTACATGGTGCGTCCGCGCATCGATCCGGCGAAGAGCGGGTTGAGGGTTTCCTTCATCTCCGCGGGAGCGACCCAGTTGTTCAGCGGGCCGGCATCCTTCTCCTCTTCGGAACAGATGAAGGTGCGGCCCTCGACGCGGGCGACGTCCTCGGGGTCGGAGGCCGCGTAGTAGGAGTCCTTGGTGCCGGTGAGGCGCTTGATGGTGCCGGCCTCGACGAGCTGCTCGGCGATCTGATTCTTCTGCTCCTCGGAACCGTCGATCCAGACGATGTCATCCGGAGTGGTGAGGGCGGCGATCCGGCCGACGAATGAGAGTACCGACTCGTTTCGGGTCGGTGCATTCTTCAGCTGGTCAGCGACGACATCATGGTCGAGGACAGTCATGAGTGGTCTCCTTTGAGGTCGAGTGCGGGGTTGCGTCTCAGGCGGTTGCTGGTTCCGTCGAGCGGTTGGTACACATCCACCGTAGGATGGGGACAAGCACGAAAATCGCTGGTTTCGGTCACTCGAAGATGTGCATTGGGTCACAAGAACGACTTCATTGACGTGAATCAGACTTTGACATGACGTGTCATTGCAATTAATTGACGCGTTGTTTCATTGGTGACTCGTTGCTGAAATCCGCGCTTTCATTCCCGGTTCGCCGAGGCGACTGCCCGCCTGTGCGCGAATGTGGCGAAGCGCACGCGGACGCGATTTGAGCTTGAGCGAAACTGGTGTGTATAGTTGTTCGAGTTGCACGGCGTCAGTCCGAACAACTCGCGCCACTAGCTCAACGGATAGAGCATCTGACTACGGATCAGAAGGTTGGGGGTTCGAATCCCTCGTGGCGCACCGAAGGGAAGTCCCTCACCAGGCAGGATAGCCGGTGAGGGACTTTTTCGTGGGTCCAGAGTCAGGGCTGTGAGCCCAAAAGGGTCCGGCTGTTCTGACGATTGATCCGAAGGTCGGGGTTGTGTTGGGTTCCGTGATGCGAAAGGCCCGTCGTCACCGTGAGGAGCTCGGCGAGGTCATCGAGGTCTTCGGTGACCGCCCGGGACCGAAGACCGTGATGGGGTTCGTCCTCGGCTGGTTGATCTTCACCGGTCTGACGCTCATCAACCCGGGGGAGACACCGATGCTCGCAGCCGCTCCGGGCATTCGTCCCTATGCCATTCCCTATCAGCAGATCACGCCGGGCAGCATTGCCGGGGTCACCGCCGCGAATCGATATCTCAAGGAGGTCGGGCTGCAGAGGAAGATTTCGCAGTCGACGCTCAGGGCGTCGTGATGGACGAAGAATGGTGTCCACTTCGTTGCCTGCTCGGCCGAGGACGCCCGGCGCGGGCGCAGGCGCTTCACACTTGCGCTCGACCCGATTCCGCGGTCGATCGACGGCCGCTGGATCTGGTTCGCAGGGACTGGGCGGCATTCATCGCAGCGAGCGATCGATGCCATCGCCAGGACCGCCTCGGCGACGGGATATCCGCAACTCGGCGAGGGGATCAGCCCAACATGCCGAGCAGGGACATCCATCCGCCGCCGACGAGGCTCCAGATGAGGATGTTGACGACGGAGGCGAGGAAGCCGACCTTGAACCATTCGGCGGTCGTGACGTAGCCGGAGCCGTAAATCACGCCCGCGGGGCCCGAGGCATAGTGCGAGAGCCCGCCGATGAGGTTGCCGATGAAGCCCAGCGCCAGTGCCGCGAACAGCGGGGGAGCGCCGGTGGCGATCGCCGCCCCGAGGAACACGGAGTACATCGCGACTATCTGCGCCGTGTTCGATGCGAAGAGGTAGTGGACGTAGAAGTAGACGATGCTGAGCACGGCGAACGCGGCCATCCACGGCATTCCGCCGACCAGCCCGGCGACCTCGTCGCCGATCCACCCGATCACCCCGAGGGTGTTGAGGTGGGTGGCCATGCCCACGAGCACGGAGAAGAAGATCAGCGTCGACCAGGCGCCGCTGTTGGCGGCCATGTCCTTCCACGTGAGCACCTTGGTGATGAGGAGGATCGCCACGCCGACGAGGGCCGCCGAGGTGGCATCCACTCCGATCATGTCACCGAACACCCACAGGAGGAGCAGGAGGGCGAAGGTTGCGAGCATGGTCCACTCGCCGCGGCTCATGGAGCCGAGCTCCTTGAGTTCCTCACGCGCGTGGGCGGGGGCCTCGGGGGTCTTCGTCAGGCCCGGCTTGTAGACCTTGGCCATGAACCATGGCATAACGATGAGTGCGACGAGTCCGGGCACGATCGCGGCCAGCGCCCAGGTGCCCCAGGAGATGTCGATACCGGCATCGGCGGCGAAGCCCACGGCCAACGGGTTGCCGGCCATAGCCGTGACGAACATGGCCGAGGTGATGGTGTTGACCTGCACCGAAGTCAGAGAGAGGTAGGAACCCAGTCTCTTCCGCGACTCGGCGCTGGATGGGTGTGAGTCGTTGACCGAAGCGAGCGACCGGACGATCGGGTAGACGACGCCGCCTGCGCGGGCCGTGTTCGACGGTGTGGCGGGGGAGAGGACGAGGTCGGTCAGCGCCATGCCGTAGGACAGGCCGAGCGAGGACCTGCCGAGCCACGAGACGAACAGCAGCGCGATGCGGCGTCCCAGACCGGTGAGCAGGAAGCCGTCGGCGATGAAGAACGCGGCGACGATCAGCCAGATGGTCGAGTTCCCGAACCCCTGCAGGGCCTCGGTCTTCGCATCCATCGTGCCGGTGACCATGGCGGCGGCCAGTCCGACCAGGGCGACCGAGGCCGTCGGCAGCGGCTGCAGGATGAGGCCGAGGATGGTTCCGGCGAAGATTCCAGCCATGTGCATCCCACGCGGGTCGATGCCCTCAGGGGCTGGAATGAAGTAGATGATCAGGGTGAGTGCGAGGATCGCCGCGATCTTCCCCGCCATCGACAGGCGGGCATGGGTGCGGGCGTGGTGTGCGGCGGCGGCTTCCAGCGTGCTGGTGCTGGGCTTACTGGGCATGGGGCGTCCTTGGGTGTCATTCGGTGTGAGCCTGATGCCGTCTGTGTTCGCATTCTGCCGGCTGCTTTCGCTGTCGGCGGCGACAGCGATGGCGTGCGGCGGGATCGGGGCGGGCGAAGAGCCCGGTTCTGCGCGATCCGGTCCCAGAATAGCCCTGTGTGAGGACGTTGAGGAGGCCCTCGGCCGGAGGGATACCTCACGTAGCGGCGCGAGCCGGTGAGTGGTAGAGGACCGGCAGCGACGCCGACCGATCAGCCGCGACGCCGTGTGCTCACATCGACGGGCCGAGCGGGTGCGTACCCGCTCGGCCCGCCACCGGAGCTTTCAGTTCTCAGCCCTTGACGGCGAGAACCGGGACTGGCGAGTCGAGCAGGAGGCGCTGGCTCACCGAGCCGATGAGCATCTTGCCCACTCGGGACCGGCGGCGCATCCCGATGACGAGGCGGATGATCTCAGGGTGCTCGTCGAGTTCGTCGAGGACCGCCTCGGCGGGGTCTCTGTCGCCGCGCCCCTGACGTCCGATCACCTGGTACGGAACTCCGGACTCATCGAATGCCGCAGTGTCGAAATCGGATTGGATGCCGAGCGAGATGACGACGAGGTCGGTGCCGAACCGCTTCGCCTCTTCGATCGCCGCGGTGATCGCTGCCGGAGCCGCGTTGCTGTCGGGTACTGCCACCATGATGGACACGGGTTTCTCCTTCTCGTCGATGACCGTCAGATCAGACTCTGACAGTCAGAATGCCTGATGTTCCGGGCACGCGCCCAATAGAGCGCTGCCGGGCGGGCTTCACTGCCCGTACTTCGAACGGAATTCCGCTTCGAGGTCTTCGAGCGTCTTGTTGCGTGTCTCGGGAACCATGAAGTAGATGAAGATGAGAGCGAGCACGCCGAGCCCGGCGAAGAGGAAGAACGTGTTCGAGATTCCGAGTCCGCTGACCACGCTCGGGAAGAACTGCGCAACGGCGGCATTGGCCAGCCAGAGGGCGAAGACGCAGATGCCCATTGCGAAGGAACGGATCTTCAGCGGGAAGATCTCGGCAAGCATGAGCCACACGAGCGGTCCCAGGGTTCCCTGCATGGAGAAGACGAACAGCACGACGAACACGAGGATCGTGTAGGCCTTGCCCATTCCGTCGGGCAGGAACACCGCGGACAGGCCGATCAGCAGGTGGAACGTGCTGGTGAGCGTGAATCCGCCCAAGAGCATGAATTTGCGCGGCAGCTTGTTGATGAGCAGGATGCCGACGGTGACGCCGATGACGGAGAAGAGACCGTTGAGCGTGTTCGCGATGATCGCTGCATCGGCAGAGAAGCCCGCATCGGTGAGCAGCTGCGTCCCGTAGTACATCACGGAGTTGATGCCCGTCAGCTGCTGGGCGATGCCCAAGCCGACGCCGATGAGGACAAGTCGCAGCACCCATTTCGATGCGAGGTCCGAGACGCCGCCGGTCTTGGCGACCTCCTCCTGTTCTGCCAGCAGTTCGACTTCGCGCATCTCCGCCTCGGCGCGATCATCCGAACGAACCTGCTTGAGCACGCCGAGGGCCTGGTCGTCGCGGTTCTTCGAGATCAGCCAGCGGGGGCTCTCGGGAAGGAAGAGCATGCCGATGAGCAGTGCGATGGCGGGCAGAACGGCGACGGCGAGCATAAAGCGCCACACGCCCTCGTGCTCTCCCCAGACGTTGAAGATGATCGCGTTGATGACGAAGGCCGCGAACTGGCCGACGACGATCATCACCTCGTTGCGAGTGACCAATGAGCCGCGCCGTTCGAAGGGCGCGAGTTCGGACAGGTAGACGGGCACGGTCGTCGATGCCGCGCCCACGGCCAGTCCGAGGAAGAAGCGTGCCCCGGCGAGGAACTGCCAATTGGGTGACAGTGCACAGGCCAGGGTCCCGACGATGAAGAAGCAGGCGAGCAGCAGGATGTTCGATCGGCGTCCGAAGGCATCGGAGAGTCGACCGCCGATGACGGCGCCGAAGGCCGCACCGATGGTGAGGAAGCTGACGACGAGTCCCTCGGTCCGCGGTGTCAGACCGAAATCGTGGGTGAGGGGCTCGAGGGCCCCGTTGACGACGCCGGTGTCATAGCCGAACAGCAGGCCGCCGAATGTGGCGACGACGGCGATGATGCCCAGGCGTGTGGTGTGTGGTCCCTTCGTGTCCGGTGGAAGATCGACCAGACTCTTGCCTTCTCCGCTCATGAACGTTCACTCTCCTTTGAATGATTTTCCGATGCTTCGGTCTCGAACTTCTCGATGCGATTCGACGGTGGCTGCGCGCCGCCTCAGCCGGTGGGACCTGCCTGTGCGGAGATGAGTTCATCGATCCGCCGCTTTTGGAATCGGCTGACGGCGTCATTGTTCTCGTTCTCCCCGAACACATTGGACACGAGGAGAGAGTCTTCGCGGGCGAGGAACCCGGTCGCATTCAGCACGCCGAAGAGAGCGTCGAAATCGACGTCGGCGTCCCCGACCTTGAGATGCTGATGCACCCGCGCCGAGGTGGTCGGCGGGTTCGCGATGTACCGCAGCCCGTGCGAGGCGCGGTGATCGAAGGCATCGGAGATGTAGACGGCACGCAGTCGGTCGCCGAGCTCCTCGGCCAGGGTGTCGAGGCAGTCGCCGTAGTGGAAGGTGTGCGAGGCGACGTAGACGAAGCCGATCGCTTCGGAGTCGAGACCACGCAGGACTCGCCACGCTTCGTGCCCGTCCTCGACGAAGTCGTCGGGGTGGGGGTCGAAGTTGAGCCTCAGCCCCTCCTTCTCGACGATGGGCAGCAGTTCGTCCATCGAACGGTAGAAGGACTCTTCGGAGTCCTCGAAGGATTCCGGGCGACCGCTGAATTCCGTGTTGATGGTCGTCACGCCGAGGTCGATGGCGATCTCGATGACGCGGCGGAAGTTCTTCACCGCCGCGACGCGTTTGCCCTCATCCGGCCAGGCGATCCGCTGCACGGGCAGCAGGGCGGGCACCGTGATCCCTGCGGCATCGACGGCCTGCCCGAAGCGGCGGATGAGCGCGCGATCCATCTTCGGGTATCGGAAGTGGGTGGCGAAGTCCGGATGCGGTGTCAGCTGCAGATGGTCGAATCCGAGGTCGGCGGTCACGGCCGGGAAGTCGAGCAGGCGGTGCGTGTGGTGCAGCGGTGTGGGATCGTAGGCGATCTTCATTGATACTCCAAGCGTTCGTGAGGGCCGGTCGGTCAGAGGTAGAAGTCAGGGGTGTCGGGCAGATCGAGTGTGCGCGGTCTGCCGTCGAGCAGGGAGGCGACGCCTTCCCGGCAGGCCACGGCCACCTTGTAGCCGTCCCAGGCAGATGGGCCGGCGATGCCGCCCGTGCGCGCCGCGTCGACCCAGGCCTGAACCTGATCGTCGTAGGCCGTCCGGAAACGGGTGGTGAAGTCTGCATGTCGGCGATTCCCGAACGCCCCTGATGCCACAGCTGCAGGCCGGTGGGTTCACCGATGCGGGCGATTCCGGAATCGAAGACGGCCTCGGTGGTCACCTGATAGCCGAACTGCACGCTGACGTTCATCTCGAGATCGACGAGCGTGCCATTGGCCAGCTCCATGAGTACGAGGATCGGCTCCTGGAGGCGTTCGGGCGTGAGCCGATTGCGGCGAGCGTGCTTGACCTCGAGGCTGCGGATGGGGGAATCGGCCAGCCAGGGTACGACGTCGAATTCGTGGACGACGGAGTCGTTGATGAGCGACTCCTGCATGTAGGAGTCCGGGACCGACGGGTTGCGATGGGCGCAGCGGAGCATGAGCAGCTCACCGGCCTGCTCCGAGTCGATGAGCTCGCGCAGCTGCCGGTATTCGGGATCGAAACGACGCATGAACCCGACTTGGATGAGGTGGCGGCCGGTGGCCTGCTCGGCTTCGAGGATCCGCCACGAGGAGTCCGGGTCCGGGGTCAGAGGCTTCTCGCACAGGATCGGGAGACCGGCCTCGAGGCTGGGCAGCAGCACGGGTTCGTGGAGGAACCCGGGGGTCGCGATGAGGACCCCGTCGACCACTCCGGCCTCGAGAGCGTCTTCGATGCGGGAGCAGCCGACGGCTCCGGGGGCGTTCTCCAGCGCCGAGGCGAGCCGGGACTCATCGGGGTCGACGACGGCGGAGACCGTGGCCCCGCTGATCGTCGAGGTGATGCGTTTGACGTGGTCTGCGCCCATCATTCCGGCACCGACGATGCCGACGCGGAAATCTTCGGGCGGGTTTGTCACGGTCATTGTCTCTCCTGTGGGGCTGCGGGCTTGTCGGTGTGTGGGATCGAGCGGCGATGAGCTGGGTCAGTGGTCGACGACCGCGGCGTCCGTGGACGCGAGGATCGTCTTCAGCGTCCGTTCGGCGATCGGGAACGGGGCGTCGACGCTGCAGCCGAACATGTCCTGTTCGACGATGGCGAAGGTGTTCTCGTCGAGAGCCGCGACGGCGTCGATGATCGGGTCGAGCGGAGGGATCCCCTGATCGGGCTCGACCATGATTCCCTGCGCGACCGCGTCGCCGAACGGTGTATCGGAGTTGAGGACGTCGAAGATCCGAACCGGATCGACCTGCTTGAGGTGAAGATAGCCGATGCGCGAGGGGTGGTCGTGGATGAGTCTGAGGTTGTCCCCGCCGTAGTACGAGAAGTGTCCCGTGTCGAGGCAGAGGTTCGTGTACCGCTCATCGGTGAGTTCGAGGAAGCGTTCGACTTCCGAATGTGTGCCGACATGGGAGTCGGCATGCGAGTGGAACTGCTGGCGGAGACCGAACTCTTCGTACAGGGCCTTGCCGAGTGCGTCGTGGCCGGCGGCCATGCGCGACCACTGCTCGTCATCGAGCGTCCGCGGTTCGAGGGCCTGGCCGCTCGTGTCCGAACGCCACAGATCGGGGATGACGACGATGTGCTCACCGCCGAGTTCGGCAGTGAGTGCGGCGACCGCCTCGGCCTGCTTCCAGGCCCGCTCGAACTGGTCATCCGTCTTGTGGAAACCGGTGAATACCGTGCCGCCGGAGAGTTTGAGTCCCCGCGAGCCGAGCTCCTCGCGCAGCTGCTCGGGATTCGTCGGCAGGTAGCCGTAGGGGCCGAGCTCGATCCAGGTGTATCCCGCCTCGACGACTTCATCGAGGAAGCGCCGCCAGGGGACCTGTCCCGGGTGGTCTGGCAACCACACGCCCCAGGAGTCTGGTGCTGTGCCGATGCGAAGTGACTGCGTTGTCATTGTCCTGTCCTTGTGGTCGGCTGTCGGTGGTCTTCGTGCTCTGGGCGATCGGCTGGCTACAGCAGAGGCCGTTGGTGGCTTCGCTCGTCCTCGTAGGCAGAGCGGGCCGTTCGGGTGTCGTCCATGGTCGATGCGGCGGCGACCGGCACGTCCCACCACCCTTCGCCTTCAGGGGCATAGGCGAGCGGATCCGAGTTGATGTGGATGAGCGTCGAGGTCTCGGCCGCACGGGCGGCCTCCACGGCCTCGGCGAGGCGAGTGCTCGCCGAGGGGCCGGGGTCGATCTCGACGACGTCGACGCCGTAGGAGCGAGCGTTCGCTGCGAGGTCGACGGGCAGGATTTCGTCGGTGCGGAACTCCGGGGAGTCGGCGTCGTATCTGCGGTACCAGGTGCCGAATCGGGGTGCACCAACTGTCTCCGACAGGTGTCCGATCGAGGCATAGCCGTGATTCTGGATGAGGACGACGATGAGCTTGAGGCCCTCGGCCACGGCGGTCACGAGTTCCGTGTGGAGCATGAGGTAGGAGCCGTCGCCGACCATGACGACGGCCTCACGGTCATCACCGGCGGCCTCGATGGCGCGCCGGACTCCCAGGCCTCCGGCGATCTCGTATCCCATACAGGAGAACGCGTATTCGACGTGATAGCCCAGGGCGTCCCGGGTGCGCCAGAGCTTCTGCAGGTCACCCGGCAGGGAGCCGGCGGCTTGGATGACGACATCGCGTGGACCGACAGCTCGGTTGACCGCACCGATGATCTCGGGCTGGCCCGGCAGTTCTGCGGGCGTGGGCGCCACGGCCGCATCGACCTCGGCGACCCAGTTCCTGCGTTCGGCATCGATCCGGCGCGTATGGTCCTCGCCCACTCGGAACTCATCCAGGTGCTCGCTCAGTCCCACCAGTCCGGCATGGGCGTCGGCGACGATGGGGTAGCGGCTGCCGTGCTTGTAGGCATCGAAGCTTGCGACGTTGAGGTTGACGAAGCTGACATCGGGATCGGCGAAGGCGCTTCGGCTCGACGTCGTGAAATCGCTGTAGCGAGTGCCGATGCCGATGACGACGTCCGCCGAGGCGGCGATCCGGTTGGCCGCGGACGACCCCGTTGCTCCGATTCCGCCGAGGTTGAGCGGGTGATCGTGGTCGAGCACTCCACCGCCGGCTTGGGTGGTGGCGACGGGGATGCCGGTCGCCTCGGCGAAGGAGCGCAGCTCTTCCTCGGCTGCGGAGTAGAGCACTCCGCCGCCGGCGACGATCAGCGGTCGCTCGGCCCCGCGGATCGCTGCGGCGGCACGCTCGAGCGGGCCGGGCTCGGGAAGGGGCCGCCGGATGTGCCATTCTCGTTCGGTCAGGAATTCTTCCGGAACCTCGACGGTTTCGGCTTGGACGTCTTCGGGCAGCGCGATCGTGACCGCACCAGTTTCGGCAGGATCGGTGAGCACCCGCATGGCCGCCAGCGCGATGGAGAACAGCTGCTCGCCGCGTTCGACACGGTCGAAGTAGCGGGACAGCGGTCGGAACGCGTCCGTGACCTGTAACGATGTGTCGTGGGGGTGTTCGAGCTGCTGGAGCACCGGATCGGAGACGCGGGTCGCGAAGGTGTCCGAAGGCAACAGCAGGACCGGCAGGCGATTGGCCGTGGCCAGGGCCGCTCCGGTGAGCATGTTCGCCGCACCCGGCCCCACCGAAGCGGCCGCTGCGAAGGTCGAGCGTCGACGATTCATCCTCGCAAAGCCTGCGGCCTGATGGGCCATCGCCTGTTCGTTGCGGGCCTGGTGATAGGGCATCGCGTCGGGCTCATCGTGGCGGAGCTGACGCAGAGCCTGACCCATGCCTGCGATATTGCCGTGCCCGAAGATGCCGAACATCCCCGCGATCGTGCGCTGGCGGATGTCTCCGTCGACGGTGTACTGACGGGACAGGAAGGTCGTCAGCGCCTGAGCCACGGTCATCGTCACAGTCATGTCACTTCTCCTTCGAAGTCTGATGTCTCTAGGCGGGGTTCTGTTCGTCCGCGGTGTAGGGCAGCCGAGAGTCGAACTCGAGGTCGTCCCATTCCTTACGGACCCAGCCGTGGGCGGGGTCGTCGCTGATGAGCCAGATGCGTTCATCATCGGGGCCGGCCATGACATTGAGGTAGTAGTTGTCATAGCCGGGTGCGGCGGCGAGGGGGCCGTGGTACCCGTAGGGGACGAGGGCGATATCGCCTGTGCGCACCGTCGCCGAGGTGGTGATCTCGCCGGCGGCCGAGGAGTAGGTCGAGAAAAGGGAGAAGGGATCGGCCTCGGCCGGGGCGTTCGAGGCACGCGAAACCGCGGTCTCGAAGTAGTAGATCTCCTCGAGGCGGGACTCGGAACCGGCGATCGCCTCGTCGTGCTTGTGTGGGGGATAGGATGACCAGTTGCCGCCCGGAGTGATGACCTCGCAGGCGATGATCTTCACACAGTCGAGGCCCGCCGGGGTCGCGAAGTTGTGGACCTGTCGGCTCGAGATTCCCGAACCGCGCAGTTCGACCGGGACCTCGGCAGCGGGGAGGTGTTGGACGGGGCGCGTCTCCGTCGTCGGTGCTTCGGAGACCGAGATCCGACCCTTCGCCGAGGTGACCGTGGCACTGGAGCCGGTGGGTAGGTAGAGACAGTCGGCCGGTCCGTGGAAGACCGAGGTCCGACCGGCCAGCTCCTGGCTGCCGGTGGTGCCGTCGGCGAGGACGTAGTCGACGGTGAAGGACTCACCGGCCAGCGGCACGAAGACCCTCTCGACCGCCTCGGCGGCGAGCTCGACCGAGCTCGGCTGGTCTCCGCCGAGCGTGGCGGCGCGGAATCCGGTGTGCGCCCACCCCGGAAGAGTCGAATCGACGACGGACTCGAAGCCGTCCCTGGCGAGCTCTCCGCGGGGGTAGAACCATTCGTTGATCATGCCGGAATCCTTTCTGTGCTGTGGACCAGTGCGGCGGCGCGGTCGACGGAGCCGATGACATCGCCGTCGGCCGGGTAGACGACCGAACGGCCGATGACGAGGCCGCGCACACCGGGCAGTGCCAGGGCATTCTCCCAGCTGCGGAAGGTCGCCTCGGGATCGTCCGAGCGCTCGCCTCCGAGCAGCAGGGTCGGCAGAGTCGTCGCTGCCATGACCTGCTCCATGTCGTCGACGACGGGGATCTTCAGCCAAGTGTGGGTCGAGGTCGTGCCGAGCCCCTGCGCGATGCCGATCGATCGGATGACGGCTTCGGGGGTGAGCACATTGCGCACCTTGCCGTCGACCCATTCGCTCATGAACGGCTCGAGCATCACCGGCAGATCGGCGTCTGCGCAGGCGTTCACGGCTGCGGCATTGGCCATGAGCGCCGAGGTGGTGGCGGGGTCCGCGAGATTGATCCGCAGCAGGGTCTTGGCGAGGTCGATTCCGTCGCGGGACATGCGCTCGACGGTGTGACCGGTGAAGCGGTCGTCGATCTCGAAACTGGAGCCGGCCAGTCCGCCGCGGTTCATCGAGCCCACGGCCAGCTTGTTCTCGAGGTGCCCGAGGAAGGCGAGGTCGTCGAGGATCTCCGCGGTGGCCAGCACTCCGTCGACTCCGGGCCGAGAGAGTGCGGTGGCCAGCCGGGCGACGAGATCGACACGGTCGGCCATGGCCAGCGGATCGTCTCCGACCTTCATGGCCCCGCGTGCGGGGTGGTCGGCAGCGACGATGAACAGACGGGAATCCGGACCGCTGATGCTGCGGCGGGAGCGGGAGGCCCAGGCTCGGGAGATGGCACCGGGGTCGGTGAAACGGGCCTCGCGCAGTTCGGCGATGGCATCGTCGGTGACAATGTCGAGGGAGGGGGCGTCCGATGTCATGCGCGGGTTTCCTTCTGGTCGTTGGTGCCGATCACGGCAGTGATCTCTTCGGTGGCGGGCATCGCGGTCGAGCATTCGCGGCGGGTGGCCACGATGGCGCCGGCGACATTGGCGAACTTCAGCACGTATTCGAGGTCCCAGCCGGCCAGCAGCCCCTGGCACAGTGCGCCGCCGAAGCCGTCACCGGCACCGAGGCCGTTCGTGACGTCGACGGGGTAGGGCGGAACTTCGACCCGCTCGTCGGCGGTCTTCGCGAGCACGCCCTTGGGACCCTGCTTGACGATGGCGAGTTCGACGCCGCGCTCGAGCAGTGCGTCGGCGGCCCGCTCGGGTTCGGTCTCGCCGACGGCGATCTCGCATTCCTCACGGTTGCCCACGGCCACGGTGACGTGTTCGAGTGCGCGCCCCACCTCGGCGCTGGCGATCTCCGGGCTCTGCCAGAACATCGGTCGGTAGTCGAGGTCGAGGACGGTGTGCTCGGCGCGCCCCCGCGCCGCCCAGGCGGCGTGATGGGTGCTGCGGCTGGGTTCGACGCTCAGCCCGGTGACGGTGGACCAGAAGATCTTCGCCGAGGCGACCGCCTCGAGGTCGAGGTCGGACTCGGTCAGATCGAGGTCCGGCGCCTTGGGGTCGCGGTAGAAGTAGAGCGGGAAGTCGTCGGGCGGGAAGATCTCGCAGAAGGTTACGGGGGTGTTGTAGTTCGGGTTCGTGCCGACCCAGCGGTTGTCGACGCCGAGGCGGGCGACCTCGTTGTGCAGGTACCGGCCGAAGGGGTCATCGCCGGTGGCGGTGATGACGGCGGCGTCGAGGCCGTGTTTGGCTGCGGCGACGGCGACGTTCGAGGCGGAGCCGCCGAGGTACTTGCCGAAGGTCTCGACCTCTTCGAGGCCGACGCCGTCCTGCAGCGGATAGATGTCGACGCCGATGCGTCCGATGGTGATGAGGTCGAACGATGAGGTTCGAGGAGCCGAGCCAGGCGATGAGGTCATTCTCGTCATTCCTTCCCCGCGGCTGCTGTGCCGATGCGGATCGATCCTTTGTCAGGACAAAGTATTTGTCATGACATTAGCATTGTTTGTTCGCGTCGTCACCCCTTCTGGGCAATCCTTGCTGTTTCGGAGTCCTCGGAGGGGTCTGACGGCAGTTCGAAGCGGATGAGCGGCCGGAGGCAGCGCCCGCGAGGGTGCGCAGGTCGGCGGATGGGGGCGAGGGTTCGGTGCGGCCTTGGGGGCTCGGCGATCAGCGGGAGACGAGGGTCGTCTCGAACGAGTAGAGGTCGGGGCGATAGCAGTGATCGCCCCATTCGACGATCCCTCCGCTGTGGTCGTGCGCGGTGCGGTGCATCGTCAACAGCGGCGCACCCGTTTCGATCTCCAGGAGCTCGCCCTCCTGCGCATCGGCGGCCTTCGCGCCGATTCGCTGTTGGGCCACGGAGAACACGACTCCGCGCGCCCGCAGGGTTTCGTAGAGGCCGGAGCTCACGAGCTCCTCGGCGGTGATATCGGTGAACCGGGCGGGCAGGACATTGTGCAGGATGGCCAGCGGCGTCGACCCGACGAGGCGCAGGCGCCGCAGATGCAGGCAGGGGGACCCGACGGGCACCCCCAGCCTCTCGGCATTGTCGGCGTCTGCGGCTTCGACCCGGTGGGAGAGGACGACGGTCTTCGGCGGATTGCCCGACTTCTCGAGGTCCTCGTAGAGGCTGGTGAGATCGACGGGCCTGGCAACGGGGCGCTGGATCACCTGGGTTCCGATTCCGCGTCTGCGCACCAGCAGCCCTTTGTCCACAAGGTCTTGGATCGCCTGGCGCACGGTCGGCCGTGACAGGCCGATCCGTTTGGCCATCGCCACCTCGTTCTCGAGCCGGGTTCCGGCGATGAGCTGGCCGGAGGAGATCGCCGCTTCCAGTCTGCGGGCGATCTGGACATAGAGCGGCACGGCTCCGGGGGAGCGATCGAGGGGACCGAAGAACTCTGCCGGCAGTTCGGTCTCGGGTTCGCGTGCCATGTGCTCCTGTCCTGTCGTGGTCTGCGTCTGAGCTTACTCGGCGGGAGCAGCCGACGAGGGCTGACCCGCTGAATTCGCCGACTCGGCAGCGGTGAGCAGAACCTCGGCGGCGGTCTGCAGCCCCTCGATGCGTCCCAGGGATTCGTCTTCGTGCTCGATGTGCACAGCGATGTCCGGGTCGACCTTCTTCAGGGCCGAGATGAACCGGTTCCAGAAATCCTGGTCGTGGCCATGACCAAGGGCGACGAAGTCCCACGAGGAGCCCAGCGGCCATGCGTTGATCGCGGCACCGCCTCGGAGCTCGGTGATCCGCTCGCCGGTGAATCGCGTGTGCCGATCGTCGAGGACGCCGTGGATCTTCGCGGCCTCGTTGATGCGCACATCCTTGGCCGCGGCATGGACGACGAGTTCGCCGAGGTGCTCGATCGCTGCGACCGGATCGATGCCCTGCCAGAACAGATGGGAGGGATCCATCTCCGCGCCGACGTTCTTAGCCCCGATGCTCTCGACGAGACGCTCGAGTGTGGCGGGATTGAATACGAGGTTGTGCGGATGCATTTCGATGGCGATCTTCACACCATTGTCGCCGGCGAGCCGATCGAGATCTGCCCAGATCGGGGTGGCTGCGGCCCACTGTTCGTCGAGTGTGTCGAGCAGTGAGGACTCCCAGGGGTTGACGACCCACGTCGGTTTGGGTGCCGAGGCGTCCGCGCCCGGCAGTCCGGACATCGTCACCACTCGAGTCTGACCGAGCCGGTTCGCCACGGCGATGGCACGTTCGATGTCGCTCAGCGTCGGCGGGCCGATCTGCGGATCGGGGTGGAGCGGGTTGCCATTGGCATTGAGGCCCGCCAGCTCGACCCCCGCCTCGGCGAAGGTGCCGAGGTACTCGTCTCGCGCATCATCGGAGGTGAGGATGTCATCGATCGTCGGCATATGGACGGGTGGGAGGAATCCGCCGACGTTGATCTCTGCCGCGCTGAGGCCGAGCTCTCTGAGCACGGTCAGGGCCTCGGGCAGCGGGCGGTCGTGCAGGATGGCTGTGTAGGCGCCGAATTTCATGACTGAACCTCTTTCTCATGTCCGTTGTCGTTGGCCGAGTCGATGACCGCATCTCGGACCTGGAGTGCATGCAGGCCATCGGAGAATGGTGCACAGCGAGGCAGGGAGTCCGCCTCGGCGATGCCGGCGACCTCATCGAGGAAGGCCCGGGCCTGGAAGACGAACCCGTCGTTTTGGCCCACTCCCACTCCGGGCGCGGCCATTGCCAGCCCGTTCGCGATATAGGGGTGCTCGGGTCCCAGCTGTATCGTCGTCAATCCGGTGGCCGCCGCGTCGTCGATGCTGCGGTTGAGGACGATCTGGCCGGGGAAGCGGAAGTCGAAGCCGGCGGAGCCGTTGGCGCAGAAGACTTCGACTCCGAGGCTGTTGGGGTGGCCCGCGGCGATCCGCGAGACTTGGAGGAAACCGGCCCCGGTGGGGAATTCGACGCTGAATCCGGCGTAGTCGTCGTTGCCGACCGGCTCGTATTCGTCGCTGACCTCGGCGTGGTCGTGTCCGACCACGTGACCCAGCGGGAGCGGGCGGGAGGTGATGGCGGTGTGGAAACGTCCGCCGGAGACCTTCCGGATGGGCCCGGCGAGGAATTCGACGGTGTCGGTGAGGTGGCTGCCGACATCGGCAAGAGCTCCGCTGCCGAGTTCGCCGCGGTAGCGCCAGCTCATCGGGGCAGTGGGGGAGCAGGCGTAATCGGTCCAGTACCAGGCGTTGATGTGGTGGACCTCGCCCAGAGTGCCGTCGTTGATGAAGTCCTTGATCGCGGCGAGGCCCGGTGTGCGTCGGAAGGTGAAGCCGAGGCGCGCGACAGAGTCTGCGTCGTTCGCGGCGGCGACCATGGATTCGGCGTCGGTGACGGTGTCGGTCAGCGGTTTCTCGCACAGGACGTGCTTGCCCGCGGCCAGCAGGGCTTCGACGATCTGCTGATGGAGGGAGTTGGCGACGACGACGCTGACGATGTCGATGTCATCGGCGTCGACGATGTGCTGCCAGTCGGTGTCATGACGGGTGAACCCGTAACGAGCGGCGGTGGCTGCGGCAAGGTCGCCGGCGATGTCGCAGACGGAGACGAGTTCGAGGTCCGGCAGGCTTCCGATTCCGGCGGCAGGGGCGGCTCGCCAGGCAGCGGCGTGTGCTCGACCGGCCATTCCGGCACCGATGACCGCGATTCCGAGTCGCTGGGGCATGGGATTCTCCTTCGAATGCATGCGGGTGTCTGTGCTGCACGTGAGGCGCGCGCTTCGTCGGTGCGTGCAATGAGCGCGCATGGACGAGCAGTGCTCTCCGTCGTTCCCTGGGCGGGAAGCAGTCACCACGCTACAGGCAAATTTGTCAGGTCAAAAGAGAATTCAAAGCATTATTTGTCATTACATGAAAATTGTTGGGGTTGCCCCCGCGGAAGTCGCGTAGGCAGTGAATAGAAGAAGCGGCCGGCAGGTGAGCCCCAAGATCCATCAGATCGTGGAGCGCACCTGCCGGCCGCTTCCAGTTCTCAGCCGGAGGCCGCGAGTCTCATGCTGCGCAGTGTCTCCGGAAGCTCTCGAACCGTCCGGCGCGGAACTCAGTCCGTGCCGGCGTCGAAGGCCGCGGACAGTCCGGCGAGGTCGCCGGCTTCATCCACCTCGGCGCCGGAGTTCGCGATCTCCTCCGCACCGCCTGCCTCCAGCGAGCCCACGAGCTCCGAGGTCGGGCCGGACACGATGCCCATGGCCGCGTACTGCTCGAGACGGGCGCGCGAGTCGGCGATGTCGAGGTTGCGCATGGTCATCTGGCCGATGCGGTCTTCGGGGCCGAAGGCGGCGTCGCCCACGCGCTCCATCGACAGCTTCTCCGGGTGGTAGGACAGGTTCGGGCCTTCGGTGTTGACGATCGTGTAGTCGTCGCCGCGGCGCAGGCGCAGGGTGACCTCGCCGGTGATCGCCGAGGCGACCCACCGCTGCATGGATTCGCGCAGCATGAGCGACTGCGGGTCGAGCCAGCGGCCTTCGTACATGCGGCGGCCCAGGCGACGGCCCTCTTCGTGGTAGAGGGCGATGGTGTCCTCGTTGTGGATGGCGTTGAGGAGGCGTTCGTAGGTCACATGCAGCAGCGCCATGCCCGGGGCCTCGTAGATGCCGCGGGACTTCGCCTCGATGATGCGGTTCTCGATCTGGTCGGAGACGCCGAGTCCGTGGCGGCCGCCGATCTCATTGGCCTTGAAGACCAGCGCCACCGGGTCGTCGAACTCCTCGCCGTTGATGGCGACAGGGCGGCCGGCCTCGAAGCGGACCGAGACCTCTTCGGTCTTGACCTCGACGTCTTCGCGCCAGGCGGCCACGCCCATGATCGGTTCGACGATGTCGAGGCCGGCGTCGAGGAACTCCAGGGTCTTCGCCTCGTGGGTGGCGCCCCAGATGTTCGCATCCGTCGAGTAGGCCTTCTCCGCGGAGTCGCGGTAGGGGTAGCCGTGTTCGACGAGCCATTCGCTCATCTCCTGCCGGCCGCCGAGCTCCTCGACGAATTCCGAGTCGAGCCAGGGTTTGTAGATGCGCAGCTTCGGGTTCGCCATGAGGCCGTAGCGGTAGAAGCGCTCGATGTCGTTGCCCTTGTAGGTCGAGCCGTCGCCCCAGATGTCGACGCCGTCGTCCTTCATGGCCCGCACGAGCATGGTGCCGGTGACCGCGCGGCCCAGCGGGGTGGTGTTGAAGTAGGTCTTGCCGCCGGAGCGGACGTTGAAGGCGCCGCACTGGAGGGCGACGAAGCCCTCTTCGACGAGCAGGCGCTTGGCGTCGACGAAGCGGGCGATCTCGGCACCGTACTCCTTGGCGCGTTCGGTCACCGACTCCAGATCCGGTTCGTCGTACTGGCCGATGTCGGCCGTGTACGTGCAGGGGACGGCGCCCTTGTGACGCATCCACGCAACAGCGCAGGAGGTGTCCAGGCCGCCGGAGAAGGCGATTCCAACGTGCTCACCGACTGGGAGCGAAGACAGTACTTTCGACATGTCCACTAGCCTAACGGCATATCACTCACGTGTCGAATGGTTATGCATAGCTATGTATTTTTATGTGCTGGGTGGCGCGGTCTGCGCTTCGCGCGCCGCGGACCCTCGCCGTGCTCCCGCGCCGCGGACCCTCGCCGCAGACCCGCGCCGC
The DNA here is from genome assembly GCF_051351055.1 of Brevibacterium sp. FAM 27836. Lineage (NCBI taxonomy): Bacteria > Bacillati > Actinomycetota > Actinomycetes > Micrococcales > Brevibacteriaceae > Brevibacterium > Brevibacterium sp. FAM 27836. The sequence goes on from NZ_CP195711.1 coordinate 2,439,437, forward strand.
GCTCTCCCTACGGCGACTGAACCGAGAGGACGTCAGCGGCTCAGTTCGCTGTACGCCCTGAGGCTTCCGGCGACCTCGAAGCGCTCCTGACCGAAGCCGCTCACAGCGGTGGGTCTTCGCTTCCGAATTCGGGGTCTGAGTAGGGCCCGCCTCGCCGCGGCACCGAGGCCCGGTAGCCCGTTGGCTGCGCGACGGCCCGGTAACCTCGCGACCAGGTGGGTTCGCGACGGCCAGGTGGCCCGGTAGCTTCGTGCGAATATTGGTCGCTATCGGATACTCGGGTCGAAAGTTAGGTCGCTATCGGATACTTTTTGCCGCCAGAAATGTCCGATGGTGACCTATATTCTTCATTGCAGCCCGAGGTGGTGGCGGATATCGCGCTCGAGTTGCTGACGACTGGTCGATTTTGTCACCCGAATGACGGTCCAGCCAGCTGCTCTCAGCGCGTTGACTCGATCGATGTCGGCGGCCCATTGGTATTCGGAGATTCGGTGATGATCTCCCTCGTACTCCAGCGCAAGCTTTTTCTTCGGGTAGCCGAGGTCGGGATGCAGGGTGCGATCGATCGTCGGACAGTACACGGCAGGGTGGACCTCTGGTTCAGGCAGGTTTCGGGAGATGGCCCAGAGGCGGAGGTCTGTTTCCATCGGCGAGTCGACGTCTTCTCGAATGAGGTCGACAGCGGCTTCGAGCTTTGGCCTGGCCCTGAGGTGTTTTGTTTCGGAGATGTGCTCGGTCAAAGTCGCCAACGTGAATTGGGGTGGGCTCTTCCAGTTGCCGATCGCCGCGTCACCAACTTTCACCAGCGACTCCACCGAACAGACGGAAGCGAGCTGGCTGAATACCTGAAGTGGGTTCAGGACCGGCAACTTCAACCACTCGATTGATCTGAGCGTTCTCATTCGATGCAGTGTGATGCCTCTTCTGCGAATGCGTTTGTTGATGTCCGAAGTTCCCAGATGAAGAATGTCGCTTCTGAGTGAGCTGGGCAACGGCCACCCGAATAGGCGTGCAGCAGTTTCTCTGCAGGCGACGACCCCCGGGTGTCTGTAGACGATGGCCGTCAACAGCTGCGCCTCATCGATCCATGCGTCATCTGCCCAAGTGGGTATCGGGAATTCGGTGGAGACAGAGCCGTCGAAGCGGATACCCCACGTGGCAGGAGGAAAACCACGCCCGGACCTGATGTCGTACTCGGAGGCTCCTCGCGCTCGCGCTTCCGAAACCGAGAGGACTGCTGGGTAGTGCGCATAGTTCACCGGATGCTTCATGCACAGATAGTTCACGGGGGTTCTGGGCGAGGGAAGACCTGCCCGAGGCGGTTGTGGTCGACTGTTGCCCATCCACAGGCAGTTCACGCTCGAGCCGCGATGGTGTCCACAGCTGAATGGAGGTGAGTCGGACAGTTGCCTCGAGCAGACCATGGATGGTTCGCGAGCCGCATACGGGAGGATCCGGGTGGCTGTGCCGACCGCACCCTGAACAGGAGATTCGCTTCGAGGGCGGGCCTCTGCGGACTCCTGGGTTGCATTCGTGCCAAAGGTGAGGCGGCCACTCCCGGTCGATTCCGAAAGCGAAAAGTATCCGGCGGTGTTCCTTCAGAGCAAAGCGCAAACGAGTGGGTCGGGTGTGGTCGCGAGAGCAGTGGCGAATCTTTGCACAGGTATGAGTGTCCAAGTGGGTTCTGTGTTGACCAGGTTGGCTCAGCGATGTGCGCCATCACGGCCATGCCAAGCGAGCAGAAAGGAGGCTGCTACTGGATTCTGCTCGCGAAACAGTGGTCGCAAACGGACATTCGGGCCGAAACTTAGGTCGCAAACGGACATTCGGGCCGAAACTTAGGTCGCAATCGGACACTTCGGAGGTCAGAAAATGTCCGATTGCGACCTACATTCGTGAGTGGTGTCCGTTTGCGACCTACGTTCGAGGGCGGTGTCCGATTGCGACCTACGTTCGTGAGAGGAGTCCGTTTGCGACCTACGTTCGTGAGAGGAGTCCGTTTGCGACCTACGTTCGTGAGAGGAGTCCGTTTGCGACCACTCTTCGGGGATCCCAGTGCGCCCGCCCCTACATCTTCGCCCGGCGGGCTCGGATCGCCTCGGCGACGGCGATGGCATCATCCTCGGGGGCGTCGGATTTCCGGTCGGGGCGGGCGATGAACAGGTAGATGAACCCGACGACGAGGACGACGACGAGGCCGATGAGGACGATCCAATCGGCGAAGAACGATCCGGAATCCCCTGGCAGCGAGAGCAGGATCATGGCGAAGATCCCGTAGGCCAGAGCCGCAAAGTTGACGACGATCCCCCACCCGCGCAGCGACCACGGCCCGGCGGGCTTCCAGCCCTTCAGCCGCTGCCGCAGGGCTCCGGCGACGACCATCTGGAATGCCAGGTAGATGCCGAGGATCGCGAAGGAGGTCACGGCCACGAGGATTCCGTCGTTGAACCAGATGAGCACGCAGATCAGCGCCGGTGCCGTGCAGGCGACGATGAGCGCGTTGTGCGGGATCTTCGTGCCGTCGGTGACCTTCGACAGCCAGCGGTGACCGGGCATCATGCCGTCCCGGGCGAAGCTGAAGATCAGCCGCGAGGCCGCGGCCTGGAGACTGAGCACGCAGGAGATGAACGCGAGGATCGCGACGAGCAGGAAGAGCTTCGCACCGACGGTGCCGAGGCTGCCCTCGAGGATCGACGGAATCGGATCCTCGACCTCACCGGCGACGATCGCCTCCAGATTCGGGGCGGCGAGCACGTAGCCGCCGAAGGAGAACAGGGCGGAGATCGCGCCGACGAAGATCGTCATGAGCATCGCCTTGGGGATCCCTCGCGCCGGATTCGACACCTCTTCGGCGACATCGCCGCAGGCCTCGAAGCCGTAGAAGAGGAACAGTCCTGCGATCGCGGCGCCCATGAACACGGGCAGATAGCTGCCGTCACCGGCGGTGCCCATGGTGTCGAAGAAGACGGAGAAGCTGTGCTTGCGTTCGAAGATGAGGAGGAAGAGGCCGAGTCCGATGACGCCGATGAGTTCGGCGAAGAGACCGATGCGGGCGATCCTGGCCAGCCATTTCGTGCCGGAGAAGTTGATCGCCAGGGCCAACACCAGCAGGGCGAGGCCGAGGACGAGGGTGGTGTTCCGGTTGAGTGTGAGTCCGAAGAGGCTGGCGAGGAATCCGCTGCCGAACTCGGCCACCGAGGTGATGGTGACGATGAGCGCGCAGATGTAGACCCAGGCCGCCATCCACGCATAGCGCTTGCTCCACAGGCGACGCGCCCATGGGTAGATGCCGCCGGCGATGGGGAACTGGGAGACGACCTCACCGAAGACGAGTGCGACGAGCAGCTGCCCGCAGGCGACGATGACGATCCACCAGATCGCCGGCGGCCCACCGGTGGACAGAGCGACGGCCAGCAGCGAATAGACGCCGACGAGCGGGGAGAGATAGGTGAAGCCGAGTGCGAAGTTCGCCCACGGACTCATCGACCGTTCGAAGGAGTCGCCGTAGCCGAGGACCGCGAGGTGGTCGGAATCGGAGAGATGGTCGCCCTGCGACCCGGCGTTGCGGTGGCCGCCAGCGGAGTTGTGATCGCCCGAGGGATGGTGGGCGTCGGAGAGATGATCGGACATGGTGATGTTCCTTCATTCGAATCGTCGTTGATCCTGGTTCTGTCGGTCATCGTATCCCCGATTCCTCCGCACGGAGACGAAAGCGTTCGCGCGCGTCTCACTGGCCCCGATTCCGGGGCGCTCGGCGGATCTCGTCCACGCGACTGAGCGCGATTTCATCCTCGCGGCGGAGGTGGCAGACCGCTGCGGGACATAGGTTGGAACCAGGAAAGCACCGGAAGCCGAGTTCTGGTCACCGGTGAGGAACGAGGAGGAGCCGTGAACATGTACACGGAAGCCAACCGGAAATCCGCCGAGGCGGCCCGCCCGGCAGGTGCCGAAACACCGACCGAAACAGCAGCGCCACCCGAAACCCCAGCATCGCTCGCGGCTGCCGAACCTGCGGTCCCGGCGGCCCCGGCCGTCGATGCGAAGGGCCGACCGCTCGCTGTGGTCCCTGCGACGGTGCCGTGGCTCGAAGTCGCCGTCTTCGTCGTCATCGCATTCGCACTGGCCTGGCTCGTCTGCCTGCCGCTGTGGATCTCCGGCAAGGGACTCAGTGATCCACTCGCCGTTCAGGTCTACGGGGCCGTGATGATGTTCTCGCCGCTGGTCGCCGGCATCGTCGCGCTCACCGTCCAGCGCAAACGGGCCAAGCGTGCCGGCCGACCGATGGCGAGCGTGCCGCGCTACCTCGGAATCGGGCCGCTGCGCCCCATCGGCCGAGTGATCTGGATGACCGTCGCCGCGTTCTTCGGCACCTTCGTCCTCGTGGTCCTCGGCTACCTCGTCGCTTCGGCCCTCGGTTGGCTCACGCTCGACCTCACCGGGCTGTCCGGCTTCAGGACTCAGCTCGCGTCCATCCCGGGTGCGGAATCGCTGCCGATCATCGCCGCCCTTGCGATCTATCTTGGGCTCATGCTCTTCGGTTCACTGTTCAATGTGATCGTCACCTTCGGAGAGGAATCCGGGTGGCGAGGCTGGCTGCTCACCAGCCTGCGGCCCTTGGGCACCTGGCCGGCGCTGCTCATCGTCGGTGTCATCTGGGGCCTGTGGCACGCACCCCTGATCCTGCTCGGATACAACTTCAACCGCCCCGACATCACCGGACTCGGATTCATGGTCGGCGGATGTGTGATGGTCGGCATCCTCTTCGGCTGGCTGCGTCTGCGCACCGGTTCGGTCTGGCCGGCCGTCTTCGCCCATGCCGCACTCAACGGTTCGGCCGGCATGCTGCTCGCTCTGGTCATGGGCACGTCCGGACCGACCCCGGATCCCGCGCTGATCACTCTGCTCGGAGTCTCCGGATGGATCACCTCGGCGATCGTCATCGCTGTTCTCATCGCCACCGGTCAGTTCCGCAGGCAGCCCGAACTCGGCATCAAGATCAAACCCGCCCCTGCCGGTGCTGAGGTCCCCGTCGAACCGGCCACGGCTGCGCCAGGAGCGCCGACCACGCCCGAGATGGCCCCGAGAGACTGAAGCCGATCGGACCTCTCGCCGAGGTCGCCCCCGATTTTGAGGGGCGACCTCGGCGTCCGCTAGGCTCGACTCCTCACAACCCAAAGGAGAATCTCAATGAAGTTGTCAAGTGCTTCACCCCGGTATCGGGGAGATTCCTTGACCGAACATTGTGCGGTCTCGCAGCATCGCCCAGAGCACGTTGATGCGTCGGCGTGCCAGGGCGAGGATCGCTTGTTTGTGGTTCTTGCCTTCAGCCCGTTTTCGGTCGTAGAACGCCTTCGATACCGGGCACCATCGCGATGCCACTTGCGCGGCGAGGTAGCAGGCCCGCAGCAGTCTGCGGTCGTAGCGTTTCGGTCGGTGGTGGTTACCGCTGATGCGCCCCGAGTCCCGGGGCGCTGGCGCCAGGCCCGCGACTCCGGCCAATCGGTTCGCGCTGTCGAACTGGTCGATTCCGCCCCCGGTCGCGGCGGTGAATTCTGCGCCCAGGAGGGGTCCGAATCCGGGCATCGACAGCAGGATCTCGGCATCAGCATGCTCACGGAACCGGTCCTCGATGCGGTTCTCGATACCGGTGATGTCATCAGCCAGTCGCAGGATCTCAGCAGCGAGACGAGCCACGATCATCGCACCCGCGTCCTGGCCGGGCACCGTGGTGTGCTGCTTATCGGCGACCTCGACGGCGATGTCAGCGACTCGGGCAGCCGACCTGGCTCCACGCTTCTTCAACCACGCGGTGAGGCGTTTGACGCCCATGCGGCGGATCGCCGCTGGGGTCTGGTATCCGGTGAGCAGGAGCAGGGCAGCCTTCGAAGTCGAGTAGTCGAACGCGGCTTCCAGGGCGGGGAAAAACTCACCGAGGCTGGCACGCATCCGGTTGATCGCCCGCGTTTTGTCGCAGGCCAGGTCGGTACGGTGAGCGGTGAGCAGTCGCAGTTCGGTCGCGATGTCATCGCCAAGTCGGATGGGTTGCAAGTCGCGGCGCATCCGGGCCTGGTCGGCGATGATTCCGGCGTCTTTAGCGTCGGTTTTCCCGTCGCCGCGGTAGGTGCGGGCAGCGTTGTAGACGGTGCGCCCGGGAATATAGAGCAGCGTCTGCCTGTGCGAGGCCATGAGCGCGATGAACAGCGCGGCTCCTCCCCGGTTGAGGTCAGTCGCCCACGTCACCGAACCCGAGGGATCGGTGAGGGTGTTGACCTCGTCGATGAGGTTCGTGATGACGGTTTCGTCGTTGGTGATCTTCTGCGACAGAAGCCTGTTGCCGTCGGTGTCGATGACGACGCAGTGATGGTGGGACTTGCCGGCGTCGATGCCGGCGAACAGGTCGGCCATAACGGTTCCTTTCGTAAGTGTGGACGTGTTCCACCCCGTGTTCAACAGCCACGCCGTCGTGTCCTTACACAGCGATCGTGTCGCGTTTCTCAATCAGCGGTCGAGCCGTTGCGGGATGCGAGGTGGCCAATCTCCTTCGACCATGCATCAAGCGGGTAACACCATGACAGCCATGCCCCGCATCCCCGGAGTGGTCGGAAACTTACCACTGCTCCCAATCCACATATAAGAAAGGTAAGGAACTCCATGATTTTCGGACCATCGCTGCTGCAGACGGCAGGACGCATGCTCACCGCCCCGATCTTCATCAACGGCGGACTCTCGGCCGTGAAGGACCCGGCCGGAAAGGCGGCGATGGCCGAGTCGACTCTCGACACCATCCGCGAATACGTTCCCGCACTGCCCGATGACAACGAGCTGCTCGTGCGCATCAACGGCGGCGTGCAGATCCTCGCCGGTGCCACCCTGCTGCTCGGCATCAAGCCACGGCTGTCAGCAATTGCGCTCGCCGGTTCGCTCATCCCGACCACTCTGGCCGGACACTCCTTCTGGGAGATGGAAGGCGGCGACGCGAAGGCTCACCAGACCCAGTTCTCGAAGAACCTCGCCGCACTCGGCGGGCTGCTCCTCATCGCCGGAGACGGCGACAGCACCAAGGCGATCGAGAAGGCCGCGAAGAAGGCGGCGAAGAAAGCCGAGAAGCGTGCCCTCAAGCAGGCCTGAGCCTCCACCCGCCACCGGCCACCCCGGCCACCCAGCCCATGGAGCCTCAGGCCCGGAAGCTCCGGGCGATGTGTTCGCTGACCCGATGTACGCCGAGACGGCCGACATCGTCACCTTCAACGACGTCACGGACCCCGACCTCTGGGTGCGGCCGACTGGGAATCCCGCCCCGATCGAGATCGTCGATCATGATCCCGCGTGGGCCGACCATTTCTCGGAGGTGGCACACCGGATCCGTCGGGCGCTGTCCCCGATCGGAACGTTCGTCGGCCTCGAGCACGTGGGGTCCACCTCGGTGCCGGGGCTGAGAGCGAAGCCGATCATCGACATGGCACTCGTTGTCACCGATCCCCGGGATGAAGCCGGCTACGTTCCCGTACTCAACTCGATCGGATTCGGCCTCACCGTACGCGAGCCCGCTTGGTACGAACATCGCATGCTCAAGCGGCTCGATCCGGACCCGGGACAGCTCGATTGCCATCTCCACGTCTTCGGTCCTCGCTGTGCGGAAGTCGCGCGGATGCGGCTGTTCCGAGATCACCTTCGCAGGCACGGGGATGACCGTGAACGCTATCAGGCGGTGAAGTCGGCCGCGGCCGAGCAGTCGAATGCTCTCGGCGAGACCGGCATGGACTACAACGCTCGCAAACAGGCGGTGGTCCGCGAGATCTATCGCCGCATTTTCGAGGCCGAAGGGTGGGAGTGAGTATCTGAGCCTCCACCCGCCACCTCCCGCCACCCGTCACATACTCCCCGTCACATACTCCCCGTCACTTAATTAGGGTAGGCTAAGCAAGGTGCGGATACGGGAAAGGTGGGCACATGGTCAACTGGCAGCGAGGGGTGATGCGGCTCTTCCGCATCACCAACCACGAAGTGGTCGTCACAGGCATCGAGGACTTCACCCCGACCTACCGTCGGATCCACTTCTCCGGCTCCGAGCTGCTGGCCCAGCTCGACGATGTCTTTCCGACACTGTGGACCCGCCTGTGGTTCCCGCATCCCGAGAAGGGCGACGGGCATCTGAGCCAGCGCGGCTATACGTTCTCGGCCATCGATCTCGAGGCAGGGACCTTCGCCCTCGACTTCGTCCTCCACGGCGACCTCGGGGCGCCACGTCCGGTCGACGTGGGATCCAGCGCTGACGAAACGACGAGCCTCCACTCGGCAGCAGCCGCCGACCGGCAGACCGCCGCCACCGATCACACCGCCGACATCGGCCCGGCTGCGCGGTGGGCGGCCCACGTCCGCCCCGGTGAGAGGATCGAAGCAGCGCTCACCCCGGCCCGCATCGACCTGCCCGAGAACACCTCTCACCTCCTCCTCGCAGGGGACCTCACTGCGCTTCCGGCGATCAACTCCTGGTGCGAAGCCGTCCCCGCCGAGGTGGCAGTGACCGTGGCGATCGCCGCCGCTGCTGACGAGGTGTCCGGACTCCCGCAGTCCGAGCACCCGAACGCGACATGGCACTGGGCGCCCACGGAATCCGCCCCCGAGGCGGCCCCGCAGAACCGCGCGGGCCGTTCCCTGACCTCCCTCCTCGGCGGGCTCGACCTCGATACCGAGGGCCTCTACGTCTGGGCGGCGGGGGAGCGGGGACTGATCAAGGATGTCCGCCAATTCGTCAAGGGCGAACTGGGATTGGGCCGATCGCAGCAGTTCTCCCAGTTCTACTGGTTCGCCGACAGAGCCACCGGCTGAACGCCGTCGTCGTTCCCGCGCCCAGGTTCCTGCGCACACTCGCGTCCCCGCACCCCTGGAATTCGACAGAGAAACGCCTATGCTCGAAGCATGGCCAAGGCACTCCTCATCGTCGATGTCCAGAACGACTTCACCGAAGGCGGCGCGCTCGGCGTGACCGGCGGCGACCGCGTGGCCGAAGGCATCAGCCGCCACCTCGCCGCCCACGCCGGGGACTACGATGCCGTCATCGCTTCCCGCGACTGGCATGATCCCGACAGCGACAACGGCGGCCATTTCAGCGACACTCCGGATTTCGTCGACAGCTGGCCCGTCCACTGTGTCGCCGGCACCACCGGGGCCGAATACGACCCGCTGCTGTCCACCGCAGTGATCACTCACCACGTTCGCAAGGGCCAAGGCAGACCCGACTATTCGGCCTTCCAAGGGACCACGGAAACGGGGAGCAGCCTCGGCGATCTTCTTCACGACCTCACCGTCACCGAGGTGGACGTCGTCGGCATCGCCACCGACCATTGCGTGCGCGCCTCCACCCTCGACGCTCTGGACTCGGGTGTGGGTGTCCGCGTCCTCACCGACCTCGTCGCCGGGGTCGGTGAGGACACGAGCGCGGCCGCGCTGAGAGAGATGGAGAAGGCCGGAGCCGGCCTGGCATGAGGCGCTGACCCGCCGCCCCCGGTCAGAGCGTCTGCCCAGGTCAGTGCGTTCTCTCCATCGAAAGTTGCAGACCAGGTCCGAACTCTTTGGCGATGTGCCCCGGGAGGTGAATTGATGGACTTGAGTCATGAACTCATTCCTCGCGAAATCCGCACACACACTGACATCGAAGCGCGGTTCGTGGCTCGTCCTCGGCGGGGTCGTCGTCCTCGTCGCACTGATCTTCGGACTGCTGTCCGGAGCAGGCGAGGACCGGGCCAACGAAACCGCTCCGGCCGACTCCGAATCCACCCAGGCCCAGCAGACCCTCGACAAGTTCCCCGATGCCGACAAGCAGTCCGTCATGGTCGTGGCCTCGAACGACGACGGATCCGAACTGTCCGCCGACGACCAGACGCAGCTGAAGAAGCTCGGCACCTCGCTCGGCCAAACCGTTGGGGACGAATCCGATGAGACGGTGACCGGACCGATACTCAGCGACGACAAGCAGGCCGCGCTGCTTATGGTGCCGATCACCGTGGGCCTGACGAACTCGGACACGGCCGAGACCGTCGATGATCTGCGGACCGCCATCGCCGATGACCCGACCGCCTCAGGACTCACAGATGAGGGCATGTCCCTGCTGGTCACCGGTGGTCCGGCGATCGGTGCGGACATCGCCTCGGCGTTCGACGGTGCCGACTTCACCCTCCTCATCGTCACCATCGTCATCGTCGCCATCCTGCTCATCATCACCTACCGCTCACCCATCCTGTGGCTGCTGCCGCTCATCGTCATCGGCACCGCCGACGGGCTCGCCTCGACCGTGACCGCGGCCGTCGGCGACTGGCTCGACCTGCAGTTCGACGCCGGCATCATCAGCGTCCTCGTCTTCGGCGCCGGAGCGAACTATGCGCTGCTGCTCATCTCCCGCTACCGCGAGGAGCTCAGTCGCCACATCGACCACCGCACCGCACTTGCCGAGGCCTGGACGCACACCGCGACGACGATCCTCGCCTCGAACCTCACCGTCGTCCTGTCCCTGCTCAGCCTCGTCTTCGCCGTCATCCCCGGCACCCGCGGTCTGGGCATCACGGCCGCGGTCGGCCTCATCATCTCCGCGGCTGCGGTGCTCATCGCCCTGCCGCCCGTGCTCGCGATCTGCGGCAAGAAGATGTTCTGGCCCTTCGTCCCGAAGGCCGAAGACGCCATCGCAACGCAGAGTTCGGATGAGGCCACCACCCCCGCCGAGGCAGCCCCGCACTCGGCGCGGGAGCTCGCCGACCGCGCGGCTGGCACCAAGGACAGAGCCGCCTCGGCGAAGCCCTCGGTCTGGCGCACCATCGCCACTCGCGTGGTCCGGAGACCCGGGCTCCACCTCGGCGCCGGCATCGTCATCCTCGGCGTCATGGCCACCGGCTTCATCGGTTCCTCGATCGGACTCGACCAGACCGAGAAGTTCCGGGTTCAGTCCGAATCGGCGCAGGGCCTCGACGTTCTGTCCGAGCACTTCCCGCCCGGCGAATCGCAGCCGATCTGGATCGTCGCCGACACCGACCACGCCGACCAGGTCGTCGATTCGGTATCCGATATGGACGGCGTCGTGCGCGCCTCGGCGATCGATGACACGAGAATCAACGGCACTTCGGTCACGAAGATCATGGTCACCGGCGAGTTCGCGCCCGACAGTGTGAAGGGGCTCGACCTGGTCGAGGACATCCGCAGCGACGTCCACGCCATCGACGAGGCGAACGCCGAGGTCGGCGGGGCCGCGGCGACGGAACTCGACGCCCGCGACGGCAACCAGCAGGACTTCCTCACCATCGTTCCGATGGTCCTGGCGATCAGCTTCCTCATCCTGCTGGTCATCCTCCGGGCTCCGATCGCGGCGTTCGCCCTGCTGCTGGTCAACGTGGTGTCCTCGGCGGCGGCGATCGGACTCGGTGCCTTCCTGTCCCGGACGTTCTTCGGCCAGTCAGCGCTCGATGCGCAGGTGCCGATCCTCGCGTTCCTCTTCCTCGTCGCGCTCGGCATCGACTACTCGATCTTCCTCGCCCACCGGGCGAAGAAGGAGTCGGTCCTCCACGGCGGCCGGCAGGGCATGGTCGAGGCCGTCGCCCACACCGGCGGTGTCATCACCAGCGCCGGCATCGTCCTGGCCGGAGTGTTCGCGGCACTGGGCATGCTGCCGCTCATGGTGCTCGGTCAGCTCGGCCTCATCGTCGGAGTCGGCGTGCTCGTCGATACGATCATCGTGCGCACGATCATCGTGCCCGCGATCTTCGGACTCGTCGGCAGCAGGATGTGGTGGCCGAACAGGTCGATCACGCACTTCGGCGAAGATTCGGACCGCACCCACGCGCCGGCCGACGGGGAGTATGCGTCCCTCGGTTCCGGATCGCACCACGGCAAGCACTGAACCGGTGAGGTGTGCCGGTGAGAATTGAGGCGGCCGAGGCGTTGAGGACACTCATCGCCTCCGGCCGCCTCGGTTCGCACCCCGTCGGCATGCATTTCCTCTCCCGCGTGGGTTCGTGATGTGGTTGAGTTGGCAGGAGGACCATGAGACCAGACGATCATTCCTTCGGCGCTTCCACCGCCGAGGCAGGTCTGCAGGAAGGCGGCAGCGTGGGCGCACGCAAATGGACGGAACGGACGATGGAGTTCGGTCAGCACGCCATCGCCCTGACGCTGATGCTCATCGCCTGCATCCGTTCCATCTCCGCCGGTGCCCCGCTGACAGCCGCCATCGCCGTGAGCGTGGTCTTCCTCGCCTGGTACGCCCTCGGTGCCGTCCGCGCCGCCCGCACAGGAGCGCTCGTGCTCGCGAAGTGGTGGCTGATCGTCCTCGCCGCCGCCTGGCTGTGCACCCTGCTCGTCTCCGCCGAATTCATCTGGATCGCGTTCCTCCTCTGGCTGCTGGCCGGCCACCTCTTCTCTCTGCGCATCGCGATCGTCTTCACGGCTCTGACGTACATCGCGACGATCATCGCCCCGCTCGGCCATTACGGGCAGGTGCCTACGCCGAGCATCATCGGCTCCCTCATCGGTGCCGTGTTCGCCCTCGGGCTCTCCCGCGGCTACATCGAACTCCTCCGGGAGGGCCGCCGTCGTGAGGAGCTGCTGCGCTCACTCGAACTCGCCCACCAGAATCTGCTCGACCTCCAGGACGAGCTCGCCCTGACCCAGCGTCATGCCGGTGAGATCCAGGAACGCACCCGCGTCTCCCGGGACATCCACGACACGATCGCACAGTCGGTCTCGTCGATTCGTCTCATCGCCCACGCCGAGGCGGAGCGGACCTGCGACGACCACTCGGGCACAGTGCTCGCCCAAGTCGAAGACCTCGCAGCGCAGAGTTCCCGCGACGTCCGCCGCATCATCGCGGCCCTGGCCCCGACCGAACTCGAGGACGGAGCGTTGACCGCCGCGCTTCGCCGTCTGCTCACCAGGCTGGAGGAGGACACCGCCATCCGCGGCCGACTCGATCTCGACGAGACCCTTCCGACGCTGTCCGCCGAGGCGGAGGTGGCGCTTCTGCGCACCGCGCAGTCGGCGCTGGCCAACGTGCGCCAGCATTCGCAGGCCACCCGCGTGATGATCAGCCTCATGGATCTCGACGGGTCGATCAGAATGGACATCGTCGACGACGGCATCGGCATGGCCGACCCGCAGAACCGGCAGCGCAACCCGCAGTCGGGTTTCGGGCTGGACTTCATCGCCTCCCGGATGCGCGAACTCGGAGGCGAACTCGTCATCGAGACGAGCCCCGGATCCGGCTTCGCGATCTCCGCAACCCTGCCGAGCCAATCCCAGCTGCGCACCCGCGGTGGGGGACTCAGCGCACCCGCGAACGATACGGGCACGGGTGGCCCGGGCCACCTCGGTGACGGCACGGGCAGCGCGGGTCGCCTCGGTGAGAGCACCGCCAGTGCGGGCCACCTCGGTGAGGGTGGCAACGGCACACACGAGAACACGGACACCGACCCAGGAGAGAACGCATGAGCATTCGAGTCATCCTCGTCGACGACCACCCGGTCGTGCGGGCGGGTCTGAGGTCCGTCATCGACGCCCCTGACCACATCGCCGTGATCGGTGAGGCCGGCAGCGGCGAGGAGGCGCTGCCTCTCGTCGATGAGCTCGGCCCCGACGTCGTCCTGTGCGACCTGCGGCTGGGGGAGGGCATCGACGGCATCGAGGTGACGAGGCGGCTGCGAGCGAAGGCGAACCCGCCGGCGGTGCTCATCCTCACGACCTTCGACCTCGACTCGGAGATCATCGCGGCACTCAACGCCGGTGCCTCGGGGTACCTGCTCAAGGACATCGACCCCGGTGACATCTCAACGGCGATCGAAAAGGCGGCGAAGGGTGAGACCTATATGCCTCCGGAGATCTCGTCGAAGGTCTTCGCTGCGATGCGCAATCCCGGCCCGAAGCTGACCCGGCGAGAGCGCGACGTGGTCAAACTGCTGTCCACCGGTGCCTCGAACGCGCAGATCGCGCAGGAGCTCTTCGTCACCGAGGCGACCGTGAAGAGCCACCTCGTCAACGTCTTCACGAAGCTCGGCGTGGACTCGCGGGCACGGGCGATCCGCGTCGCCGAGGACCAGGGGCTGGTGTAGAGGGCAGGTGCCAGCGAAGCCGGTTTCACCGAAAAACTGGTTGAGCGACGAAACACGGGAGCACGCACCCGTTTCTCGACACCCAGCCCGTTTTTCGCTGAATGACAACTGATGCACCCATGACACCCGAAGTGAAGGCGAGGCTGTGACCGCACTCGCCGCCACGATGTGGGCGGTGGTCGATGCCCGAATGTCAGCTGAATAACTGATAGGTAATGATCCTCGGCGTCGCCCCTGGTCAGGGGTCCAGGCGATGACGAGGAGAGGGCCGGCAGCGTTCGAGCCGAAACGGTTCGGCTACGGAGTTCCCGCTCGTCCAGGTAGTCTGTTGCGTGCGTATCGGGACAGCCCTGCGCACATGCAGAGCCGTTCGGGACGAGACAGTGGAGGTGCTATGGCGGGCGAAGACGAGTCGCTTCCGCCCAGGCCGGTGACCTCACAGAACCGTCGCATCGGTGCCCTGTCCGGCAATACGAAGGGCATCGGCGTGGGAGCGGCCGCCGACGCCGAGGCGCCAGCGCCGGGAGAACCGGCGAACGAGCACTCGGCGCAGACTCCGATGCCCCCGGTTGCTCCCACTGACCGGACCGCCGACAACGCTGTCCCCGCTCCGGCGCGGGATATCTCACTCCCGCACGTCGGTGAACTCGCCTCGGCGAGTGAGGACGCGATCGTCGATCCCTCGGAACCGGTGCTCGAGAGTATCGACCTCGACTCCTGGAAATGGCCGGAGTACTTCGCGTTCGCGCTCACTCGGATGCAGGAGATCTTCCCGACCGGCGGCATCCCGCGCGGCATCGGACCGGTGCGCGAATACGTCACCGAAGATCACGATTTCCGCCCGCTGACGATCGACCGGCAGCGTTGGCCCGCCGCCGATGAGGACTGGTCCACCATCGGCGACGTCCTGGCGAACACCCACACCGACGCCTGGCTCGTCACTCGCGACGGCATCGCCTTGGCCGAGGAATACGCGTGGCCGATGAAGCCCGCCCGTCAGCACATGCTGTTCTCCGTGAGCAAGTCCATCGTCGCCACAGCCATCGGCGCGCTCGCCGACGCCGGGCTGCTCACCCCCGCCGACCTCGTCACCGCACATGTGCCGGCCCTGGCGAAGAGCGGATACGCGGGAGCGACCATCCGCGACCTGCTCGACATGCGTTCGGGCATCAGATTCTCCGAAGAATACCTCGAGGACGGGTCGGAGATCCGGGCCCTGTTCGAAGCGGTCGATTTCGCGCCCCGGACGGCCACCTCGGCGAATGGGATCAAGGACTTCCTCACGGGGCTGAGCCGCGAACGCGAACACGGATCGTCGTTCGTCTACCGCAGCTGTGAGACCGACGTGCTCGCATGGATCGCCGAGGCGGTCACCGGCCAACCGTTCTCCATCGTCGCCAGCGAATACGTATGGTCGAAGATCGGCGCCGCCCACGCCGCCCAGGTCTGTCAGGACCGGTGGGGAGGATCGATCGCCGACGGTGCCATCAGCGCCACCATCCGCGACCTCGCCCGATTCGGCGAGATGATCGCCCGCGGCGGGACGACCGAGAACGGCGAACGCGTGCTCTCGGCGGAGTGGGTCGAGGACATCTTCACCGGCGCGGCAGACTCGGCGAAGGTGTTCGCAGCCTCCCCCTCGGGACGGTCGTATCCGGGTGGAATGTACCGCAGCCAGTTCTGGCTGCCTTCGGCCCGCCGCGACGTCGTCATCGGCATCGGCATCCACGGTCAGATGCTCTACATCGACCGCTCCACACAGACCGTCGGCGTCAAACTCTCGAGCGACCCCGAACCGGTGAGCCTGGCCGCCCAACACGGAACCTTGGCGATGTTCGAGGCCATCGCCGAGGCGGTCGCCCCGCAGCCGTCGACCGCCCCGCAGCCGTCGACCGCTTCGCAGGCACCGACCGCTTCGCAGGCACCGACCGTTTCGGGACTCGGTTTCGCATCGCTGGTCGGTCAGAACACGCTTTACTGAGACGCTGGCCCGCCAAGTCGGGCCAGGTGCCTCGGCAGTCCGGTCGGCATCGGAACTGCAGCCCGCATGACACGTCCGACCGCGTCCGGAACTGCAGCCCGCATGACACGTCCGACCGCGCAACCTGACGTCCATGTGACGAAACCAGTGCGACGATTGCGCGGACTCGGTAGCGTGAGGATCGGAACGACACCGATCACAGGAGGCACCACGATGACTGACTTCTTCGACCGCGAGAACGACGCGAAGTACGACAGGGCCTACAAGGAGACCACTCCCGACATCCTCCAGGCCTTCGGGGGCTTCAACGACGCCGTCTTCGCCGCAGAGGGCCGCGAGATCCCGCTGAAGTATCGCGAACTCATCGCCTACGCCGTCGGCCTCACCACGCAGTGCGCCTACTGCATCGACGCGCACGCGAACGCCGCCGTCAAGGCCGGGGCCACCGAAACCGAACTCGCCGAGACCGCGTGGACGGCCTCGGCGATCCGTGCCGGCGGCGCCTTCGCCCACGGTCGGCTCGGATTCAAGCTCACTGGTACTCACGAGCACTGAGCTTCGTCCCGATGCGGGGCCCGATTGCCTAGACTGAGAGGCGATCATGACTGACGAGCCCCGCACCACCCCACGCAGAGCACCCCGTTCGCGCCCGCACCGCATCCTCGTGCTGGCGTTGGACGGGGTGTCTGCCATGGATCTCGGCGTCCCCGTTCAGGTGTTCGGACGCGAATCGAATGCCGCCACGGCACGCACCCGCACCGAGGCGGCCCCGCGGTCCCAGCCGACCGCCGGCACCGCATTGGCCGCCGTCGACACCGCGGAGGCCGTTGCCGAGACCGCGTCGACTGACGTCGTCCCCGGAGTCCGACCGGCGACGGCTGCTGTTCCCGGAGTCCGACCGGCGACTGCCGCCGTCCCCGGAGTCCGACCGGCGACTGCGCCGGCCGGGATCTGGCCCTACGAAGTCGAGGTCTGCGGCATCGCCGCAGGCACGATCACTGGATCGGACGGACTCGACTACTCCGTCGAGCAGGGACTCGAGGCACTGGAGACCGCGGACACGATCATCCTCCCGGGAGCCACCTCGGCGGTGGTCGAAGAACCGCCTGCGGCGGTCATCGGAGCTCTGCTCGCGGCGTTCGAGGCGGGGACGCGGATCGCCGCGATCTCGACGGGCACCTTCGTCCTCGCTCGCACGGGACTGCTCGTGGGGCGCCGCGCAACCACGCACTGGTCGACGGCGAAGGAGCTCGCCCGACGCTTCCCGGCGATCAAGGTCGACGAGAACGTCCTCTTCATCGACGAGGGCCAGCTGCTCACCTCGGCCGGAGCCGCCTCGGCGATCGACCTGTGTCTCCATCTCATCCGCAGCGATCACGGGGTGGGCCTGTCCAACCAGGTCGCCCGGCGGCTCGTCGCCGCCGCCTACCGCAGTGCCGGCCAAGCTCAGTACGTGCCGCGCAGCGTGCCCGACCCGCTCGGCGAAGACTTCGCCGACACCCGCGAATGGGCACTGCAGCACATCGGGGAGAAGATCACCCTGAACGATCTCGCGGCCACCGCGGGAGTGTCCGTGCGCACCTTCTCCCGCCGCTTCGTCGAAGACACCGGCTATACGCCCATGCAGTGGGTGCTCCGGGCTCGCGTCGACCTGGCCAGGGAGCTGCTGGAGAACTCCGATCTGGGCATCGAGCAGATCGCCGACCAGGTGGGACTCGGCACCGGAGCGAATCTGCGGATGCATTTCCAGCGCATCCTCTCGACCTCACCGAACGACTATCGGCACTCCTTCCAGGGGTGAGCTTCCGGCCGCGGCGAACCCCAGCGGCCAGTCGAACCAGTCCGTCCGGAAAGATCCCGCTGGACCGTTCCCGACCCCTTTTGGCGCTCATTTCGGCGACCCCGATCACACTGGCGTGAAACTTTCGGCATCTGGCAATAAGTCTGGCGAGAACCTTGTGTAGATTGTCTGACTGGCCACTGTTGTCGATGGCTGAGATCGCCCATGATGGAGATATCAAGACGAATCCCCGTGATCAAGGAGTGACATTGACTCGCATCGCCATCAATGGTTTCGGTCGCATCGGACGCAGCACCCTGCGGGCACTGATCGAGCGCGGCAGCGAGCTCGAGGTCGTGGCCATCAATGACCTCGGCCCCGTGAGCGACCTCGCCCGACTGCTGAAGTTCGACACGACTCTCGGCCGCTTCAACCACGACGTCGAAGCGACCGAGGACTCCATCATCATCGACGGCAAGTCGATCAAGGTCTTCGCCGAGAAGGATCCGGCAAAGCTGCCCTGGGGTGAGCTCGATGTCGATATCGCGCTCGAATCCACCGGCCGTTTCACCAAGGCCGATAAGGCCCGCGCCCACATCACCGCCGGCGCGAAGAAGGTCCTCGTCTCCGCTCCCTCGAAGGGTGCCGACGTCACCCTCGCCTTCGGTGTGAACAACGAGGCCTACAAGCCCGAGCACACCGTCATCTCCAACGCCTCGTGCACGACGAACGCGCTGGCTCCGCTGGCCAAGGTCCTCGATGACCTCGCCGGAATCGAGCAGGGCTTCATGACCACCGTCCACGCCTACACCGGCGATCAGATGGTCCAGGATGGTCCCCACAAGGATCCCCGCCGTTCCCGGGCGGCCGCGGAGAACATCATTCCGACCTCGACGGGCGCGGCCAAGGCCATCGGCCTCGTCCTCCCGCAGCTCGACGGCAAGCTCAGCGGTGACGCGATCCGCGTGCCGGTCCCGGTCGGTTCGATCGTCGAGATCAACACGACCGTGTCCCGCGAGGTCACCCGCGACGAGGTGCTCGCCGCCTACGAGAACGCCGCCGCAGGCGAGCTCAAGGGCATCCTCGACTACGAGATCGAGCCCATCGTCTCCTCCGACATCGTCGGCCAGCCCGCTTCCTCGATCTTCGACGCCGCGCTCACCCGCGTCGACGGCAAGCGCGTGAAGGTCGTGGCCTGGTACGACAACGAGTGGGGCTTCTCCAACCGTGTCGTCGACAACCTCGAGTTCATCGGCAAGAACTGATCACGCTCCGGCGGGCGCGGCTGACATCGTCAGTCGCTGTCCGTCGGCGAGTGATCCGGCACCGGCCTGGTTCCTCCACGGCATCGGATGCACCTGTGGCCTCGAATCCGCGTTGAGCGGGTTCGAGGCCACAGGCGTCTTGTGCAGGAGTGCTGGGCTCAGCGGTGCGGGGGCGCAGTGGTGCGGGAAACAGATTCCTTCGCCGAGGCTGCCCTCCCGGTCTTCGTGCCCGAACTCAGACGTCGTCGGCACCGGTTGTGCCCGAACTCAGACGTCGTCGGCACCGGTCGTGCCGCCTTCGCCCTCCCAACGTTCGATGGCCCGGACCTTCGAACGACTGAATTTCAGTCGGACACCGTAACCGCCCTCGTCGCCGTCGGGGATGAACCGTGCGCCGTACTGTTCGAGCGCGAGGACGAGGCGACGCTCCTGCTCGGCGGTGAGGTCCTCGCGTCCCTTCTCGTAGTCCTTGAGTTCGGACTTGTCGAGCTCCGCTTTTCCGGCGACGTCCTTGGCCGAGACCTGGCAGAGGATCCGGGTCGCTCGTGCCAGGGGGCCATCGATGATGATCTCTTCTGTGCTCATGGCACCACCATGCCAGAGCCCTCAAGGGGTGCCAAGACGAAGAGTTCCTCGTGAGACGGTGCGTGACCGCATTGCGACGGACACCATCGACGAGAGTGAAGGCATATGTCTGTCACATTCGATTCGGCACCGATCAGGCTGTGTCAGTGCCGTCCAGTAGTGTCACGAACATGCTTCCGGCGATGGGGTCGGCGGCGCGCGCCGCAGGGTGCGGCGCATGACGGAAGGTCAGAACAATGGAGATCACGACCAGCAGTATCCGCGGTTTGGCTCACCGCTGCGGAGAATTCCTCGACGACCGCGGAGAGTCGTCGGCAATCAGCTATCCGGGCAGTCTTGCTCTGTGCATCCTCGACTCGGTCTATTCGACGGGGTCGCACCCGAATGCGGTCGACAACGTCGTCGACCGGTACATCGCCCGCCATGGCCGTGAGGACGGCGCGAAGTCGCTGCGGTATTCGATCGCCGCGGCCGGTGGAGCAGAGGTGTGGGCGGAGCAGGTGGTCTGCAACCTCAAACCTGCGAGCACCCATCCCGGAGCCGTGCTCAAAGCCGAGGTCGTCGACCAGGCCACCCGATTGATGGCCGAGTACGGAATCGACACCGTCACCGACCTTCTTGAGACCCTGGTCGACGAACCGTCGCCGGGGCGCAGCACCACCGGGTTGGCTGGCCGGTGGCGGGATCTGCCCAGCCAGAGATCGGGGATCTCCTGGAAGAACCTGCTCATGCTCGCGGGATCACCGCATTTTGAGATCGACTACCGGGTGACGAACTGCATCGCCGAGGTCGCAGGCTTCGGCATCGACGTCACCGACGACTATGTCCTCGTACTGATCGAAGAGGTCGCTGACGTCCTCGGCGCCGAGGAGCGGGAGGTCAGGCGGATCGTCTGGCAGCTCTCCCACCGACGGCTCCTGTCGAAACGGAAACCCGCGAGCACCGCCTGGCGGTACGGTCTTGACGCTGATTCGGACGTTCTCGTCGAGGTCGGGGTCGAGGGGTGGCACGGTGGAGCAGAAGCTGCTGATCCTGCGTGGGACCACGAGTGGACGATGCCGTATTCGACGCCGGGCGCATCCGGCGCGGCCCCATTCTGAGCGGGCCGCTGCCGGTTCAGATTCCTGCGTTGCGTCGGTGCTGGGCTGCCAGCCGCACGGGCGCATTCGGGGCACCGTATCCCTGGTAGCCGCCTCGGCGTTCGACCATTTCGAAGAACACCGACCCGATCGTTGACGTATAGAAGTGGAGGAACTCTCCGTTGTCGTCTCGGTCGTAGAGGATGTTGTTCTCCCGCAGCCGATCCAGCAGCTCCGGCGCGAGGTCGAAGCGGGCGGCCAGGTCCTCGTAGTAGTTCTCGGGCACGGGCAAGAACTTCAGACCCCGTGAGACCGCTGTCGCGGCCGCTGAGAAGATGTCATCGCAGGACAGAGCCACATGTTCCGGGTAGCTGAGAGTCTCCGGAGACTCCGCCGGACGCGGGGCCAGGTTGAGCGGCATCCGAATCGTCCCATCGGAGCTTGCCATCACCTGTGACCGGACGAGACCCGAGGGGCTGGGTACATCGTTCGCCGCTTGAGCGTGGAGAGCAAGGAGGGAGGTGTAGAAGAGCACCGCTTCGTCGTAATGGTGGGCCGGCTGGGCGAGATTGACGTGATCGATCGTCGAGCATCGGTCGTCGGGGACGGTGCCGAACTCCTCGGTCCACGTCGGATCGACGCCGGTTCCGTTGCTGAAGAAGACTTCCGAGCCGTCGGGGGAGCAGACTCCGCGCAGGACCGCCTCGTCATGGGCCTGATCGCGAGGGACTTCGGTGGCATGGAGGAGGATTGCGCGTTCCATGGCGGCGTCGGCATCGGTGACAGCGAAACCGATGCCACGCAGGTGGGTTCGTGATGCCGCGGCACCGTCCGCCTGCTCGGTCGACTCGGTGATGACGATGCGGGCCTGCCCACGACGCCACAGCTGCACATGCGGTTTCGTCCGGTGGTAGCCGACGAAGCGGAAGCCGAGCTGATGGATCTGCCGGGTCAGGGCCCCTAGATCACCGGTGTCCAATTCGACGTAGTCAATGCCGCGAGGTTCGGCGACCTCCGGCAGAGGCTGCAGATCGAGGCGCACACGGTCGCGTCCCGCGCGATCAGCGACCGGGCCCGAAGTCTTACCGCTTGGATCTTCGGCTCCTGAGCCGAGAGCCGCGGCCACATTGGATTCGAGCCAGCGCAGCGACCGCAGACCGTCGACAGCGGTGCGCTGTGTGTCGGCCTGCCGGAACGAGTCGTTGAAGACCTCGAGTGAGACCGGTCCGGAATACCCGGTGACGGCCACGCGCGTGAGGAAATCGGTGAGATCCCAGGCGCCTTCGCCGGGGAAGACCCGGTGGTGACGAGACCAGCTGAGCACATCCATCGACAGTGCCGGAGCATCGGCGAGCTGGAGGAAGAAGATCTTCTCCCCGGGAATCTCGGCGATCCGGGACAGATCCGTGCCGCGGGAGAGGATGTGGAAGCTGTCGAGGCAGGTGCCGATGCGCGGATGATCAGCGGCCTTGACGAGGTCCCAGGCCCGGTCGTATTCGGAGACGAAACGTCCCCAGGCCAGTGCCTCGTAGGCGATATCGATGCCGTACTTGTCGGCGAGATCGCCGAGGCGGCGCAGCTGACCGACGATGACTGCATCATCGTCGATGGTGGCGGTGGCGACGTTCGAGCACAGCAGGATCGTCGTCATACCGAGCCGCTGCATCAGCTGGAACTTCGCCTCAGCGCGGGCCAGGTTGGCGGCGAACTGCTCTTCGTCGACGCCCTCGAAATCACGGAAGGGCTGATAGAGATCGAGGCTCAGCCCGAGCGTCCCCGACAAAGCGGCGATCGCCTCGGGGGAGTCGGGGGAGACGGTGAGGTCCTGTTCGAAGATCTCGACTCCGTCGAAGCCGGCTTTTGCCGCGGCCCGCAGCTTCTCTTCGAGTGTGCCGGACAGGCATACCGTGGCGATCGATGTTCTCATCGTGACCTCTCCTCATGGGCAATGTCGATTTCTTCCAGTGTCAGGCCCTTCGTCTCCTTCGCGGTCATGGCGACGAGTCCGACGAGGATGCAGACTCCGGCGGTGAACGAGGCGACGGACAGCCAATTCTCCCCTTCGGCACCGGCGACGGCAGATGCGAGCACCGGGGCCAGCCCGCCGGAGACGGCGAAGCCGATCTGGGTGCCCAGGGCCAATCCCGTCACACGTGCCGTGGTGGGGAACATCTCGGCATAGAACGATGGCCAGATCGCATTCGCCAGCGAGTAGGCGCAACCGGACATGAGAGCTCCGCAGATGAAGATGAGCGTCCAGTTTCCGCTCGAGACCGCAGCCAGGTACGGGAACATCATCAGGCCCGCGCCCACGGCGCCGGTGATGAAGACGGGTTTGCGGCCGAACCGGTCCGACAGCAGTGCCGAGGCCGGGATCGCGAGCAGCGCCACGGCGTTGGCGATGACCGAGACGAGCAGCATGGTCGAGCGTTCGAGGCCGACGATCGAGGTCGCGAATGACAGCGACCAGACGGTGAAGACCATGTTCACGGTGTTGATCATGGCACACACGGCCACGCGCAGCACCGCAGCTTTGTGCCAGCGGAAGACCTGCATGAGCGGAGGGTTGTCGACCCGGGCCTCCTTGAACGCCGGCGGCTCCTCGAGTCCGCGACGGATGAGCCATGCGGTGAGCACGACGAGGGCCGACAGCCAGAACGGCACACGCCAGCCCCAGCTGAACAGGGCCTCATCGGGCAGGAACGCGGTGAAGGGGATGAAGACTGCGGTGGCCAGCAGAGTGCCGAACTGGGTTCCGTGCAGTGTCCAGCTCGTCGTCCACGAACGCCTCTCCTCCGCTGAATGCTCGAGTGAGACAGAGATCGCGCTCGCCTGCTCACCGGAGGCGGAGAGCCCCTGAATGATGCGGCAGAGCACGAGCAGCGCCGGCGCCAGCATTCCGACCTGGTCATAGGTCGGCAGGCAGCCGACGATGAACGTCGAGATGCCCATGAGGAAGAGGGTGAGCATGAGGACGAACTTGCGACCGAAGCGGTCACCGAGCGGTCCCATGATGAGTGTCAAGTCCCGGGTTTTCTAGAGGCTGAGCGTTCGTTCAGTTTCTTAGGCTGCTAATTCCTGTAGGCTCGTGTAGTGGGTTGCTTCGATTTCGGCGGGAGTCTGATACCCAAGCATTGAATGTAGCCGTTCGGTGTTGAACCAATGCACCCACTCAGCCGTCGCGGCTTCGACATCGTCACGACCGGACCAGGGGCCGTCGGTGAAGATGAGCTCGTACTTGTATAACGAGTTCAGCGCTTCGGCCATGGCATTGTCGTAGCTATCGCCGACCGATCCCACCGACGCTACTGCCTCAGCCTCAGCCAATGCCTCGGTGTAGCGCAGAGCCCGATACTGCACTCCTCTGTCCGAGTGGTGGGTCAGCCCTGCAACGTCGTGACCTGCACGTTTACGGCCCCATATGCCCATGTTTAAAGCATCGAGGGCGAGATCTGTATACATTCGCGTCGAGGTCTGCCAGCCGATGATCATCCGGGAGAAGACGTCGAGGACGAACGCGACGTAGACGAAGCCGGCCTCGGTGGGAACGTACGTCAGATCCGCGACCCAGAGACGATTCGGCCCCGTGGCGGTGAAGTCACGTTTGACGAGGTCAGCCGGTCGTTTCGTCTCGGGACCGGGTTTCGTCGTCCGTGGGAACGTCCCCCGAACAACACCGCGAATTCCCAGCTGCTGGCACAGTCTCTCGACTGTGCAGCGAGCCACAGGGCCATAGGTCCTTGTCAGCTCGGCGTGGATCTTGCGGACGCCGTAGACCTTGTTGCGGCGGTGAGTATGGATAGCCATGATCCTTTCTTTGAGCGCCGCGTCGCGCTGGGCTCGAGCACTGACCGGACGGTTCTTGAAGGCGTAGTACGTCGATGGGGCGATGCTGATGCCTAGGTCTTGTCGCACGACCTGGCAGATCGGTTCGATTCCCCACCGGTGCTTGTTCTCGTCGATGAAGGCGACGATCACTTCTGTAGGCGGTCGAACTCCGCCTTGCCGAAAAACGCGGTCGCTGATCGGAGGATGTCGTTGGACTTCCGCAGCTCCCGGTTCTCTTTCTCCAGCCGCCGGATCCGTGCCTGGACGTCCTCGGTCTCGACGGGCAGGTTGGCGGCTTCGGCCTTCTTGACCCAGTTGCGCAGGGCTTCCTTGTTCACATTGGTCTGTTCGGCGATGCGGGCGATGGCACCGTTTCGAGTCTCGGGGTCTCGGCGGGCCTCGAGAGCCAGCCGGGTAGCTCGTTCACGTACTTCTGCTAGATATTTCGAGGTAGGCATGATGTGTTGAGGGTAGTCCTTTCTTGGGTAACCGCATACCCTCCATCAAACCAAGGACGAATCAAGGGCGCCCAAGGGCCTGACCACGTAGGCGACGCCGACGGTGCCCATGGCCAGGAGGATGGAGATTCCCGGAGCGGTGGTCTCGGGGAAGAACAGGGTGTTGAGCACCAGTGCGGCTGCGGTCCCGTAGACCGCGAAGTCGTAGTACTCGAGTGCGGAACCCGTCCAGCTCGACAGGGCCGCACGAAGCGGCGTCTTCGGCGGGCGAGCTTCCTCGATCGCGTTGTTCATGCCTCCTCGCATTTCTCATTCACTGGGTGCGTCATCGGCTCATCGAATCGACGTTTAATTGCCATAGTGTGGCAACAATTGTTACATGGTGGTTTACAGTGTGATTGAGATGACATAGTCTGTCAACGTGCGCCACGGGAATTCTGCATCACGGACACCCGACCCGGCACCATCGATCCGATCCAGCAACGCAAGGAGGCGAAGCATGCCGCCCAAGGGCTCGAACGCGGTGACGAAGACCTTCGAGATGCTCGACCTGCTCGGCGAATCTCCCGAGGGAATCAGCGCCGCCCAGGCCGCCGACGTCACCGGCTACCCGTTCTCGACGGCCTATCGCCTCCTCGGCGGGCTCGTCGAATCGGGGTACGCGCACTTCGACGCACGCACGAAGATCTACACCCTCGGCATGGAGGTCTTCCGGCTGGCCCAGAAGGTCGCGCATCGACGCGGGCTGTCCGGAGCGACGAAGGAACTGCTGCGGGAGCTGACGGAAACCACCGGCGAATCGAGCATCCTCGCCATCCGCCGCGGAAACGCCGCACTGACAGTGCTCACCGTCGACGGCCCGCAGTTCCGCACGACCACGGACCCCGGCGATGAATCTCCGCTGCACACCTCTTCGCTCGGCCAGGCCCTGCTCGCCCATGACCCGAACGCCGACGCCACGATCGAGGCTCTCGACCTCGTCGCCCGCACCCCGAACTCGATCACCGACCCGGCGAAGATGCGGTCTCGACTCGAGCGGATCCGCACCGACGGCTGGGCAGGCCAATCCGAGGAGAATGACATCGGCATGAACGCCCTGGCCGTGCCCGTCTTCGACCTCGACGGGACACTGCTGGCCTCTCTGGCGCTCGCGGCTCCGGTCTTCCGGCGCACCCTCGACGAGCTCATCGACTTCGTCCCCCAACTGACCGAGACCGCCGCGGCCATCGCGGCCCGATTCCCGAGGTGAGCATGCCCGAGATCCTCGTCCTCAACGGACCCAACCTCAACCTCCTCGGCGAACGCGAACCTGAGATCTACGGCCGCACCACCCTGGCCGACATCGAGGAGATGTGCACCGATGCCGCGGCCGAGGCGGGACTGACTACTCGCTGCATCCAGAGCAACCATGAGGGCGGGCTCATCGACGCCGTTCATGAGGCCCGGCACTCCACGGTCGGGGCGATTATCAACGCCGGAGCGTACACGCACACCTCCCTGGCTCTGCACGATGCGCTGAAGTCCTACGATCATCCGATCATCGAGGTGCACCTGAGCAACCCGCATGCGCGGGAAGCCGTGCGCCACCATTCCTTTCTCTCACCCGTGGCCTCAGCCGTCATCGCCGGAGCCGGCGCGAAAGGCTACGTCCACGCGGTGGAGATCCTCATCGACCTCACTCTGAACACGAAAGCGAGACTATGACCGCATCCCTCCTCCTCGGCCTCATCGGCGAAGGCATCTCCGCCTCCCGCACCCCACGGATGCATGAGAACGAAGGCGCCGCCCACTCCATCCCCACGATCTACCGCACCATCGACGTCGCCGAACGTCGCCTTACGAGCGCCACGCTTAACGAACTGCTCACTGCGGCGATCCGACTCGGGTTCAACGGGCTCAACATCACCCACCCGTTCAAGCAGCAGGTCATCGGTCTCCTCGATTCCGTCGATCCGGTCGCGGCGCGCATCGGTTCGGTCAACACCGTCGTCATCGATGAGCAGGGCAGCACGACCGGGTACAACACCGATGTCACGGGTTTCGCCGCCGGATTCCGTGCCGGTTTGGACGGCGCCGACACCGAGGCGGTCGTGCAGATCGGTGCGGGCGGAGCCGGCCGTGCGGTCGGGTTCGCCCTCGCCGAAATCGGGGTGGGTCAGCTCATCATCGCCGATACCGATGTCGACCGGGCCGCGGGCCTGGCCGCGGACATCGGGGAGGCCGCGGATTCTCCGAACCGGGCGCGAGCGATCGGGCTCGATGAGCTGGCGGGGGCGGCCGCCTCGGCGAGGGGGATCGTCAACGCCACCCCGGTGGGGATGAAAGCCTACCCGGGCACGCCCGTCGACACCTCGGTGTTCGGCGCGGATACGTGGGTGGCCGATGTCGTGTACTTCCCCCTCGAGACGCAGCTGCTCGCCGAGGCCAGGGCCAAGGGGTGCCGTACGCTCGACGGCTCGGGGATGGCGGTCAATCAGGCCATCGACGCTTTCGAACTCTTCAGCGGGCAGCAGGCGGATCCGCAGCGCATGCGCGAGACCTTCCTGTCGTTCGGGGCCTGAACCGGCTCCGAACGGTCAGCCCCCGGAGCTGTCGTCGGCAGCCTGCGTCTTCTTCTGTTTGCGGTATTCCTTGGCGAAGCTGAAGACGAAGATGCCGACGATGAGCGCCAGGGTCAGCCACAGCGCGTACTTGTCGATGACCTTGAGGACGTCGACGGCGGTCTCGCCGAGCTGGTAGCCCAGCGCGGTCCAGATGAGGGTGAAGACCACGCAGCCGAGGAGGTCGGCGACGAGGAAGAGGGACAGACGCATCCGCGTCCATCCGGCGGCGAGGTAGACGAGTGTGCCGGGAATGCCCGGGCAGCGGGAGATGACGGTCATGAGGAAGAGCGCCCAGTTCGGGATCTTCTTCAGCTGGTTGATGCGTTTGAGCTGGCGTTCGTTCTGCGCGAAGAGCCGCAGGACCCCGTCACCCCAGCGGCGGCCGGCCAGCCAGAACGCCCAATCGAGTTTCGCCATGCCGATGAATCCGGCGCCGATGACCAGCCACAGCGGGATCTCGCCGACGCGGGCATAGGCGGCCGCGGCGACGATCGAGGTCTTCGCTCCGTTGATGAACTCTTGGGCGACCGGGGCGTGGACGAGCATCCAGGGGCGAAACGGCATGAGCCCGAGATAGATGAGCGGGACGCCGATGATGATGAACAGCAACAGCTTGTCCAGGCCCTGGGCTTTGCCCTTCCAGGGTTTGATCGCGGCCCAGGGGTTCTCCGTGGGAGAGTCTGATGACTCCTGTGCGCTCTCCGATTCCTCTGGCTCTTCGCCACCGTGAGGGATGGGCTCGGCATCCTCACGGGGGATGCGTTCGTCGCTCATCGGGGCTCCTGCCGGTCGTCTGGGAGGTCGGCGCTTACGGTATCACAGGCGGATGAGCCGGTCCGGGTGAGCGCCGGCACGTCACTGCGCGGTGCTGCGGCGGGCATCGCCCCAGATGTCGACGCCGGAGTCGACGGCGTATTCGTCGATTGTCTTGAGCTCCTCGGCGCTCAGGGGCGCTGCGTCGAGGGCCGCGACATTGTGCTCGAGCTGTTCGACCCGGCTGGCCCCGATGACCAGGGAGGACACGCGGTCATCTCGCAGTGCCCAGGCCAGGGCCATCTGGGCCAGGGACTGACCGCGGGCGGTCGCGATGTCGTTGAGAGCCCGGATGCGTGCGAGGTTGTCGGCGTTGAGGAAGCCGTCCCTGAACGACGGGGTGCTCTTTCCCGCCCGTGAATCCTCGGGGACACCGCCGAGGTACTTGTCCGTGAGCAGGCCCTGTGCGAGAGGCGAGAACGCGATGACACCGAGGCCCTCGCCCTCCGTGGTCTCGAGCAGTCCGTCGTCTTCGATCCACCGATTGACCATCGAGTAGGAGGGTTGGTGGATGAGCAGCGGTGTTCCCAGATCCCTGGCGATCTGAGCGGCCCGGGCAGTGTCGGCGGCGGAGTACGAGGAGATGCCGGCGTAGAGCGCACGCCCGGAACGGACTGCCGTGTCGAGGGCGCCGATCGTCTCCTCGAGCGGTGTCGAGGCGTCCGGGCGGTGGGAGTAGAAGATGTCGACGTAGTCGAGCCCGAGCCTGCGCAGCGAAGCATCGAGGCTGGCCAGCAGGTATTTGCGGCTGCCGCCCGGACCGCCGTAGGGGCCGGGGTGCATGCCCCATCCGGCCTTCGTCGAGATGATGAGTTCGTCGCGGTAAGGGAGGAGGTCTTCGCGCAGCAGTCGTCCGAAGTTGGTTTCGGCCGAGCCCGGAGGAGGTCCGTAGTTGTTCGCGAGGTCGAAGTGCGTGATTCCGAGGTCGAAGGCCCGGCGGACGATATCGCGCTGATTCTGGAAGGCGACGTCGTCACCGAAGTTGTGCCACAGCCCCAGTGAGAGTGCGGGCAGGAGGAGCCCGGACCGGCCGACTGGGCGGTAGGTCATCGAGTCGTAGCGGTTCTCGGCGGCTAGGTGCACACGTACTCCTGGGTTTCGCGCGGATGGCTGTATCCCCAGATTAGTACGGACCGCACCCGAAGGCACGGTTCGTACTCGGCCGTACCGTTCGTGGCCCCAGCTTGTCGGTGCCCGGTGCGGTGGCGGTTGCGCCCGTCAGTCCGCGTTCGGGTCCGCCTTCACCCCCGCCGAGGCGGCCAGCTCGCTGATCGTGCCCGCGAGGTCGAGGTCGCGTTCGGTTACGGCATTCGTGTCGTGGCTGGTCAGCTGGATGTCGACGTGGGGGAACGTCAGGGTGATGTCGGGATGGTGGCCGGCATCCTCGGCGGCTGCGCCGATCTTATTGATGAGGTCGAGGCCGGTCGCAAAATCACCGGTGAGCAGTCGAGTGCTGATCGTGTCATTCCGAGCCTGCCAGTCGGCCAGACCATTGTTGTTGAGGGCGGCAGTCAGGTTCTGTCCGGTATATGCAGTCATGGCTTCATGCTAGGGACTTCACGGTCCCGCGTGAACCCCTTGTGTCTGACTCCCGTAGGCCGGGGCGTAACGTTGCGCCAGTGATTGGCTCAACCGCATACCTCGTGACGCTTCTCTTCGCGTCGATCGCGCTTCTCATCCTCCTCATCAACTGGAAGACGAAGCTGCATCCGTTCCTCGCCCTCCTCATCACCTCTGCGGTGACGGCGCTTGCGGCCGGAGAGGAGGTCGGCAAGATCCCGGAAACGATCGTCGCCGGAGCCGGGGACACCCTCGGCGAGACCGGTGTCGTTGTCGCCCTCGGCGCGATGCTCGGTCGGCTCCTGGCCGACAGCGGCGCCATCCAGCGGATCGCAAACCTCGTCATCGAGCACTCCTCACCGAGGGTCGCCCCGTGGATCATGACGGGGGTCGCCTTCATCATCGGTATCCCGATGTTCTTCGAGGTCGGCCTCGTCGTTCTCATTCCGGTCATCTATGCGGTCGCGTCCCAGCTGGAGAAGAAGACCGGCCAGAAGAAGCTGTGGTACCTGCGGATCCTCGTCCCCGCTATCGCCGCTCTCGCCTGCCTCCACGGCATGGTCCCGCCCCACCCGGGACCGCTCATCGCCGTGTCCGGACTGGGCGCAAACGTCGGAACGACGATCGGACTCGGCCTCGTCTGTGCGATTCCCACCGTCATCCTCGCCGGCCCGGTGTACGCCCGCTGGATCGCCCCGCGCGTCAAGCTCGAACCGACCGCCGACCTCATCGACCAATACACCGGAGCCCGCGCCGAGGTGGACTCACGGGAGCTGCGAACGATCCCCATCTGGCTCGCTTTCGTCACCGTCCTCGTCCCCGTCGTCCTCATGCTCGTGCACACCGTGGTGCAGCTCGTGGCGCCGGAATCGTCCTTCGAACCCGTCGCCGAGGTCATCGGCAACCCGGTCATCGCCATGCTGGCAGGAGTCATCTTCGCCGCGATTGCGCTCGGGTGGACCTCGGGCATGGGCGGAGAGCGGATCCGCAGCTCCTTCGGCGGCAGTCTCAAATCAATCGCCGGAGTCATTCTCATCATCGGCGGAGGTGGTGCCTTCAATGAGGTGCTCAAGGATTCGGGAATCGGCGACGCCGTCGTCGGTGCGACCTCTCACCTGGAGATGAACCTCATCCTGCTCGGCTGGTTCATCGGCATCCTGCTGTCGTTCGCCACAGGATCGGCGACTGTGGGAATCACCTCGGCGACCGGCATCGTCGCACCTCTCATCGGTGATCACTCCGGGGCATACGTGTCTCTGGTCGTCATCGCGATCGGTTCGGGCTCGATCGGCCTGAACTGGGTCAACCATGCGGGATTCTGGTTCGTCAAGGAGAGCTTCGGCATGACGATCGGCCAAGCGACGAAGACTCACATGATGGTCCAGACCCTCGTCAGCGTCTTCGGGCTGATCTTCGCCTTCCTGCTCTCGCTCCTCTTCGTCTGACCGCCGTCAGGGAGCCACCGTCGGGCACTCAGAATCCGCCGCCCAAGGCATCCCTCAGGCGGAAAGTGCGTCAGGTAGCGCGAAGCTCGAAAAAGTCGTCGCCAGTGAGAACTTTTTCGAGCTTCGCGTTACTTGAGAGGTGCGTGCACGGAATTTACGTGAGTGGTGACAGGCGGAACGCCCAGCCGCGCCGCGCGCCGCCCGGCCCGGCCTCACCCAGTTCCGCTTCGGCTGGGTTCACCGCGTCGCGTGCTGCGCGGCTCCGTCGGCTCTGCGGCACAAAATAGACCAGTGGTCTTGAATTCAGTGTGTGACCTGTGACTCAATGGTGGGGTGACGAAGTTCCACTCCATCCGGGATCAGCTCCTCGACCGCCTCGAAGAGATGGTCGCTGGCGAACAGTTCCCGCCCGAACGCCAGCTCGCCGAGACGCTGGGCATCTCACGGATGACCCTGCGCCGGGCGATCGACGAACTTGTGGCCAAAGGCGTCGTGAGGCGTCGGCACGGCACCGGGGTCTTCGCCCTCGGCCCGAAGCTCGACCAACCGCTGGCCGCGAGTTCCTTCACCGAGGACATGCTCGCCCGCGGGATGCGACCGGGCTCCCGTGTGCTCAGCTTCGACACCGCTGCGGCCGGAGCGCACATCGCCCGCAGGCTCCACCTCGATGCCGGCGAGGAGGTCGTGGCGATCGTGCGCCTGCGGCTGGCCGACGAGGAGCCGATCGCCCTCGAAGAGCTCCATGTCCCGTCCTCCCTGGTGCCGGGGCTGTGCGCCGAGGACCTGGAGAACAGTTCGTTCTACGTATTGCTTCGCGAGCGCTTCGGCATCAGCCTCAACCACAGCGTGCAGACGATCGAACCGACTCTTCTCGACGCTGCCGAGGCCAAGCATCTCGGCGTGGACGAACTCTCCGCCGCGCTGCTGTTCGAACGCACCTCCCGCGGCTCGGGCGATGTGCCCTTCGAGTTCGTCAGGTCCGTCTACCGCGGTGATCGCTACAAAGTCCGCACCGAACTCACCGTCCCCGACCGCACATCCGTCGTTTCGGGACCAACCGACACCGAAACCGACCATGTGAACCCCGACTACACACCCGTCGGTTCGGGACCGACAGACAACAAATCCGACCACGCGAACCCCGACCACACGGGAGACGACCAGCCATGATCATCGCCGGACTCATGACCGGAACCTCCGCCGACGGCCTCGACCTCGTCATCGCCGAGTTCCTGCCCGACCCCACCGTCGGCTCCGACCTCGTCGGCGCGGACCCGAGCACTCTGGACGTGCGCATCCTCGCTGAACGCGAAACCCCGTTCGACGAGGAGCTCGGCGCCGACATCCTCCGCCTCCTGCAGCCGGCCGACATTCCCCTGTCCCTGGTCAGCAGCGTCGACGCTCGGCTCGGACGCTTCTCCGCCGAGGCTCTGTCCGAACTCTGCGCCGAGCACGACCTGCGCCCCGACCTCGTCGTCTCCCACGGGCAGACGGTCCGGCACGACATCAGCGACGGGCACGTC
The DNA here is from genome assembly GCF_051351055.1 of Brevibacterium sp. FAM 27836. Taxonomy (NCBI): domain Bacteria; kingdom Bacillati; phylum Actinomycetota; class Actinomycetes; order Micrococcales; family Brevibacteriaceae; genus Brevibacterium; species Brevibacterium sp. FAM 27836. The sequence goes on from NZ_CP195711.1 coordinate 2,472,444, forward strand.
ACCTCGACCCTCCAACTCGGGCAGCCGGCCTTCATCGCTGAGAGGCTCGGCGTTCCCGTGCTCTCCGACGTGCGTTCCCGCGATGTCGCCGCCGGCGGTCAGGGCGCTCCGCTCGTCGGGATGCTCGACTCCCTGCTGCTGGCCGATGCCGCTGCTGCCACCGCGGTGCTCAACCTCGGAGGGATCGCGAACATCACCGTCGCTGCCCCCGGTCAGGACCCCATCGCCTTCGACACGGGACCGGCCAACGCGCTCATCGACGTCCTCGCCCGCCACATCACCGACGGCACGCAGAACTGCGACCGGGACGGCGCGCTCGCCGCTTCGGGCACCGTCGATGAGGCGCTGCTGAGCGACTTCCTCACCGAGCCCTACTACGGGCTCCCGGCCCCGAAATCGACGGGCAAGGAACTCTTCCACGCCGTCTACCTCGACTCCTTCCTCGACGCCCACCCTCACCTCGGCGAGCGTGATCAGATCGCCACGGTCACTGCGCTGAGCGCGCGCACCATCGCCGAGGCGTGCCGACGTCACGACGTCACCACCGTCATCGCCTCCGGGGGTGGGACGAGGAACCCGGAGCTCATGCGCCTCCTCGGCGAGGAACTGGGTGCAGGGGTCGAACTCACGAGCACCGACGTCGCCTTCGGGCTGCCCGAAGGCAGCAAGGAGGCTCTGCTCATGGCACTCATCGGGTGGCTGAGCTGGCACGGCCTCGACGGCACCGAACCGAGCCTGACCGGGGCGACCGGCCCGCGCATCGCCGGGCGATTCACCCCCGGGTCCGGGCCGCTGCGCCTGCCCGAGCCGCTCCACCGACGACCGATCCGGCTGAGACTGACCGACTGAGACTGACCGACTGATCAGGCGTCCCATCCAGCAGCGCATTCCACCCCGACCACAACACGACCCACCCGATCCACCCCCTCTATCAAGGAGAGACCAATGCAGATCATCGACCTCCTGGTGATCATCGCCTATCTCGTCGCAACGGCGTGGCTGGGACTGGCGTTGAGCGGAAAGCAGAGCAACCTCAAAGGCTACTTCCTCGGCGGCCGCGACCTGCCGTGGTGGGCGGTGTGCATGTCCGTCGTCGCCACCGAGACCAGTGCCCTGACGGTCATCGGCATTCCGGTCATGAGCTACCTCGGCGACCTCAACTATCTGCAGCTGGGCTTCGGCTACATCCTCGGCCGCGTCATCGTCGCCTTCTTCATGCTTCCGCGCTACTACGACGGTGAGATGGTCACCGCCTACGCCTACCTCGGCAAGCGCTTCGGCACCTCGACCCAGACGACGGCGGGTGTGACCTTCCTCTTCACCCGTCTCCTCGCCGACGGCATCCGGGTGCTCGCCTGCGCCATCCCCGTCAAGGTCATCCTCGACGGGCTCGGCATCCACACGAACTACTTCGTCATCATCGTCGTCCTGTCCGTGGTCACGATCGCCTACACCTTCATCGGCGGCATCAAGGCCGTGGTCTGGGTCGATGTCGCACAGATGTTCCTCTACGTCATCGGCGGTCTGCTCACGATCGTCGTCATCTCTGCGGCGGTGGGCGGCAGCTGGCTCACCGACGCGATCGACGCGGGCAAGCTCAACGTCTTCGTCTTCGAAGGCAACCCGCTCTCCGCGGACACGTCGTTCATCCCCTCCTTCCTCGGCGGTGCTGTCTTCGCGATGGCCTCCCACGGCTCGGACCAGCTCATCGTCCAGCGTCTGCTCTCCTGCCGGTCGAAGCTCGAGGCGCAGAAGGCCCTCATCTGGTCCGGTGTCGTGGTCGTCGTCCAGTTCGCCGTCTTCCTTGCCGTCGGACTCGCTCTCTGGGCCTACTACAACCACGCGCTGCCCGCCGATCTCGGTCTGACCCGCGACGACGAGATCTTCCCCCGATTCATCATCGAAGGCCTGCCCACGGGAGTCTCGGGGCTGCTGCTGGCCGGCATCCTCGCCGCCGCGATGTCGACGCTGTCCTCCTCGCTCTCGGCACTGTCGTCCTCGACCGTCAACGACGTCTATGCGAAGCTCAAGCGCACCCCGATGACCGATGAGCAGGGCTTCACGGTCGGGCGCTGGGCGACGATCGGTTGGGGTGTGGCCTTTATCCTTCCGGCCACCGTGTTCCAATCCGATGAGGGCAACATCGTCATCCTCGCCCTCGGCATCGCCGGCATCACGTACGGCGGTCTGCTCGGCGCGTTCGTCTTCGGCATCGTCAACAAGCGGGCCCGGGCCGTGGACGCGAACATCGCATTCGCTCTGGCCGTGGCCGTCAACGCGTTCTTCTTCGTCATGGAGAAGTACGTCACCGGTGAGGTGTGGGTGGCGTGGCAGTGGTATCCGCTGCTCGGCGTCCTCGTCACCTTCGTCGTCGGCGGCCTGCTCGGCCTGCGTCACAAGACGCGGGTCGTCGAAGAGTCCACCATCGCCGAGGCGGAAGGAAGCAACCGTCCATGACCTCCTCCCAGCGTCGGCTCTCGCCGACCGAGCAGCGCAATCCCGCGAGCTCCGGACTCGACGACCTCGACACCCTCGGGGTGCTGCAGGTGCTCAATTCCGAAGACCGCGCGGTCATCGACGCGGTCGCCGCGGCCCTGCCCCAGTTGGCCGAGCTCGTCGACATTGCGGCAGAGCGCCTGTGCCGAGGCGGTCGTGTCCACTACTTCGGCGCCGGTACGTCGGGTCGGCTCGGTGTCCTCGACGCGAGCGAGCTCCTGCCGACGTTCAACCTCGAACCCGGCCGGGTCATCGGGCACATTGCCGGCGGCCGGGCGGCCCTGGTCAACGCGGTGGAGAACGCCGAGGACTCCGAGGCCGACGGACGCGCAGTCGGGACCGAACTCGGACCCGATGACGTGGCGATCGGCATTGCCGCCAGCGGGTCGACGCCCTACGTGGGCGGGGCACTCGACGCGGCTCGGACCGCGGGCGCGCACACGGTGCTCATCTCGAACAACCCGTATGCCTCCCTGGCCGACAAAGCCGAGGACCACATCGTGCTGGACACCGGGCCCGAGGTGATCACGGGATCGACGCGGCTCAAGGCCGGTACCGCGCAGAAGCTCACCCTCAACGGGTTCTCGACCGCGCTCATGGTCGCGTTGGGGCGGACGTGGGACAACCTCATGGTCTCGGTCGTCGCGACGAACGAGAAGCTGCGCGAACGCACCGTCCGCATCCTTCGGGAGGCCGCTGACCTCGACGAAGCGGAAGCGAGGTCGCTGCTGGAACGCTGCGACGGCGATCTCAAGACCGCCATCGTCGTCTCCTTCACCGAGGCGGCCCCCGCTCGGGCGGCTTCGACACTGGAGTCCCATGATGGTTCGGTCAGAGCCGCGATCACCGAACTCGTCGGGACGAGCACATCGTCCGAAGCCGGTGACAGCTCCGGACCGGACAACGCCGGCCCGGGTACCGTGGGCGCATGACCCTGATCCTCGGCATCGACATCGGCGGCACCGGCAGTCGCGCCGCGCTCGGCGAGGTCGATGAAGCGGGCTCTGCCCCACGCGTCATCGATCAACTCACCGGCCCGCGGATCGAGATCGGGCCGAGCGGCAGCAACGTTCTTCATGTCGTCCGGGAACTTGTGAGAACGGCGTCGGAGACGTGGACTGACCGCTTCTGCGAGGTGGGCGGCATCGGCATCGGTGCGACCGGCATCGCCTCTCTTGCCGAGGATCCGTCCGATGTCCTGGCGGAGATCTCAGCCGACCGCTGTGTGCCTGCGGTCGCAGCCATTGACGCAGTCACCGCCCAGCTCGGAGCGCTCGGCGGGAGCGGTGGTGCGATCACTGTGCTCGGAACAGGGGCGATTGCCATCTCCCATCCGGGCCCGGACGAGACAGGTAACTGGTCTGCCGACTGGTCGCGAGCCGACGGCTGGGGCCACCTCTTCGGCGATCGCGGGGGAGGAGCGTGGCTGGGACGTCATGGTCTCGAACTCGCTCTGCGCACTCACGACGGAATCGACGAACACGGGCGCACACTGCTCGAGGCGGCCACCCGAAGATTCGGTTCTCCCGCCACGTGGCCGAGCCAGTTCTATACGCGCAGCGACCGAGCCGGGCTGCTCGCCGAATTCGCCGTCGACATCGCCGACTGTGCTTGCTCCGGCGACGCGGCATCTGCCGATCTGCTCCGCGAGGCGGGGAGAGAAGCCGCCCGCAGCGCGCTCGCCGTGGCACGCGCCGCCGACTCCGGTGGCCGATCATTCCCGATTGGCGAGGGCAGCACATCCAGTGCTCCCGTATTCTCGCTGCACGGCCGGACTGCCGATTCGCCGATCCGCATCGCGCTCACCGGGGGACTCGCGGCCGCCGGCGGCCGCCTCGTCGAGGGATTCCGCACCGAAGCAGCACGTCTGCACCCGAACGTCACCATCCTCGAGCCCGCCGGCGGGCCGCTTGATGGCGCACTCACGCTCGGCCGCCTCGGTGCCGGTGGGAAGCTGAGTGCACAGGAACGGACCGTCTGGACCTGACAGGGCCTCAGGTAACGCGAAACTCGAAAAAGACGTCGCTGGAGACGACTTTTTCGAGTTTCGCGTTACCTGAAGCGAATCAAGCCCGTCCCGGCCGCACCATCCGCACCTCGCGGACGCCGTCGTACTCGTCGGTCTTGACGGTTCCATCGGCGACGAACCCGTTCTTTGCATAGAACGCTTGGGCCCGGGGGTTCGGGTCGGCCACCCACAGAGCCGTTGTTGCAGAGGGGTCGAGGACGGCGTCGAGGAGGTCCTGCCCGACACCCGTTCCGTGTACGGATCGATAGGCATAGAGGACGTAGAGGTGCCGATCCTCGGGGCGAAGCGCCTCGGTGCCTCCGCCGGCGGGTTCGCCATCGTTTTGCGGGGGACCGGACATGGCGATGCCGACGATCTCACCGTCGTGCTCGGCTGCCGCGCAGATAAACGCAGATGGGGCCGCCTCGGTGAGGATGTTGGTCCACATCTGCCGCCGTCGATCGATGAAGTCGGGGGCGTCGAGCAGCTTGTCGGGCATGATCCCGCGGTAGGTCTCGAGCCACGTGTCGACATGGACGCGCGCCATGGCGGCGGCATCGGCGGGGACGGGGCGTCGGACAGTGGGAGCCATGACTGGATGTTACCTGAGGGCACAGGCTGCCGGAGTGCGCTTCGGCGTAGCGGTCCCGCAGACCGACGCCCGAGACCTATACCCAGCAGCAGCCCCGAGGTCTACTCTGGACACTGGAACCAACCAGCGGAGGAGGGTGTCATGGCCGACACCGAACACGCAGACTGCATCATCGCCGGAGGTGGTCCGGCCGGCGTCGTCGCAGGGCTTCTGCTTGCCCGCGGCGGGGTGAAGGTCATGGTGATCGAGAAGCACACCGACTTCTTCCGCGACTTCCGCGGCGACACCATCCATCCCTCAACCCTGCGGCTGCTCGACGAGCTCGGACTCTACCGCGAGTTCGCCCGCATCGCTCACCGCCGCGTCGAAGGCGTGACACTCACCGGACGAGACGGCAACGATGTCCTCCTCGCCGACTTCACCCGCCTCGACCTGCCCCACCCGTTCATGACGATCGCACCCCAGTGGGACTTCCTCAACCTGCTCGCGAAGGCCGGGGAAGCCGAACCGAACTTCGACCTGCGGATGGGGGTCGAGGCCACCTCGTTGATCTGGGACGGCGATCGTGTGGTCGGTCTGCGTGCGCGCAGCACCGCCGCCGAGGCGGTGCCTCCGACCGAGGCCGGCACCATCCCGACAGAGGGAGCCGCCGCGAGACCATCTGATATCGCCCAGGCAGGGCCGTTCGAGTTCCGGGCCCCGCTCGTCATCGCCGCCGACGGCCGGTGGTCGAAGGCCCGCGCCGAGGCGGGGCTGTCCGTGCGTGAGCTGTCGTCGACGATCGACGTGTGGTGGTTCCGCATCGACACCGAGGCGGATCTGCCCGACTCCGTGGCCCCGCGAGGTGGCGACGGCAAGGTCTTCGTTGCGATCCCGCGCAGAGGTCATGTCCAGATCGCCCGCATCATCCCGAAGGGTGCCGACGCCAGACTCCGCGCCGAGGGCATCGAGGCGCTGCGCGACGCCGTCGCCGAGACCTACCCGCAGCTTGCCGGGGACGTCGGCGCCGTCGAACTCGACGATGTGAAGCTTCTCGACGTTCGCCGGAACGAGGCCAGGCGATGGTTCGCCGAGGGGCTGCTGTGCATCGGCGATTCGGCGCACGCGATGAGTCCGCTCGGGGGAGTCGGGGTCAACCTCGCGGTGCAAGACGGAGTCGCCGTCGCCCGGGTGCTCGCAGAACCGCTGCGCTCAGGAACGGTCAGCCCGGCGGATCTGCGACGTCTCCAGCTCAGACGGCTGCCGACCACCCGTGCCGTCGAAATTCTGCAGTCGGGCATCCACCGGATGGTCGAACCCGCCGTCCACGGTCGGCGCCCCATCCGCCCACCTGCACCGATCGAGTGGCTGCTCACGACTTTTCCCGCACTCACGCGCGTGCCGGCGAGAATCCTCGGTGTCGGCATCACGCCCGAGCACGCCCCGGACTTCGCTCGGCGTGAGGAACCGGCCTTCGAGGGAGCACGATGACCGAGGACCGCGGACTCCGGTTTCCCTCACTCTGCTTCGACGGTCAGCACCAGTGCCTCAGCACATACGGGTCCGTAGAGTCTCAGGTATGAACTCAATCTTCGACTCCATCCGCAAAGTCAGTTTCCGACGCGGGCCCGACCGCATCCTCGGTGGTATCGCCGGGGGCCTCGCCGAGGTGACCGGCATCAATGTCTGGCTCATGCGCCTCATCGTCCTCGCGTCGTTCCTGCTCCCCGTGCTGGGAATCGGTGCCTACCTCGTCGCATGGATCCTCACCCCGTGGCAGGACGATTCGATCCCGCTTCAGCAGGTCTTCGGCGGCCCTTCGATTCGCTGACATCTCATTACCTGATTCGGTGAGTGTGTCTGCGAACGTGCAGTTCAGGCCGGGTACCGACGATGTGGGTTGCGCTAGCATAATAAACACGGAATGGTACCGTGAAAAATGCAAAGTGAAGTCCCACGCGTGACGAAGGAGAATCTCAATGAAGTTGTCAAGTGCTTCACCCCGGTATCGGGGAGATTCCTTGACCGAACATTGTGCGGTCTCGCAGCATCGCCCAGAGCACGTTGATGCGTCGGCGTGCCAGGGCGAGGATCGCTTGTTTGTGGTTCTTGCCTTCAGCCCGTTGTCGGTCGTAGAACGCCTTCGATACCGGGCACCATCGCGATGCCACTTGCGCGGCGAGGTAGCAGGCCCGCAGCAGTCTGCGGTCGTAGCGTTTCGGTCGGTGGTGGTTACCGCTGATGCGCCCCGAGTCCCGGGGCGCTGGCGCCAGGCCCGCGACTCCGGCCAATCGGTTCGCGCTGTCGAACTGGTCGATTCCGCCCCCGGTCGCGGCGGTGAATTCTGCGCCCAGGAGGGGTCCGAATCCGGGCATCGACAGCAGGATCTCGGCATCAGCATGCTCACGGAACCGGTCCTCGATGCGGTTCTCGATACCGGTGATGTCATCAGCCAGTCGCAGGATCTCAGCAGCGAGACGAGCCACGATCATCGCACCCGCGTCCTGGCCGGGCACCGTGGTGTGCTGCTTATCGGCGACCTCGACGGCGATGTCAGCGACTCGGGCAGCCGACCTGGCTCCACGCTTCTTCAACCACGCGGTGAGGCGTTTGACGCCCATGCGGCGGATCGCCGCTGGGGTCTGGTATCCGGTGAGCAGGAGCAGGGCAGCCTGCGAAGTCGAGTAGTCGAACGCGGCTTCCAGGGCGGGGAAAAACTCACCGAGGCTGGCACGCATCCGGTTGATCGCCCGCGTTTTGTCGCAGGCCAGGTCGGTACGGTGAGCGGTGAGCAGTCGCAGTTCGGTCGCGATGTCATCGCCAAGTCGGATGGGTTGCAAGTCGCGGCGCATCCGGGCCTTGTCGGCGATGATTCCGGCGTCTTTAGCGTCGGTTTTCCCGTCGCCGCGGTAGGTGCGGGCAGCGTTGTAGACGGTGCGCCCGGGAATATAGAGCAGCGTCTGCCTGTGCGAGGCCATGAGCGCGATGAACAGCGCGGCTCCTCCCCGGTTGAGGTCAGTCGCCCACGTCACCGAACCCGAGGGATCGGTGAGGGTGTTGACCTCGTCGATGAGGTTCGTGATGACGGTTTCGTCGTTGGTGATCTTCTGCGACAGAAGCCTGTTGCCGTCGGTGTCGATGACGACGCAGTGATGGTGGGACTTGCCGGCGTCGATGCCGGCGAACAGGTCGGCCATAACGGTTCCTTTCGTAAGTGTGGACGTGTTCCACCCCGTGTTCAACAGCCACGCCGTCGTGTCCTTACACAGCGATCGTGTCGCGTTTCTCAATCAGCGGTCGAGCCGTTGCGGGATGCGAGGTGGCCAATCTCCTTCGACCATGCATCAAGCGGGTAACACCTGACAGCCATGCCCCGCATCCCCGGAGTGGTCGGAAACTTACCACTGCTCCCAATCCACATATAAGAAAGGTAAGGAACTGCCATGAGCAAGGAGATCGAACTGGATGTGCGAGCTGAGGTTCCTGCACGCCGTCACGAGCTGATCTTCGAGACGTACAACAACCTTGCGGTCGGCGATGCATTCGTACTCGTCAACGACCATGACCCGAAGCCTCTGTATTACCAATTCGCCGCCGAACAGGCTGGGAAGTTCACCTGGGACGCGATCGAGGAGGGCCCGGAACGCTGGCAGGTGCGCATCGGTCGGACCGAACCGACTGCGTGACCGCATGCAGGCAGATTTGACGGCAGCAGACGCTGACGAGTTGGTCGCTTCACTGACTGCCGTATTGGCGAAGAGCCTGCGGGCGTTGGGCAAAGCCGGTCAACCCAATGAAGCCAGCCGTCTGGCTGCCACCGGTTGGTCGGTGCTGCGGCACAGACACCCACGCGAGGCCGAGAAGATCAACGGAACGATGCACTATCTCGCGCGGCTGCCCGGGTCGCCGACTTCAAGCGAACTGGCGCAGGCCGATTCGCACTCGACCACGGAGAACTGAATACACGCAAGATCGGCTGAGTCGCGCAGGCTCAGCCGATCCTGTGCATCTGCGAGGCCAGATGGTGTCTCATGGGCACGCCTACGGCGGCCATGGCGAAGCTGGTCGTGAGGGCGTCTGCGGACAGTACGATTCGCCGCGTGGTCGACTCGACGTGCTTTGCCGAACTCGCGCAGTTGACCTGGGAACGCAGCTCGCAGGTGAAGCCATCGGCCGTCACGGTCAGCGGGCCTTCGGCGAGTTCGGTTTGTCCGGTCGGCTGGGCAAGCACGAATTCCACCTGTGAAGCGTCGACGATCCGCAGGTAGCCGGTCTCTGTGTGCATCGGCGCTCCGGCTGGTGACCAGGTCTTCTGCACATAGTGGAGGAACGGTTTGCCGACGTCGGTGAACGTCGCTTCTTCTGCGTAGTCGAATGGTTCGATCGTCGGATACTCGCCGTGGCCTTCACCACGCCAGGTTCCGAGAAGACCCGAGACGACCTCGAGTCCGGGATGCAGTGTCATGGCTCTTTCCTTCGGGTCCGGTCAGTCGGAGGTTCGCTTCTTGTAGTGGATCGCGCTGCGACCTTCGGGCAGATTGATGTGCGTCTGTGCGCTGGGTTCGATATCTGTGTTCTGCGCCGTGACGGCGATCCACCCGTCCTTGCTGCGTTCGAGCACGAAGGTGAATACTCCGCGGCGGTCACCGGCCGGCTCTCCAGCGGGTGTGACCTGGCCCGTGAGGTGCCATCCGGCTTGGACGACTGCTGCATCGGTGCCGACGAGGCGAGTTCTCGGTTCGTCCATGCTGATCCGTGAGTTCGGGAAGATGTGGGCGAAGCCGAATGCGTGTGCGTCGCGGATGTTCGCTCGGTCGTGCCACCAGAGGCCCACCACGTTGACGAACTCGGCGTCTTCAGCGAACAGATCAGCCAGATCATCGGCATCGGCTCGGTTCCACGCGTCTTCCCATCCGGTGACGACGTCTTCCGGAGTCTTCAGCATGGACATCCTTCCTATCTGCGGTGATCAACGTGAGCCGGGACCGGTGGCTTTCGGCGCGAATGCGAACGCGGGTGCGAACGAAGTCATCTCCCAATTACACCAGCAGGGTCGTGGGACCGCGGTTCCAGGACGAATGTGGGCGCGTCGAGGAATATCCAAATGGAGCCCAGTCTCGAAGCGACAGGCGTGGCCCGCCGACCCGGTGGAAGAGGGTTATAGGCCAAAATGTGTGTACAGGATGGCCTGCTTGCCCAGTAGCCAGTAGGGCAAGACTGGATTGAACATGCTCTGCAACCATGTTCAGTGCCCAATCCCAGAAATCACCCCGTCTGTGGTGTATGTGCAAACAAGCTCGTCAAGAATGGCAAAACCGGTGCCGGACGCACCAGGTGGCGGTGCAAACACTGCGGCTGTTCAGCGATTCAGAAGCGCACCGATTCGGCGAAGAAGGCAGACTTCAACAGCTTCATCGCATGGTTGACCAGCACGCAGCCACGAGGCGATTTCGCTTCCAGCACTCGTACCTTCACGCGAAAGATTCAATGGTGCTGGAACGTAACCCCCAGGGTGGTCCTGACAGGCGAGATCCATGACCAGATCATGCTCGACGGCACCTACTTCAACGGTTGGTGCGTGCTCATCGCCTACACCGGCACTCACGTCATCGACTGGCAATGGTGCGACCAGGAGAAGAACGCGTCCTGGACAGCCCTCATCAGCCGCATCCCCGCCCCGGTGGCTGCGATCGTCGATGGCAACGGACCATTGACGACAACGATCAAGCGACTCTGGCCGACCACCCGTATCCAACGGTGTCACTTCCACATCCGACAGGCCGCACATCGGTACCTGACCATGCGGCCTGTCCTGCCGGCGAACAAGGAACTCCTCGGCCTGTTCAAGATGCTGCCGAAGGTCACCAGCCTCGACGAAGCCGCGAAGTGGACAGGCGCATTCACGTCCTGGGAAGCGAAATGGGAGTCGTTCCTCAAACACCGCACCCAGGTGCGGTCAGGAACACCCCGACCGGCACACGTGAAGCCGGGACAGCGCTGGTGGTACACGCATCTTCGGACCCGTCGAGCCCACAACCTGCTGACAGGACTCCTCCGCGACCGGCAACTGTTCACGTGGCTAGAACTAGCCGAAGACGACTACACGATCGCGAAGACTACGAACCCATTAGAGGGCGGCCCGAACAAAGCGATCAAGGACTTCCTCCGAGCCCATCGAGGACTGAACATCGATCATGCCCGCCGAGGAGTCGACTGGCTGTTGTATCTGCGCACCGAGGCACCCAAGGACCCGTGGTCGTTCGTTACTCCACGAGCGTGGACACCACCGCGCAGCGTCCCGAACGTGGTGAAACCCGACACGGGCCGAGAGGAGACGAATCTCCTCTACGGGACGGGATTCAGCCTCGAGGATGGCAATGGGATCCAGAAGGGCTGGGGCGGCAGAACCCGGTGAGAACCAGCATCGACACGCCCTGCCCATACACACATTTTGGCCTATAACCCGTGGAAGATTTCGTGCGTGAGAGTGAGGGCGAGCTGACATCGCACTCAAATGACAGTCGGCGGTTCGGATGAACCGAACCGCCGACCTCAGCACCCGTTCTGACCTGGGGCAGGGGGTGGGCCCCGTGGGGATCGAACCCACGACCCACGGATTAAAAGTCCGTTGCTCTACCAACTGAGCTAGAGGCCCCGTCCCAACTCGACTGATCGGCAGAGCCGGAACACGACAGTTGGAGACTCAATAATATTAGAGGTACGTGACCCCATTACTCAAACCAGAGGACGCGGTCGAACACCGCTTCCCTCATTTCTCCAGCTCGGGTCGATCCGGGCCGGTGTAGGTCTGAGGCAATGAGTCCGGAGAGGACAGATCCTCGTCCGCAGCCTCGTCGATGACCGAGCTCTCAATGGCCTTGTTCTTCTTGAGCTTCCCGAGCAGCGCGGAGACGTTCTTGAGGCTAGCGAGCAGCCTGCGGTCCTTCTTCGGGGCGACGTATTCGGGGTCGGTTTCGATGGGGAAGATCGTCGGAGCTGCACCGAAGGCTTCCTTCGACTCCGCGGCCACCTTCCGTGCCATCTGCGCATTCACGACGGCTCCGATGACGGCACCGATTCCGAACGGCAGCAGCCGGCCGACGAAGGAGCCGCCTGCGCGGGCGGCGAATTTGCGGATGAAGGTCTTCCGCAGCTTGCGCACGAGCAGGTCGACCAGCGGACCGGGCAGCTGCTTGGTCACGGTGGCGCCCCAGCTGCCGAACATGGATTCGACTCCGCCGTTCTGCTTGCTGAACCGCTGCACGAGGTTCTTCCCGTCCTTGCCCAGCATGAGGCCGAGCACGAGAGCGTTCGCCCGCTTGGCATCGGCCACGGGCAGTCCGTGGATCTCCGAGATCGCTTGGGCGAACAGCGCCGTGCCTTCGAGGAATCCGGCGGTCTCCGCACTGGCCACGCCGAGGGCGGCCGTGGTTCCCAGGCCCGGCACGGCGGCGGTCGCGCCCACCGCTGCGCCGCCCGAAGTCGTCAGAGTCAGGTAGTGCCTGCGAATGATCGCGATGAGTTCCTCGGGCGTCGCTTCCGGATGCTTCCGGCGCAGACTGCGCACATAAGCCAGGGCGACGGGCCGTTGCACGGACAGCAGACGCGACAACATCGACTGGGCGCGAGGATTGAGGGTGCCGTCCTCATTGACTGCGAGCTTCGCCGCCTTGTCGAGGCCCTTCTTCGCCACGGATGATTTTGCCACGAGAGTTCCTCCTCGTATCGGTCACTCGCGACTGCGGGTCGCAGACACGAATCACCAGCAAGTTTAATAGCCGCCACTGTGAGCTCGGGGAGCGAACCCTGACCGTCGGACAAAAGCCCGGCTGTGATCTGGGTCCTGGTCACCGCGCACGCCGGCGGACTAGACTGCCTTGACGATGACACAGCGACCCTTCCACCGCCCCGTTCCCCTCGCCGACCTCGACTCCGTCGGTGCCTCCGACGATCCTGTAGCCCGGTCCGAAACCTCGCACGCGACCGCCGCGCTGCTGCTCGGCGACGCCGACGGCAACCGCGACGAGGCAGCCACCCGACGGTTCATCGAACTCGCCGACGACATCGGTTTCGAAATCATCGCCGAGATGTGGTCGGCTGCCCCAGCCGTCTCAGCGCCCGGCGCCCTGTGGCGTCTCTACGCATTGCGCGAATGGATCACGTCTGCACCCCGCGACCTGTCCGAGATGTTCGCCGACGGACAGCGCAGAGTCACTGACGGCATCGGATACGACGAGATCCTCGCCGGCGTCGAACTGCCCGCCGGCCCTGATGAGGTGGCGCGGGCGATCGACGAGATCCTCGCCGGAGCTTTCCGCGGCGACGTCGTCATCGCCTTGCTGCGCGCCGCCGCGTTCGTCGCCATCTGTGCCGCCGGCACGGACGACAACGACGTCAGCGCTCGACTGAGCCGACTCTCCCAGGATCTCTCCGACGCGGCCGTCGCTCACCGCCGAGGCGGCCTCGACTGACCGTGTGAACACGAACCCAGCCCCGCCGAGGCTACCCAGTCCGGCCGCGCCGACGCGCCCCCGGTCCGGCCGGCGCCCGGCCCCGGCCCTGCCGATATTCCCACGTGCCCCCGAAGTCAACTGTGAGATTCTCAACGAACCAACAGCCGCCTCGGCGGTGGACTCATGCGTGTGAACGAGTATCGTAGGGGGTGGCCTTCGGGCCACCGGACGCTGGATCGCTGAAGCCCCGGGCTCCAAATTCAGCCGCTTCGAGCGGCCTTCCGCCGAGAGGCGCTCTCGGTTCAGCGTCCGGCACATATCATTGAGGCATCATGCATATTCGTCCGGCTCGTCCGGGCCCCGGGCAGGAGGAGCGCATGCGGCTCAAGCGAGTACCGCAGGACACTGTCTTCTATGAGCGGCTGTCCGCTCTCGTCTCACAGATGCGGCAATGCAACTTGGTGCTCGCCGAACTCTCCGGCATCGAAATCAGCGAACGTCGCGACGTGGCCGATCGTCTCCGCGAGATCGGGGACAGAGCCGATGAGGACATGGGCGCGATGCTGCGGGCGCTGCGCGAGAACTACATCACTCCATTCGACCGCAATGACCTCTACCTGCTCAGCCACCACATGCGCGACATCTGCCACCGTCTGCACGGGGTCGGATTCGTCCTCGCTTCGGAAGCCTTCGACCCGTTGCCGTCCGGCGTGCCCGAGACCTTGGCGGTGCTGTCGAACCAGACCGACCACACCTCGCGGATGATCACCCGCATGCCGGGCAAACTCGACCAGTGGGACTACGTCGACGCGATCAACCGGCTGACCTACCAAGTCGAGACCCTGCAGTGGCGGATGTCGGATGCGGTGCCGAACTCCAAACGCGGACTCACGTACATGGCGGCCGTGTCCCAGCTCGGGCAGGCATTCGTCCGGGCCGCTCACGGGTTCACGGAGCTCGGCAAGGTCGTCGCGGCCATCGCGATCAAGGAGTCGTAGTCCGTGGAGCTGCTTTTGGTGGCCGTCATCGTCGCCGGGGTGATCTTCGCCGGCTCGAACGGCTTCCATGACGCTGCGCTGACGATCGGCAATGCCGTCGTCGGTCGGGCCCTCAACCCGAAGTGGGCACTGGGCCTGGCCGTGGTCTTCAACTTCATCGGGGCGCTGCTCGGCGAGGGCATCGCCATCGTCGTGGCGAACCAGATCGTGCTCTTCTCCGGTTCCGCCGACCTCATTCTCACCTGTCTGCTCGTCGCGTTCGTGGCCGCGACGATCTGGAGTCTCTTCACCTACTTCCTGGCGCTGCCGGTGTCCTCGACGCACTGTCTCATCGGCGGACTGCTCGGTGCCGGAATCGTGTTCGGTTTCTCCGTCAACACCGGTGAGGCGATGGACTCCGTCGTGTGGCCGCTGCTGCTCTCACCCGTTCTCGGGTTCATCCTCGCGTGGGCGTTGACCCTCGTGCTGTCGAAGTTCCTCGCCTCCGTTCCGCCGAAACCGCTGTTTCGCGGCGCGCGCATGGTCGACTCAGTGCTCACGGCATCCCTGTCGCTCGTCCACGGAGTCCAGGATGCGCAGAAGGTCGCGGCCCTGGTCATGGTCGGCATCCTCGCGGTCGAGGCCACCCCGCACGACGGCCTGTCCATCGTCGAGATCTCTTGGCCCGTGCGCCTCCTCATTGCCGCGGCCCTGGCACTGGGCACCGGGCTGAGCGGGTGGCGGGTGGTCCAGACCCTGTCAGTGCGGATGGTCCGGCTCGATCCGCTGAAATCCGCCATCGCCGATGGTGCCGCCTCGATCCTCATGTACACCGCGGCTCTGGTCATGCGCGTGCCCGTGTCGCTGACCTTCGTCCTGGGCTCGTCGATCCTCGGCACCCAATACGCCGGACGCAAGGGCCACGCCCGAGCCCGCTACTTCCTGCCGATGTTCGGCGTGTGGCTGCTGACGATCCCGGCCGCAGCGCTGTTGGCGCTGGGCCTGGGAGGGATCGTCAAAGCGGCTGCAGGAATCTGAAGGATCAGACTCGAGGCTTGCGACCGAAGACGATCCCGGTCGTGATCATGGCCGCCGCGAGGACGAAGTGCAGCCAGTTGTCGGCGGTGTTGAGCCCGACGAAGTTGCCCATCGACTCCATCGGAATCACCATTCCGTAGATCCACAGCACCGCATAGATGATGCCGCCGATGATGAGGTAGTTCTTCGCCAGTGCACGCGAGCGGAGCCCGAGCATTCCGACGAGTCCGAACAGCAGATGGACGATGTTGTGGAGCACCGTGACCTGGAAGAGACCGAGCAGCGCCGCATCCGTATGATGTCCGGCGAAGCTGATCGAACCGAGGTTCGCGGTGATGCCCGGGACGAATCCGAGGA
Organism: Brevibacterium sp. FAM 27836; assembly: GCF_051351055.1. Lineage (NCBI taxonomy): Bacteria > Bacillati > Actinomycetota > Actinomycetes > Micrococcales > Brevibacteriaceae > Brevibacterium > Brevibacterium sp. FAM 27836. Next base: position 2,488,344 of record NZ_CP195711.1, read on the forward strand.
TGCCCACGAGCAGGAACACGGCGCCGAAGAGCCCCGAGACCATCTGCACCTGCGAACGCGTGCTGTGTGAGGCTGCGGGCGACTGTGATGACATCGAGATATTCATGACGATCCTTTCTCAAAGGTGACTGGTATCGATGGTTCGGAGCCGATGCCGATTCGGATGGCTGCTGCGCGCAGAATCGTCGTGTCAGTCCGTCGCTGTAGTCTGGTGGCGATGGGAGCTTGGGCGGTGAAGCTGTGGCGCAGACTGCTGGTCCTTCTGATCGGCGGGGTCGTCGCCGTGCCCTATATCGCGGTGATCATCTGGGTCGTCACCGCGTGGAACGAGGCCAGCGACCGGTCCCTGGCCCTGGGCATCTTCGTCTTCGGCATCATCGTCTTCATCCTGTTGTGCATTCCCGCGTTCCTGGCAGTGATCCGCGCGCTCGAGCGGACCCTGGCCGAGCAGCTCCTCGAACTGTCCATCCCCACCCCGCCGAGGCGGCCGACCGCCTCCGACCGAGTCCGCGGTGCCCTGTTCTACTTCGGCCACGCTTTTGCCGGCGCACTGCTCCTCCTCACCGTGGTTGTTGTCATCCCCTCCGCTTCGCTGATGACCGCCGATCCGCAGCAGGCCTCGGAACTGTCGAACGGGCTCCTCGGCATTGCGGGTTCCACCGGCGGGCCAACGGGCGGAGGCGGGGATTCGTCGGCCGGCCCGTGGACCGAGCCCGCCGTCGTTCTGCCCGCCGGACTCATCCAGATCCTGGCGCCCTTGGTTCTTCTCCTCCTCGCTGCCTTCATCATCACCGAGGGCTATTTCCTGCCGCACTATGCACAGATCCTGCTCGGCCCCTCTGCAGCTGACCGGGCTGCGCTAGCCGGGGCCGATCGCGTCCGTCGTTTCCGCCGCACCGTCCTCGCCCGTGAGGTCCACGATTCGATCGGCCATGCCCTGACCGTCATGACGATGCAGGCAGCGGTGGCCAAGCGTGCCCTGCACCACGATGAGAAACTCGCCGAGGCGGCCGTCGACGAGATCGCTCGCACCGGCCGTGACGCCGTGGCTGAGTTGGATCATGTGCTCGCGCTGCTGCGCGCGGAGGCAGATGCCGAAGGCACTGTGAGCGAGATCGAAGACTTGGTGGGCGGCGCCGGCGCCATCGCCGGCACCGAGGCTGATGTCGGAGGGATCGCGGACGACGGTGACAGCGGAAGTGCGCGGCCGCCTCGGCCAACGATGCTCGACATCACCCGCTTGGCCGAAGAAGCCCGCTCCATCGGGCACCCCACCCGGCTGACCATCAGCGGGGACGCCGCCGGACTGCCCACGGCGGTGGTCCGCGAACTCCACCGGATCGTGCGTGAAGCGGTGACGAACTCGCTGCGGCATGCGACGACGCCGGGCCTCGACGTGACCATCGACTTCGGCGCGGACTGCGTGCAGGTGGTTGCGCGCAATGCCGGCGGGGCCACCGGCCCCGTGTTCGGCACGGTCAGCGAGGGCAGGTCCGATCTGAAGGGGGCGGCCGCCTCGGCGAGGGAATCACGGGGACTCGTGGGCATCGGCGAAAGAGCTGCGCTGTTCGGTGGGAACGCGGCCTGGGGAGTCGATGGCGGACAATGGGTTCTGCAGGTGAGGCTGCCGTATTCGGAGGGACAGGTGCCATGGCCATCAGAGTGATCCTCATCGACGATGAGCCGCTCGTTCGCGCGGGACTGGCCGCGATCATCGACTCCGATCCGGGGCTCGAAGTGGTCGGGGAAGGCGGCGATGGGGCGGAGGCGGTGGATCTCGTGACTCGGCTGCGTCCCGACGTCGTCGTCATGGATGTGCACATGCCCCGACTCGACGGGTTGGAGGCCACGCGGCTGCTCGTGGACCGGCAGGAGTCGCCCCGGGTGCTCATCCTCACGACCTTCAACAGCGATGATTACGTCTTCGAGGCCTTGCGTGTGGGAGCCGACGGCTTCGTCCTCAAACGCGCTCAGCCGGACGAGCTGATCAGAGCGGTGCATACCGTGGCAGGGGGAGAGGCGCTGCTCTATCCGCAGAGGATCCGGGACATGGCGGCACGGTCGGTCCGACACGTCGACCTGGTGAGTTCGGCTCAGCTGAGCAGCCGGGAACAGGAGGTTCTCACCCTGATGGCGCGGGGGATGAGCAACGCCGAGATCGCCGTTGAGATGTTCCTCGGGGCGGAGACGGTCAAGACTACGTCAGTTCGCTGTTGTCGAAGCTCGGCGCGAGAGATCGGACGCAGGCGGTGATCCTGGCCTTCGAATCGGGATTCATCACGCACTGAGCCCGAATCGGACTTCACCCGCTCGGGGACGGGGTTCACCCTTGTGGGGGAGACCGTGGCAGGTCTGCGGGGGCGAATGTGGAGGCATGACACAGAAACAGCTCCACCACACAGTCCATCATCCATCACAACCCGCACTCGTCGCTGTTCGGGCGGGACTTGCGGCCACCTCGGCGTGGTCGCTCTTCCTCTTCGTCATGGCGGTCCTCTGGGGACTGGGAACCGTCGGCGCACCGCTGGCCGGATCCGAAGACGGGGCGTTCACCTCGGCAATCGCCTCGCTCCCGACATCGGTCATGGCCGGCGTCGTCGGCTTCGTCGCTCTGCTGAGCTTCGTCCTCTCTGCGGTTCCGCTCACCGTGGCCCGTGTGCGGGAACAACTGAGCGAACATTCCGCGGTCCGGGCCCTCGGGATCGTCGCACTCGCGATCACCGCAGTCATCACCGTCTTCTTCACCGATACCCTGCTGCTGGCCTACCTCGGCTATACGCTCAGCCTGCAGTTCCCGCCGATCCCGGCTCCAGTGATCTGGCAGGCGATCATGCTCATCGGTCCGGTGCTGTGGCTCGTCGTCTGGGCCGTCGCCGAACGGTCGCGTCGGGTAGGGCTGAGCAGGGGCAGTGACCGGCATCCGGCCGGAGATGCCGGTGCGGTCGACGGGCCTTCGCCTGCCGAAGGAAGCGGTTCGACCGCGGTCTCGACCAGTGCGAAGGTCGCAGTCGGTGTGGCCGTCGTCGTTCCGGGTTTCTACGCACTGACTCGGATTCTCTGGGCGTTCGGAATTCCGGTCGGTCTGAGCCAAGGCCTCTTCGACGAAGGGCAGCGCGTGGGGCTCTGGCATTCGGGTCTGGCGCTCGCCCTCGCCGCGGTGGCAGGCATCCTGCTCACACTCGGGCTCGTGCAGAAGTGGGGAGAACGGCTGCCTGCGTGGCTCGGTCCTTTGGGCGGGAGACGGGTGCCGATCACTCTTGCGACGATTCCTGCGACGGTCGTGTCGTTGGCGATCTTCACCGGCGGAGTCGGCCTGGTGTGCACAGCCTTCTCAGGCATGCCCGAAGTCTTCGCCGACAGCTGGTGGGCGACGATCGGGCCGACGCTGCTCTTCCCGGTCTGGGCCGTGGCCCTCGGCTGGGCGACCTTTGCCTATCGGGAACGCCGACTGACCGCCGAAGCTCGGAACTGATAGCCGAAGTACAGACGTGACAGCCGAACAGCGAGTGCTCACCACGGCCGATGAGGCGGACGGGAATCGTCCGCCTCATCGGCCGTCGAGCTGCGCCCAAGAGATGCCGGTTCACTTGACCCAGCCCGTCTGTCGAGGCTGCCTCGTCGGACTGCGCCCCTCTAGGTGCCGTTCAGCCGGACTGCCCGCCCGTAGGACCGGCGGTCAGTCCGGCGAATGGTCCGTATGTGACCAGCAGATTGCCTTTGCTGGTGCGCTGCACGTCTTTGAATGCCAATCGAGTTGTCGTGCCTCCCTCGAAGAGCGAGCGTCCGCTGCCGGCGACAACCGGATGGACGGCCAGCGTCAGTTCGTCGATGAGCTCGGCTTCGACGAGTTGACGGACCACTGACATCGACCCTTCGACGGCGATTTTGCCGCCGTCGGTGCCTTTGAGTTCACGGACGAAGTCGACGAGGTCTCCTTGGATGAGCGTGGAGTTCTCCCATCGGAGGTCCGCCTGCGACAGAGTCCTCGAGGCGACGTGCTTGGGCGTCGCGTTGATGAAGTCGGCGAACGGTGCGTCTTCGCCTTCGGTGTGGTTCGGCCAGTAGTTCTCCCACTCCGAATAGGTGACACGGCCGAGGATGCAGTCGTCAACTCCACCGATGGCCGTGTTCATCCACTGTCCCACCTCCTCGTCGAAGGAGTCGAACTGGAATTTGAACGGGTCCGATGCGATGCCGTCGAGCGATTGGAACAGTGCGGCGATGACAGTGCGGCTCATGATGATCTCCTCATCGAGTGTCGTGTGGGCCGAGCATGATGCATTAAATGTCAGTTCAAAAAGTAAACTGCAGTTTCAATAGTGAACTATGTTGGCTAGACTGTCAATCATGAAGTCGTATGGGCAGTTCTGCGGTTTGGCCAGGGCGGCAGAGGCTCTGGGCGAGAGGTGGTCGCTGATCATTCTGCGCGATCTTCTCGTGGGCGCGAAGCGCTTCAATGAATTGCGGCAGGGCATTCCCGGCATCCCATCGAACCTGCTGACCACACGACTGCGTGAACTCGAAGCTGCCGAGATCGTCGAGCGCAGCATTGATGGGCGCAACGTCGTCTATCGTCTCAGCGAGTACGGTTCGGACCTCGGGCCGGTGCTGATCGAACTCGGCCGCTGGGGCGCTCGACGTCTGGCCGCTCCGCGCGAGGACGAAGTTCCCACCGACAGCTCGCTGGCTGCGGCTCTGCTGTCATCTCGCACCGAGGCGGCAGTGCGGCCATTCACCGTCGAAGTCACTGCGGGGCCGGCAGAGGCCCATGCGGTCGTGCATGAGTTCGGGGTCGATGTCGCCGAAGGTGCTGATCCGCACGCGCAGCTCTTCATCGGTGGGCCGGGGTTGCGGGGTGTGCTTGCCGATGGTGAAGCGGAGGCAGCCGTGGCGGCTGGAGCGGTGACAGCAGACGGCGACGCATCCCTGCTGCCCGAGTTCGTCCGTGCCTTCCGAGCACCACTCGACGAGGGCGTCAGCAGCCCATCGACCGCAGAGTGAGCTCGTTCAAGGGATTCTCTGGTCGATCCGCGGTGTTTCAGAGCGGCTGAACGCCGTGGAACGACCAGACAATGACGTGCGTCGGCGGACCCGACCGGAAAACTCAGGTCCCCGAAGCGACCGGCACGGCTCAGGTCATCCGAAGCGGCCGGAGATGTAGTTCTCGGTCTCTTCCTTGTCCGGGTTGGAGAAGATCGTCGAGGTCTCATTGAACTCGATGAGCTTGCCGGGCTTGCCGGTGCCGGCGATGTTGAAGAACGCGGTCTTGTCGGACACTCGCGCGGCCTGCTGCATGTTGTGGGTGACGATGACGACCGTGTACTTGTCCTTGAGGTCGTTGATGAGGTCCTCGATCGCCAGCGTCGAGATCGGGTCGAGGGCCGAACACGGTTCGTCCATGAGCAGAACCTCGGGCTCGACGGCGATCGCGCGAGCGATGCACAGGCGCTGCTGCTGACCGCCGGAGAGGCCGGAACCGGGCAGGTTGAGACGGTCCTTGACCTCGTTCCACAGGTTCGCGCCGCGCAGGGCACGTTCCGTGAGCTCGTCGGCCGCGGACTTCGACAGGCGCTTGTTGTTCAGCCGCACGCCGGCGAGCACGTTCTCCTTGATGCTCATCGTGGGGAACGGGTTCGCACGCTGGAAGACCATGCCGACCTCACGGCGGACGTTGACCGGATCGACGCCGGCGCCGTAGATGTCGTTGCCGTCCATGAGGACCTCACCGGAGACGCTGGCGCCGGGGATGACTTCGTGCATGCGATTGAGGGTGCGCAGCACGGTGGACTTGCCGCATCCCGAGGGGCCGATGAACGCGGTCACGGAGCGCGGCTTGATCTGCATCTGCACACCGTCGACGGCGCGGAAGTCTCCGTAGAAGATGTCGAGATCCCTGATGTCGATCTGCTTGGACATTGTGTTTCCTATCCGTGGATTGTGATGAGTCTAGAGAATCGTGACCGGCATGCGCCGCTGTGATGATCGCCGAGGCGGCCGCACCGTGACCAGATCACGTCGCACGTCCGCGTCGCGCGTCCGCGCCGCACATCAGCGGCCGGCCTTCGGCGCCAGCACCTTCGCGATGATGCGGGCGAGCAGGTTGAGGACCATGACGAGGAGGACGAGGACGAGGGCGGCGGCCCAGGCCCGTTCGGAGCTGGCCAGCGCGGCCGCACCGGGGGAAACGGGGCGCAGCTGCGAATCGTAGATGAACGTCGGCAGCGTCGACATCCAGCCGGAGAAGAGGTTCCAGTTGAGGGTCTTCGCGAATCCGGCGGTGACCATGATCGGTGCGGTCTCGCCGATGACGCGGGCGATGGCGATGGTGACACCGGAGAGGATTCCCGACACCGAGGTGGGCAGGACGATCTTCATGATCGTCTTCCACTTCGGCACGCCAAGAGCGTACGAGGCTTCACGCAGATCCATCGGCACCAGACGCAGGATCTCCTCGGTGTTGCGCACGACGATGGGGATCATGAGCACCGACAGGGCCACAGCCGCGGTGAAGCCGGTCTTCGCGATTCCCGCCGAGGCCGGCATGAGCACATTCGCGATCGTCGAGAAGAGTGCGAAGGCGAAGAGACCTGCGACGATCGAGGGAATGCCGGTCATCACGTCGACGAGGAAGGTGATGGCCTTGCCCAGGCGGTTCTTGTTCGAGTACTCGACGAGGTAGATGGCGGTGAGGACACCGATCGGGATCGAGATGATGCAGGCGGCGAGTGTGATGAGCACGGTGCCGACGATGGCGTGGTAGAAACCGCCGGCGAGGGTGGCTTCACCGGCGACGTACTGCTGGTCGAGCACACCCTTCATCCCGAGCATCGTGCGAGTGAGCAGGTCGCCGCTGATGGCGGCCCCGCCCTTGGACACGGTCAGCCACAGCAGCGAGATGAGGGGAACGCAGGCGAGGACGAAGGTCGAGGTGACGACGGTGGTCGCCACGCGGTCGACGGCCTTGCGGCGTCCTTCGTAGGCTGCGGATGCCGCGAACACGGCGACCATGTTGATGAGGCCCGCGAGCACGGCGACGACGGGGATGTTGAAGCCGCCGAAGGAGATGAGGCTGATGAGGGTCGCTACGACGATCGAGGCGGCGGCGACGACCCAAGGGGTGGCGTTGGGCAGCTGCTTCGAGGTCAGCTTCTTCGGCTTTGCGATGGCGGTATCTGCGGTGGTCAACGTTCTCAGCTTCCCTTCACCGAGGTACGGGCGACGATGGCGCGGGCTCCCATGTTCACCAGCAGAGTGATGACGAAGAGGACGAGGCCGACCGTGATGAGTTCGGACAGACGCAGACCCGCGGCTTCGGGGAAGTTCTGCGCGATCTCCGAGGCGATGGTCTGGTTGCCGCTGACGACGAGCGAGGCGGTGAGGACGCCGGGGGAGAGGATCATGGCCACGGCCATGGTTTCACCGAGCGCGCGTCCGAGGCCGAGCATCGTCGCCGAGACGATGCCGGACTTGCCGAACGGGAGCACGGCCATGCGGATCATCTCCCAGCGGGTGGCGCCGAGGGCCAGTGCCGCCTCTTCCTGCAGACGCGGGGTCTGGAGGAAGATCTCCCGGGTCAGCGAGGTGATGATCGGCAGAATCATGATCGAGAGCACGAGGGAGGCGGTCAGCAGCGTGCGTCCCGTCTGCGAGACGGACCCGTCCTCGGCCGGAGCGAAGATCGGGATCCACCCGAACCACTTCGACAGCCACAGGTAGAAGCCCGTGAGGTTCCCGGCCAGGGCGATGCCCCATAGGCCGTAGACGACCGAGGGGATCGCGGCGAGCAGGTCGATGACGTAGCCGAGCGTCGGGGCGAGCCTGCGCGGAGCCATATGCGTGGTGAACAGTGCGATGCCCAGGGCGAAGGGAGTCGCCACGATCAGCGCGATCGCCGCGGAGATGAGGGTGCCGATGACCAGCGGCCACACATAGGAGAGGAACCCCTTGCCGCCGGTGATCTGCGCCGGATCGCTGATCTGCGCGGCGATGGTGTCCTTCGACTGTGCGAGCAGGAACAGCGCCACCCCTGCGAGGATGAGCAGGATCAGGATGCCGGCGATGAGTGTGGCGGCGGAGAAGATGCGGTCGCCGGGGCGGACGACGGCCTTCTGCTGCCGAGGAGCGGGACTCGAGCTCTGCGGCTGCGGCCCGGCCTCGGGAGCGGAGCCCGGACCTGTGGGGCCGGACTCGGTGATCGGTGTGCTGGTCGGCACAAGTACTCCTCACGTGACTTGTGGTGGAACCCTGGTCGGTTCACAGGCGCCGAAGAGCGGCGCAGGGACTCTGCGCCGCTCCGGCTGGTTATTTCTCGAGGTCAGAGACCAAATGTCAGCTCGCGACCTTGATCGAGTCGATGACTTTCTCGATCTCCGCACGCAGGTCGTCGGAGATCGGGGCGGACCCTGCCGAATCGGCGGCCGACTTCTGTCCCCCTTCCGAGACGACGAACTTCTCCCAGGCCTTGACCATGTCCACGGTCTCCTGGTCCTCGTAAGAGGAGCAGACGAGGTGGTAGGAGACGAGGACGATCGGGTAGGCACCGGACTCGGTGGTGTCGCGGGCGAGGTCGAAGGCGAGATCGCCTTCGTCGCGTCCCTCGACCTTCTCCGAAGCGTCGACGACCTTGGTCGCGGCTTCGGGGGAGAGCTCGACGAACTCGTCGCCGACCTTGACCTTGGCGGTGTTGAGCTCACCGACGGCGGAGGCATCCGCGTAGCCGATGGCACCGTCGGTGTCCGAAACCGTCTGGATGACGCCGTCGGTGCCCTGAGCGGCCTCGCCGCCGTACTCCTTCGGGAAGTTTCCGTCGACCTCGGCGTCCCACGTCTTATCGGCGGTGGCCTTGAGGTACTCGGCGAAGTTCTCGGTGGTGCCCGAGTCGTCGGCACGGTGGACTGCGGTGATCTTGAGATCAGGCAGCTCCGCGTCCGGGTTGTCGGCCTTGATGGCCTTGTCGTTCCAGTTCGTGATGTCACCCTTGAAGATCTTCGCAATCGTGTCGGGCGAGAGGTTGAGCTCATCGACGCCCTCGACGTTGAAGGTCACGGCGATCGGGGAGATGTAGACGGGGAACTCGAAGGCTCCGTCGGCGCCGCAGGCCTCCTGACCGGCCTTGACCTCGTCATCGTCGAGGTGGGCATCGGAACCGGCGAACTGTGCGTTGCCGGCGAGGAACTGTTCACGGCCGGCACCCGAGCCGTCGGGGGAGTAGTTGACGGTCACACCGGAGTTCTGCGAGGTGAAGTCCGCTGTCCAGGCATCCATAGCTGCCTTCTGCGAGGACGCGCCGATGCCGGTCAGGGTGCCCTGCAGGTCACTGCTGCCGCCCGAAGCCTCCTCGCCGGTGGCGGACTGGCCGCCGCAGGCCGAGAGGGTGATGGCGCCGACCGCGAGGATCGCAGCGGAGGGGGCGAGATGCTTCATCTTCACGAAGATGCCTTTCATGGTTGTGGACACAGCTCGAGAGTTCTCGATTGCTCGTGTTCCACGCTAAAGATCACGCGTGAAGTGCAAGGAGTTGAAACGTGAATGGGAGGTGAACGAGGGGCGAAGGGTTGGAACCGCCTTGAGCGCTTGATCACAGACCGCGCCGTTTTCGTGAAAGGATCATTGTCGGGACCGGCATTCCCTCGCCGAGGCGGCCCGCCGTATGCGTACACGCCCCCTGAGGTTCGTCGATCTCTTGTCCCGGTCCGGCCCCGATCCTACGGTCGAAGCCATGAAGGATGAGAACCGATATGTCCTCGGCGAGTCCGAGAGCGAACATTCACGACTGCGCGACCAGTCGGTCGTCTTCGACCCTCTGACCAAGCAGCTGCACATCGAAGCGGGAATCACTGAGGGCATGAGCGTCCTCGACATCGGCACCGGCGCCGGAGACGTCGCCGTCATCGCCGCCGATCTCGTCGGCCGGGACGGGCATGTGCTCGCCGTCGACCGCAATCCCGAGGCGCTCGAGGGTGCCCGCAGTCGGCTGGGCCATCGGCGAGAGATCGAGTTTGCCGAGGCGGATCTCTGCACCCTCGACCTCGACGAAGACTTCGACGCGATCGTCGGCCGAGCCGTGCTCATGCACCTGCGCAGCCCCGTCGACGTGGTGGAGCGACTCGGCCGGCACCTGCGCCCTGGGGGTCTGCTGGTCATGCACGAACTCGACGTCGCACAGGTGTGGGCGAGTGCGGAGACGCCGCTGCTGGAGCACGTGAGAGAACTGATTCTGCAGACATTCGCATCGATAGGAATCCACAGCAGGATGGGCAGAGACCTGTTCGCGGCGTACCGTTCCGCCGGGCTGCCCGACCCGCACCTGACCTTGAGCGCACCGGTGGGCGGCGGGGCGGAGGCACCGAGCTTCGGCTGGGTGAATGCCCTGGCCGCTCTGTTGCCCTACCTCGAGCAGCAGGGGATTGTGACCGGCGATGAGCTCGGAATCGACTCGCTCACGCAGCGGCTCACCGACGAGTTGGATGCTGCAGACGCCACCCTCCTCGGGCCGCTGATGTACGGCGCCTACTGCACCGTCGGCTGAGGGCAGTCCCTTCGCCGAGGCGGCCCGTCCTCACAAGCGGATCGGCTCACCGTCACGAGCGGATCGGCTCACCCTCACAGGCGAATCCGTTCATCCGCACTAGGGGCTGAGATCCCTCGATCAGCTGTCGATGGGGCGGACGCGTTCGATCGCGACGATGCGCGGCATCGCGCCGGGGCGCACATAGGCGACGAGGACCTCACCGGGCTTGAGATACGGGTCGTCCTTCGGCAGCTTCGCGACCACGCGTTTGGGGGCATGTTCGGCGTAGACGGAGAAGATCGTCGGCAGCACCGGGCGGTGCGTGCAGTAGATGACGGGTTTTCCCTTCTCCAGCAGATTGCGGATGAACCGTGCGGTCTTCTCCGGGTTCGCCGAGGTCGCCTTCTCACTGAGCGTCTGGGCTTTCTTGATCGGCTGTCCCCTGGCCGCTGACAGCGGGGCCAGGGTTGCCATGCACCGCTTCCACGGGCTGGAGATGAGCTTCTTCGTCTTCCAGGCTCCCAGCAGACCGGTCAGGGCCATCGCCTGTCGGGTGCCGAGTTTGAGCAGCGGTCGCACATGTTCGGTCTCGTACCACTTCGACCGCGGGAACGCTTTGCCATGGCGGACGAGGATGAGCGGCCAGGCGCGCAGCGCATCCGTGGAGTCGAACTTCTCCACCGCGTCGAGCTGCTCCCGATCGGCATAGGACGTCAGCTTGGTCCGGGCCTTGTCGACCGGGAACCATGCGGCCCGGTCGACTTCGCGTCTGTTCATCGGAGCGAAGACGGTTTCGCCCTTGACCTCGGCCGACCAGTAGAAGACCTTCTTGAGGTTCTTTCCTCCGACCGTGTATTCGGCCGAGGGCAGCGGAACGCCGAGGTGGATGTCGAGGCCGGTCTCCTCCTTGACCTCGCGTACGGCGGTCTCCGGCAGAGTCTCGCCCGGGTCGACCTTGCCCTTGGGCCAGGACCAGTCGTTGTACTTCGGACGGTGGATGAGCACCACTTCGAGGCCGTCGGGTCCGCGCCGCCAGCAGACGGCGCCGGCGGCGAGCACATCGGCTTTGACCCGGGACGACGCCTGCGCCGAACTGACCGACGAGCGGCTCACGCCTCGTCCCCGATTCGACGCCGCTTCCGGTGTCTGCGGATGAGTTCGGTCTGGTAGTCGATGAGGGTGTTGCCGTCGGCATCGTGAGTGCTCCGGGTCCACTTGCCGTCGTCGGCGAGTTCGAACGCCGAGGTGGTCGGGGCGAACGCGAGGTCGAAGAGTTCGATGACCTCGTCCCGGTGGCTGTCGTCGACGATCTGCACGAGCGTCTCGACCCTCCGGTCGAGGTTGCGATGCATCATGTCCGCCGACCCGATGTAGACGATGGGGTCGCCGTTGTTGCCGAAGACGAAGGTGCGGGAGTGCTCGAGGAACCGGCCGAGCACGGAGCGGACGGTGATGTTCTCACTGAGTCCTTCGATTCCCGGTCGCAGGGCGCAGATGCCGCGGACGAAGACTTCGACGCTCACCCCGGCACGAGACGCCCGGTAGAGGGCGTCGATGATCGCTTCGTCGACGATCGAGTTGACCTTGATGCGCACCTGCCCGGTGCCGCCCGACTCGACATTGGCGATCTCGGCGTCGATGAGTTCGATGAGTCCCGTGCGCACCTGGCTGGGGGCGACGAGGAACCGTGAGTACTCGGACCGCGGCGCATAGCCGGAGAGCTGGTTGAACAGCTTCGTCAGATCATCGGCGACCGCGCGGTCCTTCGTCAGCAGTCCGAAGTCCTCATAGCCGCGGGCGGTCTTCGGGTGGTAGTTGCCGGTGCCGACATGGCAGTAGCGGGCCAGCCCCTCGGCCTCCTGCCGCACCACCAGAGACAGCTTCGCATGCGTCTTGAGTCCGACGATGCCGTAGACGACGTGGACGCCGGCGCGTTCGAGCTTGCGCGCCCACGTGATGTTGGCCTCCTCGTCGAAGCGGGCCTTGATCTCGACGACGGCGAGCACCTGGATGCCGGCCTGGGCGGCATCGACGAGGGCGTCGATGATCGGCGAATCGCCGGAGGTGCGGTAGAGCGTCTGCTTGATCGCGAGCACGTTCTTGTCCGAGGCGGCCTGCTCGAGGAAGGCCTGCACACTGGTGGAGAACGAATCGTAGGGGTGGTGCAGCAGGATGTCGTGGTGGGACACCGCTTCGAACACGTCGACCTGGTCGCTGGATTCGCGCAGGGACAGATCCTTGTTCATCTGCGGGACCATCTTCGGGAAATGCAGGTCATCGCGCGGCACATCGGCGATATCGGACATTCCCGACAGGTCGAGCGGCGTCGGCAGATGGTAGATCTCGGATTCGTGGATGCCCAGTTCGTCCTTGAGCATCTCGAGCACGCGGGGATGGATGTTCTCCGTGATCTCCATCCGCACGGCCGGGCCGAAGCGCCTGCGCAGCAGCTCCTTCTCCAGGGCCTTGAGCAGGTTCTCCGCATCGTCCTCTTCGACTTCGAGGTCTTCGTTGCGGGTGACGCGGAAGGTCGAGTGGTGGACGACCTCCATGCCTTCGAAGAGGGTGCCCAGATGTTCGGCGATGATGCCCTCGAGGGCGACGAACCGGGCCGGGACGTCGCGTCCGGCGGGGCGGTCGGTCGCCGCGGCGACGTTGAAGAATCGGGGCAGACGCGGGGGCACCTTGACGCGGGCGAAGAGCTCCTTGCCCGAGTCCGGGTAGCGCAGGAGCACGCCGAGGTTGAGCGAGAGTCCCGAGATATAGGGGAACGGGTGCGCGGGATCGACGGCGAGGGGGGTGAGGACGGGGAAGACGTGACCGAAGAAGAACGCGTCGACGCGGGTGCGTTCGTCCGCGGTGAGGTCGTCGACCTGGACCTTCGAGATCGACTCCGCGTCGAGACGGGGGCCGATATCGTCCTTGAGCAGCGCGGCGTGCCGGCTCATCAGCTCATACGCGCGGACCCCGATGTCGTGCATGACCTGGGCGGGCATCCGTCCGGTCACACTCGGCACGGCCAGCCCGGTGTTGATGCGGCGTTTGAGACCGGCGACGCGGACCATGAAGAACTCGTCGAGATTCGTTGCGAAGATCGAGAGGAACCGGACCCGCTCGAGCAGCGGGATCTCCGGATCCGAGGCGAGGTCGAGGACTCGTTCGTTGAAGGCCAGCCAGCTGAGTTCCCGATCGAGGAAGCGGTCCGCGGGATCGGGCAGACCCAGCTCCTGGCCGGCTGCTGCGATGTCGTACAACGCTCTACTCCTTCTCGCTCGTCGTCGCTGGGCTCGTGCTCTCGGCACCGATGGGCTGAGATGCCGGTGCATAGGACACGTGCGCGACCGCGACATGGAATCCCAGCCGCTCGTACAAGCCTAGCGCCGGGGCGTTGTCGGATTCGACGTAGAGTTCGATGACCTCGGCGCCGGCGGCGACCATCCGCCGCATCCCCTCGATCGTCAGCGCCTTGCCCACACCCTTGGCGTGGACGGTCGGATCGACACCGACGACATAGACCTCGCCGAGGCGGCCCTGCCCGTCCGTGTCCGTGAGTTTGATCTGGTGGAAGCCGATGACCTCGCCGTCGCGGACGGCGAGCACGACGGTGTCGGGATCGAAGTCGGCCGCGGTGACGATGGTGTCGATATCGGCGCGGGTCTGGGAGCCCTGTTCGGGGTGCCAGTCGAAGGCCGCGTTGTTCACAGCCAGCCAGCCGGCTTCGTCACCGGGGGCGAAGGATCGGAGCTCGACGCCCTCGGGCGCCTGCGTGGCAGGCAGGTCGGCCAGCCTCAGCCCCGCCTCGGTGCGCATCTGATAGAGCACGCGGTCACGGCCGAGCCCATGCTTCTTCGCCAGGTGCGCCGCGGCCGGATGGTCGCCGTGGGACCAGCACCAGGATTCGGGCTCCTCGGCGAGGATCAGGGCCAGCAGCTCTGCGCCGAGGCCCTGCCCGCGGTGGTCGGGGGAGATGAGGAATTCGGCGGCGTGACGGTCGCCCTGCAGGGCGCGGATGCCGAAGCCGATGAGAGTCTGTCCGTCGAAGACGCGCCACACGGACGAGGCGGTCTGCGCCGCGTGGGCGGTGTCCTCTCCGGTGGCGATGGCCATGAGCCCGCCGGAGATCTCGGGCGCTCCGTCGGCGGCGGCCACACGGTCGAGGAAGGACAGCTCCTCCTCGGTGAGGGTGTCGATCGGGGTGTTCGCGGTCGCTCCGCTGGCCTGGATTCTCATGCCTTCACGTCCTCTGGTTCGGTGACGCTGTCGGCGCTGAAACGGTAGCCGACGTTGCGCACGGTGTGGATGGCGTTCTCAAGGTCTTTGCCGAGTTTGGCACGGAGGCGGCGAACATGCACGTCAACGGTGCGGGTGCCGCCGAAGTAGTCCTCACCCCACACGGCCAGGAGGATCTCGTCACGGGTGAAGACGCGTTCGGGATGCATGGCGAAGAACTTCAGCAGCGCGAACTCGCGGTAGGTCAGGTCGAGGCTGCGTCCGCCGAGGTCGGCGGTGAATGAGGTCTCGTCGATGCGCAGGGTGCCGGTGACGACGACCAGCGGTTCGCCGTCGGCGTTCCACGGGTCATCGCCGTGGCGGCGCTGACCGGTGCGGTTCGTGCCGCTGCCCCCGGCGTACCCGGCCGAGCTTCGGCTGCCGGAGAATCCTCGGTTTCCGGACAGTCCTCGGTTCCCGGCCGCGGTCGGGCCGGCCCAGCCCTGCGGACCGGTGGGCGGGGCGGACCGCTGCGCGTCGAGGTGACGGTCACGGGCCACGCGCAGCCGCGCCTCCACCTCGGCGGGGCCGGCGGTGGTGAGGATGAGGTCGGCGACGTTCCATTTCGCCGAGGCGGTCGCCAATCCGCCCTCACCGAGGACGACGATGATCGGGGCAGTGACCTTCCGCGCGGTGAGCACCTCGGCGATGCGCGGGGCCAGGGACAGGTCGAGGCAGGCATCGGCGATGACGACGTCGGCGGTCAGCGATTCGCGGTGCGCGTGCGCGATCTCATCTGCGCCGCGGCGGTCGATGTGATGGCCCAGGTACTGCAGGGATTCGGGCGCGATGGGGGCCTCGAGTCTGTCCGTGGGGCAGATGTGCAGAATCCGCATGTGCTGCATCCACCTCCTCGGCGCCCGTCGTCTGTGCAGATTATAGCGAGACCGGTGCGCCGTTCCCGACGTCGGACCGTCGGGAACAGCGGGTGCTCGACCGTGCGAGTCCGGGGTGGGACGGGGCCGGCGAGGTCGAAAGGAATGAGCGGGACGGCGTCCGCCGAGGCTGAAGGGGACGGGTGGGGCAGGGGCGAAATCGCGTGCGTGCAATGAGATGAGGCACGATAGTGCTGTGATCAGATGGATTCGAGTAGCCGTCGCCCTGGTACTGGTGCTGGCCCTCAGCACCTCCGTGTACTGGGGCTATTCAGTGTTCCTGTTGGCGACCGGACTCATCGTCCTCGGCGTCGCCTACGGGTGGCCGCGCCTGACGGACTCCCCGCAGCCGCGGGCGACCTCGATCATGCTTGCCGTCTTCGGGATGGCGGGGCTGTTCGCAGCATGGCAGGACGAGTCGGCTCCGTATCTCGACTGGCTGCCCGTGCTCGCCGGCCTGGGGCTGCTGTGGACCTTCGTGCAGAACCTCACCCGCGGCATCGGCGCCTCCTACGCGGTGGCGAATGTCTCCGCGCAGGTCTCCGGCCTCGTCATCGTCCTGTCGGCGAGCACCTGGGTCGCTGCGATCACGGTGCCCGGCGACAAGGAAGCCATCATCATCGGCCTCATCGCGCTCATCACGGCGCAGTGCATGACCGCTCTGCCATGGCCGGCGATCTACACCTCGCCGCTGGCCCTGGCCATGTCGACCGCCGTGGCCGGGATCCTGTCCGTGCTCGTGTTCGACGATTCGATCACCTGGCCCACCGCTCTCATCCTCGGCATCATCATGGGTCTGCTCGTGGCCGCTGTCGACCGGATGCTCGGGCTCATCGCGTATGCGAAGTTCCAGGCGGCGAACCTCGAAGCCTCGCAGAACATCGAGGTGAAGAAGAACGTCGAGAAGGCTCGCAGCTTCGCCGTGCAGCTGGCCCTCGGTGCCGCTCCCATCGCGCTCGGCGGAGTCGTCGTCTACGCCCTCGAACGCATCGCACTCTGAGCAAATGTAGACTGGGAGCATGGAAAATCTTCTTGCCCTCGAAATCGTCTTCTCCAGCCTCGTCGGCCTCGCCGCTCTCGGTGCCCTGGGCGTCGGAGTCAAGGTCGTCACCGCGCTGTTCAAAGACAACCGCTGATCCCTCATGATCGAACTTGATGCCTCGGTCCATCCTGAGCTCGTCCCCCTGTCCTGGCTGATCGGGTCCTGGGAAGGCGTCGGTGTCGTCGGCTATGCGGACACGCCTGAGAAGCAGTTCGGCCAACGCATCGACTTCGTCGCCCATGAGGGCACCCCGTTCCTCCAATACACCGCGCATGCATGGCTGCTCGATGAGTCCGGTGAACTCGAATCGACCCTGACCCTGGAGACCGGGATCTGGCAGCTCGTGCGTCAGCACGATGACGGTGACGTCGGACCGGGCATGATGGTGCCCACGGCCGAACAGAGCTTCACCTCTGCCGCCGCGGTCGAAACCCTGCGCACGAACGACGACGCTTTCGAGATCGAAGCCGAGGTCGTCCACCCGCACGGAGTCATGGAACTCTATGCCGGCACCGTCAAAGGTCCGCGCATCGACCTGGCCACCGACGTCGTGGCCAGGACGAAGACCGCGAAGGAGTACTCCGCCTCGACGCGGATGTACGGCCTCGTCGGCGGTGAACTCATGTGGGCCTGGGACATGGCCGCCATGGGCCACGAACTCGCCTCCCATTCCTCTGCCAGATTGAAGAAGCTGTCTTAAGATGACTGATCCTGTGTCGCCGAATGCCGTTCCCTCCGATTCGCCGTCGCCGGAGAACACCGACACCCCCGCCGAGGCGGTGCGCCGGTCCTCGCTCGCCCGTGGGCTGAGCTCGACCGCGGTTCTGGGCGCGGGCGAACTGTCGCAGACCCCCATCCACTACGGAGCGTCCCTGCGTGAGCAGCGGGTGCTCGAGGACAAGGACGGCCTCGTCGACCTCGCCCACCTGCGCGTGCTGCGTCTGAGCGGACCCGACCGGCTGACCTGGCTGAACTCGATCACGACGCAGAAGATCGACGCTCTGGCTCCCGGAGTGTCCACCGAAGCGCTGGTCCTCGACCCCAACGGCCGCATCCAAGGGTGGCTGAAGGTCGTCGACGACGGCGAGGCACTGTGGGCGATCAGCGAACTGGCCACCGATGAGACGCTGGATTTCCTGCGCAAGATGGTCTTCATGATGCGCGTTGAGATCGACGATCTCAGCGACGACTATCAGTGCTTCGGTGCCGTGACAGCGCTTCCTGAGAAGCTGCCGGTGACCCAGCTGTGGTCCGACCCGTGGCCGCACATCGGCCCCGGCTCGGCCTCCTACGCTCAGGTCGACCTCGGCCAGTCCGTCGCCGGCACCGAACACCCGGGGCTCGAGACCCCGTTCGTCATCGGCATCGTCAAACGCTCCGAGCTGCAGGGACTGTCGGTCCGAGACTTCGACATGGCCGGGTTCGACGCCTGGGAAGCGCTGCGGATCGCCGCGTGGCGGCCGGGGAGGAACGAGGTCGACCACAAGGCGCTCGTCGGCGAACTCGACCTGCTGCGCACCGCCGTCCACCTGGCCAAGGGCTGCTACCGCGGCCAGGAGGCCGTGGCCCGTGTGCACAATCTGGGTCAGCCGCCTCGGCGATTGGCCTTCGTCCACCTCGACGGGTCCGGGCACATCGCCCCCGACCCCGGCACCGAGGCGCTCGCGGAGGTCCGCGGATCCGAACGCGGCGTCGGCACCCTGACCTCGGTGACCGTGCATTGGGAGCTCGGACCGATCGGTCTGGCCGTGGTCAAACGCAATCTGTCACCCGAGGCGCAGCTGAGCTTCGAAATGAGTGACGGCGACCGCGTGGTCGGCGCGCAGGAGACGATCGTCGTGCCCGTGCGCGAACACGAACGGGTCCTGCCGGCGCGGAACAAGGACGTCGACGCCCGCAATCAGCACCGCTGATCGCGTCGGTTCGCGACCCTGACCGGTCAGGGTCGCGGGCGATCGCTCGTGATGTGGCACCCGTGCCGATCCGGGGCGCCGGCGGGCACGATTCCGCCTCAGCGCACTGTCGCGAATTCCGTCTCTGAGCCGCCGAGAAATCGGTCCTCGACCCGCCGCGGAATCCGTCTCAGGGCCGCAACGAATTCCGTACCGAAAACGCTCCGATCATGATCGTTCGATGCTCAGGGCGTGACGTACTGCTCAGCCTGCGGACGGTAAGTGACAAAAGCCGTTGCGAACCCCTATTGTTCCCCTTATGACAGCTTTCGAGATTGGCGGCGAAGCTCTGCCGCAGGAACGTAAAATCGTCACCGAGATTCCGGGACCGAAGTCCCGTGAACTCGAGACGCGTCGCAAGTCCGCCGTGGCGACCGGTGTCGGTTCGAGCCTGCCCGCCTATGTGGTTGCGGCTGGCGGCGGCATCCTCAAGGACGCCGACGGCAACCAGCTCATCGACCTCGGTTCGGGAATCGCGGTGACCACCGCCGGCAACGCGAACCCGCGCGTGGTCGAGAACGCGAAGGCTCAGCTCGAGGCCTTCACCCACACCTGCTTCATGGTCAATCCGTATGAGAGCTACGTCGAGGTGGCAGAAGCGCTCAACCGGCTGACCCCGGGAGACCACGAGAAGCGCACCGTGCTGCTCAACTCCGGTGCCGAAGCGGTCGAGAACGCCGTGAAGATCGCGCGTGCCCACACCGGCCGCGACGCCGTCGTCGTCTTCGACCACGCCTACCACGGCCGCACCAACCTGACCATGGCGATGACCGCGAAGGCCGCGCCCTACAAGGCCGGCTTCGGCCCCTTCGCCGGTGAGGTCTACCGTGCGCCGATGTCCTACCCGTTCCGGGACAACGATGCGGCCGGCACCAAGCTCAGCGGTGAGGATGCCGCCAAGCGCGTCATCTCGATGATCGAGAAGCAGGTCGGCTCCGAGTACGTCGCCGCGATCGTCATCGAGCCGATCCAGGGCGAGGGCGGCTTCATCGTCCCGGCCGAGGGCTTCCTGCCCACGCTCGTCGACTACGCCCGCGAGAAGGGCATCGTCTTCGTCGCCGATGAGGTGCAGGCCGGATTCGCCCGCACCGGAAAGATGTTCGCCTCCGAATGGGAGGGCATCGTCCCCGACCTCGTCGCCACCGCCAAGGGCATCGCCGGCGGTCTGCCGCTGTCGGCCGTGACCGGTCGCGCCGACATCATGGACTCGGTCGGACCGGGCCGCCTCGGCGGCACCTACGGCGGTAACCCCATCGCCTGTGCTGCCGCACTCGGCGCGATCGCCGCGTACGAGGAGGACGGACTGGCCGATCGGGCCGGACACATCGGTGAGATCATCGTCGACCGTCTCACGAAGCTGCAGTCGAAGTACCCCGAGGTCGGCGACGTCCGCGGCCGCGGCGCCATGATCGCCGCCGAGTTCGTCGAGCACGATTCGATCGAACCGAACGCGGACCTGGTCAAGAAGATCGCGGACTACTGCGCGAAGAACGGTGTCCTCGTGCTCACCACGGGAACCTTCGGCAATATCCTGCGCTTCCTGCCGCCGCTGACGATCTCGGACGAGCTGCTCCACGACGCCTTCGACGTCATCGAGGCAGCCCTCGCCGAACTCCTCCCCTAACAATTACTACCTGACGGCGGCCCAGCAACCTCGCGCGAGGTTGCTGGGCCGCCGTCAGGTGTTTTGGAGGGGGCGTTTCTGGTTCGCCGGAACTGTAGCAGAATAGAACGCATGACTTCAGCGATCGACGACTCCGCCATGAGCACGCCTGGCCGGGTCTGGCGGTTCCTCAGGGGGCCGCGCTTCATCGACCTGCCGATCCGTCTGCTTGCGCTCATCATGAGCCTGACTATTTTCGTGCCCGGGGCGTTCGAAATCGTCGAACCGCGCTATGCGACGTTCCTCGTCGTGGCCTATGCGCTCATCCTCCTCGCCGCCTTCGTGCCGCTGACGACCGTCATCGCCTCGACCGGCCTCGGCATCCTCTTCTCGCCGCTCTACCCGGACCTGGAGAACATGTTCCCCGAGGCGCTGCTGCTGGCCACGGCGGTCCTCATCAGTCGTCGTCGCTGGATCGGCTTCGCCGTCGGCACTGCGGGGCTGGGCGGCTACCTCGGGCTCTCGACCTGGGTCGGATCCTACGACGCGGGCTTCGAGGGGTTCACCGACCTCGGCTACGGATGGCTGACCTACTCGCTCCTCGGACTGTGCGCGAGCTTCGTCGAAGCACGGATCAGCCGTGAGATCGACCGCCGCGAGCGGGCCGCCGTCGACCATCAGCGCAGCCTCGACGCGATGCGGGCCCGGTTCACCAGCGACATGCACGACACGATCTCGCACTCCCTGACCACCGAGTCCGCGATCATCCGCACGCTCGCGAAGGAGACCGACCCGGCTCATGCCGACCGGCTCCTCGCCGAACTCGCCCTCGTCAACGCCGAAGCGACCAAACGCCTGCGCCAGCTCGTGAGGAGCCTGAGCACATGGGAGGCTGAGACCAGCTCCGCGGGCACCCGCGACGCCCGCATCCGGTTCCGCGCCGAGGCGGAGCAGCTGACGAGTGCGATCGAGGACGGCTGCGCTGCCGGATCCGTGCCGCTGAACGTGCAGCTCGCGTGGTTGCCGAGCTATTCCTCGAGCACGCTCGCCCGTCATTTCCGCGCGATCCTGCTTGAGCTCGCCACGAATGTCATCCGCTACTCCACCCCGGACACGCCCGCGAGCCTGACCGTCGAAATCCGCGGTGAGAGCGGCGACCGGGCCGAGCTCGTATGCCGCAGCACGAACGATTCGCCGACAGAGCTGACCGTGGTGCCGCGATCGCTGTCGAGCCGCGCGACCGCCGTGGGCGGAACCTGTGAAGTGGGCTCCGACGAGGCGAAGCGCACCATCGTCGAGGTGGCCCTGCCCGTCCGCTTCATGTCACCGACCGCAACGGCCGACACCGCCGACAGGGCCGACACCACCGAAAAGGCCGAGACCAGCGAGATGATCGACGTCATCGACCCTCGATCCGACGCGACCAGTGACACCCGCTCCGACGCGACCAGTGACACCCGACTCGGCGCGACCGCCGAGACCCGATCCGCCACAACCGGCGGAACCGATCGCGAGACCGGCCGCAGGCCCGCAA
The DNA here is from genome assembly GCF_051351055.1 of Brevibacterium sp. FAM 27836. Taxonomy (NCBI): domain Bacteria; kingdom Bacillati; phylum Actinomycetota; class Actinomycetes; order Micrococcales; family Brevibacteriaceae; genus Brevibacterium; species Brevibacterium sp. FAM 27836. The sequence goes on from NZ_CP195711.1 coordinate 2,510,129, forward strand.
CGGCCACCGGTCCCACCACATCCGGCACCGTCCCCGCACGGACCGAGTCGAGGGACGACCACGACAAGGTCGACGTTTGACCCCTCCCGTCCCGCACCCGCCCACCGCTGCCGACGTCGAAGCCGCAGCCGCCCCCTCCGTCCTCGTCGTCGACGACGATTCCTGGACGACGCGCGCGATCACTGCGGCGCTGCGTGACGCTGGCGGATTCCGCGTCCTCGACCCGGTCCACACCGGTGAGGACGCCGTCGATGTCTTCGTCGCGAGTCGCCCCGATCTTGTGCTCATGGACGTCAACATGCCGCCGGGCATGACCGGGGTCGACGCGACGGCGGCGATCATCGATCACGATCCGCGGGCCCATGTGGTGCTGCTGACCACGGTGGCGCCGGGTCCGGGGATCGCCCGCGGCCTCGAGGCCGGTGCCCTGGCCGTGCTCAACAAGACCGCGGGTGAGAGCGAGCTCGTCGCGGTCGTGCGTGCCGCCTCGGCGGGGGAGTCGCCCGAACTGCTCAAAGGCCTGGCCGAGGACATCGCCATCAGCGGCGATTATCTGCCCGAGGCTCCGGTATCGGCCCCGCAGCTGACGGAGCGCGAGCTGGAGCTGCTCATCCTGCTCTGCCAGGGCTTCGGGTACGACGAGATCGCCGAGGCACTGGGCCTGAGCATGCACACGATGAAAACGCACTCCCGGAACCTGCGCATCAAACTGGAGGCGAAGAACCTCGCCCAACTCGTCGTCCGGGCCCTCCAGTTCAAGTTCTATTCCCCGGAATAGACCTCCCGCGCCGAGGCGGCCGCCCCCTGTTCCGCGGCAACCGACTCGACCGCGCGGCCCCCACCGGCGGTTGACTACAGTGGGGATATGACCGACACCTCGAGCCCGCGCCTGTCCCGCCTCATCCGGGACACCGAAGGCCTCCTCCTGCCGCTCACCGAGGTGGCCGACGATGTCGTCATCACCCGGATCGAGTTCGGCTTCGACCTGCCGACGACGAATGAGTCCCGCGCCGAGGAGGCCGATCCCAGCCGCAGCACCGTGGTCTCCTACCGTGGCTCGTATCGGGCCGATCGCGGACCGCGGTCGGGCACCGTCGTCCTCGTCACCGAGGCGGTGCACAGTCGCGCGGGACTGGGCACGGTGTTGGCCGACTATGCGGGAGCAGCGGCACTGGTCCTTCCACCCGGATCGCACACCCACCTCGGCGAGGGTGCGCACACCGCCGACGATGCTCCAGCAAGCGGGGGCGAGGCTCCGGTGCTCCTCGAACGGTCGCCGCACGTAACCTGGTCGGAGGTGCTTGTCCACCTGCGGCAGCTCACGGAAGGTGCGACGAGCGCTCTGGCCTGGCCCGATGCCGACGATCTCAGTTCCCTGGCCGCGGTCATCGCGGATTCCACGGGGGCATCGATCACGATCGAGGACCCGGCCTCGCGTGTGCTTGCCCATGCCAACCTCGGCGATGACATCGATGAGATTCGGCGCGAGACGATTCTGTCCGGGGCCATACCCGGCTGGCGGATCGCCGAGCTCGAGGAGTCCGGCTTCCTCGACACGGTCCGGCGATCGACCGATGTCGTCGAGCGTCCCGCCGCGGGCACATCGCCGGCTCGGTCCGTCATCGCGCTGCGCAGCGAGGGCGAACTCATCGGCACGATCTGGGCGGCCTACCCGGCCGAGCTCGACCCGGCTCCGCTGCGGGAGGTGCTGCGCGATGCCGCTCGTGCCGCCCTGCCGGTGATGCTGCGGACGCTGCGGCGCTCACCGTTCGAGAAGCGCATCCGGCGGGAGGCGCTCGCCGCGATCCTCGCCGGGTCCGCCGAACTCGGCCCCTCGGCGACCCTGCTCGCCCTCCCGTTCGCCGGGCACTACTGTGTCCTTGCCTTCGCCGAGGTGGCCCCCGAACGAGAGCCCGTCCTGCGGTTCCATCTGCGGGCCGCTTTCGCCGATGCCGTGCTCTCGCAGGTCGAGTCGGGGACGGGGGAGCATCTTGCGGCTCTCGTGCAGATGAGCGCACCAGCGGATGCCGCGCAGATTCGGAACCGTGTGCTGTCGACGCTGCGGCGTTCGCTGCCGGGTGCTGAGAGGCTGAGCTTCGGCGTCGGTGCTCCGGTCGACCGCCTCGATCGGGTTCATCGTTCCTGGTTGGAAGCCGCATACGTCGTCGATGCCCTGAACAGCGGACAGCACGCGGCCGGCAGTGGTGCTCACGGCGGTGGTGCTGACGGCGGTGGTGCTGACGGCGGTCGAGCTGACGGCGACGCGGACAGGGGCGGTCAGGGCATTGCGAAGGCGAGACGGGGGGAGGGAAGCGCCGAGGCGGCCCAGGCGATCATCGGAGCGACCGTTGAAGACGTTGCCGCCGAGGTCATCGGACTGCGCGTCGCCGATGCCCTGCTCGCTGCCGAGGGCGATGCTGCAGGTGCCGATGTTGGAGCCGCCGGGGCAGACGTCGGAAGCGTGGTGTGGCCGGCTCGGGCACTGGCCGCGCACGATGCGGCCCACAACGGCAGCCTGCTCGAAACTCTGCGAGTCTATTTCGCCACGGTCGGCAACTCCGCCGAGGCGTCCCGCAGGCTGCACGTGCATACGAATTCGCTGCGGCACCGGCTCGGCCGGATCGAGGAGATCACCGGCTTGTCGACGGCAGAACCCGCCGAGCGGCTGTGGCTCGAACTCGCGGTGCTCGCTCACGACCGGGCCGGGGGCTGAGACCCGGTGTCTGAAGTCGGACGGTTGTCGACCCGGCGGCTGAATGTCGCCGGCCGTCGTTCCGTCATGGTGTGAAACCTACAATCGACCTTGGTGAAGTTTGGTGCGGATTTGTCGGTTCCACGAGGTAAGCCGTCCTAAAGTGACATCAGATCACGAACAAAGGATGTCATGCCCCGCAGCCAGCAGCCCATCGCGGACAGTCGCGCACACGCGATCAGAGCGATCGCCGAGAACAGCACCCCTTCCGCCGCCGCCTCCGGAGCCGACCACGTCGGCCTCGGAGCGGCCGGCCTCGGAACGGCCGGTCTCGGAGTCACCGGCGCGCGATCCGCTGGCACGCGATCCGCTGGCACCTCCGGCCTCGGGACCGCGGTTCGCGATGACGTTCCCGCGCTGTCCGATCAGTCGCCTGTTCTCGGACTCGTCGACCTCGACGCAGTGGACGCCGCTTTCGAACATCTGACTTCTGCTTTCGCATCCGATCGTGAGGTCCTCCACGCGGTGGCCTGCAAGGCTGCGCCGCTGCCGTCACTGCTGCGTCGCTACGCGCAGGCCGGCGCGGGCTGCGAAGTCGCAAGCCCCGGAGAGCTCGAACTCGCCCTCGCCGCCGGTTTCGCACCCGATCGGATCGTCTTCGACTCTCCGGCCAAGACCTGGATGGAGCTGCGTCGCGCGGTCGAGCTCGGGGTCTCGATCAATGTCGACAATTTCGATGAACTCGCCCGCCTCGATACCCTCCTTGGCGAACACGGCCGCGGCTCCGCCTCGGCGAGGATCGGGTTCCGCATCAATCCGCAATCGGGGACAGGCGCGATCGGTGCTCTGAGCACAGCGACCGAGACCTCGAAATTCGGCGTCGGACTCGCCGACCCGGGAATCCGTGAGGCGCTCATCGCGGCTCATCTCGGCCGTCCCTGGCTCAATCAGATCCATGTCCATTCCGGCTCTCAGGGCATCAGCCTCGACAAGGCCGCCGCCGGCATCCGCGCCGCCGTCGACCTCGCCCTGGAGATCAATGCGCGCGCCGCGACCCGCCAGATCACGCGCATCGACATCGGCGGGGGACTGTCGGTGAACTTCGACAGCGAGGACGTCACCCCGACCTTCGCTGATTACCGCTCCGTACTCGACGAGGAAGTGCCGGAGCTGTTCGACTTCGACGTCGTCACCGAATTCGGCCGCGCGCTGCTGGCGAAGGCCGGCACCATCCTCACCCGCGTCGAATACGCGAAGACCACCGGCGGGCGACACATCGCCATGACCCACGCCGGCGTCCAGGTCGCCACGCGCACCGCCTACGCCCCCGCGGACTGGCCGCTGCGGGTCCTGCCGTTCACCGCCGCCGGTGAGCCCAAGATCGCCGAGGCGGTCCCCACCGACGTCGCCGGCCCCGCCTGCTTCTCCGGTGACCTCCTCGTCCGTGATCGTCTGCTGCCGCGCCTCGACGTCGGCGACCTCGTGGCCGTGCCCGAGACCGGTGCCTACTACTTCTCGAACCCGTTCTCCTACAACCTGCTCCCGCGGGTGCCCGTGTACGGATATCGCGCTGTGGTCGGCATCGAAGCAGAGGGAGAAGGCACGCTCCAGTTCTTCCTCATCCGGCAGGGCCAGACGATCGACGACGTCCTAGCCGAGGCGGGCGAGGCGGAGCTGCGGAATCTGGGCCGGAAGGTCGAAGGGAGCGGCGTCTAACGATTCAGCAAACATTCAGGTCAAGTGGCCAAAAGCTCCCTGTGTCCGCATAATCTCTAGGGAGTTCACTGAGTATCCAGCAGAGCAGCTGGTGACGACGACGTACCAGGAAGGACGACATGACATTCCGACGCGCGACCATCGCGGCCATCGCCGCCTTGGCTCTCAGCCTGACAGCCTGCGGATCCGGAGGCAGCGGGGGCGGGGGCGAAACCACGGACGACCTCACCCTCGGCACCGGCGGCACTTCGGGCACTTACTATCCGCTCGGCGGTGAACTCGCCTCGATCTTCGAGGACGACGTCGACGGGGTCACCGTCAACTACGTCGAATCAGGAGCATCGGCCGAGAACCTCGGAAAGATCTACCAGGGCGAATGGCAGATGGGCTTCACCCAGAGCGATACTGCGAACGATGCGGTCAACGGTGAGCTCGAGGACCTGGACGGCACGAAGCTCGACAACATCGGCTGGCTGGCCTCCCTCTACCCGGAGGCCGCGCATATCATCGTCCGCGATGATTCGAACATCAAGTCCGTCGATGACCTCAAGGGCAAGAAGATCGCCGTCGGTGACGCCGGATCGGGCACGCGGGCGATCTCCGATGCGATCCTCGAAGCCGCGGACATCGGCGAGTCCGACTACACCCCCGAGGTCACGGACTTCGGGGCATCGACCGATATGCTCGGCGACAAGCAGATCGACGCGACGATCTTCGTCGTGGGCACGCCGGTCGCCGGTCTGACCCAGCTGGCCGCCTCGACCGACGTCAGGCTGCTCGAGCTCGATGATGACGTCGTCTCGGCGATCGAGGAGTCGACGGGCGCGGAGTCCTATGACATCCCTGCCGAGGCCTACGACTTCCTCGACGATGACGTGCCGACGGTCTCCGTGTTCGCCGCTCTGGTGGCGTCGACCGAACAAGTCAGCGAAGACACGGCCTACGGGCTGACCAAGGCTGTGTTCGAGAACGCCGACGGCATCACCCTCGACGTCGGCAAGCTCATCGAGAAGGACACCGCGATGCAGGGAATCGGAGACGTCCCGCTGCATCCCGGAGCCAAGAAGTATTTCGAAGAAGAGGGCGTCGACCTGCCGTGAGTGACGAGACGACAGCACCCCGGCCGGGGGACTCCTCGGCCGGGACGGCTGCCGCGCCGACGGTGGCGGCCGATCAGGCGAGAGAGAAGGCCCTGCGTGACGTCGACTCCTCGAGTCGGTTCCGAACGGACCTCGGCTGGTGGGCGTGGGTGATCGGCGGTGTCTCCGTCGTCTTCACCCTCTACCACCTCTACGCCGCACTCGAACGGCCGTTCAACACGTGGATGCATTCGTCACTCCACCTGGCCGGGGCGACCGCGCTGATCTTCTTCCTCTACCCGGCCGGCAGGAGGCTCCTCGACGCTCCCGCCACCGGCAACCGCGTCGCCGACTTCCTCATCGGCCGCGGCAGCCGTGTCCCCTGGTACGACGTGCTGCTCGGCCTCGCCGGGCTGTTCTGCAATCTCTACGTCTTCTTCGACTACTCGCGTCTGGTGAGCAACTCCGTCCAGATCCTCGGCTATTCGACTCTCGACTTCGTCGTGGCGATCCTCGGCGTGCTGCTCATCCTCGAAGCTACCCGTCGCTGCGTCGGTCTGCCCATCGTCGTCATCGCCGGGGCTGCGCTGTTCTACGGGCTCTTCGGCAACCACAGCCCTGTCTTCAGGCACTCCGGGCTGAGCGTCGAGGACCTCGCGACGAACATGTTCCTGTCCAACGGCTCCGGCATCTTCGGCACCCCGGTGCAGGTTTCGGCCAACTTCATCTTCCTCTTCCTGTTCTTCGCCGTGATGCTCGTGCACACGAACATCGGTCAGTTCTTCAACGACCTCGCCTTCCGGCTCACCGGACGCTACACCGGAGGACCGGCGAAGGCGGCCGTCGTCGCCTCCGGGCTCCAGGGAATGGTCTCCGGATCCTCGGTGGCCAATACCGTCGCCTCGGGATCGTTCACCATCCCGCTGATGAAGAAGGCCGGGTTCAAGCCCCACTTCGCCGCCGCCACCGAGGCCACGGCGTCGACCGGCGGTCAGATCATGCCGCCGATCATGGGCGCTGCCGCGTTCATCATGGCCCAGAATGTGCCCGACCTCGAATACAACGGCCTCATCGTCATCGCCATCATCCCGGCACTGCTCTACTTCCTCGGTGCGTTCCTGTCCATCCACTTCGAAGCGAAGATGAGCGGCATCCTCGGGATGGCGAAATCCGCCCTGCCGGAAGGTCGCGAACTGCTCAAGCGGCTCGACCTGCTGCTGCCGCTGGTGGTCATCGTGCTCACGCTGCTCTCGGGCATGTCTCCGATCCGCGCGGCGCTGTTCGGCATCGGCACAGCCTTCCTCCTCAGTTTCCTGCGGAAGATGACCCGTCTCAGCCCCAGGGCGCTCGTCAACGTCCTCATCGCGGGAGCGCGCACGGCGCTGCCGGTCATCGCCGCCTGTGCCACGGCCGGCATCGTCGCCGGCACGGTGACCGTGACCGGTCTCGGTGGTCAGCTGGGCAAGGGTCTGGTCAACCTGGCCGGCGGCAACTTCTTCATCGTGCTGTTCATGGTCATGATCGCCTGCCTGGTCCTCGGCATGGGTCTTCCGACAACCGCGAACTACGTGGTCACGGCAACGGTCGCCGCGCCGATCCTGTACAACAACTTCGATGTGCCGCTGATCGCCGCGCACATGTTCGTCTTCTTCTTCGGCATCCTCGCCGACATCACCCCGCCCGTCTGCCTCGCTGCCTATGCGGGTGCCGGCATCGCGGCCGCGAACCCGATGAAGGCAGGAATGACTGCAGTGCGCATCGCGATCGCCGGATTCCTCATCCCCTACGTCTTCATCCTCCAGCCGGCGCTGCTGCTGCAGGGAACCTGGCAGGACATGGTCACGGCCCTCGTGACGCTGTGCCTGGGGATGGTCGGCGTGGCCGCGGGAATGGCCGGCTACTTCTTCGGCGTCACCAACGTGGTGGAGAGAGTGCTGCTGGTTGCCGGCGGGATCGCGCTGGTCTACCCGGCCCTGTGGATCTCGCTCATCGGCCTGGCGGTGCTCGTCGGCATCGCGATCGTGCAGAGGCTGCGCAAAGCCGAGACCTCCGAACAGATCGCCCACCGCAGCGTCGACCGATCGACGCAGAAAGCCTGAGAAGCGGAGAGGGCGGTCGCTCCACGACCGCTGTGGTGTTTGCACAGTCGCTGACAAGCATCTTTGTGTGGTGTTGCGCCGAAAACACGTCACTTCGAACGTAGAGTGATAAGGAACACACTCACCCTGAGTCCGACGAACGACCCATTCGTCCCGGTCGGGGAGTGACAAATGAATCACCGCACGAGCAGAAGGACAATGATGTTCACTCACCACACGTCGCGCAGACACGGCACACTGCGCAAAGGCTGGCAACGATGCCTGGCCGGCGCCGCAGCACTGGCACTTGCCGGGTCGTTGGCCACCGCGCCGGCCCAGGCCGCCACCTCCGAGGCTCCGGCCGACGACAACGTCCTGCGGATCGCCACCGACGGCTTCGTCGATTCGTTCAATCCCTTCACCTCCTTCTATCTGGTCCCGACCAACACGTTCCGGTACATGTACGAGAACCTTGTGGCCAACGACGCGAAGGACGGCTCCGTCACAGAAGGACTGGCCACCGAGTGGACCACGGACTCCGATGGCAAGGTCTGGACGTACACGATGCGACCGGACATGAAGTGGTCCGATGATGAACCGCTGACTTCGAAGGACGTCGCCTGGACCTACAACCAGATGATGGAGAAGGACGAGATGGCGGTGGCCAACGGCAGCCTCGTCGAAAACTTCGAGAAGGTCGAAGCCCCCGACGAATCCACCCTTGTCATCACCCTGAAGAAGCCGCAGGCGAACAACCCCGGCCAGGAGATCCCCGTCGTTCCCGAACACGTGTGGTCGAAGATCGACAAACCCGGCGACTTCAAGAACGACGAGCAGTCGGTTGGTTCGGGACCGTTCCAGCTCGAGTCCTATGAAGCGAACAAGTCGATCACGCTCAAGGCCAACCCGAACTTCTGGCGCGGCAAGCCGAAGCTCGACGAGATTCAGTATCGCTACTACACGAATTCCGACGCCCAGGTGCAGGCGATTCGCTCCGGCGAGGTCGACTTCATCACCGGGCTCAGCCCCGATCAGTTCACTGCCCTCGAGGGGGCGAAGAACGTCGAACTCAACGACGGCCACGGCCGCCGTTTCAACGGCATCTCCATCAACCCGGGAGTCGCCGACGCCAAGGGCAAGGAATTCGGCACCGGCAACGAGGCACTCAAGGACAAGAAGGTCCGCCAGGCTATCCGGGCCGGCATCGACACCGAGACCCTGCGCAAACAGGTCATGCAGGACTACGCGCAGCCGGCCACGAGCTTCATCCCCGCCGTCTACCCGACGTGGGCACTGAAGCCCGACAACAAGGTCATCAGCGGCTTCGATGTGAGCAAGGCGAAGAAGCTGCTCGATGACGCCGGGTGGAAGGAAGGTTCGGACGGCATCCGCGAAAAGGACGGAAAGAAGCTCAAGCTGCGCTTCCTCACCGACGCCGACAACCCGATCGAAGAGAACACAGCGAAGTTCATCAAGCCGTGGATGAAGGACATCGGCATCGATCTCGACAACGAATCCAGCGATGTCGACACCGTGTCCGAACGCACCACCAAGGGCGATTACGACATGTACTTCTCCGGTTGGTCGATCAACCCCGATCCCGACTACCAGCTGAGCATCAACACCTGCGGTCAGCGCCCCGACGCCGACGGCAACGGCGGCACCACCCAGGACGGTTGGTGCAACAAGGAATTCGACAAGCTGTATCAGGCTCAGCACGTCGAACTCGACAAGGCCAAGCGGGCTGAGCTCGTCCAGAAGGCCCTGGCCATCCACTACGAGGAAGCCCCCTCGGTGACGCTGTGGTACCCGAACCAGCTCGAAGCCTCCCGCTCGGACCGGTTCGACAACTTCACGAAGCAGCCCACGGACGGCGGTGCCATCGCCAACCAGGTCGGCTACTGGGGCTACGCCTCGGTCGAACCGGTCAGTGAAGAAGACGCTGCAGGCGGCGGTGGGCTCGGCGCCGGCGGTTGGATCGGCATCGCGGCAGCCGTGATCGTCGTCCTCGGTGGAGGCGGCTGGCTGCTCAGCCGTCGCAAGAAGTCCGACGACCGCGAATAGTCCCCACCCCTGAGGTCCGGGTGCCGCATGCGATCGCGGCACCCGGAGCCTCGGACGGCACGGCAGACCCGACCGGCAGACCAGCCTGAACGGGGCCGGACGCGGCCCCCACGATCTGGAGCACCACAGTGAGCACACCCACCCACGACGATCCCCAGCCCGGGGAATCCCGACCTGGGGACCCCCGACCCGGGGACCCCGCCGCCCCGGGCGCATCTTCGGAGAACTCGACGGCCGCCTCGGCGCCGGGATCCGTCGGCACCGCCGACATGGACGAACCACCTGCGGGCGGATCATTCGCCCGTTACCTGCTGGGCAAGATCGGCGGGGCCGCGACATCGATGGTGCTCGTCATCCTCCTCGGCTTCTTCGCCTTCCGCATGCTGCCCGGCGACCCGGTGCTCAAGATCGCCAAGGAACGGCCGATGAGTCCGGCGCAGATCGCCGAACTGTACCGCCAATACGGTCTCGACAAACCCGTCATCGTCCAGTTCTGGGATTATCTCGTCGGCATCGTCACCGGTGACCTCGGCGAGTCCTACGTCTACCGCAAGTCCGTGTCCTCGCTCATCGGCGACTACCTCGGGCCGACGCTGCTGCTGACCGCCACCGCAGCGGTCATCGCGATCGCTCTGGGCCTGTGGCTCGGACAGCTCTCGGCCTGGCGGCGCAATTCGCTCTTCGACAAACTCGCCTCCTCGACCTCGCTGGTGTTCTGGTCGGTGCCGACGTTCTGGCTCGGCCTCATCCTGCTCATGATCTTCGGCGGCACCCTGCAGTGGCTGCCCACCGGCGGCATGATCACCCCCGGACTCGACCCGTGGTCGCCCGCCGGCATCATCGACGTCATCAAACACCTCATCCTGCCCGTCATCTCGCTCGTCGCGGTCGTCTACGCGCAGTTCCTCATGGTCATGCGCGCGTCCCTCCTCGAGGAGATGAACGAGGACTACCTCACTACCGCTCGAGCCAAGGGCCTGAACGAGGACGAAGTCCGCCGCAGACATGCCGTGCCCAACGCGCTGCTGCCGACCGTCACCGTCGTCTTCCTCCACATCGGCGGGCTCATCGCCGGCGCCGTCACCGTCGAAGCGGTGTTCTCCTGGCCGGGTCTCGGAAAACTCACCTTCGAAGCGATCCGCGGCCCCGACCTGCCGCTTCTGCAGGGCACATTCGTCGTGTTCTCGGCGATCATCATCCTGATGAACCTCGCCGCCGACATCGTCTACCGATTCCTCGATCCCCGCGTCAGGAGGGCCTGATGAGCGCGAACACCCCCGCCGAGGCGGCCCCCGACCCCTCATCGAACGAACCGAATCCGCGTGGATCGGAAACACGGGGATCAACGCCCGCCATCGACGGGGCCAAACTCATCCGCGAACGTCGGCTCAACAATGCGAAGAAGAACTGGGCGCTGTTCCGCGCGGACGTGCCCGCGCTCATCGGCGCGGTCGTCCTCCTGTTCTTCATCGTCATCGCGGTCGCCGCCCCGATCATCGCTCCCGAATCGATGCTCGACGTCACGAAGCAGCTCGATGCCCCTCGCTACGCCCCACCGAGCCTCGACCACCCCTTGGGCACCGATGGTCTGGGCCGAGAGCTGTGGGTGCGCATCCTCTGGGGTGCCCGCGTATCCATCCTCGTCGGTGTCGCGGCGACCGTCATGTCGATGGTCATCGGCACCATCATGGGCCTGGCCGCAGGCCACTTCACCGGACTGTTCGGCGGCGTCATCATGCGCATCGTCGACTTCTTCATCGTCCTTCCGTCCCTGCTGCTGGCGATCGTGCTCTCCTCCGTCCTCGAACGCGGAGTCCTCACCATCGTCATCGCCATCGGACTGACCTCCTGGGCCTCGACCGCACGGATCGTGCGCTCGCAGACCCTGAGCGTAGAATCTCGGCTCTACATCGAACGGGCGCGCATCCTCGGTGCCGGTCATCGGCATATTCTGTTCCGGCACCTGCTGCCGGCAGTGATGCCGCTCGTGCTCGCGAACACGACGCTGACCGTCGGCGGTGCGATCATCGCCGAATCGACGCTGTCGTTCCTCGGCCTCGGCGATACGAGCAAGGAATCATGGGGAACGATTCTGAAGAACTCGATGGATGTCTCGGCCGCGACCTCCGGATACTGGTGGTACGTGCTCACCCCGGGTGTGGCGATCCTCCTCGTCGTGCTTGCGTTCACGATGGTCGGGCGCGCGTTCGAAGCCATCATCAACCCGGCCCTGAGGAGTCGCTGATGACCGATCTCAGCTTCGAGAACGTCTCGATCACCTACCGCTCCTCCACCGACCGCGGCGATGTCATCGCCGTCAGCGACGTCAGCCTCGACCTGCCGGCAGGGGCCACGCTGGGCATCGCCGGCGAATCCGGTTCCGGGAAGTCGACGCTGATCATGTCGGCCCTGCGCCTGCTGCCGAAGTCGGCTCGGCTGGATGGGCGGGTCCTCCTCGGCGGGAAGGACATCAAGGAGCTGAGCTTCGGCGAGATCCGCGCGGTCCGCTGGGCGCAGGCCTCGATCGTTTTCCAAGGTGCCCTGCATTCGCTCAACCCGGTCCGTGAGGTGGGCAAGCAGATCATCGAAGCCCTCGAACACCATGCGAAGGGCACGTGGACGACTCCGGAGAAGCGCCGGGAGCGGATGTTCGGACTCCTCGATGAGGTCGACCTCGAGAGAGCGAAGGCCAGCGCCTACCCGCACGAACTCTCCGGCGGGCAGAAGCAGCGGATCATGATCGCCATGGCGCTCGCGTGCGAACCGGACATCATCATCGCCGACGAACCGACCACTGCCCTCGACGTCATCGTGCAGAAACAGATCCTGTCCGGACTGGCCGACCTCGTGGCCGACCGAGGCATATCGCTGCTGATGATCAGCCACGACCTCGCCGTGCTTTCGGCCGTCTGCGCGAATCTCGCGATCATGCGCCATGGTGAGCTCGTCGAATACGGGCCCAGCGACGAGGTGTGCCTGCAGCCGCAAGTGGAATACACGAAGCAGCTGGCCGGTGCGTTCCCGCAGATCGGGGACCCCGAATCACGGTTGCATCCGCGCACTCTCAAACCCGCCGAGGTGCACCGGGCCGAACCGTTCGCCATGAGCGAGGAGGTGGTGCTCGAGGCGAAGAACCTCAGCGTCTCCTTCGATACCCGCAGAGGACGGGAACGCGCCGTGCGTGGGGTCGACCTCAAGCTGCGCAGGGCCGAGATCCTCGCCGTCGTCGGCCAGTCGGGTTCGGGGAAGACGACCTTGGCACGGTCGCTGCTCGGACTGCAGGAGGTGGAGCCGGGCTCGCAGCTGGCCTTCGCCGGCTCGCCCCTGCCACGGAAGGCGAAGGCGCTGCGAACGTTCCGGAGGAAGGTGCAGATGATCCTTCAAGATCCTTCGGGGTCGCTCAACCCCAAGCGCAGCGTCTACGAGGCCGTGGTCGAAGGACTGCGGGTGCAGGGGATCAGGGACCGTCAGTACGAGAGGGTCATCGGGGCACTCGAAGCCGCCGAGCTCACTCCCGCCGCGGACTACCTCGAATCGATTCCGCAGGAGCTCTCCGGAGGGCAGCGGCAGCGTGTCGTCATCGCCGGCGCCTTGGCTCTGGAACCGCAGCTGCTCATCGCCGATGAGCCGGTGGCGTCGCTGGACGCCTCGGTGCGCGGAGAGATCCTGTCGCTGTTCCTCGCTTTGAAGAAGAACCTCGGGATGAGTGCCCTCATCATCACCCACGACCTCGGGCTGGCCTGGAACATCGCGGACACCGTGGCCGTGATGAAGAAAGGTGAGATTGTGGAATACGGTGAAGTCGACACGGTGCTGTCGAATCCACAGCACGAATACACGCAGGAACTGCTGGCCGCGGTTCCGCGACTGGGAAGTCAGAGTCTGGTGAGGAATGAGTAGAACGGAAATCTCGAGCTCGTATCTTGAGTCGGCGCCGCTGCAGGCCGGGGACACCGTCCGCCTGATCGCGCCCTCGGGCCCGACCGATGAGGAGTCGCTGCTTCGCGCGATCGCGCAGCTCGAATCCTGGGGTCTGCGCGTCGTGCCTGGTGAGAACATCCGTGCCCGTCACCCGCGGGTGACCTATCTGGCCGGCACCGATCGGCAGCGGCGCGACGACCTCGTCGACGCCTGGTGCGATCCGGGCACCGATGCCGTCATCGCACTGCGCGGCGGCTTCGGGGCGATGCGGCTGCTCGACGGCATCGACTTCGACCTCATGCGCAGGCACATGCGGCGGCGTGACGGTCGGCCCAAGCTGCTCACCGGGTCCTCGGACATCACCGCGCTGCACCAGGCGTGGGAGCATCACCTGGGGGTGGCGACGCTGTTCTGCCCGATGGTCGGCAACGATCCGTTCAAGAATTCGGCCGTCGTGCCCGACGAGGTGGCCTCCTGGCTGTTCGACCATTGGGGCGGCCGCGAACTCGGCTTCCCCGCGGAGGACGCAGACACGGAGAATAGGTCACCATCGGACATTTCTGGCGCCGAAAAGTCTCCGAAAGTGACCAATTTTCTGCCGGACACTGTCGCGGGGGATGCGAATCGTCCTCTCAGCCGGGCGCAGACTCTGGTTCCCGGGCGAGCGCGGGGCCGCCTCGGCGGGGGAAATCTCAGTCTCATCGCCGCAGGCATGGGCAGTCCCGAGCTCGCCGATGTCCGCGACCGTCGGCAGAAGTACGGCCCGAGCGTCCTCATGCTCGAAGATGTCGACGAGGAACTGTACCGGCTCGACAACCTGCTGGTGCAGCTGGTCCGCGGCGGATGGTTCGCCTCGGCCGATGCCGTGGTGCTCGGGTCGTGGGAGGACTGCGCGAAGGTGCACGAGGTCGAGGCGCTGGTCATCGACTACCTCGGCGATGCGGGCATTCCGATCGTGTCCGAGCTCGGTTTCGGGCACGACCCGGATGCGCCCAGCGTCCCGCTCGGTGTCGACGTCACCCTCGACGCTCCGGCCGGTGAGGTGCCGCGGCTGTGGGTGGACCGAGCGGACGGGCATGATGCGGCAGCGAACACAACAGCGGAAGGAGCGGCTCAACGATGAGCGAACTGAAATTCGATGGACTGCCCGGAGTGCGCTTCAGTGCTCTGGCCTTCGACGTCGACAGCGGGGAACGGGTGTTCGCTCACAGAGAGAACGACGAACTCGACACCGCCAGCATGGGCAAGGTCTTCCTGCTCCACACGGCACTGCAGATGTCTAAGGACGGCACGCTTGACCTGGAGGAACGCCTGCACCGCAGGCCGTCGGAACGAGTCGACGAATCCGGGATCTGGTACCTCATGGAGCAGGACGACCTGAGCATCTTCGACGTCGCTCTGCTCATCGGCGCGTTCAGCGACAACTTCGCCACGAACGTGCTCATCCGCCGGGTCGGTTTGGCCAATGTCGCGGAGCAGGTGGACAAGCTCGGGTACCGGAATTCGGGTCTGCACGACTTCCTGCGCTGGCCGCGACCTGCCAAGGCCCCGCGGACCCTGTCGACGGGCACGGCCGCGGAGATCAGTGACTTCATGGCCAGGCATGCCAAGGACGAGTTCTGGGACGAATCGACGAACGAGGTCTTCCGCCGCTGGTTGGGGGCCGGTGCGGACACCTCGATGGTCGCCTCGGCGTTCGACCTCGACCCGCTTGCGCACTACAACTACCAGCGCGACGTGTGGGTGTGGAACAAGACAGGCACGAACGGGACGATCAGGGCCGATGCCGGGATCGTCATGACGCGCACCCGCCGTGTCGCCTATGCGGTGTTCGCGAACTGGGAGCCGGGCACCGACCGCGTCGTCGACGTCATGCCGATCATGCGCGAAGCCGGCGACGCCATCCACCGGTTCCTATGACCGTGACTGCCGTCGATGCGACCTCGCCTTGCAACGCACGACCTTCGTCGTCAGCCGCACGACCCTCGACTGCGTCTGGTCGAAGTTCGACTCCCTCTGAACCACCCCCGGCGCGGAGAACCGTGGGGTAGTCTGGTGGGCGATGTCCGAAACGATCTACCTCACTGGCGAAGCGAAGGCTCCGTCGAACAACCCGATCACCAGCCAGTTCGGTCTGTTCTACGTGGCTTTCGAGATCGATCCGGGCACCCACCGCATCCTCGATGTGGACTGCACGGCGACGTTGGCTCTGACTCGAAACTTCATTCGGAGCCTGTTCGTCGATGCCGACATCACGGACCCCGGTCGACTGATAGAGCGCATCCAGCGCCGCTACCACGGCTCCTCGCAGAAGGCCCTGATCACAGCAGTGAACAACGCCGTGAAGAAGTACCGCGAGGTTGCCGCTCAGTAGCGCGTCCGACCACCGCGATTGCCCGGTCCCTCACCGGACCGGATCCGATCGACAACTGCACATTGCTTCATCCCCGGTGCCGCCGACGGTGTCGCTGTCGGGGTGGACGAATTCAATGAGGAAGTGTCGTTTGTGATCACGGACGGTTATCTATTCATCAGCCTGCTTCTGGCGATCTCCGCAGCGCTCGTCGTTGCGGACCGGAGCGGGCGTTTCAGACTCTTCAAGTATGTGCCCGGCTTCGTCATCCTCTATATCGTGGCCGCGCTGCTCAACACCATCGGCGTCTTCGACCACAACGGCGGGGATATCGACGACGTCGGCGATACTCTGCGCACGGCGCTGCTGCCCGCGATGATCCTGCTCATGCTGTTCAAATGCGATATTCGGCAGATCATCAAGCTCGGTCCGAAGCTGCTGCTGACCTTCGCCGTGACCGCGGCGAGCATCATCGCCGGGTTCATCATCAGCTATCTGATCCTGCACTCCAGTCTCGACCCCGAAGCGTGGAAGGCCCTCGGCGCACTCAACGCCTCGTGGACGGGCGGTTCGGCGAACATGGTTGCGGTGCAGGAGGTCCTCCATGCTCCCGAGGATGTGTTCGGTTACGTCCTCATCGTCGACACGGTGCTCTACTCGTTCTGGCTGCTGCTCATCTTCTCCTCCGTCACGGTCTCCGACGCGTTCAACCGGTGGACGGAGGCCGATATGTCGAAGCTCGATTTCACCGACAGGGTCGACGCGGAGGAGGAGAAGCCGATGACTCTGTCGTCGATGTTCGGGCTCATCGGATTTGCGCTCCTGGCCTCGGCACTGGCGATCCGCCTCGGCGAACTGCTTCCAGAGGTCGGTGTGGTCATCAACGCCACTGCGTGGACGATCCTCATCGTCAGCGTCCTCGGCCTCGTCATCGGATCGACTCGGTTCGGCAAGACCTCCGGGTCCAATGAGCTGGCGACGATCCTGCTCTACCTCATCATCGGCATCATCGCCTCCGGCTCGGACTTCACGTCTCTGGCGGAAGCACCGCTGTACCTGGTGGCCGGAATCATCGTCCTGGTCGTCCACATCGCCATCATGCTCGTCTACGCGAAACTCACTCGCACCGAACTCTTCAGCATCGCCGTGGCCAGCACCGCGAACATCGGCGGCATCGCCTCGGCGCCGGTCGTCGCGGGTGCCTTCAACCGGCAGCTCGTCCCGGTCGGTGTGCTGTTCGCGCTGATGGGCACGTTCCTCGGCACGTTCCTGGGTCTGTGGTCGGCACAGCTGCTCTCTGGACTCGGATAATGGCTTCGACGCAGACCTGCACTCAAGCTCCGCACCTCACTCACGCCTCATCGGAAGGATCAGCATCGTGACCGTAACAGATTCCACCAACGCCGCCGCCGGCAGTTCCGCAGGCGCCTCGAGCAGCGCAGTCATCGACGTCTTCGACGGGCACAACGACCTCGCGTGGTTCCTGCGCGAGGAACGCGACTACAGCGTGGAGGGACTCAACGATCCGTCAGTCTCGCCCTTCACGACGATGGACCAGCTGCGTGCCGGCGGCGTCGCTGCGCAGTACTGGTCCGTCTACGTCCATTCCTCGATCACCGGCGCGGACGCGGTCAAGGCCACGTGGGAGCAGATCGACGCCATCCAGCGCGTGGTCAGCGCCTACCCCGAACGTCTCGCTTTCGCCCGCACCGCCGCCGACGTCCGTGCCGCGCGCGCCGCTGGGAAGGTCGCCTCACTCATGGGCGTCGAAGGCGGGCAGCAGATCGACGAGTCGCTGGCAGTGCTGCGCTCCTACGCCCGTGCCGGGGCCCGATACATGACGCTGACATGGTCGACCACGCATTCGTGGGCCGACTCGGCGACCGACGAACCGCAGCACGGGGGCCTGAGCGAATTCGGCCGTGAGGTCGTGGCGGAGATGAACCGGATCGGCATGATCCTCGACCTCTCCCATGTCGCGCCGAGCGTCATGCACCAGTCGCTCGACCAGTCGACCCTGCCGGTGCTCTTCACCCACTCCTGCGCCTACGGGCTCAACCCGCACCCGCGCAACATCCCCGATGACGTCCTCGACCGTGTGCCAGGCAACGGGGGAGTGGCGATGATGACCTTCGTGCCCTCCTTCGTCTCCAACGCCCGACGCGAATGGATCGACGCCGGAGAACAGGGCGCCGCCCCCGAGGTGGGAGTGGCCGAGGTCGCCGACCACTGCGATTACGTCCGCGAGAGGATCGGCATCGATCACATCGGCCTCGGCGGCGACATCTGCGGAGTCGACGAACTGCCCACCGGACTCGGCGACGCAGGCCAGTACCCGAACCTGTTCGCCGAACTCACCTCCCGCGGGTGGTCGCAGACCGACCTGCGCAAGCTCGGCTTCGACAATGCGATGCGCGTCCTCGACGCGCACGAGGACGCGTACACGGCCTTCCTCGGCTCCGCGGACGAGGCACCGTCGGCGACGAACGGAACGGCCGCCTCGGCGAAGGAAGGCGGAAGCGTCGCCGACACCGCCTCTTCGGAGACGAACGGTCCGGCCGCCTCGGCGGGGGTCGAATCATGACTCGGCTGCTCATCATCGTCAATGACGTCGAATCCCAACCTGGGCTGCTGACACAATGGATGATCAGCGAAAACGTCGAATTCGATCTGCGCATCGGCGGGGTCTCGTCCCTGCCGCGGCCGGCCGACCTCGATGCCTACGACGGGCTCATCATGCTCGGCGGCGGGTACATGCCCGATGAGACGGACCGCGCGCCCTGGCTGACCGATGAGGCCGAGCTCGTCCGGCATGCACTGGACACGGATCTGCCGCAGCTGGGGATCTGCCTCGGCGGGCAGCTCATCGCCCACGTCATCGGCGCCGATGTGCGTGCCCGGACAGGAGCCCCGGAAAAGGGCTATACACGCATCAACACCACCACCGAGGCGGCCGCCGACCCCGTGTTCTCGGAGATCCGGGAGCAGACGTCGTTCGTCGAAAGCCATGTCGATCGGATCGTGGCGCTGCCGCAGGAGGTGACGCTTCTGGCCACGAGCGCGGCGTGTGAGTTCCAGGCCTTCCGGTTCGGCCGGGCGTGGGGGACGCAGTTCCATCCGGAGTCGACTCGGGCGAATATCGAACGCTGGGATGCGCAGAAGCTGGCAGATCTGGGCTTCGACAAGGACACACTGCTCGATGAGGCGCGGGAGCTGGGGCCGGAGAGCGAACGCGATGCCAAGGCTCTGTTTTCGGCATTTCTCACTGTGGTCCGTGATTAGGCATACTAGGCGAGGTCCTGGCCAGAGTCAGGGCAGCCAGATCTGCGGCACAGTGGCCGCAGCGGACACGGAGGAATCGTGAGCGATAAAGAACCCACGACCACAATCGACCCCGGTGACGGCCCCCAACCCGAGACTCTCAAACGGGTCATGGGGCCGAAGCTGCTGCTTCTGTTCATCGTCGGTGACATCCTCGGAACCGGTGTCTATGCGCTGACCGGCAAAGTAGCCGGGCAGGTCGGCGGTGCCGGTTGGGCGCCGGTGATCCTCGCCTTCCTCATCGCGCTGATCACCGCGTTCTCCTATATGGAGCTCGTGACGAAGTATCCGCATGCCGCGGGTGCCGCGCTGTACACGCACAAGGCGTTCGGGATCCATTTCGTGACGTTCCTCGTCGCCTTCGCCGTGCTCAGCTCCGGAATCACTTCGGCGTCGACGGCGTCGAATGTCTTCGCCGCGAACCTCGTGGCCGGTTTCGGCTGGGACATCTCGGGCACAGGGGTGATGTGGATTGCCCTGGCCTTCCTCACCCTCATCGCTCTGATCAACCTCCGCGGTGTCGGCGAGAGCGTGTGGTTCAACGTGTTCCTCACCCTCGTCGAGCTCTCCGGTCTGCTGCTGGTCATCGTCGTCGGATTCTTCGCTCTCGGTTCGGGGCATGCGGACTTCTCACGCGTGATGATCTTCGAGACCGCCGGTGACAAGAGCGTCTTCCTGGCGGTCACCGGCGCCACGGCGCTCGCCTTCTTCTCCATGGTCGGCTTCGAGGACTCGGTGAACATGGTCGAGGAGACGAAGGACCCACGGGTGTTCCCGAAGATCATGCTCTCGGGTCTGACGATCACCGGCATCATCTACGTGCTGGTCTCCATCGTCACCGTCGCGGCCGTGCCGATCGGTGTGCTCACCGAGAGCGAGACTCCGCTGCTCGAAGTCGTCCGCGAAGGCGCCCCGGGGCTGCCGATCGACACGATCTTCCCTTTCATGACGATGTTCGCCGTAGCGAACTCGGCGCTGATCAATATGCTCATGGCCAGCCGTCTGCTCTACGGAATGGCGAAGCAGAATGTGCTGCCGCCCGTATTCGCGAAGGTCATGGCCGGCCGTCGCTCGCCGTGGGTGTCGATCATCTTCACGACGCTCATCGCCTATGCGCTCATCTTCGCGGTCAGCACGATCCTTCCCGAGTCCGTCACCGCGTCGTTGGGCGGTACCACCTCGCTGCTGCTGTTGGCGGTGTTCGCGGTCGTCAACGTCGCCGTGCTCGTCCTGCGCCGGAATCCGGTCGATCACGACCACTTCACAGCGCCGACGATCCTGCCGTGGATCGGCATCATCACCTGCGCGTTCCTCGTCGGTCCGTGGGCCCGCCTCGACGACCTCATCCAATATCAGATCGCCGTGGCGCTCGTCGGCATCGGCGTCGTTCTGTGGGTCGTGACCTGGTTGTGGAACCGTTCGACGACGGGCACGAGCACCCGGTTCCGCAATCCCGAAGAATTGACGTGAATCCACCTCTTCGCCGAGGTGGCCCCACCGTCCCGCATCGTCGAGGCGGCCCCGCCGTCCCGAATCGCCGAGACCACGACGTCGGGTGGGGCCGTGACCTCGGCGGTCGGGAGCGGTGATCGTGCCCTCGACGGTCGCCGTGATCATCGAAGAGCGGGCGCGGTTGCGGACTGTGTCATGGTGACTCGATATCCTGGGATGGTGGGTTACCGACCTGCACGCTCGGATCTGTTCAGCTCAACCCAACGAAGGTGAAAAATGACTGTTCTCGTCGGCTACGTCAACAACCCCGCCGGACATGCCGCCCTCGACGCCGGCATCGCACAGGCGAAGAAGGACGGCAAGGAGCTGGTCGTCGTCAATGCGTCGCGGTCGGTGCAGCACAATGATTCCTACCGCCTCGGCGATGGTGAGCTCGCTTCGGTCAAGGACTACCTGAGCAAGTCGGGCGTGGAATTTCGGGTGCTGACCCTCGGCAGCGAATACGATCCGGCCGAGCAGATCCTCGACACCGCCACCGAGGTGGCCGCCGAGCTGATCGTGCTCGGAACCAGGAAGCGGACCCCGGTCGGGAAGTTCCTCCTCGGATCGACGATTCAGAAGGTCATCCTCGACGCTGCGGTGCCCGTGCTCTGTGTGAAAGCTGCACACTGAGGTCATAGGCAGGGGGCGTTGGGCTCCTGCGACCGATGTGTCGGCCGTGCGGGTGCTTGCGTGCGCCCGAGCGCGGGCCGCACGGCGCGAATGTCTGCTCGTTGCATGCGGCTCCGGCTTCCGCCGTGCACGTTTCCGCGCGTATTTGCATGCGGCTCCGGTTTTCGCCGCGCACGTTTCCGCGCGTCGTTGCTGTTTCCGCCGGGCCGGTGGGTCAGTCGAGCGATTCCATGATGAGGTCGGCGTTGACCTGAGCACCGGTGAGCACGCCGCTGGCGGCACTGGCGACGACCATCGCCGAAATGTCCGCGCCGTTGCCCACAGCCCACACGCCCGGAACATCGGTTTGGCCTCCCATCTGCGTGGGAATAAAGCTGCCCATTCCGCTGGGATGTTCGACGACCTCGCCGCCGAGCTGGGTGAACAGTTCGGCATTCGCCCGCGCATATGCGCCGACGGTGAGCGCGTCGAAGACGATTTCGTTCGCCGCGTCTGTCGCGCCTGCCGCGGCAGCGTCTGCTGTCTCCGCCGCATCGACGGTGCCGGTGGTGGCCGCACCGGCGACGTCGACGGTGCCGACGATGTCGTCGTTGTCTGCGGTGTCGGACCCGGCGAAGGCATCTGCCGGCTCCAGCGAAACGACGGATTCGGCACCGACACGGGCCACCTCGGTGACGGTTGCGTCGACGTACTCGATCCCGAGCGATTCGAGCATCGCTGTCTGCTGCGCATCGGGTGCGGGCGCATCGTGGCGGATGAAGGTCACGCGGTTGCTGAGCTGGGAGAACAGCATCGCCTGATGGTAGGACATGGCGGTCGATCCGATGACGCCGATGCGCTGCCCGCGCACCTCGTAGCCATGGCAGTAGGGGCAGTGGAGGACTGTTTCGCCCCAGCCCTCTGCGAGGCCCGGGACGTCCGGCAGTTCATCGCTCGACCCGGTCGCGATGATGACGCGGCGGGCCGAGATCTGTGCCCCCGCCGAGGTGGTCAGTTCGAAGCGATGGCCCGGGGCCGCCTCGTTGAGACGATCGGCTTCTCCGGTCGCGGTGTCGGTCGGTTCGAGCCTGCGAACGTCGGCAGCGGTCGCGTCGATGAAGGTGACCCCGTATTCCTCCGCTTCGGCGCGGCCCTTTGCGATGAGATCGCGCGGGTTGATGCCCTCATTCCCGAGGACATTGTGAGCATGAGCGCTCGACTCGTTGCGGAGCTGACCTGCGTCGATGACGACGACGGAGCGCAGAGATCGGGCCAACGCGATCGATGCGGCGAGCCCACCTGCGCCTCCGCCGATGACGGCGATGTCGAAGGACTGTGCTGCAGATGCGGACTGAGCGCTCGGGGAGGATGCGGCGGGGGAGTTCGGGACGGGCATGGCGGGGGATGCTGGGTCGGACATGGCGGCGGAAGTTGGGTCGGACATGGCGGGGGAAGTTGGGTCGGACGGGCGGGAATTCTCGGGTGAGGTCGGTGCAGACATGATGCTCCTGAACGGTGGTGGGTGGTCGAAACGCCGAGGCGGTTCGGCCGAGGTTTGATGCCAACTTGAGTGTGGTCCTTTTGTTCTCCGGTGCGCAAGACAATTTGCAGAAACAGCAAACTCTGCGATGCATGTGACCGTGAGCCAACGGGAAGATCGCGCGGCTCGCACCGGGAAGCGACTGGTGGAATCTCCTGCGGCGGGGCCGCGGCTGGATGGGTACGGGGCGGTTGCTGTGGTTGGCGAGATGCGGAGCGGTTGCTGTGGCTGGATGGCTACGAAGCGGTTGCTGTGCTTGGCGGCTGGGGTTCTCATGTCAGGAGCGACCCGTAGGCTGAAGCCACTCGCTCGACGGTTGACCATGGCAATGGGCGGTCATAAGCAGCAACGGGCGACGGGGAGCAGCGTTTGGGGTGAAATGACAGCAACATCCACGAATCTCAGGTCTCACGACTGCTTCGCACAAGAACATCGCTGACGCGTTTGAAATCGGACATACTCGAACATCAAGAAAATAATCTCAAATAAATCGTACGTAACTATGGACTCCGTTCGATTTCGGGATTAGAATATAAGTAGCCGAAGACATCAACGATGATGAACGGATACAGAGAACATGGCTCTCATCCCCGACCGTAGGCACGAAAATCAGAGCGACGATGCAGCTCAACCAGCTGCCTCTGACGCGCACAATTCCGATTCCCCAGCACCCACACCCCCTGGAGAGAAGAGCACCTCCGGCCAGACCTATCGGGAGCTTCTTGAGCAGGCCGGTCTCGACCTGACCGGACACCCGCTTGCCGACCGCTTCGATGCCATCGCCGAAGAGCCGGATGAGTCCGATCCCGACGACGCAGCCTCGGCCTCGAGCCAGTCGACGCTGCAGGGAAGCGACTTCCGCGAAGGAGAAGGTCTGTGGACACGCAGGCGCAGCCGACCCCAGACCGAAGCGGAGGTCAAAGCGTGCATCGAGGAGATCGAAGCGCGCCAGGCTGCGTGGATGAAGAAGAAACGCGAAGAAGGGGAGACCCCAGAGCAGCGTGCAGCGCGAGAAGAGCGCGAGGCGCGTGAGGAGCTCGAAGCGGAGCGGCTTCGGGAGGAACTCGAGCGCGAAAGCGCGGAATTGGACGCTCGTTTCGCGCGGTTCGACGAACAGAAGCTGCGAGAACAGGAAGCCGATCTCGCGGCGGAAGCGGAGCGCGCCGAGCGACACAGGGCCGTGGCAGAAAGCCTGGCGGTGGAGAACGCAGCGGTTGAGGCCACGGGAGCCGAGAACACAGGGACCGTGAACTCCGGCGGGGCAGCGCACCCGCACCCTCTGCTCGACGACTATCGCTGGTCGGACCTCAAACACATTGCTCCTGAAGTCACCGACAGCGCCGAAATGCTGCAGAGCCTGCTGGGCGAACTCCATGATTTCACCCGTCCCATGGGTCCTGACGACGCCGTGATCATGCTCGACGGTCTTGAGACGCTCAATCGCCTGACCGAATCGCTGTCGGTCGTCACACTGTCGATATTCGAGCGGGTCGGGACTCCCCGCGACTACGGAGCCAAGTCGACACGGGCGCTGGTCCAGCACCGCCTGAACGTGTCCTCCCAGGAGGCCTACCGCCGCACCCAGCTTGCCGAACACCTCGGTAAGCGCACTGCCATGAGCGGAGAATCGATCGAGCCTGAGTTCCCGACGCTATCGGCGGCTCTGCGCGATGGCATCCTGTCCTCCAACCAAGCGTCGACGATCATCAAATGCCTGAAGAGTCTGTCGCCGAGGATCTCCGAAGACGATCGGCTCAAGGCCGAACGCCTGCTCGTGGAGAAAGCGCCGTCCGTCCGTGTGCGCGACATCCACGCTCTCTTCGAGGAGATCCTCGGCTGGATCGACCCCGACGGGCAGGAACCCAAAGACACAATCGACCGGGAGGACTTCAACGTCAACCTGCGCCAGCTCAAGGACGGAACCTGGACTCTCAAGGGTCGCCTCGACGCAGAGACCGGTGGAGTCCTCAACGGGCTGCTCACTTCGCGGATCAAAACCGACGACAAGTCGGACATCGACAACGACGGGCAGGCCACCGGAGGCGACGACGCGACGTCCAACGACGACGCCACCGACACCGACAACGACGGCGTCACCGAGACCGACAACAGCGTCACCGAGACCGACAACGGCGGCGTCGCGACCGGAAGCGACGCCGACACACCCGACAGCGACCAGTCCATCGTGGACACCTTCACCGAGGTTCTGCGCGGAGACCGCTCCGATTGCCGAGACCCCTCGCTCGACTTCTCGCCGCCGCAGGTCAGCGAAACCGGAGAAGCCCCCAAAGGAGCAGGAGTGCGCGAAGACGGCTCACTAGTCGCAATGGCCGAACAGCAGCCGAGCGTGCGGCGCCGCATCTACGAACGCTTCTCCAGTCTCATCGGCGGAATCGAGATGAACCGCATCAAGGCCGGCGCTGCTTACGCCCTGGTCGTCACGGCCAAGGCCGAGGACCTTGCCAAGCAGACCGGCAAAGCGGTGACCGGAGCCGAAGCGCCATTCCCGATCACCTCTGCGGCACTCGAAGGGCTCAACGGCTCGGTCTTCTTTCACCTCATGGGAGAGAAGGCCAAGTCGATGGCGCTGGCAACCGAACGACGATTGGCAACTGAGAAACAGCTGGCTGTCCTCGCCAGTCGTGACCAAGGATGCACCTTCCCCGGATGCGACACTCCTCCCGGCTGGTGCGAAGCCCACCACATCGTCCCGTGGGCCGACAAAGGCAAGACCGACGTCAACAACCTCACCTTGGTCTGCTCGGCTCACCACCATCTGATCGACAAATCCGATTGGTTCTGCACAACGCTCTTGGATGGGCGACCGGCGTGGGTGCCGCCGGCTTCATTCGACCCCGAAAGAAAACCGATCCTCCACGCCCGCTTCATCGCGCGCGAGATCGGAGAGACCCTCTTCGGGTGAGCGCCGGCGGCGAGTCGGCCGGACGCCTGTCATCGCGTCGGCCGATATCCACCCCAGGGGCGTTGCCGGAAACGGCGACTGCTCGTCCGCTCGTCCGCTCGACCACTCGAGTGCTCGTCCGCGCAGCCGATGTGTGCTCCTGCCCACGAGCGGAATGAACCCGCAGCGGACACTGTTGCTTCGATATGAAGCTTTCCATCCTTGACCTCATCCCTGTTCGCACGGGGCAGACCACCGCAGACTCATTTGCCGCGTCGAAGCAGATCATCGAAACTGCCGACAGGCTCGGGTTCACCCGCTACTGGGTTGCCGAGCATCACAACATGCCATCCATCGCATCGACGATGCCCGGGCCCGAGCTCATGTATCTCGGTCAGGGAACCGAACGCATCCGCCTCGGATCCGGCGGAGTCATGCTTCCCAACCACGCGCCCCTGGCCGTGGCTGAACTCTTTGCTCTGCTTTCCGCGGTCTACGGCGATCGTATCGACCTGGGAATCGGCCGGGCGCCCGGCACCGACCCGGTCACTTCTGCGGCAATGCGCGGCCACCTCGGTGAAGGGCGAATGGTCGACCGTGAGGGCAACACCATCGATCCGGTGCAGCAGTTCCCTCAGCACGTCATCGATACCCTCAGCCTGATGCAGCCTGATGGGATGCGAGTTCCGCTGCACGGCGGACGCGAACATGTGCTCAAAGCAACCCCCGCCGCGGTGCCCGGCACCCAGCCGCTGCCGTGGCTGCTCGGCTCCTCCGGGTACTCGGCTCGACTGGCCGCCGAACTCGGCATGCCCTACGTCTTCGCCAACCACTTCGCCTCCGGAGCAACGACCGGCATGAAGATCTACCGCGACAACTTCACCCCCGGCAGCTACGGAGACCAGCCGCAGACCTTCGTCACCGCCAACGTCGTCGTCGCGCCCACCGAGGAAGAAGCCCAGTTGCGCTCGGAGCCTTTCCTGCTCCAGATGTCGCGCCTGCGCACCGGAGGGCCCATGGAGAAACTGCACTTGGCAGGCGACGACGTCCGGTCGGTCATGACCGACCGTGAGCGGATGGTCGGTGAAGAACTGTCGACCAACTGGATCATCGGTGACCCGAAATCTGCAGCCGCGCAGCTCGAGGAACTCGCCGCGCGCTTCGAAGTCGACGAAATCATGATCCAGCCGATCGCTGGAGCAATGGAAGGCGAAGACGTGCGCGAAGATCCCGGTCGAATCCAGACGATCGAGCTCCTTGCCGCAGAACTGCTCGGCACAGCAGCCGAAACCTGATTCCAGGACGAAACGGATGCAGCCTGAGGTTTTTCGCCGGTCGGCTCACGTCCCTCACGTCCGATGCTCTGTGCCGGTCGGCTCACCTCGCTCGCCCCCAATGCCTTGCGCCCGACGGCTGATGCCTGGCCCCTGAAACTGGTGGCCTTGTATTGACCGGAGCAGATCCTCCTCAGCAGCTCGATCCGGTGGTATCCGGTGATTCGATGCGGGGCAGAAGTCTCGGCTCCGCATCGATTCGAGCAAGTGGGCTTCAAACCGCAGGCCGATCGCGTTATCCTGTCACAGTGTCATGAATGCTGGCCGTCATCAGACTGTCAGTAGAATTGCCACCGTGCTGTGACTCGAAGCCAGTGCGATCACCCTCTTGAGGGAGACCGTGCCGGCAGCGAAAGCAGTACGCCGAGGGCGCTCGCGCAACTTCGGAGACTTCCCCCACGCGGGCCTGCAGCCCGCAGACCGAAAGAGAAATGATGCGTACCAAAATTGCTGTTTCGGCAGCACTTGGGGTCGGACTGGTTTTCGGCGCCGGTGCTCCCGCACTGTCGAGTAATCTGTCCTCGGCCGACGCCGCGAAATCATCAGGCATCTCGGCTGATGTCGTTCCCGGCCAGGAACTCGAACCGATCACCGACGGAAAGATCGAAAAAGGCGAAACGGCCTACGTCGATGTCACTGTGGCGACACTGTGGACCGACCCGAAGGCACCGCGCAAAGTGGACAAGCCTGCCCTCAGCCATCCGGTCGACCTCAAGAAGTGGAACAAGAACCTCAAATCCACCGAGGTGCGGCGTGGCCTGACAGGCAAGACCGAGACGCAGGCAACCTACGGTTCGGAAGTCACCGTTCTCGACATCAAGGGCAGCTGGGCCAAGGTCAGCGTCAAGGACCAGAAGACCCCGAAGAACAAGAAGGGATACCCCGGCTGGCTGCCGACGAAGCAACTGGTCGAGAACGACCGCTTCGGAAAGCTCCGCGATGCGCAGCCCCGCGCCGTTGTGACCACGCCCAAGAGCGAACTCGAAGGCATTGAGTTCACCAAGGACGCCGGAGCCGACGTCAGCTTCAACGTCGACCTGCCGCTCATCGCCCAAGACGTCGACGATGTTCGTGTCGCTCTCCCCGGGGGAGGGGCTGCCTGGATCGATATCGACGATGTTGACGTCTACGACGTCGGTGAGAAGCCTGAGAAGCCCAGCGGCAAAGACCTCGTGAAGACCGCGAAGCAGTTCGACGGCCTCCGCTACCTGTGGGCCGGAGTCTCCGCATACGGATTCGACTGCTCAGGATTCACCTACTCGATCTACAAAGCCCACGGCATCGACCTGCCTCGCGACTCGGGAGACCAGGCGAAGGCCGGCAAGGCCGTGTCGTCGTCGAACCTCAAGGCCGGAGACCTGCTCTTCTTCTCGACTCCTACGGGAACCGTCCACCACGTCGGCATGTACGTCGGCGACGGCAAGATGATCCACTCGCCGAACGCGTCGAAGGACGTCTACGTCACCGATTGGAAGAAGTGGGATACGGGCAACGAATTCTCCGGAGCCCGCAGGATCCTCTGACCCCGAAGCCAGCAGCCGGACGGTTCGGTGCTGCTGACAGACTCACAGATGGCCGGTGCCCCGCGATGGGGCACCGGCCATCTGCGTCCACGTCGAGTGCACCGGTCTGCTGCGCAGGAAGCGCGCGGAGCTGGTCTGCAGCGAACGCGCGCGGAACGGGAGCACTTCCAACGCACGGATGTCATCGACGGTGGAGAGCGAACGGCCGCCTCGGCGAGAAAGCTGCACGAGCGATATCGGTAATCCGCGGCCCGCAGCGGACCCGTGGATCAGTGACGGGAACTCTGCGTCGACTTGAGGAAGACCGCGCGGGCGAGGTCGTCGCGGCGTTCGATGACCAGGCGGCGCAGAGCCGCGGGGGCACCCGGGTTGGCCGCCAGCCAGGCATCGGTCTTCTCTACGACGGCTTCCTCGTCGACCGACCACTTCGGGTAGAGACCGAGCACCAGGCGCCGAGCGATCTCGATCGAATTGTTCGTCCAGAAGCCGAGCAGACCCGCGAAATACGCGTCGACATAGCCCTCGATGAGCGGCAGCGCGCTCGGTGCGACGAACCCGGAGATGATGGCCGAAAGCACGTCATTGCTCAGCGCACCCGCCTCGCGGATGGCCTCCCAAGCGCGGATCTTGACGATCGGCAGAGGCAGCGCAGCACTGGCCGTCTCGGCATGGAGCCGGCCCGAAGAGCTCGGATCCGACTGGTTCTCCCGCGCGATGTCCGTCTGATCCGCCCAACCGAGGCATACGAGCGCCGTGAGAGCATTCCACCGCAGCGCATGATCGTTGACGAGACCGCGGAACGGCAGCGTCGCCGTCGAATGCACGGCGCCGCCGGAACTGCCGGCACCACCGGAACCGCCAGCACCACCGGCACCACCGGCGAAACCAACGTCACCAGAATCACCAACGCCACGAACATCGCCATCAGCCTGGCCCGGAGCCTCCGGGTACATGCGGTCGATCTCCTCGCCGACGGGGACGGCGAGGATCTGACTGGCGAATCCGCGTCCCATGGCCACGGCCGAACTGTCGCTCGCGCAACGCGCCGTCCGCGAGGTCAACGCCAGCACGAGGTTCGCCAAATGCAGCTGAGCATCGGAACCGGCCTTCGCCGCGGCCAGAGCATCGAGCGCCGCTCCCAGCAGGCCGGTGATCGCGGCATCGAAATTCCGATCCGCCACCCACTGATCGATGCAGGTCAGAGCCGTCTGACTGAGCCCGGCCATGATCCCCGCATGGCTCTCCTTGCCGAGGCTGCGAGCATAGGCCTTGAGGTACTTCTGCACCGGCATGAGCCCATCGCGGACCGCATTGTCCAAAGCCGACCACACGAGAGCCCGCGACAGGGGATCGGTGATCCGTGACGCCGAGGTGACCGCCGCCTCCGTCGACTCTGGATCCAGGCGCACACGCGCATAGTCGAGATCGTTGTAGTTGAGCAGAGTGATCACACCGGCGCTGCGCCCGATGAGCGGCTCAACCTCGGCGGATTCCGTGGAGAACTCGAACCGGAACGTATCGAGCGGAACGATCTCCCGCCCCGACCGACCGAGCGTGGCGATCTCGAACGTATGCGGGCGCAGCAGCGCCGCACCCTCGGCCGAATCGGCCTGAGTGATGATCGCACCCGTGATCGTCTCCGACCCAGACCTTCGCCGAGGCGGCTCGACCGTGGACGCGGACGCCGAGTCAACGCCGGCACCGGCAGACCCGGAATCGTTCTCGACCGAACTCGCACCGGCTTGGCCGGCACCGGCATCGCCGGGGCCGCGCAGCCGGGCCCCCGTGCTCGAGGACACTCGCATTCGGGACCCCGTGCCATACGCATCAGCCCCCGCGCCGTTCGCGTCAGGCCGGGTTCCCACTCCTGCCGAGGAATCACCGGCCGACGACGCATCGGACGTGGTCAGCTGCAGGGACAGCTCGGACACCCCGGACGTGCCCAGCCACGCGCCCGCCCAGTTGGCGATGTCACGGTCGGGAGCCGCCTCGGCGAGGCATTCGAGGAAGTCCGCGAGCTCGGTGTTGCCGTACTCGAACCGCTTGAAGTACAAGCGGGATCCGGCGAAGAACGCCTCCCGGCCGACGAACGCAACGAGCTGCTTGAGCACGGACGCGCCCTTGGCATAGGTGATGCCGTCGAAGTTGAGCTTCGCGGCCTCGACATCGGGGATGTCGGCGACGATCGGGTGCGTTGTCGGGTAGAGGTCCTGCGTGTACGCCCACGCCTTGCGCCGCAGGGCGAAGGTCACCCAGCCGTCGGTGAAGCGCGTGGCCTCGGCGAGTGCCAGTCCGCCCATATAGTCGGCGAACGACTCCTTGAGCCAGAGGTCGTCCCACCATTTCATCGTCACGAGATCGCCGAACCACATGTGCGCCATCTCGTGGAGGATGACGTTCGCGCGCGATTCGTATTGGGCGTCGGTGACCTTGTCGCGGAAGATCAGGCTGTCGGTGAACGTCACCAGTCCCGGATTCTCCATCGCCCCGAGGTTGTACTCGGGGACGAAGATCTGATCGTACTTGCCCCACGGGTAGGGGTAGTCGAATTCGGAGGTGAAGAAGTTCAGGCCGGACTTCGTGATCGAGAAGATGTCGTCGGCATCGAGATGATCGACGAGGCTGGCCCGCGTCCACGCGCCCAGCTGCACCGTCTGCCCGGTGCGCGGATCCTTCCATTCGTCCCGCGCGCCCTCGTACGGGCCCGCGGTGATGCAGGTGATGTAGCTCGACTGCGGGAGAGTCGGCTCGAAATGGTGGGTGACGACTCCCGCCGAGGTGGAGTCACCGGTCTGTCCCGTGCGCGGTCCCGGCCCCGGTTCCGTGCTCGCCTCGCCGCGGTTCGACAGGACCTGGAAATGGGCGGGCGCGGTCACGGAGAAGATGAACTCGGCTTTGAGGTCGGGCTGATCGAAGTTCGCGAACACTCGCCGGGCATCGGTGGGCTCGTACTGCGTATAGAGGTAGACCTTGCCGTCGGCAGGATCGGTGAAGCGATGCAGTCCCTCGCCCGAAGTCGAATAGCGAGCCTGCGCCTCGATGGTCAGGCTGTTGCGGCCGGCGCGGACGGGGAACGTGACACGAGCACCGTCGAACACCTCGGCGGGAGGGAGCATCTCACCATTGATCTGCACAGAGGTGACGGAATCGGCGATGAGGTCGATGAATGTCGAATCGACGAAACGAGCGGTGAAATCGACGACGGTGCGGGAGAGGTAGGTCTGGTCATCGGTCTCGGCGTTGCTGACATCGATGTGAACGGTGTAGGTATCGACTTCGAGCAGCTGTGTCCGATTCTGCGCTTCGTTTCGGGTGAGATTCGTTGTCATTCAATAGCCTCCTCGGCGGACAGACTTTAGCATGCCATATTTCCGGTACTCTGAGTACAGCACCGGCGAATGGCAGAGGGGACTGATGGCAGAGATTCGGGTCGGCGGACTGCCTCGGCGAGGGTTCGACGTCGTCTCCCATCGCCTGCGTCTGGGTCTCAAGCGCGTGTGGGTGAACTCCGGTCAGCTGATCCAGATCCCCATCGCCGCGACCGCCGCCTACACCTTCTGCGTCTATGTGCTCGGCCACCCGTACCCGTTCCTCGCCGCGGTCGCCTCCGCTGTCGGAATCGGCCCCGTCGCTGACCGCCGCCTGCGACGCGCCTTGGAGATCGGCATCGGCGCCACCTTCGGTGTGCTCGTGGGAGAGATGCTCGTCAACCTCTACGGTTCCGGCATCTGGCAGCTCGCGCTGACCCTGGTCATCGGGCTGGTCATCGGCACGATCCTCAACTCCGGCGGCATCTTCATCACCCAGATCGCCGTCCAATCCGTCTACGTCGTCGTGGTTCCGGCCACCGCCACGTCCATGCCGTTCCCTCGCACCCTTGATGCTCTGACGGGGTCGGTGTGCGCGATCCTGCTCGCCTTCCTCATCCCGCGCGACGCGAGGAAGGTCCCCAGGCGTCTGGCCGCGGACATGCTCGAGGAGATCGACGACGTCCTCACGATGATGAAACGCGCACTCCAGGACGCCGACACCTCCATGGCCGGCCGCGCCCTCGAACGTGCCCGCGAAACCCAGAACATCATCGACTCCTGGGGGTCATCGCTGCGGATCTCCCGCGAAGCCGCGAAGATCAACGCCCGCGCGCGCCGGCACGCCGCCGAGGTGACCCG
Organism: Brevibacterium sp. FAM 27836; assembly: GCF_051351055.1. Classification (NCBI taxonomy): domain Bacteria; kingdom Bacillati; phylum Actinomycetota; class Actinomycetes; order Micrococcales; family Brevibacteriaceae; genus Brevibacterium; species Brevibacterium sp. FAM 27836. Next base: position 2,542,924 of record NZ_CP195711.1, read on the forward strand.
ACTCGCCCGCGCCCATACCTTCTCCGACCGCGCGATGCGCACCATGCGCGTGATCGCCCGCCGCGTTGTCGGCATCACCGAGCTCGGCGTCGACAAACCCGTCATCGCCGTTTACGTCGGTTCCTTGGCCGAAGGGGCCAAGAAGCTCGAGATCGCGCTGCGGCGCGGCACCGATCGCTCCCTCGCCGAGGCGGCCCTGTCCGAAGCGGCGGGCGCCCTGGATCCGCGTGCGAACTCCGATTGGGACATCCACGACGAATCCCTCGTCCTGCTCCTGCGCACCGTCGCCGTCGACCTGCTCCAAGCGGCCGGGCTGACTCGAGACGAGGCCCAGTCGCGGCTGCCGCCGCTGGACGATACGGCCGCCGAGGCCGACGAAGGCCCGATCGTCGAGTAGAAGGCGCACGTGCCTCGGCGACGGGTCGTCAGGGGGCGCCGGAAATCCGAGCCGGGCTCGGCCTGCGGTCCGATCCCTCAGGTGCTTTCGACGACGAAGACGGCGTTCGTGCCGGGTGCGAGTGCCGTGAAGCGATGCGGCTGGTCTCCGGGATGGGTGAGATAGTCGCCGACGCCGAGTTCGAAAGACTGCCCGAGCACCTCGATGCGCGCTGCCCCGTTGCCGAGGATGACGTGCTCGATCGTTCCCTGCGGGTGCGGTTGAGACTCCCTCGGCTCGCCGGGTTCGGCCTGGATGAAGTAGATGTCGCGTCGGGAGTGCGCCGGAGACGGTGACAGCAGCGTGGCCACATAGTTCGCCGTCGTCGACGGCAGGCTGGGCATTTCGCCGACGTGCTGCAGGGCCACTTCGTGCGGGGGCGGGTCGAGCAGGCGGGCCAAGGGGATGTCGAGTGCGGCAGCCAGCGCCCACATGGTCTCCAAGCTCGGATTGCCGGTACCGGTTTCGAGCCCGGACATCGTCGACTTGCCGATCCCCGCCCGCCGTGCGACCTCCGAAAGCGACAGCCCGGCACGAACGCGTTCGCGCTTGAGCGCGGCCGCGATCTGCTCACTCGGCGACAGTCCGGGTGCGGGATCTGCCGACCGACCGGCCGGCAGACCGGCCGACGCATCCTGCACATCGGCCTGCCCGTCGGCAGGCAGATCGGCCTGCGCACCGGCCGACGCATCCGGCAGATCCGCCGGAGCATCGGCCGACGGACGGGTCGACACATCGGCCGAGAGATCATCGGGCGTGGAGTCGTGGCGTCGAGAACTCATACGTTCACTATAGCGGCAAGCTCGTTCGGGTTGACGAACAACAGCACGGAGTGCACTGTATAGAACATGGGTTCATTATTTCGTACGGCTGAGCGGGCGCTTCCGCGGACTCGGAATCGGTTCGGAGCGCGCCGCGTCGAGCGGACGCTTCCGGGTTCGATTTATCGGGCCGTCGCCATCGTCACCGTCACGATCATCGCGGTTGCGTTGTCGTACGGCGCGATCTCTGCGGTCTCCGGGTTCGCGTGGTGGCAGACTCTTCTGCTGGCGATGTTCGCCCTCGGCGGTGCCGCGGAATTCACCTTCGTCGGCGTCATCGCCGCTGGCGGTGCGCCGATCCTCGCGGTCCTCGCCGGGCTGCTCGTCAACACCCGCAACTTCGCCTTCGGCGTCGCCGTCGGACCCTATTTCCCGCAGGATTGGCGCGCCCTCATCGCCTCCCACTGGATCAATGACGAGTCGACCGCGATCTCGCGCACCGGGAGAAACGACCGTGCGAAATGGCATGCCTTCCTTCTCATGGGCGCCTCGATCGCTCTCATGTGGCCCAGCGGTGCCATGGTCGGGCAGTGGCTCGGCAACGTCATCGACGCCGATCTGCTCGGCCTCGACGCCGCATTCCCGATCATCCTCTTCTGCCTCATCCGCGGAGACCTGAAGAACCGCGCGACGCTGTCACTGACTCTCGTCGGCATCCTCGTCGCGGTCTGTCTGACCCCGGTGCTGCCGCTCGGCCTGGGCGCGGTGACCTCGCTGTCCGTGTTCGTGCTCGTCGCGGCCGGTTGGGCCGTGCGTTCGACGCTGCGTCGCCGTCGTGAGACACAACATGCGCGCGATGGTGACCGCAATGGGGCAGAGCGTTCCGCTGTTCGGCAGGATCCGTCCCAACCCACCACCAGCACCGCCGGCCCCGGAACCGATCGGCCCAGCACCGTCAGCCGCGGAACCGACCAGTCCAGCACTGCAGGGGAGGACCGCCGATGAACGCTGGAGACTTCCTCATCGCTCTGGCGGCGCTGAGCATCGGAACCTACCTCATGCGGTTTGCCGGGGTGAAACTCGGCGCGGCCATCGCCACGAAGGGTCGCCGCCGCACTCCGGTGACCGCCTCGGTGGGAGCGGAGAGGGATCCGACTGGTGCGGATGCACCTGCCGCCGGTGGTGGAGACTCCGCCACCGCTGCCGGAGGCGCGGGCCCTGCCGCTGTCGAGAACGCCGCCCCCCGCCGACTCGACCGAACGGGTGACCAAGTGGATGGATCGGGCCACGGTCGTGCTCATCGGCGCCGTCTTCGCGACCACCGCGATCTTCGACGGCAAGGACATCGCCGACCCGGCCCGGCTCATCGGTGTCGGGGTCGGTGTGTTCGCCGCAATCGTGCGCGTGCCGATGCTGCTCGCCGTCGCCATCGGCATGGCCGTGTGCGCGGTCATCCGCATGACCGGCGTCCTCTGAGGCTGTCTGCCCCGCTGTCCACCTGTGCCTCAGCCCCGTCGGTCAGCTCGAGGCGGCCCAGATGCGGCCCTGCTGCCCATCGACGCGCAGTCGCGCTGAGAGACCGGTGGGACGCGGGTGGGCACTCGCCGAGGATTCGCCTCCGGGGCCTGACCTCGACGAGTGCGATTGCTAGGCTGTGGGGATGGAATACATCGCGGGCTTTCAGCGTCTCGTCTTTCTCGCTCTGACGGTGGCCGCATTCGTCGTCCAACTGTGGGCGTTCATCGACTGCCTCCGCTTCAAGGATGAGAACTACCGCGCCGTGGACAAGCAGAGCAAGAAGTTCTGGGTCATCCTCCTCGGCGTCGGACTCGCGCTCGCCCTCATCGCACTCCCGCCGATGGGCATGAGCATGATCTTCCTCAACATCATCGCCCTCGTGGCCGGCATCGTGTACCTCACCGATGTGCGTCCGAAGGTCCGCGCCGTCGACCCGCGTTACCGCAACCGCTGAGCCCCCGCATCGCATGAGCCCAGACCTCAACCTTCCGGGTCCCGAATCCGGCTACATCGCCACGTTCGGATCCGGCGAACCGCGCACCCTGTTCGGCCACGGATTCGCCGGCGCGATCCGCGACACCCGTCCTTTCGGCACCGGTATCAGCGGCACCCGCCACTTCCTCCACCTGCCCGGACACGGCGGCCGTCCCTCACCCGGTCCCGGGTGGACCTACCCGCAGATCGGCAGGGTCCTCGCCGAAGCCGTGGAGACCACCTCGGCGAGCCGCGCCCTGGGCGTGTCGATGTCCGCCGGGGGTCTGCTCCACCTGCTGAGCACCGCCCACCCAACCGTGCGCGGCCTCGAGAAGGTCGCTCTCGTCCTCCCCGCCTCGTTCACCGGATTCCCCGCCGAGGTGGCCACCGCCAACCGCTCCTACCTGGAGCAATTGCGCGGCTTGGTCGCCGACGAGGACATCGACGGCATCGTCGATCTCATGCTCTCCCGCGAACCCGCCGAGGTGGCCCAGATGCTTCCCGCCCGGGCGTGGACGAAGGCGAAGGCCGAGAACCTCATCGGCACCGACATGTCCGACGGCCTCGGACTCGCCCTCGAAACGGCCGTCGACGACACAGCCGAGGCCGCCGAGAACCTGCGGGCCTTCCCCGGCGAGATCCTGATCCTCACCCACGAAGACGATTCCGCTCATCCGGTCGCCATCGCCGAGGCGATCCATCGTGCGATCCCGAACTCCCGCCTCGAGGTGCTGCCGGCCGGTTCGATCCTGTGGCGCGGGCGTCACGAGGTGCGGCGCATCCTCGGCGAATTCTTCGGATAGTCACCAGACCGAGGTCGTTGGCTAGACTGTCTCCGTGCGCATCTGTGTCCTCTCCCTCCACACCTCTCCCGCGGCCCAACCGGGCCAGGGTGACGCCGGTGGAATGAACGTCTACGTCGACCAGACGGTGCGCGCGCTCTCCGCCGCCGGTCACCGTGTCGACGTGTTCACCGCCGACCCGGGCGGACTCGACGGCACGGGCGCGGGTGATGCAGCCGGCACCGTGGGAGAGCGGATGGAACTCTCCGAATCCATCACCATCCACCATCTTTCCGTCGGCGCGACGACGAAGGACGAGCTCGCCGATGCCATTGACGAACTCGCGCAGCTGCTCATCGACCATCCGGATTTTCGCGCCGCGGAGTTCGTGTGGGCCCACTATTGGATCTCCGCCGAGGCGGCCCTGCGCACCCGTGAGATCGCCGGTGAGGTCGCAGACGAGATTGCAGGTGGGGCCACAGGTGGGACTGCAGGTGGAGCCCCCATCGCGGTGAGCATGCACACGATCGGCGCGGTGAAGAACCGCGACTCCGAAACCAGCCACGAACGGCCCCAGCGGCTGGAAGCCGAAGAGCGGATCGCCGCGGAGGCGGACCTGCTCGTCGCCGCGACACCCGTTGAACGCCGTGACCTCATCACCGAACTGCGCGCCGAGCCGGACACCGTGGTCGTCGCCCGTCCCGGCGTCGACCATGCCCTCTATGTACCCGGAGCGAAATCGGCGGCCCGCGAACGACTCGGCTTCTCCGACGACGAAGCCATCGTCCTCTACGTCGGGCGGATGCAGTTCATCAAGGGCACCGATGTCGCCGTCGACGCCCTGGCCGACCTGCGCGAACGGGACCCGCACCTGGCCGCGCGGACCCGCGGAATCCTCCTCGGCGCGGTCTCCGGGATCGACACCGGACGTACGGCGCAGATCTCGTCAGTGCACCCTGCGATGTCGCAGCCCGCGACGACGATCTCAACAGCGCAACCCGCGAAGCCGCAGCCCGCGATGCCGCAGCCCGCGGCGCCGCGGGCCGGCGGTGCGTCCTCGTCGTACCTGCGAGGGCTGAACTCGGCGATCGCCTCCGAGCCCAGCGTCGAAGTCCGCCCGCCCGTGCCCTCGCACATCCTCGTCGACTACTACCGGGCCGCCGATGTGCTCATCGTGCCCTCTCGCAGCGAGTCGTTCGGACTCGTTGCCGCGGAAGCGGCGGCGTCGGGACTGCCGGCGATCGCCTCGGCGGTGGGAGGACTGCCCGAAATCGTCGAACACGGCCATTCGGGGCTGCTCATCGCCGACCACAACCCGCACCACTGGGCGACGGCGATCGAAACCCTGCTGCGCGATGCGGATCTGCGCACCGAACTCGCCGGCCACGCCACGGCGCGCGCCGAACGCTTCGACTGGTCCCGCACCGTCGCGGCCGTCCTCGACGCACTGCCCGAATCGACCGGTCGCTCCAGCCGATCCGAGCTGCCCGAAGCGGCATCACGGCGGTCGGAAGCCCTCGGAGCGTGCTGAAGGACTAGAGTCGGCGGTGAGCATGAAGGCCGAGCGAAAGGCGTGAGAGCATGAGCACCGACACCGAGGCGATCCTGGAAGGTGTGCGCACCTGGGCCGAGGCCAACGATGTTCCCGTCGACTCGGTGGAGGACGCGGAGATCGTCGTGACCCTGCCGGGGGAGAAGAAGCTCAAGACGAACGTCGCGATCAGCGTCTTCGCCCGCACCGCTCACCTGCAGGCCTTCGTCATCCGCCACCCCGATGAGAACCCGGCCGCATTCAACCGGTGGCTGCTGCAGAAGAACCTCAGGCCCGGACCGGTGGCCTTCGCGATCGACAGCCTCGGCGATGTGTATCTGCGGGCGAGCGTGCCCAGGGACCATCTGCTCGACGAGCTCGACACGCTGCTCGCCGCGATGCTCTCGACGGCGGATTCCTCATTCAACGAACTCCTCCTCATCGGCTTCATCACCGGGATGAAGAAGGAATGGGCGTGGCGGGTCAGCCGCGGAGAATCGACGCGGAATCTCGCCGCGTTCGAGAAGGTGCTCAGCGGAGAGGACAATGAATTCCTCGGCACCTTCGACGATTCTCAGACGCAGCTGCCCGAGACGACGGCGATCGCCGGCAGCCCGCGGACCACGAGCGAAGACGGCGCGGATGAGCAGAGCGCGGAGTCGAGCGGGGAATCCGATAGGGCGCAGGACGAGCACGGACGCTGACGGCGAGAGCGGCCAGGCCCGATCCGAACCGCAGCTCACTCAATCGAGGGAGAGTTTGAGACCCTCGTGGCTGGCGACATAGCCGAGCCGAGCATAGAAGCGGTGCGCATCGGTGCGTGAGCGGTCAGTCGTCAGCTGTGCGATGCCTGCCCCGACGCGACGACCGCAGGCGTGCGCCCATTCGAAGACCGCCGTGCCGAGTCCGATTCCCTGCGCGGCCGCACCGACGCGCACCGCCTCGATCTGCAGCCGCAGCGTGCCTCGCCTGGACAGGCTGGGAATGAGGCTCAGCTGCAAGGTCCCGACCACAGTGGAATCCTCCTCCACGGCCACGAGCAGCTGATTCGGGTCGGCTGCGATGAGCGCGAACGCGCGATGGTAGGCGGCCGCGTCTGTGCTGGCAGGAGCTTCTCGAGAGGCGCCGAGGACGTCATCGCGCAGCAGCGCGATGAGGGCGGGCACATCGGATTCGGCGGCCCGACGGACCGTGAACGTCCGTCCCGACACCTCGAGGACCTCGGGACGGAAGGAGTCGAAGCCTCGGCCCGGAGCCGCCTCGGTGCTCAACCCCGGGTCTCCTCGGTGGGGCCGGTGCCGACCGACGCCGTTTCGCGATGAGCGGCCCCGACCGGGGGCTTGCCGTAGGGGCGGCGGGCGAAGACCGAGGCGAGCAGGGCACCGGAGACGTTGTGCCACACACTGAAGACCGCGCCGGGCAGAGCCGCCAGCGGCGAGAAGTAGGTCGTGGCCAGGGTCGAGGCGAGCCCGGAGTTCTGGAGCCCGACCTCGAACGACAGAGCCCGGCGGGTCGGAGTGTCGAGGCGGCAGGCGGCGGCCACGCCGTAGCCGACGCCGAGTCCGAGCAGATTGTGTGTGACCACGGCCAGCAGCACGAGCACCCCGGCGGTCGCGATCGAAGCGGCCGAACCGGCGACGACGATGGCGACGATGTAGGCGATCGACACCGACGCCAGCCACGGCAGCACGGGCGCGATCAGGTCGACGAACTTCGAGGCGAATATGCGGATGATCACGCCGACGATGACCGGCACGAGCACGGTCTGACAGATCGAGACGAACATCGACCAGAACGGCACATCCATGTAGGAACCGGCCAGCCACAGGGTCAGCAGCGGGGTGAGGATCGGTGCACACAGCGTCGACAGAGTCGTGATCGACACCGACAGAGCCGTATCGCCCTTGGCCAGATAGGTGACGACATTCGACGCCGTGCCGCCGGGCGCGCAGCCGACGAGGATGACGCCGACGGCGATCTCGGCGGGAAGCGAATAGACGGTGACGACGAGGAGGCCGAGCAGCGGCATCGCCACGAACTGCGTGACGACGCCGAGGACCGCGATCCACGGGCGCTTGGCGATGCGGGTGAAGTCCGGCAGGGTCAGCGTCAGTCCCATGAAGAACATGACGACGCCGAGAGCCCAAGTGATCGACGGCGCAAGAGGCGTGAACGCCTCGGGGAGGAGGAATCCGAGGACGCCTGCGATGATGACGAGGACCGGCAGTGCCGTGACCGCGATGATCGAGCTGCGGTCGGCGGCGGGAGCGTCAGAGCTCGCGGGGGACTGGTGTATCGGTGCGTCAGACATGCGCTCAGACTACTCTCGGCGTTTTGTGATGCGAGACACTGAGCCGAATGATGAGACACCGGTCAGGTCCGCGCAGCGCTCGTGCCACGGGCCCGGGGATTGCTCGTGCGACGAGCCCGGGAGACGCCCGCGCACTCTCGTGCCAAAATGGTGCCATGACGTATAACCTCATCCTGCTGCGCCACGGCGAGAGCGAATGGAACCAGAAGAATCTGTTCACCGGGTGGGTCGATGTGACCCTCACCGACAAAGGCCGTGCAGAAGGCCAGCGCGCCGGTGAGCTGCTGCGCGAAAAGGGCCTCATCCCGGACGTCGTCCACACCTCCCGTCTCAAGCGGGCGATCCTCACCGCGAACCTCGCGCTCGAGGCCGCTGACCTGTCCTGGCTCGACGTTCACCGCAGCTGGCGCCTCAACGAACGCCACTACGGTGCGCTGCAGGGCAAGAACAAGAAGGAGATCCGGGAGGAGTTCGGCGAAGAGCAGTTCATGACCTGGCGCCGCTCCTTCGACACTCCGCCGCCGGCGCTGGCCGACAGCTCGGAATTCTCGCAGGCCGGTGAGGCTCGCTACGCCAACCTCGGTGATTCGATGCCCCGCACCGAGTGCCTCGCCGATGTCATCGACCGCCTCCTGCCCTACTGGTACGACGTCCTCGTCCCCGAACTCACCGTCGGCAAGACCGTGCTCGTCGCCGCCCACGGCAACTCGCTGCGCGCGCTGGTCAAGCACCTCGACGGTATCTCCGATGCCGATATCACGGGACTCAACATCCCCACCGGCATCCCGCTGCACTACGAACTGACCGAGGATTTCACCCCGGTCACGCCCGGCGGCACCTACCTCGATCCCGAGGCCGCTGCTGCCGCCATCGGCCAAGTGGCCAACCAGGGCCGCTGAGACCTGAGGTCTCGGCCGCCTGGCCGGCCCGAACGCAAACGATGATCGCCGAGGTGGAAGCCCCACCTCGGCGATCATCGTTCTTCGTTCGCGGCGCCGTCACTTCTTCGACAGATGCGGCTCCCAATTGCCGGTGAGCAGGTATTCGACCTTCTGCGACACCGACACCGCGTGATCGCCGAAGCGCTCGTAGTAGCGCGAGAGCAGCGTGACATCGGCGATGTGGCGCGGGGCCAGCGATCCTGCAGGCACCTCGGCGAGCTTGGCGAACACGCTCAGGTGCAGTTCGTCGAGCTCCTCGTCGATGGCGTTGATAGTGGGCACATCGGTCAGTCCGGGATTCGACAGCAGACGCTGCGTCGCCTCGGCGATCTTCTCACCGGACTCGCCCATGCGCGCGAACGTCGACTCGAAGACCTCCGGGATCGCCGATTCCGGGTAGCGGATGCGCACCTGCTGAGCGATGTGACGGGCGAGGTCGCCCATCCGCTCGAGCGATGCCGACATCCGCAGCGATCCGATGACGGCACGCAGATCGGCGGCCACCGGAGCCTGCAGCGCGAGCATCTCAGCGGCCTGCTGGTCGAGGGTGAACTGCATGTTGTCGATGACGGCGTCGGCCTCGATGACCTGCTCAGCCAGCTCCAGGTCATTCGCATGCAGCGCCTGGTTGGCCAGACGGATCGCATCGAGGGTCTTGGTGGACATGCCGACCAGCTGGGTGGCCAGATCGTCCAGTTCGTTTCTGAAGACTTCGCGCATTGGCGGCGGATCCTTACTCTCGGTCGTGCGAGGAGTTCCTCATCGGAACGTCGGTGGGTGTGCGTGCCCGATCTGTGCGTTCGGGTCTGCGCCTCCGGGTCTGCGCCTCCGGGGCTGTGCCTTCGGGTGCTGTGCTTTCGGGTCTGTGCCCGGAAGCGGGCAGATTCGGGTGGGGGAGCGCAGGCACACAGACGTCAGCTTCGCAGAGACGGATGAACGTCGCTTGTCGGGAAGGTGAATTCCTCGGCAAATAGGTCACGCGTCGGTGAATTCGGTGCACCGAGACGATGGACAGCGCCTAAGCTTGAGACTGTGGATCTCTTAGTAGTGGCGGTCCTGACCGGCGTCGTCGGCCTGGGCCTGGGCATAGCGGGCATTCTCGCGTTCCGTTTCAGCGAACGCTCCCGCGATGCTGCCGATCTGCATTCCGAAGACGACCTGCCCGAAGGCATCGCCGAAGTCCTCGCCGTCCTGCCTTCGGCCGCGATCGTCGTCGACGCCGGCGACGACGTCGTCAAAGCCTCACCCGCCGCGTACACATTCGGCCTGGTCAGAGGCCATTCGCTGGCCTCAACGGAGATGCTGGGCGTCGTCGGCCGCGTCCGCGCCCGGGGCCTCATCGAAGAGATCGACCTCGAGCAGAAGCGCGAGAACTCCGACTCCGTGCTTCGCTTCCTGCACGCCCGCGTCGCGCCCTTGGGCACGTCCTTCGTCCTCGTCCTCTGTGATGACCAGACCGAATCCAAACGCGTCGACGCCGTCCGCCGCGACTTCGTCGCCAACGTCTCCCATGAACTCAAGACCCCGATCGGAGCGATGGCGCTCCTCGCCGAGGCGGTCACCGACTTCGCCGACGACCCCGCCGCCGTCGAACGCTTCGGCGGGCGGATGCAGCGAGAGTCGAAGCGGTTGACCCAGCTCGTCCAGGAGATCATCGACCTCTCCCGCGTCCAGGACCACGCGGCGCCCGCGACGACTGAGAAGATCTCCGCCGCCGAGGTGGTCGACGACGCCGCCGACCGTGCCCGCACGCGTGCGGAAGGCAAGAACATCCACATCGAGATCTCCCCGCCCCGGGACCTGCTCATCGAGGGCAACTACGAACTGCTCGTCAACGCCGTGCGCAACCTCATCGACAACGCCATCAACTACTCACCCGACGGCACCCGCGTCGGGGTCGGGGTCGACCTCGTCGACGAACGCGTCGAGATCGCCGTGACCGACCAAGGCATCGGCATGTCTGCGCAGGACACCGAACGCGTCTTCGAACGCTTCTACCGCGTCGATCCGGCCCGGTCGCGGATCACCGGCGGCACGGGGCTGGGACTGAGCATCGTCAAGCACATCATCGCCACCCACGGCGGCGAAGTCCGGGTGTGGAGCCGGCTCGGAAAGGGATCGACCTTCACGATCGTGCTCCCTCTGGCCGGAACCGCGCCCGAGCACTCGGCGAGCGATTCGGCCCCCGAAGGCGTGCTCATCGAACATTCCTCGAATCCGGCGGGCACCGCCTCGGTGCGGGGCAGGACAGGCTCGGCGGTTGATGCCGACGACGACACCGCCTCGGCGAATGCCGGCGACGATGCGCACAATGACGCCGTGGACGACACGACGCCCGGTGCTGGTGATAATGGAAACGGCGGCGACGCCACCCGAGCCGAGAAGACCGGCTCACCCGAAGAACTGACCGATGAAAGCGAACAAAGGAAGCTCACAACGTGACTCGTATTCTGCTTGTCGAGGACGAGGAATCGTTCTCGGACCCGCTGTCGTATCTGCTCGGTAAGGAAGGGTACGAGGTGACGGTCGCCGATGACGGGCTCAGGGCTCTGGCGGAATTCGACCGCAGCGGCGCCGACCTGGTCCTGCTCGACCTCATGCTCCCCGGGGCGTCCGGCACCGAGGTCTGCCGCGAGCTGCGCGCGAAGTCGAACGTGCCGATCATCATGCTCACGGCCAAGGATTCGGAGATCGACAAGGTCGTGGGGCTCGAGCTCGGCGCCGATGACTATGTGACGAAGCCGTACTCCTCGCGTGAGCTGCTGGCCCGAGTGCGTGCGGTGCTGCGTCGCAATGTCGAAACCGATGACTTCGAGGACGAGTCCGTGCTTGAAGCCGGGGGAGTGCGCATCGACGTCGAACGCCACGTCGTGTCGGTCCGTGGTGAGGAGCTGTCGATGCCGCTGAAGGAATTCGAGCTGCTCGAGATCCTCGTGCGCAACTCCGGACGGGTGATGACCCGCGGTCAGCTCATCGACCGGATCTGGGGCGAAGACTATGTCGGCGATACGAAGACCCTCGACGTCCACGTCAAACGCCTGCGCGCGAAGGTCGAGGAGAATCCCTCCGAACCGCGCCTGCTCACGACCGTGCGCGGACTCGGGTACAAGTTCGAGGCCTGAACCGGCCGGCGGGCCGGGACCGGCTGGACTTGGCCGGCGGGCTGGGTTCGGTTGGGCTTGGTCGGCGGGCCGGGCCCGCACTCGGTCGACGATCGGCAGTGAATGCGAAAGGAGCCGCTCACTTCGTGTGAGCGGCTCCTTCGTGTTCGCGGAGGGAGGAGGTCAGCCGTTGACGCTGCCGGTTCCTTCGGCGGCGTCAGCGCTTTCGCTGGGCACACTCGACGGCGACTCGGACGGCACGTACTCCTTGTAGTACGGGAGCACATCGCTGAGCAGCTGAGTCTGGATCGTCTTCTCGTCGCTGCCGCTCTTCACAGTGACGTCGACGAGGTCACCGGGCTCGGCATCGAGACCGTCGACCGTGATGACTTCCTTCGCCGAGGTCTCGGGGCTGTTCGGATCCTGGACGAAGGTGTCGCCCGCCTTGACCGATTCGCTCACCGACGTGCCGGCGACATCGATGGACACCTTGGCATTGTCCTCGCCCTTGTTGATCAGAGTGAAGAACAGCTGTGCCGGACCGCTGCCGGACTTGTCCGTGATGAGCATGAGCCCACGGAGTTCGACGTCACCAACTGTGCCCGAGGCTCCATCGCCGCCGTTGTAATGGTATTCGGCGGTCTGATGGGGAGACAGCAGGCTTGCACATCCGCTGACGGGGATAACGAGAGCGAGTGCGGCAACGGCGAGGGCCGCGCGGTTGTGCCGTTTCATTATGCTCCTTGAAGTGGCAATACAAGATCAGTCTGTATACTACCCGGTTTTTGACCCGCTGTAGAACCGCATCCCAGGTGCGGACGAAAGCCTGCTGAGGAAACGGAGCCCCATGGCGTCGTCGCGCGGGTCGAGTTCATGGGAAGTTCATTTCCCGACGGGATCGGCTCACCTGCTCGATCCGTGATGACGGCAATGCGCCCGATGCCGATATTCGCGCTGGCGAGGCCGCCGATCGGCGATTCCCACGAGCCACGGGAGGCGGAGCCTAGCATGAAGATTCGTTACCCTGAACGATTTCTGTGGCGCGCCTCATGGTAAACTGGGATTCCGCGAAAGGGGTTTGAAGAGAATATGAGTTTCCAGGTCGGCGACACTGTTGTCTATCCACATCACGGTGCAGCGACAATCCAAGAAATCAAGAAGCGATCCATCAAAGGTGAGGAGAAACTGTATCTCAAGCTCCAGGTCGCCCATGGTGATCTAGTGATCGAGGTTCCCGCTGAGAACTGCGATCTCGTCGGTGTGCGAGACGTCGTCGGCGAGGAAGGCGTGGAGAAGGTCTTCAATGTCCTCCGCGCAGAGTTCGTCGAAGAGCCCGCGAACTGGTCGCGCCGTTACAAAGCGAATCTGGAGAAGCTGCAGTCCGGTGACGTCATCAAGGTCGCCGAGGTTGTGCGTGATCTCTGGCGCCGCGAGCAGGACCGCGGCCTGTCGACCGGGGAGAAGCGCATGCTCTCGAAGGCTCGTCAGATTCTCGTCTCCGAACTCGCCCTGGCTGAGAAGAAGGAAGAGTCCGAGGCGGAAGCGCTGCTGGACGAAGTGCTCGCATCCTGAGCACCTGTGTCATCATCCCGGCCGCAGGGTCGGGATCGCGTCTGGGTTGCAATGAGCCGAAGGCCTTCGTCCGTCTTCACGGGCGGAGCCTTCTGGCCCGCAGCCTCGAGACGACCCTCTCCTCGGGAGTCGCCTCCACAATTGTGGTGGCAGCTCCCGAGGAGTTTCTTTTCCGCGCACGCGATGAAATCGCCGCGGCAATGGCTGATGCGGAATGCGAAACTTCAATTACAGCCGTAGCAGGCGGTTTAGACCGAATCGAGTCAGTGCAAATCGCCTTGAAATATGCCGCAGACTCCGAAATCGTCCTCGTCCACGACGCGGCCCGCTGTCTCACTCCGCCCGAGGTGTTCTCCCGCGTGCACACGGCAGTGCGATCCGGCGCCGAGGCAGTCGTTCCGGTGCTGCCGATGATCGACACCGTTCGGCGTGCTCTGCCGAGCGAATCGGCAGGAGCGGAGCCGACGGAAGTCCTGCGCGGTGACCTCGACCGGTCACGCCTGCGCCGGGTGCAGACGCCCCAGGGCTTCAGGACCGCGACCCTGCTGCGCGCCCATGCCCACCACCGCGCCGAGGCCGCCCCGGCGACCGATGACGCGGGATTGGTCGAACGCCTCGGCGTCGACGTCGTGGCCGTGCCCGGGCACGAGGAGGCGCTGAAGATCACCTACCCACTCGACCGCATCCTCGGCGAACAGCTGGCCCGGATGCGCGATGCGAACGCAGGAGGACCGCAATGACTGCGATCATTCCCCGCACCGGCATCGGCGTCGACGTCCATGCCTTCTCCACCGACCCGGACCGCGAACTCTGGATCGCCGGTCTGCTGTGGCCGGGACAGCCTGGGCTGTCCGGACATTCGGATGCCGACGTCGCCGCCCACGCATGCTGCGATGCGCTGTTCTCTGCCGCCGGACTCGGCGACCTCGGCGAGCACTTCGGCGTCGACCGCCCGGAGTTCGCGGGCGCCGCGGGTGCCGAACTGCTCGCCGAGGCGGCCAGAATCGTCCGGTCCGCCGGTGTCGAGATCGGCAGCATCGCCGTCCAAGTCATCGGCAACCGGCCGAAGGTCGGCAGTCGCCGCCACGAAGCCCAGCAGACACTGTCTGCGGCCGTGGGGGCCTCGGTCTCCGTCTCCGGCACGACCTCGGACGGGCTCGGGCTGACCGGCCGCGGCGAGGGGATCGCGGCCATGGCCACCGCCCTCGTGTACCCGTCATGAGAGTCCTCTTCCAAGGGGCCGGCGCCATCGGCATCGCCGGGGCCGCCCTCTTCACCGATTCCCACGACGTCGCTGTCGTCTCCCGCACCGGGGGTGACCAGCCGCGGAACGCGTACCCGCGGCGAGTGAGTGATCTCGATCCGACCGATTCCGACTCCGGCTCCGCCGGCTGGACAGTGAATCGGGTCGCGGCGACTCGAAGGGTGACGGTCACCGGGTGGGAGCGGGCGCGCGAAGCGACTCCCTGGGATCTCATCGTCTTGTCCACCCGGCCGGGCGACCTCGACCCGGCGGTCGCCTCGGCGATTCGGGAGATCTCTCCGAGCTTCGTTGCGATCACCAGCCAGGTCGACGGTGACCTCGAGCGGGCGAAGAGGGAATTCCCCGATGCCGAGGCGGTCATCGTCGGTCCGGCGTTCCTGTCCGAACGCGTCGAAGCCGGCACAGTCGCCGCCGGGCGCGAGGTCCGCTACTGGGCACCGGCGGGGCTGCCGCGATTCCTCATCGGCGGGAGCAGGAATGGGGTGCGCTCACTGGCTCGCGGACTCGGTGGGCTCGTCCAGCCCGTGCCGCTCGTCGCCGTGTTGGCACCGCCAGCCGTGTTCATCCCCTTCGTCGCCGAACTGAGCATCCGAGACGGCGACTGGGCGGCACTGAAATCACACCTGAAACGCCCCGCGCTTGCCGCCGCCGAGGCGGTCCGAACACGTTTGGGAATGCGAGTTCCCTTCTCCGGGCACCTCGCTCGGTTCGTGCTGAAGACGATGGAGACCATCGTCCCGATCGACGTCACCGCATATGCGGGCCGACATTTCGCCCGTCACAGAGGTCAGACACGGGACATGCTCACCGGGTGGGCGTCATCCGGGCATCCGACACCGACGCTGAAAGAGCAGTTGGCGGCGCTGGACGAACAGACGGCGGTGCGCGCATAGAGGCAGCGGCGCGCGCATAGGCGGTGGGGCAGGTCGGGCCCGTCGGGCTCACACCTTCGCGGTCGGGGTTCCTCCCCGCCGAGCTCACACCTTCGCGGTCGGGTTCCTCTTCGTGACGACGAGACCGACGAGGTAGAGGGCGACGACGAAGACGAGCGTGCCCACGATCTGGAAGCGCACGGAATCGACCGTGAAGCCGAGCCCGATGATCACGGCGATGCCGGCCAGGGTGACATACGACAGCCAGGGGTAGCCCCACATCCGCAGAGGCAGGGGGCGCCCAGCCGCCTCGGCGCGACGGCGCAGCACGATCTGCGAAACCAAGGTCACCACCCAGGTGACGATGAGCGTCGAGCCGACGATGTTGAGCAGCACACCGAGCACCTCGGCGGCCCAGAAGTAGTTGAGCGCCACGGCCACGAAACCGAACGCCGAGGTGGCCAGCACCGCGGGCACGGGCACGCCGCGATGGTTCGTCCGGCCCAGCCCACGCGGAAGCATCGATCGCTGCGACATCGAGAACGCCATCCGGGAGGCGCCGTAGATGTTCGCGTTCATCGACGACAGCAGCGCGATGACGATCACCGCAGCGAGCAGGGAGGCGACGAACGGCAGACCGGCGGTCTTGAGCACCGCGACGAACGGTGACTCGGCCAGGCTCTCATCCGTCCAGGGCAGGACGAGGACGATGATGGCCACGGAGCCGATGTAGAGGAAGAGGATGCGCCACACGATCGTCTTGATCGCCTGGCTCACGCTCCGTTCGGGATTCGCGGTCTCGGCCGCGGCCACCGCGACGATCTCGATGCCGCCGAAGGCGAACGCGACGACGAGGAGACCCGCAGCGATGCCGGGGACGCCGGTGGGCGTGAAACCGTCGGCGAAGATCTGGCTCGGCGGTTCGGCCGGAGTCCACCCGAAGAGGTAGGCGGCGCCGAGGACGAGGAAGAGGACGACGAACGCGACCTTGATGAGCGAGAACCAGAACTCGAACTCACCGAAGCTGCCCGAGGTGGTGAGGTTGATGGCGGTGAAGATGAGCATGATCGCCAAAGCGACGACCCACTGCGGGATGGCGGGAATAGAGGAGGCCGCGATCTGTGCGGCCGCGGTGGCCTCGGCGGCGACGACGAGGCACAGCTGCACCCACCACAGGGCACCGACGGCGAAGGCCGCTGCCGGACCCATGGCCTTGCCCGCATAGTGGGAGAAGGCACCCGGGTTCGGGTCGGCGGCGACGAGTTCACCCAGGGCCCGCATGACGAAGATGACGATGAGGCCGGCGACGACATAGGAGATGAGCACGGCCGGACCGGCCGCCTGCACTCCGGCACCGGAGCCGACGAAGAGACCGGCACCGATCGCCGAACCGAGACTCATCATCACCAGATGACGGGGCTTCATCCCCGCCTTGAGACCGGTGGACGCGGCGGCGGAGGCCGGGGCTGACGCTGCACCGGCGGACTGTGAAGACTGTGATTCGGGCACCCGACGAGTCTAGCCGTCGGAGCCGGAACACGCAGACGCGGGTCGCACCCCGTCAGGGGGGCGCGACCCGCGTCCATCCTTCAGTGCTGCGGTAAGAGCATCAAGGACTCTCAGTGACCAGGACTCTCACTGGGACCAAGCCCCTCAGTGAGACCAAGCCCCTCAGTGAGACCGAGCCCCTCAGTGACCGCGTTTGATCCAATCATCGAGTGCCGGACGTTCGGCACCGATCGACGTCGACTCACCGTGGCCGGTGAGCACGACGGTCGCCTCGGGCAGCGGGAAGAGCACATCGCGGATCGATTCGATGATCGTCTCGAAGCTCGAGTGCGACCGCCCGGTGGCGCCGGGGCCTCCGTTGAACAGGGTGTCTCCGGCGAACAGCACCGGACCGACGGCCCGTCCTGCCCCGGCCGATGCGGGAGCGGGCAGACCGGTCTCGACGAAGAAGCACGTCGAGCCGGGGGAGTGGCCCGGAGTGTGCAGCGCCTTGAGGCGGACGCCGCCGACGGTCCAGGTGTCGCCGTGGGCGATCTGGCCGTCGGGGCGGTAGTTGTCATAGGTCATGTCCCACAGCACGTAGTCCTCGGGGTTGAGGTACACGGTGGGATTGCCGACCCGCTGCGCGAAATCGCGGACGACTCCGACGTGATCGTCGTGACCGTGCGTGAGCAGGACGGCCTTGACGTCTCTGGATCCGACCGCCTCGGCGATCGCATCGACGTCATGGGCGGGATCGATGACGATGACCTCGGAGTCATCGCCGATGATCCACACGTTGTTGTCGACGTCGAAGGTTTCGCCGTCGAGGGAGAAGGTTCCCGAAGTGACGAGATGTTCAATAGCAGTCATCAGAGTTCCACCACCGATCGTAGGACTTGGCCCTGGGCCATCTTGTCGAATGCCGCCTCGACGTCGCCGATGCTGATCCGTTCGGACACGAACTTCTCCAGCGGCAGGCGACCCTGCTGGTAGAGGTCGACGAGCATCGGGAAGTCGCGGTCGGGCAGGCAATCACCGTACCAGGAGGACTTGAGCTTGCCGCCGCGACCGAACACGTCGAGCAGCGGAACCGTCAGCTCCATCTCCGGGGTCGGCACACCGACGAGGACGACGGTGCCGGCGAGGTCACGACCGTAGAACGCCTGACGCCAGGTGGCGGGGAGTCCGACGGCGTCGATGACGACATCGGCGCCGAAGCCTCCGGTGCGCTCCTGGATCGCGGTGACGACCTCGTCCTCGCTCATGCCCTTCGTGTCCACGGTATCGGTGGCACCGAGATCCTTCGCCCAGGACAGCTTCTTCTCATCGATGTCGAGGGCGATGATCGTGTTCGCTCCGGCCAGGGCCGAACCGGCGATCGCAGCGCAGCCGACTCCACCGGCGCCGATCACAGCCACGGTCTTGCCGCGAGTGACCTCACCGGTGTTGATCGCCGCGCCGATGCCGGCCATCATGCCGCAGCCGAGCAGACCGACGACGGCGGGATCCGCCTCGGGGACCTTCGTGCACTGGCCTGCGGCGACGAGCGTCTTCTCGGCGAAGGAGCCGATGCCCAGAGCCGCCTCGAGCTCGGTGCCGTCGGGCAGGGTCATCTTCTGCGAAGCATTGTGGGTGGCGAAGCAGTACCAGGGCTCGCCCCGCTTGCAGGCGCGGCAGTCGCCGCAGATGGCGCGCCAGTTGAGGATGACGAAATCGCCGACGGCGACGTTCGTCACGCCTTCGCCGATCTCGGAGACGACCCCGGCGGACTCGTGGCCGAGCAGGAACGGGTAGTCATCGCTGATGCCGCCCTCCCGGTAGTGGAAATCCGTGTGGCAGACGCCGCAGGACTTCACGTCGACGATGACCTCGCCCGGGCCCGGATCGGGGATGACGATGTCGGTGAGCTCGACGGGCGCTCCCTTGCTGCGGGAGATGACGCCCTTGACGGTCTGTGGCATTGCGTCTCCTTCTGTCGTGGTTTGAGTCTTCAATCGCGGGGCATGCTGCCGCGTTCAGCCGCAGTCGGCCCCGGCGCTGAGTGCGTACACGTCCACCCTAACCAGGCAGGCTGTGTCCGACCAGTGTGTCCGGACCCTGAGCGGGCAGATCCCTGCAGACGGCAGCGCTTCGGTCCTGCGTGCCTTGGAGTCGGGAAGATCGGCGGATGCTGGGGCGGGGAGGGCTGGGGCCGGGAGGGCTCGGCCGAGGCGGGCGCAGACGACGAAGGCGGTCCGATGCGCAGAGCATCGAACCGCCTTGGCCGTCGGATCACCGCTGGGCGGTCATCCGAGTCGGATCATCCTTCGTCCGGGTGCTTGCGCAGATGCAGGATCGCAGCGCCGAGGCCGCCCCAGACGGTGACGATGGCGATGATCATCATGACGATTGCTGACGTGCCCATTACAGTGCTCCCTTGTTGTCTTCGGTCTTCTCATTGGCCACGGAGTCGGCGATCGCGACGTCCATGTCCTCCAGTGTCTTCTTCGGCCATTTCACGACCGAGAGGATGATCGCTGCCACGACGAGGAGGGCGATCATGCCCCAGCCGTACGTGCCGGTGATCAGCGCCGGATAGTCCTCGTAGCCGTTCGTCGCGTAGTTGATGATCTGCGAGATGAGCATGTAGAGGAGGACGAGCCCGGTGATCGAGATGAGGATCATCCAGGTGATGCCGAGCTTGAAGCTCGAGACCGCATTGAGGTGACCGCTGAGCTTCGGCATCATGCGCAGCATCCAGCAGACGACGACGATGGCGAGGATGGCCGAGCCGACGATGCCGATGTTGTTGGCGAACGCATCCATGGTGTCGAGGGCGTAGAGGCCGGTGATCGTGGGCATAAGCAGCAGCGAGATGACCGCCATTCCTCCGCCGACCCAGATCGTCGAAGCCTTGTTGCCGACGCCGAACTTCTCTCGCAGGGCCTGGATCGGCACCTGGACGATCGAGATGAGCGAGGTCAGTCCCGCGAACACGAGGCAGGCGAAGAACACGAACCCGAAGATCGCTCCGCCGGGCATCTCGGAGATCAGCGTCGGGAAGCCGACGAAAGCCAGTCCGATGCCGTCGGTCGCCACATCGCCGACCGCTACGCCCTGCGCTGTGGCCATGAAGCCGAGTGCGGCGAAGATGCCGATGCCGGCGAGGATCTCGAACGCGGAGTTCGAGAAGCCCACGACGAGGCCGGCGCCGGTGAGGTTCGTCTTCTTCTTCAGGTAGGAGGCATAAGTGATCATGATGCCGAAGCCGATCGACAGGGAGAAGAAGATCTGACCATAGGCCGCGATCCACA
Source organism: Brevibacterium sp. FAM 27836 (assembly GCF_051351055.1). Taxonomy (NCBI): domain Bacteria; kingdom Bacillati; phylum Actinomycetota; class Actinomycetes; order Micrococcales; family Brevibacteriaceae; genus Brevibacterium; species Brevibacterium sp. FAM 27836. The sequence goes on from NZ_CP195711.1 coordinate 2,563,271, forward strand.
CTCCTGGGTCGCCCAATGCTGCGAAGTCCGGGGTGAACAGAGCGTTGAGGCCGTCGACAGCACCGGGCAGGAACAGCGAGCGGATGACCAGGGCGAGGAACAGGACGATGAGCAGCGGGATGAAGATCTTCGAGAAGGCCGCGATGCCGTTCTGCACACCCAGGAGGAGGATGCCCAGGACGACGACCCACACGATGATGAGCGGAATGAGCACTCCGGGAACGAAATCGAACGAGATGCCCGGGTCGCCCATCTGGAGGTAGTCGGTGAAGAAGAACCCCTCCGCGTCGTCTCCCCAGGACTCGCCGAGGGAGAAGAACATGAAGGAACCGGCCCAGCCGATGATCGCCGCATAGTAGATGCCGATGATGATGGCCACACCGGTGGCGAACCAGCCGATGGGCTCGGCCGCTCTGTGCGTCATGCGGAAGGCCAGCGGAGCCGATCCCCGGGCACGGTGGCCCATGGCGTAGTAGAAGAAGAGGAGAGGGATGCCCGCAGTCAGCAGTGCGACCAGGTAGGGGATGATGAAGGCGCCGCCGCCGTTGTCATAGGTGACGTACGGGAAGCGCCAGATGTTGCCGAGGCCGATCGCCGATCCGATCGCCGCGAAGATGAACGCGGAGCGGGAGACGAAGACCTCCCTCTGGGGTGATGACTTAGTCGACATGATGTCCTTTCTTGACCGATCGCGGATCTTCGAGACCGGGGATCGCCTTCGCAGTCTCATCTGTGAGACCGGCAGGCACGTCTGAAGTCCGCTATACGAGAAAGGTTCCCGCAACGGACTTCATTGCATGATTCCACTTTACTGGGAATTCACTGTGCGATGTGCTGTACATCACGTGATGTGCATAACAGTCTGGTATCGAATGCGGGAAAACGGGGAAAGCGACCAAGCCCGGTAGACTTGTGGGCGTGACTATCTCGCTCTACAACACTGCCAGCCGCACGACTGAAGAACTGCGCCCCGTCCGCGACGGTCAGGTGGGGATCTACGTCTGCGGCGCCACGGTGCAGGGCGAACCGCACATCGGGCACCTGAGGTCTGCAGCGGTGTTCGACACCCTGCGTCGCTGGCTGCTCTACAGCGGCTACCGGGTGACGATGGTCCGCAACGTCACCGACATCGACGACAAGATCCTCTCGAAGTCGACCGAAGAGGGTCGTGAGTGGTTCGCTCACGCTTTCAAGTACGAGCGGGCCTTCACCGCCGCCTACGACGCACTCGACGTGCTCCCGCCGAGCAGCGAACCGCGTGCGACCGGGCACATCACCGAGATGATCGAACTCATCTCCCGACTCATCGAGGCCGGTCATGCCTACCCCGCACTCGACGGCAGTGCCGATGTCTACTTCGACGCCGCCTCGTGGAGCGAATACGGTGCCCTGACCAACCAGAAGCTCGAGGACATGGAGCTGTCCGAGGGCGCCGAGCTGCGGGGGAAGAAGGACGCCCGGGACTTCGCACTGTGGAAGGCGCACAAGGAATCCGAGCCGATCACCGCCTCCTGGCCCTCACCCTGGGGCCGGGGGCGTCCGGGCTGGCACATCGAATGCTCGGCCATGTCGACGAAGTACCTGGGGTCGAACTTCGACATCCACGGCGGCGGACTCGACCTGCGCTTCCCGCACCATGAGAACGAACTCGCTCAGTCGCGGGCGGCCGGTGACGGCTTCGCGAACATCTGGATGCATTCGGGCCTGCTCAACGTCGGCGGGGACAAGATGTCGAAGTCCCTGGGCAACTCGGTCTTCGCCTCCGATCTGTTCGAACGCTTCAGCCCGTTGGCCGTGCGCTACTTCCTCACGGGAGCTGGTTACCGGTCGATCCTCGACTTCTCGACCACGGCGATGGAACGCTCGGCGGCTTCGCTCGAGCGTCTGCAGAACTTCCTCCAGCGTGCCCGCCAGACGCTCGGCGCGCAGGCCCCCGCGCTGCCGGACGTCACCGACGGCTACGCCGGACGCAGCGTCGACGTTCCCGTCGAGTTCGCCGCGGCCCTCGATGACGACCTCGGTGTGCCCAGAGCCCTGTCTGTGGTCTTCGCGACCGTCACCGAGGGGGCGAAGCTTCTCGATGCCGGAGGTGATTGTGAGGGTCTGGCGACGGTCGTCGCTGAGGTCGAACTCATGCTCGACATCCTCGGCGTCAATCCCAGCGCCGAGGCATGGACCGCATCTGCGGCCGATGCGAAGGCCGAATCCGCGCTTGACTCCCTCGTCGCCGCCATGGCGCAGAAGAGGGCCGAGGCGAAGGCGGCAAAGGACTATGCCACCGCGGACGGCATCCGCGACGAACTCGCCGCGGCCGGCGTCATCATCGAGGACACGGCCGACGGTTACCGCTACCACCTCGGCGAGGGCTGAGGACCACGAACTTCGGTCATGGGCGCAGGCCCGTGACTCCCAACGCATCCGATAGGAATCACATGGCTTCCACACCCCGCTCCGGCGGTTCGAAGAAGGGTCCGACCAAGGGGTCGGGCGGTAAGAACAAGCGCAGCCTGCGCGGCAGAGGGCCGACGCCCAAGGCCGAGGATCGCGTCTACCACAAGGCACACAAGGCCGCGCAGCACCGGAAGTCCGCGAACGCCTCGGCGCAGGCGAAGCGGAAGAAGAAGGAGCTCGGGCCGAACATGGTCGCGGGGCGCAACTCGGTGCTCGAAGCGCTGCGTGAAGGCGTTCCGGCCACCGCGATGTACGTGTCCGGGCGCATCGACTCCGATGACCGGGTCCGTGAGGCCATCACCCTGGCCACACAGCGGGGGATCTCGATGCTCGAGGCGAGCAAGCCCGATCTCGACCGGCTCACCGATGACGCGATCCACCAGGGCATCGCCCTGCAGGTGCCGCCGTATGACTACGCCGATCCCTCCGATCTGCTCGACTACGCGGCCGATCGCGCCGAGACTCCGCTGCTGGTGGCTCTGGACGGCGTGACCGATCCGCGCAACCTCGGTGCGATCGTGCGTTCGACCGCGGCCTTCGGCGGGCACGGAGTGATCATCCCCGAACGTCGCGCCGCCTCGATGACGGCCGCGGCATGGAAGACCTCGGCCGGAGCCGCCGCGCGGATCCGCGTCGCCCAGGTCGTCAATCTCGCCCGGGCCATCGATGAGCTGAAGAAGCGAGGCGTTTTCGTCGTCGGCCTCGACATGGACGGCGACGTCGAGCTGCCGGAGCTGACTTTCACCAGGGACCCGCTGTGCATCATCGTCGGCTCCGAAGGCAAGGGGCTCTCGCGTCTGATCTCGGAGAAGTGCGACCAGATCGTGTCGATCCCGATCGCCGCGACCACCGAGTCGCTCAACGCCGGCATCGCCGCGGCCGTCTCCCTCTACGAGGTGGCCCGCTCCCGCCGCCCCTGACCCTCCCCATTGCTACCCGACGGCGGCGCAGCAACCTCGCGCGAGGTTGCTGCGCCGCCGTCACGTAGCAATTAGGAGTTTACGGTGGTGCGATAGCTGGTCTCGGACAGCTGCCCGACGACGGAATGGCGGCGACTGTAGGTGAAGTAGACCAGCGCACCGACGGCCATCCAGACGCCGAAGACGATCCAGGTCCGACCGCCGAGGTTGACCATGAGGAACGCACACGCCAGCGCACCCAGCGCCGGCACGACCGGGCCGAAGGGGACCTTGAACGACCGGTCGAGATCGGGGCGCTTGAAGCGCAGGTAGATGACGGCGAGATTGACGAGGCAGAACGCGAAGAGCGTGCCGATGCTCGTGGCGTCGGCGAGTTCGCCGAGGGGGATGAACGCCGCGGTGAGCGCCACGAGTCCGCCGATGATGAGCGTGCCGACCAGGGGAGTGCCGGTGCGCTGGGAGACGCGGCTGAAGATCTTCGGCACCATTCCGTCGCGGGACATCGTCAGCAGGATCCGCGACTGCCCGTAGAGGACCGTGATGACCACGGAGAAGATCGCGAGCACCGCGGCCACGGCGAAGACGAGCACGGCGATGTTCGACCCGGTGATCTCTTCGACGATCTGGACCAGCGGGGCGTGTGCGGACTCGAACCACTGCCAGTGACGGGCGCCGATCGCGGTGACGGCGACGAGGACGTACATCGAGGTGACGATGAGCATCGAGAAGATGATCGCCCGCGGCAGGTCACGCCGAGGGTTCTTCGCCTCCTCACCGGCTGTCGAGGCGGCGTCGAAGCCGATATAGGAGAAGAACACGCTCGAGGCGGCCGCGGTGACACCGGCGGCGCCCATCGGCAGCATCGGAGCGAAGTTGCCGGCCTTGAAAGCGGTGAAGGCGACGATGGCGAAGAACACGAGGATGCCGAGCTTGACGAAGACGAGGATCGTGTTGACGATGCCGGACTCTCGGGCACCGCGCATGAGCAGCACGGTCGCCAGAGCCACGACGACGAGCGCGGAGACGTTGATGACCCCGCCGGGATTGTCCGCCAGACCGGGTCCTGTGGTCAGCGCAGCCGGCAGCTCGAGACCGAAGACGCGCAGGGTCTCATTGACGTAGTCGGCGGCTCCGACGGCGACCGCGGCCACGGAGACCGCGTATTCGAGCACGAGACACCAGCCGCAGACCCAGGCCACACCCTCGCCGAGGGTGGCGTAGGAGTACGAGTAGCTCGATCCCGACACCGGAACCATGCCCGCCATCTCGGCATAGCTGACTGCCGAGAGCAGCGCCGTGAGTCCTGCGAGGACGAAGGCCAGCCAGACGGCGGGACCCGCAACGGGAACGGCCTCGCCGAGGATGACGAGGATTCCCGTGCCCAAGGTGGCGCCGACGCTGATCATCGTCAGCTGGAAGACGCCGAAGGTCCGACGCAGACCACCGGACTCACCGGACTCCGCTGCGGCCTGCGCTTCTGCGGTCATGGCGCTGATCGATTTGCGTCGTCCCAGCTGCCGCAGCACCCCGGTGGGGGTGGGCGTCGGCGGGGTGGATGGATCAGGCGAAACGGTCATATACATAGTTTTGCATAAAAATACATGACTCTTCGGGTGGGAGCCCCGCGATCACGGGCATCGGCGGCATGAATCGTCGCGGATCTCACACCGCGAGCCCGACGATCGGGAACCACGCTTGCCGAACCCGACCGGCGAGATCTCAGACGTCGAGCCCGACGATCGGGAACCACGCTTGCCGAACCCGACCGGCGAGATCTCAGACGTCGAGCCCGACGGGCGAGATCTCAGACGTCGGGGGTGAACCGTCCGTCCTGTGCCATCCACCCGCCGTCGACGAGCTGCGAATGGCCGGTGACGTAGCTCGAGGCGTCCGAGGCGAGGAACACGACGGGCCCGGCGATTTCGTGCAGGCGTCCCCACCGGCCCAGTGCGGTCTTGTCCGCGTAGGCGCCCCACCACCTCTCGTCGGCCTTGATCTGCTGGGTGAGCGGGGTGTCGAAGGGTCCGGGCAGCACCGCGTTCACGCGCACACCCTGCCCGCCGAGCTCGCTTGCGAGAGTCTTCGTCAGCTGCACGACACCGGCCTTCGCCGCGGCGTAGAGCCCCTGTCCGGGTTCGATGGCCAGTGCCCGGAACGAGGCGTAGGTGACGATCGAGCCGCGACCGCGGGTCGCCATCTCCCGACCGAACCCGCGCAGCAGCCGGTACGTGCCCTTGAGGTTGATGTCGATGACCCGATCGAACTCGTCATCGCTGGTCGCTGTGAGGCGTTTGCGCACGTTCGCCCCCGGGGTGACGACGAGGGCCTGGGCATCGGCGTGGTCGGCGACGAGAGATTCGACGGAGTCCGTGTCCGTGATGTCCACGGCGCGGGCCTCAGCGGATCCGACACCGCGGGCGGAGATGAGCGCGGCGGTGTCCTCGGCGCCGCCGAGGTTGAGGTCGGCGGCGATGACGTGGGCACCGGCATCGGCGAGGCCGATGGCGCTGGCTTGGCCCAGCCCGGATCCGGCCCCGACGACGACGGCCGTGCGTCCGCTGAGGTCGAACAGGGAGGTGATCGACGGGTTGGTCTCGTTCGTGGGCATCAGCTCGTTCGTGGTCATCGGGGTCCTTCCAGGGCGGAATCGGTGCGAGAGGGACGTCATCGTCGCCTCCGTCGAGTTCCAAGGTATGCCCGCCGAGGCGGCCCCGCCCTCGTCGTTTCACCTTGTGGAACGGCGCGGGTTCAGAACTTCTTGCTGTCGACGTAGCGGATCTCGTCGGGCAGGTTCGCCAGGTAGTCGACGATGAAGTACGCGATGGCCTCCATCGTCGGGATGTCGCGTTGGCGGGCGCGGGCCATGGTGCGGCGGTGTTCGGCGAATTCGTAGAAGATCTGACCTGGCTCGAGCTTGCGGGTGAGGTTCTGCGGGATCGCCTGGATGAGCGGTTTGTAGACCTCGTCGAGCCACCGGCGGGCGGCTTGGGATTCATCGAGTTCGTCGACCTCGGCGATCTCCGGGGCGGAGCGGAAGGAATCGAGGTCGTTGAGCATCGCGCGGGCCTGGTTCTCGTTGGCGCCGATGCCGGTCAGGCGCAGCAGACGCCGGGAGTGGTGGTTGGGTTCGACGATCTTCGGTTCGACGAGCAGGCTGATGCCGTCGATATCGGTCGTCACGGTCAGCTCGCCGAGGTCGAAGCCGAGGGCATTGAGTCGGCGGATGCGTTCGTCGATGCGCCAGCGTTCGTTGACGCTGAACTCCTCGACCCGGGTCAGCTCCGCCCACAGGGCGTTGTAGGACTCGCACAGGCGTTCGCTGGCCGCCAGCGGGTCGGTCTCCGGGGCGACGAGGCCCGCGGCCTGAAGGTCGAGGAAGTCTCCGGCGATATTCATCCGTGCGATCCGCAGATCCATGTTCCGCTGCCCGTCGGAGAGCTGATCGTGCAGCTCCCCGGTCTCGGCGTCGACGACATAGGCGGCATAGGCGTCGGCGTCGCGGCGGAAGAGTGTGTTCGACAGGGACACATCGCCCCAGAAGAAGCCGACCAGGTGGAGGCGGGCCAGCAGCACGGCCAGGGCGTCGACGAGGCGATCGCCGGTGTCCCGGGCGAGGTCCCGGGAGAAGAGGGCACGGTAGGGCAGTGAGAACTCGAGGTACGCGGTGATGAGTGCGCCGTTGAGCTTCTGGCCGGATGCGGTGGTGCGGCCGGTGACGATGGCGCGGGGTTCGACGAGAGGGACATCGAGGTTGCCGAGTGCACCGAGGATGTCGAATTCGCGCACCGCCTGCTTGTCCTCGGTCTCCTTGATCGCGAGTACCTCGTCGCCGATCTCGACATAGCGCACGACATGACGGGAGATGCCGCGGGGCAGACCGCCGAGCAGGGTCTCCGGCCAGTCGGCCAAGGGCAGATGCCAGGGCAGTTCGGCCAGCTGGGCATGGTTGGAATCCCGGATCGTGTGGATCTGCGGCGCAGGGGGACGGGCGATCGCGGCGGCGGTCCCGGCCGCGGAGTCACCGGGAGTCGGGGTGCCCGCCACGGTTCAGGAGTCCGTGTCGGAGATCGACGCCACGATCGCCTCGGCGAGTTCCGGTGTCTCCACCCCGATGAGCCGACCGTGGTCGAGGAAGGCGATCCGGTCGCCGAGGATCTTCGCGTCCTCGAGGTCGGAGGTGGCGTAGATGGTGGTCAGACCGAATTCCTGCTGCAGTTTCTTGATGAGCGCCAGCGTCTCGGACTGCTGTTCGGGGACGAGGTTGACCACGGGCTCGTCCATGATGAGCACCTTCGGGCGGCGCACGACGGCCCGGGCCAGGGCCACGGTCTGCCGCTGCAGCTGGGTGAGGTCGCCGGGGACGGAATCGAGGATCTCGGTGAGGCCGATCTTGTCCATCACGGTTTCGACGCGGTCTGTGATCTCCTCGGCCGGCAGTCCGTCGACCCGGAGGGCGAAGCCGAGGTTGTCGCGCACGCTCATGTGCGGGTAGAGGGCGTAGCTCTCCAGGGCCAGGGTCACGTCGCGGTCGTTGACGGCGGCATGGGTGATGTCGACGCCGTCGATGAGGATGGTGCCCGTCTTCGGGGTCTCGAGCCCGTGGAGCATCCTCAGGATCGTCGATTTGCCCGACCCGGAAGGGCCGTAGAGGACGAGGAATTCGCCGGTGTCGACGAAGAGGTTGAAGGGGTGTACGGATTCGGACGTCGTGTTCTCGTAGATATGACTGAGGCCATTCAACGACACCGTTGACATACGTCCTCCTTTGGGTAAATCGGTGAGCAGCTGGTCGTCGGTGACCTGGCGGGGATGCTCAGTCACCCTTATCCTACGGGGTGGATCGGTCGGGTGCTCAGTCTATTCGACAAAGCGTAGAGTGATTCTCAGCACGACCACAGTGCACAGATGCAGACATCGGCCGAAAGTAGACTGCAAGGTATGAAGGTCACGCTGGAGGAGGTCGCCGCCCGGGCGGGAGTGTCCCTGGCCACGGTCTCTCGCGTCCTCGGCAGGCGCGATGCCGTTGCCGCGGCGACGCGGACGAAGGTCCTCGAGGCGATGAACGAGCTCGGATACTCGCGTTCGACCCTGCTCCATGACGCGCCGAGGCGGCTTGTGGCGGTGAGCGCTCCGGGCAATCCCGAACATTGGCAGGTCCAGGTCTGCACCCGGGTGGCCAAAGCCCTGCAGGATCATGATCTGCTCGTCACCCGCCCGTTGGTCGAGACCGATCCGGAGCCGCTGCGAGTGGCGATCGATGCCGGTGCCGTGGCTCTCGTGACCCCGACCCTGACGAGTCTGCATACCGAGATCCCCTGCATCCGGGTCGACGAACAGTCCGCAGCCGGTGGCGACGACCCCGGCGGTGAGCCCAGCAGTGAGTCCGGGCGCGGCAGTGCCGATATCATCGCCGCCCGCCTCGACCTCGGCGGTGGGATGACGACGGCGTTCGAACATCTGCGAGCGATCGGGCACCGGAGGATCGGGCTGATCTGCAACGACAGCGGCGAACTCGCCGTGCAGCTCATCCGCCGCTTCCGTGCCGAGCACCCGGCGAGGAACCTCGGGCTCGACCTCGAGGACTGGATCGCCCGCGTGCCGAAGTCGTTCTCCGGCGGATCCCGGGCCGTCCTCGAACTCAAGGATGCGACCTGCACCGCCGTCATCGTCCAATCCGCTCTGCAGCTGCACGGGGCACTGCACGGACTGCGCAACCGGCATCTGCAGGTGCCGCGGGACATGTCTGTCGTCGGCTTCGGCGACTCCCCGACGATGAAATTCACCGGCCCTCCTGCCACGGTTCTCGGTCTCGACGTCGAAGGTCTGTCGAATGCGCTGATCGCCGCGACTCTCAACACCCTGCGCATCACACCGACCGGACTGCCGACGGTGCCTCCGGTCTTCCGCCCGCGACTCATCGCCCGCACCTCGACGACGGCGGCCAGACAATGACCGGCCACCACCCGGGCCAGCCGCAGCCCGAACACCGGCACGTCCGCCTCTCCGAGATCGCCGGCGCCGCGGGAGTCTCGAAGGCCACCGCTTCCCGAGCCCTGCGTGACCCCGACTCGGTCTCAGCCGCCTCGCTGGCGAAGGTGCAGCAGGCGCTGGCCATCCTCGGAGCCGCCGGTCACAGTCCCGAGACCCAGCACATCGGACGTCCTCAGCCGGCGGGAGCCGGGACCGGGGAGCCGCTCATCGCGCTCATCAAACCTGCCGTCTCCGCCGGCAACGTCGATCCCTATTCACGGCTGGCAGAGATCCTGACGAACCGGATGTTCGCCCTGCGCATCGCCGTCGTCCACGTCGAGGCGATCGCCGAACGCAATGCGGCTCTGGCCGATACGATCCTCGGCGATGACCAAGGCGGTCCGAGGGTCTCCGGCGCCATCGTCGTCGGCGGAGGTGCGGCCGGAGCGCTCGCCGGGATGCTCGGCGAACGCGGACTGCCGCTCATTCGCATCTCGAACGCCCGCCACGACGACGGGATCTCTCGCATCTACCTCGACGCCACCGGCGGCATCGACACCGCCGTGGCTCACCTCGTCCACCTCGGACACCGCCGCATCGGACTGGCGGTGCTGCGCGACTCCGCGGCACCGGCCCGCATCGCCGGATTCCGCAAGGCGATGGCCGGCATCCTCCACATCCCCGCGACCCGCGATCAGGCCCCCGTCGTCGAGGCCGCCGGCGGTGCCATGGCCGGAGTCGCCGCCGCCGATGAGCTCCTCGACCTGCGCTGCACGGCCGTCATCGCCTGCGCTCCCTCGCTGTCGTTCGGTCTGCTCGAGGCCGCGCAGCGACTCAAGCTCGACGTCCCCCGGGACCTGTCGCTGCTCACGGTCGGCGACGTTCCCGACGCCGACGTCGTTCAGCCCCCGCTGTCGCAGGTCGTCTATGACTGGACGACCGTGGCGCAGTCGGCGATCGATGAGATCCGGACGATGATCGCCGCCGGTGAGAAGCGCGTGCACGTCGACTACACGGTCGACCCCGACCTTGTGCTCCGCGCCAGCGCGGTTCCCCCGCAGCGCCGCTGACGCCCAGGCGGACGGAATCGGACCCGCCCCTCGCCGAGGCGGCCGTGCCCGACCGCGGTTCGAACCCTGGGTCGGTGAGTCCAGTTCAGTGGCGACCGGCACCGAGGTGCTCGGCACGTTCCCGAGCGAGGCGGCCGAGGAGTTCGGCGACGGCCGCGGGATCGGCGATCCGCCAGGTGGCCGCGGTCGCGGCGGTCCCGACCTTGAGGGTCAGGCCGGCGTCGAGGGCGGGCTGTGCCGAGTCCGCTTGAGCGTCGCCCGCGCCTGCAGGCGATGAGACAGGCGACGAGGCGGGAGCCGTGAGCTCGGCGAGGGCGGCGAAGGCGTCTTCGTCGGTGACATCATCGCCGAGGTAGCCCATCGCACTCGGTGCCCCGGCGCGGGCGAGCAGCCGGATGCCGTCGCCCTTCGTCGCCTGCTTCACCGCGAGTTCGGTGATGTCGTGGCCTTCGATGACGCGGATGGCCGGGAACTCCTCAGCGACCTCGGTGGCGTGCTCGTGCAGGGCCGCCGCGACCTCGGGGGCGACACCGCGCGTGTGCACCGTGCGCGAATAGGGTTTGCGCTCGACGAGGACATCGGAAAAGCCTCCCGCCTCGGGCAGGGCGTGTTCGAAGGCCGCGATGTGCGCGTCGATGGCCGCGAGCATCTCCTGCTCGTGCGGTGTGAGCTCGGGGGACCGGGTGAGCGCTGAACCCGCGCCGACATCAGCCTCGACGTCGAGATGAGCATCCGTGCCGAGTTCGGAACCCGCACCGGGATCGGCTTCGGCGCCGAGGTCGGCTTCGGCGCCGTGGGAACCGATCATCCACACCGCTTCGGGCACCTGCGTCAGCCGCTGCAGGGTCGCGATGTCACGGCCGGAGACCAAGGCCACCCGAGTGTGCGGCAGCCGGGCCAGCTCGGCGATGGCCGCGGCCGAAGCCGGCACCATCCGGGACGTCTCCGGATCATCCTGCAGAGGAGCGAGCACCCCGTCGAAATCCAGGGCGAGGAGCAGCGAATCGGCGGTGACGAGCTCACGCAGATCCACCTCGGCGGGGGTCATCAGGGCAGGGGAGGGCACTGTCGTTTCCATTCTCACCAGGTGTCTTCTAGCGGGCGGTGGAGATCTCGGAGACCCAGTCGGCGTCCTCGGACCGCTGCGCACGATCCGACGGCGCTGCCGGGGTATCCGGTGGGGGAGCGGTCCGGCTCTTCTGCACCACGGGACGGTCGGGGACGATGGCCTCGGGATTGTGTTTGATGTGGTCGAGCTCGGCGAGGAAGTTCTTCGACCACAGACTCACGGTGTCCGTATCGACCTTCCGCCGCATCTGCCGCATCCGCCGCGTGCGCGTCTTCTCATCCATCTCCACGGCTTCGAGGATTCCGGCCTTGAGGTTGCCGATGTCGTGCGGGTTGACCATCACCGCCCCCTTGAGCTGCTCGGCCGCGCCCGTGAACTCGGAGAGCACGAGCGCCCCGTCATCGTTCTTCCGGCACGCCACGTACTCCTTGGCGACGAGGTTCATCCCATCGCGCAGAGCGGTCACGAGCATGACATCGGCGGCGAGGAAGAACGCGGTCATCTCATCGCGCGGATAGGAATGGTGGAGGTAGCGGACGGGAATCGATCCGACATCGGCCTGTTCTCCGTTGATCCGCCCGACGGCGAGCTCGACGTCATGCCGGATGATCTTGTACTGCTCGAGCCGCTCCCGCGACGGGGTCGCGATCTGGATGAGCACGACATCCTCGACGTTGAGCCGGCCTTCGGCAATGAGCTCCCCATAGGCCTTGAGCCGGTGCCGGATGCCCTTCGTATAGTCCATCCGGTCGACCCCGAGCATGACGACCTTCGGATTCCCGACATCCTCGCGGATCTGCCGGGCCCGTTCGACGATGTCGGGATCCTCGGCGAGCTGCTCGAGATACGGGGTGTCGATCGAGATCGGGAAGGCTTCGGCGCGGACGACATGCGCGGCCAGGGATTCGCCCTCGGGCACGAGGACCGTCGAGGCCTTCGTCGTGAAGTTCAGCCGACCACGGACCGCACGGCGGAAGTTCGCCGCATCCGCCGGACGCTGGAACCCGACGAGATCGGCGCCGAGGAGGCCCCTCAGGATCTCGTCCCGCCACGGCAGCTGAGCGAAGAGCTCATAGGGCGGGAACGGAATGTGGTTGAAGAAGCCGATGGCCACATCGGGGCGCATACGACGAACCATGAGCGGAACGAGCTGGAGCTGATAGTCATGGATCCACACGGTCGCGGACTCCGCAGCCACCTCGGCGACCTTCTGCGCGAAGCGCTCGTTGACCCGCACATACGCATCCCACCATGTGCGGTGGAACTCGGGCGGGACGATGACATCGTGGTAGAGCGGCCACAGAGTCGCGTTGGAAAACCCTTCGTAATACCTGCGGACATCCTCACTTGTCAGGGTCACCGGGGTCAGGTGCATGCCATCGATGGTGAAGGGGTCGAAATCCTGATCCGGCACCCCGGTCCACCCGATCCACGCACCCTCCTGGGCCTTCATCACGGGAGCCACCGCTGTGACCAAACCCCCAGGTGAGGTGCGCCATCCTCGGCTTTCGTCCTCGGGGTCGCGATCAACCGGAAGGCGGTTGGCCACCACGACGAAATCGCTGTCTCCGTACTGGGTTTCGGTGTGTGAATCGGCAGAGTTGACGGTGCTCATCTGCGCCTCCTCCTGTGTCGGTCCTTGGAATGAACTGTACTCGCTCGACTAGGCTTGGCCAGGTGATGGAACAGGAACTGGGGGGCTACCGCCTCATCGAGGAGCTCGGCTCGGGCGGCATGGGTGTCGTCTACCTCGGTGTCGACGGCGGAAACAACCCGGTCGCGGTCAAGGTCCTGCACCCTCACATCGCCAACGACGAGACCGCGCGCAAGCGCCTTGCCCGCGAGACTCGGACCCTGCGGCGCATCCGCCACCCGCGCATCGCCGAGGTCCTCGACGCCGAGCTCGACTCCGCGCAGCCGTTCATCATCACCGAATTCGTCGACGGGCAGACCCTGTCCGATGACGTCCGCGACAACGGCCCCTTCGCCGAGGATGAGCTCGTCCACTTCGGCCACGCCCTCCTCGACGCCCTCAACGCCGTCCACGAGGCCGGCGTCATCCACCGCGACCTCAAGCCCGCGAACGTGATGATCATGGACGGCGAACCGATGGTCATCGACTTCGGCATCGCGCAGGTCGCCGATGAAGTGCGAGTGACCGCGACCGGTCTCGTCATGGGCACACCCGGCTATCTCTCCCCGGAGATCGCCGACGGCAAGAGCTCGAGTGAGAAGACCGACTGGTGGGGGTGGGCCGCGACCATGGCCTTCGCCGCGACCGGCCGCAACCCCTATGGTTCCGGCCCCCTCGAAGCGGTGCTCGGTCGGGTCGCCATGGGCAAATTCGATCTTGACGGGGCACCGAGGAACTTCGTTCCGCTCATCGCCGCCTGCCTCGACCCGAAACCCGAACGCCGGCCGTCGGGGCAGATGATCCTCGACGCTCTCGTCGACATCGAATCCGGGCGGATGCCGCAGCTCGGATCGGGACCCAGCGGAGGAGCCGGCGGGGGAGTGCAGCGTTCGCCGAGCGGAACCGCGGTCATGCCCGCAGTCGATGACGGGCCGGGCGCCGGATTCGGCGCGGCCGGGGCGGCCGCCGGTGGCGCGGTCCTGGGCGGTGCCGCGGGGTATGGTGCCGCAGGTGTTGCGGGACAGGGCGGTCCGCACCCAGGACAGTACGCCGGTACTCCCGGTGGGCAGCCGCACTATCCCGGCGCCAGCAGACCATCGAACTATTCGGGCTCCGGCTACGGGGCGGACCAGTTCGGCAGGGGCGGGCAGATGCCCGGCCAACCCCAGCAGGGCACCGCTGCGCCGCTCGGCCCCGAAGGAAATATCCAGGCCGGCCCGGAATCCCCGCTGGCCGGAGCCGACCTCGGTCGGTCCGGATTCGCCCAGCACGGGCAGGGCGGCCACCCCGGACAGGGACTGGCACCCGGACAGGCACAGGGCTTCGTCGGGTCGAACGGTCAGGGGATGCAGCCGCAGGGTCAGGGTCCGTGGACCGGACCCGGCGGACCCGATGGTCAGGGCATTGCGCCCGGCGGCCAGGGGATGCAGCCCGGCGGCCGACCGTGGATGCCGATGACCTATCGGCGGGTGCGCAGCGGCGGTTGGGTCGTCTTCGGCCTCATCGTGCTCGGTGTGGCCGTCATGCCGTTGAGCCCTCTGGTCGTCTGCCTCATCGCACTCATCTGGTCGGTTGCCGCACGCACCGGTACGCGTCTGGATCGGAAGGTCCAGCGGTATCGGTTCGACCGCGGATTGGAGACGGGCGGATTCGGGCGGGCGCTCGCCTCGGCGCCTGGCGCTGTCCTGGCCTCGGCCCTGACCTCCGTGGCCTCAGTCATCCTGCCGGCGATCGCGGCCACCGCCGCACTCGTGCTCACTCGCCTCGACATCGGCGGGGTCGTGCCCAGCGGAGCCTCCGAACAGTGGTCGGTGTGGACGGCCGGAGCCGCGGGCGCCCTCGTGCTGTGGGTGGGTCCTGGAGCGTCGAGTCTGCGTTACGGTTCGCGGCTGCTGGTCTCGGGCGCCACCCGCAATCAGCTCGGGCGTCTCATCGCTCTGGCCGTGATCGTGCTGCTCGTGATCCTCGCCCTGATGGTCATTCAATCGGGTGCGGCCATGTCCTGGTGGCCGCTGACGATCAGCCCCTTCGATCACCTGCCCGGCCCGGTGTGAGCTGAGCCGATGCGTGCTGCCGATGCAGCCTGGGCGAGCCGAAGCCGTGTGCGCCGCGACGAGGCGCCCTCACCGGGCGGCAGGTAGTTGAACGTTGTAGTTGAACCTTGAATATTTCTGGGAATCGGTCCCCGACGGGTTTCGGTACAGTGGTGCCGTCGGGGAGCGGAAGGCATCCCGAACCGTTCGGGCCCCAGGCCGCACCGATGTCAGACGATCCAACGTGAGGAACAATGGCGAAGAACAGCTCCGGAGACGATAAGCGGAACAAGGCGCGCGCGAACGCCCGTCAGATCGCGGCGAATCAGGCGAAGAAGGAGAAAACCGCAAAGACGGTCCTCTACGTCGGCATCGGCGTCGTCATCGTCGCGGTTCTTGCCGTCGTCGGTGTGCTCGTCTTCCAGCAGAGCAAGCCTGCAGCGAACCCCGAGAACTACATCGCCGACGGAATCACCGTCGGCAAGGACGAAGCACTCGTGCAGCCGTTGAAGATGCCCGAAGGTGAGAGTTCGGACCTGCCCGCGCCGAGCGAGGCCGGAGCGAAGAAGGACGCTGCCACGGTCACCGTCTACCTCGACTTCCAGTGCCCCGGCTGCCAGGCCTTCGAGCAGACCAACTCGTCGATGCTCAAGAAGCTCGCCGATGAGGGATCGATCGTCGTCAACTACAAGCCGGTGTCGTTCCTCGACCGCATGTCCAGCGGCAACGAGTACTCGACCCGGGCGGCGAACCTCGCGGCGTGTGCCATCGACAGCCAGCCCGAGAAGGCCCTGGACCTCTTCGACGCCCTCTACGCTCAGCAGCCCGAAGAAGGCGGCGACGGGCGCAGCGACGAAGAGCTGCTCGAGGTCGCCGAGAAGGCCGGTGTCGACACCTCGAAGAAGCTGTCGTCTGATTCCGAGCAGACCGTGAAGTCCTGCGTCAGCGAGAAGGGCTTCGAGAAGTTCGTCGAGAAGTCGAGCCAGGATGCCCTGGACGACGGCGTCGAAGCCGCCCCGTGGGTGCTCATCAACGGCAAGCACACCGACAAGACCAGCGACGCGCAGGCTCTGGCCGCCGAGATCCTCAAGGCGACCGGAGAGTTCAAGGGCTGATCGCCTGAGGCTTCCGGCCCGGGACCGGACTGGACACGGACCGGAACCAGCCTAGCCCGCCCGGCCGGGGCTGGGGCCGGCCATCGTCGCCTCCGCGGTTTTGTGGCAGGCGCGGCCGATGGACTACTATCATGTAGGCGCAGACGCTCTGTCTGCGGCACGCCTCCTTAGCTCAGTTGGTAGAGCACCGCTCTTGTAAAGCGAAGGTCGTCAGTTCGAGTCTGACAGGGGGCTCCACCAGAACAAGCCCCGCGCACCGCTGGAAACAGCGGAGCGCGGGGCTTGTGCGTGTTCGTGTGCCGAAGGGCGCTGCCCGAAAGCTCGGTCGAGGACGGAGGAGCCGAGGCGCAGTCGTCGCGCTACTCGTCCGCGTCGCGTTTGAACACGAGCATGAGCGAACGCATGCTCAGCACGAAGCCGCCGAAGAGCAGCACGAAGCCGAAGAAGGAATACAGGCGGATGTCCTTCGTCAGCAGCGGCCCCTCATTGCTGGTGATGAGCATGATCGCTCCCACCACGGCGGCCCCGGCGAGGACGGCGACGATGAGCTGCTGGAACAGGCTGGTGAGGAAGCTGCGATCGGAGGGATTCTCGAGCACACGCATGTTCATCGAGAACCGGCCCCGTTCGAGGTCCTCGGTGATCTTGTTGATCCGGCGGGGCATTCGGTCGATCATCGGCATCAGCTGCAGCGCCCGACGCTGAAGCTCATCGGTGATCTTCGTGCCTTTGAGCTTCGACCTCACGAGCCTGTTGCCCTCCTGCCGGGACACGGCGACGACGTCGAAATTCGGATCGATCGTCAGCAGCGCTCCCTCCACGGAGGCCATCGCCCGGAAAGCGGCGCTGATCGGCGCCGGCACGGAGAACCGATGCGCGAGCACGAGATTGAACAGGTCGTCGAAGAGCTTCTGCCCCTGTGTCGCACGGGTGCCTCCGCCGTAGCGCAGGAGGAGTTCGCCGACGGCGCGTTCGACCTCTCGGTCATCGAGCCCGTCGGGCCGTCCGAGCAGTTCGATGAGTGAGTCGGTGGCTCCGGCACTGTCGTTCTGATCGATCGAATAGAGCATGAGACCCAGAGACGTCTGCGTGCCCGGATCGAGTCGACCGACGGCACCGAAGTCGAGAAGTCCCAGTTTCCCGTCGGGGGTGATGAAGATGTTCCCGGCGTGCAGATCGGCGTGGAAGATCCCGTCACCGATGATCTGCTCGAGCGTGGCTCCCAGCAGCGTCGTCGCCAACCGGGATCGTTCGGCATCGCTGAGTCCGCTCAGCAGCTCCCCAGCTCGTGATACCGGCTGACCGGGCAGCCGGTCCATGATCAGCAGGCGTTCGCCGCTGAGCTGCGGGTAGCCGTGTGGGACGGTGACGTCGAACTTCCCCGACCGTTTGAGCGAGGCCTCGATGCTGGCCATGTTGTCCAGCTCGATCCGATAGTCGAGCTCCTCTTCGAGCGTATTCGCGAACCCCGCTGCCAGCGACTTCACCCCCAGATCCCGGCCCCAGGTCGTGGTCTTGTTCAGCCATGCCGCCAGCCTCAGGATGATGTCGAGGTCCTGCGTGACCTGGTTGAGCGCCTTCGGCCGCTGCACCTTGACGATGACCTCCGTGCCGTCGAGCAGTGTCGCCTCATGCACCTGTGCCACCGAGGCGGCCGCCAGGGGAGTGGGACTGATGTGCGCGATGACTTCGCGGATCGGTCGGCCGAGCCGCTCTTCGATGGCCGGTTCGATGACCGACCAGGGTTCCGGGGTGACCTGCGTCTGCAGGGTCTCGAGTTCACGGACGAACACGGGCGGGAGGATGTCTCGGCGGGTTGAGAGCATCTGTCCGAGCTTGACGAAGGTCACCCCCGCTGCGGCGAGGGATTCCTTGAGCGCCCGCGCGGTCTTGACCTCCCGGCCCGGCGAATCCCCGCCGAAGCCGCGCAGCTGGGAACCGAGCCCGTGCCTGACGGCAATGGAGACGACCTGGGCATAGCGGCGGGCGCGGCGACGGCGGGACTTCCACCCGAAGAACAGCGACTGCGGGCCGGGCAGGGATCCGGTGGGGAAGGCCGCTTCGAGCATGACGAGGGCGCCGACGCCCAGGGCGAAGATCCAGCCGAGGGCGAGCACCATGAACAGCATCGCCACTCCGGGGGAGACGTCGAGGCCGCTGACGTTCTGGCCGGTGCCGGCCCGATAGAGGTACTGGACGGTCACGGCCACGACGGCGCTCATGACGAGGCCGACGGCCAGCGTGCGGGGCCAGCCGGTGGGAACGCCGACGACGCGTCGGACCACGGTGGCGGCGAACCACGACTGCAGGAAGAGGAAGACGAGTGCGGCCAGGCTCACCAGCACATATCCACCGACGTCCAGTGCTTCCATCGATGACTCTCCTGATCCTGTTCGGGCTCTCAGCCGAACTTCGTCGAATCGGTCACCACCAGCCTAGTCCGTTCACCGAACGCGGTGCCGTGGCCGGGTTCAGCCCCTGCGGGGCGAGCCTGTGCGGCGCCCGTCCCACTCAGGGGCAGCCCGCGCGGGTTCCGCCCGTGCGGGGCGGGTCGAGGCGTCGCCGCCTTCCGGGCAGCCCGACCTGGCGGGCCCAGATGAGGATCCACGCCGCGCCGAGGAAGGCGAGCAGTCCCGGGAAGAGCACCCCGAACCGCAGGGTGGTCACAGTGATGATGAGTGAGAGCAGCGTCGGTCCGCCGAGCTTGCCGCCGTTGTTGAAGATCGCCCAGATGCCGAGGAACCGAGGCCGCCCGACCGCCGGGGACAGGTCCGCACCGATCGTCATGTTCACCCCCGCGCCGAGACCGTTGCCGAAGGCCATGACGGCTGCGGCGATGACCATTCCGGTCAGATCGGGCACCGCGACCATGACGACGAACCCGGTGCCGAAGATGCTCAGGCAGGCGACGAGGGTCGCGACCCGACCGAGGTGATCCTTGATGTAGGCGCCGAGGAACATGACGATGAGCTCGAGCCCGGCGCCGAAGGCGATGACCAGGGAGATCGACGATTTGTGGAGTCCGATCTCGACGCCCCACAGCTGGATGACCACGGGCTGGGCGGCACGGGCGGCCGCGAGCGTGATGATCGTGATGCCCACGAGCACCACCGACTTCCACCGCACCTCCCCGGGTGGGCGGCGATCCTTCTTCGGGCCCTTCCCCCGTCCGGATCCGGTCGCCGAGGCGGCTGAGGGCCCATCGTGGTCGCCCGGTTCGGCCGATGCCGAGGTGGGGGCCGCCTCGGGGCCGGAATCACCCGCCGAGGCAGGAGAGGGACGATCGTCGAATCCCGGGATCTGCGCGATCGGCAGGGCCATGATGACAATCGCGGCGACGGCGGTGAGGGCGGAGAAGACGAACACCGACCAGATAGGGAAGACGAGCATGAGGCCGGCACCGATCATCGGTCCGATGAGGTTGCCCACCCGCTGAGTCCCGCCGAGCGCGGTCATCGCCTTCGCGAGGTCGGCCGAGGGCATCACCTCGGCGACGACCGCCTGTCGGGCCAGACTCCACACGTCGGAGACGGGACCGAAGAGCATGAGCGCGACCGTGTAGACGAGCAGCGAGGCCGGGGACTCCCAGATGAAGGCCGCCACAATGGCGCTGAGGACGAGGATCGCGGCCGCCGTGGACACGGCCATGGCCCGGAAATCGCCGAGGCGGTCGATGAGGATTCCGGCCGGCACCGTGGCCGTCAAGGACACAGCCCCCATGATGCCGACGATGGCCGCGGCGAACGCCTGCGTCGAGCCCAGCGACAGTGCACCGAGGACGAGGATCGGCATGATCGCACCCAAGCCGACGGCGAAGAGCGCGAACGGCACGAGCACCGGCCACAGGATGGGTTTGAGCACGCCACAAGCTTAGTTGAGGCCACAGACGAGGCAGGCCGCGTTCCACGACATTCGCTCGGTCTTAGACTGTACGGGCACCGCGACCGACCGTCTGGAGGACCGATGGCCACGCCGACCGCGCCGGGGACAGAGAAGGCGCCGCCGCGCTTCCGTCTCATGCCGATGCACCCCCGTGACCCGAACGAACCGGGCCGGGCGGCGAGTTCGCTCGAACTGTTCTTCGACCTCGTCTTCGTCATCGCCGTCTCCATCGCCTCGGCTCACCTGCGGGACGCGGTCACGGCGGGCCACCTCGGTGAGGGGGTGGGAAAGTACCTGCTCGTGTTCTTTGCGATCTGGTGGGCGTGGATGAACTTCACGTGGTTCGCGACCTCGTTCGACGTCGACGACTGGGCCTACCGGGTGCTCACGATCGTGCAGATGGCCGGGGTGCTCGTGCTTGCCGCCGGGATCGAACCGGTCTTCGCCCACGGGGATCTGCGCTTGCTCGTCGCCGGTTATGTGCTCATGCGCGTGGTGATGATCTCGCAATGGCTGCGGGCATCACGGCGGGCCGGTCCTGCACGGCCGACCACGCTGGTCTATGTCGGCGGGATCGCCGTGGCGCAGGTGCTGTGGGTGGCGTGGTTGTTCATTCCCACCTCTTCGGGAGCCGTCATCGGGACGCTCCCGACCGCGGTGCTGATCTGCCTCATCGTCTTCGAGCTTGCGATCCCCGTCGTCGCCGAGACCCGCGGGACGACTCCGCTTCACCCGGAGCACATCGCCGACCGCTACGGCTGCTTCACGATCATCGTCATCGGCGAATCCCTCCTCGCCTCGGCGAACGCAGTGTTCGGAGCCTTCTCCGAGGTCGACGAGCTCGTGCCGCTCATCTCCTTGGGCGTGCTCTGCCTGATCGTCACCGCGGCCCTGTGGTGGATCTATTTCTGGCCGCCGCACCATCGGATGCTCACCGGACTGCCCGCGGCGCTGACCTACGGCTACGGCCACTACCTCATCTTCGCCGCGGCCGGTGCGTTCTCCGCCGGGGTCGGCATCGAGGTCGACTCCCAGCTGGGAGTCAGCGCGCTCGATCCGGTGGCGGCGACCTTCACCGTCTCCGTGCCGATCGTCGTGTTCGTCCTCGGGGTGTGGCTGCTTGCGATCCGTGCCAGCGCCCACTGGGTGATCAACCTCGCCGTGCCCGTGTGCGCCGTCCTCGTCCTCCTCGACCCGATCATCCCGATCCCGACGTTCCTCACGACCCTGTTCATGATCGCCATCGTCGCCGTCCTCGTCGTCTGCCCGCCGAAGGACGACCCCGACCCGGGCGCGAACCCGGCCGACGGCACCGAGGCGGCTGATGGCACCGAGGCGCCCGACGGCACCGAGGCGGCCGCGGGCTGAGTCGGGCCCGCGGACTGAGCCGGGCCCGCGGACTGAGCCGGACCAGCGGGCTCAGCCGGGCCCGACTCAGAACGGCAGGCCGTGGTACCGGTCGAGGTGGATCTGCTTGGCGGCATCGACACGGCGCGACATCTCTGCGGAGTCGACGCGGGGTCTCAGGGCGCGGATGCGGCGGCGTTCGATCATCCACAGCGCCAGGCGCAGGAGCACGCGGTCGAGGCCGGTGGCTTCGGTGCTCGTGTCCTCACCGCTGTCGATGACGAGTTCACGGGTCACCGTGACCGTGCGTTCGACGATGCGGCGGTGGTGTGCGGCAAATGTTGGGCGGTTGGGGGTGGCGAGCGTGCTCATGATGGGGATTCCTCTCCATCGATCAGGGGGAAGGCGTTGAACTGGACCTGCACCGGGCGGGAGCCGGGATCATTGCGGCCGCGATAGCGATTGATGAGCGCCATGGTGGTCTTCTCGAATTCGGCGGCGATCTCCGACAGCTGCTCCTTCGTCAGGCGCAGGTTGCTCGTGTCGCTGACGGCGGCTTCGACCCATGCCGTCGGCATCCGCTGCTGGTCGTAGGCGGCGTCGACGAAGGCCTCGAAATTGCGGTGCATATTGCGCACGAGCTCCCGATTGACGTACTGGGAAGCGGTCCGGGTCGAGGGATCCAAGTCGCTTTCGGGACCGGGGACCCGCATGGCTCCGGGAATCCTCTCCCACCACTTCTCGCGGCCGCCCGCCTCGCCTTCGACCTCACGGATGAGGCGATGCCGAGCGAGCTGACGCAGGTGATAGCTCGTCGAGCCGGATGATTCGCCGAGGCGCTTGGCCAGAGTCGTCGCCGTCTGCGGCCCCAGCGCCGACAGGGCATCGTAGATCGCCATCCGCAGGGGATGCGCCAGGCCCTTGAGGGCTGAGGTGCTGATCTCGCGGACGCCGTTGGGGTGGGTGATCTCCTCGCTCATAATGCAAAGATACTCTTGCAAAGAAAGCTTTGCAATACTTTGTTTGCATTCTGTTCCGACCATCGTTTTCCGACGGAGCCCCGCTCTGTGCGGAGCGCTCCCACACACGAGGCATTCGCCCCGCACTCAGAGCGGACCGCGCCCTACCGAATCCGTGCCGAACGTGGGACGCTGGAATCATGATCTCTCACAGAGCCGTCAACATCCGCAGCGTGATCCCGCCCTACCTCCTCGACGCCATCGCCGAGCGTGGAACCCAGCGCTTCCCGAGGGCCGCCGCCGCAGCCCGCAGCTGCCGGATGTCCGACGAGAGCTGCCGGAACCTCCGCCTGGCCGGTCTGCGCTACACCCCTCCGGCCGACCTCGACAAGGATGAGGCCGCGCTCGCCGCTCCGGCTCGGGCCGGGCTGCAGCGCCTCATCCACGATGCCGAGAACACCGAGGTCCTGCCCGGCACCCTCGTCCTCTCCGAAGGCGAAGCGCCGGTGAGCGATGAGCCGGTCAATGAGGCCTACGACGGCCTCGGCGCCGCCTATGCGCTGTTCTCCGAAGCGTTCTCCCGCGACTCCCTCGACGGTCAGGGGATGCCCCTCATGGCCAGCGTCCACTACGGCAAGGACTACGACAACGCCTTCTTCGACGGCCGCCTCATGGTCTTCGGCGACGGCGACGACGAGGTGTTCACCGGTTTCACCGGATCCGTGTCGATCATCGGCCACGAGCTCTCCCACGGGGTCATCAGCCACACCGCCGACCTCGAATACTCCGGCCAGCCGGGAGCGCTCAACGAACACTGCGCCGATGTCTTCGGGGCCCTCACCCAGCAGCATGCGGCCGGGCAGAACGCCGAGGACGCGGATTGGCTCATCGGCGCTGGGATCTTCACCGCCGAGGTGACCGGTCGAGCCCTGCGATCGATGATCGAACCCGGCACGGCCTATGACGACGATGTCCTCGGCAGGGATCCGCAGCCCGCGCACATGGACGACTTCGTCACCACCGATTCCGACAACGGCGGGGTCCACCTCAACTCCGGCATCCCGAACCGTGCCTTCGCGCTCGCGGCGACGAACATCGGCGGTCCCGCCTGGGAGAGCGCCGGACAGGTCTGGTACTCGGTCCTCACGGGGTCCGAGATCACGAAGCAGACCGATTTCGCCGGTTTCGCCCAACTCACCATCGCCGAGGCGGCCGACCAGTTCGGTGCCGGATCCGACGTGCACGATGCGGTCGTCGCCGGATGGGAAGCAGTCGGCATCTCCCACGCGGCCTCGGCCAGGGGAAACCAAGGGAGCAGCTGGTGATGGGCAGCGAGGCCGATGCCGCGGACGGAGGCCCGGCAGGAGGCGACCGCGGGGACGTAAGCGAACCTGCGCACGGGCGAGACGACGGTTATGGTCGGCTGCTCGTCGAACGCACGGGCGGGATCGGCGGCATGCTGCTCGTGTGGGAGGTCGACATCGATGCGAGCAGTCGTCGAGAGGACCTCGGCCGCACGGTCGCCGAACTGCCGTGGTCGCAAGCTGAGTCCGGTGCGGCGCCGCCGGCCGGAGCCGACCGCTTCGCCTACTTCATCGAGAGCCGGTACGGTTCCGTCCGATTCGGCGAAGGGCAGATGCCGCAGGAATGGCAGCGACTCATCGACGAGGTCCGCGAGGTCACCGAACCGCAGAGGCGGCGCCCGGGCTGAGCCCTATGCTGGAACCCATGACCGATTCGAATTCCGCTCCGGGCGACGAGGCCCGGACGACCACTGACGATCGCACCCGCACACAGACAGAAGCGGACGAGTCTCCCACCGCCGGGTCGACGGCGGAGAAGAACGTCCGCGATCTCGAAGCCGGGGTCCACACCGACCTCAAGGAGACGATGACCTACGGGTCCTATCTCGACCTCGATCGTCTGCTCGGCGCTCAGCACCCCGTCAGCAGCCCCGAGCATCACGACGAGATGCTCTTCATCATCCAGCATCAGACGACAGAACTGTGGTTCCGCCTCGTCATCCACGAACTCCTCGACGCCCGACGACTCATCGCCGCCGATGAGCTGCAGACCGCGCTCAAGCGCATTGCCCGCGTCAAACACATCCAGAAGACCCTGACCGAACAGTGGTCGGTCCTCGCGACTCTCACCCCCAGCGAATACATCGGGTTCCGCGACCACCTCGGTCGGGCCTCCGGTTTCCAATCCTGGCAGTACCGGGCAGTGGAATTCCTGCTCGGCAACAAGAACCGAGCCATGCTGCCGGTCTTCGACGGCGAACCCGAAGCACGTGCGACGCTCGAGCAGTACCTTGAGGAGCCGAGCATCTACGATGAGTTCCTCGCCTGCCTCGCCCGTCGCGGACTCCCGGTTCCGCAGCGACTGCTCGACCGGGACACATCGGTGGCGCACACCTTCGACGAAGAGCTGCTCGAGACCTTCCGGGTCATCTATGAGAACCCGCAGAAGTACTGGCAGGAATACGAAAGCTGCGAAGAGCTCGTCGATCTCGAGGAGAACTTCCAACTCTGGCGCTACCGGCACATGCGCACGGTGCTGCGGATCATCGGCATGAAACGCGGAACCGGCGGGTCGAGCGGAGTGGGCTTCCTGCAGAAGGCACTCGACCTCACCTTCTTCCCCGAACTCTTCGAGATCCGCACCGGCATCGAGAACGGCCCCGGAATCAGCCCCGAAGGGGTCTGAGGGCCGGGCCTCACTCGAGGAGAAGGTCCCTCACCTGCGCGAAGTAGGGTGACTCGGGGTCGATGACATCGGCATGGTTGGCTCCGGGCAGCTCGGTCAAGGCGGCAGGGAAGACGCGAGAGAACTCGACATCGACGATCCCATCGGCATCCCCGTGGATCGAATGCACGTTCACCCGGGCCGGGATGAGTGCGACCCGAGACCGCGGATCGTGACGCAGATACGCCTCGAGATCCTCTTCCGGCCGCACCCCCATATAGTCGAGCACGGCCCCATCGCCGAGGTGGCCGGCGACCTCTCGCAGCAGATCAGTCACCGGTGCCAGGGGCCGCAGACGGATCCGTGGTCCCGTCGCGGGCAGGTGCGACGCCCACGCCAGCACGAGGCAGCCTCCGGCCGAATGGCCCGACACGATGAGGTTCTCCCGCGCCTGCTCGCCGGCACCCCAGCGCGGCAGTGCGGCACACACCGAGTCGATGGCCGCGGTGACATCGTCGAGCAGGTGCGGCTGCCCGCCGATCCGACGGTATTCGACGGCGGCGACGAGCACCCCGGACTCGGCCAGCGCACGGGCCAGAGGGCGGGCGTGGGCGAGATCCGTGCGGGGGCGGAAGTAGCCGCCGTGGACGAAGATCACCGTCGCCGAGGCGGTCGCCGGATCACCGTAGACCTCGACGAACTGGTCGGGGGAGTCCCCATAGGGGTACCGGAACGCCGGCACGCTCATGTCCGACTCGACCGCGCCCGCCTCTGCGCCGGACCTGCGGGGTTTCGATTCACGCACGGCGCCCGCGAGCTCGGCTCCGGCGGACGCGAGTGCGGGGATCCGTTCGCCCTCGCTGCTCATCCCTGTGCGTGGCCGGGCCCGTTCGCCCCGTCGACGTCGTCGGTCCGGTCGACGTCGTCGGTCCGGGCAGAGTTGCGTGCCCGCTCGATGAGATCGGCGACGCGGGTGAGTTCGGCCAGTTTCGGGTCGAGCTTGTCACCGGAGGACTCTCCGCGCAGACGCCGACCGACCCACGGGCCCAGATACTGCCGCGCCCACCGGGACTCTTCGCTCATGACCTCGCGGATCGCCCGCGTCGGGCGGGCCGGAATGCCGAAGCCCTCGGTCGGCAGCGAATGTCCGGATTCGAGTGTGGCCAGGGCCTGCTCGGCCACGAGGTGGTGCCCCTTGGGGGAGAGGTGGATGCGGTCGTCGGCCCACATCTCCACAGCATAGAGCGAGCGCAGACCCCACAGGTCGACCATATGGCAGCCGTGGCGCTGCGCGATCGACCACAGGTGAGCGTTGTAGATGCCCACGCGAGGGCGCACCGCGCGGATGAGCGGGGTGCTGAACTCGGTATCGAAGCCATTGCACATGAGCACCTCGATGCCTGCCTCCCGCAGGGCGATGACGGCGCGTTCGTACTTCGCCGCCAGCGCATCGATATCGGCCTTCGGGCGCAGGCAGTCGTTGCCGCCTCCGCACAGACTGACCAGGTCGGGTTTCATCTCGAGCGCACGCGGCACCTGCTCGTCGAGGATGCGGTCGAGCAGGCGACCACGGATCGCGAGATTGGCATAGGAGACATCGGGGCTGCCGATCGACGATTCGGTGAGCATGAGCGCCAGACGGTCGGCCCAACCGCGGTACCGATCATCCCCGCGCGGGTCGGGATCCATCAGCCCTTCACTGAACGAATCTCCGACAGCGACGTATGAGGTGATGGTCTCGAGCATCAGGGAACCTTCTCTCTTCGAACGATTGTCCAAGACTATACGCCGGAGCTGACGCGGGGCACTCACGAGGGGCGGCGGAGTGACCCGAGCGAAACGTCAAGTGGCGTAGACTCGTTTCCGCAGCCAGACGACGCCGCCGTCCCCATTGCTAGGAGCACAATGTACCGTTCGGTTCCGGTCCCCGCCGCCACAGATCTCGTGATCACCAACGCACGGATCGTGCCCGTCGCCGATGCGCACGGGCACCGCGCCGAGGCGATCGAATCGGGTACGCTCACCGTCACCGACGGCCGCATCGCCGAGGTGGTCGCCGGTTCCGTCGACACCGCCGACCTGCCGTCGGACACCGAGGTCATCGATGCCGGAGGACGCTGGGTCCTGCCCGGTTTCATCGAAGCCCACGGCCACCTCGGCGTGCATGAGGACGGCGAAGGCTGGTCCGGTGATGACACGAACGAGATGACCGATCCCAACGGGGCCGGTCTGCGTGCACTCGACGGGATCGATCCCACCGAACTCGGGTTCAAGGACGCCCTGCGCGGCGGCGTCACCTCCGCCCTCATCAAACCCGGGTCAGGCAACCCCATCGGCGGCCGCACCGCCTTCGTCAAGACCTGGGGGCGCATCGTCGACGAGATGCTCATCAGCGAAGACCTGTCCGTGAAGTCCGCACTCGGGGAGAACCCGAAACGCGTCTACGGAGAGAAGAAGACGACCCCCTCGACGAGGATGGGCACCGCGAAGATCCTCCGCGACGCCTTCGTCGACGCCCGCAACTACCAGGCCAAACGCGCCCACGCCGAAGCGGAGGGCACACCGTTCGACCGTGACCTGGTCAAGGAGACCCTGGCCGACATCCTCGACGGAAAGCTCGCCCTGGACCAGCACTGCCACCGTGCCGACGACATCGCCACGGCCATCCGCCTGTCCGAGGAATTCGGGTACCGGCTGATCATCAACCACGGCACCGAAGGCCACAAGATCGCGGACTACATCGCCGCCAAGGGCATCGACGTCATCCTCGGCCCCCTGATGACCTCGCGTTCGAAGGTCGAACTGCGCGACCGCACCCTGGCCACCGCAGCGGCCCTGGCCAGGGCCGGGGTGCGCATCGCCCTGACCACCGACCACCCGGTCATCCCGATCAACTTCCTCATCCACGAGGCCGCGCTGGCCGTGAAGGAAGGACTCGACCCGGTCGTCGCCATCGAAGCCCTGACGATCAACCCGGCCGCGATGTTCGGACTCGAGGACCGCCTCGGGTCCCTGGCCGTCGGCCGCGACGCCGATATCGTCATCTGGTCGGGCGACCCGCTCGACCTCGACTCGCGTGCCGAGACCGTGTTCGTCTCCGGTCGCCGAGTCTTCGACTTCGACGCCGGGACGGGAACCGCGAACGTCGCCGACCCACACGGCCCGACACTCATCTGCGAGCCGTGAGCGACGAGAATCTCGAAGACGCCACCACCGCCGAGGTGCGGGTCGATGAACCGACCGCGCCCGGTCCCGTCCGCGGGTCGTCGCCGTCCCCGGTAGTCGCCGGCAACCCGGAAGCCGGATCCCATGCCCTGCGGGAGCTGCTCGAACGCACCCGTCTGCAGCGCCTGGCCGAACTGCGGGAATCCTCGCCGGAACCCCTGCCCGAGGACATTGCGAAGGCCGCGGCCGCGAAAGCCGCGAAATCGAACCGCAGCAGCGGACGGTCCAAGCCGCGCACCGACCACCTCGGTGCGTCTCAGCGGATCGCACAGCGAGTCGCCCGGCGCACGGTCGGCAAACTCGTCTCCGGCACCACGACCAATACGCAGCCGGTGCCGATCGTCACCGCGCTCAAAGGCACCCCGTACCAGGCACCGGTGCAGGCGACCGAACCGAGCGAGGACGAAGCGAGGATGGTCCTCGACCTCGCCGCCGACATCGCGGCGATGATGATGCGCGCCGGCGCCGGCACCAGTGATGTCGAAGTCTCCGTGATCGCCGCCTGCACCGCGTGCGGTCTGGCCACCGTCGAGGTGGACCTGACCTCGAACACCCTGGTCGTGCACTATTCGACCTCCGACGGCCGACTCATGACCGTGATGCGGGTCAACCGGAGCGAGTCCACGCATTTCGCGAAGCTCGCCTCGGTGCACAAGCTCGTCACCGACCTCGTCGACGGTCGTCTCGAATTCCAAGAGGCCCGCAGCCGCCTCGACGCGATCCGGTCTCAGCGGCGACCGTTTCCCCAATGGTTCGTCACCGGTGCCTGGGGACTCATGGTCGGTGCGCTCGTCCTGCTGCTCGGAGGAGGACCGGTCGCGGTGCCCTTGGGCATCGTCATGGCCATCGTCGTCTTCCAGTTCGGCAAACTGCTCGGCCGGACCCATCTGCCCTCGTTCTTCATCACCGCGGCGCAGGCCGCCTCGGCGACGCTCATCGCTACGATCGCCGGCGACATCGGCATCATCAACTCGCCGCAGTACCTCGTGGCCGCCGGCATCGTCCTGCTCCTGCCGACCCAATCGCTGTATTCGGCGGTCCAAGACGCGCTGACGAACTTCCCTCTCACCGCGGCCGGGCGGGTGGTCGGCGTGTTCATGGCCTTGGCCGGCATCGTCTCCGGCATCGCCTTGGGAGTCGTGTGCGGACAGGCGATCGGGCTCAGCCATATCGAAGTCCTTGTGCCGAAGACGAGTCCGCACGTGGTCACAGCGATCCTGTCGATGGTCGCCGCCGCCGTGGTGTCGATGTCCGGTGCCGTGGCGATGTCGGCCCGGCGTCGGTTCATCCTGCCCGCTGCCCTGGTCGGTCTGGCCTCGCACATCACGATGATGACGCTGACGCTGCTGCACATCGACAATGTGCTCGCGAGTCTCCTCGCCGCCACCGTCACCGGATTCCTCTCGAGGCCCTTGGCTCTGCGGCTGGGAGCACCGGCCATCGTGCTCATGATTCCCGGCATCTACACCCTGCTCCAGGGTCTGTCGATCTTCACCGCCGTCTACCAGATCGCCTCGGATTCGGAGAACGTGTCCTTCGCCGTGGGACTGTCCTCACTGTTCACCGCGATCCTCGCGAATGCGGCCCTGGCCGTCGGCGCCGTGCTCGGAAGCTACCTGGCGCTGCCGCTGAAGAACCTCAAGAGCCGCAGCTCGGCGGAGAAGACCGTTGCCTCGGTGCGCAGCAATGAGCCGTCGACGGCCGTGATGGATTCGGTCCAGCCGGGTGCGGCGAAGACCCCGACGACCGGGAAGATCCCGACCGTGTCGACGAAGGCGCAGCCCGAGCCCGGGGCGGATCAGTCCTGAGGCGGCAGCGCCCAGTCGATGGGCGCGATCCCCTTCTGCGCGAGCAGATCATTCGTGCGTGAGAACGGGCGGGAACCGAAGAACCCGCGGCTGGCCGACAGCGGCGAGGGGTGCGGGGATTCGATGATGGCCACCTCGGCGGTGCCCGAGGTCAGCAGCGGCGCAAGGTTGCGAGCGTCCCGGCCCCAGAGGATCGCGACGAGCGGCTGCTCCCGTTCCGTCAGGGCCACGATCGCCCGCTCCGTGATCTCCTCCCACCCCTTGCCGCGGTGGGAGGCCGGCTGCCCGGGAGCGACGGTGAGCGCACGGTTGAGCAGCATCACCCCCTGCCGGGACCACGCCCGCAGGTCTCCATGCGGTGCCGGCGCGATGCCGAGGTCGGCCTCGAGCTCCTTGTAGATATTGCCCAGCGATCTCGGCAGCGGCCGGACACCAGGGTCGACGGCGAAGGACAGGCCGATGGGATGTCCGATCGTCGGATAGGGGTCCTGACCGACGATGAGGACCTTGACCTGGGACAGCGGTTCGGCGAAGGCGCGGAAGACGGATTCCCCGGACGGCAGATATTCGCGGCCGGCGGCGAGCTCGGCGCGGAGGAAGTCGCCCATCTTATGGATGCGCTCCTCCACTCCGGCCAGGGCCTGAGCCCAATCGGGGGACATGATCTCGGTCATCGGAGGTGTCGACGTCATGGGCACGAGTGTAACGAGGACAGTGACGAGAACGGACGTGCCGCCTCGGCGAAGGTGGGAGAGGTCGGGCCGCCTCGGGGAGGGGCCGGGGTCGTCGGCCCCGCCTCGGTGAAGGTGCGCGAGTGTGCACGAAGCGCAGATCGGGTGTGCGCGATCGCCTATTGAGCCGGTGTATTGCTCGCCGAGCGCACACGTTATGCTCGCCCTAAGAAGTTCATCGTTGAACGAAAGGACCGAAATGCCGGAATTCCCAGAGGCCAGGAACTGGAAGATGCTCATCGGCGGCGAGTGGGTCGACGCCGCTGACGGTGACACCACCGATGTCATCACCCCGATCGACCGCAACGTCGTCATCGCCAAGGTGCCCAACGGCAAGGAGGCCGACGCGGATCGTGCCGTCAAGGCCGCGCGGAAGGCCTTCCCCGAGTGGGCCGCCGTGCCGTTCAAGGAACGCCAGAAGAAGCTTCTGGCCTGCGCCGATGCTCTCGAAGTGGCGTCGGAGGAACTCGCTCAGCTGACTGCCATCGACACCGGCAACGCGATCCGTACGCAGGCTCGGCCGGAGACGATCACCCTGGCCGACCTGTTCCGCTACATGGGCGGAGTCGCCGGTGAGATCAAGGGCAACACCCTGCCCGCCGGAGACAAGCAGCTGCAGTACACCAAGCGTGTGCCGCTGGGCGTCGTGGCCGGCATCCTGCCGTGGAACTCGCCGCTGATGATCGCCGCCTTCAAGACCCCTGCCGCGCTCGCCGCCGGCAACACGATCGTGCTCAAGTGCGCCGAAGACGCACCCCTGACGATCCTCAAGATGGCCGAGATCATCGCCGACATCCTGCCCGCCGGTGTGCTCAACGTCGTCACGGGCAAGGGTTCGGTCATCGGTGAGGCGCTCAACGTCCACCCCGATGTCGACAAGGTCTCGTTCACCGGTTCGACGAGCGTCGGCCGTCACGTCGCCGAGGTGGCCGGCGGTCGTCTCGCACATTCGTCGATGGAGCTCGGCGGCAAGAGCCCGAATATCATCTTCCCCGACTCGAACGACCAGGACACCCTCGACCAGGTGCTCCTGTCGACGCGCTTCGCCCGCCAGGGCCAGTCCTGCACGATGGGTTCGCGCCTGTTCCTCCACGAGGACATCTACGACGACTTCCTGTCCAAGCTCGTCGATGCCGTGTCGAAGATGAAGGTCGGTGACCCCCGCGATGAGGACACCGACATCGGCTGCATCATCAATCAGAAGCAGTACGACCAGGTCTCCAGCTACATCGAGATGGGCAAGTCGATGGACGGCGTGGAGATCGCCTACGACGGCTCCGATTCCCTCGAGGTCGGCGAGCCCGGCTTCTACCACGCCCCGGTGATCTTCTCGAAGGCGAAGAACGACTGGCAGACCAGCCGCGAAGAGATCTTCGGCCCCGTCCTCTCGGTCATCCCGTGGAAGGACATCGACGAGGTCATCGACATGGCCAACGACTCGGACTTCGGGCTCGCGGCCTTCGTCTTCACCAAGGATGTCGATGCGGCGCTGACCATGGCCAACCGCATCGAGTCCGGCTGGGTCCAGGTCAACCAGGGCGGCGGCCAGCTGGCCGGCCAGTCCTACGGCGGCATGAAGACCTCCGGCTTCGGCCGCGAGGCATCGCTGGAGGGCATGCTCGAGGGCTTCACCCAGATCAAGCAGGTCAACATCCGCATCCGCTGATTCGCCTCCATCGGCGCGAAGGTCCGGTTCCTCACCCCGTCGCAACGGTCATCGCACAGATGCCGGGCGGCGGGGTGACGCCGTTTTCACCCCGGTGGGGAGCGAGGTCACAGCCCGATCGGCGCGCCGGGAATTTCAGTCCCGTCGATCGGGCGATAATATAGAAGCACAGACATCTCTCGAAGGAGCACACCCTCTATGCCGTCGAACAACGACACCTCAGAACTGAGCGAGCTCGAGGTGGCCGTTTTGGAGTTCGAGCGGCGGTGGTGGAAATACGGCGGTGCCAAGGACCACGCGATCCGTGAGCGCTTCGACATGTCTGCCACCAGCTACTTCCAGATCCTGAACTCGCTTCTCGACAACCCTGCAGCTCTGGCCAGCGACCCCATGCTGGTCAAGCGCCTTCGCCGGATCCGCAGCACGCGGCAGAGCGAGCGCGCCCAAGCCCGCGTCTCGAGGTAGACATGACCGACGAATTCGACGAGATCGAGCCCGGCCGGCGCAGCGGTGCCCATCGACAGGAGTCCGCGGCGTCGTCGAACATCGGCGCCATCTCGCTGGTCATCGTGCTCGCGCTGGTCGCGGTCCTCCTCGTCGTGGCTGCCATCAACATCATCGTCTCGTCGATGGGCAACCCCGAATCCAAGGTCGAGGACCCCGCGGCATCGGAGTCGACCTCTGCCGAACCCTCACCGAGCGAAAGCGAAGTCAGCGTTGCCGACGACTCGATCACCGTCGATGTCCTCAACGGCTCCGGCGTCTCGGGCGCTGCGAAGAAGTTCTCCGAAGCGGTCGAGGAGAAGGGCTGGAAGCTCGGCCAGGTCGGCAACTATTCGACGAACCTCACCGATTCGACCGTGTACTACAAGGGCGAGGAGAA
This sequence comes from Brevibacterium sp. FAM 27836, assembly GCF_051351055.1. Lineage (NCBI taxonomy): Bacteria > Bacillati > Actinomycetota > Actinomycetes > Micrococcales > Brevibacteriaceae > Brevibacterium > Brevibacterium sp. FAM 27836. Next base: position 2,596,721 of record NZ_CP195711.1, read on the forward strand.
CGCCTCGCAGGCGAAGCTCGTCGCCGAATCGCTGGGCGTTTCGGCCACGGAGGCCTCTGAGGACTTCGACGCCGATGTCACTGTCGTGATCTGTTCGGACATCGCCGATCGCGGCCCCGAGCCCAGCGAAGGCGGGGACTCGGAATAGTCCGAGCCGGTCGGTCCGGTCCTTTGACCGCAACCCCTGGTGTGAACTGGGCGAAAACTCTTATGTAACGAATCTATAACAGTGTTGAGCGGCCCGGGGTGGGATGCGTGCCTGCGGTAGAGTTGCACCAGCTAGGCAAGCACAGCACCTTGTGTTCTAATCGTGCTTCACCGAGATTATTCTCCCGAGGTCAATGAGAGAAGTCGCGGGGTCGGTTGAGTTTTGCCAGCTTCCGTATTCCAGATGCGGTCGCCCGATCGCGACTGAAGTACGGGATTTCAATGGCACTGCACTGTATGGAGAAGTAATGGCACAAGGTACCGTCAAGTGGTTCAACGCTGAAAAGGGCTACGGCTTCATCACCCTTGAAGGCGACAACCAGGACGTGTTCGTTCACTGGAGCGCAATCCAGATGGACGGCTACCGCTCTCTCGAAGAGGGCCAGCAGGTTCAGTTCGAAGTCGGAGAAGGACAAAAGGGTCCTCAGGCGGAGTCCGTCACCCTCCTCTGAGACTGACTGCTATCAACACAGTCTTCTGATCCGCTGCGGCGGGGCGTCGGAACGGCTTTCGGGTCGACCGGCACCAATCGCGCGGGGAAAGCGCCGAGCAGGCAACTGCTCGGCGCTTTTCAGTGCCCGCGTGGGAAGGGTCCTCCAGGGCGGGAGATTCGATTCGGCACGGTTTGGGTTGAACAGCACATGTTTGAAACCGTGCTGCTCGACTTTGAGTGGGCCGTTCGCAATCGGCCCGCACCACCGTTTCGCGCTGGGCCGAACTGCCCTCTGTGCCTTCACCGCGCGCCGACAACTCGCGGATCTCAACTGTTCTCGCCCATCTTGGCGGGCGACGAATATTTGCACTCGCATGGTGAGAGTGCTAAATCTAGTAGTGGTGAAAACCGATGGGTTCCCATCAGTTGTCTCGAGAGCGTGGTCCTTATGTGGAATGGAACATGCGGGCACACTCTCTGCCGTCGCGGGCGCTGACGACTGCTCTGGTTTCCCACTCCACTCCATCAGGGAGGATCTAAGCCGCTATGGCAAAGATGATTGCATTCGACGAAGAAGCTCGTCGAGGACTCGAAGCTGGACTCAACCAGCTTGCGGACGCGGTCAAGGTGACCCTTGGACCCCGCGGTCGCAACGTCGTGCTCGAAAAGCAGTGGGGCGCACCGACCATCACCAACGATGGTGTCTCCATCGCCAAGGAGATCGAACTCGAGGATCCCTACGAGAAGATCGGCGCCGAGCTCGTCAAGGAAGTCGCCAAGAAGACTGACGACGTCGCAGGCGACGGAACCACCACCGCTACCGTGCTCGCTCAGGCTCTCGTCCGCGAAGGCCTGCGCAACGTGGCAGCCGGTGCTGATCCGCTCAGCCTCAAGCGCGGCATCGAAAAGGCAGTGGAAGCTGTCACCGGTGTGCTGCTGAAGAACGCCATCGACATCGAGACCAAGGAACAGATCGCCGCGACCGCCGGCATCTCCGCCGGAGATCCTGCGATCGGCGAACTGATCGCCGAGGCCATCGATAAGGTCGGCAAGGAAGGCGTCGTCACCGTCGAAGAGTCCAACACCTTCGGACTCGAGCTCGAACTGACCGAGGGCATGCGCTTCGACAAGGGCTACATCTCCGGTTACTTCGTCACCGACACCGATCGTCAGGAAGCTGTCCTTGAGGATCCCTACATCCTCATCGTCAACTCCAAGATCTCGAATGTGAAGGATCTGCTGCCGGTCCTCGAGAAGGTCCAGCAGTCCAACAAGCCCCTGTTCATCATCGCCGAAGACGTCGAGGGCGAAGCCCTGGCCGTCCTGGTGCTGAACAAGCTCAAGGGCACCTTCAAGTCCGTGGCCGTCAAGGCTCCGGGCTTCGGTGACCGCCGCAAGGCTCAGCTCGCCGACATCGCCATCCTCACCGGCGGCCAGGTCGTGTCCGAGGAAGTCGGGCTCAAGCTCGACGGCGTGACCACCGATCTGCTGGGCACCGCCCGCAAGGTCGTCATCACCAAGGACGAGACCACCATCGTTGAGGGCGCGGGAGACGCCGAGGAGATCGCCGGACGGGTCGCACAGATCCGCGCGGAGATCGAGAACTCGGACTCCGACTACGACCGTGAGAAGCTGCAGGAACGTCTGGCCAAGCTGGCCGGCGGTGTTGCAGTCATCAAGGCCGGAGCCGCGACCGAGGTCGAGCTCAAGGAAACGAAGCACCGCATCGAAGATGCCGTGCGCAACGCCAAGGCTGCTGTGGAAGAGGGAATCGTCGCCGGTGGCGGCGTGTCCCTGATCCAGGCGGGCAAGGCTGCTTTCGCCGACCTCTCACTCGAGGGCGACGAGGCCACCGGTGCCAACATCGTCAAGGTTGCCATCGAAGCCCCGCTCAAGCAGATCGCCACGAACGCCGGCCTCGAAGCCGGTGTGGTTGCCGACAAGGTCGCCAACCTCGAACCCGGATTCGGTCTCAACGCCGCAACCGGTGGCTACGAGGACCTGCTGGCCGCCGGCATCAACGACCCGGTCAAGGTGACCCGCTCTGCTCTGCAGAACGCCGCCTCGATCGCCGGTCTGTTCCTCACCACCGAGTCGGTTGTCGCCGACAAGCCCGAAAAGGCCGGAGCAGGTGCAGACGCAGCTGCCGGCATGGACGGCATGGGTGGAATGGGCGGCATGGGCTTCTGATAGCCCCCGCTGCTCGATCGGCCGTGCCGGTGTCCCCAGGGCGCCGGCACGGCTTTTTCATGCCCGCAGCATTGTCACCCCTGCGCGGCACGCCTAGGCTGAGCCCATGACCTTCACCGGCACCGATTCCTGCGGAAACAGCCCGAAGAACACCTTCGTCGCCCGCTTCGAAGAGCACCTGTTCGCCGGCGCACGGGATCCCCTCGCCGAGGTGGTCGCCGACGACTGCGTCCTCCAGATCATGCGGATGGGCACGGTGGAGACCGTCACCGGCCGGGCGGAGGTCGTCGATGCGCTGCTGGCCCTGTCCGCGTACGTGCCCGAGACCGGTCACCTCGAAGCGGCGATCACCCACGGCAAAGCCGCAGCCGCCTGGGGCTACTGGCAGACCGAGGCCGACAGCAACGATCTGCGTCACTTCTCGCACACCATGTGGTTCACCACGCACAAGGCGGAGGCCTTTGCGCAGATCCGAATCTTCCAGACCTAGGGCACACCTGATCCTCCAGCGAAGGTCCCTCGGCCATCGGGCGATCAGCCTCCGTTGCCGCAGCCGGTCGCCCTCGAGCTGCCTGAGTTCAGTCCCAAGGGTTGTCGCGGTGATGCCGGTGCCGCGACCTGCGCCTGCGCCTCTCATCCCGACGTGAGATCTGACCGGGGGAGTACGGCGGGTGGGGCGGATGCGGCGGTTGCAGCCCCCTACCGAACTCGGCTTCATAGTCTCGCTCGGGCGTCTCACTCTGCTCGAGCTTCCGTCGGGCCTCAGCGTCACCGAGGTGGGCCCGTGCCCGGCGCGTGAGCTCCTTCTTCCGATTGCGGATGATCTCGTCCTTGTGCACGATCCGTCCCAATCCGCCCAACAGCATGGGGACGATGACGAAGATCGGCCAGAAGAAGATGACCTGCCCCGAGACGATCGATGAGAACGCCCAGACCGCCAGCACGATCCCAACGGGGCCCGCGACGGCGCCGAGCAGGGCCCGGCGCACCCGATCCCGATAGTACTTCTGCGCCGCTGCATCGATCTGCTCCGGCGTGATCGGCACCCGGTCCTCTTCGAGACGCGCCAGGGCCTGCGCCCGTCCCGTCTCGTCTCGTCGAGCGTGCCCGGTTCGACTTCGGCAGGGTCGGTGAGGACGAGGTCCTCGATCAGCGCGGGAACTTCACCGAGCGTTTTGATCTTCGCAGCCGCCTCGGTGCGTTCATCGAATTCCTCGACATCGAGCTGACCGAGGGCATAACCCTCCGAGAGGACATCACTGACGACCGCGCGATCGGCATCGGAGGCCCGGACCTGCCCATACGATCGCGGATCTGCGCTGAACCGCGACCAGAGGGGACTGGCATTCATGGTGAATACTCTAACCCCGCGATCAGCGGTGAGACTGAGGATCAGCCGGGAATCGGGCTGGACTAGACTCGACCGAGTGGAACCCGTGGTCGTGCTCATCCTCTTCGCAGTCTTCCTCGGTGCCCTGTCCCAACGTGTCACCGGGATGGGGTTCGGCCTGGTCAGCGGCCCGTTTCTCGTTCTTCTCCTCGATCCGTTCAGCGGGATCATCCTCGTCAACATCTGCGGGATCGTCGCCGCGTTCTCGGTCTTCACCCGGACCTTCGCCGAGGTGGATTGGCCGTCCTTCCGCCACCTGGCCCTGGGCGCGGTGATCGGAACGATCCCCGGGGCGCTCATCGCCTCGGTCCTGCCCACCCCACCGCTGCAGATCCTCATCGGTCTGCTCATCATCGTCTCCCTCATCAGCTCTCTGACTCTGGGGAGGTTCGGGCGCCGGATTCCCGCGAACATCGGCACCCGCATGGGAGCCGGCCTGCTCTCGGGTGCGATGTCGGCGGCTGCCGGAGCCGGGGGACCGGCAGTCAGCGCCTATGCGGTGCTGACGAAATGGGAGCAGCGGTCCTTCGCGGCGACCCTGCAGCCGTTCCTCGTCGTGGGAACCGCCTCGGCGGTGGTGATGAAGGTGATCGTCCACGGTGGGGTGTGGCCGCACCTGGAGCCGTTCACCTGGATCGCATTGGGGGTCGTGCTCGTGGCAGGACTGGTCGGCGGCGATCGGCTCGCCCGGCACATCGACGTGTCGATCGCACGGATCGGCATGCTCGTGTTGGCTTTCGGCGGGGGAGTCGCCGCCCTGGTCAAAGGTGTGTTCGCGCTGGTCTGAGCGCGGTTCGGGACTGAGTGGATGTCAGGCCCAGGCTCAGACGCCTGTCAGATTAGTCAGGCATACTGTTCGAGGACATAGACAGCCGGGGAGGCATAGATCGTGAGTACGGTATTCCTATTGCTGCTCGTGGTTCTCGGGGCAGTATTCTTCGTCGGCCACCGTAAGGAGAAGCAGCGTCAGCGGGAACTGCACGCCGCCGAACTTCAGCAGGTGAAGAAGACCGCCGAAGAGGACGTCACCTCGTTCGGGGAAGAGGTCGCAGAACTCGATCTCATCACCGCGGGAGTCGACCTCGACACGGGTGGGGCACAGGACTACAAGCAGGCGCTGGATTCCTACGACATCGCCAAGGAGACTCTCGCGAAGGTCGACGAGCCCACCGATATCCGGCACGTCACCGAGGCGCTCGAGGACGGCCGCTATGCCGCGAAGTGCGTGCGTGCCCGGGTCGAAGGCGAACCCCTTCCCGTGCGTCGACCGCCCTGCTTCTTCAATCCGCAGCACGGACCCTCGGTCGAGGACATCGACTGGGCTCCGGCCGGAGGCCAGCTGCGCCCCGTGCCCGTGTGCGCCGCAGACGCCGAACGCGTGGCTGTCGGTGCCGAACCGATGGTGCGCAAGGTCGTCACCGGTGACGGACACACCCGCCGCGCCTATTGGGAGGCCGGTCCGGCCTATGCCGAATACAACCGCGGCTACTTCAACTCCTATGCCGGTTCCGGTCTGCTGCCGGGCGTTCTCATGGGCGCCATGCTCTTCGGCGGAATGGGCGGCGGCTGGGACGGTGCCTACGGAGGAGACATGGGCGACGCCGGAGGAGACATGGGCGGCGGTGACGGCGGTGGCTTCTTCGGAGGCGACGGCGGTGACGGCGGCGGCCTGTTCGGCGGCGACGGCGGCGGCTTCGACTTCGGAGGATTCGACTTCTGATGGATACGATCGACATCCGCGGCGAGTCCATCAAGCTCGGTCAGCTGCTCAAACTCCACGGCGTGGCCGAACACGGTGCCATGGCCAAGGACATGATCGCCGACGGTGAGGTCACCGTCAACGGTGAGGTCGAGACCCGCCGCGGTGCGACGATCCGCCCCGGCGATCGCGTCGAAGCTCTCGGCGAAGTCATCGAGATCAGTGCCGAACAGGACTGACGAACTCGCCTGACGGGCCGGACGAACCTGCCTGACGAGCGGACAGCCGGACCCGACGAACCGGTTTGACGAGCAGACAGCCGGACCCGACGAACCTGTCTGGAAGACTAGTTTCTCATGTGAATGGAGGGCGTCCCCGCGGGGACGCCCTCCAACTGTCTGTCCTTAGGGACCCTGCGCTCGGACGGGACCCTGCCTTCGGACTGGACCCAGCGCTCGGACGGGACCCTGCCTTCGGACTGGGACTGCCTACTGCAGCTGAAATGCCTACTGCAGCTCGGGAGCGCCTGGAGTGTCGTTCATACCCGGGGCGTCCCACAGCGCCGACCAGTTCGACGTATCCTCTTCGAAGGGCAGCTCGCCGGAGAGGACCCCCTTGACCTGGATCTCCAAGGGGTTGTCCCGCTGCTTCGGCCCCAACTGCACGAAGGGGTAGAAGGTGCCGCGCTTGTACTGGTAGACCAGTGCCATCCGGCGTCCGTCGGGGTGGACGAAGTACGCGGTGGTGCACAGCAGCATCGTGTCGAAGCCCTGGCTGACCAGCGCCGAGTTCACGGCGTGGATGTTCGTCACGAGGTTGACCACCTCGGCGTTCTCATCTGACACGACCTGCCAGGTGAACCCATAGCCGTCGTTCTCCTGTCGCACCGAGGCGGCCGGGTCGGAACCGATGAGGGCGACGCTTTCGGACTCCGCCGACTGGAACGCGGCTCCTTCGACCTGACGGAAGGCAACAGCGCCGACTCCGGTCGGGGTGAAGCCGGTGGCCGCTTGCAGGGTCAGCGCGGCAGGCGGCAGTGCGAAGAGGTCGTCGAGGTTGGCGCGCTTCGGTTTGGTGCGGCCGAGCAGTGCGTCGAAGAAGCCCATGGAACTCCTAGTTCGGGGGTGGTGTGGTCGCGAGTGGTGCGGTGGAGGGTCACTCAGGGCGGGAGAGCTGCGCGGAGATCTTCGACAGCTGTTCCAGACGCTTTTCGAGTGACGGGTGGGTGGAGAAGAGCTGACCGAACGCGGCCTTGCCGCTGATGGCCGGAATGAGCGCCAAGTGGTTCGCCGAGGCGGAAGAGCGCAGGTCCTTCTCCGGGATCTTGCTCATGTCTCCGCTGAGCTTCGTCAGCGCCGAGGCCAGCGTCGAGGGGGCGCCGGTGAGGATGGCTGCGGCGCGGTCGGCGGCAAGCTCGCGGTAGCGTGAGAGGCTGCGGATGAGGACGAAGGACAGACCGTAGACAACGGCACCGACGAGGATGAACAGCAGTTGGATGGGAACGCCGTTGCTGTTGTTGTTCGAGCGCCCGAAGCTCATGTAGTACCCGGCGCGCATCATCAGAGCGGCGACGACTCCGGTGACTCCGGCAACCGTCATCACTGTGACGTCGCGGTGAGCGACGTGGGAGAGCTCATGGGCCAACACGACTTCGACCTCTTCGCGGTTGAGCTTCTCCAACAGGCCGCGGGTGACGCACACGACCGAGCGCTCCGGTGAGCGGCCGGTGGCGAAGGCGTTGGGGATGGCCGAGTTCGACACCGCCACTCGCGGTTTGGTCGCGTCGGAGAGTTGGCAGAGCCGATCGACGAGCGTGTGCAGTTCGGGTGCCTCTTCGGGGCTGACCTCCTTGGCACCCATCGCTCTCATCGCGATCGAGTCGGAGAAGTACCACTGGAAGAAGAAGGCGCCGGCGCTGATGAGCACGGCGATGATGACGCCGGAGACGCTTCCGCCGAACATCCACCAGATGGCGAGGATGAGGATGACATAGATGAGCCCGTTGAGGAAGATCGTCCATCCCATCCGCATGGTCAATCCGTTGTCTTTGACGAAGCGACTCTTCATCGTAGTTCCTCTCTGGGTATGTCAGAACCGGCCCATCATCTCAATCGAAGACGATGGGCCGGGTGCATCGGTGGACGATTCTGCTGTTCAGGCCGGATCGGGGATGAAGCCCTCACCGGTGAGCAGCTCGGCGATCTCGGCCAGTGTGGCGTCGACGAAGGGGATGACGGCCTCGGACGAACCGAGGTAGTCATCGGCGACCGGCTGACCGTTGCCGGTCACGTAGTCGTGCAGGGCCGAAAGCGCGGTCCGAGCGGCCTGTTCATCACCGGCAGCCACGGCGGCTTCGACTTGGTTGTCGTACTTCTGGAGCAGGTCCTGGTCGACATTGTTGACGTCGTACTGACCCTCGCCCATGATGCGGATGATCATTGCTGCTCCTCACCCTCGAGCGACTTCTGCTCCTTCTCCGAACCGGCCGGCAGGGACTCGCGCATCCGCTGGAGCTCCACCTCGACATCGCTGTCGCTCGACAGCGCGTCGAGCTGAGAGGTGATGTCGTCCTTGGCCGTGCCCGTGACATCTTCGAGGGCGCCCGAGGCGAGCAGCTCATCGACGGCACCGGCGCGAGCCTGCAGCGAAGCGGTCTTGTCCTCGGCACGCTGGACGGCCATGCCGACGTCTCCGAGCTCCTCGGAGATGCCGGAGAAGGCCTCACCGATCTTCGACTGCGCCTCGGCGGCGTTGTAGGTCGCCTTGAGGGTCTCCTTCTTCGTCCGGAAGGCGTCGACCTTGGCCTGGAGGCGCTGGGAGGCGAGCGTGAGCTTCTGCTCCTCGCCCTGGAGTCCTTCGTGCTGGGACTGCAGATCGGTGATCTGCTGGGTGAGTCCGGACTTGCGGGTCAGTGCCTCGCGAGCGAGGTCCTCACGCCCGATCTCCATGGCCTTCTGGGCCTGACCGGAGAGCTTGTCCTGCTGCTGTTCGAGCTGGTTGATCTGAAGTTCGAGACGTTTGCGACTGGTCGCGACGTCGGCGACGCCGCGACGCACCTTCTGCAGCAGTTCGAGCTGCTTCTGGTACGAATAGTCAAGGGTTTCGTTGGGGTTCTCGGCCTTGTCCAGAGCCTTGTTGGCCTTGGCGCCGAAGATCGTCGCGATCCGTTGGAAGATGCTCATCCGTAGTCGACTCCTGCATTGGTTTGACCCGACGCTGCCGAGCCGATCCACTCCCATCCGGAGATTCTTGGCCAACACCGCCGCGAACTATCGCTCTCAGCCTACTAAGAAAGGCTGATAGTTTGCCAGATGCCGGCCACGAGTACAAGGAGACTTCGACCGCGTGATGGCAGGGATCTGCACCAGACGTGCGGTGGCCTCAGCTGCGGGAGCGCAGCCGCTTCTCACGCAGCGAAACAGTCGTTTCTCACGGAGCGAAGAGGCGCGAGTTCGCGGCTTCCACTTCGGAGTATTGGCGGGCCGCGGTGTTGAGGGCACCGTGGATGGAGTTCAGTGACTCCATCAGCTGCTTCTGCGCGGATTGCCACTGGTTGATCACGGCCTGGAAGTTCTGGGCGGCACTGCCGCGCCAGCATTCCTGAAGTGCCAGCAGGTTGCGCAGCATCGTGTCGGACTCGGAGACGAGGTTGCGGGAGGTGCCCGCGGTGGCGGTGGCGGCGGATTGGACGCGTTCGGCGTCGACTTCGAAGCTCATGATGACTCCTCATGGTCAGTGATTCCCCGCGGCGGTCGGCAGGGTTGAGGCCAGTGTCATCGCGCGGTCAACGGGCGCCAAGGGCACAGGGAGAGGGTGTGGACAGCCGTCGGCCGTCCACACCCTCGTCGTGGTCGAGTCGCGGCGCGATCCTCAGGTCCGTGTGCCCGAGTCGCGGCCCGTCTCGAACCGATCGCGACTACTTCAACACGAGCGTCACATCGAGCTTCTGCTCCTGACCGCCGCGCACCACGGTGACCTCGACGGGCGAGTTCACCGGCTGGGCGCGGACGAGCGCGCGCAGGGCGATGGCGTTGTTCGCTTTGGTTCCGGCCACCTCGACGATGTCGTCGCCGTCCTTGATGCCGGCCTTGGCCGCAGGTGATCCGCCCTGGACGGACTGCACCTTGGCGCTGCCGCGGGTGATGCCGCCGCTGTTGATGTGCCCGTCTGTCAGTGTGATGCCGAGGAACGGGTGCAGAGCCTTGCCGTTGGCGATGAGCTGGTCGGCGATCATCACCGACTGGTTGGCGGGGATCGCGAAGCCGATGCCGATGGATCCCGACTGCTGTCCTTCGCCGGCCTGGCTCAGTGATGCCGCGGCCGAGTTCACGCCGATGAACTCACCATCGCCGTTGACGAGCGGACCACCGGAGTTGCCCGGGTTGATCGCCGCATCCGTCTGGATGGCATTCGTGATCGTCAGCTCCTTCTCCTGCGAGGTCGCATCCTCACCGATGTTCTCCGTCGACACCGGCCGGTCGAGGGCGGAGACGATGCCCGTGGTCACCGTATCGGCGAGCCCGAGCGGGTTGCCCAGCGCCATCACCGGATCGCCGACGGACAGCTTCTTCGAATCACCGACGTCCAACGGTTTCACGCCGTCGGGGACCTGTTCGAGTTTGATGATGGCGATATCCGTCGATGGGTCGCGGCCGACGATCTTCGCCTTCGTCGTCTCACCGTTCTTCATCGTCACGGCGATCTCTCCGTCCGGGGTGTCCGCAGGAGCGACGACGTGGTTGTTCGTGATGACGTGGCCCTGATCGTCATAGAGGGCACCCGAACCCAGACCCTCCACCTGGCCGCCGGCACCGACCTGGATCGACATCACGCTCTCCGAAGTCTGCTCCGCCACCTGGGTCCAGTCCGGCGTTTCGATCGTCTGTTCGGCGACCTTGCGCGGCTCCTCGCCCTGCAGCGCCGAGAGCGCATAGTTGCCGCCGAACGCGGCACCGCCACCGAGGAGGGCGGCGATGGCCGCGATCGCGATCGTCGCACCCCAGCCGGGTCCTCTCTTCTCTCGCCGAGGCGGCTGCTCGGGCCCGTACGGCCCCGAGCCTCCCGGTCCACCGTAGAATCCCGGCTGACCGGAGGGGTTCATCGGCTGGGAGCCGACGCCTGTCTGCGGAGCTCCTGGGGCGGCGTAGGCCGGGGTCGTCTGCGCGGCCCCCGGTTCGTCGGGCTGCGGGGCTCCACCGTGCTGCGATCCGCTGTATTGAGAACCCCCGTACTGAGCACCCCCGTACTGAGCACCGTGGGGGTGGGGCTGCCCGCCGCCCTGCTCCTGATAGTTCGGATGCTGGGAATTCGGCTGCGGGGAGGACGCCGGCTGGGAGGAAGCCTGCTGATAGGTGCCGGACTGCGGATAGCCCGGCTGCTGAGTGCCGGGCTGCGGATAGCCGGGTTGCTGAGTGCCGGGCTGATGCCCGGGGGCGGGCCGCCGGTCGCCCTGACCGTAGGGCGTTGACTGCTGCTGGTAGGGCGAGTTCTGCTGCTGCGCGGAGCCCTGGTGTTGAGCGGGGCCGTACTGGGGGCCGGCGGGCGGCTGGGACGACGGGCCGCCTCGGCGAGAAGCGTCGTCCACAGGGTTCTGCGCCTGAGTGGGGGCGTAGTCGGGGCGACGTTCCGGCGGGGTCACCGGTGGGCTGACCCGGGCCGGTCCGGAGGACTGCGACGCGTTGGGAAAGGTGCGCGGAACCTCCGCAGACGATCCCCGGTGGCCGCCGGCGCTCGGCCCACGACGGCCCTCGGTGGATCCCTCATCCGGATTCTGGGGATTGCTGTTGTCGCTCATCGCTCGTCCTTTCGTGTGTCCGCATTGGGGCCGCCGGATTCGGAGATGGGCAGGTCGATGCGGAAGGTCGCACCGCCGCCCGGAGTTTCGTGCACGGAGATCGCGCCGTGATGGTTCTCGACGATCGCCTTGACGATCGACAGGCCCAGACCTGAACCGCCGGTGTCCCGGGTCCGGGAGACGTCGAGACGGTAGAAGCGTTCGAAGATCCGCGGCACCGCCTCGGGGTCGATGCCGTCTCCGTGGTCGCGGACCTCGAAGCGGACCCGGCCGTTGGGGAACCCGCGCAGCGAATCATCGACCGTGATCGAGCCGGCCGCCGTGACATCGGGCACGATGCCCGCCGGCTCCGACGCACCTGTCTGCGCCGTCGACGGTTCACCCGTCTGCGCGCCGGGCCGGTCTCCCGCCTGGGCACCGGACGGCGTTGTCGGTCGGGCGGCCTGCTGGGGTCCGGTCTGCGGGGCCGATTGCGGATCGGTCTGTGGGGTGGGTTGGGTGTCTGCTTGGTCGCTGCCGGTGGAGTCGCCTCGGCGGAAGATGCGGACCCCGCCGGTGACGAAACCGCGCTCACGCGGCTTCTCCTTTGCCCCGCTGCGACCGTTCTGGCCCTTGGCCGCGCCTTCTCGGATCTCTCCGCTGTCCGCACCGCCGGTATCGGTGGTCTCGGGGAGGCCGACGACGCCGACGGCGAACTCGATCGCGGCGTGCTCGGGGGTGTGGCGCACCGCGTTGCCGGCGAGATTGACGATGACCTGGCGGATCTTCGATTCGGAACCGCGAATCATCGGCACCGGACGCGCATCCTCACCATCGAGTCCGATGAAGCTGATGTCGCGATCCGGGGCCTGTGCGGCCGCATCGGCAGCGGCATCACGGACGACCTTGTGCAGGTCGATGGGACCGATCTCGGCGGGACGCTGCTCATCGAGACGGGCGAGCACGACGAGATCGTCGACGAGCACACCCATGCGCTTGGCCTCGGACTCCATCCGCTCCATCGCATTCGCGACGTCCTCGGACTTCGTGATCGCGCCCTGTCGGTACAGCTCCGCATAGCCGCGGATGGTCACCAGGGGAGTGCGCAGCTCGTGTGAGGCGTCGGAGACGAACTGGCGGATGCGCTTCTCCGACCGCGTCTGCCCGTCGAAGGAGTCCTCGATGCGTCCGAGCATCGTGTTCAGCGCCGCCGACAGGCGCCCGAGCTCCGTGTTGCGCGGATAGCTGGGCACCCGCTGCGAGAGATCACCGGCGGCGATCCGCGACGCGGTCTTCTCGATGTCGCGCAGCGGCCGGAACGTGTTGTTGATCGCCCAATAGCCGACGCCGGCGACCATCGCCAGAGCCAGCAGCCCGATGCCGATCATCGTGTTGCGGGCGCGTTCGTTGATGTTGTCGACCTCGCGGTCGAAGGGCACGGCGATGGACACGAGCACGTCGGTGTTCTTCACCTTCATCGCTCGAGCCCGCCACTGCGAACTCGTCCCGGCCACGGTGAAGGGCTCGCCGGCCCGGGCATAGACTTCCTTCTCGTCGATCTTCGGAAGGATCGGTTGATTCTGCGGCTCCGGGGCGACGGGATCGCGGATCGGATCGCCGTCCGTGTCGTAGAACTGCACATAGAAGCCGCCCGGCAGGAGGCTCTTGAGCTGATCCCAGGAATTCGAATCGATCGTCGTCGACGACGGCGCATCCTCGGCGCTGTCATCGCCCGAACCGGACTGGAGTTCGGCCGGCTGGAACACATCACGGTAGGCCTGCTTCGCCAGGGTCTCGGACGCGCTGATGAGACGTTCATCGGTGCGCTGGACGAGGCTGTCGCGCAGGTTCTCCAACACCCACGCGCTCGTCCCCGTGAGGACGAGCAGCATGAGCAGCATCATGATGGCCAGCAGCTTGGTGGTCAGAGACCATTCTTCCCAGAAGCCGGGACGGGTGGGACGGGATTCTTTTGCCACGTATGTAATCTATCGTCCTTGCTTGGACGACTACTTGGATTCCGGTGTGCGCAGCATGTAGCCGACCCCGCGCTTGGTCTGGATCATCGGAGTCCACTCCATCTCGACCGGGTGGCCGGCGGCGTCGGTCTCCGGGGTGATGTCGATCTTGCGACGCAGGTAGGAGATATAGGATTCGACGATTCCGGTGTCCCCGCCGAAGTCGTACTCCCACACATGGTCGAGGATCTGCGACTTCGACAGCACGCGGTTCGTGTTGAGCATGAGATAGCGCAGCAGCTTGAACTCGGTGGGGGAGAGGTCGATGAGGATGCCGGAACGGCGGACCTCATGTGTGTCGTCGTCGAGTTCGAGGTCGCCTGCCACGATGACGGCGTTCTCTTCGTCCTCGAGGTTGCGGGTGCGGCGGAGGACGGCGCGGATGCGGGCCACGACCTCTTCGAGGCTGAAGGGCTTCGTCACATAGTCGTCACCGCCGACGGTCAGACCGGTGATCTTGTCCGAGGTGTCGTCACGGGCGGTGAGGAACACGACGGGAGCGTTCATGCCGATCTGGCGCAGACGGCGGGTCACGGTGAAGCCGTCCATGTCCGGGAGCATGACGTCGAGGACGAGGAGGTCGACGTCGGTCTGCTCGGCCAGACGCAGTGCCTCGGCGCCGTTTGCGGCGGAGACGACGTCGAAGCCGGCGAAGCGGAGACTGGTCGACAGGAGTTCGCGGATATTGGGCTCATCATCGACAACGAGCAGGGTGGCTTCGATGTCGGCATCGTTCTGTGCTGTAGTCATGTGACCAGTCTGAGGGCCATTTCTGGGAGTGGGCTGGAGGTCTCCTGAACGTGAATGTGAAGCGCCTCACAGGAAAACTCTCAGAAAAGTCGATTTCGATCCCGATCGGAGCCATCGTTCTCAGGAATCATGGGGTGATTTCAGCGAAAAAGATGGCTGCGGTCAGCTCGAGGTCAGAAATCTTCGCCGCGGTCCGGAGGGAGTGCGACTCTATCTGGGAGAGCGCCTGGTCGGGATGCTGAAGCGCCGAACGCGGTGCGGGAAGCGGCGGTCGTACTGCACCTGACCCATGGTGCCGAGCATCGTCAGGCTCTGCTGGACGAGGTGTCGGGTGAACCTCGCGTGGCCGGACTCGTCGACGAACTGGACGGTCGCCAACTGCGCGGTCGCGCCTTGAGGGAGCGCGCCCCACCAGTGGTCGACCACGATGCCTTCGGTCAACGTGATGTTCGGATGAGTTGGGCTGTGCAGGACTGAGCGACGGGTGCCGCGAAACGCCAGCAGCGACAGAAGGCAGAGTGCGACGCCCGCGATGATGGAGGCGACCCACCACCCGGGTGGTGCCGACAGCGTGGCAGGGGTGAAGCAGAGGCCCAGTCCGGCGCCGAAGCCGATGGCCGCCAGCTGATAGCGGAAGAATCGTGCGAGGCTGCCCCCGGTGCGGAACCGACCGAGCGCGGCGCGGATGAGCACCTGCCCGATGAGGATGAACGCGAGCGTCGCCGCGAGAGTGATGCCGAAGAGGGGAAGGTTCGCGCTGAGCTTCTCGCCGGGGATGGTCAGCAGAACGGTCATTGGTGAGAGGGCGAAGCCGACCGCCATGCTCGTCGTGGCGATGATGCCGGCCAAGCCGCAGGCCAGTTTCCGGAGGCCGGTGATCGGCAGGGGCTGCAGTGACATGGCTGTGTGCCTCAGTCTGATTCGGTCTGCCGGGCGCGAAACGCTGCGACATGGGTGCGATTGGCGCAGTTGCCGGTGTCGCAGAAGCGCTTCGAGCGATTGCGGCTGAAGTCGGCCAGATAGGCGCGGCAGTCCTCGGCGGCGCAGCGGCCCAGCCGATCGAGGTCTCCGGAGCGGATGAGGTCGATGAGGACGAGGGCGACATCGGCGGCGACCCGGTCGGCGAGACTAGCCTGCGCGCCCGTGGCGTGCAGGTGCCAGTCCCAGTTGTCGTGTTTGACCAATTGCGGCACGGAACCCGAGTCGCTCAGTGTGAGATTGATCTCATCGACGACCGCCGAAGTCGCCGTTTCGACCGCGTCTTCGCCCTCCGCGTCGATGCTCGAGTCCAGTGCGGCGGCGAACCGCGCTCGCAGTCGCAGCGTCTCCTCGACGTCGCTCCTCGTGGCCGTCAGGGGCCCGGAGAAGTCGTGGCGAGCCGCGAATTCGCGGAGTTGTGCGGCTGTCGTCAGCTCGTCGCCGTCGACGGCGACGTCCCCGGAGGTGTTGAGGAGGTCGACGAGCATCGTGAGATTCGCGCGAATGTCGTAGATGAAGGCCATAGCGGGAACCATTCTGCCACACCATGTAAGCACCAAAATGCATTTGACTCATTTCAAATTCGGGGCCGATACTGAAACCACACGATCATCGGTGCCCGACAACGACGCGCACGGCCGGGCATCGCACGGGCACGGCGACGCCCACGTCGAGCCGCCTCGGCGAGCCGAGCATGCTCACGTCGAGCCGCCTCGGCGAGGGGATGCTCGTCCATCGCACCACCCCGGTGGGGAGTCCCGCCGTCCGAACCAACCGATCCACAAACGTTTCGTCCCTTCAGGAGGTCAAGAATGAGTCGCACCGTCGTCGTAGGGTTCCTGCTCACGCTTGCCTCCGCGTTCTTCTTCGCGGTGTCCGGGCCGATCGCAAAGACGATGTACGCGATCGGGTGGACCCCGGGCGCGGTCGTGCTCATCCGTTTGGCCGGCTCCGCGGTCCTGCTGCTCATCCCCAGCCTCATCGCCCTGCACGGACGGTGGGGCGAGGTGCTCACGCACTGGCGCACCGTCGTCACCTACGGTCTGGTGTCGATGGCCGGCGTGCAGGGGTTCTACTTCGTCGCCGTCGAGCACCTCACCGTGGCCGTGGCGCTGCTGCTTGAGATGACGGCTCCGATGCTCATCGTCTTCTGGATCTGGGCGCGGACGCGGACCCGTCCGGCGACCGTGACGTTCATCGGAGTCCTCGTCTCGATGGTCGGTCTGCTGCTGGTGCTCAACCTGCGCGGATCGTCGATCAGCATCATCGGCGCCGTCATGGCCATGGCCGCGGCTGTGTGTCTGGCCAGCTATTTCCTCGTCTCCGCGAAGGATACGATCACGATTCCGCCGGTCGCGCTGACCGGGCTGGGCATGGGCATCGGAGCCTTGGCGATGTCGCTCATCGTGGCCGTCGGCGTCATGCCGTGGGGCGCGGTGACCGGCGACGTGGACTTCGGTGGAGTGTCGATGTCGTGGGTCGTGCCGATGGCGATGATCGTCGTCTTCACCGTCGGGGCCTACATCACCGGAATCCTCGGTCTGCGCTATGTCGGCGCGACCGTCGGGTCGTTCGTCAACCTCGTCGAGGTGCCGTTCTCCGTCATCGTCGCCTGGCTTGTGCTCTTCGAGATGCCGGCGCCGATCCAGCTCTTCGGCGGTGTGTTCATCCTCGGCGGCGTCGGCTTCATCAAATGGGGCGAGGCCCGCTTGGCCCGCCGCGTCGCCCGCCGCCAGATCGTCGCGAAGTCCGAGGCAGGCACCGCAGCGGACACCGACCTACAGCACGTCTGAGACCCCACCAATTGCTACCCGACGACGGCCCAGCAACCTTGCGCGAGGTTGCTGGGCCGTCGTCAAGTAGTTCTGGGGTCGGAGGCGGGTCGGGTGCGCGTGCGTCGCTCAGCGGACCTCGATGCTGTAGCTGTAGCCCTGCTCGGTGAGGAAGCGGCGGCGCTGGGCGGCGAAGTGTTCGTCGACGGTGTCGGCGGCCACCACGGTGTAGAACGTCGCCGAACCCTGATCTTCCTTCGGGCGCAGGATCCGTCCGAGCCGCTGAGCCTCCTCCTGCCGTGAGCCGAAGGCTCCGGAGACCTGGATCGCCACCGAGGCGGCCGGCAGATCCACGGAGAAGTTCGCGACCTTCGACACCACGAGGACGGGGATGTCCCCGGACCGGAACTCGCGGAACAGCTCCTGGCGCTGGGACTCCGGGGTGTGCCCGGTGAGGACGGGCGCGCCGAGCTCGGCGCCGATCTCCTCGAGCTGATCAAGGTACTGGCCGATGACGAGGATCTGCGCACCGGGGTGGTCGGCGACGAGTTCGGACACGATCGGCAGCTTCGCGTCCGAGGTCGCGGCCAGCCGGTACCGGTCTTCGCCGTCGGCGCGGGCGTAGGCGGTGCGGGTTCCCCCGTCGAGACGCACACGCACCTCATGGCAGGCCGCCGAGGCGATGTAGCCCAGCCGTTCGAGTTCCTTCCACGGCACTTCGTACTGCTTGGGACCGATGAGGGAGAACACCTCATCCTCCCGACCGTCCTCGCGCACGAGGGTCGCGGTCAGGCCGAGACGACGGCGGGCCTGCAGGCTCGCGGTGAGTCGGAAGATCGGTGCCGGCAGCAGGTGCACCTCGTCGTAGATGACCAGCCCCCAGTCCTTCGCGTCGAGCAGCTCGAGGTGGAGGTAGGAGCCCTTCCGTCGCGTGGTGAGCACCTGGTAGGTGGCAATGGTGATCGGGCGGATCTCCTTCGTCGAACCCGAGTATTCGCCGACCTCGTCTTCGGTCAGCGTCGTCCGCCGCAGGATCTCATCCTTCCACTGCCTGGCCGAGACCGAGTTCGTCACGAGGATGAGCGTCGTCGTCTGCACCCGGGACATCGTGGCCACCCCGACGATCGTCTTACCCGCTCCGCACGGCAGTACGACGACGCCGGACTCACCGGACAGGGACTGGTCGATGGCCTGCTTCTGATAATCGCGCAGATGCCACTGCCCGCCGTGGGCGTCATCGGAGAGCGCGATCTCGTGGGCTTCGCCGTCGACGTAGCCGGCGTGGTCGGAGACCGGATGACCCAGTTGCAGCAGCGCATGCTTGAGCTCACCACGCTCCGAGGGGTGGACGAGGACAGACTCGTCATCGATGCGTTTGCCGAATTTTCCGACGAGATCGGGTTGGCCGTGCAGCTCGTCGAGCAGCCCCGTCTCCGTCGAGGTCAGCGTGAGCCCGTGGATCGGATGGTCGATGAGGGTGAGCACGCCGAAGCGGTCCATGATGTCGACGATATCGACGAGGAGCTCATGCGGGACCGGGTACTTTGCGAACTCGAGGAGCACGTCGACGACGGATTCCGCGTCGTGACCGCTGGCTCGGGCGTTCCACAGGCCCAGCGGGGTGATCGTATAGGTGTGGATGTATTCGGGGGTCCGTGACAGCTGCGCGAACGGGGCGATCGCCACGGCCGCCTCGACGGCGAGGGGGTGCCCCGATTCCAGCAGCACAGTCCGATCGGACTGCACGATCAGCGGACCATTCATTCAAACTCCCATTCCCGAAGTGCCATGACACCAGAGAGGACAACACGTCCCCCGCCCCGATTGTTCCCTCCCAGAACTACCCGACGGCGGCCCAGCAACCTCGCGCCAGGTTGCTGGGCCGCCGTCGGGTAGCAATTAGGGGGTGGTTGCGGGGGTGACGGAGACGATGCGGGCGATCGACAGGGACGCCTCGGCGCCCGTCGACGTCACCGTTCCGCGCACTCGCCCGGCGTTGAGCGTGGCCGGCAGCATCTCGATGCTGCGCTCGTGGCCCTGCGAATCCGCGATCCGGATGAGCACCCGCTTCTTCGCCTCGGCCGCCTCCCGCAGCAGATCCATGTGCCCCAGCGGTTCGTCGGTGCTCACCGACTCCGGCAGCCCCGCCGGGGCCGAACGCAGAATCCGCATGTATTCGCCGAGGTGGCCGTCCGTGACGCGCGGACGTCGCCGCACGCTCACCTCGGGCTCCGACTGAGTGATCACCCTCCGCTTGCGCACCGGTCCGGCCGCCGAATGCAGCAGCGCATGATGACCCCCGGCCTCGAGCAGGTGCATCGTCCGCTCCGGTCCGAGCTGAGAGATCGCGACCGTCGGGGCCAGCCGTTCGAGACCGGCCGGCAGCATCGTCTGATCGGAGACGATGACGTCGAGGTCGACCGGGTCATCGACGACGAGCACGGCGCGGGCACCCGCCACTCGGACCCGCCGCAGCTTCGAGGCGGTGTTCTTCACGAGGAAGTCCAAGGTCGACGGCAGCTCCTCGGCGCTGATCTCGGCGAGCTCGCTCAGCGCCTCCTCCGGGGTGAGCCCCGCCTGCATCGTGTCTTCGATCGTCTCGGCATCGATGCGGTACACCGTGCCCTGACCACGCGCCTCGACGACGGCGTACCTGCGCAGGATGTGGTGGACTCGGGGTTCGATCGGCCCCGTCGCCACCGCCGTGAGGTCGGACTGGATGAGCACCGTATCGACTTCCCGCCCGAGCCCCTCGGTGACCGCAGCGATGACGTCTCCGGGCACCTCGAGAGCCTCGACGGCGACGCCCAGCGGCGCGATCGAGGGATCCTGCTTCGCATGCTCGACCATCGCCCGTTCGAGCCCCGCGGCCAGGCGCAGACCGAATCGGCTCGGCCCGAAATGGTCGGGCTGCTGCAGGGGAGTCGTCGCCAGGCCCAGGTTCACACATGTGTGGAGCACCGCCTCGGTCATGGCGGACCCATGTGCCTGCAGCAGCGGGCGCCGACGCAGCACCTCCGCGTGGATCCACTGCGCCGACCGGGTCATGCCCAGACCGATGTCGTGGAGGACGGAGAGGACGGTCACGCGCAGCAGCGGCATCGCCGGCACGGACTGGGCGTAGCCCTTGAACAGCGCCTTCTTCGGAGTCGCGAGCACCGTGAGGCGTTCGTTCTCACTCGCCCCGGCCGCCAGCTGCGTGACGTCGAGGGACTCACGCAGCCACGCGGAGACCAGTCCCGCCCACAGTTCGGCCCGGTCGCCGGCGAGCACGGAGTCGGCATCGTCGGCGGCCGTCCACTGCGGGTCGAGCGCATCATCGAGGACCCCGATGAGGTGCAGCGACTTCGCGGCCAGCAGCAGCGTGATCGTCTGCTCGAGCCCCAGATCGAGGGTGCGGGCGAGCCGAGACACATCCCGTTTCGAGATTCCGCCGCTGGTCAGCCGGGAGATGGGGGCGGCGGCGAGCTCGTCGACGAGGCCGCGCAGGGACGAGATCACCTCGGCGACGGCGGCCTGCTCGCTGTTGTGGATGAGCGGCTGGCCGATCGCAGCCGTGCTCGCATCGATCGTGGCCGGGTCGATCTGCCACGGGTGGGCGCGGGCGGATTCCGCTGCCGAGGTCGGCAGCAGAGTGATCGCCTCGGACTGGATCTTCCAGACAGGGTGCCTCTCCAGCAGGGACGCGTCCCCGGCCGAAGCGCCGGCCTCAGTGGTCGGCCAGGCCAGGCCGAGGTCGCGCAGTCGGGGCAGAGCCGCCTCGGTGCGGACGGGGTCGAAGTGGGGATTGTCCGCGACCGGGATCTCCGGCGCCGTTCGGGCCGCCTTGGCCAGGGCAATGAAGACTTCGAGGGTCTCCGCGTCGAGGGCCTCGATGCCGCGGGAGACCCCGATGCGGGAGGATGCGGCCGCGGCCAGCGCAGGGATCGTCGGTGACTCGGGTTGGAGGAGGTCGCGTCGGGTCCGGACGAAGGACTCGAACTCGGCATCTGCACTGTGGGACAGCCACTGGCTGAAGGTCATTGACATCGCAGATCAGTCTATCGCGAGGGGTACAATGGAGGGCAGAACAGGAACTGGGCTGAGCCCACGGACCGTCAGGAAGGACGCGCATTGTCAGCCACTCGAGTCGACACGACCATAGTCGTCGCCGCGGTTGTCGCCGCAGCCGTCGGGGCGCTCGGCCTCATCGGTGTCCTCGGACAGGCGTGGATGGGGCTGACCCCGAGCTCGTTCCTCACATTCCTGCCCATGATCCTCGTGCCCATCGCCATCGCTCTGGCCTGTGTGGCCATGGTCCGAGCGGCGTACCGACGCAGACAGACCGAGGTGGGCCACAGCTGATTTCACCGCTCCTCCCCAAGCCGCAGACGAGGCGGGGTCGGGCATGAGCCGCGCACACGTCGACTGACCTGCCCGACCGGTCACCGCCCGGCAGGAATCGCCCAGCAGGGACCGGCCGGCCGGGAACCGCACAGAACGACGGAGACACCCTCGCAGCTCACCTGCGACTGCGGCGATCACATCGCCCGGCGCTCGCCAACACCCTGGCGAGGACGGTGCGGCCGAGGAATTCGACCGGGCAGTTCGGAACCGTGAACTCGGCTCCGAACCCCGCACCGGCCCGACACCCGCACAGCAGCAGACACCGCGGTTGACACCCTCGCCGAGGCGGCCGCCCCCACCCGTGGACCCGCCCGGTCCCGCACCCGCCACCGCGGCGGCATGTGAGGTCACCGATGCACACCGCCCCGCCGCACTTGCCACACCTGCCGCAGCCACTGCGGCACCGACTCATACTGACCAGCACCGCCCCATACCGACCAGACCAGTACCGACGAGAACAGACTCGCCCGCACCAGCCGGGACACCGCCCGTTGAGTCAAGCGGGCAGACGAGAAGAAAGGACATCATGCCTACCGGACGCGTGAAATGGTTCGACGCCGAAAAGGGCTTCGGCTTCGTCATCGCCGAGGACGGCTCCCAGGCCTTCCTCCACTCCTCCGTGCTTCCCGAGGGAGCCGAGGTCACGAAGGGCACTCGCCTCGAATACGACGTCGTCGAGTCCCGCCGCGGAGCACAGGTGCTCAAGGCCCGCCCGCTGAGCACTCCCGGCAAGGTTGCCAAGGCCCGCCGACGTCCGGCCGTGGACATGGCAGTTATGGTTGAAGATGTCATCAAAGTATTGGATGACCTCAACAACGGACTGCAGCACGGCCGTTACCCGGACCCGACGCACGGGAACAAGGTGGCCAGCCTGCTGCGGGCGATTGCCGACGATTTGGAGTCCTGATGTCATCACTGTTCAGTGATTGGCTGGCCCGGCAGACCGCCGCGCCCGCCGAAAGCGACGTCGAACAGGCCACCGCACAGGCGGCAGAGACGACCGCGGCCGCTGCCGCACCCGCCGCAGGTAAGGGAACGAACGCTGTGAAGACCGGCCGCGCCCGGTCGGGCCAGGAGAAGATCGTCCTCGACACCCAGCTGGCCGCGGCGATCGACATCGCCCGGTCCGCCATCACCGAGGTGGCCGGCAGTGCTGCCGTCGGCGAACACCTGGGAACCGTGGCCGAGGGCACCCGCTTGGTCACGCACTACTTCGTGTGCACCGAACCGACCTACCGCGGATGGCGGTGGGTGGCCGTGCTCGCCCGCGCCCCGCGCGCGAAGAAGGTCACGGTCTGCGAGACCGCGCTGCTGCCCGGGCCCGATGCCCTCACGGCCCCCGAATGGGTGCCGTGGGAAGAGCGCCTCGAGCCGGGAGACCTCAGCCCGCGGGACACCCTGCCCAAGCTCGACCAGGACCCGAACCTGCAGCCGGGCTTCCAACAGACCGAGGACAATTCGGCCGACAATGTCGACCAGATCGCGAACTTCGAGTTCGGCCTCGGCCGAGAGCGCGTCCTCTCCTCTGACGGGCTCTCCGCGGCGGCCAGCCGCTGGGCGGATTCGGACGCCGGACCCGAGGGCGAATTCGCCTCCCGCGCATCGGCGAACTGCGGCAGCTGCGGCTACCTCATGCCGATCGCCGGCTCGCTGCGCAAGTCCTTCGGCGTCTGCGCCAATGCGTGGTCGCCCTTCGACGGTCGCGTGGTCGGACTCGAATCCGGCTGCGGTGCCCACTCGGAGACCGATGTGCGCAGACCCAACCACGAGCCCGCGGCAGCCGTCGTCGACGACTACTCCGGCGAACTCGAGTTCCAGGAGGGCTGAACCACTCGATGTCCCAGACGTTCCGGTCGCTGTCGGAGCCGAACTACCGGCACTGGTTCGCCGGTGCCCTGATCTCCAACACCGGAACGTGGATGCAGCGCACGGCGCAGGACTGGATCGTCCTGACCATGCTCACCGACAACAACGCCTCGGCGCTGGGACTGACAATGGCTCTGCAGCTGGGCCCGCAGCTCATCATGTTCCCGTTCGCGGGCAACCTCGTCGACAAGTTCGACAAACGGCGTCTGCTCATGGTCACCCAAGCGCTGCTGGGCACCATCGGCCTCATTCTCTTCGCCCTCGTCATCACCGATGTCATCGTGCTCTGGCATGTCTACGTGCTCGCGTTCACCCTCGGCATGCTCACGACTCTGGACAACCCGGCCCGGCAGGCCTTCGTCTCCGAACTCGTCGGTGAGAAGCTGCTGCCGAACGCGGTGAGCCTGAACTCGGCCTCGTTCAACGGTGCCCGCATGATCGGCCCGGCCGTGGCCGGAGTGCTCACCGCCGTCATCGGTGCCGGCCCCGTGTTCCTCATCAGCGGCCTCGGATTCGCCGCAACACTCACGGTGCTCATCCGGCTCGACAAATCCCGGCTGCACCCCTCGGGGCGTCGCGGCAAGGGCGGTGTGCTCGGGGGACTGAAATATCTGCGTCGACGGCCGGACATCACGGTCGTGCTCGTCGTGCTGTTCATCATCGCGACCTTCGGATTCAACTTCAACATCTACACCGCGACCATGGCGAAGATCGAGTTCGGCAAGGACGCGTCCGGATTCGGTCTGCTCAACTCGGTGATGGCGATCGGTTCGGTCACCGGGGCGCTTGCCTCGGCGCGGCGGGAGAAACCCCGCCTGCGGTTCATCTTCGGTGCCGCCGGAGGTTTCGGCCTGGCCGTCGGAGTCGCCTCGCTGATGCCGAACTACTACCTGTTCGCCGCCTCGCTCGTGTTCGTCGGGTTCGCCTCACTGACGATGATGACCTCGGCCAACGCCTACGTGCAGACGACCACGGCCGCGAACTACCGGGGCCGGGTGATGGCGATCTACGCGGCGGTCGTCATGGGCGGCACCCCGATCGGCGCGCCCCTGGCCGGCTGGGTTGCGGACGTCTTCGGGCCGCGGATGGCGCTCGTCGTCGGAGCGGCCTCGGGGATCATCGCCTTCGCCGTGGGCCTGCTGTGGATGATCACGGCCAAGGACCTGCGACTCCATCGCGATCCGCAGTCGCGGATCCGCCTTCATGTCAGCTACCACGGCCGACCCTGAGGGACTCTCTGGGCGGGCACGGAGGTCCGTCGCATAGAATTTCGGGGACCACCTCGGCGCGGTTCGGGGACACCTCGGCACGGTCCGAGGGGCACCTCGGAACAGTCCGGGGACCACCTCGGCGCAGGAAACGGACGGTTTGTGAACACTGACATCATCACCTCGGTGCTGGTCGGCTTGGCGATCCTCGTCGGCTGCCTCGGCATCATCGTGCCCGTGCTGCCCGGCTCGATCCTCATCGGCATCGCGGTCCTCATCTGGGCGATCATCATCGGCGGGCCCACCGCCTGGATCATCTTCGCCATCGTCGCCGTCCTCGTCGCGGCGGGAATGAGCTCGTCGCTCGTTCTCACCGGCCGGAAGCTCAAGACCCTGCAGGTGCCGAATTCCTCGGTGCTGCTCGGCGGCGTGCTCGCGATCATCGGATTCTTCGTCATTCCCGTGCTCGGGCTGCCGATCGGTTTCGTCCTCGGTCTCTTCCTCGCCGAATACGGCCGGCTCAAGGACGCGAAGACCGCGTGGAATTCGAGCTGGGAATCGATCAAGGCGATCGGCCTCGGCGCGGGCATCGAGCTCGGGCTCGCACTGCTGGCCTCGATCACCTACGGCATCGGGCTGCTCATCCACTTCTTCGGCTGATGATGTCAGCCCGCGAGCTGGTGGGCTGCAGGGTTGCGAGCTCGAAGCGAATGCATCACCTACAGTCAGCGCCATAACGCCCCGGTGCAACGGGAGGTTATGGCGCTGACTGGAGGAATTGCGAGAAGTGCGTCGCCGGAACGCAGGGACGCAGGGACGCGAGGACGCGAGGGCACCGGGATGCTGGAACGCCGGGACGCCCCGCAGCCTCGGTGAGTTACTTCAGGGCGTCGACGACGAAGTCGATGCAGGCCAGCAGGGCTCGCACGTCGGCCGGGTCGACGGAGACGAAGGTCGCGATGCGCAGCTGATTGCGGCCCAGTTTGCGGTACGGCTCGACATCGACGACACCATTGGCTCGCAGCACAGACGCGACAGCCGCGGCATCGACGGACTCATCGAAATCGACGGTGGCCACGACCGAGGACCGGTCGGCCGCCTCGGTGACGAAGGGGCGGGCGGTCTCGGCGGCATTCGCCCAGTCGTAGACGAGGCCGGAGGACTCACGAGTCCGCTCGGTCGCCCACTGCAGGCCGCCGTTTCCGTTGATCCACTCGATCTGTTCGGCGAGCAGCAGCAGGGTGGCCACGGCCGGGGTGTTGTAGGTCTGGTCCTTGCGCGAATTCTCGATCGCGGTCACGAGATCGAGCGAGGTCGGGATCCAGCGTCCGGAGTCCTTGATCTCCTGCGCACGGGCGATGGCCTTCGGCGACATGATCGCCACCCACAGGCCGCCGTCGGAGCCCATGTTCTTCTGCGGCGCGAAGTAGTAGACGTCGGTCTCGGCGATGTCGACGTCCAGGCCGCCGGCACCAGAGGTGGCGTCGATGGCGACGAGCGCGTCCTCGTCGATGCCTTCGGGGCGGGTGATCGTCGTGGCGACACCGGTCGAGGTCTCGTTGTGCGGCCAGGCGTAGAAGTCAGCGGCGAGGTCACCGCTGGCGGCCTCGGCGGCAGAGGTGACGACGCCGGCTGAGGCCAGAGCTTCGGGGGAGGGGATCGCCGCGGTGCCGGGCTCGGCCTGGAGGATGAGCGAGGATTCGAGGTGCGGGGCGGTGTCGGTGGCCTTCGCGAACTTCTGGCCGAACTCGCCGAAGGTCGCATGTGCCGCACGGCTGCGGACGAGGCCGAACGCGGCGACATCCCAGAACACGGTGGATCCGCCGTTGCCGAGCACCACTTCGTAGCCCTCGGGCAGGCTGAACAGGTCGGCCAGTCCGGAGCGGATGCGGCCGACGAGGTTCTTCACCGGTGCCTGTCGGTGGCTGGTGCCGAGCACCTCGGCCGCGGCAGAGTTCAGGGCCTCGATCTGGGCGGGGCGGATGCGGGCCGGGCCGGACCCGAAGCGTCCGTCGGCGGGCAGAAGGTCGTTCGGGATCTCAATATTCGTCGCAGTCACGTTCGATATTCTACGGCGGGCACGGTCACGGCCCGGCACCGGTCCGTCATGTGACGAACGGACGCGGACACTGGCTGAGTCCCGGACACGAGCCTGAAACGCAGGTGGTCACTCACTGAGTCCCGAACACGAGCACGGACCGATCGCGGACCCACCAGCCCCGCATCCCGACCGACGGTGACGCGTGTCCGTCCCGCGTCGTAAGGTGAAACCATGACTGAGCCCGTTGATCGCCTGCCGCAGACCCGGAAGTCCTATGACTCCAGCGTCTTCGAACACCCGGACGCCTCACCGCTGGCACTGTTCCGACAGTGGTACGACGAGGCGGCCGACCACGTTCGCGAACCCAACGCAATGACCGTGTCGACCCTCGACGAATGGGGTCCGAGCTCGCGAATCGTCCTGCTCAAGGGCCTCGACGAACGCGGCTTCCTCTTCTTCACCGACTACGACTCCGCCAAGGGGCGGCAGCTGGCCGACGATCCCCGGATCGCCGTGAACTTCCCTTGGCATGACATGGAACGACAGGTGCGCATCCGCGGCCTCGCCGAGGTGGCCGACCCCGCCGACTCGGACGCATACTTCGCGGTGCGCCCCCGTGGTTCGCAGATCGGCGCGAACGTCTCCAAGCAATCGCAGCCGGCCGCCAGCCGAGAGCAGATGCAGGCCGAATACGATGCCGCAGTCACCGAGTTCGACGGTCGCGAGGTACCGCGGCCCGACCATTGGGGAGGCTTCCGGGTGCGCGTGTTCGAGATCGAATTCTGGCAGGGCCAGCAGAACCGGTTCCACGACAGGTGGGTCTTCCGCCGCAGCGACGGCAGCCGCGAACCCGGGGATCTCTCCGCGGCCTCGGCATGGACGCCGGTGCGACTCTACCCCTGACCGCGAGTCCGCGGCCCGCGCCCCGGCAGTCCCTGCTGCTGACTTGTGACCCAGCCGAACACGACCCAGCTACATACGACCCAGCCACACATGACCGAGCCACACAAAGGAGTGTCCATGGCCCAGTCCACCCAGTACGGTCCCGAGGCCGTCTTCGACAACCTCATCGGCGGGACCCGCGTGGGCAGCGAGGACCGCTGTCTCAATCGCAATCCCTCGAACCCGGCCGATGTGCTCGGCCGCTACGCCCGCGCCGATGCGGCCACCGTGACCGAAGCGATCCGCGCGGCCGGTGACGCAGCGCCGGCATGGGCCGACTTCGGTGCCCAGCAGCGCTTTGCGATCCTCGATCGGGCAGGCAGCCTCATCGCCGAACGCGCCGATGAGCTCGGCGATCTGCTCGCCCGGGAAGAGGGCAAACAACTCGCCGAAGCCAAGGGCGAAGTGCTCCGGGCCGCCCAGATCTTCAAATTCTTCGCCGGGGAGACCATCCGCAACACCGGCGAGATCGTCGACTCCGTCCGCCCCGGCCTCATCGCCGAGATGACCCACGAACCCATCGGCGTCGTCGGCATCATCACCCCGTGGAACTTCCCGATCGCGATCCCGGCGTGGAAGATCGCCCCGGCCCTGGCCTTCGGCAACACGGTCGTGTTCAAACCCGCTGAGCTCGTCCCCGCCAGCGCCTACGCGCTCACCGACATCCTCACCGAGGCGGGACTGCCCGAGGGGGTGTTCAACCTCGTCATGGGGCCCGGCTCCGTCGTCGGGGACGCTCTGACCACCTCGGCGAAGGTCGATGCGCTCACCTTCACCGGATCCGTACACGTCGGACGGTCGGTCATCGCCTCCGCTGCGGCCAACCAGATCCGGGTGCAGTGCGAGATGGGCGGGAAGAACCCGCTCGTCGTACTCGGCGACGCCGACCTCGAAGCGGCCGCCGACGCCGCGATCAACGGGGCCTTCTTCTCGACCGGGCAACGCTGCACCGCTTCGTCCCACCTCATCGTCACCGCCGACGTTCACGACGAATTCGTCGCCCTGCTCAAGGACAAGATGGCAGGGCTGAGCGTCGGTGACGCCCGCGCAGACGGAGTGGACATCGGCCCGGTGGTCTCGCAGACGCAGCTCGACCAGGACCTCGCCTACATCGATAAAGCCCGGGCCGAAGGCGGAGAGATCACCGGAGGCACACTCGTCGAATCGACCACCGGCGGATATTTCCTCGCCCCCGCGCTGGTCACGGGAACGAAACCCGGCGACACGATCAACGTCGACGAGGTCTTCGGGCCGGTCGCCTCGGTGATCGAAGTCGCCGACTACGACGAAGCGCTGGCCGTGGCCAACGACACCGAGTTCGGGCTGTCCGCAGGCATCTTCACGACCTCCCTGAAATATTCGGCCCACTTCAAGCGTTATGCCGAATCCGGGATGGTCATGGTCAACGCGCCCACCGCCGGTGTCGACTATCACGTATCCTTCGGTGGTCGGAAGGGATCGAGTTACGGGCCCCGGGAACAGGCCCGAGCCGCGCGCGAGTTCTACACCGTGCACAAGACCACCTACACGAACGCCGGGTGAGACGCATGCGGTTGAGTTGTCGCGGGGGAGCGGATTCTCGACTCACGGGAAATGCTGAACGCACGATAGGATTAGGACAGATCGCAATGGCCGCGAACGGGTTCGCCTGGGCACGGACCGGAGCAGGGTCGCAACGACCCGAAATGGTGACAACGCCTGAAATGGTCGCAACGACCTGAAGACGAAGAGTGGAGTGGCTGGTCAGAAGTGAACGACCTCATTGATACAACTGAGATGTACCTCAAGTCGATCATCGAGCTTGAGGAACAGTCGATCGTGCCATTGCGCGCTCGAATCGCCGAACGACTGGACCACTCCGGCCCCACCGTGTCGCAGACCGTGGCCCGCATGGAACGCGATGGGCTGCTTCACGTCGGCAACGACCGCCACCTCGAGCTCACGCCCGAAGGCCGCCGGATCGCCACCGACGTCATGCGCAAGCACCGCCTGGCAGAGCGCCTCCTGTCCGATGTCGTCGGACTCGAGTGGGAACTCGTCCACGACGAGGCCTGCCGTTGGGAGCATGTGATGAGCGAGCAGGTCGAGCGCAAGCTCGTACAGCTGCTGCCCGAAACCTCCTCCGGCCCCTACGGCAACCCGATCCCGGGTCTCGATGTCATCGGAGGCGCGGATTCGCCGACGACCGAGGTGATCGACCTCGCCACCGCCGTCGGTCGCGATGGTGCGAAGAAGCTGACGATCGCGTGGTTGGCCGAACCGCTGCAGGTCGACATCCATCTGCTCCAGCAGTTCCAGGTCGCCGGTGTCCTGCCGGAGTGCGAAGTCGAAATCTCCCGCAACGGCGAGTACATCACCGTGCAGGTCCCCGGCGCACAGGATGTGCTCGACCTGCCGCTCGAGACGGCCTCGCACGTCTTCGCCTACCGCAGCTGATCTGCTGACCGACTGACCGACTAGAGTCGGCTCACTGATTGGAGTCGGCGGGCGGGCCGACTCACGGTAGCCGGAACGGCAGGTCACAACCGCGCACTCCTGACAGTGCGCAGTCCAGCCCCGCGGTCGAAGTCCGGCACCACGAGCTGCCTTCGAGTTGAAGAACAGCAGGACGAGCGGTGGCTCAAGGCCGGACCAGCGGTGACGAAGCGGCAAACGTGCGGTAACGACGCCGCCGATCGACAAGTCTCGAGTCGTTACAATTGACTGTGATCCGTGCCCCAAGGAGTGGCTCCCCACCCCTTGGGGCACGTCGTATAACGGAAGAATGTTACGAAAGTTTCAAGACTTTTTAAGCCTCTGACCTGGACTTTTATGGAAAACATCACGGTTTCCCTCTCGCAGTTGTGACAGAAACGTGACAATGGGTCACCGATTGGTTACAGTTGTGGAGGTCGTTCACGCAATGGCGACTTCACAGCGAGAACCGAACGCCACGCTGGCTGTGAGATTTCAAGGACCGAGAGTGGCGGTTGGCCCGGAAAGCCAATAGGTACGAGAGGGAAAACGTGGCAACTAAGCAGCATGGCCGCCGCGCCGCAGATGCCAAGGTCAAGACTCCACTGACCGAACTCACTGAACTTCTGAACGCCAACTCCGGTGTCTTCGGGCGCCGCGCAGCCGTCGTTGCTGCCAGCGGTGGCCTGCTCACCGCGGCTGTGATGCCCGCCGCCGGACAGGGCGCCGATGACCAGGCAGCCGTCTCCGCCGAGGCCGAGAACACGCAGCAGGTCGAATTCCAGAACCAGACCGTCACGGTCGGTGACGATTCGAAGGACAAGAAGTCCGAGAAGAAGACCGACTCGTTCGGCGTTGAGAGCAAGTCCATCACCGCCGAGGCCGCTCCGAAGCCCGAGCCGAAGCCGGAACCCTCTGAGACGGCAACCGCCGCTTCCACCAGCGGCTCCGACAGCAACGAAACCGCCAACAGTGGTTCGTCCGACTCGGACAAGAGCGAATCCAAGGACTCCGGCTCCGATGCCGGATCGATCGACGGCTCCAAGGCCGAGCAGGTCCTCGGCTGGGCAGCCAAGGGCGTCGGAACCCCCTACGTCATGGGCGGCACCTCGCAGAGCGGCTGGGACTGCTCCGGTTACACCTCGTGGGTCTACAGCCACGTCGGTGTGAACCTGCCCCGCACCTCCGGCGCGCAGAAGGGTGCCGGCCAGGTCGTCTCCCAGTCGGAGGCCAAGCCCGGTGACCTCATCTGGCACCCCGGCCACGTCGGCATCTACGCCGGTGGCGGACAGATGTACGATGCCGGTTCGCCTGGCTCGGGAACCTCGAAGCGCAGCTACAGCTGGATGGGCAACGTCACCTTCATCCGCGTTCTCTGATCTTCTTCACCGAAAGCTCCCCGGTCGACTCGACGGTCCTCGAGTCGGACGGGGAGCTTTCGTATGCCCGGAAAGATTTCGCGCCGAGATACGTGAGCTCGGTGAACGAAATGAGAAGTTTCCGTGACGCGGGGCCTGTGAATTGGGTCATAGCCGTTCGCGGCGTTACTCTGGAGAAGATTGAGTTCTCTGTACGGTTCGACGCGACAGCATCGCACCGTCGATCAGAAGGAAAGCAGATGGGGCATAGTCGAATAGTTCGAATAGCCGCTCCAGTCTCTGGTGCGGAGTACATACGTGTCTCCGTGCCCTCTTTCAAGGCGTCGTGCCCATGAGCACGGCGCCTTTTGTGTTTCCTGGGGCCGAGGCAGCCGGTTTCGGCCCCCAAGAGAAGAAGATGAGGGGCGAGATATGAAGACTCTCGTGCTGAATGCCGGTTACGAACCGCTGTCGATCGTGCCGTTCACACGCGCCGTGGTGCTCGTGTTGACCGGTAAGGCGACGGTGCTGGCCGCAGAGGACATCCCGGTGAGATCCGAGCACATGAGTCTCGATCAGCCCTCAGTCATCCTGCTCACCCGCTATGTGAGACCGCCGAACAATCGCCGGGTCTCCCTGTCTCGTCGAGGCGTCCTGCGCCGGGACAACCATCGTTGCGCCTACTGCAGCAAGCCGGCCTATACGGTCGACCATGTGGTTCCGCGCTCGCGTGGGGGAGCGAACAGCTGGGAGAATCTCGTCGCCTGCTGCCGAGAGTGCAACAACCGCAAGGGCAACCGCACCTTGAACGAAATCGGTTGGAAGCTCAGTTTCCGTCCCCAGGAGCCCCGGCTGGGCCAGCTGTGGATGCGCGGCATCGAGAAGCCCGTCGAGAAGTGGCGTCCGTTCCTCGAGCTCTCCGCAGCCGCCTGAGGGGCGTGGGCCTGTCTCTCGCCGAGGCTGCGCCCGACGGTCGTCTACGTGCCGCGAACGGTCAGCATCATCCCAGATAGGGGACGGTGTTGTCCGCACTGTGGTGGAAATCGGATAACGATGTGACATAGGTGAAGTACTCACCGGCAATGTGTTCTAGGGTGGACGAAACAGAAGTTCGCTTCGACCCGAGGAGCTTGCGATGAGTGAGCAGGACCGTCCGCAGAACCCAGACCCGGCTCCGGCCGGCGAACCCGAGTCCATCATCGTCGGAATCGACGGTTCCCCACCCAGCCGCAATGCCCTGGCCTGGGCGATCCAGGAAGCGCGTTCACTCAACCGGCCGATCCGCCTCGTCGGGGCCTATACGATCCCGAGCGTGGCCGCGG
The DNA here is from genome assembly GCF_051351055.1 of Brevibacterium sp. FAM 27836. Lineage (NCBI taxonomy): Bacteria > Bacillati > Actinomycetota > Actinomycetes > Micrococcales > Brevibacteriaceae > Brevibacterium > Brevibacterium sp. FAM 27836. Next base: position 2,629,508 of record NZ_CP195711.1, read on the forward strand.
CCGCGATCGACGTCTCCTATGTGCCCATCGACGATAGCTCGATCCGAGCGGCCGTGACGAACACACTCAAGGAAGCCGCGGCCGAGGTCAAGGCCGCCGGCGTTCCCGTAGAAGCAGTCATCGAGATCGGCGATGCCGCCGGCGTGCTCATCGACGAGTCGAAGACCGGCTGTCTGGCCGTCGTCGGCTCGCGCGGTCGCGGCGGTTTCGCCGGTCGTCTGCTCGGTACGGTCTCCAGTGCACTGCCGGCGCACTCGGCCTGCCCGACCGTTGTCGTGCCCGCCTGCTGGGACGACCGGGCCGAGCGGCCGGCTCACCCGACCTCCTCGCGCCCGATTCGCCAGGACGGTGTCGAGGTCGAAGACTACGATGCCGACGCCGAGGCGATCGAGGGGCTGCGCTTCGACGGCAAGGTCGTCGTCGGTGTCGACTCCCTCGGTGCCGAATCCCCGGCGCTGTGGAAGGCCGCTCGACTGGCAGTCCGACGTGGTTCCCCGTTGCATATCGTCGCCGTGATCACGACGACGGTCATCGGTCCCGAATGGCTGCCGAGCACCGCCGATCTCGAACGCCTCGTCAACGAAGGTGCGGACAAGCTCGTCGTGGCCAAGCAGCGCCTCGCGGAGGAGTTCCCGGACCTCGACGTCACGTGGACGCTCTTCGACGGTCAGCCCGCCGAGGTGCTCGTGCGGGCCTCGGACACGGCCGAGGTTCTTGTCATCGGTTCGCGTGGACGCGGCGGATTCGCCGGTCTCCTCCTGGGGTCGACCTCTCAATCGGTTCTGCCGTACTCGCAGTGCCCGACGATGGTCGTGCGCGTCGCGCGAGACCACGGTCGCCGCAAACAGCACGAGGCTCCGCAGGAGCCCGGGCTCTGAGGAATTCGGGCCCCGGCATCTGCCCGCAGGTGACCACATCGGGCAAGAGCACTCGTTGACTCAGCGCACAATCGCCGAGGCGGCCGAGCGAAAACGATCGGCCGCCTCGGTGATAGATGGCAGGCCTGCGGGCAGGGGCAGATGATCGGCGCTGGTTGAACTCGACGCGCTCCTGCTGACCGGCTTCCGTATACAGGTGGTTCTGGCGCCCCCGGGCAGATTCGAACTGCCGACACCCGCTTTAGGAGAGCGGTGCTCTATCCCCTGAGCTACGGGGGCCAGGTGGTCGTGCTCAACCACGATCACCCAGTGTAGCGTAGAAGAAACCTCAGTGTTCCACGGTGTGCCAGCACTGATAAACAGCAGTTTCTCGTTAGGGTCGGATTGTGTCGGATTCCGTTGCAGACGAACAGTTCCCAGAACTCGGAGAGGTCTTTGCCGAGTGGAAGAAGCAGGCCGCCCACCTCGGCGGTCGCGACACCATGCTTCATTTCAGGGACTCCCGCGACGGCAGCATCGACCTCTCGGGCGCCCACCCCTCCGGCCTTGCGCAGCTGCTGGCCGGTCGAGCCACCCGCCTATCGAGCCTGATCCGCGATCACGACATCCTCGCCGACGCACGTCGCCGCGCGAAATCCATCCGTTCGAAGGCCGAGCAGCTCGACAATGAGCGCGGCATCCGCGCCGCCCATCTGGCCATCGGCCTCGCGTCGTGGACGGAGAAGGACGCGAAGTACAAGTTCAACGCGCCTGTGGTCATGCGCCACATCACTCTCGTTCCTCGCGGTTCACGAGTCGAGGACTATGAGATCGTGCTCGGCAACGAGATCACGATCAACCCGGCCCTCGTTCGGCATCTCCACGAGGAGTACGACCTCGAGGTGCCCGTCGACGACTGGATCGATGCCACCGGGGGAGCACAGGGATTCGACCCCGGGCCGGCACTCGACCGTCTCCGCGAGCTCGGTCAGAGTGTCCCAGGACTGCGGGTCAACCACCGTCTGATCATCTCGACCTTCGCGAACATCGCGACCCCGTTCTCCACCGACTATCTGCCCACGCAGCACCCCGTCCTGCGGGCTCTGGCCGGTGACGAAGACGTCCGGGCGAACCTCGGCGGACCCTCGTACGTGCCACAGGCGGCCGAAGCGGCACCGAACGATTCGGCCGAGCCGAAGGACTCCCCGGCGAAACCGGAAACGGAGATCACGCCGGATGCCGACGACAAGTCGGCTGAGACCCTGACCGACTCCAGCGAGAAGCCCGGTGACGCGGACGAGAAGTCGGTCGAACCAGGTGAGGACGAAGACGAGTACGGTCAGCCGACCGTGCCGATCACCGACGAGCCGCTGAGCGCCGCGTCCCCCGAGGACTCGGCGACTACCGGCTCCGACGAGTCCACCGACTCCGCCGGCGCATCAACAGAAACCGCCGTCGGTCGGGCCGCGGACTCCGCCGACGATGGGTCCGCGGCGGACGCAGTGACCGAATCGGATGCCACGGACCCTCAGGCGGCCACGACGGTCACCGGCACGGATTCCGACGGCAATACCGTCGAAGAAGGCAGGGCCGCGGACGCCGACAGCGACACCGCTGAAGCCGAATCGACCTCCGACGATGATGTCGTCCCTGCCGCGCTCAAGGAACCGATCACCCCGCTTCCTGACCGGAAACCGCAGGAGGAGTTCCTCGTCATCGACGTCGACGGCGACCAGCAGGCCGTCGTCGACGCTGCCGTCTCCGGTCGCTCGGTCGTAGTCGACACCCCGCCCGGAACCGGTGCCACTCAGGTCGCCGTCGCAGTCGCCACGACGCTGGCCCACACGGGCAAGAGCGTGCTCTTCCTGGCCCAGACCTCCGACGCGCTGGACAGTTTCTCCTCCCGCCTCGACGAGGTGGGCCTCTCCGACTTCGCCGTCGATACCCGCAAAGGCTCGGAGGACATCCGCAGACAGCTCATCGGCCTCATCGGCTCGGCAGAGAAATCCGAACGCCCCGACCTGTCGAAGCTGCTCAACGACCTCAACGAACAGCGAGCGACGCTGGCCGACCATGTCTCGTCTCTCCATCGCCGACGTGCCCCCTGGGACGTCTCCGTCTACGAAACGATGCAGCACCTCGCGGAGCTGACCTCGGGCGATGATTCTCCGCAGACACCCGTACGCTTCGGCGAGGACATCCTCGGCGCGAGTGAAGACCGCCGGAATGCGCTGCGCGGACAGCTCGGTGAACTCGCCTCGCTCGGCGCTTTCACCCTCGACGTCGAAGACACCGTCTGGTTCGGTGCCGATCTCAAATCCGTCGACGAAGCCGAAGCCGCACGCACCGTCGCCGAACGCATCGGCCGGATGATCCCGGACCTGGTGGAGGCGACCGAGCCCGTCCTGCAGAAGGCGAAACTCAACCCGCGTCGCAACGTCGACGACTGGGCTCGGGCGATCCGGGTGCTGCTGCGCGTGCGCAAGACCCTCGACAGCTTCGCCCCCGACGTCTACGACCACCGTCTCGACGACCTCATCGCGGCCACCGGCACGCCCGAATACCGCACCGAGGTCGGCGTCGAGATGGGCATGATGCAGCGTCGCCGACTGAAGAAGTCCGCTGCCGAGTTCCTCCGTCCCGGCGCCGAGGTGGCCGACCTCCACTCGGCCCTCATCGATGTCCGCTCCCAACGCGTGATCCTCTCCGACCTCGCCGGCCACGACGGTCGCCCGCAGATTCCGCGCGGCGTGCTCGAAGCCGACGAGATCCTGCAGAGCGTCGAAGCCGATATGGCCAAGCTCTCGCCGATCCTCGAAACCACACCCGACGGCGGCGATCTCGGCTCGATGCTCATCGAGGAGCTCCAGGCCCGCACCGAGGCGATGGGCCGAGACTCGGAGAACCTCGCCGAACTGCCCGAACGCTCCCGCCTGCAGCGCGAACTCGATGCCGAAGGCCTCAGCGACCTCATGGCTGATCTGCGCAGGCGCAAGGTCGATGACTCCCTCGTCGGCCCCGAATTCGACCTCGCCTACTGGGCCTCGGTGCTCCAGACCATGGCCGGCGAAGACCCGGCGATCGGCCGACACGACGGTGACGCTCTCCACCAGGTGGCCGAGGACTTCCGAGAGAACGACCGCGCCTTCGTCGCCGCCGGTGCCTCCCGCCTGCGGTACAACCATGCCCAGGCCTGGAAGCGCGGCATCGAAGCCGACCCGATCGCCGCCGGAGTCATCAAGCAGGAGCTGCTGTCGAAGCACACCTCGGTGAACCGGATCTCGACCCAGGCGCCCGAGCTGCTCACGACCCTGGCCCCGGTGTGGATGGGCAGTCCCTACACGGTGCCCGAGCTGTTCTCCGCACTGCCGCTCTTCGACGCAGTGGTCATCGCCGACGCCGGGCGACTCTCGGTCGTCGACGTCGTTCCCGGCATCACGCGTGCCCGCCAGGTCATCTCCCTCGGTGACTCCCGACTGCTCGGCCCGCGCCCGTTCTCGATCGCCGTCGACCGCTTCGGGATGGACGATGGGAACCATCCGCGCTCTGTGCAGGACCACCTCGGCGAGTTCCTGCCGCGGATGCGGCTGTCGAACTCCTACCGACTGTCCCCGGTCGGGCTCATCGACCTGGCCAACCGGCACTTCTACGATTCGACGATCTCGACGCTTCCGACCGCGCACACGGGGGAGGGCAGCGGGCTCGAATTCTCCTATGTCGCCGACGGTCGCGGTCCCACGGACATCGGCACCGGACGGGTCGAAAGCCCCGATGCCGAGGTCAAACGCGTCGTCGAACTCGTGCTCAAGCACGCGCGGAACCGGTCGCGCGAGTCTTTGGCCGTCGTCGCGCTCACCCAGCATCACGCGCAGAGGGTGGCCACGGCGATCTCGCGGGCGATGAAGGACCTGCCCTATGTGGCGGCGTTCTTCAGCGACTCGACGAAGGAGCCCTTCGTCGTCACCGACGCCGAACGGGTGCAGGGAATGTCCCGCGACGCGGTGATCTTCACCCTCGGCTACGGGCGCACCGTCCACGGTCGGGTCATCCACGACTTCGGCGCGCTCTCGGGCCCCGACGGCAGGCGCATCCTCGCGGCCACGATGACGCGTGCGCGCAAACGACTGACCCTGGTCTCGAGCATCGAAGCCGACGACTTCGAGCGCAGCAGACTCAGCGGGGGAGCGGCCATGCTGCCGCAGCTGCTCGAAGAGATCGCCACCGGCGGCGTCAGCCAGCCCGGACCGCACGGCGAGATCTACGATCCGCTGATGGGCGATATCGCCGATCGTCTGCTCCAGCTCGGCGTCGTCGCCCATGAACACTACAACGGCATCGACCTGGCCGTGGCGAACTCGGCGGAGGACGAACACGGGATGATCATCGCCGTCGCCGGCGACGGTCCCGAATATGCGTCGATGCGCAGCCTGCGCCAGCGTGACCGGGTGCTGCCCGAACAGCTGAGCCGACGCGGATGGAAGTTCATGCGTGTGTGGTCGACCGATGCGTTCGTCGATCCGCAGACCGAGACGGAGAAGATCTTCGATGTCTGGCGCACCACGGTTGAGACGATGAGCCCGCAGGCCGTGCTCAACGCCGCCCGGGCCGCCTCGGTGGTCGTGGGGCGTACCGGCAGCCGACCGAAGCTCGTGCCGGGACTGCCGATGCATAAGTACTCGGCGGAGGGTCTCGATGAGATGATCGACTGGATCCAGTCCGATGCGGTCGTGCGCGGGGACGGGGAGATCAAGGATCTGCTGCGCACCGCGCTCGCGCAGAAGGGCAGCTCCACCCGCGGAGACTCCCGGCTGCAGGCAGCGGTCGATCGGTACCGTGAACGTCACGCGCAGGCGAAGAAGGTCACCGGCTCCGAGGTGCTCATCCCGCGTTCGGGGTCGACCGGCCCCGTGGAGGACGACATCCTGCCGACCTTCGACACCGGCAAGATCCGCGCCGATGAGCTCCGGTCCGCCGGACTCGTCCAGACCGCGAGCAACGACCAAGTCGCCGAGGCGGCCGACGGTGCCGATGCCGAAGCGACGTCAGACTCCGCCGGTGATGACGCAGCGGAGTCCGCCGGAGATGCGAAGCCGGGATCCGAGGGCAGCGCACAGTCGGAGTCGAAGAACGACGATGCCTGAGCAGCCCGACGAGGCTGCGCCGAGCGAAGCGGTGTCCGACGATCCTCCGGCGGACGAAGCAGAGCGCAGAGAACGGGTCGAAGCGGCGAAGCGCCGCTACCGGGCCACGCTGCGCAACGAGGCCGACACCGGAGAAGGCGGCTTCAGCAAGGACTACTATCGCTCGCAGAAGCCGCCGCACTGGTCATAGCTGCTCGGTGATGATCTCAGTTCACGGATCGCGGGGCGGGCACCAGAGCGCGAGGACATCAGCTCGAGGACCTCAGCCCGAGGTGCTCAGCCCGAGGTTCTCAGGAAGACGCGAGCTGTTTCGGGAATGAAGAAGGGCCCGTCCACCAGCAAGTGGTGGACGGGCCCTTCTCGTGCGCCGACGGATCAGTGACGCGGGGGCTGGTTCGGATCGAACGGTCCGCCGTCACTGGCGGGGCCCTCGGCGGGTCCGGCAGCGGAGGCGGTCTGGTTGCGCAGGATCTCGCGGATGTCGCCGAGCAGATCCTCGGCGGTCGGAGGAACTTCTTCCTCGGGAGCTCCACGCTTACGCAGTTCGTTGAGCTTGTTCATCGGCACGATGATGATGAAGTAGACGATAGCCGCAACGATGAGGAAGTTGATCGCGGCGGTGACGACCGCACCCAGATCGATGGTCGTCTCCGGAACGTCCGGCTTGAGCTGGAAAGACAGCGCCGGGCCCTCGGCACCACCGACGGCGGCGATGAGGGGGTTGATGATCTTGTCGGAGAAAGCGGTGACGATCGCGGTGAAGGCGCCGCCGATGATGACTGCTGTCGCGAGTTCGACAACATTCCCCTGGAGAATGAAGTCTCTGAAGCCCTTAAACATTAGAGAAACCCTTTCGGCGTGTGTTCACTGAAATGCGGTTGAGCATTGGCCAATTACGTTCCAATAGTGGCTCTGCGGAATGAAGCGTGGTGACTGAGCAGTAGTCCAGTCGGTGTGTCGATGAGGGCAACGAAGGATCGGAGCCCCCATCATCGGAAGTGACGAAACAACCCACCGATGGAGACTCCGACCGTGTCCGATCCTACCTGCCCCGACCTCGCTTACCCCGCCTACTCTCAACGCGCGGACGCGCTCGTGGGACTGGACGGTTTCCACGTGCTCAGCGTCGAAGACACAAGGATCGGCATCCGTATCCATATCGAAACTGATGTCACTATGACCGGCTGTCCAGCCTGCGGCGTCGTCGCGAAGCTTCATCACCGCCGCCGGCACACCGTCCACGACATCCCCGGCCAACGCGGCCCGGTCGAACTCGTGTGGCACAAGAGAATCTGGCGCTGCTGGGAGGCCTTGTGCCCGCGAACAACGTGGTCCGAGGGCAGTGACCAGATCGCGGTCCGCGCGAAGGTCACCCTCCGTGTCGGGGATTGGGTCGCCGATCGGCTCCAATACGATGACGCGCACGTGGCAGCACTGGCCCGCCGACTCGGAGTCGATTGGCACACCTGCTGGGCGGCAGCGAAACCCGTCCTTGAGACCCGCACCAGGGCACCGGAGCGGCTCGAGAACGTCACAGCGCTCGGCGTCGACGAGCATGTGTGGCGACATGTCGGCCCGCAGAAACCGCGGATGCTCACCGGAATGGTCGATATCAGCCGCGATAAGAAAGGGCACGTCAATGCGAGGCTCCTCGACGTGGTGCCCGGCAGGTCCGGCCCGGTCTACTCGAACTGGTTGAAAGCTCAGACGCCGCAGTTCCGGGCGGGGGTCAAGCACACGACTCTGGATGCGTTTCGCGGATACAGGAACGCGATCACTGACCAGTTGGGGCACACGGTCACGATCCTCGATGCTTTCCACGTCGTCAAACTCGGCATCGAAGCCCTCGACGAGACCAGGCGGCGAGTACAGAACGCGACGACAGGGCATCGGGGTCGCAAGGATGACCCGCTGTACACAATTCGGCGACTGCTCACGACGGGAGCTGAGCACTTGCGGGAGGGGATGCTTGAGCGCATCGATGGCAAGCTGCGGGCTGGGGATCCGGACTGTGAGGTCACGATCGCCTGGGACTGCTATCAGAGCCTACGCCGGGTCTATCAGGCAGAGTCGAGTGAGAAGGGGGCCCGATTGTTCGAGGGTCTGGTCGTGAAGTTCGGGTCCTGTCCAGTTCCCGAGGTAAATCGGCTCGTGAGGACGTTGAAGCGGTGGCGGAAGGAGATCCTCGCGTATTTCTCAACAGGTGGTGCATCCAATGGTCCTGTCGAAGCGGTCAACAACTTGATCGAGAAGACGCGACGAGTCGCTCATGGGTTTCGCAACTTCGAGAACTATCGGTTGAGGATCCTCACCGTAGCGTCGGGGTTGAAGAGAAACCTACCAACGAGTCACCACACTTGATTCCGAAGAGCCCCAATAGTACACATCGTCAACACGTTGTCAGCAGAAATGCGGCGCGAGTCTCACCGCCCTATTGTTGACCCATTTCACAGATAGAAACTCTTCGGCACGCCGTGTTCAGTCGGCAACCTGCCGCTCAGCCGTCCGGCATGAGGGAGGCAAGGGGTCACAGCCGGTGTGGCTGTGAGGGATGTTCAGCGGGGCAGAATTGCGAAACTGATCGGCAGCCCGGCGAATTCGGCAACACGTCCGGCGTCCTCTGCGCTGAGGATCACCGATACAAGCTGCCCTGATTCGGCGGCTATTCCGTCGGGTTTATCGACGAGCCGTGCGATCGTCACCTTCTCGACGACGACCTCCGATCCGCCGTCGGGAAGGGATGAGAAGAGTCGTATCTGCTGTCCGGGCTGCAGCAGGGCCGCGGAGGCATCATCGGCGAGACGGATCGGCATGAGCAGATCCCGGCTTCCCTTCGGCAGCGCCTGTTGGTCGAGGACCATCGACTCCGTCAGCGGCGAACCCTTCGACAGACCCGCCGAAGTGTGGCGGCCCTTCGCCTCCTCGACGGCGGTGAAAGCCTTGTCGGGGACAAGGTCGGGAGGAAAGTTCGTGAGGGTGAGATCCTGTGCAGTCAGTTCCGCACCGGGGGCCAGATCGGACCGGGCGACGACGACCGCCGTGCCGGCCTCGTCGGGAGTGAACATCCAGACGATCAATGCGCATGCGCTGGCAAGGCACACCGCGGCGAAGATCCGCTGTGGTCGGACGCGAGCCGATCGAGCCCAGCTTGTCGATGTCTCGCGGATGCGCTGCAGAAAGCTCATGGCCCGAGCATTGACGGCTCAGCGGACGTCGGCAAGGACGAATTCTGGCCCTGTGGATGGAAGTCCGTCATCCACACGCGAGCGGTGTTCGAGTCGGGACAGATGCCGGAGCGGCAGCCACCTCCGCGAAGGGGAAGGTGGGAGTGCTCAGCCTGCGGCCGGGGTGCTCGCGGACGAAGAATCGGACGACGAGCCCGACGAAGCCGGCGAGGACGAACTCGACGAAGAGCTGGAGGAGTCCTTCGACGATGAGTCAGCACTCGACGAACTCGAAGAGCCGGCGGTGCTCGACGTCGAGGAACGGGAGTCGGTGGCGTAGAAGCCGGAGCCCTTGAAGCTGATGCCCACAGCGCCGAAGACCTTCTTCAGACGACCCTGGCATTCCGGGCAGACGGTGAGCGAGTCATCGCTGAAGTCCTGATGGATATCAAAGGCGTGACCACAGCTCTTGCAGGCATAGGAGTAAACGGGCATTCGAGACCTTTCTTCGACGAGAAGATTATAGTGCACGTCAGGCGCTCGGATGCGCACCGGTGCGGTTTGTGCACAGGCTTATCCACACATCAACGCGCTTGAGTGGGTCGTGATTCCCCAGCCGTCAGTGTTCACGAGGCGGCGAGAGCCTCCGCCGGTCGACTTGAAACGGTCGTCGCCTGTCACGTGGCGGGGTCGTCTGCGTCGCATGCGGCCGTCACGGCGAGGCGAAGGCGTGGGTGCCGTGCTCGGTGACCGCTGAAGGGATGCGCAGGTCCCAGTCCTCGGCGACGAGTCCGGACAGGTCGAGCTCTTCGGCGAAGCACACCCCGAAGACACGAGCCTCCCGCCCGAGCGGTGCCACGCCCTGCGGTCCGAAGGTTCGGTCGTAGAAGCCTCCGCCATTGCCCAACCGTGCCCCATCGAGGCCGAAGCCCAGCGCGGGAACGAACACGAGGTCAAGGCCCACCTCGGGTGACAGCAGCTGTGCGGCAGTGAGCAGTTCGGCATCGTCTGCGGGTTCGCGGATTCCCCATTTCCCCTGCGGCTCGATGCGTGACATCGATCCGGTGATCTCACCGAACAGCAGCGGTTGACCGACCTTCGTCACCACCGGCAGGTAGACGGTCCCGCCGGAGGCAAGGAAACGATCGAGCGCGGGGTCGAGGTCAGGCTCACCCTGCAGTGCCGCATAACCGAGCAGGGCGCGCACCGGAACCGCGCGGATGACTTCCCACGCTGAGTCCGCAACGGAGGAAGGGGAGGTCGGGGCCGCCTCGGTGCGGGAATCGGTCGATGCTGAGCCTGGGGCCGCCTCGGTGCGGGAGCGGTTCGCGCGAGCCGAGCGGATGTGGGACCGCAGCTGCGCCTTCGAAGTTTGTGGATCCACGCCTTTCAGACTATCCGGGGGCGGCGGATTCGTTAAGATGACTTCATGAGTGATGAAGCGCAGTGCACCGTTCGCAAGGCCGTGATCCCCGTCGCCGGTCTCGGAACTCGGTTCCTCCCCGCCACAAAGGCCACCCCGAAGGAAATGCTCCCCGTCGTCGACAAACCAGCAATCCAATACGTCGTCGAAGAAGCCGTCGATGCCGGCCTCCAGGACGTCCTGATGATCACCGGCCGGAACAAGCGACCGCTCGAGGACCACTTCGACCGGGTCGACGGACTCGAAGCCGCCTTGGCGAAGAAGGGCGACGACGAGAAGCTCGCCGCAGTGCGACACCCCTCCGAGCTCGCCGACATCCACTATGTGCGTCAGGGTGACCCGAAGGGCCTCGGCCATGCTGTGCTCAAGGGCCGCCAGCACGTCGGCAACGAACCCTTCGCCGTCCTCCTCGGTGACGACCTCATCGACGAACGCAGCCCGATCCTGCCGAAGATGATCGAGGTTGCGGAGAAGACCGGCGGCAGCGTCGTCGCACTCATGGAGGTCCCGCCCGAAGCGATCCACCTCTACGGTTGTGCCGCCGTCGAGACCACTTCCGATGACGAAGTCGTCAAGGTCACCGGTCTGGTGGAGAAGCCCGCCGCCGAGGATGCTCCCTCAAACCTCGCCGTCATCGGCCGCTACGTGCTCGCTCCGGAGATCTTCGACGTCCTCGAGACGACCGGACCCGGACGCGGCAACGAAATCCAGCTCACCGACGCACTCCAGGAACTCGCCGGTGACGCGAACGGGCACGGTGTCTACGGGGTCGTGTTCAAAGGCGCCCGCTACGACACCGGTGACAAACTCGACTACCTCAAGGCGGTCGTGCAGATCGCGTGTGATCGTGAGGACCTCGGCGATGACCTCAAGGGTTGGCTGCGCGAGTTCGTCCCGACCCTGGACTGACCACGGGCCCCGGGCGGGCTGTGGACCCCGGTCGGACCACGGGTCTCGGGCGGACCGCGGGTCTCGGGCGGACCGCGGGTCTCGAGCGGACCGCGGCTCACGGTCCTTCCGTCCCGGGCCGCACAGCCGACCGCAACCGAACCCGAGAGCGAGGGCAGCAGCGTGTGGCCTGTCATCCTGACTGACCGCCGGTCCGATATCGTGCTGCGTCCCCTGCGACGTCGCGACGAAGACGCCTGGCGAGAAGTCCGCCGCTTCAACCGCGACTGGCTGCGCCCCTGGGATGCGACCCTGCCCGCGCCGGGCCAGGAGCTGCCGGGATTCCGCACCATGGTCCGGATGCAGGACAAACAGGCCAAACGTGGACAGAGCGTGCCCTTCGCCATCGAAGTCGGCGGCGAATTCCGCGGACAGATCACCGTCTCCGGTCTGAGCTGGGGCTCGATCCTGTCCGGCCAGATCGGCTACTGGATCGATTCGCGAGTCGCCGGCCGCGGCATCACCCCGGTCGCCGTGGCGATGGCCGCCGACCACTGCTTCTTCACCCTCGGCCTCCACCGCATCGAGATCAACATCCGCCCGGAGAACACCGCGAGCCTGCGTGTGGTCGACAAGCTCGGTCTGCGCGACGAAGGGCTGCGCGAACGCTATATGCACATCGACGGGCAGTGGTGCGACCACCGCACCTTCGCTCTCCTCGCCGAGGAGGTCCCGCAGGGCCTGCTCGCCGCTTACCGGCACGGGACGAGCGGAACCGCACCGCAGTGAGCGAATCTCTGCCGCCCCAGCCTGAGAATTGCGTGAACTTCGTGCCCGTTTGACCGACACACCTAGTGCCTTCACGTCTTCGTCGATGCGTGCAACTTAGGGTGGCAGTGTGGACACCAGCATCATCGTCGTCATCGCCATCGTCGTGGTCTTCGCCGTTGCTGTGCCCGCAATGATTCGGAAGTCCGCGACGGAACTTTCGCGCGCCGAAATCGACACGGTTCCCGACAACGCGGCCGTCGTCGCAGCCGAGACTCCGAACCCGGGGCACGACCACTCGGAACGCACCCAGGTCTTCCACGACAAACCCCGCAGAACGCCGTCGGTCCCGAGCCCGGAGGTCTCCCCGGGCGAGGACGCACCGACCCTGAGCCTCTCGGCCTCGACTCCTGCCTTCGCCGTCATCGACGGCCATGGACAGAGCCACACCATCCCCGAGGCGGCCGAACACTCCCAGCTCAACGTCCTACCTGTCGCGGTCGGCGAGACCCACTCGGCGTTGTCTGCCGATCGTGGCCCCGCCGGACACGGTGGGGCCGCATCCGGTGGTGGCGCCGGAGTCGGAGCCGACAACGTGCGCCTGCTCCACCCCGCCGTCCACGCAGTGTTCAACGACAGCTCCCAGGCGGGCCGGCAGCAGACCGGGGCGGGACGCACCCCACAGGCTCACTCGCCGCGCACCTCGGCGACGGGTTCCACGGCATCGTCCGGATCGCGACCGGTCACCGGCCAGGGCCCCCGAGGCGGCGCACCACGCGATGGCGCGGCGGACACGGATCGGGGCGGTCGCCTCGGCGAGAATGAGTCCACCCGATCAGAGAACGGTCCACAGATTTCCCATCCCAGCAGCGGAACCGACGAGGAACATGCGATGACTGAGCAAGCAACGACTCTGCGCGAGTCCCTGAAGTCGCTGAACACGATGGTGAAGGGCTTCGCCGTGGTCTTCTTGGCCTCGATGCTCGGCATCCTCGTGTCCGGAGTCCTCGCTCTCTTCTCGGTCGTGCACATCGCTTTGGCCGGCGTCTTCCTCGGCCTCGCCGTCGTCTCCCTGCTCATCGTGCGCACCCTCAACCTGCGCAAATTCGAGATGAAGAAGCGCCTCCGCGGACTGAAGCCCGTTGCACCGAAGCCGACCACCGCGGCGCGGTCCACTTCGGATCGGTCCACCTCCGCGCGGTCGACCTCCGCGCGGTCCACCTCCGCGCGGTCGACCTCCGCGCGGTCGACCTCCGCGCGGTCCACCTCGGAGGCGAAGGCCCCGACCGTGAAGGAACAGCGCAGCGCCCCCGCGGTGGAGCCCTCGGGCAGAACCGCCGCCGGCAGCGCCCCCGCGGCACCGGTCTCGAGCGGAACCGCCGCTCGGATCGCCGCTGCGGCGCAGGGTGCGAGCGGAACGACGAAGGCCGCACAGGCTCGCGCTGCCATGGCCCGCAGCGCAGGAGCAAAGGCGAACCGCAGCACCGAGGCGAAGAAGTCTCGCGAAGAAGCCGACACCGGCGAGATCCCACTCGTGCGCATCCGCAAGGAAGCCAGCGAAGGCCACACGACACGCCAGGTCCTGCTCACCGGACCGATTCCGATCGTCGATGACAGCACCACGGAGGAAGCTCCGAAGGGCGAAGAGGAGCACGCGGCGACAGCTGAGACATCCGCCGCGGAGGCAGGCGCGGACGAGTCGGCCGACGGCTCCGTTGATGCGGACTCGTCGAACATTCTCGGTGCAGACCTCGAGACAGAAGGCACCGATGCTTCGGCGGGCACCGATGCTTCGGCGGGCACCGCTGCCGATGAAGACGTGCACGCGTCACTCGACGCTGCCGCCCCGAAGGTCGAAGATCCGTTCATGCAGCGGTTGAAGTCACGCGACGGCTGGTCGCCGACGCCTCTGCCGGTGCCCAGCTATGTCGACGCTCCGGAAGCTGAGCATGCGGTGCCGAAAGCCACCGCAGCCGATGCGAGCTCATACGAGACCGAAGCACGCAGCCGTGAGGAGATCGCCGCACAGTTCGCCGCGGAACTCGGCTACCGTCCGGAACTCAGTGACTCGGCCCGTGAGGACTCTCCGCTCGAGCACGGCCGTAAGGCGATCCGGACCACGAAGTCCGCCGACCTCTCAGCGGTCAACGACGTCCTCGCCCGCCGCCGCGCCTGAGTCCGCAGAGGGGCCTGAACTCGCCTCCGCACCTGAACTCGCCGAGGGAGGGGCCACCGATGATCCGGCCGACTGTCGAGGCGAGGCCGACTTCCCTGATCTGAGGTGCTTGACCGCTCGGCGCGGACCCGATGTGCCCCGCACCGATGAGTGCGGGGCACCTTCATGTGCAGGGCGTCGTCATGTGCAGGGCGTCGTCGGCGCCGGATCAGTCCGCCCGACCGCCGAAGTCCTCGGCGATTGAGACCGCGATCCGTTGCAGGTGCGGCACCAGGTCGTCTTCGACCGAGAGACCGCGAAGATGTGAGGTGTGCAGGGAGACGTTGAGCGCGGCCAGAGTGTTCTGACCCCGGCGGACCGGGACGGCCAATCCGCGCAGTCCGTCATCGAGCTCCTGGGACACCAGGCACCACCCCTGGTCTCGGATGCGGTGCAGTTCCTTGCCGAGCTCGGCCGCAGGCGAGACGGTGTGGTCAGTGAATGGCGAGATCTCGACTCGCTCGAGGAACTCCTGTTGGAAGGTTTCGGGCAGCTCGGCGATGAGCATGCGACCCATCGACGTGGCCCAGGCCGGCAGACGGTTGCCCAGGTTGACGGTCACGGCGTGGAGGCGCGGGGCGGCGGCACGGGCGATGTAGACGATGTCGTCGCCGTCGAGAATGCTCAGTGTCGCCGACTCGTCGAGTTCGTGAGCGAGCTGATTGAGATGCGGCTGGGCGATCTTCGGCAGATCCAGGCCCGCGAGGAACCCGGCGCCGATGTCGAGCACCCGCGGGGTGAGGGAGAAGGCCGCTCCATCCGAACTGAGATACCCCAAGTCGGTGAGGGTGAGGAGGAAGCGCCGTGCCGCGGCTCGGGTCAGATTCGTCGCCTTCGCCACCTGAGTGACGGAAAGATGCGGACTGTCGGTGTTGAACGCCAAGAGGACGGCCAGCGTCTTCTCCACCGATTTCACATAATGGTCCCCGGACGCGGGCTGCGGATTGGAATTCGACTCTGATTTCACTTCTCCAGGGTATCTGGCTCATCGTAATTGAGAGTGTAGAACCGGTCTGAAGCCACCGGACTCGAGCAGACACCTCGCGATGTAATGCGTGAGGTTGCGGAATCCCAGCGCGGACCCGCGTAGATGCTCGAGTCTGCCGTTGATCGCTTCAGTGGGACCGTTCGACGTTCCCGGTCGGGTGAAGAATGCGAGCACATCAGCAGCTCGACGCTTCAACGTTCGTCCTAACCGTTTGAGCTCGACAAGTTCGGGTGGCAGATTCGTTGTCAGGGCGTCGATGACCGTTTGCAAGAGTCTCTTGCCCTCTTTGCGGTCCGCGGTTCGGTAAGCGCTGACAATGTCTTGGTAGACGGCCCAGGTGACTTCGACTTCGGTGAAGTTCGGGTCAGCGAAGAGGTTCGCGATTCTTTCCTGCTGCTTGGTCGTGAGTAAGCTGCTGCCCGTGTGAAGAGTTCTTCTTGCCCGGTACAACGGGTCCTTTGCTCGTCCGCGATGGCCGGTTGTCTCCTGCTGAACTCGGCGACGTACCTCGTCGAGGGCATCACCGGCGAGTTTGACGACGTGGAAGGGGTCCATGACTTCGACAGCGTCGGGCAGCTCCTCAGCTGAGGCTGTTTTGAAGCCGGAGAATCCGTCCATCGCGACGACGTCGATGCCCTCACGCCATTCTTTCGGTCGGTCTTTCAACCATTGTTTGAACACCTGCTTCGAACGGCCAGCCACCATGTCGAGCAGACGTGCCGAGCCTGTTCCCTCGCTGATCGGGGTGAGGTCGATGATGACGGTGACGTACTTGTCACCACGCCGGGTGTGCCGCCATACATGCTCGTCGACACCAATGACGCTGACCCCGTCGAAACGGGTCGGGTCGTTGATCAACAACCGCTGACCTTCGGCGAGGACGGCGGAGTTCGCGGTGTGCCAGGACACGGCGAGTTTCGCAGCGATGACGGACACGGTGTCGTGATCGATCACGAGAGCACGCAACGCCCAGTCGAGGCCGGTTCGCGAGATCTTCGCTCGTGGTGGCGCCGCAGCTGTGGTGTCTTGACGCCAGACGCGGCCACACTCGACGCACTTGTAACGGCGGAGGCGAATGTGAAGCGTGGTTGGTCGGTGGCCGAAAGGTTCGTGGGCCAGCTGGCGGACGACGGTATCGCGAACGATCCCGTGACCACCACATCGTCGGCACCAGTCATCAGCAGTGTTTGGACGGCATTCCAGAATGGCTTTGTGCCCGGTGATGTGTTGGCCGGTGCAGGTCAGATCGAGGTCATTGAGTCTGCAGAAGGTCGTGAGGTCAGGCGTCGAGAAAGTAGGCTTGGCCACGTCGAGGTCTTTCGGATGGACGGTGTGAGAACTTCCATCATCGGAAGACCTCGACGCCTATCTGAGCAGCGACTCGCCGTGTCTGAAAATCCCTGACCCACACTCTCGATTACGAAGAGCCGGGTATCTGCCGGGGCCAGGGCAACCGGTACGGCCCGCAGAAGCATCCTGCCTGGCCAGCAATGTACGCATAGTGCACATGTGTACGAAGAGCGAACAAGGTGCTACTGTGCACTGTGACAAAGGCGACATCCAGACGGTGCGCCGGCAGAAGAGGACCCACCATTCGAAGGGGAATGACATGACGAGTGCAGACGCCCGGACAGCATCCGGACCGGACGAGCTCAAGCAGGCGAGACGAGCGGCTGCGGGGTCGTTCATCGGGGCGGTCGTCGAATGGTATGACTTCCTCCTCTACGGAATCGTCGCCGCGCTGGTCTTCGGCGAACTCTTCTTCCCGGACTACAGTTCCCATGCGGGCACGCTCGCCGCTTTCGCGACCTTCGGCGTCGGTTTCGTCTTCCGGCCGCTGGGAGGCATCATCTTCGGGCACTTCGGCGACCGGATCGGCCGCAAGTCGATGCTCATCTGGACGATGACGATCATGGGCGTGGCGACCGCGCTCATCGGCGTCCTGCCCACCTACGGAACCGTCGGCTGGTTGGCGCCGGCCCTGCTCGTGCTTCTGCGCTGCGTCCAAGGCATCGCCGTCGGCGGAGAATGGGGCGGAGCCGCTCTGATGGCGGTGGAGAGTGCGCCGCCGAAGCTGCGTGCCTTCTTCTCCAGCGGTGTGCAGATCGGCTATTCCGTCGGACTCCTCTTGGCCACTGGACTGGTGGCACTTCTGAGCAGCAACTTCTCCCCGGAGGCATTCCTGGCCTGGGGCTGGCGGATTCCGTTCTTCTTCAGCGCAGTGCTCGTCCTCGTCGGACTCTGGATCCGTGCCGGGGTCCAGGAATCAGACGAATACCTCGAACGAGTGAAGAACGCCGACGAGGACAAGGTGGCGAAACTGCCGATCCTCGAAGCATTCAAGCGCTACCCGGCGCAGATCTTCCAGATCGTGGGGCTGCGCTTCATCGAGCTGCTGACCATGTACATCGTCACGACCTTCGCACTGTCGTATTCGACCGATGAGCTCGGCTTCGACCGCAGCGTCATGCTCAACGTCACCCTCGTCGTCGGCGGCCTGGGAATCGTGACGATCCCGGCGTTCGCCTATCTCTCCGACAAGTTCGGTCGCCTTCGCGTCTACCTCACCGGCGGAATCGTCGGCCTCGTCAGCGCGATCCCCTTCTTCTTCGCTCTTGAGAGCGGCAACCTGGTGGCAATCGTCATCTTCGCAGTCCTGCTGATCAACATCGCCCACGACGCGGTCGTCAGTGTCCAACAGCCGCTGTTCGCCGAAATGTTCAGCCCCGAATTCCGCTACAGCGGTGCCGGCGTCGGCTACCAGCTGGCCAGCGCGATCGCCGGCGGCTTCACTCCGTTCATCGCCACATTCCTCGTCGGCCTCGGCGGAGGCACCTGGTACCTCGTCGGCGCCTACCTTGCCGGTGGCTGCCTCGTCTCGATCGGAATCGCGCTCTACCTCGTCCGCCAGTGGCAGGTCGAACGCAGGGCCGAACGCAGCAGTTCCTCTGCCGCGACGGTCGCGCTCAAGCCCGAAACGGTCTGATGCGCAGAGGCGCCGAAGACGGGACTGCGCACATGGTCGAACATGATGCTCAACGACCCGTCCCGCAGGATGGCCGGATGCGATCGGCCGAGATCACCGCTGCCGGCCAAGTCGAACTCCTCAGCAGCCCGAGACCGCGAGGCCGCGTGGCCGACCGGCATCTGCGGATACAGATGCTCGCAGTAGGCATCTGCGGCACCGACCACGCTTTGGCCTCGGGCGGCCGCACGCCGCCGGAACTCCCGTGGAGACTCGGCCATGAAGGCATCGGCGTCGTCACCGAAGTGGGGCTCGGAGACGGCGAGTGGACCGTCGGAGACCGGGTGGTGCTCGAACCCAATATCACCTGCGGCAGCTGCCGCTACTGCCGGCTCGGCACCACCTCGGCGTGCACGCACCGGCTCAGCGCGGGCGTTCTCACCCAACCCGGGTTCCTCGCCGAGGTCGTCGACCATCCCAGCGACTTCTGCCACAGGATCCCTGACGATGTGCCGATCGAACGCGCTGTGTGCGCCGAACCGCTGACGGTCGCCGCCGCGGCGATCCGGCGAGCGGGGCTGACGTCTTCGCAGACGCCTCTCATCCTTGGGGCCGGGTCGCAGGGGCTGCTGGCGACCATGATCCTCGGCGGCCAGGGACATCGCCCCTATATCAGCGAACCGCAGGCCGAACGACGAGCCCTCGCTGTCGAGCTCGGTGCCCGACCCTTTGAGCCGGGCGCCAGCCCCGCCCCCGATGCGGTCATCGACGCGGCAGGGGTGCCCGAGGCTCTGGCATCCGTCGTCGACCACCTCATGCCCTTCGCGACCGTCACGCTCGTCGGGGAGGACCACCACCACCTCGGCGCTTCGAGTTTCGACATCGTCCAGAAGCAGCTGCGGATCAATGGCTCCTTCATCTATGAGCACCCGCAGGACATGGCCGCGGCCGTCGCCCTGCTTCCTTCCGTCCCCACGGAGAGGATCCTGGGATCGCCGGTCGCGCTCTCCGCGGTGCCGAGTCTCTTCGCGCCAGGTGCCGAACGCCGCAGCGGCGTCAAGCAGTGGGTCGATATGCGCCGGTGACTCCTCCTCGGGCTCGGCAAGGAGCTTCTGGGCAGAGGTGCCTCGGCAGGGTATCCCTCATTCGGCGCGCCGAGTCTAGGCTTGCAGACATGGACAACCGGGCAGAGGTACGCGAATTCCTCATGACGAGACGAGCCAAGCTCACGCCCGAGACCGTCGGTCTGCCCTCGGTCGGCCAGCGACGGGTCCCCGGCCTGCGGCGCAGCGAGGTCGCGGCACTGGCGGGCCTGAGCGTCGAATACTATTCGAAGCTCGAACGCGGCGCGATCGGCGGCGCCTCCGCCTCGGTGCTCGAGTCCCTCTCGCAGGCGCTGCGCCTGACCGACACCGAGCGAGGCCACCTTCTCGATCTGGCGCGAGCCGCCGATGGGATTCCGAGCTCCGGCCGTCGGCGACGGTCGAGGTCGTCGGCTCGGCCACCGCATGAGGGACTGCAGCGTGTGCTCGACTCGATGACGGACTCTATCGCCTTCGTCCGCAACGAAGTGCAGGACCTCGTCCTGGTCAACGAGCTCGGCCGCGCGTTCTACTCCCCGCTCATCGGGGCTGGGGGACGCATTCCCAACCTTGCGCGGTTCCAGTTCCTCGACCCGGCATCACAGGACTTCTATCCCGATTGGGACCTGTTCGCCCAGATGTGCGTGGCGATCATCCGCAGCGAGGCCGGCAAGGACCCTCATCATCGGGGGATCCAGGATCTCGTCGGCGAACTCTCGACACGCAGTGAGACCTTCCGCGAGCTGTGGGCGGCCCACGACGTGCGCACACACGGAACCGGAACGAAGCGGTTCGTCCACCCGGATATCGGTGACGTCGAGTTCGCGTACGAAGAGCTGGCCGTCACCGCCGAGGCGGGGCTGGCCGTGATCGTCTACACCGCCGAGCCCGGATCCGAGTCCGAACAGAAGCTCAAGCTGCTGGCGTCCTTGAACAGAACCCGCATCGACCAAGCACTGGCACCCGAGGCCGAGACCCGGGCATCCGGCAGCGATGCCCGAGGGTCCGGCAGCGATGCTCGAGTCGCCGACCGCGACACCTGAGTCGTCGACCGTGCGGCTCAGAAAAACCCGACACTACCAACGATTGAGGAGACTGCCATGCGCGGAATCATCATGCACGGCCCAGGCGACGTCCGGGTCGACGTGCGCGAAACCCCCACCATCGAGGAGCCGACGGATGCCGTCATCCGAGTGGTCGCCGCCTGCGTCTGCGGCTCCGACCTCTGGCCCTACCGCGGTGCCGATGCACCGGACGGGCAGCTGATGGGCCACGAATACGTCGGCGTCGTCGAACAGATCGGGCCGGATGTGCAGACCGTGGCTCCCGGAGACTTCGTCGTCGGGTCCTTCGTCATCTCCGACAACACCTGCGAGATCTGCCGAGCCGGCTACCAGTCCCGGTGCGTCAACGGGATCTTCGTCGACGGCGAGATCGGGACCCAAGCCGAATATGCACGCATCCCACACGCCGATGGCACACTTGTGGCGACCCCCGAATACCCGGACGAGGACCTCATTCCGTCCCTGCTGGCCGCCTCGGACGTGCTGGGCACCGGGTGGTTCGCCGCTGATGCCGCCGAGGTGGGTCCGGGCTCAACAGTCGCGGTCATCGGCGACGGTGCCGTCGGCCTCATGGCCGTCCTCGCCGCGTAGCAGATGGGTGCCGAGACGATCATCGCGATGAGCCGACACACCGACCGGCAGAATCTCGCCCGCGAATTCGGGGCCACGCATATCGTCGAAGAGCGTGGTGAGGCCGGAATCGAGAAGATCAAGGAGCTCACCGATGGACTCGGGGTCCACAGCGCCATCGAAGCAGTCGGCACCCAGGAGTCGATGATGCAGGCGATCGGTGTGACACGACCGGGCGGTCATGTCGGGTATGTGGGCGTTTCCCACGATGTCGAACTGCCCGGCGACCGGCTGTTCTTCAGCCTCGTCCACCTCCACGGCGGGCCCGCACCCGTGCGACGTTTCCTTCCCGATCTCATCGACCGCATCTGGAAGCGGGAGATCGAGCCGGGAAGGGTCTTCGACCTGAGCCTTCCGCTCGACCGCGCGGCAGAGGGCTACGCGGCCATGGACAGGCGGGAGGCGATCAAGGTCCTGCTCACACCGTGACGGCCATGAACACACCAGAGAACTGCTCGAACTCACCAGCACACTGGCCGAACACACCAGGGAACTGCTCACCTGAGGAGACACCATGACAGAACTCGATGACCTGATCGCCGCACTCGACGCGGGGGAGACGATCGTCGGCGGCTCCGGACTGCACGCTCGCATGCATGAGGCCAGTCAGGAGGCGCTGCGCATCACCGGAGAACTCAACAGCGGCTACCATCCGCCCGAGAACGTCCGCCGGCTGCTGTCACAGCTGACCGGTCGGCCCGTCGACGAAACCGTTGCGGTCTTCCCTCCGTTCCATTCGGACTTCGGGAAGAACATCAGGCTGGGCGAAAGAGTGTTCATCAACTCGGGCTGCAAGTTCCAGGACCAGGGCGGGATCATGATCGGTGACGACTGTCTGATCGGACACAACACTGTTCTGGCCACGCTCAATCATGACATCGCCGCCGACCGGCGGGCCGATATGCATCCGGGCCCGATCGTCCTGGGTCGCAATGTGTGGGTCGGTGCGAACGTCACCATCCTGCCCGGAGTCACCGTCGGTGACGACGCGGTCATCGCAGCGGCATCCGTGGTGACCAAGGATGTGCCGGCCAGGGCGATCGTCGTCGGTTCGCCGGCGCGCGTCGTGCGCTCGATCGACGACTGACGAGTGATCGACGGCTGGCGAGCGAACGCAGGACTGATGATCAGTCGACGACCAACCACCGGTCGACGGAGTGCGAACTGAAATTCAGGCGACGTACTTGTCGAACTCCGTGTTCTTCTGCAGGAAATTCTGTACGTAGGAGCACGTGGTGCGGAACTTCAGCCCCGCCTCGGCGCTGGTCTCGAGCGCATAGCGCACGAGCTGGCCGGCCAGGCCGCGTCCACCCCATTCGGGGGACACATTCGTGTGGGTGAAGGTGCGCACGGTGCCTTCGGCGGTGTCGTCAGGGCCGGCCTCACGGTCGACGTAATCGGCTGCGCCGATGACCTTGCCGGCGTGGGCGATGGTGAATCGGTGGGCCGCAGCATCCTCGGCGATGGTGAAGGTCTCTCCGGAGATTTCGATGTCCATGGTCATTCCTCCCGAATGTCCGTGCCGGTGGCACTGCGCGAATGTCGCTGTCCTGACAGCTGACACTATAGTTCTGTCAGCGCGGCAGGCACTAGCCTGGTGCAGTATCCGGCAGCGGTCGAGCGCCGACTGCCGCCGACTGCCGCTGTCCGTCACCTCACTTAGGAGTCACCCGCATGTCCTCACACCCCTCGGCGACCACGGTTGATGCGCACCGTCTGAACCTGGGCGGGGCCGGGTTCGAAGTCGCCGAACTCACCCCCGCCGACATCGCCGACTATGTCGAGCTCGTCTCCTCGGCCTACCGCGGTGAGGGGTCGAAGCAGGGGTGGACGACCGAGGCGGACCTGCTTGACGGACAACGCCTCGACGCTCCGATGGCTGAAGCCATGCTCGCCGAGGCGGACTCTGTGATTCTGCTCGTTCGCGACACCCGAGGACGGGCAGTGGCCAGCGTGTACGTGCGCGAACCCGCGGATGGGGAGGCCTATCTCGGGGTGCTCGCGGTGTCCCCGCTCGGGCAGGGCAAGGGAGTGGGGTCGGCGCTGATCGACCTCGCCGAGGCGTGGGTGGTCGAACGGTGGAACGCACACGCGATGTCGATGAGCGTGATCAACAGGCGCGAAGAGCTCATCGCCTACTACGAGCGGCGCGGCTATGAACGCACGGGAGAAGTCGAGCCCTTCCCGTACGGCGACGAACGCTTCGGGGTGCCGAAGGTCGACGACCTCGAGTTCGTGCTGCTGCGCAAACGGTTGAGCTGAGCTCGCTGCGAGTCTGCCCCGCGAGTCTGAGCAGTCGTCCGTGGGCGGCGGAGCTGCATGGCAGCACGGCCGCGCGAGCTGCCAGGGTGCCAGCCAGCCTCCATCGCCGAAAAACGGGTGGAGTGCCGAGGCACGCACGCAGACTCCCGTTCCTCGGCGCTCAGCCCGTTTTTCGGCGGCAGGTCGTGGCACCAGCCCGTTTCTCGGCGCTCAGCCTGTTTGTCGGGGAGGACCCGCGCGCTTCACAGTGAGCGGAAAGGCGCTCGGTCTCAGAAGATCATCGCGGGCACAACCAGGCCGCCGACGAGCGCGACCGGCCCGATGATCACCATCGACATGCCGAACTTCACGAGGATGCGCGTCAGGCGCGGCTTGTCCTCGACGGGGGCGGTCGCGACGACCGTGGCGCCCAGCGTCGAGAACGGCGAGACGTCGACGACGGCCGAGCACACACCCAACGCCGCGATGAGCGCCCACCCGGGCACCCCGCCCGCGGCGATGAGCGGCAGGGCCAGCGGCACCAGGGCGGCGAGGATACCCGTGGTCGACGCGAACGCGGACACGAGTCCGCCGACGACGCAGAGGACGAAAGCGGCGATGAGCGGCGAACCGATCGCTTCGGCACCCTGACCGAGGAGGTCGACGGCACCCATATTCTGCAGCACGCCGACGAAGGTGATGATGCCGCCGACGAGCAGCACGGTCGACCAGTCGATCTTCGGCAGCGCGGCCTTGCCGGTCTTCGGGTCGACGAGGGAGAGGATCGCTCCGAACATGAAGCACAGCAGACCGATGTCCGGATCCTTGCCGATCGCTGCGAGCACGACGACGGTGCCGATGAGCCCGATCATGAAGATGACGGTGAGGATCTGCACGAACGTGAACGGTGCGGAGTCGCCGGTGTGCTCCGAGCTCGAGGAGCCGAAGAGCGCCTCGTCCTCGTCGTCCTCACCGAAGGCCACCTTCGTCGCCGAGGCGGAGCCGCGAGAGATCCGTGAGCTCGCATCCGTCCCGGCAGAACCGGTCCCGGCAGAATCAGTGTCATCGGAGCCGTCAGCGCCGGCTTCGGTCGACCCGGCTCCCGCCCGGCTCGCGACGGCTGCCGCGGAGTTCCGGCCGAACAGCGACCGTCCGTACATGAAGTAGGCGACGACGAGCATGATGAGGTAGGTGACGACGGCGATGCCGAAGAGCACATAGGGGGAGAGGTCGATGCCGGCCCCGCGCGCGGTGCTGTAGGTGACGATGCCGTAGAGGCTGGTCGGGGCGAAGCCGCCGGCGCCGATGGCGAAGCAGATCGCTAGGCCCATGAGCGCGTAGTCGACTCCGTATTTGCGGGCGACCTGCATGCCCACGGGCATCATCACGAGGCCCGCCAGCGGGGCACCCATGGCGGCAATGCAACCGGTGATGACGAAGAAGACCGCCGGCAGGAGCACTGCCGAGGAGCCGACGCGCTCCAGTGCCCAATCGATGATCCGATCGACGGTGCCGTTCTCCTGGGCGATGGCGAAGAAGTAGGTCACTCCGGCGAGGAGGACCATGATGTCGAGCGGGAACTCGGCGATGATGTCCTCGACGACCATGTCGGTGAGCAGCAGTCCGGTTCCGGCAGCGCCGACGAGCATGAGCACGCCGATCTGCACGCCGCGGACCGCGCCGATGGCGAAGAGCGCGACGAAGATGAGCAGAGCGATGATCTGTATGAGCATGAAGTCCTCGCAAAGGCTGAAGCGACACTGAGCATCGCTGGGCGATTTGCTGAGAGACACTACCAGCGTTACCGACCGGTAAAGGATCCGTGTGTCCGACCGCTCGAAAAATCCCGAATAACGGCACAAACAGCGGGCCGCCGGCGGGTGCCGGCGGCCCGAGATGGGGATGCGCTGTGTGAGACGGGGCGCCCGACTCAGGTGAGCAGGACGGCTCCGCCGAGGGCGAGGAGGGCGACGACGATCGTCACCAGTGCGGCCAGAGCCAGCGGGCGGGCGCCGAGGTTCTTCAGCGAACGCCACTGGACTCCACGGCCGAGGGCGAACATTGCCATGGCCAGACACACCGTCTGCACCCAGTTGAGACCGGTGACCGCGAATTCGGGCAGCAGGCCGAAGGTGCGCAGGGCCGCCATGACGAGGAAGCCGACAACGAAGAGCGGCACGATCGGCGGACGCTTGGTCGGCGCCGGAGCCTTCTCCGCGGTGGTCGTCGTCGAGCCCGAACCCGCACCGCTGTCGGTCGATCCCGAGCGGGCACCTGCCGTGGTGGTCGCACCCGATCCGGGGGCCGCCTCGGTGCCGGTGGTCATCGCCTTCGCCTCGCTGCGGCGCACGGCGTAGCTGAACACTGCGACGGTGGGGGCGAGCATGATGACGCGGGCGAGCTTGACGAGAACGGCGATCTCGAGCGCGGCGGGCCCGATGATGCCGCCGATCGCGACGACCTGAGCGACTTCATGGGTGGCGGCTCCGCCCCACATGCCGGCGGTCTCCGGGGACAGGCCCATCGCCGTCGACAGGGACGGCACGATCGCGATCATCAAGGTGCCGAAGAGGACGACGAGGCCGATGGCGGCGGCCACATCCTCCTTCTTCGACTTCAGCGTCGATTCGATGCCGGCGACGGCCGCGGCGCCGCAGATGCCGAAGCCGCTGCCGATGAGCACTGCCAGGGGGCGGTCGACCTTGAGTGGCTTCGCCAGTGCCAGGGCGGAGAGGATTCCTGCGGCGACGATGACAGCGGCGAGGACGAGGACGAGCCAGCCGAGATCGAGGATGTCACCGAGCACGACCTGTGCGCCGAGGGCGACGATGCCCAGACGCAGCAGCGGCTTCGCGGCGAAGTTGAGCCCGGGCATGAATGTCTCGGGCAGGTTGGGCACGAGGTTGCCCAGCAGGATGCCGAGCACGATGGCGACGAGCAGCGGGGAGAGTACGGGCAGGAGCATGGAGATCGGCCACGCGACTGCCGTGGCCGCAGCGGCGACGGCGAGACCGGGCAAGAGGGATGCAATTCGATTCATGACTTCAGTGTGTCAACGTTGTTCCGGGCCCGGTAGACGGTGATTTCGAAGCAACCCATATGAAATCGATATGGCATGATGGGGGTATGCATGATCTCGCGGAGATGAAGGACTGGCCCGAACTCCAGGCCCTCGGCCTGCTGGTCGCGCTCAGCGGCAATGCGCGGTCGATCGGTCAGGCCGCCGCCCAGCTCGACCTCGCGCAGCCGAACGCTTCGCGCAGCCTGCGCAATCTCGAACGCGATCTCAAGGTGCCGCTGCTGCGGCGTTCGCCGCGCGGGACCGAACTCACCGTCGAGGGCCGGGCTGTCGCCGAATGGGCCTCGAAGGTCATCGAAGCCTATGACACCCTCTACGCCGGAGCGCGAGCCATCCAGGACGCCCGCGCCGGCACCGTCAAGGTCAGCGCCTCACTGACGGTGGCCGAATACCTCATGCCCCACCACCTCACGACATTCCGCGCCGCGCACCCGCAGATCGACATCGGACTGTCCGTGGAGAACTCGGCGACCGTCATCGATCGGGTGCGCCAGCAGACCTGCGACCTCGGTCTCATCGAATCCGTGTCCCGGCCGACGGGGCTCAACGCCGCGGTCGTCGGCCGTGACCGCCTCATGATCGCCTGTGCCCCGCAGTTCGCCGGAGCCTGGACGAAGCCGATCACCGCCGAGGCGCTCGCGGAGGTTCCCCTGCTCGTCCGTGAGGTCGGCTCGGGGACGAGGGAGGTCATCGACTCGGCATTGGACTCCGTGGGCGGGGTGAGGATGGCCGGGGAGTACGGCTCGAACTCGGCGCTGCGCATCGCCGCTGCCACCGCGATCGCACCGGCGGTGCTGTCCGAGCTGGCGCTGCGCGATGACTTCCGGGCCGGGCGACTGCTGCCGCTGCCGGTCGAAGACAACGTCGACCTCTCCCGCGAACTCCACGCCGTGTGGTCACCGACCAGGCGTCAGACCGCCGGGGCGCGGCTCCTCCTCGAGCACATGGTCAGCAGCCTCGGCTGAGTGGAATCGCGCAGGCCGCGGCGAGGCGGCGCGGTGAAGCACGGTCGCGGCACCACCTGCGTTTCTGGTCATGCGGTGGGCATATATTGGGCACATGACATCCCGAGAACCCGAAACCGCTGCCAGCCCGAAGTTCGCCCCGGACACCCTCGTCGTCGAAACCGGGCGGCCCCCGCGCACCGACGGTGCTTCGGTGAACCCGCCGATCGACCTGTCCTCGACCTTCGTCAGCACCGGGGACATCGACGCCTCACCCTATGCCTACGCTCGCTTCGACACCCCGGCTTGGTCACCGTTCGAAGAGGCGCTCGGTTCGCTCGAACACTCCGCTCTGCCCGGGCTCGTCTTCGGCTCCGGGCTTGCCGCGATCTCCGCGGTCATCAGCCTGGTTCCGGCCGGCGGCACCCTCGTCATCCCGACGCACAGCTATCAGGGAGCGCTCGCCTCGGCCGAGCAGATCGCTCACCGTCAGGGCTTCGACCTCGTCACCGTCGACATCGCCGACACCGAGGCGGTCATCGCCGCCCTCGACGAAGCGTCGACGCGAACGGCGGCAGCGGACGCGGCGGCCGCCTCGGCGGGGGAGGGCCGCGTCGGGTCCGAGTCCGGGCTCGGAATGCTGTGGATCGAATCGCCGACGAACCCGATGCTCGAAGTCGCCGACGTGCCGGCGCTGACGACGGCCGCGCGTGATCGCGGGTTCCTCGTCACCGTCGACAACACCTTCGCCACACCGCTGCTGCAGACTCCGCTCGACCTGGGCGCCGACATCGTCGTCCATTCGGTGACGAAGTACCTCGCCGGGCACTCCGATGTCGTCCTCGGCGCGGCCCTGACCAGCAGTGTCGAACTGCGGGAGCGGCTGCATACCGAACGCTCGATGCGCGGGGCGATCGCCGGGCCCTTCGAAGTCTGGCTGGCTCTGCGCGGACTGCGCACCTTGGCCGTGCGCCTCGACCGCGCCCAGACCAACGCCCAGGCCATCGCCGAACGCCTCACCGCGCACGCGGGCGTCGTCGAAACCCGCTATCCGGGGCTGCCCGACGATCCCGGACATGCCCGCGCGAGTGAGCAGATGAACGGGTTCGGTGCGATCATCGCCTTCACCGTCGACACCGCAGAGAAGGCCATCGCCATCGCCGAGGCGGTCCGACTGTGGACCCCGGCGACGTCCCTGGGCGGGGTGGAGTCCCTCATCGAACGCCGTCGGCGGCACCCTTCCGAACCCGTCACCGTGCCCGAGGGGCTCATCCGGCTGAGCGTGGGCATCGAGAACCTCGAGGACCTGTGGGCCGACCTCGAAGCCGCGTTGGGCTGAAGGGAAGCCGGTCCTGATGGGACAAGCACCCGACTATGTGCTCGACCGGCCGAGCGCGGACGATCTCGAGCAGTTCTTCGCCGTCGACGCCGACCCGCGGGTGTGGGAGCACCTGCCCAGCGGGCGGATGGCGGAGCGGGAGGAAGCCGAGGCGATCCTCGTCCGCCTCGACTCGCAGTGGGAGCTCGACGGGATCGGACCGTGGATGGTCAGGCGGACGTCCGGCGGGCAGATCCTCGGCCGCTGCGGATGTTCGCTGCGTGGTGTGCCCGGGCCCGGTGCCTCGCGCCGCGGGACCGGAGCGTTCTGGAATCTCGGATACCGGTTCCGGCCCGAAGCTCAGGGGCAGGGGTCGGCCACTGCGGTCTCGCGCGATGCGATCGCGGCGGCCGCGAACATCGACGCCGGGCTGCCGATCGTGGCGTATCTGCTCGAACACAACACCGCATCGGAGGTGGTGGCTCGCAAGCTCGGGCTCGAGCTGGTCCACCGGGCGCCGGACGCGGGCAACCCGGACCCGGCGGCCGTCCGCCTCGTCTTCGCCGATCGCGAACTCACTCCCGCCCAGCTGGACGCGACGCTCAACTGAGGCGCGCCGACATGGCGCCGGAGATTCGTCGCGGACATGTGACGCAGATCAACTTAACGTACGTTAAAGTGGCGGATGACGCTCATGCGCCCCTCGCGGACGTGTGACTGTAGAAGCCCCGCCATCCCCGACAGCTGCACGAAGCACACGATCCACCACCGGATACGTACAAAGGAGACGCATTGTCCACCAGTGTTCTCACCGAGGTCAGCGGCGATGTCACGACCGTGACCATCAACCGCCCGGAGAGCCTCAACGCACTCAATCAGGAGACGTTCCAAGCCATCGGCGCAGCCGTCGCCGAGGCGGCCGCGAACTCTCGGGCCCTCGTCCTCACCGGCAGCGACCGGGCCTTCAGCTCCGGTGCCGACCTGCGCGGTGAGGCCGTGACGGATGCCAGCATCGACCTCGCCGGAGCGAACGACATCATCCGTTCGATCATCGACGCACCGATCCCCACGCTCGCAGCGGTCTCGGGGCCCGCGGCCGGCATCGGCTGCTCCCTGGCCTTGGCATGCGACTACGTGGTGATGAGCGAGGAATCCTACCTCATGCTCCCGTTCACGAAGATCGGTCTCATGCCCGACGGCGGAGCCACGGCTCTCGTGGCCGCCTCGGCGGGTCGTCACCGCGCGCTGCGGATGGCACTGACGGCGGAGAAGCTCCACGCCGCCGACGCCTACGCTTGGGGGCTGGCCAGCGAGGTTGCCTCCGCCGGTGAACAGCTCAACCGGGCCAAGGAACTCGCGGCCCAGTTCGCTCAAGGCGCACCACAGGCGCTGGCCGCTTCGAAGCAGGCGATCAACGAGTCGAGTCTGACATCCCTCGACGACGCCTTCGACCGTGAGGTCGACGGCCAGGCGGGACTGCGCGCGAGCAGGGACTTCAGCGAAGGCGTCGCCGCATTCGTCGGCAAACGGGCGCCGAAGTTCACCGGCGAATGACAGCCGCGCCTCGGCGGGCGGACGGGTCCATCACCGCTTGATAACGTTCCTGTCCGAACCGTTGCCCACTGTCCCGACACGGATAGTCTGACGGTGATGACCGCCCACCGGGCACCCGGCGGTCGACGGTAGGATCACCCGCCGCTGAAAGCGGTGATCACCCCATTCCTCTGCTGCGGCCCTCGGGCCACGGCAGGACCAGAGCGCGAACGAAGGAGTCTCATGCTGACAGGAATCGCGTCCACCCAGGGCGACAGCTACCAGCTCAACACCACCAACCTCATCCGCCATGCGGCCACCGTCTTCGGCAACTCCGAGGTCGTCTACCGCCGCTCGGACGGATCGTGGGGACGGTCGAACTACGCCGACGAGTTCAAGCGCATGGCGCAGCTCGCGCACGGCCTCGGCGAACTCGGCGTCGGTGCCGGGTCCATGGTCGGTGTCCTCGACTGGAACTCCCGCCGCCACCTCGAGCTCTACTTCTCCGTGCCCGGCGTGGCCGCAACCATGCTGCAGCTCAACCTGCGCCTGGCACCCGAAGACCTCGCCTACGTCGTCAGCCATTCGAAGTCCGACTGGATCTTCGTCGACGAAACGCTCCTGACGGTCGCCGAGTCCCTGGCCCCGAAACTCGACGTCAAGGGGTGGGTCGTGATGACCGACAAGCCTGCGAGCGAGATCGAGACGAGCCTGGACAACGTCGTCTTCTATGAAGATCTCATCGGCGACAAGCCCGAGACCTATGACTGGCCGGTCATCGACGAGAAGACCGCGGCCTACGCCGGATACACGACCGGGACCACGGGCCGACCCAAGGGCGTGTACTACTCCCACCGGTCGATCTACCTGCACACCATGGGCGGTCTGGCCGCGCTGAACGCGACCTTCGACGACTGCGTCATGCCGATCACCCCGATGTTCCACGTCCTGTCCTGGGGCTTCCCCCAGAACGCGGTGGCCGCCGGTGCCAAACTCGTGCTGCCGGGCAAGTTCGCCGCCGAGGAGTTCGGTGCCATCGGTCAGGCCTTCATCGATGAGAAGGTGACCCTGGCCAATGGCGCTCCGGCGATCTTCGGTCCGATGCTCCAGATGATGAAGAAGCTGCCGCAGGCCCCTGATCTCAGCGGTGTCCGCCTCGTCTCCGGATCCTCCGAGCCGCCGCTGTCGATGATGCGCGGGTTCAAGGAGATCACCGGCGCCGACGTCATCCACGGCTACGGTGCCACCGAGACCACGCCGCTGGTGACGACGAACTGGGCGCTCAAGCCCGGCATGGAACTCGACGAAGAGGCCCGCTGGGACCTCAAGCGCTCGCAGGGTCTGCCGATCATCGGCGTCGAGATGAAGACCGTCGACCCCGAAGGCAACGAGCTGCCGCGGGACGGGAAATCCATGGGAGAGATCGTTATGCGCGGTCCGTGGATCACCGAGTCGTACTACCAGCTGCCCGACAACGCCGAGCGCTTCCTCGACGGATGGTGGCGCTCTGGCGACGTCGGCACCATCGACGAGTTCGGCTACCTCAAGATCACCGACCGCCTCAAGGACGTCATCAAGTCCGGAGGCGAGTGGATCTCGTCGATCGACATGGAGAACGCGATCCTCGACAACCCGAACGTCAGTGAGGCCGCCGTCATCGGTGTTCCCGATGAGAAATGGGACGAGCGTCCGATCGCGTACGTCGTTCCCAACCCCGGCGCCGAGGTGACCCGGGACTCGATCATCGAAACGCTGAGTTCGCGTTTCGCCAAGTGGCAGATGCCTGACGAGGTCAACGTCGTCGAGGAGATGCCGCGCACCTCGGTGGGCAAGCTCGACAAGAAGCTGCTGCGCAAGAACTGGGAAGAGAACTAAGACTCCGCTCGTCGAAACGCGGGTGCATGGCCGAAAAACAGTTGTGCGCCCGCGTTTTTCGGCGGTCAGCCAGTTTTTCGCCGACCGAGGGCTGGTGGTGGAGCTGGGTGGTGGGTGTGTGAGGCTGTGCGAGTATGTGTGTAATGATGATGTTTGATTGCGTTAGATGGAGTTTGACGCAATACTTATCTCATGTACAAAGTGCTGACGAGGAAGCAGCTCGATGACCTCGATATGCCTCGGTCGCATCTCGCTGAGGCTGTCGATTGCTGCCTCTACCGTGCTCGTCGAGGGTGGTTCGTGGTTCTGAGCGCGTGTGAGAAGCCCCATCATGCAGTGCTCGAGCAGTTCTCCACCGAGCAGGGGATCACTTTCCCAAGGTTCCACGGGGATATCCGGGATGACGCGGAGAGACTCCGACTTCAGATCGCCTGTCGGCGCGACTCACTGCTTCGAGGCGACGTCTTCTCGCATATCTCGGCAGGGCTCATCCACGGTCTCGACCCGACCATCATCGGGGCCGAGCGGGTGGAGGTGTCGAGGCGAGCACCTACCCGCAGCTATCCCGGCCTGTTTGTCTACTCCCGCGCGGTGCCCGCTGATGAGGTCGCGCTGCGAAACAGCTATCCGGTCACCAGTCTGAGGCGCACCCTCGCTGATATCGCTCTCGACCATTCTCTCGAGGTGTCTGTTCCCCTGATCTCACAGGCGCTGAGGGATCATGGCATGACCCGGGAGGAGATCCGGCGGCTGCTGATGAACGGTTCGCGCGGAGTGCGACGAGCGCGGCTGGCGCTGGAGATTTCGAGCGAACTCTTCGAGGCGGCATCTGAAGCGCTGTGTGCGGTTCGGTTCCACGAGCACGGCATCACGGGAATGGTCCCACAGGTCGACGTCCGAACTGCGGCCGGAGCTTTCATCGCTCGCAACGATTTCCAGCACGAGACTCTTCCGGTCGTCGTCGAGGTGCATGGAGTGGGCAAGTATTACCTGCATCCCGATGGTCCCGATGCGGCAGCGAAGGCAAACCATCAGCGAAACATGAATCTGCTCAATGCCGGCTACCGAGTCTTCAATCTGACATTCGGCGACCTGTTCCGTCCGAAGGTGTTCGCCGAAATCAAACGCTGCCTCGACGGCATGCAACAACAGCAGCAGCGGCGACATTAGCCGCGACAGCAGCGACGGCCCGCGCCGTCGACTGCCCCGCCCAGTCGCCCCGTGCTACGCGGCAGGCGTCGAAAAACGGGTTGGCTGCCGACACCCGCCTGCGTGCAGGCGTTTTTCGGCAGCCAGCCCGTTTTTCGGTGAACGGCCAGCCCGCGGCGGCGAGTGGCCAGCGAACAGCCAGCGACCAGCGGCCAGCCCGCGGCGGCGAGTGGCAACCAGCCAGCAGCTGGGGGAGGGGCGGGCGCCGTGGGTGCCTCAGGGGTGGTGGAGCAGGTATGTTCCGCCCTTGAGGCAGGTGTCGACGACCCAGCCGTCGGCGACGAGCGCGGTCAGCGCGGTCCGCAGCGCGAGGCGCCACCGGCTGGCCAGGTCCGCGTCCTGTCCGCGCAGATCCTCGATGTCCGAGGGGAAGTCGAGCGAGACGAACTCGGTCTCCTTCGGCACCTCGCTGAGCAGGGGCTCCCCGTCCTCGTCGGCGCGCAGGCAGGGGAAAGCCGAACCGGGATCAGCCGTCGCCACCCGTGCGGGTCGGTCGAGCGGCCACGAGACCATCATCCGGTCGCTGGCCTGTCCCGAGTTCACCCCATCGCGCATCTGCCCGTAGAAGTCCTCGAGGTATTCGACCATGCTCACGCCCAGACGCTGGAAGTTGAAGTAGGCGTTGCGGGCCACGAGCGGGTCGAAGGTCCAGGTCATCTCCGTGATGCCGAGGTTGAGGCACCACAGGCGCTGGTGGAGCTTCATCGCTGAACCGGCGCCCCGCCCGATGACCTGATGGCGGACACCGGCGATATGCGAATGCATGACGGTGCCCAGCGGCTGGCCGAAGAAGCCGATGGTCACGCCGATCATCTCCTCGGGGTCATCGGCGCTGTAGGCGGCAGAGACATAGTTTCCGGCGTGGGCGAAGGCGATGATGAGGCTGGGCTCGAACACGTTGGTGCCGGTCTCGTCGACGTTCCACACCTCGTCGAGCAGCAGCGACGCCTTGGCCGCCTCGTCGGCGGTGTGGATCTCGCGCACCTCGATGCGCGCGGTCTCGGCTGCGGCGGCGTATTCGTCCTCGGCCAAAGCGATGATCTCCGAGTCCACTGTTCTCAGTTCTGCGTTCGCTGTCATGGTGACATTGTGCCACCGAAGCCCACCCGCAGGTGAGCGCTTCAGGCAACGTTTCGGGCACAGCGACGGCGGCATCTCGGGTGAGCAGGTGCGGCGCGGCGGGCGGGTATAGCCTGGATGCATGAGTTCGTCAGTCGCTGTCATCGGTGCCGGAACCATCGGCCGATCCTTCGCCTACCTCTTCGCCCGCAGCGGGTTCACGGTCCGGGTCTTCGACCCGCGTGATGACCTCGCCGAGGTGGTCGCCGACCTCCAAGCCGAGGTCACCTCAGCGGCTTCCGCACTCAATGAGCTGGCCTCGCAGGTCGGCACCGTCGAGGTCGCCGGCACCGTCGAGGACGCCGTGGCAGGCGTGATGTTCGTGCAGGAATCCGGTCCGGAGAACCCCGAGGCCAAGCCGAAGCTGTTCGCCCAGATCGCCGAGTCGGCCCCCGCCGCAGCCGTGCTCGCGACGTCATCGTCGACGATCCCCGCATCCTTCATCGCCGAACACCTCGAGGCAGACGCGGCCGCCCGGGTCATCGTCGGCCACCCGTTCAATCCGCCGCATCTCATGCCGCTCGTCGAGGTGGTGCCCGCACCGGCGACGTCCGCGGACACGATCGAGGCGACGGTCGAGTTCTACCGCAGCTGTGGGCGCGAGCCGGTGGTGCTGAGCCGGGAGATCCGCGGCTTCGTCGGCAACCGTCTGCAGAACGCGCTGATGAGGGAAGCGA
Source organism: Brevibacterium sp. FAM 27836 (assembly GCF_051351055.1). NCBI lineage: Bacteria > Bacillati > Actinomycetota > Actinomycetes > Micrococcales > Brevibacteriaceae > Brevibacterium > Brevibacterium sp. FAM 27836. The sequence continues at coordinate 2,664,688 of NZ_CP195711.1, forward strand.
TCTCTCTTGTCCAGAACGGCGTGATCTCCGCTCCCGACCTCGACACGGTGATAAAGAATTCGCTGGGTCTGCGCTGGGCCGCCGTCGGTCAGTTCGAGGGCATGCACTTCGGCGGGGGAGCATCCGGCATCCGCGGGTTCATGGACCACATCGGTCCGGCCTTCGCCGCGATCGAGGACCTGCCCGTCGACGTCGATCCGGCGGCCATGGGCGAGGTCTTCGAGCAGGTGGAGCAGGCATACAGGCCGACCCCGACACCGCAGGCCGCTGCGGTCCGCGATCGCATTCAGCGCGCGGTCCTCGACGCGCGCGGCCAGTGAGTCTGACCGTCTGCTCCGCCACGGTCACAGCCGCGAACGGGCTCGGCGCCGAACGACGGGCCCGACGGCAACGTCTGTCTTGTGAAGTCGCAGGCGGAGGGGCGCCGTCTCAGACGGCCGGCTGGTAGAAGTACGTGGTGCGTTCGGCGATGAGGCCGTCGGTGTCGAAGAGGAAGAAATCGGCGAAGCCCACCGAGGTCTCCGAACCGTCCTTGAGGTGACCGTTGAAGACGCCGCGGCTGGACGCGCGATCGCCCTCGACAAGGATCTCCTGCAGTGAGTGAGAGCCGGATTCGATGACCCGCTCACCGTGGTAGAAATCCGCGATCTGCTGCCCGACCAGCGTCGGGTAGCCGGGGCGGTCATAGCTGGCGTCGGCAGAGAACAGCGCCGAGGTGGCGTCCGCGTCTCCGGCGTCGACGGTGGTGTAATAGCGCTTCACGAGTTCAGTCACACTGGCCATGGTCTTACCGTAGCAGTGACCCAGGACATAGCCGTGCCCGAGGCCGATGAGCGTCGTCGGAGTGTTCCCATTTCGCGCATCCGCCCGCGATCGGGTTAGTATCGACATGCTATTGATACTGATTCTCACTAGAAAGTGATTGCGGATGATGAAACGATCTCAGATGTTGCTCGGAACGGCGGTGGTCGCCTCGGCGCTGCTGATGGGCGGATGCCAGCCCGGCGATGACACAACCGACTACGACGCCGTCGGTCAGGACGAGAAGTCCTCCGGCGGCGAATCGAGTGGCGACGGCAAAGACGCAGCGAAGTCCGACGACGGTCACGCCCAGGAAGTCGCCGCGGCCCAGCCTCGCCTCGTGACCACCTACGACGGCGGGATCATGACCCTCGACGCGACGACCCTCGACGTCATCGCCGATACGAAGCTCGAAGGGTTCAACCGGCTCAACCCGGTCGGCGATGACCGCCACCTCATGGTCTCCGTAGCCGAAGGCTTCCGCCTCTTCGACGCCGGCGTGTGGACTCAGCCGCACGGCGACCACACCCACAGCTACGCCGCCGACCCCGTCCTCACCGACACCGTCTTCGACACGGAGCTGCCCGGCCACGTCGTCAGCCACGACGGATCGACCGTGCTCTTCGGCGACGGCGACGGCAAGATTCAGACCTTCGACACGGACGACTTCGCCGAGGATGAACCGACTCCGGAAGTCCTCGAGGCCGAAGAGCCGCATCACGGAGTCGCGGTGAGGCTCTCCGGCGGGAAGACTCTGCACACGATCGGCACCGAGGATGAGCGCGCAGGTGCGAAGGTCATCGACAAGTCAGGTAAGGAGATCGCTCGCAGCGAAGAGTGCCCGGGCGTCCACGGCGAAGCCTCGGCGAAGGACGAGGTCATCGCCCTGGGCTGCGAAGACGGAATCCTGCTGTTCAAAGATGGGAAGTTCGAGAAGCTCGACGCCCCCGACGACTTCGGCCGCATCGGCAACCAGGCCGGCGACGAGGACTCCAGGTACGTCCTCGGCGACTACAAGGTCGACGAGGATGCCGAACTCGAACGTCCGGAGCGGGTGAGCGTGACGGATACGAAGGAGAACACACTCTCGCTCGTCGACCTCGGTGCCTCCTACAGCTTCCGCTCCCTCGACCGCGGACCCGAGGGAGAGGGGGTCGTTCTGACCACGGACGGCACGCTCAAGATCATCGACCCGGCGACCGCCTCGGTGACGGAGGAGTACCCGGTCATCGACGCCTGGGAGGAGCCGGTCGAATGGCAGAAGGCCCGCCCGACTCTCTTCGTCCAGGACGAGGTCGCCTACGTCAGCGATCCGGCCGAGCAGGCGATCCACATCGTCGATCTCGACGACGGAGAGGTGATGGCCAGCGAGAAGCTGCCCCATGCGACGAACGAACTCACCGGCGTCGCTGGCTGAGTCCGACCTCGGGCTGAGTGGTCCTCAGCCCGGACCCACGGAGGTCAGGGCTGAGGATGAGACCGGCGGCGGCCGCGGAGACTTGCCTGGGAATCCTCCCAGGAGGTGAGATCTGCGTTGCCGCCGCCGGCATTCGGCCATAGCGTGGGAGGTGACACAGACCCCCACATCGAAGTGAAACGAGGACAGTCATGACCAGCACCATGTACCGCGTGACCAACCCGGCGACCGGCGAAGTCGCCGAAGAGTTCGCCACCAACTCCGATTCCGAGATCCTCGCCGCCCTCGATCGTTCGGCCACGGCCTTCACCGACTGGGGGCGGACCCCGGTCTCCGAGCGTGCGGCCATCCTCACCAGAGTCTCGGAGATCTACGCCGAACGCGCCGAGGAGCTCGCCGAGGTCATCCGACTCGAGATGGGCAAGGCCCTTCCCGAGGGCAAGGGCGAAGTCCAGCTGAGCTCGATGATCTACAAGTACTTCGCCGACAACGCCGAGGCGTTCATGGCCGATGAGCCTCTGCGTGGGCCCGAGAACGCCACCGCGATGATCCGCCGCAAGCCCGTGGGCTCGCTGCTGGGCATCATGCCGTGGAACTTCCCCTACTACCAGGTCGCCCGGTTCGCCGCCCCCAACCTGGCTCTGGGCAACACGATTCTGCTCAAGCACGCTCCGCAGTGCCCGCGTTCGGCTCAGATCATGGAGGAGATCTTCATCGAGGCGGGTCTGCCCGAAGGTGCTTACATCAACATCTATGCGAGCAACGAGCAGGTCGCCGAGATCATCCTGCCTGATCCGCGCAACCACGGCGTGTCCCTGACCGGATCCGAACGCGCCGGTGCCGCCGTCGCCGCCGAGGCGGGCAAGAACCTCAAGAAGGTCGTCCTCGAGCTCGGCGGGTCCGACCCCTATATCCTCCTCGACTCCGCCGACGTCCAGGCCTCGGCGAAGACCTTCTTCCGCACCCGCATGGGCAACACCGGGCAGGCCTGCAACTCGCCGAAGCGGATGATCGTCATGGACGACCTCTACGACGACTTCGTCGCCTCCATCACCGAGGAGGCCAAGAAGTCCACCCCCGCCACCCCTGGTGAGGAGGGCTCCCGCCTGTCCCCGCTGTCCTCGGTGGCCGCGGCCGACCGTTTCGTCGAGCAGGTTCAGGACACCGTCAGCCAGGGTGCGACCCTCCTTGCCGGCGGCAAGCGCTACGACGGCGGCGGAGCCTACGTCGAACCCGTCGTCCTCACCGATGTGAAGAAGGGGATGCGCGGGTACTATGAGGAGCTCTTCGGCCCCGCCGTCATCGTCTACCGGGTCGGCAGTGAGGAAGAGGCTGTGGAACTGGCCAACGACACCCCGTTCGGCCTCGGTGCTGCGGTGTTCTCCGGCGATGTCGAGCGGGCCGAGCGCGTCGGCGCTCAGATCGATTCGGGCATGGTCTTCCTCAACGCTCCCGAAGGCTCACGCGAATTCCTGCCCTTCGGCGGCGTGAAGCGCTCCGGTGTCGGCCGTGAGCTGGGGCCGCTGGCCATGGACGAGTTCGTCAACAAGCAGCTCGTGTACAAGCAGCACTGATCGCTGTCTCGGGCCGCCGAGGGTCATTGGCTGGCTGACAGCCACTGGCCAGGAGCCGGTCACCGACGGAGAGACAGTCGTCGGTGACCGACGAATCCGGTCACGATTGAGTGCTGATTTCCGTCAGGGCGCTGTTCCGTTCCGTGGGACAGCGCCCTGATTGTATGCTGAGACTGCACACAGCTAACTCTCAGCGGGAGGTCTCCCCATGTCGGCACCGAAGCCGTCAACTCAGGTCAATGCCGCAGCTTCGAAGGGGATCATGCGGCCGATCAACCGATTCCTCGAACAATGGATACCGTCGGCACTGACCTTCGCCATCGTTCTCAGCCTCATCGTCGCGGTCCTCGCGCTCATCTTCACCGACGCCGGCCCGGTGGAAGTCGTCACCGGCTGGGGTGAGGGCCTGGCCGGTCTGCTCGAGTTCATGACGCAGATGTGTCTGATCCTCCTGCTCGGTCACATCCTCGCCAACACCGGTCCCGTCCGGAAGCTGCTGGCATGGCTGGCGCGGGTGCCCGGCAACGCCACCTTCTCCTACATCTTCGTCTTCGTGGTCGCTGCCCTCGCCAGCCTCATCACTTGGGGCCTCGGTCTCGTCGTCGGCGCCCTGCTGGCCCGCGAGATCGCGGTGCAGTCGCGTGAGCGCGGCATCAAGGTCCACTTCCCGCTGCTCGTCGCCGCCGGCTACTCCGGCTTCGTCGTCTGGCACATGGGCTATTCGGGTTCGGGTCCGCTGACTGCGGCCACCTCGGACTCCTTCCTCTCCGACTCCCTCGGCGGGCAGACGGTCCCCGTGTCCGAGACGATCTTCGCCGGTTGGAATCTGCTCGCCATCCTCGGGGTCATCGTCGTCTGCGGTTTCCTCTTCTTCCTCATCGCCCCGAAGTCCGGTGCTCCGGTCTACGAACTGCCCGCCTCGGTGACGTCGGAGGAGCAGTCCGAGGCCGACGATGAGGTCGTCACCCCGGCCGACCGCATCGATGCTTCGAGGATCCTCACCCTCGTCGTCGGGCTCGCTCTCGTCGTCTACCTCGCCATCCACTTCGCTCAGGGTGGGGGACTGACCCTCGACATCGTCAACTGGTCCTTCCTCGCGCTCATCCTGCTGCTGGTGAAGAACCCCTTCGAACTCATCCACCTGACGAAGGGAGCCGCCTCGAACGTCGGCGAGATCCTGCTGCAGTTCCCGCTCTACGCCGGCATCCTCGGCATCATGTCGACCACGGGCCTCATCGCCGTGTTCTCCGCTGCCTTCGTCTCGATCTCGAACACCACCACCTTCGGTGTCCTCGCCCTGCTCTCGGCTGGTCTCGTCAACTTCTTCGTCCCCTCGGGCGGCGGGCAGTTCGCCGTGCAGGGGCCGATCATGCTCGATGCGGCCAACCAGCTCGGTGTCGATCCCTCGATCGCGATCATGGCCGTGTCCTACGGCGACCAGTGGACGAACATGCTGCAGCCGTTCTGGGCGCTGCCGGTGCTCGCGATCGCCGGGCTGAAGATGCGCGACATCCTCGGCTACACCGTCATCACGTTCCTCGGCGCTGGGGTGGTGATGGCCGCCGCACTCCTCCTCGTCTCCCTCTGACTCGCACCGGCCCGCGGCGGAGTGTGATCCGCCGACCTGTAAGTCGGCTGTGACCACCCTGGGAAGTGACCGTATGTGTCTCTGTGGTAACCTCCGATGTTGGCCATCTCCAGTCATAGGGAGCGGGCAAGGACGGAACTTTCCATTACGCAACAATCGTTGATCACGCTCGGTTGAGCATGCTGTTCGACCGGGTCCGATGACACGACGCGACCGCGTCCGGATAAGGAGCTCACACATGTCAGCATCACTCGACACCCCGCCGGGTGACTCGAAGGGAGAGACGAAGGGCGGTGCGAAGCCCTCGCTGCCGCCGGTGAATAAGCGGGTATTCATCGCCGCAGCCCTCGGCACCCTGGCGATCACCCTCTGGGCGCTTATCGCCCCCGCGAATGCCGAGGCGGTTCTCGGCGCCGTCGTCGGCTGGACCTCCGACTGGTTCGGATGGTTCTACGTCCTCCTCGTTCTCGCCGTGCTCGTCTTCGTCATCTACCTCGCCGCCTCCCGCTACGGCAATACGAAGCTCGGTCCCGAGCACTCGAAGCCCGAGTTCGGTCTTGTGGCCTGGGCGTCGATGCTCTTCGCCGCCGGTATCAGCACCGACCTCATGTTCTTCGCCGTGGCCGAACCGGTCACGATGTATCTGACTCCGCCGAGCACCGAAGCCGAAACGGTCGACGCCGCTCGCGAATCCACCGTGTGGGCGCTGTTCCACTACGGACTGAGCGGTTGGGGTCTCTACGCGCTCATGGGTATGGCGTTGGCCTATTTCGCCTACCGGATGAACATGCCGCTGGCGATCCGTTCGGCGCTGGCCCCGATCTTCGGCAAACGGGTCCAAGGTGCACTGGGCGAGACCGTCGACCTCGCTGCTCTGCTGGGCACGATCTTCGGTGTGGCCACCTCGTTGGGCATCGGCGTCGTCATGGTCAACGTCGGTCTCAACACGGTCTTCGGGATTCCGATCGGCACCGCCACTCAGGTCGGCATCGTCGTCGTCGGCGTCGGCGTCGCAACTCTCTCTGCCGTGTCGGGTGTGGACAAGGGCATCAAGTTCCTGTCCATTCTCAACGTCGTCCTCGCGATCGGGCTGAGCCTGTGGGTGCTCGTGGCCGGCAACACCCAGTACCTGCTCAATGCGCTCGTCCTCAACGTCACCGACTTCATCCGCCTGTTCCCGAACATGGCCGGACAGACCTTCGCCTTTGAGGACACCGGCACGTGGATGACCGACTGGACCCTGTTCTTCTGGGCCTGGTGGATCGCCTTCGCCTCGTTCGTCGGCCTCTTCCTCGCTCGCATCTCGCGCGGACGAACCATCCGCCAGTTCGTGCTCGGCACCCTGACGATTCCGTTCATCTACATCTTCATGTGGATCTCGATCTACGGAAACTCGGCGCTGGACGTCATCCGCAGCGGTGACAAGAAGTTCGGCGAGTCGGTCATTCTCAACCCCGAGGGCGGCTTCTACGATCTGCTCTCCCGCTACCCGGCCTTCACCTTCATCGCCGGTCTGGCGACGATCACGGCCCTGCTGTTCTACGTCACCACTGCGGACTCCGCTGCCCTGGTGATGGCGAATCTGTCGTCCAATCTGCGCAACCCGCAGGAGGACGGTCGTGCCGGTCTGCGCATCTTCTGGGCACTGTCCACCGGCGCCCTGACGGTGTCGATGCTGCTCGTCGGCGGGATCGGAGCGTTGCAGAATGCGACGGTGATCATGGGCCTGCCCTTCGCCTTCGTCGTCATCCTCGTGATGATCGGTCTGTACAAGGCGCTGCGGGTCGAAGCACACCGGGTCGACAGCATCGACACGAGCCTGCCCGCTTCTCTGGCCCGCCGCTCCCGCGGTCCCGGCCACGAGACCTGGCAGCGTCAGCTGGGCCGTGTCCTGTCCTTCCCGAACGAGGCTCGTGCCCGTGAGTTCGAACGGAAGGTGCTCACCCCGACCCTCACCGAGGTGGCCGAAGAGATGGAAGGCCGAGGCATCAGTTCCCGCTGCGGCCGCGTCGACAACGAAGGCATCTTCGTCGAAGACGGCGAACTCATCCAGTTCGAGGTCGACGGGGAAGGGGAGTACCCCTTCCGCTACCAGGTCTGGCCGCACAAGGTCAGCGTGCCCTCCTTCGGCGGTATGGTCCCCCGCGGTTCCGGCGAGGACTATTACCGCATGGAGGTCTACCTCGACGGCGGCACCGGTCAGGGCTACGACATCATGGGCTTCTCGAAGGAGCAGATCATCGATGACGTGCTCGACCAGTACGAACGTCACGTCGAATTCCTCCAGCTGCAGGAGAACATCGCCACCGGCGAGGACTGACACCGGCGCTGAGGTCCTCAGTGAAGTCTGATGTCCTCACGCGGAGATCGACGCCCGGGAACACCGACCTATGGGTCGATGGTCCCGGGCGTTGTCATTGCCTCACCGAGGCGGCCGAGCGGGTCAGCGGCTGACCTTCGCCGAGGCGGCCGAGCGGTGGATGAGCGCTTATGCGCGGATCGCGCGGCGCAGGGTGCGGGTGACCGACAGGGCGGTGAGACCACTGGTGGCCGGGTTCTCCGGGCTCGGGGTCGAACGGATGTCGAAGGCGAACTCGCCGGCCGATCCTGCCGCCCGAACCTGGTGCGCCGATTGGGTCTGGCCGGCGACGGCGAGGAGTTCGACCCGCACCCGCTGGAGAGAGTCCGCGAGCAGAGAGACCTCGATCCCGGAGTCGGCACCGGTGGGCAGGCCGCCTCCGGTGTGCGCAGAGGCTCCCGGCAGGCCGCGGATGGCCCATGCCAAGGCGACCGCGATGTTGACGTTGGCAGGGAACTTCACGATCGCCTCGGCGGGGTTGCCAGCGAAGACGCTCACGGGACCGTCTTGAGGGCGAAGAGCGCGGAGCCGGTCGGCCTCGGTCTCGGACATCCACGGTCGGATGAGCCCTGTCGCCTCCTTTGACGTGGTGATCTCGACCGTGTCGAGTCCACCGGCCTGTGCCGCGGCTTCGAGCACATCGAGTCCGCCGATGGCTCCATTCGTCACGTGCAGGCGACCGGGCCCGGCGAGCAGCGCCGCGCGGGTTGCGGCCTCGGCGAGGGCACCGACGCTCGTGAGCACGAGCGGCTTGCCCGCGGCGATGACAGCGGGACCGAACCGGGCGGCGGCAGGGACCCCGGCGCATTCGACGATGATGTCGAAGTCGTCGAACATCCTCGGTGACGGCGACGGCGACGGTGACGGGATGGGCGATGCTGTCGGTGGCGGGCTCGGTTCGCCGAGGTCGGCGGTGAGCGTGGCGAGGTCGACCACCTCGGCGCCGTGATGGGGGCGATCGGCGTGCTTGGCCATGTCCGAGACCAGGGCGGTCACAGTCAGCGTGCCGGCGGTGATCTCGGGGGTGAGGAGTTGGGCGATGTGGCGGCCGATGGCGCCGAATCCGAGGAACAGCACAGAGGTCATGGCCGCACCCTAGTCGAGCGGTCTGACATTCGCGATCCGGTCCTCCGGGCAGCCGCGTCAGTCGGTCGCGATACGGTTGCCTCATGGACGAAGAACCACAGTCAGCCGCCAGCGGGGGAGCGGTCGTCGGTGAGGACGGGCTGGCCCGCTCCCCGTGGGCGTACGGCGATCCGCTGCTCCTGAGCTACTACGACACCGAGTGGGGGCTGCCCATCCACGACGAAGCGGGACTGTTCGAGCGGATGAGCCTCGAAGGATTCCAGGCCGGACTGTCGTGGCTGACGATTCTCAAGAAGCGGGAACGCTTCCGCGAGGTCTTCGCCGGTTTCGACCCCGAGACCGTGGCGGCCTTCGGTGAGGCGAAGATCGATGCGCTGCTCGGCGATGCCGGCATCATCCGTCACCGCGGGAAGATCGAAGCCTGCATCAGCAATGCCGCGCGCGTCATCGAACTGCGCGAAGACGGCGGACTCGACGCGTTCCTCTGGTCGTTCAGACCGGCACAGACGCCGCGCCCGCGCACCGTCGCTGAAGTCCCGACCACCGGGCCGGAATCCGCGGCACTGTCGAAGGCACTGAAGAAGAAGGGGTTCCGATTCGTCGGCCCCACCACGATGTACGCCCTTATGGAGGCCGTGGGCATGGTCGACACCCACCTGCTCGACTCCCACCGCCGAGGCACCTCCGGGGTGTGGTCGGAATGAACGATATCCGCGTCTCCGCGCTCGTCCTCCTCCACCCGGAGCGGGAGGAACTGCTCATGGTCCGCAAGGCGGGCACCACAGCGTTCATGCTGCCCGGTGGGAAGCCCGAGACGGGGGAGTCCGCCGAGGACACCATCGTCAGAGAGATCGCCGAGGAGCTCGGACTCGATCTGCGCTCAGCTCGGCTGCAGCCCTTGGGCACATTCACCGCCGCTGCCGCGAACGAGGCCGATCATCGGGTCATCGGCGATGTGTTCTGCTACGACGGTCTGCCGGACGGACTCGATGTCGAGAACATCGCGCACCTGGCCGAGATCGCCGAGGCCGGATGGTTTCCCATCTCCCCGCTGCCGGCCGACACCGCGGACCGCCAGTTCGCGCCCCTGACCCGCAACGAGGTGATCCCCGCGCTGTTGGCCGCCGGCAGGCTCGCCGGTTGAGGCGTCTCTGCTGATAGCAGGCTCGCCGGTCGACATGTCTGTGCGTACAGCAGGGGAGGCTCAGATGTCGTAACCTCGGACTATGAGCCCTGAACATCATCACCAGCGGACCTACACGCCGGCATTGCTGGGCTTGGTGTGGACGGCGATGTTCGGCTTCTCGGCCTTCTTCTTCACCTATTCGACGACGGTGACGATCGCAGCAGCCAGCGGACTGTCGACGGTCACCGGCGGATCCGTGCTCACGACGATGATGATCGGCGTCATCGCCGTCCAGTCCTTCGCACCGTGGGCCGGTCGTGTGTTCGGCTTCAAGGGTTCGCTGCTGTTCGCGATCGTCTTGCAGTTCCTCGGCCAGCTCCTCGGGCTGTTCGTCAGCCCGGCACTGCCGGCGCTGGTCCTCGCCGGTCTCTGCGGAGGCATCGGGTTCGGTCTCTTCGTCGTCCTCGCCAATGCTGCGGTGCCGGCCACGACGACGCCGGGACGGATCGGCAAGGCGCTCGGCTTCTTCGGTGGAATCACCTCCCTGGCCGCCGCCGTCGGTGCTCCGCTGGGACTGTGGCTGGTGGAGACGATCCCGATCTCGGTGTTCCGCATCATCGTCTGCGTCTGTCTGCTCCTGGCCGTCCCGACGGTGCTGAAGTTCGTTCCCGGGCGGGCCCCTCGGCGGGGGCAGGGCGAAGCCGGCACCTCGGACAATGGCGGTGGCGCCGTCGAGGTCCGATCCGGGCGCAACGAGAAGCGGAACCTGCGCTGGGCCGGACGCCGGGCCGGTGGTGCACTCGGCCTCGTCCTCATGCTCTCGCCGTTCCTTGTCGGGATGATCGTCTTCGGCATCATCGTCGGCTTCGGGCCGGGCGACGAGGTGTCTGCAGCGGCCGTGTTCATTGCGGGCATGCAGGTCTCGGCGGTGATCGGACGCTTCGTCGCCGGCAACGTGGCCGACAGCTTCCCGCCCTTCGCGCTCAACATCCTCGGCCTCGTCTTGGCCGCGATCGGTCTGGTCTGCGCCGTGATCCTCTATGGTGGGACGCTGTTCATCGCGATGCTCATCATCGGTCTGGGATTGGGCACCATGCAGTCGGCGAGCCTTGTCATGGCCTTCTCCTCGGTGAGCACGCCGAGTCGTGCCAGCGTCGCGTGGAACATGAACTTCGACATCGGTCTCGCCATCGCCGGAGTGGTCGGCGGGCTCGGCTTCACCTATCTCGGATCGTCGTCGACGTTCCTGCTGTGTGCTCTGGCCCTGCTGCTCGCCGGGGCTCTGTCATGGATTGCGCGGACCGTGCAGGAACGGCACTCAGGGCGGTGACGCGTCCTCCGCTTCTGCCGGCGCCGGTTTCGCCCGACCTCGCGGCCGGTGACGGAACACAGCGCCGAAAAATATCTTTTCAATGGAAAGTTTGCTCGGGTACGATCGAAGTGTGACTTATCATCATGGGGATCTGAGGCGGACGCTGCTGGCACAGACCGCCTCGGCGATCGCCGAGGACGGCGTCGCCAAACTCAGCATGCGGGCTCTGGCGAAGCGGGCGGGTGTCTCGAATGCCGCGCCGACCTATCACTTCGGCGACAAGGCCGGGCTGCTCACGGCGCTCGCGGCCGAAGGGTTCGACCTGCTCGCGGAGGCGATGAGCGGGTTCGGAGACGGAGGCGGGGCCCACTCCGTCGGTGATCGCCGCGACGGCGCGGCAGATGCCGGCGGCGACGAACACGGGCTCGTCGCCCGCGGTGTCGCCTATGTGGAGTTCGCGTTGGCCTGCCCCTCACACTTCACCGTGATGTTCCAGCCTCGGCTGCTGCGCGAAGATGATGCGGATCTCGCGGCTGCGCGTCAGCGAGCCGGAGCCGCTCTCTCGGTCAGCGTGGCCGAGACCCGGTCGGGTCCGGACGCCGATTTCGGGGTGGCCGCCTGGTCTCTCGTCCACGGCTACGCCACGCTTGTCCTCAGTGGCGCAGTGGAGCCGGAGGACGCGCTCAAGCAGGCCCGAGCCGTGGCCGCGCACCTCGTGGCAGATGGTGGAGGGACAGCCTGAGGCTACTTCTTCGTCGTCTTCTTCTGCCCCGCCTCGAGCCCGTGGGAGTTCCTGATGAAGAACGATCCGAGAATGCCCAGGACGCCGACGCAGGCGGCGACGAAGAAGGCGACATTCGCGCCGTGGACCAGTCCGGCCGCGCCGTAGGCCTCCGGGTTCCGGGCCGCCGAGACCATGATCGTCACCAGGGCCGCGGTGCCGACGGACGCCGCGATCTGACGCATGGTGTTGTTCAGCGCGGTGCCGTGCGGGATGAGGTGTGAGGGCAGCTGATTGAGTGCCGCCGTGGTCACCGGCATCATCACCATGGCCACGCCGAACATCCGAACGGTGTTGACGACGGCGAGGTAGACGAACGACGTGTCCGGTTCGAGGCGGGCGAACATGAACGTCGTGCCCGTGAGCAGAGTGAAACCGGCGACGGCCAGCCACTTCGCGCCGATCGCATCGAAGATGCGGCCGGTCACCGGCGACATCAGCCCCATCACGGCAGCTCCCGGCAACAGGGCCAGGCCCGACTCCATGGCCGAGAAGGTGTTCATGTTCTGCATGTACAGCGGCAGCACCATCATGCCGCCGACCATGACGATGAACACGCACATGCCCAGCAGCGTATTGAGGGTGAACATCCGGTAGCGGAGGATGCGGAACTCGAGGATCGGCTGCTCGAGCTTGGACTGGCGCAGGATGAACAGCGTCAGCGTCACCGCGCCGATGGCCAGCGGGACGAGCACCTCGGCGCTGATCCACCCCGCGTCACCGGCGGTGCCGAAGCCGAAGAGCAGACCGCCGAAGCCGAAGGTGGAGAGGATGATCGAGAGGATGTCGAGGCGGGGGAAGGTGCGTTCGGTGACGTTCTTGAGCAGGAAGTAGGCGACGGCGAGATCGATGATGGCGATCGGCAGCATCATGTAGAACAGCACCTGCCAGGGCAGGTGGTCGACGATCCAGCCGGAGAGGCTCGGTCCGATCGCCGGGGCGAAGGCGATGACGAGGCCGAAGGTGCCCATCGCCGAGCCGCGCTTCTCGACAGGGAAGATCGCGAAGAGGATCGTCTGCATCAGCGGCATGATGATGCCGCCGGCCGAGGCCTGGATGACACGGCCGATGAGCATCACGGGGTAGACCGGCGCTATGGCGCACACGAGGGTGCCGACGATGAATAGGCCCATCGCAGTGAAGAACAGTCCGCGGGTGGTGAACTTCTGGATGAGGAAGGCGGTCACCGGGATCATGATGCCGTTGACGAGCATGAAGCTCGTCGTCACCCACTGGGCAGCGCCCGAGGTGATGTCGAAGTAGTCCATGAACGCCGGCAGGGCGGTGTTGAGCAGGGTCTGGTTGAGGATGATGACGAATGCGCCGGAGACGAGGACCGCGAGGACGAGGTTCCGGTTGATCGGGGTGCGGTCTGCCGGGTCCTGCTGGTTGCTGTCTCCGTTCGTCAATGGCATCCCTTCACTTCATAGTCCGCTGCGTCTCTTCTCTCGACACGCCTCCTGCTGAGAATGCGTGCCGATTCGGCCCCTCATCGCGCCCAGAGAATAAATTCCCAAGTTATATAATGGTCTCATGCAGTTTAGCGCACGGCTCTCGCCGAGGCAGCCCCGGGTCAGTGTGATTTCATCAACGTGGGTGCTGGGTGAAGCTGGACGAACGGGCGGGCATCGAGGTGAGGAGCCGGAGCTCGGCATTGCGCAGATGGGGCAGGGTGCGGTGTGCGGTCGGGGTCATTCCGCGCAGCCACGCCTCGGCGATCTGCAGGACATCCCCGTGCGCCACGAGGACGATGTCCGAGGGCGCATGCGCACGTAGCAGCTCTTCCACGAGGCTACGCGTGCGGAGTGCGACCTCGGCCGGCGTTTCGACTCCGGGCGGAAGGGGGCTGCCATGCGTATCCGCGGCCCACACGCCGTCGTAAAGAGCGGAGGAGCCTCCCTCGAGCGATCCGAAGTCCCGCTCTCGCAGGCGGGTGTCTACGCGGGGCTCGCCCGTGCCCCAGATCTCTGCAGCGATCTCAGCGGTCTCCCGGGCGCGTGCGAAGTCGCTCGTGATGACGAGCGCATCGGCTGCGAGGGGATTGGCCCGCGCGCCTGCGGCGGCCTGTTCTCGGCCCAATTCGGTCAGCTTCGCCCAGAAGAACGCCTCGGTGCCCGGGCGGCTGACGATGACGCCCTCCCGGTTGGCGCGACTCTCACCGTGTCGCAGCGCCCAGAGTCTCGAAGCGCCGTTGCGTTCATTCGACAATACTGGTCAGCTCCTTGAAGTGTCGGTTCTGCTTTCGACGATTCGATGCTCGGCAGTGTCTTGCGTGAGTGTGGCGTGGAGATGAATTCTCGTGCCGCCACCGGATTCCATCCGGCGATTGCTTGTGCGGCACACTTTTGCCAGTGTAGCGTTTAAATCGATTTAGCAACCTGGATTTCGGGGCGGCGTCCGTCTCGATTCGTGCGCTCAGAGACGACGAGGTGGCAGGACATGAATTTCGACGGCTTCGACAGCCCCAAGACCAAACGATTCCAACGGAAGGTGACGCTCCTGTCGGCAGGTGGGACCTTCCTCGACGGGTTCGACCTGACTGTCATCGCGGTCGCCCTCCCGATGATCGCCAACGAATGGGACGTCGGTGCCTGGGAGAAGTCGCTGATCACCAGCTCGGCGATCATCGGCTCATTCATCGGCGCCGCCGTGCTCGGCAATCTCACCGACCGGTTCGGCCGCAAAGCGATGTACGTCATCGACCTGCTCGCCTTCGTGATTTTCGCGGCGCTGACCGCGTTCTCCCAAGACGTCTGGCAGCTCATCATCTTCCGGTTCCTGCTCGGCATCGGGATCGGGGCCGACTATCCGATCTCGGCGACCATCGTGTCCGAATTCGCCTCCAAGAAGGGACGAGGGAAGCTCTCCACCTCCCTCGGCGCCATGTGGTTCGTCGGAGCCGTCGCCGCCTATCTCGTCGGGCTCGTAGTCTTGCCGCTGGGAGACTTCGCTTGGCGCGCGCTGTTGCTGGTGGGAGCGGCTTTCGCGCTCATCGTCTTCATCTTCCGCGTTCAGCTCCCCGAATCGCCGCGCTGGCTGCTCGCTCACGGGCGAGCCGAAGACGCTAAGAACGTCGTCGAAAAGGTCACCGGCGTGCGCCCGACCGCGACGGAGATCGCGGGCGACGATCGCCCCAAGCCGGGCGAGTCGTCGAAGCTTTTCGTAGGTATACAGCGCCGACGCACCCTTTTCGTCTGCGGATTCTGGTTCTGCTATGCCACCGCCTACTACGGAATCTCTATGTATACACCGACCATTCTGGAGCCGTTCACCAGCGGCTCCCACGTCAGTGTGATCATCGGGTCCGGAGTCATCGCGCTTCTCGGGCTGGTCGGTTCCGTCATCGGCATGAACCTCGTCGACTCCTGGGGACGGCGTCCGCTCATCATCACATCCTTCGCCGGTCTCACAGCTGCCCTCATCGTGCTGGCCGCCGTCGTCGGACCGAGCTTCGGCTTCCTCGTCGTTCTGTTCAGCATCGCCGTCCTTTTCGCGAACTCCGGCGGCGGCATCCTCAACTTCGTCTATCCGACCGAGCTCTTCCCGACATCCCTGCGGGCAACGGGATCGGGCCTCGCGACCTCGGTGAGCCGCATTGGATCAATTCTGGGCGTGCTGGCGTTTCCGAACCTCGTGGCCGCGTGGGGGAACAACGCAGCTCTCTGGGTCTTCGCCGCTGTCGGCGCGGCCGGTCTGCTGATCTGCGTGTTCATGGCTCCGGAGACGAAGAACCGCAGCCTGGAGGAGATCAACTTCGAGGAGGCCGCTCGTGTTTGAGCAGAACCGTATCCCGGTGGTGTCCTCGGTCGAATCGACGCTGGTTCCCGGCGAAGAGCGACCTTACCGTCGGCTGCACCGTGGCCCGGGCGAACCCCACCTCGAGCGCCGAGACCTGATGTCGCAGAGCTCGGGCGGAGGTCCGAGAGCCGATGAGAGGTCGATGGCCGGACTCATCCATTTCACGGACTTCCAGATCGCAGATCTCGCCTCTCCGAGCAGAGTGGAGTTCCTTCAGCGGCTTGTCGGGGAGAAGGGCTGGGAGCGGATGCTCCCTGCGTACCGCCCACAGGAATTCATGCTGGCCCAGGCGATCGAACTCATCGTGCGCAGCATGAATGCTTTCGCCGCAGAGGACCCCGAGAGGTGGACTCTCGCCCTCACGACCGGCGATAACACTGACTCAGCGCAGCACAATGAACTCACCACGTTCCTCAACTGTCTCGAGGGAGGGCGGATCGAACCCGCCGCCGGCACCCGCGGATTCTCCGATGCCCCCGTGGGCCTAGGCGACGACCATTACTACAACCCGGAGCCGTGGTCGGAGGACGTCTGGAAGTCGAGCCTCGGTCTGCCTACCTATCCCGGCGCCGTAGCCGCCTCGGTGCAGCCGTTCGACGCCGTCGGCCTGAGGATTCCCTGGTTGAGCTGCTTCGGCAATCACGACTGCCTAGTGCAGGGGCGTGCCGCACGGCCGGAGGGCTACAACGACATCCTCACCGGCTCGTCGAAGCCGGTCGACCGTCCCGCAGATGCTCCGAGCGGTGACAAGCTCTCCGCCTATGTCGAGGACCCCACATGGGTGTCGACGGGCCGCGCTGACGAGATAGAAGCGCGGGACGATCGCCGAATGGTGTCGAAGCGGGAGTACATCGAACAGCACCTCGCGGCACCCGGGGCGCCGAGCGGCCACGGATTCACGGCGGACAACTTCACCACAGGGCATGCCTACTATGTCTACGACGGGCTTCCCGGGATCAGGATGATCGTCTTGGACACCACCAATATCGCCGGTCACGTCGACGGCTGCGTCGATGATGCCCAATTCGTCTGGCTGGAAGAGAGGCTAGCCGAAGTGCACAGCCGCTATCGCGCGGTCGACGGGAGCACTGTGCAGGCGGATGGTGAGGATCGCATCGTCGTCATCGCCTCCCACCACGGCCTGTCGACGATGACGAATGACTTCGGAGGCGAAACTTACGATGACGGTGAGGAGAAGGGAAAGCGCCACCTCGCCGCCGACGTCGAGGCGCTGCTCCACCGGTTCGGCAATGTCGCCCTGTGGCTCTCGGGCCACACTCACATCAACAAGATCACTCCGCGTCCGGGAGCGAGCGGCGGCTTCTGGGAAGTGTCGACTGCATCCATCGCAGAATGGCCGGTGCAGTTTCGAAGCATCGAGATCTTCGCGGGTGCCGAGGCGCTCAGGGTGCGGACCACGATGGTGGATTCGCAGGTTCCGGCCGCGCCGGACGGTTCTCTCGATCTGGCCGATCTGGCGTCGTTGCATCGGGAGATCGGCGCAAACGATCCTGGCTCCGTCGGCGGTCTCCACGCGCAGGGGTCGCCGGCCGACCGTAACCAGGATCTCCTTGTCCCGGTGTCGCCCGAGCTGCTGAAGTCCCTGGCTCGGGATCCGCGGTAATGTGAGAGCGCTTTCCGCCTGCGCAGCGGTGATGAGACGATGAGCCGTCGAGACGAGGAGGACGGGGTGGCATCAGGGCGCTCTGGAGCACACGCGGGGCGACGGCCCACAGTGCGAACGGTGGCCGAGGCCGCAGGCGTCTCACCATCTCTCGTCAGCTTCGTGTTCAACAAACGACCTGGGGTGTCCGAAGCGACGAGATCGCACATCCTCGAAGTGGCAGCAGAACTCGGCTATCAGCCCGATCCGCGGGCACGCGAGCTGCGCACCGGCAAGGCGATGACGATGGGGCTGGTCGTCCGCAACGTCGCCAATCCGTTCTTCAACGAACTGCTCATGGGGATGCAGGAGAACGCCGAACCGGACGGCGTCTCCATTCTCGCCACTGACACGCAGTTCGACCCGGCGCGAGAGGATGCACATGTCCGTTCGCTGGCGTCCCGGAGACCTGCCGGTCTGGCGATCGTGCCGGTCGGCGACGCCGTTGCGGTGAAGCTCTGGCAGAGTCTGCAGCCGGACACGCCCCTGGTCATCGTCAATGCCACCCTGGCCGCCGCACCGGAAGTTCCCCACGTCACTCCGGATGACGTCTCCGCGGTACGTCTGGCCTTCGACCATCTCCAGAACCTGGGACACCGTCGCATCGCCCTGCTGTCGGCGCCGGCCGATCTCATGCCCGATCGCGATCGCTTCGATGAGTACCTGCGTCTGTGTTCGGTTCGGGGCCTGGAGCCGATGCCGATTCATGCGTCTCTCCGCGGTGACGGACTGACCGACCACCTGAGAGGCGTGTTCGCTGCTGCGCCGGGACAACGGCCCACCGCCATCATCACGAACTCGGACCACACTGCCGCCTATGTCTACCACGCAGTCAGACAGCAGGGACTGTCAGTCGGAGCCGATGTCTCCGTGGTCGGCCATGACGATCTGTCGACATCGGCCCTGCTCCAGCCGGGGCTGACGACGATCAAGGCGGATCTGCGCGAAATGGGACGGCAGACATACCTCCGACTCACCGACTCGACCTTGGGCAACCATCGCGAACCTGTGGCGCTCGTCGTCCGCGGATCGACGGGGCCTCCTCGGCGGGTCTGAGATCGTCGGCTCCACGCGAGGAGTGAGGTCAGGGAACGGTGCCGAGCGCCTTCCGGAGGGCACCGATGGCGGGTCTGCGCGCGACCAGCGTCGACTTCGCATACTGCTCGCCTTCGATACGGAGTACATTCGTCTCGTCGATGATGACGCGTGTCGTGGGCAGGCCAACCAGATCCTTATCGGGTGTCTGAAGCGTGAGGCGTACCTCTCTCGATGCTGATCGGGGTCGGTCGTGTACTGATCCCAGAACCTTTTCGTCCCAACCTGGGTGAGATGGAAGCCTTCAGTGAAATGCTCGTAGGACGGTGTTGAGAAGTCAGCATTCGTCACCGGGTAGAGCAAGCAGCACCTGGCCGGCGATGTCGAGTCCGCCGCGGCCCTTATTCATCTGCGTGAACATGGCGGACATGCACCCGCCGGCCGCGAGTTCGCGGAGCGCTCGTCCCACGCTCGACGAGCTCAGCCTCGGCAACGCCGCCGTTGACGAGGCGGACTACGACGTCGTCTTCTATCTAGGCAGGCACGGGTCCATGGAAGATCTCGCGTTCGACGAGGTCTCCGGTGAGCTCCTCAAGCGCCACCTGAGAGCAGGACTACCGCTGGCGCTGCTGTGCCACGCACCGGTCGCTGCAGGGACCAGGTACGAGAAATGCCGCGTTCCCCTGCGGCCGTACGCCATCAACGGGGACTTCTACACCGGTCAAAATCCCCAGTCGGACGAAGAGTTCGTGGCACGAATCCTTGCGGACTCAGGTCAGCCTCGTCGGCGGTGACTGCGTTTTCGTCGGGTCCGTCTCCGGCAGGTCGCCGAGGACTTCGTCGATGCGGGCGAGGACCTCGGGAGTGAGCGTGACCCCGGCGGCTTCAGCGTTCGAGGCGATCTGTTCGGGGCGTGAAGCGCCGACGAGTGCGGTGGCGACGTTGTCGTTGGCGAGCACCCAGGCGACGGCGAGCTGCGCCATCGTCAGACCCAGATCGGCGGCGATGGGTTCGAGGTCTTCGATCGCTGTGAGCATGTCGTCGTGGAGGTAGCGGCTCTTGATGAAGTCGGAGCCTCCCTTCTCGTCCGTGGCTCGCGAGCCGGCGGGAACCGGCTGGCCGGGCTTGTATTTGCCGGTCAGCGCACCTTGGGCGATCGGCGACCACACGACCTGCGAGATGCCGAGTTCCTTCGACGTCGGGATCACGCGCTCCTCGATGACGCGCCAGAGCATGTTGTACTGCGGCTGGTTCGACACGAGTTGGATGCCCAGATCCTTCGCCATGTGGTGGGCGGCGCGCAGCTGATCGGCGTTCCATTCGCTGACCCCGATATAGAGCGCCTTGCCGGCGCGGACGATATCGGCGAAGGCCTGCATCGTCTCTTCCAGCGGGGTCTCATAGTCGTAGCGGTGGGCCTGGTAGAGGTCGACATAATCGGTGCCGAGCCGGCGCAGCGAGGCGTTGATCGACTCCATCATGTGTTTGCGCGACAGGCCGGTGTCGTTGTGCCCCTTCGGACCGGTGGGGAAGTAGACCTTGGTGAAGATCTCGAGCGATTCGCGCCGCTGGCCGGCCAGTGCGTCGCCGAGGACCTGTTCGGCCACGGTGTTCGCATAGACGTCGGCGGTGTCGAAGGTCGAGATCCCTGCGTCGAGGGCGGCGTGCACGCATTTCGTGGCCGTGTCGTTCTCCACCTGCGATCCGTGCGTCAGCCAGTTTCCGTAGGTGATCTCGGAGATCTTCAGGCCGCTGTTTCCCAGATATCTGTGCTCCATGTCCTCACCCTACTGCGGCGAGTCCACCTGTGTCAGTGGTCATGCCCCGTTCGGTTTCGTCGCGGAGGGTCTGCGACCTGCGTTCGGTATGTTGGACAGCACTTGCCCCGCGTTCGGTTCGATGTCCAGTGCCGGGGACCGCGTCACAGCTTAGAGGTGCGCAGCCCGATGAGGGACTGCACGACGACGATGACGGCCAGGCCGATCACCGAGACCACGGATGAGCCGGCGGTTTCGAGCCCGAGCCCGAAGGCGAAAGGACCGATGGCCGCCAGCGCCACTCCGACGGCCGATGTCACGGCTGAGACCGAGGCTGTGTGAGCCGGCGAGCGGCCGAACTTCACGATCTGGTCGTAGGATGCGCCGAGGCACAGCCCCTGGGAGATGCCGAGCAGGATGGTGATGGGCAGCGCTCCGGCCGCGCCCATCATCAGCAGCAGGACCAGGCCGAGGACGGCGAGCAGCGGGGCCGCGGGCGCGATGAACCGCGAGAGTCCGCGCCGGATGGCGATCGGGGCGATGAGACCGAAGGGGATGGCGACGATGCTGATGAGTGAGGTGAAGCCGCCTGCTGCCTGAGCGGGCATCCCGTCGAGGACGAAGACGGCTGGCAGCCACGCAGAGGTGGTGTAGAACGTCAGCGAGGTGACACCCAGGAAGAGCGCCAGGAACCATACGTTGGCATCGGAGAGAACAGCCTCGGCGCGTCGCTCGCCCCCACTCGCCGAGGCGGCCCGTCCTCGGTGTGCGCCCGAGGCGGCCGCGACATGAGGAATGCGGATGTAGACGAGCCAGAGTGCCGCGGCGATCACCGTGCACAGGGCCCACACCAGCAGCGTGCCGCGCCAGCTGAGGCCTGTGGCCTCCCGGAGTGGGATGGTCAGACCGAGTGCCAGTGCAGGACCCAGGCTCAGCGACATCGAGTAGGTTCCGGTCAGTCGCGACCGGATCTCGGTGCGTTCGGCGTTGATGATCGAAGGAACGAGGACGGTGAGGATGGCGATCGAGAACCCCAGAAGTCCTGTGCCGAGGAGCAGGGGCGCGTCACCGGGAGTCGACCGGAGCGCCATGCCCGCCGCGATCGCCACGAGTGCGATGCTCACGACACGACCGCGTCCGAAGCGATTCGCCAATGGTGGGGCGACGGGAGCGGCAAGCAGAGTGAGCACCAGGGGGATGCTCGTCAGCAGCGACAGGAACGTCTCCCCATGACCGGTGTCCTCCATCATGGTCGGCACGAGCGGGGCCAGGGAGATGGTCGGGATCCGCAGAGTCAGGCCGACGATGAGGACCGTCGCAACGGCGATGATCAGAGAGACAGGCCGGGGAGGGGGCGGCTGAGTGCCGAATGATGGAGGATCGTCAGACATTGCTCGTCATCTTAGCTCTGTCATGATCGTGTTCGGACGGCGCCTGCTGTAAGAGCCGGGCCCACGCGGAAGCCGGACCCGGGTGAGGTCAGCGCCGCGCACCGCTGTCCGAAACTATGGCCCGAATCCGGGCCCGGCCTCCCGGGCGCCCTGCGAAGGCGAGGAATTCTCTGCGATGTGTCCTCGCAGCGTGTCTGCGAATGCCGCGGCATCACCGCTGCGAAGATGTTCGACCAGTTTTTCGTGCTCGGCGATGATCTCATCGCAGCGCGCGAGCAGGTGAGAACTGTTCATGAACAGGGCGAACCGGTGCCGGTCGGAGAGCAGCGAATACATCTCCAGCATCACCTGACTGTCACCGGCCTCGACGAATCCGCGGTGGAACTCCAAGGTCAGTTCGATGAATCGGGCGACGTCCGCCTCGGCGAAGGCGGCTCGCTGCTGGGTGATGAGCTCATCGAACGAGCTGGCCAAGCGCTGTCGCAGAGCCTCGGGAGCGCGCTCGACCGCGGTCGTTTCGAGAAGATAGCGGGCGTCGGCGAGTTCGGCAATGGTGCGCTCATCGATACCTTGGACGACGGCCCCGCGTTTGGGGTAGATGCGGATCCATCCTTCGTCCTGCAGCCGGGCCAGGGCCACGCGCACCGGGGTGCGACTGACTCCGATCTCGGTGGCCAGGGCCGCCTCGCCGAGCATCGTCCCCGGTGCGTGCCCGCCGTCGAGGATCTGCCTGCGGATCACCTGATAGGTGCGCTCGGCCGCGCTCAGCGGTCCCGTCTTCGCGCTCATTCCTCGCCTCCTGCCTGATCGGGCGCAACCTCTTCCGGCTGGGTCGGCGCTGCCGACGAACGGTCGGCCGCCTCGGCGAGAGGTCGGCGTCCGGGCCAGCTCATCAGCGGGATCGCGCGGATCGAGAATCCGACGGCGATGAGCAGCACGAACGTGGCCATGAGATTGATCCAGAGGAACCCGCCGGCGCCGAGCACGGACCCGGCGAGAGCAGCCATGAGCGCCCCGCCGAGATTCATCGCCGAATCCGAGGCGCCCTGCAGCGGCACTTTCGCGTGCGCCGGCACCGAGGCGGTCAGCAGCGACGATCCGCCGATGAGGAACATCGACCAGCCGATGCCGAGCAGCGACAGCGCTGTGCTGAGGAGGACCATCGACGACTCCGGAGCGATGGCGTCGATGACACCGAGGACGATCGTGAGCGTGAAGATGCCCGCCCCGCCGGCGATGACGATGCCGGAACCCCACCGGTCGGCCATCCAGCCGAAGACGGGTGAAAGGGCGTACATGCCGGCGATGTGGATGCTCACCACGATGCCGATCGCGCCGAGGCTGAATTCCTGATGGTCCATGTGCACCGGCGTCATGACCATGACGTTGGTCATCATCATCTGCCCGGCGATGATCGTGACCATCGCAAACAGCGGAACCGGGCGGGCCAGAGCGAAGCGCAGCGCCTCGCCGAGCTTCATCGGCTGCCGGACAGCGGCCGCCTCGGTGTCGGTCGACGTCCCCGTGGGAGCACCGGAGGTGACGGTCTTCGTCAGTGTCGATGCGGCAAGGGTGGCCAGTGCGAAGGCGACCATCGAGATGAGATAGGGCCCGGCCAGGCCGTTCATGCCAAGCGTCTGCCCGAGGTGGGCGCCGGGAGCGGTGAAGCTCGGGCCGAGCACGGACCCGACGGTCGTCGCCCACACCACCAGTGACATCGCCCGGCCGGCGGCCGCGGGATCGGCGAGGTCGACGGCGGCGTAGCGGGCCTGCAGACCTGAGGCGGTCGAGGACCCGCACATCATCATCCCGAGCATGAACAGCGGCAGGAACTGCAGTCCGACGCCGATGAGGACGACCACGGCGCCGAGCGTGCCGACGCCGAAGCCCAAGGTCAGGGCCGTGCGACGGCCGGAGCGACCGGCGAGGACGGCGAGGGGATAGGCGATGAGTCCGGCACCGAGGATGACGCTCATCTGCGCAAACCCCGCCATCGAGGTCTGCCCGGTGATCTCCTCGGCGAGGAGCCCGCCGACTGCGTAGCCCGAGGCGATCCCGGCTCCGGAGAGGAGCTGGGCGGTGATGAGTTTGGCCTGTTCGCGGATGTGGCTGGTCATAGTTGTCTCACGTCGTTGTGGAGGGTCGGATCCGTTCACGCTATCTTGCATGCATCTTGGATACAACAGGTGATCGCAGGATGGACGAAGACGCACGAAGTCATCCTCACCGGAAACCGTTTCGCTGCCGCGGACGTAAGATCGTCAGGTGGGGCAGGGCGTTTCCGGGCGAAGCACGACGCCGTCGACACCCGTCCCGGCAGGCCGACTGAGTTCGGAGACAATGGCGGTAACTCTCGACGACTGAGGAGATTGCATGACAGACAACGAGGTCGCGCCTCTGCCCGAGGCCTTCTACATTCCGCGCGGCAGCGACGAGTTCGACTCGACCGTGGCAACGACGAGCCCGTGGGATCCGGCGATGCAGCACGGGGGACCGCCCGCCGCCCTGCTCGCCCGCGCCGTCGAACGAGTCAGAGAAGACGAGTCGATGAGCATCGGGCGGCTGACGATCGACATGCTCGGTCCGATTCCCCAAGGACGCATCCGCACCGAGGCGACCATCGTGCGTCCGGGCAAACGCATCGAACTCGTCGAGGCGAAGCTCTGGGCCGACGATCGTCTGGCGGTGACCGCGACCGCGTGGCGGATGCGCTCGACCCCGGATTCCAGCGCCGAGGTGGCCACGGACTTCACGACCTCCTCGGTGCCGGGTGAGCAGGAACAGCGGTACTTCCCGGGCATCGGCTCCGACTGGGGTTACGGGCGGGCCATCGAATGGCGTTTCGCCTCCGGAGGGCTGCAGAAGCTCGGGCCCGCCGACGTCTGGGTCCGGCCGCGCATTCCGCTCGTCGCCGGAGAGGAGACGAGCCCGATCCAGCGCTTCGTCATCGCGGCCGATTCGGCGAACGGAGTCTCGTCCGCTGTGCCCTACGGTGAGTGGACGTTCATCCCGCCTTCGCTGTCGCTGACATTCGCGCGGGAACCACGATCGGAGTGGCTGAATATGAACGCTCGCACTCATATCGGCCCGGATGGGCGCGGTGTCGCGGACGGTGACCTCGCCGACGAATTCGGATATGTCGGGTCAGTGACTCAGCCGCTGCTCGTCGCCAGGCTCTGAGGCTCTCGGGCTGGCATGGAGTTCCTCGGACTCATACTCATCGGCATCCTTGTGGGGCTGACGACGGTGCTCTTCGGCTTCGGCGGAGGGTTCGTCGCGGTGCCGATCATCACCATCGTCGATGCCGACCTCGGAAGCGACACCGCACGGGTCGCGGCGGCCACCTCGGCGCTGGTGATGCTCATCAACGCGATCGTCGCCACGGTCTCGACGAAGCGGGAGACGCTCGCCCACCTGCAGGGTCGGTGGTGGCTGCTCATCCTGCTCGCCCTCGGTGGGGCGCTCGGGGCCTTCGGCGGCAGGTTCGCACCGGAAGCGCTGCTGCAATGGGGATTCGTCGCCTATATCGCGATCACCGCGATCGACCTGCTGCTGCGCCCCGGATTCTTCCGTCAGGGAACCCGTATTCGGAAGGAGACCGGCGAGGGTGGCCGCGGCATCTCTTCGGTGTGGGGCGTGCCCATCGGCGGTCTGGCCTCATTCCTCGGAGTCGGCGGGTCGGTCATGACAGTGCCGATGATGCGGCGGTCGGGGGCGACGATGACCGTGGCGACGACGCTGGCCAACCCCCTGACCCTGGTGATCATGAGCCCGGCCGTGCTCGTGACGATCACCGCCCATGCGAACATCGGCGCCCCGGGTATCGTCGGGTCGCTCGACCTCTATTCGGCCGCGGCCCTGCTCATCGGGGCGATCCCGGTCATCGTGGTGCTGCGTCGCCGCGTGCCGAAGATCCCGGAGATGCTCCACGCCTGGGGTTACTTCATCCTGCTCATCGCCGCCGGAGCGGTCGTCGCAGTGGCGTGAGGGCGTGCTCGCGCTGATTCCCCGTTCGCCCAATCCCTGCGCCGAGCGGACCACTTAGCGTCGAGCGAACCAGTTGCAAGCGGTCCGCTCGGCGCTAAGTGGTCCGCTCGGCGAGGCAGGGGGTCTAGTTGGCCCACCGGCCGGCGACGCAGGGGGTCTAGCGACCCGCCGCTCGGCGACGCGTAGGGGGTTTAGTTGGCCCAGCGGCGGCGGCGCAGCAGGGACGGCAGGCCGAAGTAGATGGGCGGGCGGGCCGACGCGCCCGCGGCAGCTGGTGCGTCGGAGATGTCGTCCCTGGCGCCTGCTCCTTCGACACCGAAGCCGGTGGTGACCGACGAACCGTCCAGCGCCCAGGCGCTCTCCCAGCTGATGAGCTCGCCGGCGTGGCAGACGGGGTCGCCGCCGCTCGAGGGCGGTTCGGTCCACATCCACAGGTTGATCCCGTATTCCATGAGGATGAGCTTGTCCTCGGGCCGGCGTGCAGAGTTCTCCGTGACCAAGTCGTGGCGCACCTTCGTCGAGGTCTCCTCGAGTTCGGTCCACCCATCCTGTCGATGCGGCAAGAATACCCACGTCCGCGCGGGGACGCGATCCGGCACGAGGTCGCCCGGCTTGATCACCTCGGCGGTCGGCACATCCGCGCCGTCCGCAAACTCAGCGAGCAGCTCTCCGAAGCAAGCCTGCGCCACCTCGGGAGACGGCGCGAGGATGAGCAGGTGAGATGCCTCGGCACGCACCTCATCGAGGGTGAGATACGTCAACGCATTCGTCCGCATTCCCGCGAGCACCTGCGTCCAATGACCGGGCACGACCCCATCGGACAGGAAACCGCTGGTCCGCGGACGCTCCTCGTCATGTCGCATCGAAACTCCTCCTCACCGAGGCTGCTCACCGTCTCCTTCCATCATGCACCTTCACACCGGCGACGGCAGGCAGACGACCCCGATCGCACACTCATCGCGGCCCCGGCCTGTAACGAATGGGACACTTTGATGCCCGTGCCGTACCGCTGCCGCGCGAGCCGATCTACGCTTGGTCTGGTGGACCGAGCAGCGACGGCATCGTCGGCTCGGTCCACGACCACGTCTGAACCGTCGCGCTCGAGAACGCACCATCCGAAAGTCTTCCCATGCCTCCTTCCCCGCACCACATCCGCCCCGCGTCAAGCGCGAACCCCTCCTCGACCGACCGTCTCAACGGGCGGTCGAAGAGCCCGTCGAGGCCACGCACTCTGCCGGCGCTCGCCGCCATCCTCACCCTCGGCCTGCTCACCGGGTGCGCCGAGGCGGCCGAACCGACCGTCGACACCGCCGCGTCGAGCACGGCCGACCCGACCCCGGTTCAGAGCACTGCAGCCCCGACCGACAACGCGGCCCCGACCGACGACACTGCCGCGCCGACGTCAACAGAGGGAACCGACAGCAGAGCCGGGGAAGACGAAGGCAAGGCGGGCAGCTCGGCTGCGGGGACCGCCTCGGCGATGTTGGACGAACTCACGGTCAAGGGGCGGGCACCGAAGACCGGCTATGACGGTGACCTGTTCAAATGGCGCTCGGACACCGACCACAACGGCTGCGACACCCGCAATGACGTGCTCCGCCGCGACCTGACGACCATCACACTCAAGGCCCTTACCCGCGGCTGCATCGTCCTCGCGGGAACACTGTCCGACCCCTACGCCGGTGAGACCTACGACTTCGACCGGAGCGCGAACAGCGTCGACATCGACCACATCGTCGCCCGCTCCAACGCATGGCAGACGGGCGCGCTGAAATTCGACGAGGAGACCCTCAGAGAATTCGGCAACGATCCGCTCAACCTGCTCGCCGTGAGCTCGAGCCTCAATCGGCAAACTTGCGGGTATTGCATCAAATGCAGGAATACAAGCGTGATCTGAGTCGCGAAGGCATCACTGGATGGTCCTGCTCCCGCTTGATTCCGTGTCTGTTGACATTATATCTGCATCCGATGCATGATTATCCCCTCAGGCGAATGGTGGTCATGGTGAAACAAGGTGTCCCTTATGGCGAATCCTCGCTGTACCTTGCGCCGGGAGTGGCGTTCATCAACGAGGAAGAAGCCGTATTCGCGGCAATGGTCGAGGGGTGGACAGACGCCCAAGTCGGCGGACGGCTGAATAAACGACAGTCTGCCGACTCCAACGTCGCACGAGCGGTGGCTCTGCAGGAGTTCACCAACGAATTCCCGTGGAACTGGACCGCAGGCATGTTCGACGAGTGGATGATGCACCTCATCTCAGAGCGGAAGCTGATGCGCTCGACTTTACGGGTCTACCAAGCCTCGATCCGGGCCTTCTGCAATTATCTGATCTCTGATCATTACACGTGGGCGCAGCAGTGCGAACAGCGCTTTGGCACACATCCAACACAGATCGTGCATGAGTGGAACTCGGCCAGACACATCCTCGATTACGAAGGGAGGCCGGGGCGCCGACCGCTGGCACGCGACGAGGTTCAGCGTCTGTTTGACCACATCGACTCGAGTGTCGATTCGCGCCTCGACCAGCACAAGAAGGGTGCCCTGCAGGTCTATCGCGACGCGACGATCATGAAGGTCATCTACGGTTGGGGGCTTCGAGCCGATGAAGTTGCGAACCTGGAAGTCACCGACTTCTACCGCAATCCCCATGCACCGGAATTTGGCGACTACGGGATTTTGCAGGTCCAGTTCGGGAAAGGCTCCCACGGCAGCGGGAAGAAGCGTCGCTCCGTACTGACGCTTCGTGCCGGAGCCGTCGCAGCATTGAAGGCATACGTCGACGAGGTTTGGCCGACCGTTCGAATGTCGGGGTCGAACTTGCTGTGGGTCACCGAACGAGGTAACCGGCTTCAGGCCAAAGAAATCACCGAGCGATTCGCCGTCTACCGTGATGAGATCCGCCTCGACAGTGTGCTCTCACCACATTGTCTACGACACAGCTATGCCACTCACCTCGCCGAAGAAGGATTCGACCCGCGCTTTATTCAGGAGCAGATGGGCCACCAGTGGGGCACGACGACCGGGATTTACACACACGTCACGGGCAACTTCATGAACACAATGATGAGACAAGCCTTGGAGAAGAACCAGCAGGCACGACCGACTAAAGGACCGGGCAAATGAAGATCGTTGGCTACGAGTGGAAACTGCGCGAAGTAATGGCGACCAAGGGGTTGTTCAGTACCACGGACCTTATTCCACTCCTTCAAGAACGAGGCATCAATCTGTCGTCGAGCCAGGTCTATCGGCTCGCAGCAGAGAAGCCGGAACGACTCAATCTCCACGTTCTCGTCGCGTTGCTCGACATTCTCGAGTGCAGCTCGGATGACCTCATTAAGGGTGTGGATCTCGGCAGTGCCGTAGCCGCGACAGGAACGGAAAGCTCGACCGCTCGGGACCGTTCCGCGGCCGTGAAACTCGGTGGACTGCGTCCGGTTCGGATGGAAGTCCCGGGCGCCCCCGATGCGTGAGTCGCAAACAGTCTCATTCTGCACCGGCGAGCTCTCGCACATTATCGGTGAGATGGAGTCGTCCCTGCCCACTGTCCTCATCGCCGAAGTTGTCCGCAGACTGAAGCTGTCTGCTCCTGCGCTGGCGCGATTGCACGCCCATATCATCAGCGATCCGCTGGTTTTGACGCGGGGGCTCGACTCCACACCTGCCACGGTGACGCGACTGATCAGGGACCTGCGCGATTCCGGCGCCAGAGTCGTCCAATTACCGCGGTGCGCCAAATGTGCCGATGTGCGGCCCTTAGTTCGGACTGCCAGTGTGGGCAAAGTCTGTGCTCGCTGTGATTACAGTCTGAGGCGAACCGATGTTGAATGCGGACTCTGCCACAGGATCCGTCAACGCCGGGGTCAAGTCCTCAACACGCAAATCTGTCAGAGCTGTTGGCGCCTCGGCTCGATAACCGGGGCCGAGGACTTCGTCACTGCGGTGTTGTTCAGAACTCGATCAGCGGGCAGCCGTACAGAGTTCGAGGCTCGGCTACGACAGGCAACCAACGGGATGTCGGCCAGCATCTGTTTGCGCACCCGTTTAGAAATCGAGCTATCTTCCCGCGACTTGTTCGCAGACCCTCAGTTTGGGAGCGCGAATTTCGGAACTATGTATGACCTCGTGAGGTCCGTCGGCGCGATCCTCCCAGTTCGAGCATGTGGCCACTGTTCTCGCCAAGTGCCTCTCACCGAGAAGTTGGATGGACTTCGCACCTGCGACAGATGCAGGAGGCGCGCAAACATGGCTCCATGTGATTCGTGTTCGCAACCGTCAATCACATCCCGGATCATGGTCGACGGCACGCGTCTCTGCATCAGCTGTGTGAACCGTCTCCCACAGAACTTCGGCACATGCTCACGATGTGGCCGAACAAAACAAATCGGCTCAGAACGACCTGAGGGACTTCTCTGTCGCACGTGCCGAATGAAGGAACGTAGCGGCACTTGCACCAGTTGCGGCCACGTTCGTCCCTGCCGCTTCGCGGGCACCGCACGAGCCATCTGCGAGAACTGCGCCCTGTCGAAAGAACCCTGCAGCCAGTGCCGGCGTAACAAAGTTCCAGCGAACCGCCTCGCCGATGGTGGTTCGCTGTGTGCGACATGCTCGCCGAAAGTCATCGAAGCCTGCGCCGATTGCGGGAAGGACCGCCAGGTCCGTGCCCGGATCGACGGGGCGCCCTACTGCTGGGAATGCGGTGAACGGAATCCGCTGTTCCACCAGAACTGCCTCCGATGCTGCCGCTTCGAATACCTGTCCCAGCTCGGACTCTGCCCGTTTTGCAAAGCCGCGGACCTCGTCGACTCGCTGTTCGAAGGCGGCCCGTCACCCGTTGCAAACGGGCGAGATTTGCTGCGTGAGGCATTACGTGCGGCCCCGCCACAAGCAGTTTTTACACTATTCCAGCGGCGCAAATCGGTCGCAGTGCTTCGATCGTTGATCGCTCATCCTGGGGGAATTTCCCACGACTCTTTGTCCCAGGTTGCCAGTGGCAGCTCGGAAGTCGTTGTTCGTGCGTTCCTCGTCGAGCACGGTGTGCTGGCCTGGCGGGATGAGAACTTGGCGAGGCTTGAAGCGTGGATTGCTGCCACTGCCGATGAGGTAGCTGATCCATCGGAGCGGCGTGCCTTTCTACAATTTGGCCGGTGGAGACACTTGAGTAGGTTGCGGCGGCAGACGGATCCCGCCGGAGACGGCCAGGTGAGCGGGATCCGCACCGAGCTGGGACACATCATTGAGGTCATTGGCTGGCTACGCTCGCGCGGCAGTTCGATCGAAGGTGTCAATCAATCGTTGGTCGACAACTGGCTCTCCCGTGGGCCGGGAACACGAATACGGGTCAAACACTTTTTGACATGGTGTTATGAGAACAATCTCGCCTCGGCAAAGGTCACCATCCCGGCCGCTCGTGCGACAGCACTCACGGTTGCCGGCATAACCAGCACCGAAGTTTGGACGGTACTCGACCAGTTCCTGGACCCCTCGAAAATGATCAGCGGCCAGACCAGACTCGCGGGGTGCTTGCTATTGATCTACGGCATTCGACTTGGCCGTATCGCCGAGTTGAGGCTTTCCGATCTTCGCGAACACGACGGCAA
Organism: Brevibacterium sp. FAM 27836; assembly: GCF_051351055.1. Lineage (NCBI taxonomy): Bacteria > Bacillati > Actinomycetota > Actinomycetes > Micrococcales > Brevibacteriaceae > Brevibacterium > Brevibacterium sp. FAM 27836. The sequence continues at coordinate 2,695,960 of NZ_CP195711.1, forward strand.
ATACAGCATCCTGATCGGAACGGATCCGCTTGAGCTTCCCTCGTCACTGGACATCGCGGCAATCCACGCTCAACACGATCGATCAGCTCCCCGGCTGATGACACCCGCAACGGACGACGACTGGCTATTCCCAGGAGGCGTCCCCGGACGACACCTCACATCCACGTCATTAGCGGCTCGCCTCCGCAAACTCGGCGTCCACAATCCGACGAAATACAGGAAGGCAGCACTGACGCCTTTGGCTATCTCATTGCCAGCACCGGTTCTCTCACGGCTTCTCGGCCTGAGTATCTCAACGGCAACGACTTGGGCCACCGCTGTTTCGTCCAGCAACGCCTCATACGCCGCTGCACGTCTATCCACGCGACCTGGGTTGTAGTTGCCAGCGCTCAACTGCGGTGCATAACCGCAGTACGCCAAGAAATCTCGTCGGACCCAGTTTGTGAGTGGCAGAGATAGGTGGCAGGGTCCTCGCAGTGCTATCTGGCCTGTTCAACATCTTCGGTCAGGTGGGGCTCCTGATCGGAGCGGCGGCGGGGATGGCCCTGATTGGCCCCCTGCTCCTCGGGGTCGTCCTGGCGGCGATGGGTGTGGTGGTCGTGATCTCTGCTCCCGCTAGCCGGCGGATGGTGCCATTCTGCTTGGCTGCGACGATGCCGGCGTTCGTCCTAACGGATCCGGAAGGCAATAAGTTTTGTCTCATGGCCAAGCGCATCCCGATGGAGCCTGAAGACTTTCACGACTGATGCTGGCTAATCCCGAGGGGTGGGAGGGTCTCGAAACTCAATTATGGGGATGAACCCTGAGTGGTGGACACGCTGAGACTGGCCCATAATGGGCCGGAGAATGCGAGTAGAAACCATGCCGAAGAAGAAGTACTCGGACGAGTTCAAAGCCGACGCCGTCGCGCTCTACGAGACTCATCCCGATATGTCCTATTCCCAAGTCGCGACCGACCTGGGCGTCTCGCGTGGCGCGATCAAGTCCTGGGTGCATCAGGCCCGGAAGGTCGCCGGAACAGTCCCGACAGCCGCGGCAGGCCATCCGGAGTCGGCTGAGGAAGAGCTGGCGCGTCTGCGGGTCGAGAACGCTGATCTGATCGTTCGGGCCAAGCGTCTGCGAGCTGAGAACGACAAGCTCGCCGAGGAGCGAGCGATCCTGCGGAAGGCCACGAAGTATTTCGCGGCCGAGACGACCTGGTGATCCGCTTCCAGTTCGTTGACGACCACCGGAACACCTATGAGGTGAAGCGGATGTGTTCCGTGCTGGGTATCCAGCGTTCGAGCTTTTACAAGTGGTGTGCCTCCCGGACGGCACGGGCGGCCAGGCAGGCTGCTGATGATGCTCTGTGCGAGCGGATTGAGCACCACTTCGAATTCTGGGACCACACGTACGGGTACCGACGGATCACGGCCGAACTCGCCGATGACCCGCACGTGGACGAACCGGTCAACCGTAAGCGGGTTGCCCGCCTGATGCGGAACAACGGCATGGTCGGTATCCACTTGCGTAAGCCGAAGACTACGACGATCTCGGACCCAGGTGCTCAGGTGTTTGCCGACCTGGTGGGCAGGGACTTCTCGGCCGCTGAGTTGGGCACGACCTACGTCGGCGACATCACCTACTTACCCTATGGTGATGAGGGGAAGTTCTTGTATTTGGCCACGGTCATCGACTTGTATTCGCGGCGGATCGTGGGCTGGTCGATCGCCGATCACATGCGGTCCAGTCTCGTCGAGGACGCGTTGCAGAATGTAACAAACAACCGAGAAACACTGAAAGGTACGATTTTTCATAGCGATCATGGACGTCAATATACGTACTCGTCGTTTCAGGCGATGTGTCGTCGGTTCGGGGTGGTCCAGTCGATGGGCAAGATCGGGTCGAGTGCTGATAACGCCTTGGCGGAGTCGGTCAACGCTGCATTGAAGCGGGAGACGCTGCAGGGAGCGAAACGATGGTCTTGTGAATTCCAGTGTCGGCGGGAGGTGTTTCGGTGGTTAGTTCGTTATAACTCGAGGCGTCGGCACTCGGCTTTGGGGTATCGAGCACCGGTTGACTTTGAGGTCGATTATACGTCTATGATGGATGTTGCTGCCTGATAGTACACATTGATGTGTCCACTTCAAGGGGTTCACGCCCTATTGCCGAGCAGTCCGTAGACGAACGCGGAGATCGCCTAAAGATCGTGAACTCAGTACCGCCACGAAAAGTCGAAAGAACACCGCCATTTATCGCTGAAGCTCACATGTGTGGAGATCCGTCCTGCTTTGCACACAACACGCAGGCCAAGTCTGTACGTGCGGCCTTCTCAGTGATGAGCTGTGCAAGGTAGGACTCGTCTCCTTTCGAACCACATCTTCACTCCTTTACCGGCGGAAAAGTTCTTCTGAGGAAGTCGATCACGACAGGCCACACTTCGGAAGGATCACTGATAGGAGCAGCATGCCCCAAGCCTGGTAGTTCAACGTACTCGGACCCTGGAATCGCCAGGGCCACTTCATGCGCCCTGGAAACGAAGGTGTCAGTGTCCCGTTCGAATCCCATAATGAGACTCGGAACACGGATACTCGCCAAAGCAGGCAGACGATCCTGGTACGACGAGATGAACGTCGCGGATCGTCTTCGTACGTCAGGATCAGGCTGCCCAGCCCACTTTGACTGAAGTTCAACCATGCGCTCGACAAACTCATCGTCGGCCAGCCGATCGGGAGGAAACGAAGAGAGGAAACTCAAAGCCAATCGCAATGGGTCGTCGTCCTTATCAGGCAAAGCTGCCCACGCACGCTGCAAGACACGGTCAATAGCGTTCTGACGGCCATAGGTCGCGATCAGTACCGCCGCACGGACCCTGTCTTCCGCGAAGAGAGCAACCTCTTGAGCAATCGCCGCACCTTGCGACCAGCCCACTAACGCAACAGGATCTCGCCTGTGAGCAAGAAATTCCGAGACGCATGCGACCACAGATTCCCAGTCTCCTGATGATCGGTGTTCGAACGTGGTGACACGGTAGCCTCGCATTAGAAGTTCTCCGCGCGCACTTGAAGACCATTGCACCGGATCAGCAAGGGGGTTGCTGAGGAGCACGATCTCAGGTCCAGTACCCCACGTGTGAACAACGCCGAGACCGCTCACTTCACGTGTGGCTTCGTCACCTCTCGCTGCATACGGCATACCCGACACACTATCGCTGAACCTCACAAGGCGTCTCCACATGACTCGCCTGGAGACGCCTCCTATCCAGCACTCGACGATGCACAACAATGGCAACGGTCGGCGGAGCCCAAGTCTCGCGGCGTAACCCGAACCCAATTGGGGCGTACGCTGGTTTGGTTTAGCTCAAGAAACACCACGTGTGTGGGTTCGTGACCAGAAAGCTTCGTGCGAGCGGCCCGGCTTGAATCCAAACCGCTCGACCATGGCTACTGCTTCCGGGAAATGCGAGGCAATTGCCTCAGGTTCGTGAGCATCACTGCCGAAGGTTATAGTTTTTCCACCTTCCTCCGCCCACCATTGGGGTATCCAGGACCAGAGGCGGCGCGTGTTCATCTCCAAAGCTCGTTCACTGACGGCGATGGCCCGCATCGCTTCCCGGAAGCCTTCTTCAAACTGTCGTGGATCAAAGGGGCCGCGATCTGAGACCGGCCACATGCGGATCGGATAGTCGATGTGAGAGAACACCTCGAAAGAGTCGGAGGCGTCGACCATGCGTGGGATTTCTGCGAGGTATTCCCACATGACCATCTCAACAGGGTGCTCTCGGAAAAGTGTGTGCGGCTCTGCCCTGACCGAACCAAATTGCAACGTGTGGAGTGAACCATTGACTCGGTCCACATTGCTTAAATCGATGATCTTCGAAACATCGACGTTATGTAGGTGGGGTTGACCAAATTCCACGCCGGTCAGTATCCGCAGATCAGGGAACTGGTGGCGGCAACGCTCGATTGATTCGAAATAGCCAGCAGCATCGAACTCAGCGAAGTCAACGAGCCCATCATCATTGAGCATGTGCTGCTGATGCGGCATCAGGTCTTGAGGGGCTGTTCTCCACGTGCGGGGTATGTCGAGGTGTTCGGTGAAAATGATAGTAGGGAGACCGATTTTGACTGCGTGAGCGCAGGTAGCTCGCATTCGACCAGCGGCCCCTGACCTCGGGCCGCCGGTGTCCCAGGACCACTCGCTATGAACATGCGAATCTGCAGGCAACATCATGACCCCGATCCTACCTACCCGATGACTCACGGCGATTGGAATCATCTGTCAAGTGAGCCGCGCATCGTGTGCGTAACCAATGTACGTGGAGATCTGTACAAAGTAGAAGGCATCTCCACAACATGTGATGAGCGGTGAAAGGTCCGCTGGACTGTCACACAAACGATCGAATAAGTGATGGAGGTAGCGGTGGCACTGATCGGATATGTCAGAGTGTCGAAAGCCGACGGGTCACAGACCACCGACCTGCAACGCGATGCGCTCATCGCCGCCGGAGTCGATCCTGAACAGTTCTATGAAGACAAAGCCTCCGGCAAGAAAGACGACCGTCCCGAGTTGACCAACTGCCTCAAAGCACTCCGGGACGGTGACACGTTGATCGTCTGGAAGCTCGACCGTCTCGGCCGCGATCTTCGGCATCTGGTCAACATCGTCCACGACCTCACCGAGCGGGGTGTGGGACTCAAGGTGCTCACCGGTCAGGGCGCTGCCATTGACACAACCACCGCGTCGGGCAAGCTGGTGTTCGGGATCTTCGCCGCCCTGGCTGAGTTTGAACGAGAGCTGATTTCCGAGCGCACCAAAGCCGGCCTGGCTTCGGCCCGGGCTCGGGGGCGTAAGGGTGGTAGGCCGTTCAAAATGACGCCGGCTAAAGTTCGATTGGCCATGGCATCGATGGGGCAACCCGGCACCAACGTCGGTCACCTGTGCGAAGAAATTGGGGTGACTCGCCAGACGTTATACCGCCATGTCTCTCCAACTGGTGAGCTGCGGCCCGATGGGGCCAAGGTCCTGGCGCGGTAGAACGCGGCTGTGGACGTAAGCTTGGTGGCGTTGATCTGTGATTGATATTTGGCGCGCCGAGCGCGGTGACGCCACCTGCGATCGACCTTTAGGAACGCAGGGCCCAGAAGCAACACCACAGATATCCCGAACCGTTACCTACCGCAAAGCCGACCATCATCACTCCAACTTAACGGCACTAGGCTTAGGAGCTATCCTCTTCATGTGACGCCCTGGAGTTGAAAGTTGCAGGCCCATTCCACCGCGTCTAAGCGATACGTTAGAGGTGTTCGTTCACGTGAAGCTCCCGAGCTTTCAGCCGCGGTCTAGCGGCTGCCGCTGTCATGCCCCGGTCCGGACGACGGTATTGGCGTGCATTGTTGCGCTGGCCGCGGGACTGTCGGGCTGTTCCTCTGGCGACGATGACGTTGGCGGGGATAGCGATAAGAGTGATCATGCTAGCGGTGATCAGGAAGCCAATGACGGCAGCCCGTCGCCGTCGCGGACGAGTCGTGAAGAGTATCAGCGGCTTGCTTACGAGGAGGACCCGGACAAATTCTGTTCTCCCGATGACCTCGATGGGTCTGCCCGGGCCGGTACGTTAGAAGGTACTGTGTCGTTCGCGTATCTGCCGGTGTTCGTTGGTTCGAAGAGCGATATCAGTTCTGAGCTCGACAACGAGCACTCGAGCGAGACGTACGTGCCGTACTCCACCAGTAAGGTTCTCTTGGCCGCTGTTTCGCAGGATTCGGAGAGTGTCCCCAAGTCGGCGATGACTGGTGTCAAGGTGTCGCAGGTCGTCGAGGCAATTAAGGACGGGCAGCTGGTGAGCAAGTGCGGGCCTGAGTCGAATCTGGAAGTTGAACCGGTCGGACAGACGGAGGTCAAGTACCTCCATGATGGCGTCTGGTACACGAAGGAGTGGACTCTTTGGGAGCTGTCTGGCGACGACTTTAATCCACTTCCCAAGGATCGAAACACCACTGGGTTCACCGCGAACATCACAATGGGCGAGGAAGACGTTCATGCGGTGCTTTCGAACAATCGGGCTAGGCTCCCCAGCTCCATCGCCCAGGAGGGTGCAGCGACACGGACTCCTGATCCGGGTATGTCCCTGATTCGCTTCTACTTCCAGCACCACGTGTGGGAGTAAGTTCGTAGAGCAGTGGCGGCCATGGGAAACGACGGAACCGTCTCTGCAGTCTTTCACTGCGCTTCCTCGTCGGATCTGGATCGGCCACACTGGGGCCACAGCTATCAACATCGGCTACCGTTTTCACTGACGCGGTGCGACCGGTGATAGTCATTCAGCCAGCGAGTGTGCAACTGACTTCTGGCATCAGTACATTCGATTCCTGAAACTGACACAGGGCAACCACAGTCGGTTAGTTCACGCGTCCCCGTGCACGTCCTTAGTCTGCGTCGAAAGGTCACCTACATATGCAGCACTCCAACCAAGGCGTCATCGCCCACCGTTTCGGCCCTCCGCCAGAAGTTCTCCAGGTAGAGTCCCTTGCCCCTGCAGAACTGGAACGAGGTGCCGCGGCCGTGCGGATGATTGCCTCCCCCATCAACCCCTCAGACCTCATACCGGTCTCGGGGGCCTACCCGTCCCGGACGACACTTCCCTTCATCCCCGGCTTTGAGGGAGTCGGGACCGTCGAGACCGTCCACTCCGACAACGATCCGGCGCTCCTCGGTCAAAGGGTGTTGCCGATCGGAGCAGCTGGCGGTTGGCAGAGCGTGAAGCCTTGCTCCCTGGTCTGGTGCATCCCGGTCCCCGACGACATCAGTGATACGGATGCGGCCACCGCCTACATTAATCCACTGACAGCCATCAGGATGATCGACCTCCACGCCAGCTCGCCCGGAATACATACCGCAGTCGTTAACGCCGCCGGTTCCGCCATCGCCCGCACCCTCGGGCATCTGCTCACTCAGCGGGGTACCCGTACCATCGGGCTCATGCGCCACCCGAGGAAAGAAGAGGCCAGCAGCTGCTGGGCTCACGTGATTGACACTTCCACTGACAGTTGGCGCGAAGAGCTCCATGCTTTTACAGGGACAGGAAGCCTCGACCTCGCGTTCGACTGCGTGGGCGGCGGTGAAGGCATCGACCTGGCACAGTCCTTGAGACGCGGGGGAACATTTGTGCACTACGGCTTGCTGTCCGGCCAACCACTGTCGCCCAAACTGCGGCAGGACCGGCCCGACCTCAATATTCACTACTTCCGATTGCGCGAATGGGTCCACAGCGCCAAACGGGCACAGTTGGTCTCCGCCTTCACCCAGGTCTTCAATCTCGTGCGGGAAGGGGTCATCCGAACACGGATACAGGAGGAGCTGCCGTTGGGCGACATAGCCGAAGGGCTAGCCCTGTCGTTGAGCCAGGGATCCCAGGGTAAGGTGCTTCTGCGCCCCTGACCGATTCCTAGGTGGGGCCTTTTCGTCTCGCGGGCTTGTGTACAGGCCACTTCTGAGTTGAAGTTCATCCAGTGAAGGCGGCTTCTGAAATCTGTGCAAACGACTTCTGAAACTGACAGCAGCTACAGCCACCTCGGCGTAGTTGAGAGAATTTTCCATGATGAGTCGATTGAGTACGTTTATCAACTGAATGCCAGCAGACTTGAGGTATAGATTGAGGTCATGCTTACTGAAACTGTGACGTTGTCCGACGAGACTCGCCAGCATTGGTCCGATAATAGCCGTGCGAGACCTCTTTCTGTGAGCGTGTGGAGGCCAGCTTGCTCCGACAGGCCCCTCCCAGTAGTTCTCCTGTCCCACGGGACCGGCGGCGCAGTTGAAGATCTTTCCTGGCTGGCCGAGCCCCTGGCTGACGCTGGCATTCTAGTCGCCGGCGTTGATCATCACGGCAATAGTTATAAGGACGTATATCTGCCTGAAGGTTTCTCATTCACTTGGGAACGGGCTCGAGATGTCTCGCTCCTTCTCGACTACCTTGTTTCCAGGCATGACATCGACGAGCAGAAGATTGGTGCCGCGGGCTTCTCTATCGGAGGCTACACGGTCGCTGCGCTTCTCGGGGCAAGAACGAATCCAGAGGCGCTCAACGCAGTGCTAAGCGGCTTGGTCCCAGCGCCGCAGTTGCCTGAGTATCCAAACGTGGTCGAGCAGCTTCACTCTCGCTATACAGAGGATCAAATTAGTGCGAGGATCTCGGACGGCGGTAAGTCGGTCGCCGATGAGAGAATTCGTGCGGGTTTTGTGATCGCGCCCGCGATCGGTCGCTTGCTTGACCCGAGGAGTCTTAGAGCAATCTCCGCTCCGTTCGAGATCCGCTGGGGCGGAGCCGACGACATTACTCCGGCAGAGGACAACGCACTTGTCTATCTCGACTCTGTCCCAAAGGCTAGCGGTCGGAACGTAGGGGCGCAGGTAGGCCATTATGACTTCTTGGGTGACCGTGATGATCCGTATTGTGCGCGTGACGTGGTAAGTGCTGATGCCGTCGAGTACTTCACCACAGTATTTATGGAATGACCCATTCCTATATGCGCAACCAGGTTAAGATTGCGCTGAGAACGACGGCAGCCCGGTAGGTGATCGCGAGCTTGTCGTACCGAGTCGCTAATCCTCTCCACTGTTTGACGTAGGCGAAGGATCGCTCGACGACGTTACGGTTTTTATACGCAACGGCGTCGAACGCTGGTGGGCGTCCTCCCCTGTTTCCACGTTTCTTCCGAGCAGCGATCTGGTCCTTCTTTTCAGGGATCGCTGCCGTGATTCCACGAGATCGTAGGTGCTCGCGATTGGCTCTGGACCCATAGGCTCGGTCGCCCAAAACCGAGTTCGGACGTGTGCGTGCACGACCGGTACTGTTGCGCGGAACCCGAATATCAGCCAGCTGTCAAGCCCCGGGTTTCGTAGAGGCTCCTTTTCTTGGTTTCCTAAGCAGCCGCGGACTCCACCCCGGGCTGGTTGATCCATTCGGAACGGACCTCGAACGGTGGTCGGTACCCGATCGCTGAATGCAGCCGTTCCTGGTTGTACCAAGCCACCCACTTCGACGTCTCCGCCATCACCTCAATCAACCCCGACCACACTTTCCGGTCGATAAGCTCGGCCTTGTATACCGAGTTCAGCGCCTCCGCCATCGCGTTGTCATACGAGTCCCCACGCGACCCCACAGATGCCACAATTTCGGACTCCGCCAGGGTCTCGCCATAGCGAATCGACCGGAATTGCACCCCGCGATCCGAATTAACCCGAATTCGGGTTAACTCAGATTATGCCGAGGTTTTCGTTAACCCGAGGAATCCGCGCTTGGCCTGGTCAGAGTACTTGTGGTTCCACTTTCCTCGGGTTAATCTCGACATCGAACTCTAGGCTCTACCGTATCCATCGACCTCAACGACGAGGAAGGACACGGTCATGGAACACACAGTCACCGAGCTCGGAAACATCGTCATTACCGCTCTGCGCGAAGCCGACTACCAAGAATCGACCATCGGCAACTACCTAAAAACAATCAGACGACTCAATCAATACGCCAGCGACAAAAACAACAACTTCTACACCCCGGAACTGGGAGCAAAGTTCGCAGCGCTGACGACCAGCCCCCGGACAGGAAAATTCAGCGTTCAACGACGCTTCGACTTCTCCAGACTCACCCACCTCTTCGATACCTACCTCGACACCGGAACCATCCAACTCTCCCGCCGAACCCTGGGCGGGGGCGGCCGCTACCCGACCAGTGCCGAACTTTCCGACCTTTACACCATCTACGAGACCCACATGCGTGCGCGTGGACTGGCCGACGCCACTATTGAAGACTACGGCCGTGCGACTCGCAGCTATCTCGCCTTCCTCGAAGACCACCGCATCACTGGCCTCGACGCGGCGACAGGGAACACCGTCACCGGATACTTCGAATCCCTCCTCGACCGTTGGAAGGCAACATCTTTCCCCTGGGTTGCCTCGAACCTGCGTCCCTTCTTCAAATACTGTCACCGCCTCGACCTCATCGACGCACTGACCCTGATCAACGTCGCCCGCAAGCACGCCGTGATCCCTGCATTGACTGACGAACAGTGTGCTCAGATCATCACCGGATGCCAACAATCATCGACACCATCCAGGAACGCCGCGATCACTTTGCTGGCGCTGACGACCGGGCTGCGCTCGATCGATATCATCCACATGACGCTGGCTGACATCGATTGGCACCATCACACCCTTGCAATCAGCCAACACAAAACCGGGAACCCCCTCACAGTGCCGTTGTCTGGACTGCTCTGCCAGCGACTGGCTGACTATGTTCTACACCAACGGCCGCCAAGCGACAGCCCGGAAGTGTTCCTGCGAACGAAAGCTCCACACACCAGGCTCACTGACCATGCTGCGATCCATGTGATCATCACGAAAACCCTGACCACGGCGGGGGTACCGATATCGGCCGGATCACAATTCCTTCGCCACACCGCTGCCACCCGGCTCCTGCGATCCGGTACTGCCTTGCCCACGATCTCCGCAGTCCTCGGACACGCCGACCCAACCTCGACGACCGTGTACTACACAGTAGATACTCAACGGCTCCGCGACTGTGTTCTCCCAACTCCCAAAGGAGCCCAGCCATGAGCACCCTGACCAGCATCTTCGGCGAAGATCTTCGCGCCTACATCGATTTCAAAGCCCGAACCGGCAAGACCGGGCGCTCACGAATCCACTACCTGCGTCACTTCGATGCCTGGGCAACAGCCCACTCGGTCACCCGACTGGATCGGGCCGCTGTCGAAGGATGGGTCCTCGACGAACTCACCCGCTGCTCGACGCACCGGTCGTGGATGTCCTACATCCGCGACTTCGGACGGTGGATGCGCGTCCACCGCGACCCGAATGCTCATGTCCTCACCGATGAGTGGAAAGCCGGGATCGTTCACTCCACCCCGTATCTACTGAGCCAATACGATATCGATGCCTTCTTCACCGCGGCACCAACTGTTCCCGCTGCCTCCCCTTGGTCATGGCAGGCCACTGCATTCTTCCTCCTCATGCACTCTGCGGGCCTACGGACCCGTGAAGTGAAAAAGCTGACACCAGCTGACATCGATTTCACCAACGGCTCCATCACAATCACAGGATCGAAGACCGGGCGCGACCGGTTACTCCCACTCACCACCGAAGTCATGAGCATCCTCACCGACTGCCACCATCAGACCAGACACCAGTTTCCCGAGCGAAGCACCTTCTTCGTCTCCGCTACCGGTACCGCAGTGAATCCCTCGTCGATCGGCATCATATTCAACCGCATCTGGGACCATGCGGGACTAGCCCGCCCAGCAACCGGACCCAGACCACGACCATACGATTTCCGACATCACTTCGCCTACGCCAACATCGAACGCTGGATGAGAAATGGCACCGATGTCAACACCATGTTGCCCTACCTCAGCACCTACATGGGACACTCCGGAATCGACTCGACTCTCTACTACGTGCACACATCCCCAGATTTCATGAGCGTCTACTCCGACCTCGTGAGGACCTCAGCGAACAGGGTCATCCCGGAAAACAGTGCCGAATGAAACACAACCCCGACACTGGTGCACCTGACTTCTTCGTCTTCGCCCGCAACTTCCTCCACTCCTACCTTCCCAAAGTGCGTAAGTCGTCGCCGGCAACGATCACGGCCTACCGGCTCAGTCTCGAATGCTTTCTGGCTTTCGTCACCAACCACAATCAGAAGAACCGCGGGCAGATCACGTTCGATGACTGCAACCGCGACACGGTGAAGGCCTGGCTGGAATGGATGAACACCGAAAAATCATATGCCCCCACAACGGTGACTCTGCGACTGACTGCAATGCGTACCTTCCTGAACTTCGCCGCCAACGAAGACCTCACCCTCGTAGCCGTTGCCCAGGCAGCAGCAGGAGTGAAACCGCCTCGCACCCCTCACCGCCCCATCGAATATCTCGACACCACCCAAACACGGGCTCTGCTGGGTGCCTTCGACATGAGAACAACGAAGTCGCGTCGCAACCACATGATGCTCATCTTGCTCTATGACACCGCGCTGCGAGTCAGCGAACTCACGGGACTCACCTGCGCTGATGTTCAACTAACCTCACCAGCCCAAGTCCGGGTCCACGGGAAGGGCAACACAATTCGGATCGTGCCGATCACAACCCGAACCGTTGAGCATCTGACTTCGTATCTCGCCGAATTCCACCCCGGACAGATCAGCACCGATCGTCCTTTGTTCTACACTCACCATCAAGGTCAAGTCTCGGGAATGTCCACGGATTCCGTGTCACTGATCGTCCACCAGGCGGCAGCAAAAGCCAGAACAGAATGCCACTCGATACCGCTTCGTGTGCACCCACACATGTTGCGGAAGACGAAAGCGATGGACCTCTACCAAGACGGAATTCCGCTGCCGATCATTATGCGACTCCTCGGGCACACGAATGCCTCGACGACAGAAACGTTCTACGCGTTCGCGACGCTCGACATGATGCGTCAGGCAATCAATGCCGCTACACCGACCCCAGGTGTGCCCGATCTGACCAACACACAACTCGACAGCTTGTACAGTCTGCGATAAGTCGGCACAACATTAACCCGAGGAAAGTGGAACCACAAGTACTCTGACCAGGCCAAGCGCGGATTCCTCGGGTTAACGAAAACCTCGGCATAATCCGAGTGATGCACCAGCCCGGAGACGTCTTCGCCGGCCCGATACTTCGCAGCGAGAGCCATCGTGAGTGCGTCCCTGGCCAGCGACTCCCGCATATGGTTCGTCACCTGCCAGCCGACGATCTCCCGGTGGAAGACATCAAGGATGAACGTCGTGTACACCCACCCAGCAGACGTCGGAACATACGTGATGTCCGCAACCCACAAACAGTTGGGTGCCGGTGCTGCGAACTCACGTTCGACGAGATCATCCGGACACTCCTCAGCACGTGCTGAGGCCGTCTTCGGCCGCTTCCGCTTCCGCCGGATCCCGTCAATGCCCAACTGGCGCATCAACCGCTCCACTGTGCAGCGGGCCACCGGACCGAACTGGTCGGCGTAGTCGCGGTTGATCGCCTTCCACATCTTCCGCACTCCATAGCAGGAATAGTTCGCCTCATAGACATCCTGGATGACCACCATCAGTGCTTGGTCCCGACGGGCCCTGGCTGATGGTTGACGCTTCTTGTAGGCGTAATACGAGCTCACAGCAATCCGTGCAGCAGTCCCGGACAGGGCGCGCACGATTGGCTCGACTCCGAACTCGTGACGATGATCGTCGATGAAAGCGACGATCACTTCGATGGGCGGTCGAGCTCCGCCGCGAAGAAAGCCGACGCTCTCTTCAAAATCTCGTTGGCCCGCTTCGCTTCGGCCAGCTCAGCCCGTAGCCGACGGTTCTCCGCTTCCAGGTCGACCGACTCGGCCGGTGTGGCTTTGCCGGAGTCCTTGTGCTTTCGCACCCAGACTCGCAGGGTTTCTTTACTCAGACCGAGTTCGTTCGCAACACGGGTGATCGCTCCGTTCGCGGTGTCGGGGTCGGCCTGGGCATGGATGACGAGCTCGACGGCACGAGCCTTGAGTTCGTCGGTGTATTTCACTGGCAAGAGAGAATCTCCTTCTTCCAATCTCCCTGCCTCTATTATCCCCGGGGCGATTCAAGCACTTGGGGAAGAATCACTCCGTCGTGGCGTTGGCCGCCAGTGACTACGATGGCCAATGGTCGGCCGTGTCCGTCGACAGCGTGGTGGATCTTCGTTGTCAGTCCACCACGTGAGCGTCCAATCCCGTGACCAGCTGGTTCGCAGGTATCATCGTTCAGATTCTTGTAATTCGATGTAGCCCCCTGTGTCCTGCGCAGGACGACGGGTATTCGTCGCGTGCTGGTGGGCACGATTATTCGTGCCATCAACAGAGATATTCCAATCGATATTCCCAGCAGCGTCGGCGTCGGCCAGGATTTGGGCCTGTACTCGATCCCATGTGCCATCCGCGGCGTAGCGGCGGTGGCGTTTCCATACTGTCTGCCAGGGACCAAAGTGGCTCATCGTAAATAAGAGTGTAGAAGCGGCCTGAAGCCACCGGATTCGAGTAAGCACCTGGCGATGTAATGAGTGAGATTCCGGAAACCGAGTGCCGATCCCCGCAGATGCTCGAGCCTTCCGTTGATGGCCTCGGTGGGCCCGTTCGACGTTCCGGGCCTGGTGAAGAACGCCAACACGTCGGCTGCTCGTCTTTTCAACGTTCGTCCTAACCGCTTCAGCTCGAGCAATCCTGGTGGCAGACCCGACGCCAGGGTATCGATGACTTCCTGAAGAAGCCTTTTACCCTCGTTGCGGTCCTCGGCTCTGCATGCAGCCACGATGTCCTGGTAGACGCTCCAGGTGACTTCGACTTCAGTGAGATTGTCGTCAGCGAAAAGCCGCACGATCCTGGCTTGCTGCTTGGTCGTGAGCAGACTGGTGCCCGTATGCAGCGTCCTGCGCGCCCGATATAACGGATCCTTCGCCCGTCCCCGATGCCCAGTTGTTTCTTGCTGGATGCGGCGTCGGGCCTCGTCGAGGGCGTCACCGGCGAGCTTGACGACGTGGAAGGGGTCCGTGACTTCGACAACATCGGGAAGTTCCTCCGCGGCTGCGGTCTTGAACCCGGAGAATCCGTCCATCGCCACGACTTCGATGCCTTCACGCCAGCCCTTGGGTCGGACGGCCAGCCATTGCTTGAAGACTTGTTTCGACCGTCCGGGCACCATATCGAGTAGGCGTGCTGGGCCTGTTCCCTGGCTGATCGGGGTGAGGTCGATGATGACAGTGACGTATTTGTCACCACGTCGTGTATGGCGCCATACGTGTTCGTCGACACCAATGACAGACACACCGTCGAAGCGAGTCGGATCGCTGATCAGCAACCGGTGTCCTTCGGCCAGGACCCCTGAGTTCGCGGTATGCCAGGACACAGCGAGTTTCGCAGCGATGACTGAGACGGTGTCGTGATCGATGACGAGGGCGCGCAATGCCCAGTCGAGTCCGGCACGGGAGATCTTGGCACGTGCTGGTGCTGCGGCTGTGGTGTCCTGGCGCCAGACGTGTCCGCACTCGCAGCATTTGTAACGGCGTAGGCGGATGTGGAGTGTCGTGGGGCGGTGTCCGAGGGGTTCGTGAGCCAGCCGGCGTAGAACAGTGTCCCTGGCTTCACCATGGCCGCCACACCGCCGGCACCAGTCATCGGCTGTGGTGGGTCGGCACTTCAAGACGGCTTTGTGTGCGGTGATGTGTTGGCCGATGCATGTCAGGTCGAGGGTGTCGAGGCGGGCGAATGTGGTGAGGTCAGGGGTCGAGAATATAGGCTTGTCCACGTCGAGGTCTTTCGGATGGCGAGTGTGAGAACTTCCATCATCGGAAGACCTCGACGTCTATCCGGGCAGCGACTCGCCCTATTTCAAATTCACTGACCTACACTCTCGTTTGCGAAGAGCCACCAAAGTGCTCCCGAGGCAGATCGCGCCAGGCGATACCTGTTCGGTATCGGTAGACGATGCCCTCGACGATACGGCGATTGTTCTCGAATGGGCGGGCTCTCTTGCCTGTGTTGGACGGCAGTAGAGATTCGACCCGTGCCCGCTGTTTGTCGCTGAATACTCGATGTCGCCGTTGCGTAATCACCCATTCAGGCTCTCAGCAGTGAAATCCTCAATAAGCGATTGCGCGGATAGGCGGGAAGTGTACGTATCCTGCACCCGGCGTGTCGTAACAGACTGACACGGGGAAACGTCAGCTTCGATGGAAGTGCAAACATCACAATCGAAGACATAAGGACAGCTTCCCCGTGCCAGCACTTCCATCTTCAGTCATCGACCCTCTCTGGAGCCAATTCGAAACGCTCCTACCAACCATCGGCGATGATCACCCACTCGGATGTCACCGACCTCGAGTGCCCGACCGAGTGGTCTTCGACAAGCTCATCACCCGTCTCGTTCTCGGCGGTGCTTACACCAAACACGCCGATGATCGGGTCTCGGCCACAACGCTGCGAGCCCGTCGTGACGAATGGATCACCGCCGGAGTCTTCTCCCGCCTCGAGCACATCGTCCTTGAGTCCTTTGACCATGCCATCGGTCTCGACCTCACCCACCTCAGCGTTGACGGGTGCTGTGTCAAAGCACCTAGTGGTGGCGACAACACCGGACCTAACCCCACAGACCGCGCCAAATCAGGGCAGAAGCGTTCCGTGCTCACCGAGGGCCACGGTCTGCCGATCGGAGTGGTACTGGCGGGAGCGAACCGGCATGACTCTCCTCTTCTGCGTCCGACTCTGGAGTGTTTGTCCCGGTTCGGATTCTTCCTACCCGAGTCCATTCGGGTTGATCTCGATTCCGGCTACGACTCTCAGGTCACTCGTGAGTTGCTCGACGAGTTCGGGTGCCAGGCGAAGATCTCGCCAAAGGGCACCTACATCGAGATCAACCACACCCGTCGTTGGAAGGTCGAGCGCGTCAATTCCTGGCATACTCGGGGCTTCGGGCTCCTGCAGGTCGTCCTCGATCGAGTCGATCGGGTCCAGCAGGCATGGGTGTGTTTGGCCAACGCGATCATCGTCTTACGCAGGCTACTCAAGGAGTCGTGGGTGGCGTTGCGATGGGCTACCAGGCCCGTCAAGGGTTATGACTGGCGATAACCGCCTACCCGCGCAATCTCTAAAGGAGACACGCCCATGTTGCTTTGCTTCTACGACCCGTGCTCCGGGGAGATCACCGTGGGAGGTCGACTGGTTGAGGAACTGAGCCGGCAGGATGTGAGAGCCCACATCAGCTATCTCCCCCAGAACGGAGGGATCATCGACGGGACTTTCCGAGAGAACGTGGAGATCGGGAATCCCGGGTTGGACGAGAAGGCCGCTCCGGCACTGCTGACGGGTCTCGGTCTCGATGCCCTGAATGGATTCGCGGACAAGGGAATGGCTCTCGATGTCAGCGAACAGGGAGCGCACCTCTCTGGCGGCGAACGCCAGCGCCTTGCACTGGTGCGAGCTTTGCTTCGACAGACCCCGATCATCCTCCTCGATGAGCCGACCTCGAGCCTGGACGGGTAGAACGAACTGAAGTTCTCGCAGCTCCTCGTCCAGCTGTCAGGTGCTCGCACGATCGTGGTCATCGCGCATCGACTCCAAACGATTCAGAGCGCAGATCGGATCTACGTCCTGGACCACGGACGGATCGAGGCCGCAGGCCGGCACGAGCAGCTTATGTCGGAGTCGTCGCTGTATCCGCGCCTAAGAGCACCAGTGACAGGTATCTCCCGTGACAGCACACACAGATATGACCTGCCAGGATCAACCCGTGGTTGGTATCAGACGGTTGCGAACGATCCGTAGCGTCGAATCATGAGCTACGAGCGAACTATGCGATATGACCAGCACCCCGTCGCACCTTCTCAGCAAAACCACGTGCCCCGCCTGTCGGCGGCCGGCCTGCAGGTGCGATACGGCGACGCTGTCGCCCTGAACGGGGTGTCTTTCTCTGTCCACGACGGGGAATCAGTCGCCATCATGGGGCCATCGGGGTCCGGCAAGACCACGTTGCTGCACGCTCTTGCGGGCATCATCAGGCCCGACGACGGCACCGTCGCATTGCGCACGTTGGACGGGCAGGGCCGATCGCAGATCGTTCGGGTCGACGAGCTCTCCGACCCAGCTCGTTCAGAACTCCGGCTACAGGAGTTCGGGTTCGTTTTCCAGCAGGGCATGCTCATTCCCGAGCTGACCGCGATGGAGAACGTGATGATGCCCCTTCTGCTTACAGGCGTGACGAAGAGCGAAGCGAACTCCAGAGCCGGCCAACTGCTCCAGGAGCTGGGAATGACCGGGCTCGAACAACGCCGCATCGGACAGTTGTCAGGCGGCCAGGCACAGAGGGTCGCCATCGCCCGGGCGCGAGCCACGCAGGCCCAGGTCGTATTCGCCGACGAGCCCACGGGCGCTCTCGACTCCCGAACCGCGGCCGATGTCCTGGCCCTCCTACTGCGCTCGACCTCCGAGCAGGGCCGCGCGCTGGTCCTGGTCACCCACGACAAGGATGTCGCTGCGGCGTGCTCGCGTGTGGTGCGGCTGCGCGACGGGCAGATCGTCGAGCAGCTCTCGGACAGGCAGGCCGACGGATGAGCACCCATGAGGCACCGACCGGGGTCTCGGCACGTAGGGCCGGGCAACGCACGGCACTGTGGCTGTTGATTCGTCCCTCTTGTACGGATGCCTCCGAAATCATTCTGCCCGTCATCGCCATTGCAGTGATCACTGCAATGTCAATTGCGGTGTCGACTCTTGCCAACGCGTTCTGGTTCGCACCCGATCCCAGCGGATTCGGTCAGTACCGGATCCTGGCGGTGGCGATGCTTGCAGTCATGGTCGTCCCGGTCAGTACCCTCGGCGGCTCGGCCGCGAGACTGTCAGCTCGCCGGCGCGAAGATCGATTGGCGACGCTCCGACTGCTGGGCGCGACCCCCAGCTGGGTCCGAAAAGTAGCTCTCGTCGAAGCCGGAATGCTCGCATTGCTGGGAGCGCTCCTCGGGGCCGCCCTCGCCCTTCCCATTACCCCGGCGCTGGCCTTGGTACCGGTCGCCGGCAACACGCTCGGCATAGATCGTGCCATCCTGCCACCAGCGCTCGTCGTCGTGCTTGCGAGCTGCGTCGTGCTGGTCGCGCTCATCAGCGCGGTCGCGAGCCTCAAGCAGGTGATGATCTCGCCGCTCGGCGTGCGCATGCGCCAGAGCGCCCCGCGGATGCACTGGCTCCGGCTGGTGATCGCCGCGCTCGTCGTAGCGGGGGCCGTCCTGGTCCTGCAGCTGACATCAGCCAGCTGGGGCACAGTGGGCATCACCCTCGCGCTGGTACTCGTCATCGTCTCGGTGATGGCTGTGCTGAACATCCTCGGCCCCTTCTTGGTCGGTCGGTCCGCTCAGCGTCGGCTCCGGCGATCCGACAATGGTGCATCGCTGATTGCGGCGCGGACGGTGCTCGAGTCGCCCCAGGCGGCGTGGAGGCAGGTCTCCGGGGTCGCGCTTGCCAGCTTTATCGCGGTCCCGGCAGGCTCAGTGCTTGGCTTCCTCGACATGGTCCAGAACGTCTCCGATGCCGTCACCCCGGAGCAGATCCAGTTCTTCGGCGACATCCGCACCGTCGTGGTCGCTGCCCTGGCGGTGTCCTACCTGTTGGTGTCCTGTTCGGTGGGGGTGACCCAAGCTGCCGCTGTGATGGAGCGCAGAGCGCTCTACGTCAGCCTCGATCGACTCGGTATGTCCCAGCCTGTGATGCATCGGTCTCGTCGGATGGCGATCCGTATTCCCCTGCTCGTGGCAGCAGTGGTTCCAGCTGTCATCGCAGCCGTCTTGGTGATCCCGGTCGTCGGCGTCTCGGCGGTGACAGCGCCGCTGTTCCTCCTCACCGTTATCGGATGCATTGTCCTGGGGATGTTGCTAGTCCAGTTGGGGGTGATCGCCACCTTCCCAGTTTTGCGCCGGGTGCTGGCAGCGCCAGAGCGTGCCCTGTGAGACATCTCGAACCTCAACCCGTGGTTGGCATCGTCGGTGCCGTGACGATCCGTAGCGTTGAGAACACGACGCAGCGCACAGCTGGTGCCCCTAGCGAGAGAACAGGAGAACTGAGATGACGATCGAAGTCGAAGCACTCACGAAGCGATACCGCGAAAAGTTCGCGGTGAAGAACGTCTCCTTCACCGTGGAGTCGGGCAAGGTCACAGGTTTCCTCGGGCCGAACGGTGCTGGAAAATCCACCACGATGCGGTCGATCGTCGGACTTGACCGCCCCACCTCCGGACGAGCTCGGATCGATGGCATGACGTACTCGGATTTCCCTGCACCGCTGGGATCGGTGGGGGTGCTGCTCGATGCACGAGCAGCACATCGATCCCGCACCGCC
Source organism: Brevibacterium sp. FAM 27836 (assembly GCF_051351055.1). Classification (NCBI taxonomy): domain Bacteria; kingdom Bacillati; phylum Actinomycetota; class Actinomycetes; order Micrococcales; family Brevibacteriaceae; genus Brevibacterium; species Brevibacterium sp. FAM 27836. The sequence goes on from NZ_CP195711.1 coordinate 2,715,862, forward strand.
CTCAACTACCTCCGATCCATCGCTGCGACCCATAGGATTCCCAGGTCGCGGGTCGACGAAGTTCTCGAGGCGACGGGATTGGCCTCAGTGGCAGGCAAGAAGGTCGGCGGGTTCTCCCTGGGCATGGGCCAGCGCCTCGGCATCGCCGCGGCGCTCCTCGGTGACCCGGCCACGCTCATCCTCGACGAGCCGGTCAACGGCCTCGATCCCGAAGGCGTGACCTGGGTGCGCGAACTGCTGGGCTCCCTCGCCGCCGAGGGACGCACCGTGTTCCTCTCCTCGCACCTGCTCAGCGAGCTGTCCCTGATCGCCGACCACGTCGTGATCATCGGCCGCGGGGAGATCATCGCCGACTCCCCCATCAGCGCGCTCACCGGCCCCGACGACGACCGCGTGCGGGTGCGCACGAAGGATGTCCGCAAGCTCAACACCCGCCTCGCGGCTCCGGACGTCACGATCACCTCGTGCGAACAGGACGTGATCGAGGTCGAGGGGCTGAGCACCGAGCAGATCGCCCGTGCCGGCCAGGAGGTCGGAGCGCTGGTCACCGAGCTAACCCCGCAGCGCCAGACCCTCGAAGAGGCCTACAACCAGCTCACTCGCGACGCCGTCGAGTTCGCCTCGGCCTGACCGTCCCGGGCCTGCCCATCACGAAAGGATTCCCTGCGATGACCACCACGGCATCTGTACGACGTGACGCGCCGAGCCCGGTCGGGCTCGGCGGAGCGATCGCCTCCGAATGGATCAAGTTCCGCGGCCTCACGTCCAACCACGTCCTGACCGCCTTCACCCTCCTGTTGCTCATCGCCAACGGCCTGGCGATGCCCTGGGCATACGTCTACCGCGACCGCAGCTCCCCCAAAGCCGACTACGACGCCTACCCCGAGATGATCGTCGACAAGACCGGCTACGTGGGCATCATCCTCGCCGTGCTCGCCGTGCTGATGATCACGAACGAGTACCGCTCCGGCCAGATCGGCACGACGCTGCTCTCGGCGCCACAGCGCACGCCCGTGTTGGTGGCCAAGTCCGCCATCATCGCCGGGATCTCTTTCACGATCGGCATCGTCAGCTCGGCCATCGGCTTCGCACTGGCCCCCGCGATCCTCGGTGTCGGCGGGTACAGCTACGACCTGAGCCCAGCAGACGCCTTGCGCCTGATCCTCGGATCCGGGCTGTACCTGGCGACGCTGAGCATCATCGGCATCGCTGTCGGTGCGCTCATCCGCAACGTGGTCGCCGGCGTCCTGGGCGTCATCGTCCTCCTGCTCATCGTGCCCGTGATCCCGCAGATGTTCACCGAGCACGGTGTCGAGATCACCGGCTTCTTCCCCATTCAGGCAGGATCGCAACTGTTCGCCCAGCCGGGGTCCGGCGGACTGGGGCCTTGGACGGGATACCTGGTGCTGCTCGCGTGGTCGGTCGCCCTCTTCGCGATCGCAGCGATCACCTTCAAGCGGCGCGACGCCTGACCTCGTCGGTGGTGTCATGGCACGATCAGGCGCACGGAGGACAATGGAAGGAAGGACTATGACAGCCCGAGGAGGACGATGAGCACGCGCACCGAGCAGCTGGCGATGGACGCCGCCGACGTCGACCGTGCCCTCGGCGGCAGACTGCTCGGCCTCGCCCAGCGCCAGCCAGGTGCGATCGACCTGCTCGTCGCGGCTGCCTGCCTCGCCGTGCAGATCCTCGTGCTCGTCATCGCTCCGCAGCGGCCTCAGTGGCCGTTGCTGGCGTGCACCGGCGTCTCGAGCGCGCTGCTGCTGTGGAGACGCAGGTTCCCGGTAGGGGTCCTCGTCATCATCGCGGTGATCAGCACGGTCGACGCGATGCTGCCTGTGTCCTCCCCCACGGTGGTGACGATTCCGGCCGCGGTCATGGTCTACACCGTGGCCGCCTCACGCACTATCGGGTGGGCTCTGACCGGCTATGCCGTCGCCGTCATCCTCCCCACCCTAGGAACATTCGTCGCCGCTCTGGTACGGGACGGCCCCGCGCACTCGGCGACGCTGCTCGAACCGCTCGCACTCGTCGCGCTGGCTCTGGGCATCGCCGTGCGCAGTGCGGCGCAGCGAAGGGAAGCGCTGGCAGAACTGATGAACGAGCGCCTCGCGACCGCGCGGGTCGTCGAACGGCAACGCATCACCGCGGAGATGCACGATGTGGTCGCCCACTCGCTCTCGACCATGGTGGCGCTGGCAGACGGAGCCAGCAGCGGCTGGGAGAAACATCCTGAGCGTTCGACTCAGGCACTGGTCAAGCTCGGAGACGTCGGAAGGACCGCACTGACGGAGATGCAGCGCATCCTCCAGGTCCTACGCGAAGACGATCCGGTGCTTGACGACGAACTGCATCGATCGGGCCACAACGTCCCCGACCTTGAGGAACTCGTTGATGTCTACCGCATCGCAGGTCTACCGGTACGCCTGTCCCGGAAAGGACAGAGCGTCTCCGACGACCCAATCCTGGCCACCACGGTCTACCGGATAGTGACTGAAGCGTTGACCAATGCACTGCGTTACGCCAAGGGAGCCACACAAGTCGATGTGGACTTCGAAGTTGCCGGGGACGAGCTGACGATCCGCGTCAACGATAACGGCCGCGCGGCCCCTGATGTTCCGAGCCAGGGAGCCCACCGCGGCCTCGTCGGTATCACCGAACGGGCCGCGGCGCACGGGGGCACCAGCACGGCTGGTCCTCGTCCCGAAGGCGGTTGGGCTACCACAGCAACACTGAAGATCGGCGACATTACCGAGGAGAACAGCAGACGATGAGCGCTCCACAACCATATAGCTCGGCATCCTCGGATTCAGCCACCGCGATCTCGATTCTCGTCGTCGACGACCAGGAGCTCACGCGGATGGGAAACGCACTTATGCTGGAAGCGGACGACGACCTGAAGGTCGTCGGTGAGGCTGCTTCGGGAGAGGAAGCTGTGCGACGAGTCCGGGAGCTTCGACCTCACGTGGTCCTCATGGACGTGAGGATGCCTGGCATCGGCGGGATTGAAGCAACCCGGATCATTACCGCCGCTCATCCGAACACGAAGATCATCGTCTTCACCACATTCGATGTCGACGAGTACGCCTTCGACGGCCTCCAGGCCGGAGCCAGCGCCTTCCTACTCAAGAGCAGCGCTCCCGAACAGGTCAGAGCAGCGGTGCGGACGGCCAACGCGGGCGAGGCGGTGGTCGAGCCACGGATTACCAAGTACCTCGTCGATCACTTCACTTCGCGCACCCCGGCCCCTCCACGTGCTCGGGCCGCTAATGACCAGCCCAGCTCATCCAATCCGTTGGACCAGCTCAGCCCGCGCGAACGGGAAGTGTTCCACTCGATGGCAGCCGGCCTGTCGAACTCGGAGATCTGTGAGGCGTTCCACCTCTCGCCGGCTACGGTCAAAACGCATGTGAACCGGGTCTTCGCCAAGTTGCACCTGCGCGACCGTGTTCACGCAGTGATCCTCGCTTACCGGCTCAGAACACCCCGGAGTTAAAGGGCCATGACGCGCTGCAGGAATTGCACAACTCCCAACTGCTGATGCTTGCGAGGTGACGCCGCTCACAGAAAGGTCAGAACGTCCTTCCCCACGGCAACCCTGGCAGAAGGCGGTCGGCCGCCTGCTGGAAGCACGAGACATCGACAGTGGAGTCGTGTGAGTGGGCCACCGCGTGTTGTCGTTGTCTCGGCTGAAAACGCCGACCAGCAGCGAGGTCTTGCGGATAAACTCTCTGCACCTTATGAACTCGTCGAAGAGTCGTCTCATCGGTCGATCATCGGCTATCAGTCTCATTCGAAGATTGTCGCGACTATCGTGAGGGAAGTCGTCAGTGGAATCTAACATTGTCAGCACTGCCCTTGGCATCGCTGCGATTGGGGCCATTGGGGCCCATGTCGCAGCTACAACACTGCAAAATACACCAGATTCTTACAACCTGGATATGCGTCCATACGTGGGAGGATGGACGGTGCCGGGCTGGAGGTTTTTCGCACCCAACCCGGCAACCAGAACGTACACGTTTTAGTGCGTACTCGCGACACTGAAGGAACACTGGTCAGCAATTGGAAAGATGTCACCCCACCCGTCCATCACAGTACTTTTAATGTCCTCATCAATCCACGAAGTCGCGGCCCGAAAGCGCTCTTCGATGCGATGCAACAGTTGACCGTGATGCGCGATAATTACGCGGGACTCGACTGGATCTTCAAAAGTCTCCCCTATGAACTGGTCGCAGATACCTGCCGGGGCCTATTACAGGACGCTGTTGGACCACGATTTCAATATCTACTGATGAATTATGTCCCATCGGCGCCCGAAAGCGAACGTATGCAGCCGATCCTCGTCTCGCAGTGGCTGGCCGTCAATGCTGAGGGGGTGACAGGATGACCACCGATGTCGGAGAATATGGCGTCTACGACGGTTCTGAGGTGCATCTGCACATCACAGGATCGATCGGAGCCGCGCTCGTTCCTTGGTGGATTCACTGGTTCAGGCATATCAATAAGGACGTCGTGGTGAACGCTTCTATCTCTCGAAGTGCCTCGCGTTTCGTGACGAAAGACGCGATCGTAGGTCTGTGCAACGGACAGGTATGGGAAGACGAGTGGGACGATGCTAAGAGTGAAGACTGGAGGGAAGGACGCACTGGAGACTCGGATTGCATTATTGTCTTCCCCGCCAGCTTAGACACTGTAATGCGACTGGCACAGGGACGCAGCGACTCGCCAGCTTTGACGATGATGCAGGTCACCCATCTGCCGATCATCCTGTGCGAAGCTTTACCCGGGATCAACTCTGTCATCGAGCATTGGCGAAATATTCTACTTGAACGGCCAAACGTGACTACCGCTCCGCCCGTCGTCGGGATCAAGGCCACGGACCGGGACTCTCAAGAGACTGGATTCAACCTCCCGGGTGCCATCGCCATGGCAAACGAGCTCATTGATGGAACACGTGAAGGTGACTGCGTTGATTGAAGCCCACGTCCGGCAACTCGCACCTCTTCATAGTCACGGTTTGCTTCAGGACGTTGGTTAGCAACCCAGAGGACATATTTTGTTACAACGAAACATTCAGGATGGTGGAACAGTCGCTTTATGATCGAACTCAATAACGTCAGTGTGTTTGCGGGCGAGGTACCTCTGTTGAGACCCACCACAGTCTCATTATCACAGGCAGAAGCTCTGGCGATCCGTGGTCACAACGGTTCTGGGAAGTCAACGTTGCTTCGTTTACTCGCAGGAGCCCTGCCTCCTACAGATGGTGAGGTTTTGATCAACGGAAGCGTGCCGGATACGAGAAGTCGAACTTTTCGCCGCACAGTCGCTGCCATGATCGGCCTTCCGCCGATGTCCTCGGACCTCACTGTCCGCGACCATGTCGCACTTGTGTCAACCACGTGGTTCCCGCGGTCTGCAGATGCTGACGATGTCACATCCAGCGTCCTCGACAAGCTCGGGCTATCACAACTATCCTTGCGCTTTCCTCATGAACTTTCGTCCGGACAACTCCAATTGTTCGGATTGAGTCTTGTGCTTGCGCGACCGTTCGACGTTCTGATCGTCGATGAACCCGAGCAACGACTTGATGATGAGCGCTTGGGTATTGTGTCTCATGTTCTTCAGGCACTGAGAAACGATGGCGTCACCGTTGTGGTGGCCACGCACAGCTCTCGTCTGGCTGATGACCTGGGAGACCGTGTCCTCAGTCTGGATGTAACGACGTGAGGTCGCAGTACTCCGCGGCGATGTCGATCTGGAGAAACAGGACGGTTGACAGCGACCACCCCGAACCTCGGCGCGACGTGGGGTTCATTATCTACGCTGTGATTCTACTGTCTGTTATTTGTCTAGTACCCATAATTCGTCTTCTATTCCTATCCCTGGTTTCATCGACTGCCAGTGCAGTTCTCGCTTCACCAGTGGCAGAGCGAACGGCGTTCGCAGTCGCCGTGATTGTTTGCGTGGCCGCCCTTTGGGGTGGCCGGTTTCAGGGCCCCGCGACCCTGCCCCCATTTCTCACATATGCGCTTGCCGGTAGTGAGATTCCTCGACTCACAACGTATCGGCGCCCGCTATCAATCGCGGCGTTGTGCGTGTTGGGGATGTTGATAGCGGCCTCCATTTTGGTCGCAACCAGTATGTGGACGACTGGCATCATCTCTGCCCTGGACGCGGCACTGGTCGTGGTGTCTTGGCTCTGCACTGCCATCGTCGTCTTTTGTCTTTGGGTCACGAGCCAAACTTTTCCGCGAGCTTCCGCTGTGGCCGCCTCTGTATTGCTGGCTGTGGGCGGTTGTGTTCTGTTCGTCCCTGGCGCGTGGCAAGCATGGCCGGCAGAGATCTTGTCCAGTGGCCCAGGGGCGGCCATCGCGTTGATAGCTTGGGCAGCGTTTGTTGTGGTCGGAGTATGTTGCATACCTCGCATGCTGGAAACTCAGCAATTTGACGATCTGCTCAAACGCTCTATTCGCTTGGCGCAAGCACAAGCGCAGGTGTTCATCATGGAGTTTGGCCAAGCTTCCTCAATCTATCGAGAACCTCCACGGCTGCTACGAACGATGAAAGCGGTGCGGCCGTCGCGACATGTCTGGATCACCATCGCCAGAAGTGATTTGTACGCGTCATTGAGAAGTCCAATCCGACTATTGACCAGCCTCGTTTGCGTCTTTGGTACCGGTTTGCTTGTGGGGTTCGGATCGTCCCTGGGGCCCTTGGCAGCGCCTCTCGGGCTAGGCGCCGGTGCGTTGAGCTATATGGGCGTAGGCCCTCTTGCCGATGGTCTTCGACACGGTGCCGCACAAGTCTCAGATCTGCCTCTGTACGGTATCAGTGATCGGTTTCTCATTAGTGTTCATGTGATCTTTCCGATCTTCGTCAGTGCTGTCGTCGCCACGATCGGTGGTTTGATCGGTGTGCAGCTGACTAGCGGATCGATTCTTCAGGTATTGGTGTCCACGGTCAGTTTGTCAGTCCTGACAGTTGCCTCCATTCTCATGAGCGCATTGAAAGGTCCGATGCCGGTCCAATTCCTCGCATCGGTTCCTTCGCCAATGGGGGATCCGATGGTGCTGACGAGAGCCATGTGGGCCCTCGACGGTTTGCTTACAGCTATAGCGGCAGGGGTTGCCGTATCAGCGCTCTCGACTGCCCCTGTCTTGATGATTGTTGTCGCAGTCATCCCCTTGGTCCTTATTGCTCGCCGATGGCGCTATCGCGGCTAAAGCCCCGCATCCAACGTCGCATGAAAGGTTGCCGGCTTCTTGAAAGCGGCGAGGTCGGCTTCGGAATCGCGCCGATCTGGCAGACGTCTGCGAACGATGCCGCGTACTTCATTTCAGGCCGCGGAACAACCGACGCGCAGGCTGCCCACACGCGGGCAGAGGCTCTCGGCATCCCGGGCAACGTCAACATCTATTTCGCTGTCGACTTCGGCGCTTTCGGTGACACGATCGACGATCTGATCGTGCCCTACTTCCAGGAGCTCGATGCCGAGACCACAGCGCTTGGCGGGAACCCGATCGGCGTCTATGGGCCGCGGGCAGTCTGCAATCGGATGGAACAGTAGGGCCTGGGGTCTGCGAGTTACGTCGGCAACTTGTCGTACGGGTGGACGGGGAACCTCGGACAGCCGATGCCGGATAACTGGGCGATCGATCAGTTCTTCGAGTTCGAGCCCACGTTCCACGACGACGGCAACTCGGCCGGGACGAAGGGTGTCGACCAGCTCATTCACAACCCCTACAACGGACAGCTGTGGTACCCGGAGGCCAGTTGAACACTCAGCGGTTCTTGAAATAGAACTGCAGATCGTCGAAAGCGGGAGCCCGCCTTGGTGCTGTGGCTCTCTCGCTCTCGACGCGTTCGGGACGCTTCACGTAGCGGTCCGCCATCCCTTCGATATGCGCCTGGCGAATGTCTAGAAGGGCGCGGCCGAAGCCGTCGCTGTCGAAGAAATCATCATCGGACTTGACCTCCCAAATTGATGCAGACAATCCGTCGCCTGCATCGCGAGCACCGATGAAACGTACGTCGGTGTCAAGAGGGGACTCGCAAGTGGTGAATCCGTTCTTGCGTTCTGTTCGTTGGAACGTGAAGCTGGTTAAGTCATCTCCTTTTAGCGGCAAATTCGAGCTCTTCAGCGCGACGATGATGAGGCGTTTCGGATCGAAGTCGTGTGAGTAGTTCTCCCAACCGTCGCCTTTGCTGTCGTCATAGCTCACGTCATCCATGTCTGGGTCGCCTGCGAACACACGCGAAATGTTGACGTTGACGCTGCCGCTGTCTGTCCACACTGGCTGTCGTAAGCCGTCACCGGAGTTCGCACAAGCGTTCGCAGGCGTGCTTGAAGCTGGTTGTTCCGGAATGGGTTTGGCGTACGTCCGCTCCTCTGTCGACTCCGGTCCTTCGATGGGCGGGCCATTTGTCTGCGGAGTGCATCCTGCGAGTAGCGCAGTCGCACATGCCAGTGCCGCGAATCCAAGACTTGTTGTTCTTCGTTTCCGCATATCTTTCTATTCTGTTGGGCAACCGGGACCGAGGAGAGTCGTCAGATTTTGCACATCCAGACGATGAGCATCTTGAGTCCAAACCGCAGTTCGTCGCCGAACGGATTTACCAGGAGCACTTCGATTCGAAGTGAGCCGAAAGCCGGCCGAGCGCGATCAGTCAGCTTCCGATATCTAAGTCTTAGCCAGTTTAGCCCTCGGCATGGGTGATCAGCCGAGGGTTGACCAAAAAGCGTACTGGGATCTCCTGATCAAAGTACCTCCCACTCGGACGGCAAGGTTCGTTGAGAACGCAACGGTGATAGGAACAAGGACACGACGCCGAGAAAGATGCACGCCACGGCGAAGAACAGCGCATTTCCGTTACCGATCCACGTGGCGAGAGCTCCCCCAGCCAACGCGCCCAGCGGTACTGAACCGTATATGACGAAGCGTTGGGCACTGGTCACGCGGCCGAGCATGGAATTCGGGGTCACGCGCGCGACGATACCGCTGGTGCTGATGCCGTACGTGACGATGATGAAGCCAATCAAGAACTCCACGATGCAAACCAGTGCGAACGCTGGCAGTGGGATGATCGGGGTTAGCGGTGCAAGCACGAAAGCGATTGCGAGGCAGCAGACCGCAACTACGATCGTGCGGATCTCTCCCCACAGATTCATGAGTCTCAGCCCGATTAGTGACCCCGCAATGCCGCCGACTGCCCCGATCGACACTGCCAACCCCATCTGGCTGGCGGTGAGGCCAAGATCGCGCAGAATGAAGACCGGATAAATTGCGTTGATCAATCCAGCACCGAGATTGACTGTTCCCGCGGTGATGATGAAAGTACGCAACACAACGTTCGTTCCCACGTAACGAAGCCCAGCAGTCATGGAAGACCAGAACCTCTCCCGCTTCTGTGAGGTTGCCGGTGGATCGGTGGCTTTGATCGTGGACACGAGGCAGGCTGTGATCAGACTCGCCACAGTAGAGACCACATACAGCAACGGTGCTGAGATGATCTTAAGTAGTGCGCCAGCGGCACCGGGAGCGATAATTCCTGCCGTGTTGTCAGAAATACTTAGGCGCGCGTTTGCCTCCGAGACGCGGTCGCGGCCGACTAACGTCGGCAACACTGCGGTGTGGGCAACATCGAAGAAGAGCGAAGAAATACTGAGTAGTGGGGCCATGATGATCAGTTGAATGACTGTCAGATTATGGAATGCGAATGCCACGGGCACGGAGGCAACAACGATGGTCTGCAGTGAGGCAAAGCCGACTAGCACCCATTTGCGCGACCATTGATCAATCCACACACCGGCGGGAATGCCGAAGAAGAGATATGCACTGCGAGACAACGCGGCGATGAGTCCAACTTCAAACGCCGAAGCGTTGAGGAACACGACGGCGGTGATGCTTAACGCGAAGGTGGTGACCTGGTTGCCCATGTCGCCGGCAAAATTGGCCAGCCACAATCGTCGAAAAATGGGATTCTTCAAAACAGGAGGTGACGCTCGGCCATGTTCATCTGGTTCGCTGGCGGCGTCGACAGGAGTCATATGCCCCTTATACCGCGAACCCCACGCCCTGCCCAGGATTCCGCGAGATCAACCGGTTATGCAATCTATTCATGCATTCTCGATGTAAGCCATCAGAGATCTCTACAGGTGAGGAACTCCGAGCCATCTGATATCGGAGCTTCCCGATAGAAGGGCGACGGCGACGCCGCAACCTGGCTGCCGCCGAACAAGAGCTACCGCTGCGAATACGTCGCCCGACAGATCGCCGTCAAACACAAATACGGGCTGTGGGTGGTCAAAGCGGAGAAGGACGCCATGCAGCGTGTGCTGAGCAGATGCGACGACCAGCCCGCCTTCACCGAGGATGTCGACTGGCCCGGTCCCGGTGACGGTGACAATGTCACCACGAAGGAAGAGACCCGCCCGGCGAAGCAGAAGTCCTCGAGTTCGGGGTCATCGGGCACAGGGGCGTCCGGTTCGGGGCCGTCGTCGAGCGGTTCGTCGAACTCGTCGACCCACTTCGAGAACTGCACGGCCGCGCGCGAAGCCGGTGCCGCACCTGTCCACCGCGGGGAACCCGGATACGGCTCGCACCTCGACCGGGACGGTGACGGAGTCGGCTGCGAATAGCCGAGACATCGCAGTCACCGGACGGAGCACGCACGGACAACGTCCACGCTGTCGATCGGCCTGTCGATCGGCCGCCTCGGCGAGGGTGGTGTGCACGCGATCACAGTCGCTCGGTAGTCTGAGGTCGAACACCGTCGCAGCTGCTCATGTCGACGGCCGCCACGATCACCGACGATGAGGAGACCGACCATGTCCGGACTGGATACCGCCCTGACTCCGCTGCGCTTCCTCGAGCGCTCCCTGGAAGCCCACCCCGACCGGGAGGCGATCGTCGACGGGCCCCGCCGCTTCACCTATCGCCAGATGGCTGAGACCGTGCAGAACCTCGCCGAGGGTCTCCGACGTCGCGGTCTCAGCGACGGTGACACCGTGGCCGTGCTCGCTCCCAACAGTGCTGAGGCGCTCATCGCCCACTACGCGGTTCCGCTGGCCGGTGGTGTACTCGTCATGCTCAACACGCGCCTGGCCCCGCCCGAGGTCGAGTACATCCTCGGCCACAGCGAGGTGAAGTTCCTCTTCGGCGATGCCGGACTCCTCCGACCGGTCATCGACGCCGGCGCGGCAGACTCGGTCGAAGCCATCGTCGTCCACCCGAACGAGGACGGAACCCCTGGCGAAGTGAGCGCCGCGGGTCTCAGCGTGGAGGCGTATTCCGAGTGGACCGCCTCGGCGCCGGAATCACCGCGGTCCTATGAAGTCGCGGACGAGACCACGACGATCACCGTCAACTACACCTCGGGCACAACGGGCAGGCCGAAGGGCGTGATGTATTCGCACCGCGGGGCGTATCTGAACTCGCTCGGAGAGGTCATCACGCAGGACTTCGCCCCGCTCACCCGATACCTGTGGACGCTGCCGATGTTCCACTGCAACGGCTGGTGCACGACCTGGGCACTGACCGCGGTATCGGGCACACACGTGTGCATCCGGGCCGTGCGCGGACCGGAGGCGTGGCGGCTCATCGACGAGGAGAACGTCACCCGCATGGCCGGCGCCCCAGTCGTGCTCAACACGATCGCCGGAGCCGGTGAAGCCCACGACCTCGGCGGCGCCCTGTCGATCACCACGGCCGGTGCACCGCCGTCGCCGACGACGATCGCGCTGCTCGAAGAGCTCGGCATCGAGGTCATCCACGTCTACGGACTCACCGAATCCTACGGCCCGTACTCCTCGTGCGAACCTCAGCCCGAATGGACCGGCCTGCCCGTCCAGGAGCGTGCAGCTCTGAAATCACGCCAGGGAATCGGCATGATCAGCGCCGACCGTATGCGCGTGGTCGAGCTGCGCGACGATGATGTGCTCACCGATGTGCCCCGCGACGGGACGACGATGGGTGAGATCATCATGCGCGGAAACAATGTCATGAAGGGCTACCTCAACGCCCCTGAAGCCACCGCCGAGGCGTTCCGCGGCGGCTGGTTCCACACCGGCGACCTCGCCGTCATGCACGAAGACGGCTACGTCCAGATCCTCGACCGTGCGAAGGACATCGTGATCTCCGGCGGTGAGAACATCTCCACGATCGAGGTCGAGCAGGCCATCGTCGCCCACGAATCCGTCGCCGAGGCGGCCGTCGTCGGCATGCCCGATGACAAGTGGGGGCAGCGCCCGCTCGCCTACGTCGTGCTCAAAGACGACGCCGACGTGGCCGAAGACGACCTCATCGCCTTCGTCAAGACCCGGATCGCCTCCTATAAGGCACCGGCCGGCATCGAACTCGTCGCTGAGCTGCCGACGACCTCGACCGGCAAGATCCGCAAGAACGCCCTGCGGGAGCGGGCGCAGGGATAGGTCCGGCCCGCCCGTGCTGGGGCGGAGGAAGTCGGTGGTGTTGTGGACGCCGCCGTGGACGACGCCCCATGGGGGGTGGTCCTCACCGAGGTGGCTGTGACCTCGGCGACGGTGAGTCCGATGGCGGCGACGAACCGACTCGACCCCTCCAAAGAGACTCCGGCCAGTGATGTGTCCTGTGTGCTCATGGTGCGCATTCGTCCTGGCTGAATATTCTTCAGTCAGCCTACAGAAGCGGCGGCGTGATGTCGGACGAAGCCTGTCGCGTGACGGCGGCGACCTCGTGGAGCACCTCGGCAAGTCTCTTTCGGTCGTGGGAAGAGAGCCTCTTCATCAGGTCGGTCGACGCTTCGTCGACGGGGGCATAGAGTTCGCGCAGCTCAGCGAAGCGGGTCGAGGGAGTAAGCCGAGCCGAGCGCCCGTCTTCGGGGTGGCTGTCGCGAATGAGCCATCCGTCTTTGACCAGCCGCGACAGGATCCCTGTCAGGGTGGCGCGGTGATAGCCGGTCCGGTCGGACAGGTACGAGGGCGTGCACGGACCATCCCGGTCGATAATGTCGAGAATATCGAGGTCGCGGGGGTTGAGTCCGGCGGCCATCGCCACTCTGTCGTTGACGATGCGCAGCTCGATGCGCAGCATTCGAACGGCTTCTCGGAGACTGTCCGCGTCGCTCAACGCTTCCGCCTTCTGACGTCGGTTGTCGGAGCAACGACCGAACGCGAATATTCATTGCCGGGCAGCAGACTGACCATGGCGGCGGCCAGATCGGGTCGAGAGGTGAATCCGCGTGTGGGGTTGCCGGGCTCGAGACGAAAGTCGGAGACGGCATCATCGTTGATCAGTCTTCCGGGTCGGACCACGGTCCAATCGATGTCGCGGACCGTCTGGAGATACTCCTCCATCGCCCGCATGTCGGCGTAGAGAGTTCTCCCGATGACTCCGCGTAGAAGAGGGAAGACCAGATGATCTGCGAACCAGTTCATGGGCGGAGGCGGATACGTCAGTCCGGCACTGACAACGATGAGCCGGCTGCTGCGCCCGCTGCTCCGCATGGCGTCGACGATGTGTCGGGTTCCTTCGGAATAGACGCTGATCGGTCGGCGGCTGTAGGCAGACCCGAGTGAGGAGATGACGGCGTCAGAGCCCGCGACCGCTTCAGCCACACCTGTGCCGGTGACGGCATCGGCGCAAACGGTATTCAGGCTGGGGTCGTCAGGCAGCGGGAGCGGGTCGGTGCGCCGGCTGACGGCGGTGACTGTGTGGCCGGCTTTCCTGGCTTCTCTGCATACCCAGAGGCCTGTTGGGCCGGCTGCGCCGAATACGCTGATGTGCATCTGAACCTCCTGGCAGCTCAGCTGGCGAACTATATAGTACGGAAAACATACTATATTTAGTATGAAAAACATAGTACTCTGCTGCGGTGGATACTGTGGCAGGATCGCCGAACGCGCCCCGGCTCCCTAGCTGAGCAGGCTCAGGCACTCGGTGATGATGCTCGAGAGCCGGCGGGTGTTCGCCGCGAGCTCGGAGCCGGCCGGACTCTGCGGAGTGGCCAGCAGGAGCGAGCGGGAGAAAGCAGGGTCTTCGATCGGCAGCAGGGCCACTCCCGGATGGGGGCCCATCGAGGCGAGCAGTGGGACGAGGCCGACGACCATCTCTGCGGCGATCATGCCGAGCATCACCGAGTAGTCGTCGGTGCGGAACTCGACCTCCAGCTGATGGCCGGCGGCCTTGAAAGCGTCGACGACGACGGTGTCGATCGGATCGTCCCGGGTCGCGCCGAGCAGCCAGTTCTCATCCTGCAGTCCGACCAGGGTCTCTACGTCGATCGATTCCCGACCCGCCAGAGGATGCGAGACCGGCAGCGCCAGCCGCATCGGCTCGCGGAACACCTCGGTCGTCCTCACCGTCTCGGTGAAGGGCAGATCATAGCCGGGTACCGAATAGAGCAGCACAGCATCGTACTCGTGCTGATTGACATGGGCGACGAGCTGGTAGATCTCCTCGAGTGTGCTGTCGATGTGCAGACCGGCGAGCTTCGACTTCTTGGCGATCGAGGGCAGCAGAGCCGAGGCGGCCGTGGGGAAGGTGCCGAACTTCACCCGCGTCAGACCGCTCTGCGCATGTGCGCGGACATCGTGCAGGGCCCGTTGCGACAGGGTGAGGATCCGCTGTGCCCTGTCGAGCATGATCTCCCCGGCCGTCGTCAGCGTCGATCCCTGCGTCGAGCGCTCGACCAAAGGGGTGCCGCAGAGTCGGTCGAGGTTGCGCAGATGGTAGTCGACCGAAGGCTGACTCCAGCCCAGCTGCTTGGCCGCGCGGGCGACCGAGCCCTTCTGAGCCACCGCGGTCAGGGCCTTCATCTGACGAAGATCGAGCATGCCCCGATACTACGCGGTTCGAGCTCTTGGCTCCATACGGTATATGGAGCGAGCCAGAGATCTGGGGGATTCCTCCCACGGATCTGATGCGTGACGATAGCCCTATGTTGGAATCGCTCACGGATACCTCACGCCCGCAGCACCGCCTCGGGGATCACCGCTACCGTCTCGACCAGGATCAGGCTCCGTACTCGGATGCCCTGAGAGCGCTGGCCTCACGCGATTCGATCAAACTCATGGTGCCCGGTCACGGCGGCACCGACGCCGGCACCAGCGACCTGCTGACCGACTTCATCGGCGAGAAGGCCGTGAGCCTCGACGTGCCCATGCTGCTCGAGGGCATCGACCTCGAGGACGACTCTCCCTTTGCCGACTCGCTGGCACTGGCCGCCGATGCCTGGGGAGCCCGCCGCACCTGGTTCCTCACCAACGGCGCCTCCCAGGCCAACCGCACCGTCGCGCTCGCCATCGCCGGCCTCGGCGAGAACGTCATCGCCCAGCGCAGTGCGCATTCGAGTTTCAGCGACGGCGTCGTGCTCGCCGGCCTCCACTCCAGCTATGTCCTGCCCTCCGTCGACTCCTCCAATGGGATCGCCCACGGTGTCTCTGCTGCCTCCCTTGACGCTGCCATGAGTCTGGCCGAGTGTGAAGGCCGTCCCGCCTCGGCGGCCTACATCGTCTCCCCGAGCTACTTCGGCTCTGTCGCCGATGTCCACGGTTTGTCCGAGGTCGCCCACGCTCACGGGGCGCCGCTCATCGTCGACGGCGCCTGGGGCCCGCACTTCGGATTCCACCCGAGCCTGCCCGAATCCCCGGCCCGCCTCGGCGCCGACCTCGTCGTCTCAAGCACCCACAAGCTCGCCGGGTCGCTCACTCAATCGGCGATGCTCCACCTCGGCGAAGGACCCTTCGCCGAGGTGCTCGAACCTCTCATCGCCCGCGCGCTGACGATGACGGCCTCGACCTCCTCCTCGGCGCTGCTCATGGGCTCGCTCGACGTCGCTCGGCGCGCCCTGGCCACGGGTGAAGACAGGATCGGCCGGTCGATCGACACGGCGATCCGCTTCCGCGAGCTGATCGAGACCGATGAGCGCCTCGCCGACGTCGGCGAGGGCTTCGGCGACTTCCCCGACATCGCCGAGACCGATCTCCTCCGTGTACCCATCGACCTCTCCGGCACCGGCATCAGCGCCCATTGGGTCCGCAACAGGCTGATGACCGAGCACGATATGTACTTCGAGATGTCGACCGACACCACGCTCGTCGCCGTCATCGGCGCCGGCAAGACGCCCGACGTCGACGCCGTCTTCGCCACCCTTGTCCAAGTCATTGCATCGCCTGAGGGTCGGGCCGAAGCCGCGAAAGGAAACGCGCAGATGGACTTCCCGGAGCTGCCCGCTCCTGGACGGATGCGCGTGCGCCCGCGGGAGGGGTACTTCGCCGCCACTGAGCTCGTGCCCGCAGCCGAGGCCGTGGGCCGGATCTCCGCGGACTCGCTGGCCGCCTATCCGCCAGGGGTACCCAACGTCATGCCCGGCGAGGAGATCACCACCGAGGTGGTCGACTTCCTCAAAGCCGTCGCCGCCTCCCCGGCCGGCTTCGTCCGCGGAGCCGTGGACTCGGGCGTCGACAGCTTCCGGGTCCTCAGGAACTCGGCCGGTCAGGAGGACGACCCCCATGCTTGATCTGCTGCTCACCGATGCCCGAGTGCGCACCTTCGATCCGAACCGTCCCTGGGCCGAAGCAGTCGGTATCGCCGGCGGACGCATCGCCTACGTCGGCGATGCCGCGGACGCTCCCAACGCCCGTGAGACCCGCCGCCTCGGCGGCAATCTCCTCACCCCGGGCATCATCGACAGCCACAATCACCTGCTGCTCGGCTTCGACCCAGACGCAGTCAGCCTCGAGGGCGCGGAGACGCTTTCTGAGGTGCGTTCGCGCATCAGCCGCCTCGCTGCCGAACGCCCCGACCTCGACTGGGTCTGCGCGGAGAACGCCGTCTACTCGATCGTCGACGACCGCCGCCCCAATGCCGATGATCTCGCCGGGCTGACCGACCGGCCCATCTTCGTCACCACCTACGACCAGCACTCCGTGTGGCTCAACGACGCCGCCCTGACCCTCCTGGGCATCCACGACGGTGCGGGCATCGCCTGGGGACGGGCCGAACGGGATTCCTCGGGGCGTGCCACCGGCTGGGTCACTGACTTCTACACCTCGGCGATGACGAGCGCGGGCCTGGCCGCACTCCAACGCGACATCCCCATGTACTCGCCCGGGCGCCGATACAAGAAGATCCTCGGCAGCCTCGACATGGCCACCCGCTCGGGCATCACCACGGTCATCGAGCCGCAGGTTCCCGTGGCCGAGATCGGCCTGTTCGAACGCGCACTGAACGAAGGCCGGCTCTCCTCCCGCGTCGTCGCCGCCCTCTTCCACCCCGTCGACTCCGCCCCCGAATTCCGGAAGGAGCTGCGCACCGCTGTCGACGAGGCTCCGCGCAGTGACCGCCTGCGCTTCGGGCCGATCAAGCTCTACGCCGACGACGTCATCGAACCGCACACGGCCTGGATGCTCGAAGACTATGCCAACCGGCCCGGACTGCGCGGGCACCCCTCGGCCCCGATCGGCGAACTCAGCCGCATCGTCACCGAACTCGACCGCCTCGGCTTCCAGACCCACACCCATGCGACCGGCGACGGGGGAGTCCGGCTCGCCTTGGACGCCATCGCTGCGGCACAGGCGACCAACGGCTCCCGCGACCGGCGCCACGGGATCGTCCACGTCGAATGCCTCGACCCGGCTGATCTGCCGCGGTTCGCCGATCTCGGCATCACGGCCGCGATGCAGCCTCGTCATGCCTCTCCGGACCTCATCGAAGGCACCTGGATGGACAATGTCGGCGAGCAGCGCTGGGACCGCGCGTGGCGCGTGAAATCGCTCATGGACAGCGGAGCGCATGTGGCGCTGTCGAGCGACTGGCAGGTCGGGGAGATGGATCCGCTCGTCGGCATCTACTCGGCGCTGACCCGGGCGGGACTCGATGGGACCCGTTCGAGGACGCCCGATGAGATCATCACTCTCGACCAGGCTCTGTTCGGCTACACGCGCGAGGGGTCCTGGGCCTGGCATGCCGAGGATCGCCTCGGCGTCGTCCGCCCCGGCGCTGATGCCGACCTCGTCGCCTGGTCGGCCGATCTCTACGGGCTCGAACCCTCTGCTCTGCTCGAGCAGAGGGCTGACCTCACGATCGTCGGCGGACAGATCGTGCATGACACGGGGGCCACCGGCGGTGATCAGGCCGGGCCGGGGCTCAACCGCATCGACATCGCGGCCAAGACCCTCAACCCCGACCGCGGCTGTTCGGGACACGGGCGCCGATGATGGTAGTTTTTGCTGAATCGCTATTCAGTTAGGAGATCGATGTCGATCAAGGAGATGTGTCAGTGCAACGTCGAGGCCTCTGAAGAGGTCCTCCTCGGGATCAGCCACCGTATTCATGCCGACCCCGAGCTTGGATTCGAGGAAGTCAGGGCAGCCCAGCTGCTGAGCACCGCGCTCGAAGAACGGGGGTTCGTCCTCGAACGCGGACTCGCCGAGATGCCCACTGCATTCAAAGCTGCCCTCGGTGACGGGCCGCTCACCGTCGGCATCTGCGTCGAGTACGACGCCTTGCCGGGGATCGGTCACGCCTGCGGGCACAATGTCATCGCCGCGGCTGGGATGACTGCAGCCTTCGGGCTGGCGCCTCTGGTCGATGAACTGGGTATCACTCTCGTCGTTTTCGGCACCCCGGCCGAGGAGAACGGCGGAGGCAAGGTCCTCCTCCTCGAGGCCGGGGCCTTCGACGGCGTGGATCTGGCTATGATGGTCCACCCTTCGAACAAAGAACAGTCACGCACCCACTGCCTGGCGATCGGCGAGCTGCGGGTTCGCTTCATCGGCAAGAACGCTCATGCCTCTGCGGCCCCTTATGAAGGAATCAACGCCGCCGATGCTGCGACTCTGACTCAGGTGGCCGTTGGGCTGCTGCGGCAGCAGCTTCATCCCGGTGATCAGATTCATGGTTTCATCTCCCACGGGGGCGAAGCCGCCAACGTCATCCCCGCCGAGACCGAACTCGTCTTCAACTTCCGGTCCCCGAAGCTCGAGACTCTCAACCGCCTCGAGCAGCGCATCCGCGCCTGCGTCGAGGGTGCGGCGACGGCGACCGGCTGCCGGTTCGAGGCCGACAGCGATGCTCCGGCGTACTCGGAGTTCAACAACAACAATGTCCTCGCCGATCTCTACAAGGCCAACGCCGAGGCGCTGGGCCGGACCTTCGACCACGAGGACGACGCGTCACCGGTGGGGTCGACGGATATGGCCAACGTCTCGCGCATCGTCCCCGCCATCCATCCGATGCTCGACATCGACTGCGGATCGGCGGTCAACCACCAACCCGAGTTCGCCGCGCATTGCGTCAGCGCGCCCGCCGACCGCGCGGCGATCGAAGGCGGACTGTCCATGGCGTGGACGGTCATCGACGTCGCCACCGATGAGGAGGCTCGGCACAGCTTCTAGGCCGACCGTCAGCATTCGCTGGCGGACTGTATCGAACAAAGGAGTTCATCCGTGAAATATTGGCTCATCGGTTCGATCCCGTTCATCGGGGTCTTCCTCCTCACCTGGCTGCCGGCCATCAACGGCCCGCACGTGTGGTTCGGCATGCCGGCGATCTTCGTCTGGCTGACATTCTTCAGCACGATTCCGGTCACGGCGGTCCTCATCTACTTCGAGAAGACCCGCCGCGACCTCGGGGGTGACGACGAATGAGCACAACAGTCGTCGTCGGTCTCCTCGGCATGATCATCATCGCGGCCTTCGGTTTCATCGGGCGGCGCCGTCCGGTGAAGAACATCGAGGAATGGACCGTCGGCGGACGTAACTACGGCGTCCTCACCGCCTGGGTGCTCCAAGCGGGCGAAACATTCACCACCTTCACCTTCCTCGGCACCGTCGGTCTCGTCGTCTCCATCGGTGCTTCGGCGTTCTACTCGATCCCCTATGTCCCCTTGGCCTATATCGCGATGTACTGGGTCGGTCCGAAGATCTGGCGCAAAGCGAAGGAGCTGGGCTACCTGACGCAGGCGGACTTCCTGCGCGGCAGCTACAACAGCCCTACCCTCGGCTGGCTGGCCGCCTTCTTCGGCATCCTCTTCCTCCTGCCCTATCTGCAGCTGCAGATCACCGGGCTGGGCATCGTCATCTCGGTGGCCACGGGCGGGGAGATCAACGAGAACTACGCGATCGTGATGGCCTTCGTCCTCGTCATCGGCTTCGTTCTGTGGTCGGGCATCCGCGGAGTCGCGCTCACGTCCTACCTCAAAGACCTGCTGATGGTCGTCGTCGTCCTCGGCCTGACCTTCGTCGTGCCCTTCCACTTCCGCGGCGGCCTCGATTTTGGTGTGGAGGAGATCCTGGACTCCATGCCCGATCTGCTCTACGTCCAGCACGGAGAGACCGGCGTGGCCTGGGTCATCTCGAGCATGGCCATCAGCATCATCGGCGTGATGTTCTACGCCCTGCCCCACACCTGGCCGGCTCTGATGTCCGGACGCAGTGAGAAGGTCGTGCGGCAGAACCTCATTTACCTGCCCATCTACAACATGCTCGCCTGCATCCCGATGCTGCTCGGCTACACCGCGATCCTCGCGTTCGGGCTCAGTCAGGACGGGGATCTGGCCATGCTGAAGATGGCAGCGGCCTCACTGCCCGACTGGCTCACCGGCATCGTCCTCGTCGCCGCGGCGTCCACCGCCATGGTGCCCGGAGCTGCGCTGCTCAACGCCATCGCTCCCTTGGCCGTGCAGAACGTGTTCATGATCAAGGGCGAGAAGAACAAGATCGCCTACAACCGGATCTTCGTCGTCGTCTTCGGCCTCGGCGCCCTCATCTTCGCACTGGCGATGCCGAGCCTGCTGGGCATGATGCTCCTGCTGACCTACAGCGGTTCGACCCAGGTCGTTCCCGGCATCCTCGGGGCGGTGATTCCTCGGATCAAGCTCCACAAGGCTTCGGTCATCAGCGGACTGTGTTCGGGGCTGTTCATCGTCCTGCTGTTCACCTTCTCACCGATCCACGGTCCGAACATCAACGAGGGAATCAGCGGCCTGGTCGTCAACATTTTCGTCTTGGCCATCGTCGAGGTCGCGATCCGGGTTGCTCGTCCGCAGGTCCCGGTGGCCGTGCCTGAGAAGACCGAAGAGGTTGTCTGACCGACTGCTGCCGCTGCACCGCACCATGAACACGCTCATGGTGCGGTGCAGCGGACTGTCTCCAGTGCTGCGCTCAGCAGGCGGTAAAGCAGCGAAGGCTCACGCGAAGATCGCGAGACCGAAGACCGTGAAGACGACGAGCAGGGCGACTCCGTGGATGGCCGTCACCCGTCTGCCCGCGAACGCAATGGTCGAGACCAGAAGGGTGATCGCGAGCAGGGCCAGGTTGATCGGCGATTCGGCGAGCACGATCTGCTGATCGGTGAGCATGCCGATGACGAGCACCGTCGGAATCGTCAGCCCCACCGTCGAGACCTGCGCCCCATGGCAGAGGTTGCTCACGCGCTGGATTTCGCCGTTCCATGCCGCGCGCAGCGACGTCAGCGTCTCGGGCAGGAACACGATCATCGCGATGATCACCCCGGACAGGGCGACCGGAGCGCCGAGGCGGCCCAGCCCGTCGTCGAGGAGCGTGGCCATATCGTGGGACAGCAGCACGATCGGCAGAACAGTGGCCACAAGCAGGATCAGGCGGACGATGATCTCCACTCGATGGGTTGAGAGGATCTCGGCGATTGGCTGCGGTTCGTCGCCGGAGTTCTGCCGTTCGGGTTCGGCTCGGTTGGCCACCTCGGTGAATTCGTGGGACTGCGGACCCATCTGCCGGTAGAGGAAGAAGGCGTAGGCGGCGACGGTGATGACGATGATCGGAATCTCCTGCCACGTCTCGTAGCTGCCGTTCGAACCGATGAGGCCGGGCACGGCGAAGGCGAGGGCGGCGAAGACGACGATCATCACGAGGTAGGACGAGACACCCGTGCGGTTGTGCTCCATGGCTCCGTGGCGCAGCCCACCGATGAGCAGGCACAGGCCGACCACGGCTGCGAGGATGATCATTGACACCGCCATCACCGAATCGCGAGCGATCGTGGCGTGATCGCCGGGGCCGAGCAGGACAGCGGCGATGAGGATGACCTCGATGAGGCAGATCGAAATCGTCAGCACGAGCGAGCCATAGGGATCGCCGAGGCGGGTCGCGAGATGCTCGGCCTCGGTGACGACACCGAAGGCACAGATGAGGATGACCGCGATGATGACGATGAGCGCGGTGACGAGCACCGGCATGGGCACCGGGGGAGTGAGCAGGGAACCGAGCAGCTGCAGGGCGAGGAATGCGCCCCAGCCGAGGACGAGCCGAACGATCGCGGTCGGCGTGATGATGGTGCGGAGGGCGGCGGACATAAGAGAATCTCCCTGTCTCTGAGGCCGTCCTCATCGTGACTATCCAGCGACCGGGTCGTCCCGGTCGGTTCCTTCCAGTTTCAGGATATCCAAGCTGGTCAGTGCCCTCAAATCGGAGGTGTCCTCGGGTGCTCCGGCCGCACGCCCAAGCCGATGAGGCTCAGCGTTTGGAAAACGTGCGTGATGCGCGTCAGCAGGGACCGGCGGCAGCTGCATCGCGGCGCCGCAGCGACCATCGCTGGAGTCTTCGTCACCCGCTATGTCTATCGAATCGAGCCCATTGTCAGCATGAGCCGCCAGGAGATCGTCTACTTCGTCGCACCTGCGCTGCACGCGAGTCTCACCAAGAGACGCCTCGTCGATTGATCCGATCACTGGGGCCGGACCGCGTCGGAAAGAGTCTTGGCACACCGGAGGCCTGTCAGCGTGAGTCTGCGCGGGAGGGCAACGCAAGTCGAGTGATCGCCGCCCCTGCCAAGGCGATGCACGCCCCGAGCAGAGCGCACACGTGGAGGCCCGAGACGAATGCGGCATCCGAGGCGGCGATGATCGTCGCCGGGTCGGAGACGCTGGAACCTACCGTGCTGAGAGCGGCCTGAGTCGCTTGGATCGACGACGCCGCAGTCTCGCGCAGCTGTGCAGGCAGGTCGCCGAGGTGGCCCGTGACCTGCGAGCGGTAGACACTCGTGAGGATCGCCCCGAGCACAGCCGTGCCCAGAGCGCCGCCGATCTGCCGGAAGGTGTTGCTGGTTGCCGAAGCCGATCCCGCTCGCTGCCGGGGCACGGAGGCCATGATCGCCGATGAGGCCGAGGGCATGATGAAGGCGATCCCCACGCCGATGAGGAACAGGGCGGTCCCGACCTTCCAGAGCGAGCTGTCGACATCGAGGCTTGAGAAGAGTAGCAGTGCCGATGCCAGGGCGAGCATGCCGAATGCGCTGGTGGAACGCGGACCGTACTTCTGGGCGAGCCTCGGCGTCTGGGAGGAGAAGGCGAGCTGAGCGGCGGCGAGGGGAAGCATGAGCAGACCGGTGGCGATCACACTGAGGTGTCGGAGACTGAGGAGGTAGAACGCGATGACGAAGGTGGTTCCGAGCATCGAGAAGAACGCCAGGGTCATGACTGCGATCGATCCGGAGAACGCCCTCATACGGAACCAGCCGACTTCGATCAGGGGCGACGGGGCGCGACGCTCCCACATGATGAACGTGGCGAGAGCGATGCCGCCGCCGAGGGCAGGCAGCCAGACCCGGCTGCTTGCCCACTCGCCCGTATCTCCGCCGCGGATGATTCCGGCGACGAGCAGACCCATCCCCGCCATGGACAGAAGGATCCCGGGGACATCCACTCTGCCCGGTCGCGGATTGCGCGACTCGGGCACGAGCGCGGCCATAGCGATCACGGCGATGGCCACCAGGGGCACATTGATCAGGAAGATCGATCCCCACCGCAGATGGTCGAGAAGCAGGCCGCCGACGATCGGGCCCAATGCCACCGCAATCCCGACTCCACCCGACCAGATGCCGATGGCCTTCGGGCGCTCCTCGGAGCTGAAGGTGTGGGAGATGACCGCCAGTGTCGTCGGCGTGATGAGCGCGGCGGCCAAACCGAGCACCGTGCGGCCGCCGATGAGCATCGGGCCGTTCACTGAAAATGCGCACCACAACGAAGCCATGCCGAAGAGCGCCGTCCCGGCGAGCAGCACTCGTCGACGTCCGAGCCGGTCGGCGAGCATGCCTGCCGTGAGCATCATTCCGGCCATCACCAGCGTGTAGGCGTTGATCGACCACAGCAGCTCTCCCTGGCTCAACCCCAATCCGGCTGGTGCCGGCTGGGACAGGCGCTGCACGGCCACTCCCAGGATCGTGGTATCCATCTGGACGACTACGAGGCCGAGGATCAGCACTCCCAGGATCCACCACCGCCTCGGTGTCGGGGCATCGGTGTTCATCATTCGCACTCCAAAAGTCTAATGCAACATGTGTCGTGTTAATCATAGAGACCGGCATTCTCTAATGCAACACTCGTCGTGTTAGCCTGAAAAGATGCAGGCAGATTCAGTGACAGAGAGAACGGGCGGCCGCAGTGCGCGGGTGCGCGCCGCGGCGCTGCGAGCGGTCGCCGAGCTCCTCGACGAGCAATCGGCCGAAGAGATCACCACCGCCGAGGTCGCCCGTCGTTCAGGGGTGAATCGTTCGACCCTGCACCGACGGTGGGGCGGGGTCTCCGGGCTGCTCGCCGATCTCGCGTTCGAGCAGCTCGAGGAATCGAGTCCACTTCCCCCGGTGTCGGGAGACCTCCGGCAGGCGCTCCTCGAATGGGCCCGCAGGGTCATTGAGGCGCTCGAGTCCTATCCGCCCGGACACTCGCCCTTCATTGCAGGTCTCATGCGAGCGGCCCAGAGGGGCGGCGTCATCCCGGCCGAGGTCGTCAGGCCCCGCCTCGACTCGCTCGCCGATCTGCTCACCCAGGCGGCTGGTCGCGGCTGGCAGATGCGGTTGTCCGAGCGTGACCTCGTCGAGATCGTGCTGCTTCCGATCTACGCGGCGAAGCTTCTGAGCTCCGAGCCGTTGACCGACGACCTGGCGGTGCGTCTCGTCGATCGTTTCCTGCTGCTCAACGGCAGCGGCGAGACTTCCGCCGACTCCTAGCGCCGCCCTTCGCGGGGTGGCTGTTTCTGCGCTGCGAGTCCGACTTCTTTGCCGGGGCTCGGACCGATGCGGTCTGCGAGTCCCGCGATGAGCAGAGACAGGCTCCGTTCGAAGAGGAGATCCACATCGAGCTCGTAGCCTGAGTCGGCCAGAGCGGAGAGAGCTGGGTGTCGGCCGTCGGAGATGTGAGCGACGAGGTCGTTCCTGCGGGCATCGATCCAGGCGTCCGCGTCGATCCCTGTCTCTGACTCGGCGTCGATCTCGGGTTCGAGCAGGATCGCAATGCCGCGTGTCTGGGTGAACAGGACGATGTGAGCCTCGAACGCTTCTTCGGGGGCCATCCCCGCCTGTCTGAGGGTCTCGAGCGCCCATTCGGCGAAGCTCAGCGCGGCGGGAACCAGCTGGGGGCGGGTCACGGAGACGACCTGCGCCAGCCAGGGATGCGCCCGGAAGATCCGCCAGAGTTCACGGTGGCCGGCCGTGAGCCGCTCTCGCCATGACGGACTCCATCGGCCCGGATGCCACCCTCCCAGCGCGGAATCGATCATGCGCCGCTCGAACTCCTGACGATCCGACACGTGTCGGTACAGGGACTTCGGCACCGTCTGCAGAGCATGCGCCACACGGCGGATGGTCACAGCGTCCAAACCTTCGGCGTCGGCGACTGCGATGCCTGCTGCGACGATCCGATTCACGGCGATTGTCTTGGCGCGGGTGATCTCGGGAGGCGAATGTCGACCGTGTGCTCCGGCCGTCTGCTGCGTTGATCTTCCACCGATCGGGAGGCCGCTGGTGACGATGGTCCCGACTCCGGGCTCCGAGTGGGCGAGTCCCTCTGCGCGGAGCAGTGCGTGGGCTCTGCTGGCTGTGGCGATTGCGACATTCCAGGTGCGCGTGATTTCGCGCGCCGAAGGAAGCCGATCGCCAGCGGTCAGATCCCCGCTGAGGATCGACTCCCGCAGTTCGGCTGCGATATCGGCCGCGGACACCATGTCGATCGTCCTTCCGTACTAGAACACCACCGATCGTGCGGCGGTCGGAGGCCTGCTGCGAGCCGACGTGAGCGTCAGTGCACTAGTACATTATTGCCCTCGCTGCCGCCCTGTTCCTAGGGTCATCGACCATGAAGAGCAGACACATCCTCATCTCCGGGTGCAGCATCGCAGGCCTGACATGCGCGTACTGGCTGCGCAGATATGGTTTCACGGTGACGATCGTCGAGATCGCCGAGGCGCCGCGCAGCGGTGGTCAGGCGGTCGACCTGCGCGGGGCGGGCCGAACCGTGATCGAACGAATGGGACTGCTCGACGAGGCGCGCATGCGCAGCCTCGATCAGGAGGGCATTGCCTGGGTCGACGAGCACGGCAGGATCAGGGCCTCCATGGCGGCCGATGCCTTCGGGGGCGAGGGCTTCGTCTCTGAGATCGAGATCCTCCGCGGCGACCTCGTCGAGCTGCTTCAGGCGAGCGTGGATGGAGTCGACTGCCTTTTCGACGACTCGATCGTCGAACTGTCCCAGGACGCCGAAGGCGTCGACGTGGTCTTCCTCTCTGGGCGGCGTCAGCGCTTCGACTATGTCATCGGCGCCGACGGATTGCATTCGACTGTCCGCTCGCTTGCCTTCGCCGAGGAGGCTGATGTGGTCGAGCCGCTCGGGCTGTGCATCGCCTGGTTCACCGCTCCCGCGTTTGCCGACTGTCAGGGCTGGTATCACAATTACAATCGCCGGGGCGGACTTGCCGCTTCCATTCGCCCGGGCCGTCGGCCCGGAGAGTCGAAGGCGGCGCTGAGTTTCCGTGTTCGCTCGGGGGAGGGGGCCGGCATTGACCGGCACGATCGCCAGGGGCAGCTCGCACTGCTCAGAGAGCGGTTCGACGGGGCCGGATGGCACACCGGAGACCTTCTCACTGCAGCATCGAATGCTGAGGATTTCGCTTTCGATGAGCTCGGCCAGGTGAGAATGGATCGATGGTGGCAGGACAGATGTGCACTCATCGGTGACGCGGCGGCGGCTCCGAGCCCGCTGAGTGGATTGGGGACGAGCGTGGCGCTGGTCGGCGCCTATGTCCTGGCTGGACAGCTCGCGCGATGCCATGACCCTCGGCTCGCGGGTCGCATCTATGATCGCCTGGTTCGCCCGTACGCAGTCGAGTCCCAGGAGCTGCCAGGCGGAGGTGCGGGGTTCGCGCCCAGAAGCGATCTCGGCATCTGGCTGATGCGTACATCGATGCGGCTGGCCGGTCGGTGGCCGCTGCGCGACTTGCTGGCGAGGCAGTTCGCGAAATCCGCCGACATCGTCCTGCCCGACTATTCCGACTGCCGCGTTGTCGATGGGTGAGGTGGTCGCGGTCGCCCTGGCATCGTCGCGGTGGTCTCAGCGTCGACGTTCGCGGTCGAGCAGCTGAGACAGCTGCGAACTCAAGTCGTCGACCCGGCTCTGCGAGTTCTTCTGGCCTCCCGAGGGGCGCTGGCTGAAGGGAATGCCCGAGCGCAGACCACGCCACCCGCAGGTGATCGCCTCGCCCAGCAGGCTCAGGCCGATGCTCAGGGTCATCGGACGAACCGCCTCCTCGGCGCCGATGGCATGGGCGCCGAAGTGCAGGCCCAGGCCCGCCGCGAGGCTGAGAGCCCACACGATCAGGGTCTTCGCTGTGTACTTCTGATGCAGCGTCCCATCCCTGGCGAACAGGGTGGTCGAGGCGCCGCGGAGCATGCCGAAACCGATGCCGACGACGATCGAGGCGGCGAGAAAGATGATGTTCGCCGACGTCCAATGCGTGAAGCCCCACAGCTCCTTGGCCGAGAGTGCCAGCAGGATGACTGGAGGCACTGCGAGGTCCCTCGCGTCGACGGGCTCACCGCGGAACCGTCGGACGATGACGACGATGATGATGACGATGACGGCAATGGCGATCAGTGCTGCACGCATGGCAGGTCTGCCTTTCCTTGATATAGCAGAAGCGTGCTAAAAAGATACCACGATGTAGCAGGAGTGTGCTATAAAAGATCTATGCCGAAGTTCGTCGATCCCGCCCACCGCCGCGAAGTCATCGCCGATGCCGTCTTCGACATCGTTCTCAGCCACGGATTCTCGAAGGTGTCTCTGCGGGCGATCGCCGAGGAGACCGGACTGGCGATCGGATCGATCCGCCATTACTTCACAACCGCCGAAGGTATCGTCCGATTCGCCCTCGAGACGCTGGTCGAACGGGTGAGCTCACGGCTGGAAGAGCGGCTGGAGGCTCTGCTGCCCGCGCTCGAGTCCGGGACGCTCAGCAGCGATGAGGCGAAGGCCAGGACAACCGACTTCCTCGCCGAACTGCTCCCGCTCGATAGCGTGCGTCGTCGGGAGTCGGTGGTGTGGCTCGCCTTCGAGGAGGAGGCGCGCACGCAGCCGGATCTCGCCGACGTCTTCGAGACCTCGGTACGTGGGACCCGCGCACTCATGGCTCGCACCCTGGAGAATATGGGCCGGCGCGGCGTCCTGCGTGCCGATCTCGACCTCGAACTCGAAGCCGATTCGCTCGCCGCGCTCATCGATGGGTTGACGCTGCGCTCGACCCTGCACCCGGACGTGCTTACGCCCGACCGTGCCAAGGTCGTGCTCTCTGCGCATCTTGAAGGGCTGAGGGGCGAAGTCTCAGTCGCCCGTCGATAGTGCGCGGCGACGCGACCTCAAGCTTCGGCCGTCGAGTTTGCGGCGACGGACCGACTTGGGCGCTGTCCCTTCTTTCCGCGGAACAGCGCATTGTCCACGCTCCAGCGTCCGGGGCCGGCTGCAGCGAGCAGAAGGGCACCTGCGGCCAGTGCCGCCACGAGTTCCCAGCCGCCCTGATCGACGAACGGCGTCGGCACCGCATGCACGATGACCAGTGCGCCGATGAGATCAGCGGCAAGCAGGACGCCGACAAGCGGTGTCAGTGCACCGAGGATGAGCAGGGCGCCGCCGATGAGCTCGACGAAGGTGGCGAACGGCGCGGCGATCTCTGGGAAGGGCACGCCCATCTGTGAGAACGATTCGGTGGTTCCGGCGACGGTCCATTCGTCGAACTTCTGCCACCCGTGAGCGAAGAAGATGACGCCGAGGCCGATGCGAGCGATGAGGGTGACGATGTCGCGGATGAGTGGCGGGAATCCAGCTGCTGCGTACACGGAGACCTCCGGTGTTGGTTGAAATGACAACTACACGTTATTGGCCGAATATGGACAGAGCCTGGCAACAGGATCGTCTGTCACCCGACGCGATCGGGATCGAGCCGGGCTCAGAACCCGTAGGCGGCCTCCCTGTCCTCCCGGATGCGGGAGAAGGTGGTTGTCAGCACGATGGAGTCCTCGACCAAACGATCGAGCCGCTGGATGACATCCTCGTTGACGATCTGGCCCCGGTGCAGGTCCTTCTCCTCGACGAACACATACGGGCTGACGACCTGGGCCTTCATATAGGTGAGGATGGGCAGCAGCTGCTGCTGGAGGATGAGGTAGTGCTTGGCGGATCCGGCGGTGGCGACCATGGCCACAACCTTGTCGCGAAGGGCGTCGACCGGCAGCAGATCGAACACGTTCTTCAACGCCGCCGGAATCGAGGCCTGGAAGATCGGAGTGCCGATGATGACCGCGTCGGCGTCCATGACCTCCTGTGCCACCCGTGCGGTGTCGCCGGTGTACTCGGTGAAATTCCGGCCGTCGGCGAAGACCATGTCGAGCTCGGCGAGGTCGATCAGCGTCACCTCGATGGTCGGATCCTGAGTCATCACGGTCTGGGTGACATGCTCCATGACGGTCCGAGTCTTCGTGCCGACGTTCGAACCGGACAGGGCGACGAGCTTCATTCTGCGTTCTCCTCGATGGGGGCGTTCTCCTCGGTGGTGGTGCCCTCGGGCTTCGCGGTGTACTTCTTCACGGCGGGGATGATCTCCGTTCCGAGTGTCTCGATCTGAGCCATCACCCGGTCATAGGGCATGCCGCCGAAGTCGATCTGTCCCAGGTAGCGCTGATGGCCGAAGACCTCGTGCTGGTGGAGGATCTTCTCGATGACCTGCTGGGCACTGCCGATGTTGACGATGCTGGCCGGGTCGACGCTCTGGGCGAAGAGCTGTTTGGGCATGCCCTGCCCGTTGGTGCGCTTCATTCCCTCGTTGATGTGCGGGTAGAACTCGCGCAGGGCTTCCTGCGAGGTCTCTGCCGTGTAGAGGAAGCCGGCGGTGGCCACCGGCAGTGTGGCAGGGTCGAAGCCCGAATGCCGGGCCGCTTCTCGGTAGGCGTCGATCGTGGGTTTGAACGACGAGGTGGTCCCGCCCAGATGGGCCATGACCATGGGCACACCGGCCAGACCGGCCTTGATCGCGCTCGCGGGCGCGCCGCCGACAGCGCGCCAGATCGGAAGGCTGCCATGGGCCGGGCGGGGGAGGACCTCGGCGTCGTCGAGGGGCGCGCGGAACTGTCCCGACCAGGTGACGCGCTCCTCGGTGTTGATTCTGCGCAGGAGGTCGAACTTCTCCTCGTGCAGTTCCTCGTAATCGCGCAGATCGTAGCCGAGAAGGCGGAACAGGCCGACGCGGGAGGCACGTCCGGCGACGAGCTCGGCGCGCCCGTCGGAGAGGTGGTCGATGGTGGCGAAGTTCTCGAACACCCGCACCGGGTCCGAGGTGCTCACGATCGTCGAGGTGCTGCCGATGCGGATCGTGTTCGTCGCCTGTGCGATGGCGCCGAGGATGACGGCGTGGGCCTGGGAAGCGAAGAACTCCTGGTGGCTCTCCCCAACGCTGAAGAAGTCGAACCCGGCCTGCTCGGCCGCCAGGGCGTAGCCGACGAATTCGCGGATGCGCTCGCCGGCGCTGACACGTGTGCCATCGGCGGGATTCGGCAGGTGATCGCCGAGGCTGTACATCCCGAACTGCAGACCCTGGCCGGGGTCGATGCCGACCTGGTCCATCACCGGTGTGGTCTGCTGTGGTGCGTTTGTGCTCATCGTCTCTCTTCTGTGGCAGGGTGGCCGACCGGAACGGGCGACCTCAGAATGTCATTTGCCATGTCAACTGATGATTGCGACGAATTATTCCTCAGCGCGGGTCGGTCTCTTCCGAGGGACTGGTCTCATCCGAGGGGTCGGTCTCCGGAGCCTGCTCGGTCTCCGGAGCCTGCTCGGGCGCGGGGTGCTGGTCAGCATCTGAGCGACGATCGACGCTGTGCTCGTAGAGCTTCTTCATCAGCGCGTGCAGCGTCGTCTTCTCCTCCTCGTCGAGGACCTCGTCGAAGAGCGACGCCTGCTGTTCGAGCTGCGAGGGGTAGGCCCGAGCAAGAACCTCGGCGCCCCTGTCGGTGAGCGTGATGTGTTTGGTCTTCCAGTCCTGCTGCCGGCAGATGAGGCCCTCGCGCTCGAGGCGAGCGAGCATCCGGGAGATGCCGCCTCCGCTGACCGTCAGTCCGCGGGCCAGGTCGGTCTGAGTGATCGGCTGGAAGTTGCGGATATGGGCCAGGGCTTCGAATTGGGCGACGGAGAGTCCGAACCGACGCAGGTGCTCATTGGACAGCTGATTGCTGTTCTGGACGAAGCGGGCCATCCGCAGCCAGATGAGCGTGCTCAGTGACAGCTCCTCCACTGTGCCTCCTCTGCCGACGTCTCACTCGCTGCGATTCGTCCTCACAATACCTGGACTGAAGTGGGGGTAAGGCATGGGCGCGGAAACAGGTGCAGGATCCGCTGCGGGAGCGGCTGGAGGATCCGCTGCAGACTCATAGCGCGGGCCTGCGGCTCAAGCGGTGGTCACGATCGGATACTTTTCGGCGCACGAAGCATCCGATGGCGACCACTGTTTTGCCGAGGCGGGGAGTCCGTCGAGTTCCCTGCCGCCCTTCGCAGCGTGCACAGCGTTCTCCATGAGTGGGTGAAATTGCAATCACACGATGGTGGTCGATGATGACGCGACACTGAATGCGGTGGCACGGTAGGGGCGACCGGACTTCCCCGGATCGACATGGGGAGCTCGCGGGCATCGTTATGAGGCGTGTGAAGCCCTCGACCCCGGCATTGCCTGCAGCCACACTGTCAGACATGTCCGAACACGAACAATCATCGCCTGATCCGCACTCCGCGCGGACTTCTGCATCCTCACAGCGGCAGGACACGCGTCTGGAGTCGAGTTCGAAGAGCAAGAGGATCCTCGCCTGGAGCGGCGCGGTTGTCATCTTCCTGCTGCTCATTCTTCCGACGCTCGGCAGTCATGGAGCTAACCAGCGGTTCTATGAGGGAGATCATTTCATCTGCTTCCCTGCCCTCGGTCCGACGACGACCTACCCCGTGAGCATGTTCGAAGAGACCGAGTTCGCGATGGACACTGCCGCCGACATCGGCGTCGCCGCCACGGCGAGAGCCAAGGTGAACAGGCTCGAGACCGAAAAGACGTTCAGAGTGGCCCTCTGCGGGGAACAGCGCTCCCGCAGAGTCGCCTGGGCCCTTGTCCTCACGGTTCCGACCCTGATGATCGGCTTCTCGGCGAAGAGCGATCTCATCCGTTCGCAACGGGACGGATCCCCACAGGGCCCGTGAGTCGGGCCGACCATGGGCATTCGAAGACATTCGCGGCCTGTCTCTCAAGCGCTTTTCGCATGCGCCGATCCCGATGGTCTGCCTCGGCGGCGCCTTTCGCCGAGGTCGAGGATGATCAGGGTCAGTCCGTGGCCGAGGAGCACGGCGGCGCTGAGGAAGCTCAATGCGACGTCGAGGATCCCTGCCTCGGTGAGTGAGGGCTTGCGCTGGAAACCAGGAGTCGTCAGCAGCATCGAGCCGATGACGACCGCCCCGGTGGCACAGGCGATCAGCCCAGCGGGACCGAGCTTCTCGAGCGCTGCCACGGCCAGGAGCACGATGACGGCGAGGAATACGAGCACGGCCGCGACATCGAAGCTGTGACCGGTCCGCGCGACTTCCTGCCAGAGGTTGCCATATCGAACCGAGCTGTCGGGCTCGGATGCGTAATAGGCGAAGAAGGTCAGCGCGAAGGTCACGACGCTCAAAGGTGCATAGAAGCGGGCACAGCCGCCATCGAGGCGGTGCTTCCACGAGTCGATATCGGCGCCCCGGCCAGTGGTGATCGCATTCGGAGTCGCCATCGGGTCCTCTCTCACGTGTACGGCTCTTCGAACACCATCGTCCGCATCCGGCAGTGAGAGGGCAACGGTGGACGAGACTCACGTTGATGTCCGCGAAACCCGGCGCTCGCCTCGGCGGTGGTCGGTCTTGCTCACATCGGTCGTCGAACCGTGTGCAGGCGGGCGTTCCGCACCCGGGTCAGAGGCGCGAGCGAAGGCCAGCACGATGCCGACGCCGGTCAGCGTGGCCACCAGCGATGATCCGCCATAGGACACCAGCGGCAGGGGCACTCCGATGACCGGCAGCAGGGTCGTCACCACTCCCATATTGATGAGAGCCTGCCCGACGATCCAGGCGAGGACGCACGCACCCAGGATCTTCGTCAGCCTGTTCCGACTCATCAGTGAGGCGCGTATGAGCCCCACGGCGATGAGACCGAACAGAGCCACGACTGCCAGTGTTCCGAAGAGTCCGATCTCCTCGCCGATGATGGCGAAGATGTAGTCGTTGTGGGCCTCGGCCAGCCAGAACCACTTCTCGCGGCTGGCTCCGAGACCGACTCCCGTCCATCCTCCGGAGGCGAGAGCGAACAGGCCGTGGTTGGACTGCCAGTGCTGGCCCAGGGCGTCGGCCTCGCTCTGGGCGTCGCTGGCGAACATCGCACGCACTCGCGCCATCCGATACGGGCTCGAGATGACCAGGAGCGTGACGCCCGCTGCGATGACCCCGAAGGCGATGGCGAAGTACCGCTTCGGCACTCCGGACACGAACAGCGCTGCCAATGCCATGAGCATGAGCACCAGGGTCGTGCCGAGATCGCCTCCGAGGAGGATGAACCCGGCCGCGACGATGACGGGAGTGAGGGTGAGCAGGAGCTTGCGGGGGCGGTAGTGCTGGGAGGTCAGATGCGCCAGAGCCACGGCGAACCAGACCGCGAGGATGGGTTTGAACAGCTCCGAAGGCTGTGCCTGCAGGCTTCCGATCCGCAGCCAGTTCGTGCTTCCGTTGACCGTGGTGCCCAACCCCGGCACCAGTGGCAGCGCGAGGAGCAGCAGACCGCCGCCCATGAGAGGCCAGGCGATCCGCTGCCAGACCCGGACGGGAGTGAGCGCGGCCAGGACCATCATTGTCAGTCCGGCCACTGCGAAGACCCCCTGCCGTGCGAAAACGGAGAAGGACGAGGCGCTCGAGCCGTCATAGGAGGTGATCGATGTTGCGGACAGCACCATGAGCAGGCCGAGACCGACCAGGCACAGGCAGGATACGACCAGCATCGTCGTTCCCGGCAGGAGGCGGGGAGGTCTCCTGAACTTCTCGCGCAGAGAGCGCCCCTTCGCCGATGACTCGGAGTGTGCCGAGCCCATGCTACTTTCCCGACTCACCATGAATCCTCACTGATCTCGTCCCGCTGTGACCGACCACCATTTCAGGAGTCCGCCCACGCTGCAAGTCCAGCTGTAGTCAGGTTCGGCCGGACTGTGCAGGAGTGTGGGACGTACGATGGAGACGTGAGCACTGCAACGAACGTGACCGACTCCGCCGCCGATGGTCAGGGCGATGCCCTCCTGGGCGCCGGACGGTCCGCCGCCGTCATCATCGCCTCCACCTCGGCGGCCAGGGGAGAGGCCGCCGACACCACGGGCCCGATCCTCGTCGACTGGCTGCGCTGCCGCGGATACGAGACCCCCGATGCCGTCGTCGTCCGCGACGGCGAACCCGTCGGTCAGGCGCTGCGCGCGCTCCTCGTCGACACCCCGGAGGGTGAACGTCCCCGCGTCATCGTCACCAGCGGCGGCACCGGGCTCGCCCCCGACGATCGCACCCCGGAGTTCACCGCCGAACTTCTCGAGCGCCAATCGCCGGGGCTCATCTATGCGATGTGGCGCAAGGGCCTGGAATCGACCTCCACGGCGGTGATGAGTCGCGGCGTCGCGGGTGTGCGCGGTCGCAGCTTCGTCATCAATTTCCCCGGTTCGAAGGGCGGGGTCAAGGACGGCATCACGGTCATCGACGACCTCCTCGAGCACATCCAGACGTCGGTCGAGGACACCACCGATCACGGACCGAGGGTCTGAAGCCATGCAGATGCGCAAGGCCGTCCGCGCCCGAGTCCACAAGTTCGACGCCACCGGCGAGATCTCCGCGGGACCTGATTCCCTGGCAGGAGAGGAGCCGTTGGAGATCCAGCTCAACGGTGAGCAGTACACCGTGACCATGCGCACCGCCGGGAACGATGTCGAGCTCATCTCCGGATACCTGCTCTCCGAGGCGGTCGTGACCGCGATGGATGACATCGAGGAGATCAACTTCTCTGCCGGAATCGCCCCCGACGGAACCCGGAACTACAACGTCGCCCGCGTGCGACTGCGACCGGGGGTGTGGAACCCCGAGTCGGCCCCGGCCCGCAATGTCTACACCTCCTCCTCGTGCGGAATCTGCGGAACCGCAGCCGCCGATGCGGTCACGAAGACCTCGGCGTTCCCGCTCATCCCCGCCTCCTGCCATCTCGAAGACGAGGAAGACTATGAGTTCCCGCGGCTGATCTCGGCCGCCCGGATCGGTGAGCTTCCCGACCGGCTGCGCGAGACCCAGGAGATCTTCGACAAGACCGGGGGAGTCCACGCCGCAGCACTCTTCGCTGTCGGTGAAGATCCCCGAGAAGAACCCGAACTGCTCGTCGGACGTGAAGACGTCGGTCGGCACAACGCCGTGGACAAGGTCATCGGCTGGGCCATGGCCAACCGGGGTCTGCCGCTGCGATCGACCGTTCTGCAGGTCTCGGCCAGGGCGTCGTTCGAACTCGTGCAGAAATGTGCGATGGCCGGCATTCCGATGATGTCGGCGGTCAGCGCCCCCTCGGCGATGGCCGTCGAATACGGCCGCGAGGTCGGCGTGACCGTCATCGGATTCAACCGCAGGGGCAGGTTCAACGTGTATTCGTATCCCGAGCGCGTGGACTGATCTGACCGGCTCTGCCTCCTACCGGATACCATGCTCATTTGGAGCAAGACGAACAGAACAGCGATGGGAAGCTTCGGATGAGCGGCAGAGGTCGGCGATGACCGGCAGTGACCGGAAAGCCCCGGGAATTGGGCTGCTCACCGTCCTCCTCGGTGCCGTGGCCGCCGGGCCCATCCTGCTCTACGGCCTCAGCGCCACCAGCGATTCGATCATTGCCGAGCTCGGCATCTCCGAAGCCCAATTCGGTCTCCTGGCCACCACTTGCTTTGGCACCGCGGCCATCGGCAACGCGACCTTGGGCAGGCTCGCCGACCGGCACTCCGACCTCTCGCTCATGGCGTTCATCTTCGTCCTCGCCACGCTCGCTCTGCTGCTGGTGGCCGTGCCCGACGGGTTCTGGATGCTGCTCCTCGCCGCAGGCCTGTCCGGCATCGCCCAATCCTTCCCCAACGGGGTGACCAACCGGATCCTCCTCGAGCGCGTCCCCGTCGCCAAGCGGATCGGCTGGGTCGGCATCAAACAGTCCGGAGTCCAGGTCAGCCAACTCGTTGCGAGCCTCGTGTTTCCCGTGCTTGCGATCGGCGTCGGCTGGCGCGGCGCCGCCCTGACCGTCGCGATCATTCCACTCATCCTGCTTGCGATGACCTGGCGATCCCTGCGCACCACCCCGCTGCTGCCCGCCCCGAGCTCACAGGTCGGCACCGCAGACGCGCCCGCAGAGGCGGCACCGAGCACCCCAACCCCAGCCACACCCGCCGAGGCGGCCGACCGCAGCCGTGCACCGTCCCCTGCGGGACCGGCCCGACACCCGGCAATGGTGTGGGCGCTGGCCGCCTTCGGGCTCATCAACGGCATCGGCGTGCAGGCGACGAATGTGTACATGCCCCTGTTCGCCGTGCGGGAGATGGGCTTCTCCCTCGTCCTCGGCGGCGCTACCGCGGCTCTGGCCGGAGTCATCGGCGTCATCGCCCGCGTCACCTGGGCCAGACGCATGGCCAAGGGCGCCTCGGGGGCGCATCTTCTGCTCGTCCTCGCCCTCATCGCCCTGGCCGGAGCGATCCTCTTCTTCACCGCCGACGCCGCCGGCTCGCCGTTGCTGGTGTGGCTGGCCGTGGCCTTCCACGGCATCTCCGCACTCGGGGTCTCCGTGGTGCTCATGGCCGCGCTCATGCGCGTCATCCCCGCGGGCTCGATGGCTTCGGCCAGCGGCATGGTCACGGCCGGAATGTTCTTCGGCTTCGCCATCGGCCCGCTGGGAATGGGCGTGGTCGTCGGTTCGCCGGGCGGGTTCCCGCTCGGCTGGGTCGCCGTCGGAGCGTCCTATCTGCTGTGCGTGCTGCTCGCCCTCGTGCTCATCCGCGCGGCGCGCACGACACACTGAACCGAGGGTGCATCCCAGTGCCGAGCACAGGTAGTCAGCGACCCTGCCAGACAGGACCGCGCTTCTCTGCGAAGGCCAGCGAACCTTCGCAGAAATCGGCCGAGCTCAGCATCGTCTGGTAGCCCTCGAGCTGGCCCGAGCGCATGAGAGCGAAGCCCTCCTCGACGTCGAGCGTCTGGGTGGCCAAGACCACTTCCTTGATCGCCCGCAGTGCCAGAGGCGCCCCGCAACTGATTTCCTCGGCGAGTTCGAGTGCGCTGCTGACGACCTCGGAAGGCTCGACGGTCCGGTTCGTCAAGCCCCACCGTTCGGCTTCTGCCGCGCCCATCCGGCGTCCGGTCATGAGCATCTCCAGAGCCACTGCCGTGGGCAGGAGTTTGGGCAGGCGCAGCACCCCGCCGGAGTCGGCGATCATGCCCAGCCGCACTTCGGTCAGCGCGAACTCGGCTGCCGAGGACGCAACGATGAGGTCGGCGGCCAGGGCGAGTTCGAAGCCACCGCCCAAGGCCAAGCCGTTGACGGCGGCGATGATCGGCTTCGTCCGGGTGAAGTACTCGGTGAGTCCGGCGAAGCCGCCGGGGCCGTGATCGGCATCGACTGCTTCACCCCCGGCCGCGGCCTTGAGGTCCCAGCCGGCGCTGAAGAAGCGCGTGCCACGGCCGGTGAGCACCGCCACCCGCAGCTGAGGGTCGGCCTCGAACTTCGAGAACGCCGCGTAGAGGGCCTTGCTGGTTGCGACGTCCACGGCGTTGGCCTTCGGCCGGTCGAGGGTGATCAGAGCCGTCGTGCCGATGGTCTCGACAGTGGTTGGGGCCTGTCGAAGGATGAGCGGATTGACCTCGAGCTCGGAGACCGTGCTGTCGGCCAGGGCCCAGTTGACGATCACGCTGATCGCCTCGACAGCGGCATCGACATCGGCGCGTGGTCGGCCGCGGGCCCCGTCGAGCACTGGCCACAGCTTGAGGGAGTGCAGGGCCGTGCGGATCCCCTCGGGGCGGACCGGCAGCAGAAGGGTCACGAAGTCGCGGATGACTTCGATGAAGGTGCCGCCGACTCCCAGCCTGATACCGTGCGGTGGATCGGGCGCAGGGTCTCGCTGCATGCGACCTCGGCAGGCAAGGCGATGCTGGCGTGGCTTCCCGAGAGTGATACGCGCGCCGTTCTTGCCGCGCCGCTCACCGGTCACACCGAGTCCACGCACACGCGTACTGAGGAACTGGAAGCCGAGCTCGCTGATATCCGAACTGCAGGCTACAGCGTCGCCGCCGGAGAGCTGGAGCATGGCGTGCACGGTGTCTCGGCTGCGATCCGGGCAAAGCAGCACAGCCCCATCGGGGTCATCAGCATCTGGGGACCGCAGGAGAGGATCCCCGACGAGAGATTCGCAGAACTCGGTGCGCTCGTCGCCGCAGCGGCCCGCCAAGCCGTCGGGAGACCGGGCGACTGAGAACGGGGCGCCCTGCGTTTCAGCGGGACGAGACTCTGAGAAGATCCTTGACCGGTCCTGTCGGCACCCTCTGACCGAACCTGTCCAGGCGCCTCCTCAGGACTCTTCGGGATCCTCGACGACGCGGTCCGTGGCCAGCAGTGTCCGATCGCCGGCCTGCAGCGTGCCCAGCCCCTCTTCGGTGAACGCCACCGGAACCGCGACCACACCCGAGCCTTCGGCCGGATAGCCGCGGGCAAGACTGCCCGTCGTGGCGTTGTGGACCCGCAGTGTGCCTTCTTCGCGCAGATAGATCAGGCCCCCGACGGCTGCCTCGAGCTCGACGGTCTTCGGCACAGAGACCGGCAGTTCGTTCTTACCCGTGTCATCGATGACCGTCAGCCCCTGCGCTCCGAGGGTGACGATGGCCCCGGTGTTCGCGTCTGCAGCCACCCCGCGGGCATCGTCATCGAGCAGTTCACCGGTCTTCCGGTCGAGCACCGGCCCGACACCGTCGCCGGCGTCGAGGTGGATGACTTTCTCACCCGAGTCTGCCCCGGGCGCGGCACGCAGCTCATCGGCGTTCCAGCCGTTGTCCGGAAGTGACAGCTCCCAGGACTCCTCACCGGTGGCACGCAGCTTCTCACCGTCGATGCTCAGTATCGTTCCCCGATATTCGCCGAGGTGGCGCACATCCGTGGATCCGTCCTGCACCGCCTCGCCGGTGGCCGGGTCGAGGGCGAGAGCGTCAGTGGGTGCGGCATCCTCGGCGGCGAAGACCGTGCCGGGCCCGCGCATCGGGCCGGGCACGTCCACGGGCCCCCATTTCTGCTTGCCGGTCTCGAGATCGAAGGCGCTGGCGGTGACATCCTCGTCACAGTCCGTCGACGAGTCGGAATCAGTGAGCACGGCCAGGGGATCGCCGTCGCCATCGACGCTGACGGTGAAGCCGGTGCACCCGCTCGGGCGCTTCGCCTGCCACAGCATCGAGCCGTGGACGTCGAATGCGGAGAACTCGAGGTTCTCGTCGCCGGTGCTCGCGGAGAGGAAGACCTCACCGTGGTGGGCCGGCGGCAGGTCCCACCCGGGCTCGACGAGTTCGAGGGGTTCGATGATGAGCGGCAGCTGCAGATCGGAGGCGTCGACGGCATCGAGATCGGTCGTGACCTGCTCCGGTGCCCGGTCGAAGTCGTCGGGGGCCGAGGAACAGCCCGCGAGGGCGAAAACACCGATGAGCGGTCCGGCGAGGGCGAAGAGGAGTCTGCGGCTGCGCATGGTTCAGTGCTTCGCCCCCGGTGACTGAGACGGCTTCGCTGACGCCTCGGCTGAGGCGTCCGAGTCATTCTGGTCGGCGGCCGCACCGTCCTTGTCCGAGGACGCTTCGCGCTGATCCGCGGCAGCGGCGCGGCGGGCGCGTCGACGCTCGTGGCGGAACCACAGGACGATCGCGAGCACCGCCAGCACGCAGACGACGATGATGTCGGTCGTGGTCGAGGACCAGGAGCTCACCCACTCCTGAGCATGGGCCAACGTGGTCGTCGGCACCAGCGACGGTGCCGAGACCAAGCCGTTCGTCGCCCAGAACACAATGCCGATGACGATCATCAGTATCCCGGTGACCATCGAGACGACCGGGATCCTGCGGCCGAAGAGCGTCACCGAACCCCCGCGGAGGACCGAACGCGTCCGGGTGCCCACGCGGGTCCACAGAGCCGCGATG
Source organism: Brevibacterium sp. FAM 27836 (assembly GCF_051351055.1). NCBI lineage: Bacteria > Bacillati > Actinomycetota > Actinomycetes > Micrococcales > Brevibacteriaceae > Brevibacterium > Brevibacterium sp. FAM 27836. The sequence goes on from NZ_CP195711.1 coordinate 2,756,404, forward strand.
ATGAACAGCGGCACGACCATCCCAGCCCCATAGACGGCGAGCATGATGCCGCCGAGGGCGAGACTGCCCTTGGTCGCCGCCAGGGTGAGCACCGCGCCGAGGATGGGGCCGGCGCAGACGCCGGCGATCCCGCTCGTGGCGCCGAGGAGGAAGGTCTTCGTCCAGCCCGTCGCCTGCGCAGAGCGCTGCCGGGCGGCATCGGCGCCCGGCAGCACCTTCGCCGGATCGAATCCGAATCCGAAGAACTGGACGATGCCCAAGACGATGAGGATCACCGAGGCGACGAGGACGATCGCGCCGCGATGGGAGGTGAACAGTGCCCCGAGCGTGCCGGCGCCGATGCCCAAGGGGATGAGGACGAGCAGCATGCCCACGTAGAAGATGAGGCCGTGGAGCACCAGCCGAGACCCCGCCCCGACGGTGGATCCGAAGAACGCCGGCAGCAGGAGTGCGGCGCAGGGACTGAGCAGAGCGAGGATTCCGCCGATGAAGGCGCTGATCAGGCTGATGTCCATCAGTGCTGTCCTTTCTTTGCCGATTCAACGGCATCGACGAAGACGTCCGTGGGCTGGGCACCGACATAGGGCTGGCCGTCGAGGATGAAGGTCGGGGTGGAGAACGCGCCGAGGTCGGTGCCCATCTCGGCGTTGTCCTGCACGGCCTGAGCTGTCTCCTCGGAGTTCATGTCCGTGGTGAATCGGGAGGTGTCGAGTCCGATGTCCTCGGCCGCCTCGGTGAGGGCCTCGGGGGTGAGCTCATCGGGTGAGCGCGGATTGCCGTCGGCGAACAGTGCATCGTGGAATTCCCAGTGCTTGTTCTGGAGGGCAGCGGCGTAGGCGGCCTTCGCGGCCTGTTCGGACGCGGAGCCGAACACATTGACTTCTCGCCACTCGATGCGCAGATCGCCGGAGTCGACGTAGTCGAGCATCGTCGGCAGCGTGTCCTGCGACCAGGAGGCGCAGTACGGACACTGATAGTCGGAGAAGACGACGAGCTTGACCGGTGCATCGACAGGGCCATCGGACATCGGATCGGATTCGTCAGCGGAGCCGTCCTCGCCGAGGTCGGACTGTTCGGGATCGGCGACTTCCGTGACCACGGCTTCCGGAGCAGGGCCGGCGTTGTCCGCCGTGGGCGATGTCCCGTCGTCCTCGCCCCGGTCGATGACGAGGATCATGAGCACGAGCGCAGCGGCTGAGGCGACCACCGCGGCGGGGATCCACCAGCGGTACTGCGTGCGCGGCGCCGCGTGCTTGGCCATGCTCTCACTCCTTGATTACTAAGATGCTTAGTAAACTATAGATCATCGGTCTTCCGGGTCGAAAATTCCGCTGCCGCGATCACTGCTTCTTCGGCGACAGCAGGGGGCTGTCGGGATCGCCGAAGAGGCGGGCGCCGGTTTCGGCGATATGGTGCGCAGCGCCGAAACGTCGGGTGGCCGGATCGTCCTCGGCCCCATCGATGGTCTGGCCGTCACTTGCCGATCTCGTCTCGGTTCCGTTCGGACCGTTCCCGGCCCCGGCTGCAGTGACGATCCGACCGTCGCCGACGGCCGAGAGCTCGGCGTCGTCGGCCAGCGGTGCGTCCCAGCGCTTCGTGCCGTCGAGGTCGAAGCCGTGCAGCTGCGAATCGCTTGTGACGAGGGTGCGGCTGCCCGCATCGTAGCTGGCGCTGTCGATGTTGCTGGCGACAGCGGCGCCAGAGCGCAGGTCGATCAGGGTGCGCTGCCGGTCGCCGGCGCTGCCGAGGAGTGCGTGGGATCCGCCGATCGCTTCCCATGGCGTCTCGCGGGCCTCGCCGGCTGAGACCCCCAGGTCCGCGGCGTCGCGGATCCACAGGCGGTGGCCCCCGAGGTCCTGGCCGATGAGCATCTCACCGTCGGCGAGGATGAGATGACTGCCCAGCAGCGTGATCACCCGGGGTGAGTCCTCGGCCTCGGCAGCCAGCCTCTTCCCTGTGGCGGGATCGAGGGCCACGCGGGGGCCGCCCTTGCCGATGAAGTCCTGCGGTGCGCCGGCGAAAACGAGCCCGCTGCCGAGCAGGGGCCCGGGCGCCTCGACGGGGCCCCAGAGCTTTCTGCCCGTGTGGAGGTCGAAGCCTGAGGCCGTCGTCGCCAGTGAGCTGTTCGATCCAGACTGCTGGTCCATGAGGACGGCCACGGGGCCGGCCTCGGATTCGCTGACGAAGAAGCCGGAGCAGACTCGCGGCCGCAGCGCCGTCCAGAGGATCGTCCCCGCGGAATCGACGGCGCGGAACTCGAGGTCCGAGTCCTTCTCGTGCAGCGACAGGAACACGCCGTCGGCCTCCTGTGCCGCCATGTCCCAGCCGGGGTCGACGACGCCCGTCTCGCTGTCTCCGGCGCGGGCGGTGCCGGGGTCGTCCGGCTCGGCCGGATCGAGTGTCTCGGCCGGTGAGTGAACCGGCCTGGGGTCGGTCGATGCGCTGTTCTCATCGAGACCCGTGCAGGCCGTCAGTGAGGCCAGGGTGAGCAGGCAGGCGGGCAGGATCATCGCGCGGGCTGCGGGGCGGGTCATGATTCAGTCCTCGGCCCGGGCGAGCGCCTCATCGACCGCGTCGATGAATTCCTGAGTGGGCTGGGCGCCGAGCAGCGGTTTGCCTCCGATGACGAAGGCTGGGGTGCTCGAGACGCCGATCGACTGCCCTTCCTCGGAGACGGCTTCGAACTCCTCGTGGGCCTGAGTCGAATTCATGTCGCGCTTGAACTGCAGAGGATCGAGTCCGAGCTCCTCGCCGAGGCTGACGAGTGAGTCATCGTCGAGCTGGGATTTCGGGCGGTGCTCGCCGCCTTCGAATAGGGCGTTGTGGTAGTCCCAGTACTCATCCTGCATGCCTGCGGCGAAGACGGCACGAGCGGCCCGCTCGGACTCCTCGCCGAAGACCGCGAGGTCGCGCATTTCGATCCGGAGGTCACCGGAGTCGACATAGTCCAGCATCGCCGGCAGGGTGTCCTCGTTCCATGTTGCACAGTAGGGGCACTGGTAGTCCGAGTACATGACGAGAGTGGCCGGGGCATCGACGTCGCCGACCGCGTTCGTCTCTTCGGAATCCCTGTGCTCGACGAAGGACAGATCGACGTCCTCCTCGGCGGAATCGTTCTGCGAACTCGTACTCTGCCCCTGGGTATCGGCATCGGAGCCTCCCTGGTTGACGATGACGATGCCGATGACGACAGTGGCGAGGATGATGACGGTCAGAGGGACGAGCCAGAACATGGGGCCGCGTTCGGTGCGGAGCACAAAAGCCTCCTGGGGTGAGGGCGTCGGGTGTGATCGAGTCGACCAATTTACTATGGACCATAGTATACTAATGTGCATAGTAGACTCATGTCGTCACCATGTCAGAGAGGGGATCTCATGTTTGTCGACGCGCTCAGAGACGCCTACCGGGGCCTCCTGCTCTGGGACCGCAGGCGCATCGGTGTGGCCGCGGCCACGGCCGCGGGGTCCGCTGTGATCATCGGGTTCGCGACGGTGCTCATCCCCAATGCCCTCTTCGCCCGCGACATCCCGCCCGTGTGGTGGGACTACCCGGTGTGGATCCTCACGGCGCTGCTGCTCGGAATGCTCATCGCCAGCTATGTGCGCAGCCCGGGATCCGCATCCGAGGGGCGGTCGAGCGACCCGGACTCCGCTTACGAGGGAGGGGCACGCGGCCCGGAGGTCGCTTCCGAGGGGCGGTCGGGTGTCCTCGGCGGCGTGGGCGGAATGCTCGGATGGTTCGCCGTCGGATGCCCGGTGTGCAACAAGATCGCACTGCTGGCCCTGGGCTACACCGGCGCCTTGACCTACTTCGCACCGCTCCAACCCCTCCTGGCCGCAGTCTCGGTCATCCTTCTGCTGGCAGCCGTGATCATCCGTCTCAAGGGCCAGTACTCGTGCCCGCTTCCCACGTCCGAAAGGAGTACCCGCTCATGACTGACACCGACGACCGGGGTGCGAGCTCCTCGCCGATTCGCCTCGGCGCTCTCGAGAAGCAGGTGATGGGACTGCTGTGGGACCACGAACCGCTCACGGTTCGGCAGATCATCGAGCTCTCGGAGGCCGAGCCCGCCTACACCACCATCGCAACCGTGCTGACCAACCTCGAACGTAAGGGACTCGTCAGCCGCGAGCGTCGCGGCCGTTCGGTTCTCCACGCTCCGGTCGTCAGTCGTGAGCAGCACACTGCGCGGATGATGCGGGCGGCCCTGGTCGACGGCGGAGACCGAGCGGCCTCGATCCTCCACTTCGTCGAGGGCATCGATGCCGCCGACATCCGACTGCTGCGCGACTACCTCGAGGCGAAGGATGTCGCCGAATGAGCATGCTGATCAGCGGTGCGTGCGTCGCCGCGCTCGCCTTCGTCCTCGCCTGGGCCGGCCCTGCTCTCGTCCGCGCGGCCGCGCCGGTGCTCATGCGCGTGCCGCGCGTGGCGGTGTTCGCCCTCCTGTCCCTGCCGCTGCTGTCCTGGGCCGTGGTGACCGCGCTCAGCCTCATGGCGGCATGGCTGCTCAAGGGCCCCGATGTGCTGCCGATGCCCATCGGCGACGTGTGCCAGCGCTGCCTCATCGCGGCGAACCCCTTCGGCGGTGCTCAGATCGACACGCTCGTCCCCGTCGTCCTCTTCCTCCTTCTGCCTCTGGTCGTCTCCCTCGGATTCCTCATCCGTGGTGGTCTTCTGGCCAGGCGGCGGCATCGTGAGAACGCTGAAACGGCACGCCTCCTCAGCCGCGAGGCCGTGGACGTCGAGGTGGCCGGCCGGACCGTCAAGGCTGTGAGCGGTCGTCGTCTTCTGGCGTTCTCGCTGCCCCGCAGGTACGGGGGAGTGGTGCTGTCTGAGGACCTGTTTTCGGCACTGGAGCCAGGCGAGCTGAAGGCGGTGCTCGAGCACGAGAGGGCTCATGTCGACCAAGGCCACCATGCCGTCATGGCTGTTGTGGAGGCGTTCGTGCGGCCGCTGCGGTTCATCCCGCTCTTCGCCGAGGTCGCCGCCTCGGTCCCTCTCTACCTCGAGATCGCGGCCGACGACCGTGCACGGAAAGTCGCAGGGACACCCGCGCTTGCCAGTGCTCTTCTCAAGATCGGACACCAGGTGGGGGAGAGCGGCCACCTCGGCGGCTCATATGCGCTGAATATCGCCGGACCCGACCGGGTCCGGCAGCTCGTCGCGCCCGTCAGGGTGTCCCCGGGGCTGTTGCCGACTGCGGCTCTGAGCAGTGCTCTGGCCGCCTTCTGCGTCCTGTTCTCCTCGGTCATCGCCACCTACGTCGGGGTCCTGCTCACTGGCTGCACCCTGCCCTGAAGGCAGTCCTGGGGCGAGGGCAAGCCGGATTCTGTCTTCCGTCCGTACTCTCACAGGCGCAGCTCGTGTCCGACGCTGCGGGCATATCCTTCCTTGACGAGGTCGAGGTGGGTCCACGAATCCAGGTAAGCGACCTCCGGCAGGGTTCGCAGAGACTCAACAGTCGCGAGCACTTCGCTCGAGACCTGGCCATGGACGGTGGCGATGAAGTCGAAGCTGCCGTGGGTGCGGGCGGCGAAGTGGATAGCTGGTGTGGCAAGAATCAGCTCTCGGACTGCGTTGACGTCCCCGCGGGCGGAGATCCCGAGACCGATGGAGAACCGGCTGCGCGAGATGCCGCCGGGCTGGATAGCTGAGATGCGGATGACACCTGCATCGAGAGGTTTCGTCACCCGCTCTCTGGCCGACGCGAAATCGGAATTCGCCCGCAGGGTCGACGCTGAGCCGATGCCGCCCCTCTTGGCGGAGGACTTCGAGGCGCCCATCGATCTGCCCTGGCCCGATTACACGTGGAATGGTGCTCGGGGCTGGTGAGACGACGTTCAGTAACACATAATAGAACTTATGTCCGAATACGAGGTGCCGGCATGGATTGTGCGTTACCAGAACTTCAAGACGCTGTGCTCATATGTCTGCGGCGAGTACATCCGCTTCTACCTCACCACCGGATGCGACCAGATCAGCTACACGCATTCGCAGATCACCGAGGGACTGCCGACCTATTCGTGCCGTCTCGAAGCCGTCGACGAGGCGGTCCTCCTGCTGCCGCTCGACGACTGGCTCGAACGCATGGATGAGGTCCAGTCCGTGGTGCGAACCTGGCTGGGAGAGCACTCGGATCTGCGCGGGTGCCGACCGGAGAAGTCCCACTATCAGGGCGACCCGTACTGGTTCCGTCGGTGGCAGGACGCCAACCCCTGGTGATGAGCGGTCGGGTCATACACCCGTTTCCTCACCGGCGCCGGGATCGGCGGCGAATACGCGGCCGTGAATTCGGCAATCGACGAACTCATCCCGGCCCGCGTGCGTGGACGTATCGACCTCATCATCAACGGTTCCTGTTGGGCAGAAGGACGGAGCCGAGCGCATCGTCGGCGACATCGAAGACGGCGTCGAGGTGGAGACCTCCCAGGCCCTGCCGGCACCGGAGAAGACCATCACCGTGCGACAGCGGAAGACGATCTCCTTCGTCGAGATCATGAAGGTCGCGTTCACGATCTACCCCAAACGGTCGATCCTCTGCCTCATCCTCTTTGTCGGACAGGCGTTCCTCTGCAACGGAATCACCTTCAACCTCGTCACGCTCTTCCACGGGTTTTACGGTGTGGCAATGGCCAACGTGCCGATCTTCATCTACCTGTGGTCGCTGAGCGATTTCGCCGGCCCCGTCACACTTGACCGGCATCTATGCGCCGTGGCCCTCGGCGTCCTCAGGTGATGTTCCGACCGGGGTCTCTGCCAACGAGGTCAACGGGATCATCGATTTCGTCCACCGCATGGAACCTGTCGGCGAGGTGGAACTCTACCGCGCGATCGGGGCTCGCCGATGGGGGCGGGACGCTTCCGTGCGGCCGTGCGCGAAGCGATCAGGCAGGGAGCTGTCTGGCACAATCGACGCGGCAGGCTCGAGCGCCGAGGTGACGAGACATAGGCCGGGCTCGGGCTCAACGGGTGATCGGAGACTCAGCTCGCGCGCATCAGCCCGATTCTCGTGCTCTGCGTGCCGAGGCGACGTCGTCGACGATGACGACGATGTGGCGCAGGCTCGTGATGAGTGAGCCGTAGAACGGCCAGGCGATCTGCGGAAGCGTCAGATCCTTCGAGCTATCGGTCGGCAGCTGCTCGAGGCGGTCGAAGATCGGTTGGACCTCGGCATCGGGATCGGCGATGGACCGTCCGGCATCGGCGGCGGCCCGTCGGCCCAGTCTGCTGGAACGCAGCGCTGTGGGGGGATTGATGCGTCGGCTCTCGCGGGCGAATCGCACGGTCTGCCATGCGGATTCGAGCTCCTGGGTCATGGCTTCTGTGCGTTCGAACCACTGCTGGGCAGCATCTGCGTCCCATGCGCGATGGAACTGGTCCGGCATGTCGATGAGCACGTCTCCCATCTGCCGGTTCACGCTGTCGATGTAGCGTGCCGCCTGCCGATCCTGCAGGAGCGGGACCACGAGGAGATTGACCACGAGGCCGACGGCCACACCGAGACCGAGTTCGAGCAATCGGTTGCCGAGCAGCGGCTGCTGAGAATCGAATCCGGAACCGAGGACGAAGATCGTCGTCTGCACACCTCGCGACAACGACCTGTAGACGGTGGCATGGACTGTCAGCAGCGCGGTCCACGGCGCAAGGAAAGCCATCTGGCTGTCCAGGACGGAGTCCGAGAGCCACCACGCCGCGGTCGCGGCGATCACACCCTTGGCGAACTGCAGCAGGTCGGTGGCGAATTCCGGCCAGAATAGTTCAGCTCCGGCAGAGGCGTAAGAGGGTGTGGCCGTCGCGTGTCGGGTCGACGGCTGCCTCGTCGGACTCGGGGGAGTGAGCAGCATCTTCACCTGATGGAGGTTGACGGGGTGGAGGCGATAGAGTGAACGAGTGTCTCCTGTGAGAAATTCGGCCCTCCGCCATGTCAGCGGACTGCAGCGAATCATCCCCTGGGCGATTGCCGGCGTGGCCAGCGCGGTGCCGGCGACCGTCGTTGCTTCGATGGCCGTCGATCTCATCCAGCAACGAGGACGGAAGTCGCGCATCGCTCCGCGACCGGGAACCTTCAGCTCGACGGTCGAACAGTCCGAACTCAACATCTACACTGACGGTTCCACCCTCTACGATGACATGCTCGATGCGATCGGCTCCGCCCGAGAGTCGATCCTCATGGAGACATTCATCTGGAAGAACGACGAGGTGGGGCAGAGGTTCATCGACGCGTTCAACGCCGCCTCCGCACGCGGGGTGGAAGTCCACCTCATCTACGACGGCTTCGCGAACCTGTCGGTCCCGAGTTCGTTCTACCATCAGCTCTCCGAATCCATTCATGTACTGCGCCTGCCGACGGTGGCACGGCGGTTCTGGCGCGGACCGATGCGCCACTCGGGATTCAACCATTCGAAGATCCTCGTCATCGACGATGATGTGGCATTCGTCGGCGGATTCAACATCGGAGCTCTCTACGCCCGTCACTGGCGTGACACCCACCTGCGATCGGTCGGTCCCGGGGCCTGGGGTCTGCGGCAGACGATCACGCAGGTCTGGAACGAATTCCACGACGCGGACGAACAGATCCCCTGGGTTCCTCCTGCGGCCTGGGAATCGAAGCTTCGGGTCTCGGCGAATCTTCCGATCCACCTCGTCTATCCGATTCGGAACATGTACCTCAACGCCTTCGCCCGGGCCCGGACGCGGATCTGGCTGACAACTCCGTACTTCATCCCCGACCAGCAGCTGTTGGCTGCCCTCATCGAAGCCGCCGGTCGGGGAGTGGACGTACGGGTGATGGTTCCGCAGGAGTCCAACCACATCCTCGGTGACTGGCTCTCACGAGGGTTCTTCGAGCAGATGATCAACTCCGAGGTCACGGTCCTGCTCTACACCGCGAGCATGATCCATTCGAAGGTCGCCACCGTCGACGGCGAATGGTCGACGGTGGGTACGGCCAACATCGACCGACTGTCGCTGACCTTCAACTACGAGACCAATGTCGAAGTCATCGACAGCGCATTCGCCGCTGAAATGGAGAAGGTGTTCGAAAGCGACTCCGCACACTGTGTCGAACTCGGCTCCGAGTGGCTCAACCGCCACCGGCTGACCAAGCTCGCCGAACGTGTGCTCGTGCCGATGCGCCCCTGGCTGTGATGCGGGCTCATCCGTTCCCCTGATCCTGGTCTTCGGCAGGTTCAGCCTGTGCGCTTCTTCGTCTGCTTCTGCGAACGGATGCTGTGCACGGATTTGCACAGCGCTTCCATCAGGTCGATGACGTCGCCGGACGGCGCTTCATCCTCCTCGTCCTCGGGGAAGGCCTCCTCGAGGTCGAGCGTCTCACCCTGGTCAGAGATCTGGGCGCGGGAATTGACACCCTTGAAATCGACGTCACGGATCTCATCGGCCCAGCGCAGCGTCAGGAGCATGAGCAGCTTTCCGCACACCCGCAGGATCGCCAGTCGGGTCCGGGTGCGCAGTGTGATCTTGACGATCGCTGTCCGGTCCGTGTCCTCGAGCGTTTTGCGCAGGAGCAGATAGGCCTTGGGCGTCTTCGATGTCGGTTCGAGGAAGTACGACTGCTCCAACATGATCGGGTCGATCTGATCACTGGGGACGAACTGCAGCACGTCGAGGTCGTCGCTGTCATCGGCGGGCAGCGCCTCGAAATCCTCGTCCGTGAGGATGACGCGATGATCGCCGTCATCGTAGGCCTTGACGAAGTTCTCGTAGTCGGTGACCTTGCCGCACTCCTGACAGCGGAGCTGATTGCGGATGCGTCCGCCATCCTTTTCATGCACCTGGTGCATCCGCACATCGTGGCTTTCGGTCGCCGATTACAGCTTCACCGGCATATTGACGGGGCCGAACGCAATCGACCCGGCCCAAATCGCTCTCATCCCTCCATTGAAACGCAGGCCCCGAAGCTTGGCCAGCCCCTGTCGCCCGGGGACTTCTACGAGGAGAAGGCCTCGGCTGCTGCCTGGCAATGGATGGAACACAGCATTGCAGGTGTGATCACATGGTCGCCTTCTCCTCGCCGACACCGTTGTCGTTGAACCCGATGAGCTCATAGCCCATCTCGGCGAGCTCCTCGTCTTCGGAGCCCGGGGGCGTGTCACCATTGATGGGCCGCCCGGCTGTCTCATTGAAGAAGTGGATGCCGATGAGACCGATGATACCGGCCGCGACCAGGTAGAAGGCTGGGAAAAGGTCGAATCCCGTCTGCTTGATGACGAAGGTGTTCACCGCCGCCGTCGTGCCGCCGAAGATCGCCGTCGAGATGTTGTAGCCGATGGCGAATCCGGAGAAGCGCACCTGCGTGGGGAAGATCGCCGGCAGTGTCGCGGAGACGCAGGATTGGAGCATCACCTGGAGCAGGGCGATGATGCCCAACCCGAGGATCTGCCAGCCGGGGCCCTCAGCGTGCATGAGCATGAAGGCGGGAACGGAGAGGAGGATGAAACCGATCGCCGAGGTGTACAGCACCGGTTTGCGGCCGATGGAGTCCGTCAGCCGCCCCAGCGGGGTGATGACGACCATCATCGCCGCGAGCAGGCCGATGAGCATGAAGTTGCTCTCGACCTCCGAATGCCCCAGCGTATCGGCCAGATAGGTCGGCATATAGGTCAGCACCATGTACTGGCCGATGTTGAGCAGGACGACGAACGCCATGAGCATCGTGATCTGCTTCGAATATCCGCGGAACAGATCCCGGAAGGGCTTCCTCGTCGTCTTCTGCCGCGACGTCGCCTCGGAGAAGGCCTCGGGCTCATCGAGTTTCATCCGCAGCCACAGAGCGATTGCGCCCAGCGGCAGGGTGAGCAGGAAGGGCAGACGCCACCAGCCGGCGTCCATGCCGTCGCTGCCGACGAGGACGAGGAGGATGGTGCAGACCAGAGCCGCCGAGGCGGTCCCGGCCACGGTGCCGAGTTCGAGGAAGGAACCGCAGAAGCCACGTCTTCTATCCGGTGACGATTCCGCCATGTAGACCGCGGCACCGCCGTACTCCCCGCCGGTGGAGAAGCCCTGGACCATCCGGCACAGGAGCAGCAGGATCGGGGCGAAGGCGCCCAGAGTGGCATAGGTGGGCAGGATGCCGATCAGTGTGGTCGGGATCGTCATCATGATGATGGTCAGGACCATGACGTGCTGGCGCCCGATCTTGTCGCCCAAGGGGCCGAGGACGAAACCGCCGAGCGGCCGGAAGACGAAGGAGAGGGCGAGGAAGGCGAAGGTGAGGGCCACGCCCCATTCTCCGGGGAAGAACGCATTGGCGATGTAGACCGAGACATAGGAGTAGACGCCGTAGTCGAACCATTCGACGGCGTTGCCCAGCGCCGAGCCTCCGATGGCGCGCTTGAGTGTGCGCTTGTCCTCCGGCGGCATCTTGCTCATGTCGATGCCGTCCGGCGTGGGGATCTTCTCGTCCGATGAGGATTCGCTCATGATTCTCAACCTCCCGACTGTCTGCGGGTGTGATCGAGCGGTGGTCTCACACCCGTTTCCGTGTCGCTCAACTGAGCCGGACCAACTCGGCCCGGATGCCTGCCCGAGGCAGGGTGGGCGCTTGCGCTCGGGACATTACCACGTCCGGGCAGCGTTGTGGTGCCCCCTCGTGCGCTGCGCCGAAGTCGAGTACCCTGCAGTCCACAGGAGGTGCCCATGCCACGTCAGGAGCAGAAGGTCACCGTCGACGGCCATCGGCTGACGCTGACCAACCTCGACAAGACCCTCTACCCGGAGACGGGGACGACCAAGGGCGAAGTCCTCGACTACTTCGCCAGGGTCGCCGAGCCGTTCATCCGTCATGCTCGGGATCGCATCGCTACGCGCAAACGCTGGGTCGACGGCGTCGGCACGGCCGAGGAGCCGGGACAGGTGTTCTTCGAGAAGGATCTGCCCGACTCCGCCCCGTCGTGGATCCCCTCGCGCGCGATCCGCCATTCCACCGGATCCAAGCGGTACCCGCTGGTCAACGACCTGGCGACGCTGACGTATCTGGCCCAAATGGCTTCACTCGAGATCCATGTGCCGCAGTGGACGGTGCGAAGCGGGGCGAAGGATCCCGGCACCATCTCCTCGGACAGCAGGCACCCCGATCGGATGGTCTTCGACCTCGACCCCGGACCGGGACGGGGCTTGGCCGACTGTGTCGAAGTCGCCCAGCTCGTCCGCGAGCTGCTCGACGGAATGGGCCTCGACGTATTCCCCGTCACCAGCGGCTCGAAAGGTGTCCACCTCTACGCTCCGCTGGACGAGACCGCGACGTCCCAGGAGATCTCCGATGTCGCCCACGAACTTGCCCGCAGCCTGGAAGCCGACCACAAGGACCTCATCGTCTCGGCGATGAAGAAGACCCTGCGGCAGAACAGAGTGCTCATCGACTGGTCGCAGAACTCGGCGGCGAAGACCACCGTCGCCCCCTACTCCCTGCGCGGTCGACTCGCTCCGACGGTCGCCGCGCCCCGCACCTGGCCCGAATTCGATGATCCGACGACTGTCGAACAGCTGCGTTTCGAAGAGGTCCTCGACCGTCTCGACAACGACGGAGACCTGCTCGAGCCCCTCACCGAGGCGACCGGCGGCAGTGTCGAAGCACCGCAGGAACCCGAGCGCGATCGATTGGAGATCTATCGGAGCAAACGAGATCCGAAGCACACGAGCGAACCTATCCCCGACAGGCACGGTACGAGCGGACGCGACCTCAGCTTCGTCATCCAGGAACACCATGCCAGCAGCCTGCACTGGGACTTCCGGCTCGAACACGAAGGGGTGCTCGTCTCCTGGGCGCTGCCGAAGGGCCCGCCGACCGATCCGAAGCACAACCGTCTGGCCGTGCAGACCGAGGACCATCCGCTCGAGTACGCCGACTTCGAAGGACGGATCCCCAAGGGCCAATACGGCGCCGGCGAGGTCTCGATCTGGGACGCCGGGACCTGTGAGGTCGAGAAGTGGGAGGACGGGCATGAGATCATCGCCGTCCTCCACGGCCGGAAGGACGGCGGGCTCGGGGGAGTGCGCCGCTTCGCCCTGTTCAACACCGCTGAGCATGGTCCGAACAAGGACCCCGAAAAAAACTGGATGATCCACCTCATCACCGGGAGAGAGTCGAAGTCCGACCAGACTTCGAAGTCTGCGACCGGCCAGGACGGAGGGCCGCGAGCATCGGACATCCAGCCGATGCTCGCTCGCATCGGAGACCTCGGCTCGGTACGACGAGAAGCCGAGGACTGGGCGTTCGAAATGAAATGGGACGGGATCCGTGCCCTCGCGACGGTGAGAGCAGCCAGCGGAGACTCTCCCGGAGGAGTCGTCCTCACCAGCCGCAACGGGAAGGACATGACTCAGACCTATCCCGAATTGGCGGAACTGGCGGACTGCGTCGACTCCGACTGCGTCCTCGACGGAGAGATCGTCGCCCTCGGGCCCGGCAGCCGCCCCGACTTCGGGCGTCTCCAGCGGCGCATGGGGCTGAGCCGCACGGCCGACGTCGAGCGCGAGCGTCGGAGGACGCCCGTGCACCTCATGGTCTTCGACGTGCTCGAGGCAGGAGAGGACTCCCTCCTGCGCGTGCCCTATGTCGATCGGCGGCAGCGGCTGGGGGGCCACGTGTCCGAGGGCGAGAGCATCCATGTCCCGGAAGCCTTCGAGGGAAGCATTGACGAAGCGATGGAGTCCAGCAAGCAGCTCGGACTCGAAGGCGTCATGGCCAAGCGGAGAGACAGCGTCTACCTCTCGGGTCGACGCACGCAGACGTGGGTGAAGCTCAAGCACTCCATGACCCGAGACGTGATCATCGTGGGCTGGCGCACCGGCACCGGAGAGCGCTCGCCGACCTTCGCCTCCCTCCTGCTGGCAGCCTATGACGGAAACGATCTCGTCTATCTGGGCCGCGTCGGCTCCGGCTTCGACGAACACGGGCTGCGCTCGCTGCGCCGCAGCCTCGACCGGTTGTCACGGAAGACACCGCCGCTCGAGGTTCCGGACGCCGAATCACGTGATGCTCACTGGGTCCGGCCCGCCTTGGTCGGTGAAGTCCGCTACGCAGGAGAGACCGATGCAGGACGGTTGCGCCACCCCATCTGGCGGGGCCTGCGCGATGACGTCGACCCGGGTGACGTCCGTATCTGAACGGGGATCGCTGCCGACTCTGCGCCCCCTTACATGAACACGGGAACTGCGTTAGTGTCAGTGGCACCATGACCTCGACACCTTGAGGAGAAGTGGTCATCATGCCGAAAACCACCAGTTCGGGAACCCCGAAGAAGTCGGAGCTGCCCGCAACACTGAAACGGTCGAGCCAGAAGGCTCAGCGCACGTTCGCCAAGGCCTACGACTCGGCGATGGATGAGTATCACGATGAGGAACGGGCCCACCGAGTCGCCTACGATGCGCTCAAACACACCTTTGAGAAGGTCGGCGACCGGTGGGAGGCCAAACCTGCGCCCGGGCCTTCCGATTCCCAGAGCAAGGGCGGGAAGAACACCAACCGTCAGACAGCCGGCGGTGTCGATGCGAATGCCTCGAAGGAGCACCTCTATGCAGAGGCGAAGCGACTCGGCATCTCTGGCCGCTCGACCATGACCAAGGACGAACTCGTCGAAGCGCTCGAACGCGAAAGCAGCCGGAAGACGAAGAACAGGTCCTGAACAGCCCAGCACGAAAGCACACGGCTGAATCAATTTCAGCCCGGACGAGAAGGAGAAGAAGTTGAACACACCTGAGAGCATCGCCTACACCGCGAAGGCCCAGATCACCGGTGGCCGAGACGGACACGGAGCCACCGACGACAAGATGGTCGACGTCGATCTGCGCACGCCGAAGGAGCAGGGAGGACCGGGCGGCGGAACCAACCCCGAACAGCTCTTCGCCGTCGGCTACGGAGCCTGCTTCCAGGGCGCACTCGGCCTGGCCGGAAAGGAACAGGGCATCGACACCTCGAAGTCGGTGGTCAACTCGCAGGTGGGAATCGGCAAGGAGGGTGAGAGCTTCGGACTGTCGGTCAGGCTCGAGGTCTCCATTCCCGATGTCGATCACGAGACCGCACAGAAGCTCGTCGACCGCACCCACGAACTCTGCCCGTACTCCAAGGCCACCCGCGGCAATATCCCGGTCGAAGTCGTCGCCGTCTGAGAGCAGTGGTTCGGGACTTCAGTCCTCCTCGTCGTCCTCTTCGTCGAGGGTGCTGAAGTCCTCCACCTCTCGGGGGCTTCCCGCGATGAGGATCTCATCGTTGGCGTAGAGAGTGACATCCTGATCGGCGATGTCCCAGCTCTCCTCGCCGTCCCGCCTGAACGCCACCACGCTGACTCCGTATTCGCGCTTGATGTCGAATGAAGCCAGTGGCGGATCCGAGATGCGCACCGGTCGCAGTGAAAAGAGTAGACAGCAGCGAGATACCGCCGGGAGTGGTTGTCGCGGCGGGCAGCATCAGCAGGCCTGTTCCGATGAGCAGGCGGCCAGATTGGTCACGACCACACGGTCGATGGCATTGCGATGAGGATTATGGACAGACGGCATGCTGTCGACTCCGAATGACTTCCGCCATTGTCACCATGGCTCGACAGTACTGCTGTTCGCCAAGGTCACAAAGGGTCGTCTTTGGTGCAGCCTCATGAATCGGCGCACGTTCCAGAGTGAGAGCCGACTGCTGAACGAGGCTGTGCCGTCTGGGCCAAGGCGGGCGCCGACGGCTAGGGATGCACGGCACGTTCCTCGCTGGAATGACCGGGGGAGAGGTCACCGACCTGCGAGGCACGCAACGGCTCGAAGGACCCGGCCGACTCCGCCCAGAGCACCCGGCAGGTGTTGGCCACATGGTCACCTCCGTCGTCGAGCATGGCGAGGCGTTCGACGACGATGCGGTTCGGCAGATCCGTCAGCAGGGGCACCCCCTCCTCGGCGGTGGTGTGGTCGAGGTCGGTGAACTTGTTCGTGTCCTCGCCCGTCTGCGACCCGAAGTGGCGGGCCAATTCGAGGTCAGCGGAGGTGAGGAAATGGACGGCGAAGCGAGTCGACCGCAGGCTGACCCGGTAGGTGTGGTTGGCCTTCGACAGCCAGAAGCAGTACTGCTCCGGTGAGATGCTCGATTGGGTGTGGAATCCGACCAGGCACCCGGCCGGTTCTCCCTCCGCCGAGGTGGTGACCACGATCAGCGCAGAGTCGACCGAGGCCATGAGGTCGTCGATTCCCGTCTCACTCATTTCGGGCTCCTCTCAGTGTCTGCCGGGGTCTTCGCCGCGGCCGCCTCGTAGCGGAGGAAGAGCGTGCTGTCCTCGATCATCGTGGACTTGAGGTCGAAGTCGGCGATGCCCGCTCCCGACGGTGCGATGCTCACCGGCAGCGGATCGCCGCCCATGAGCGGGGAGATCGACAGGCACAGCTCATCGAGACGGTCGGCGGCGACGAGTTCGCCGAGCCACCTGGGCCCGCCCTCGCAGAGGACGACACGATGGCCGAGCCCGGCCAGAGCCTGCAGGGCCGCTGCCGGCTCGACCCGGTCTTCGCCGGCGATGATCACCGTCGCCGCCTTCTCGGCGGCTGCCAGGCGTTCAGGATCCGCCTTCGAACAGGTGATGACGAGCGTCCTGGCATGGTCAGGGGCGGCGGCGAAGACCGATGACGACCAGTCGAGGCCGAGGCTGCGGCTGACCACGGCCACCGGCGGCATCGCGGACTGGCCGCCTCGGCGCCGCTGCTCCTGAGCGTCCTGACTCAGCCGTATCGGCGCGTATCCTTCGTTGCGCACCGTCTGCGCACCGACCATGACGACATCGGCGATCTGGCGCATCCGTCGGAACAGTTCCTGATCGGGTGCCGTCGACAGGGCGCCGACGCGGCCGTGGATGGCGGCGGTGCCGTCGAGGCCGGCGACCATGTGCCCGGTCACCCAGCATTCGTGCCGCGGCTGAGACCGGTCGACCTCGAGGTAGGGCGTCAGCGGGTCCGGGATCGGTGCACTGCGTTCGAGAGGCTCCATCCGTGCAGTCTACTCATGTGCTCCAGGCATCGTCGGTGAAGAATCCGTCGATCCAGCCGGGCAGTCGGTGCCCGTCCTTCGCGGTATCGAGGGTATAGGGGGCGACGTGGAAGCCGGCCTTGTCGAGTGTGCGCATGGTGTTCGTCGGCATCTTCGCGCTCGGTCCCACCCATTCGATGCCGGCTTCGGCGATCTCCTGAGGTGATTCCTTCGGCGGGGTGGCGCCCATGAGGTAGAGCGAGGTGTACCCGCGTTCGGCGATCGTCTTCGCCGCTTCGAAGTCGAAGGACTGGACGATGAGGGAGTCGGCCAGTCCGCGTTCGTCGAATTCGTCGAGGACCTGATCGACCTCCGCCGAGGTGGCCCCGGGCTTGATCTCGGGCACCATGACGACCTCGCCGCCCATCTCGTCGAGGAGTTCGTCGAGAGTGACCGTCGCGGCCTCTTCTCCGCCGGTGGGGTGCTTGATCGTCGCCGAGTCCCATTCCTCCCGGCTGAGATCCCGAATGGGTCCGCTGACACCGTTGAGAGTGCGGTCGGCGGTGTCATCGTGGATGAGGACCGGGGTGCCGTCCTCGAGGAACTGGACATCCATCTCCGGGAGGAATCCGTCCTTCGCCGAGGCGGTGAATCCTTCCATCGATTCCTCGGGGTAGACGTCGGCTCCGCCGCGGTGGGAGATCGTGGTGGGGAAGGCGACGTCGGCGACCCTGTCAGGGGCTGCGAAGTCGTGGTCACCGGGTGAACCGAGTCCCGGTGTATCGTCGCTCGAGCCGAGGGAGGCGGCCGAGGCGGGGGCAAGGCCGGCACCGAAGGTGGCGGAGGCGGTGAGCACTGCAGTGGCGAAGATCGTCACGGGACGGAAACGGGTAGATGTCGCTCTCTGTGGTGTCATGCCGGTGACGCTACGGAGAGCAGGCGACCTTGCGGCGAAGACGCCGTGAACGCCGCCGGCCGGTCAGGCGAACGGGCAGAGAACGGTCGGGCCGGAGGCGAGAGACGAGGGCGCTTCGAGCCGTAGGTGTCGGTTCGTGCCGCCGACGGACTCGGAAGCCGACGTCGTCAGCTCAAGCGCTGCTGGAATTCGAGGTCGAGGGCGAACAGGTGGAAGGCGTGGATGACGGCGACCGATGCGATGAGGAAGCTCAGCACGATATCGACGAAGCCGAAAATCGTGAGCGCCGGTGGATTGACATAGCCCGGCGACTGCAGGAGCGTGCACCCGATGATGATCGAGCCGGTGAGGATGCCGATGAGCCCGGTCGTCGAAGCCCTTCCAACCGAGGCTGGGACCAGCAATCCGGCGGTGAGGAGCAGCACGACCAGGGCGAAGACATCGGTGTCGTGGCCGGTGAGGAGGACCTCCTGCCACAGATTTCCGTAGGTCGTCGTGCTTTCGGCCCCCTGAGAGTAGTAGGGGAAGAACGACATGAGCATGACCAGCAGCGACATCGGACCGTAGAAGCGGGCGTAGGCGCGGTTCACCCTGCGTATGCGGGTGGTCAGCTGCTCGGCGTGGAAGGTCGCGGTGGGTGCGGCAGATGAACGGTCGCTGCTCATCGGGGAACGCTGTCGAGTTTGAGACGGTCTGTGTGGGGCGCGACCGCGATCACGGTGAAGGCGGTGGTCATCCGTTCTGTGCGGTCTCCGCCGATGGTGATGACCTGAGCTCGATAGTTCCCGGCGTACCGGTTCGGGTCCGATGCGGAGACTCCCATGACGTCAAAGGTCACCGATCCGTTCTGACCGACCCGCTTCGTCTGTTGGAAGTCGTCGATCTCGCGGGGAGCGGCATCGACGTCGAGTCGCACCTCCTCGTCCGGATACAGGCCCTCGACGGAGATGCGCACCGAGTTCTTTCCGGTGACGAACGCCTCGCTGGCGATCTGGCGCGGACGGATATCGAGGGACTGGGCGGATTCGGGGCCGAGGGGATCGGTGCTCTTCGGGACCGCCTCGGCGGGGATGGATCCTGCTATGAGGGGGACGGCTGCCAGGACGATGAAAGCGTGTCGGAACAGCACGAGCATCGATGTTCTCCATTCGGGGGACAAGCCTGTTTTCTTCGATTTCTTCATCAGACGATTAGTCGAGATCATGTTCATCTGTGATTGAAAGGCGTCCAGAAAAGTTACAGTCGGGGATTATCTGGGCACAATGAATGGACACGACTCACCGGTCATGCCCGCCAAATTCCGCACAATCGCACAATGCGCTCACTGCGCGATTGAACCTTTCACCCAGAGATGTCCGAGGGCCGATCCGGTTGACCGACGGCCTTGTTCTGCTCAGCTGCTCGTCCCAACCGGTCCGCCAGCGTCTGCAGACTGTCGCGGAGCTCGGAACTGTCGACGACAGCGAAATCGACCTCCAACCTTGCCAGGGCCAACGCCATGGTGGTCGGGTCCTGTCCGCCGATGGTCACGAGCGAACGATCGTCGTCAACGGGTTCGACCGTGCCTTCTGCAGGCATGATCATCGACTTCACTTCGGCGGCCGGTGCCATGACGATGACCGTGGCAGAGTGTCGCCAACGGGGCCCGATGGAGTGCCGTTCGACATAGTCGCCGATATCACGGGCGGGCAGAGGGCGCGGTTCGAAGCGGAGCCCGCTGGGAGTCTTCGGCGAAATGCGTTCGGCGTGGAAGACCCGCCAATCATTGGTCGTGGGGTCGAAGGCGAGAAGATACCAGCGGTGTTGGCGGTTGACGAGCCGATAGGGTTCGACCTCGAGATGGAGCTCCTCGGTCGGTTGACTTCCGGGGGCGTCCTCGGGGAGGTAGCGGAAACGCAGTCGCTCGTGTCGGTGGCAGTGATCGATGAGGCTGACGATGAGACCGGGCTCAACGATCGGCATCGGCTGGTTCCCTGTGACCGGAACGGTGAAGTGGGCCAGCGAGTGCACCCTGGTGCGGACCGTGGCGGGCAGGATGTGTTCGAGCTTGGCCAATGCTCGTGCCGAAGTCTCCTCCATACCGCCGATGATGCAGCTCAGCCCCGAGTGGAGGCCGACAGCGACGGCCACCGCCTCATCGGAGTCGAGCGGCAGAGGCGGAATGGCCGAATTGAACGGGGAAAGCCGGTAGCCGCCCTCGTTGCCGCGGGTGCCGTCGATGACGTAGCCGATGTCGCGCAGCGCACCGATATCGTTCCGAACGGTCCGAGGACTCACCTCCAGACGATCGGCCAGTTCCGTGCCCGACCAGGTCCTGGGCACCATCAGCAATGACAATAATCCGAGCAACCGTGCTGCGGTCTGTGACATTTCCGCTGTCTTCCGACGATTAGGAAGACCTCCTGCCTAATCACAGAATAGCATCGTGCGAATTGAGTTGGGGTTGATCGAAAACTACGATGCGACCCCCCCCAGAATTCGGAGGAACAAAGACGTTCATGAGCAAACAACAGGATAATCACGACATCGTCGGCAATTCGAATGCGGATTCGCAGATCCTGGTCCGTGACTTTCTGGGCCTCTATTCCGAGGCGCGGAAGAAGGACAAGGGGCGCATCCTCGACGAGATCATGACTCTCACCGGATGGTCGCGTGATCACGCTCGGCGGCGACTGGCGCAGCTCGCGGCCGGGGTGGTGAGTGACAACACGGCTGCGGTCGGATCCGATGCCCAGGGCCCGGCTGGGGGAGAACCGAGCACGCGGTGCTGCCGGTATTCGACCGAGTCACGGGCCCTGCTCGTCAAGGTGTGGGAATGGTCGGGATATCAGAGCGGAAAGTATCTGGCCGCGGTGATGCCTCAGCTCCTTGACGCGGCCGAACGGCACGGTGCGCTGATGCCCGGCCGCGGCGGCTACAGCAGTCGAGTCCGTGACGAGCTGCTGACGGTCAGTCCGGCCTCCATCGACCGGTACCTGCGCACCGCGCGATCAGCTGACTATCGGGATCGTCGCGTGTCGACGAAACGGTTCACCAGCCCCACCGAGGAGTTTCTCGATTTCGCCTCAGGGCCGAACGCGTCCGAGCCCGGCTTCTTCCTCGCCGACACTATCGCTCACGCGGGGCCGACCCTTCCGCACAACTGCATCTTCACGATCAACGCCACCTGTCTGCACACGGGATGGGTATTCACCCGCAGCCTCGAAAACAACGATGCAGCCGCCGTCGTGGAGCTGCTCGAGTGGTCGCTCGACGAGGTTCAGGGAATCCCCTTCTGGGTCAACGCGATCGAGTTGGACAATGCCGACGAAGCGGTCCACGAGGCGACCGGGCGATGGGCCCGGAAACTCGACATCCATTTCAGCCCGGTGCTCAAAGACCACCAACGGGACCGGCTTCCCGAAGCGTCCCGCCATCAGCACCTCGTGCACGAGTACGGCGGCATCCGTCGGTACGACTCGGGTGCAGCCAGACATGCGCTCAATGAACTGTGGCGGGCCGTCGACGACCGACTCAACTACTTCACCCCCACGCGCAAGCCGATCGGGTGGGAGAAGGATGAGCACGGATGGCGCCGGCGCATCTATGACGAACCGAGAACACCGTTCCTACGTCTTCGCACCGCCGGGGTGATGTCACCGAACCAAGAGGACGAACTCATCGAGTACGCGGCCGGACTCGATCCTGCCAGACTCTCCGAGGAGATCGTGTTCTGGCAGAAACGCCTCCAGGAGCTCGCCACATGACAGCGACTGTCTATTCCCGAGAACCATGACGACGCGGGCTTTGACGGGGTGGAGTGGGCAGGGGCAAGGACGCACCGGGGGCGTGGAGAGTGAGTCGATCCTGAGAGAGTACGACCGGCCCGTCCTGTTCTACGTGCTGGCGACGGCGTTTCCGTGGGGCTTCTGGTCTCTTGCGGCCCTCCTCAGCCGGTTGCCGCACCAGAACGAACCCGTACTCATCGGAACTCTGCTCCTGTCCGTTGCCGGCCTGTTGTCTCCGCTCGCCGTCGTCTTCCTTCTCATCCGCCCACGGCCGGCGCTTGTGGCTGATGTCGTCAATCGCCTGCATCGGCCGAAGGGTCGCGGGTGGTTCTGCGTCGTCTGTGCTGTGGCCCTGCCGTTTCTCAGCCTCATGGCTGCTCAGGGTCTGTCTCTGCTCTTCGGGCATGGGGCCGAACAGTTCCAGCTGCGCACCGGGTTCAGCTTCTCATCAGGACTTATGCCGGTCTGGGTGACCTTGCTCGGCGCGGCTGTGGTCGAGGAGCTCGCCTGGCACAGCTACGGGACCGATACGCTGGTGCGAAAGATGCGAGTCTTCTCCGCATCGCTGCTGTTCACGCTCATCTGGGCTCTCTGGCATGTGCCGCTGTCATTCATCGACGGCTACTATCAGAATGAGGTCGTGAAGTCAGGGCTGCTCTACACGCTCAACTTCCCGGCCTCGATGGTGGCTTTCGTTGTGCTGATGAATTGGCTTTATTTCCGCAGCGGGCGCAGCATCATCGTCCCCATCGTCTTCCATGCCGCAGCCAATGTCTCCGCCGAACTCTTCATGACCGACCCCGATTCGAAGGTGCTGCAGACCGGTCTGCTGCTGGTGCTGTCGACCGTGATCGTCATCAGTGATCGGGCACTGTTCTTCGGTGTGCCACGGCGGAGGGCCGAGCGGAATCGAAGCGCTGGAAGCGAGGCCCGGCGCTGACGGGGTCACTCGTCATCTGCGTGTGACGAGCGGCAGGAACACCTCATCAACTATCGCTTCCAATACACCATCCGGCACCTCCTTGAGCGTCATGATCAGTTCTTGTCGATAGAGGTCGAACGGCACCGCGATCATGCGCGGCGTCAACGATTCGAGGTCGACCTCGCCTCTCTCAGCCGCGCGTTCGATGACCACGTCCATGGCGCTGCCGCGGCGGGAAAGAAACGAATTGCGCAGGTCGGCGAAGCTACCGCCCGTCTCTTCGAAGTACCCTCCCAGCCGCATCATCATCTGGATTCCCATGCGTGCACGCGAACGGTTCGTGTGCCTGAGCAGTTCGAGTGTGTCTCCCCGCAGAGTACCCGTATCCGGATCCGGCAGTTCCTCGCTCGAACCGGCTCTGGCCGCGGCTGCGTTGATCAGCTCGACCTTGCCCGGCCAGCGGCGGTAGAAGACCGCCCTGCTGGTCTGCGCCCGTTCAGCGCATCCCTCGAGGGTGAAGTCGTCGAACCCCTTCTCGGCAAATTCCTGCCATGCGGCATCCAGAAGGGCGGCCTCGAGCTCGGCGCCGCGTCGTCGGCGCGGCGGTGGGCTATCGGGTGACTCATTAAGAGACATTGCGTATCCTAAAATCTCGCTCTACCATTTAGATACAGATTGTATCTAAAATTCTTCGGGAGTTCCGCGATGACCACTACTCAGACTGCCTCTGCCAGAGTCGACCCACACGTCTGGTGGACAGCCGGCGCGGTGCTCGTCGGTGCGCTGGCCGTGCTCTTCGACACGACGATCGCCGCCGTGGGCCTTGGCACCTTGGCCCGCGAACTCCATGCCGGATTTGCGACCATCCAATGGGTGACCACCGGGTACCTTCTCGCACTCGGCATCGCCGTTCCGGTGACGGGGTGGGCGCAGAGGAGCCTCGGCGGCAAACGTCTGTGGATCATCGCACTGTCCGTGTTCCTGGTGGGCTCGGTTCTGTCCAGTCTCGCCTGGAGTGCCGGCAGTCTCATCGCCTTCCGCGTGATCCAGGGCTTGGGCGGGGGAATCATGCTGCCGCTCATGGCCACCATCGTCATGCAGGCGGCACACGGGAGGAACATCGGGAAGGTCATGTCTGTGGTGAGCCTTCCGGCGGTTCTCGGCCCGATCCTCGGGCCCGTCGTCGGCGGCGCGATTCTCCAGCACCTGCATTGGTCGTGGATGTTCTGGGTGAATGTGCCCTTCTGCGTCATCGGGATCGCGCTCGCGATCATCATCCTGCCCAGAGACCAGCCGTTCCGACGTGTCCCCTTCGACGGCCTCGGCTTCGTTCTGCTGGCTCCAGGGCTCGCCGGGCTCCTGTGGGCGCTGTCGAATTCCGGCGAGCCCGGTGGCTTCGCCAGAGTCGATGTTCTCCTTCCCCTGATCGCCGGCGTGGTGCTCGTGGTCCTCTTCGCCGTTCACACGCTGAAAACGAAGGAGCAGCCGCTCGTCGATATCCGTCTGCTGAAGAGCCGGCCGCTGGCCTCGGCATCGCTGCTGCTCTTCCTTTCGGGTACAGCGCTCTACGGTGCCATGATCCTTCTGCCGCTGTTCATTCAGCAGGTGCACGGCTCCAGCGTGCTCGAGGCGGGAATGCTGCTCATCCCGCAGGGCATCGGCACTCTGGCCAGCCGGTCGATCGCCGGCCGCCTCTCGGACGCGATGGGTCCGCGCTGGCTCGTCGTCATCGGCTTCGTCATCGTCGTACTCGGAACACTGCCGTTCGCCTTCGTCGGCACCGGCACGAGTCGATGGCTGATCATGCTCTCACTCCTCGTCCGCGGAGCCGGTCTCGGCGTGGTCACCGTTCCGCTCATGGCATTGGGATTCCGCGGACTCGACCGCGCCCAGATGCCCGATGCCAGCATCATCACCAGAATCGCCAGTCAGCTCGGCGGAGCCTTCGGGGCTGGACTGCTCGCGGTTGTCCTTGCCGCTTCCACCCACGGCGCCTCGACAATCGGCGAGCTCGCGCTCGGCTTTGATCAGGCGTTCTGGTGGGCAACGGGGCTCGCCGCGCTCGGCGCGGTGCTGTCCGTGTCGCTGCCGCGGAGGAATCCCGAAGAAGCCGAGTGACTCCACTCCTGCTTCGAGTCACTGTCGCCGGAGCTCACCGCGGTTTCAGCCCGGCCCGAACTGTTGAAACCACCGTGCTCCATCCGTGAAACCACGATGAAACCGCAGTGGCGAACACTGGCGGCATGAACGAAACACGCACAGCGTCCACCGGACGCGCACAGGACCGATCAACTATTCCGGCGGTGTCGATCCGAGGACTGCGCAAATCCTTCGGAGACTTCACCGCCGTTGACGGAATCGACCTCGACATCCGCCCCGGGGAGGTCTTCGGACTGCTCGGACCCAACGGTGCCGGGAAGACGACGACGATCAATATGCTCTCGACCCTGCTGACGATCGGCGGGGGAGTGGCGGAGATCTTCGGAGTCGATGTCGCCCGCAACCCGCATCGAGTGCGCCAGCGCATCGGAGTCACCGGCCAGTACGCCTCGGTCGACGAGAAGCTCACCGGCCGCGAGAATCTCCGACTCATCGCCCGGCTGCAGGGGCTGTCCCGCAGCGCGGCACAGTCGATCGCGGCCGAACTCCTCGATGAGTTCGGCTTGGAGAAGGCCGCCGACAAACCGCTGTCGACGTTCTCAGGTGGGATGCGTCGACGACTGGACCTGGCAGTGAGCCTGATCAGCCGTCCGCCGCTGATCTTCCTCGACGAACCGACCACCGGCCTCGACCCGCGGACCCGGAACCAGATGTGGGAGACCATCCGCGGCCTCGTCGCCTCCGGAGTCACCGTGCTGCTGACGACGCAGTACCTCGAGGAGGCCGACCAACTGGCCGATCGGATCGCCGTCATCGACCACGGAACGATCGTCGCTCAGGGCACGCCAGCCGAGCTCAAAGCCTCGATCGGCGGATCCAGCCTCCACGTGGGCCTTGACGCGGAATCGTCGACCGACGAGATCGACCGCGCGCTGAGGATCACCGCCGACGTCGTCGGTGAGGCCGCTGTCCATTCCTCAGGTGCCGGCGAGATCACCGTCTCCCTGCAGCAGGCCGGGGAGGCCGCCTCCGTCCTCGTCGCCCTGCGGGAGGCCTCCATCGACGTCGCTTCGATCAAGGTCGCCGAACCCAGCCTCGACGATGTCTTCCTCACCATCACAGGAGACACGGCATCGACCGACCGTCCGGCCCAGCCCCAGACCACAGAAGGAGTCCCAGCATGAGAACCGCCCCCGCTGAACGATCCGTTTCCGAATCGACCACGACAATCGACCGAACCCACACAGACACCGCTTCCCTGCCCAGTCGGCCGGGTCTTGCCGAGACATGGAACCAGACCATGGGCTTCGCCTCGCGCGCACTCAAGCACATGCGCCGTGAGCCCGAGCAGTTCTCCGACGTGCTCATCCAACCGGTCCTGTTCACTGCGATGTTCGGCTTCATCTTCGGCGGCGCCATCAGCGGCGACGTCGCGAACTATCTGCCGATCATGGTCCCCGGCATCCTCGCGATGACCTGTCTGACCGCTTGCATGGCCACCGGAGTGCAGCTGCGAGAGGACATGGACTCCGGCATCTTCGACAGGTTCAAGACCCTGCCCGTGGCTCGCATCGCGCCGTTGGCCGGGCCGATGGTCGCGGATCTGCTGCGCTACGGGATCGCCGCGACCGTGACCTTCCTCGCCGGCATCGCGATGGGCTATCGACCCGAAGGCGGCCTCATCGGTGTCGTTTCGGCCATCGTGCTCGTCATCGTCACCGGGTGGTCCCTGTCCTGGGCGTTCGCCTACATCGGCACGATCGTGCGCTCGGCCCAAGGGGTGCAGGGCATTTCGATGATGATCCTCTTCCCACTGACCTTTCTGTCCAATGCCTTCGTCCCCGTCGAATCCATGCCCGGCTGGCTGCAGTGGTTTGTGGGCATCAACCCGATCTCCCACGTCGTGTCCGGGGTGCGGGACCTGGCGAACTCGGCGACCTTCTCCGCCGAGGCAGGTTGGGCCCTGCTCGGCTGCGCCGTCGTCATCGCGATCTTCGCGCCGCTGACCGTGAAGTCGTACCAACGGAGCGCCTGAGCGCGAGAGCGTCGGTGTGATACCGCGCGATCACCTCGGCGAAGTCGAGCGAATCTATCTCCGTCGTGATCTCGTCCAACCGAGCGATCTGCGCCGAGGTGAGCTCCTTGGTCAGCCTCGTCCAGTCGAGTGAGGGAAAGACCCGATTGAAGGTGAACCGGGCGGCCAGCGCCGCAAATCGGGTCACCTGCTCACCATCGATGCCGTGCACGCACTGCCCGCGCTGCCGGAGCCAGACAGCGACGGCGTAGGCGACTGTGCCCAGCACCGGGAAATCGTAATGCACCCGGTGCGGGTCGGTTGCGCGTTCGGCCCGATCGATCAGCGAGTCGAAAAATTCGTCCGAGGACTCGGGCTCATGCCGGGCGGTGACCACGGTTGAGACCGCGCCGATGAGCAGAGTCCACGGGTCGAGCCCGTCACTGTCCGGCACTCCCGGGAGCGCGGGACGGGTACGTCCGGTGCGCCGGACCACAGCGAGCAGTTCGATGCCGGCCGCGACGTCTCCGCGCAGCAGTGCGAGTTCGGCACGACCGAGGAGGAGCATGTAGCGGTTGCCGAACGGCTCGTTCTGTTCCTCGGCCTCGGCGAGGGCCGTGAGTTCCGCCTCGGCACGCTCGAGCTCACCGAGACCGAGATCGGCGAAGGCCAGCCAGGATCGGCATTCGATGCTGTCGCCGAACTGCGCAAGCGTCGGCAGGGCGGCCATAGCGTGCTCGCGGGCTTCGGCGAAGTCACCGTGCTGAAGATGCAGCTGGGCCAGGGACTCGTGGTACCGCGTGGGCAGCCACGGTGGGTCATCGGCCTGGAAATCTGCGAAGGCGCTGTCGAGCAGGGCGATGGCTTCGGTCAACTCCCCGGCGTTCTCCTGGATTCCGGACAGATAAGGGGACGCGACCAAACGGGTGAGGCGATCAGCGGATTCGGTGAGCTCGCGCAGCTCGGCAGCGGCAGGCGAGGTATGGCTCGTATCCGGTGCCCTGACGATGACGAGCCCGAGTCGAGCCATCGCACGGACGAAGGGATCGGCGGACTCGGGCCCGAGTTCTTCGAGCAGCTGAGAGGTCGCCGGGAGCTCGTGCCAGCGCGGAAGCATCCCCCAGGTCGTGGTCTGAACGGCGAGCACCCTGCGGGTGTGCTCGGCCAGGTATCGCGGCATCGTCCAGTCGCTGAGGAAGCGTTCGAGGAGCTGGAAATGCTCGATGATGCGGATATGCTCACCACCGACCATCCAGTAGGGCAGCAACGCTGCGAGCATGACGATGGACCTGTCGTCACGGCAGTCGAGGAGGTGCCTGAGCACAGGGGTGAGGTTGTGTTCCTCGGCTCGCAGCCTGCCCACTGCCTGCAGCTGCCGGGGGCCGAGGATGTCATCGACGAGGCTCTGACAGGTATCCACCGCCCACTGTTCGACGGCATTCTCGATCTGCTCGGCCTCTGCCGATTCGCCCCGGCGGAGGTGGCCGTATTCACGGATGGTCTCGAGCATTCGGAAACGGACTCTGCCGTCACGTTCGATGACGGTGAGCAGAGACTGGTCGACGAGGTCCTCGATCGTCCGCATGGCCGTGGCCCCGAGAATGTCCTCGACGCAGTCTGCACCGAAGGCATCGGGCAGGAGGGCCATCGTCATCAGCGCTGTCTTCGCGTCATCGTCGAGCAGCTGCCAGGACCAGTCGATGACCGCCTGCAGGGTCTGATGCCGCTCAGGCGCCGTTCTGTCACCTCCGCGCAGAAGGACGAACCGATTGGTGAGGTTGTCGAGGATCGATTCGGGAGTGAGTGTGCGAGTCTTCGCGGCCGCGAGTTCGATGGCCAACGGCAGCCCGTCGAGGTGGCCGACGAGGGAGGCGACCGTGTCACTGTCGATCGTCACTGTCGGTCGTGCCGCACGGGCACGTTGGATGAAGAGCTCCTCGGCCTCGCTCGGCGACAGCTGCCCGAGCATGTAGACGTGTTCTGCCGTGAGACGCAGGGGAGTGCGACTGGTGGTGAGGACCCGCAGGTCGGCCACAGCGGCGAGGAGGTCGTTGACGATGGCGGCTACTCCGTCGATGAGATGCTCGCAGTTG
Source organism: Brevibacterium sp. FAM 27836 (assembly GCF_051351055.1). Lineage (NCBI taxonomy): Bacteria > Bacillati > Actinomycetota > Actinomycetes > Micrococcales > Brevibacteriaceae > Brevibacterium > Brevibacterium sp. FAM 27836. The sequence continues at coordinate 2,785,170 of NZ_CP195711.1, forward strand.
TCGAGGACGAGCAGGTTCGGTCCCGTGCCCAACGCTGTGATGACCCGGCGGCGCAGATTCGGGCCCGAGGAATTGCGATCAAGGTGGTTGACGGTCTCTCGGACGCGGAGGCCGTCGGCGATCGCGTTGAGGATCTCATCGGCGTGGCTGATGGCAGCGAGCTCGATGACATGGACGCGCGGGAGGGAGCTGAGCTGAGCGAGCTCCTGCGCCAGACGTGTCTTGCCCAGTCCGCCCGGACCGACGATCGAGATCAAGCGCGCCGTCGACAGCAGCCCGGACAGCTCTTCGATGTCTCGGTGCCGGCCGAGGAGGCTCGCAGCGGAATGACGGAGACCGGAACGCATGGGTCGGTCGAGGGCCAGCAGCTCCTCGTGGACTCTGCGCAGGACGTGTCCTGGACGCGTGCCGAGCGCCTCGATCATCAGGTCGCGGAGCGTATCGAATCGTTCAAGGGCAGCCGAGGGCCCTTTGACCGCGGCGAGAGAGCGAAGATGCTCGGCGGCGAGTTCCTCATCGAGCGGATCGGCCTGGGTCAGTGCCTCGAGTTCGGGGAGAGCTTCACGGCGTCGTCCCTGACGGGAACGCGCGATGGCGATGATCCTCCTTGCCCGCTCATCGTTGCCGAGAGCCGCGGCCGTCTCCGCGGATTCTAGTGCCCGGTCCGTCGCTCCGTTCGCCAGTGCTTCCTCGGCACCGGAGAGGAGCGAGGCCAGTGCCCAGATGTCGACATCCTCGTCGGCCAGGTTGAGCCGGTAACCGGAATCGGTGCGGGCGATCGCCTCTGCCGAAGCCAGGGTGCGCGCACGGGAGACGAGGATCTGCAGAGCCTTGGTCGGATGTGCCGGCGGTGAATCGGGCCAGATCGCTGTGATCAGACTCGAGCTCGACAGCCCGCGGGGACCGGCATCGGCGAGAAGACGCAGCAGGGACCTGATGCGCTCGCCCGTGACGGGGATACCGTCCCAGGCGACGTCCTCGATGAGTCTGAGCCGGGGGTTCTTCACCTGTCCAGTCTAAGTTGTGCTGCATCGCAAATGGGTGCCCGTGCTCCCCGCGGACATGGGACTGCGGGTGACGTAATCAAGCTCGAGTGGAGGACGAATTCAGGATGAGCACAGACAGACATGCACAATAGGATCCATGAGTCTTCTTCCGGCAGATCTGCCGCATACCGCGGTTCGTGGTGCCAACTTCGCGCAGACAGCGGCGAAACTCGTCGCGCAGAGACTGCGTGAGCGGGTTCGCGAATCGCGGCTCTCGGACGAGTTCGACCCCCAGGATCACGACGAATTCGTAGCGGCGGCCTACTTCGCAGGAGACCTGAGCTCGGTATATCAGCTGGAACAGTGGCTGTGGCCCTTCGAACAGTTGGAAGCTCGTCTCAAAGACAACGGTCACAGCAGTCGCCCTTTCGGAATCATCGTCCGCAACGCGCCGGTCGCCGAGTACCTGCAAGGCGTCACAGACTTCCCGGTGCGGTTCTCGCGTTTGACCACCGGCCTGGACAAGTTCATGCAGTCGCCGAGCCTTCGGGCTGTTTTCTATGTCAATCAGGCGACGAGCAACTTCCAGGCGCTTCGCTATCCGGAGCCAGCTCACATTCACCTCAGCCACGGTGAGAGTGAGAAGATCTCGATGATCTCCAACCAGCTCAAGGGCTATGATTTCGTCTTCACGGCAGGACAGGCCGCTCGACAGCGCATCGAGCAGACTCTCTATGGGCTCAGTGACGATCGTATGTATGACGTCGGACGGCCGCAGTTGGATCGGCCGCGCTCCATTCCTCGAGAATGGGAAGAGTTCAAGACCGCCCAACCCGATGCGAAAACGGTGTTCTACGCTCCCACGTGGGAGGGCGACTCACCCTCGATGTCGTACGGGACCATCGCGTTCAACGGAGAGGCCATCGTCACCGCACTGCTCGAAGCGGGGTATCGAGTGATCTTCCGACCGCATCCACGCACCGGAGTCATGCGACACGATTTCGAGAAGGCACTGGAAACAGTCAAAGAGATCGTGGAATCGGATCCGAGAGGCTACCTGGACCAGAGCCCAGACGTGTCGTGGCAACTCGAGGAAGCTGACGTCGCTGTCGTCGAAATGACGTCCGTGGCCTTCGACTGGCTGTCATCAGGAAAGCCCCTGGTCATGGTCCAACCGCACGAACCCGAAGCCGAAGTCCTCGACGGCGGTCTCTTGGACCACTGCCCGACGGTGGAGCCCGGGGGACAGGACGACGTCGTCGACCTCATCGATCTGGCCGTGTCCCGGGACGGCTCGGTCGCCGTTCTGGCAGAGTTCTACCTCGGCGACACCGCACCGGGTGCACAGACCGCGCGCTTCATCCGTTCGAGCGAGCGGGTGATCGAGCTGAGGACTGAGGAGCACCGGCAGAAGGTCGGTCAGTGAAGCGCATTACAGTTTCTTAACTTGAAGTAACAGAATGGTAAAGTAGCGCGGGACCATTTCCGCGGCTCACGAGTTGGGCTTTGAACACTGGATGGATTCAGCAATGAAACGAGTCATCACGTACGGAACTTTCGACCTGCTCCATTACGGGCATATTCGACTGCTCCAAAGGTGCAAGGAGCAGGGCGACTACTTGGTGGTTGCCCTGTCGAGCGACGAATTCAACGCTGGCAAGGGCAAGAAGTCGTACTTCTCCTATGAAGAGCGCAAGCACATGCTCGAAGCCATCCGCTACGTCGACCTCGTCATTCCCGAGGACAACTGGGAACAGAAGTCGACCGACGTCGAAAAATTCCATATCGACACTTTCGTGATGGGCGACGACTGGGAAGGCGAATTCGACTTCCTCAAGGACAAGTGCGAGGTCGTCTATCTGCCGCGCACGCCTGAGATCTCGACGACGCGCATCAAGAGCGAGCTGGGTAAGTCCTGACCGAGATGGCGCGGTCTTCGCGCTATCGTGGCTGGACACCATCTAAGGATCAGAGAGGAACGGACGTGCCCGAACAGTCTCCGGCGAAACATCCGACTCTGTCGGAGCTTCGGGCCAAGGCGCAGCCGGTGGAAGTCCGCAGCCGCAAGAACGCCGAACACTGGACCGCTCAGCTCTACCTCCGTCACATCTCGATCTATTTCACGATGCTGCTCGTCCGCACGAAGATCAGTGCCAACGGCGTCACCGGTCTGATGATTCTCGCCGGCTGGTGCATCGCCGGCAGTCTCCTGATCCCGGGGATCTGGGGCGCAGTCCTTGCTGTGTTCTTCTCTCAGGTCCAGATGTACATCGACTGCTGCGACGGTGAGGTCGCGCGGTGGAGGGGAACCAGCGGAGCCAAAGGTGTGTTCCTCGACAAAGTCGGTCATTACACGACCGAAGGCCTCGTCGCGGTTGCCCTGGGTCTCAGAGCCGTGGGGGAGTGGAGCAACCTCGTCGACGATCCCGCAGGCTCCTACCCGCTTCTGCTGGCCGGAACGGTCCTGGCCGCACTGGTCCTTCTCAACAAGGCACTCAACGACATGGTCCATGTGTCGAGGGCGTTCAACGGCCTCGGCAAACTCGCCGATTCCAAAGAAGCCACCGCGCTCAACCCCGGCCTGGTCTCCACCCTCAAACGCATCGCTCGCTTCGTGCCGTTCCACCGCATCTTCCACTCCGTCGAGATGTCGCTGATGGCACTCGTCTCAAGCATCGTCACCGTGTTCGCAGTGTCGGCGGGAGCCGATCCGCTGTTCGGAGAACGCTGGCTCGTACTCATCATGGCTCCATTGTGCATGCTCTCCGTGATCGGACACTTCCTGTCGATTATGGCGTCGAGGCGACTGTCATGAACGATTCCTCGCGCATCCTTTCTCAGCGGGCCGAAGAGAACCGCCGCTACACATTCGGCGTCGTCGTATTGAGCCAGGGCAAACGGTTGGACGACCTCAACCGTGGGTTCGAGTCTCTTCTCGCACAGAAGGGCGTGGACCTCGACATCGTCTGTGTGGGCAACGGCTGGGAACCCGAGGGCATCCCCGAGGGGGTCAAGAAACTGGCACTGCCGGTGAACCTCGGAATACCGGCAGGTCGCAATGCCGGAGTTCCCCACGTCTCCGGTGAATTCCTGTTCTTCCTCGACGATGACGCCTGGCTGCCTGATGACACTTCGCTGATGCGCATGGCCCAGCTGATGCGCACCAAACCGAGAATCGGACTGGTCCAGCCCCGCGTCGAAGAGCCCGGCGGACCGAACTCACCGAAACGCTGGATCCCCCGGCTGAAGAAGGGCGCGGCCGACCATTCGTCGAACGTGTTCTCAGTCTGGGAAGGCGCGGTCTGCATGCAGAGACGTGCCTTCGACGAATGCGGCGGATGGCCGGGACCGTTCTGGTACGCCCACGAGGGCATCGAACTCGCGTGGCGAGTCTGGGATGCCGGCTATATCGTCTGGTACATGGGGGACCTTACCGTCGCGCACCCTGTGATCGACCCCAGACGCCACGACGAGTACTTCTATATGAACGCGAGGAACCGCGTCTGGTTGGCACGACGCAACCTGCCGTGGCCATTCAGCTGGGCTTATGTCTGTTCGTGGACCGTGAATCAGTGCATCAAATGGGCGAACAAGCCGCACCAGCTCAAAGCGTGGATGGAAGGATGGCGTGCCGGTTGGCGACTCGACCCCTGGGCCGATGACGAAGACCGACGCAAGCTGTCCGGACGCGGCGTGCTGCGCATGTCCCGGCACGGTCGACCGCCGATCGTATGATCATGCACGGTCCCAGCCGCCGGTAGATGCGGATTCTGCGCATCGCGTTTGCCACCGGTCGTCGTGAATCGCGAAACAGAGAAAAGACAGGGACCGCAGTCGGGTCCTGTCCATCCGACTGAGAAACCAAGTGGAGCCGATTGATGCAGCCGACAGCCCCCGTCGCGGAAAACTCCCCCACAAGGAACACCGCGCCGAAGCCGACCGGGTTTCGCGCTGATATTCAGGGGCTGCGTGCGCTGGCTGTGGGAATGGTTCTTCTCTACCACCTGTGGCCGGCCCACTTTCGCGGCGGTTTCGCCGGAGTTGACGTCTTCTTCGTCATCTCGGGATTCCTCATCACCAGCCACCTCATCAAAACCCCACCGCGAAATTGGGCCGATGTGGCCAAGTTCTGGGCACGACGGATCCGACGACTTCTGCCGGCCTCACTTCTCGTGCTCTTCCTCGTCGGGATCGCCACGTTCCTTGTCGCACCGCAGTCGATTTGGGCCGACACCGGCCGGCAGATCCTCTCCGCAGGTCTCTACGTCGTCAATTGGGACTTCGCCATCTCCAGCGTCGATTATCTGGCGGCCGACAACGCTCCCTCACCCGTGCAGCACTTCTGGTCGCTGTCCGTCGAAGAACAGTTCTACTTCGTCTGGCCGATGATCATCGGGTTGGCCTTCCTCATCGGCACGAAGCTCGGGCGATCCAAATTGGCCGTCGGCCTCACTGTCGTCGCGATCTTCCTCGCCTCGTTCGTCTTCTCCGTGTGGTACACGACGTCAGAGCCGGCCATGGCCTACTTCGTCACCCCCACGCGGATGTGGGAATTGGCAGCGGGCGGTCTGGTCGCGGTCTTCGTTCTCTACGTCCGTCCCGAGCGTCTGCCCTTCAGTTCGCTGCTCGGGTGGATCGGACTCGCCGGGATCGTCGCAGGAGCTTTTCTCATCCGCGCAGACATGCCGTTCCCCGGCTATGTCGCGCTCGTTCCGGTCGTATCGACCGCCCTGGTCATCCTTGCAGATTCGCGTGGCCGTGCTTCTGTGCTGCCGATCCTGTCATTGCGGCCGATTCGGTTCCTCGGTGACATCTCGTATTCCGTCTATCTCTGGCATTGGCCTCTCATCGTCCTCGTGCCCTATCTCTCGGCCAAGCTGGGCCGATCAGAGAGCCTCGGGGTGATCGACAACATCGCGATCATCCTCGTGTCGATCCTCGCCGCATGGGCGTCGACGACCTGGGTGGAGAACAGGTTTCGAAAAACAGCCCTTCTGAGCAGTTCGAGAAAGACCTTTGCCTTCGCCGGACTTGCTATGGCGCTGGTCGCCGCCCTCGGCCTGAGCCAGATGGTCGTTGCCGACAAAATCGTCGAGCAGAACGAAGACAAGCTCCAATCTGAGCTGGCCGACCCGGACTCCTGCCTCGGCGCCGCGGTTCTCCTGCCTGATGCGAAAGACAATCCGCACTGCGACGACAAGGACACGCTGCAGATGGAACCGGCAGCCGCGAAGAAGGACAAGTCAAAAGCCTATGCCGACGGCTGCTGGGCAAGCGCACCATATGCGGACAGACCTGAATGCACATACGGCGATGGGTCGAAACATGTGGCCCTTGTCGGGAACTCCCACGCCGGCCATTGGCTGCCGACTCTGGAACGGTTGGCCGACGAGAACGATCTGACGATCACAACGTTCCTGGCATCCAACTGCAGTCTGTCGACACTGCCACAGGAACTGTCGACCGAGGAAGACACGAAGGGCTGCCAGGACTACTCAGACTGGGTTGTCGAGCGCACCACCGAAGGCGGATTCGATGCCGTCGTCACATCCGAACGGCAGTCGACTCCGCTCCAGGGAATGGGCTGGGACGAGACTGAAGAGAAGGCTCCAGAAGGCCACCGCCCCATTCTGCAGAGCTGGGTCGACGCGAAGTTGGATGTTGTGGTCATCCGAGACACTCCCTACCCGGGAGGAGCGGATATCAACGTGCCGGATTGCGTCGCCAAGCATGAGGACAATCCCGAGGAATGTTCGGGGACTCCGGAAGAGTGGCATTGGATGGATCCGCTTGCTGCCTCGGCGAAGACCATCGATTCAAAGCGGATGTCGATCATCTATCCGCAGGATTGGCTCTGCCCGGAAGGACGATGTGAGCCGGTCATCGGGGGCGTCATCACCTACTTCGATACTGCCCACATCACCGCGACCTACGCACAGACTCTCGCACCTCAGCTTGATGCGAGTCTGCACCGGACCGGCCTCAGCACGTTCGACTGAGCAGATGAGAGTTCTATTCATCGAACTGACAGTCAAGTCGGTTAGCGTCATCCCCAACGGCTCCAAGCCAATCACCGAACATCGAAATCTCTGCAAAGGACGTGACGAGTGAGCACTAGAGGAAGAGCTGCTGACCGATACATCGGCAAGGGAAGAGAGCTGGTGAAGCCCGTGGTTCACGGGATCGCACGGCGGGCCCTGCCTGTGGTCGAAAGGGCATCGGGAACCAAATACGTGCGTGAACGCGCTGCCGGAGGAACAGGGAAATCCGGTGGAGCTTCGAAGAAGGCTGCCGCAACGACCGCTCGTGCCTACCGACAGCTCGCGATCGGGCTCAAAGGCAAGACCTCCGAAGAGACCGACGGGTGGAAGACTGCTCCTTCTGGACAGGAAGTCGCTGCCAAATCACGTCAGCTGGCGCGGCTGAAAGCCCACTCGACGCTGTCCGAATCGCTTGCCCACGGCTCGTCCCTCAACGCCGCGGCAGTCGACGCGGGCCGCGCTCTCCTCGCCGAAGGACTGCAAGGCGAAGCAGTGTCCATCGGGTTGAATCTGCGCAGCAAGCCGGAGTCCGAGGAAGCCGGCCGCACGCTTCTGGGCATGGCCTACCAACGCTCTTCCGATCCGGAAGTCGCTTGGGCTCAATTCGCGGGCGTGACAGACCGAGACCTCATCGTCTCAGCCGCCGAAGAATACTATCCGACATCCATCGACGCCCTCGGCGAAGACGCCCTGACGCTGCTCGACCGTTCTGACGAAGCCGGAGAAACAGACCGCTGGAGTGACAGAGCCGTGCTGCGCACTGCCGAATCGGCGTTCTGCATCAACGCATTCGACCATGTGCGCACTCTGGTCGAATCCAGGATCGACCGCGATTCCGATGCCGTCGAGTCTGCTGTTCACTATGAACTCACGCGGCTACTTGACTGGCTGCCCGGAGGCAGGCATCTGGAGCCGCTGCCCACGACCGAGGGCAGACGCAACTTCGGTGTGCTCAGCTATGACCAGCCGGGGATCCGCTCTCGCAACATCGGGGACTACATTCAGACGATTGCGTCGATCGGTCACCTGCTCCGCTACGAAAACCTTCAGTTCTCCGGGGACGAAGGTCTGACCGACCTCTTCGCAAAGCTTCGTGAAGAGGTCAAGGACGAACGAAAATATGCGGGCCCCCCGGCCGAGCTCAACCTCGTTGAGGTCTATCGAGACGGCAACGTCTATCAGGACATTCCCGACGACACCTGGTACATCGCCTTCGGATGGTACATGCACGACATCTTCGGAAAGTCGTTCAATATCCCCTTCCATCCGAATCTTCGGCCGATTCTGCTGTCGGTCTTCGTGCGCTATCCGGAAATGCTCACGCCCGACGCCATCGCCTATCTGAAGAAGTACGGTCCGGTCGGATGTCGCGATTGGCAGTCTGTCGCGGTGCTCCGTGCAGTCGGCGTCCCCGCCTTCTTCTCCGGATGCCTGACAACCACGGTCGACACACTCTTCCCCGCACCTGCCGCCGACCGCCGCGCAGGCACTCTGCGAGTGGACTGGATGAAGGACAACAAAGGACCGAAGAAGAAGCAGACCGTCACAGCAATTCGTGACAAGTCATTCCCTGAGAATCTCGAACTGGCGCGCAATTGGGTCGCGGACTATGCGTACAAATACAAGCACGTCCTCACCTCCCGGCTGCACGCCAATCTCCCTGCCCGTTCAGTCGGTGCCGACGTCGACTTCGAGCCCAAAAACAAATCAGATTCCCGCTTCGGCGGTCTCATCGGCATCGATGATGTCGAATTCGACGCCATTCGCGCCGGCATCCTCGACAAACTCTCAGTGCTGATCCCCCTGATCGCCACGGGCGCTTCAGAGCACGAAATCTACTCGAAGTGGGTCGAAATCACCGCTGACGATATGGCCGCAGCCGATGAATATCTGGCGACAGCCGAGCTTCCGGTCGCAGATCCTGCGACCGTCGCCGCGGCAGTGGAGGGACTTGAGCATCCCGCTCCCGAACCGCAGGTGACCGATGTCTTCATGACCGTGGAGAAGGGCGAGACGCCACTGATCGCGAGGGCGGCTGCCGCCATTGATGCTCACACCTCGGCAGACTACCGAGTGTGGCTGCGCGCCGGTGTGGTCACTGCTGCTCAGGCAGACGAGATTCAGTCACTTCTGTCGAAAGGTACGATCGAGGTCCTTCCGACGGTGACGATCGCCGGCCAGGAGAACGATCCCGACCTCGTGCAGGCCATTCTGCCGGCGCTGTTCCCCAACCATGAACGTCTTATTGTTGTGCCGGCCGCCTCGGAGGTCTCGGCGGACATCGCTGAACTCTCGACCGTCGATCTCGGTGATTCGCTGGCTGCGGCGAAGCACGACGTCAGGAAGCACCGTTCGAGCGGACTCACCGTGATGAGGAGAATCGCAAGCGCCTTCGGCGACGACCATGACGGGGCCCTCGACTTCGTCTTTGCCAGTCATGCAGGCATGAGCGAGGACTTCACCCCGTTCGATTCACAAGTTGCCGTGCTCAACTTGGAAGGTCTGCGCAACGACGGCATCGTCGAGAGAGTGATCGGGCTCGTGACAGACCACGGAATCAGCTATGCCGATGCGATGCCGGTGATTGTCGGCGGCCGATACTCGGAGCTCGACAGTGAGTGGAATATCCGGGCCCAGTGGGAGGCTGCAGACACCCCGAAACTCGTCAATTGGCGGCGTCAGGATCGTCATTTCGGGCAGATGGCTCTGTCTCGTTGAGTCCCGCCCCTGAAATCGCTGCCGGCAGTCGTCGCGGAGGAAAGGTACCACTAGTGAGCCTGAGTGTTCGAAAGACATCTGGCACTGCCGACGTCGGCGGCGCCGCATCCAAACCCTATCCGCCGTTCGGGACCGACGCGGTCCATGTCTACAACGTGCTGTGGGGGATTCCCGAGTCGATGGGCGGCATGACAACCGCGGCCCTTCGCCGGATACGGAGCTTTCAGACATACGGGAACTCTCTGTCGCAGACCATTCTGACTTTCGACCCGCGGATGGACACCGATGAGATCCGCAATCGGTTGATCTCTCAAGGAAAGATGCGAGACGACGTCGAGCTCGTGAACATCTGGCAGGAGCTGCGACAAAGGACCGAATCTCAGCTGTCGACGCTTGTGGGACAACCGCCGAATGCTCCGCTGCCCGCAGAAGACGGTGAACTCGAGAACATCACCGCCTACTATGACGCTTTCCGCAATCCCGCCACGGGAAAGATCATTCGTCGCAACTATCTCAGGAGCGACGGAAGTCTGCTGCTTGCAGATGTTCAGGACCCGAAATTGGGCCGACGATTCGTCCTGCATTCCGCGAGCGGTGAGCCGATGGCCGAGTGGCGGCGACCACGAGACTTCTATAATGCCTGGATCTCGTCGATTGTCACCGAAGATCCTGCTGTTGTCATCGTCGATGACAAGAAGGTCAGCGAGTTCATCCACGAGATTCCCGACCGTGGCTTCGGACTCATCCTCTTCCTCCACGGGACGCATCTTCGTCATCCGTGGAACGGCAACCATGGACAGATTCTCCCTCGGCGTATGGATACCGTGCGCAATCTCGACCGTTTCGATGCTGTCGGTGTCCAAACCGAACAACAGGCCGAAGCGATCAGAGCCATTGGACTCCCAGACGCCAACCTGAGGCTGCTCACGGGGGAGTTGCCGTCTGGGTCGGTGCTGTCTGAACTGCCGGTCCATCGTGAACCGAACGACGCTGTGATGATCGCCAACCTCCTCCAGCTCAAACGAGTGGACCATTCGATTCGCGCAATCGCGAAGTTGCGGGACCGGGGCATCAGCGTCTCATTGACTGTGCTCGGCGATGGCCCGGAGCGGCAGAATCTGGAACAGCTCGTCGAGGAACTCGACCTCGGTGACAGTGTCAATCTGCCAGGTTATGTGCACGACGTCCCCGACCGCTTGCAGTCCGCGTCATTCTCCATGCTGACAAGTACGAGTGAAGGTCTTCCACTGTCGATCATGGAAGCGATGGGCGCCGGATGCGTTCCCATCGTCTATGACATCACGTACGGGCCGAGGGACCTGATCGATCACGGTCACAATGGCTTCATCACACCGTGGAGCGATGTCGATGCGCTCGCTGACCAGATTGAGCAGTTCTTGTCGTTAGACGCCGCCCAGGTTGAGAGCATGCGGAGGGCGGCGATGAAGACTGTCGAACGCTATCTCCCGGAAGCCGGATACCGGCGGTGGCAGAGAACTCTTGAGAAGCTACGACTTACCCAGCTGCCCGGCACCCAAGACGGTGAGTCTGTTCCACCGATCGAGTCAAGCAGGCTCCGGACGGCGTCGACGCCTCGTGGAAGTCGGCTTGAGGTAGAAGTCGATGAGGTGCATCGGCCGATTGCCAAGGACCTGCAGTTGGTTGTCGCGCGACGCGACCTCAGCACATTCTTCATCTGCAGCGAGCCGGAGATCTCGACCCGACGGTTCGGGCGCCGACTGGCGCTCTCCTTCGAAGTGGACCACGAAAAATTCTCTGAATCTGCCGGTGAGACCTTCGATGTCTACCTGCGACGACCCCACGATCTGTGGACGTCGAAGCGGAGAATCAGCACCCCGAGGAGGTTTCGTCCAGAACGCGTCGGCGCTTGGGAATGGTACCCGACTAAACACGGGAATCTGTCCGTCCGGCCCCGATCATGACTGGGCCGAGCTCAGTGCCTACTCGTCGCTGGACTCGGCGTTGATGCTCTCGGAGTGGAAGCTCTCCAGCTCGACCGTGCGATCGGCGATGAGCTTGGACACCGCCTCGGTGAACAGATCGGTCGAAGTCCCCTTTTCGCCTTCGCCGAAGTAGAACTGCCTCAGTTCGCGTCGAGCCTCTGCCGTGGTGTCCTCTGCGAGCATCTCAGTGAGCATCGTCTCGATGCCTCTGATCGTCGACACGTTGATGACGGGGGTCGCACGACTGATTGGTGCTTCGGCGTTGAGCTTGCAGATGTCGTTTCGACGATCGGTCAGTGCGAGCGGCTTGTCTGGATGCAGATAGAGGAAGTCGAGCCCGACGCTGGAGATATCAGTGATCAGCAGATCGACGGTGTCGAACATGGCGAGGATGTCGCCCTGCATGAGCACTTGGTGCTGCAGAGGCTCATCAGCAATGGATGCGTTCGCAGCTTCAATGAGTGCGAGAATTCGAGCATTCGCCTCGGCCATCACAGGATCGTTTGACGCTTCGACTCTGGGGTGGGGTTTGTAGATCACGCGAGAATTGGGGATCTGAAGAGCGGCCTCGATGATCTGGGGACCGAAGAGGTCGACCGAGGAGTAGTTGTTGGAGTCGTTCTCTCCTTCCCACGTGGGCGCGTACATGATGGTGCACGCCGGTGAGGGATCGAGTTCGAGGGGCCTCTCGATATCCAACTGCGGCCGGCCGATCTTGACCAGCGCGGACTCGTCGAAATCGATGAGAGCTCTGCGGTGCCGCTCGATCGCTGCATCACCTGCGACGAAGACTTTGTCGTAGGATTTGGCCTGGTTCGAGACCATGCTCAGTTTGTCGGATTCACCGTGATTGACGTGCACGTGAACCATCGGGGCGAAGCCCAGTGATTGGAAGTTCGTCATTCCATTGTTCACGTACAGGGCAAGCTTGAAATCGTTGGCGTGATAGAAAGTGTGCAGGGGATCGAAGCGCCGCTTGAACACCATAGGCAAGTGAGTCATCTCCCGTGCCTGCAGAAGGGCTGAACCTTTTCGCAGAACAAGGACGACTCTGTGCTTCTTGTGCAGTTCTTCCAGTACCGGGAGCCACTGCTCGAGCTGGTAGAACTTGGAGCTGCGGTCTCCGAAGTAGACGACCACTTCGCCGGTGACGTAGCTGCCGTCGAACTCGTCTTCGAGGCGGTTCCACCGTTCGGTGCCTCTGATCCACTTGCTTGTTGCCTTCCATGCCGACGATCGCACGGCCCAGAGAGCTGTATTGCGGAGCAGACTCTTCACAGTGTCCCTTTCGAGATGGACTTAGGTTCTTCTGCAGTTCGAGAAGCAGTTCTGCGTCCAATAGTACGGGCAACCAGTTTGACGGATGCTGGACGGACTCAGTCGTACCTTCCAAGACTGACTGGAGCCGCATCCTCGGCTGGTAAGACGTTCCAAATGTCACGATTCGCGGACAAGATCGATCATCTGTCGGTATTATCGCCGACGATGCAAACGCGTGACTACAGGCTGGACAAGGCCAAAGGCATTCTCATCTTCCTTGTGGTGCTTGGGCACCTGCTTGAAGGGGTCTCCGGCTGGGATATGGGATACAGCCGTGGCCTGCTGACAGCAATCTATTCATTCCACATGCCGGCATTCGTCCTTCTGGCGGGTATGACGGCAAAGTCTGATCGACTGGGAGAACGCACTCTTACGTTCGCTGTGCTCGCCGTGGCGACTCAGCCCATCTACCTCTACTGGTCAGAGTTATTCGGAGTCGAGCCCGACCTTGAGATTACCGAACCGTATTGGATCACGTGGTTCCTTCTCGCAATGGTTTGGTGGACGCTTGCGCTACCGCTTGTCGAGCGGTTTCCTACTCCGATGCTGTGCCTTTCCCTTGCTGTCGGAATCTTCGGCGGAATCCTGCCGGCTCTCGACTACGAACTTTCCATCGGCAGGACCATGACCTTCTTCCCGTTCTTTGTGCTCGGGAAGCTCTATGGAATACGGATGTTGAACTGGGCGGCACAATTGAAGGCGTGGGAGAAAGGGGGACTGACTGTCTTGGCAGCATTGACGATAGCGGTTCTCTACCTGAACGACCTCGACAAGAAATGGTTCTACGGTGCGCGGGGATTCGAGTTCCTGGACTCGGCGATTCCCTACGGTGTGGGAGTCAGGGTCTGTATCGCTACCAGCGCGATATTGACGATTGCAGTGTTGTTCGCCTGGTCCGAACATCTGCCAAAATTTCTTGTTGCAACGGGCCAACGTAGCCTGGCGATCTACATCATTCACGGACTCCTCGTTCGGGCATTTGAGGGCAGTCTCAATTTGATGGTCGACAAAACGAGCGGCTCCGTGACGATCGCGCTTTGTATAGTCGTCGCCGCGGCGATCACGCTGTTACTCTCATGGTCGCCGTTGAATCGAGCGATTCGCTGGTTCAGCTCCACCCTTGCGAAACTTATGATCCAAGGCGCGTCGGTCGTTGTGCCTACGGATCGCCAGGGCCGACATTGAGGTGGTGATTGCACAATTGGACCGATTCTCCGCCCCGCGGCAGTCCGCGGCGACAGTCAAGAAGCCGAGGCTGTTAGGCTATTGCCGTTGCGAACGGTTGAACGTGATGAGTCTAGAAGGTGAAGCCCGCAAGGGTAAGGGGAGCGTGTGTCCGAAGAATTAACGATAGTCGACATCACTTGGGAGCGAGTGAATCTGCGCTTCCTCGTCAACTTTTCAGGTGGGGCGGTTGACTCCTTTTACCTCACGTCGAATGCGAATCCCGGCCAGACGTTGCTCCCGGTACAATTCAAACCGGTCGAAGGAGACCGATATGAGCTGACAATCAACGTCACCCAATTCAACCGCCGTGCGCAGGTGCCGAACGGTACGTACTTCCTGGTGGCCCTGCGCCGGGGACGGCTCCACCCCGCGAACTTCCCACTTGCTCGTGTCGGCGAATTGGATGACTGCTCGCGTGCATTCGTCTACAACAAGAACCGATCGGCTTACACTGTCACCTTCGGCGTTTCGGACGACGACAACGCGCCATTCTTCCTGATGCGTACCTATGCTTTCGGCCGATCGGCAGGAAAGCCTTCTTCTCGAGTCGCCAAGATCAAGTCGAAGATGCGCAAGAAGTGGACCAACACGAAGCGCAAAGCACTTCGTGAGGTCTATCAAGTCGCCTCCAGGAGGAGGCCCGCTGCAGGCAACAACATTCTGTTTGCTTCCGAGGCAAGACCCAATATGCAGGGTAACCTCAAGGCGGTTCATGACAGGATGATCGAGCGGGGCCTCGACAAGGAGTTCAACTTCGGATACTCGTTCCGCACCGGTCGGACTAGTTCTCGACAGAACGCCCTCAACCTCGCGTGGCAGATGGGCAAGGCGAACACTATACTGATCGACGACTATTTTGCCGTACTCAAAGACTTGGGCGACCGAAATCAACAGAAGATTATTCAGCTGTGGCACGCCGGAAGCGGTTTCAAGTCGGTTGGATACAGCCGTTTCGGGCAGTATGGATCGCCGAATCTTCGAAATGCGCATCGACTGTATTCATATGCAATCTGTGGATCACAGCATCTGCGGGATGTCTACAGCGAAGCCTTCGGCATCGAACGAGATTCGGTGTTTGCTACCGGACTGCCACGAATCGACGGATTTCTCAGAGAAGGCCGCGCCGAAGAGGTTCGTACCGATTTCGAGACTCAATTTCCGACTACAAGAGGAAAGCGCAAGATCCTCTGGGCACCGACTTTCCGCGGTCGAGGATCGGGCGACGCTCACTACGACTACGACATCATCGACTTCCAGAGACTGTACGCAGCTTGTGGCGACGACACTGTCGTACTTTTCCGCCAACATCATTTCATCCCGGACCCGGCACCTATCCCGCCGGAGTACGGCGACCGTTTGATTGATGTCGAATCGTGCCCGGACACGAATGATCTGCTGCTGATCTCGGACGTGCTGATCACCGACTATTCCTCGGTAATCTATGAGTATTCGTTACTCGAACGTCCGATGATCTTTTTCGCCTATGACCTGGAGAACTATTCAGCGACAAGGGGCATGCACAGAGAATACGAAGAGGCCGCACCCGGAAGCATCGCAACAACCTTCGACGAACTCATTGAGCTCATCCAACGGCCCGCCCTGAGCGTGGAGAAGACAAAGGAGTTCGTACGTGAGAACTTCGACTACGTCGACACCAACAACTCAGACCGCGTCATCGACACGCTTGTGCTCTCGACTCCCGAAGTAGAACCCTCTGTTGGGAGTGAAATCAGCTTCGAAGAGTTGATCGCGCAGGATGAAGCGCACGCACAGGGCGCATCGCAATACGAAGAAGAACCGGCGAACTCCGGTGACGACGAGTCCAACACAGACAACGCCGAAGAAGAAGATGAGGAAGCCGAATGGCAAACATCGCGCTAGTGTTCGCAGGCGGAGTTGGGGCCAGAATGGCCAACAGCTCCAGGCCGAAACAGTTCTTGGAAATCCACGGACGCCCAATCATCGTCCATACCTTGGATGTGTTTCAGCAGCATCCCGATATCGACGCGATCGCTGTCGCCATACTCCCGGAGTTCCGGGAGTATCTTGAACGACTCGTCAAGCGGTATGAGCTGACGAAAGTGCAATGGATCGTGGATGGAGGCTCGACGGGGCAGGAATCGCGCCACAACGCGCTGAAAGTCATTTCGGAAAGCAATGATCCAGACAGCCTCGTACTCGTCCACGATGGCGTCCGCCCGCTGATCGACGCAGATCTGCTGACTCGCAACATCGAGACCGCTTTGGAGTTCGGGTCCGCAGTCACGTGCACGAAGATGACAGAGACAGTTGTCGTCGAAGAAGGCGAGGGAATCAAAGATGTCATCCCGCGCGATCCGTTGTGGACGGCACAAGCCCCTCAGACATTCCGTCTCAAAGATGCTCTATCGAGCTACGATCGTGCAGTAGCTGAAGGCGAACACGACTCGATTGACACCTGCACGCTCATGCACGGCTACGGGTACGACATCCGCAGAGTGGAAGGGCCGCGCACCAATATCAAGATCACGACCGCTTCCGACTACTATATCTGCCGTACCTTCCTGACGCTGATTGAGGATCGGGAGGCATTCGGTGGCGAATGATGTTGTGCTGTTTGACTCGCCGGTATTCCTCGAGGACACCAGAGCCATTGCTCAAATGGACCTGCCCTGGGACAGCTACCGGGGGCAGAACATCCTTGTGACTGGTGCCTCGGGGATGATCCCGATGTACATCGTCGGTGCTCTTCTCGCCGCAAACGACGTACATGATCTCGGGTTGCGTGTGACCGGGACGGTGCGCAATCCCGCAAAAGCGGAAAAGCGGTTCGGAAGTGCTCTCGAGCGAAGTGATTTCACGCTACTCAAGAGCGACGTGATTGATCCGCAAGAGTTTGCGGAACCGTTCGATACTGTCTTCCACGGCGCTTCACCCGCACGACCGTCATTGCACAAGAGCTCTCCTGTCACGACGCTCAAAGCAAATACATTGGGCACATTGAACCTGCTGGATGCTCAGGTGGCCGCCGGCGGTGGGTCGTTCGTCCTGTTGTCCTCCTCAGAGGTATACGGCGCCGTGGATGCAGACCGGCTCATTTCCGAAGAGTCGACGGGTAAGCTCCAACACTTCGCTCCCAGGGCAAGCTATTCGGAAGGCAAACGGGTCGCGGAGACCGCGTTGGCTGCTTACTCGGCAGAGTTCGGTATCAAGGCCCTCAGCCTTCGATTCGGCCACATCTTCGGCCCAGGAATGGCACTTGATGATGGTCGCGTTCAAGCAGACTTTCTGTCCGACGTGGTCAATGGCAGAGACATCAGAATGATGAGCGCCGGTGCCGCGATGCGCACTTACACATATGTCGGTGATGCTGTCGCAGGGCTGTTCTTCGCCCATCTCCTGGGCGAAGAAGCCGTTTATAACGTAGCCGATCCGGATGGGAATGTCACCATTCGAGAGCTTGCACAGATATATGTTAATGCGCGACCGGAGGCTGGACTCAGCCTGGCCTTTGACAATCAGGATGACAGCGGAGCGTTTTCGCCTGTGGCAGCCCTGGGCCTCGCAGCTCATAAGTTGGAAGGGCTGGGCTGGAAACCAACTAACAGTCTTGCCGAGGGGGTTTCAAGAACGATACGTTCATTTGAAGACGGGCCGCTGATTTAGGTCGTACTTATGCTACTTTTCTGCCCATCTGCTGAAATTCAGCTTCCTTCGGCGACGTTTCGCAAGCTACCAGATGACCACGTGTTCTGTAAGTTCGTTTAGGTAGTCCGGTCCACTACTATTATGTAGCGGACCATTGCAGGGAGTTCAGTCGCGGGGCTACCTTCGAACTATTGGCAACATCTTGTCCAGGAGCCGGACGAGGCGCGAAGCTGGTTCCCAGGCAGCAACCATCACGACTTTTGCTCCGTCAACTGTCTGGATTATGGGCAAAGTATCGTGGTCATGGAACAGATATCGCTCTGTCGCCGGGGCGGTAAGCGTCTCCTTCTTGTTTCGGAACGTGCCGTCGGTGCAGTACCAACGAGGTTTGCCGTCTATCCTCACTCGCATTCGCCATCCCACAAAACGCTTGCCCTTCAAGGCAAACCTAGGTGGGTGCAGCTGTTGAAACCCGTCGTTCTTCCACCGTTTGTCGTCGCGCATCTCAAACGCTCCGCTCTTCAACTTGTGAAGGGTCCGGTGAGGATCACTTCCGGGGTCTTTCGTGGAAAAGCTCGCAACGGCGTTTGGGGAACCGCTGTGATAGAAGACGTAGAATTCCTTTTGGCCCTCGCTACCACTAGCTTCTTGCAAGAGTTCAGGGGTCACAAAATCCGTGCAGATCGTATCGATCCCGGAACGGAGAAGAGCATCGGCTAGGGGAGCATCCTTCTCAACCGTGTAGCCAAGAATATAGAGCCCAGCTGCCTTAATCTGTTTGATGATGCTTTGTGTTACAAGACCCCAGCGAAGCGCGAGCGCGCAAATACCGGTATCTAGGCAATAGGTAATTGCACTATCGAGCCGTTCCATCTTCATTCCCAGCAGGTATTGGTAGTGTTGGAACTGGTAGACAGAGTCGATATCTTTGTGCATTTGCGCGGAGTGAACCTGAATGAGCAACCTACTGAGCGCTTCGTCATCGTGTTGGAAATCATTTAGCAGCGACTCAATACGCTTCTTGGCATCCTCGCCGACTACTCGGTGGAAATCGATTTCAAAAGTGAATTGGGGATGGTGTCTGACGATCTCATACAGTTGCCGCCCATCCATGACCGGTTCGCCGGAAACGGTCAAACTCATGACTCTTTCGTAAGTCATCTCAGCGATGTTTTCGAGCTTCTGAGTGTCCGAAGTTGTGATCCGCGGACTCGACGCGATCAATCGCTCGTCGAGGGTGTAAGAGAGGTCGACTTCAAAGTATGTATGTTCATTCTCGAGCGAATGTTCGAAAGCTGCGCGAGAATTGGTGTAAGTTGTATTCCTGAAACCTCCGAGTGCGTGGGCCATGAGCCTGTTCGAAAACATTCTCGACCCGCAGTTTGCGCTATGGCCATCGGAGGATACCCATTGAGCCTCGAGCACGGTGTTGTTGCCGATTGGCATGTTCAACTCGGACATGTCTTGGTTCGGTTGAACGAGTACCTTCTCCATATCCTCGGATGTCTCTTGCCAACCGCTCCTTTGGGTCAGCCACATCCAGGTGTCGGCGACTCTCTTGCGGACATGGAAACCGACCAGCTGACCTTCTTTGTGGGAGAAACCATTGATGACCAGGTTGTCGCTTGGCTCGTCCATAATCGGTTGAAGAGCCACGTACTTTCTACTCCCAGATCCAGAGCTCGAATAGAAGCCTTGGATACCTCTGGCAGCGAACTCTTTCGCATAGTTATGAGAGGTAGCCCCATTCCCCTCGTAGACGATATATCCGGAAGTCGGCCATTTCGACGGCATGTTGTCAGCGTCATGCGATTTTGCTCCGACACTCTCCGGGGCACATCCGAACCCAGGTTCTGCTTCATTCCTGTCGTCTTCGATCGGTCGCAAAATTTCCTCGCGTTTTGAGTCTCAACTAGTGCTGGTCCGGTACAGATGTGTTCATTTCGGGAGCAAATGGACACAGATGTCAATCCGTATAACTCGCCAGTGAGTACGGAGGCGTCGATTGTTTCATACAGAAGTCGTTATCGCAACCTGTGCTTGTTCTGAGTCAGCCGCACAGCGCATGTCGATAGCATCGAACTCCGTCTGTATATTGGTATTATAGATCGACGAGCAGAGAATAGATTATAGACAAAGCTTGTGCTTTATGAATGGTTCGGTATTATGAAAGTTTAGGCGTAAAGTGGTCAGTCATCATGATTTGTTGCAGCGCGCAAGCTGAAATTACCCGGCTCTGTCCTATAGGCCTCTAGCCCTGACGGCAATCGCAACCCGGCAAAATCGATGTTGCTTGCTGGAATTCGATATTCACGCACCGATGTTCCATCGTTCATTCTCGTGAACGTATCGATTGTCTGCGGTGGTACGCGTTCCAAGAGTTCCAAAGGTATCTGGAAGCGCGCCACGATTGTTGACCGACGGCGAAACACTCCCCGCCTGTCGACGCGAAGCGTTCCGGGAACGCGTAAGCGCAAATTACTGTTCCTGCCACGAAAAGACATAAAGGCTTGTGTGGCTTCTATATCCTGTTTCCGGAGTCGGGAATCTGAAGTGAATCGGATGTCGATGGTCGATCGTCCATTCCAGGATGGGCCAGATAAAGGCTCCGCGAGGAGAGCTTCGGTCAGTTCGATGTGATGTGTAGACAGGACAGCACGACGATGTTCGGTCTTGTGTTGCCATATCGCATCGATTGCCTTGGCCCACTGGGCGGCAATGCTCGGCCCCTCAAACTCAGCAGCACGTTCCCGCGCAGCGGTTCGCATCACGCTCAGTTCAGCACGGTCCATCGTCCGCAGTCGCTCCACGTACCGGGCGATCCCGCGGATGTCGCCATAAGGAACCAGATAGCCATCGATTCCATGAGAGATGATCGAACCAGGACCGTACGGGACGTCATAAACAATCGGTATGCAGCCGCATGCCATGCTTTCGACGATTGATAGGCCGAACGCTTCCTGCCTGGTCGGCAGGATGGAGAAGGAGGCGCTTTTGAATTCCTGGTAGACGCTATCGGTGTACCCTGGGAACAATATTTGGTCGCCTATCCCCAGGTCTGCAACCCGTTGCTGTAGTCGATTCAAGTCAGAACCGGTTCCAAATACCGATAAAACCGTTGTATCCTCTGACTCAGCGTTTGCGTTGGCCAATTGGATTGCGCTGATGGCGTGGTCAATATTCTTCTCTTTAACGATTCGACTGACCACAATGCCGGAAGTGATGCGATGTTCGTCGTCTTCGGGAGTTCCTTCTGCCGGGTCGACGATATTACCGATAGTCCAAAAATTGCTTGAATCACCGATTAATTCTGCCGCGGCATCTGCAAGGCTCTGCGATGGGAAGACGTTGGCATCGAATACGTCAGCTCGTTCCAGCGACTCCACGTGTCGTTGCGACAGCACCCCGAACCCGACGTCGTCGACGGATTCTGCGTGATTGCTGTGAAAGTATTTTATTAAAGCACTCTTCGGGGAAATGTATCCGAGTTTGGATATTGAATTTGCAATGACAGGGCTGTCGACAACTATTGCGGAGCGTCCCCTCCCGAGCACTTTCACCAGCAGCCATGCGAACATGTCTGGCATGGTTTGCCAGGTTTTGAGAATTTCTTGATTAGGTCCTAAAAGTGCTATCTTTCGGCGAGACTTCGGGCCCGACTTCTTGACGTCACTGACGAATCTTGTGCCGTCTTCACGTAGGTAGTCGACCGCCTCGATTGTGGAAGTGCCAGGACGGAATCGCTTTATCCGGCGTAACCCACTATCCATCACGCTCACTTCCTCTGAGTCCGTCTGACGTTGACGGAGTGGCTTTTTGCGTTCCCAGTCAGGGAACAGATCCGCTGGTGGTGTACGTACTGCATCCGACAGAATTTCCCACATGTTCGTAACTCGGATTTGCGTTGCCAGTCGTCCAGATTCCCGCAGGCGTTTTTCGATCGCGACCATGCCTGGTTGGAACGTATACGTAAGAAGATCTATTGGCATCTCATAGTGCACTGCGAACGCCTTCGCGCGCCTCAGCATTGCCTGCATTCCTCCGCCAGCTTGGTTGCTAAGGCTCGGCCGAATTAAGTAGTGATGCTCCGGTATGAAATGCACGGTTTCTAAATCATCCATTAGTCCTCGATTTTAGTGACGGAATTAAACGGAGGTTCTGGATTGTGATCAGTGAAAAGATTGTCTGGTCAGCGTTGATTCCGTCCGATTATTGAGCGCAGCTTGCGATAGGAGCGAGCGGCAACCGTTCGACGTTGGGTCCCCTCTGGTAGCAGCCGATCGGTGATTCGGTCCACAGCGTGTGCCATGGTAGGAAGGGCAATCTTGGCATCCGCTGGAGGTGTCCATTTATCTGCCGTTGTTGTTGTGTGTTGGCCGGCCATCGAGGCAATCGCTAGTTCGTCGATCGACAGGTCAGCGGCGAGGAACACTCGGTCAAAGTGGGCATTGTCCAGGCGGCGGCGGTATTCCCGTTGGAAAATCTGCTTGACGGTGTTGTCCTTCTCCACTCGCAGCTGCGTTTTGTCGAAGTCAAGATAATATCCACTTGCGAATTCGTTGTAGGAGTCCAGTTCCTCCGGCAGGATCAGAGGTGGTTCGGTCTCGTAAGAGTAAGTTGATAGCGCATCCCCGAATTGTTTAATTTTTCTCAGGATGGTTTTCTCGATGGGTGCTTTTCGGTCGATTACGAGCACTGTCTGCTCCGAGGGGGACGCCGCTGACTTCAGCAGCGACCTTAGGAAGTTGTCTGCGCGAGGACCAGGGAGCAGTTCACCGGCCCAGAACGCGGCCGTCTGCCGACCGTCACGCGCCGTGCGAGTGGGACGGTCGTTTGCTTCGTCTTTGATCAGGAAGTCGGCCGCTCGCTTCGAAGAAAGCCCGTCTTCGGACGGGCAGAATCGCGCTCGCGCTTTCCTGTAGCTGTCGCCTTGTACGGGATTGGCGATTGCATTGGCGTAAGTGTCGAAGTCCTTCAGTTCCGATGCAGCAGTGGTTACTGCCTCCGCAAGCTGACTGCGGGTCAATGCGACAGCACCGGGCAATTCCTTGGTCTCCAGGTTGATACCGCGATTTTTGGCATAATCGTCGAGGTCATAAAGATAATGCACTACCGGCAGGCCCGTAGGTAAAAAGTCGAAGAAGATGCTCGAGAAATCCGTGACGAGAATGTCGACAACGGTGAGGAGATCATTGGAGCTGATGTCATGCGGAGGAATGATGATGTCGCCTATTTCGTCACCGACTGAGGCATCTTTGATCATGCGGTCCATACGGTGATGTCCCCGATACATGAGTTGAACGTCTAGCTCGGCAAGCGTCCGAAGGTCGGCTATGAGTTGGTCGCTATCGACGACGTCTTTACCGCTTTCAGAGCGCCAAGTAGGCGCGTAAAGCACAACTGGTCTATGGTCACTGGGTGTTTGAGCTGGTTGTAAGCCCAGAGTGTTGCGTATCTCCTCGCGAGTGCCCGGGCTTGGAGATATGGTTCGGTCGACTCGGGGGTAGCCGAGTTCCGCGATAACGGCGTTCGACACTCCTGACATCGAATACGCCGAAATCGTCTTCTCCGTCGTGAACTCGCACGGGGTGAGGACGTGAGTTGCTTTTGTGAAAGTAGCGGTGCTGGCTGGGGCTCCGAACTTTGCCTTCGGCGTGCTTCTACCCAGGGCTTTGTACGGGATGCCGTGCCAAGTATTCATGTATTTCTGGGCCGGACGACGCGTGAAGAATCCCGGGAGATTCGCGTTGCAGACAATATAACCAGCAATGGCGAGGAAATAAGTGTAGGAGCGAGTGTTCTGTCGAGCGAAGACGACGTCAGGGGTATTCCGGTACTGCTCGGGAATCGCTGTCAGAGAGTCGACTGACCATACATGTAGGAATTCGCCGTACTCTGGGTGCGAGCGCAGGTGCTGAAAGATTCCGTATGGGTTGTCTCCCATCCGTGCGCCGGACATCGTTTCATAGAAGATGACCGTCTTATTGACGGGATTGGCGGCGCTATCTCGAATGTACTGATTGCGTACTGATTCGGCCTTCGCATTCTTGCCAAGAGGTTTCGACCAGAAGGCATCCGTCTCTGCTTCATCGACGAGTTTCGCGTCGGGCAATGCCCCGTGAAGAAGAGAATTGTTGCTTGCCATCAGGAGAGATCCTTTCGCCGGTCGAATCCTCCCGAGTATATCTGACTGGTCTTGTGAACCGGCCGAGTCGGGAGGCCGGGTCTGCTGGCCGAACGAGCAGTGTCGAGCGGTAACGGAAACCTATCAATACTCAAGTTTTTCTTGCCAAAATCGCAACTCTTGTGCAGACTGTACGGGTGGTTACGGAAAGCAAAGGTGCTGGCAGCACGCAGACGTCTCTGGTCGCCCGTGTCCGCGACGCCATCAAAAACGCGGGAATCAACCACAGCGAAGTCGCCCGAAGGATCGGGCTCGACGCCAGCAAACTCTCGAAATCCCTGGCCGGAACACGGAAGTTTCGGGTCGAAGAGATCTCACGCATCGCCGAACTCACCGAGGTCAGCACCGATTGGATCACAACCGGGAGAACGGCGGGGCCGCCTCGACGAGGGAGGACCCCAACCGCCCCCGGGAACGTTCACATCGGATCGGCTCCCATCGAAGCATCAACCGATGGCACAGATATCCCGACGGTCCCCGGGCAGACCGACAATGGCCACACACCCGCAGTCGACCCCACTCAGGAATGGATGTCCAAAGGCACACGCAACCGGGTGAGGATCATCGCCGCGGCCTGGGAACTCTACGCCGACCTCGGCATCGACAAAGTCCGCACCGAGGACGTCGCCCGCACAGCGGGCCTGACCACCTCGGCGGTGAACTACCACTTCCGGACGAAAGACCAACTGCTGCAGGCGGCCCTGCGCTACTCCCTGGACATCATCGCCGAAACCCGCCAGCTCAACGACGGCGCCGACCCGCTTGCCGTGCTCCGTCATTTCGCCCGCCTCCACGCCGGAGTCGACGCGAAGATCCGACGGGTGTGGTCGATCTGGCTCCAATGTTGGGCTCGTGCCGTCACCGATGAGAACGCTCGTGCGAACCTCACCGCCGTCTACGGCGAGTGGTTGGACATGATCACCACCGTCATCGACAGCGGACAGCGCTCAGGAGTGATCCGCACCGGCGACACGTCGCTCATGGTCAAGTCGCTGTCGATCTTCATCGACGGACTCGGCGTAGCCCGCAGTACCGAACATATGCCCATCACCGACGATGAGGCCCTGATGATGCTCGAACACTACCTCTCCGCCCATATCCTCACCGACACCGCCTCCGATGGGGCTGCCCGCAACGCCGCAGCCACCGACGACACCCGAAACCCGCAGTCAGAGCGGGTCGCCACGGCCGGCCGACCCGAACCGACGTCCTAGGAAGAAGGCACATGAATACACCGAACCGAAGACAAGCGCTGGGAGCCGGACTCGCTGTGTCCGCGCTCGCCGGACTGAGCGCCTGTGGCGGCGGAACTGTCGGCGCTGCGGATGCCGGCAAGCCCGTCAAAGGCGGCACCCTGAGAGTGGGGATCACCGGCGGCAACTCCGCCGACACCATCGACGCGCACATCCCCGTCAACAACGGCGACGTCTGCCGATCCGTCAACCTCTACAACGCCCTCTACGGCTGGGACGACGACTCCCAGGTCGTGCCGCTGCTGGCCGAGTCGTTCGAGGCCAACGACGACTCCACCGTGTGGACGTGCACACTCAAGGAGGGCATCAAGTTCTCCGACGGCAAGCCGATCACCCCCGAGGATGTCGTCTTCAGCTTCAAGAGGATCACCGATCCGGACGACCCGAAGACCGCGGCGGCGAACTTCACGATGCTCGACAAGGTGGTGCCCACGGGGGAGCGGACGCTGGAGTTCCGCCTGAGCGAACCCAACGGCCTGTTCAATGATGCCGTGGCCGAATACACCGCCGGCATCGTCCCCGTCGACTACGACCCGGAGAACCCGGTGTGCTCCGGGCCGTTCAAACTCAAATCGTTCACCGCCGCCCAATCGACGGTGCTTGTCCCCAACGAGTATTACTTCGACTACGACAAGACGTACCTCGACGAGGTTGAGCTGCTGAACTTCAACGATGACGACGCACTCATCAACGCCCTCCTATCGACCCAGGTCGACGCGATCGCCGGCATCCCGCTGGCCCTCGTCGAAGTCATCGGTGCCGATGAGCGCATGTCCATCCTCAACTCGAAGACCGGCATGTGGCTGCCCTTCACCATGCGGGTGGACAAGAAGCCCTTCGACGATGTCAAGGTCCGACAGGCCTTCCGCCTCGTCGTCGATCGCCCGCAGATGATCGAACAGGTGCTCTCCGGCTACGGAACCATCGGCAACGACATGTTCGGCCCGCTGAGTGAGAACTACCCGAAGTTCCCGCAGCGCAAACGAGACATCGACAAAGCGAAGAAGCTCCTCGCCGAGGCGGGCTATCCCGACGGGCTCGAGGTCGAGCTCGTCACCGCCCCCATCCAATCCGGAGCGGTCGAGGCCGCGCAGGTCTTCGCCCAACAGGCCGCAGACGCCGGCATCACCGTGAAGATCCGCAAGGTCGATGCGACGACCTTCTTCGGCGACGAATACCTCAAATGGGACTTCGCTCAGGACTTCTGGTACACCCGCGACTTCATGCCGCAGGTCATCTCCTGCGCCCTGAGCGAGTCCCCGTTCAATGAAACCCACTGGGACGATGCGAAGTTCAACAAGGTCTTCGACAAAGCCCGCGCCATCCCCGATGCCGGGGAGCGGCGAGACTACGAACACGAACTGCAGAAGATGCTCTACGACGAAGGCGGGTACATCGTGTGGGGCTTCGCCAACCAGGTCGACGCCTTCCAGAAGTACGTGGGAGGACTCGTCCCCAACTCGACGGGACGGCCCCTGAGCGGTTGGAGATTCGACCGCGTGTGGATCGGAGAGGTGTGACATGTTCGGAAAAGTGATCGGCAAGCGGCTTCTCTTCTCCGCTTTCATTCTCATCGCAGTCTCCCTGCTCGTCTTCGGCGCGACCCTGCTGCTGCCCGGCGACGCGGCCCGAGCCATCCTCGGCCAGCAGGCCACCCCCGAGCGCATCGCAGCACTCAACGAACAGCTGGGACTCAACGATCCCGCATGGCTGAGGTACTTCCACTGGCTGGGCGGACTCTTCGTCGGAGACTTCGGAACCTCCTCGGCGACCGGCGGATCGGTCTCCGCGCTGCTCGGCGATCGGGTCTGGGCGTCCTTCGTCCTCATGGGGCTGGCCGCGATCGTCTCCGTGCCGTTGGGCATCGGACTCGGCGTCTACCAGGCCCTGCACCGCGGCGGTCGCCGCGACCAGGCGATGACCGGTGCCTCCCTCGTATTCGCCGCCATGCCCGAGTTCGTCATCGGCATCGGCCTCATCGCGATCTTCGCCACCTCGGTGTTCCAGATCCTGCCGGCCGTGACCCTGGCCCCGCCGGGAGAACCGGTGTGGAACCGCCCCGAGCAGCTCATCCTGCCGACGGTGACGCTCATCCTCGTCGTCACCCCCTACATCGTGCGGATGATGCGGGCGACGATGATCGAGGTCCTCGACTCCGGTTTCGTCGAGATGGCCCGGCTCAAAGGCGTCCCGGAGAAGCGGGTGATCCTGCGCCACGCCGTGCCCCACGCGCTGGGTCCCGTCGCCCAGGTCGTGGCGATCCAGCTGGCCTGGCTGGCCGGCGGCGTGGTCGTCGTCGAGTTCCTCTTCCGCTACCCGGGGCTCGGCCAAGCACTCATCGACGGCGTGACCTACCGAGACGTGCAGGTCGTCCAGGCGATCTCCATGCTCGTCGCCGCCGTCTACGTCGTGGTGAACCTGGCGGCCGATGTCGTCGGCATCCTCACCAACCCGAAACTGAGGAGCGCAGCATGAGCACCGATGCGAACAGTCTCGACGACCTCAAGTCCGCGGCCGCCGACGCCGCCGAGGTTCCCAAGGAATCCCAGACTACCTACGTCCCCTTCTACAAACGCGTGCTGGCGCAGAAGCAGGGCAAGATCGGCCTGACGATCACCCTCGTCATCGTCGTCCTCAGCCTGTGCGGGCCGCTGCTGCTGCCCTGGGCGACGGGCAACACCGCCACCGAGTTCGTTACGAAGCCCTTCAGCCCCTACGGTCTGTTCGGTTCGGACAACCTCGGCCGTGATGTGCTCTCACGCTTCCTCGCCGGCGGTCTGACCCTCATCGTCTACGGAGTCCTCGCCACCGTCCTCGGCATGGTCGTCGGTGCGATCATCGGCATGCTCGCCGCCTATGTCGGTGGCAGGTTCGATGCCGTGATCATGCGTCTCAACGATGTCATCCTCGCCATCCCGCAGCTCGTGTTCGCCCTCTTGGCGATCACGGTGCTCGGTCCGCAGGGTTGGGTGCTCGTGACCGTCATCGGTCTCACCCACGCCCCGCGCATCGCCCGTGTGGCGAGGTCCGCGACCCTGGGCGTCATCACCGAGGACTACATCAAGGCCGCGGAGATGTATGCGATGCCCCGGTGGAAGGTGCTCATCCGTGAGCTGCTGCCCAACATCACCGGGCCCTTGAGCGTTGAGGCCGGGCTGCGCCTGACCTATTCGATCGGCTATATCGCCTCCCTGTCGTTCCTCGGACTCGGCCTGCAGCCGCCGGCCGCCGACTGGGGGCTGATGATCAACGAGAACCGGATCGCCCTGTCCATCCAACCCTGGGGTGTGCTGCTGCCGGTCATCGCGATCGCTCTGCTGACCATCGGCACCAACCTGCTCGCGGACTCCTTCGCCCGAGCCACCGCATCGACATCCGTGGAGGCATGATGAGCCCGAAGACACAGACCGTTCGCCACGACGATGCGAACGAACCGAACGAGAAGATCGTCCTGCGGGTGACCGACCTCAAGGTGGTCACGAACGCCGGCGATGAGATCCTCCACGGCGTCGACTTCGCCCTGTCCCGAGGTGAGATCCTCGGCCTCGTCGGCGAGTCCGGATCCGGTAAGACCACGGCCGGGCTCGCCTGCATGGGCCACTTCCGTGAGGGACTGAAATTCGGGTCCGGGTCCGTGAGCATCTGGCCGCGCGGTGACGCCACCGCTGTAGAGGTCCTCGACCTCAGCGAGGTGGCCGTGCGTGATCTGCGCGGATCCCGGATCGCCTACATCCCCCAGGACCCGGCACTCTCACTCAACCCGGCGATGCGGGTGGGCGAGCAGATCCGCGAGGTCCTCGACATCCACGGCTTCGGGTCCTCGGATCGTGAGAGAACCGACCGCGTCGCCGAGGTGCTCGTCGACGTCGGGCTGCCCGGCGACAAGGCGTACCAGAAGAGGTGGCCGCACCAACTCTCCGGCGGTCAGCAGCAGCGGATCGGCATCGCCATGGCCTTCGCCATGTATCCCGATGTGCTCATCCTCGACGAGCCGACCACCGGCCTCGACGTGTCCACGCAGTCGGTCGTCCTCGACACGATTCGACAGATGACGGTGGCGAACAATGTCGCCGGTCTCTACATCACCCACGACCTCGCGGTCATCAAGGACATCTCCGACCGGGTGGCCGTGATGCTGCGCGGCGACCTCGTCGAAGAAGGGCCCGTGTCCGCGGTCCTCGATCACCCACAGCATGAGTACACGCAGATGCTCATGTCCGCGGTGCCCGACCTCGACGGTCGGAAGACCATCGGCGACGGTGCCGCCGAGGCGAAGAACCCGTCCGAGGACGATGACCAGACGCACATTCTCGTCTCAACGGGGGAGAAGCCCAGCCCCGGGGGCACGGATTCGGAGGGATCCGAATCGGGCGGTGGGGCCGCCTCGGCGACAGCACCCCTGCTCGAGGTCAGGGACATCGCGCTCGCCTACGGGAAGGCGCAGATCCTCAACGGGATCAACCTGACGCTGGAGCCGGGGGAGTGCACGATGCTGCTCGGCGAATCCGGGTCGGGCAAGACCACGCTGTCACAGTGCGTGGCCGGGCTCAACGACGACTACACGGGGTCGGTGAAGCTGCGAGGCACGGAGCTGGAACGGTCGACGCGCAAACGCTCGAACGAGCAGCGTGTGGGCATCCAGTACGTTTTCCAGTCGCCGTTCTCCTCGCTCAACCCGCGGCGCTCGATCGGGCAGTCGCTGACGGTGCCGTTGGAGATGAGCGGTGAGGGCACCGCGGCGAGTCGGAAGGCCGTCGTCGAGGAAGCACTCGATTCGGTGCGGTTGGGCCGGTCGTTCTACCACCGTCGTCCCGGTGACCTCTCCGGCGGTGAGCGTCAGCGGGCCGCCATCGCCCGTGCCCTGGTCAACGCACCGTCGGTGATGGTCTGTGATGAGATCACCTCGGCACTCGATGTCAGCGTGCAGGCGTCGATCGTCGCACTGTTGCGGACCCTGCGGGAAGAGCGGCAGCTGGCGATGCTCTTCGTCACCCACAACATCGCGCTGTCGAGGCACATCGCCGACAACCTCGCGGTGCTCAATAAGGGCAAGATCGTCGACTACGGGCCGACGGTACAGGTGCTCGAGAACCCAACGCATGAGTACACGCGGGCGCTGATCGCCGACGTGCCGAAGTTCTAGTCAGCGTCGGAGCCTGCATCCTCGTCGGCATCCGCATCGTCGGAGGTCTCGTCGGTTTGTCAAGACCGTTTACAGATGTGAGTTGACGATGCGAGGCTGGGAAGACCGCTCACAGCGTGGCGGGACCCATGAGAGGTTTCGCGGGCGGTTCCACCGATGTTGAGGAGGAAAGAGCGATGAACAGCAGTCAGCTGCGCAAGGTCTACGAACAGGGTGGCCCCTATGCCACCGTCTACCTCGAGGGCCGTGCTCCCTCAGCCGACGCCGACACGCAGATCCGCCTGCGCTGGTCGGAGCTGAGAGAGCGGCTGACCTCTGCCGGGGCAGGGGAGCCACTCCTCGAATCCATCGATGCGATCACCCTCGTCGACGAGCCCACCGAGGTGCACACAGACGGTCGGACCATCGTGGCGAACCCACAGGGAATCCTGCTCGACGAGCATTGGGACGCGGCACTGGGAGAGGGCGACGCAGCGCACTACGGAGACGTGCCCGAGCTCGGAGCCTACCTTCGCCAGGAGTGCCGACAGTTCGATGTCGTTCTCGTCATTGCCGGACAGGACGGAGCGACCGTCCGCGAGCTCAGCGTGACCCCGGATCGCGAACGCCGCGAGACCGATGGTGTCCACGTGACCAGCGACAACGACGAGGACATCAACAAACCCCGCCGGGGCGCGTACTCACACAACCAGATCCGGCGCCGTGTCGACGAGATCATCAAAGCGAACGCACGCAGCGTGTCCGACTTCGTCGATCGGCTCGTCACGGAGAATGCGCCCGATGTCGTCGTGCTGGCGGGAGAAGTGCAGGGCAGGACGGCCGTGAAATCCGAACTCTCGGTCCGGTCCGAGGAGCTGCTGCACGAGATCTCGGAGGGCGGCGACGATGATGAGGGTGCCGAAGAAGCGATCGATGTGGCGGTGCGAACGCTCGTGACCAAGCTCGCCGAGGAGCGCGAGGCTGAGAACTCCGAACGGCTGTCCGAGAGCAAGGCTCATGACCGTGCGGTCGAAGGGCGAGCCGAAGTCGAGAAGGCAGTCGCGCGCGGAGCGGTGGCGACTCTGCTGATCGATGACGCCGATGCGGCAGAAGGGGAAGCGGGAATCATCGCCGACGCGATTCAGTCCTCGGCGGAGATCGGACTCAGTCATGATCCGATGGCCGACGGCATTGCCGCAATCCTCCGATATGACGTCGCCTCCGCCCTGGCAGACTGAACCGGTGCTCGACGCCTTCGTGGCGTGCGCACTGAGCCCAATGGTCTAGGGGGGATAGGTCCGTTCGAACACTTCGCTCGGACGGACCTTTTCATGACCACGCCCCACCTTTCGGTATCCAGGCGTAGATTGTATCCCGATAGTTAATAAACTGTGTAGAGTTGGTCGGTGACAGCCGATCTCGGCAGGCCGGAAGGACCCCCTGATGAACCGACCGACAGCGAACCGTTCGACACCGAAGCGCTCGAAGGCGCCCGACGGCGAGGTCATCCGGAAGA
Source organism: Brevibacterium sp. FAM 27836 (assembly GCF_051351055.1). Classification (NCBI taxonomy): domain Bacteria; kingdom Bacillati; phylum Actinomycetota; class Actinomycetes; order Micrococcales; family Brevibacteriaceae; genus Brevibacterium; species Brevibacterium sp. FAM 27836. Next base: position 2,817,128 of record NZ_CP195711.1, read on the forward strand.
GCCGCACTCCGCGCCGTGTTCTCGTGCTCGGGGCGACCGGATACATCGGCGGTCGGCTGGCACCCCGTCTGCTGCAGGCCGGCCACGAGGTCCGGGTCGGGGTGCGACGACCGGCGAAGCTCGAGCAGGTTCCCTGGGCCGGTGAGGTCGACGTGAGAACTGTCGACCTCGACACCGGTCGCGGTCTGAGTGAGAGCCTCAACGGCATCGACACCGCCTATTATCTTGTGCACTCCATGGGCTCCGGTGGGGATTTCGAGGCACACGAAGCCGACGCAGCCAAGCGCTTCGTCCGTGCAGCCGCGTCCGCCGGCGTGCGTCGCATCGTCTACCTCGGAGGACTCCACCCGGAGGAGCGAGAGCTGTCGAAGCACATGCGATCGCGGGCGAACGTCGGTCGTATCCTGCTCGACTCCGAAGTCGACGCAATCGTCTTCAACGCCGGAATCATCATCGGCTCCGGCTCCGCCTCGTTCGAGATGATCCGCCATCTCGCGCTGACCCTCAGATGGATGCCGGCACCGGATTGGGTGGCCAACCGCGTCGAGCCGCTGTCGGTGCGCGATGCCCTCCACTATCTGGTCTCCGCAGCCGACGTGGACGAACCGGTCAACCGGTCCTTCGATATCGGGTCGCGCCAGATTCTCACCTATGCCGAAGTGATGCGGACCTTCGCGAAGGTGGCGGGGCTGAAACCGCGCCATGTGATCGCGCTGCCTCTCCCCGCCCCGACCCTGTCGGGCATCTGGGTCGGTCTGGTCACTCCGCTGCCGTTCAGCCTCACACTTCCGCTCGTCCAGTCATTGCAGGAGGACGCGGTGGCCTCATCGCACGAGGTCGACGACGTCATTCCTCCGCCGGAGACCGGGCTCATCGGGTTCGACGACGCCGTCCGACTCGCACTGCGTCGCGAAGTCGAAGGTGCAGTGGACACGAATTGGGTCGCCGATGCCGGAGAGCTCGACGAGGCGGCCCAACCGCTGCCCAACGACCCGGAGTGGGCGGGCCGGCGCGTCTTCACCGATGAACGGTCGACGGTGATCCCCGGTGTGACGGCCGCCGAGGTATGGCCCGTGATCGAGGGCATCGGCGGGCCCAACGGATGGTATTCCTGGCCCTGGGCCTGGAAGGTTCGCGGAGTGTGGGACAAAGCCGTCGGGGGCGCCGGCCTCAATCGGGGCCGGCGGGTGCCCGACACGCTGCGCATCGGCGACCCCGTCGACTGGTGGAGGGTCGAAGGGCTGGAGCGGAATTCTCGCCTGCTGCTGCGTGCCGAGATGAAGGTCTCCGGTCACGCCTGGCTCGAATTCACACTGACGGAGTCGGCCGAGGGCTGTGAATATCACCAGAAGGCGACCTTCATTCCCACCGGAGCGCGGGGTCACATCTATTGGGCCCTCGTCGCCCCCTTCCATCGGTTCATCTTTCCCGCCATGGTGAAGAACATCGCCGCCGAGGCGGCCGGTGAGGACGGCGCCAGAGTGAAGTAGCCGACTCAGCCGGATGTCGACGCCTTCCCGGCCCGGGTCACTCGGGTGCTGCCGCCGTGATCTGCGCTGAGAGGCCGTCGAGGATGAGCTCGAGGCCATCGGAGAAGTCGGTGTCCTGTTCGTTTTCGCTGCTGTCAGTGTCCTCGCTGCCGAATGCCTCGGCAGACAGCACCTCGGCGAGGTGCGGAAACCTCTCTGGGGAGATGACCTGGGCAAGAGCCGTGCCGTACTCGCGTTCGCTCTCAGATTTCGCCTGTCCGTCTTCTCGCCCTTCTTCGAGCTCTGTCTGAAGCAGAGCTGATTGGCGGACGAAGCCGCTGAGCAGGGTGAGTGCCGAGAGTCTCTCTTTCGCGGTCAGTGCCGTGGGGGAGAGCTCTGCGAGGCCCTGTTCGAGCCAGGCGACCTGGTTCGGCCCCGAGGGGGCGCGGTAGATCGGAACTCGGGGGAGCCAGGGGCGTTCCTGATACAGCGTCCACAGATCGCGTGCCCATGTTCGCAGCCCCTCGCGCCAATCGCCCTCGGCCGAGCCTGGGTCGGGCGGTCGGCTGGCCGCATCCATCATGAGCTGGAGCAGTTCGTGCTTGGAGCCGATGTGTCGGTACAACGACATGGCAGTCACGTTCAGCTCCAGGGCGACCTTGGGCAGCGTCGCCGCCTCAAGACCGCCGGCATCGGCGAGGCGGACGGCGGTGCTCACGACGGTATCCACGTCGAGGGTCGATTTCCGTCCTCGCTGCTGTGGGGCCTCCGGAAGTCTCCAGAGCCGTCTGAAGAAATCCGGAACTGCGTTATCGGTCATGCGCCCTCCACTTCCACCAGCATGGATATCATTCTACAAGGCCATATAGTTTAAGACGTATAGTTTCTATGATATTGTCATCCTCATGACTCAGAGAACAGCTTCACAGCAGCCCGTGCAGGCCGGGCGAGTGCATGATGTGGACGCCCTCAGGGGATTCGCCCTGTTGGGGATCTTCGTCGTCAACATCACGTTCATGGCTTCTGCCTATCCCGGCAACCTCGTCGATGATCCGAACTTCTCCGCACCGATCGACGCTGTCGTCCGGTTCCTTGTGGCGGCGCTGTTTTCGATGAAGTTCTACCTGCTCTTCTCTTTCCTCTTCGGCTACAGCTTCGTGCTGCAGATGGACGCCGCGGGCAGGGCGGGTGCTGCGTTCGTGCCGCGGATGCTGCGTCGGTCATTGGGGCTCTTCATCCTCGGCGCAGGGCACATCGTGCTGCTCTACAGCGGAGACGTCCTCACCACGTATGCGGTGATCTGCCTGGTGCTCCTGGGGATGCATCACGTCCGTGATCGGACGGCGCTGCTGACGAGTGGGATCATCTACGCGTTTGTGACGCTGTCGCTCGTCATCAGTGCCGCGTTCCTCGACCGCTCGATGTTCATGCCCAGCCATGACGAGGCACTCTCTCAAGCCGCTGCGCAGACCCAGACCATGCTCGGGGGCCCGATCGACATCCTCGGCCACCATCTGGCCGGGCTGGACCTGCTGGTCATTCAGGCAGCGTCCCTGCAGGGGCCAACCGCTCTGGCGATGTTCCTCATCGGAATGATCGCCGCACGGCGCCGGCTGTTCTCGAACCTGGGGGAGAAGTCGAGTCTCCTGCGGCGGATCCAGGTGATCGGCTTCGCGGTGGGTCTGCCCGGTGGAGTGCTTTTCGCGTGGCTCGGAGGCGACACCAACACCTGGGCCACTGCGGTGAGCGTCGTGACGGCCCCGTTCCTCAGCGCCGCATACGTGGCAACACTCGTTCGACTCCTGCACGTTCCGTGGGGCGGCCGGCTGCGCAGAGTCCTCGAACCGGTCGGGCGCATCGCCTTGACGAACTATCTCGGCCAGTCGGTGGCAGGGCTCATCCTGTTCTCCGGGATCGGCATCGGTCTGGCCGGCCGAGCCTCACCGCCGGTGCTCCTCGTGCTGGCCGTTGTGATCTTTGCGGTCCAGGCTGCCGTGAGTGCCTGGTGGCTGCGGTCGCACCGCTACGGGCCGGCCGAATATCTGCTGCGGCTGTTCACCAATTGGAGCCGGCCGACTCGTTCTTCATCCGGTCATAAGCAGCCAGCGCGGCCTGACGCGAGGTTCTGAGATCGACGATCGGCTCGTCATCCCCGCCTGAACGTTCTGCCTGGGTGAGGCCGCCCGGTCCGCGGCCCAACCACCTGTCGACGTATTCTCGATCCGGATCGAAGCGCTCGCACTGACGTTCGGGGTTGAAGATCCGGAAATACGGGGCCGCATCGGCTCCGCACCCGGCCACCCATTGCCACGACACCGGATTGTTGGCTTCATCGGCGTCGACGAGGGTGTCCCAGAACCACTGTTCTCCGTGCCACCAGTGGATGAGCAGATTCTTCGTGAGAAAGCTCGCTGCGACCATCCGCACCCGATTGTGCATCCACCCGGTCTGCCACAGCTGAGCCATGCCGGCATCGACGAGCGCTATCCCAGTCGTGCCGTCCTGCCAATGCCCCAGCGCCTCGGGGTCATCCTCATAGGGGAAGTGCGCGAACCCCGGCCGCATCGGCTCGGTCTCGACGCGCGGCAGGTGGTAGGCCAAGTGCCAGGAGAACTCACGCCAATAGAGCTGCCTGATCCACGCGTGCCTGTCGTCCTCGCTCACCTCCGGCACATCCCAGGCCGATCTCAGCAGCTGTCGCGGAGAGAGTTCGCCGAAACGCAGTCGCGGTGACAGACCCGAGGTGCTGTCGGGATCGGCAGGGACATCATGAGCTTCGGCGTAGTCGTCGATGCCCTCGCTCAGACTGCGAAGTCGTCGGGCTGCTTCCCGACACCCCGGCGACCAATGCTCGGCCACGGTCGTCGCCCACCATTGCGGAGTCCGGGCCGAGGCGAAGTCTCCGGAGCCCGTACCGGTTCCGTCGAGGAGGCCGAGGCCGTCGAGGTCGCTCGCCCAGGGGTGCGCGCCCACCGATCTCAGCCGAGCCTCGGGCAGAGCCTTCTGCTGTCGAGGCGGTGGGAGAACGTCTCCGACCGTGCGATCGCGCACGGCCGTGAAGAAGGGGGTGAAGACCTTGTAGAAGTCGCCTCCCTGCGGACTGACAGTCCACGGTTCGACGAGCAGCGCACCGGAATGGGAGTGCGCCGCGCACCCGGCTTCGTTGAGCTGCGCTTTGATCTGCGCGTCGAGGCGGCGGGAGGCGGGCGCATAGCGGCGTGACCAGCGGACGGCATCGACCTCCAGGTCCGCGGCGACCTGAGGGATGATGTCGGCCGCGGAGCCTGCGGCGAAGAGCAGCGGGATCCCGAGCTGTGCGAGCTCGGCTTCAAGGACGCGCAGGGACTCGTGCGCCCACCAGCGTGCGGCCCCACCCAGCGGACGGGGCCCCAGTCCGTTGTCATCGCGGCGCTCTCTGATCCAGATGCCGATCACCTGCCCGTCGGCGCATGCCGCTGTCAGAGCTTCGTGATCGTCAACGCGCAGATCGTCCCGGAACCAGACAAGGGTGAGGGGTTCAGGGCCTTCGCTCATCGACCGCTTCCTTTCATGTCCCGCAGGCGACCGAGGGCACCGCGTCGCAGCAGACCCTGCGGCGGCGGTGACCAGATCGGGGTGCCTTCGATCCGCCAGGTGCCCAGCAGTTCGTTGGCCGCGAGGTAGCCGGTGGTCGCCGCGCGCTCCATGAGTGCCACGGGCAGCTCGCACCGAATGTGGTCACCGGCCAGGACCAGGCCGGGCAGGGGTGTCGAGACTCCCGGCCGGTCGCTCCAGGGCCGGGTGTCGGTGAGCCCGCAATCGGACTCGACGAGCAGTTCGCGGTGGAGGATCGCACTCTGCCGCGTCTCCGGATAGACCTCGTACAGATCCGCCAGCAGCCGCTCCACCAGCTCATCGTCGGGCGGAAGGTCGGCCAGGGCATACGCGTGGAGTTCGACCACGGATCCTGCATGGTCTTCCGCCCACCGGCGGGCACCGAATTCGAAGCGTTCGAGCACGGAGATGTTGTCGAGCAGATCGAAGCCGCTCGTGCCCAGGAACGCGGGACGATCGGGGGAGACCGCCTCGGCGAACCAGAGCCTGAGCACCGCAAACGGTGGGGCGTTGCGCTGCCCGCCGACTCGGGCGAACCAGTCCGGCATCCCGTTCTCCCGGGCTCCGACACCGTGCGGGCCGGTCACGGCACCGTCGGTCTGTGACTCTGCCGTGGCGCTGAGGCGCCGAGTCCCGGCAGGATCGGCGGCGAGGACGAGGGCATCGGATTCGACGACGCCGGCCGAGGTCTCAACGCTCCAGCCGTGAGGAGAGCGGGCGATCGTCTCGGCCGCTGTTCGGGTCTCGATCCGCACGCCCAGATCCTGCAGATACCGCCCCAGCGGTGCCCACAGGGCAGTGTCGTAATCATCATCGGGAACGTCGAAGAGCAGACCTTCGGCCGAACCGGCGAAGTAGGTGTGGAACATGGCGACGAGCTCACCGGCGGAGAAGTCCTCAGGGTCGGCGAAGAACGAGCGGGCGAAAACCTCGAGCGCGAGGTGCCGGGCCTGGTCGGGGAAGCGGAGGCGATCGAGGAACGCCGCCGCGGATTCTCCGTCATAACGGGAGAAGGATGTCGGAAAGTCGACGTCGATGAGATCCACGGCTGCGGCGAGGTCGACCTGGGCCAGGCCCCGCAGGGGAAAGGTGGGGCTGGTGAGCACGAAGCCGAGGAGATTGAACGGGGGAGTCCGGGGGATCGAGGCGAAGGAGTCGGTGGGGCCGCCTCGGCGGGTGAGCGGGTAGTCGGGGATCGGTCGAAGACGATCGAGGCCGGGGTCGGCGCGGCTGAGCAGGTCGCGCAGGTTGTAGTACTGCCGGAAGAACGCGTGGAATCCCCGGCTCATCGTCCGATCGTCGTCCACTGGCCAGGCGCTGACACGTCCGCCGAGGCGGGGCCCGGATTCGAGAATCGTGACCTCGGCTCCGCGTTCGGCCAGAATCGTCGCGGCCGAGAGGCCGGCGATGCCGGCCCCGATGACCGTCACGGTCTTCGGGCGAAGGAGCCGGAGACGTCCGGGGGCGGCGGGAAGGCGGCGAGCATGGGGATCGCGCGGGCTCACTGCGCCTCCTCGCTGCGACGGTTGAGATTCCACTGCCAGAGCATGAGCACCGCTGTGATCATGGCGAAGCCGAAACCGAAGTCCTCGATGGGGATGTCGAAGGGGAAGCGGATGCCGAGGAACATGTCCGGGTTGTAGACGACGATCGGGTCGGACAGCTTCGTCAGCCATCCGTCGACGAGGCATTGGAAGCCCAGGCAGATGATCAGCGCGGCCCAGTACTTCGCGCGGCGGAAGATCCCGCTGCGGAAGACGAAGAGTTCGAGTCCGACGACCACGAGCATGCCGATCACGGTCATCACGGTGTACTCAGCGATCATCGGATCTCGCCTTCTTCCGACGGGCGAGGCGGCGTTCGGCCCATCCGATGGTGGTGCCGACGGCTTCGTAGCTCAGCAGCGCGCAGACCGGGATGACGAGGAAGAAGACGAGCTCTTCGAGCGGCAGGGATCCGAGGTCGATCCCGGTGACGAACCGCGGATTGTAGGTCCAGTGATCGCGGGCGATGGCGATGATGTCCCAGGCGGAGAAGACGATGACGACCGGGAGCAGGGCCGTGAGCAGAAGCGGCCAGCGACGGTAGACCCGAGCCGAGAACACGAGTTCGAGAGGCAGCGTGATGAGCAGGCAGGCGGCCATGAGGCCGAGGTAGTCCCAGTGGCCGATCATGGATTCCTCTGCGGCGTGCGGGCGGGGCGAGCAGGCACGAAGAATCCGAGGTCGATGTTGCGGATCCGGTAGCTCTCGATGAGATCGTCCCATGCGATCGTGGGTTCGGTCAGCAGACGCGGGCCGCTGGCGAGGAGCCTGTGGAGAAGCGCATCGGTTTCGAACAGTGCCAGCGGCTTTCCGGGGCAGCTGTGGGCGCCGTCGCTGAAACTCAGCCCCGCGGCAGGGGCCGCGCCGCCTTGACCCGGGCAGATCGCCTCGGCGTCGTCTCCGTACACCTCGGCGTCGACGTTGGCCGCGCGGACGCAGACGTCGATGAGGTCGCCTGCGGGGATGGTGGTTCCACCGGCGTCGCTGAGGTCGATGGCCGATGTGGCGCGTCGATAGAGGTGGCCGACGACGGGTTCGACACGGATGATCTCTTCGAGGAGGGCCAGTCGACGGGGCTGTTCGGCGGCGAGATACTCGCGTCTGAGCTGCTCGTCATCGAGCAGATGCCAGCAGGCCATCGCAATGAATTCGCGGGTCGTGACCATTCCCGCGGTGCCATAGGTGATGCACTCGACGAGGATGTCGCCGGTGCTGTACCCGGAATCGAGCAGATGCGAGATGACATCGCCGCGGTGGTCGCGTCTGTGGGCGCGGATGGCCGGGCGGACATCGTGGGCGAAGAACCGCAGGATGGGAACGATGCCGTTGACCGCGGCCTGCACCCACTGGCGTGTCGTCCTCCCCCAATCCGCTTTGGCGAGATCGACCGGCGGCTGGCGGAAGAAGGCGGCCAGCCGTGCGGCCATGCCGGCGGTATCGGACTCGGTGAGGCCGACCACCCGTGATGTCACGTCGACCGTGAAGTGCAGGGCCGCCTCGTCGAGTCGGCACCGCCCGGTGACCGCCGCTTCGTCGACGATCGTCTGCGCGGCGGCGGCGATGTGCTCGCCGTAGCGGTCGGCGATCACGGCAGGTGCGAAGAACCGGGCGACCTCCCGACGCTGCCGGTCGTGAGCTGCGCCGTCGGAGATGAGGATCGGATGGGCGCGGAAGAGTCCGCGGGGGATCTTCTCCGCGGTGAAGCCCGCCTGCGTCGACTGGCCCCGGGCTCGGAGCACCGCTCGAGCCGGTTGGAAGGCGCGAACCCTCCAAATCCCTTCCTCGGCCTCGACGGCGGGGGCGCTTCTCTCGCCGTTGCGCCGGGCTTTGCGCCCGCCTTTTGGGTGGCCGCGGCTGACTGCGGGACTCGAGATCACGTTTGGGTCGCCCAATCGGCGTTGCGCAGGGACAACTCGTCCGTCATCCCGTCGAGGAAGCGGATGACGGCATCGCGTTCGCTGCTGCTGAGCTGGGCGGCGGCGTAGATTCGCCTGGCCTGGGCGCGCCCGACGGTCTCGCGTGCCGAGCGGGCCGTCTGCTCGGTGACCTCGATGGCATAGGCGCGCCGGTCGCTGGGATGCAGCTTGCGGATCACGTGGCCCTCCCGCTCGAGACGATTGATCAGCTTCGTCACCGAGGCGGCCGACATCGCCATGTGGATGGACAGCATCTTCGGGGTCACCACAGCGTTCTGACGCTTGGCGGCGATGAGGTAGTGCAGCGCACGCATGTCCGGCTCGCTGAGCTTCATGAACTTGCGTGAGGCATCGGAGAGGGTGCGCTCGGCTTCGCGCAGTCGGGCGAGTGAGTTCATGAGCCGAGCAATCTGCTCGCGGTCCGTGCTCGACAGGTCGGATGAGTCGATGAGGTCGCCGGGAAAGCTGTGCTCTGAGCCGGTGTACATGTTCTCTGTGATCGGGTCGTGAGCGCCCGGGGCCTCCGATGACTCCATGGTGTCATCTTACTGACTTTCACCCCTTGATCGTAGAAGAATAACCTTCGGCAGATAATATCTTTGAGTGTAGTATATCGAGTACGTTATCAACACTCGAGCGAAGGACTCAACGATGACCATTGCCCAGGGCATCGCGTTCGGCCCCTCCGTCACAGCCGAAATCGAGTCCGAGGTCCGACGTGTGCTCGACAGTCGAACGGATCGGGTGGGCGCACTGGGGCCCACGGCGGCCCAGGCGTGGGACCTCGCTTCGCGGTGCCTGCTCGGCGGCAAACTGCTGCGACCGCGCCTTCTCATCGGAGCCTTCGACGCACTCTGCGCCTGTCCTTATCCGGAACTGCCTGCCGACCCTGGCCCTTCGCCGTCGGTGTCTGCTCTGCAGAGCCGTCCCGAGGCCAGAGACCAGGCGGTGCGCATCGCGGCCGGTATCGAGCTGCTGCACTTCGCCTTCCTCCTCCATGACGATGTCATCGACGGTGACCTCATGCGGCGGGGTCGTCCGAATTTCATCGGCCTCCTGCTCGAGGAGTGGCAGGCGGGCAGCGGTGCCGGCGGGGCCGAGCAGGCGACCGTCGCCTCGCCGCTGCATGCGGCGCGCAGCACCGCGATGCTGGTCGGAGACCTTCTGCTGTCGGCTGCCCACCAGATCTTCTTCAGCGCAGCGCTGCCGAGCGATTCGCATTCCCGGCTTCTCGAACAGCTCGATCGGGCGGTGATGGAATCGGTCTCGGGGGAGCTGACCGACGTGGCACTCGGCGCCGGCCGCGTCCGTTCGGGCCTGGCCGAAGTCGTGGAGATGAGCCGTCAGAAGACCGCGACGTACTCCTTCGAGCTGCCTCTGCACTCGGCAGCGATCCTCTCCGGGGCGTCACCCGAGACCGAGGCGATCCTCGGCAGGGCGGGTGCTCTGCTGGGCCTGGCGTACCAACTCCAGGACGATCTGCTCTCGACCTTCGGCAGGTCCGACGAACATGGCAAGGACGCCTATTCGGACCTGCGTGAGGGCAAGGAGACGGCGATCATCGCCCTCGCACGGCGCACCTCAGTCTGGCCGCTCATCGAACCGCACTTCGGTGCCGGGGACCTCAGCTCGCAGGAGGGTGCGACAGTGAGGTCGCTGCTGTCCGACTGCGGGGCAGAAGGCGAGATCCGGGCGCTCATCGACGAGCTCTCCGCGAATGCGCGAGAACTCGTTGCGGCCGAATCGATGCTCATCGGGCCGGATATGGCAAGGCTCCTCGACGAACTCATCGAGGCGCTCGATGGGAGGCGATCATGAAACGAGACGTTGATCGGTTGGGGCCCCTCGGACGCTATTCGTTCGTGTCGAATCGGATCTCGAAGTCGGTCATCGGTGCATATTCGACGTCGTTCGGTCTCGCTGCGCGACTGCTCGGCCCTCGCCACCGGGATCATGTGCGCAACATCTACGCTCTGGTCCGGGTCGCAGACGAACTCGTCGACGGAGTCGCGACCGAAGCGGGCCTCGCCCCCGAACAGCAGCGTCGGATGCTCGATCAGCTCGAATCCGAGACCGAAAGCGGCATGAGGCTCGGCTACAGCAGCAACCCCATCATCCACGCTTTCGCCCGCACCGCCCGCGAGGCCGGAATCGGAGTCGAACTGACCCGACCGTTCTTCGCCTCCATGCGCACGGACCTGCAGACGACCCCGCCGGGACCCCCGACGACCCCGCCGGGACAGCAGACGACCCCGTCAGGACAGCAGACGACCTCGTCAGGACAGCCGACCGCAGCCCCCGAAGCGCAGCTGCGCTTCGACCGCAGGGAACACGCCGAATACGTCTACGGGTCCGCTGAAGTCGTCGGTCTCATGTGCCTGCGGATCTTCGTGCGCAACGAGGAATGCACCCGCAGCGAGGAGCGACTGCTGGAACACGGTGCCCGCAGCCTCGGCGCAGCATTCCAGAACGTCAACTTCCTGCGCGACCTCGGTGACGACACTCAGCGCCTGGGCCGCAGCTACCTCAGCGAGAACGGGACGGTGGACGCTCGGACACAGGCGGAGTGGATCACCGCCATCCGCGCACAGATCGAAGCTGCGGACAGGACGATCCCGCTCCTGCCCAGCGATGCCCGCGTGGCCGTCCTCTGCGCCCTGCGGCTGTTCTCCGCGCTTGCCGACAGATTGTCCGTGGTGCCGGCCGAAGAGCTCCCCCGACGGCGGATCACCGTGGCGGGTCCACGCAAGGCGGCGCTTGTCCTCCGCGCCGTCTGCGAGGTGCGGATGGGACAGCTGCGATGAGTCGGGCAATCGTCATCGGCGGCGGAATCGCCGGGCTCGCGACCGCTGCGCTGTTGGCCCGCGACGGTCACGAGGTGACCTTGATCGAACGCAACCCCCACCTCGGCGGGAGGGCGGGCAACATCGAGGAGCAGGGCTTCCGATTCGACACCGGACCGTCCTGGCTGCTCATGCGCGACGTCTACGACCATTTCTTCGAACTGCTCGGCACGAGCACGAACGAACAATTGGATCTGCGGCTGCTGGACCCCGGGTATCAGGTCTTCTCGGAACCGGACGGGGCCTCCGGTCCGCACAGCATCACTGTGCCCCACGGGGTCGATGCGGTCGCTGAACTGTTCGAGAGCATCGAACCCGGCGGAGGTGCCGCGGTGCGGAAGTATCTGAGATCCGCGGGCCTGACGGCAGACGTCGCCCGCAACCGGTTTCTCTACAACCCCTTCACCCGCCTGGCCTCCGCATTCGGCAGGGACGTTCTCCGTTCCTTCCCGCTGCTCCTCCGGCTGCTGTCGAGTTCTTTGGAGAAGTTCGTCGATCAGCGGTTCACGCACCCGGTTCTGCGCCGAATCCTTGCCTATCCTGCGGTGTTCCTCGGCACCGACCCCCAACGGGCTCCTGCGATCTACCACCTGCTCAGCGCCTTCGATCTGGACCAGGGAGTGTTCTATCCGATGGGCGGGTTCTGGGCTGTCGTCGAACGACTGGAGGCGCTGGTCCGCAGCGCCGGCGTCAGGGTCATCACCTCGGCCGAGGTCACCGAGGTGGTCACCGAAGAGGGTGGGAGACGGGTGACCGCCCGCGGGGTGCGATGGACCGATACTGATGGCAAGTCACGTGTCGATCATGCCGACCTCGTCGTCTCCGCAGCCGACCTGCACCATACGGAGACCGAGCTGCTTCCGCCGAGGGCGCGCAGCTACCCCGAATCATGGTGGTCGAGAATCGACAGCGGGCCTGGAGCGATCATCGCTCTGCTCGGCATCGAGGGAAGCTTGCCCGAACTCGGACATCACTCGCTGTTCTTCGTCGAGGAATGGGAGGAGAATCTGCAGGCGATCTTCGGCGCCGACACGACAATTCCCGCCCCGGCCTCGTTCTATCTGTGCAAACCCAGTGCCACCGACCCCGCGGTGGCGCCGGACGGCTGCGAGAATCTCTTCGTTCTCATTCCCGTCCCGCCGGATGTGGAGATCGGTGCCGGCGGATCGGACGGGGGCGGTGCTCCCGCAGTCGAAGCAGCCGTCGATTCGGCGGTCGAGCGAATCAGCGTCTGGGCAGGCATCGACGATCTGCGCAGTCGGATCAGAGTGCGCAAGACCATCGGCCCGGCCGACTTCGCTCGGGACTTCCACTCCTGGAAGGGCGGAATGCTCGGGCCCTCGCACACACTGCGCCAGAGCGCTTTCCTGCGGGCGCAGAATCAGTCACCGCGCGTGGACGGACTCTACTTCGCCGGGGCAGGGACCGCACCCGGGATCGGCGTGCCGATGTGCCTCATCAGCGCCGAACTCGTCGCCAAGCGCATCCGCGGGGACCACTCGGCGGGGCCGACACCGGTCTGAAGCCGGTCGAATCCTGCCGGCTGCCGGCGTCAGTCGCCGCTCGAGCCGGCGTCAATTGCTGGTCGAGTGAACCTGCTCCGAACGAGTGAGCAAGACGTCTTGCCGTCGGCTAAGCTGTCCGAGGCTCGCGTCTTGCCGAGCCATACTCAACCTTCGACAGAGAGGTCATTTCTGTGATCATTCTGGGTGTCGCCCTGCTCTCTGGCAGCCTGCTCATCGGCACTTTCATCGGAAATCTTGTGGGCAGTCTGCTCGGCGTCGACGCGAATGTCGGCGGCGTGGGCATCGCCATGATCCTGCTCATACTCTCCACCAACCTGCTGGCACGGTCTGGGCGACTCAGACCCGAGACATCGGCGGGGATCTCGTTCTGGTCGGGAATGTACATCCCGATCGTCGTGGCAATGGCCGCCACGCAGAACGTCGTCGGTGCTGTCACAGCCGGCCCTGTCGCCGTCGTCGCCGGAGTGGCGGCCGTGGCCGTGAGCTTCCTGCTTGTGCCTGTGCTCGCCCGGGTCAAGACCCCAGGAATCGACGAGCCCGTCGAAGTCTTCGCAGAGGAGGCATGATGGACGCGCTCGTCTCGACCCTGCAAGACAATGACCTCGTCGTCGCATTCGCCCTGGTGGGCCTCGTCACCGCAATTGCGATGCTCATTTCGAAGGTCCTCACCAGAGGGAAGTTCCAAGCCTCGGCGATCGCCATCATCCTCGGGCTCGTCCTCGCCTATATCGGCGGAGTCGCCACAGGCGGCGAGGACGGGCTAGCCGACCTGTCCCTCTTCTCCGGAATCGGGCTCATGGGCGGAGGGATGCTGGTCAACCTGGCCATCGTGGCCACCGGATTCGGCGCCAGCTTCGAAGAGATGAAGAAGTCCGGCCTCGGAGGAATCATCTCTCTGGTCCTGGGAGTGGTGCTGTCCTTCGCCATCGGGGTGGTCATCGCCTTGATGTTCGGCTACAGCGATCCGGTCGATCTGGCCACGATCGGTGCCGGCACGGCAACCTACATCGTCGGGCCGGTCACCGGAGCCGCCTTGGGCGCGAGCAGCGGAATCATCGCCCTGAGCGTCGGGGCCGGCCTGGTGAAGTCGGTCCTGACAATGGTGCTGACTCCATTCGTGGCCAAATACATCGGTCTGAACAATCCGCGTTCGGCCATCGTCTTCGGAGGGCTGCTCGGGACCACGAGCGGAGTGACAGCCGGTCTCGCTGCCACGGACAAGCGGCTGGTGCCCTACGGGGCGATGACCTCGACGTTCTACACCGGACTTGGGCTGCTGCTGGCTCCGTCGGTGCTCTTCTTCGCCGTCCGCACGATCTTCGGCTGAGCGGTGGCGCCGTGTGCGGAAAGGCACCGAGTGCAGGAGGTCAGGGGCGGATGCTGCGGCAGAGATGAACGAAACGGCCCGCTCCACGACAGGATTCTCGGGGTGCAGACCGAGTTCCTGTGCGTGGAGCGAGCCGTTGAGTGTTCGCTGATTCAGCTGCTGGTGGAGTAGACCTGCTCCGAACCTCCGGTGCGGACGCGATTGCGGCGACGGGTCTCGGGGTTCGTCCCGCGCGACTCCGCGGCGCGGCGATTGGCCGGTTGGCTGGTGCGGGTTGCCGCACTGCGGTTGCCGGACCGGCCGGGGCGACCGGATCCGCCGCCACGCGTGCTCTGCGGATTGCGGCGTGATTCTCCGCTGCGGGCTTCGCCGCCGCGGGATCCGCTGCGACGATTGCCTTCACCGCTGCGAACGGTGCCGCCGCTGCCGGCACCGTCGCGACCTGAGCTTCCGCCGCGTCCGCCACGACCGCCTCGGCGACGGCGGGACGAACGGCCGTTCGACGTGGCCGGTTCGGTCTTCTTCCGCGGCTGGATGGGTTCCTTCGGCTGCGGGGCGACGTATTCGGCGATCGCACCGACGAGCTCGGTGACCTCGGGGGAGTCGGCGGTGACCTTCTTCGGGGTGGCCTTGATGGCGGCCTTGCGCAGCAGGGTCTGGGTGTCCTTGCGCTCCTCGGGCGTCATCACCGTGACCACGTCACCGGCGCTGCCGGCTCGAGCGGTGCGGCCCGAACGGTGCAGGTAGGCCTTGTGCTCGGTCGGGGGATCGACGTGGACGACGAGTTCGACCGAGTCGACGTGGACGCCGCGGGCGGCGATGTCGGTGGCCACGAGGACCTTCGCATCACCGTGGGTGAACGCGGCGAGGTTGCGGTCGCGGGCGCCCTGGGACAGGTTGCCGTGGAGGTCGACGGCGGGAATTCCCTGCGCGGTCAGCTGCCGGGCGAAGCGTTTGGCGCGGTGCTTCGTGCGGGTGAAGAGAATCCGGCGGCCGGTGCCGGCGGCGAGTTTGTGGACGAGTTCGTTCTTGTCGTCGACGGAGACCTCGTACACGTGGTGGGTCATGGCCGAGACGTGCGAAGTCGGTTCGTCGACGGAGTGGAGGACCTCGTTGTGGAGGAAGCGACGCACGAGCTTGTCGACGTCGTTGTCCAAGGTGGCCGAGAAGAACATCCGCTGCCCCTCGGCAGGGGTCTGCTTGAGGATGCGTGTGACTCCGGGCAGGAAGCCGAGGTCAGCCATGTGATCGGCTTCGTCGAGGATGGTCACCTCGATGTTCTCGAGCGAGAGGATGTTCTGCTGGAGCAGGTCCTCGAGGCGGCCCGGGCAGGCCACGACGATGTCGACGCCGGAGTTGAGCGCGACCTCCTGCCGACGCTGCTTGACGCCGCCGAAGATCGTCGTCGTCTTCAGGCCCACGGCCTTGGCCAAGGGGTCGATGACGTCGGTGATCTGGGTGGCGAGCTCACGCGTGGGAGCGAGGACGAGGCCCCGCGGCTGACGGCGTCCCTGCTGGCGACCCGATCCCGCGGACTGCGATTCGGCCAGGCGGGCGACGAGCGGAATGGAGAAGGCCAGTGTCTTGCCGGAACCGGTCTTGCCGCGGCCGAGGACGTCGCGTCCTGCCAGGGTGTCGGGCAGGGTGTCCTGCTGGATCGGAAAGGCGGAGGTCTTGCCCTCACTGTCGAGGGACTTGACCAGCTGGGCGGGAACGCCGAGCTCGGCGAACGACGTGGGCGCAGCGGTCGTGTTCTTTGTGGTGGTGCTGCCGGAGCCGGATGAGCTGCGGGTGGTGCGGGGAGCAGTGTGTGTCTGTGAAGTTGTGATGGGGTGGCCCTTCAACGTGCCGGACGACGTGCCGATGCCGCGCAATGGTGGCAGTCAGCCGCTTCCGGTCATGGAATGAGCGCTGTCGGCGCTCTCGATCGCCGAGAGAAAACGGCTTCGGAAACATGCGCGGGTGATCTCACCCAGCTGCAGAGACGAGGCGTCCTGACGACGCAGGGAACCCGAAAACGGGTTCGCAAGTATCTACAGTATAGCGGCAGCAGTGCCAGGAGCAGAATCCGCCGGCGCAGTGCTTCCGGTCGCCGGTTCCTGTTCGGGCATTCGAGGCTTCGCCGGCAGCTGATCGTCCCCGCGCGGTTTCCGGCGGGCTCGGCGCCGACCGGTGGCCCACGCCGCCACCGTCACCGAGGCCCAGCCGATGCCGATGCCTGCGATGTCGTCGAGGATGTAGTGCCAACCGAAGTAGACGGTGGCCACGACTGTCACACCGAAGAAGATCCAGGTGACGGCCTGGATGCCGCGTCTCTGATTCGTCCGTGTCATGAACAGTGCGGCGGCGAAGGTCACGGAGACATGGAGGGAAGCGAACGCGGCGACGCCTTGGATGGAGTCGCTGCCGGCGGGATTGGTGAGGAACTCGAGCCGGTCGGCGCTGAGGACCTGCTGCAGCTGCGTGACCCCAGTGTCGGGCAGCGCCCGGAAGAACTCGGGGCGGATGAACGCCGGACCCACCGACGGCAGCAGGTAATAGCTGACGGTGCCCAGGACCCAGTTGAGGCACAGCGTCGTCGCGTACCAGGCTCCGATTCTGTGGTTGCGATTGAGCACGAGGAACGCGCCGAGGCTGATCGGCACGAGCGGAAGATAGGCGAGGTAGGCCAGCGACAGGACGTTGGCCGCGATGTCCGTGCCGAGCAGATCGTGCAGGAGCAGCGCCGGGCTGTTGCCGCCGGTCAGCCAGTAGTCGAGGTGGAGCAGCTGCCGGTCGTAGAGGGTGCCGTCGCGGAAGACCGGCAGCACGCTCTTGAGGTTCCGATAGGCGACGTAGCAGACGTAGAAGCTGAGCAGACCGGCTCCGATGCACAGCAGACGGTGGCTGTTCCACTCCTTCTTGACGGTGTCGACGAGCGCGGCCGGCAGGTTCCGCCAACCGCTTCTGCGTACTGCTTCCACCACGAGCCCGCAGCCGATGATTCCCAGGGTCAGCAGGGGCAGGCGGGCGATCGAAGGTCCGAGGAAACCATCGGGATCCCGCAACGGCAGGTCGAGGTAGAGCGAGGAGATCACGGCGACCGCTCCGATGAGCAGAGACAGCGCCATGGCGAAAGTGTAGGGCCAGCGTCGCATTCGGGTCATCGGCACACCATAATGAAAGAGGTTCTGTGCTTCTTCGGATTTCTCTTGGAGCCGGCTGACCGCCCTCGGCGCTGAGAGGAAAACGACCCACCAATTGTGTGCCCCTGGGCATTAGTGTTGGTGCATGACAGAAGGTTCGCCGCACGCATCTCACAATCGCGATGACCCGATCC
This sequence comes from Brevibacterium sp. FAM 27836, assembly GCF_051351055.1. Classification (NCBI taxonomy): domain Bacteria; kingdom Bacillati; phylum Actinomycetota; class Actinomycetes; order Micrococcales; family Brevibacteriaceae; genus Brevibacterium; species Brevibacterium sp. FAM 27836. The sequence goes on from NZ_CP195711.1 coordinate 2,834,666, forward strand.
CCGAGGGGCTGAAAATCGGGGCCCGCTTCACCGGATACCTGCTCGTGATCATCGCGGGGATCACCGTCGCTGTTTTCGTCGCTCTGCAGATCGCTCAGATCGTCGTCCCGTTCCTCGCCGGGCTCGTCCTCTCGGCCCTGCTGGTCCCCTTGTCGTCGTTTCTGCAACGGCACCGATGGCCGAAATGGCTGGCGGTGGTCACCGTCTGGGTCGTCGTCCTCGGCCTGCTGGCCGGACTCACGCTCATCATCACCTTTCAGGTCAGAAGCGAGATCCCGGAGATTCAGAAGCAGGTGGCGACGTCGCTGAGCGCGGCGCAGCAGTTCTTGGCCACGCAGCCGTTCGGGCTCACCGAAGCCAAGCTCAACGACCTCGTCTCCTCCTCGGGGCAGTGGCTGCAGGACAATGCGGCCGGTCTCGGCTCTGGAGCCGCCGAGGTGGGCACGACGGCGGCTCATGTCGTCGAAGGCATCTTCATCATTCTGTTCGTCACCCTCTTCGCACTCATCGATGGCCGCGGCATCTGGACGTGGGTCGTCCACATCTGGCCGAAGAAGGCGCATGCGCGGATCTCCGCCGCCGGCGAAGCTGGGTGGAAGACCCTGTCGAACTTCATTCGGATCCAGCTCGTCGTCGCGGCTACAGATGCGATCGGCATCGGTGTGGGGGCACTGATCCTCGGTGTCCCTTTGGCGATTCCGATCGCCACGGTGGTCTTCCTCGGCGCTTTCATCCCGTTCGTCGGCGCCATCGTCGGCGGCGCAGTCGCGGTGGGTCTGGCGCTGCTGTTCAATGGCTGGGTCCACGGTCTGCTCATGCTCGGCATCGTCATCGTCGTGCAGCAGCTCGAAAGCCATGTCCTGCAGCCCTGGCTGACAGGACCCACGGTCAAGATCCACCCCTTGGCGGTGATCCTCGGAGTGACAGCAGGAGCGGCGGTTGCGGGCATCGCCGGGGCGTTCTTCTCCGTGCCGGTCATCGCGACTCTCAACTCGATGGTCCATGCGGCCAGAGACTACAGAGTGGGAAAGAGATGAAAAGGTCCTCGCCGGGTCTGAATCGGTGGCGGATCGTCAAGGGCGCTCTGCGACGTCTGCTCGAGGATGAGTGCCTCGACAAGGCCGCCGGTCTGAGCTTCTACGCTCTGCTCTCCGCCGCACCGGCGATCCTCGCCATGGTCTCGCTGCTCGGCGTGGTCGGGGAAGCCGAATCGACCACGGAGGCGGTGCTGTCCCTGGCCCACGATATTTCGGCCGAGGCCGCCTCGGCGATCCGTCCGATCATCGTCGAACTCACCGAATCCCCCTCGGCCGGTGCCACCCTCATCGGCAGCCTGGTCCTGGCGATCTGGTCGTCGTCGAAGTACATCGGCGCATTCGGTCGTGCCCTGAACACGGTCTACCGGGTCGAGGAGAGCCGCCCGTACTGGAAGTTCAAGCCGCTCATGCTCCTCATGACCGTGGTCACGCTGATCGTCCTGTCCGCCCTGGGGCTACTGCTCGTGTTGTCCGGGCCCATCGCGGAGACTCTCGGCGAGCTCATCGGCATGGGCCCTACAGCCCTGCTGATCTGGAACGTGGTCAGATGGCCGGTCTTCGTCTTCTTCGTCATGCTGCTCATCGCTCTGCTCTACTACGTGACTCCGAACGTCAGGCAGCCGAAGTTCCGGTGGGTCAGCCTCGGTGCGTTCATCGCTCTGCTCGTGGTGGTCGCCGTGTCGGCGTGCTTCGTCATCTACATCAACGGCTTCAGCAGCTACAACGTCACCTACGGGTCGATCGGAGGTGTGATCGTCGGGCTCGCCTGGGTGTGGATGGTCAACCTCTCGCTGCTCCTCGGTGCGGAGTTCGACGCGGAGATCGAACGGGAGCGGGAGCGGGCCACTACCGTGTCGGACCGATCGATGTCAGCATCGTGTCGTACCAGAGAAAGGATGGTCTCCATGTCTGATGACAACGAGAAGAACGAGCAGTCGCCGGCCCGGGTGCCCGAAGAAGCCAGGGACGACCTCGCAGAGAAGCCCGGAACCGATTCCGTCGACAAGGACCAGCAGGACGAACTGGTCGATGAGTGGGAAGACGAGTCCTTTCCTGCCAGCGACCCGCCTGCGCACTACTGACGACCACGTTCGCAGAGCCCGGCACCTGACATCCAGGTGCCGGGCTCTGTGCTGTGTCGGTGGCCTCCGAGGTGTGCTGTGTCCGGCGGTCGGCTCAGAGGTGTGCGGCGGCGAAAGCGGCGCTGCGGGTGAGGACATCTCCGGCTTCGTCGAGCATCCGACCGAAGTGGAGGAATGAGTGGAGCACTCCCGGATACAGGTGGTAGTCGACCGGTGTGCCGGCCTCTTCGAGTCGCACTGACAGGGCCTCGCTGTCATCGCGGAGGGGATCGAGCCCGGCCGCGGCGATGAAGACCGGGGGAAGACCCGCCAGCTCGGCCTCGAGGTGGTCGACATAGGGCGAGGAGGCATCGGCCGGTGAGGCGAAGTGCTCGGTGGTGATCGAGTCGAGATCCTTGCGGCTCATTCCGTCCCAGCCACCGCCGTAGAGACGCCTGCTCGCGGAATCGACGAGACCGTGTCCGCCGTAGAAGAGCAGCAGAGCGTGCAGTGCGGAGAAGGTCCGGGGATCGGCGTCGATGCTTTCGGGATCGTCGCGCAGCAGCAGAGCGGAACCGAGTGTGAGCATGGCCCCGGCGGAGTCGCCGGCGACCGCCAGGCGGGTTCCGTCGACGCCGAAGTCGTTGCCGCTGTTGACGAAATGGTCGATGACGCCGGCGACCTCATGCAGGGCCTGTGGGAATTTCGATTCGGGGGAGAGCGAATAGTCGACGCCGATGACCGCGGCACCGCTCTCGGCGGCGATGACCCGCATGATCCGATCATGGGTGTCGAGGTCACCGACGGTGAAGCCGCCTCCATGGAGGAAGACGATGCCCGGCATGACCGCCTCGGCGGTGGGGCGATGGATGCGGATGGGAACCTGCGCCCCGGCCGTGTCGATGACCGTATCGACGGTTTCGGCCATCGGCGGGCCGCCCGCGTTCCAGAAGGAGCGCTCGGCTCGGTATTCGGCACGCATCGCCGCCAGCCGTGCGGTCTCAGCGTCCATCTCGGCACCGACTGCGCGCTGTCCCGCTTGGGTGCATTCCGCGGCTCGTGCTGCCTGTGTGTCGAGCACGGTCCGCATCTGGTCGGTCATCGCGGTGAGGATGAATGCGGGGATCTCGGTGTTTGCGGCTGAAGGAGCAGCGGCTTCGTTGATGGGCATGTTCGCCTCCGATGGTTGGTGCGGTGAAAGGGCCCCGTGGGGCAGGGTACGGCCGATGCGACGCTCACGAGGAGGCGGGGGCATCGGGTGCCTCTGATTCTTCGACGGCGGCCTGGCCGCCGGTTCGCCTGACCCACAGGATCAGGGCGTAGCTGAGCACAGCGGCGAGCAGGGAACAGGCGATGAGGATGGTGAAGATGATCGGGTAGGCCCCGGACCCGCGGTCATCGATGATGGCGCCGAACCATACGCTGGAGAAGGTGTCGGGCAGGAAGCCGATGACCGAGAGCAGGCCCGATGCCGCCCCGAACATGTCGAGCCCGACCCGGCCCTCGCTCAACTGGGACGAGGCGATCCCGTAGCAGCCGTTGGCGAGGAAGCCGAGGGCCACGACGATGACTGCGGCGACGATGACCAGCACCGGGCCGGAGGGAATGGCGATGAGGGCGGCCAGTGCGACGGCGATGACGATTGAGGCGATGATGATCACCCGCGACGGGGAGCGGGCTTTCGTGGCCAGAGCACCGAAGGCCGGGCCGGCCAGCAGAGTGATCCCATAGGTGCGGATCACGCTGACGGCAGAGACCACAGCGGCCGGGGCGGCGAAGACCGTGGAGAGATAGGGGGTCGTATAGGCCACGCCCGTGTAGACGAAGTAGACGAAGAACATCGTCCCGGCGGCCAGCCAGACGACGGGGGAGCCGAAGACGCGAGTGAGATCGGCGAGCTTGAAGCCTTCACCGGGATGCTCGATCTCACCGGCGAAGCGCGGGGTGAGCAGATGGGAGGCGATGGCGAGGAGGAAGATGAGTCCGCCCAACATCATCAGGATGGTGCGCACACCGAGGTCGGCGCGCTCGGCGAAGGCGGAGAGGATCCCGACCTCGACGAAGCCGAGGACGAGTCCGACGGCACCGTAGATGCCGTAGCTGAGACCGATGTTGCGGGCATAGCCATCGGCGTCGGAGATCAGCCGGACGAGCTTGAAGCGCACACCCCACCAGATGAGGATCGTCGACAGTCCCATCCCCACGAACACGGCGAGCAGTGTGCCGAAGCCGGGAAGGGCTGCGTAGACGAACGTGAGCATCGCTGTGATGAGGTAACCGGTCGTGGCCAGGGTTCTCACGCGGATGCGGTCGGCGATGAAGCCCGAAGGCAGATAGCAGATCGTTGCGGTGATCGCGTAGGCGCTGACGAGCCATCCGATCTGGGCATTGTTGATGTCGAGGGCGTCGAGCAGCGGATCGTAGAAGACGTTCTTGAGGTAGGGCGGAGCGAACAGGATCGAACTGCCCATGCTGACGAGGATGAGCAGCATGATGCGTCTGCCTCGGGACAGGTCGGCGGCGCTGACTTCGCGGTGGCTCGATTTCGACACGACTCTCGTTCCCTGGGTCGGTGGTTCAGTTCGGGCCCACCCTAACTGAACCGCCATTCAGGAAGCCAGCATCGTCCGCTGTCCGGATCGTCGAGGAATAACTCACCGGCGGCGACGTTATGAGATCGGGAGTGCGATTGCGCACTTCCCAGGTTTGAGCAGGAGTGAGAATTTGACCGAACACATGCGCCGACACGAAACCGACCATGACATCCCCTGGTCCCTGCCGATCGTCGTGCGCCGGTCGAAGACCGCCATCGCCCGCCACATCGACGTCCTCGAGGCCACCGCCCGAGCCGTCGTCACCTTCCTCGACGACCCGCGCGCCCAACCGGGAGGCGAGTGGAACGACGCCGTCGCGCACTGGCGCGACGGAGCCATCCGCAAGGTCGTGCGCCGGGGCGACGGCAAGAAGCTCGACGACGCTCGCGCCCTGGGATGCGTGGGCGTGACCTTCGGCGGCAACGACGACTTCGCCCCCGCCGAGGCATTCGTGTTCGCGCCCGGTCCCGTCGAACCGCTGCCGCATGAGCTGAAGAAGCTCCAGGTGGGCGGAACCGAGTTCCCCGATGAGGGCGAAACTTCGGTCCCCGCCGCCGAGGCGGTCGTGACGATCGAACTCTCCCCGCACCTGACGCTGACGACAGGGAAGGCCGCCGCCCAATGCGGTCACGCCGCACAGCTGGCATTCGAGCAGATGCCCGAGGCCGTGCGCCAGCGGTGGCGCGAAGCTGATTTCAGCCTGCGCGTGATCACAGCGACGACGAACTCATGGGCTGCAGGCGCGCAACAGGTCAGCGTCGTCGACGCCGGCTTCACCGAAGTCGACGGCCCGACCGAAACAGTGCGTGCCCGCTGGTGAAGAGCCGGTCAGGCGTCGTCGAGGTCTTTGAGCTCATCCTCCGTCAGCGGTCGCGTCTTCGTGCCGTTGCCGAATTCGTCGAGGTAGATCACGTGCTTGACCATTTCACCGGTCTCTTCGTCCTCGACTTCGATGATGTCGCCGGGATGGGTCTGGGGCTGGTAGAAATCTTCATTGACTCCGGTCATGATGACCACCTCCTACAGGTCTTCTGACAATACGTCACCGTGATCTGAGTCTCAAGGATCTCGCCCCGAGCGAAGCGCGAACTCGGTAGTCTGAGGTGATGGAGCGTCAGAGATTTCACACGACCGGCGGCCGTGACCGCAACGTCGCCGAGGAGGCCCGGCCCGGAGAGGACGAATTCCGCGTCGATATCGAACGGATCCGCTTCTCCCCGTTCTTCTCTCGCCTGGCCTCGGTCACGCAGGTCATCCCGCAGGCCGGTTCCGGCACCGTCATCCACAATCGACTCACCCATTCGCTCAAGGTCTCCGCGGTGGCCCGGTCGATCGCGATCACGTTGAACAACGGTGATGAGCGGACACGGGAACTCGTCGGCCGCCTCGGCGGATGTGACCCTGTGGTCGTGCAGGCGGCAGCGGCCGCCCACGATTTGGGGCACCCGCCGTTCGGCCACCTCGGCGAGAAAGAGCTCGACCGGGTGTCGCGAACGCTGCTGCGCCTCGACGACGGATTCGAGGGCAACGCGCAGACGTTTCGGATCCTCACCGCGCTTGACAGCTGCGAGGCGACAGCGCGCGGTCTCAACCTCACACGGGCGGTGCGGGCCGCGGTGCTCAAGTACCCGTGGGAGCGGGGGGAGTGGAGCGGGGATCGGCCGGATTCGGCCGCACGGATGCCGCGGGGCGTCGGCGATGAGGTGTCCGAGGGGGCGATGAAGTTCTCTGCCTATGCCACCGAGGTCGATGAGATGGCGGATGTGCTCTCGGCGTTCCCGGCGATCGGGCGGTATCAGCAGACGCTTGAGTGCGCGGTCATGGATGTCGCCGACGATATCGCCTATGCGGTGCACGACCTCGACGACTTCTATCGGTCGAATGTGCTGCAGTACACGTCCGTGTCTGCCGAGCTCGGGCGGTGGCTGCGGGACTGCCGCGAACTCGCGGCCCTCGATGTCTCCGAACTCGACCGGCGGCGGCCCGGCCATGCGCTCGAGGCGATCCGGCGGCACACCCGGGAGAAGGATCCGTGGATTGCCTCCGAAGAGGCCTTCCGGGCCTCGGTGGAGCGGGCCAACCGGGATCTCGTCGAAGGGCTCCTCGGTGTTCCCTATGACGGGGGATTGGAAGCCGATCGGGCTGTCACCGGGTTCACGCGGCGGTGGATCGACCGGCTGCAGGCCTCGATCGTCGTCGATCCGGACCCGCATATCCGCAGCGGTCATGTGCGGCTGAGCCAGGAGGCCTGGCACGATGTCGTCGTGCTCAAGTTCGTCCACGCGAAGTTCGTGCTTGAACGCTCCGACCTCGCCGTCTATCAGCGCGGGCAGACGCGGATCATCGCCTCGCTGGTCGAAGAGTTCCACGAATGGCTGCTCGACCCCGATGAGGCGACCCGGATTCCGCGGCGCCTGCTCGATTCCGTCGAGGCGGCCACGCAGGAGTACCAGGACCTGTACGCACGCAATCCCGAAGCACTGGGGGAGGAAGGTGCCACTGCGATCGTCCGACGGGGACGGGCGCGGGCGGTCGTGGATTATGTCGCCTCATTCACCGATGCTCAGGCGATGTCGGTCAACGCGCTCATCACCGGGGCCTCCGAAGAGCCCTGGGAAGCCGGGCGAGGGTTGTAGCTCTCGCAGGCTTTTTCGCTGGGGTGGTAGCGGCGGGACATCGCGATCGCCCGCGCTCTGGCGGTGGGGCCGCGTAAGCTGCCGGCACACGAACGGCGGGGCCGGAGTTCTCACTCCGACCCCGCCGTTGTGGCGTCAGCTCAGTCTCTGAGCCGATCTATTCTCAGTGCTTGCCTGCCGAGGCGCGGTAGCGGCGGGTCGCCCACACCGCTGCTGCACCACCGGCGAGGAGCAGTGCGGCGAATCCGGCCATGGCCGGGATACCGTCGGTACCCGTCCGCGGCAGGTCTCCGCCATTGCTGTTGCCCGAGGCGTTCGTGCTCGAACCGGCCGAGGCATTGGCGCCAGCCGAAGCGTTGGCCGAAGAGCTGGCCGACGATCCGGCGTTGGCCGAGGCTGCCTGATCCGAGTCAGCGGATGCTGCCTTCTCGGAGTCGGCGCTCGCCGAAGCCTCGTCCGCGTCGTCTGCCGACGATGCGTTGGCCTCGTCGCCGTCCGTCGAAGCATTCGCCTCGGCGCCTTCAGCTGCTGCGTCAGCTTCGTCACCGTCTGCTGCTGCGGCAGCCGACGCCTCCGAGGAGGAGTCAGCCGTCGACGCTGCCGAAGCGGCGGCACCGGCGTTGTCGTTCGCAGCGGCAGAAGCCTGTGCGTTCGAGTCATCGTCGTTGTCCGCGGTCGCGGCTGCCTGGGCTGCCTGGTTGGCTGCAGCGTTGGTTTCCGTGGTCGCGTCGGTCGAGGTCTCTGAGGAGGCCTCTTCGTTGGCGGCGGATTCGGCGGCTGCTTCAGCGTTCTCGTCGGCTGCTGCCGATGCCGTGTTGTTGGCATCGTTGTCGGCAGCTGCCTGAGCGGCTGCCTCGGCGACCGCGTTGTTGTTGTCATCGGCGTTGGCCGAAGCCGAGGCCGAAGCAGCAGCGTTCACATTGGCATTCGCATCGGAGTCATCCGAAGCGGTGGCCGCGGCTCCGTCGTCGTTGCCGTCAGCGTCAGCCGCTGCGTTGGCAGAAGCTTCCGAAGAAGAGTCTGCGGTCGAGGCAGCGGATGCAGCTGCTGCCGGATTCGCATCAGCTGCGGCCGAGGCGTTCGCGTTCGTCGAGTCCGTGTCGTCGGCGTTTGCGGCGGCGTTGGCTGCCTGCTGTGCCGAGGCGTTGGTCTCGCTCGTCGCATCCGCCGAGGTCTCCGAGGAGGCCTCTTCGTTTGCGGCCGATTCCGCGGCTGCTTCAGCGTTCTCGTCGGCTGCTGCCGATGCCGTGTTGTTGGCATCGTTGTTGGCGGCTGCCTGAGCGGCTGCCTCGGCGACCGCGTTGTTGTTGTCATCGGCGTTGGCCGAGGCCGAGGCCGAAGCGGCGGCGTTCACATTGGCATTCGCATCCGCTTCGTTTGCCGCGTCGGGATCCGCTGCGGCATTCGCGTTGGCTGCTGCCTCTGCGGAAGCCTCATTCGACGAATCAGCTGTTGAAGCCGCTTCCGAAGCGGCTGCGGAGTTCGCGTCCGAAGCCGTCGATGCCTCTGCGTTCGTGTCATCGGTGTTATCGGCTTCTGCGGCGGCCTGCGAGGCTGCTGTCGACGAAGCGTTCTCGTCCGTGGTCGAATCAGCCGAAGCCTCGGACGAAGCGTCCTCGGTCGCTGCCGACTCTGCCGCTGCTTCGGCGTTCTCGTCAGCTGCTGCCGATGCCGTGTTGTCGGCATTGTTGTCGGCAGCTGCCTCGGATGCCGCCTGGGCGGCGGGGTTGTTGTCACCGTCGGCGTCGGCCGAAGCCGATGCCGAGGCCGCTGCGTTGGCGTTCGCATCGTCATCGCCCGGGTCCGGTGCTTCCGCGGTCGCACGGACCGAGGACGAGGCCAGGTTGATGTCGATGGCATCGGCGGCCGGGAGCAGTTCCAGGCTCACCGCGCTGACGGTGAAGCCGGGTCCGTTGGTGCCCTTGACCTGGCTCTCGTCTGCGGGGTCCTTCGCAGTCGGCTGCTCGTTGATCGTGAGATCCACGACCTGGTTGAGTGCCTCGAAGACCGGGTCGAGAGAGGTCAGGAGTGGGTTGACGAGGCCTGTGACGCTGCCGGCGACCTGCTCGGCCGTCGAGTCGAGGATTCCGCCGATGAGCGGCTTGGTGACGCCGAGCAGGGAGCTGATCAGCGGTTCAGTGATGGCATTGAGCACCGTGCCGACCGGAATGCCAAGCAGATCAAGGTTGGTCTCGATGGTCGGATCAGACTCATCAGTGCCTGCCAGCTGTCCAAGAGTGGCGTCGACGTTGATTGATCCGTTTGCTGCGCTTCCGCCCAGCAGCTTGATGCTGGCGGGCAGGTCGATGACTAGGTGCACGTCGTTGAGCGCATCAGTCAGGGTGTCATTCACCTTGCCAGAGAGTGCCCCGAGGGCATCCGCAACGGCATCGGTGATCTTCGAGATCGTATCCGAGGTGAGGACCTGAGTGTTCGGGTCGAGACCGTTGAGGTCTGAGGCGTCCCCGCCCTTGACGATCTTCGCGAGGTCGATCTTGATGTCGCCGTTTGCGAGATCGATCGAGACGATGCCCGCCTCGTCTTCGAGTGCCTCGTTGACGACGTTCTCGACAACGCTGTTCAGTGCGTCGCGCACCTCGACGGAGACCTTGGCGTCATCCCCGCCGACCGTGACCGATGCGAGGAGCGGAATGCTGACATCGACACCAACACCGGTAAGCGCATTGACTAGACCCTCGTCGCCGATGACCTCTTCGAGAGTGCCGCCTGCATCGTCGACGACGTCATTGAGAGCGCCCGAGAGGTTGCCCACTGCGGGGCTCGAGACTGTGAGGATGCCATCGGCAACAGCGTACTCGGAGTCATCGGCCTCGCCGTTGCTGTTCGCTGTCGACGCGATCGCGCCGAGTTCGAGGCTGAGCTCATCGACGATCTGATCGGTGACGCCGTCGAGGTTGAGCTGGCCGAGCACCGAGGTCAGGTCGACCTTGGCGTTGCCGTACTCTCCGCTGTTGATGTCATCGAGGTTGAGGCTGCCGTCTTCTCCGACGACGCCGGAGCTGGCCGTGGCTTCGTTGTAGGCAGGAGCGTGTCCGTAGGTATTGAGCACTCCTGCGTCACCGAGCTCGAGCAGGCCATCGCCGCCCTCGCTGCTGATGAGCGGGATGCCGATTCCGGGGAGCTCGACTCCGATGGCCTGGAGCACTTCGGCATTGATCGGTGTGGTGTCCGCATCGGTGCTCGACGGAGAGCTGCTGTACGCCGACAGGGCATCGAGCGCGTCAGCGTCCAGGATGTCAGCATCGATCAGCTGCCCATAGGCTTCTGCATCTTCGTTCGGGTTCTGTTCGTCGGCTGAGCCGGGCGACGTAGTCAGCAGGGTCAGCCCTACTGCTGTGGCCGCGGCGACTGTGCCCACCGCAACTTTCCGACCGGTACCGGGCCGGCCTCTGAGTATCTTCATGGTTCTCCACATCGTTTGGATCCTGATCATTCGCAGACGAGAGTCTGGGCGGAAACGGGCAGTCTCCTGGTAGATCCCTTACAAGGTTACGGAGTCATCAAAAAGTAATGGGTGAATAATTCATAAAGTTACAGCGTCGTTATACTTACCCCTCGGTAGCATGCTCGGGTGTGTCGGAGGCATCGGTGGGGGTTTGGGGTGGATCGGCAAGATTGGTGGCTCATCGTAATTGAGAGTGTAGAACCGGTCTGAAGCCACCGGACTCGAGCAGACACCTCGCGATGTAATGCGTGAGGTTGCGGAATCCCAGCGCGGACCCGCGTAGATGCTCGAGTCTGCCGTTGATCGCTTCAGTGGGACCGTTCGACGTTCCCGGTCGGGTGAAGAATGCGAGCACATCAGCAGCTCGACGCTTCAACGTTCGTCCTAACCGTTTGAGCTCGACAAGTTCGGGTGGCAGATTCGTTGTCAGGGCGTCGATGACCGTTTGCAAGAGTCTCTTGCCCTCTTTGCGGTCCGCGGTTCGGTAAGCGCTGACAATGTCTTGGTAGACGGCCCAGGTGACTTCGACTTCGGTGAAGTTCGGGTCAGCGAAGAGGTTCGCGATTCTTTCCTGCTGCTTGGTCGTGAGTAAGCTGCTGCCCGTGTGAAGAGTTCTTCTTGCCCGGTACAACGGGTCCTTTGCTCGTCCGCGATGGCCGGTTGTCTCCTGCTGAACTCGGCGACGTACCTCGTCGAGGGCATCACCGGCGAGTTTGACGACGTGGAAGGGGTCCATGACTTCGACAGCGTCGGGCAGCTCCTCAGCTGAGGCTGTTTTGAAGCCGGAGAATCCGTCCATCGCGACGACGTCGATGCCCTCACGCCATTCTTTCGGTCGGTCTTTCAACCATTGTTTGAACACCTGCTTCGAACGGCCAGCCACCATGTCGAGCAGACGTGCCGAGCCTGTTCCCTCGCTGATCGGGGTGAGGTCGATGATGACGGTGACGTACTTGTCACCACGCCGGGTGTGCCGCCATACATGCTCGTCGACACCAATGACGCTGACCCCGTCGAAACGGGTCGGGTCGTTGATCAACAACCGCTGACCTTCGGCGAGGACGGCGGAGTTCGCGGTGTGCCAGGACACGGCGAGTTTCGCAGCGATGACGGACACGGTGTCGTGATCGATCACGAGAGCACGCAACGCCCAGTCGAGGCCGGTTCGCGAGATCTTCGCTCGTGGTGGCGCCGCAGCTGTGGTGTCTTGACGCCAGACGCGGCCACACTCGACGCACTTGTAACGGCGGAGGCGAATGTGAAGCGTGGTTGGTCGGTGGCCGAAAGGTTCGTGGGCCAGCTGGCGGACGACGGTATCGCGAACGATCCCGTGACCACCACATCGTCGGCACCAGTCATCAGCAGTGTTTGGACGGCATTCCAGAATGGCTTTGTGCCCGGTGATGTGTTGGCCGGTGCAGGTCAGATCGAGGTCATTGAGTCTGCAGAAGGTCGTGAGGTCAGGCGTCGAGAAAGTAGGCTTGGCCACGTCGAGGTCTTTCGGATGGACGGTGTGAGAACTTCCATCATCGGAAGACCTCGACGCCTATCTGAGCAGCGACTCGCCGTGTCTGAAAATCCCTGACCCACACTCTCGATTACGAAGAGCCAGATTGGTTGAACGATAGTTCATTCAGTAGCTTAGGCGGAAGGCAAGCTCGCCTGATGCTGGCTGGGCCGTAATCGCAGGCCACAGGATCGATATGCGATGTGTGCGGTCGCGTGATCTGCCGACACGAATTCTCCACGAATGATCGTCATCGTCAGAGACGGACCCGCCGGTGAGTAGAAAGAACTAATATGAAGAAATTGATAACAACAGGTAATCTCATATGACGAAATATGAACGGTTGTGACCGAAACCGTGACGATCTATTCCCCAAATCGACTTTCGGCCAGCTCGTTCCCTGAAAACCAGCTGACTGCTGCATCACCGCCGGGCGAGCAGTCATCGTCGTCGCCGTCGAGGGAACCCAGCGCTCATCCGCAATGAGATCTAGGAGCTGGGCCCCGCCAGCGTCGTGGTGTCTGGACACAACAAACCGGGCCGCCTCGATCACGTTGAGGATCGAGGCGGCCCGGTGGGCAGGACTGCTGACTGGGTCAGCGCAGTATCAGCGGGGGACTCGGGTCTCGGCGCTGATGAACCAGGCCTGCTGCTCGAGCTGGGCGATGTAGCCGTGGAAGATGTCCGCGGTCGTCGGATCCGCGGAGTCGACCTCGTCGTGGCAGTTGCGCATCGTGGCCACGGTGGCCTCGAGCGATGCGACGACGTGGTCGATGGCATCGTGCGTGCTGATCTCCCCGTTCGGGAACTCCGGCAGCCCGGACTGTTCGGCGACCACAGCCGGTCGTCCGTCCGGAGAGCCGTGGAGGGCTCTCATCCGCTCGGCGATCTCATCACTGCCCGAACGGGCGATATCCGTGACCTCGTCGAGGTTGAGGTGGAGGTCGCGGAAGTTCGTGCCCACGATGTTCCAATGCGCCTGTTTGGCGATGAGGCTGAGGGCAATGAAGTCGACGAGCACTGACTGGAGGTTCTTGGTCAGGGCATCGGGGGCGACAAAGCCGTGTTCGGCGTTCTCGCGAGGGGTCTTCTCTGAGCCGTGTGGATCGGGAACTGTCACTGACTGTGTCATGATTCTTGCTCCAATCTCTCCGGTTTTGCGTGATTCCGGAGTCTGTCACCACCATAGCCTCGGTGCGGAAGGGACGTAACCCCCTTCATCTGGACTCATCCTCGTCGCTTTCCGCTGTGTAGACGCGAGCGCGGAGTCGCTGGGCGTGAGTGAGGTTGCGGACATCGACATCGCTGTCGAAGCTCGATCCGAGAGCGCCGGCTACAACACCCATCGCTGCGCTGAGCCACGCGATGTCGAGGTAGTTGGTGAACTTCGCCTCGGACAGTCCGATCGTCTGGGCCATGAAGTCCGGGTCGATGACGATGAGACCACCGACGAGAATGCCGATGACCAGAGTGGCATACAGACTGGCGACGCAGATGATGAGGGTGAGGATCGTCGACAGATTGTAGTAGAACACGACTTGCGCCAACCGTTCGTTGACCGGACGGTCCCACAGTCGATTGACGATGACGAGCCAGCCGACCATGACGACGAGGGCGATGAGGCCGATTGAGAGAAGCCGAGACGTGGACAGGGAGTGCGACATCTGCCAGATCGAACTGTAGAAGATGCCGAACGCTCCCGTCGCGGCCGCCGCGGCCATGGCCCGGGAGAGCTTTCGCGCCATCCGCAGAGGCTCATTGGCCATGGTCATGCCCAGGACGAGGCGCGGCCCGCCGGTGAACGTGTGCGCGTGCAGGGTGCGTCGACCCGAGTCGGCCTTGCTCGACCACTGACCCCAGCGGGGCAGTCGGTGCTTCTTCGCGATCGGGTGTCCATCGGGCACGAGCTGGTTGACGCAGCTGGTGAGGATCTTGAGCAGGCGACGTTTCGTCGTCAGAGCCCCCAGCGTGGGGCACGAGATGACGGCGATCTTCCGGTCGGGCAGCACCTCGGCGATGAGCGGCTTGCCCTGGGTGTGTCGGGGGATGTCGGTGAGCATGATGACGACGTCGGCCTGCGGGTAGGAGTCGACGATCGCATCGAGGGTCGACAACTCCAATTGGTGATTCGATTGGACTCGAAGCGTCTCAGCGCACAGATCGAGAGTGGCCTCCCCGTCGAACTCCTGCTGAAGAATCCCCTCAAGGTCGTCCTTGATCGAATTCGCTCGTCGGGTCGGGGGCCCAGGATCAGAGATGAGGAGAAGATTCATATCGCCAACCTAGTCTGAGGGTCGAGATTCCGGATCACACAGCTCCTACCATTGCAGTGCTCCGCGGTGTTGGCCAGTACGACGGCGAATTTCGAGCGTTTCTCCACCGAGCTCCCAGTGCCGAGTCCGGCCACCGCCTGAGAACCGCGTATTCTGGTACGGACGTCTCGACCCGTGTCTGCGGTGCAGCCTCGGCGATCGAGAGGGCCCATCGCCGCAGTCGCCCGACACGGCTGGAACCGGCCCTGAATACAGTGAGAAGGAGAGATCGGCCCATGGCAGTTCTGGTCACCGGCGGAGCAGGATATATCGGTTCGCATGTGGTGCGTTTGCTCACCGAACGCGGTGACGACGTCCTCGTCGTCGACGACTTCTCCACCGGACTCGCGGCCCGGGTCGACGGTCTGCCCGTCGTCGACCTCGACCTCGCTGCCCCCGATGCCGAGGACCGCCTCGTCGCGGCGATCAGAGAACACCAGGTGGATTCCGTCATCCACTTCGCCGCCAAGAAGCAGGTCGGGGAATCCGTTGAAGAGCCGGTCATGTACTACCGGCAGAACATCGGTGCACTGACGAATATCCTCGCCGCCGTCGAAGCCACCGGCATCAAGTCGCTCGTCTTCTCCTCCTCGGCCGCGACCTACGGCATGCCCGACGTCGACATGGTCGGTGAAGACCTCGACTGCAGGCCGATCAACCCCTACGGGCAGACGAAGCTCATCGGCGAATGGATGATCGACAACCAGATCACCTCTTCGCAGATGCGCGGGCAGACGTTCAATGCCGTCAAACTCCGCTACTTCAACGTCGCAGGGGCCGGTTGGGCTGAGCTCGCCGACACCGCGGTCATGAACCTCATCCCGATCGTGCTCGGCCGTCTGGCCGACGGCAAGGCTCCGATCATCTTCGGCGATGACTATGACACCCCCGACGGCACCTGCATCCGTGACTACGTCCACGTCAAGGACCTCGCCGAAGCACACATCGCGGCACTGGACTACATGAAGGCCGGCGGCACCACGGAGACCGTGTTCAACGTCGGCACCGGAACAGGAGCCTCGGTGAAGGAGGTCATCGACACCGTCGCCGAGGTGACCGATCGTGACATCGTCCCCGAGATGGGCGAGCGTCGTGCCGGTGACCCGCCGGCCCTGGTCGCCGACGTCTCCCGGATCTCGGCGTTGCTGAGCTGGAAAGCCGAATTCGGTCTCGAGGAGATCGTCCGCAGCGCCGTCGAAGCCGCCGGGATGCTGCCCGAGCAGGAATAGGTCAGCCCAATTGGCACCCGTGATGACGTGGGGAAACATGTTGGGAATGAAGCGAATCATCATCGGCGTCGTCGCGCTTTCCTGGGCGCTGGCCGGATGCTCGGCGCCGGATGTCGGCGAGGGGCCGGGCGGACCAAGCGATGATTCGGCGACAAGTTCAGACGAGAGCCCAGCAACCGGATCGAGCGAGGAGCTGCTCGCCGCCCACGACCTCGCCGATATGGATGCGGTAGAAGTCATCGACCGACTCGACCGCTTGCCGGTCAGCGAGCGCCCCACCGATCTCATGGCCTCGGTGCAGCCCGACGGACTCGTTCTCACCGACGGTCAGCAGGAAGCGACGATGGCCCTGCCGCAGGGCAAGACCTACGTGTCCATCGCCCCGTTCGTCGATGAGACGCACGACTGCTTCTACCACAGCCTCACCACCTGCCTCGGCGAGATGAGCGGAGAGGACGTGGACGTGGTGATCACCGATTCTGAGACTGGAGAAGCGCTGGTCGACGAGTCGACGACGACCTTCGACAACGGATTCGTCGGTTTCTGGGTGCCGTCCGACATCAGCGGCACCATCGAGGTCACCGCCGAAGGCAAGACCGGTGCGACCGAATTCTCGACGAAGAGCGACGGACCCACCTGCGTGACCGACCTCCAACTGCAGTAAGCGGAAGAATAGGAGACCGGCCGCTTTCACCCACTCAACTGGAGAACTGTCATGCCCCACCACATCGTCATCGGAGCAGGGTTGGCCGGTGCCGCAGCCGCGTATTCCCTGACCGCGCGCGGCGAAGACGTCACCGTGCTCGAACGCCACACTCCGGCCAACGACCGTGGCAGCTCCCACGGTTCGGCCCGCATCTTCCGGTACGCCTATCCGGATCGCCTGTACACCGAACTCGTTGTGCGCGCCCGCGAACTGTGGGACGACCTCGAGGCGAAATCGGGGACCGAGCTGATCACTCGCACCGGCGCCGTCGACTTCGGCGACGCCCGTCACACGGAACTGCTTGCCGCGATCTTCGAGGAGGTCGGAGTCGAACACGAGGTCCTCGAACCGGCACGTGCCACCGAACGGTGGCCGCAGTTCGTCTTCGACACCGAGGTTCTGTGGCACCCTGACGCCGGGGTCATCGACGCCGAGACCACGGTGACAACCATGCTCGACCGTGCGGTGAACACCGGGCGGGCGCGGATCCTCACGGATTGGACGGTCACCGAGGTGGCCCGAGGATCCGCGGGCGACTTCCGTGCCACCTCGGCGATGGGGGAATCCGTCGAGGGCGACCGCGTCATCGTCGCCGCTGGCGGCTGGCTGCCCGACCTCCTCGCCGATCTTGGTCTTCCGCAAACGTTCCTTGATGCATTGCCGAGATTCGAAGTGCGGCAGGAGCAGGCCTTCCATATGCCCTACCGCGATGCCGGTGCGGACGGACGGCCGAGCACACCCTGGCCGACGTTCATCCACAAATCCGGTGAGATGTTCACCTACGGGCTGCCCGGCGGGCGGGATGCCGGTTTCGCGGGGCAGAAGTTCGCACAGTTCAACGGTGGGAAGGTGATCGGTTCGGCGCTTGACCAGGACGGACAGATCACCGAGGAGATGCGGACCCGGATGATCGACTATGCGAAGCGGAATCTGCCGGGACTCATTCCGGAACCGTACGCAGAGACCACGTGCCTGTTCACGAACACACCGAACGAGGACTTCGTCATCGACGAGGTCGACGGACTCGTCGTCGTCTCGGCCTGTTCAGGGCACGGGGCGAAATTCGCGCCGCTGCTCGGCGAATTTGCCGCCGACCTTGCCACGGGTGCCGGAGATGTTCCCGAACGGTTCCGGGCGGGTTCTTCGACCTCGCCGCCCCGTGCCGATCCTTCTCACGTGGACGGACGGCGCTCATCGGAGAC
The DNA here is from genome assembly GCF_051351055.1 of Brevibacterium sp. FAM 27836. Classification (NCBI taxonomy): domain Bacteria; kingdom Bacillati; phylum Actinomycetota; class Actinomycetes; order Micrococcales; family Brevibacteriaceae; genus Brevibacterium; species Brevibacterium sp. FAM 27836. The sequence continues at coordinate 2,852,416 of NZ_CP195711.1, forward strand.
GCAACTCACGCGCCGGGAGTCGCAGCGCACAGACCTCGACTAGTCCTCCGGTGCGTCAAGGCGCTCCAGCAGGTCTGGATTCGAGTACCTGATGACATCGACTGCGACGTCTCGCACCTTCCTCTGGGTAGAGTCGAAGACCGCGTCGAAGGCGCCGGCCTCGTCGATGATCGACGAAAGCTCTTTGAACCGCGCCAGGTGCCATTTCAATTCGTCATCCGAAGCGTGGTGGCGTCCACGCAGTCGTGCTTCTCCAGCGGCTTCATCAGCGGTGATCCGGCAGACGGCCATGGGGCCACCACCGCAGGCTGCTCGGTACCTGGGGATCTCATCTCTGTCCTCGAGCACGCCTGCGAGCACGAGCACTTCGGCTCCGGCTGCCCGATAGTTGGACGCGACAGCTGACAGATTCTGCATTTCGATCTCGTGGTTGAAGGGGTCGCGATCGTTGCAGGGCCAACTGCGGCGCAGGCCATCGAGATCGATCACAGCGTGCGGCACTCCGGCCTCAGCCAGAATGACGGCGATCTCGTCCGCTGTCGTCGATTTTCCGACGCCGACAGTTCCGTTGAGAAAGATGTGTGTGAACACTGTGGCCAGCTCCGTGAGGGTGGTCGGATTGCTTGGGGGCAGACGCCGATTCTGCGACGAACCTGTCGTCGACGACGCAGAGGTCAGCGCCTCACCGGTCAGTTTATCGCAGTGCGGGAGCAGCCGGCGGCAGGTTGGGCGTCAAGCCAGGCGCTGAGCTCTGCCGCCGTGGCTGAGGGCGCTTCGACAGGCACTAGGTGTCCGACACCAGGGAAATGCGTGCCGGAGGAGTCCGGCAATAGGCGGGCCAGCTGATTCGCCTGTTCGACTGGAATCCACGGGTCGTCCTCACCCCACCCGATGCGGACCGGACAGCGCACCTCGCCGAGGCGGTCGACGATGGGCGCCGTGTGCTCGGGACGCAGCGCGGCGACCTGCCGGTAGAAAGCTGCCTGACCTGCGTCGGTGCACCATGGTGCGGCGAGTGCACCGATCCATTCCTCGCTGAGACTCAATCGGTCTTCACTCGACGGAGACTCATCGGCAGTCGTGGCCGCCGCCCCCGCGATGTACTCGCGGACCAATGCACGGTGGAGTCGGGGAGGGAGGGCTGCGAAGACCCCTTCGTTCTCAGCAACGAGGCGGAAGAAGGGAGAACCCCACGGGTCGAGAGTGACGATGTCGAGCAGATACAGCGACGCGAAATCGCATTCCTCAAGCAGGTGCGCACCGAGCGCCACAGCGCCGCCGATGTCATGGGCGATGACGTGGGGAATCGATACTTCCCAGTGGTCGATGAGCTCGGCCAGGCGGCGTCGTTGCGTGATGAGATCAACGGCGTGGGCCGCCTCGGCGATGGGATTGTCCGTCGGCTGTGCCGACGTATCCGAAAGATCGGGAATCGACTCGCCGTAGCCGGGCATGTCCCACAGGCGGACGCGACCATGCCGGGCGAGCTTGCGGGCGAGAGGCAGCCACATCCCGGCTGACCATGGGGTTCCGTGGCAGATGATGACCTCGCCGAAGCGGCCCTTGCGTTGACCGTCCTGGCCCCCGTCGATTGCCGGTTCGACGGTTGTGGTGGCGACCTCACTACCGTCGCTCAAGGTGATGCGGTCGGTGATGGTGCGGATTTCCGGGTTGCTCATGAAGAGACAGTAGAACTTCAGGTCAACCTGAAGTCAAGGTGTCATCATGGAGTCATGAAGATCGGGGATGCGGCCGCGCATTTGGGAATGGCCGCGCATGTGCTCAGACACTGGGAAGACGAACGTGTCGTCGTGCCTGACCGGACCACGAGCGGGCACCGTGACTATTCGGCCGAACACCTGAGCCGGTGCCGGATCGTGCTGTCGTGTCAGAGCGTGGGCATGAGCCTCGCCGAGATCCGGGCGATTCTGCACCGCGGTGAAGCGGGACGTGCGGAGGTGATCGCAGCTCGGCTGTCGGCGATTCGTGCGCAGCGGACCTCACTGGACTCAGCGGAGAAGTTCCTCCTCCACGTCCGCGGTTGCCGGCACGATCTCATGACACGGTGTCCGGAATGCTCGGAGTATGCAGGATGAGCAGGGAGGGGTGTAACGGACGGCCGCCTCGGCGAGGGATTGTTGCGGTGGGCGGAACTCAGTGCACATTGCGCGAATTCTCGGGTCGGTGATGGTCACAAAATCTCGGAAAAGCGGCATGATGGCCTTATGACCACAGATATGGATATTGCGCTCAGCGCCGAGCTCGATCCCATCGTCGACGTCGCCGCTGGGCTCGGCCTCGACATGAAGGACATCATTCCCTACGGCTGGACGAAGGCGAAGGTGCCGATCGACGTCCTCGACGCCGCAGCAGCGGACGCCTCGGACGGCAGGCTCATCCTTGTCACTGCCATGAGCCCGACCCCAGCCGGTGAAGGAAAGACCACGACGAGCATCGGCTTGGCCGACGGCCTCAACGAACTCGCCCGCAGCCGACCTGAGGTCGGCAAGGCCGTGCTCGCGCTGCGCGAACCGAGCATGGGCCCGGTCTTCGGAATGAAGGGCGGAGCGGCCGGCGGTGGGTATGCTCAGGTCGTGCCGATGGAGGACATCAACCTCCATTTCACCGGCGACTTCGCGGCCATCGCCGCAGCGAACAACCTCGCAGCGACCATGCTGGACAATCACATCCACTTCGGCAATGACCTCGATGTTGATCCGCGGCGCATCCACATCCGTCGCGTTGTCGATCTCAACGACCGGGCGCTGCGCGGAGTCGTCGTCGGCCTCGGCGGCATCAACGGAGGCGTTCCCCGCGAGGACGCCTTCGACATCGTCGTCGCCAGCGAGGTCATGGCCGTATTCTGCCTGTCCACCTCGTTGACGGACCTCAAGGAGCGCCTCGGGCGCATCGTGCTCGCCCACAGTCGCGCCCGCGAACCCATCACCGTGGCCGACATCGGCGCGGCCGGGGCGATGACCGCGCTGCTGCGCAACGCCCTGGCACCGAATCTGGTCCAGTCTCTCGAGCACTCACCGGCGTTCATCCACGGCGGACCTTTCGCGAACATCGCTCACGGCTGCAACAGCCTGCTCGCGACGAAGGCGGGCCTGACTCTCGGCGACTGGGTCGTCACGGAGGCCGGATTCGGTGCCGACCTCGGGGCCGAGAAGTTCCTCGACATCAAGTGTCGGACCGCGGGCATCTGGCCCTCGGCCGTGGTCGTCGTCGCGACGCTGCGGGCACTGAAGTACCACGGCGGTGTCGACGTAAAGGACGTCAACGACACCGACGTCGACGCGGTCCTCGGCGGGATGAGCAACCTCGAACTGCACTGCAGGAACCTGCGCGAGATCTACGGACTGACCCCGGTCGTGTGCTTCAACCGGTTCCCCACGGACACCGACGAGGAGATGACCGCGGCGATCGCGCACCTGCGCGAGCTCGGGGTGGCCGCGGTCGAATCGACGCATTGGGCCGATGGCGGCAAGGGTGCGCTGGCGCTCGCCGAAGCCGTCGTCGAGGCTGCTGCCGGGGCGGGTGCCGGTGATGCCGGTCCGGCAGTCGATGACGGTTCGGTCTTCGTCGCGGGAACGGACTCCGGGGATGCCGAAGCGCCCGCGGTCGATCCTGCCTCCCGGGCACGGTTCAGCTACGACCTCGACCAGCCTCTCGAAGAGAAGATCCGGACCATCGCGCAGCGGATCTACCAGGCAGCCGATGTCGACCTGCCGCCCAAGGTCAAACGCAAGCTCAAGCAGTTCACCGACGAAGGGTACGGCGAGGCACCGATCTGCATCGCGAAGACCCAGTACTCGCTGAGCACGGACGGCAGCCTGCGCGGGGCCCCGACCGGTCACATCATCGAGGTCAAGGACGTGCGGCTGTCGGCCGGCGCCGGGTTCGTCGTCGTCATCGCCGGAGACATCATGACGATGCCCGGACTGCCGCGAAAGCCCTCGGCGCTGACGATCGACGTCAACGAGGACGGGAACATCACCGGACTGTTCTGAGGGCTTCGGCGGACGGTAGGGGCCGCGGCCGTGTGGTGTGGGGCCGCCTCGGCGAACGTTGTCGAGGCGGCTACCTGCGGCGCGGGCGCTGCAGCCAAGGTCGCAGCAGCCGCGTGCTCATCGGCAGGAAGATGTAGGTCATCAGCGGTGTGAGGATGCAGATGTTGAGCAGCACGGCCAGAACCGTCGGCCAGCTCTGCAGGTGGGGCAGTAGGAGGAATGTTGAGAGCAGGCTGAGCGGGAAGAACGGCAGGAAGATGCTCACGGCCTGCTTCCAGCGCGGCGGCACGACCGTCTCCGGGATCGTGATCGTCTCCTCGCCCTGCGGTTCGAACCATCCTTCGATGCCGGTGCGATGCTCGACTCGGGTGATCTCGACGAGTTCTGCCGCGCTTTCGATCCACCAGCGGCGGTCCTCGGACTCGTCCCAGGCGCGCAGTGACTTCTCATCGGCGAACCGGTAGAGCAGATGCCATTCGTGCGAGTCCGGGGAGGTGCGCACCCATCCGGATCCCAGATAGCCTTCGCGTTCCCGAGCCAGCTCCTGGCCCGCCTGCACCCAGGCGTTGAACCGGCGGTGGTTGTCGGGATCGACGGTGCGAGTAATCGACACGGTGACGGGGGAGTGCTGAGGCATAGTGACGAGTATAAGGACCCCTCACCCCCTCCCCTTACTACCTGACGGCGGCCCAGCAACCTCGCGCGAGGTTGCTGGGCCGCCGTCACGTAGCAATTGGGGTCAGAAGCTGGGGAGGACGGAGCCGTCGGACCAGTTCTTCTCGATGAACTTCTTCACCTCGGGGGAGTGGAGGAGCTCGTCGAGCTTCTTGATGTTCTCGTCGTCCTTGTTCTCGGTGCGCACGGCGAGGAAGTTGCCGTAGGGGTTGTCCTCGGCCTCCTCGAGCAGGATTCCGTCCTTGGCCGGGCTCAGTCCCGCCTCGAGGGCGTTGTTGCCGTTGATGACCGAGGCGTCGACGTCTTCGAGGGTGCGGGCCAGCTGAGCGGCATCGGCCTCGACGAACTTCACGTTCTTCGGGTTGTCTTCGACGTCGGAGAGCTTCGCGTCGATCGCGTCGACTCCGTCCTTGATGGTGATGAGCTTCGCGTCCTCGAGCATCTTCAGCGCCCGGCCCTGGTTGGACGGGTCGTTGTTGATGCCGATCTTCGCGTTCTTCGGGATGTCCTTGACGTCCTTGATGTCCTTCGAGAACAGGGCGAAGGGCTCGAGGTTGATGGGTTCGAAGCCGGTGAGTTCGTAGCCCTGGCCCTCGACTTCGGAATCGAGGTAGGGCTTGTGCTGGAAGTAGTTCGCGTCGATGTCGCCGTCGGACAGGGCCTTGTTCGGCAGTGTGTAGTCCGTGTACTCGGTGACCTCGATGTCGAGGCCGGCATCCTCGGCGAGGTTCTCGTCGACGAACTTGAGGATATCGCCCTGCGGGACCGGTGTGGCACCGACTGTGAGCTTCGTGAGGTCGCCGTCCTTCTCGCCGACGGAATCGGTGCCGCCGCCGACGAGGCCGCAGCCCGAGAGCAGCAGGGTCGCACTCGCTGCGATCGCGATGAGCTTGGTCTTCATGATTCTCCTTGATGTGTGGTGTGGGTTGAAGTCAGTGGTTCAGGGGAGGCCGCGGTCTGCTGTGGGAGACATCCCGCGCCGAGGCGGCTCAGCGGTGGTCGACCGCGCGGGCCAGACGATCGCCGATGACTTGGATGAGCGTGACGATGAGGACGAGGACGATGATGCAGGCGATCATCGTGTCTCCCTGGTAGCGGTTGTAGCCGTAGGAGATCGCGAGCGCACCGAGTCCGCCGCCGCCTACGGCGCCGGCCATGGCGGTGTAGGACACCAGAGTCACCGAGGTGACCGTGGCGGCTCCGATGAGACCGGGTTTCGCCTCGGGGACGTAGACCTGACGGACCACCTGCCGGTTCGAGGCGCCCATCATCAGTGCCGCCTCGACCTTTCCTTCCGAGACCTCACGCAGCGAGTTCTCGACCAGCCGGGCATAGAAGGGGATCGCACCGATGGTCAGTGACACGACGGTCGCCTGCCACCCCAGTGCCGAACCGACGACGAAGCGGGCGAAGGGGATGAGCGCGATGATGAGGATGATGAAGGGGATCGAGCGGGTGACGTCGACGATGAACGACAGCACCCGGTAGACGAACTGGTTCGAGTTCAGTCCGCCCTTCGAGGCGGTGAACAGCCAGATGCCCAGGGGCAGGCCGAAGAGGACGGCGAGTCCGGTCGACCAGGCGGTCATGAGCAGGGTCTCGATGGTCGCCGGCCACATCTGATCCGTGATCGCGGGGTTGTCGAACCACATGGGGTCATTCATCAGGCAGCCTCCTCCGCGTAGATTCCATCGGCCTTCAGCGCGCTGATCAGGCCCGTCGACTGGTCGGCCGAAGCCACCGTGAAGCGCAGCCGCCCGATCTGGCGGCCTTCGATCGTCTCGACGGCTCCGGCGAGGATCGCCTCGGCGCTGACTCCGGCCTTCTGCGCGGCGGTGAGCACGGTGGGCAGGTCGGTGCCGGCCAGGGACACCTCGACGAGGCGGCTGGCTCCATCGTCGATGCCGACCGGTGGGAGGGGGACGAGATCCTTCGCCAGGGCCGAACCGGGCTCAGCGATCACCTCGGCGAGTTTCCCGGTCTTCGCCACTTTGCCGTCGGCCAGCAGCGTCACGGAGTCGCAGATCTCGCGGATGACGGACATCTCGTGGGTGATGATGAGGACGGTGATGCCCAGCCGGTCGCGCAGGGAGCGGATGAGGGTGAGGATCTGCTCCGTGGTCGACGAATCCAGCGCCGAGGTGGGTTCATCGCACAGCAGCACCTTCGGTTCGGCCGCCAGCGCCCGGGCGATGCCCACGCGCTGCTTCTGTCCTCCGGAGAGTTGGGCAGGGTAGTTGTCGGCGCGGTCGCCGAGGCCGACGATCTCGAGCAGCTCACTGGCCTTGGCCAGCCGTTCGGCTTTGGGCGCACCGGCGATCTGCAGCGGGTGGGCGACGTTCTTGAGCGCAGTGCGCGAGTCGAGGAGGTTGACGTGCTGGAAGACCATGCCGATGCTGCGGCGCGCCTCGCGCAGGCTCGGTCCCGTCTGGTCGGTGATGTCGGCACCGTCGATCGACACGGTGCCGGAGGTGGGGGATTCGAGTCCGGTCAGGCAGCGGATGAGGGTGGATTTGCCGGCGCCGGAGCGCCCGACGATGCCGTGGATCTCTCCGGCAGGGACCGAGAGGTCGATCTCCTCCAGGGCGACGGTGTCTCCGAACACCTTCCGCAGTGCGCGCAGTTCGATCACAGGCGCCTCCTCGTGTGGTTGACGGTCGCCGCGCACGGTGGTGGACAGCGAAAAATGGGGATGGGTCGACCTACGGTCCAGTAAGGCCGACGATTCAGGATGACAAGGAACGACGCAGAGCTCACAGGAAGATGTCACAAAAGGACGCATAACCGGGAGTTCGTGACCAAGCGCATACTCTTCGGGCCGCGCCCGCCGGCACGCGGATCCACGCTTTCTGCGCATGCTCAGGGGAGGGTGCATTGCTATTTCCCGTCCCGTAACCCGCAGTCCATGTCCGAGGCGTAAACCAGTGGAATCGACTCATCTGCGCCCCGGGCCGGACTCGACCCGAGAGACCACACCACGACCGGAGCGCCCACACCTCAAGGGGGCAGGAGATGCACGCAGAACCGGTGAGAATAGCGGCGATCGTTCCCTGCCGCAACGAGGAGATCACCGTCGCCAAGGTCGTCGGCGACCTCAGAGCCGCCGTCCCGGGGATCACGGTCTACGTCTACGACAACTGCTCGAGCGATCGGACCGCGCAGCACGCCGCCGCGGCAGGAGCCATCGTGCGCCGAGAGAACACCCCGGGCAAAGGCAACGTCGTCCGGCGGGCCTTCGCCGACATCGACGCTGACATCTATGTGATGATCGACGGCGACGACACCTACGAGGCGGCCCACCTGCCCGAGATGATCGAAACCCTCATCACCGGGCCCTACGACCACGTGCTCGGGGTCCGCCAGGACAACCAGGAGACCACGTCCTACCGGCCCGGACATGAGGCCGGGAACAAGATGTTCAACCGACTCACCGGATGGCTGTTCGGTTCGCAGGTGTCCGATATGCTCTCGGGCTACCGCGTGTTCTCCCGGCGTTTCGTCAAGTCGTTCCCCGCGATCAGCCGCCGGTTCGAGATCGAGACCGAGCTGACCGTGCACACGATGTCTCTGCGCCTTCCCACCACCGAGGTGGCCGTCGACTTCCGGGACCGACCCGACGGAAGCGAGTCGAAACTCTCAACCGTCAAGGACGGGCTGCGCATCCTCGGGCTCATCTCGGCGCTGGTCCGGCACGAACGACCGCGTCTGTTCTACGGCACGCTCACCGTGCTGCTCGCGGCCGTCTCGCTCGTGTTCGGTCTGCCCGTGGTGTGGGAGTTCTGGCAGACCGGACTGGTGCCGCGGTTCCCCACCGCGATCCTCGCCACCGCGCTCATGGGCCTGGCCTTCCTGCTCGGCAGTGTCGGGCTGACCTTGGACGGGCTGCGCCGGGCGAGACGGGAGACCTCACGCTTGGTCTACCTCAGCCTGCCTGCCGTCAGCGGGTCTGCCGTCGGCCAGCGACGGACGCCGGGGCTGCCGGTGGACGGCGACGATGGGCTCGCCGAGCAGGTGCGGACGCGATTGGCTTCATGAGCGATCCGAAACAGCGGGCCCCTCGCCTCCTCCTGACCGCCGGGGGTATCGGCACCGGCGTCTCCCGAGCACCTCGGCGCACGGCGCGCGCCCCAGCTCTCATGTGGGACGTACTGCTGGCGCTGCTCACCTTGGCCTGGTCACTGGTGTTCCTTCGGCTGTACTATCCGGGCCGCGCCAACGTCGACATCGTCGAGCAGTACCTGCAGGCCACCGGGAAGCATCCCTTCACCGATTGGCACCCGCCTGTGATGGGCGTGCTGTGGCGGGGTCTCATGGGGATCACCGGTGAGGCGGGAAGCCTGCTCGTGCTCCAGGTCGGAATGCTGGCCATCGCCTCCTGGCTGGTCGGGGTGTTCGTCCATCGTTCGGGTGCGCCGAGGTGGGTGTCGCTGCTGGGGCCGGCCATCATGTTCACGCCCTGGGTCATCTCGCAGATGATGACCCTGTGGAAGGACACGCAGATGGCTGTGGCACTGCTGCTGGCTGTTCTGCTCGTCGCCATCACCCGCTTCGTGCCCAAGGCCTGGCCGGTGTGGCTGCCGGCGCTGGTCCTGCTCGTCTATGCAGTCGCAGTGCGGAAGAACGCGATCTTCGCCGTCGTCCCCATCGTCGTCTACGGCGCGTACTGCCTGGGCAGTCGGTGGCGGAGACGTCGAGGACGGGCGGCGAAGCGTCCGGTCCTGCTCACCGCAGTGATCTCGCTGGTCGTGCTCGTCCTCATCGGCGCGGGCGTCAAGGTCACCGACGCGACGATCGCTTCGCAGGTGGGTGTTGAGAAGACCGGGCAGATCTCCCAGATCTTCCTCGATGACGTGATGTTCTCCGTCCCCGACGCTGAACTCAAAGCCTCCGATGCCCCGCCCGAGCTCACCGACCACATCAGTATGGCTCGTGAGAAGTGCTGGGCGAAGGGTGAGATCTGGGATTCGTACTGGAACTGCTTCGGCAAGGGGGAGAGCGGAGAGGACTTCTCACCGATCGCCCACCAGGATGCGCTCAGACAACTGTGGCTCGACCATGTGATCACCCACCCGCTGCGCTATGCCGAATATCGCGCAGCCGTGTTCTCCTATTACTTCTTCAACTCCGGCGTCGAATACTGGCCCGACGAGTGGCACTATGCAGCGACACGGGCCGGCATCGAGCAGGGGGACCCCAAGGCCGATTTCATCGTCCGCCCCTATGTCGAGGACTTCGCTTTGGGCACGTTCCCGATGCTGTTCACCCCCTGGTTCTGGACCCTCGTCGCCGTCATCCTGCTCGGCCTCGCAGGCCGGGCACGGAAGCGGGCACACGGGGGCTCTGCCGTGATATCGGCGCGGGGAACAGCTGCGGCGCAGTCTGCGCTCGGAAGATCTGTGTTCGGCCACGGGTCGGCCGAGGCGCCACGCACGTTTTGGCCCGAGATCACGGCATTGGCCTCCTCGGCGCTGTGCTACATCTTCGGGTATTTCCCGATCGTCCCGGCCAACCATTTCCGGTACACCTTCTGGCCGGCCTTGGCGGTGAGCGCGGCCGTGGTGCTCGCACTGGCGATGTGGCGGCGCGGCGCGGGCGCACCGCGAAGCAGCGCAGTCACGCCGTCGGACAGCACAGTCACTTCACGTCGGCGACCTCCTCATGTTTCGGTCACGGACAATTCACCTTGAGGCCATAACGACTGCCTAGGTTGTGTTCTCGTGACCGGCGGCCGCCGGTGAAATCGAATCGAGCAAGGAGAGTCCCTGGACATGGCAGACAACGGCACCGGCGATATGAATCGAGATGCAATCGGGCGCGGTTCAGGGGCGGCCGATGCTCGCCGGGGACCGGCAGCATGGAACCGACGCGGCATGCTCAAGGCCGCGGGTGCCTCGGCACTGGGCGCCGGAATGGCCGTGACGGGGGCCGGCGAGGCCGTCGCGAAGCCCGGGGGCGGCAACGGGAATGGGCAGGGGAAAGGTGCGGGGATCGTGCGTGGTGAGCTCGAGTTCCCGCAATACGGTCGCTTCACGATCGTGCAGTTCAACGACACGCAGGACTCTCATCGCACCGATCGGCGCACCATCGAGCTTCAGGAAGCCGTACTCGATGATGTGCAGCCGGACTTCGTCGTCATCAACGGCGACGTCATCGACGGGGGACCGAGCAGTGTCCACGAGGTCAAGCAGGCTATCAACAACGTCGTGTTGCCGATGGAAGAGCGTGGCATCCCCTGGGCGCTGACCTTCGGCAACCATGACGAGGACAGCACAGGTGAAACCGGATTCGATGAACAGGACATGATCCGTTTCATCGGCCAGTATCGGCACAATCTCAACGCCCACGGTGCCGATGTCACCGGGACGTCGAACCAGGTGATCACCATCGCCTCGGGGCAGGGAAAGAAGGACGCCTTCGCCGTCTGGCTGCTCGATTCCGGTCGCTATGCACCTGATGAGATCGCCGGCCAGGACTTCGAAGGCTACCCGGACTGGGACTGGCTGCGCTTCGATCAAGTCGAATGGTATGCGCAGACCTCCCGCGAGCTCGAGAAGCGCCGCGGAGCCGCGGTGCCCGGGCTGGTGTTCCAGCACATCGCGCTTCACGAGCACCGGGCGATGTGGTTCGCGAGCATCGACTCCCGCAGCGACGCAGACCACGAGCGCGCGAAGAAGAAGCATTCGAACGTCGGGGAACGCAACGAAGATGAGTGTCCCGGTCCCTTCAACTCCGGAATGTTCAACGCGATGCTCCATCGCGGGGACATCCGCGGTCTCTACGTCGGCCACGATCACATCAACAGCTACACCGGCAGCTACTACGGCATCGAGCTCGGCTATTCCCCGGCGACCGGTTTCGCGCCCTACGGTCTCGAAGGAGCAGACAGGAATCGACTGCGCGGAGCCCGAGTCTTCACCCTGGACGAGCGTGACGAGGGCATCTACACCGGCACGGAGCTCAAATTCGCTCGCGACTACGGCATCGACATGAGTGAAGCGGCCCAACCCGGCGAGCCGGCCGACTTCCCCAAATACGTGAAGTAGGAAACGGCAGGTGAGGCACTGGGGCCGCGCACGCGCTCTGGCACGGCCAGACGTGTGCGGCCCTGCGCGTGCGGCCCTGAGTGTGCGGCCACGCCGCCCGGCTTGGCTTGCAGAGAGTGCAGAACTTCGCCGCATAGACTGGGGGCAGTCATGAAAGAGTCTGCATCGGCCCGCCTTCGACGCCTCGCGGTGGAAGCCTTCAAGTTCCTCACCGTCGGCGGGTTCGGCTATATCGTCGATGTGGGGCTGTCGAACCTGCTGGCCTATGGCATCGGTCCGATCCCCGCCCTGCTCGAGGGCAGTCCGATCAAGTCGAAGATCATCTCGACGATTCTGGCCATGATCGTCGTGTGGATCGGCAACAAACTCTGGACCTACGGGGACCGACAGACCCCGTCGAACGTGCGCGGGATCGTCCTCTTCGTCGCCGTCAACCTCGCTGGCATGGTCATCTCGGTCATCCCGCTCGGTGTCACCTGGTACCTGCTCGACATGCGCGATCAGCTGACCTACAACCTCTCCACGAACGTCATCGGCATCGGCCTGGCTATGCTCTTCCGCTTCTACGCCTACCGCACCTGGGTCTTCAAGGACGAAGCCCCCGACACCGAGGTGGTCGTGCCCTTGGAGGAGCCGAGCCGAGTCCCCGACGACCGGGATTGAGTTCCGCAGCAGCACCACCGAAAAACGGGAGGAGCGTCGAGTCACGGCGGCCTGCACCCGTTTCTCGGCAGCCAGGCAGTTTCTCGGCGGTCAGCCCGAGCTGGGGAGAGCCTCAGCGCTGGTAGCGCAGCCTGCGGTAGGTGCGTACGAGAGGGGCCGGGGTCACGGTCCGCAGCTCGGCACGGATGAGCACACGCTTCTGCCTGAGCACCGCCGATCGGCGGTTCGGCAGCTGCCCGGTCCGGGCCCGCAGTGCGAGCAGCCCCAGGTGACGCCGCAGGGCACCGGTGACGGGATGGAAGTAGTTGCGGACCAGCCATTCAGGGGAGGGGAACCCGATCGACCCGGCGGCCACCTCGGCGAGGGTGCCGGTGGCGTCGGAGTCGGCGAAGACCTCGTTGAGCAGCTCGGCGCTGAAACCGAAGTCCGAGATCAGCAGGGTGGGGATGCCGCGATCGATGGATTCGAGTGCCGCGGTCGAGGAGACGGTGACCAGTCCGGCCCCGGGGACGAGGAACTCATCGAGGGGCCCGAACCCGAACTCGACGCGATCGGCACCGGGCCGGCCCTGTTCGCGAAGCTCATCGAGGATCTCAACGTAGGAGTGCTGCTCGTGATGGGTCTCGAACTCGCCGGGACGGGAGCGCAGCTTGATGACGGTCCTGGACTCGGGATGGCGGTGAGCGAAATCCGTGAGGGCCGCGACGATCGCGGTGCGATCCTCCGCCGACTGCGGGACCTTCGCCTGCGGTGCGAAGATCAGAGACTGCGGGATCCTCGCTGAGTCTCTCACCTGCGGAACCGAGGTCGATCGCAACATCGGCAGGCGGGCCAGCAGGACCTCACAGGGCACCTGCGCAGCGGTGCTGGCCTCGGTGTACGCGGCCACCTCGGCGGTCGAATGGGCGATGAAGGCATCTATGAGCCGGCGATAATTCATCCCCTTGCGGCTGGCCGGCAGGCCCATCCCGGGCAGACCGGACACGAGCGCGGGGCGGTCGGCGCGGGTGTGCGCGGTGAGGAAGACCTGGGCGACGATCGGTCCGGTGGCGGCGCCGAGGACGATGTCGGGGGAGTGGTCGGCGATGATCTGGGCGAGGTCGGTGCGGGAGATGACGGGGATCTCACGGTGCTGCCAATCGGTGCCGGCGACGGCGCTGGCGATCTGTTCGTCGGTCGGCAGGATCGGACTGTCGATGAGGAAGACTCGGCCCTCGACATCCGGAAGGGTCGACAGCAGCTGGGTCGCCCACTTGAGATAGGACTCGCTGTCGGAGACCGAGAGGATGCGGATCGGCTCGGAGCCCTGTGATCGGCGAGGAGGCAGGACAGGCCCGCTGAAGTAGGGATCCACTGGTTCAGGAATCGTCATCAGCCTTGACCGATTGGGCGTTGAGGGACTGTCGCAGACTATCGGGCGAGGCCCCGGTCCACCACTTCGCGGGGATCTCGGTGACGTCGATGGTGACCTCCGGATTGAGCACCGCCAGGGACACCGCAGCGGTCGAAGGCAGGCTGCGGATCGTCGAATCCGGCGGCAGGTTGATCAGCCGCAGCTCGATCGGGAGACCGAGATTCTTGATCCGCACCCGATCATCGCGGGCGAGATCGGCGAGGAACTCCTCGGTCTCACGCCGGTGCGGGTAGTAGGTGATCGACCCGTGGGCGTCGATGATGTCACCGACCCACGCCCGGTAGGCCATCGCGTCGATGAGCCCATCGGCGGCCAGTGACGAACCGATGACCGGGTTGTCGCGCGGGTGACTGCCGCCGGTAGGCAGGGTCTGGAGGTGTTCGAACTTGTGGCGGGTGATCTCGCCGCCGACCTTGAGGAACGCTGTGCGCAACGGCTTCGCCACCGGCAGCGCGGTATGCCAACGCAGCTTGCCCACCGTCGCCAGACCTCGCAGCCGGTCGGCGACGTGCGCGGCCATGACCGTGCGGGAGGCCTTGAGCTTCTGCCGCGGCCGGACGAGGGGACCGCGCTTGGCGGTGAGGATCTCGATCGTCGAATACGTGGCCAGACCGTCGTCGAGGATGACGACCTCGGGCATGCGACGCTCCAGATACGCAAGCGCCAAGGCTTTGTGCACCTGACCGGAGCAGGCATCGCCGAGGTAGATCCGATCGAAGTGCGTCTTGCGCAGCAGTTTCGGCTTCGCCCCGTCACGTTCGACGCGGACGTTCTTCGGCAGCCAGTCGGTGTCGAAGGCGTCGAGGAAGGAAGTCATCCCCTTCGCGCTCGCCCGCGCTCGGATGAGCAGATCCTCGGTCGGCTCGTGGGATTCGAGAGCGGAGAGGAACTGCAGAGGGGATTCGACGAAGGCGACCGAGGCGAGCCCGGTGCCCTTCTTCTCGGCAGTATTCTCCGCTGTCGTCTCGACAGTCTTCTCGACAGCCTTCTGGGTCTTCTTCGGGTTCGTCGCAGTATTCTCAGCCATGAGCAGCTCAGCCATTCTTCCTCAGCTTCGATGTATCGACGGTGATGCCGTAGTCCTTGAGCACGTGCTGTGTGCGTTTCGCCTGCGAGATCAGTCGCTGTTTGGCAGCGCTGAGCGTCTTCCGATGCCGGGGCATCTCCAGCCGCCCGGGCAGATCGAGCGCGGTCAGTCGTTTGCGCTTGAAGTACTTCATATCCGGTCCGCCGACCGCACCGTCGAGGAAGTCGATCGCCTTCTGCCGCAGATACGAGGCGGACTTCGACTGCATGCAGTACGTGACGGCATCGATGAGCGGATTGAGGTCACGCGGCGCACCTGACCCGGCGGGCGCCCCTGACCCAGCGTGCGCCCCTGACCCGGCGGGCGCACCTGACCCGGCCCCCGCCTCGGCGAGGGTGCCCGGGAGGGCATACCTGCCCGAGTGGAGGGCATCGATGATCGTCAGCGGGATGCGGTTGCTGTTCTGATACGGCGCGAGTGCGGCCAAGAGCTCCGTGGTGCCGACGGCCGCGGTCGCACAGCCGTAGAGTCCCTTCGCGGTCGCCAGCCCGGTCGAGAAGCAGGAGACGACGAGTTCGGGGCGAGTGGCGGAGACGACGATCTCGGCGAGCAGCGGAACATCGGCGAGGGCGAAATCGAGTCCGAGTTCCTCACTGCGCCGCCGCAGCGGTCCGATCGTCGTCCGCGCCGAGGTGGGGTGGGGCTTGAAGACCACCGTGCTCAAGCCGGCGTCTTTGACCACGTCGAGCATCTGCAGGTGCAGATCGAGTTCTTCCTCCGCCGTGATGAGGTCGAGCTGCGCGAGGTACTGCCCGAGCACGAGGGCACTGGACTCGATCGGCGCATCGAGGCGGGCGCTGGCCAAGTCATCGGCCACCTCGGCGGTCATGTCTTCGATGACCTTGGCGAGGTCCGCTGCCGGCAGCACCACCCGCTCGGGTTCGTGTTCGGCCAGCTGACGGGGAGTGATGCCCGGCAGCAGATCCGTGTAGCAGATCGCCCGCAGCCGCTGCCACTGCGGCAGGGTGAGCGGATTGCGGATCGGACCGTAGCTCATCAGTCCGTCGGAGTGGACGCTGATATCGGCGGTGGCGAAGATCTGCGTGAGAGCGCCGGCCGGGTGGCTGGGCAGGGATTCGACGATGAGTTCGAGCGGTTCTGCCTCGGCGATGTCCCACTCCCGGCGCAGAGCACGCTCCATGATCGGGGCGCGTTCTCCGGAGATGCCGAAGGCCTTCGGATGGTTCGGCCAGATCGTGGCGTTCCAATCGACGACGAGGTCGAAGTCACTCAGCAGCCCCGCCGACCCGGGCATGGCATCGGCAGCCGGGGTGAGCTCGGGAGCGACGGAATTGTTCGCCACGACGAGGATCCGGCGCCGCTGCGGATCACCGAGGCGGCCCGCGCGGATGAGAGCGGACAGGTTCGCGAGCTGGTACTGGGTGGAGATCTCGATGATCTGGGTCATCAGCGGGCCCTCCTGACGATCGGGTCGATCACGGGCAGCCGGCGTTCGCCGTAATTCGTCAGCGCGAGGTCGATGACGTCGTCGCCGATGGTCTTGAGCGTGTGCACCGCGCCGAGATTGAGCTTCTCGCGCACCTCCCGTGACATCGACGAGCCGCGGTTGACGATCTGGAAGTAGAGGATGGACAGGAAGTTGCGCACGGCTTTGTGCTCGAAGCGGCGGAACTCCGGTCTGGCTTCGAGCATCGCGAAGACCGAACGGAAGGCGGGGATGAAGTCGAGCTGACGCTCGTCGAAGATCGCCGTCAACGAGGTGGTGCTGCCCTTCCGATAGCACAGACCCGCCGTGTCGACGACGGCGAAGGAATCGGCTTCGAGGTGGTGGCGCCACGTCCAGGGGCGGTCCTCGCAGGTGCGCAGGTCCGGGCTGAAGTCGAGCAGCCCGCGGACGGCCATGGACCGGGAGTAGATGCCGGTCCAGCATTCGGGGAAGTCGACCATCGTCGAGGCGTCATGCGGCAGGATGTGGTCGCGCGGGTCCAGTGCCGTGTTGTGCTTGGCACACGGTGCCCGCCGCAGCTTCCGATTGAAGCCGTTGACGATGAGGTAGTTCGTCTTCACGAAATCCACGCCGAGTCCGGTGATCGCGTCGGTGAGCGAACGCAGGTGACCGGGGGCGTACCAGTCGTCGGCGTCGAGGTAGGTGATGGTGCGTCCGGTCGAGGCCTCGAGGGCGATGTTGCGGGCGGTGGAGACCCCACGTGATTCCGGGTTGTGGATGTCGACGAGATTGAGCCGATCGGCATACTCGCCGATCACCCCGGCAGTGTCATCGGTCGAACCGTCGTTGACGACGATGACCTCGAGTTCGTTGGCGGCGAAGTCTTGGTTGACCAGGCTTTGAAGAGTTCCACCGAGGGTGTCCTCGGCATCCTTCGCCGCGATGACGACGCTGACGACTGGTGGGGGCATGTGGTCCTTTCGCGAGCCGGAGGGGACGGGCGGACCTGACCCCTCCGCGGTGTTCGGGCGGCGGCCCGGGTGGTCAGGGTGCCGGCCCGGGTGGGCTGCTGGCACGTCCGAACGATCGTAGAAGTGAGAAGAGAACGGAAAGTGGCGCGCAGGTGTCCGGGAATGTTCGCCTTCGTTCACCTGGTGTTCTTCCGCCGCCCATAGTCTTGGCCGATGCGGAGCCTGCGACTCTTCCACTTCGACATCCCGACCTGGGGCAACTTCGGCGACAAGGCACTGTTCCCGGTGGTCAGGGACGCCTTCCGGGTCCTCGGCGGTACGGATTCCGGGCAGGCGGAGCCGAACTTCACGTTCGCCTCGGCGGCGGCACTGCGACGCGAAGTCGACGAGGCGGCCGTAGCCCGGATCAACGCCACCGCCGATGCCGTCGTCATCGGCGGGGGTGGACTGTTCCTCCAGGACACGAACCCGAACCGGCTGTCCGGGTGGCAGTGGAAGATCTCCGCCGAGGCGCTCGCCGCCCTCGACGTGCCCCTCATCGTCTACGCGGTCGGGGACAACAGGTTCCCCGGGCAGCCGGAGTTCGACGAACTCATGCGCACCCACGTCGGACAGGTGCTCGACCGGACGGCCTTCTTCGGCCTGCGCAACACCGGATCGATCGACACCATGAGCCGAGTGCTCGGACAGCGGGAGCGGATCGCGTTCCAGCCGTGCCCGACGACGATCCTTGATCACCTGTACGCGCCGTTGGCCGGGCGGAGACCCGACCCGCGAGAGAAGACCGTGGCGATCCAGATGCTCGTCCACGCGCGGCAGATCGCTGCCGGATACGACGCGACGACCATCCACGAGGCGACCGTGCGTGCCGCGCGGATCCTCGTGGACAAGGGGTGGAAAGTGCTGAGCACACCGTTCCATCCCGACGACGCCGCGGTCTCGGCCAGAATCGTCGCCGAGGTGGCCGAAGTCGAAGAGGTGCGACTGTACGGCCATGACGTCGGGTTCTTCTCCGGCCTCGAGTTCTTCGCCTCGGTTCCGTATGTGCTCGGCGGGCGCGGGCACGCACAGATGATCCCGTTCGGGGTCGGCTCGATCCCGGTCTCCCTGGGTCTGCACGCGAAGCTCGGCTATTTCGCCGCCGACATCGGTCACCCGGAACTCGTGGTGCCGGTCGGGCCGGAGGGAACGAGACCCGTCGCCGAGGCGGGCGATGCGGATTCGGCCGCCTCCATGCTGCCCATGGGTTCGGCGTTGGACCGCGCCGAGGCAGCCGATGTGCTGGCCGACCGGATGGTCTCTGGGCTGGAGGAGGCGTACTCGCACGGTGCCGAGCTGCAGGCCGATCTCGCCGACACCCGTGCCCGGTTTGCGACGATCACTGCGGAGAATCTCGCCGGCATCCGCGACTCGCTGCGTGCGCGGTCCCACCCGACGCCGTCTCTGCCCGGCCGAGCCGAGGCACCCGTGGGCACAGCAGGGGACAGCCTCGCCGGCTCGCCTCTGCGAACGGTAGGGGACGGGCTTGCCGGCTCGCCTCTGCGAACGGTAGGGGACGGCTTTGCCGGCTCGCCTCTGCGTGCGGCGGGGGACGGCATTGCCGGCTCGCCTCTGCGCGCCGCGGAGGACATCCGTGCCGAGGAGTTCCACGTCGCTGCCATCGCCGAATCCGAGGAGGTCGCGGCTCAGCAGGCTCGCGCCCTCGCTCGGGCCGATCGCGATCTCGCCCATGCCCGACGAGAGCACACACAGACCCTCGACGATGTTCGGAAGCGAGCCCGGGCGCGACTGCGAAGTGTCGAGGAAGACCGTGATGATGCGCTCGCCGAATCCCGACGGCATCGCGCCGAGGTCGTCGAACTCGAACAGCGGATCGCCGATATCTCCGCCGCGGAAGAACACGCCCGTCAGGCCCTCGAAGCCGAGCGCGGCCGCACTGCCGGTGAAGTGGCACGAGTCCTCGCCCGGAAGATTCGGCACGGAATCGGGTGGAGGATCCGCCGGCTCACCGCGATTCGTCGACGCTGACGATAACGGCTCGGCCACCTCGGCGAGATACGGCTCGGCCACCTCGGCGAGAGTAGAGGGGACCGAGCCTGCCAACGGCGAGGGAACGCGAAACGGCGCCACCGCCTCGGTGAGGTGATGGCGCCGAATCAGCGCTTGCGTCCGGACTCTGCCGGGTGTCCGGTGAGGGTCAGACCGTGACCTTGCGCAGCGAATCGATCTTCGACTCCTCGCCCGGCATGACGCGTTTGTGCCCGTCGCCGAACGCGGATTCGAGGACGCGCACACCCTTGACGAGCGAGGCGAATTCGCGCGGCTCCATCGACGCGGACTGGTCCGAGCCCCACATCGAGGAGTCGAGCGTGATGTGACGTTCGATGGTCACCGCGCCCAGGCCGGCGGCGGCGAAGGAGACCTCGAGGCCGAGCTCGTGACCGGAGTAGCCGACGGGCACTCCGTAGCGCTGCCGCATGGCCGGGATCGCCTTGAGGTTGACCTCTTCGGGCGGCAGCGGGTAGGTCGAAGTGGCGTGCATGAGCACGAGCTTGTCGCGATCGAAGACCTCGACGGCACGGTCGAGGGTCTCCCAGTCGGACATACCCGAGGAGCACAGGACGGGCTTGCCGGTGGCGGCGATGGCCCGCAGGAGCTCGAAGTCCGTCAGTGAGGCCGAAGCGACCTTGTAGGACAGCGCATCGAATTCGTTCTCGAGGAAGTCGACGGAGTCGGTGTCCCACGGGGAGGCGAACCACTGCAGTCCGACTTCCTTCGCGTAGCGATCGATCTCGGTGTATTCGTCGACGCCGAATTCGACGCGGTGCTTGTAGTCGATGTAGGTCATCTCGCCCCACGGGGTCGAGCGCATCTTCGACTTCTGGTGTTCGGGGACGGCCACCTCGGGGTTGCGCTTCTGGAATTTCACAGCCTGGGCACCGGCGGTGACGGCGACGTCCATGAGCTGTTTGGCGATGTCGACGTCTCCGTTGTGGTTGATGCCGATCTCACCGATCATGTACACGGGCTGGTTCGGGCCGACGAGGTGTTCTCCGATGGCCACGGGGACGAATTGATCAGTCATGAAACCTGCTTTCGGTTGGCACGCGCCGAGGCTGCGTGGTTGGTGAGCAACGACCGTTGCTGCTGGGTGGACGGTTGGCTGTCTGTGAAGGTCGATGGGTGTCCTGTGGCGGTCCGCAGCGAGGTCAGGGTCGGGCCGGCAGGGGAGCCGGCCGCCTCGGCGGGGATCGGGATGAGGTCGCAGACCTCACGAACGGCGCCTCTGCCTCCGGGGCGGTCTAGGACCACCCGGGCGGCGGCGAGGACCTTGGGGTGGGCGTCGGCGACGGCGACGGGCCAGCCGACGACGTCGAAGGCTTCGAGGTCATTGATGTCGTTGCCGACGTAGGCCACCCGGGCCGGGTCGAGACCGTTGGTGTCGATCCAGGCGTTGAGGATGTGGGCCTTGTTGTCGATGCCCTGGGCGACATCGACGTTGAGCTTCTCAGCGCGACGGGTCACGACCGGGTTGCGTTCCTTCGACAGGATCATCACCGGGACCCCGGACTTCACGAGGCGGGAGATGCCCATGCCGTCGCCGCGGTGGACGCGGACCTGTTCGTTGCCGTCCTCGTCGACGTAGGCGCCGTCGTCGGTGTGGACGCCGTCGAAGTCGGTCACCAGGGCGTCGACGTCGATGACCTGGGCAGTCTCCTGGGTGGAGGCGATGGCGCGGACGAGGGTGAGGTCGGACATGTCGTCGATCTCGCGGGCGTGCTCGGGAGGGACTTCCTCGATGCCGATGCGGCCGAAGAAGCGGTGTTCGTGTTCGAGCAGGCCAGCAGTGCGCATGACGTAGAAGGCGCCGGTCTCGTTGAAGTGCTTGGCTCGGTCCTGGCGGCGGGGACGGAAGTTTGCCTCATGTCCGACGGCCACGGCCTGTTGTGCATCATCGTCGTCGAGGCGCCACAGGAACGAGTGGTCCTCGACGGCGGAGAGCACGACGTCGGCCTCGTCGTCGCGGACCGTGCGGACGGCGTTCTCGATCGAGGCGGAGTCGATGAAGGGGGAGGTGCACTGCATGAACACGGTGATGTCGAAGTCCTCGTCGAGGGTCGACAGCGTGTGGATGAGGGCGGATTCGCTGGTCGCGGTGTCGCCGGCGATCTCGGCGGGACGGTGGGCCACCTCGGCGCCGGCGCGCTGAGCTTCGGCCGCGATGCCGTCGTGGTCGGTCGAGACGACGACGCGACTGATGCTGGGGCTGGCCTGGGCGGCGTTGATGGCGCGGGCCAGCAGCGAGACTCCCGCGACCTTCTGCAGGTTCTTCAGCGGGATGCCCTTCGATCCGCCGCGCGCCGGGATGATGGCCACCGCGCGGGGTGTGTGGGGTGTGGGTTCGGCGTGTGGCGTGCCGGTCGGTGTGGCGTGGGGTGTGCCGGCTGGTTCGGCGGGTTCGGCGTGAAGCGTGCCGGCTGGTTCGGCGGGTTCGGCGTGAAGCGTGCCGACTGGTGCGTTGGGTTCGGCGTGTAGCGTGCCGGCCGATGTCGAAGTGGTGCGTTCTGCCGGTGTCTGCTCGGGGGCGTTCGCGGCAGTGGGGGCGCTTTCTGCCGCTTCGCTTGCGGCCGTGGTGGTGCTCGCAGCCGGCGTCTGCTCGGGTGCGTTGGGTGCGTGGGTCGTCGAAAGCTCATTCACAATGATTCGACGCTAACGACGCGGTGTTACCTCCAGGTGAACACGCCATGTCGCCGAGGCGACCCTTCGGTGGCGAAGCCGTGACGGACCGCCTGAAGCGTCGACGAGAGCGGTGGCGTGCAACGTTTCTGCAGGTGGCGGTCGCAGGCGGCTGAGGCAGCGGTCGCGACAACTTTGCGCGGCAGCTGGAGCGGCCCGGGCAATGGCTTCGGGTGGGCTGGTGGCGACGACTTGTGGCTGCGAAGCACCCTTTGCGTCGTGGGTGGGCCGCTTGAACACTTTTCGTCCATTTCATCAGGACGCGAACTGACTGCTTGGACGAAAAGTGGAAATTCGTGGACGAAACCTGGAAGAGGCCGGACGAAATATAGAAGTGCGTGGACGAAAGCTGGTTTCGGGCCCGGGGCAGCGGCGTGAGAGGCCGACGAAGCGCGGCACCCAGCGGTCAAACGGTCAGGAGTCAGGTATCCCGCGGCCAAACGGTCAGCGGTCAGGTACCGCGCGGCCAAACGATCCACGGCCAGGTAGCCTGCGGCCAGACGGTCAGCGCCAGGTGATGTTCCACATGCGGTCGTTCCAGGCAGAGAACGGGATGACTTCGCCGGTGTAGACGGGCCAGAAGTAGGCGAAGGCGAGGACTGCCGCCGCGAGGATGATGCCGACAGTGAATCGGCGAGCGAACAGAGCCGCTGAGATGCGAACGAATCTCCGCTTCGCTGCACTGCCGACCCCAGCCACACCGCTGCCCCCGGCACGAGCTGCACTCCCGGCACGACCTACACTCCCGGCACGACCTACACTCCCGGCCTCTGCCGCACCGTTGCCACGACCGCCACGAGCCGCACTCCCGCCCCCTGCCGGACTACGGTCCCTGCCCGCGTGACCCCACAGCAGCGAGAGGCAGTAGGTCACGGCGAGCACCACGAACGGCACCATGACGATCGTGTAGAAGGTGAAGATCGTCCGGTCCTGGTAGGCGAACCAGGGCAGCCAGGTCGCGGCGAGGCCGCCGAGGATGACGGCCGGGCGAACATCGCGGCGGATGATCCATACGACAAGGCAGATGAGCAGGGCGAACGGTGCCAGTCCCCAGATGACGGGGTTGCCGACCGAGGTGATCGCCGAGGAGCACTTCTCCGCCACACACCCCATCGAACCGTGGTCGTAGGACTCGTAGTAGAACGACGTCGGCCGCCATTGCACGATCCAACCCCACGGGTTCGACATGTACGGGTGCTCGGAGTCGAGACCGACATGGAACGAATACGCCGTGTAGTGGTAGTGCGCCAGCGACGGCAACCACTGCAGCCAGTCCGGCAGCGACTGCCACCAGCCGAAGTTCTCGGCCGCCCACTGCCGATCCCACGCATCGGTCGACCGGATCCAGCCCGACCAGCACGCCAGATAGGTGACGAACGCGACCGGCACGAACTTGAGGAACGACATGATGCTGTCGCGAATGAGCGCGCCCAGCCACGGGTGCACGACCCCGGCCCGATGCCGCGAATGCACATCCCACGCGACGAGGAGAATCCCGAACACCGCAGCCGCGTACAGGCCCGACCACTTCACGCCCATCGCCAGACCGATGCTGATTCCCGCGGCGATGATCCAGGGACGCACGCCGAGGCGGGGCCCGAAATTGATCTCGTCCCGCCGTTTCCGGTGGCGCCTTCGTTCCTCGGCAGTGGGGACGGAGACCGGTACGGAAGCGACGGATCCGGGGGAATCTGCGGAAGCGACGGATCCGTGGGAGTCTGCGGAGGGGGTGGCCGCCTCGGCGGGGGACTGCCGGTGCGGTTCGGCGCGCGTGGGGGTGAGGCTTCCGCTCTCAGAGGTGCGCTGGGTCCAGGTGGCCAGACGCTTCGTGACGAATTCGCGATCGAGGAGGATGAAGAAGAAGGCGAGGAGGACGAAGGCCATGAGCACGATGTCGAGCAGGCTCGTGCGGGAATGGACGAAGTGCTCGCCGTCGATGGCGAGCAGGCCGGCGGCAACGCAGGCGAAGAACGGTGAGCGCAGCAGCTTCCAGGCGATGACGCCCATGAGGAAGATCGTCAGAGTGCCGATGATCGCCACGGAGAAGCGCCAGCCGAACGAATCGTCGGCACCGAAGATGTCCATGCCTGCGCCGATGAGCCATTTGCCCAACGGCGGGTGGACGACGTATTCGGGACTCGGTTCGATGACGCTGGGGTCGCCGGCGTTGAAGGAGTCGTCGGCGTTCTCCGGCCACGAGCGTTCGTAGCCGAAGTTGAAGACCGAGTAGCCGTCCTTGACGTAGTAGGTCTCGTCGAAGATCAGTCGGTGGGGAAAGCCGAGGCGGAACAGACGCAGGGCCAAGCCGATGACGGTGATGACGAGCAGCGCCGGCCACATCCACACGGGGGCGCGGGTCGCCCACATGCCGGCGTGGAAGGTCTTCCGGCGCATGGCTGCGGCTCCGACGCGGACCTTTTCGCGGTGCCTGGCCCGGCGCTCGCGGGCGATGCGCCTGGTGGGGGCCGGGGAGTCTGCGGTGTGTGTCATCGCCTTCCAGTTTAGAGATCACGGCGGGGCGGACTCTCATGCGACCCGCAGGGAGCAGGCGACGAGCCTCTGCGCGTGGTGGGAAGCGTGACGCCGCCGGAGACGATTGTGCCGAGATCGTTGGGCGTTCTGCAGTCGACACCACTAGGGTAGTAGGGAACGAAGAGTGTCTGAGTGGAGAACGGTGCCGAACGTGTCGAACAACCCCGAATATCGCCCGAGCGACCCACCTCAGGTCGGCTCGCAGCAGGTCAACAACAACTACGGATCCCAGCCACAGTACGGTTCGGGGCAGGGCCAACAGTATGGCTCGGGTGCTGGGCAGTACGGCTCGGGTCCCGGGGCCGAACAGTACGGTTCCGGCGCGGGGCAGTACTCGCAGGGTCAGCAATACGGCCAGGGCGGCTACAGCCAGGGTGGTTACAGCCAAGGCGGAAGCTACGTCCAGGGTGGTTACAGCCAGGGCGGAAGTTACGGCCAGAGCGGCTACAGCCAGGACGGTTACAGCCAGTTCGGTGCCAACGGTGCGTACGGGCAGGCGGCCGGATACAACCAGCCCGATGCCTACAGCCAACAGGGTTCCTACGGTTCGTACAGTCAGCCCGGCTCATACGGCTACGGCCAACAGGGTTCCTACAGCCAGCCGATGACCTACGGCGCCCAGCCGATGATCGTGCGTCCCGTGCCGAACAAGATGGCCGTGTGGTCGATGTGGATGGGCATCGTCGGACTCGGCGGCGGCTTCGTCTGCGGCCTGCTGTCCATGGTGCCTGTCATCGGCATCCTGTTCAGCATCGTCGCGATGTTCCTGTGGATCGCCCCGCTGCTGGCAGTGATCTTCGGCCATATCGGACTCGGGCAGATCAAACGCACCGGCGAAGACGGCCGTGGGCAGGGCATTGCCGGCCTCATCATGGGCTACGTCAGCATCGCGCTCGGTCTGCTGGGTCTCATCATTGTGATCGGATTCTTCGGACTCGGCTTCATGGCCATGCTCGGCAGCGGGTACTGAGCCGCCTCAGCGGAGGTGGGTGCTGCCTTGTCACGGGTGGTGCAGGACTGGAACACGATTCGCCGTTGAGGGCACCCACGCCCCGATAGCGTTGACATCAGTCATCGAGAACCGGATCGCACGGTGTCTCGAACACCCGCCACAGCCATCGGAGAGCAACTGACATGGATACCCGCGTACTGCCCATCGGGTGCACTTACACCGGATCGAACCGTGCGCCGGCGACCCCTGCAGCGCGGGCCCAGATGCACACTCCTGCAGCGCGGGCCCAGGTGGCGGCTCCGGCGGCTCACACGCCAGCTCCTGTGCACGGCCCTGTCTCCGTACCCACTCCGGCACCCGGAATCGGGCCCGTCACCTACGGCAACGCGGCACCGGTCGCCAGCTACGGCAATGCGGCACCGGTCGTCGTCTACCGGCAGGTCGCGCCGACGAACTCCTCGGCGATCGTCGCGTTGGTGCTCTCCGTCATCTCGTTCATCTCATCGGCCTTCTTCCTCGGCTTCATCGCCATCATCTTCGGCCACATCGCCCGCAGGCAGATCAAACGCCGAGGCGAACGCGGCAACGGGATGGCCGTGGCCGGACTGTGGGTGGGCTACCTGAGCATGATCTTCTGGATCGTGTTCTGGTTGGTGTACCTGGGCATCATCGCGCTGGTGATGGGATTCGCCATCGCTGCCGAAACCGGAACGATCAGCTGAGGCTCGTGCCTCGGGCGCGCCACGAGTGTCTGACCTCGCCCGGGCATACGACGACGGTCCACGACAGACAACGACAGACGAGGGCCCACGACAGACGAGGGCCCACGACAGACGACGACTTTCGAAACCACAACTGTGACAGACCTGTAACCGCCCCGCCTTTTGCCCCAATCGACGACTCTGTACCGTTGAAGGCAGACGCAAGGAGACTTCATCATGAGCAGCCAGAACAACTGGAACAATCCGGACATGTACTACCAGCAGCCCCAGTCGAACTCGGGCGGCTACGGTGCCCAGTCGTACAGCCAGAATCCCGGATATGCGGCGAACACTCAGTATGCCGGTGGGCCGGGGTACGTCTACCAGCCGCTGCCGCCGAACAATGTGCTGGCCATCATCGGCATGTGCGCCTCGATCTTCGGCGTCGTCTCCGGAGTCTTCATCGGTGGCATCGCCGGCGTCATCATGGGCCATATCGCACGCAAGCAGATCAAGGAACGCGGCGAGCGCGGCGACGGCATGGCAGTCGCGGCCCTGTGGGTCGGCTATATCGGCACGGGACTGTGGCTCCTCTTCTGGGGCGTGATCCTCCTCTTCTACTTCGGTACGTTCGCTCTGCTCTTCGCCACCGGAGCAGCCGCATCTTGACCGAAGACCCCAGCACGTCTGAGCCTCAGCTCGACCCCGACAACACCCTCGCCGAGGTGCCCGACCCCAACGACACCCTCGCCGAGGTGCCCGACCCCGATGACGACGACCGTGCCGTCCCAGCGAGGTCGGGTCCGGACCTCACCGGCGGTCGACTCATCCTCGTCGGGACTCCGATCGGCAACCTCGGCGATGCGAGTCCGCGGATGCGGCAGGCCATCGAAACCGCCGATGTCATCGCCGCCGAGGACACCCGCCGGTTCCTCTCTCTGGCGCAGCGTCTGCAGCTGAGCCACACGAACCGGATCATCAGCGTCTTCGACCACAACGAGGGCCATCGCGCTCCCGAGCTGGTCGAGCTCATCAATGCGGGTCAGACCGTGGTGCTGCTCTCCGACGCGGGGATGCCGGCCGTGTCCGACCCCGGTTATCGCGTGGTCAGAGCCTGCGCCGAGGCGGGACTGCCGATAACGTCGACGCCGGGCCCGTCCGCGGTGCTCATGGCCCTCGCGGTCTCCGGGCTGCCGAGCGACCGGTTCAGCTTCGAAGGCTTCCTGCCGCGCAGATCCGGTCAGCGCAAGAGCCTGCTCGAGGAGCTCAAGGCGGAGAAGCGGACGATGGTCTTCTTCGAAAGTCCCCACCGGATCGCCGACGCGATGGATGACTTCGCCGGGGTCATCGGCGAAGACCGACCCATGAGCATCAGCCGTGAACTGACGAAGACCTACGAGGAGACACTGCGGGGGACCGTCGGCTCGCTGCGTGAGCGCGCCGCCGCGGGACTGCGAGGGGAGCTGACCCTCGTGCTCGCTGGTGCCACCGAAGTCGAGACGGCTCCGGAGGACCACCTCGGCGAGGTCAGCGCACTCGTCGAGTCCGGGATACGTGCGAAGGATGCGGCCGGGCAGGTGGCGAAGAGGTTCGGCCTGTCGAAGCGCGACGTCTACGAAGCCTGGCTTCACCGCGAGTGACGCGACTCGTGCGCAGCAGGGTGTGGACAACTGGCAGCCCAGTTTTGGGTGAGTAGCCCACATTTGAAGGTGGGCTATTCATCTCAAACTGGGCTATGAGCGAGGTTGAATGGTTGGTTGACGCTGTTCTCATGTGCTCCCGGGGGCGAGTGGCGCGCGTTCCCGGAGGCTGACGACGGCTCGACTCGAGCGCTGACGCTTGTTGACGGACTCCGTGCTGAGACGTTGTCGCTGTGTGGACGCCGGAGCTGACTCCACAGCAACTGAATTGAGTATTGCTGTATCAGAACGTGGTTCGGCAGTGTGCCGGCATGAAGAACAACGTCGTGCATTTCAAGGATCTTCGCAATGCTGGAGCCTCCACGGCAGATATCCGTAGTGCATTGGGATGCTGTCTGCTGAAGGTCTCGCGTGGAGTCTATTCGGTAGTCAGCCGGTGTGAAGTCCGTGCCCACCGATACTTCTCTCCCTTCGCCACGGACTCGGCTTGGATGACGTATCACGAGGAACAGCGCGACAAGGAGCGTTCCCAACGGCGCAGATACGAGGCGAATCTGAAGCGTCTGCAGGTCCTTCATTATCCTCACTACCGCGCAGAAGACACCGTGTTCGGGGTCTCAGCGGCACGGCTGCACAGGATCGGTATGTTCGACGAGCCGGATGAACCGGTGTCGGTGTTCCACCCCGTGTCAAGCACCAAATCACCCGAGCTGATCAGGCGACGCCGAACAATCTCAGCTGAAGACGTCTGCCAGGTGGAGGGGCTCCGAGTCACTTCTCCGGCTCGAACTGCCTTGGATCTGCGGGCCGAGCTCGGCAGCGCCGCGGCGTTTGCCGCAATGGAACAGGTGATCAGATGGCATCTACTCGGCAACGACGAAGATCTGATCTTCAGGCTCGGGTATTCGTCGCACCTGCTGGACGAGGTGCCGGGTGCAGTCGCAGATTTATTCGGAGCGCCCATCGCCCGCCTGACGCGGGGCGGCAAAGTGTCTGCGAGACTGGTCGCGCTCGCTTCGCCGTTGTCCGAAAGCTATGCGGAGAGCAGAGCCGCATTCAACCTGCATCTTCTGGGGCTGCATGACTTCGTGCAGCAGGTGAATATTGCCGATGACGGCCGACTTCTGACAAGACTCGACTTCCTCCTTCGCGAGGACAAGGTCGCTCTCTATGTGGATGGGACCCAGAAGTACGTTGACGGCGGCTTTGACGTCATGAACAAAGAGAGCCGACAGCATAATCGACTGTTGGCGATGGGCTATAAGGTGTTGCGCTTCAAGTTCCATGAGGTTCTGAACCCGAAGACCTTCGGGCAGAAGCTCTTCTTTCAAGCACCTGAACTGCGTCGTCGGTGCGGGCAGCCGCTGGTTCCGTGATTTGGTGCCGGGGTGCGAACCGTTTCAGCCCAGTCCGAGGTGAATAGCCCACCTTCAAATATGGGCTACTCACCGCAGACTGGGCTATTCGCGAAGACTCGGCCAAGTCCCGCCCGCACCCCCGGCCCGAAAGCACCCGTGCCCGCCCGCACCCCCGGCCTGAAAGCACCCGTGCGCGCCCGCACCCCCGGCCTGAAAGCACCCGTGCGCGCCCGCAACCGCGCGTCCCTTAGACTGTGTGACCTATGGGTTACTACTTGACGACAGCGATTGCCTACCCCAACGGGGCCATTCACATCGGGCACGCCTATGAGTACATTGCGGCCGACACGATCGCCCGGTTCAA
Source organism: Brevibacterium sp. FAM 27836 (assembly GCF_051351055.1). Classification (NCBI taxonomy): domain Bacteria; kingdom Bacillati; phylum Actinomycetota; class Actinomycetes; order Micrococcales; family Brevibacteriaceae; genus Brevibacterium; species Brevibacterium sp. FAM 27836. The sequence continues at coordinate 2,881,974 of NZ_CP195711.1, forward strand.
GCGACTGGACAATCACGAGGTCTTCTTCTGCACCGGCACGGATGAGCACGGGCTGAAGATGCTGCAGGCGGCGAACAAGCTCGGCATCACCCCCAAGGAACTCGCCGACGACAACGCGAAGAACTTCCGCGACACCCAGCTGGCCCTCGGCTCGACCTTCGACCGGTTCATCCGGACCACCGACGAGGACCACTACGAGGCGTCGAAGGCGATCTGGCGCAAGCTCGAAGAGGCCGGCGACATCTACCTCGACACCTACGCCGGCTGGTACTCCGTGCGCGACGAGGCCTTCTACACCGAGGACGAAACCGAAGTCGTCGACGGTGTGCGCCTGTCCACGGAGACCCGCACCGAGGTGACCTGGACGGAGGAGGAGTCCTACTTCTTCCGCCTCTCGAAGTACCAGGACAAGCTGCTCGAGCTGTACAAGACCCATCCGGAGTTCATCGGCCCGGACTCCCGCCGCAACGAGATCGCCTCCTTCGTCGCCTCCGGGCTCAAGGACCTCTCGGTCTCCCGCACCACCTTCGACTGGGGCGTGCCGGTCCCCGGCAATGAGAAGCACGTGATGTACGTGTGGATCGACGCCCTGACCAACTACCTCACCGCCGCCGGATACCCGAACGACGACGAGCGCCTCAACAAGTGGTGGCCCGCCGACGTCCACATCATCGGCAAGGACATCATCCGGTTCCACAGCGTGTACTGGCCGGCGTTCCTCATGAGCGCGGGCATCGAACTGCCCAAACGCGTCCACGCCCACGGATTCCTCTTCAACTCCGGTGAGAAGATGTCGAAGTCCGTCGGCAACGTCGTCGACCCGCTCGACCTCGTCGATGCTTTCGGCCTGGACACACTGCGCTTCTTCCTCTTCCGCGAGTTCTCCTACGGCCACGATGGTTCGTACACGAAGGACTCGATCATCACCCGCAAGAACGCCGACCTCGCCAACGAGTACGGCAACCTCGCCCAGCGCTCGCTGTCGATGATCCAGAAGAACTGCGACGCCCAGGTGCCGCAGCCCGGCACCCTCACCGAGGCGGACGAGGCCCTTCTGAACCTGGCACGTGCAGTCCCGGACACGGCCCGCCGCCACGTCGACACCCAGGCCCTCCACCTCTACGTCGAGGCCTGCTGGAAAGTGCTGTCCGAGGCCAACCGCTACTTCTCCGCGCAGGAGCCGTGGAAGCTGAAGAAGACCGACCCGGAGCGTATGGCCACCGTGCTGTGGGTGACGATCGAGGTCGTGCGCATCATCTCGATCCTCATCCAGCCCGTCATGCCCGATGCGGCGGGCAAGATCCTCGACCTCCTCGGCGTGCCCGCCGGAGTCGGTGAGGCCGGGGCGAAGGTGCTGCCGACCGCCACCGAGTCCGGGTCCGGCGCCGAAGCGATGGCAACCGTGAGTGCGGGAGCGGCCATCGGCGTCGCCGCCGGGGCCGCATACGCCTCCGCGGCTCTGGCCCCGAACGTCGCCGAGGCGGCCGCCGGTGGTCTGGCCGCCGCCGACGTCGATCCCCGATCGTTCGCAGCCGTGGAGTTCCCGCTCGAGCCGGGCACCCCGCTGCCGAAGCCCGAACCCGTGTTCCCGAAGTACGTGGAGGAAACCGAATAATGGCCTCGCGCGCCGCCGGAACCTATCCACCGGTGCCCGAACCGCTGACCCACCCCATCGTCGACACCCACACCCACCTCGACATCTGCACGGGTGTGCGTCTGCCCTTGGGCGCAGGTGAACCCGAACCGGAGGTCTCCCCGGATGCGGAGGAGGAGTTCCCCTCCCTCGATTTCTTCCACGACACCGCCGCCGAGGCGGGGGTCCGCCGTATCGTCCAGATCGGATGCGATCTCCCGGCAGCGAGGTGGACGACCGAGCTCATCGCCTCCCAATACGCCGGCACCATCTCCGAGCCGGCCCTAGGCTCGACCGTGCCCACACCTCCTGCGAACGGCCGGACGTGGATGCTCGGCGGGGCGGCCCTCCACCCGAACGAGGCTCCGCGGCTGGCAGAACGCGGTCTGCTCGACGATGCTCTGACCGAGATCGAGACGCTCGTGACCTCCCACGACCGGATGCGTGTGGTGGGGGAGACCGGCCTGGACTACTTCCGCACGGGCGAGGACGGCATCGCCGAGCAGCAGCGGTCCTTCCGCGCCCACATCGAGATCGCCAAGCGCACCGGTCGGGCCCTGCAGATCCATGATCGCGAGGCTCACGCCGATGTGCTGCGCATCCTCAGAGAGGAAGGCGCCCCCGAGGTCACGATCTTCCACTGCTTCTCCGGTGATGAAACGATGGCCCGGGAGTGTGCGGCCGCAGGCTACTTCATGTCGTTCGCAGGCAACCTCACGTTCAAGAACGCCGAGGAGCTGCGCCGAGCCGCGGCAGCCGCGCCGCTGGACCTGCTGCTGACCGAGACCGATGCCCCCTTCCTCACCCCGCACCCGCACCGCGGTAAGCCCGGCGGGCCGTACCTGACGGCGATCACCGCCCGGAAACTCGCCGAGGTGCGCGGAATGAGCGAAGAGGATCTGTGCTCGGCGGTGTGGGCCAACGCGGAGAGAGCGCTCGGCAGCTGGGACTGAATCACCGCTGCGACAGATTTACCGTTGCGATGCTTGGCCGCGATACACGGCGGCGATGCATAGCAGCGAATGATGGCGGCGATACACGGCAGCGAATGATGGCAGCGATACACGGCCGCGAAACATGGCGGCGGTCACGTAACGGTGGGCCGCCTCGGCGCGGGAATGTCACGACCGGCACCGCCCCGCAAACACGGGGAACCCCAGGTGACACGCGTCCTCAGGAAACTCACACCGTTACATTTCCGTGATATTTTGCCAGCGGTGTAACGAATCGGTTACAGTGAACTGGTCGATAAACTCTGCTCAGGGATATTTTGTGATTGATTTTCTGAAGAACCGCAAGGTTCAGATCGCCGCACAGGCGGTCGTCATTACCGGACTCGTGGGTGGCACAGGCGCGGTCGTCTCCATGAACAAGCCCGTGACCTTGGAGGTCAACGGGCAGGCCGAGGAGATCCGCACCTTCGGCGGAGATGTCGGTGACATCCTCGACAGCCACGACATCGATCTCGATAAGCGTGACAAGGTCAAGCCCGGCGTCGACACGAAGGTCGACCGGGACATGACGATCACCGTCAACACCGCGAAGAAGGTCTCGCTCTCCGTCGACGGAGAGAAGACCAGCGAGTGGACCAACGCGAACACCGTGGGTCAGGCGCTTGCCGACCTCGGAGTCGATGCGAAGGGAGCCGACCTCAACACCGATGCCAAGCAACGGCTGAAGGAAGACGGCAACGACATCGACGTGACTACGGCGAAGGATCTCACCATCGTCGCCGACGGCAAGGACCACAAGGTCTCGGCCGCGGTCGGCACCGCGAAGGAAGCACTCACGGAGTCGGGCGTCAAGCTCAAGAAGGACGACTTCCTGTCCGTGCCGATGTCCGCTTCGCTCTCCGACGGCCAGGTGCTCACCGTCAACCGCGTCGAGAACAAGACCGTCAAGGACGAGCAGGCCATCAAGGCCAAGGTCGAGACCAAGAAGTCCGACTCCCTCTACCAGGGCGAGACCAAGGTCGAGTCCGAAGGCAAGGACGGACAGAAGCAGGTCGTCTACAAGGTCAAGACCATCAACGGCGAGCAGGTGAAGAAGGAGAAGAAGGACGAGAAGGTCCTCTCCGAACCCAAGACCAAGGTCGTCATCCAGGGCACGAAGAAGAAGGAGACCCCGGCTGACACCGGCGGCTCCGACTCCGGAAGCTCGGACTCCGGCGGCTCGGACTCCGGTGACTCGAGCACCGGCGGCGGCGACTCCGGTTCGACCGGCGGCTCGATGAGCACTGCCGAGATCAAGGCGATGCTCGGCGGACCCGGCTCCAAGTGGTATTCGATCGTCGAGTGCGAATCGAATTTCAATCCGAAGGCCTCGAACGGCACCCACTTCGGTCTGTTCCAGTTCCTGCCCTCGACCTGGCAATCCATGGGTGGCAGCGGCAACCCGTCTGATGCCAGCCCGCAGGAGCAGTTCCAGCGTGCGAAGAAGTTGCAGGCGCAAGAGGGCTGGAGTCAGTGGCAGTGCTCCTGAGCACCGGCCAGAGCCTTCGCTGAGACAAGATCTGACCGCCGTTGACAACAGATATCGACAACTGAGCTGAGGCGGTCGGAATGGGCGTGGGCCCCGCGGAGAGATCCCGGGGCCCACGCTCTCTGCATTCACGGGATGTCGGGTCAGGCCGGCCGGGCTGCCCGGCCGGCATGTGGGCCCAGACTGAACTTTCGCCCAGAGCATGACGAATTGTTGGCACTCAAGTTGACCGAGTGCTAAAGCCGTTCTAGAGTCAGAATTAGCACTAGCACTCATCGAGTGCCAGTTTCATAAGACGGTCGAATCGCTCGGCACCCGCGACGACGAGAGGTTCAAGGCAGCAGCCGCCGTCTGACTCAATGAAATAGAACCCAGCGAAGGGAGAGAGCCCGAAATGTCGGTCTCCATCAAGCCACTCGAAGATCGGATTGTCATCCGTCAGGTCGAAGCAGAGCAGACTACCGCCAGTGGTCTGGTCATTCCCGAAACCGCCAAGGAAAAGCCTCAGGAAGGCGAAGTTGTCGCAGTCGGCCCCGGCCGCGTTGCTGACAACGGAAACCGTGTGCCGGTCGACGTCGCCGTCGGCGACAAGGTCATCTACTCCAAGTACGGAGGCACCGAAGTCAAGTACGCAGGCGAAGAGTTCCTCGTGCTCTCGGCTCGCGACGTGCTCGCCGTCATCGGCTGAATCCTCTGAACAACTACTTCACAGACAGGAGGACGAATGCCTAAATCATTGGAATTCGACGACGAAGCTCGTCGTGCACTCGAAAAGGGTGTCAACACTCTCGCCGACACCGTCAAGGTGACGCTGGGGCCCAAGGGCCGCAATGTCGTGCTTGATAAGAAGTGGGGCGCTCCCACGATCACGAACGATGGTGTGACCATCGCCCGTGAGGTCGAGGTCGACGATCCGTACGAGAACCTCGGCGCACAGCTGGCCAAGGAAGTCGCCACCAAGACGAACGACATCGCCGGTGACGGAACCACCACCGCGACCGTTCTCGCTCAGGCCTTCGTCAACGAAGGACTGCGCAACGTCGCCGCAGGTGCCGCACCCGGTCAGCTCAAGCGCGGCATCGAGACCGCCGTCGAGGCTGTCTCGGATCAGCTGGGCACCATCGCCCGCGACGTCGCCGACTCCTCGGAGATCGCACACGTCGCCGGACTGTCCGCTCAGTCCGAAGAGATCGGCAAGCTCATCGCCGATGCCTTCGACAAGGTGGGCAAGGACGGCGTCATCACGATCGATGAGTCCCAGGCCGCATCTGTTGAGCTCGAGATCACCGAGGGAATGCAGTTCGACAAGGGCTTCCTCTCGCCGCACTTCGTGACCGATGCCGATCGTCAGGAAGCTGTGCTCTCCGACGCTCTCATCCTCATCAATCAGGGCAAGATCTCCAACATCCAGGAGCTCCTGCCCGTCCTCGAGAAGGTGCAGCAGGCCGGCAAGCCGCTGTTCATCATCGCCGAGGACATCGAGGGCGAAGCTCTGTCGACCCTGGTCGTCAACAAGCTGCGCGGCATCATCAACGTCGCCGCCGTCAAGGCCCCCGGATTCGGTGACCGCCGCAAGGCCATCCTCGAGGACCTCGCCGTCCTCACCGGTGGCCAGGTCGTCACCCCGGACATGGGCATGAAGCTCGACCAGGTCACCCTGGAAGAGCTCGGCAACGCCCGCACCATCACCGTCACCAAGGACAACACCACGATCATCGATGGTGCCGGTTCGGACGATGCTGTTGCCGGTCGTGTCGCACAGATCCGCGCCGAGGTCGAGAACACCGACTCCGACTGGGACCGCGAGAAGCTGCAGGAGCGCTTGGCCAAGCTCTCCGGCGGTGTCGCTGTCATCAAGGTCGGCGCCGCCACCGAGGTGGAGCTTAAGGAGCGTAAGCACCGCGTCGAAGACGCCGTGTCCGCAACCCGTGCCGCCATCGAAGAGGGCGTCGTCGCCGGCGGTGGATCGGCTCTGATCCACGCGGCGAAGGTCCTCGTCGGCAACGACCTCGGTCTGACCGGGGACGCCGCCACCGGTGCTGACATCGTCAAGCGCGGAGTCGTCCAGCCCCTGCGCTGGATCGCTGCGAACGCAGGACAGGACGGATACGTCGTCGTCGCCAAGGTTCAGGACCTCGAGTCCGGCCAGGGCTACAACGCCGCGACCGGTGATTACGGTGACCTCATCGGTGCCGGAATCATCGACCCCGTCAAGGTCACCCGCTCGGCACTGCGCAACGCCGCTTCGATCGCCGCTCTGGTTCTCACCACCGAGACCCTGGTCGTCGAGAAGAAGGACGAGGAGGACGAGGACTGAGCAATTCGCTCCGTCTGAGTCACCTCTGACCAGCGCCAGTGGCCCGGAACAAGCTGTTCCGGGCCACTCGTGCATTCACGTCCAGTGTTGGACGGACTGCCCCGCCCGTCCAGGCCGGTCACACCTACTGGTCAGTCAGTTTTCATGTCAAAGGGCGCCGATGATCGTTAGTCTGGAGCAGACAGCCAGCACCGACGCTTGAGGGACACCATGACTACCGGCTTGCCGATGCCCATCGCCCGACTCCGCGAGGTCTCGAAGGTCTTCGACACCTCCGGCGCCGCGGTCACCGCACTCAACCGGGTCAGCCTCGACATCGCACCGGCGCGGCTCACCGCCGTGATGGGCCCCTCGGGATCCGGCAAGTCGACTCTCATGCACGTCCTCGCCGGGCTCGACCGTCCCACCTCGGGGACGGTCCACCTCGGCGAGCAGGAGATCACCGGTCTCGCCGACGATGAACTCACCGCCCTGCGCCGGCGCAGGATCGGGTTCGTCTTCCAAGCCTTCAACCTCGTGCCCACGCTCAGCGTCAAAGAGAACATCCGGCTGCCGTTCGAACTCGACGACCGGAAGCCGAACGCCGAAGAACGGGCCTGGATCTCCACCCTCGTCGCCCGCCTCGGGCTCGCCGACCGGCTCAAGCACCGACCGAACGAACTCTCCGGCGGTCAGCAGCAGCGCACCGCCATCGCCCGCGCGCTCGCGACCCGGCCCGACATCCTCTTCGCCGACGAACCGACCGGCAACCTCGACGCGAAGTCCGGTCGCGACGTCATGGCGATCATGTCCGAAGCCGTCAGGGACTTCGGCCAATCGATCGTGCTCGTCACCCACGACCCGATCGTCGCCGCCCACGCCGACCGCGTCATCTTCATCGCCGACGGCACCCCGGTGACAGAGCTGGGCGATGCCATCAGCGCCGAGGCGATCGCCGCGACCATGCTCGATATCGACGAACGCGCCGAATCTGCGGTGAGTCGATGAACCCGCTGCGTGAAATCCGGAGCAACCCGCGGCAGTTCTTTCCCAGCGTCCTCGTCGTCTTCATCGCCGCTCTCTTCGGCACCGCAATCATGCAGGGCATCGCGATCCTCACCGCGTGGCTGTCCTCGGCGAAGATCATCGCCGAATCCGAGACCGCGCAGAGTCTGCTGTCGATGGTCGGGTTCACCTTCTTCCTCATTGCCCTCTTCGTGTCTGCAATCGTCATCGCGAATACGTTCTCGATCATCATCGCCGGTCGCAGCCGCCAACTGGCCCTGCTGCGGCTCATCGGGGCGTCATCGAAACGGCTGCGCAGGGCCGCTTCGGTGGAGGGGCTGATCATCTCCGTTCCCGCCGCGTTGCTCGCCTTTGCCGCGTCGACCGGGCTGGCGACGGCGGCGCAGAACTACCTCGGCGACGCCAACACCGAGGAGGTCGCCCTCCTCGCCCCGACCATGGCGGTTCCCTCGCTCGCCACCATCGTGGTGACCTGGCTGTCGGCGTACCTGGGCGCGCGCCGCATCACGGGGATCTCACCGATCGAGGCGACCTCGCAGGCGGTTGAGAGCCGGCCCGAGGACGCCCGCGCCTCCCTCGGCGGACTCACCGCCTCGCTGGTTCTGCTGTCCATGGGGCTGACGTTCCTCGTCAACGCCGTGATCGGGGCCGCCGACCACCGGATCAGCCTGATGAGCGTGGTGCTGACCGCACTCGGATCAGGCCTGACCTTCCTCGGTGTCATCATCGGGCATCCGTGGATCCTGCCGCCCCTGCAGTCGGCGATCGGCTGGCTGTGCGGGCGCACCGCGGTGTCCCGGTTGGCCGCCTCGACGATCGCCCGCCACCCCACCCGGAATGCGCGCACGGTCATCGGTCTCGTCATCGGCATCACGCTCATCGTCATGTTCGCCACCGCCATGACCACCTTCCGCGTTCAGCTGGTGCGGTATGCGCGATCACTCGGCGAAGAGGGCTGGGGTGGCCTCGAGGACGCACTGGCCACCGTCATCGACAAGTTGATGCTGTTCGCGCTCGCCCTCATCCTCTTCTCCGTCATCATCGCCGTCATCGGCGTCGCGAACACGCTCATGCTCTCCGTGCGACAGCGCACTCAGGAGATCGGACTGCTCATGGCGCTCGGGCAGACCCCGAAGCGGGTGCGCCGCATGATCGCCGCCGAGGGTCTGCAGCTGAGCCTGACCGCGTGCGTGGTCGCCGTGCCGCTGGGCATCGGCTTCGGCTGGGTCGGTGCGCTGACACTGCTCTCACCCCTGCTCGGCCTCTTCGCCCCGAGTGTGCCCTGGGCGGTCGTCATCGCCGTCATCGCCGGCACCCTCTTCGCCGTGTTCGTCGCCAGCCGCGAACCTGCACGAGCGGCGACGTCGATCAGCCCCGTCCAGGCCCTCGAAGCCGTGTGAGACGCGTGGGCTGGGGGTGGGCCCCGCCGTCGGTCGGTCGGTTCTATACCGCGCATCGGTCGGTTCGCCGGTCGAGGGCTACGGAGACTGGCGTGGGCGCGAGCTCATGACGGCTCGGTCTGATCACGCCCGCCGCCACCGAAGCGTGGCGCGTGATTCTGCAGAAAGAGGTCAGTGCGCTTTGTGTGAGTACGGCAGCCGCAGAAGAAGGGGCGGAGGAACCGGTATTGTCGGGACTGCTGCGGAAGGAAGATGAAAGTGTCTGAAGACGATCGCCACCGTGACCACCCTGACCACCGTGACCGCGCCGTGCGCATCGGCGACGTCGAACGAGATGCTGCCATCGAGGTCTTGAGGACCGCCGCCGGCGAGGGAAGGATCACTGTCGAAGAACTCGACGACCGCATGGAACTCGTTGCAGTCGCGCGATTTCCCGCCGACCTTGATCGAATCCTCGCCGACATCGTCACCGAGCTGCCGTCGGAAAATTCGGGGACTGCGGTCAGCGGAACCCCGGACGGTTCGCGTATGGAAACACGCCCCGGTGAGTCCCCCGGCAGCCGAGAGATCCTGCGATCGCCGTGGACCGGCCTCACCAGACGCGGTCGCTGGCCGGTGAAGCCATATCTGCGCTGCGAGCCCGCAGGAGTGCTGCTCGAACTCAACTTCCTCGATGTGGTCACCGACCTGCAGACCATCGATATCGACGTCGCAGCCCGCACCGGCACACTCAAGCTCATCGTGCCCGACAGCTGGGGAGTCGACTCCACCGGGCTCGCTCGAAGCCCGATGGCCGTCATCACGTTCAAAGCCAATGAGTCCGCGCAGGAGGGGTACCCCACCATCCGGGTCCGCGGCAGCATCGGATCGGGAGTCTTCATCGCTCGGGGGCCGGGCTTCCGCCAACGACGCAGAATGACAAAGTGATTGATGTCCGCTGCCAGGGCTGATGCCCGGTCGGCCCTCAGCCGGCAGCCACCTGGCTGCGCAACTGGTGTTTGAGCAGTTTCCCCGAGGGGTTGCGGGGGAGCTCCTCGGTGATGATGACCTCCCGCGGAAGCTTGTAGCGGGCCAGCTTGTCGGACAGGAAGTCCCGCAGCTCCTCGACGTCGAAGGCCTCACCATCGGTGGTGGCGATGACGGCGACGACCTGCTCGCCCCACTGCGGATCAGGCTTGGCCACGACCGCGACATCGGCGACACGGTCATGGGCGATGACCGCCTCTTCGACCTCGAGGGAGAACACGTTCTCCCCGCCGACGATGATGACGTCCTTCGACCGGTCGACGATGTACAGGTAGCCGTCCTCGTCGAGGCGGGCGAGATCCCCGGTCTTGTACCACTCACCGTCGAAGGCCGCCTCGGTCGCCTGCGGATTGCCGAGGTACTCGCGCATCCGGGTGTCGCCGGCGAACCAGATCTCACCGGTGTCGCCCGGCCCCGCCTCGGCCCCGTCGGCTCTGACCACCCGCATCGCATTGCCGATCATCGCCGTCCTGCCCACGGAGCCGGCCTTGCGCAGCTGGTCCTCGGGGCCGAGCAGGCATCCGGTCGGACCCATCTCGGACATGCCGAACAGGTTGTAGAACTGGTTCGTGCCGTAGGTGTCGATGAGCATTCCCGCCGTCGACCGGTCGATCGGGGACCCTCCGTAGTTCCACCTGCGGATGGATGAGAAGTCATAGTCGGAGAAGTCGATGCCGAGCTTCTTCGCGGTCATGATCGGCGCGACATAGGCGACGGTGGGGCCGAAGAACGTCGTGATCCCCTCCTCGGCGATGATCTTCATCGAGTCCACCGGGTGGTAAGCCCGCTGCAGGACGACGGTGCCGCCGGTCTGGAGGGTCGGGACGAGGCTGATGTTCAGGGGTGCCGAATGCCAGATCGGCATGCAGATGAGGTAGCGGTCATCGGCTCGGTAGCCCATGTTGAGATTGATCAGCGTCGCCACCTGGGAGATGCTGCGGTGGGTGTGCACGCAGCCCTTCGGGGAGCTCGTCGTGCCCGAGGTGTAGAGGATCTGCGCGACCTGCTCATCGGTGAAGTCACCGGGCACGGCCTCCTCGGCGGCATCGAGTTGGGTGTCGAAGCTGCCCGGGGCGCTGGGCTCGGTCTCGAGCCAGGTGATGTCCGGGCCTCCGGCACGGGCTGTCTCGGCGAGTTCGGTGCTGACGATGCCGAGCTTCGCGCCCGAATGCTCGACCGTGTACTTGACCTCCGGGGCCTGGAACTTGTGATTGATCGGCACGACGGTGGCGCCGAGGTACCAGGCGCCGAACGCGGCGAAGACGAACCCGGGAACGTTGAACGTCATGATGCCAACGACGTCTCCGGGGCGGATTCCGTTGGCAGCGAGCACCTGAGCGGCCTTGAGCGCCCGGTGGCGCAGCTCGGTGTAGGTGAAGCGCTGATGCTCATAGGCCAGAGCCTCTTTGTCCGGATGACGCAGAACGGTGGTGTCGAGCATGGTTCCGAGCTTCATTGCTTCTCCCTGTGACGAGTGTCATACTTAAAACAATTGAACCACGATTCATTCCTTTGGGGAAGTGAGTGCTCGAGAGGGCGACACCGTCGGCGAACTTCGACGGTGTCGGTCGGTCTCGTCGAACCGAGGTGAGTATGGCCTATCGCGAAACGACGCGCACCCGCGCCAATGCGCAAGCGCGTCGGGCCGCTATCGAACGCGCCGCTCGGCATGTCATCGCCCGCGGGGGATTCGCCTCGGCGAGCGTGGCCGCTGTCGCCGGTGAGGCCGACTGCAGCGCCGGCTCGATCTACACGTACTTCACCAACCGCGAGGAGCTCCTGCGGCTCGTCTTCGCCCAGGCTGCCGGTCACGAACTGGCCGTCATCGAAGACACGGTGGCCGCGGCTTCCACCGTCGCCGAGGTCGCGGAGTCGACCGTCGAGGTCTTCGTCCGCCGCGCCGTCGCCGGGCGCCGGCTCGCCTACGCCCTGCTCCTCGAAGAGGTGCCTGAGCCGGTGCAGAGCGAACGACTTCGGCTGCGGCGAGGCTACGTCACCGCCATCGCCGCCGGACTCGAGCAGGCGCGCAGAGCCGAGACCGTTGCCGCGGCCATCCCCGCCGAGGTGGCTGCCCGGTCCATCGTCGGCAGCATCGGAGAGAACCTCGTCGACATTCTCGACCCGGCCTCCCCGAATCCCCGCCCCGAAGAGATCACGGCGCTCATCACCGCATTGACTGCCTTCACCCGATCCGCACTAGGAGAACCATGACCACCACCGCAGACCCCAGCCCAACCCGGGCCACCGCAGACCCCACCACGCCGCGGACGACGCATACTGTGTTCAACCAGGCGCCGCCTCGGCGAGACATCAACGAATTCACGCTCAACCGGGCCCTCGTCGATGCGCTCGCCCATTATGCGCCGAACGCTGCGACAGATGATCTCGAGCGCATCGGCGCGCTCGTCGGCAGCGCGGACTTCATCAACGATGCTCGCCTGGCCAACGTGCACGGACCCGCGCTGCACACCCACGACGACTGGGGCAACCGCATCGACGAGATCGAATTCCACCCCGCCTACCACCGGATCATCGGCGATGCCCTCGACGCGGAAGCCCACTCGTATGCGTGGACGCATCCCGGGCCGGGCGCCAACGTCGAACGAGCCGTGCGATTCATGCTCTTCTCCCAGATCGAACCCGGCCACGCCTGCCCGGTGTCGATGACGCATGCCGTCGTGCCGAGCCTGCGCGCCGATTCCGCCCTCGCCGAGTTCTGGGAACCGCGCGCGACAGCATCCGGCTACGACCCGCGCCGAATCGACCCGGCGACGAAATCCGCCGTGATCTTCGGGATGGCGATGACGGAGAAGCAGGGAGGATCGGACATCCGCGCGAACACCACCTATGCGGTGCCCTCCGGCGACCACCACCTCATCACAGGCCACAAATGGTTCTGCTCAGCCCCGCAATCCGACGCATTCCTCGTCATCGCCCAGTTGGATGAGGGCCCGAGCTGCTTCGTCGTGCCCCGCGTCCTGCCCGGGGGAGCGCTCAACACCGTGCGCATCCAAAGGCTCAAGGACAAGCTCGGCAACAAGTCCAATGCCTCGTCCGAAATCGAGTTCGACGCCACCGACGGATGGCTGCTCGGCGAGGCCGGCAAGGGCGTGCGCACGATCATCGAAATGGTGGCTCAGACCCGACTCGACTGCGTGCTCGGGTCGGCCGCGGGCATGCGCCAATGCGTCGCCGAGGCGGTCTGGCATGCTCGCGGACGCGCGGCCTTCGGTGCCACGCTCATCGACCAGCCGCTCATGCGCGCCGTCATCGCCGACCTCCAGCTCGAAGCCGAAGCGGCGACCTACACGGCGCTGCACCTGGCCGCCGCGTACGACGATGACAGCGCCGAGGCGGCTGACTTCCGCCGACTGGCGACGGCCGTCGGCAAATACTGGATCTGCAAACGCGGACCCGAACATGCCTATGAGTCTCTCGAGTGCCTCGGCGGCAACGGCTACACCGAGTCCTTCCCGCTGGCCCGCCGCTACCGGGAACAGCCGGTGATGGCGGTGTGGGAAGGCTCCGGCAACGTCATCGTCCTCGACGTGCTGCGCGCACTGGCCCGCGAACCGCGGAGCGCGAAGACCTTCCTCGGCTTCCTCGAAACCGGGCTCGGCAAGCACGCGGACTTCGATGCGGCCTATGAGTCGCTGGCCCGGTCGCTGCAGACCGCGGTGCAGGACCTTGAGAGCGGAGAGGCATCCGCCCAGGCGGCGCTGCAGGCGCGCGGCCGGGTGCTCGTGGAGAAGATGGCGCTGCTCATGCAGGCGGCGATCCTCTTCGAATCCGCTCCCGCCGAGGTGGCATCAAGCTTTGCGGCCGCCCGCCTCGGTGCCGAGCGGGGCCGCGAATACGGTGCTCTGCCGGACGGCGTCGACATCGACTTCCTCGTCGAGCGGGCATAAGCGCCGCAGGCTTCGTGTACGAGCGGTTCGGTCGGTCTCAGCTGCGACGGTGGGCGGAGACGCAGCGGCGACGATCGATGCGCATGACCCGACCCTGATAGCGGCGACGACGCTGAGTGCACTCCGAGGGACCGAGGAAGTTCGGTCGGGGAGTGCGGGTCACCGCATTCGGGGTGCGTCGGGTGTTGAACGTGTCCGACTCCGAGGTGCGATGCGCACCGAATTCGGACCGCTCGATGAAGGCTTTGAACTCTTCGACGAGCCGCTGCTGCATCTCGAAGACACTCTCCGTGTTTCCCGGATAGTCGAGGACGACTTCGACGGCCTCCCCGCAGACGACGACTCTGGCAATGACGATCCGATCGTCGTCCACGTCGTTCTCCAATGCGACACTCTCCCATTCGTCGTCGGCGAATATGCCGAGAACGACCGGAGTGACGACTCTATCCCTCAAGAACTTCTCCGTCAGTTCGGTGTGGTCCATGCCTCCCACCATAGGGGGTGTCCCGCGAAGAATCGGAAGCCGCCTCGGAGATTTGCGGGAATCGTCGGAAGAAGTGCGCGCCGCAGCCAAAGAATGCGGGTGCGACCGAGGCTGCAGTCGGGCCATCCTCCGAACGCCTAGACTGGGCCCATGCCCCGCAGTCCGCTTCCGCCTCGAGACGGCATCTCGGCGACCGCACTGCGCGCCCCGGGTGGGAAGGCCACCCACGCGAAGAATCACCTGCCCGTTCCCGACACGATCGGGCAGTGGCTCGAGACCGAATTCCCCGAGGCGGCCCCCGAATCCCGCCGCACCCTGCTGACCGATGGAGACATGCGCGACGAGGCGGGGCTGCCGGTGGGCTGGGACGACCCAGTCATCCCCGGCGGGTTCTACTTCTTCCACCGCCCGGTTCCGCCCGAAGAGCGAATCCCCTTCGAAGTCGGCACCGTCTTCGAGGACGAGGACCTCCTCGTCGTCGACAAACCCCACTTCCTCGCGAGCACCCCGAACGGACGCTTTGTCCGCGAGTGCGTCGTCACCCGCCTGCGCGTCGACCTCGACCAACCCGACCTCGTGGCCATCCACCGTCTTGACCGCATCACCGCCGGTCTCCTCGTCCTGTCCAAACGGCCGGAGACCCGCGGCCGCTACCAACGCCTGTTCCAAGATCGCACGGTGCGCAAGACCTACCGCGCCCTGGCCCCGGCACCGCCAGCGGAGTTGGAATTTCCTCTTGAGAGGAGATCCCGCCTGGTCAAGCCCGTCGGCGCCAGGCAGGTTCTCGAAACCGAGGGGGAGGCGAACGCACTCAGCCGCATCCGGCTGGTCCGAACCACTTGCTCACCGGACCTGCCTGCCCACGACCCGGAACCCCAACGGTCAACGGATAGTGCACGGCCGCCTCGGCGAGGGGAAGCGATCGCCGAGTACGAACTCGAGCCGTTCACGGGCAAGACCCACCAGCTGCGGGTGCACATGAACGCGCTCGGGCTGCCCATCCTCGGTGATCCGGTCTATCCGGTCGACCTCGCGCCGGACCCCTATGACTTCAGTTCACCGCTGCAGCTGCTGGCCGCGGAGCTCGCGTTCGCGGATCCGCTCACCGGGCGTCCACGTCATTTCACCACCGATCTCGAACTCGATCCCGCCGCATTCCGCTCCGAATCCGGCTGAACACGGTAGCCTGGTGCCATGAGTCCACATGCCCCCGGCTGCACTTCAGAGGCCATCGTCGCCCTTGTCCGGACCCGCATCACCAATGGCGAATACCCGGCCGGAAGCCCGGTCCGCGATGGTGCCCTGGCCAAGGAATTCAACGTTTCGCGCAACACCGCGCGCGAATCTCTGAGCCTGCTGCGCCACGCCGGACTGCTCACCCAGGAGCCCAACCGCGGATTCTTCGTCTCCACCTTCGGCATCGACGAGCTCAAAGACCTCTACCGTGCCCGCCGAGTCTTCGAGATCCGTGCCGTCCAGGAATCCCAGGACGCCACCGATGAGGCGATGGCCGCCGTCGAAGCCTCCGTCATCCGCGCCGAGACCGCGCCGAAGAACGAGACCTGGGCCGATGCACAAGAGCATTCGGCCTCGTTTCACCGCGCGATCGTCGGCCTGCTCGGATCCCCGCTGCTCGACGAGTTCTACCTCAACCTCATGGCCCGGCTGTCGACGACGTTCTCGCGCTCGCCGGAGCCGGGGAAGTACCACTCACACTGGGCCAACCCGCACCGCGATATCTTCGAGAAGATGAAGTCCGGAGACCGGCAGGGTGCCGAAGGGCTGCTGCGCATCCACCTCGACGACTCCGAAGCCTCGACGCTCGACCTCGCACGGTCCGTGGGCGAGGGGCGCTAGTGCATCAGCGCGCCTCGACGGTGATGCCGTACTGGGCGACCTCATCTGCCAGACGTCGCTTCGCTTCGGCCTCGGCCAGTTCCCACACTCGCATATTCTCGTTCGTGTCCCACCCTGTTGCTGTCGGAGTCGTCCAGCAGCTGGTGTCATGGCGCTCCCAGAAGTCATAGAGCGCCCGGAGGTCCAGAATCAGCTCATCTGAGAGATCGAGGTCAGACGGCTCGAGGCACAGTTCGTCATGCAGCACATCGCCCCACAGCGGCCAGCGGTGTCCGTGGTCGGGAAACATGCGGATCTCACGAGTCTTGATCATGACTCCAGGCTACAGAGGCGTTGGCCGGTGAGCGCGGACAACCGCTGCCGGTCGTGTAGTCAGTCTCACAGTGCTCGGTGTTTGCACCCGTGGCGGGCACCTGTCGGGCTCCGATACCATTGAGCCACCGTATCTTCGCGTCGAAAGGCTGTCTTCATGGGAAATCCTGAGCAGGAATCACAGGCCGCAAACGATCCGTTCTCCCTCACGGGACTCACCTACGACGATGTCCTCCTCCTGCCAGGCGACACCGATGTCATCCCCTCAGAAGCCTCCACCGCCACCCGGCTGACCAAGGAGATCGAGCTCAACATCCCGCTCGTCTCCGCGGCCATGGACACCGTGACCGAATCCCGTATGGCCATCGCCATGGCCCGCATCGGCGGACTGGGCATCATCCACCGCAACCTCTCGGCCGAGGATCAGGCCAAGCAGGTCGACTACGTCAAGCGCTCCGAATCGGGCATGATCAACGACCCGCTGACGATCACCGCGGACAAGACTCTGGAAGAGCTCGACGAGATCTGCGGCCGCTACCGCATCTCCGGCCTGCCCGTCGTCGATGAGAACAACGTGCTCGTCGGCATCGTGACCAACCGCGACCTGCGCTTCGTCACCCGCAGCGAATTCCCCACCCGCACCGTCGCCGAGACGATGACGAAGATGCCGCTGGTCACCGCACCCGTCGGCGTCTCCGCCGAGAAGGCCTTCGAACTGCTGGCCGAGCACAAGGTCGAGAAGCTGCCCTTGGTCGATGACGACAATGTCATCCAGGGCCTCATCACCGTCAAGGACTTCGTCAAGACCGAGGAATACCCGCTGGCCACGAAGGACGACGAAGGTCGCCTGCGCGTGGGTGCCGCCGTCGGGTTCTACGGCGACGCCTACGAGCGCGCCGGAATGCTCGCCGAGGCGGGAGTCGACGTTCTCGTCGTCGACACCGCGAACGGTCACGCCCGGGGTGTCACGGACATGATCAAGACGATCAAGTCCGATCCGGCCTTCGCAAACGTCCAGATCATCGGCGGAAATGTCGCCACGAAGGACGGCGCGCAGGCACTCATCGATGCCGGTGTCGACGCCGTCAAGGTCGGAGTCGGACCCGGCTCGATCTGCACCACCCGTGTCGTCGCCGGAGTCGGCGTCCCACAGGTCACCGCCATCCACATGGCAGCCCAGGCCGCTCGCGCCGCAGGTGTCCCGGTCATCGGCGACGGCGGACTCCAGTACTCCGGAGACATCGGCAAGGCTATGGTCGCCGGCGCCGACACCGTCATGCTCGGATCCCTGCTGGCCGGCTGCAACGAGTCGCCCGGCGAGCTCATCTTCATCAACGGCAAGCAGTACAAGGCTTACCGCGGCATGGGGTCGCTGGGCGCGATGGCTCCGCGCCACGGCAAGTCGTACTCGAAAGACCGCTACTTCCAGGCCGATATCGCCACCGACACCGACCTCATCCCCGAGGGCATCGAGGGCCGTGTCGCCTACCGCGGACTGCTCAAGCAGGTCGCCCACCAGCTCACCGGAGGCCTGCGCCAGACGATGTTCTACGTCGGTGCACGCACCATCGACGAGCTCAAGTCCAAGGGCAAGTTCGTCCGGCTGACCACTGCGGGCCTGAAGGAAAGCCACCCGCACGACATTCAGATGACCGTGGAGGCCCCGAACTACGTCGTGAAGTGACGTAGGCAGGCACCTCTGACGGAGGGGTCTCTGGTCGATGAGAAGCCGCAGCTTCCGCGTTTGCGCGGAGGCTGCGGCTTCTTGGGTGTGCGGTCGCGAGCGGCAAATCTAGGTCAGCATCGGATGCTTTCCGGCGACAGGAGTATCCGATAGCGACCTATTTTTGGTGGGCAGCGGGTCGCGAGTCGAATCTCGGACGATCCGGGCGGGATTCTGTGCTGAGACTCCCCGCGAGGCGTCCGGAACTCAGGAGCTGCATCCGCCTCGAATGTCTCACAATGCTGGACGAAACGCGCAGGTGTGACAGACACCACGCTGTGACTTTTGGTCCCCATGCACCCGTAGTGCGGACGGGTTCCTTGCCGCGTGAATTCAGGGGAGGGTGCCCTCATGCGAGATGGGCAAGCGACGCCCGTAGTTGTCATCCCAGGTCACAGGCTCTTCGGAAACGCAGACAGTTAGGGTAGGTTTCCCTAATGCGAGCCGTGATCCGCTGTTCGTACATCGAAGGAGGAAACCTCACAGTGACGACTTCTCTGCTCTCCGAGACCGAATCGGCACCCGCCGCAGCACCCCTTCATACCCCCGACAATCCCCGCACCGACGCCCTGCTCGGTGCCCACAGTGCAGACGAGTACTCAGCTCTCATGCACAGCGTCATCGACGCACTCGGCGAACGATTCCGCACCACGGCCAGGGCAGTCTCGGCGAAAGATCGATCGGGGCTGCAGGCCGCCGTCGACGCCGTCGACCTCGACACGGCCGGAGTCGGCAACGCCGAGGCGCTGCGCGAAGCCGACGCGCTCTATGCCGACAACGCCGTGTGGTTCCACCACCCCAGCTACGTCGCCCACCTCAACTGCCCGGTCGCAGTGCCCGCCGTCGCCGCCGAAGCGATGCTCGCGGCCATCAACACCTCGGTCGACACCTACGACCAGTCCGAGGTCGCGACCCTCATGGAGCGGCGCCTCATCGACTGGACCTGCGGCCACCTCGGGTTCGCCGACGGTGACGGAATCTTCACCTCCGGAGGTACCCAATCGAACCTCCACGCGCTGTTCCTCGCCCGCGAAAACGTCCTAACCGGACTGACCGCTCACGCCGACGAATCCGACCGCGGCGGATCCGATGACGCCGAAACCCGCCGAGGCGGCTCCTCCCCGTCGACCCGCCTGGAACTGCTCTCCCGTCTGCGGATCCTCGCCACCGACCAGGCTCACTTCTCCGTCTCCCGCGCAGCCTTCCTCCTCGGACTCGACGCCGAGGCGGTCGTCACCGTCCCGACCGACGCGACCGGGCGCATGGACGCCGAAGCGCTGAATGCGAGCCTGCTGTCGATCGACGCGAACGACGCGACCCCGATGGCCGTCGTCGCCACCGCAGGCACCACCGACCTCGGCGTCATCGACCCCCTGAAGTCCATCGCCGAGGTGTGCGAATCGGCGAACGTGTGGCTGCACGTCGACGCCGCATACGGCGGCGGCCTGCTCTGGGCCCCGCGCCGAGCACACCTGCTCGAGGGAATCGGCAGGGCCGCCTCGGTGACCATCGATTTCCACAAGACGTTCTTCCAGCCGGTGTCGTCCTCGGCGCTGCTGGTCAGGGATGCGGCCCTGTTCGCGCCGACGATCCACCACCACGACTACCTCAATCCCGAAGCCGAAGCACAGGCCGACGATGCGGAACCGAATCAGGTCGACAAGTCTCTGCAGACCACCCGCCGCTTCGATGCGCTCAAGCTCTGGACGACGCTGCGTGCCCGCGGAGCAGACGAGATCGGGACGATGATCGACACCGTCTGCGACCTCGCGACCGAAGTCCGGCAGCTGCTCGAGGCTCAAGCCGATTTCGAGGTGCTCGGCGACTCCGACCTGTCCACCGTGCTCTTCCGCTTCACCCCGTACACCGCGGACCAGCACACGGCCGACGAACTCGTCCCGCTCTTCCGCCGCGTCCTCTTCCGCTCCGGCCGTGCCGCCGTCGCCCGCACGACGATCGACGGCAGACCCTGGCTCAAAGTCACCCTGCTCAACCCCGACACCAGCATCGATGACATTACCGCGGTCCTCGACCTCGTCCGCGCCACCGGGCACGGAATCCTCGCCGGACGGCACATCACCACCGAAGGAGGCGCAGCATGAGTGCACAGTCCCAGGACATCCACGACACCCACAGGATCTACGACATCCTCGGCGTCGGCATCGGGCCCTTCGGACTCGGACTCGCCGCACTGGCCGAACCGCTCGACGACGTCGACGCGGTGTTCGTCGACCAACGGCCCGAGTTCCGCTGGCACCCGGGCATGATGATCGAAGGCTCGACCATCCAGGTGCCGTTCCTCGCCGACCTCGTCACCATGGCCGACCCGACCTCGCCGTACTCGTTCCTCAACTTCCTCAAGGAGCGCCGGCGGCTCTACCCCTTCTACATCCGCGAATCCTTCTACCCCCTGCGGGCCGAGTTCGACGAATACTGCCGCTGGGTCGCCGCCCAGCTGGATTCGCTGCAGTGGAACCGCCGCGTTGTGTCCGTGACCAGGGAGGATGGTGTGTTCACCGCCCTCGCCGAGATGACCGACGACTCCGGTGAGATCGTGACGACCGAAACCTACCGCGCCCGGCACCTCGTGCTCGGGGTGGGCACCCAGCCGGTGCTGCCGCCGGCCCTGCGGGGACTGGCGGAAGAGGACGATTTCGCATCGACCGGGCCCCTCATCCACACCGCCGAGTACCTCGACAACCGAGAGGCGCTGCTTCAATCGGGTGCCATCACGATCGTCGGCAGCGGACAGTCGGCCGCCGAGATCTACCGCGACCTCATCGACGACGCCGAGAACCGCGGGGTGCGACTGGACTGGGTGACCCGCTCACCGAGGTTCTTCCCCATGGAGTACACGAAGCTCACTCTCGAGATGACCTCCCCGGAATACACCGACCACTTCCGCGCCCTGCCCGATGAGCTGCGTGAACGCGTCGGTCGAGAGCAGCGCACCCTGTACAAGGGCATCTCGGCCGACCTCGTCGACGACATCCACGACACCCTCTATCGGCTCAGCCGCGGAGGACGCGAACTGCTCACGAACCTCATCTGCGAAGCCGAACTCGAAACCGCTGAGATCGACCCGATGAGCGGAGAATACCTCCTCGGTTTCCGGAATACGGCACTGGACAAGACCTTCACCCGACGATCCCGTGCAGTGATTGCGGCCACTGGATACAAATCGCAGGTGCCGGGCTTCCTGACACCGCTCGGGGCAGAGGTGCGGCTGGACTCGCGGGGCCGCCTCGACGTCAGCCGCCACTACACGATCAACGACGAGGGCACCATCCACGTCGTAGGCGGCGAAGAGCACACCCACGGAGTCACCGCCCCCGACCTCGGGTTCGGGCCATGGCGGGCCTCGGTGGTGCTGGCCGCGGTCACCGGTCGAGAACCCTATCTGATCGAGAACCGCATCGCCTTCCAGACCTTCGGGGTACCCGCGGACGAATCCGATGCCGTGCCCGCTGCCGCTTTCGCCTTCGACGACTCCAAGGAGATGTCACACGCATGACCATCGAACTCATCACTGCCCCGACCCCGACCGCCGAGGACGCGACCACGACCGCAGATGCGGC
Source organism: Brevibacterium sp. FAM 27836 (assembly GCF_051351055.1). Taxonomy (NCBI): domain Bacteria; kingdom Bacillati; phylum Actinomycetota; class Actinomycetes; order Micrococcales; family Brevibacteriaceae; genus Brevibacterium; species Brevibacterium sp. FAM 27836. The sequence continues at coordinate 2,903,698 of NZ_CP195711.1, forward strand.
CTCGACTGCGACCGCCGAGGATGCGACCGCGACCGAGGACTCGACCGTGAAGCTCACGGCCGCCTCGGCGAGGGTGACCATCCGAGCGCTCGACGTCGACCGGGACACCGCGCAGCTCTGCGAATGGCTCACTCATCCGCGTGCCCAGTACTGGATGATGACCGACCTCGACGAGGCAGGAGTCCGGGCCTACCTGGAAGGAATCCGCGACTCCGCGGAGGACAACGGCTGGGTCGGCTCCGTCGACGGCAGCGACTGCTTCTACATCGAGACCTACGCCCCGGACAGCCTCATCCCGCAGAAGGTCCTGGCCACCGGGCCCGGTGATATCGGGATGCACCTGCTCGTCGCACCACCGGCAGGATCGGCCGTGCACGGACTCACCGACCGCATCATGGCCGAGGTCATCGACTTCTGCCTGCGCCCGGTCGATGCCGGCGGACGCGGTGGCACCCGCGTGGTCGTCGAACCCGATGCACGGAACGCCGCGATCATCGAGAAGAACCGGGCCGCCGGATTCACCCCGGTGACCGAGGCGACGATCATGATGGGCGAGATCGAGAAACGAGCCCTCGTGAGTGCGTGCACCCGCGCCGACTTCGACGCCAGTGCGCTCGCCCCGCTCGTCGGCGAACACTCGGGCGCGCATGCCGGTCGGAATCTCGGAGAATCCCCTCGGGACCGGGGCGATGAGACGGCACCGACTGCCTACGCCCACCTCAACGCCGACGCGTTCTCCGTCGTGCAGCGCCACCTCGTCGCCAAAGCCCTGTCCGAATTCGCTCACGAACGACTCATCACCCCCGTACAGATCGAAGAGGTGCGGGGCGAAGAGGATCGCCGGTGGGAACTGAACATCGACGGGGCCGCACGCTACACCTTCACCGCCCGCGTGCTCCCGCTCGAACACTGGGCCATCGACGCAGACAGCATCAGCCGGTGGCACGGCGAGACCGAGGTTCCGCTCGACGCGCAGGAACTCGTCGTCGAACTCCAGGACGCACTCTCCATCCCCGAGGACCTCATCTCGACCTACCTCGAAGAACTCGCCTCGACCCTGGCCGGGGCCGCCTACAAGCTCGAGGACGCCCGGGCCGGACGTCGGCCCAATGCCCGTGCCCTCGTCGATTCGGACTTCCAGACCACCGAGGCGGCCATGACCGAAGGTCACCCCGGATTCCTTGCGAACAACGGTCGCATCGGCTTCGGACTCAGCGACTTCCGGAAGTGGGCGCCGGAGAACGGGGAACTCAACCACATCGAATGGGTGGCCGTGAGACGCGATCACAGCCACCTCTCCCTCGGTGAAGGACTCGACGAGGCGGGCCACCTCGGCGAGGCGCTCAGCGAGACCGAACGGGAACGCTTCGACTCCCGCATCCGGGCGACCGGGCAGGATCCGGCGGACTTCCACCTCATGCCGATCCACCCCTGGCAGGCCGATCACCGGCTGGCGATCACCTTCGCCGCGGACATCGCCCGCGGAGACCTGCTGCCGCTCGGCGACGGTGACGATGAGCACCAGGCACAGCAGTCCCTGCGGACCTTCTTCAACCATTCGCGCGCCGACGCCCCGTATGTGAAAGTCGCGCTCGCCGTACAGAACATGGGGTTCCTGCGCGGACTGTCGCCGAAGTACATGCGTGACACCCCGGCCATCAATGACTGGGTCGCCACCCTCATCGGCTCCGACGACACCTTCGCGAAGACCGGATTCCGAGTGTTGCGGGAACGCGCCGCGCTCGGCTACACGGGGGACGTCTACCACCAGACGAAGGAGACGAACCCGCACCGGAAGATGCTCGCCGCTCTCTGGCGAGAGAACCCCGTCGCCCAGATCGCCCCGGGCCAGAAGCTCATCACCATGGCCGCTCTGCTCCACCGCGACCACGAGGGCCGTTCCTTCGCCGGCGAGCTCATCCGCGCCTCGGGGCAGGAGCCCGCCGACTGGGTGCGCAGCTACCTGCGGGCGTACCTGTATCCGCTCGTCCATGCACTGCTCGCTCACGACCTCGTCTTCATGCCGCACGGGGAGAATCTCATCCTCGTCCTCGACGAGCACACGGTCACCGGGGCGTTCATGAAGGACATCGGCGAGGAGGTCGCCGTGCTCGGCCACCGAGAACTGCCCGCCGATGTCGAACGCATTCGCGCCCTCGTGCCCGGGGAGGAGAAGGCGCTGTCGGTGTTCACCGACATGTTCGACGGAGTCCTGCGCCACCTGTCGGGGATCCTCGACACCGACGGTCTGCTCAGTGCCGAACGGTTCTGGACGGTGGTCGCCGAGGTGCTCGACGGCTACGAATCCGATCACCCGGAGCATGCCCGCGGGGTCAGCGGGGACGTCGATCTGCGTGCTGAACGCTTCGCCCACTCCTGCCTCAACCGCCTGCAGCTGCGGAACACGAAGCTGATGGTCGACATCGGCAACCAAGCCGAATCCCTGCTCTACGCCGGCACCATGCCCAACCCTGTGGCACGCTGAGCAGGACGACCACCAAGCTCGCCGAGGTGGGGCACCGTGACCGGGCCCGCCTCGGCGAGTCTTTGCCTTTGAAAACAGTCTGAGAAGCCAGCCATTGACCCAACTGGTCGTGATCACGGCTCGGCGCACCACGCTCAATTGCCTGCTCACATCTTCGTACGATCGGTACGTACGGCTATCATCAGTCCAGCGGCTGCTGGACTCGGCCGCGGTCCAAGTACTGAAGCAACTGGTCGACTCAAAGGTGTGGTCATGGCGAAGCGGAACGATCGGCCGACCCTGGCCACAGTCGCTGCGCGCGCCGGTGTGAGCATCAAGACCGCCTCCCGTGTCCTCAACGGGGAGAAGCATGTCGCTCAGGCGACCGCGGAGAAAGTCGAAGAGGCTGCCGCGGAACTCGGATTCCGCCTCAACCCCACGGCCCGCAGGCTGCGCGCCGGCGGGCGCTCACCCTATGTCGGTGTCGTCCTCTCCAGCGCCGACGACCCGTATCAGGCGAGGGTCTTCGCAGCGCTCGAGGCGGAACTCTCGGCCATCGATCTGCGCCCGGTGGTGACCGTGACCGGCGACGATCCCGACCGTGAGGAAACCTTCCTCGACGAGAGCCTCGCCAGCGACCTGTCCGGCCTCATCGTCGTGCGGTCCCATCCTGAAGCGACCGGAATCTACACCCGCGCCGCGTCCACCTCCGGCACACGGATCGTGTCTTTCGACCCCGGGGTCCGCGGCGAGGGGATCGGCATCGTCGCCGGTGACGAGATCGCCGCCGGATTCCGGGCCGCCCAACAGCTGCTCGACCACGGGCACATCGCCCTCGGGGTCATCGGTGATCACTCGACGAGCATCATCACCACCCGCCGGCTCGAAGGAATCCGCTCCGCATTCGCCGGCCGCCACGACGTCGGTTGGCGGGCCTACGTGCGCGAAGACGCCCATGACGAAGCGAGCGCGAAGAACGTCGTCGCCGCCTGGCTCGGCTCCCGCAGCGCCCCGAGCGCGCTCATCACCCTCTCGGGCACACTCACCCAAGGAGCCATCGACGCCTGCCGCCGACTCGACGAATGGCCGGCACTCGTCGGCATCGACGATTTCCCCACCGCCGAACTCCTCGACGTCACGGTCGTCGACCGTGATGTCGAGGCGATGGCCGCCGAGGCGGTCCGACGACTGCGGGGTGCGCACGGGAAGGACGACGGCCGCCTCGGCGACCGTGCCGGTGTACGTGGCGGCCGCCTCGGTGACGGGGGAGAAAAGGGACAAGATGTCTTTCCGGTCCAGGTCATCGCACGTGGCAGCGGTGAGGAACGACCTGAGGCGCGAGGAAGAATTCTGCCGCGAAACAGTTGACACCGGGGTCCGATCAGCGAATCATATTCATCAGCCTGACAACGTTGTCAGAATGATTGAAAGGTTCACAATGAGGCACAACCTTAAGTCCCACAGGAAGCTGGCCCTCTTCGGTGCCTCGGTCGCGATCGGCGCCCTCGCGCTCAGCGGCTGCGGCAATCAGAAGGGCCAGGGCAACGACGAAGCCGACAGCGGTTCCGGAGGCGACGGGGACGTCACCATCGCGCTCCTGCTGCCGGAGTCGAAGACCACTCGGTATGAGTCGCTTGACAAACCGAACTTCGAGAAGTACGTCGTCGAAGCCAACCCTGATGCCAAGGTCGAATACCGCAACGCCAACCAGGATGCGACTCAGCAGCAACAGCAGGTCGAAGCCGCGGTGACCGAAGGCGTCGACGCCATCGTCCTCGACCCCGTCGACGCCTCGGCTGTGGCCTCGGCGCTGTCGAAGGCTGAAGCGAAGAAGATTCCGGTCATCGCCTATGACCGCTTCTTCGACGGAGCCGACTACTACACCTCCTTCGACAACAAGAAGATCGGCAACCTGCAGGGACAGGCCGTCCTCGACGGACTCAAGGATGCCGGCGTCGATCCGAAGTCGGGACCGGTGTGGATGGTCAACGGCGACCCGAAGGACCCGAACGCCGCGGACTTCAAGGCCGGTGCCGAAGAGACCCTCAAGGGCGCGGGCGTCGACATCGCGGCCAGCCACGACACCCTCGACTGGAACCCCGACGACGCTCGCCAGTGGGTCGAGGGCCAGCTGCAGGGCAAGGGTGAGGAACCGATCGCGATCTACTCGGCCAACGACGGCACCGCCGGCGGCGTCATCGCCGCGACGAAGAAGGCAAAGGTCGATCCGGTGATCACCGGCCAGGATGCCGAGGTCGACGGACTGCAGAACATCCTCAAGGGTGACCAGTACGCCACGATCTACAAGTCGATCCCACCGCAGGCCGAATTCGCCGCTGAAGCCGCGATCGCTCTGGCCGGCGGTGAGGATGTCGATGCGGGCACGACGTACAAGGACACCCCGACGGACTTCGTCGAGGCGAAGGTTGTCACCAAGGACAACATCAAGGACATCGTCGGTGATCAGATCAAGGCCTCCGACATCTGCTCCGGAAACGTCGAGAAGCTCTGCGACGAAGCAGGCGTGAAATAACCCGTGCGCAAAGCCGCGCGCAAGGCCCGACCTCGTGCCGGCGACCACCTCGGTCGCCGGCCGGCGAGGTCATCGACAGCGACAAGTAGGAACAGATGACATCTGAGACACCCGAACCGGCTCCCGCAGAAGCGTGGGCGCCGGGAAGCGGAACGGACACCGTGCTCGAACTGCGCGGAATCAACAAGCGGTTCGGCGCCGTCCAGGCTCTGACCGATATCCATCTCACCGTCGGCCGCGGCGAAGTCGTCGGACTCGTCGGCGACAACGGTGCCGGCAAATCGACCTTGATCAAGGTCATTGCCGGAGTCCACGGTGCTGATGAGGGCGAACTCCTCATCAATGGGGCGGCGCAGAAGTTCTCCTCGCCGAAGGATGCGCAGAAGGCCGGAGTGGCCACCGTGTTCCAGGACCTCTCCCTGTGCGAGAACCTCGACGTCGTGGCCAACCTCTTCCTGGGGCACGAGAAGACCCGCAGCGGAGTCCTCGACGAGGTGTCCATGGAAGCGAAGTCCTGGGAGCTGCTGCGCAGCCTGTCGGCGAAGATCCCGAGCGTGCGCGTACCGATCGCCGCCCTCTCCGGCGGTCAGCGGCAGACGGTCGCGATCGCCCGGTCCCTCCTCGGCGAACCTTCGCTGGTCATGCTCGATGAGCCGACTGCGGCGCTCGGTGTGGCGCAGACCGCCGAGGTGCTCAACCTCATCGAACGGCTCAAGGAACGCGACCTCGGGGTGCTGCTCGTCAGCCACAACATGGCCGATGTGCAGGCGGTGTGCGACCGGGTGCACGTGCTGCGTCTGGGCAAAGACGCTGGCGACTTCCCGGGAGACGAACGCACCGATGTGCTCGTGGCAGCGATCACCGGAGCCAGCGACAACGTTGTGACCAAACGCGCAGCACGAAGGGGTGAGCGTCGATGACCCGCAATTCCTTCATCACCGATGAGCGGATCTCGTCCGAAGGCATCGTCAGCACATTCATCCGCCGCGTCAAAGAGGGCCAGCTCGGGTCATTCCCGGTCATCCTCGCCCTCGTCGTCATCGTCATCGTCTTCCAGACCGCCGACAGCAATTTCATCTCCCCGGCCAACCTCGTCAACCTCTCGACGCAGGTCGCATTCCTCGCGATCCTGGCACTGGGCATCAACCTCATCCTGCTGCTCGGCGAGATCGACCTCTCGCTTGCGCAGCTCGGCGGCCTGGCCGCCTCCCTGCTCGGTGTGCTCGTGGTCAGGCAGGGTGTGCCGCCGGCGATCGCGCTGATCATCATGCTGCTGCTCGGCCTCGTCGTCGGTGCGATCCAGGGATGGTTCTTCGCCGTCGTCGGCATCCCAGCCTTCGTCGTGACCTTGGCCGGCCTGCTCGCCTTCACCGGTCTGACGCTGACGACCCTGGGTACACAGAAGAACCTGTCGATGTCGGACACCTTCGCCTTCGATTTCGCCAGCTACTACTTCCCGGCGGTCTGGGCCTATGTGTTCGGGGCGATCGCGATCATCGGCTTCGGAGCAGGCATCATCTACTCGAAACTGCGCCGTCACCGCGAGGGACTCAATGCACCGAGCTGGACCTCGGTGATCGTGCGCATCGTGCTGCTGACCGCGATCGTGTTCGGGTTCCTCGTCCTCGTCAACCAGGACTTCGGCCTGGCGATGCCGTTCTTCCTCATGATGGTCATCGCCATCGGCATCGATCTCGTGCTGCGCAAGACCCGTTACGGCCGTTCGATCTACGCCGTCGGCGGCAAGGTCGAGGCGGCCCGACGCGCCGGCATCCGAGTGACCTGGGTGCGCATCAGCGTATTCATGGCCGCCGGCGTGCTCGCAGCGCTCTTCGGCTTCGTCAAAACCGGTGTGACGACGAACGCCGGATCGACGCTGGTGAGCACGCAGGACCTGCTCAACGCGATCGCCGCAGCCGTCATCGGCGGCACCTCGCTCTTCGGCGGCCGCGGAACCGCGTGGGCGGCCGTGCTCGGTGCGCTGGTCGTCGGCGCCATCAACAACGGCCTCTACCTCATCGGCTTCAACTCCGATGCGCAGCAGATCATCACCGCGCTCGTCCTGCTCACCGCCGTCGTCATCGACGCACTCAGCCGCCGCGGCCAGAGGTACGTCGGCCGCGGTTAGCCGAGAGCCGTCCGTCCTCGGGTATGGTCCGGCGGTCAGGCGTCGGAGAGCAGACTCGCTTCGACTGCCGGAGTGATCGGGTCTCCCGCGCCCGTGGTGATGAGCCGGTGAAGGCTGTCGTGGGCATTGCGCGTCCACCCCTGTGCGCAGCCCTCATGGCAGGCCAGCATCGGGGTCAGCCCCACATGGGTGAAGGTCAGCTGGGCACCGGAGCCGGCCGGTTCGATGTCGAAGCGCACGGTCGTCCCGGCCCATTCATCGACGTCCTCACCCGCTCCGAAACGATTGTCGAGGATCCTCCAAACGACGCGTTCGCCGGGGACGAGTTCGGTGACCTGCACGCGAGTGGTGTGGATCTGCGGCACCGTATAGACGAATTCGCCGAGGCGGTCGGTCGCGCCGTCGATGCGCTGCGACCACCAGCCCCGCACATTCGTCACGGCGGCGTAGACCTCCTGCGGTGACTGCGGCACCTCATAGGTGAAGGTGAAATCCGACGATGACATTGCGTCGGGCGTAGATGTGGGATGTGCTGTGGTCATGGCGAGGCTCCTTTGCCGTTGTCTGCCGATCGCAACTTGTATCAAACAAGTTGGTGAAGTGATGATCCCACGCCTGATTTCATCATGCAAGTATCAAGGTAGAATCATTCTCATGCTGGGCAGAACGTATGACAACGAAGTGTGTTCCATTGCGCGCTCGCTCGAGATCGTCGGCGAACGGTGGAGCCTGCTGATCATCAGGAATGCGCTGTTCGCGGGAGTCACCCGCTTCGGTGACTTCCAGAAACGGCTCGGAGTGGCGACCAATGTGCTCACGACCAGGCTCGATGGCTTCGTCGAGGCGGGGATCATGTCCCGGGACTCGGGGTCCGGCGGGGTCGAATACCATCTCACCGACAAGGGGCGTGATCTGCGCGGAGTGCTCATCGCGTTCACCGACTGGGGCGATCGTTGGCAAGCCCCTGCCGGGCGGCCGATCATCTACCGGCACGATGACTGCTCGGGTGAGGTGCATAGTTCGATCCGCTGCGATGCCTGTGGTGAGGAACCTGACGCCGTCACCGCCTCGAAGGGTCCGGGCATGCCGGAGGAGAAGTGGTCGCACCGAACTGACTGACACAGGCACCCGATACGAATGGGTGCTGGCAGGTGCCGGGGTGGAGCTGAGGGGTCGCCCGTGTCCGACGGGGCTGATAGAGTCGAAGCCAATGACATGGGGTGCCTCATGACGTTCCGCTCGGGCCGAGAAGTCCACGCGGAGTTCGGCGAGGCTGAGAGAACACCCATCGAACCTGATCTGGGCCATACTAGCGAAGGGATCGTCATGGTTGACTTCGACCTGCGTTCTGCCAATGCGCGACTGCGTGCAAGCAATCCACTCATCCAATGCATCACGAACACCGTCGTGCAGCAATTCAGCGCCAACGTGCTCCTGGCCATCGGTGCCTCCCCGGCGATGCTCGACCACGAAGCCGACGCCGGGCAGTTCGCCGGCATCGCCAGCGGCGTCCTCATCAACTTCGGCACCGCCTCGAACCACCAGCTGCTCGCCGCCGATGCCGCCATCGACGTCGCCAACGCGGCCAGCAAGCCCTGGGTCCTCGATCCGGTGAGCGTCGGGGCCGTCGACTTCCGCACTTCCCGCATCCGTCGTGCCGCCGCCGACCACCCGACCGCCATCCGCGGCAATGCCTCCGAGATCGCCGCGCTGGCCGGAGTCGGCCTCGGCGGACGCGGAGTCGACTCCACCGATGACGTCGATGCGGTCCTTCCCGCCGCCGCGAAGCTGGCCCGAGAAACCGGGGCGATCGTCGCAGTCTCCGGACCCACGGACGCGATCGTCGCCCACATCGACGGCGCCGACCATGTCGCCCGCATCGCCGGCGGCCACGAATACATGCCGCTGGTCATCGGCACCGGCTGCTCGCTCGGAGCCGTCACCGCCGCCTACCTCGCCGCCGCCCGCGGTGGACTCGCCGATCCCGACGCCGACGCCTCGGCGGTGAACGCATCGGAACACACCACGAGCGGTGAGGCCGCCTCGGCGAGGTTCGAAGCCGTCGTCGCCGCCCACGCCCACTTCGCGGTCGCCGGCGAAGACGCCGCCGAGGGAGCCAAAGGACCGGGCAGCTACTCGGTGAACTTCCTCGACGCACTCCACAGCGTCGACGGCGACCGGCTCGCACATGCCAGGGTCAGCCTCGACGCACTCGCCGCGGACGAAGGCGCGCGGGCATGACCGCCGGATCCGCGCACATCACCGACGATCTGTGCAACGCGGCTGACACCGACCGCTTCGTCGGCATCGACACCCGCCTCTACCTCGTCACCGACTCCGCCCAGTGTGAGGCGGCCGGTCGCACCGTTGCCGAGACGGTCCAGGCCGCGGTCTCCGGGGGAGTCGGCATCGTCCAGGTCCGCGACAAAGACATCGATGACGGCGAGTTCTACTCGCTCGCCCGTCAGGTCATCGCCGCCGTCGACACCGCCACCCGCGGCACCGACCGCATCGTGCCCGTCGTCCTCAACGATCGCGTCGAGGTGGCCCGCCGCCTCATCGACGAGGGCGAGACCATCCACATCCACGTCGGCCAGACCGACACCACCGTCACCGAGGTGCGCGCCGCTGTGGGGGAGGCGCCGCTCATCGGTCTCTCGGCCGCCACCAGCGCCGAATTCGCCGCCGCCCGGGCCACCGGCGTCGTCGACCTCGTCGGCATCGGTCCGGTCTATGACACCACGACGAAGGCCGACGCACCCGACGGCATCGGACCCGACCGCCTCGGCGAACTGGTCGCAGAGGCCGGCATCCCCGCCGTGGCGATCGGCGGAATCACCGCCGACCGAGCTCCTGACCTGAGCGGACGCGGGCTGATCGGGATCTGCGTGGTCTCGGCGATCTGCCTGGCCGATGATCCGAAGGCCGCCGCCGAAGACCTGCTGTCTGCATTCGCGGGACGCGATCACGACGGCCGCGCGGACAGCGCAGGCAGCACCGCCGGCGGCCAGGCATGAGCACGCGCCCGCCGATCACCCTGACCATCGCCGGCACCGACCCCAGCGGGGGAGCCGGAGTCCACGCCGACCTCAAGACCTTCACCGCGCGCAAGACCCTGGGCACGAGCGTCATCACCGCCCTCCTCGCCCAGAACACGCACGGGGTGTCTCGGGTCTACCCGATCGACGATGACTTCGTCGCCGACCAGTTCGACTCCGTGCTCGAAGACATGCCCGTCGACGCCGCGAAGTCCGGGATGCTCGGCGGCCGATCCCTCGTCGACCTCGTCGTCGCCCGCGCCGCCGAAGGCCTGCTGGGCTTCTACACCGTCGATCCGGTAATGATCGCGACCTCGGGCCATCGCCTCCTCGAGTCTGACGCCGTCGACGCGGTCCGCACCCACCTGCTGCCCGTGGCCGACCTCATCACTCCCAACCTCCCCGAGGCGGCCCTGCTCCTGTCCGAGGACGAACCCGAAGCGCAGACCCCCGACCAGATGCGTGACCAGGCGCTTCGCCTGCTCGAACGTGGGCCCGGCGCCGTCCTCCTCAAGGGCGGGCACGGCAGCGACGGAGACGTCACCGACATCCTCGCCACCCGGGACGGTTCGGTCCGCGAGTTCACCCACCCCCGCGTGGCTACCGCGAACACGCACGGAACCGGGTGCACCCTCTCGGCCGCAATCACCGCCGAGGTGGCCGTCCTCGGCCGTGAACGCGCAGCATCGGCGAACGGGGGCGCGGGAGCGGCCGTGACCGGCACCCCCGAGATCGGGTCCGAGCTCCTCGGCGATGCTGTCAGCAATGCCCTGGATTTCCTCGCCCGGGCTCTCAGCTCGGCCGCGGGCTGGCAGGTCAGCCTCGACTCGGATGGGGCACACGGACCCGTCGACCATCAGGTCGACATCGTCCGCGGGCAGCCTTCCTGACCGACCGCTCACCGCACGGTCGGGCACCCCATCTGACCAACACGAATCACAACCGCACGTCACACGAGTACATAGGAGTTCCCATGACCGTCGATTTCTCTGCCGGACCCCAGACCGCTCAGCTCTGGGACCGTGTCCGCCCCATCATCGAACAGATCGAAGACCTGCCGTTCCTCGCCCAGCTCGCCGACGGCAGCCTCGACGTCACGGCGTTCACGAACTACATCATCCAGGACGGCATCTACCTCAACGGCTACGCGAAGGCGATGTCCTTCCTCGCCGCAAAGACCGTCGACCGCGACGAGTCACGCTTCTGGGCCGGCTCGGCAGCCGAGGCGATCACGGTCGAGGAAGGCATGCACGAAGAGCTGCTCGCCGATTCGCGACTGGCGGCCGCACATGCTGAACTCACCGGCGGCAGCGCGGGCGCCAAGGCCTCACCGACGGCGCTCGGCTACGTCTCGTTCCTCATCGCCACGGCCGCCAGCCGCTCCTACGGCGAAGGCGTCGCCGGAGTGCTGCCGTGCTTCTGGGTATACGCCCACATGGGCAAGGTGCTCGTCGAGCAGGCCGGTCAGATGGCCGATGACCACCCGTACCGGACCTGGGTGCAGACCTATGACTCACCGGAGTTCGACGAATCGACCCGTCATGCCGTGGTCATCCTCGAACAGGAACTCGCGAAGGCCCCGGACGAGGAGGCGGCACGGATGCGGGCGGCGTTCGAACAGGCATGTGTCTACGAACTGCACTTCTGGGCCTCGGCACACGCGATGCAGAACTGGGACGCCTCCGTCTTCCTGCCGCAGGGCGGGCTCACCTCGGCGGGCTGAGCCGGCGGACGAGGTTGATGAGAGCCGCGGCGGTGATGATGAGGAAGACGCCTGTGGGAATGAACGTCATCCCCGTCGGCATCGTCGCCCCGCGCCCTTCGCGCATGATCATCACAAGCACCGACGTCAGCAGCAGTGCCAGGGCGCCGCCGGTGATGCGCATGAACTGCATGAGGCAGTCATAGAGGTAGGTGTGCTCGCCGCTGTTCAGCCAGTAGTCCTTGAACGGGATGTTGATGATGGAACTCGGAAGCTTCTCCCAGATCCAGCGGCTCGAAAAGAGCAGGGGAAGACCGACGCCGATCGGCACGAGCCAGCCCAGCGTGCCCGCCTTCGACGACCAGTCGTCGGGCTGTCCCGAGGAATCGAAGTGGCTCGCGACGGTGTCCGGAGCCTGAACCCAGAACCAGACGGCGAAACCGATGAACACGAGGACCGAGACGACCGCGAACACGAGCGCAGCGAACTCGCCCATCGGGGACCGGCGCGGATTCGGAGAGGAGGACGTCACCCTGTCACTCTAACAACAGGGACAGTCCTGTCGATCAGCGGCAGGCGCGAGCGACAACTCAGGCGCGAGCCGAACCCGAAGGATCCTCAGGGTAATGGGTGATCGGTCCGAACGACCCGAGCGCATGCCATCCGCGGCGCAGCGTGGTCCACAGGAGCACGTGGTCGACCTCCATGAGAGGGACGCGATCATGTCTCGGGCAGGCGTATCGCCCGATGAAGAACACGATCGTCGAGAACATCACGGCAATCATGAATAGAATCAGCAGATCCATGGTGGCCCCCTCACACCCGGTACGAATGCGTGATCCTATTTTCTCCCCGACGAGCAGATAATGATAGGGGCGTCTCGCCTGGTGAGTGTGAGAGTGGACACAATCACGTGTAGCTGACGGCGAGGCTCTCGGCGGCTTCTGCGACAGCCAGGGCAGCGGCCCGACCCTGGTCCGCTGTGATGGTCGATGGGAAGGTGAAGCGGACGCTGGTCTGCGCGACGTCGGCCTCGATGCCCAGCGCAGTGAGCACATGCGAGGCCTCATCGGACCCGACCGCGCAGGCCGATCCGCTCGATGCCGTGACACCGAGGCGCTCGAGTTCGAGGAGGACGGCCTCCCCGGAGGTGTTCGAGAAGCAGAACGACGCGTGGTTCGGTGTCCGTGCGTCCGGACTGCCGGTGAGGAAGGCGCCCGGAACCGCTGCCAGGATCGCGGCGATGAACTCATCGCGGATGGCTCGGACACGGGCGGCGGCTTCGGTCCGCTCCGCCTCGGCGAGTTCGAAGGCGGTGGCGAAGGCGACGGCAAGGGCCACGTTCTCCGTGCCCGAACGGCGTCCCGCCTCCTGCCCGCCGCCGTGGATGAGCGGTTCGACGGGAACGCGGGCGCGGATCGCGGCCACTCCGATGCCCTTCGGCGCCCCGACCTTGTGCCCGGCCAGCGTGAGCGCATCGACGCCGAGTCCGGACAGCGGCAGCCACCCGGCGGCCTGCACCGCATCCGTGTGGAAACGGGCACCCGCCTCGTGCGCGGCCGCGGCGAGAGCCGGGATGTCAGCGACCGTTCCGATCTCGTTGTTCGCGTAGCCGAGGCTCACCAGCGTGGTGTCCGGACGGATGGACTCGGCCAGGGCCTCGGGCGTCACGGTCCCATCGGGGTGCAGGTCCACCTCGGTGATGGTGAAGCCGTGGACGCGAGAGAGGAACTCCGCCGAGGCGAGCACCGCCTCGTGCTCGATCGCCGAGGTGACGATATGTCGCCGAGGCGGCCGTGGGGTCCCGTCCGACTGGCCCTGCGTCTGTGCGCCGAGGGCGATGCCGAGGATCGCGAGATTGTCCGCTTCCGTGCCGCCGCTGGTGAAGGTGATGTCGGTGGCCCGCATCCCCAGGACCGCGGCGACGCGGGACCGGGCATCGGCGAGGGCCTCGGCGGGCCCGCGCCCGAATTCGTGGTGGCTCGACGGGTTGCCGAAGGCACCGGCCAGGTACGGCCAGGCTGCCTCGAGGGCCTCCCGCCGCACGGGAGCCGCGGCCGCGGTGTCGAGGTAGAGGCGTCGGCTCATCTCAGTTCCCCGCAGGATTCGTCAGCACGAGGTCGAGACCGAGATCGATCGAGCGGACACTGTGCGTCAGCGCCCCGGATGAGATGACGTCGACCCCGGTGGCGGCGATCTCAGGGATCGTGTCGAGAGTGACGTTGCCGCTGGCCTCGACGACGGCGCGACCGCTGATGAGTTCGACTCCCTCGCGCAGCTGAGCCGGGGTGAAGTTGTCGAGCATGATGATGTCCGCCCCTCCCTCGAGCACCGCGGGCACCTGGTCGAGGCGATCGACCTCGACCTCGATCCTCGTCGTGTGCGGCAGGCGGGTGCGGGCCTGCCGGATCGCCTCGGCGACGCTGAGTCCCTCGCCGGTGAGGACGGCGAGATGATTGTCCTTGGCCATGACCGCATCGGAGAGCCCGAACCGGTGGTTGTGCCCGCCGCCGCAGACCACCGCATGCTTCTCGAACGCCCGCAGGCCCGGAGTGGTCTTGCGGGTGTCGACGATCCGCGCCCGACCACCGGCGGCATCGACGAAGCGCCTGGTGACAGACGCGATTCCGCTCATCCGTTGGCAGAAGTTCAGGGCGATCCGCTCGGCCTGCAGCACCGCTCTGGCAGGGCCGGAGACCGTGGCGAGCACCTCACCGGCCGTGAAGGCATCACCGTCGGCGGCGTGCAGGTCGATCGCGACGGACGGATCGACGAGGGTGAAGGCGCGGGCGAAGACGTCGATGCCGGCGAGCACCCCGTCCTCGCGTGCCCGCAGATCGGCCCGAGCCGCGGCGCCGGCCGGGATGAAGGCCTCCCCGGTGATGTCGCCCCAGGGGGCGTCCTCATCCAGGGCGAGGCGGAGCGCGGAATCGATGGTCGCGGCGGTCAGCATGCGGCGGCCTCCTCAAGCAGGCGGGGCGGGGTCGGGTCTGTGGCGGCACCGGTGGGCCGGGCGACGCCGGGCGCCGGGCTCGAGAGCGGGGCATCGGTGCGAGTATGCGCCCCGAGGCTGTGTTCACGTGCCAGCGCATGATGAGCCATGTGCTCGGCGATGAGAGTGAGATTCGCGGTTTCGATGCGCTCGACGATCGTGGTGTGCCGGCGTGGGTCGGCGGTGATCTCCACTCCGGGGGCGAACACTTCGTGCTCGCGGTTCACCGTGCCGGCCCGGTCCCGAGAGACCTCGCCGAGGCGGCCGAGCAGCGTGCGCAGGCCGCCCGCGGTGCGCTCCACGCCCAGATGATCCCAGGTCAGAGCCTGCAACTCGGGGCGAGTGAGGCCGGCGAGGCGGGGGAGGCCGGGCCGGTGTTCTGCGGACCCGACGGCGCTGGGGCGATCCGTGTCGATCGCATCGGCCGTGCGAGCGCCGAAGACCGCGCCTTCGAGCAGCGAGTTCGAGGCCAGGCGGTTCGCGCCGTGGGCCCCGGTGCAGGCGACCTCGCCCACGGCGAAGAGGCCCGCGAGGGTCGTTCGCCCCTCGAGATCGGTGCTCACCCCGCCCATGAAGTAGTGAGCGGCCGGGGTGACCGGAATGAGGTCTCGGGACAGATCGAGACCATGAGCGGCGAGGCCGGCGGTGATGCTCGGGAACCGGGCGGCCGCCTCGGAGACGGCCCGGGCATCGAGGACGCAGGGCCGACCGTGCTGAGCGGCCGACCGTCGGTGCAGGGCGAGGGCGACGACATCACGGGAGGCGAGCTCGGCCCGCTTGTCGATCTCCGGCATGAACCGGCGGGCCTGCTCGTCGAGGAGGAGGGCACCGGCGCCGCGGACGGCTTCGGAGATGAGGAACCCGGGACCGGCCAGAGCGGTGGGATGGAACTGGAAGAACTCGAGGTCACGGGCCTCGGCGCCGGCACGGAGGGCTGCGGCCAGGCCGTCACCGGTCGCCGCATCCGGGTTCGTCGTGTGGGCGAAGAGCTGCCCGGCACCGCCGGTGGCGAGTACGACGGCATCGGCGCTCAGTCGTTCGAGACGTCCGTCCCGAAGCACGGTGATTCCGGAGGCGCGGATGGGGCAGCCCTCGCGCTCGCCGGTCGTGGAGATGTCGACGAGCATGGTGTCTTCGAGCAGGCGGAGCCGCCCGGCGGCCGCCTCGGCGCGGGTGGCGGCCGTGAGCGCGGAGGCGATCTCACGGCCGGTGGCGTCCCCGCCGGCGTGGAAGATGCGGGCGAAGGAATGGGCGCCTTCCATGCCGCGCGCCCAGGCTCCGGTCTCGTCCCGGTCGAACTCGACACCGGCGGCCGCGAGAGTGAACAGCGCATCGGCACCGGAGGAGCACAGCACCTCGACGGCCTCGTCGATGCAGTGCCCGGCACCGGCGGTGAGCGTATCGGCCACATGGGAGGTGACGGTGTCATCGGGGCCGACGACCCCGGCGATCCCGCCCTGCGCCCACGCGGTGTTCGACTCACCGAGGCTGCCCTTCGTGACCACGGTGACCTCGTGGCGGCCGGCCAGACGCAGGGCGCAGGTGAGACCGGCGATCCCGGAGCCGGCGATGATGACGCGGCTCATCAGATCCGCGGCTTCGCGGCGAGCATCCGTTCCAGGGACACACGGGCGGGATCGGCCACCTCGGCGTCGACGGAGATCTGGTTGACGACCCGTCCGGCGATGAGCGATTCGAGCACCCAGGCGATGTAGCCGGGGTGGATGCGATACATCGTCGAGCACGGGCAGATGACGGGATCGAGGCAGAAGATCGTATGCTGCGGGTGCTCGGCGGCCAGCCGCTGGACGAGGTTGATCTCGGTGCCGATGGCGAATGTCGTCGGTTCGGTCGCCTCGGCGATGGCCTTCGTGATGTACGCGGTCGACCCGGACTCATCGGCGGCGGCCACGGTCTCGCGCGGGCATTCGGGGTGGACGATGACGCGGACATCCGGGTGCTCGTTCCGAGCCTTGTCGATCTGGGCGGGAGTGAAGCGCTTGTGCACGGAGCAGAAGCCCTGCCAGAGGATGACGCGGGCGTCGGTGAGCGTCTGCTCGTCATTGTTGCCCAGCGGACGGGCCGGATTCCACAGCGGCATCTCATCAAGACCGATGCCCATGTTCACGGCGGTGTTGCGGCCGAGGTGCTGGTCGGGGAAGAACAGGACGCGCTGCCCGCGTTCGAACGCCCACTCGAGCACCACCTCGGCGTTCGACGAGGTGCACACGATGCCGCCGTTGCGGCCGCAGAAACCTTTGATCGCGGCCGAGGAATTCATGTAGGTGACGGGGACGACCGGGACGCGGCCGTGCTCATCGGGTTCGGTGCCGAAGACCTCGGCGAGCTGTTCCCAGCAGTCCTCGACCTGATCGATCGAGGCCATGTCCGCCATCGAGCAGCCGGCGGCGAGGTTGGGCAGGATGACCGACTGGTTCGGCTGCGAGAGCAGGTCGGCGGTCTCGGCCATGAAGTGGACGCCGCAGAAGACGATCGCCTCGGCCTCCGGATGGTTCTGCGCGGCCCGGGCGAGCATGAACGAGTCGCCGATGTAGTCGGCGTGCTCGACGACCTCGACCCGCTGATAGTGGTGGCCGAGCAGAACGACGCGATCGCCGAGGCTCTCCTTGGCCCTGCGGATGCGGTCATCGAGCTCTTCGGCGGAGGCCTGCTTGTATTCCTCGGGGATCTCACCCTGACGTGGGGCGGCGGCCGGGATCGTGTCGGCCAGCGAGGCGCCGGGACCGTAGCCGGGGCGTTCGTCGACGTCCCACGGGGCATCGAGCAGCTCCGTCGAACACATGTCGTCGTTGGCCCCCGTGGCGGAGATGTCCTTGAGGGTGAGTTCGATCGAGGCTGTCGTAGTCATCATCGTCCTTCGCTGTGGTGGGCTGCGGGTGCGCGAGGAGCGCGAGACACCGCCCGACATGTTTTGCGCACTTGTGCGTTTAATTGTTTGCGCAGATTTGAGCTTAATCCCGTCGCTGGTCAATGCACAACTCCGTGCCGGTCGTGTCGCGGGCGGCGGAGCGGGCCGAGTTCTGCGTGGAGGTGCTGTTGCCGGGGGCTTGTGATAGCCGTGGGGCAGGGGATGGCCTAGGCTGTGGTCGGGCTCGCAATCCGAGCCGATGTGCACTGCGGTGGTCGCCCCGTGAGAGTGACCGAGGCTCCTCACCGGAGCTTCGGGCTCGACCCGCCCGCGCCCGCACCGACGACATCGCATATCCGAAGGATCCTCATGCCCGACGCGGCACACCCGAACCAGCAATCGTCCACATCATCCGCCGAGGAACCGGCTCCGTACGGAGGTCAGTCGACCCCGTCGGGAACCGGGCGAAGCGGCGCTCCCGCGGCCCCGCCTCGGCGAATCCGCACTCTCGATCTCATCAGAGCCAAGTCCGCGGGCCGGCGGTGGGCGATGCTGACCAGTTACGACCAGTACACGGCTGCATTGTTCGAGCAGGCCGGCGTCGAGGCGCTGCTGGTCGGCGATTCCGCGGCGAACAACGTCTACGGCCACGCCACGACCCTGCCGGTGACCGTCGACGAGCTCATTCCCCTGGCTCGTGCAGTCGCCTCGGCGACGACGCGCGCACTCATCGTCGCCGACCTGCCCTTCGGCAGCTATGAGATCTCCGACGAACAGGCCGTGGCCACGGCTGTGCGGTTCATGAAGGAAGCCGGAGTCCACGCGGTCAAACTCGAAGGCGGGGCGCGCATGGCCTCGCGGATCGCGGCGATCACGGCGGCGGGCATCCCTGTCATGGCGCACATCGGCTTCACCCCGCAGGCCGAGCACAACCTCGGCGGATACAAGGTCCAAGGTCGCGGGGAGGCGGGCTCGGCGCTTCTCGACGACTCCCGCGCGGTCGCCGCTGCCGGAGCGTTCTCCGTGGTCATGGAGATGGTCCCGTCCGCCCTGGCCGGGCAGGTCACCGCCGAACTCACGATCCCGACCATCGGCATCGGAGCGGGCGCCGACTGCGACGCGCAGGTGCTCGTGTGGCAGGACATGGCCGGGCTGAGTACGGGGCGGGCCCCGCGCTTCGTCAAGCGCTATGCCGACCTGCATTCCGTGCTCACCGAGGCGGTCGGAACCTATGTCGACGAAGTCCGGTCCGGGATCTTCCCCGAACCGGAGAGGGGCTTCGACTGATGGAGGTCGGAGGCATCCAGGCGCTGCGTCGGTGGCGGTCCGAGCAGACCGGGCGCATCGGCCTCGTGCCGACGATGGGCGCCCTCCACTCGGGTCATCAGGCGCTCATGGCCCGCGCCCGGGCCGAATCCGACCTGGTCGTGACCTCGATCTTCGTCAATCCGCTGCAGTTCGGCGCCGATGAGGACTTCGTCCAGTACCCGCGCCCGATTGAGGCCGATCTGAGCAAGTGCGAGGAGGCCGGGGTCGACTTCGTCTTCGCTCCTGCCCTGGCCGAGATGTATCCTTCCGCGCCCGAAGTCCGCGTCGTCGCCGGGCGCATGGGCGCGGTGTTCGAAGGTGAGGCCAGGCCCGGTCACTTCGACGGAGTGCTCACGGTCGTGGCGAAGCTGTTCAACCTCATCGACCCCGATGTCACGGTGTTCGGGCTCAAGGACATCCAGCAGTTCGTGCTGGTCAAGAGGATGATCGCCGACCTCGACTTCGATATCGAGCTCATCGGTCTGCCCGTCATCCGCGACGATGACGGGCTGGCGATGTCGAGTCGCAACGAATACCTCTCCGGGGTCGACCGCGACCGTGCCCTGGCGATTCCGCGGGCCCTCGACACCGCCGCCGAGGTGGCGGCGGGTTCGTCGACGGGTGCTGGGGGACTGCCCGGCGCCGTCGAATCGGCGGCCCGTGCCGTCCTCGAATCGGCGACCGAGCGCGGGATGCTCGAGATCATCTACCTCAGCCTCGTCGAGGCGGCGACACTGCGGCCCTGCCCCGACGACTTTCGGGGATCGGCCCTGCTGCTCGTGTCGGTGGATGTCGGCGGCACGCACCTCATCGACAATCTGCCCCTGGAATTCTGAGCCGGGCCGCAGGGAATGCGCCGTTCCGACGACCGGGGATGGCCACTCAGATCGGGATTGCGATGACAGCGATGCCGATGACGAACAGGATGAGGGTCGAGGCCGCCTCGATGAAGAAGTCGGCGCTGCGGTGCGCCATCGCCGAGGCGGCCAGGCTCGCCATGCACGCGAGCACGAGCTGATAGGCCAGCAGCACGCCGACGATGAGGGCGATGAGCACCGCATAGTCGACTCCGCTCGGCGACGCGGGCACGAGGGTGGGCAGGATCGCGAGGAAGAACAGGCCGACCTTCGGGTTGCTCAGCGAGGAGATGATGCCGCGGCGATAGGACACGAACGAGCGCAGGTGACCCCAGGCGGTCGACTCCACGGCGGTGGCGATCTCGCTGACCGGGCCGTCGAGGGGCGATTCGGGTGGGTCCGTCTGGTCGGCTGTGGACTCGGAGGTCGCCGAGTCCGCATGCAGTTCGCGACGCAGGCGCAGCGCCTGCCGGCCGGCGAGGAATCCGAGGAAGCAGAGGTAGAGCCCGCCGCCGATCTTGAGCACCTGGACCGCGGCGGGGTAGACGGTGAGCAGGGCGGAGACTCCGGTCAGCGCGAGGGCCATCCAGATCACGGTTCCCGTGGCCGTGCCGAGGGCATAGACCAGTCCGGCCTTCCGCCGCAGGGACGACAGGCGGATCGTGAGGATCGTCTCGGGTCCGGGCGTGACCGCCAACGCGGCGGCGGCGCCGGTGATGGTGAGGATCTCGGGTCCGGTCACGGCTGTCCTCCTGATGCAGTGGGGTGAAGCGAGCCCCGCGGGTGGGGAGACGCATCTCCTGGGGCACGTCTCCATTGTCGGGGGTGCCAACAATCGGGAAAAGCAATTGATCGTGAACGAACATCAGGCGATACCGAATGGTTTCCGGCTACGATGCACGTATGTGGGATCTCAACCGGCTCCGGATCTGGCGCGCGGTCGTGGCCACCGGGTCTGTGGTCGCGGCCGCGAAGAACCTCAACTACACGCCGGCGACGGTCAGCCAGCACATCACGACCCTGCAGAAGTCCGTCGTCGCACCCCTGTATCGGCGGTCGGGCCGCGGCATCGAGATCACCGAGTTCGGTCGGCGGCTGGCCGAGGAGTCCGGGGAGGTGTTCACCTCGGTGGCCAGACTGGACGACCTCGTCGAGAATTTCCGCAACGTCAGCCGTCCCCGACTGCGGATCGCCGCATTCACCTCGTTCAATGCTCGGCTGCTGCCTGGGATCATCGAATCCGTCGCCCGCGACCACCCGAACCTGCGCTTCGACATCCAGCTCAACGAACCGGCGAAGAATCGGCGCAGTCACTGCCTCATCGAGATCCGGGCCGAGGTCCCGCAGGGCGGGGAGACCCGGCTGCCGGAGATGACGCGGATTCCGCTCTTCGACGATGACTACCGGGTTGTGGTCTCCGAGCGGCACGAATTCGCGGAGCTGGCGACAGTGCCGTTCAAGGATCTCGAAGACCAGCATTGGGTCGACTATGACATGTGGGCGGGTCCGTCGAGCAAGGTCGTCGATCATGCGTGCGCGGCGGCCGGTTTCGAACGCAAGAGCTTCGCAGCCTGCGAGGACGACTTCGCCGCGCTCGCCCTCGTCGCGTCGAATCTGGCGATCACGGTGCTGCCGGGGCTGTCGACCCTGCAGCTGCCGCCGGGGCTCGTCGCCGTCGACCTCACCGATCCCGTGCCGATGCGTCGGGTCGTCATGCATGTGCGCGACCGGGAGGCGCACCTGCCGCATGTGCGGGCCTTCGTCGCTGCCGCTGAGGACGTCGCCGCCGCCCACCTCCCTCCCAGAACTACTGTGAGTATTGATAGTGGCTGGTCTGGGACTGGCTGGCAGAGTAGGAACTGACCGTCCCATCGATCATCATGACCCGCAGAACTACTGACTCGAACGATGTCCTCGTCGGGATCTGTCTGATGATCGGTGGGCGGTCGGCACCGGCTCGGCCCACATCGATAACTTGATCAGAAGGTTGTCCGTTCCTGACCGAACGTGACTCATCACAGTAGTGTTTCGACGTGACTATCTCCCGGACCGGAGCCGACCGTTCGACGGTCGGACCTCATCCGTTCTGACACAGGAGAATCACGAACCGTCATGACTATCATCTCGCATTTATACGCGTTTGTCGTTGGCGTCGACACCCACGCGAAGAACCACGTCTACAGTGTCCTCACCAACACTGGTGAGCACGTCGACACTGCTGCATTCCCGACCACGAAAGCTGGCCTGAAACGGGCGCTGCTGTGGGCCGGTCGCCGTACCGGCGGGGACCTCGACACCCTGTGGGTGATCGAGGGTATCGGCACTTACGGGGCGATCCTTGCCGACCATGTTGCCGACAACGGGTACACAGTCGCCGAGGCCGCCAGCATGAATGCTCGTGACCGGCATGCCACGGGCAAGGATGACCGGATCGATGCCCGACGGATCGCTGGCACGGTCCTGTCGATGGATGAGTCGCGGCTGCGGTTCCCCCGGCAGGCTGATGGGCCGCGTCAGGGACTGCAGGTCCTGGTCAAGGCGCGGGAGTCCATGACCCGGGAGAAGACCCGGACTGTCAATGCGCTCACCGCGCTGTTGCGTACTCATGACCTCGGTATGGATGCGCGTCGGAAACTGTCGGTCGTCAAGATCCACGCGGTTGCGAAGTGGCGGATCAGGAACGAGTCTGTGGCACTTACCGAGGCTCGTCGGGAAGCGATTCGGTTAGCCAAACGCGTCGTCGAAGTCGATGCCGATATCAAGGACTACGCCACCCGGATCGAAGCTTTGGTCAAGGACAGCCCGGCTGCGGTGTTGCTGGCTGAGCCGGGGTTTGGTCCGATCACCGCGGCTGTGTTCTACCTGGCGTGGTCGCATCCTGGGCGGGTGCGTTCAGAGGCTGCGTTTGCGAAGCTGGCGGGGGTCAGCCCGATACCGGCGTCGTCGGGGAATGTGGTGAGGTTCCGGCTTAATCGCAGTGGTGATCGTCGGTTGAATTCTGCGTTGTACATGGTGGCCATCACGCGGCTTTCTCACCAGAAGAGGTCCCAGGCATACATGGCTAAACGGCTTGGCGAGGGGAAGACGAAGAAGGAGACCATCCGGTGCATGAAGCGTCACTTGGCCCGTTCTGTGTATCGCATTCTCGAGGCCACGAACTCGATCGGCCAAGCCGCTTGACAGACATAGAAGGATCCTGACGGCGGCCCAGCAACTTGGCGCGAGGTTGCTGAGCCGTCGTCAGGTAGTTCTGGGAGGGAGACGCTGCGTTCCTCATAGTGGGCTGAGACCTGGCGCAGAGGGTGGTGGGATAGGCTGTTGGCGTGAGTTCTGAAATCGAAATCGGCAAAGGCAAGCGCGGCCGTCGCGCCTATTCGCTCGACGACATCGCCATCGTCCCCGCTCGGCGCACCCGCGACCCCGAAGACGTGTCTCTGAGCTGGCAGATCGATGCCTACCAGTTCGACCTGCCCTTCATCGGCGCCCCCATGGATTCGGCGATGTCGCCGGAGACCGTCATCGCCCTGGGCAAGTTCGGCGGACTCGGTGTGCTCGACCTCGAGGGACTGTGGACCCGGTACGAGGATCCCACCCCGCTGCTGGCCGAGATCGCCCAGCTGCCCAGCGAAATGGCGACCTCTCGGATGCAGGAGCTCTACTCCGCACCCATCCAGGCCGAACTCATCACCGCCCGCCTCGAGCAGATCCGTGAGGCCGGAGTCACCGTCGCCGGAGCGCTCACCCCGCAGCGGACGCAGGAGTTCTACAAGACCGTCGTCGATGCCGGTGTCGACATCTTCGTCATCCGCGGCACCACGGTGTCGGCCGAGCACGTCTCGACCCACACCGAACCGCTCAACCTCAAGCAGTTCATCTACGAACTCGATGTGCCCGTCATCGTCGGCGGTGCCGCCACCTACACCGCGGCCCTGCACCTCATGCGCACCGGTGCCGCCGGCGTCCTCGTCGGCTTCGGCGGGGGAGCGGCGGCCACGACCCGCAAGACCCTGGGCATCCACGCCCCGATGGCCACCGCTGTCGCCGACGTCCATGCCGCCCGCCGCGACTACATGGACGAATCCGGCGGACGCTACGTCCACGTCATCGCCGACGGCGGGCTGGGCACCAGCGGTGAGATCGTCAAGGCCTTCGGCGTCGGCGCCGATGCCGTCATGCTCGGCACCGCTCTGGCCCGAGCCACCGAGGCTCCTGGGCGCGGCATGCACTGGGGTGCCGAAGCCCACCACCCGGACCTGCCGCGCGGTCACCGGGTCGAACTCGGCACCGTCGGCAGCCTCGAGCAGGTGCTCTTCGGGCCCGGCCGCACCGCGATCGGCGAACTCAACCTCGCCGGTGCCCTGCGCCGCGCTCTGGCCACCACCGGCTACCTCGACCTCAAGGAATTCCAGCGCGTCGACGTCACCGTCTCGCCCTACCAGACTGGCTCGGTGGTCTGAACTGTTCCGCCTGGCTCTGACCCCCAAATGGTTGGGGTCCCTGCTCCTCGTCCTGGTGCTCGTCACCTGCTTCGTCGGTCTCTCCGCATGGCAGGTCGACCGGGCCCAGCACAAGAACGAGGTCGCGGACTCCGCCGGCATCGACGAGGTCAAGGACTTCAACGAGGTGATGGATGCCCAGGCCCCGATGCCCGGCATCCTCGCCGACCAGCGGGTCAGCCTGACCGGCCACTGGATCCCCGACGCCCAGGTCGTCGTCCCCGGCCGCATGCAGGACGATGAGTCCGGGTACTGGGTGGTCACGATGTTCGCCCCCGACGACGCCCACCTCGGCGAGGGCGTCAGCGCCGCAGGCGCCGATGAGAAGACGATCGCGATTCCGGTCGTCCGCGGATTCACCACCGACGAGGATGCCGCCATGTCCTCGCGTGCGAAGCCGGGCGATGTCGAACTCACCGCCCGGATCGGTCCGATCGAAGGGCCGGAACCCGGCAACGACCTGCCCGAGGGGCAGGTGCGCACGGTCTCGACCTCACAGATCATCAACATGTTCCCCGATCTGCTCACCTATTCCGGCTTCCTCATTCCCGAGAAGGCCGACGGGGCGGCCGCCTCGGTGGGCACCGATGGGCTCGCCCAGGTCCCGACCACGACGACCCGCGATGAGGGCGGATTCGATCTGCAGTCGGCGGTGTACGCCATCGAATGGATCATCTTCGCCGCCATGGCCCTCTACATGTGGTTCCAGCTGCTGCGCGACGACTTCGTCCGGCGCCGCCTCGGCGAGGATTCTCAGGATCCGGAGAACCGGGTCGAGTATGTTGTCGTCAAGCCCGCCGGCTCCTCGGCCATCGACCCCGAGGTGATGTCGGGCCTGACCGGACTGCCGGCCCACCGCCACGGCGGGAAGAAGCCCGGGAAGAAACCGGGGAAGAAGCCGGGGAAGAAGCCCGGATCGGCCACCGATACGAGCACGACCGCAGACACCAGCAACACCGATACCCGCACGACCGGAGGAAACTGAGCGTGAGCGAAGAACACGAGTCCTTGGACTCCCGCCCCGACTTCGATGAGTCGAACGTGTGGAGCGTCAAACGCTTCACCTCGGCGCGCAATGCGCTGAAGTTCTACCGGGTGATGGCATTCATCACCGGTACGATGCTGCTCATCCTCACGGTCGAGATGATCTACAAGTACCTCATCGCCGCGGACTCGGCCACGGCCCTGAACTTCGGCGGCTTCAACCTCGCCGCGGCCATCGCGATCTGCCACGGCTGGTGCTACGTCGTCTACCTCATCGGCTGCTTCTGGCTCAACCAGCAGATGCGCTGGAGCCTCGGCCGTTACCTCATCCTCGCGCTCGCCGGCGTCGTGCCCGTGATGTCGTTCATCCTCGAACGTCGTATCCACCGCCAGGTCGACGCGGAACTCGAAGCCGCCGTCGTCGTCGCTCCCAAGAGCTGAAGGGCGCGCGAAACCCCGAATTCGGGTGTCGCCTCGCCGGCGCTTAGAATTGGAGCATGACGCAAACCCAGAGCACGCAGGTGCCCCCTGTCCTCGTCGTCGATTTCGGTGCCCAGTATGCCCAGCTCATCGCGCGCCGCATCCGCGAAGCGGGCCTGTACTCAGAGATCATCGCCCATGACGCTCCGGCGTCCGAGTTCGCCGCGAAGAACCCTTTGGCCATCGTGCTCTCCGGGGGACCGTCGAGCGTCAACGACGAAGGTGCCCCGAGCTTCGACACCTCGGTGTTCGACCTCGGCATCCCGACCATGGGCATCTGCTACGGGTTCCAGCTCATGTCGACCAGCCTCGGCGGTCGCGTGGCGAAGACCGATAAGCGCGAATACGGCTCGACCCCACTGTCGGTGACCGACACGGGGTCGCTGCTGGCCGAGACTCCGGGCTCCTACAAGGTCTGGATGTCCCATGGGGACTCCGTCGCCGAGGCGCCTGCCGGCTTCGACGTGCTCGCGTCCACCCCGGACACCCCCGTGGCCGCCTTCGAGTGCCCGGAGAAGCGGTTCGCCGGTGTGCAGTGGCACCCCGAGGTCCTCCATTCGGAGAACGGGCAGAAGATCCTCGAGAACTTCCTCTTCAACGTCGCCGGTCTCGAAGCCGACTGGACGAACGCCTCGGTCATCGACGAACAGGTCGAACTCATCCGCGCCCGCGTCGGCGACAAGAAGGTCATCTGCGGTCTGTCCGGAGGCGTCGACTCCTCCGTGGCCGCCGCCCTCGTCCACAAGGCCATCGGCGACCAGCTCACCTGCGTCTTCGTCGACCACGGTCTGCTGCGTGAGGACGAGAGGAAACAGGTCGAGCAGGACTACGTCGACTCGATCGGCGTCCGCCTGGTCACCGTCGATGCGCGTGAGCAGTTCCTCTCCCAGCTCGCCGGAGTCACCGACCCGGAGGAGAAGCGCAAGATCATCGGCCGCGAGTTCATCCGCACGTTCGAGAACGCCGCCGCGGACCTCGTGCTCGAAGCCCAGGAGGGTGAGGGTGAGGACATCGCCTTCCTCGTCCAGGGCACCCTCTACCCCGACGTCGTCGAGTCCGGCGGCGGATCGGGGACCGCGAACATCAAGAGCCACCACAATGTCGGCGGCCTGCCCGACGACATCCAGTTCCAGCTCATCGAACCCCTGCGTGCCCTGTTCAAGGACGAGGTGCGCGCCATCGGCCGCGAACTCGGCGTGCCCGAGGTCATCGTCTCTCGCCAGCCCTTCCCCGGACCGGGCCTGGGCATCCGCATCATCGGCGAAGTCACCGAGGAGCGTCTGGCCATCCTCCGCAGGGCCGATGCCATCGCCCGCGCCGAGCTGACGAAGGCGGGCCTTGACGGGGAGATCTGGCAGTGCCCGGTCGTCCTCCTGGCCGATGTCCGCTCCGTCGGCGTCCAGGGAGACGGCCGCACTTACGGCCACCCCGTCGTGCTGCGCCCGGTCTCGAGCGAGGACGCGATGACCGCGGACTGGACGCGCATCCCCTACGATGTGCTCTCCGTGATCTCCAACCGCATCACCAACGAGGTCGACGACATCAACCGCGTCGTCCTCGACGTCACCTCGAAGCCCCCGGGCACCATCGAATGGGAATGATCGTCGGCCCACCGATCGTGTGATCGTCGCAGGGAAGCCTGGGACCTGAACAGGGGATCACGCGAACGGTGGAGGCATCGCCGAGGCAACCTTGAGGACCCCCGGATTCCGCCCCTGAACACTGTTCAGTTACAGTGGTGGGGAACCTGGGGTCGCCTCGGGTATTTCCGGATGCAGACCCGCTGCGCTCCGGGTGGAACACGAACAACGGAGTACTCATGTCTCAGGCCCACAGCACCGCCTCGGCGGGCATCACCCGTCCTCGTTCGGCCGGTCGTGCCGGCAACATCGCGCTCATCGCCGTCTTCGCCGCTATGCTCGCGGCCTTTGCGATGATGCCCCCGGTCCCGGTCGGGCCCGCCGGTGTGCCGATCACGCTGCAGACCTTCGCCATCGCCCTGTGCGGAATGGTGCTCGGACCCTGGCGGGGAGCGGCCGCGACCCTGCTCTATGTGGTCCTCGGCCTGCTCGGGCTGCCGATCTTCTCCGGCATGAACGGCGGCATCGGTGTGCTCGCCGGACCGAGCGCCGGCTACATCCTCTCCTTCACTCTCTACGCCCTGGCCGCCGGGCTCGTCGCCCGCTGGGCCGTGCGTCGCTTCCGGGGGATGAGGCTCGGCATCGCCCTGTTCCTCGGCGGATTCGCCGCCAGCCTCCTGCTCAACCACCCGCTGGGCATCCTCGGCATGTCGATCAACGCGGATCTGCCGCTTCGCGTCGCCGCCGTCGCCGACCTCGCCTACTGGCCCGGTGACATCATCAAGAACATCCTCGCCGCCTCGGTGGCCGTCCTCATCCATCGGGCATTCCCCGATGTGCTGCGCCGTCGCGGCGTGAGCATGGATTCGCTCGTCGGTGCGGGCGTCGACTCAGCCGCGGGTGCGCACCTCAACGGTGCGGCCGCCTCGGCGGCGGAGCGGGAACCGGGCGTCAAGTGACCCGGGAGATCAGCTTCAGCGATGTCGGCGTCGGGGTCCTCGACGAGGGCCCCGACGGCGACGTCGTGCGACCGATCCTCCAGAACGTCAGCTTCACCCTCACCGAGGATGTCGTGGCCGTGATCGGAGCGAACGGTTCGGGGAAGTCGACTCTGCTGCAGCTGGTCAATGGTCTGGTCACCGCGAATGCGGGGCAGGTCCTCATCGACGGAATCGACCCGTATCGGCATCCGGCGAAGGTGCGATCGCGGGTGGGGTTCGTCTTCACCGACCCGGCCGCGCAGCTCGTCATGCCGACCCCGATCGAAGACATCGAACTCTCCCTGCGCAAGTCCGTGCCGAAGGGCAGGCGGCGGGACGCGGCCCTGGCCGTGCTCGGCGAACTCGGCATCGCCGACCTCGCCGAGCGCAGCGTCTATGAACTCTCCGGCGGACAGCGGCAACTCGTGGCCTTGGCCGCGGTGCTCGCCGTCGACCCGCAGATCCTCGTGCTCGACGAACCCACGACCCTGCTCGACCTGCGCAACAGGGAGAAGCTGCGCGTGCATCTGCAGGACCTCGTCGCCCGTCGCGGGGTGCGCATCATCCTCACCACCCACGACCTCGAGTTCGCGCAGATCGCCCAACGTGCCCTCGTCGTCGAGGACGGCCGCATCGCCGCCGATGCCGCCCCCGCCGAGGCGGTCGCCGCCTACCGTCAGATGATCATGAGCGATACGCCATGAATGAGGTCCCCCAGGCGGGTGCGCACGCCGACGACGCCCGCACCGGTGCCGACGGTGCCTGTACGACCTGGCGGAAGAATGCCGGCATCAGACCACGTCCGCAGCTCTTCGGCAGAGTTGCGGCGACCCGAGGGTGGCTGCATGCGGTGCCGACCGGGGTGAAGCTCTCACTCATTGCGGTCATCGGCATCGTGGCGCTGATCTTCCGTGATCCGATCATCAACTGGTCGATGTTCGCAGTCCTCGTCTTCGTCGGGTTCACCGCTCGTCTGCGGCTGACGTACTTCCTGCGCACCTGGCTCTATGTCGCCGTGCTCGTGACGATCGTCATGGGGCTGCAGTATCTCTTCGGGTCGCTGCAGTCGGGTCTGGCCGTCGGCGGCACGGTGTTCTCCTGTGTGCAGGCCGCCCTGCTGCTGACGCTGACGACTTCGGTCGCGCAGCTGCTCGACACCTTCGCCGTCATCGTCGCTCCGCTGCGGTTCTTCGGTGCGAACACCGAGGCGATCGCTCTGACCGCGAGTCTCATGGTGCGGGCGATCTCGCACATCTCCGGGCTGCTCGGAGAGGCCGAACGGGCAGCCCGCGCCAGGGGATTGGACTCGAGCATCAAGGCGCGAGTGGTGCCGGCGATCCTGCGGTCGGTCAAATACGCGCAGGACACCGGGAGGGCCCTCGACGCCCGCGGCATCGTCGACTGAGACCACTCGGACTGTCCGCGCTCGAACTCAGCGGACCATCGGGGGTGTGGAGTAGCCTCGGCGGAGGGAAGCCTACGATCCCCTCGAACCGAAGGAGACATGATGACCGGCACCGATGACACCGTCCTCGTGGCGATGGATTTTCAGAACGGCATCGCCGGAGACGACGCCTTCGCCTCCACCGGTGTCCTCGAACGCGCTCGTGATGCCGTAGCGGCGGCCCGTGAGCACGGCATCCCCGTCGTGTGGGTGCGGGTGGCTTTGCGGGACGGGCACCCGGAGCTGGCGGCGACGTCCTCGTTCGCACAGATCGCCGCTCACGGCGACGTCGTCGAAACGCATGCTTCGACGAGCATCCACGAAACCCTCGGCCGTCACCAGGGCGAGCCGATCGTGACGAAGCGCCGCATCAGCGCCTTCACCGGCAGCGACCTCGAGGTGCTGCTGCGCGGGTACGGGGCCAGGTCGCTCGTGCTGGCCGGAGTGGCGACCAGCGGGGTCGTGCTCTCGACGGTGCGTCAGGCCGCCGACCTCGACTTCGAACTCACCGTGCTCTCCGATGCCTGTGCCGACCGTGACCCGGAAGTCCACCGGGTGCTCACCGAGAAGGTGTTCCCGAAACAGGCGCGCGTGCTCACCGTCGACGATTGGACCGCGAGCCTCGCGGATCAACGGTAGTCGCGGCGGCAGATGTCGCGCGTCGGGTGCTCAGCAGCACAGCTCTCCTAGTTGGGGAGAGGATTCGCGAGGCCGGTGCCGACCATCGAACTGAACCCGCGGCCGAGCACCTGCGGAGCCGGATTCTCGATCGCCCGCGAGTAGTGGCCCACGAGCTGCGAGCACACACTCTTCCAACTGCGTGAGAGCACCTGCTCACGCCCGGCCGCCCCGAAGGCCCGACGTTTCGCCTCGTCGCCGAGCAGGTCGACGACATGCCCGCGCATGGCACCAAGATCCTTCGGCGTGTAGAGCCAGCCGGTGCGCGACGAGTCGACGAGGTCGAGCGGGCCGCCTCGGGCCGGGGCGATGACGGGAACCTCCGAGGCCATGGCCTCCTGGATCGTCTGGCAGAAGGTCTCGAGCTCACCCGGGGCGACCATGAGATCGAAGCTCGCGACCGCCTGTGCCAGGGCCTCCCCGCCGAGGAAGCCGGTGAAGTGAGCTCGCGGCAGTGACCGCTCCAGCCGGGTCCGCCACGGTCCATCACCGACGATGACGAGCTTGGCACCGGGCACATCGGTGAGCACGGCAAGATCTTCGACCTGTTTCTCCGCGGCCAACCGGCCGACGAACCCGATGATCTTCTCTCCGTTCGGGGCCACAGATCGTCGCCAGGCCTCTGATCGGTGACCGGGGTCGAAGCGGGAGGAATCGACCCCACGGGCCCACAGGGCCACCTCGGCGACACCGAGGTCTTCCAACTGGTCGATCGTGTAACTCGACGGCGCGAGCGTGAGGGAGGAATGCTGATGGATGTTGCGGACATGGTTCCACAGCATGGCTTCGATGCCGTGCATGCCGTAGCGCGCGGCGTAGGCGGGGACCTCGGTCTGGTAGATCGCAACGGTCGGGAGGTTGAGCGCCTGCGCGGCGAGGACTCCGCGCCAGCCGAGGACGAAGGGGCTGGCCAGGTGGACGACGTCGGGGGAGAAGCGCTGGAGCAGGCGGCGGATGCGGGTGACGCCGCCGGGCGCGACGCGGACGCGTCGGTACTTCGGCAAGGCGATCGAAGGGACCCGGACGATGCGGGCGCCGGCGACCTCCTTCGGGCCATCCCTGCGGGTGCCCGGGGCGATGACGAGGACCTCGTCGCCGCGGTCGGCCAGATGGTCGAGGACCCGCAGGAGTGAGTGGGTGACCCCATTCATGTTGGGGAGGAAGGACTCTGCAATGATCGCTACTCTCACGGCTTCCAGCTAAGGCCCGCTCGGTGACGAATACGTGACCCGAAAGCGACAAGGCGGCGACATCTGGTCGAAATCGTGCGCATCCGCACTCGGCCGGAGGCGCTGCGGGGTCCAGGCGGTGGCCTGTTCGCGACGAATCTGAACCGCGCGTAAACTGAGGCCTCGGACAGATGTGACGCGGTGTGCGCCGGCGTGCGGGCACAGGTTGAGGGACAGACGAGAGGAGCGGCCGTGATCTGGTTCATCGTCGGCGGCTGCCTCATCGCCGCTCTCGTCATCGCCTTCGTCGTCCTCACGGTTCTGCGTTTCAACCAGCTGTCGATGGCTCGGTCGGTCTGCGATGAAGCCAAACGGCAGCTCGGCGGTGAAATCCGCTCCCGCCACGCACTCGTGCCCGCGTATATCGGCACCCTCCAGCAGATCGCCGGACACGACCTGGCCACCCTCGAACTCGCGCTCGCCTCCGCGGAACGCGCCCCCTTCGACCACCGCGGTGCCGCCGCCGAGAACGCCCTCACCGAGGCGATCAACGAGGCCGCGCTCATCCCCACCGCGCTCACGGAGAGGTCGCTGACCTCGGACTTCGCCCGATCCCAGCAGGCGGTGGCGAACGAGGAGATCGATACGACGATCCAACTCCTGCATGATCAGCTGCAGGTGCTCACCGAACGGATCCTCACGGCTTCCCGCTTCTACAACACGAATGTCGAGCGCTATCACCAGCAGCGCCGGCGCCCGATCTCCCGCCTGTTCAACAACGTCTTCAAAGCCCGCGAACCCTTCACCGAGGCGGCCGTCGACGACGGCGGCTCCACCTCGGCGAACTCATCGTCGGTGGGCAGGCGATCGTGACGCGCTTCCGCATCGATCTGGGCTACCGCGGCACAGATTTCCACGGGTGGGCGAAGCAGCCGGGGCTGCGCACCGTCCAGGCCGCGGTCGAATCCGGGCTCGAACGCGTCACCGGCACCGAGGTCGCCACCGTCGTTGCCGGCCGCACCGACGCCGGTGTTCACGCCCGGCGGCAGGTCGTCCACATCGACCTGGGCGAGGACGCGATCGCCAAGCTCGTCGGTCGGTCGAACCGCTCCGCCGCGGCGGCTCTGCTCTCCCGATTGCGTGGAGTCCTCGCCGCGGGTGAGTTCTTCGATATCGTGATCCACGCCGTGGCCGAGGTACCCGAGGCCTTCGACGCCCGATTCTCCGCGCTGTGGCGCTCCTACCAGTACCGACTCGCCGATCACAGGTCCTTCATCGACCCGCTGCTGACCATGGTGACGCCTCGGCACAAGGGCGAACTCGACGCCGAAGCCATGGCCGAGGCCGCGCGTGAGGTCCACGGCCTCCACGACTTCCTGCCCTTCTGCAAACCGCGCGAGGGCGCGACGACGATCCGCACCCTCCATGAACTCAGGGTGGTCCGCGATCAGGATGCGGTGATCACCATCGACCTGTGCGCCGATGCCTTCTGTCACCACATGGTCCGGGCGCTCGTCGGCGGGCTGATCAAGGTCGGTTCCGGCAGCTGGGACGTGACCCGTCCCGCGGAACTCATCGCCGAGGCGGACGCGGGGCTGACCCCGGATGTGCCGATGTTCGTCACGCCCGCCGAAGGACTCGTCCTCACCGAAGTCGGGTACCCCGCCCCGGAGGACTACGCGGCCCGCGCCGCGCAGACCATGGCCCGCCGCGACCGAGAATAGGCCCGCCGGGGCCGGGAATAGGCCCGCACTGCGACCGGGAGCCGGCATCGCGGACCGGATTCGCTGACCGGGAATGGGTCGACTTTTATACCGCAAACCGCGTCGAATCTCATGACACGTGTCGTGATTATGAGAGAAACCCTCTTCCCAGTTGTGAGAATCCTGTGTAGATTTGCCTCAAGGTAACCTCACGTTCGCATCGGCACTGCAGGATGGGCATGTCTCCCACCGCGGCACCGTTGATGTGCGCCCGATGAAACTCATAAGGAACTGAATACATGTCCACACTTGTGTCAAAGGTCTTGGCTGCAGGCGCGGCGGTGTCGATGCTGACGCTGCCCGGCCTGTCTCCGGCCGCCGCCGCACCCGGCCTCGGCGAGGGGCAGCCCTCCTCGGCCGCGTCTTCCCCGGCCGACGAGTCCCAGCAGAACCCGACCGGTCCCGCCGCAGACGGTGGGAAAGCCGCGAACGATGAGGCGAGATCCGCCGCCGAGCCGACGTCGACCGACGATACCGCCTCGGCGCAGGAGGCAGAGGCCGGCACCCAGGTGCAGCTGCTCAACATCACCGATTTCCACGGACGCATCTCCGACGCCGGAACCCAGGTCGCGTCGGTCGTCGAGGAGCAGCGCGCTGCGTTCGACTCCAAGGGCGGCACCGGCATGCTCTCGGCCGGTGACAACATCGGTGCCTCCCCGTACAACTCGTCTTCGGCCAAGGACAAGCCCACGCTCGATGTCCTCAACGCGATCGGCGTGCAGGCATCGGCGGTGGGCAATCACGAGTTCGACCGCGGAGTCGAAGACCTCACCGGACGCGTCGTCGAGGGAGCGGACTTCCCCTACCTCGGCGCGAACGTCTACGCCAAGGGCACCGAGGACGTCGTCGACGGACTCGACGAATACTCGATCGTCGACGTCGACGGGGTCAAGGTGGCCGTCATCGGCGTCGTCACGCAGGAGACAGCAACGCTCGTCTCGCCCGGGGGCATCGAAGCCATCGAATTCGGCGATCCCACGGACGCAGTCAATCGGGTCGCCGACGACATCGAAGACCTGCCGGCCGATGAACAGCCGGATATGACGGTCGTCGAGGCCCACCTCGGCGCGTCGTCGACGGAGAGCCTCGAGGATGCGAAGGCCTCGAACGCGGAGTTCAAGAAGCTCGTGACCGAGGCTGATGCGTCGATCGACGTGCTGTTCACCGGCCACACTCATCTGCCCTACAGCTTCGAAGCTCCGGTTCCCGGCGACGCCGACCGGACCCGCCCGGTCCTCGAGGCCGGCAACTACGGCACTCACGTCGGGCAGGTCCAGCTCACCTCCGACGGCGAGGGCGACTGGTCGACGGATGCGGTCAACCTCATCGAGACCGAGGACCAGAGCTATGACTCCCCGGTCGTGGACGAGGTTGAGAAGATTGTCGCCGAGGCGGACGAAGCGGCCAAGGTTCCGGGATCTGTCGTCCACGGCAAGATCACCGAAGACATCACTCGTGCCTTCTCCGACGGCAACGAGAACCGCGGCGGCGAGTCGACGCTGGGCAACCTCGTTGCCGATGCGCTCAAGGACGGTGTGGAGGATTCGCAGCTGGACGAGGCGGATTTCGGAATCACGAATCCGGGCGGTCTGCGCACCGATCTGCTCTGCGATCACATCTACAACACCGAAGAGAAGTGCGAAGTCACGGCCGCCGAACTCAACGAAGTGCTGCCGTTCGCCAACGACCACGGCGTCGTGACGATGAAGGGTGCCGATGTCATCG
Source organism: Brevibacterium sp. FAM 27836 (assembly GCF_051351055.1). NCBI lineage: Bacteria > Bacillati > Actinomycetota > Actinomycetes > Micrococcales > Brevibacteriaceae > Brevibacterium > Brevibacterium sp. FAM 27836. The sequence goes on from NZ_CP195711.1 coordinate 2,938,888, forward strand.
GGCTCTTCGAAGAGCAGTGGCAGCCCGAGGGTGCGCGCAACTCCTTCCTCCACCTGGGCATCTCCGATGAGCTCGACGTCGTTTACGACTCCGAAGCCGACCGCGGTCAGCATGTGAAGTCGGTCAAGGTCAACGGCGAGGCGATCGATGAGGAGAAGGACTACCGGGTTGCGACGCTGAGCTTCCTCGCCGCCGGTGGTGACAATTTCACCTCCTTCGCCGAGGGCACGTTCGAGCAGTCGGGCCTCACCGACTTCGACACCTGGGTGAACTACTTCGAGAAGAACACGCCGGTCTCACCCGACAAGAACGAACGCCAGGCCGATGCGGCCGATGACGTCATCGACAGCGGTGATCTCACCGCTGAGCTGACCGGTCCGAAGACCATCGCGCCCGGAGCCAGCGCCGACTTCGTCCTGAAGACTGACGCGAAGTCCGAGGTCGCCGGTCCGATCGACGTCACCGTCGACCTGCCGAAGGGATACACCGCCGAGGTGGCCCCGAAGTTCTCGGCTGAGTCGGCATCCGCGAAGGACTCCGAGGCCAAGGCGCCCGAAGTGAAGGCCGACGCGAATGCCGCGAAGACGATCACGCTCAAGTCGATCCCGGCGGGGGAGTCGCAGACTCCGGTGACCGTAACCGCTCCGCAGGATGCTTCGGGGGATGTGACAGTCAAGCTCAGCCTGCAGGCGAACGCTGAGGGCCCGTGGTGGGATGACAACCCGCTGCCGCTGGCACATGAGTACGAGGCCACCGCTGCGGTGTCCGATGATGCGAATGCCTCGGCCGGTGACGACGGTTCGGCCGACGGCGGTGCTGACGGAGGCGCGGCCGACGGTGGCGCAGCTGACGGCGGCGGTGCTGACGGCGGCGACAGCGCGGCCGGCGGCTCGGACGGTTCGTCCTCTGCCGACGGTGCCGATGCGAACGCCTCATCCGACGGCGGTTCGTCTGACGGATCCGGTTCGGATGCGAACGGTTCGAAGGACGGCGGCGATCTTCCGCGCACCGGTTTCGAGACCTTCAACATCGTCGCTGCGGCTCTCGCGCTCATCGTCGCCGGTGGCACCGCGGTCACAGTGGTTCGCCGCCGCAAGATCACCAGCTGACCCGAAGCCCACGCTGAAGCAGATGCCGGGCTGAGCCGAGGCCCACGCCGAAGCGAGGTCCACGCTGAAGCATGCACGCGGCCGCGGGGCCGGAGAGAACTTCTCTCCGGCCCCGCAGTCTTTAGTTCGCAGGGTTCTGGCGGCCGTCGGGCCTCCAGCCTGCAAGACTCCGGCCTGTCGTTCGCCCTCAAGCATGCAAGGCTCCGCCCAACGGCCGGTCTTCCATCCTGCAGTCGGTGTTTCCGCGCTAATCGCCACCGTTCAGCGAGCATCCCTCACCGTTAGCTTCAATACTGCCTGGTAGCGGCACGGTGCACCGTTGCTTCGGGGTGTTTTGTCGCTTCGGCGTCGTATTGCTGCGAGCTGTAGGAGTTGCCGCTGACGGTGAGTGATGCGACCGGCTTCAGCTGCGAGAACCCGACTCGGGCTCGGACGCGTCGGGCTCGGCCGCGGCGCCGGCCGCAGCGTCTGTGTCGGGCTCGGTCGCGGCGTCGGCGTCCGCAGCGTCAGCGTCGGCATCGACGACTGCGGTACCCGACTCCACGGTGTTCTCCACGGTGCCCGTGCCGGCCGGCGTCGGCGGCAGACTCGCTCGGAACGTCTCGAGGTGGGTGAGGACCGGGACGAGGAAGAGGATGCCGACGGCCGGAACCACGATGCCCGAGTCGTTGATGAGGGTGCCGACTCCCAGCAGGATCGCCAGGCTGATCATCGCCGCACGCAGCAGCGGGACCCGCAGGTAAGTGTTTTGGAGTCCGCGCAGGCCGAAGCGCAGAGGATCCAGCGCCATCCAGAACACGCCGATGATGATGAGCGGCAGCACCAGCGTCATCCACGACTGGGTGAGGATGTCGATGTTCATCCCGATCTTGCGGGCGAGCACGCTCAGCGCCTGACCGCTGATGATCGAGTCGAAGAACCGGCCGAAGTGAGTGCGCTGATCGGCCGGGCGCAGCCAATCGAGGAAGAGCACAGCGAGCATGACGACCCCGGCGATGCTCACGGTCAGCCCGAGTCGTTTGAGGGAGAACCGAATGCTCGCCGCCGCCAGCACGAGGTAGGCGACGCCGATGATGAGCGTCGGCACGGAACCGAACTTCGTGCCCAAGCCCGGGGCGGCGAGGATCACGCACGAGGCGAGTACGGGAAGCGTGACGATGAGGATGCGGTGCAGCGGCTTCGTCACCAGAGAGGCGAAACCGGCGACCGCCAACAGCAGCGCACAGCAGTAGAGGGCCAGCGCCGAATTCCCGATCCCGTAGAACCGAGAGGCGATGAGAAGCGGCTCACCCAACAGTGTCGACATCTGCAATTGCGAACCCGTGACGACGTCATAGGCGAGGACGCAGACGGTGACGACCGAGACGAAGAGGACCGGCCCGAACTTGTGGTTTCGCCATGGTCCGAGCAGCGCCAAACCGCCGAGCAGCAGCGCCCAACCGACCAGTGCCCCGAGCATCGCGATGTCCGGGTTCGTCGCCCGCTCCCAGGGGACCGCGTTGACCAGATACGTCGAGATCGGCATCGCCGCGAACACGACGCCGAGGCGGTACGCCGCGGAATGGACGAGTTCGCGATGGTTCTTCCGCAGGAACCAAGCGCAGGTCAGCAGCCCGACCATGAGGACCGCGACGACGGGGAAGAACCACGTCGAGAGATCATTCTGCGTCTTCACCGCCACCTGCCGGTCGAGCACGGCCTGAAAGCGCGCCTTCCAATCTGACCCGGTCGACCCGACCGTCATTGGCGCACCGGCTGCGTTGTCCATCTCCTCGGCACCGGAGAGCGATACGAGGGTGGGCGCAAGATCGGGCACCTGCACGAGCCCCGGCTGCCTGGTCGAAGACGAGGTGAGCAGTCCGGCCGACTGGCCGGGTCGCAGCATCATCGTCGCCTGCATCGACGAACCCTCGTGCGTGCCATCGGCGATCGAGGAGAACACAACGGGAACCGTCCCCTCGCCGAGGCGGTTCGGACGGTCCGCACTCATCCAACCGGTCGCCTCGAGGATGTCCCCAACCTGGGCATCGAGCTTCTTCAGCGAGTATCCGTCGGCGGCGGTGTTGCCGAGGTCGACGAGGGTGAGCTCGCCATCTCCGGCGGACTTCGCCACGTCCGCGCCGAGGTTGGACCCGACGGGCGACCAGTTCTCGACATGGCCGGTAGGGGAAGCGGCGGCGATCGCGGCCCCATCACCGAAGGAGCGGATGTCGGGCACCGCCTCGGCGAGGGCGCCGAGGGAGGCATCGTAGTTGTCACTGCGTGCGACCTGCGCGTACACGTCCCAATCAGCCACCCAGCCGTCGAGGGGCGCGGCCGGTTCGCGGCACTGATCGCGGGGTTCGTCGGCCGCCCGCCGCCCGGAACCGAGCCCGAGCCAGCCGTCGACCGGGCAACTCGTCGACCGCACACTGCGAGGCGTGATCGTTCCGATCTGCCCGCCCTTCATCATCACCCACAGGTGCGGGGTGGTGCGCGGGTCAAGGTCCTCGAAGCTGAAACCGGAGACGCTGATCGACACAGCACCCGGATCCGCCGAGGCAGCCTTGTCGTCTGATGACACCGATCGCTGCGTGCCCGCCCCTTCCGAATTCTGTGCAGCCATCGCAGCCTGGTCGGCCTGACCGACCTGCGGGGCTTGGCCGGCCCGATCGGCCGAGCCGGCCTGACTGGCCGAGTCGGCCTGCGCGACATCGGGGAGGGCGAGGAAGATGAGTGCGATTGCGAGAATGCCGAGGAGGACTCGGCCGGCGATCGAGGGCACGGTGAACCTCATCGGTGGGCCTCCTCGGTGCCGGTGTCATCACCGATTCGCGCCGGCGGCGGGCCGCCTGATGAGGTCCCGGAAGTCGTTGCCACGGTGTCCTCGGCGTGTTCGGCACTGAGCGCGAGCAGGTAGGGCAGGAGCACCATGGCTCCGGTCGAGGGCACGGCGACTCCGGAATCGGTGAGCACGAGTCCGACGCCGAGCCCGGTGGCGGCGGCGAGGAACCCGAAGTGAAGGTCGGAGTCGGCGAACACCTGCGGCAGTTTGCCCCGCCACTTGTTCACCAGCCGCGCAGTCCGACCATTGCGGCCGCCGCTGCCGCCGAGGCCACTGCTGTGTGCAGTGAACCGCGGGAAGTGGAGCAGGTAGCGGAGGAAGAACAGGACGGCGATGACCGCGAGCGGGGTGACGATGGCCAGGGCGGGATTGACCTGGATGATGTGGAGGTTCGCGCCGAGCTTCCGGCCGATGACCTGCAGGGCCTCGCCGGAGACGATCTGGCCGAAGAAGTTGCCGAAGTGCGACCGTGATCCCGCCGGGCGCAGCCAATCGAGGAAGGCGATGCCGATGAGCACGGCCAGGGATGCGACACCGATGAGTCCGAGGCGGACCAGGGACAGACGGATCTTCGTCAGCAGCGCCAACAGCACCATGAGCCCGGCGAGGATGGCGATCGTGCCGCCGAACTTCGCGCCCCAGGAGGGATTGCCGGAGACGAACACGGCGATCAGACCGATGACGATCGGGACGACGACGAGTAAGCGTCGGTGACCGCGGGCGCGCAGCCAGGACACGGTCAGGCCCAAGAAGATGAAGAGACTGACGATGAAGATCGCGGCACCCTGATTGCCCAGACCGTAATAGCGACCGCCGACGATCGGGTTGTAGCCGAGCAGCGAATTCGCCTGGAGATGCGAACCGGTCGCCAGGTCGATGGCGATGATGAGCAGATTCGCCCCGGTCAGTGCCCCGACCCGGCCCCGCCAGGTCCGACCCCACGGCGGGATGAGTGCCAGCACGAACAGTGCGGCGGCGGTGCCGAGGACCGACAGCAGCAGTCCGAGGTCCGGCTGGGCCATCCGCGACCACGGCAGCAGCCCGGCGAGGAATGCTCCCATGGGCAGTGCCGCGACACCGAGGGAGACCCAGCCGAGTCCGCGGTGGACGAGTGGTGCCAGGGTGGCGCCGCCTCGGCGAGCGAGGACCGACCGGCTCAGCAGCAGACCGCAGAGGAGGAACAGGGAGTAGAAGACGATGTCGAGGGTGAGTGAGAACGTCGCCAGGTGCTGGTGGATCGTCGTCGACTTCTGCGCCTCGGCGACGAGATCGTCGATGCGTTTCTGCGGGTCGTCGTCGCTGGGCGTCTGTGCAAAGCCGACGGCGGCGGGGGAGTCGACGCCGAGGATGTCGAGGATGCCCGGGGCCAGGTCCGTGATCTGCAGCAGCCCAGGGGTGCGGGTCGTCGACGAGGACAGAGACCCCGGCGCGAAGCCGGGCCCGGAGGCGATGAAGGCCCGCAGCTGCGGAAGTCCGGAACTGTCGCCGAGACCGGCGACGATGATCGTCGGATCGGCCGCGCCCTCTTTCGCATTCTCCCGGATCTCCTTGAGTCGCACCCCGAGGCGGCGATCCGCCTCGGCGACGCGGGTCTCCCGGTCGAAGTCGGGCGGCACGGTGTACGAGTAGTTCGGGATCGGGTCGAACAGCCAGGACCGGATGCCGATCGCGCCGAGATCGACGAGGTCGAGGCGGCAGTCGGTGGCGTTCGCGTTCTCCGCGAAGTCCGTCACCACTCCGTTCTCGTCGGCGGCGGCATAGGCGGCACCGGGGCCCTCGGCGGCGACGCAGGGTTCGAGGACGGCATCCTCATGGCCGGCGGGAGTGCCCTCGGGCGCACCCTTGCCCTGTTCGGCGACGATGCGGGCGAGCATCCCGTAGTCGACGGTGTAACCGGAGCCGATGTTCGGCTCCTTGACCGCGTCGAAGCCCTCGATCTGTGCCGTGGTCGCCCCGGCCACCGACTTCTGCCCATGAGTTTCGTCACTCTTCGCGGACTCCTCGTCCGGTTCGTCGCCCTCGCGGACGGGGTCGGCGGCCCCGTCGTCGGAGTCGACGGAATCGTGATCGAAGTTCGTGCTGGGGCCGATCATCGTCGGGCAGCGGGCCGAGTCCTCGTCGTCGACCTCCTCGGCGTCGGGGGCGGGCCCGGCCTGCGCTCGGGCACCGGCACCGAAGGACAGCCACCCGGAGGCGGGGCATGTGGCTGCGCCGATCGTGCGCACGTTGAGGTTGGCCGCCGCCCCCTTGGACAGCAGGCGGTAGAGGTTCGGGGTGCGCTCGCGGTCGATATCGTTGATGGTCAGGCCCGGTATGCCGAAGACGATCGTCTTCCCGTCCGGGGCCGTCGTCGCGTCATCGGCCGCGGTGGGGGAGGCGGTCGAGGCCTGCGCCGAGGCGGTCCCGCTCTCCGAGGATGTGGCCCCGCTGCGGGTGGTGCTCCCCGTCGCGGCCTGCGCCTGGTCGGAGCCGATTCCGAATCCGGCCGTGAGGAGCCCGACTGCCAGGAGCCCGACCAGCAGACCCAGCATGAGGATTCTCAATGCGGGAAGTCGGGAGAGCAGGCTGGAGTGAGTCGGCACAGATCAATACTATCGGCTCAGGTTTCGCGCGGGTCTGAGACCGCTCTGAGCGTTTGCTCCCCAGGCCTGCGGCCATGTATATTTGATTGTCGTTGTGTGTGCTTGTCGCACTCCCTTACATAGCCTCATGCGTTGCAGGCCCGTAGGTGAGGGGAATGCGTCGATAGGTTCACCCGATTGAAGACAACCAGCGCTTGGGACCCAGTTGGACTCACGACCCGATGAGGATTCGGCGCTGCACTGACAAGATACGAAAAGAAGGCTACTTTTGCGTACGTACACAGCTAAGTCCGGTGACATTGAGCACCAGTGGCACGTCATCGACGCCACTGACCAGGTGCTCGGTCGCCTTGCTTCGCAGGTTGCACGCCTCCTGCGCGGCAAGCACAAGACCACGTTCACCCCGAACACCGACACCGGTGACTTCGTCATCATCATCAACGCCGACAAGGTCGCGCTGACAGGTGCGAAGCTCGAGAAGAAGCGCGCTTATCGCCACTCCGGATACCCCGGTGGCCTCAAGAGCGTGAACTACGCCGAGCTCCTCGCCACTCATCCTGAGCGTGCAGTCGAAAAGGCTGTCGCCGGTATGGTCCCGAAGACTCGTCTCGGACGTGCCCAGATGCAGAAGCTGAAGGTCTATGCAGGTGCTGAGCACCCGCACGCCTCCCAGAATCCGCAGCCGTACGAACTCAGCCAGGTCGCGCAGTAAGCGCCTGAGCTCTAGACATCCCGAGGAGAACCGTGGCTGATACCACCAACGCGACAGAAACTGTCGAAGAAGAGATCACCGAATACACTTCCGAGACTCCCGAATCTGCCGGCCTGGGCGAAAGCACCGCTGGTGGACGTGGACAGTCCCTGACCGCTCCCGGCAACGGAGTCGGCCGCCGCAAGCAGGCAATTGCTCGCGTGCGCCTCGTTCCGGGCACCGGTGAGTGGACGATCAACGGACGTACTCTCGAAGAGTACTTCCCGAACAAGCTGCACCAGCAGCTCGTCAACGAGCCCTTCACCCTGCTGGACCTCGATGGTCGTTTCGACGTCATCGTGCGCATCTCCGGCGGTGGACCCTCCGGCCAGGCTGGCGCCGTCCGCCTGGGCGTGGCTCGCTCGCTCAATCAGATCGATGCGGAGTCCAACCGCGCCGAGCTGAAGAAGGCCGGTTACCTGAGCCGCGACGCTCGCGTCCCCGAGCGCAAGAAGGCCGGACTCAAGAAGGCCCGCAAGGCACCTCAGTTCTCGAAGCGCTGATCGACCTGTTCGAGAAGCTGCGACTGGTCTGCCACTGAGTCGCAGTCATCGACAGTTCAGTTCGACGAACGTGAGAATGCGGCCCCGAACCTGGTTCGGGGCCGCATTCTCATATCCGGGCGCGGAAACCTGCGTTCGATGCGATCACGTCCCATCCCCTCGATCCCAGCGGTGACACCGGTCGTGATCGGCCGCCTCGGCGAGGGGATCGACTAAGATCGACTCCGACATTGACGAAAGGACCCCCACATGTCTCGACTCTTCGGCACCGATGGAGTGCGCGGACTGGCCAACCGTGACATCTCGGCCAAACTCGCGCTGCAGCTCTCGGTCGCAGGATCACGCGTGCTCAGCCGCGGCTGGACGGGTGAGAAGCGCCCCTTCGCTGTGGTCGGGCGAGACACGCGCGTGTCCGGCGAATTCCTCTCCGCGGCACTGAGCGCAGGCATCGCCTCGACCGGGGTCGACGTTCTCGATGCGGGCATGTTGCCGACGCCCGGCATCGCCCAGGTCGTCAAGGACACAGGTGCGGCTTTCGGCGTCGTCATCTCCGCCTCCCATAACCCCATGCCCGACAACGGGATCAAGTTCTTCGCCGCCGGCGGAACCAAGCTCGACGACGCGGTCGAGGACGAGATCCTCGCGATCTTCGACGAGGAGTGGGATCGCCCGACCGGTGCCGCTGTCGGTCGCATCTCCCGCTACCCGGCCGCCGCGGACGAATACACCGAGCACCTCGTGCGCTGCGTCGACGCCGGGAACGTGCGTCCGCTGTCGGGACTCAAGGTCGTCGTCGACTGCGCCCACGGTGCCGCCTCCATCGTCGGACCCGCCGCACTGCGCCAGGCCGGCGCCGAAGTCATCGTCTCCGCCGCCGAACCCGACGGCTTCAACATCAACGACGGGGTCGGCTCCACGCACCTCGAACCGCTGCAGCGACTCGTCGTCGAAACCCAGTCCGACCTCGGTGTGGCCTTCGACGGCGACGCCGACCGCTGCCTGGCCGTGGACTCCCTGGGGCGCGTCGTCAACGGCGACCAGGTCATGGGCATCCTCGCGATCGGGCTCAAGGAGCTCGGTGAGCTGCGCGGAAATACGTTGGTCACGACCGTCATGTCGAACCTCGGGCTGAAGCAGGCAATGGACAAGTACGGCATCGCCACCGTGCAGACCTCCGTCGGTGACCGTTATGTGCTCGAGCGGATGCTCGCCGACGGCTACTCTCTCGGCGGAGAGCAGTCCGGGCATGTGCTTATGCTCGATCACGGTACGACCGGCGACGGAGTGCAGACGGCGCTGCACCTGATGAAGCGCATGGCGGACGCCAAACGCACTCTGGCCGACCTGGCCGCGGAGATCCCGCAGCTGCCGCAGGCTCTCGTCAACGTCAAGGGCGTGGACAAACACGGGTTCGACCATCCGCAGGTCGCCGCCGAGGTGGCCGCTGTCGAGGCCGAACTGGCCGACACCGGCCGCGTGCTGCTGCGTGCTTCGGGAACCGAGCCACTCATTCGCGTCATGGTCGAAGCCGCCACCGAGGACACCGCCACCGAACAGGCCGAACGTCTCGCTGCCACCGTCAAGGAGCATCTGGCGCTCTGACCCGTGCTGCCGCTCCGCCGCCCGGTCAAGGGGTCGCTCGGTTGCCGCCCTGTCAAGGGGCGATCGGTTGCCGCCAACCGGACTTTGCAGCCTTCCGTCGTGCTCAACATCGCTCAAGTAGCGCGGAGCTCGAAAAAGTCGTCGCCAGTGACGACTTTTTCGAGTTTCGTGCTACTTGAGCCTGTGGATTCGAGTGGGCGGTTATCCACAGGCCCTGGAACCAACCTTGTGGTGGGTCACTCAGCTCCGGAATGCTGGGTGCATGTTCGCCTGCCTGACTTCTGCAGAACTCAGCGCCGCTGGGCTCAATTCCTACCAACTGCGGCTGGCTGAGCGCTGCTGTGTGAGGAGAGTCCGCCGCGGCGTGTATGTGGTGACGGCGGTCTGCGACGATCCGGCGCACCGATTCATTGCGAGTGTTGGGACTGCATCGGGTATCAGCCTGCCGCAGGAGTCGGCAGGGGCCCTCAAGCGGAATGAGGATCTGCGCATCCTCGTGCGGTCGTATGTCGATGATGTTCCTGCCGGAGCGGTCTTCTCTCACCAGAGCGCCCTGATCGTCCACGGCCTGTCGATCCCGTACTTCGAGGACAGTGCACCCACCCGTGTGGAATTCTCCCACCCGGAGTTCGGGGTCCAGCGTTCCTTCGTTCGCGTCTGGAAGAGGCCGCTGGAGGCGAAGACTGAGATCGTCAGGGGCTGCCGGGTCACTTCATTGCCTCAGACCCTGCTGGACGTGTCCCGTGATTGCCCACTGGCGTTCTCTGTCGCTGTGGTGGACGAGGCGATCCGTCGAAAGCTCATCTCAGCTCGAGAGTTCGCAGACTACTGCGCTCGTCACCCTGTGAGAACCCGACAAGGACGCATCGATGCCGTAGCCGCGAACGTCGACGCCCGGCGGGAGTCGGTGGCCGAATCGATCACGGCGGTCCGGTTCGTCGAATACTCAGTGCCAGGCTTCGAACCGCAAGTGGTCATTCTCGATGAGAACGGTGAATTCGTTGCGCGGACAGACTTCGCCAATCCAAAGGCTCACGTCATCGCAGAATTCGATGGAGCAGGAAAGTACTACCTCGACGGTGCCGACCCGAAGCAGGCCTTCGAGCATGAGCGTCGCAGGGAGTATTCGCTTCGCAATCTTGGCTTTCAGGTCTTCAGAATCACTTGGAAAGACCTTTTCAAAGGCGACCTCTTCCTGCGCATCAAAGACAGCGTCAATCGGCGCAGCGCGCAGACAGCCTAACGCGCGAATACTGCGGCCGATCTTGCGAGCAGACGGCACACTGACCGCACGAGAGTCCTGCCTCTCGGCCGGCTGTGCCGCAGGTGGTGCCGCTCAGGTCACGCGAATCTCGAAAAAGTCGCCGCCAGTGACGACCTTTTCGAGATTCGCGTGACTTGAGTAGAAGGTTGGGCTGTTGGCGTGACTAGAGCTGAGGGTGGGGCTGTTCGCGTGACTTGAGCAGAAGGGTGGGCTGGTCGCGTGACTAGAACTGAGGGTGGGGCCGTTCGCGACCTCCGAAGAGGGCTTCCGGCAGCGGGCAGCACGACGAAAGGCTCCGCTCGCCGACGTAAGCGAGATGTAAGCGCCGCTTGCGAGGATCGAGCCATCCGACGACGGATCAGAGTCGACCGCCGTCGGTACAGAACCTCACATCTTCCAACGATCGGAGATCTATGACTCTGCAATCCCAGCCGGTCCTCACCGATGTCGCACGTGAGGATACGACCGATTCAGCCGCCGAACTGGCCGCGATGGTCGAGCCGGTGACGATCTATCTTCCCGGCGATGCCGGGTACGACAGTGCCAGAACGCTGTGGAACACCGCCGTCGATCTGCTGCCTGCAGCGATCGCGGAACCGACCACCGCCGCCGAGGTGTCCGCTGTCGTCACCGCGTCACGACAGCTCGGACTGAAGGTCGCCCCGGTGAGCACGGGTCACAACGCAGGCCCGTTGGTCCAACACGACCTCGCATCGACCGTCCTGGTCAAGCTCTCCGCCATGACCGCGGTCGAGGTCGATCCGTCGACAGCGATGGCGAAGGTGCAGGGCGGAGCGCTGTGGGGCGACGTCATCGACGCCGCTGGTCGCCACGGTCTGGCTTGCCTGCATGGCTCGTCACCAGATGTCGGAGTCGGCGGATACCTGCTCGGCGGCGGGATTTTCCTGTACGGGCGCAGACTCGGAATGGCCACCAGCAGTCTCACCGCCGTGGAGATCGTCCTGGCCGACGGCTCCCTGATCCGTGCGGACCATCGTCAGCATCCGAGCCTGTTCTGGGCTCTGCGCGGGGGAGGCGGCAGCTTCGGCATCGTCACCTCCTTCGAATTCTCGCTGTATCCGCTGGAGACCGTGCACGCAGGAATGATGGTCTGGGACATCGACGATGCTGACCGGGTCGTACGTTCCTGGGCGAAATGGGCACATGGCGCCCCCGATGAGATCACCACCTCGATGCGCATCCTCAATCTCCCGGAGGCCCCGGACATCCCGGAATCGGTGGGAGGTCGCCCTGTCGTCTGCATGGACGGCGCCGTCCTGGGAAGAGAAGACCAGGCCGACAGCATTCTCGCTCCGCTCAGGGCACTGTCCCCGCGGGTCGACACCTTCGACCAGGTGCCGCCCAGCGCGATCGCCCGCCTCCATATGGATCCTTTGGGGCCGACCCCGGTCACCGGCGACACAGCCCTGCTGGGGCGCCTGACGGATGAGGCGGTAGACGCATTCCTTGCCGAAGTCGGACCCGGAACCGAGCACGCTCTGCTGTCGGCGGAGCTGCGTCAGCTCGGGGGAGCCCTATCACGGCGAAATCCCGACGGCGGTGTGCTCAGCCGATTGGACGGGAGTTTCCTGCTCTTCGGTGTGGCGATCGCCGACACTGCGGAGAACGAAGCGCGCGGACATTCGGACGCTTCCCATCTGGTTCGAACGATGTCGCCATGGAGCACGGGGCGTCGGTACCTCAACTTCGCCGAAGAACCGGTCGACGTCGGTGACAATTACGGTGAACGCGAATGGCTGACGCTGACGAGGGTGAAGAGCGCCTACGATCCTGAGAATCTGTTCGCAGCTAATCACCCAGTGCCGCTGGCTCACAGGTGATCCCGGTGCCTGCACCCGGACTCGCCGCGGTGCGGTGTGTGAACGGTACCGGGAAGTCGATGCGGCGGTAGTGAGACTGCGCCTCACGTCGGTGGCGGAGAGCGGACGGTGCATCCCCCATCTGCTCTTCCGCCTCGGCGAGGCGTGCGGCGGCTCGACCGGCGAAGAGCCAGTAACCGGACCACTGTGCCAGTTCGCGTCCGGCTCGAGCGTGCACGATCGCGGTCTTCGGCCGCCCCCACATCAACTGGGCTTTGGCCATCGACGCATGGGTACCGGCGGCCAAGGGGATGCGCATCGTCTCGTGAGCGCACAGGAGAGCGGTTCGGTACCAGTCGAAGCACTCGACATCGCCCGCATCACGTTTCGAACAGGCGACATCGAGCAGAAGCGGCCCCTCATCGGTTTCGGCACTGGCCCGTCGGGCGATGTCCAAAGCGGTGAGAGCTCCGACCACGGCATGGTGCTGTCGACCGGCCCTCCTGTCGATCTGGCTTCGGGTCCGCCACCACATGACTTGGCGTGACATAGGCCCGGTCGGCTCGCCTGCGGCGGTCAGTGACTCCTCGGCTCGATTCAGTCGAGACATGTGGGTGAGGACCAGGGCCCGGATGATCCGCAGCATCGCATCGGTTCCCGTCGTTCGCCCGTCGAGCCTCGACGCCTCACCGAGGAGGCGCAGAGCCCGGCGCAGGTCGCCGATCAGCGCCATGACTGCCACCATGTCCCGGAGCAGGATCGCACACTGATTCTCGTGTCCCAGCCCCGAGTGGAGGGCCTCCAAACGCTCCAGCACGGTCAGTGCCTCATGGGGTCGACCTGTGGCCATAAGGATGTACGCGAGTTCTCGACGCAGCACCGATCCGCGCATCGTCGGATCGGTCTCGTCCTCGCTGCAGGGTATGAGTTCACCGGCCGGGTCGACGATGGCGAGGTCGGAGCGGATCGCCTCTTCCCGCAGACGCGAGAGCGGCTGGTGAGGGGCGATGAGGTCCGGGGCCGAATCGAGCCCCAGGTCCGCGAGAGCGCGGTTGACCTGCGTGAATGCTTCGGGCAGTTCCGTGGCCCGCCCCGTCTGCTGCAGTGCCGACAATCGCAGAACCTGGGCGTGCTCGTTCTCCGGCTGTTCTTGTGTCAGCAGAGTGAGCAGCCTGAGCGCCGTGCGACCGTCGCCGAACTCCAGATGGAATTCGGAGCACTTCTCCCGCACCTGTGTGTACAGGTCCCTGAGCTCGGACTGCCAGGCTGCGGTCTCGGGCAGGTCGACGCCGGGAAACGGTTCGCCCTCCCATAGGGACGCAACGCGTTCAAGATGGCGGAGGGTCTCGAGATCGTGATCGGGCAGGTCACCGGCAAGAGCGGATCGGGCGCTGTGTTCGAAGCGCCATGCATCGACGGCGGACTGTGCGAGATCGAGGCGATAGCCGTATGCCGAACTCAGCAGAACGCCGTCTCCCAACTGCCGACGCAGTCGGTGGATTTGGACGTGGAGGCGCGTGTGAGCACGTTCGGACCATCCGTCCGGCCACAGGGCTTCGACGATGAGCGATGCCGGCGTCCATGCCCGGAGCCGGAGAACCAACAGAGACAGGAGGGCTCGCTGAGTGCGTCCCTGTACCCCTCGGGCCACACCATCATGGAGAATCTCCACGCGCCCCATTACGCGCAATTCCATCCGATCAGCGTAGAGGCATAAGACACCAGGAGGAATACCTCGACGAACCTCACGAGCTTTCGGGCTGTTCGTTGTCCCGTCGTCCTCCGGTTTCCTATCTCAGCAGTCGATGATCGGAGCGAGGCAGAGGAAGAATACGACGACGATCACTGCCATGTGACAGCCATCAGCAAGCGATCGACGAGCAGCCATCAGCGAGCTGTCGACGGCTGCGTTGGAGTGTGGCTGTGGAGTGATGGCGAGTCGCTCCGACGCGCGGTCCGTCGACGCTCAGCTCGACGCGAACTGGGTGGCGTAGAGCTCGGCGTAGCGGCCGCCGCGGCCGACGAGTTCCGCGTGCGAACCGGATTCGACGATGCGCCCGGCCTCGACGACGAGGATCGTATCGGCCTGCCGGATCGTCGACAGCCGGTGCGCGATGACCAGCGCCGTGCGACCGTGCATCGCCTGAGCCAGCGCCCGCTGAATCGCCGCCTCGTTCGTCGAGTCCAGCGCCGAGGTGGCTTCGTCGAGGACGACGATCTCCGGGGATGCGAGCAGCATCCGGGCGATCGTCAGTCGCTGACGCTCACCGCCGGACAGACGGTACCCGCGCTCGCCGACGACCGTGTCCAAGCCGTCGGGCAACGCATTGATGACGGTTGACAGCTGCGCCCGGTCGATCGCCTCGAGCATCTGCTCCTCGGTCGCGTCGGGGTTGACGAGCGCGAGGTTCGCCCGGATGGACTCGTGGAAGACATGACCGTCCTGAGTGACCACGCCGACGGCGTCGCGCAGATCGGAGAATGACAGGTCGCGGACATCCACCCCGCCGATCCGGACAGACCCGCCGGTGGTGTCATACAGGCGCGGCAACAACGAGGCGATCGTCGACTTGCCGGCACCCGAAGAACCGACGAGAGCGACGGTATGTCCTGCGGGGATCGTGAAGCTCAGGTCGTGGATGACTTCGTCGCCGCCGCGGGAATCGAGCACGGAGACGTCTTCGAGGCTGGCCAGGCTGACCTGAGAAGCGCTGGGATACGCGAAGTCGACGTGATCGAAGGACACGTCCAACCCGCCGGCCGGCAGCGCACGCGGCTTCTCGGGTTCCTTGAAGTAGGGCACGAGGTCGAGGATCTCGAACACGCGCTGGAACGACACGACGGCACTTTGGATGTCCAGGCGTGCGTTCGCGAGCATGGTCAGTGGAGTATAGAGCCGGGTGAGCAGCAGTGCCAGGGTCACGACCTGCCCGGCATTGAGGTTGCCGAGGACGGCCTGAGCACCTCCGACACCGTAGACCAGGGCGAGGGCCAGAGCCGATACCAGCGTCAGCGAGGACACGAACGTCGACTGCAGCATCGCGACCTTGACGCCGATGTCGCGGACCTGACCGGCACGGTCGGCGAACTCCTCGTTCTCCTTGCGCGGATTGCCGAAGAGCTTGATCAATGTCGCACCGGCGGCCGAGAACCTCTCGGTCATCCGCGTGGACATGTCCGCGGAGTTGTTCGCGGCCTCGAACTGCAGAGAGGCGAGCTTCCCCGAGAGCATACGGGTGGGGATGATGAACAGGGGCAGCAGGAGGATCGACATCACCGTCACCTGCCAGGAGATCGTGACCATCACACCCACGGTCAGCGCCAGGGACACGAAGTTCGACACGATTCCCGACAAAGTGTTCGAAAACGCCCGCTGCGCGCCGATGACATCGGTGTTGAGCCGGGAGACCAGGGCGCCGGTGCGGGTGCGGTTGAAGAAGGCGATCGGCATCGACTGCACATGGTCGTACACGGCCGTGCGCAGATCGAAGATGAGCCCCTCACCGATGCGGGAGGACAGATACCTGTTCGTGATCGAGATCGCGGCGTCGGCGATCGCCAGACCGCCGATGGCCACAGCCAGCCACACCACTGTCGATACGGGCCCGCCGCCGGTGATGGCGTTGACGACGTCACCGGCGAGCACCGGGTTGAGCACGCCGATTCCCGCTGTGAGGACGGAGAGGACGAGGAAGACGATGAGCTTGCGCTTGTGCCGGGTCGCGTATGCGGCGATCCTCCGGTAGATGCCCGGCTGGATGGTCGTCTGCGGTGTCTTCTGGTTCTTGACCGAGGAGTACATCACACGGTGCGCGGAAGGCATACTCATAGTGGGTCCCTTTCTGCTGCCGAAGCGACCGAGACTGCGCAGGACGCAGCCGATCGGACACGAGGCACTCGAGCGGGTCGAGAGATCCCGCAGAAATGCGCCGCACCTGCGCCGATGCAGGGATCGCCCGCATCCGGTCGTCGCTGAGGGCGGGTAGCCCTCCGGCGGAGAGTAAAACAGTGCACACAGTGCAACTGCGCGAGGGGCGAAACTATTTCCTCAGCCGCCGGCGACCCCGCTCACACCCGCCTAGAGCCGCGCCCGAGCACCCGTCGCGAGCCGCGCCCCAACACCCACTTCGAGAGGCGCCCGAGCATCCACTCCGGTGGCCGCCCGAACACCGCGGCTCACAGCTTGCGCAGCTGCACCTTCCGGATCGTGTGGTCGGCGGATTTGTGGAGCACGAGGTCGGCGCGGCCGCGGCTGGGCTGGACGTTCTCGCGCAGGTTCGGGAAGTTGATCGAGTCCCAGATCTCCGTGGCCAGGGTGATCGCTTCGTCGTCGTTGAGTTGTGAGTACCGGTGGAAGTAGGAGTCCTCGTCCTGGAACGCACCGTGTTTGAGCTTGAGGAACCGGGAGATGTACCACTGTCGGATGTCGCGCGACCGCGCGTCGACGTAGACGGAGAAGTCGAAGTAGTCGCTGATCGCCAGCCCTACGGCTCCGTCTTGGCGGGGACGGGCGGGCTGAAGGACGTTGAGCCCTTCGACGATGAGCACATCGGGGGAGCGGACGACCACCTCGGCGCCGGGGACGATGTCGTAGGTGTGGTGCGAGTACACGGGTGCACGGACCTCGGGAGCACCGGACTTCACGGCCGAGATGAACTTGAGCAGCTTGCGTCGGTCGTAGGATTCGGGGAATCCTTTGCGGCCGTTGAGGCGGCGCCGGTCGAGTTCGGCGTTGGGGTAGAGGAACCCGTCGGTGGTGATGAGTTCGACGCGCGGCGTGTCGGGCCAGCGGGCGAGCAGCTCACGCAGCACACGCGCGGTCGTCGACTTGCCCACGGCCACGGATCCCGCGACGCCGATGACGAACGGGGTCCGCTTGGCCTCCTGCGGTTCCAAACCGAGTTCGTGCAACGGCGAGAAGAATTCCCGGGTCAGGTCGTGTTTCGCCCGGCGGGCGGAGACGTAGAGGTTGAGCAGCCGTGACAGCGGCAGGTACACCTGGGCCACCTCGTCGAGGTTGATCCGATCACCGAGCCCGCGCAGACGTTCGATATCGCGCTGCTTGAGCGGCAGCGGGGTGGCCTGGGCAAGCGTGCCCCACACCTCGCGATCGAATTCCCAGAACGGGGACGTCGTATCCGGCTCGCTGCGCCGGGCGGTGTAGAGGCCGGCGAGCCGCCGCGCGCGGTCCAGCTGAGGATCGACTTTGCTCATGCGCCCATTGTGTCATGGGTCATGAAAGCCACCCGCGCCGAGGTGGTCCGCCGTTCCGCACCCACCCGCGCCGAGGCGGCGCCGAAGTCTCCGTCGCACGTGCAGTTCGTCACGTTGACCCGATCGTGACTCGCCGAAATACACGTGATCGGCCGTGAGTGCGTAAAATCTCCCTCATGTGTGGAATCGTTGGCTATGTATCCAAGGCCCCCGTTGACAATGCCGATCATCTGGCGCTCGACGTCGTGCTCGGTGGCCTGAAGAGGCTCGAGTACCGCGGCTACGACTCGGCCGGAGTCGCGCTCGTGACCGACGATGGGCAGCTCGCCTCGGCGAAGAAGGCCGGAAAGTTCTCGGCCCTGACCGAGGAGATCGAGGCCCACCCGCTGCCGGCCGCTCAGACCGGCATCGGCCACACCCGTTGGGCCACTCATGGCGGACCCACCGATCTCAACGCCCACCCGCACCTGGCCGACGACGGCAAGCTCGCGCTCATCCACAACGGCATCATCGAGAACTTCGCCCACCTGAAGAAGGACCTCGTGGCCGAGGGCGTCGAGTTCCTCTCCGAAACCGACACCGAGGTGGCCGCCGCTCAGCTGGCCAAGAACTACAGGGCCACCGGTGACCTCACCGCCGCCATGCGCACTACAGCGACCGAGCTCGAGGGCGCGTTCACCCTGCTGGCCGTCCACGCCGACGCTCCTGGTCAGGTCGTCGCCGCCCGTCGGAACTCGCCGCTGGTCATCGGCCTCGGGGAGGGGGAGAACTTCCTCGGCTCCGACGTCGCCGCCTTCATCGACTACACCCGCACGGCCGTCGAGATCGGTCAGGACGAGGTCGTGACGATCACCCCCGACGAGGTCTCGATCACCGACACGGAGGGCAACCCCGTCGAGGGTGAGCGCTTCGAGGTCGACTGGGACACCGCCTCGGCGGAGAAGGGCGGCTTCGCGTCCTTCATGGACAAGGAGATCCACGATCAGCCCCAGGCCGTCGCCGATACGCTGCTCGGCCGTCTCGACACCGAGGGTCGGCTGACGCTCGACGAGATGCATATCGACGAGTCGGTGCTCAAATCCGTGGACAAGATCGTCGTCATCGCCTGCGGCACCGCCGCCTATGCCGGCCAGGTCGCGAAATACGCGATCGAGCACTGGTGCCGCATCCCCACCGAGGTCGAACTCGCCCACGAATTCCGCTACCGGGATCCCGTGGTGACGGAGAAGACCCTCGTCGTGGCGATCTCCCAGTCCGGGGAGACCATGGACACGATCATGGCCGTCCGCCACGCGCGTCAGCAGGGTGCGAAGGTCATCGCGATCTGCAACACCTTCGGCTCGACGATCCCACGCGAATCCGATGCCGCGCTCTACACGCACGCCGGTCCCGAGATCGCCGTGGCCTCGACGAAGGCGTTCCTGTCCCAGGTCGTCGCCTGCTACCTGCTCGGCCTCTACCTCGCACAGCTGCGCGGCAACAAGTTCCGCGACGAGATCGGAACCATCCTCTCCGAACTGCAGACCATCCCGGAGAAGGTCCAGCGGATCCTCGACGAGACGAAGGAGCAGGTGCTGGCGCTGGCCGACCGCAACCAGGAGGTCGGCTCCGTGCTGTTCCTCGGTCGTCACGTCGGCTACCCGGTGGCGATGGAGGGGGCGCTCAAACTCAAGGAGCTCGCCTACATCCACGCCGAGGGCTTCGCCGCCGGTGAGCTCAAGCACGGACCGATCGCACTCATCGACGACGGTCAGCTCGTCATCATCGTCGTGCCGTCCAAGCGCGGCCGCGATTCGCTGCATGCGAAGGTCATCTCGAATATCCAGGAAGTGCGCGCCCGCGGTGCGAACACCGTCGTCATCGCCGAGGAGGGGGATGAGGAAGTCGATCAGTTCGCCTCCGAGGTCATCTCCGTTCCCGAGACGACGACGCTCATGGCGCCGCTGCTGACGACCGTGCCGCTGCAGATCTTCGCCATGGAGCTGGCCACAGCCAAGGGCCTCGACGTCGACCAGCCGCGCAACCTCGCGAAGTCGGTCACGGTCGAATAAGGACGATTCGATGGCCATTCTGGGTATCGGCACCGATATCGCCGATGTGCCGCGTTTCGCCGAGCACATCGAGCGGGTGCCTGAACTCCTCGACCGTCTGCTCACACCCGGCGAGCAGCTCAAACGCAACGGCAAGCGCCGCACAGACGCGTCCCTGGCGGCGCGGTTCTCGGCCAAGGAGGCGCTGAAGAAGGCGATCGGCTTCCCCGGCTGGCTGCCCTGGCAGTCCGCCGAGGTGGTCCCTGCCTTATCCGGTGCCCCGTCGTTTCGTCTGCGCGGACTGGTGCTCGAGCACTTCCGGGCCATCGGCGGGACGAACATCCACCTGTCGATCACCCACGATGCGCACCTGACGATGACCTTCGTCATCGCCGAGGGTGAGGGGCCGTCGCTGAGTCCCGACATCGACGGTGTCGCCGAGCACTTCACCCACTCGATGTACGGGAAGGGTTCGCGCCTCGGCGAGATGCCCGAGCGATAGGCCACCCGGCAGCGGACACCCAGACGCATCTCCACGGGCGTGGAAGCAGGCAATAGACTCAGGTCATGAGCTCTCTTCCCAACGACCCCGCAATCACTGCCGCAGACCCCGCCGCAACCCGGTCCTTCGCCGGGCCCGACAGCGTCCACCTGCCCACGACCGATGACGTCAACGACATCGCGCCCGGGCTGGTGTCCCTGCGCCGAGCGCTGCATGAGAACGTCGAAGTCGGACTCGATCTGCCGGTCACGCAGAAACTCGTGCTCGAGGCCATCGAAGGTCTCGACGTCGAAGTGAGCACCGGCGAGAACCTCTCCTCGATCGTCGTCGTCCTCCGCGGCGGCGCCCGGCAGAACGACTCGACCGGTGTGGTGCCCGCGGTCCTCCTGCGCGGTGACATGGACGGGCTGCCCGTCACCGAGGCGACCGGATTCGACTTCGCCGCCACTTCAGGGAGGATGCACGCCTGCGGTCACGACCTGCACACGGCCGGGCTCGTCGGTGCCCTCAAACTCCTCCACCGCGACCGCGATTCGCTGCCCGGCGACGTCGTGTTCATGTTCCAACCCGGCGAGGAAGGCTTTGACGGGGCAGGGAAGATGATCGACGAAGGCGTCCTCGATGCCGCCGGTCCCCGCGTCAAGGCCGCGTTCGGCATCCACGTCTCCGCCGATGCCGACCTCGGCGTCGCCAGCTCCCGGCCCGGTCCGTACATGGCGGCGTTCTCGAAGATGACGATCACCGTCGGCGGCAAGGGCACGCACGCGTCCCGGCCCGCCACCGGCAAGGACCCGATCCAGGTCGGGGCCATGCTCGTCGGCCAGCTCCAGGAGTACGTCACCCGCCGCTTCGACATCTTCGACCCGCTCGTGGTCACCGTCGGCCAGTTCAACGGCGGCACCGCCCCGAACGTCGTCCCCGACAGTGCCCGCCTCGTCGTCAGCGTGCGCACCTTCTCCGAAGCGGTGACCGCCCGCGCCGAGGCGGAACTGCCCGAACTCGTCCGTGCCCTCGTCGCCGCCCACGGTCTGAGCGCCGAGGTCGAGTACGAGCAGATCCTTCCCCCGACGATCAACGACGACGCTGAGGCGGAGTTCTTCCTGTCGACCTTCACCGACCTCTTCGGTGAGGAGCGGACGGTGCGCAAGGCGAACCCGCTGCCCGGCTCCGAAGACTTCTCCCGCGTTCTCGATGCGGTGCCGGGAGCGTACGGCCACTTCGGGGTGGCGCTGCCGAACCTGCCGGTCGAGGAACGCGAGGCCAACCATTCCCCGCGCGCCCGCCACAGCGACGAAGGGTTGGCCGACCAGGCGTTGTTCCTCGCCCACCTCGCCGGACGCAGGCTCGCGCAGTTGGCCGAGGCCTAGACCCGGCCGAGCGCGGCCCCGCCGGGATGCGGGTCAGCCGCGTGCAGACGCTCCCTCGCCCGCTGACCGCTCTGGCCTCGACGGGTGAGAGAGCATACGGTGCAATGAGGAACCGAGTTCAGACGATGAGCAGGAGCAGTCGATGAGTGTGTTTGCCTACCCGAGCGAGGTCATCCGCGACGCCGAAGTGCCGCTGCTCGAAGCCGGTGTCCCGCTCATGGCCCGAGCGGCCCGGGCGCTGGCGAACATCAGCATCGACACCCTGACCGCCGACCGCGGACAGATCGCCGGTGCCCGGGTGTGCGTGCTGGCCGGTCCCGGCAACAACGCCGGGGATGCCCTCTTCGCCGCGGCAACGCTCGCCAGGCGAGGTGCCGCCGTCGCGATCATCACCCTCTTCGACCGCACTCACGACGAGGGACTGAGCGCAGCTCGCCGCGCCGGAGCCGAGGTCTTCGCGTTCACGGCGACCGGTTCCGACACCGCTCCCGCCGGGCCCACCCGCACCGAGGCGGACGCCTCCACCGCACCAGCACCTGGCCCCGCACGCGCCGAGGCCCTGCACGAACTGGTCCGAGCCGACCTCGTCCTCGACGGCATCCTCGGCACCGGCGGTCGGCGCGGGCTGCCCGAACACATCGCCTCACTCCTCGCCGACTGGGCCCCGCACCGGACCGGGCGCCTCCTCGCCGTCGACGTTCCCTCTGATCTCAGCCCGGACGCCGAAGGCGCGGAGACCCGTCTCCACGCCGATCGCACGGTGACCTTCGGCGGATTGAAAGCCGAACTCGTCGACCCGCGCGTGAACGAATTCACCGGGAGCATCGATGTCATCGACATCGGGCTCGGCCTCGACACCGGACTCGCCTTCGCGGAACTCCTCGACTCCGACGACCTCGTCACGGACTTCCCCCGCCCCGACGCCGCCGGCCACAAATACTCCCGCGGAGTCGTCGGTGTCCTCGCCGGTTCCGAGGACTATCCGGGAGCGGGGGTGCTCACGACCACCTCGGCGGTGAATACGGGAGCAGGAATGGTCCGCTACCTCGGATCCGCCTTCGTCGCCGAGTTCGTCATCGGACTCCACCCCGAGGTCGTCAGCGCCTCCGGCCGGGTCAACGCCGTCGTCTTCGGGCCCGGTGACCCCGAACCCGAATTCGTCCAGGCCGTCGTCGACGCCCTCACCGACACCCACATTCCGGTGATCATCGATGCCGGAGGCCTCGACATGGTCGGACGTGCCGAAGCGATGGCCGGCACCTGGATGGCCGATCGCCCGATCATCATCACCCCGCACGCCGGTGAACTGGCCCGGCTGCTCAGCCGCCTCCTCGGCGAGATCATCACGGCCACCCGGATCGGTGAGGATCCGATCGGGTGGGCGCGGCAGGCCGCGGAGCTGACCGGCACGATCGTCCTGCTCAAAGGCCATCACACGATCATCGCGACCCCCGACGGCCACATCGTCCTGCCCGAGCCGGGACCGGCGAACCTCGCCACGGCCGGGTCCGGTGACGTGCTCGCCGGCATCCTCGGCACGCTGACCGCGATCGCTTCGGCCCGGCACCGCTACGACGGCGATGACCGACCGCTGCCGAGCAACGAATGGGCGCGCCTGGCCGGCCTGGGTGTCCTCGTGCACAACGCCGTCGGGCAGCGGGCCGTGACCGCGTCCGGATTCGCCGATGCCCTCGCCGAGGTGGTCGACGAACTCATCCACGGCAGGCACTGACGCACTCGGCCGACTCGACGGCCCGGGCAGCCCGGCGGCGGTCGTCAGTGGATGACGATCTGAGTCTTCGTCGATCCTTCCCACTTCAACGCCTTGACGAGGCTGGATTCGTACATCGACACGCAGCCGGCCGTCTTCATCGACGTCGTGTTCGCGTGGAGGAAGATCGCCGAGCCCTTGCCGGGTGTGCGGGCCTCGTTGTAGCCGATGACCTGCGCATACTTGTACGGTTTCGGCTGGTAGAGCGATTCGCCCTCGAAGCCCTCCGACTTCAGCTGCATCGTGTTGTAGCCCTGAGCCTTCGTCGCGCTGCCGTCGACCCAGACATGGTCGCGGGTGACCTTCGTCCACGTCCTGTTCAGTCCCGGATCGGCCGAGGTGCCGAATCCCTCGCGCATCCAGAACACACCCTTCGGGGTCTTCCCGTCACCTTCGCGCTTGTCCGTCGTCGTTCCGTTGTAGCCGAGGCGAGCCTCGTACGGGCCGCTGTCGCGAACATAGCGCGACCCGGACTTGCTACACAGGTAGATATCGGCGGTGATCGTCGTGCGCTGCTTGACCTCGATGGCCTTGCCGGCGGTGACCTTCGAGTTCTTCTCGATCCCCGTGCAGTGCTTCGCCGCAGCTGCGGCGGGCGAACCGTGCCCGGCCACCGTGAGAACTGCGGCGACGAGCGCGGTGACGAGCATGAACGCGAGTGTGCGGGCAGATGGGATGGTGCACATGATGCCTCCTTGAATCTCGTGTGAGTTCGTGGCCGCCAGCGGGATCGCCGCCGACCACGGAGGCCCAGCGTAGCCGAGACTTCCACCCGCGTACGGGTCCCGATTCTGTCCGACCCGAGGCGGCGACGGTACTCTTATCGAGTGACATCTTTCGATATCCCCGAGGCCCTGGTGAGGGCCGAGATCGACGAGGCGGCCCTGCGCGAGAACGCCGCCGTCCTCGCCGAGCGGCTGGCCCCCGCCCACCTCAAATGCGTCGTCAAGGCCAACGCCTACGGCCATGGCGTCGACCTCGTCGCCCCCGTCCTCTTCGCCGCCGGCTGGCGTGAGTTCTGCGTGGCGACGATCCCCGAAGCCCTGCACCTGCGCAGCCTGCTCGGCCCGGATGCCGAGATCCTCGCGTGGCTCTACGGTCCGACGACCGACCTCGACGAGGCGGTGCGTGCCGGCATCCACCTGGGCGTGTCGACCGTGGAGGCCCTCGACCGTCTGGCCGACGCGGCACAGCGCATCGGGGCGACCGCGCGAGCCCATCTGAAGATCGACACCGGACTCGGCCGCAACGGACTGTCCCCGGAGGGCCTGGTCCGCGCCCTCGACTGGCTGCGTCGTCACGATGAAGACCACCTCGCCATCGACGACCCCGGCCGGACAGACGACCACCGAGCGGATGTCCGCATCGTCGGGATCATGAGCCACTTCGCCGTCGCCGATGAGCCCGAGCGCCCCGAGACCGCCGCGCAGAGCGCCGTGTTCTCCTCCGCCCACGGGCAGCTGCGGGCGGTGCTCGACGCTGCTGACGGCCGCCTCGGCGAATCCGCTGAACTCGATGTGCACATCGCGAACTCACCGGGCGCGCTCACGCTGGGCCCCTGTCCGGGCACTTCGGCGAGGGTGGGGCTCGCCCTCTACGGGCTCTCCCCGCTCGAGGACGGCGACCCCGCGGTCCTCGGACTGCGGCCGGCGTTGCGACTGGTCTCCTCGGTCATCAACCTCAAAGACATTCCCGCAGGTCACGGCGCTTCCTATGGGCTGACATTCACTGCGGCGACGGACACTCGGTTCGCGCTCGTGGCCGGTGGGTACGGCGACGGGCTTCCCCGGGCGGCATCCAATCGCGCCGAGGTGGCCATCCGCGGCCGCCGCTGCCCTGTCGTCGGGCGCATCGCCATGGATCAGATGATCATCGACGTCGGCGCCGACAACGATGAGGTGGCCATCGGCGACGAAGTCATCATCTTCGGACCCGGAGGACCCAGCGCCGCCGAGTGGGGGAGCTGGGCGGACACGATCAACTATGAGATCGTCACCCAGCTCAGCGCCCGCGTCGAGCGCCGCCTGACGACAGGAGGCCGGCAATGAGGGTGAACGTAAAATCGCTTGAGCAGATGCGTCGCTTCGCCGCGGTCCTGGCCGGGCATCTGCGCGCCGGTGATCTGCTCATCCTCACCGGCAACCTCGGCGCGGGGAAGACGACCTTCACCCAATCTCTGGGTGAGGGCCTCGACGTGGCCGGGCGGATCACTTCGCCGACGTTCATCATCGCCCGCGAACACCCTTCGCGCGGTGACGGTCCCGCGCTCGTGCACGTCGACGCGTACCGTTTGGCCGATGGGGACGAGCTCGAAGACCTCGACCTCGACTCGGAGCTCGACGAATCGATCACCGTCGTCGAATGGGGTGCCGGCATGGCCGAGCAGCTCAGCAGCGACTACCTCGAGATCACGATCACCCCCGTGTGGACCGGGAACGAGGAGATCGTCGGCGCGGACACGGACGCCGGGGACGAAGGGATCGAGGACGCGGGCACCGGGGACGAGGAGGCCGAGGACGAACGGCGTGCCGTCGACCTCGTCGGCCACGGACCCGCCTGGGCCGAGCGCATGCCGCAGGTCTGCGCCGCACTCACCGCCCTCGAGGGCATCACAACCGAGGGAGACGCCTCATGATCATTCTCAGCATCGACACCTCGCAGTCGGCCTCCGTTGCGCTGGTGGACACCGACACCGGCGCGGTCATCGCCGCGAAGCAGGCCGAAGACCATCGTCGACATGTCGAATTCATCGGCCCCGCACTCGCCGAGGTCCTCGCCGAGGATGCCCGCCCCGAGCTCGTCGTCGTCGGCATCGGACCGGGACCGTTCACCGGTCTGCGGGTCGGCATCGCGGCCGGCATCGCCGTCGGGCAGGCTCGCAGCATCCCCGTCAGGGGTCTGGCCTCGCAGGCCGCGATCGCCGAAGAATTCGTGCGGGCCACGGCCGGAGGACAGGCGGCCGGTCCTGTGCTCATCGCTTCAGATGCGCGTCGCAAGGAAGTGTACTTCAGCGTCTACGATGCGGCCGACGCCTCCCTGAGCGCCGGCCCGTTCGTCGCCAAACCCGCCGATGTCGCCGCTGTCCTCACCGCGCACGGTGACGAGATCGCCGACTCCGGCGGCCCTCTGAAGCGGGCCGACGTCTCCGCAATCGGTGAGCGGCTCGGTCGAGGGTTCCTCCTCTACCCCGAGACCCTCGGTGCTCCGACGCGGGAGACGATGACGGATCCGCGAGCCGAATTCCTCGCCTTTGCCGCCGCTCGCGAAATCGCCGCGGGGCGGGAACTGGGCGAACCGATCCCCGAATACCTGCGCGAACCCGATGCGAAGCCGGCCCCAACGCGTGAGAGCTCACTGAAATGACCGCTGCACCGACCATCGCCGAGCTGCCCTGGTGGGACCTCGAGGAGGTCGCCGAACACGATGCCGCCGTCTTCGGACCGACGGCGTGGACTCTCGGATACTACTGGTCGGTCAAAGCACAGAACGGCACGATCATGCTCGCCGCCAGGACCGCCTCGGCGAGTGGAACGGGTACGGAGGCGAATCCGGACGGCGGGGGCGGCACCGCGGGCACGACCGCCTCGGCGGGGGACCTGGCGGGCTGGATCGTCATGTCTGCGGCCGGCGCGGAAGCCGATGTCATGACGATCGCGACGACGGCGGCCGCACGCGGCAAGGGCGTCGGTCGGGCCCTCCTGCAGGCCGGCATCGACTGGGCCGCGAACCGCGGAGCCGAGGTCGTCCACCTCGAAGTCGACGAACGCAACGCCACGGCGCTGGCGATGTATGCATCCTTCGGATTCGAAGAATGGGGGAGACGACCCGACTACTATCCCGGAGCCGCCGGAATCCTCATGCGCCTGCGGATCACCGACTAGGCGACGGGAACCGCTCGGTGTTCCGTGGCATCGGTGAGGTCGATGAGGAGCGCGCCGTTGAGGCGGAAGGCCTCGATGGTCTC
Organism: Brevibacterium sp. FAM 27836; assembly: GCF_051351055.1. Lineage (NCBI taxonomy): Bacteria > Bacillati > Actinomycetota > Actinomycetes > Micrococcales > Brevibacteriaceae > Brevibacterium > Brevibacterium sp. FAM 27836. The sequence continues at coordinate 2,966,191 of NZ_CP195711.1, forward strand.
GTCGACGACGATCTGCTCATCACCGCCCGTGGCGGCCACCCCGTCGAGAAGCCTGCGGTAGGCATCCTTGTACGGTTTCGTCTTGCCCAGGGCGCTGAAGTCCCACATCGTCAGCGCAGCGGGACCCAGAGCGTAATGCCGGGCCATGAGAGCGCCGATCGCCTGACCGCCGGAGAGGTCTCCGAGGTAGCGGGTGTAATGGTGGGCGATGACCTGCTCGGGCCGCTCGAGGCCCGCAAGGTGGGCGGCATAGGCGTCCGAGCTGGGCATGACGGGCAGGTCGCCGCCGTCGAGAGCGGCGAGATCGGCGGCGATGCGTTCGGCACGGAAGAGATGCGTGTCGTGGAACGGCGCGAAGACCGGATCATCGGCGAATTCCCGCGACTTGGATTCGAGCACGGCGTAGATGACGTCGTACTGCTTGAGCAGAAGCGCGTAGGCCCGGGAGTCGAGCCGTCCCTCCATGAGATCGACCATGAAGGTGGTGTGCTCGACCTCGTCGTGGATGGTGGCGGTGCTGGCCTTGAGGCGAGCGGAGAACGGTTCGTTCATGATTCTTCCTCATTGAGAGATCGTCGATCCGTGTGACGGTTCACGATATTGGAACTTCGGGTGAGTCCGTCCCGGTTCGGAACTGCTTGGCCGAACCGGGACGAACTCCGTGGCTCACTACATTGCTTGTTGCGGGCCAGTCTAGCGTTTGCGGATCCGCGAGAACATCACGGAACCTGCGCCGAGGACGATCAGACCGATCGCAATCGGCAGAGTCATCAGGTCGGCACCGGTGCGCGGCAGGTCAGAACCTGTCTTGGGGCCGTCAGAGGACTCACCGGCATCGGCTCCGACAGAGGACGAGCCCTCCGCGACGGAATCGGAACTGCCAGCGGCGCCATCGGCCGTGCCTGAGCTGCCGTCGGAACCGGCTTCGGTGCCGTCGGTCGCCCCGTCGTCTGCACCGGCGTCATCGGTTGCACCGGCATTCGACCCGCCTTCGCTGCCATCGTCGTCCGTGACCTCGTCTTCGGTCACTGTGACGGTGAACTCTGCGGGCTCAGAAGGCACGCCATCGACCGTGGTGATGGCCGAGTAGGCATACGTGCCCTTGGCGCTCGGCGCCTTGGCGGAGAAATCGCCCTGCTCGTCAGCGGTCACCGTGATGTTGTCTTCGGCTGGGACTGCTGCGGCGAATGCCCTGACCTGGCTTTCGTCGTTCTTCTCAATCACGGGAGCCCAGGCCAGGTTGACCTCGGCGTTCGGGGTGGTCGTGCCCTTGACGAGACGGTCCTTGCCGACGGTCTGATCCTTCACAACAGGCTTGGCAGGCGTGTCCTCATTCCCGTCGGAAGCACCGTCGGAGTCTTCTCCGTCGGCAGAACCTTCGGCGTCCGAGTCGGAACCGTCGGCCTTGCCGTCGGCGTCAGCAGCGGCCTTCGAACCGTCGGAATCGCCTTCGGCGGCACCGTTGTCGGCGCTTCCTGCGCCGTCGTTGTCGCCCTCGGCAGCGTCAACGGCGCCCTTGTCATCGGACTCGGCGCCGTCGGTGTCACCCTCAGTGCCGTCGGCCGCGCCCTTGTCGTCGGTGTCGCCTTCCGTGGCGTCGGCAGCGCCTTCGTCGGTACCTTCTGCGCCGTCGTTGCTGCCTTCGGCGGCGTCGGCCGCTCCGTCGTCGCCGGCTTCGGCGCCATCAGAACCGGCTTCCGCACCATCGGCTGCGCCCTTGTCGTCGGACTCGGAACCGTCGGTGTCGCCCTCAACGCCGTCGGCCGCACCGTTGTCGCCCGCCTCGGCGCCGTCGGTCGCACCGTCGTCCTCATCATCGTCGCCGGGGAACAGGGCATTCTTCTGCTCATCGGTCAGTTCGAGAGGTTCGCGATAGAGCTCGGCATCGCCGGTGGGCAGACCATGTGCGACCCAGGTGAGCACGTCATAGCTCTTGGACTCATCGAGCTCTGCGGTCTTCGCTGTGACGTCGACGTCGATGCTGCCGTCCTTGATCTGCGGCGGCATCACGTACTGCACGGCTGTGGTGTTGCCGGCCGTGACATCCTTGCTCGCCAGATCGCGATCGACAATCGCTGCATAGGCGCCGGCCGAGGGCTTTCCGGTGCTGGCATCGGGCAGGTTGTCGTAGCCGTCTCCTGTGACATTGACGGTGAGTCCGTCCTCGGCGCTTGCCGACTTCACCGAGTGCGTGGTCGAGACTTCGGGTGCCGGTGCCTGCGCGGTGTATTCGACAGTCAGCGGGTTGGTCTTCTTCCGCGGTTGAATCGACGTGCTTGCACCTGCGGTGGTGTACCAGTAGGAGTCCTGACCGGTGGCAACGTTGAAGTCGATCCAGTCCTGAGGCATCGCGCCCCACCAGGATTCGTTCTCAGCGGTCTTCGGGGACTGCACATTGCGGCCATCGGTCTCGGTCTCGACACCGAGGTAGTCGGGAGTGAATTCGAATCCGTCGTCGGTGACGTCGACCGAACCCTGCTGGATCTGCACGATGTCGCCCTCGACGGGGTCGAGCTTGAGCCACTTGCTCAGATCGTCCATGTCCGTGCCGTAGCCCGAATATGTACCGGTGATCGTGCCCTTGCCGTTTTTGACCTCGAGCTTCGGGTCCGAGATCGTCCAGTAGGTCATGCCGCCGTAGTAGGCGAAGGACCAGGAACCCTCCCACTGGATCGAGGCATTGTCGCCATCGGGATCGACGGTTCCGGTGCCGTTGGAGATCTGCACACTGTCACCGGTGTGGTTGTTCGCGGCCTCGGCATTGATCGTGCTGTTGACCTTGTTGCCCTCGCCGTCGGTGCAGCGATCGGCGAAGTTCGATGCCTTGCCGTTCGTCTTCACGATCGAGGTGTTCCCGTCGGTGAAGTTGCCGTCGGCATCGACCGGGTAGACCTTCCCGGCGTCGTCGGCGGTCCAGATGCGGGCCATTCCCGTGTCTCCGGCGTCACCGGCGATGAGGAAGTTGCACCCGCCGAAGTAGGCGCCGCCGGTGGATTCGTCATTGACCGACCAATTGAACACGGCATCGTCGACAGTTTTGTCGACGGCGCCGAACGCCGGGGCACTCATGCCCATCCCCAGCAGACCGGCAGCGGTCGCGATCGCTGCTCCGGCTGCCAGCGGCGAACTGATGCGCCGTGCCCTCGAGACACGTGCGCGCGCACTCTTGTGCGTCATAGATTCTCCTCATTTTCAACGTGGTACACGGCGAAGACCGCGTGCTGCCAGGCACTCGAAACGATCCTGGATCTGTCATCAGCGAAAGTTGTGTAATCACTGAACGGTAAATAGACTACACAGCCATAACCTAAAAAGCCAAGGTAAGCCTTACCTAGGAATGAATAGCCTTACTTTAACTATGTGACTTTCGGAGATGTTCGGGTAACACATGCAGAAGTGGTCTTTGCGCAGGACTGTGCGCCGTCGATCGTTCCGCCGAACCGCATGGTTCGCCGGAGGTCTGGTGTTGGCGATCCTGCTGTGGAACAACGGAATCCACAACATCGGGTCGATCAACGCCCAAGGTGAGGCCGCATGTCAGCAGCCGCCCGCCCGGTCAACGCCGGACTTGCCGAGCGTTCCCGACGTCGACCGGTCAACACTGCCGGACCCGACCGCGATCACCGGGCAGACGACCGCCTACACCCAGGCCGGCGAGATCCCTCCGGTCTCCGACACTGCCGCCCACGAAGCGAACCTGCCGGTGACCGTCACCAGCGACGACGGCCCCCAGCAGACGGTGAAGAAGACCGATCGGATCCTCGCGATGAATCAGAACGGCGGGATCGCCGCCGCCGTGGTCGGCCTCGGGCTCGGCTGCAACCTCGTCGGCCGAGACATCGCCACCGACTTCACCCAGCTCGTCCCGGATGCCGAGCAGCTCCCACAGGTCACCCAGGGCGGACACGAGATCAACGCCGAGGCGGTGCTCGCACTCTCGCCCGATGTCGTCCTCACGGACACGACGATCGGGCCCTACGATGCTCAGCTGCAGCTTCGCAACGCGGGCATTCCGGTGATCTTCATCTCCTCGTCCTATTCCGACGGGGTCCGGTCGGCCGGGCCCCAGATCCGGGAGGTCGCTGAAGCCCTGGGCGTGCCCGAACTCGGTGACAGACTCGCAGAACGCACCGTCCGCGAGATCAACGACACGCAGAAGGCCGTCGCGAAGCTCGCTCCCAAGGACCCGGCCGACCGCCCGCGGACGGTCTTCCTCTACCTGCGCGGCAATATCTACTACTGGTTCGGCGTCGGCTCCGGAGCCGACTCGCTCATCCAATCCGTGTCCGCCCGTGACGTGGCTGCCGAGGTCGGATTCGAAGGCATGTCACCGACGAACTCCGAGGCCCTCATCAAGGCGGCCCCCGACGTCATCGTCGTGATGACCCTGGGACTGGCCTCGGTGGGAGGGATCGACAAGGCCCTTGAGCTGCCCGGAATCAAACAGACACCGGCCGGTAAGAACCGACGGCTGGTCGATATGAGCGACTACGAAGTGATGAGCTTCGGCCCGCGGTCGGCACAGGTGCTGGCTGCCCTCGGCACAGCGATCTACGCGCCCGAACTCGCCTACCACCCGGACCATCCGCCGAAGTCCATCGAGAAGCGTCTGAAAGAGATCAATGAAGAATTGGAAGAGGACCAAGCATGAGTGAGTCCACCGAGGTGCGGGACCACGCTCTGCGCCGATCCCGCCGCCTCGACGTCGCCAGCGACAGCCGAGCTTTCGACGTTGTCAGCGCTGCCCGCGGTCTCGACCTCGGACGTATCCGTGGCCAGCGCACCGCACGGGCGGGAACCCTGTTCCTGCTCCTGATCATCGCCCTCATCGCTGCCTGCGTCCTTTCTGCCGCGATCGGTCAGCTCTTCATTCCGCCGCTGGAAGTCATCGGTTCGCTCCTGCACAAGGTCGGCCTCGATTGGCTGCCGGGGCCGAGCCACGAATTCGGTGAGGAAGCCCTGTGGCAGGTGCGCTTCCCCCGCGTGGTCATGACAGTTCTCGTCGGTGCTGCACTCGGCGTTGCCGGAGCGATGATGCAGGGCGTCTTCGGCAACCCGCTGGCCGAACCCGGAGTCGTCGGAGTCTCCTCCGGAGCCGCAGTCGGTGCCAGCGCTTCGATCCTCTTCGGGTGGTCATTCCTCGGTGCGTTCACCACCCCGACCTTTGCCTTCGTCAGCGGTCTGATCACGACCTTCGTCGTCTATACGGTCTCCCGCTCGGGAGGACGCACGGAAGTGATCACCCTCGTCCTCACGGGAGTCGCGGTCAACGCCATCGCCGGAGCCGCGATCGCCTACATCACCTTCGCCGCACCCACCTCGGCGAGGGAGCAGATCGTGTTCTGGCAGATGGGCAGCTTCAACGGCAGTCTGTGGTCCCAGGTCGGGCTGATCCTGCCGCTCATCGTCTTCGGGATCATCATCGCCCAGACCCTGGCTCCGGGACTCGACATCCTGTCCCTGGGCGAGAAGAGCGCACGCCACGTCGGGATCAACGTCGAACGGCTGCGCATCATCGTCATGGCCGTCGTCGCTCTTCTGGTCTCTGCAGCGGTCGCATTCTGCGGAATCATCGCCTTCGTCGGCCTCGTCGTCCCGCACATCATCCGCATGGTCATCGGGCCCGGCCACCGACTGCTGCTGCCGGCCAGCGTGCTCGGAGGTGCGGTGCTGCTGTCGATCGCAGACCTCGCCGCCCGCACGCTCGTCGAATTCGCCGACCTGCCGATCGGCATGCTCACATCGCTGGTCGGCGGACCGTTCTTCTTCTACCTCATCAGACGCAGCCGCAAGGAATCGGGAGGTTGGGCATGAGCATAGGCTCCCTCAATCGGTCATCTGTCCGTCGCGCAGAATTCCCCGCACCCGGCGAACCGATCATCTCCGTGCGCGGCGCGGAGGTCAGCTTCGGCGACCGCTCGATCCTCGCAGGCATCGACCTCGACATCCGGTGCGGAGAGGTGCTGGCGATCGTCGGCCCCAACGGTGCCGGAAAATCGACCCTGGTCAACGCGGTCACCGCTGACGTCGAGCTCGACGCGGGCAAGGTGCTCATCGACGGTGAGGCGGAATACTCCTGGTCGACTCGCGAACTCGCGCTGCGCCGGGCAGTTCTTCTCCAGGACATCGGGATGGCCTTCCCCTTCACCGTCCTCGAAGTCGTCGAGATGGGCCGGTCCCCGTGGGCCGGCATGCGCGAATCCCAGCACGACGACCTCATCGTCTCCGGATCGATGTCGAGGACCGAGACCGTCCAGTTCGCGGCGCGGAAGTTCACCTCCCTGTCCGGGGGCGAAAAAGCCCGCGTCGCTTTGGCCCGCGTGCTCGCGCAGGCGACGCCGGCGCTGCTGCTCGACGAGCCTACGGCGCCGATGGACATCCGTCACCAGGAACTGGTCCTCCAACAGGCCCGCGACTATGCGTCGACCGGGGGAGCCGTGGTCATCATCGTCCACAATCTCGACCTCGCCGGCGCCTACGCCGACCGCATCGCGATGATCTCCAACGGTTCGATCATCGCCGACGGCCCACCTTCCGAGGTGCTCACCGCCGACCGCATCAGCGACGTCTACGACTACCCCGTGTCCATCGTGGCCGACCCGAACACCGGTGCACCTCTGGTTGTGCCCGTGCGCGCCGGCCGAAAGGAAAACTGATCATGCTCACGACAGCACTCAACCGGACCGTCGCCTCGGTGCCGGTGAAGCGGATCCTCGCACTCATCACGATCTCCGCGCTGTTGGCCGTGGCCGTGGGCCTGACGGCGACGATGCTCAACCCCACCCCCGCCGAGGCGGCCCCGAAGGTGTCCGTGTCCGGCACCCCGAAGGCCGATGGTGAGTCCGAACTGGGGCTTTCGGGATCGGGTTTCCAATCCGTCGAAGGCGGGTTCGGAGGAATCTACGTCCTCTTCGGCTGGGTCGACGACGCTTCCGGCGGATGGCGGCCGAGCAAGGGCGGAGTCACAGGGTCGAACTACCGCTACGTGTACGACGATGAGACCAAACCGGCCGGATACCAGCTGTTCGTGACCTTCCCCGGCTCAAGCACGGCGTATGCCGCCAATGGCGGTGAAGTCGCGGCGAACGGCACCTGGAGCGGAACCATCAAGATCCCCGGCCAGAAGTTCACAACCTACGACCGGTCCCAGAACGAGACCGAGGTCGACTGCGGCGAGGTCCAGTGCGGGATCATCACGATCGGTGCCCACGGCGTCGACAACGCCAACAACGAATCCTTCACCCCCGTCGACTTCGCCGCTTCCGGTGCCGCCGCCGGCAAGGATGCGGAGAAGAACGAGAATGACGAGAGGAAGTCGTCCGAGAACAAGGATGAGAAGAAGGACGATGGGGGCTCCGGCGGGGGCGACGCTCCGGCCGTCGACCCCGCGCAGAACCCGAATGCGGCACCGGTGGCCAGTGAACCGCCGATGAGCACCTCATGGCTGATCTTCTTCGCCATCCTCGCCGGAGTGCTCGTGCTCGGTTCGATCATCGCGATCGGCCTCGGGTTCGGCATCGGCGGGTACCTCGCGGCCAAGAGTCTGCTGCTGGGAGTCAGCCCGGCGGCGATGGAGAAGGAACGCGACCGGCGCGAGCGCAAACGGATCCGGACCCAGCACAAGCTGGCCAAACGCCGACTCGCGATCCAACGGAAGAAGAAGCTGCAGCTGGCCAAGCTCGAACGCGGCTCCGACCGTGCCGTGGCGCACGCGAACCATCAGAGTCTCGGCCCCGGCAACGGCAAGCTCCCGCCGCAGGTCATCGCCTTCTTCGAGGACGAGGACCGGAAGTCCTCGGGGAACCGCAGCGGAGGCGACGACGTCGGTTCGGCGCCGAGCTTCTACACCGGAAGCGCCCTCTCCGCCGGACCGGTCGCCGACGGCACGGCTTCGGGGGACGGCGGGACCGCCTCGGCGGGGGAGAGCGATCCGGAGGATCACAAGGACACGCGGGTTCTCACCCGGGTGGCCGCGGGCGACGCCGAGACCACCACCATCCCGACGACGAACTCATGACACGCGCACGGACCGTCCTGCGGGACGAGAACGGACGAGAAACCACGATGCACACTCACACATCCACCCGCAGGGGCAGGATATTCACACGCACCGCGGCCGGGATCGCGGCCCTGGCACTGCTCGGATTCGGGCTCACCGGTCCCGCACAAGCGGTGACCGCGCCGTATTCGGTGCCAGGGGAGACCTCGACTGCGGATCCCGGAAATGATGCGCCGGATACGGACGGTCCCCTCGACATCGATGATGCGGTCTTCGACTGGTCGGTCAACGACGAATCCACGGGCGGGTCCTACTTCGGCGGGTGCAACTACCTGGCCGCCGGTGAAGCCGGGGACACGGGTATGGCTCGGATCTGGACGGACAAGGACGCGGGCACACTGTTCAAGACGAACAAAGCCGGCAACTTCACCGACGGAAACGTCTCCATCGTCAAGGAGAACGGGAAGTACTCGACATTCCAATCACGGTGCGAAACCGGCGGAGGCGAGCTGGTCAACGGCAAGGTCAACGCCGAAGCCGAGAACAACCACACCGGCGACACGGTGAGAATCACCAATGGTGAGGGAACAGTCGACCCGAAGAACAACAACGCCTCGATCCAATGGAAGGGCTCCTGGACCTTCGCCTACTACGGCGGCATGACCTACTGGACCATCTCCGACCCGAAGCTCGAGGTCAAGGACGGCAAGGGCACGATCACGGGAACCTATTCGGGCTTTGGCGCCGATATGGACGACCTGAGCATCTGGAAGAAACTCGATGCTCGCGACGGCGATATCGTCGAAATCCAGCAGGGCGAAGTCGACGTCACCGACGACGGCTTCGAATTCACCCCCGACTACCTCGGTGTGTCGACTGACACCGACGGCCGCAATCTGCAGTCCGAGAAGACCGCGGAGAACGAATCCTGGTGGGGCGCGATGCCGCAGGACTGGATCGACTTCAACGTCGAGACCGGTCAGGACTCGTACTGGTACACCACCGCCGGAGCGAGCACCTCCATCCAACCGCGCAAGAAGACGAACGACCTCGAGGTCAGCTACTCCCAGCCGGTCGAAGAACCCGATGACGGAGACCACACAGAGAACCCCGATGACAATCCGAGACAGCCCGATGACCCGGGCGATGACGGCAAGGGCGATAAGGGATCCGACGGCAAGGACAGCTCCGGCGACGGCACGGCTACTCTGTACTGGTCACTGAATAAGGAGGCCAACGGTGGAGCCTTCTTCGGCGGCTGCAACTTCCTCTCCGCCGGCAAGGCCAAGGACTCCGGAAGTGCCCGCGTCTGGCCCTCCGGAGGTGGCGGTTTCTACAAGTCGAAGTCCGGGAACGTGACGATTGAGAAGCCGACGGGCTCGACGTTCAAGGAGGCCTCCTGGGACTCTCGGTGCCAGGACTCCAAGGGCGAAGCCGTGTCGACTACCCGCAAGGACTCATGGACGCAGTCGCGGGTGGCGATCAAGGACGGCGAAGTCAGCGAATCCGATGACGGTGTGACCGTGCAGTGGAAGGGCAGCTTCACCGTCGCCTTCTACGGCGGCATGACCTACTGGTCGGCGACCGACCCGAAGCTCGAAGTCGACGCCGATGGCAAGGGCCGGCTCGTCGCCAGCCTCAGCGGTTACGGAGCCGACATGTTCGACGCCTCGAAGTGGATCACGCTCAAGCCCGAGTCGATCACGATGGCGAACTTCAAGAACATCGACATCGACGCACTCCTCGACGACGGTCACATCACGGCCACCCCTGACTACCTCGGCGTGAAGTACGACAACAAGGGCAAGTCGGGGTCCTCGGGCAGCGCAGTCGGCGGTTCGGACGAGAACGCCTCGGCGCAGGCGAAGAAGTCCGGAGAGAACTCCGACCACTGGGGCGCCTTCCCGCAGGACTTCGTCGATTTCCAGCACAAGACCGGCCAGTACTCGTACTGGTTCACCTCCGACGGCGTCCGCGATCCCTACAAGCCGGCCGAACCGATGACCATCTCGCTCGGAGACTACTCACCGGGTGCCGGGGACTACAACGCGGCAGCAGGCAACGGCGCACCCGGACAGAACGCCCCGGGCGCCGGCGGTCAGCCGGGAGCCGGTGGAGGCGGAGGCGGTTCTGCCGGTGGTGCAGGCAAGGGCTCCAGTGACAAGAAGTCGGGCAAGGGCAGCGACTTCGACGATGAGACGATCTTCGCCGAGGAGGCCGAAGAGGTCCGGGCCGCGTCCGAGGTGCCTGTGCGCGCCTGGATCGTCATGGGCACCGGTCTGGCGGTCGCGGTCGTGGCCGGGTTCGGCATCCGGTCGGGAATCCGCCGCCACATCGGCCTCGATCCCTCCGACCTCGTCTGAGGGTGCGTAACCGGTCGAGCAGGGCTCGGTTCGCGGTGGATCTCACCGTGAACCGGGCCCAGTCCCGTATGCCTCGGAGGGTAGGCTGGAGCATATGACACGTGTGCAATTGGCAGATACCGATCTCTCCGTCCATCCACTTCAGCTGGGCGGCAATCCCTTCGGCTGGGGAGCGGACCGAGATCAGAGCTTCGCTGTCCTCGATGCCTACGCTGCAGCCGGCGGAAACTTCATCGACACCGCCGATGCGTACTCGGCCTGGGTCGACGGCAACTCCGGCGGAGAGTCGGAGACGATCATCGGCGAATGGATGAAGTCGCGCGGCAACCGCGATGAGATGGTCATCGCGACGAAGGTCGGCATGCACCCGAAGCACAAGGGCCTCGATCCGGCGAACATCCGCGACTGCGTCGACGATTCGCTGCGTCGCCTGGGCACCGATCACATCGATGTCTACTACGCCCATGTCGATGACGACGAGGTCGACCAGGTCGCCGTCGCCGAGACCTTCGACGCTCTCGTCCGCTCCGGCAAGGTCAGCTACCTCGGCGCCTCGAATTTCAGTCTCGACCGGCTGCGGTCGGCGAGGAAGATCTCCACGAAGTTCTCCCTGGCCTGCTACCGCGTCGTCCAGGACCGGTTCAACCTCGTCTCCCGCGCTGCCGTCGACGAACAGAAGCAGGCATACCTGCGCTCCGAAGGGATCGCCGAACTGCCCTTCCACTCGTTGGCTTCCGGGTTCCTCACCGGCAAGCACACCGGTGGAGACGCCACAGGCAGCGTCCGCGGCGAACGAGTCGCAGGATTCGTTGAGGACCAGAATGCACTCGGCGCCCTCGAGGTCCTCCACGATGTCGCCTCGACCCACAACGCGACGATGACGGCCACTGCCATCGCCTGGCAGCTCAGCCACGATTTCATTCCTTCGACCATCGCCTCGGCGCGGGTGCCCGAACAGCTCACCGAGCTGCTGGCCGGCACGCAGATGCAGCTGAGTGATGAGGAGAAGGCCGCCCTCGACGGAGCCTGGGTGGAAGCATGACCGCGACCAGTCCGCGCCTGGTCACCTGGGAGAACGGAACCGACCTCGTCATCGAGCTGCCGGTGGCCCGCGATGTCGGGACCGTCTGGGACACCCTGACCGACAGCGAGACCGCAGGCACATGGTTCGCGCCGTTCCGCCTCGGCGAAGAATCGTCAGATGCGGGGGACGATCCCGACGTGCCTGCGTCCCGTCCGATCACCTTCGAACTCGAGGACGCCGATTTGGACGGAGCGGTGCTCAGCTGCGAGGAATACGACCATGTGCTGCTCGAACTCGAGGCCTTCGGTGTGCTGGGTATCCGGCTGCTGCCGGTCGAAGGTGATTCGGGTGACGAGACCTTGCTCGTGTTCACTCACACCGCCGCCGACGTCGAATCTGCTCGAACCCAGGCAGCCGAATTCGGACCTATGTGGGACACCCACCTGCGTCTGTTCGTGCGGGTCCTCGGCCTCGACGCCGCAGAGGCGACCGAACCCGAACTCGTCGCTGCCTATTCCGATCTCGCGCTCGAGGTTGCGGACTCCGGGGACGGCACGGACTCGGCCAGTGCTGATTCGGCTGGTGCTGAGGGCGAATCGTGAGCGACCCCCTCGTCCTCGGCATCGAATCCTCCTGTGATGAGACCGGGGTCGGCATCGTCCGCGGACGCACGCTGCTGACGAACACGGTGTCCTCATCGATGGACGAGCACGTCCGCTTCGGTGGAGTCGTGCCCGAGGTCGCTTCCCGGGCGCATGTGCAGGCCATCGGCCCGGCCATCGCCTCGGCGTGTGAGATCGCCGAGGTGGAGCTGTCCGAAATCGACGCCGTAGCCGTGACGGCCGGGCCGGGATTGTCCGGTGCGCTCATGGTCGGTGTGGGCGCGGCCAAGGGGCTCGCAGCGGCACTGAACAGACCGCTCTACGGAGTCAACCACCTCGCCGCACACGTCGCCGTCGACCTCGTCGCCGAGGATATCGACGGGCTGACCACGCCGACGATCGCGCTCCTCGTCTCCGGAGGACACACGGAGATCCTGCGCATCGGAGATGTCGTCACCGATATCGAACTCCTCGGCTCCACGATCGACGATGCCGCAGGTGAGGCCTTCGACAAGACCGCGCGTCTGCTGGGGCTCAACTACCCGGGCGGCCCGAACATCTCGAAGGCGGCCCTCGGCCTTCTCGACGGCACCGGAATCCCCGGCGATCGGAAAGCCGTGACGTTCCCGCGCGGACTGGCGAAGAAGCAGGACCTTCGTGATCCGGAGCGTCGGTATAACTTCTCGTTCTCCGGGCTGAAGACCGCGGCCCTGCGCGAGGTGACGAAGGCAGAGACGCTCGGTACCGATCTGCGCGTGGCCGATATCGCGGCCGGTTTCGAAGACGCGGTCGTCGACGTGCTCGTGACCAAGACCCTGCTGGCCGCGGCCGACACCGGCATCGATCACGTCGTCCTCGGCGGGGGAGTGGCCGCGAACACTCACCTGCGTGAGGTGCTCGCTGAACGCTGCGCCGAGGCTGGGGTGACCCTGCGGGTGCCGCCCTTGACACTGTGCACCGACAATGGAGCCATGGTCGCGGCCCTCGGTGCTGAGCTCGTCGCTCGCGGAATCGGGCCGAGCGATCTGTCCTTCGCCGCAGTCTCCTCATTGGATGTCGATCATGTCCTCGTCTGAGAACGACCCGAACAGCGCCGCCGAAAGAAACGCCCAGGCGGCGAAGTCCACGCGCCTGCCCGACGGTCGGCCGCCTCGGCGATCCGGGGACGGGTGGACCTACGGATCGGACGGGAAGAAGCATTGGGGGCTCAACGGGGCCGCCGGGCTCATGCTCGTCGATCCCGAGCGCGGGGTGCTCATGCAGCATCGGGCGCTGTGGTCGGTCGAGGGCGGGACCTGGGGATTCCCCGGCGGTGCCCGGGACATAGGGGAGTCCGCGGTGGAGGCCGCGATCCGCGAGTCCTGGGAGGAAGCCGGAGTGCCGGACCAGGACGGCACCGGCATCGAGATCGTCGAGACGCACGTCCTCGACCTCGACACCTGGTCGTATACGACGGTGATCGCGAAGACCCTGCGGCGCTTCGACGCAGTCATCAACGACCCCGAGAGCATCCAACTGACGTGGGTACCCCTTGACGAGCTCGACGATTACGAGCTGCACCCGGGAGTCGCCGCCGCACTGCCGACGCTGCTGGAGCTGCTGCGCCCCCACCTGTGAGCGCGTGAGTGTGATGAAGGTTGGGCAGGGCCCCGCCGAATAGTGGTCAACAACGGAGACCTTGGGCGCTCCGAAGTGTCTCCTCGGTGGATTGTCTGGTCGATCCACCGCGACCCAAGCCCTCAGAACGCCGGGGATCGACCAGGAAATCGAGGGAGGAGGCAGTCTGGCGCCGCGCAGCCCTTCAACTGTAGGAGTTGCGCAGGTCGCCGATGAGCGAACGGGTCACCTCGGTCAGCGACCCCGTGGCGCCGAAGACCTTCTGCAGGCGGCGATAGGGCACCCCGCGCTCGATGATCGATGTGATTGAGTGCAGCTCTTCGGCACAGCCGAGGCGTTCGGCAACGGGAGAGAGGCGTTCGACCTCATCGGCCAGGCACTCGGTGACGAGGCGTTCGTCGGCTGCAGCATTCTCGATGATGATCGCGTCCATGCCGTAGCGTGCGGCCCGCCACTTGTTCTCATTGTGGAACCAGTCGGGCATCGTCGGCAGGGTCTCACCGGAATCGAGGCGGGCCGACATGTCATCGACGAGGCACTGGATGAACGCGGTGATCGCGAGGATCTCCTCGAGCGTCGGCAGTCCGTCGCAGACTCGGACCTCGACGGTGCCCCAGTGTGGGGCGGGGCGGATGTCCCAGCGGATCTCATTGATGTTGTCGATGATTCCGGTCGTGAGCATGTCGTCGACGTACTTCTCGTAGTCGGCCCACTCATCGAACTGGAAAGGCAGCCCCGCCGTCGGCAGCTGTTGGAACATCATCGCTCGGTTCGAAGCGTACCCGGTGTCCGTGCCGCCCCAGAACGGGGAGGAGGCGGACAGTGCCTGCAGATGCGGGACGTAGGCGAGCAGAGCGTTGACGATCGGCAGCACCTTGTCTCGCGAATCGATGCCGACGTGGACGTGGACTCCGAAGATGAGCATGTTCCGGCCCCACCATTGGGTGCGATCGACGAGCTCGAGGTACCGGTCCTTGGCCCGGACCTCCTGCGACTGCCACTGCGCGAACGGGTGAGTGCCTGCCGACATCAGCTCGACCCCGCGCGCCTCGGTCAGCTTCCGCAGCGCCCCGATCGAGGCGGCCAGATCCTCGGCGACGGTCGACACCTGGGTATGCACGCCGGTGACGAGTTCGATGGTGTTCGTCAGCATCTCACCGACGATGTGCTTCTCGAACTCGGGCGCGTGCTCGGCCACATCCGCCAACAGGGTCTCGGCAGCCGGGGTCAGGTCCAGGCTGCGAGAATCCAGCAGAGCCAGTTCCCACTCGACACCGAGGGTGGAGCGGGGAGAGCGTGCAAAATCGACCATGGGTCGATCATAATGGCGCGTACCCGTTTCGCCTGATTCGGCACTGTGTTTCGGCCCGTGTCCTCACCCGCAGGCCTCGGACGACATCGATGCGGCAGCGGGGCCCGGCAGCCATCGATCCCGCGCAGTCCTCACGCGGGCTGTCGCACACCGTCCTCGATCCGCCGTCCCGAATCGGTGTCGAAGAGATGCAGACGCGCGGCATCCGGCACGACCCGCACACTGTCACCGCGGCGGATCGTCGACCGTCCGGCGACCCGAGCCACGACCGTCCTCTCCTCGCCGGGCAGACCCGCCCGCCCATGCACATAGGCATCGGCACCGAGTTCCTCGACGAGATCGACCGTGACTGTGAGCCCGTGCTCGCCCTCGGTGCGCAGGTCCTCGGGACGTACCCCAACGGTGACCGTCTCACCCGTGACCTGCCCGCGCTGGTCCGCGGTGAGTTCGATCTGCACATCGCCGAGGCGCAGCGTCGACCCCTCGAGACCGACCTCGACGAGGTTCATCGCCGGAGATCCCATGAAGCCTGCGACGAAGAGGTTCGCCGGCCGGTCGTAGAGGTTCGCCGGTGTGTCCACCTGCTGCAGACGCCCGTCGGCGAGGACGGCGACACGGTCGCCCATCGTCATCGCCTCGACCTGGTCGTGGGTGACATAGACGGTGGTCACGCCGAGGCGGCGGGTCAGTGACGCGATCTGCGCACGCGTCTGCACCCGCAGCTTCGCGTCGAGGTTCGACAGCGGCTCGTCCATGAGGAAGACCTGCGGGGACCGGACGATGGCGCGGCCCATCGCCACGCGCTGCCGCTGTCCGCCGGAGAGCGCCTTGGGCCTGCGGTCGAGGAAGGGCTCGAGGTCGAGCAGCCGGGCGGCCTCCTCGACGCGTTCGTCCCGCTCCTTCTTCGCCACGCCCGCGATCTTGAGGGCGAAGGCCATGTTCTCGCGCACGCTCATATGCGGATAGAGCGCATAGTTCTGGAAGACCATCGCGATATCGCGTTCGCGTGGAGAGAGTGAGGTGACGTCGTCGTCTCCGATGCGGATGTGCCCGGAATCGACGGGTTCGAGCCCGGCGAGCATGCGCAGGGTCGTCGACTTCCCGCAGCCCGAGGGGCCGACGAGGACGAGGAACTCCCCGTCGTCGATGTCGAGACTGATCTCGTCGACGGAGGGTGCCAGCGCCTCGGGGTACCGACGCAGTGCTTTGTCGAAGGTGACAGTGGCCATGGTGTTCTCAACCTTTCGCGGATGCGTCCGCATCCGATGATCGACGGTGATCGTGCAGTGAGTTGTCGTGCGTATAGGACCGGTACTGCTGCCGCACCCCAGACGGTCTCGGGTGCAGGGTGGCGACGAGTTCGACCGCCCATTCGGGCAGCGACCCGGTCAGCGTCCATGCCGCCTGCCGGGCGGCGCCGATGGCCACATACTCGGCTTGTTCGGGGACGTCGATGGGTACGGTGAAGATGTCCCGGGCGACCTCGCGGACCGCCGGATTCCTGGCCGCCCCGCCGATGATGAGCAGACGGCGGGCCGTCAGGCCCTGTGCGAGGACCGCGTCGAGTCCGTCCGCGAGTCCGCAGAGCATGCCCTCGACGAAGGCCCTGGCGACGTTCTCCGCCGAGGCGTTGGCCAGGGTCATCCCCTCGAGCCGGGCGGTGGCATCGGGCAGGTTCGGGGTGCGCTCGCCCTCGAAATAGGGCACGAGCGTGATCCCGTTCGCCCCCGGCCTCGAAGCCAGTGCCAGAGCAGCGACCTCGTCATGGCTGATGCGCAGCAGAGTGCTTGCCGAGACGAGGACCCTTGCGGCGTTGAGGGTCGCGACCAGCGGCAGGCGACCGCCGTCCGCGGAGGCGAAACCGGCGACCGTGCCGCTGCGATCGGCGATGGGCAGGTCCGTGGTGCCGAAGACGGTGCCCGAGGTGCCGATCGAGACGACGACATCGCCCGAGGTGACCCCGAGTCCCAGCGCCGCCGCCGCATTGTCCCCGGCCCCGGGTCCGACGAGGACCCCCTCGTCCGTGCGCCCGGCCGCCTCGTTGGGAGCGAGGACACGAGGAAGGATGATCGCCGAGGCAGCTTCCGGTTCCGTACCGTCGGTCGCCGCCTGGTCGAGGTCCGGCGTGGTGTTGTCGAGCGTGATAGCGCCGACCGCCTCGCGGGGGTCGGCACCGAAAGCGGCGCGGGCATCGCGGCCGAACGCGATGCGGAAGAGGTCGAGATCGTACTCGCCCGATGAGGGGTCGAAGTAGGCCGTGCCGCTGGCATCCGAGGCGTCGGTGATGAGGGCCTCGAGCTTGGGGCCGTGGATCGAGGAATCGGCGGCTCCGTAACCGAGGATCCGCCAGGTCAGCCAGTCGTGGGGGAGGGCGACGGCGGCAACCTCGGCGGCGTTGGCGGGTTCGTCGTCGCGCAGCCAGCGCAGCTTCGCGCCGGTGAAGGAGGCCACGGGCAGGACACCGGTGCGGGCGATGAAGTCCTCAGCGCCGACTTCGGCGATGAGGTCCCGGGCGGCGGCGTCGCTGCGCAGGTCATTCCACAGCAGGGCGTCGCGGATCACGCGGCCCTCGGCATCGAGGGCGACGAGCCCGTGCTGCTGGCCGCTGATGCTCAAGGCTGCGACGTCATCGAGTCCGCCGGCAGACTCGATCGCCTCCTGCAGGGCGGTCCACCAATACTGCGGGTCCACCTCGGTGCGGGGCCGCACCGGTGCGCAGGATGTCGCCGGAGTCAGGGTCGGCGATGACGACCTTGCAGCTCTGCGTCGAGGAATCGATGCCGGCGACGAAGCGGCGGGCAGCGGTCATGACTCCTCCTCGTGGGGTGCAGCCTCGATGTGAGCCGCCTCGGCGAGAGCAACGTCGTCACGATCAGGCTCGTCACGAGCCGCCTCGGCGAGCACGGCATCGGCGAGGTCACGGTCGATGACGGCGACGTCGACGATGCCCGCCGCACACGCGGCTCGCACTGCGCGGGCTCGCTCAGCGCCGCGGGCGACCCCGACGGTCGTCGTGGCCTGGCGCAGCTGGTCGAGGGTGACGGCGATGACGCGGTCATCGATCGTGGTCACGTCTTCACCGGCGGCATCGAACAGACGTCCGGACACCTCGGCGACGGCGCCGTCATCGATGCCTGACCGTCGCTGGACGGGGGTGCACTTCTCCCACACCGAGGACAGCCCCTCGGCCCAGGAGGCGACCGAGACGACGGCGAGGTCGAGGTCGTCGGCGGCGGCGAGCGTGCCCGAGATCTCGGGCAGGGCTCGCAGGTCGGCGGCGGTTTCGGCCTCGGTGACGAGCAGCGGGGCCGGCAGACGGACCATGCTCACGGCCGGATCCTGACCCAGTCGGGTGAAGATTTCGGAGCTGGGACGGTGGGATTCGAGCCGCAGGGCACCGGCGAGCTGCACGATCGTGCACCTCGGCAGCGCCGGAGTGAAGGCGGCCGCGGAGTCGAGGGTGCGTGACCAGGACAGGCCGATGCGCATCCCCGCCCGGGCCTTGCGGCCGACGAGCGCGAGGGCCGCTCGGCCCATCTGCTGGGAGGCCTCGGCCTGGTCCGGGATGTCGACGATGACGACCGAGTGCAGGCCGAGGGCGGCGGCAGTGCGCTCTGACAGATCCGTGTCCTCACCCGCATCGGCCTCGATCGTGATCGTGACGACCCCGGTGTCGACGGCCTCTTGGAGGAGGCGGGCGACCTGGAATCGACTCAGTCCGTTGGCCTTGCCGATCTCGACCTTCGATCGTCCTTCGAGGTAGTGATCGCGGGCCAGCTGCGCGAGGAACCGGCGGTGGCGGGCGGTGGGCGCGGTGCTCATCGTCCTCCCTTCGGCGTCGACGGCATTGTGTTCGCTCATATGTGAAGTTTTGCACATCTGTGTGTTCCGTGACACAGTATTGCACATATGAGCGCCGATGCTCATATGAATTTCTCGAAGCGAACCCGATGGCGGGCGGCAATCCCGCGATGATGAGGGAAGGCACAACGATGAAACACAGGATCACCGGCCGAGGCGCCACCTGGGCGGCCATCGGCATGGTCGGAGCGCTCGCACTGACAGGGTGCGGTGGGGCCGGAGGCAGCTCCAGCGGCGGGGGAGGCGATGAGGTCAACGTCCTCATGGTCAACAACCCGCAGATGCAGGACCTGCAGAAGCTCACGGCTGACCACTTCACCAAGGACACCGGCATCAAGGTCAACTACACCGTGCTGCCGGAGAACGAGGTGCGGGCGAAGATCGGACAGGAGTTCGCCGCCCAAGCCGGCAACTACGATGTCGCGTCGATTTCGAACTACGAAGTCCCGACGTATGCGAACAACAAGTGGCTGACCCCCATGGACGAAGGCGTCGCCGATGCCGAGGGCTTCGACCAGGACGACATCCTCACCCCCATGGCCGAGTCGCTGACCGTCGATGACACGGTCTACGCGGAACCCTTCTACGGTGAGGGCTCGTTCCTCATGTACCGCACGGACATCTTCGACAAGGCCGGAGTCGAGATGCCGGAGAACCCGACTTGGGATGAGGTCGCCGATCTCGCCGCGAAGGTCGACGGTGCCGAGAAGGGCACGAAGGGCATCTGCCTGCGCGGTCTGCCCGGCTGGGGCGAGATGTTCGCTCCGCTGACGACAGTGGTCAACACCTTCGGCGGCACCTGGTACGACGAGGACTGGAATGCACAGGTCGACTCGAAGGAGTTCAAGGCGGCCACGAACTTCTACGTCGACCTCATCAAGGACCACGGAGAATCCGGTGCCCCGCAGGCTGGGTACACCGAATGCCTGACGAACCTGCAGCAGGGCAAGGTCGCCATGTGGTACGACTCGACGGCCGCCACCGGCACCCTCGAGGCGGATGACTCCCCGGTCAAGGGCAAGATCGGCTATGTCGCCGCCCCGGTGAAGGAGACGGACTCAAGTTCGTGGCTCTACACCTGGGCCTGGGGCATCCAGGCCGCGGGCAAGAACCAGGACGCCGCGAAGCAGTTCGTCGCCTGGGCCTCGTCGAAGGACTACGAGGAGACCGTCGCCTCCGAACTCGGCTGGCAGCACGTCCCGGCCGGAAAACGGACCTCGACCTATGAGAACGCGGACTACCAGAAGGCCGCCGAGCCTTTCTACAAGCAGACCGAGGATGCCATCAACTCGGCCGATCCCGAGAGCCCGGGTGTCCAGCCGCGCCCGACCCTCGGCGTGCAGTTCGTGACGATCCCGGAATTCGCGGATCTCGCCACAGGCATCTCCGAAGACGTCAGCTCCGCCATCGCCGGACGCACGACCGTCGACAAGGCCTTGACCAAGGGCCAGAAGGAAGCCGAGAAGGTCGGAGACAAGTACAAGAAATGACCGCGCAGCCTCGGGGCGGACGGTGAGAACCCGCCCCGAAGCGTCCCGGGCCGTCCCGTGGTTGCGGACCCTCCGCCCGCGGCCCCGGCCTCACCGCCTGGGGCCACCACCGATCTGATGAAGGATGTTCGAAGTGTCAGCACCCGCCGCCGAGCGTGCATCGCAGCCGATCACGCCGCCCAGACCCCGTGCCAAGGACCGATGGCTCAAACGCGCGCCCATGCTGCCGGCGCTCATCTTCGTCATCATCGTCACCCAGATCCCGTTCGCGATCACGATCATCATCTCGTTCATGAACTGGAATGCGGCCTATCCGGACGACATCAGCTTCGGCACCGTGCAGAACTACATCACCGTGTTCACAGATGCGAACCTCCTGCGGGCGGTGCTCGTCACCGTCGGTCTCACCGTCGGGGTGGTGCTCGCCTCGGCGCTGTTAGGACTGGGCATCGCCTTGCTGCTTGACCGGAAGTTCATCGGCCGCGGACTCGTCCGCACCCTGATGATCACCCCGTTCCTCGTCGTGCCCGTGGCCGCGGCGCTGCTGTTCAAACACGCGATCTTCAACCCCTCCTACGGTCTGCTGGGCGGGCTGCTGACCACCGTCTTCGGTGACAACGCCCCGCAGCCGGACCTCATGACGTCCTCGCCGCTGCTGGGCATCGGCCTCGTGCTCGTGTGGCAGTGGACGCCGTTCATGATGCTCATCATGCTCGCCGGTCTCCAATCACGACCCATGGACGTCTACGAGGCGGCCCTGGTCGACGGGGCCGGACCCTGGCAGACCTTCCGTTACATCACCCTTCCCCACCTGCGGCGCTACATCGAACTCGCCGCCCTGCTGGGCACGATCTACATCGTGCAGAACTTCGACATGGTCTTCACCATGACCTCCGGCGGGCTGGGCACCGCGACCCTGCCGTACGTCATCTACCAGGAATTCTTCGTCGCCCAGGACTACGGAGTCTCCTCCGCGGTCGGCGTCATCGTCGTCGCCGCCTCCCTCATCATCGCGACCTTCGCCCTGCGCACCGCATCCACCCTGCTCAAGGAGGAGAACTCATGAGCACCCCAGATCTCTCGACGACCGTGGGAACGCAGCCCGAACCCGGGGTGACCCCCACCCCGACCGAACCCGGCGGACCCGGATCGGTCGAGCCGCCTCGGCGGAAGGCGAACACACCGAGGCGGCCCGGCCAAGGTCGGGTCGGCAAGATCCTGCTCGGCCTCCTCGCGTGGCTCGTCGGACTCCTCTTCGTCTCGCCGCTGCTGTGGATGCTGCTGACCAGCCTCCACGCCGAGACCGACGCGTCGACGAACCCGCCGAGCTTCTTCGCCCCGCTCACACTCGACTCGTATGTGAACTTCTTCGGCGGCGGCAACGGGGCGAACCCGTGGCCGTTCCTCATCAACTCCGCCGTGGCCGCGATCGTGTCGACCCTCATCGTCCTCGTCCTGTCGACGATGGCCGCATACTCCCTGGCCATCCGCCGCATCGAACGCTGGTCCGATGTGCTCTTCTTCCTCCTCTCGACGAAGATGCTGCCGATGGTCGCCGGCCTCCTGCCCGTCTACCTCGTCGCGAAATCAACCGGCATCCTCGACACCTGGCTTTTGCTCATCATCATCTACTCGGCGATGAACATGCCGATTGCGGTGTGGATGATGCGGTCCTTCCTCGCCGAAGTGCCCGTCGAGGTCCTCGAAGCCGCCGAACTCGACGGGGCGAGGCTGCCGCGGGTGTTCGTCCAGATCCTGCTGCCGCTGACCGCACCGGGCCTTGCCGCCACCGCGCTCATCTGCTTCATCTTCTCCTGGAACGAGCTCCTCTTCGCCACTGTGCTCACCTCCACCGCAGCCTCGACCGCGCCGGTGTTCCTCACCAGCTTCGTCACCTCGCAGGGTCTGTTCCTGTCCCAGGTGTGCGCGGCCTCGCTCATCATCTCCGTACCCGTGCTCGTTGCCGGCATCGCCGCGCAGGACAAACTCGTCCAGGGCCTGTCGATGGGAGCCGTCAAATGACCGCACCGCGAACCGCACTCACCCTCAACGCCGGCAACCTCCCGGCCATCGCCGCAGCCGGCATCACCGTCCCCGCCTACGACAGGGCGGCGGTGCGCCCGGGCATCGTCCATTTCGGCGTCGGCGGATTCCACCGCGCACACATGGCCATGGTCATCGACGATCTGCTCCAGACCGGTCGTGCCTTCGAGTGGGGGATCGTCGGTGCCGGAGTGCTGCCTCACGATGCGGGCATGCGCGATGCTCTGGCCGGGCAGGACCACCTCTACTCGCTCACCCTCAAGCATCCGGACGGAGCGAAGGAGCGGCGGGTGATCGGGTCGATCATCGACTACCGGTTCGGACCCGATGATCCGCACGGGCTGCTCGAGCTGCTCACGGATGAGGACATCCGCATCGTTTCGCTCACCGTCACCGAGGGCGGCTACAACGTCAACCCCGTCACCGGGGAGTTCATCGCGCAAGAACCGACGATCGTCGCCGATGTCGAGGCGCTGCGGGCCGGTCGGCTGCCGGCCACCGTCTTCGGTTACGTCGTGGCCGCCCTGCGGGCGCGTCGGGCGGCAGGCGTGGCACCGTTCACGGTGCAGTCATGTGACAACATCTCTGAGAACGGTGAGGTCGCGGCGAAGATGTTCACCGCCTTCGCCCGACTCGTCGACGACGAACTCGCCGACTGGATCGGTGAGAACGTTGCCTTCCCGAACTCGATGGTCGACCGCATCACCCCGGCCACGACCGACGACGACCGGGAGGACCTGCTCGCCGATACGGGCGTGACCGATACATGGCCGGTCGTGGCCGAACCCTTCTTCCAGTGGGTGCTAGAGGACTCCTTCACCTCCGGCCGTCCGCCCTACGAAGACGCACACGTGCAGGTCGTCGACGATGTGCAGCCCTATGAACACATGAAGCTGCGCCTGCTCAACTCCGGACACCAGGGACTGGCGTACTTCGGTCTGCTCGGCGGCTACACCTTCGCTCATGAGGCGATGGCGAACCCCGACATCCCTGCCTACCTGCGCCGATACATGGATGAGGAAGGCACGCCGAGCCTCGCCCCGCTGCCGGGAATCGACCTCGAAGCGTACAAGGACTCGCTCATCGAACGGTTCAGCAACCCTGAGATTCGCGACACCCTCGCCCGCCTCGGCGCCGAATCCTCCGACCGCATCCCCAAATGGCTGCTGCCTGTGGTCAAGGACAACCTGGCCTCCGGACACCCGGTCGACGTATCCGCGGCGATCTGCGCCTCGTGGGCCCGGTATGCCGAAGGGCATGACGAGACCGGTGGTCGGTTCACCATCGTCGACCGCTATGCCGAACGGCTGCAGGCCGTCGCCGCGACACAGGGAACCGACGCGCTGGCCTTCGTCCGGCAGGCCCAGTTCTTCGGCGAGCTCGCCGAAGAACCCCGCTTCACCGCACCGTACCTCGCCGCACTGACATCGCTGCACGAACGCGGAGCGAAGGAGACCGCACGCCGCCTGGCAGCCCACGAAGCACTGTGAGACCAGCGGGCGCGTGAGGGCACCGGGCCGGGCAACCGTTTAGCATGGAGGGATGTTGCGCTCTCGCCTCGGCATCCTGGCCCTGACCACGACTCTCGCGCTCGTCGGCTGCTCCGGCGGGGCGAAGGCCCCCGACTCCTCTGCCGGCGGACAGAAGCCCTCCGCCGGATCCGAGTCGCAATCGCAGTCACAAGCGGTCGCCGAGCCCTCCCTCGACGACCCGGCCGATGCTGACCCGGCCGACTTCGAGGACGAAGCCGAGAAGATCGTCGGCGACTTCTCCGAGGACGAACTCGCCGGTTCGCTCATCATCGGCACCTGGGACGGCACGGACACGCAGACCCCGGTCGACATGGTCAAGCAGAACCACCTCGGCGGGGTCATCGTCATGGGCTACAACCTCCAGGAGAACCCGACGACCGACCAGGTCACGGCACTGACGAAGCAGATCTCGCAAGCGCGCACGAAGGGTCAGCCGGTGTCGATCGGCGTCGACCAGGAAGGCGGGCCCGTGTCCCGCCTCAGCACCGCGGCGCTGCCGTTCCCGCCGCTCATGGGTCTGGCCGCCACGGATGATTCCGACCTCATCACCGAGGCGACCCGCGTCCAGGGCGAGAACCTCACCGACCTCGGGTTCACCATCGACTTCGCTCCGGATTCCGATGTCACCGTCGGACCCAAGGACAAGGCGATCAACGTCCGCTCGGCCGGCACCGACCACAAGGACGCCGCCGAGGTCGTCGGCGACGCGGTCACGGGATACCGGTCCGGCGGGGTGGCGAGCTCGGCGAAGCATTTCCCCGGGCACGGCCGCCTCGGCGTGGATTCGCATGAGAGTCTGCCGGTGTCGGAGAAGTCGATCGAGGAACTCGAGGACACGGATCTCCTCCCGTTCAAGTCCGCGGTCAAAGCCGGGGTGCCGATGGTGATGATGGGCCATATCGGTCTGCCGGATGCGAAGACGACGCCGGGCACACTCAACCCGAAGGCGTATGCGGCGGTCCGTGAGACCCTCGACTTCGACGGCGTCATCACCACCGATGCGCTGAACATGAAGGCCGTGCCGCAGAACCTCAAGGGCGGCGAGTCCGTCAAAGCGATCGCCGCCGGTGCCGATGTTGCGCTCATGCCCCCGGACTCGGGTGCTGCGCAGAAAGCGATCGTCGCGGCGATGGGCGACGGGACGCTGAAGAAGAAGGACCTCGTCGAGAAGTCCGAACGCGTCGTCGCTCAGCAGCTGGCCACCGCGGCCGCGCAGCAGAGCGTGAAGGCAGGGGAGAAGTCCGATTCCGGTTCGGGTGATGCGGACGATTCCGGTGCGAAGGATGCGGCGAAGACCCTCACCGAGGTGGCCGAGAAGTCCGTGACCGTACTCAAGGGCGAATGCTCCTTCGCCGGCACCGATGCGATCTCCATCGTCGGCGGCAGCGAGAAGGAACAGACGGAGCTGAGTGAAGCGGCGAAGGCCGAGGGGCTCACCGTCGGCTCCGGTGGAACCTCGGTGAGCCTGAGCCCGAACACCTCCGCCGAGGTGGCTGTGGGCACAGCCGCCCCGTGGACGATGCGCAGCACCCCAGCGAAGACCGCGGTGACCGCCTATGACTCGAACCCCTATGCTCTGCGGGCCGTGGCGAAGTGGCTCAAGGGCGACCTCAAGGCGTCAGGGAAGCTGCCCGCGAAGTATGACGGCAGCGAGAAGGCTCCCGAATGCGGGTGAGCCGAAGTACCCCTCGCCGGCGCAGTGCCGACGAGGGGTTCTCTGTGTGTTCGGTTCCGGGTGGGGATCAGAGCACGCGGATGAACGTGACGTCGCCCATCCAGCTGTAGCTGCGCTTCGATGTTCCGGATCCGGGCGAACCGGCATCGTACATCTGTCCGTCGCCGGCGTAGATTCCGACGTGTCCCGGGTGCCAGATGAGGTCGCCGGGCTTCGCCTCTGACTCGGACACGACCGTTCCGGATTCCTTCTGAGCTCCCGACTGACGGGGCAGGTCGACGCCGACGTGGCTGTAGACCCAGGAGGTGTAGCCGGAGCAGTCCCAGCCGCTCTGCGACGTTCCGCCGAAGACGTACGGGGTACCGACGCCCTTCTCTGCCCAGCCGAGGACCTGCTCGGCCTTGGACCCATCGATCGGGCCCGAGTCGTCGGAGCCGCCGGTATCCTTCTTCGGGCTCTCATCCTTCGAGCCCGCGTTTGGGTTGCCGGAATCATCATCCGAGGACTCGCTCGGCTCCTCCTTCGGCTCTTCATCGGGAGCCGGCTCGGCGACGGTCGTCTCCGGCTCCTCCTTCGGCTCGGGCTTCGGCTTCGGCTTGGGCGCGGCCTCGGCGGTGACGACGTCCGTGTCGACGGTGACTTCAGCCTTTTGACCGCCCTCCTTCGACGCGCCGCCAGCGTCGATGGTCGGTGTCTGGTTCTTGAACTCGACCGGTGCCTGCTTCTCGGACTCGGCTGCGACCTGCGCCTCATCGTCGGCCCCCTGCCCGGCGGCGGGGAGGACTGCTGCGGTGAGCAGTCCGCCGCTGGCGGCGACGACTGCGGCACGGCGGCCGAATGCGCCGGAGTTCGCTGCGAGCAGTTCGCTCAGCTCGGTCAGTGGTGTCTTGGCCTTGGCGTTCGCGGCGCGGCGGCCGTGCTGCTTGGATGCCACGATTTCCTCTCGTTGCCTGTCTGAGTGTGACGATGTCCTCCACTGTAACGAATTCGTGATCTTATGTCACGTTTTTGTTACAAAAGTATTCTCAGGCAGATTGTGGTGCATAATCGCAGGTCACAGGGTTATTTTTGACGAGAACGGTTAGTGAGAGGCTGTGGTTCCGCCCGATTGCGACTGTGATTCAGCGCGCAGTCTCAGCCTTGAATAACGTTTCGTGACATTCGAGAAGTGTGATTTGCGGGGCGATCCGCGGCGTTATTCGCGCGCAAACCACCGTGGATCGACCCAAGAATGCTAACGGCGCGTGACCGCGAGTGCGTTGGTGACTGAGCTTCAGTCGCCGGTTTCGACCGGTCGGTCGGGATCGGATGACCAACCGGACCAGCTCGCGGGGTAGAGGCTGGCCTCGACACCGAGAGTGGCCAGCGCCAGAGCATTGTGGCAGGCGGTGACTCCGGACCCGCAGTAGACCCCGACAGGCTGATCGAGGGCACCGAGAGCTGAGAAACGCTGTCGGAGATCCGTCTCGGGCAGGAACGTCCCCGCGGGGACATTCTCGGTGGCCGGGGCGTTCTTCGCCCCGGGTATGTGGCCGGCCCGTGGATCCAGCGGTTCTGTCTCTCCGCGGAAGCGCTCACCGGCACGGGCATCGAGCAGGACTCCGTCCCAGGCCGCCGCAGCATCGGCGTCGATGACCGGGAGGGAACCCGGCCTCAGGACGATGGAACTCGGCTCCACTTCAGCCGAGTCGCCGGCAGCCAGCTCACCGCCGGCTTTCCGGTAGGCGGTGAGCCCGCCGTCGAGGACTCGCGCGCTCAGCCCGGCCCAGCGCAGCAGCCACCAGGCTCGTGCGGCACCGAGCGAGGAGTTGTCGTCATAGACCACGACCTCGGTGTCGGCATCGATGCCCCATGACCGGACCGTTGCCTGGAACGCCTCGGCCGTGGGCAGCGGGTGCCGACCGGCAGTGGGGTCGGTGCTGTCGTGGTCGGCGAGCTCGGTGTCGAGGTCGACATAGACGGCACCGGGGATGTGTCCGGCGGCGAAGTCGTCGCGGCCATCGGGTTTCGGCAGGGTCCAGCGGACGTCGAGCAGCCTCGGCGCCGGTGCGGTCCGCAGCCGGGAGAGCAGCTCATCGGCACTGATGAGAACGTCGGAGCGAGTCATGGATTCTCCTTCTGTGGGGCGAGGTCGATGCCGTGAGGCCAACACCACGACCGGTGCAGTCACACGGGTTGGGTGAGCAGCACGACGTGACGCTCGCCGAGGCGGGTGAATACGAGCGTGGCTTTGTCCCCCTTGGGCAGTTTGAGCTGGCGCCGGACCTGGTCGGGCACGATGTCGGCACCGCGCTTCTTGATGACGACGGAGCCGATGCCGCGGGAGACGAGCTCCTTGCGCAGGCTCGGGATCTTCGCGGGCAGGACATCGGTGACCGTGTAGGCGGTGACTCCGGCGGCGGCCGGTCCGCTCGGTTCGACATCCGTGGTCAGGTACGCGATCTTCGGGTGCACCCGCCTGGCCTGCAGGGGTGCGCAGAGAGCGGCGACGAGTCCGGCGCGCACGATCGCACCATCGGGTTCGAGCAGGTACCGCCCCAGCGTCCCGATGCCCTCTTCATCTGATTCGGGCAGGTCGTCTTCGTGGACGAGCAGGGTGCGTTCGCCCATGACGAGGGCCCCGCGCCCCGGCCGCTGGCGGGCGGCACCGAAATAGAGGCAGACCTCGACGACCTCGCCGTTGTGGGACACCCACTGGGCTTCGGCCTCCTCGGGGATGAGGCCGTGATCGAGAGCCGGGCCGAGCTTGACCCCGGCCGCCTTCGCTCGGATCGCCTGGTCGATGACCCAGGACAGGGAAGGGGAGAAGGCTTCGGGGTCGGTGATCCGAGCCGTCGATCCGCGCCTGTCGGACTTGCCGATGGTGCGGCGGGCAGGATCGAACCACAGGGCGTCGAAATCGGACAGATCGACATCCTCGGCGCGGGTGTGGTCGACAGAGGCATCGGGGAGGTGGCGGAGATTGAACGCGGCGACGGCGGCGGTGACCTCATCGGCGTCGACGGCGGATACCTGCGCTCCCATCCCGGCGAAGGCGACGGAGTCCCCGCCGATCCCGCACCCGAGGTCGGCGATGCGGAAGGTCTCACCGTCCGCGGTCTCGCCGATGAGGCGGCGCGCGTGGTGGGCGGCGACCGGCAAACGGGTGGCCTGAGCGAGTCCGTCGCGGGTGAAGAGCATGTCATCGGCGAAGGGACCGAGTTTGGCACCGGCCTCTCTGCGCAGCTGTGCTTGGGTGAGCAGCGCGGCGGTCACCTCGGCGGAGAAGCCCTCCTTCCGCAGGGCGGATGACCGGGCGAGTTCGTCGCCGGGCAAGTCGTCGATGCGGTCGAGCCGGTCGAGGACGGCGACGTCGAGCAGTTCGGTCAGAGTCTGCGGATCCATAGCCTTCACCCTATCGCCCGCGGGCCCCGTGCAGACATCTCGCCGAGGCGGGGCCGGGCGGGCGCGCGGTGCGCAGGGTGATTGTGCCGACCGGGTGGTGCGGTAAGTTGTTGGCTGTGACGTTATTGACCGCCCGCGACATCCGCGAATTAGCCGCTGACATCGGTCTGCGCCCAACGAAGCAGAAGGGGCAGAACTTCGTCATCGACCCCAATACCGTGCGGTCGATCGTCACCGCCGCCGGGCTCGAAGACGCCTCGAACGTCGTCGAGATCGGACCCGGGCTCGGTTCGCTCACCCTCGGCCTGCTCGAGGCCGGGCACAGCGTCACCGCCGTCGAGATCGACGAAGTCCTCGCGGCGAAGCTGCCCGAGACGGTCGCGCGGTTCTCCGGCACCGAGGCGGCCTTCGCCCTCGTCAACGCCGATGCCCTCCGCGTCACCGAACTGCCCACGCTGCCGCACAGCGGAGGAGCCGCTGCCGCCGCGGCCACCGACGCGACGGCGAGCGTGAACCAGCCCGCGACCGCGAACCAGCCCGCGGCATTGGTCGCGAACCTGCCCTACAACGTGGCCGTGCCCGTGCTGCTGCACTTCCTCGAAACCTTCCCGAGCCTGAAGACCGTGCTCGTCATGGTCCAGCTCGAAGTCGCCGAACGGCTCGCAGCCCCTCCCGGATCCCGCACCTACGGGGTCCCCAGCGTCAAGGCCCAGTGGTACGGAGACGTGCGATTGGCCGGACGGATCGGCAAGAACGTGTTCTGGCCGGCCCCGAACATCGACTCCGGGCTCGTGCGCATCGACATCACCCGCACCGACCGTGACCCGGTCAACCGGCGCCGCCTCTTCAGCCTCGTCGACGCGGCTTTCGCCCAACGCCGCAAGACCCTGCGCGCGGCCCTATCCGGGTGGGCCGGCAGCCCGCAGCGCTCCGAGGCTCTGCTGACCGCGGCCGGCATCGATCCGAAGGCCCGAGGTGAGGCGCTGACCGTGACCGACTTCGAACGACTCGCCGCCGCCGAAGTTCCGGAACCCGCCGAAGTTCCGGAACCCGCCGAAGCTCCGGACCCCGCCGAGGCCACCGCGGAGGATCCGTCTCAATGACCACCCCGCTGCACCCACCGACGACGACCCCGGCCCCAGTGAAGGTTCAGGCACCGGGCAAGATCAACATCCACCTCGGCGTGGGGGCCGCGAACGACGAGGGATACCACGAGCTCGCGACCGTGTTCCAGGCGCTCAACCTCGGCGAGACGCTCACCCTCATCCCGGGCGGAACACGATCGATCCTCGTCCAGGGACGCTACGCGGATTCCGCGGTGCCGGTCGATGATTCGAACGTCGCCCGCCGTGCCGTCGACCTCCTCATCGCAGCCCTCGAGGACGATCGTGACGTCGACGTGCTGCGCGACCTCGACATCGTCATCGACAAACAGGTGCCCGTGGCCGGCGGGATGGGCGGGGGATCGGCGGATGCGGCCGCTGCCCTCGTCGGCGCCGCCCACCTCCTCGGCGGAGTCGAGGACGAGGTCCTCCACGACTGCGCGGTCTCGGTCGGCGCCGATGTCGCCTTCCTGCTGCGCGGGGGCACGGCCATCGGCCACGGTCGCGGCGAACAGCTGAGCCCCGTCCTCACCCGCGGGGTCTTCCACTGGGTGATGGCCACCTCGGCGCGGCAATTGCCGACCCCCGACGTCTATGCCCGCTTCGACGAACTCAACGACACCCCGGCCCCGGCCCAGGTGCCCGACGAGGTGCTCACGGCGCTGGCTGCCGGCGAACCGGACACGCTCGCCGAATTCGCGGTCAACGACCTCACCGAGGCGGCCGTGTCGTTCATGCCCGAAATCGCCGAAGTGATGGAGGCCGGACGCGCCGCCGGGGCACTGCTGCCCCTGCTCAGCGGTTCGGGGCCGACGATCGGGTTCCTCGCCCGCGACGCCCACCACGCCCTCGATCTGGCCGTGCTGCTGCAGGCCACGCGCGGCGTCAACGAAGCCCTGCGCACAACGGGGCCCGCCCCCGGCGCGCACATCGTGGACGTTCCGTGATGGCGGGGGAGAAGGGCAGGGGCTTCGCCGAAGCGGCTTCGGAGCGAGCGGGGGCCACGGGCAACCGGGGAAACCTCCATGAGCAGCTGCGCGATCAGGTCGGACAGGACATCGTCGCCGGTCGGCTGGAGGCCGGAACGATCATCAAGGCCGAGGATCTGCGTGCCCGCTACGACGTGTCGCTGTCGGTGGTGCGCGAGGTCGTGCGCGTCCTCGAATCCTTAGGGATGCTGCAGCCGATCCGACGGGTCGGTCTCGTCGTGCTCGCGATGTCCGAATGGATGCTGCTCGACCCGCTCGTCATCCGGTGGCGGATGACCGAGGCCCCGGCCGGGCAGCTGCGCTCCCTCACCGAACTGCGGATCGCCATCGAACCCGAAGCGGCCGGTCTGGCGGCCAAGCACGCTCCCGCGGAAGCCGCCGAGGAGATCATGGGGCTCGCCGCCCGAATGCGGGCATCGGGCCGACGCGGAGACGTCGACGCCTTCCTCGACGCCGATGTCGCGTTCCACCGGGCCGTGCTCGGGGCCGGGGGCAATGAACTCTTCGCCGCCTTCGACACCGTCATCGGTGAGATCCTCGCCGGCCGCACCGGGGCGGGACTGATGCCGAAGTACCCGCACCCCGACGCGCTGCAGTGGCATTTCGATGTTGCCGATGCCATCGGCGGGCAGGATGCCGACCGGGCCAAAGAGGCGATGGCGAAGATCGTGGCGAAGGCCGATGCCGAGATGGGCAGCGTGTGGGCCGACGAACCCCGGCGCACCGGCCGCTGACGGCGGCGCACCCGGCCCGAACGACCGACGATGACTCGTCGAGCCGAGCTCAGAACAGGCTGACGACCCCGTAGAGGGCGAGGCTGAGTCCGAAGCCGACGGTGCCCAGCAGCGTCTCGGCGACCGTCCAGGTCTTCAGCGTCGTCTTCGTGTCCATGCCGAAGAACCGCGAGACCAGCCAGAAGCCGGAATCGTTGACATGGCTGGCGAAGACCGAACCGGCCGCCAGTGAGAGCACGATGGCCACGACCTGCATGCTCGAGAAGTCCGGATTGCCGACGACGATCGGCTGGACGAGCGCGGCCGCGGTCGTCAGCGCCACCGTGGCAGAACCCTGGGCGATGCGCACGATCGCGGCGATGACGAAGCCGGCGACGATGACGGGAAGACCGAGCGCGGCGAGTGAGTCGGCGAGCGAGTCTCCGATTCCGCTGGCGCGCAGCACGCCGCCGAACATTCCGCCGGCGCCGGTGATGAGGATGATCGAGCAGACCGGTCCGAGCGCGGAGTCGACGACGGTCTCGACCAGCGACCGGCCCTTGTTCTGCCGCCAGCCGAGCAGCCACATGGCCACGACGACAGTGATGAGCAGGGCGATCGGGGTTTCGCCGAGCAGCCGCAGGGACGCGATGAGCGTCGAGTCGGTATCGACCCAGCCGGCCTCACCGGCGAAGTTGAGTCCGGTGTTGAGGAAGATGAGCACGAGCGGCAGGGCGAGGAGGAAGATCACGTGGCCGAGCTTGGGCCGGGAGGCGAAGTCGGCGAACGAGTCGTTCCTGCCGGCCGAGAGCACATCGGGCACGGCGACGTCGATGCGTTTGCCGATGATGAGTCCGAAGAGGTAACCGGTGAGGTACCAGGCGGGAATCGCGATGATGATTCCGCAGATGAGGACGAGTCCGACATTCGCCCCGAGCAGACCGGAGGCCGCAACCGGGCCGGGGTGCGGGGGCACGAAGATGTGCATGGCGGAGAACGCCATTGCCGCGGGCATCGCGTACAGCAGCAGAGACCCGCCGAGGCGGCGCGCGATCGTGAAGATGATCGGCAGCATGACCACGAGGCCGGCGTCGAAGAAGATCGGGAAGCCGAACAGCAGCGAGGTCACGCCGAGTGCCAAGGGCGCCCGCTTCTCCCCGAACAGGCGGATGAGGGCATCGGTGAGCACTTCGGCGCCGCCGGAGAGTTCGAGCATGCGTCCGAGCATTGCGCCGAGCCCGACGAGCAGGGCCACGCTGGCCAGGGTCGAACCGAAGCCGTCGTAGAGGACGTCGATGAGGTCACCGGGGCCGATTCCGGCGGCCAGCGCGGTGAGCACGCTGACGATGACGAGGGCGATGAACGCGTGCAGCCGTGCCTTGATGATGAGCAGGAGCAGCAGGCCGATCGCCGCTGCCGCGATTGCCAGAAGTGCCGGCGTGGACAGAGTCCAGGCCAGGTCGAGGTCGGTCATGGTTCCTCTTCCTTGAGGTCAGATGGTTGGGTGGACAGTGGGCGGGCAGTTCACGGTCTCAACCGTGCGATGCTGTCGAGGATCGAATGGAGGACCTCGGGAATCGGACGGTCGACGTCGACGGTGGCATGGGACTCCTCGGCGCTGAGCGGTTCGAGGGTGGCCAGCTGGGAGTCGAGCAGATCCGGGGACATGAACTCATGGTCGCGGCGGGCCAGGTGGGCGGCGATGACATCACGCGGTCCGTCGAGGTGGATGAACACGAGCGCGGGTGC
The DNA here is from genome assembly GCF_051351055.1 of Brevibacterium sp. FAM 27836. Taxonomy (NCBI): domain Bacteria; kingdom Bacillati; phylum Actinomycetota; class Actinomycetes; order Micrococcales; family Brevibacteriaceae; genus Brevibacterium; species Brevibacterium sp. FAM 27836. Next base: position 2,999,647 of record NZ_CP195711.1, read on the forward strand.
CGAGGCGCGCAGCAGGTCCCGGTAGGTGCGTTTGAGGGCGGAGCAGGCAATGACCGGGCCCGGGGTGCGGGCGGCTTCGACCGCGACGGCGTCCAGCCACGGTCCGCGATCGGCGTCGGTCAGCGGCACACCCGAGGCCATCTTCGCTTTGTTGGCCGCGGAGTGGAGATCGTCGGCATCGACGAATCGGCGGTCGAGAGCCTGCGCCACCTGCGCGCCGAGGACGGTTTTGCCGGTTCCCGAGACACCCATGATGACGAGCGGCGGAAGGAAAGGGTGATGACCCATGTCCGAAACCTCTCGATAAAATATGAAGAAATATCTATAATCGACTATTAAAACAGATTTATTGCACCGTAGTGCTGGTGGCGAGTGACTGTCAACACCGTCGCCTCCCGAGGAAGGGGAATGCTCATGAAGGCCGATGTCGCAGTGATCGGGACCGGTGTGATGGGGTCGAATCTGGCCCGGAACCTCGCCCGCCGGTCTGGTCGACGGGTCGCGATCTACGACCGTGACGTCGACCGTGCCCGCACCGTGGCCGCTGAATTCCCCGAAGCCGATCTCCTCGTCGCCGCGGATCCGGCCGATCTGGCCGGCAAGCTCGCCGAACCGCGTGTGGCGATCCTCATGGTCAACGCCGGAGAGGCCACGGATTCGGCGATCGGTGACCTCGCCGAGGTGTTCGCTGCCGGCGACATCATCGTCGACGGCGGCAATTCCCACTTCCAGGACACGATCGCCCGGGGCCGACGGCTGCAGGGTACGGGCATCGAATTCGCCGGGGTCGGGATCTCCGGCGGAGAGGTCGGTGCCCTTCTCGGGCCCTCGCTCATGGTGGGCGGATCGGCGGCCGCGTGGCAGCGCCTGCGGCCGCTGCTCGAACCGATCGCCGCGCGTGCCGAAACCGCCGGCGTCGAAACCGCCCGGGCCGAAACCGCAGATGCCGAATCTGCAGGTGCGAAGAGCCATGCCTGCGTCGCTCACATCGGAGAGGACGGTGCCGGTCACTTCGTGAAGATGGTCCACAACGGCATCGAATACGCGGACATGCAGCTCATCGCCGAAGCCTTCACCCTCCTGCGCGACGGGCTCGGGATGGCCCCGGCGAAGATCGCCGAGGTGTTCGCGGACTGGAACACCGGGGAACTCGAGTCCTACCTCATCGAGATCACCGCCGACGTCCTCGCCCACGTCGATGCGGACACGGGCCGGCCTTTCGTCGACATCGTCGCCGATGCCGCGAAGGCCAAGGGCACCGGTGCGTGGACCGGGCAGGCCGGGCTCGATCTCGGGGTGCCGGTCCCCACCATCGCCGAGGCGGTCTTCTCCCGTTCGCTGTCATCGGCCGCGGATCTGCGCGCCGAGGGAGTCCGGTTGGCCGGGCCCCGTCCCGGGGCCGCCACCTCGGCGGCGGATACCAGTGCTTCGGCTGCGACCACCTCGGCGACGAACACCAGTGCTTCGGCCGCGACCACCTCGGCGACGAACACCAGTGCTTCGGCCGTCGCTGCCTCGAACGATCGTGCCGCGCGCATCGAGGAGATCGGCCGAGGCCTGCTGCTGGGCAAGGTGATGGCCTATGTGCAGGGCTTCCACGAGATCACCGCCGGCGCGCGCGAGCACGGTTGGAGCATCGACCTCGGTGAGCTCGCCGGGATCTGGCGGGCCGGATGCATCATCCGGGCGCGTCTGCTCGACCGCATCGTTGAGGCCTTCGGCACCGCGGACCCGCCGGCGACCCTGCTCGATTCGGACTATGTGCGCGAAGTCGCCGGCCGCTGCCAAGAGTCCCTGCGCGCCACCGTCGTCCAGGCCATCGAGCGCGGCATCGCCGTGCCCGGTCTCGCCTCGACCCTGTCCTACTATGACGGGCTGCGCACCGAAGGGGGCAGCGCCGCTCTCATCCAGGCTCAGCGCGATCGCTTCGGTTCGCACACCTATGCACGCACCGACCGGGACGGCACGTTCCACACGCTGTGGTCGGGCGACCGCAGCGAAATCGAGATCTGACCGGCCGCCTCGGCGAGGGTCCGAGATCTGACCGGCCGCCTCGGCGAGGGTCTGAGGAGTCTCAATGAGCGAGGACGGTGGCCCGAATGGCGGACTTGTGGCTATGTTAGGCATATGACTTTGCCACACGAAGATGTTGACCCAGACGGCCTGCTCGAATACTCGGTGGTCTTCACCGACCGATCGCTCAACCATATGTCGAAGCGGTTCGTATCCGTGATGCAGGAGATCAACCGGATCCTGCGCTCGGCCTACGACGCCGAATCCGTCGCCATCGTCCCCGGCGGCGGCAGCTACGCGATGGAATCCGTGGCCCGCCAGGTGGCGACCGGGAAGAAGGCGCTGATCGTGCGCAACGGTCTCTTCTCCTTCCGCTGGTCGCAGATCCTCGACGCCGGTGCCATCGCGTCGGAGACGACCGTGCTCAAGGCCTCCCCGGACACCGACGCCCACCAGTCGTCGTGGTCACCGGCGCCCATCGACGAGGTGGTCGCGGCCATCGAGGCAGAGAAGCCCGATGTCGTGTTCGCTCCCCACGTCGAGACCGCTTCGGGCATGATCCTGCCCGACGACTACCTCCGCCGGGTCTCCGAAGCCGTGCACAAGGCCGGCGGAATCTTCGTCCTCGACTGCATCGCCTCGGGTGCGGTGTGGGCCTCGATGACCGACCTCGGCGTCGACGTTCTCATCAGCGCCCCGCAGAAGGGCTGGAGCGGATCTCCGTGCGCCGGCTACGTCATGCTCAGCTCCGCCGGCCGTGCCGCCGTCGAAGCCTCGACGTCGACGAGCTTCGCCATGGACCTGAAGAAGTGGCTGTTCATCGCCGACGAGTACGAAGAGGGCCGTGCGCCCTACCATGCGACGATGCCCACCGATGCGCTGGCACATAACGCGAAGCTCATGGCCGAGAGCGAAGAGCGCGGCTTCGACAAGCTCGCCGCCGCACAGAACGAACTCGGTGAACGGGTGCGCGCCGTCTTCGCCGCACGCGGGTTGCCCTCGGTTGCGGCACCGGAGTTCGCCTCGCCCAGTGTGGTCGTCGTCCACACCGACAACCCGAAGCTCGCCACCGGCGCCAGCTTCAAGGAAGTCGGCGTGCAGATCGCCGCGGGCGTGCCGCTGCAGTGCGATGAGCCCGAGGACTTCTCGAGCTTCCGCATCGGCCTGTTCGGACTCGACAAGCTCGGCGACATCGACGGCACCATCGCCCGCCTTGAGGCCGCTCTCGACTCGATCGGTGTGACCGCCGAAGCCTGAGTGGCTTCAGCAGCCACCGGTCGTCCTATCATGGTTGAGATTTAGTGGCCGCCGGCCTTGCACAGGTCGCCCAGAAGGTGAAGGACCTCGACGACGCGATTGCCGACAGTGCCGCCGATCGGATCTATTCCGAGATGGCCAGCTATGTCGACGTGCCGCGTAATCAGCTGCTCGCATCCGTGCGCACGAACGCGGCACGTGCGGTCGAGGTCCTCACCACCGGCGTCATCGCCGAGGCGGAGGAAGTGCCCGAATCGCGGGCGACCACGCGCGCCCGGATCGACCAGAATGTCCCCATCGAGGACATCATCCGGGCATATCGCATCAGCCTCAACGTCGTTCATGAGGCATTCATCGCCGAGGCGGCCGCCCAGGAGCTCGAACCGCAGGTGACCTTGGAAGGGTCGACCCTGCTGTGGCAGCTCGGCGATTGGTTCACAACCGGAGCGGCCGCGGAGTTCCGCTATAGGGCGGGGGCCGCCGCGCTGCGCGAATCCTTCGCTGTCAGCTCCCTCATCCGTAGTCTCATGGAATCCGAGGACCCGGGACCAGAGGCCCTGCTCAAAGCACGTCGCTACGGACTTGACTTCGATCGCGACTACGCCGTCATTATCTGCGCCGCGCCGGGTGAAGGCGGAAGCGTCCGCGGATTCGGTCATGGCGAGCCGAGCGTCGAATCCCTGCAAGCGGCGGGTTCGGACGGCAGGCGACCGGCAGTGGTCGCACAGATGGATGCGCGCATCATAGGTATCGTGGCTCGCACCCCTAGGACCGTCTCGGTGCCGGTGGCCATCGGTCCCTTCGTCCCGCTGTCACGGATCACGGAATCTGCCCGGATCTGCGAGAACGTGTGGACGATCGCCCACCGGGGAGCGCTGGGGGTCCACTCCTTGACCGATCTCACGTGGCAGGTGGCAATACCTGGGCAGGCTGACCTCAACAGTCACCTCATCGACCGTTTCGTCCTCCCGCTGCGCCCGGACACCGCAGTCGGTGCCGATGTGCTCGAAACGGTCCGCACGTGGATCAGGACGTTGATGAACGTGAAGAAGACGGCCGAGATGCTGCACGTGCACGAGAACACCGTGCGCTACCGGCTTCAGCGCTTCCGCGACACGGTCGGCATCGCTGAACTCGGGACGAAAGAGCTGTTGGACATCACGTGGGCGCTGGCCGCGTTCGACATCGACGAATCTTGAACCCGATTCGAGTTTAGAGAGAACTCCAAAAGCGGGCCAGATCTTTCAGAGACCTCACCGTTCATTCGTGAGCTGACGCGTGCGACGATTGTCACATTCTGCAAATCAGACCACCGTCAATGACGACAACGGAGCTCACCAGTGACATCATCGCACCATTTCTCATCGGCTGAGAACGACTCGACTTTCGCACAGCTGTGGACGGCAGCTGTCCGTGAGGCGGCCGAGCGAGAGTTCCTCCTCTTTCGAGACAGGTCCGGCGAGGTCACCGCGTGGACATACCGCGAATTCGACTGGATCGTCGATCAGACGGCGGCCGCATTGACAGGTCACGGGGTTCATTCCGGCGCCGCGATCCACCTGTGCCTGAAGAATTGCCCGGGATTCATTGCGATCTGGCTGGCCGCAGCGCGAATCGGTGCCTGGATCGTCCCCGTCGACCCCGCTTCGGCGAAGAACGACATCAATACTCAGATCTCGAGGGTCGCCCCGGTACTCGGGATCTGTAGCGTGGAACGCGCTGATATCTACCGGCAAGGCTCCGCCGCCCAGCCCCAGTTGCCGATCCTTGAGCTCTCTGAAACCGCAGCCGATCTCGTACCCGGGACGCCGCTGTTGCAGACTCCGACCGCAACGACCGATCTGGACGAAGAACGGCCGAACGTTGATCTCGATGACGCCAATAGGGTTGAGCCTGCATCCGAGGACAGGCTCGCGGTGATGTTCACCTCAGGTACCACCTCGCAGCCCAAGGGAGTCGTACTCACCCATGCGAACTACCTCGAGGTCGCCGAACGCATGGCCGCGGCCGCAGATCTGCAAGCCCACCACCGGTGGTACGTGACCCTGCCGTTGTTCCACGCGAACGCGCAATATTACTGTTTCTCCTCGGCCATCCGCGCGGGTGCCTCGGTGGCGCTGACCGCGGACTTCTCAGCCAGTCGCTGGGTCGAATGGGCGCGGGAACTCGAGGTCACTCACGCCAGCCTCTTCGCTGCTCCGATCCGGATGATCCTCGCCCGCACGCCCGCTGAGCAGACACCGGCCGAACTCGAACACGTCTGGTATGCACAGAATCTCGCTCCCGACCATCACGAGCAGTTCGCCGAGCTCGTCAGCGTCGCCGCTCGGCAACTGTACGGGATGACGGAGACAATCGCGATCGTCAGTTACGACCGATCGGTTCCACCGCGCTGCGATGTCATCGGACAGCCGCTCGAAGGCCGACGTGTCGACCTACTCGACCCACTCACCAGGCAGCCCGTCGATACGGGCGAGAGCGGCATGATCGCGGTCGCCGGCAATCGCGGGAAGGATCTGTTCCTCGAGTACCTCGACGACCCGGCGACCACAGACATGGCCTTCCACACAGGGGCTGACGGAACTGAATGGCTGCTCACAGGTGATCTCGCCCGACGTGACGAGGACGGAGTCCTCTCGTTCGTCGGCCGCGTCGACGACGTCATCAAGGTCTCGGGAGAGAACGTCAGCCTCACTGAGATCGAAGCCGCACTCGCCCAGGCCCCAGGCGTGCTAGAGGTCGCTGTCATCGCTGTGCCGGACCCGATCCGCGACGTGGTCCCACACGCCTACGTCGTCGCTGCCGATTCCAGTGCCGGAGTCGACCTCGGCAAGCTGGCGCATTGGGCAGAGGAGAACCTTGCCCCAGCCGCCCGACCTCGCGAGTGGCACGTTCTCGACGAGCTGCCGCGGACGAGCGTAGGCAAGATCCGCCGTTTCAAGATCGGAGCGCAGTCGAAGCACGCGTCCTGACCCCAGACCACATTTCGGTACCACGTGTGAAGAACCACCACGTGGAAACTAACACCACTAGTGACGCTCCACCGCTGTGTGTACAACGACGGCACACATCATTTCAGCGCAACGATGCGCGAGAGAAGGGAACAGCAATGGCTGAAATCACAATCACCGAGGCAGACGGGCTCCGTCGCAGGAGAGCTTTCGTCGGCGCCGTCACCGGACATGTGATCGAATGGTACGACTATGGGATCTACGGATTCCTCGCTGTGTACATGGGACAGCTCTTCTTCGCCTCGGAAGACCCGACGATCTCTCTGCTGAGCAGCTTCGCAGTTTTTGCTCTCAGCTTCTTCATCCGGCCTCTCGGGGGATTGGTCTTCGGGCCGATGGCAGATCGCATCGGACGCAAGCAGACTCTGCTCATCGTGCTCATCTGCATGGCCGGCTCTACCTGCCTTATCGGCCTACTGCCCACCTACGCCACCATCGGTCTCGCCGCTCCAATCCTGCTGGTGCTGTTGCGCTGCATCCAAGGATTCTCCGCCGGAGGCGAAATCGGCACGGTGACGAGCTTCATCGCCGAATACGCCGGTCCCGGCAAGCGTGGCCACTCGACGAGTTGGCTTATGACCACGGCAGTCCTCGGGCTGCTGCTCGGCAGCCTTGTGGCCAATGGCATGTCGGCGGTCCTCGGGGAAGCGGCGATGCTGGCGTGGGGCTGGCGGATCCCATTCCTCTTCGCAGGTGTCTTGGGCATGATCGCCATCTACATCCGCCTCAAGCTCGAAGACAGCCCGGAGTTCCTCGCGATCGTCGCTGCCGGAGAGAGTTCGAAAGCACCACTTCGTGAAACCATGACCTGGGGTCGCGCGCTCATGCTCGTGTTCTGCATCATCACCGTCCACGCTTCGATCTTCTACCTCGTGCTCACCTACGCTTCGACGTTCCTTGGTGAGATGCTTCAGTTCTCCGGCACCGTGCGCTTCTGGTTCATCATCTCTGCGTGCGTGCTCGCAGCGGCTGTGATGCCGATCGGCGGAATCATGTCGGACAAATGGGGCCGCAAGCCCGTGCTGCTTGTTTCTGGAGTCGCGGCGACATTGTCGATGCTATGGTTCTTCCTGGCCGCTCCCGGTGCAACGCCGGTGAGCTTCTTCTTCCCACTCATAGCGTGCGCACTGTCGTTCGGGTTCTACGCCTCGTCGACATACGCGACGATGACCGAGCTGTTGCCCACCAAGATCCGGTCGACCGGCATCGCTGTCGCCTACAATCTTCCCGTCGCGATCTTCGGTGGCAGCGCACCGCTCATCGCTGCCTGGTTCATCTCAGCGACAGGTGATATTACCTCGCCATGGTACTTCTTCGTCGGTACCGGTGTGGTGTCACTTGCGGCTTTGCTCGTCCTCCGCCGTGATGACTTTACAAAAGCTGAACAGGTGCAGGCGATTTCTGCGAACCAAAAAGCAGTCACCGAGGTCGCTTGATCGCCGAGTACCACGCACCGCTAGCGCCATCGCCTCCGCGTAGTCGCACAGGATACAGTCAGCGCCGTAACCTCCCGTAGCGTCGAGAGGTTACGGCGCTGACTGTATGTATTGGCCCTAATGGTGAGCGATGCTCCAAGGCCTCAGGCAGTGTCTCCGAGGGCCACGACGTTGTCGGCGAGCCGTTCGTTGCTGCCGTACATGAAGTGGTTGGCCATGTTCTCGGAGAAGCGGCTCGCATCGGTGGTCAGTCCGACCGCCTCGGCGACCTCGCGGATGTGCATCGGGGTCGCGCCGCAGCACACTCCGATGTAGTTGACGCCCAGGTCGTAGGCTTCCTTGGCGAACGCGCCGATCTCGTAGCGGTTGGTCTGCAGGGGATCAAGAGCGGTGGGGAACGTGCGTCCGTGCGGGGAGGCCACCTCGGCGGGGGAGTCGGAGAGGTTGAAGAACGTCGGCTCGTCCTCCGTGGTGCGGTAGGGGATCGGCAGGGCGCCGACGTGACAGGACACGGCCGAGCGGATCTCCCTCAGCCACGGCAGCATCGTGACGGGACCGCGGAAGCAGTTGAGGCCGACGACGTCGACGCCGAGCTGTTCGAGCCGCTGCGCGGTCTCGACGATCCCGACCCCGTCGGCCATCTCCTGGAAGGCCATCGGGGCGAGCGTGAGGACGACGGGCAGGCCGCTGGCCTTGGCGGTCTCGGCGGCGGCGATGGCCTCACCGGCGAAGTAGAAGGTCTCGCCGATGATGAGGTCGGCACCTTCCTCGACCGCCCAGGCGACCATTTCGGCGAACATCGCCCGCACCTCGGCCTGCTTGGACTCGTCGGCGGGGTCCCAGATGTTCGAGTTCGAAATGTTGCCGGCCATGAAGTTCCCGGGCTTGGCGTCGGCTACCGACCGGGCGATCTGGAGGGCGGCGCGGTTGAGCGGTTCGAGCAGATCTTCCTTGCCGATCACGCGCATCTTCTCGCGGTGCCCGTTGTAGGTGAAGGCCTCGACGATGTCGGAGCCGGCCCGCTGGAAGTCGACGTGGAGGGAGCGCAGGGCGTCGGGGAACTCGAGGGCCACCTCGGGGACGAACTCGCCGGCAGACAGATATCCGCGCTTCTCGAGCTCGAACAGGAAGCCTTCCGCGCAGATCACGGGGCCGGCATCGAGGCGTTGGGTCAGGGCGTTGGTCGCGGTCATGGGAACTCCGAATCGATGGTGGGGGATCGTCCACGTCCGGGCGGCGACCCGAACTCTGGTATCACACCATCAACCGCCTCTGCGGCGTGTGTCACATCGACATATTCCGACGTCCGACGACCCGAAACGTCAATGAACATGGTCCCCACGCCGAGGCGGGGCTGCCCTCGCCGAGGCGGTGCCGTCCTCCCGATGACCGCGGAGTTCGCGTGATCGGTGGGTTCACCGCACCCGTGCGCTCAGCGGTCGTCGTCCGGAGGGGTGCTGAGATAGACGGGCAGGCGGCGGTAGCGCACGGCACGCTGGGCGGTGCCGGCGGGGACTTCCTGCGTGGATTCGTAGGTTGCGTTGTTCTGCGGCACCTGGTGCGAGCCCGGCAGCCGATACTGCTCGGCTCCGGCGGGAGGGGAGACCTCCTGATACACGTGCGGCTGCCCGTCGTGCTGTCCCGGCTGATGGTCAGAGCCGGGGAAGTGCTGAACGGGGGACTGTTCGAAACCGACCGAATGCGCATAGCCGGTGCCCGGCTGAGGCTGGAGGCCGAGGCCCTGCCGGTCCGGTCCGTCGCCCTCGCTGTAGGCGTCGCCCGGGTAGCTGCCGTAGGCGGCCGCGCCCTGATCGGCACCCTCGAGGTGAGCGCCGCTGTGACCGGCACCCTCGAGGGAAGCCCCGCCGTGACCAGCACCGGCACCGGCACCAACACTGGAACCGGCAGAATCACTGCGGCCGGTGCGCTCCGACTTCGGTCGCAGGAACGGGAAAGGTGCGAGGATCAGTGCCGTCGCGGTCGAGGCGTACCAGCGCAGGGCGCGTTCGAACGGAGTCCACGCGAGCACGCCCGTCCACACCACGGCCAGGGCCAGGCAGATGAGCAGGACGAAGGCGTCGTGGAGGACATCGCGGCTGCCGTCGAGGACCGGTTGGAGACCGCGGACGACGAAGCCGTGGAGGACGTAGACGGCCAGGCTGTGCTTGCCGATCATGGCGATGGTGTCCTTGGTGTTGCTCAGCCACGACAGCAGCGCCAGGGTCATAAGCACGGCACCGATGTCCATGATGAGACGCAGACCCACACCTTCGGGGACGCTGACATGGAAGTGGGCGAAGTTGAGGCTGCCGTAGAACCACTTGTAGTCGATCTGGTCGAAGTAGAAGTAGCCGATCGTGGCCAGGGCGGCGGCGCTGAAGCCGATCTTCTGCCAGATCGCCAGCCCTCCGGCCCATTCGATGATCTGCTTGCCGTAGAGCTTGCCGATGACGAAGAAGGGCCAGAACGCCATCGTTCGTGCCGCGGAGAGTTCGGTGTCGAGGATCGGCAGCATCCCGCCGAAGAGTCCCAGAACCAGGGAGGCGACGAGCATCGTGCGGGGGAAGCGTTCGATGAAGGGGACCGTGATCATCCACCAGGCCATGGACAGCAGGAACCACGTGTACCAGAACGGGGTGAGGAAGCTGTAGTCCGGATCGAGCCCGAAGAGCCACATCCACGCCCACATCAGCGGCAGCACCGACGCGAGCAGGACGAAGTAGGTGAGCACCCGTTCCGCCAACCTGTTCGACTTCGCCGTGATCCCGGCGAGGAAGACGAACGCCGGCATGTGGAACATGTAGATGAAGTACATCGGTGCGCCCAGGATCGGCGACTCCCATGGGGAAGTCCTGGCGAGGAGGTGGCCCAGAACCACCAGGAAGATGAGTATTCCCTTGGCGCGGTCGATGCGATAGTCCCGTGATGACACGCCGATACACTACCGCACCCGGCCGGATATGGGGAAAGTTCAGACCGTCGCCGAGGCGGTCGCCCGGTCGTGTGCGACGGTGCACTCGTGCGTGCGAACGGGGATGGAAACGACTAGCCGCGGGCGGCGCAGTTCACGCATTTGGCCGCGTAGGGGCGGGCCTCCAGCCGCGCCTCGGCGATGGGCTCACCGCAGTCGACGCAGATCCCGAACGTGCCCGCGGCGAGGCGGTGATGCGCCTCGGCGATCTCCTCGAGGCGATTCTCGGACTGTTCGAGCAGGGTCGCGGCCTGCGACCGTTCGAAGGCGAGCGTCGCCCCTTCCGGATCGTGCTCGTCGTCGCTGTTGTCGCCCTCACGAGCGGCCGAGACCTCATCGATTCCCTGAGTCAGACGGTCGATGAGCGCCTGCGTCTCCGCCCGCTCCGCCTCGAGCAGGTCTCGCATCGTCGCTTCGTCGACCACTCAGGCCTCGAGAGCTTCGGACGCTTCGAGCCAGCGCATTTCGAGTTCGTCGAGTTCGTCCTGAGACTCGGAGATCGCAGCCGTGAGCTTGGCCAGTCCCTCGAAATCGGTCTGGTCGTGGGCGGCCATCTCCTCGTGCTTCTTCGCGATCTGAGTGTTCAGCTTTTCCATCCGCCGCTCGATCGACGACAGTTCCTTCTTCGCCGCGCGGGCCTCGGCACCGGTGAGTTTCGCCGAGGAGGCCGACCCCTCCGTCGCCGAGGCGGCCCCACCGGAACCGGTCCCGCCGGCTCCCGATGCGGCCCCGTTCGAGGCCGATCCCGAACCGCTCGCACCACCGGTGCGGGCCTGCTCGGCCCGCAGCCGCAGGTACTCCTCGACGCCTCCGGGGACATGACGCAGCCCCTGATCGAGGATCGCGTACTGCTGGTCGGTGACACGTTCGAGCAGGTAGCGGTCGTGGGAGACGACGATGAGGGTGCCCGGCCAGGAATCGAGGAGATCCTCCATCGCCGCGAGCATGTCCGAATCCACATCGTTCGTCGGCTCGTCGAGGATGATGACATTCGGTTCTGCCATGAGCAGCAGCAGAAGCTGGAGGCGACGTTTCTGCCCACCGGAGAGCTCCTTGACCCGAGCGGAGAGATGCTCTTTGGCGAAGCCGAGTCGCTCGAGCAGCTGGGCCGGTGTGTAGTCCTTGCCTTCGATGGTGAAGTTCGTCTTCGACTCCGCGAGGACCTCACGCACCCGGGACTCCGCAATCCGGGCGAGGTCCTTGAACTGCTGGTCGAGGACGCCGACCTGGACGGTCTTGCCGCGCTTGACCCGACCGGAATCGGGCTCGACCTCTCCGGAGATGAGATTGAGCAGCGTCGACTTGCCGGCACCGTTGGGCCCGAGGATGCCGGTGCGCTCACCGGGGCCGATGCGCCATGTGACCTCATCGAGGATGACGTCGTCGCCGAAACTCTTGGACACGTGGAGGAGGTCGACGACATCCTTGCCCAGACGCGCGGTGGCCATCTTCTTCAGCTCGATGGGGTTGCGCACCTCGGGGACGTCGGCGATGAGCTGATTGGCCGCCTCGATGCGGAACTTCGGCTTCGAGGTCCGGGCCGGAGCGCCGCGACGCAGCCACGCGAGTTCCTTGCGCATGAGGTTCTGACGTTTGGCCTCTGTGGCCGCGGCGATTCGATCGCGTTCGACGCGCTGGAGGATATAGGCGGCATACCCGCCTTCGAAGGGTTCGACGATGCGGTCGTGGACCTCCCAGGTCTTCGAGCACACCTCGTCGAGGAACCACCGGTCGTGGGTGACCAGCAGCAGAGCACCGGCATTCTTCGGCCACCGGTTCTTCATGTGCCGCGCCAGCCAGGCGATGCCGTCGACGTCGAGGTGGTTCGTCGGCTCACCCAGCAATTCGATGGCAGATGCCAAGGGAGCACCTGTCAGTCATGGAGACGCAATCACTTACCCGACCGCCTGCCTCCGAGGTCAACGCGCTCATCTACACGCGAGCCTCGATGGATCGCCATTACCTCATGCGATCGACCGATGACCAAGAGACGGACTGCCGTGCCTGGTGCGCTCAGGAGAAGTGGGGAGTCGCGAAGGTCATCACCGATGCCAACCGGTCCGCGTCGAGGTGGCGCACCCGCGAACGCGAGGGTTTCGAGGAGGCCTTGCAACTGATCGCGTCGAAGGAGTACGACGCGTTCGTGACGTGGGAGCCCTCGCGTGCGGGCCGTGAGCTGCTGGCCTACGTGCAGCTGCGCGCCGCCTGCCAGGAGGCGGGGGTTCTGTATCTGACCAAGGGCCGCGTCTACGATTTCTCGCGCCACGATGACAGCTTCATGATGGGGCTGGAGTTCCTGAGCGCCGAGAAGGATGCGGCGATCATCCGTGACCGGCAGTTGCGCACAGTGCGGCTGAACGCGCAGAAGGGTCGCCCGCACGGGCGGCTCCCTTACGGGTACCGGAGGGTCTACGACGAGCAGACGCGTGCTCTCGTGCGTCAGGAGATCGACCCGGAGAAGGCCGCGATCATCGTCTCAGCGGTTGACGAGATCCTCGATGGCGGGTCGATCAACCAGATCGTGACTCGCCTCAATCGGGCGGGCGTGCCCACGCCGATGAAGCCGACTTCTGAGCACTCGCGTGGTTGGACAACCGCCACGATCCGGCAGATCATCAAGAGCCCCACGATCGCCGGGCTGCGCATGTACCAGGGCGAGGTGATCGGCGAGGCGGACTGGCCCGCGATCATCCCGATGAAGAAGTGGGAGAAGGTCAATCATCTCCTCGATGACCGGGCCCGGCGCACCCGCTATGTTCCCGAGGACAACCCCAGCCATCCGCGCTGGCTGCTGACGTTCGTCGCGAGGTGCGGGTACTGCCTGCATCCGCTGGTGCGGATTCACGGGACGAAAGTACGCAGGCGCACCGGGTTGCGCTCTGACAACTACAGCTGCGGACGCCCCGGCTGCCGCAGGGTCAGCATCGACATGCGCAACACCGACGCCTATGTCACGGGCGTGCTGCTGGGATGGTTGTCGAAGCCGGAGAGCTTGGCGGTGATCGTCGGCCCGGAGGAGGACTGGAATGAACGGGTCCGCGAGGCCGAGGAGCATGCCGCTGCGCTGCGTGCGCGGCTTGACGAGGCGGCGAGTGAGTACGCCGAGGGTCGGATCAGCATGTCGATGCTCACCAGCATCGAACGCAGGCTTGTTCCGGAGATCGAGCGTGCGGCGAAGGCTGCGGTTCCTCCCGTGACCGACAAGGGGCTGCTCTCGTTCATTCAGGAGAGCGACCTGGAGGCGGCGTGGGAGCGTCTTGAGCTGGTCGAGAAGCGGCGGTTGCTGAAGATGCTGCTGGATATTCGTGTGGAGAAGGCCACCCAGGTGGGGCCGTTCTTCAATCCGGACCGGATCAAGATCACGCCTCGCTACTCGGTTCCCGAGACGTATCAGTGGAAGCGAGCAGAATCGTCCTGACCGCTGCGCCCTGTCGCTCGGTCGGCGGCAGGAACGATGCGCCGAGCTCTCGCCCCTGCTCACGAAGCCGCGAGAGCTCGGCGTTCACGTCTTGTGCTGTCGTGGTGCTCACGGCAGTTCCCCGGTTCGTGCGTCGGCGCCGGCGTAGAAGGCGTCTTCGGCGGCGCGGCGTTCGGCGACCTGTTCGGCGACGTACTCGACGAAGTCGCGGTCGCGGTCGGCGACGAACACGTCCTCCACAGGGTCGGCGGGGTCCTCGCCGGGCCAGGTCGTCTGCCTCGTGGGTCGGTCGCGGTCCAGGCGTGTGCCGGAGGCGGCGACCCATTCGCGCAGCCGCTGTCGAGCGTCGGCGAAGTCGCGGTGCCAGCCGAACGGGGCGGAGCCGGTCTGCTCGGGGTGGTAGGCGCAGAGCCAGTGCAGATGCAGGCTGCTGAGTTCCCACAGCAGTTCGTCGTGTCGGTGCCAGAACGGCGGGATCACGCTGGCGGGGAGCCCGTAGGTGCGGCGGATGGTCTCGACCCACCGGTTGAGCGCGTACCACTCCTTTTCGAGCTCGTCGGCGCGCAGCAGATACCAGTTCACCGGATGCGGCGGGCCGGGTTCTTCCTCCTCCTCACCGTCATATCCCTCCTCGTCGTACTCGTCGTCGAGGTCGAGGTCGTCATCGGGGGTCTCGTCGGTCTGCGGCCGGTCAGGATCGGTCTGGTTGAACGTCGGTTCGGTCATGATCGTGGCTCCCTTCCTCACAGGCCCATCGCCGGCGGCTGCCGATCTGACCGGTGCTCCGGCGGGGCGAACGCGGCCGGTGCCTCACGCTCGGGCGTCTGACGCTCGGCTGCCTGCGGCTGTGCGGGGGTCTCGCCTCCGGCGAGTCGGCGTGAAGCGGCCTCGCGTTCGGCGGCGGGGCGCTGGGCCTGCTCGCGGCGTGGGGTGCGGTCGACCTCGTAGTCGGTGTGGGCCATGTTGTGACCGAACGCGGTGGCGACGAACCGCTGCTTCATCTGCCCCGTGCTCTTGCTGCGGTAGTCCTCCATGCGCCCCTCGGCGATGAAGAAGTCGTTCTTTTCATAGTTCTTGTACGCACGGACGGCGACGCCCTTGTAGGCCACGAGATCGTGATAGGTGTTCGGCAGCCGCGTGTAGGTGCCGTCGTCCTCGTAGCGCCAGTGGCGCTGCTCGACCTTCGCGTAGAACTTCGCCTTGCCCGTCTGCGTGGTGCCCAGAGTCGGCTCGGATGTGATGCGACCTTTGAAGGACTCGCGCACATCCGCCTGCGGCTCGGGCTCCCGGCCTGGTCCAGGGTGTTCTTGTTCGGCCATCGTGCTGCTCCTGTCTGATGGGGACGGTCACAGGTGGTGTCGTCCGCTGTGCCAGCCAGGTGCACGACGGCGATCCGATCCGACCTGTCAGGGGCGGTCGGGGCGGCGCAGCAGAGACTCGATCTCTTCGCGATCCGCTTTCAACCGCGCGGCATCTGGGTGGGCCGGCCAGGCGCGCAGGTCGGTCACGATGGGCGGAGCAGCGCGCAGCAGAGTGACCGCGGTGCCGAAAGCGAGGGTGCGGATGCGGTCTGGCGGGAAGATCGCCACTCGGCGCACCGACCGCTGGTTCTGGCGGGTGCCGTGATCGCCCAAGGTGACGCTGTCGGTGTACTCATCCCGCTCGCCGATCAAGGTGCTCAGGTCCTGGAGGTCTTTGGAGCTGGAGGCGCCACCGAGGATGATCTTCACGATGCTCGCATCCCAGATCGCGTTGGCCTGGTTCTCGTTCCACCGGTCGCGAGCCTGCGCGAGCGACTGCAAGACCGGCATGCAGGTGATCCCCGTGCCGCCTCCTTCCGCCATCAAGATCGGCAACGAGGGCAGCGGGGCGAGGTTCGCGATCTCGTCCAGGGCAAGCAGCAGCGGCGGGTCCAGCCTCGCACCGGGCGACCGGGCGGCGATCCGGCGGGCGGTCTCCACGAGGTCTTCGACCAGCGCCGCCACCAGTGCCGCGCTGGCTCCGGCTCCGGCGCCGGTGGCCAGAAGGAACAGGGTGCCTTTGTCGCGGATGAACCTCTCGGGGTCGAAGTCCTCACCGGGGCCGGGACTGACCGCGTCGAGCACCCTGGGGTCGGCCAGGGCTCCGAGCGCCAAGGAGACGCCTTGCCAGATCGAGTCGCGGGTCCTGGGGTCGGCATCGATCATCGATTCCAGCGAGTCCGCCCACCCGGTCGCCGCATCGGGTGAGTTGGTGAGGATCGCGACAGCCTCCGCCGCGGCGGAGGGATCGAGCGTCCAGCGGAACAGTTCGGCCGGTGAGCGGCCATCCAGGGCCGCAGCGTGCAGGAGGGCCTGGAGCGCGGTGCGGGTCTTGCCTTCCCAGAACCCACCGGACTCGACCCCGCCAGCCGAGAGACCGGTGGCCGAGGCGAGACCGGTGGCGCGGATCATCGCGGTGAGCGGATCGTGACAGCCACGGATGGGTGACCAGCGCATCCCCGCCGGCAATCCCTCGGCGAGATGCTGGGGGTCGAACACCGCGACCGGCCCGACGCGTTTGCGGGCGCGCAGACAGGCAGTGAGGTTGTCGGGGCGGGTGCTGGTGACCACGGCCGCGCCGGGCGCATCGAGGATCGCGGGGATCACGATGTGCAGGCCCTTGCCGCTTCGGGGCGGTCCGATGAGCAGAATCGAGTCTTCCACCGATGCCCAGACCTCCCGGCCCCGGCTGGTGCCGATCCGGTAGCCCACGTCTGCCGGCTCGGGCTTGTCCAGCGAGGGCCGCAGGTTCCGGGCGCGTTTCAGTAGAGCCGTCGAGGAAGCGGTGGCAGCGACCTCGTGGCGGGTCGCGATGCCGGCGGTGGTGTGCGGGTCGGTCGAGGCTTTGCGCGCATGCCTTCGCAGCCGCATCCAGACCCAGCAGCCCCCGGCGACCAGGCCGGCAAGCAGCACCGCGGCCACGGCCCAGTACGCGAACGGATGCAACCCTGGGGCATCGAGCGCGCCGGCGGGATCGCCCGGCCGGAACAGCACCCCGATCCCGGCGGCAGGCCCGGCCGCCGGTTGCGCCACGCCGGTGAGGAACGTCGCCACCGACCCGGCGCCGCGCAGGACGAGCGCGAGGCCGAACACCCCGACCAGGGCAATCATCGCGGCGTTGGTCAGCTCGTCGCCGAAGCTGCCGGTCTGCCGGCCCTGCGGGGTACTCATGGCAGCCTCCGGGTCACGACGGTGCCGGAGATGCGCCCGACCAGCACCACCTCACCGACCCCTTTGACCTGCTTCGGTTCAAGGACGGCGCGGGCGGTGCCGTGCGGGGTGGCGTCGGTGTGCGAGACGATGACGCAGCAGGCCACGTCCTCGCCGGCGACGAATCCCTCGCCGGTGATCTCGATGAGCGCAGGCGACGCCGGCTTGTCCTTCTTCCGCTTCGGCGCGGGCTCGGCTGCCGGCTCGGGGCGGGGTGACCGGGCCGGGAGGAGTTCGGTGAAGCTCGTGCCGTCGGCCTCGTGCACCTCGACCCGCACCGGCACGGTGCGCTCATCGCTGGCGTGGTCGATGATCTGCGGGAACGACGCCCGCACCCATGCCCCCTCCTCGGGCAGGTACGAGGCGCCGTCGATGGTGACGGTCATCGACCCGTCGGTCTGGATGTCGAGGATCACGGTGCGCATCGATACCGGCGCAGGCTCGGGCTGGGTGGCGTGTCGTCTCATGCCGCCCAGGTGCACCGCCCGCGCCCGCGCATGCCGCCCCCAGGCTGGGCATCGCGCTGGACGCGATCCTACCGGGCCACTACCCGGTGGGCGTTGATCGTCCTAGAGTCGAAGTCATGGACGTCGCAACGACCCGAGACGAGGAAGTAGCCCGCACTCTGGCCAGCAGGGCGTTCTCCCGGCACATGGCCTTCGACGCCATCGGTTCAGTCGACGCCGAAGCGATGGACCTGATCCGGCAGGCTGTCCTCCGCGCCTGGGAACAGGCGGGCTCCCCGCCTGGCGCGCTCCGCCGGGCTGCGGTCCTCAGCGCGGAGCTTCCCCGATTGATCGCCGAGAACCAGGCTCCCGCCGATCTGGAGACCGAGGGCATCTCCCGCGAGCGGGAGACCGTCGTCGCCGAACAGGCCTCCGCGCTTCTCGCCGTACTCGCAGCCGAGATCGACCCGGCACCCGCTCACGATTCGCCGCCGCCGCGATAGCCGGCCCCGGCAAGTGAGAAAGCACCTTCCCCGAACATCCGCTTTCGACTAGTCTGTCAACATCATCGACCGCAGAAATTTCCCGCCGAAACCTTCAGAAATAGCGCGAACTTTTAGCTTTTCTCGACCATACGTCTGGTGGTGTCGAAGAGCTCGTATTCGGCCGGGTGGAGCTGGTGCTGAACGACGAAGGATCGGTCCTTGATCCGCCACAGCCCTTGCCCGGTGCCCAGCGTCGGCAGCAGTTCGCGTTCGGTGCCGGTGAGTCCGAGGGTCTTGGCGGTGGTGCCGAGCTGGTCGGACTCCTGCCGGTAGATGATCCTCGACTCCGCATTGGCGAGCAGGGAGTTGGCGAGCGATCTCATGGCCGATCCCTGGTCGCCGACGTTCTCCAGGTCGGTGAGCTTGTGGAAGATCAGCATGTTGCTGATGCCGTAGGCGCGGGCAAGCCTCCAGTGCGCATCCATCCTTTTCAACAGCGCCGGCTCGCTCATCAGCCGCCAGGCTTCGTCGTAGATGCACCAGCGCTGCCCGCCGTTCGGGTCCAGCAGCGCCGACTCCATCCACGCGCTCGAACAGGTCATCAGCACCGATACGAGGGTGGAGTTCTCCGTGACGCGGGAAAGATCGAGAGAGACCATCGGCAGCGTCGGATCGAACACCTCCGTGCTGGGGCCGTCGAATAACCCGGACAGATCACCGGCGACGAGTCGGCGCAGCGCGTGGCCCACGATCCGTCCGTCCTCGGCCAGGCGCCCGTCGGGGTCGTTGGAGGGGTGCAGCAGATGGTTGACGACCATCGGCAGGATCGGCACCGTGTTCTCACGCACGGTCTCGGTCAAAGCGGTGTCGATCGCGGTGTGCTCTAACGGTGACATCGATCGGGCCAGCACCGTCTCCGTCAACGCTCCGATCAGATCGCGGCGGCGTGATGCGACGGTGGTTTCCCATTCGGCGTCGCTGAGCCCGCTGGGCCGGTATCCCTCATCGAGCGGGTTGAGCCTGGTGGGCAGGCCGTGGCCGAGCTGGATCGCCCGGCCTCCGACCGCTCGGGCGATCTCGGTGTGCTCGCCCTTCGGATCACCGGGCACATACACGCGCCGGCCGAATGGCAGGCTCCTGGTGTAGAGCGACTTCGCCAGCGAGGACTTCCCCGAACCGACGATGCCGGCGAGCACCAGGTTCGGGGCGGTGATGACCCCGGCCTGGTACAGCACCCACGGGTCGTAGACGAAGCTTCCTCCCGAGTAGAGGTCTTGGCCGACGAACACGCCCGCAGCACCGAGGCCGCCTTCGGCGAGGAACGGGTACTGTGCCGCGAGCGTTGCGGAGGTGTCCTGGTGCCGCGGCAGCCGGAACCGGACCGGCGATCTCAGCGCGGCCGGGCCGGGCTCTCCCGCGGCGGGCAGGTACCGGGTGGCCCTGCGTTCGGCACGCTCGGCGGCGGTTTTGGCTTTCGCCTCGGCCATCTCCTGCCGCTTCTGCTCGGCCTGGAGCTTCGCGGCGGCCTGGCGGCGCTGCTTGCGCAGCCGGCGCCGCTCCGCTGCCGGAGCGACCAGCACCGCGGTATGCAGACGTTCCTTTTCGTATGTGGGCATCGGCGACCTTCCCAGACGGGTGCGAACACGGTGATGCGGCCAAGGTGCACCAGGCCGACCCCGGAACGCGGCGATGCCGCCGACCCGCTGGGGATCGACGGCACCACGAACCGGGGTGACTCAGAGGCCGAGGCCGCGATCGCGTTTGACGGCCGCGACTCCGGGATGGGCGAACCAGGACCCGTCCGTCTCCGGCATCGGCGGCTCGCCTTTCGCCGTGTGCGCGGGCCTCTGGTGCCCGCGGGCGACGGGATCGCGAGGCCCAGTGGCCCGTCTTGATAGCGCCGCTGCGGCACCGGTCGCCGCGCCGGCACCCATCGCGGCTCCTGCGCCTGCCGCGCCACCGGCGACACCGCCTGCACCCTGGGCCGGGGCGGTCGGTGCGGGCGCGGGGGTCTCGGCGTCGAGGCTGTCTTCGGGCGGGATCGGGTGGCGGCGGTAGAGGCCGACATGCCCCATGTCGGGGTTGTAGGTCATCGTGTACTCGCCCGAGGTCGCCTCTTTGTCGAGCGCGGCCACCGGTGGCGTGTCGTAGACGTAGCCGTTCTCCATCGCCGCGTCCGTGGTCTCGGCGCCGTAGTCGTAACCGGCCAGGTGCTCGATCGCGGCGTCGGGGCCGTCACGGTCGATCAGCCACAGCACCTCGTCAGCCTCGCCGCCTTGGAGGAACACGACGTTCACCCACCGCGACACCGGGGCCTCCGCCTGAACCGCGTCCACGGCGGCGGGGTGCCAGGCGATGCGTCCGGCAGCCTGCGAGGCGGCGTTCAGCCGCTCCTCGGCCAGGCCGAGCACGCGGGCGGCTCGGCTCAGCTCGACCGCGGTCTCGCTGGCGTCACGAACGCCGGCGGCCTGGTCGCCGTGATCGTCGAAGGCCCGGCCGTCGGGCTCGGCATGGATGCGGGCGAGCTGGTCGAGGACCTGCTCGAACCGGCGGGCCGCGGCAAGCAGGTCGCCGATCACCCCGTAAGCGTCTTCGGGGTGGGTGAAGTCGCGGCTGGCGTGGGCCAGGCCGCGTAGCGCCTCCGATGCTTCGCTGGCGTCGGCGACAGGGTCGTAGAACGTGGGCATGACGGGCCTCCCGGATGATGAACGGTCACGGATGCCCAGCAGGTGCACCCCGGCGACCGGGTCAGATGTGGCGGGCCAGGGGCAGGGCGGCGGCGGTGAACGCCGCGGCCTGCTGCCCGACCAGCCGCCTGGTCTCGCAGGAGGCCTGGATCGCGGCCTGCTCGACCGCCGAGACCGCCGCGTCCAGCTCCTCGGTCGTCGGCGCGGAGACGGCGATGAGTCCGGAAGGACGCAGCACCCCGTGTCCGGCGGTCAGATCGGCCTCCTGTTGCAGCACGTCTTCGTATTCGGCGGTCTGGCTCGCGTCCTCGATCTGACCGATCCGTCGCCGCTGTGCCGCGTCGGAGATGTGCTCCACTTTCTTCTTGCGGATGTCGCGGGCGGCCTGATCGGTGCGCATCGGGGTGTAGAGCAGCGACAGCGCCCGTCCGATCCCGGAGGAGAGCACCAGCGGGGCCAGGAATCCTGGGAAGACCAGCGAGCGGGGCCACTCGCTGATCCAGAGCACGACGTGACGAGCCGAATCGGTGCGCAGGCTCGTCCAGGACTCGTTCACCGCCACCGGTCCGGCCGTCGCCAAAGACTGACCGAGCTCGCCGTGGCGCTCCAGCGTGGCCGCGACCGCAGGATCGTAGGCGCTGCGAAGGGTCACCGCGATCTGGCCCGGTGTCAGCCACCCGGTCGGGGTGAGGTCCGCGGACCGTAGCGCGGCGGTCAGGGTGCCCATCTCCTGCCGCAGCACCCCGGCGGCCCCGCGCAGGCCACCGCCGGCGGTCCGGATCTGACGGGCGGCGGCCTTCATGTCCAGCGACAGCGAGATGGTGGTCGCATGACGTTCCCCGGCGGGGCCGGCCCGGTCGATGAGTTCTTGGTAGGTGGTCGAGGCCCACGAGTCATCCTGCGTGCCGTGGGCGGCCCACCACTCCGCTAAGCCGGTGCCCGAGTCCGGCAGGGTCCTCTCCAGCACTTGGAGGGTCGCGATCCGCCCCGACCGGCACACGGTCGCCAGCACCCGCCCCCAGGACGTGACCCGGCGATGCTGCTCGGCCGGGTCCAGCAGCACGAACGCGGGATGCCGTACCTGGCACACCACCGTCAACGTGCCCTGATGGGGGTCGTGGATCATCCCGGCTCCCGTCTCGGGGTCCAGATGTTCGCGCAGCCTGGCCATGTCGCCGGGCAGCGCGAGCGTTCCCGCCGGCCGGGGCGCCACGATCCGGCGCCGATACAGCAGCTGGCCGCCCGTGGTGCGCCAGAGCCACCAGCCGGCCACGGGTATCCATTCCACGAGCGGACGGCCCGCGATGCGCATCCAGGTCAGCACGATCGAGAGCATCCAGACCGGTGCGGTGTAGGCGATAAGCATCCCGCCGCCGGCGTAGAACGCGCCCACCAGGGCCAGGACGCCCACGCCCAGGGCCGCGAGCTGCGAGGCGGACAGTCCCAACAACACGCCGCGGCGCGTCAAGCGGGAGAACTTCACCGGCACCAACTCGGTGCCCGTGCTCGTGCCGGCGTCCTCGATGCTGTGTTTTGTGCTCACAGGTCTCACTCCTTCCCGCCCGCCGGCGGCTTAGCGTCACCGCCGGCTGGAGGCGGGTTCGGGCCAGACGGGGCGTGGGGCTGCGGATTCTGATGCGGGGGCGCCTGCGAGGCAGGCGACCCACCGCTGCCGCCGCCACTGCTGTCGGTGTTCTGGTTGGCGCCGTCGGTGGCGGCCTCGGCCTGAGAGCCGACGGCCTTCCCGGCCTCCGGGCCGGCGGTGGCGGCCTTCTTGGCGACCTCCGCGCCGATCACCACGGCCGCGGCGGGTCCTGCTGCGGCCCCGGCTCCGGCGGCAGAACCACCAGCGCCCGCGCCCGCCCCTGCGCCGGCTCCCGCGCCGGCGCCGCCGCCGGGAGGTGGTGGGGTGCCGCCACCCCCTCCGCCACCGGGCGGGGGCGGGTTCCCGCCGCCTCCACCGCCGCCGGGTGGGGGCGGATCGTCACCGCCGCCTCCGCCTCCCTTGTTGTTGCCGTCGTCGAGGACCTTCTTCGGTCCGTCGCCCTGCGGCTTGGCGGGGACCGGCACCGGCCGGTTCATCGCGTTCTTGGCTTCTTGTTCGCTCCCCATGGCGTTGTAGAGGTCGAAGCCGAGGAACGCGATGACGCGGTATACCATGTACGGGGCGAACGCGGCGATCGCGAGCATCACGATCCCGGTGATCGGCTCGGTGATCGCGGTCAGGTCCGCCTCGATGGGGGTCGCCATCTGGGTGATCGCGATGAGGAACACCACGACCAGCACGAGCTTGCTGATGATCAGGGCGAGGACGAACGCGGCCCATTTGCCGATCCACCCGCGGGTGGCATCCCACGCCGCCCCCGCGAACGCCAAAGGCGCGAGCACGATGGCGATCAGCAGCAGCGCCTTTCTGATCAGCAAGCTGAACCAGACGATCGCGATCGCGGCGACCATCAGCCCGCCCAGGAAGATCGTGACGATCGCGCCGACGCCGGGGGCGGAGACGTTGATGGCGGTCAGCCCGGCGGCCAGCAGGATGATCTTGTCGCCCATCGACTCGGTGGTCTCCCCGGCGGCCTGGACGATCCCGGTGGTCAGCTGATCGGTGATCTCCAGTGCGAGGGCGGCCAGGGTGATGACCACGAACGATCCGAGCACGGCTTTCCCCGCCCCGAGTGCCGCCCGGCTCAGGGCGATGGGGTCTCGGCGGATCAGGCCGAGGATGAGCTGGAAGCAGAAGAAGATCAGGATGATGAACACCCCGATCCCGAACAGCAGGTTGTAGACGGACACGTAGCCGTCTTGGGTGACATCGACCATCGTGGTGGTGTCGAACACCGTCCACATCGCCTCCAGTAGCCAACCCGCCGCCCCGCCGACGGCTTGGGCGAACCAGTCGAACGGTGCAGAGATCAGCGACGCAGCGGCCTCACCGGCGGAATCGCAGACATTGGAGATGACGGGGATATCGCACAGCGCCATCGCAAACCTCCCTTACAGAGCAGGGTCGACGCGAGTCGGTTTCAGACGCTTTGGCCGACGTTCCAGAAGAAATTGATCAATGTGACGCTCGCGCCGCAGATCACCGCCGCACCGCAGGAGATCAGAACGCCGATCTTTCCCCTCCCGCTCAAATGCGGATTCGAGGAATTGGAGCCGAAACCCCACACGATCGCGGAGACGATCAATGCCAAGACGCTGAGAATCAGGCCGACGGTCATGATCGCGCCGACGATGGTGCGCAGTTGGTCGATTCCGGGTAGCCCCGAGTCATTGGGGTTGATGTCGATCTCGGCCGGGATGACCGGCACGAGGCTGGCGGCTTCGGTGACGAGGGTCAGGATGGTCATGGCAGGGCGCTCCTTTGTGGCTACGGCGAGAGAGGGGTTCTCGCGATCAGGTGCACCCGCCTTCCCAGACACGCAGAAGCGCCCGCCCCCGGCGAGCCGGGAAGGAGCGCGATGCCGCCAAGTGGCGGGGTCAGAGCTGCTGGCCGACGCCGATGAGCCAGTTCATCCACGCGACCCCGCCGCCGGCGAGGATCGCCGCCCCCAGGGCGACGAGCACGCCGGTGCGGGACTTGCCGGCGGCGGCGTAGTTCCCCGTCGAGGAGGCGATGGCCCAGATGATGCCCGATACGATGAGCATCAGCACCGCGATCACCAGCACGAACGTCAACAATGCTCCGATGACCTCTTCCAGGTCACCGATCCCGGCCAGGCCCTCGAAATCGGGGAAAACGCCCATCAGGAATCACCGCCCGAATCAGCGACGGTCACATGGAGGTGGTCTTCATGACGGGTCGTGATATCGGTGCCGTGGGCGTAGTCGCGCCACCCTTCCGAATCGCGGGCGAGGGACCAGATCTTGTCCTGCCAGATGAGATAGTCCACCCCGAGGGCCTCGGCATGGTCTTTCATCCAATTCGTGACCTCCCATCCGTATTCGAGCTGCTGTGGGGTGGGCATCTGGCCGATGGCATTGCCGAAAGCCAGGTCGCACGCCCGCCCGAGCGGATGCTCCGAGACCGTGCCGGGGCGGGGTGAGTAGCAGGCCCACGTCGTCTCGGGGAACGCCGCGGCCGTCTGCTCATACAGGTGGAGGGTGCGGCGGGTGATCTGCCCGTCCGTGGTCGGGTCATCGACCAGCTCGTCCGGGTTCTCGCCCTCGAACGGGTCCGGCTCGCCGCCCTGGCCGCCCTCGCCCTCTGGGTCGCAGCCGTTCTCGGGTGGGCCGACCTCGGCCTCGGGCAGATCGGCGGCGTCGTTGGCGTTGAGCCACTGCGCCGGGTCGATGTGCTCCCCGTCGGTGCCGCCGTCGCGGACCTCGAAATGCAGGTGGGGGCCGGTGGACATGCCCGAGCTGCCGACATCAGCGATGTGCTGCCCGGCCGTCACCTGGTCGCCGGCAGCGACATGGATGCCATCGGCCCAGGAATGGATGTACGCCGTCGCCACGGTCGCGCCGTCGATCTGGTGTTCGATGACGACCTGCCCGCCCCACTGGTCGGAGTATTCGGCGACGGTCACCGTTCCATCCGCGGCCGCCAGGATCGCGGTGCCGTCGGGGGCCGAGAAGTCCGTTCCCGTATGGAAGGACTGCTCCCCGGTGATCGGGTGGGTGCGCGGCCCGAACTCGTCGGTGAGCACCCAGGTGCCTTCCGGCAACGGGAACACCACCCGCGAGGACTCCGCCAACGGGTTCGCCGGCGCGGCCTGCGCGACCGGGGTGGCCGTGGCGGGACCGCCGGCGCCGGCGAGGGCGGCGATGATCTGTTCGGCGACGGGCTCGTAGTTGTCGTACCTGTCCGGGTACGCGGAGACTTCCACGCTCTGCGCCGCTTCGCCTTTGCCCATGTCCTGCCAACCGGGAATGTTCAGCAGACCGCGCGGCGAGGGATGATTCGGCCCGGTCGGGCCGCCGAAGAAGGCCTCCGCCTGGTAGGTCGTGTCCATGAGCTCTTCGACCGAGCCCCATCCGGCCTGTGGCCGCATCTGGAACAGGCCCAAGGAGTCGTTGTCGCTGCCGTCGCCGTCGTTGGGGTAATCCGCCGACTCCGGGTAGACGCTGGTGTTGGACAGCTGTCGCAGCGTCGATTCGGTCAGCGCCGCCATCAGCGCGATGATGATCCCGTCGCGCCCGACCCCCTCGATGCCCGAGCCGGTCTCGATGATCGTGGCCGCGTGGGTCAGCTGCTGCTGGTTCAGGGTGAACGTCTCCCCGTCGCGGGTTTCCACGTCGAGCTCGTCGGGGACCTCTCCGACGATGATGTTCCCGCCAGGGACGGTGCACGTCGCGGTGGCGGCGGGGTTCATCAGCAGCCCGATCCCCACCAGCGACATGAACGGTGCGGCGAGCACCAGCGCGAGCAGGGCGATGGCGAGCTTCTTCAACACGACGACACTCCTCTCCTTCCGGGTCAGCGCAGGGGGTTGTCCAGCTCGGACAGCCGCAGCAGATGGCAGGTGTCGTAGGCGGGCTCACAGATCACAAACACGGTGAACCTCACCTCGTGCTCGCTGGTGACGTCCTCGTCGTTCCAGACCCCGGCTCGGTGACGGACGCCCTCGATCGTGATCGCCGTGGTGCCCTGGGTCAGTTGCCCCGGTCGCGCCTGCGCCTCGGCGTCCGCCCACGCCTCGGGCACGAACGAGTCGGTGATCTCCAGGTGCTGGGTGGTGGCGTACTGGCGCAGATCGCCCCATGTCTCCCGCGTGGGCAGGTAGGTGGCGATATCGGAGGCCAGCCCGGCCTGCTCGGTGCCGGTCGGGTCGGCGACCTCCATCAGCACCGCGGTGTAGTCCAGCGGCATGAACCCCGCCCCGGTATCCCACGCGAACAACGCTTCGGCGACGTTGCGGGCGAACACGTCCGGGTCGCTGCTGGCTCGCACCGGGGCGATCCGCTCGGGATAGGCGGGAGGAGGCTCTGAGGGCGCGGTCGCCGCCGGCGCATCGTCGTCGTCGGAGGGCGGCCCGGTTCGTGGCCCCAAGATCAGCCCGTAGACGCCGATCCCGGCGAGGAGCAGGACGGTCAGACCGGCAGCCAGCAGCACGATCAGACGCTGACGTGAGTGAGAGTCGGCAGAGGTAGTCTTCATGCCGCCCAGGTGCACCGGCCCTACCCCACGCGACAGTGGCGCCGGGCGAGAGTCCGCGATCTAGAGGGCGCGAAGATGCCGCCGCGAGGGC
Organism: Brevibacterium sp. FAM 27836; assembly: GCF_051351055.1. Classification (NCBI taxonomy): domain Bacteria; kingdom Bacillati; phylum Actinomycetota; class Actinomycetes; order Micrococcales; family Brevibacteriaceae; genus Brevibacterium; species Brevibacterium sp. FAM 27836. Next base: position 3,026,795 of record NZ_CP195711.1, read on the forward strand.
ACGGTCTCGCCTGTGGTCTCGGTCTCGGCAGTGGTCTCGGTCTCGACAGACCCGCCGCCGGGACCGGCATCGGTGCTGTCCTCGACGTGCCCTGCCTCGGCTTGTCCGGTGTCGGTGGTGAGGAGGGTGCGCAGGCGGGCGGCGAACGCGGCCGTGCCTTCGGCTACATCCAGGAAGATCGTGGCCTGCTCCTCTGTGAGCTCTCCGGCGAGCTCGCCTGCGTCGTAGTGGTTCCACCATCCGGTCAACGAGGTCCAGGTCTGCACGAACGCGGCCACCGGCCACCGCCCCGGCACCTGCGCGGGCACCGCGGAGCCGGGCTTCTTCCGAGGTTTGCCCTCTCCTGAGGTCGTGACGCGGGCGACGGCGTCGGCGGCCATCGCGTGCAGCTCGGCTTGCCGGGCCTGCTCAGCCTCCGCCGCCGCGGCGCGCACCCGCTGGTAGGCCGGGTCGACCGGCCCGCCGGCCTCGATCTGCGCCAGGGCGGCGGCTGCCTGCTCCCGCAGCGGCTCGGGCTGCTGCGGGTCGTCGGCGATGCGCTGGACCTGGCTGATCTTCTCCAACGTCGCATGCGAGGCACCGCCGGGGATCATCGCCGCCGCCTGCTCGCGAGCCTTGCCTGCCGGCCCGTTCGACGGTGGTGCAAATTTTGCACCACCGTCACTTCCGGGCTGATGATCGGCGCTGAACTGGGAGGCGGCCTGCCGCCGGGCGGCGTCTTCGGCCATCAACTGCTTGAGCTCCCGGTAGAGGGCGGCGGCCTCGAGCTGGGTCAGCGGCTTGCGGTGCAGGTTCTCGTCCTGCTCGGCCAGCAGGTGCCCGAGCCTGTCCGAGAGGCCCGAGCGCACCCAGACGCTCACCTTCCGCCAGCCCAGCCGGCGGATCGCCTCCAGCCGGCGCCGCCCGCACACCAGCACCCCCTCGGGGGTCACGGTGATCGGCTGCAACAGGCCGTGCTCGTGGATCGAGGCCGCCAGCGCCTCGATCTCGCCGAGGTCGGTGCGGTGTCGGGCACCGACCTGGATCGAATCGACCGTGCGTTCCAGCTCGATACCCATTACCGCTCACCCCCGATCCTTCCTTGTTGTGTTACTTCCGGCGCTTGGGCGCGGCCAGGCAGATCGTCAGCACGAGGTCGTCATCGCACAGCAGCATCGGCAGCGACTCGCCGATCAGCAGCCGCAGCAGCACACCCCGGCCCGCGCTGGTCGCCGCCAGCGCCGGGTGCGGGTTGCCCAGCAGCGCTTTGAGAAGCCCCGTCCACGACCGGCCTGGCAGATCGAGAAAGGCGCGGGCATGCTTGTCGCGGCGCAGGTTCTCGTAGGCGGTGTGCCTGGCCCCGGCTTTCGCCAGCGCTGCGCAGATGTGCTCCACCGACGCCCGCGCGGTTGCCGGCTCCCAGCCGAGCATCGTCACCAGAGCGATCGCGTCCTCCACCGCCGAGCCAGCCGAGACGCATGATCGCGCCGACGCTGCCTCGCCGTGGTCGGCCTGATCCTCGGGTGCGGGGTCGGTGACCTGGAACGCCGGGTGATACTCCGACAGCGGCGTCTCCCGATCCGAGATGCGCTCGGCGTCGTGGAACGCGGAGATGTGCGGACGGCGAGCCTGATGCGTCGAGCACAGCAGCCCTTGGGCGCGTTCCTCGGCGATGCAGGTGATTCGCACCGCGTGGGTGACCACGCCCCACGGATCGACGGCCTCGCGGGCGGAGCGGGTGCGCATCACATCGAACGCCGCGGACGCGGCCTCCCACGGGTCCAACCCGTGCTTGCGGGCCAGCGCGCCGTATTTCTCCGCGGCGAACCGCATCAGCTCCCGGGCGAGGGTGTCGTGCTCCCACGCACCCTCCCCGGCCTGGTGGAGCCGTCGCAGCAGGGCGCGCAACCCGGCGCTGGTCGTGTAGTCCTCACCGCCGCCCTCATCCGGGGCGCTGGCGGTCATCGTTGGGGTCGTCATGGTTCAGGCACCTCCTGGCGAGCAGGTGCACGACCCCGCCCCACCGCGCGAAGCGCGGCCTGCGAGATCGGCGGGCACGGTGGTCGTCATGGCCGGTCACCTCAGCTCATCCCGACCGGGCCGCGCCCGGCGCTGTCGTGACTGGTGCCGCGTCCGAACGCCGAGATCGGCGGCAGCTCCCGCGCACGGGAGGCCACGTCCTTGACGCCGCGGGCCAGCGGATCATGGGCCTTGTGGGCCAGATGGGCATCGAAGTCGATGGCCAGGCGCGAGATGACCCCGCTGCCACGGGCCAGCAGGTCCGAGGAGCGCAACCAATCGACCCCGCGGGCCTTCCGCTTCGCCGGATCAACAGCCTCCGCGTTGGGCTTGCGGTCGACGTCGGCGGCCTGGATCGCATCGGGTGCGCCCGTCGCCTCCACCGGGTCGGGCCGTGCCTCCTCAGGCGCCGGTGTGCGCCGGGCCGGATGCTCATACTCGTTGGGGTTCATGATCAGACTCCTTCTCCTTGTCTTCTTCCTTCGTGGTCTCCGGGCCGGGGGTCCGGGGGAACCAGCGGCCAACCGTCGAGGCGTGCACGCCGAGCTCGCGGGCGATCGCCTTGTTCGACCACCCCGCCTCACGCAGCGCCTCTGCCCGCTCCCGACGGCCCGGGCCGGCCCCCACCGGCTCCGACGGTTCAGGCGTCGGCGTCAGGGCGGGCTCATCCTGAGGTTGAGGCTGGGGCTGCGGTGTCTCTGGCTCGGTGCCGGCTGGCGCAACGCGCTCGGGCAGCTCCGGCGGCCGGACAGGATCGACCTGTGCGACGAGGCTCGCGCTCATCTCCTCGGTCAGCGCCGGACGCGGTGCGCGGGCCAGCGCGTCCGCCAGCGGTGTCGAGGCCTCGGGGGGCTTGGTGGAGCGGGTGAGGACGACGGTCAGATGCGTGGACGCCAGCAGCACCAGCGGCGGGACGGCCGCGACGGTCGCGGCCAGCAGGCCCGGCACGGACGCGGTGGCGGCCACGATCGCGTGGGCGGCGTTCGCAGTCACCGACACCAGCGCGCCGGCGATGAGCAGTGCCCACGGATACCAGGCCGAGCGGTGCCGGTCGAGGGCGACGACCGCGACGGTGGCGACGACGATCAGCCCATCGACCAGCAGCGGCCATATCCACGCCTGCCCCGCGTCGATGCCCGAGCGCACCGCCAGATCGGCCAGGGCGACGAAGCTCAGCCAGAACGCGCCGCCGCCGATCAGCACCGTGCCCGATGCCGCGGCGACCACCGCCCACCGGCGGCCCCAGAGCGCGTTCATCCCAGCCCCCTGCCCATCGACGCCGGCCTGTCTGCCTTGACGGGTGTGAGGAGGTCGCTGGCTGCCCCGGCCAATGGCGTCTCGGGGCCACGCGTTCCTCGGGGCCCGGTGGCGATGGTGCGGTAGGCCGACTGGACGGTGCGGGTGATCTCCCGCTCCCCGAAGTCAGGTTGCTCCACGCGGACGAACGCATCCAGTGCCTCGTCCTCGGGCACGTTGCCCTCGGCCAGACGGCACGCGGCCCAGAACAGTTTGAGATTCCGATCCGTGCTCTGTCCGCCCAACCATGACGCCATCCGCTGCGCATCTACCGGCGCCGCCCCATCCCGGCATACCCCCTTCGGGCGGGGCCGGGGCGGGGTCAGGAACTCGCGCAGGCGCTGCGCGTCCAGGGGCCGGCTGTCGGTCGGGGCGAAGGAGGTGGGGTGGTAGAGCACGCTCTCGCCGTCGATCCGGCGGCGCGAGGGCGGGACGATGATATAACCGCGATCCCCGCGGAAGTCGATCCCCGCTTTCCCGGCCTGCCACGATGGCTGCTCGCCGCTCCCGGCCGGGTAGTAGATGTGCAAGCCACCGGTCGGTGAGCGCACCATCGTCTCCCACCCGTTCACCAGCCCGGACCGGCGCGCTCGGCGCAGGGCGTCGTAGCCGTTGACGCCGTGCACATCGACGTCCATGACGACCACGCCGCTGCGGGCGCCGGTGGGCATCCCGATGTTCGCGGCCGGGAACCGCGACCACCACGCCTGCACCTGCGCCGTGTCCGCGGTCGCATCGTGGAACCCGCGCCGGGTGATCGGCTGCTTGCCCTCCGGCGCGCACGGGAACACCGGCACCCCCGCCTCAGCGAATGCCGCCGCGGCCCGCGGCAGCGTCCAGGAGGCATCCATCCGCGCCACCGCGGCAGTGAACCTGCTCCGGGCGGCCATCACAGCCCCCGCCCCTGGACACCAGACCGCTCGCGGCCGCGCTCGGGTTCAGGCAACGGCTCCACTCCTCGTTCTGGCGAGCGCTGCTCCGGGAGCTTGCGGTCCGGAATCTCGCGGGTCAGACCCGGCGGGGTGCCATCGGGCACCTGGGCGGTGTCGAGCTGGTCGAGAATCCCGGCGGCGGCCTTGCGCACTCGTTCCCCGGTGGCCTTGACGATCTCGACGGGCTCTTTGCCGTCGACGTTCACCGCCCACCCGGCCACGTACGGGATCGTGTACCCGGTGGTGTCCATTCCGTGGGCAGCGCCGATCATGAGCGCGACGGATTCGGCTTCGACCTCGGCGATCCCGCGGTGCTGGCGGGCGTCCTCTTGGTCGGGGTCGTGCAGCAGCACATGGGCAAGCTCGTGAGCCAGTGTCTTCACCTGTGCGGCGGGGTCCATGTTCTCGCGCACCGCGACCCACCGCTCGGTGAAGCTCGTCCGCCCGTTGGCGCCGTCGATCATGCCCTCATGCGGCACCCGCACCAGCTCGTACCCGGCGGCCTCCACCTGCCCGGCCAGCCCCTCCCAAAGCCCGTCCGGTGCCTCACCCTCCAGCAGGGCCGGCTCCGGCGGCTCGGGGATCGGGTCACCGGCGGTCTGCGAGACATCCCAGACGTAGGCCGGACGCACCCCGACCATCCGCGAGCGCACCACCTCGCCCGGCTTGGGCTTCTCGCCACGATTCAGCCGATACCACGAGGCGGGGTCCGAGGGGTTCGCAGAGGCGAACCTGCCGGTGACCGGAGCGAGGATCTGATACCCGCCCTGGCCCTTCTCGACCTGCCGGCCGAGTTGCTGCCACTGCTTGTATCCGGCGACATACGTGGGGAACGGCGAGGGCACGTTTCCGGCTTCGTAGTTGGCCCCGTGAGCCTCCCAGATGAGCATCACGTTGTTGAACGAGCGCGACCGGAACCTCGCGGCGAACGTCAGCGCATCGGCCCAGTCCTCACCCGTGACCAGCTGCTCGACCGCGCCGGTCAGCTTCTCGTGGAGCTCGTCGAGCTTCGCCTCCCGCGCCTGGCGGGCCTCCTCCTGCCTCGTCGCCATCGTGCAGCCTCCTCCCGGTAGGCCAGCCACCAGGAGCGGTGGCTGGCCCTGCACCTGCGAGGTGAGTCAGGCGTACCCGGCGAGTCGAGACGGTCAGCGAACAACAAGATCGGTAGGTTGGCCATCAGGAACAACGGCTGCACCTGACCCTTGGACAATCCGGCCTACCAGCCCTCCGGGCGCCGCAGTGACGGAGCCCGGAGATGGGGTCTTGAAGGCTGGTGGCGACGTCCTGAACCTGGGCAGCCCTCGGCGTCCGGCGTCATTCGCCCTCGGGTGTCAGCGCCTGGATCGCGGTCAGCGCTTGGAGCGGCAGCACCCCGTTGCCCAGCGCGGTGATCTGCTGATTCGGTGTCAGTTCGTGCTCGGGGCCCGTGACCCAGGCCGACGGCAAGCCCATGAACCATTCCACGAACTCCGGCGCTGGACGCGGCATCTGCTCCTTGGTCACGAGCGCTGGCGCGGGGACGCATCGTCCGGTGATGTGCTCCCACCGGGCGATGGCGTAGGCGTATCGCCCCCATCGGCGAAGATGCTCTCGATCAACGCGAACAGGGTCTCCGACTCGTTCCGCCTGGCCGGCGAGCCATCCGGCCGGTGCAGGGCGAAGTCGATGATCTGATGCGACAGGGCGATCGTGCCCCGCCGCGCTCGCACCTGGTCCAGGCTCTCCCCGCCCCGCGAGGAGTCCGAGGCCAGCGGCGTCCGAAACAGCGCCGTCACGGTAGGCGAGGATGAAGACCCGGAAGCGATTGTGCGCAGCGCCGACGCGGGAAGCCGGTAGGCCGAGCCATCGTGCATGAAGCCCGAGGTCGGCCAAATCCCCGAGAACGGCGCCGAGCGCCCGAAGAGGTCGAGCTGACTGGTCTCCCACACCCCATCGGTCGGATTCCAGATTGCGAAGGGTTGCGGTTGCGTCCTGCACGGTTGCGTCTGCGGGGTTGCGTTCATCGGGGGTTGCTCCTTGCATCTCGGGACGGGCCGCGCGGGCAGACAGCAGCCCGCGCACGTTCTCGATCACCACGAACCGGGTTGCAGCGCCTCGATCGCCTCAGCCATGAACGACCACAGCCCCGAGCGGGTGCCGGGCGCGAGACCGGCCATCTTCCCGACCGTCGAGATGTCCTGGCACGGGAACCCTCCCGAGAGCACATCGACCGGTGCGACCTCGCTCCAGTCCACGTCGGTGATGTCTCCCAGGTTCGGGGCATCCGGCCAGTGGTGGGCGAAGACGCCAGCGACGGGGTCGTTGAGCTCGGAGAACCAGACCGTCTCCGCGTCGAAGCAGTGCTCGGCGGCGAGGTCGAGACCGCCGTACCCGCTGAACAGCGAACCGATCTTCCAGCGTCGGCGGGCAGGGGTGGCAGCGTGAGGCATGAGGGCTCCGGCAGGTCGGTGGAGACCCGGCACCAGGCCCCGCGCGGAGCCCCACGCCGGGAGAACACCTGCCAGGTGCACGCATCCCCGAATCCGCCGGCCCAGCGCCAGCGCGCCGCGCCTCAGCAGCCCAGCGACACCGCCCCGCGCACCCCGAAGGCCGGCCCGCACCGACCTTCCAGACGTGCTCGACCAGCACCCCTCCACGAGGGATCACACCTCTTGCAGATCGCGGGAAACCTAGGTTGACACGGTGCAGTCTGGTCGGGAGGGAGCCGATCACCTGGGTGTCGAAGGGTCGTGCCGGCACGCGTCGTGCGGGCGTAGAGGAGACCGTCATGGCGGAGCAGATGATGCTCGTGTTGGCCGAGGACGAGCGGAGCGCGGTGGCTCAGGAGCTGCGCCGTTACGGGAACTACCGCGAGGACATCGGCGCCGACCTCTGGGACTCGCACGTCCTCCCCGAGCCGGGCGAACCCGACCCAGCGGGCATCACGCCGCAGGTGGAGAAGATGATCGACGGTCACATCACTGTCGGCGAGGACTGCGCATCTCTCGCCGCCGCGTTCGAGAGCACCGCTCCGGTTCTGCTGACCCTTCCGAGCATCCAGCTCATCGAAGACGCCCTGTCAGAGGCTTACCCCGATGGCCTTTCCCCTGAGGTCGCGCGCACGGCGATGTTCTGCCGCATCGCGCACCGCCGCCTGACCCAGGCTTCTGCCGCGGATGCGCTGGACGAGGCCGTTGCGGTCAATGCGGAGATGCAACCCGTCGCAACCGCGCCGGCTGAAGCGGCGCTTGCGCAACGACTGGAAGAAGTGAACGCCACACTCAGCCAGCAGCTCGTGCAACTGCACGGCAGCCAGGAGAGCTTGAACGAGCGCGTTACGGCGCAGCAGCGTCAAATCGAGCAGTTGCGCAACCAGGGCGGGAAGCGCAGACGGCTCCCGAACCCGTTCAGCTCGACCTTCGATTCTGGACAGTCTCGACGCCCGAGTGGGACAGGCCTGGGACGCACGCTGTAGTCGAACCGGCGATGCCGCGGGGCTGGTCGTGATGGCGGCGGTACTGCGTAGCCAGCATGATCCGGTAGCGGCTCGGGGTCAGGCCTGTCGCCTGTCGGAAGGCTTCGGAGGCGCGGTTGCGTGACTGCCATCCGACTTTGCGGCCCGCCTGCTCGATCGTCAGATCGGTCTCCCGCAGCAGCCGCGCCATCTCCTCGACCCGCAGCATCGTCAGATACGCCAGCGGTGTCTTCCCGTAGGCGTCGGTGAACACCCGTGCGACCTGCTTGGTGGATAGATGCACCATCTCGGAGAGATCATCCAGCGTCCAGGGGTTGGCGATCGCGCCGCTGAGCGCGGCACGCACCATGTCGGCCTCCGCCCGTGTCGGGGCGAAGCGCCGCACTCGCGGATGCACCGGCAGGCTCCGCGCCCGCTGCGAGGGCGAGACCCGATGGTCGGTCACTCGGATGTGCGGGGCGATGCGATCCATCACGTTGAACCAGAGTGCCTGCATCCGATGGAACCGGGCGTGCGCGTCATCGAGGCTGAGCCCGACAAGCTCATCCAGCCACGGCATGAGCAGCCCCGCGTGCTGCTCGCCGAGGCGGATGATCTGCGCCGGCTCGGTGAAGGTCTCCTTGACGAACACCGGCGCATCCAGCCGGTCGTAGACGATGCCGGCGTACTGCCAGAACGCCTGATCGATCACATAGTCCGTGTCCGCGTAGATCGTGGTGACCGTGATGTGACCTTCGGGCTCGGAACCGCAGAGGACGTTCGGTCCGAGCAGGATCACGTCGCCGGGGCGCACCGGCTTCTGCCCGAACTCACTGAACAAGATCGCTGATCCATCTCTGACAATGATGACCTTCACGCAGTCATACGCCAGCGGCCCGATAGGGCGATGGATCGTGTGAGTGCGCGCCAGCAGAGGCTGGAAGCCGTTACCTCCGGCTTTCATCCGACTGCCTGTAAGTCATGCAGACCTCTGTCAACGGCGTCTCTCCGATGGCAGATCGCGTAGCTGAGCCAGAAAGCACGAGATGGTGTCGGACAGTTCTCGCTCAGCATCGGTGGTCACCAAAGGCGGCACGGGTCCAACGATCGCTGTGGACTTCTTCCTCTTGTCCATAATCAAGGAAGTCGCCAGTCAAGAGCTGCTGGCTTTGTGACTCCGCAGAACCCCGTACATCCAGAAGTTTGAGATCGGTGACGAGTCTGGCGCGGCGGTGGGTCGGGCGACTGGTAAGGGTGAGTGCTTGTCGGCTATGGCCCGCAGCGCAGCCGGGTGAGGTAACGGTGCGACTATCAACGTTTGCGGTTGTAAGCAGCGATCGCCAGCGGGCAGAAAGCGATCAAGATTCCAGCCGACCAGAGGATGGTCTGGATGATCGAGTTTCCAGTCGGCACACCGGCCAGCAGTGCTCGGGCAGCGTCCATCGCGTGAGTAACGGGGTTGACGTTCGCCCAGGCTTGGAGCCATTCAGGGAGCGTGTCAATGGGGGCCGCGAGACTGGAACCGAGCATGAGTGGGATGAAGACGATGAACGCGAACGCCATGACTGCGCCCTCGTCTTTGACCAGCACCCCGAGGAACACCGTCACCCAACTCAGGCAGAATCCGAACGCGAGCACGAGCGCGACTGCAGCCAAGGCTGATCCGGTATCCGTCTGGACGCGGAAGCCCATGAGGTAGCCGATACCGAACAGCAAAGCGATGGCGATGACGTAGCGCACCATGTCTGCCATGATCGACCCGAGCAGTGGTGCTGATCGTCCAATGGGCAGGCTGCGGAATCGGTCGAAGACGCCTTTCTTCATGTCGATGTTGATGCTCAGGCCGCTGGACAGCATCCCTGAGAGTCCTGCGCCCATGACCACGATTCCGGGGAAGAGATAGAGCAGGTAGTCGTCGGTGGAGCCTGCTACTGAGCCGCCGAACAGGTAGACGAACAGCAGCAGGAAGATCGCTGGTGTGACGACTCCGTTGACCAGTGCGCCGGGGTTCCTGGCGGACTTGGCCAGGCTCCGGCGGGCCAGGATCAGGCTGTGCCGTAGTAGCCCCGCTGGGCGTCTCTCAGAACTGGTGGCTGTGATGGAGACGGTGCTCATGCGTGGCTCCTTTCGGCCTCGTCGGTCTTGCCGCTGGTGGCGGGTGCGCCGGTCAGGGTGAAGAACACTTCGTCAAGGCTGGGGAGCCGTAACGCGAACTCGGCAACCTCGATGCTCTCCGCTTCGAAGCGGCGGGCGATGTCGAACATCGCCCGGTCACTGTCCACTGGCGCGACCAACTCTTGTTGAGCGGCGTGCTCGACCGGGTGGCCGGACACGGCGGCGAGGATGGCAGCGGCTTTCTCCACGTCTACGGGATTCTTGGGGCGAATGGCGATGGCCTGCCCACCGACGATCTGCTTGAGTTCAGGCGGGGTGCCGTGGGCGATCACGCGCCCGTGGTCGATCACGCTTATCTCGTCGGCCAGCGCGTCGGCTTCTTCGAGGTACTGCGTCGTCAGGAGGACGCTGACGCCATCCGTGGTGAGTTCGCGGATGATCCGCCACAGTTCTTCGCGTTTGCCGGGGTCGAGGCCGACCGAGGGTTCATCGAGGAACACGACGCGAGGATGACCGACCAGGCTTGCCGCCAGATCGAGGCGTCGGCGCATCCCACCGGAGTAGGTAGCCACGGGCTTTCCCGCGGCCTCCGTCAGGCCGAAACGATCCAACAGCGCGTCTGCTCGGCGGGCGGCCTCGGGTTTGCGCAGGTCGAGCAGACTCCCGATCAGGATCAGGTTGCCTACTCCTGTGAGTTCTTCGTCCAGCGTCGCGTACTGGCCGGTCAAACCGATGATCCGTCGCACCTTGGCCGCGTCGCGGGTTACGTCCATGCCGCCGACTCTGGCGGTTCCGGCATCGAGGCCGGTCAGGGTCGCCAAGATGCGGATCGCCGTTGTTTTCCCGGCCCCGTTCGGGCCGAGGACGCCGAGAACGGTTCCAGGGCGGGCACGCAGATCCACGCCGTCCAGCGCAGTGTGCTTGCCATACCGCTTCACCAGCCCCTCGGCCTCGATTACATAGTCACTCACTCGAATCTCCTTGTCTTTCTCGCGGCGTTCAGGGGCGCAGCGTCTTGGGGAAACCCGTCCATTGCAGTTCGGGGCGAAGGTGGCTCATGTCGTTGAACATGGTGATGCTCGGCGGCAGCTCGGGCCGGTTCTCGATCACGGTCAGAGCGGCGTTGGCGCTGCTGAGGCCGAGCCACCGCACCGCCGGTGCGTCCAGGGCATGACGGATGAGCCACGCGATCGGGTAGGCATGGGTGATGAGCACTTCGTGCGCATCGTCGTCGCCCTCGGGCGGTGTGGCGAATCTCGCGGTGAGGCTCCGGGCGATCTTGTGCCCGGCCTCGGCCTCGTTGGTGTCGTAGCCGTCGAAGAACGGCACCCACGACGGTGGAGTCTCTTCCGGTGTGGGCACGTAGGGTACGTGGTCGATCAGCTCGGGTGCTCCGCTGACGGGCGCAGTGCCAGTGAGGAAGATGTTGAGTTGTTGGGCGCTATCGGCGGCTCGTGGCAAAGGCGAGTGGTACACGGCGTCGATGGGAAGATGCGCCAATCGCTGACCCAGCAGGCGGGCCTGTTCGTGCCCGGTGTCAGTGAGGTTGCCGAACGCGTCGGCGTCACCGTGCCGGGCAATGTAGAGATACCTGGTTGCCATGAGTGGGTCGGGAGCATCATGACGATGCTCCCGCTCTCCTTTCAGTCGGGGGTAGGGTTTGGGGTCAAAGAACGGTCACAGTTCCGGCTGTCCCGTCAAGCGTGATTCGGTCACCGTTCTCGATATGGGCAGTGGCGCCGTCGATGCCGAGCACGGCAGGGATGCCGTACTCGCGGGCGACGATCGCGGCGTGCGAGAGCGCGCCGCCGGTCTCGGTGACGACCCCGGCGGCGACAGTGAACAGCGGCGTCCAAGCGGGACCGGTGTACGGGCAGATCACGATGTCACCCGCGCGGACAGTCGGGAAGTCCGAAGGCCCGCGCACGACACGAGCCGCCGCGGTGACGGTTCCGTGAGCACCCGGAGTGCCGCTCAGCACCCCGGCCTGATCGGACGAATCATGAACCTTGCGGGCCGGAAGCGCGGCGGTGATCGGACGTGCTTGAAGAATCCAGACAGTGCCGTCAGCAACCGCCCATTCAACGTCTTGCGGCCCGCCAAGCGCAGTCGCGATCCAGCCCAGGTCGGCCAAGGCTGTGACCGTGGCGTCGTCCAGGGTGCGCGCGGATTGCCGGTCGGGGGCGACGGCACTGGTCGCGACACCGCCGTGCTCGTGATCCAGGTCGACACGGGTCTGCTTGCTTCCCGCCGAGAAGCCGACGATCCCGTCCGGGGTGACCTCGTAGGCGTCGGGGGCGACGGTACCGCCCACGACTGGCAGACCCAGCCCCCAAGACGCTTCGATCCGCGTCGGCTCATCGGCGTGCTGAGGGGTGAACATGACTCCTGAGACATCGGCCTCGATGACCGGCTGCACGAGCACTGACATGCCCGAAGCCTGCGGCGACGTGTCACCTGAGCGAGTCCAGTAGTCGCCCACTCGCGTGGCGCGGGCCGAAGCCCAGCAGGTCGCGACCGCCTGGCACACATCGTCTGCGCCGCGCACGCCGAGGACGGTCTCGTACTGGCCCGCGGCCGACGCCTCTGCGCTGTCCTCGTCCGTCGCCGATGACCTCACGGCCACCACAGGGTCGCCCATCCGCGCCAGTTCACGGGCAACCGCATCGCGCAACGAGCGCCCGACCTCGATGCCGGTCCGCTGGATGCCGCTCGGCACGACGAACCCATCGGGTACCGGCAGCCCCGCGCGCAGCAGCACTCCGAGCGTCGCCGCTTTCCCGCCCGTGTCCGTCCGGCTCGCCTCGGAGAGCGTTGTGAGCATCACACCACCAATCAATGAAGTATTGACAACAGTGTGTTGATCGTAGCAGGATGGGTGGCATGGAACGCAAGCACGACCTCGAACGACCCGGCCCCGCCGACCATGCGCAGGCCGAGCGTGAGCGCAACGCCCAAGGCATGCTTCTCGACAAAGGTGCAGACCAGTTGGAGCCGCGGCCGTGGCGACCTGAACCGGCTCCGCCGTCAGCGGTCGAGCTGACGCAGTACGCCCTGTGGCGTTCATCCGAACTGACCCCGGATGAACTCCTGGGAGCGCTCTCGTTGCTCCCGGCCGCTCGCGCCGAGGTTGAGAGCGTGGAGATCGGTCTGCTCTTCGCAGCTCGCAACGAGGGGCTGACCTGGGCGCAGATCGCCGAGGCGATGGGCTTCCGCTCGCCACAGGCGTGCCAGCAGTACGTCAACCGCCTTAGCGCCCGGCAGGACAAGCGAATATGACCCATCATTCCGCGGCATCACTACTCGTGCTGCACGCCGTGCGGCTCGTGGGGTTCGCCGACAGCGAAGCGGTTGCCGAGCGTGCAGGAACGAGCCACGCCGACGCGCTGCGCCAGTTGAGCGTCGCGGAACATGCGGGGTGGGTGCAGCACGTCGCGTTCGCCGACCTCGATGGGTGGTCGCTCACCGACTTTGGCAAGGCGGAGAACGAGCGCCAACTCGCGGCAGAGCGCGTGAGCGCCGACCCCGATGGCGTAGTTGCGTCCACCTACCGGGTCTTCCTCCCGCTCAACGCTCGCTTGTTGCGAGCGGTCACCGACTGGCAGATCAAACCGACCGAAACGCATCAGTTCGCGCCCAATGATCATTTCGATCGCGCATGGGATGGGCGGGTTCTCGAAGAACTGACGGCCCTCGGAACGGAACTTGCTCCTTTGATCGAGAATCTATCTGCCGTTCTCGCAAGGTTCGACGGCTACGTCGCGCGGTACGAGTTGGCGTTACGCAGGGCCATGAGCGGGGAACTTGACTGGATCGACAAGACCGACATCGACTCCTGCCACCGCGTCTGGTTCCAACTCCACGAAGACCTCGTCGCAACCCTCTGTATCGACCGACGAAATGAAGCATAGGCACCGCGACATGAACGCGATCGAGACATGGGAAACCGGTAACGGCGTGGTTGAGTTTCCCGATGGCCGCCGGGTTCGAGGGCGTGGCCTACTCGCGCCGCTTCCCAACGGACTCGATCCTCAGTTCGGGTTCTATCTCCTGGGACGCGCCCCGCGTATCGATCTCTGGCCACACCGCTGGGTTCTATGGCAGGACTTCTCCCTCCCGACCTCCACGGCTGACGCCGTCGCAGCACTCCATGAGGCGTACGAACGAGCCGCAATCGAACGGGTCGAGATCGCCTGCGACGGCGGCATAGGCCGAACGGGAACGGCCTTAGCCGCGCTCGCCATCATCGGTGGGGTACCCGCCAATGCCGCCGTGGCCTGGGTAAGAAAGAACTACCATCCGCAAGCGGTGGAAACCCCGGAACAACGACGCTGGATCGGCAACGTCTCCTCGCAATTGAGAACATAATCACTACTCATTTCTGCTTTCATCATGGCGACAGCAAAGGCGAACGACCCCGATTAACATAATGCGATCGATACTGAACCGTCTATACACAGAGAAAGACACCCCGTAGTCCTGCAAAAGTACGAGCGTCCTGATTGGCCTGATTCTGCGCTGCTCAGCCTACTCGGATGCGGACTTACCGCTTCCAGGAGGCGGCTTGAGCGAGGTCGAGCCGAGTCCGTGCCAGTAGCTGTTCCCTGATCCCGGTCAGGGTGGTCAGGTAGCGTGAGGTGATGGTCGGACCCGAGCCGTTGCGTGAACAGGGGGCGTGGTGGCAGCGCCCTCTGAGGTGGGTGAGTCGTTTCCGCCAGGATCCTGGCACGGCGAACCTGCGCACGTATGCGTCGCTGGTCGAGGGCATCGTCTCCCAGCGCGCGTCGCTGCGTTGCTTCACTGACGACGATCTTCTGAGACGTTCGGCTGGGTCCGTGTCGATCAGTTTGGACGATGATGACGAGCTGGCGCGCTTTCTCGGCGTGGCGAGTGAGGTGGCGCGGCGTCGGCTGGGGTTGGAGCCGTTCGAGGTGCAGCTGCTCGCCGCCGTGAGCATGCTACGCGGCCGGGTAGTCGATATGGCCACGGGCGAGGGCAAGACGCTGGTCGGGTTCCTCGTGTCCGCCGGTCTCGCCGCGGCCGGCCGGCGCGTGCACGTGCTTTCGGCAAACGACTACCTGGCGGGCCGAGACGCCGATGCCGGAGAACCGTTGTTCTCCGCGTTCGGCCTAACCTGCGCTGCGGTCGTCGACGGAATGGGTCAGCCGGATCGCTCCGAAGCGTACCGGGCTGACGTCGTGTACGCGACGGTGCACCAGATCGGGTTCGATCTGCTGCGCGACCGCCAGCGCCTCCCCGAGGCACGGCGGCTGGTGCCGGGATTGGACGCCGCGGTGGTCGATGAGATCGACGCCGTGCTGCTCGATGACGCGATGGTGCCGCTGGTGATCGCCGGCGACGCCGACCCGCAACCAGAAGAAGCATCTTTGGCGCAGGTCATCGCGGAACTGACCGAGGAGGAGCACTATCAGGTCGAGGGCGACCGGCGCAGCGTCGCGTTCACCGAGGCAGGTATCGCTCGTGTCGAATCGGCGCTCGGCATCGATGACCTATATGCGCAGGAGCATGTCGAACTGTTGACGGCGGCGCATGTCGCACTGCACGCGCACGCGCTGGTCGAACGCGACGTGCATTACCTCGTCACCGATGGACGGGTGCAGCTGGTCAACGATGCCCGTGGCCGGGTCGCGGATCGTCAGCGTTGGCCGGACGGTCTCCACGCCGCCATCGAGCGCAAAGAGGGACTGGAGGTGACCGGGCAAGCTGAGATCCTCGACCAGGTGCTCGTGGAGACAGTCGCCCGCGGCTATCGGACCCTCACCGGGATGAGCGGCACCGCCCTCGAAGCGGCCGAGCGCCTCGCCGAAGACCTCGACATCAAGACCGGGGTCATCCCCACCCACCGCCCCTGCATCCGCGAGGACGCCGCAGACCGGCTGTTCGCCACCGTCGAGCAACGCGACACCGCCGCAGCCGACGCCGTGCGTGCAGCCCATGATGCGGGACAGCCGGTGCTCATCGGTACCGGCAGCGTGGCCGATTCTGAGCGCTTCGCCCGATTGCTCGCCGAGCTGGGTGTCGAAGCGCGGGTACTCAACGCGAAGAACGACGCTGCCGAGGCTGAAATCATCGCCCGCGCCGGCGAGCACGGTGCGGTCACCGTGTCCACACAGATGGCCGGCCGAGGCGTCGACATCCAACTCGGTCCAGGAGCTGCCGAGACCGGCGGCCTGCTCGTCATCGGGCTCGGACGATACGACTCGGCCCGCCTCGACCGGCAACTGCGCGGCAGGTCGGGCAGGCAAGGCGACCCCGGCAGGTCCGTGTTCTACACCAGCCTCGAAGACGACGTGGTGACCGAACAGCTCCGCATCAGCGACCAGCCCCGCTCCATCGCCCCAGACGGGCTCATCGGCGACCGGAAGTTCGCGCGTCTCTACGAGCACTCGCAGCGCGTCGCCGAGGGCAAATTGCTGCAGCTGCACCGCACCACCCGCAGCTACCACACCATGACCGACCAGCATCGACAGGCGATCCTGGATACCCGCGAACGCCTCCTCACCGAACCCGACGCGCTCGATGACTACCTCCAGCAGGTCTTCACGGATGCTCCCGGCCGGGCGGGCGCATGGGCGGCGCAACGTCGCCGCCTCGCCACGGAAGTCGTGCTTTACCAGCTCGACCGCGCCTGGACCGATCACCTGAACCACCTCGCCGCCGTCCGCGAGGGCATCCACCTGCGAGTTCTGGGTAGGCAGAACCCGCTGGACGAGTTCAATCGAATCGCCGGCGACTCGTTCCGCAGCCTCGGCCCCGACGCCCTCGCAGCAGTCCGGCGGGTTCTCGACAACGCACCCGACGACGCCACAACCCTCGGCGATCTCGGCCTGCGCCGCCCGTCATCGACCTGGACGTACATGGTCACCGACAACCCATTCGGCTCCGAAGCAGACCGCGTGGTCGCCTACCTCGGAAACTTCATCAGGGGCGGCAGACCACCGTCGATCACGTACACCTGACCGCCAGCCCCAACCACCGTCCGCTACTCCGCCAGCGAAGCTTGGCGCGCTCACCGACGCGATCGATGACGACCGCTCTCTCTCGACACCGTTGACGCGGTATTACACCGAGGAAGGAACCCCGTGGGCCTGCAAAAGTAACACGGTCCTGATCGGTGCTTTCTGTTCACAACCTTACCGACAGCCTGAGCTAAGACTTGTTGTCTCGCCCGGCGGCATGGCGGGCGACCTTAGCGCGGTTGCCGCATCGTTGCATGGAACACCAGAGGCGCTGCTGCGAGCGTGACCGATCGATAAAACGTATTCCGCACCTCTGGTGCGAACACACCTTGATCCGTGACTGTTCTCCTTGGGCAATAATCGAGATTGCATCTGCCGCGAGCACTCCAAACACGTTCTCTATCGATGCCATTTTGGTTATGACCAACTCAGGGTCTGATTCGTCAATCTCCTGACGCGGAGCCGCAGCAGCCCATCGGTTGACCAGCAAAATGTGCCGCGAATGCAGCGCTGTTTGAGGGACAAGCAAGGCATCAATACTCTCACGCAGATCAAGGCAGTCGCTCAGATCCTGGTCCGTGATGGAGGTCTCGACGCCGAACCCAGATTCAGGTGGAACGAGCCGGGCTTGCCCTGCCCACACCCTCAGTGTTTCCGGGGAGGTCAGTGTCTCGCGGGGCGTCGTAGCCCGGTCTCGCAGTGTGTTGACGAAATCGAGCGCCACTGATCCGCCGTAGAACAGCCAAGGCTCGAAACGCTGTGATGCAGTCACAGACCTCATTCTATGAGCTAACCCTTTTATGCGGTTAGTATCGAATTGTGATTGATGTTCTGAGCTTGCCTTCGATTCGCCTGCACTACACGCTGTCAGGGAACACTGACCCGAATGCTCCGACGGTCGTGCTCCTGCATGGCTGGCCGCAAACCTCAGCCTGCTGGGATCAGCTCACCCCGCTCCTGCCAGACGCCTATCGGGTCATCGCCCCCGATCTGCGCAGCTACGGGCTCAGCGACAAGCCCCAGGGCGGGTACTCCAAACGTCGCATGGCTGCCGACATCGTGGAACTTCTCGACGCACTCGACGTCGAACGTTCCCATGTGGTCGGCCACGACCGTGGGGCACGAGTAGCGCACAGGTTCGCGCTCGACCAGGCTGACCGGATCAGGACGCTCGCGGTCTTGGATGTCGTGCCCACGCATGCGATGTTCCAATCCGATACCGCGACGGCGGCCGGATTTTTCCACTGGCTCTTCCATATGCAGCACGACCTCCCCGAGGCAATGACATCTGGTCGGGAAGAAGAGTATCTTCGCTATTTATTCCATCGATGGACACTGCGGCGCGACCGTCTCGAACCGATGATCGGTCACTACATCGAGTCCTTCAAGCAACCGGGCGCAATGCATGCGGGATTCGAGGACTACCGAGCGACCTGGGAAGACCTCGATCACGATGAACACGACCATCAGGTGGGGTACCGGGTCACCGTTCCCACGTTGGCCCTTTGGGGAGATCACGGGCTCGCGGCCCAAGCTCCAGTGCTGAGTAAGTGGAGAGACTACGTCGAAGAAACCCGAGATAGCACGTCTCTCCTTGAAGGTGGCATCATCGAGAACTGCGGGCATTTCGTACCGGAAGAACGCCCTGAATCTCTCGCTATGCGACTGCGAGACTTCTGGGATCGTCACGAAACGATCAACTGACAGAACCCGCATTGTGTCGCACTGCATCTACCAGGAACCCCGTGCGGTTCCAAAAGTAGTTGTCCTCTTTCCGTCGTTCGGTATCATTCAAACGTATTGAGATAGTTCAAGAGCTTTGCGCGAGCCGGAAGGCAGTCTCGGCAACTTCGCGCACATCAAGACTGAGTGCAAGGTCTCCGTGTTCGAGGTCTTCGATTGAAAACCAGCGTGCTTCCAGCGCGTCATCAGCTGCCACGGGTACCCCGGTTCGCCAGTCGCACCGCACCGCGACGAGGACGAAGTGCTGGAGGAGGGTGCCGGAGTCGTCGTGATGGAAGGCATCGACAGCGGTGAACACCTCGCGTGCCTCACCGTGCACGCCGGTTTCCTCATGCAACTCGCGTAGGGCGGCTTGCTGAATTGTTTCGCCGGTTTCGATTTTCCCCCCAGGGAAGCCCCACCGCCCGACATCTGGCGGGTTCGCGCGACGCACCAGCAGCACGTCGCCGCCACGGATGACTGCTGCGATCGTCGCGACGATCGGACGGGACGGAGAGGTGGAAGCACTCACTTGGACATTCCTTCGCTAGTTCGAACTAGAGCAGGTTCGACGGGTGTGATCTCAGCCGCAGATCCCGTGCAGCACCCCGTGTCACGTCACACCAGTCTACCGAGGATTTGTGCTGCTCATCGGTCGCTGGCTCTTTGCGAGGGAACGTTTATCCGAGGTCTTGCGTTCACTCCCGCCGCTTTTTTCGTGTACTGACGGAGGTGCGGGTTCCGTGCAGCAGGAGTGGAGGGCGCCGATGCCGCCGGCCGATCTCACCCGGAGCCCCTCAGAGGCTGGTAGTCCTCAGCGTCTCCGTGCTCCTGCCGACCGCATGGTTTTGTACCAGGATGGGGCCGTGGTCGGCTGCCCGTGTTGGTATTTGATCTTTCTATATGGTCCCTGACACCGTGGGCTGCACCGATCTGGTTCAGTGTCGGCGAATCACCGTCGACAGCCCCCGCCAGGATCTGCCGTGCTCCTGACCATCGGCGGCCCTAGCGTTCCACGGGAGTGCTCCCAGTTGTGGCCGAATGCGTTAGGGTAGTGGGCAGTGACACGGGGTGCCGCACCCAGCGGCTGAGATCACACCCGTCGAACCTGATCCAGTTCGTACTGGCGAAGGGAATGTCCGGATGACTTCAGCGCGTTCGAGATACCGATCCAGGTGTCCGCTTTCGGCGTGCCGTCATGGTGATCGACTTTCTTTCGCAGTGGAAGAAAGCGAGAGTTCATGTCTGTCTCATCATCCGCGGTTCTGCTCGGTGAGCTGAGGGCGCAGACCCCGTTGGTGCAGTGCATCACTAACTCGGTGGTCACGAACTTCACCGCGAACACCTTGCTGGCCATCGGCGCGGCACCGGCGATGGTCGACATCGTCGGCGAGGCCGGACCGTTCGCCCGTGTCGCCGGGGGCCTGTTGGTGAATCTGGGAACGCCGATCCCGGAGCAGCGTGCGGCGTCCGAGGAAGCGGTCGCCGTGGCGAACGATGCGGGCACGCCGTGGGTGCTCGATCCGGTCGCGATCGGGTCGCTGCCCATCCGGACAGCTCTCGCCGAGAAGCTCGCCGCCCAGCACCCGTTCGCGATCCGGGGCAACGCCTCCGAGATCCTCGCGCTCGCGGGGGCCGGAACGGGTGGCAAGGGCGTCGAAAGTGCGGATGAGACCGAGGCGGCCGCACCGATCGCGATGCGGTTGGCGAGAGACCTGCGCACAGTCGTGGCGGTGTCTGGGCCGGTGGATCTGGTCACCGACGGTGAGCGCATCCTCCGGGTTTCAAACGGCGATCTGCCGCTGACGAAGATCACCGGCGGTGGGTGCGCGCTGGGTGCGCTGATCGCGGCATTCGCTGCCATCCGTGGTGAGTTCTCACCGGTCGAGGCGGTGGCTGCTGCGCATGTCGTGTACGGGATCGCCGCTGAGCGGGCCGCTGCAGAGACGGCGGGGCCCGGGTCGTTCGCTGCCCGTCTGCTCGACGCGCTGTACGCGATCAGCGCAGCGGAGGTGAGCGCGTCGGAGCAGGTGCGCGCCGAGACGGCGCCGGGCGGTGGGGCGTGAACCTCGGCATCTACCTGGTGACCGATCGTGCGCTCTGCGGTGAACGGGGCGTGGCGGAGACCGTGCGGGCAGCCGTCGATGGCGGGGTGCGCACCGTACAGCTGCGCGACAAGCATGCCGGCTTCGATGCACATCTGCGTGAGCTCGAACGTCTGGCGGAAGCGATCCAGGGCCGCGCGCTGCTGCTGGTCAACGACCGGCTCGATGTCGCGATAGCAGCGAGAGAACGCGGCATCCCGGTCGACGGGGTGCATCTTGGGCAGGGTGACCCCGCCGTGCGATCGGCGCGCGACGAGTTCGGCCCCGATGCCGTGATCGGCCTGACAGCGAACAGTGACGAGCACCTCGCAGCGGTGACGCATTTACCCGAAGGCACTGTGGACTACCTCGGCATCGGCGTGATCCGCCCCACGGCCACCAAGCCGGACCATCCTCCGGCGCTGGGGTTCGACGGCTTTCGACGCCTGGCGGCCGCGGCGTCGGTGCCCTCGGTCGCGATCGGCGGCATCGGTATAGACGATATCGCCCGGCTGCGCGACGACGGCGCCGCAGGGGCTGCCATCGTCTCCGCGATCTGCGCCGCCGAAGACCCCAAGGCGACCGCGCGCCGATTCGTGCGGGCCTGGGGCTGAGCACGAACCGCCCCTGATTCCCAAACCTCATTCCCCGAACAGAACATGGAGAACCGTGACCATCTCACCCAGATTCCGACGCGCATTGACCGCAGCCAGCGCAATCGCGCTCACCACCGTCGTCCTCACCGGCTGCGCCGGCACCGACAACGATGCCCCGGCCGATGATCAGCGCACGACCGTGCGTTTCGCGCTCGACTGGACCCCGAACGTGAACCATACTGGCCTGTACGTGGCCCTGCACGAGGGGTACTTCGAAGACGCCGGCATCGATGTCGAGATCCTGCCGTTCAACAACAGCAACCCCGAGGTGCTCGTCGACGCTGGTCAGGCGGAGTTCGGTATCAGCTTCCAGGACACCGCCTCCATGTCGATCGCCTCCGGCGCCGACCTCACATCGGTGCTCGCCGTGCAGCAGACGTGGGCGACCGAGGTCGCTGTGCTCGGCGACCGCGACGACATCACTAGCCCCGCAGACCTCGACGGTCTCGTCTTCGGCGGCTTCGACAACCCCGCCGAAACGATCACCATGCAGGGTGTCGTGCAGGCCGCAGGCGGTCAAGGCGACTTCGAGACTGTCGTGCTCGGCACGAGCGCATACGAGGCGCTCTATTCGGGGGACGTGGACTTCACCGTTCCGTTCGTCGCGGTGGAGGGCGTCGAGGCTGAGCAGCGCGGGATCGAGCTGAAGAACTTCGCCTACACCGACTACGGGTTCCCCGACGCCTATCAGGTGATCGTCGTCGGCAACGGTACTTGGCTCGAGGAGAACCCCGATGTGGCGCGCGACTTCGTGCAGGCGCTGGCCCGAGGATATGAGGACTCGATCGCCGATCCGGAGGCGACGGCGGAGATCCTGCAGGAGGAGAACTCCGGTCTGCTCACCGAGCTGGACCTGCTGGTCGCAGGGCAGCAGATGCTCTCCGAAGGCTACATGCTCGATGAGAACGGCGACTTCGGCCTGCAGACCGAGGAGCACTGGAGCGAGCTGGGCGAGTTCCTCTTCGATACAGGGCTGCTCACCGACCGCGACGGGAAGCCGCTCGACGAGCAGCCGGACTGGTCGGAGTTCTTCACGAACGAGTACCTGCAGGACTGATCGTGCGGGCGCGCTCCTGGGCGAACCTGTGGGTGCCGCTCGTCTTCCTCACCGTGCTCGTCGCAGTGTGGGAGGCGGCCGTGCACCTGACCGGGGCGCGCCCGCAGGTGCTCCCCGCCCCGTCCCGTGTCGCGGAGTCGGGATGGGAGCACCGCGCCGCGATCGTCGATCACGCCGCGGCCACGCTCAGCGTGACAGCGGTCGGCTTCGGCGTCTCCCTGGTGTGCGCATGGATAATCGCGATCGCCATCGACTTCTCACCGCTCATGCGCCGAGGCCTCATCCCTCTGCTGGTCGCCTCGCAGACCATCCCTGTCATCGCGATCGCGCCGCTCATGATCATCTGGTTCGGATTCGGGCTGCTACCGAAGATCCTCGTGGTCGCCCTCGTCACCTTCTTCCCGATCACGATCGGCCTCGTCGAAGGCTTCGCACACACAGACCGGGAAGCCTCCGCACTGCTGCGCAGCATGGGGGCGGGGAGGATCCGCGAGTTCTTGCTCGTCAGGCTCCCCTCGGCACTCCCATTGTTCTTCACCTCGCTCAGAATCGGGATCACCTACGCGGTGATCGGGGCGATCTTCGCCGAATACGTCGGCGCGAAAGAAGGGCTTGGAATCTACATGAGCGTGCAGAAGAACGCGTTCCGCACCGACCTCGTGCTCGCCGCAGTCGCCGTCACGGCACTCGTCAGCATCACCCTCTACCTCTCCACCTACCTCATCGAACGGCTCGTCATCCCCTGGCACCTGAAGGAAAGGAGGGCGGCGAATGAGCGCTGAAACCGCGCCCCGCCTCGAACTCGACGAGATCACCCGCGAGTTCCAACTGCGACGCGGTCAGACCCGTCGTGTGCTCGACGCCGTCTCGCTCCACGTGTCACCAGGCGAGCTCGTCTCGATCATCGGGCCGTCCGGGTGCGGCAAGAGCACCCTGTTCAACATCATCGCCGGCCTCGACCAGGCCACTTCGGGTAGCATCCGAGTCGACGGACGAGAAGCGGCTGGATCCTGCAACCACGCCGCCTACATGCCCCAGAAGGATCTCCTCTTTCCCTGGCGCAGCATCGCCGAGAACGCCGCACTCGGCCTCGAAGTGCAAGGGATCAAGCGCCGTGCTGCTCAGCAACAGGTACGCGAGTGGTTCCCTCGCTTCGGCCTCTCGGGGTTCGAGGATGCTCTGCCGTTCGAACTGTCCGGCGGGATGCGGCAGCGCGCGGCGCTGCTGCGCACCGTGGTGCAGCAACAGCAGACCCTGCTGCTCGACGAACCCTTCGGTGCGCTCGATGCGCTCACCAAGCAGGAGCTGCAGGCCTGGCTGCAGCAGGTCTGGATCGAGCACGACTGGACCGCCCTGCTCATCACACACGACGTTCGCGAGGCGATCCTGCTCTCCGACCGCGTCGTCGTACTCACCCCACGCCCAGCCTCCGTGCGCATGGTGATCGATGTCGCACTTCCCAGGCCGCGTGGCATCGAGACCATCGCTCACCCCGAGTTCGCGCGGCTCGAACGCACACTGCTCGAAGCCCTGAGCAGCTGATCAGGCGGCGGAGTCGAGTGCCTGCTGCCAGAAATCGGCCTCCAGCCGGGTGGCGGCGCGGAACACCTGCACAAGCG
This sequence comes from Brevibacterium sp. FAM 27836, assembly GCF_051351055.1. Classification (NCBI taxonomy): domain Bacteria; kingdom Bacillati; phylum Actinomycetota; class Actinomycetes; order Micrococcales; family Brevibacteriaceae; genus Brevibacterium; species Brevibacterium sp. FAM 27836. The sequence goes on from NZ_CP195711.1 coordinate 3,050,687, forward strand.
CCTCGAACCGCTGTTCGGTGACCTCGCCGCCGGTCAACGCGTCAAGGCGTTGGATCGCAGCCGTTGCGGCTCCCTGGAACTCGGGACCGGCGTACTCGGCGATCCACTCCGCGTACGGGTGACCCTCGCGGGCCCGGCGCGCCGGATCGAGAGCGACGCCGATCTCGCCGTAACCGATCGTGCAAGGGGAGAGTGCGACGTGCAGGTCCAGCAGGTCGCCCGACATGCCGGTGTCCAGCACGTAGCGGGTGTAGGCGACCGTCGCCTGCTTCTCAGGCGCCGCATCGAGCTCGTCTTCCGGGATGCCCCACCTCGCGGTGAGGCGACAGTGCAGCTCGGTCTCGTGCAGGATCGCGCGCAGCGCTCCGCTCGCGTCTGTGATGTCGGCGAGGCTGCGACTCTTGTACGCGGCCAACGCGTTCGCGCGGGCGAACTGCACGAGAAACAGGTAATCCTGCACCAGGTAGTCCTGGAACACGGGCAGCGGCAGGGTGCCCTCGCTGAGCTTCTGTACGAACTCGTGCTCGGTGTAGGTCCGCCACTCGGGGCCGATCGCGGTCTTCAGGTCTGCGAAGAGGGTCATCGGGCTACTCCTTCCAACGGGTGGGTATAGCTGGCGTCGAAGAACTCCAGCTCGATCGCGACGGCCCGCGCGAAGAAGTCCTCGGCAAGCGCCTGCTGCGCGGGGCCGACCCGGTCGAGCTCGGCGCGGAGGAAGGCGACGAGGTCGTGGAACCCGGGGTAGTCGTGGAGCGTGATCCAGTCGGCATGCACGAAGCTCTCCGGCAGCGCTTCAGGCGCGTTCGTGGCCCAGTCGAGGTACAGCCATTCAGTGACGAGCAGCACCGCAAGAATCACCGCGTACTCGCGGGTCTCGGCCGCCTCGCGGAACAGCGCCGTGAACGCGGTGGTCGCCTCCGTGTCGGGGATCAGCTCACGCTGCTCTTCGGTCACGCCGAGCGCGTCGAAGGCGCGCAGGAAGTAGGTGCTCTCGTCGCCCGCGACTTCGCCGATGAAGCGGGCCAGCCTCAGCCGCGGCTCGAGCGCGTCGGCGCTCGCGACCGCAGAGCCGAGCAGTACCAGGAAGCCGTCGAGGAAGCGATAGTCCTGCACGAGGTAGCCAGCCATCACGGCGTCGTCGATGCTGCCGTCGAACAGTTCGCGCACGAAGCGGTGCGAGACCGCCCGCTCCCAGGTGTCTCGGTTCTGATCGCGCAGCGCGTCGGTGAATCTCTCGGTCATCGTTCTCCTCCTCGGTCAAGTGCGTCGCCCCAGAGGGCGTGGAAGTGGTGGACGGGGCCGTGACCGGAGCCGACCTCCAGGTCTCCGGCGCGGAGAAGCGCCTCGGTGAGGTACTCCTTTGCGTGTTGCACCGCCACGGGCACGGCCTGGCCCGGGAGGAGGGCGGCGAGCGCGGCCGACAGGGTGCAGCCGGTGCCGTGATTGTTCACGGTGTCGATGCGCGGTGCGGTCAGCTCGATGGTCTCGGCACCGGTGAGGATGTCGATGCTCTCGCCGCTGCCGAGGTGACCGCCCTTCAGCAGCACCCAGCCGGCTCCGAGGCCACGCAGCTCATCCAGCGCCGCCCGCATCCCTGCGAGGTCGCCGATCTCGGTGTCGCGTCCGAGCAGGACCGAGGCCTCGGGGAGGTTCGGGGTGATCACGGTGGATCGCGGCACCAGTCGCTCGCGGATCGTGTCGACGGCGTCCTGCTCGAGGAGATGATCTCCGCTCTTGGCGACCATCACTGGGTCGAGCACCACCGGGCACTTCGTGTAGCGGTCCAGACTCTCGGCGATCGCCTCGGCGATAGCGGCGTTGGCGACCATCCCGATCTTCACTGCGTCTACGCGCACGTCCTCGAACACCGCGGCGATCTGATCCGCAACGAATCCCGGCTCCAGAGCGACGAAGCCCTGCACACCCTGTGTATTCTGAGCAACGACGGCCGTGATCACGCTCATCCCGTAAGCGCCCTGCGCGGAGAAAGCCTTCAGATCGGCTTGGATCCCCGCGCCCCCGGTGGGGTCAGTGCCCGCGATGGTCAATACGTTCGGAATCAAAGTCCCGTCTCCATCTCTCGCTCGTGTCGAGCCTGGAAACGGGAGTGCGCGCCAGCACCCGCAAGTGTGCCTGCATAACGTCGTTCATCGACATCCCTCCGCGAGTCCGAACTCGATCAGGTTCCCGGGTGTGATCTCAGCCCGCGTCGGGCACCCCGTGTCTACACATCCACCATAGCCAAAAATCATCGTCGAGGGGCGAACGCGGCGCGGAACTACTCCGCTCAGACGTGCGAACGCCGTGACCGACGGCTGTCAATACCGTTACGTTGACGAGGTGCTACGCAGAGTAACGCACGCCGCTCGGACATTGTCACCGTTCTGCATGGTGACTGCGCGGTTCACCTGATCTGCATGACGGTCTCGATGCGGGTGATGAGTGCGGGTGACGGGTACAAGTACCTGCTTCGCACGATCGCTGCCGCCGACGGCGATCGCTCCCTCTCGACCCCGCTGACCAGGTACTACACGGAGGAGGGAACACCACCGGGCACTTGGATGGGGTCGGCTCTGCACGGCCTCGGCGACGGGCAGATCGTTCACGGCGATGAGGTCTCAGAGTCGCAGTTGCAGTTGCTGATCGGCATGGGCCGCGACCCCGTCAGCGGCGACCCGCTCGGGCGGGCCTTCCCACGGTACGTCTCGGTCGCGGAACGGATCGAGCAGCGCGTCGCGGACCTCGACCCTGGCCTGGGGATGGGTGAGCGTGCCGAGCAGATCAGCCAGATCGAGGCCGAGGAGATCGAGCGGGGCAACCGCCGTTCGGTTGCGGGCTTCGACTACACGTTTTCGGTGCCGAAGTCCGTTTCGGTGCTGTGGGGCGTGGCCGACGCCGGCACGCAGGCCCTGATCGCTCAGGCGCATCACGACGCGGTCGCCGAGGTCGTGGACTTCATGGAGCGCGAGGTCGCCGCGACCCGCACCGGCTACACCGCCGCCGATGGCGCGGTCGCCCAGGTCGACGTGACCGGCCTGATCGCCACGGCCTTCGATCACTACGACAGCCGCTCCGGGGACCCGCAGCTGCACACCCACGTCGTGATCTCCAACAAGGTCCAGACCGCGTTGGACGGACGCTGGCGGTCGCTGGACGGGCGGCCCATGCATGCGGCGGTGGTCGCGCTCTCGGAGCATTACAACGCGGTTCTGGCCGACCGCCTCACCGGCACGCTCGGCGTGGAGTGGGAGGCGCGGGATCGGGGCCGGGACCGTAACCCGGCGTGGGAGATCACCGGGGTCAGCGAGGAGCTGATCGAGGAGTTCTCCTCCCGCGCCCGCGATATCGATGCCGAGGCCGACCGGCTCATCGCCGCCTACACCGCCGAGCACGGTCGCCGGCCCTCGGCGCGGACGATCGTGCGCCTGCGCGCCCAGGCCACCCTCGCCACCCGCCCCGAGAAGCAGGTCCACTCCCTGGCCGACCTGACGAGCGGCTGGCGCGAGCGGGCCGGCCGTCTACTGGGTGAGGACGCGACCGGCTGGGCCGGTGGTCTCCTCGCCACGGCGCAGCAGGTGCGGCCGTTGCGGACTGATGATGTGCCGTTAGAGGTGATCGCCAAGCTCGGCGCCTCGGTGGTCGAGGTTGTGGGCGAGAAGCGCTCGACCTGGCGGCGATGGAACCTCCACGCCGAGGCAAGCCGACAGTCGATAGAATGGCGGTTCGCGACCGCGAGCGACCGGGAGGCCACCGTGGGGATGATCGCCGATGCCGCCGAGCAGGCCTCACTGCGGCTGACGCCGCCCGAGCTCGCTACCAGCCCGGCCGCTTTCCGCCGCCCAGACGGCACCAGCGTGTTCCGGCGCCGCCACTCGACCGTGTTCTCCTCCACGGTGCTGCTGAAGGCCGAAGACCGTCTCCTGGAACGCTCCCGCACCCTGACCGGCCCGATGGTCGAGGTCGAGACGGTCGAGAAGATCACCGCGAAGCCCGACCGGGAAGGGCACCTGCTCGGCGACGACCAAGCGGCAGCGCTCACCCAGATCGCAGTCTCCGGCCGGGTTCTCGACGTGTTGGTCGGCCCGGCCGGTGCCGGGAAGACCACCGCCATGGCAGCGCTGCGCCAGGCATGGGAGAAGCAGCACGGGAAGGGCTCGGTGGTCGGGCTTGCGCCGTCGGCGGTGGCCGCGCAAGTTCTCGGTGAGGATCTCGGGATCGCGACCGAGAACACGGCGAAATGGTGGCAGAACCATCTGACCCAGGGCACCACGTTCGAGGAAGGTCAGCTCGTCATCATCGACGAGGCTTCCCTTGCCGGCACCCTGTCGCTGGATCGCATCACCGCCCTGGCGGCCGGCGCGGGTGCGAAGGTGCTGCTGGTCGGCGACTACGGGCAGCTCCAGTCGGTCGATGCGGGCGGGAGTTTCGGGATGCTCGTGGCCGACCGCGACGACGCTCCCGAGCTCGTGGACGTGCACCGCTTCGTCCACGAATGGGAGAAGACCGCCTCCCTCGATCTGCGCCACGGCCGCACCCGCGTGATCGACACCTACGCAGGTCACGGCCGCATCAGCGATGGTGACGCCGAGGACATGATCGACGCCGCCTACACCGCCTGGCGTGCCGACCGCGACGCCGGACGGGCGTCGGTGCTGATCGCCGAGACCCGCGATGACGTGACCGCGCTGAACGCGAGGGCCCGTGCCGACCTGATCCTGGACGGCACGATCCGCCCCACCAGAGAGGTCGCGCTGGCCGAGCGCACGTCCGCAGGGGTCGGGGACACGATCATCACCCGCCGCAACGACCGGCGCCTGCGCACCGGCACAGGCCGGGGGTGGGTGCGCAACGGCGAACGGTGGCAGGTCACTGACGTGCGCGATGATGGGTCGATCACGATCCGCAAGCCCGGCCGAAGGTTCGGGTCGATCGTGCTGCCGGCCGACTACGTGGCCGAGCACGTGGATCTGGGATACGCCGTCACTGCGCATAGGGCGCAGGGCATCACGGTCGATGCCGCACATGTGCTGGTCGAGCCGTCCTCGACCCGTGAGAACGTCTACGTCGCGATGACCCGCGGCCGCGAGTCCAACCACGCCTACGTCGTCCTCGACCGCCCCGACGACCACGCCGCACCGCACCCCTCGGACAACGAGGAAGCCACCGGCCGCTCGGTCCTCTACGGAGTGCTGCAGCACTCGGGAGCCGAGCTCTCCGCGCACGAGACGATCACCGCCGAGCAGGACCAGTGGGGCTCGATCGCTCAGCTCGCCGCCGAGTACGAAACCATCGCCGCAGCCGCCCAACACGACCGCTGGGCCGCCCTCATCCGCGACTCAGGCCTGACCGAAGAGCAGGCCGACGCCACGCTGGGCTCGGTCGCGTTCGGAGCGCTGACTGCCGAGCTGCGCCGCGCCGAGGCCAACCACCACGACGTCGATACACTCTTCCCGCGCCTGGTGGCTGCTCGCGGCTTCGATGACGCCGAGGACATCGCCAAGGTCATGCACTACCGTCTCGCACGCGCCACCGCCCAGCCGGCCGGGTCGGGGCGCACGAGGAAGACCCCGCGGCTGATCGCCGGCCTCATCCCGCACGTGCAGGGCCCGATCGCGGCAGACATGCTCCAGGCCTTGACCGAGCGACGAGAGCTGATCGAGACCCGCGCCGACGCGATCCTCGACACCGCCCGCCAGACCGGCGAACCGTGGACCCAGCCGCTCGGTGACCCGCCGTCCGGTGACCGCGAACAGGCACGCTGGCGACGTGACGCCCGGACCATCGCGGCCTACCGCGACCGCTACCAAATCAGCGACGACACCCCACTCGGCCCGGCACCCCAGAGCGCGGCGCAGAAGATTGACCGCGCCCGCGCAGCGGCAGCCATACGTCGGGTAGCTGCGGATACTCCTCAGACCGGAGACTCTGTCGCCCAACGTTCTGTCAGCGTCAGGAGGCAAGAACGATCCCTGTGACATCTGGTGACACTCACGCCAGAGGACCTCTTGGCTACAGCCGAAGAGGATAGGATGTGACTCAACCGCATGGCTGCGGCACGCGTAGCTATGACAGCAACTTCGACCTCATGGGCACCTCCGTTGAGCGTCTTCAGCTATCCACGGAGGTAACTGTCGGCAATGGCTACGAAGCTCCCAGTTCCTGAGACGATCCTTGAACTCGTCGTAGATCACACCGACAGTCTCTTACCATCTGCAACGTTTTGCGCCGGTTTCGAAGATGGAACATGGCGCTCCGATGACCTCAGCGTCGACCTGATCAATTGGGCAGCCGATTGGATTCTTCCTACGCAAGAACTGGAAGGGTACAACCACGCTACTGGCACAGCACTGCTCGGGAAGGCTCTCAGTCGTGTTTACGCCACCATCGACTTTGAGAGAAGAGGAGAAATTGGTGAACTCCTCCTTCACATGATTCTGCGCAAGTTCTATGGAAGTTCGCGACTTATATCCCGGATCTACTTCAAAGACGCTGCCAACGACACTGTCAAAGGTTTCGACTGTGCCCACATTGTCGATACAGGAGCCTCCGGGGAACTAGAACTCTGGCTTGGCGAATCGAAGCTCTATAAGGACAGCTACGGTGCAGCCAGCGCAATATATGATGAGCTGAAGCTACATCTCAGTCGCGACTACCTGCGGTACGAATTTGCCGCCATAACCGACAAGATTCCTGACGACTATCCTCACCGGGACATGATCACCGCGCTGTTGTCTCGAAAGACCTCGTTGGACAGAACATTCAAGAGTGTCGTAGTTCCTATCTTCATTTCCTATGACAGCGAAGCTGCGGGCAGGCACAAGGAGAGCACTGAGGAGTACCTCGCTGATCTACGAACCGAGGTCATGAACAACTGGAAGAGTCTGCGAGACAGGTACGAGAACTGGACACTTCCTCGTCAGATCAGGGCACACGTGTTTTTCTTCCCAATGGACACCAAGGCCGAACTCACGTCCGCTTTCGATGGGAGGTTGAAAGCATGGCAGGCTCTCACGCAGAACTGACATCTCTGCTACGCGGTGAGGTTGACGACGAGTTTGAGATCCTATCCGATATTGCTGCTTTCACTTCAATTAATGGCATCGGATCTGAAAGCACGGATCTTGTAATTCGAGCGCTTGAGAAAATCAGTAGGACGGGACCCGAGGGCGAAATCCTTCGAAGTCTAGCAATGATGCACGGACTGTACCCCTATGCCGTTCAAGGTGCAGACCATGACTCTCTTCGGGATGCGGTCATCATGGAAATGAACCGACCCAACCCAGCCTCTGAGACCGTCTTCCACCGCATTCAGTCTCAAGTATTTCACCGCCTGGTTGAAGGAGAGAATGTAATTCTCTCGGCGCCAACCAGCTTTGGAAAGAGCGTGGTTATAGATGCACTAGTTCAAACTGGCAGGTACAAGAACCTGGTACTCGTGGTTCCTACCATCGCACTTCTGGATGAGACCCGCCGACGCCTCTCCCAATTTCGTGAGTACAAGATTGTCACCCACCCGAACCAGGAGTTGAGTGAACGCAACATCCTGGTCATGACACAGGAGCGGTTGCTCGCGGTTCCTCAACTCCCTGCGGTTGATTTGTTCTTCATTGACGAGTTCTACAAGCTCGCGGAGGAGAGCGAAGGCACTCTAGAACAACGCGCATCAATGTTGAATCAGGCATTCTTGCGACTCGCTAAGACTGGCGCCCAGTTTTACTTTGCGGGTCCAGTCGTGGATGGCCTCGCATCAGTCCTCCCTTCTAACCTTCGTGCTTCTTTCATCAGAACTGATTTCTCCACCGTTGCTGCTGACACCAGAAAAATCAAGGCTTCAAACGACGAAGAACGCCTCGCGATAGTAGCCGAATTGATTGGTTCGTCCTGTGACCCCACGTTGGTATATTGCCAAAGCCCAGCAAAGACGCGAAAGGCTTTGGAAGCGCTGATCGAACAGCGGTCAAGTGGCGCGACCGTTAGTCGGGGCTTACCGGAAGTAGCCGAGTGGATCGAAGAGAACTACCATCCGGATTGGATTGTCTCAAGAGCGCTGCGACGTGGTGTGGGTGTGCATCATGGACGCCTTCCTCGTTGGCGCGCACAAAAGATGGTACAGGGATTCGAAGACGGTGATCTTGACACGCTTGTCTGCACGAACTCTCTGATCGAAGGAGTCAATACCCGAGCAAAACGCATCATAATTCTTGATCGCAAAGTTGCTAATAGGGCATACAACTACTTCACATTCGCTAACATACGTGGCCGTGTTGGCAGAATGTTTAAGCATTTCGTGGGTGAGATCGTACTCTTTCATGATGCCCCGACGAGAGAGTTTCCCGAAATTGACATTCCTGGTGTCAGCCAAAGCGATATTGCCCCGAGTTCACTACTCGTGCAGATCGACGAAGGAGATTGGAGCGACGAGACCAGGGAGCGGGTGTCACCTGTATTAGAAGAGTCGGGCCTTAGCCTGAAGGTTCTGCGCTCGATAAAGGGGGTAGAACCGGAAGCTGCAACCGAGCTTGCGAAGCATATTCGCACGCTGCCCACGTCACGGCTTCAGCCGCTGCAGTGGTCTACTTCCTACCCAAAATGGGCGGAGCTTCGGGCAGTCTGCGAACTGATGTGGAACTACATTCCTCCTTCGTATCATCGTGGGCACGGCGCATACAGCGCGCAGCAAGTCGCTTATCAAGTCAATCAAGCATCTCTCGTTGAAGGCCGAATGAAGGACATTATCGCGGGGTTTGTTGAGAACGAGCATGACCAATCTCCCAGCGTTGACGAGAAGATTGAGGCGGCGTTCGATTTCGTGCGGTACTGGCTAGACCACAATTTTCCCACTGCGTTGAGGGCGCTCGATGTAGTCGTGAGCGAGATTCTTGAGGAGCGCGGATTGGAATCTGGGTCATTCGACGGTTTCTCGGCCCGAGTTGAGAGCATGTTCTCCGCTCCGCATCTCACTACGTTGGAAGAGTACGGCCTGCCTCTTGAGATATCGCGACAGTTGGTACGCGGACTTGGGAACTCCCGAAGTCTCGATGAGATGCTTGAAGCAATTCAGGTGTTGCGTGGCACAGAGAGAATACCGCTTACTAGTTTTGAACGTTCGCTTCTCGGAGAAGTAGTGGCAACGATCTAGTTTCCGCTGCACTCAACCCATCAACCGAGTAAAGGGCACCTCGGTATCGGTGATGATCTCACCGCGTCCGCGCTTGATGAGCTCATGCGGCCCCACACTCGCCGCCGACGTGACCGGGCCGGGGACCGCTCCGACGGCGCGGCTATGCCGGTGGGCTTCTGTTGCCACCAGCAGCGATCCCGACCGGAAGCCTGCCTCTGGGATCACCGTCGCGCCCGAGAGCGCACCCAGCAGACGGGCGCGGGCCATGAACCGCCACCGGGTCGGCGTCGCCCCCGGAGGAGCCTCGCTGGCCAGCATCCCCAGATCGCCGATCCGGGCCAGCAGGTCCGAGTTCCCGCGCGGGTAGGGACGGTCAATGCCGCCGGCCAGTACCGCGATCGTGCCTCCACCGCCGGCGAGTGCCGACCGGTGTGCTGCGGCGTCTCTGCCGTAGCCGCCGCCGGCGACGATGGTGCGCTCCTGTTGGGCCAGGTCTCCGGCGAGATGCCCGGCGACCTGGACGCCGTACTCGCTGGCCGCCCGGGAGCCGGTCATCGTGACCCGATCCGTGAGAGCGCCTGCGAGGAAGGAGGTCGCCCCGCGTGTCCACAGCAGGTACGGGGCGCGGGAGCCGAGGTCGTTGAGCGCGTGCGGCCAGTCCGTATCGGTCGGGATGAGCGTGGACATACCGGCTCGTTCCGCCTCCGCAACTCGTGCGGGGATGTCGCCCTCAATGCGCGGGGCGACGCGGTTGCGCCAGGCGATCGCATCGGCGCGGTTCATCTCCGGCACCGCGGCCTGGTCGTCTTCGAGCAGCTGGAGCGTCTCGACCCCGCCGAGTCGGTGCAGGATGCGGCCGGTGGCCGCGTCGTCAGGCTCGGCGATCATCGACAGCATCATCCGTGCCTGCCGCTCACCCTTCGCCTGCTCTGCCAGCTTCGCCATGATCTGTGTCCCTTCCCAGACGGTCACCGGCAAGGTGCACCGCCAGCGACCGAGCACGGCCCGCGGGGGCTACCGCGCGTCGTACGCGCGGCGTAGAGTGAGAAGCACAGAGGCAGATTCGCCCCTCACCATGTAGGCCCCCTTTTTGGGGCCGTCCTTCGGGACACTCCACACGTACTGCCTCACCACAGTTACGTGCTTGGAGGCATCATGTTCCGACTCATCTGGTTCGCCAGCATCCATATCCGCGTCTTCATGCGCCGCCGGATGCCGACCAACATCGTGCTCGACAAGGTCCGCACCCGTCGCGGCCTCAAGTGGGGCATCCCGGCGATGCTGCTCGCGATCCCCTACCTCTACACCGCGAGCCTACTGACCGTCATCATCCGTGACGGCGAGCCGGGCTGGCTCAACCTCATCGTGCTGGTCGCGATCTGGTCGGCGCTCAAGTTGCTCTGGATCGGCCCCGTCAGCCTGGTTCTGCTCGCCCGCGTGCGCATCCACGAGCACACCGAGCGGCGCACGGAGCGTAACTCTCGGGAGCACGTTATCGCCGAACCGACGGTCTCGGCGTAGGAGTGCACGATGGGCAAGTACGTGAAGAAGACCTCGCAGCGTCGGTACGACGAACGACATTTCTCTATCAGGGCGGTGCATCGCGAACCACCCGATCTGCACAAGCTGTCGGAGATGCTGATCCGTCTCACGTTGCAGGAGATCGGAGAATCACGAGCCAGTCGTCGCGCCGAAGAGGTTCCCGAGACCTACCGAGAACCCACCCCCGCCGAAACAGGAAACGAGCACAGACCGCCGCAGGCCTGATCACCCCGGTCATCGGGATCAGCATTCGCGCCTGTCGCTCACGAAGCGGCAGGCGCGAACCTCTGTCTGCGGGGCGGGAGCCCTGGCCCGTCAGCTGATCGATTCGGACAGCTCCAGCCACCGCTCTTCGAGCTCGGCGACCTCGCCCTCCGCCTCGCGCAGCTCATCGGTATGGCCTTGCAAGCCCTCGTAGTCGCTTTGATCGTGGTCGGCGAGACGCTGGTGGATACGGTCGATGCTTCCCGACAGCTTCTCCAGCCGGCGCTCGATCGCACCGATCTCCTTCTGCACCGCCCGGCGCTCCGCACCCGACAACTCCGAAGACGAAGACGACGACGCCGTCTTCTCCTCGCTGCTCTGAGCGCTCATCGGCGACGGTGTCACGGCCTGCTGCTCCTGTGCGGCTCGCAGCCGCAGATACTCGTCCACCCCGCCGGGCACATGCCGCAGCCCGCCATCGAGGATCGCGTACTGCTGGTCGGTGACCCGCTCCAGCAGGTAGCGGTCGTGGGAGACCACGATCAGCGTGCCCGGCCAGGAGTCCAGCAGGTCCTCCAGCGCGGCGAGCATATCCGCGTCAACATCGTTCGTCGGCTCATCGAGGAGCAGCAGATTCGGCTCGCTGAGCAGCAGCATCAGCAGCTGCAGTCGCCGCTTCTGCCCACCGGAGAGGTCATCGACCCGCGCCGACAGATGCTCGCGGGCGAACCCCAGGCGTTCCAGCAGCTGCGCCGGGGTGAGGTCCTTGCCGTCGATCTGGAACGTCGTCTTGGTGCGGGCCAGCACCTCGCGCACCCGGTCCCCGCCGATGTCGGCGAGCTGGGAGAACTGCTGATCGAGGATGCCGACCTGCACCGTCTTACCCCGCTTGACCCGACCCTCGGTCGGCTCCAGAGTGCCGCAGATCAGCCCGAGCAGCGTGGACTTGCCCGCACCGTTCGCGCCCAGGATGCCGGTGCGCTCACCCGGAGCGATACGCCAGGTCACCTCATCGAGAACCGTCCGACCCCCGAAACTCACGCTCACGTCCTCCAGGTCCACCACCTGCTTGCCCAGCCGAGCGACCGCGACCCGCTGCAGCTCGATGGGATTGCGCACCGGCGGCACGTCAGCGATCAGCTCGTTGGCCGCGTCGATCCGGAACTTCGGCTTCGACGTCCGCGCTGGAGCACCACGGCGCAGCCAGGCCAACTCCTTGCGCATCAGGTTCTGCCGCTTGCTCTCGGCCGCAGCCGCCATTCGATCCCGCTCCACCCGCTGGAGCACGTACGCCGCGTAGCCGCCCTCGAACGGCTCGACCATGCCGTCGTGCACCTCCCAGGTCTCGGTGCAGACCTCATCGAGGAACCAGCGATCGTGCGTAATGACCAGCAGCCCACCGGAGTTCTTGGGCCAGCGCCGCTTCATGTGCTCGGCCAGCCAGGCGATGCCCTCCACATCAAGATGGTTCGTAGGCTCGTCGAGAGCGATGAGCTCATAGTCACCCACCAGCAGGGCCGCGAGAGCCACGCGTCGTCGCTGCCCGCCGCTGAGCCGGCCGATCACAGCATCCCAGGAGATGTCCGCCACGAGCCCGCCGATCACATCGCGGATGCGCGCATCGCTGGCCCACTCATGCTCCGGCGCGTCACCAACGATCGAGTACCCGACTGTAGCCTCCGGGGCCAGATCATCGCTCTGACCCAGGACCCCGAATCGCACGCCGCCCCGTCGGGTGACCCGACCCGCCTGCGGCTCGATCTGCCCCGAGAGCATCCCCAGCAGACTCGACTTGCCGTCACCATTGCGGCCGACGATCCCGATCCGGTCGCCTTCCTCAATCCCAACAGAGAGCGAGTCGAAGACCACCCGCGTCGGGTACTCCAAATGCAGCCCTTCGGCCCCCAGCAGAGGTGTAGCCATTAGCGACCACCCTTCCCGGCTAGCGCAGTACGACACGGCACGCCAGACCGCCTCCCACAGGCCCGACGACGAGCACTAGGGCGTGACGCCGCCCTGCCGCGACGGTAGAATCGAGGTGTCCGGAACGAACAACCCATCGAATTGTTGGGTTCGTCGAGGATGAGCAGGTCCCAATCGCCGATGAGCAGGGCGGCCAGCGCCACCCGGCGACGCTGCCCGCCGGAGAGGCTGGCGATCGTCGAATTCCAGTCGAGGTCGGAGATGAGGCCCGAGATGATGTCCCGGGCCTTCGGGTCCGCCGCCCATTCGTGGTCAGCGGCGTCGCCGACGACGGAGAAGCCGACGGTCGCCTCATCATCGAGATCGTCGCGTTGCCCGAGCATGCCCAGGCGCAGCCCGCCGCGATAGGTCACCCGCCCGGCATCGGGTTCGATGGTGCCGGCGAGCATGCCGAGCAGGCTCGACTTGCCGTCGCCGTTGCGGCCGACGATGCCGATCATGTCTCCGGACTCGACGCCGAGGGTGACGGAGTCGAAGACGACGCGGGTGGGGTATTCGAGGTGCAGGGCTTCGGCCCCGAGAAGATGTGCCATATCGTCCTCCAGCCTAATTCACCGCGGGCCGCCGACCGCCCCACCATGCGGCCCTCGCTGTTCGGGCCGCTCGCCGTACCCGTCTCAAACACGAGGCCGATCCTGCTCGCATTCCGGACCGGCAGCGGCGTTCCGTGACCGATTATTGCGTTTTCATATCGGTGTCCGTGTTCGACGTGCTAGCAAGCCGTTCGAAACGTCTTCGGTGCATTAGACTGGCCGAAACTCACCAAAATATGACAGATCGTCCAGTGGTTTCACATTTTCGGCAGGGGCAGCCAGGGGCCTCGACCGTGTCCGCTGTCTGTGACTAGAAAAGAGAAAACGTGAAGAAGCTCGCTTCAGCGGTGTCGATGATCGCCGCATCCGCCCTTGTGCTCTCGGCCTGCGGTTCCGGCGGTGGCGGAGATTCCGCCGACGACTACCTCGCCTGCATGGTCTCTGACTCGGGCGGCTGGGACGATCAGTCGTTCAACCAGTCCGGCAAGCAGGGCATGGAGAACGCGGTGAAGAACCTCGGCATCGAGGAGAAGGACGCAGAGTCTCAGGGCGACTCGGACTTCAAGCCGAACGTCGACAACATGGTCCAGGCCGGCTGCAACCTCACCTTCGGCGTCGGATTCCTCCTCGAGGACACGATCCAGGAAGCCGCCGAGGCGAACTCCGACCTCAACTTCGCGCTCATCGACTCCACGTTCTCCGATGCCGACGGCAAGCCCGTGACCATCGACAACGCCAAGCCCGTCGTCTTCAACACCGCCGAGGCCGCGTACCTCGCCGGCTATGTCGCTGCCGCCTCTTCCGAGTCCGGCAAGGTCGGCACCTTCGGCGGCATCCAGATCCCGTCGGTGACGATCTTCATGGACGGCTTCGCCGATGGTGTGAAGAAGTTCAACGAAGACAACAAGAAGGACGTCAAGCTCCTCGGCTGGAACAAGGAGAAGCAGGACGGATCGTTCTCCGGTGACTTCGAGAACCAGGGCCAGGGTCAGGAACTGACGAAGCAGCTCATCTCCCAGGGCGCCGACGTCATCATGCCCGTCGCCGGCCCCGTCGGCCTCGGAGCGGCCGCCGCCGCGAAGGATGCCGGCGACGTCAAGCTCGTGTGGGTCGACTCCGACGGCTACGAGTCGACCGAATACGGCGACATCATCCTCACCTCGGTGGTCAAGGAGATCGCGAATGCGGTCGAGGACACCATCAAGGAAGGCACCGAGGACAAGTTCACCAATGAGCCCTACATCGGCACCCTCGAGAACGAAGGCGTCGGTCTCGCTCCCTTCCACGACTTCGAGGACGAGGTTCCTGAAGATGTGAAGAAGAAGGTCGAAGATCTCAAGAAGCAGATCATCGACGGCTCCCTGACTGTCGAGTCTGAGAGCACGCCGAAGTAAGCTCATCGGTTAAACTGCAGGGCCGGAGATCTTCGGCCCTGCAGTTTTCAAATTTGTGAGGAGAACCGGGAGCAGTGAAACTCGAGCTTCGCGGGATGACCAAGGTGTTCGGATCGTTCGTGGCCAATGACCACATCGACCTCACCATCGAGCCGGGCGAGATCCACGCCCTGCTGGGTGAGAACGGCGCCGGCAAATCCACCATGATGAACGTCCTCTACGGACTCTACGACGCCGATGGGGGAGACATCCTCATCGACGACGAACCGGTGAAGTTCTCCGGTCCCGGCGACGCCGTGGCCGCCGGCATCGGCATGGTCCACCAGCACTTCATGCTCGTGCCGGTCTTCACGGTCGCCGAATCCGTGGCGCTGGGCTACGAGCCGACGAAGAGTCTGGGACTCCTCGACATCGCCGAGGCGAGGAAGAAGGTCACCGAGATCTCCTCCCGCTTCAATTTCAACATCGACCCCGATGCGCTCATCGAGGATCTGCCCGTCGGCGCCCAGCAGCGGGTCGAGATCATCAAGGCCCTGTCCCGCGACGCGGAGATCCTCATCCTCGACGAGCCCACAGCCGTGCTCACTCCTCAGGAGACCGATGAGCTCATCTCGATCATGCGCCAGCTCAAGGAGCAGGGCACCTCGATCGTGTTCATCACCCACAAGCTGCGCGAAGTCCGTGCGATCGCGGACTCGATCACGGTCATCCGTCGCGGCAAGATCGTCGGCGAGGCCTCCCCGGACTCGACCGAGACCGAGCTTGCCAGCCAGATGGTCGGCCGTGCCGTCTCCCTGACGACCGAGAAGGACGATGCCGACCCGGGCGATGCGACATTCCGGGTCAGGAACCTGACCGTCGTCGACAAGGCCGAGAACGTCGTCGTCGACGATGTGTCATTCGACGTCCGCCGCGGCGAGATCCTCGCCGTCGCCGGCGTGCAGGGCAACGGCCAGACGGAACTGGCTGAGACGATCATCGGTCTGACCGAACCGCGCCTGGGCACGATCACCCTCGACGGGAAGAGCCTCGGCGGAGCATCCGTCAAGGACCGCCTCGGCGCCGGCATCGGTTTCGTGCCCGAGGATCGGTCGACCGACGGCATCATCGCGGAATTCGCGATCCGCGACAACATGATCCTCGACGTCTACGACCGTGAACCCTATGCGAAGGGGCTCAACCTCAGATCGAAGACCATCACCGCGGAGGCGAAGAAGAAGGTCGAGGAATTCGACATCCGCCTCGGCAGCGTCGTCGACCCGATCTCGACCCTCTCGGGAGGCAACCAGCAGAAGGTCGTGCTCTCCCGTGAGCTCGGCCGCGAACTGCGGCTCTTCATCGCCAGCCAACCCACCCGCGGCCTCGATGTCGGTTCGATCGAGTTCGTGCACAAGCGCGTCATCGCCGAACGCGACTCCGGCACCCCCTGCATCATCGTCTCGACCGAGCTCGACGAGGTCTACGGGCTGGCCGACCGCATCGCCGTGATGTACTCCGGGCGCATTGTCGGCGTCGTCGGCGCAGACACCTCCCGCGAGGCCCTGGGCCTGATGATGGCCGGTGTTCCTGCCGACGAAGCGCTGGCCGCGACCACCGGGACGAGCGATGGCTCTGACCATGCGCAGGCCGCCACCGATGAGGCGGGGACCGCTGCCACCGCAGCGGGAACCGCGGACGACGACTCAGCCACCACCTCGGCGGAGGAGACCAAATGACGACTGATATCTCACCGGCGGCCCCCTCTGCGGCACCGCCGCCGGAGAGCGAGGCCGAGGACGGCCAGCAGCAGACTCTCCTCCAGGAGATCCTGTCGGGGTCCTGGCTGGTCTCGCTGCTGGCGATCGTGCTCGCCCTCCTGCTCGGCGGTGTCCTCATCGCCGTGTCCAATGCGGAGGTCGTCGCGGCGGCCGAGAACTTCTTCGCCGCCCCCGGCGAGTTCTTCTCCACTCTCTTCTCGACCATCGGCAACGCGTATTCGGCCCTGTTCCGCGGCGCGGTCTTCGACTGGGACGCCCGCACTACCGAACGGGCTATCCGTCCACTGACCGAGTCGATGGTCTCGGGCACCCCGCTCATCCTCACCGGTCTCGGCATCGCTCTGGCCTTCCGCTGCGGTCTGTTCAACATCGGCGGCCAGGGCCAGGTCATCCTCGGCGCGACCATCGCCGGGTTCCTCGGCTACGCGCTTCCGCTGCCTCCGGTCGTGCACATGCTCGTCGCCGTCCTCGGCGGTATCATCGGCGGCGCGATCTGGGCCGGCATCGCCGGTGTGCTCAAGGCACGGACCGGAGCCAACGAAGTGATCGTGACGATCATGCTCAACTCGATCGCCGGTTATGCGCTGGGCTACCTGCTCAAGCAGAACTGGTTCACGCACACGACATCGGCGAACCCGCAGTCACGCGTCATCGACGACTCCTCGCAGATGTTCCTGCTCCTGCCGGCACCGTTCCGCCTCCACTTCGGCTTCATCATCGCGATCCTCGCCACGATCTTCGTGTGGTGGCTGCTCGACCGGTCGACCATCGGTTTCGAATTCAAAGCCGTCGGTGCGAACCCGCATGCGGCCCGCACCGCCGGCATCTCCGTGTCGAAGGTGACGATCATCGTCATGATCGTCGCCGGTGCACTGGCCGGACTCGGCGGCGCGGCACAGGTGCTCGGCACCGAATACAAACTCACCGGCGGCATCAGCGGTTCGATCGGCTTCGACGCGATCACCGTGGCTCTGCTGGGACGCTCGAAGCCCTTGGGCACGTTCCTCGCCGGTCTGCTCTTCGGTGCGTTCAAGGCCGGCGGTTACCTCATGCAGTCGCAGACGGGAACGCCGATCGACATCGTCCTCGTCGTCCAGTCCGTCATCGTGCTGCTCATCGCGGCCCCGCCCCTGGTGAGGTCGATCTTCCGGCTGCCCACACCGGTGCTTAAGCGGAAGGAGGACTGAGATGACTGCTCAGACCGTGGAAACCACACCTTCATCCCAGGTCAAGGCGCTCGCGCCGATCGCCTGGAAGTTCCCGATCGTCTACTCGATCCTGGCTCTGGTCTCGTTCGTCTTCTTCGGCCTCATCGGCCGTGACGGGGAGACGACCTTCCGCTTCGCCAGCGGCGGAGACTTCTTCGCGATCCCTGACTTCGTCGTGTCCTCGACCGTGGCGGGACTGGCACTGGGCATCCTGCTCGTCATCATGGCCGCCGTGTCGATCTACTTGAGCGTCAAGCGTCTCGACATCGGATCCTGGTTCCCGATGCTCTTCGGCATCCTCTTCGTCGTGTCCTTCCTCGCCTGGGCAGGCGGCGGATCCGGCGGAGTGATCCCGCTGACGACGCTGCTCGCCGGTGCCCTGGCCCTGTCGGTGCCGCTGATCTTCGGCGCCATGTGCGGTCTCGTCGGCGAGCGTTCGGGCATCATCAACATCGCCATCGAAGGACAGCTGCTGGCCGGTGCCTTCCTCGCCGCGGTCGTCGCCTCGGTGGTGAAGAACCCGTACGCGGGTCTGCTCGCGGCCCCGATCGCCGGTGCCCTCGTCGCCGTGATCCTCACTTTCTTCGCGGTGAAGTACTGGGTCAACCAGATCATCATCGGCGTGGTCCTCAACGTGCTCGTCGTCGGTGTCACGAGCTTCCTCTACTCGACCGTCCTCACTCAGGACCCGGAGCTGTGGAACGCCCGCCAGAAGCTGCCGAACCTGCCGATCCCGCTGCTGTCGGACATTCCGGTGCTCGGACGGGTGCTGTTCGATCAGAACATCCTCGTCTACATCATGTACCTCGTCGTCATCGCTCTGCAGATCTTCGTCTTCCGCTCGAAGTGGGGTCTGCGGATGCGGGCCGTCGGCGAGCACCCGAAGGCCGCGGACACCGTGGGCATCAAGGTCAACTTCACCCGCGTGCGCAACACGCTGCTCGCCGGTGCCATCGCCGGACTCGGCGGTGCCTTCTTCACCGTCGGCTCCGGACTGGCCTTCGGCAAAGAGATGTCGGCCGGGCAGGGCTATATCGCTCTGGCGGCGATGATCCTCGGCAAATGGAACCCGAAGGGTGCCCTGTTCGCCGCGCTGCTGTTCGGCTTCTCCAAGAGCCTCGGCAACACGCTGCAGTCGATCGGCACCCCGGTGGCCAACGAACTGCTGCTCATGCTGCCCTACATCGTCACTGTCTTCGCGGTCGCCGGCTTCGTCGGTCGGGTCCGCCCGCCGGCGGCGGAAGGTGTGCCCTACGTGAAGTGAGTCCATCCTCGGCGACGTGATCGCACCACCCCTCGAGAACCCAACAGTCGCACTCTGCAGGAAGAGGTATCCCCATGGCTGTCCCCGACACCCCCGCACCCGAACACGGCGCCTCCGGGCACGACCCATCCGGGCACGACGCCTCCGAACACATCTGGAGCGAGGAACCCACCCCGGTCTGCCCCGATGACCTCAGCGAAGGCACCTGGGAGCTGCTGCGAGCCGAAGCGAAGCGGGCGATGACGAAGGCCTATGTGCCGTACTCGTCCTACCCCGTGGGCGCGGCCGGACTCGTCGACGACGGGCGCATCGTCGGCGGCTGCAATATCGAGAACGCCTCGTTCGGTGTCACATTGTGCGCCGAATGCTCGCTCGTCTCCGACCTGCTCATGTCCGGCGGGGGCCGCCTCGTCGCCTTCGACTGCGTTGACGGAGACGGCAACACCCTCGTCCCCTGCGGGCGCTGCCGGCAGCTGCTGTTCGAACACGGCGGCAATGAACTCATCCTCAATATGCCCAGCGGACGGTCCCCGCTGTCCGTGGTCCTGCCCGAAGCGTTCGGGCCCGACCACCTGAGCGCGGGCCGGACCGACCACAACGCGAAACACTGACACCCTCACCGAGGTGGCCCGCCGATGCGGGAATCACCTGCCGGTGCGCTGACAACGAAGGACTGAGACCGTGACTGTAGAGGCATTCGACACCGTCGACGTCATCGCCGCCAAACGCGATGGCCAGGCTCTGAGCAAGGAGCAGATCGACTGGGTGATCGACGCCTACACCCGCGGCGTCGTCGCCGAGGAGCAGATGGCCGCGCTGGCCATGGCGATCTTCATCAACGACATGGAGCCGGTCGAGATCGCGAACTGGACGCAGGCGATGATCGCCTCCGGTGAGCGGATGGACTTCTCGTCCCTGACGCGGCCCACCTCGGACAAGCATTCGACCGGGGGAGTCGGTGACAAGATCACTCTGCCCCTGGCTCCGCTGGTGGCGGTCTTCGACGTCGCCGTCCCGCAGCTGTCCGGACGCGGACTCGGCCACACCGGTGGGACCTTGGACAAGCTCGAGTCCATTCCGGGCTGGCAGGCGGGGCTGAGCAACGCGGCGATCGTCGACCAGCTCGAGGACATCGGCGCGGTCATCTGCGCCGCCGGCACCGGTCTGGCTCCGGCGGACAAGAAGCTCTACGCCCTGCGCGACACCACCTCGACGGTCGACTGCATCCCGCTCATCGCCTCGTCGATCATGTCGAAGAAGATCGCCGAGGGCACATCCGGCCTCGTCCTCGACGTCAAGGTCGGCTCCGGGGCGTTCATGAAGGATCTGAGGAAGGCTCGGACGCTCGCGCAGACGATGGTCGACCTCGGCCAGGCCGCAGGGGTGAACACCTCGGCGCTGCTGACCGACATGTCGACACCTCTGGGTCTGACCGTCGGCAATGCTCTCGAGGTGCGCGAATCCGTCGAGGTCCTCGCCGGCGGTGGACCGGCCGACGTCGTCGACCTCACCGTCGCACTGGCCGAGGAGATGCTGCGCCTGGCCGACAAGACCGATGTCGACGTGCGCGCCGCGCTGTCTGACGGGCGGGCGATGGACGTCTGGAAGCGGATGATCCGGGCACAGAACG
Source organism: Brevibacterium sp. FAM 27836 (assembly GCF_051351055.1). Taxonomy (NCBI): domain Bacteria; kingdom Bacillati; phylum Actinomycetota; class Actinomycetes; order Micrococcales; family Brevibacteriaceae; genus Brevibacterium; species Brevibacterium sp. FAM 27836. Next base: position 3,071,323 of record NZ_CP195711.1, read on the forward strand.
GCGACCCTGAGGCACCGCTGCCGGTCGCCGAGCACACCGAGGTCGTCACCGCGACTGAGTCCGGGGTGCTCACGAAGCTCGACGCACTGTCGGTGGGAGTCGCCTCGTGGAGGCTCGGTGCCGGGCGCGCCCGCAAGGAGGATCCGGTCCAGGACGTCGCCGGCATCGAACTGCACGCCAAACCCGGGGACACGGTCACGGCCGGTCAGCCGCTCATGACACTGCACACGGCGACCCCGGAGCGCTTCGAACGGGCGATCGAAGCGCTGGACTCCGCGGTCGAGATCGGCGGGGACGCCGCCTCGGTGCCGGAGTCGATCGTCTTCGCGACGATCACCTGAGTTCGATCACACACCGGCGGTCCTACTGTGCGGCCGCCGACCTCACTACTCTGGAACCACAGCCCTAGAACCTGGATCACCGAACTTGGAGGAACCCCATGACCAGCCGCACCGATGTCGCAGCCATGATCGACCACACCCTGCTCAAGCCCGAAGCGACCCCCGCCGACGTCGATGCCCTCGTGGCGGAGGCGAAGGAGTTGGGCGTGCTCGCGATCTGCGTGTCGCCGTCGATGCTGCCGGTCACCGATCCGGGTGAGCTCGTCGTGGCTACCGTCGTCGGGTTCCCCTCCGGTCAGGTGAAGCCGGAGATCAAGGCAGCCGAGGCGAAGCAGGCCGTCGCCGACGGTGCCGCCGAGGTCGACATGGTCATCAACATCGGTCAGGCCGTTGCCGGGGACTTCGACGGGCTAGAGGCCGATATCCGCGGTGTCGTCGAGGCCAGCGGGGATGCCGTGGTCAAGGTGATCATCGAATCGGCGGCGCTGACCGATGAGCAGATCGTCGAGGCCTGCCGTCGCTCCGAGGCCGCTGGAGCGGGGTTCGTCAAGACCTCGACCGGTTTCCACCCGGCCGGCGGCGCGAGCGCACACGCCGTGTCGCTCTTGCGCGAGACCGTGGGCGACCGCCTCGGCGTCAAGGCCTCCGGCGGCATCCGCACCGCCGAGGCGGCCGAGGAAATGATCGCCGCCGGCGCATCCCGCCTGGGCCTCTCCGGCAGCGCCAAAATCCTCAACTCCCTCTAATTGCTACCCGACGGCGGCCCAGCAACCTCGCGCGAGGTTGCTGGGCCGCCGTCACGTAGCAATTGGGTCATAGTCCGAAGTAGGTTTTGAGTTCGGTGCTGATCGAGGTGAGACGTTCCCGCAGTGCGGGTTTGAGCGAGGCACTCGCCGAGGTGGCCGGCAGTCGCACTCCCGCGCTGGCGGCCGCACGCGCATCGGCATCGGTGGCTGCCTGGAGTTCGGTGGGCTCGGCCACGACCTCGAGGTAGCACTTGAGCTTCGGTTCCGTGCCGGAGGGGCGGACGATGACCCTGGAACCCGAATCGGAGAGCAGCAGGATCCCGTCGGTCGGGGGCAGTCCCTGGTATCCGGTCGAGAGATCATGGACCTCGGCGACGGGGGAGCCGGCCAGAGTGGTCGGTGGGTTCTCCCGCAGCTTGGCCATGGCCGTGGCGATGAGGGAGACGTCGTCGAGGCGGAAGCTCAGCGGGGCGGTGGCGAAGAAGCCGTCGCGCCCCCGGATCCGATCGAGCTCGGCCTCGATGCTCGACCCGTCCGCCTTGAGGCGCGAAGCCAGGGCCGCGAAGGTCACTGCCGCGGAGATTCCGTCCTTGTCGCGCACCGCCGCCGGGTCGACGCAGTAGCCCAGCGCTTCCTCATAACCGAAGACGAGACCGGCGACGCGAGAGATCCACTTGAAGCCGGTGAGCGTGTTCACCGCCGCGAAACCGTGACCGGCGGCCGCTGCGGCCAGCGCGCGAGAGGACACGATCGAATTCGCGAACACCGGCGCAGCCGAGTCCGCTCCCTGCCCTGCATGGTGCGTCCCGGCTGCCAGTCGGGTGGCGGCATCCTCGCCGAGGAGGAGCCCCACCTCGTCGCCGGACAGCTGCCGGTACCCGGTGGCCGCAGAGGGATCCGGGATCGCCGCGGAGAACCGGTCGGCATCGGGATCGTTGGCGATGACGAGTTCCGCACCGACCTCCCGAGCAAGTTCGTAGGACTCGTCGAGGGCACCGGCCTCTTCGGGGTTCGGGAAGGCCACGGTCGGGAAGTCAGGATCCGGTGCCTGTTGGGAGGCCACCGGATGGAGGTTCGTGAAGCCGGTGCGCATCAGTGCCGCCTCGGCGACGCCGGCTCCGACACCGTGCAGAGAGGTGAGGACGATCGACAAGTCGGACTCCGCCCGCACACCCAAAGCATCGATGCGGCTCAGGTAGGTCTCGACGATCTCCTCGCCGAGGTGTTCCCAGCCGGATTCGGCACGCGGCACCGAGGCGACGGAATCGACCGCCGCGATCTGCTCGGCGATGAGGGCATCGGCCGGACTGACGATCTGTGCTCCGGCTCCTGCCTCGGCCGCAGCCTGATCGGGTTCGATGGCCAGCAGCGGGCGTCTGCCCAGATAGACCTTATAGCCGTTGTCCGCCGGCGGATTGTGACTGGCGGTGACCATGACACCGGCATCGGCGTCGAGGTGGGACAGAGCGAAGGCGAGCAGCGGAGTCGGCAGCTGTTCGGGAAGCTGGATGGCTGTGCCGCCCGCAGCAGTGATGACAGCGGCGGTATCGGCGGCGAAGTCCGCAGACTTGTACCGGGCATCGCAGCCGATGACGACGCGGAAACCCTCCCCGACGGTGTCTGAGAGGAACGAAGCGAGTCCGGCGGCGGCACGGATGACCACCGCCCGATTCATCCGATTCGGTCCCGCGGCGATCTCGCCGCGCAGTCCGGCCGTGCCGAAGGCGAGGGGGCCGGCGAACCGGTCCTCGAGGTCGGCGATCGCGGCGACGTCCCCGGCTTCGGCCTCGGCGAGGATGTGCTCCAACGTCGTGGCTGTCTGCGGATCGGGGTCATCGGCGATCCAGGCGCGGACCACCTCGGCGTCGAATCCATTCGTGAAGCGATCGGCTACGCGGGTCATGTTCGGTCCTTTGCGAGTTCGCGGTGAGGGGGTGGGGAAGGCTGCGTCGTCGAAAGCGCAGGCTCAGAGCTTCGCGACGATGTCGGCAAGCAGCTGCGAGATGCGCGGGGCAGCGGCGACGCCGGCTTCGATGACCTCGGCGTGGGACAGCGGGGTCTCCTGGATGCCCGCGGCGAGGTTCGTCACCAGTGAGATGCCTATGAGTTCGAGACCGGCCTGCCGGGCGGCGATGGCCTCAAGCGTCGTCGACATGCCCACGAGGTCGGCGCCGAGGACCCCGGCCATGCGCACCTCGGCGGGAGTCTCATAGTGAGGTCCGCGGAACTGCGCGTACACGCCCTCATCGAGGGTCGGGTCGATCTCTTTGGCGATGCCGCGCATGCGCGGCGAGTAGAGGTCGGTGAGGTCGACGAAGTTCGCGCCCTCGATGGGGGAGGTGCCGGTGAGGTTGATGTGGTCGGAGATGAGCACCGGGGTGCCGGCGGCCCAATTGCGGTTGAGCCCGCCGCAGCCGTTGGTCAGCACCAGGCTGGAGCAGCCGGCCGCGGCAGCGGTGCGCACACCGTGGGCGACGGCGCGCACACCCTTGCCTTCGTAGTAGTGCGTGCGGGAGCCGAGCACGAGCGCATGCTTGCCGCTGGCTTCGATGCGCACGGTGCGCAGGGTCGCGCCGTGCCCTTCGACTGCAGGAGCGTGGAATCCTGGGACCTCGGCGGCCGAGATCTCGGCGACGGTTTCGCCGAGGAGGTCGGCCGCCCCGCCCCAACCGGAGCCGAGGACGAGCGCGATGTCGTGGGATTCGATGCCCGCGTTCGCGTTGATGGTCGTGGCCGCGGCATGGGCGGCGGCGGTAGGATCGCTTAAGTCAGTCATGACGCCAAGATTATCAAGTTCCCCACCGCCCAAGGAGCGAGCACATGCCGATTCGAGAGCTGAGCGACGGCGACGATCTGCGCCTGAACGAGGTGTTCGCGGATGCGACCACTCCGGCCGGTCATATGGCCCGGTCACTGTTCCGTCCGTCCTCGGATTCTCCGCTGATCCGCTCCGTCATCGCCGAGGTGGTCCCCGACGTCCCCGTCGGTGCCGCCGCGATCGCGGAGTCCCCGCTTCACCCCCACCGCGCGTGGGTGCACGTCGAGGTGGCTGCCGAGGAGCGGGGCCATGGGCAGGGTCGTGAACTCTTCGACGCCGTGTGCGCCGAAACGCGGGGAACCGCGATCGAGGGACTCGACCTGCGAGCTCGTGTGCAGGCCGGCAGCGCGGGGGAGCGTTTCGCTCAGGCACTCGGGTTCACCCCGCTGACGACGACCCGTGTCATCAAGGTTCCCGCCGGTGCTCTGCCGCCGGCCGGGGGCGGGCGTGCCGAGGATCTCGAGATCGTCGCGACCGGTTCGGTGAAGCTGACGAAGGCGTTCCTCGCCTGGTACACCGCGGTCAACCGTGACGATGCCGTCGGTCCGCTGACCATCGGACAGGTCAACAATGCGTTCCTCTCCGAAGCCGCCGGTGCCCACGGTGCGGCCCTGCTGAACGGTGCAGCCGGGACCGCCGAGGCGGACGGGCTCAGCGCCTTCGCCGTGTCCTATGCGCGGGAGGCCGATGAGACCGCCGGAACTCTGCCGGCCGCGGGCGAAACCGGTGCGGGACATTCGGGTGCCGACCGAGCCGAGTCGGCCGTCGTCGACCAGTCCGTGGAGGAGGCTCCGACCGAGCTCATCCTCGGGTCGATGTTCGAAACCCGCGAGGATGCGGCCGACGCAGCCGGTGAGGACTTCGCCGCAGCCGTCGCCGATGCCGAACTGCTGTTGGCCCGACTGTCCGTCGACGCCGATGTCGTCATCGAAGTCACGAGCGGAATGCCCGTGATCTCGGCGCTCGCCGACAGTCTGCTCGCATCGGGTACGGCCACCGAGCTCTACCGTTATGAGACGCTTTCGGGGTCTCCTGCCGACGGGAGCTGATCGGCGCCGACTGTGCACCGGCCCGCCTTGAGCCGAAACATCCTCCGCCCTTCGTCGACAGTGAACAGACGGATGGCACGGGCCTGAACCTCGGTGACGAACCAGCCCGTTCCCGGCAGCCCATCGAGCGGGGCCCGGCGCAGCAGTCCGAGGCCGGTGAGATCCTGTCGCGTATGCACCCCGAGCACGAGCAGAGGTCCGAGATTCTGTGCCTTGGCCAGAGGGGAACCATAGGCGGGAGTGAACCGTGTCGGCACGGTAAGCACATGGAATCGTCCGTCGAGCGGATCCCATTCGACCGGTTCGGACTCCCGGTGGGCATCATCGTGGACGGCCACCGCGGCCAGACGGCTCAAATGGGCCGCGAGCTCGGTCTTGCCGCTCTGCGGTGAGCCGCGAACCGTGAGCACGGACCCGTCTCGCAGCGGGTCCCACGTGACGAGCTCACCGAAGGCATCGACGCCGATGGGAATGCGGTCCGGCCCAGTGAAAGCACCGGTCATCCCTGCGCCGGGACCTGCATCATTCGTCCCCGCACCGACGAGGCCGTGCGGTGTCGGCGCCAGTGCGGTTCCCGCCGGGTCTGCCAGACCTCGCCAACGCGGTGCGAAACCGCCGCTGTCGGTCGGTTCGCCGAGTGCAGGGGACCGATGGCTCCTCGCTATGTCAGCGGGAACGAGCTGCACATCGGCTCCCTCCCCTCCGCAAGCCTGCACCCGGGGTCCTCGGATGACGGCTCGGAAACCCGGCCAGGTGCCTGCGAACCGCTGCCGGCTGAGGCCGAAGTTCGTCCCGTCCTGACCGGCCTCCGGCGGGAAGATGATCTGAGTGGCGAACCGTGAGTTCCTGCCCGTCATAGTCCGGCAGCCGGCAAGCAGAAGATCAAGACCGAAAGCGGCGCCGTGACCGACCAATCGTTCGATGCGCTCGGCCCAATAGTGGTCGAGCGAGTCGACGAGTTCGGCCCAGTTGCCGCAGACCAGCAGACTCGGAGGTTGTCGGCCGACTCGCGCGTGCGGACCAGTTCGTGCATCCGAGTCCGGTGGTGTCTCTGCCCCCGTGGCGAGATGGTCGAGCACCGCCTGGATTCTCCACCCTGCGTTCATTCCGCAGGTGATCTCGGCCCCTTCGAGTGCACCGGCGATCCGGCCCAAAGCGATGATGCGCCGTTTCGGTCCGGCAGCCCGGGCCATCGACATGAGCACAGAATCCACGACCGCAGGGTCTCCTCCGGTGAGGATCGTCGACCCGTCCACATCCGGGTCGAAGGTCCACAGCTGCTGGCGCTGCTCGGCCGGAATATCGATGATCCCCGTGGCAGCAGCCGCGCCCTGCACACCGGACGAGGCGACCCCGAGCTCCGTCCCGCCGGCCATCTCTTCCGGATCGGGCAGCGGTGGGACCACCACCTGGCGCATCTCCGCACGAAACCTGCTGTCACCGGCCGCGGCGATGATGTCCGCGACACTGACGCCTCGAACCCCACCGGCTGCGGACGGCATCGGTCCCCGCACCCAGGGCCTGACCCGGGGACGGAGAGCCGCCTCGGTGCGGGAATCGGTTCCGAAGGGAACGGCAACGCGGAACGAAGAGACGCTCATCCCATCGTCGATGCAGGCGGCACCGGGCTTGTCCGCGGGCAGCAGGGCGGCGGCCTCGGTGCCGATGACGTCGAAGGAATCGGTCTCATCGCGGACCCGCAGGCACACACGGATGTTGATGTTCGCCTTCATCTGCCCGGTCACGACGCCCAAGGGCCGCTGGGTGGCGAGGATGAGATGGACGCCGAGGGATCGTCCGAGCGCGGTGAGGTGTTCGAGCAGGTCAGCGGCGCGCGGGTGCGTGGCCATCAGCGCGTGGAACTCATCGATGACGACGACGAGGCGCGGCGGCGGGTCGGTGAGCTCCTCGATATCGGCGCATCCGTGATCGGCCAGCATTCGTTCCCTGCGGGTGATCTCGGCACGGATCGACACGAGCGCGCGGAAGGCGAGGCCCGAATCGAAATCGTCGAGCACGCTGTCGGTGTGCGGCAGATCCTGCAGCGGGGCGAAGGTGGCACCGCCTTTGAAATCGACGAGCACGAAACGCAATCGCCGAGGCGGCAGCGCCAAAGCCATCGACAGCAGCCAGGTCTGGAGGAGCAGCGACTTTCCGCTGCCCGTGGTGCCCGCGACAAGGGCGTGGGGGCCGTCGGCGAACAGGTCGATGCCGACCTCCCCGTCGGCACCGCGGCCGATGATGACCGGTCCCGGCCGGCCGGCTCGCCACCGCGCGGTGATGGCCTCCGGTGCGTCGTCGCACAGTTCGCCGAGACCGTGGCTGGGCCAGGGCTGACAGCCCTGGCCCGTATCGCGGCGGCGGTCCAGGGTGACGAACCGGGCAGCCGGCATGAGCGTGGCGGTCAGCGGCCTGCCGGGAACCGGACCGTGGGGTGCCGTCGAGGAGGTGGTGTGGGCTTGAGCGAGAGTGCCCACCGACAGCGAGATCGCCGAAGCGGGGCGTGGGCCCGACAGCGTCAGGACGCCGCGGCCGGTGCCCTCGTCGAGGCGGACGGTGATGGTGTCGTCGATATCGGGGCCGGCGCGGCCGAGGAGGAGCTTGGATGTCTGTGCGGAGTCGGCGGAGACAGTTGTGCCGGCCAGTTCCGGCAGCTCAGCGAGTTCGGGGCCGGGACGCCAGGCATAGCGGCGATCGGACAGCCAGGCGAACGCCATGGTGCGCATCACGACGGGATCTCCGCTGGCCGTGACGGTCGTGGTCAGTGGATCGATGCGGATCGGCATCGCGTCGAGGACGATGCGTCCGTCGACGTGGTCGATTCCTGCCTGCAGCTGTTCATCGACGGTGAGGCTGCTGAGGATCGGACCGAAACCCAAGCACAGACCCGGTGCGGTGAAAGCACTGCGACGGTGTGCCGCCACGAGTTCATCCAGCCGATTGCGCGCGTCAGCGGTCGCCGCGGCACGGTCCCGGCGGCATTGTCGACAATCGCGGGTGAAACGCTTCTTCTCCACAAGGTAGGCGACGTATCCGGAGATCGGGGCGGAGATGCTGAACAGCAGGAACCACCACATGCCGGTGGCTGCGGCCAGCACCACCCCGATGCCGATCGGGATGAGGAAAGTCCACCACTGCGGGGGTCTGGCTGGGCGCGGATCGTCGACCGTCTTCGGGGCGATGTGGACGTCGTCGGCCAGTGCCTGCGGCGGGGACCGGATCTGCGGAGCATGTGCGGCCGTCGATGACGCGGAAGGGGAGTCGGAATTCGGATCCATTCCGCGGCGTGAGTCCGTCTCCGGACTCGGAGCGAGGACAGTCGCTCCCAGAAGGCTGATTCCCTGACCATCGGCGGCATCGAGCGTCAGCAGCTGCGGCTCGCGCGAAATGCACGGGTCGATGACAGTCAGCGACTGCTCATGCGGCAGCCGGGACAGGCTGAGACGTCTCGGATCGACGGCGAGCGCGTACCCCGAGTCCGGTCCGGCGAGGACCGACACCACGGCCGGCTGCGACCCGGCACGATGATCAACGCTGCGGTCGACCGTGCGCAGGGCATTCGCGCCGATGACGGTGATCGGATTGAGGTTCAGCCACCGCCCCCAACTGATGCGCTCAAGACTCCCACCGGGGCACCGGTTGCCCGTCTCAAGGCCCTCAGGCAGCAGCTCCGGGCCGAAGGTGGAGCGGAAGACCTCGAGAGCCGAACTGTCCGCGTCGGCCTCGACGCTCACGCTTGTGACTGCTCCGTTCGTTTCGATGCGGTGGACGAGGCCCAGGGTTCTCATGGCCACAGCTTGTTCGGGGCGAACGGGTGAGGCAAGAGGTCGAAGAGGACCTGTGCATATGCCCCGGCCGTCCGCAGGCCGGCGGTGTGCCAGTGAGTTCGCCGCCCACAGGAATCGGTGTCGGAGTCGGTCGGGTACTCCGGGTCCGACAGCCCGCTCTCCGACCTGGCAGCCGGCTCCCTGGGCCCACTCGACATCCGTGACGAGGCGTACGGCTGACTCGTCAATCCAGGCGGAGAGCACCCCGCGCGTAGGCCGTGGCATGGAGGTCGATGAGTCCGGGTACGAACGGTGAGAGCAGAGCCGGGGAGTACCGGGCCTCGATCCGGATCCGCACCGAATGCGTCCCATCCGCGTCGGCGCTCAACCGCAGATCGTGCATGTCCTTCGGCGTCGGGGCGGCGCTGAGGTAGCGCCCGGCCGCCCGTTCGGCCGCGCGAGGTGAGAACACGAGCCCGGGCTCGTCGCCGGGAGCGGGTTCGAACGAGTCCGACGCCGCCAATGCCGCAGAATCGGCCAGGCCCTGCAGCTCCCGCCTGGCCATGTGCAGGTCGGTCAGGGCGGCGATGAGGAAAGCGAGCAGCAGCGCGATGACGACGAAGCCGATGGCCAAGGGCGTGATCGACCCGGAATCCGATTCATGGGAGCCGTCCGCAGCCATCTCACTGGTCTCCGACGGCGACGACGTCAGTGTGGTTGGCACGCAGAGTGATGTGTGGGGCATGTGCGGAGCCGAAGAGCAGCGGGAAGCCGGGCAGGATCACCTTCGTCTCCACACGTGCGGTGACGAGAGAACCCGCCTGTCCACAGGGACCGGTGCACGAGTAGGTGATGGAGGTCGGTGCATCGCGCAGCCCGAAGTCCGCGAAGTGCATCTTCGCCACCTCCTGGGCCCGAGCTTCGGACGGGTTCGCGTCGCGGGCGGCGATGCGGGAGGCGGACATCGCCGTCGAGGTGGTCGCATAGCTGGCGGCCTGCAGCTGAGAGAGGGTGAGCATGAGGTAGATGACGGGAATGAGCAGAACGACCGAAGCGAAGATGAACTCGATGACGGCGGTGCCCGTGTCAGCCCCGCCAACAGCCTCAGCTCCACCGACCGCGTCGACCTCCTCGGGTGCCTCCAGCTCGCGCTCAGTCACGGTCGATGTCCTCGACGATGGAGCGTCCACGCAGATCCCAGACTTCGGCCGGTCCCCACAGGCCGAGGACGGGCAGCGGTGTCCGCACCCGGACCTCGACGATCTCGACCGCACCTCGTCGTGAGGTCGAGACGGTGACCTTCTGCGCATAGCGCTCGCCGACGGACACACGGATGAGATCGCTCGTCAGCCGTTTCCCGTCGCGGGGGCTCTGATCGGCCAGGCTCGCCTGCCGGGCCCCGGCGATCGCGGAGTCGATGACCGTGTTGCGGACATGGATGACGAGCCCGATCTGCAGGGCACCGGCAAGAATGAGCGCCAGCAGCGAGGCGACCAGCGCGAACTCGGCGACTGCCGAACCCGAATCGGTGACGTCATCGGTCAGAGCGTCTTCGGCCACCGCGTGGTCACCCGGCCCCGCGGACCTTGTTCATCGCATCCTGGAACATCGAGGTGAACGCCTCACCGGCCAGTGCCCACAGGGCGACCACGAGTCCAGCAGTCATCAAGGTGATGAGCACCCACCCGGGCACATCCCCACGATCGGGCGGGTCGACATCGGCTATGAGGTCGGGGTCGATGTCCCGGTCGGCCGCCTCGGTGATGGTGGGGCCCTCACGGCGAGGAGGTGGGGCAGGGATGAGCGCGAGCATGAGCAGGATGAGTCGGCTGCCGAACTGGCGGAACATGGTGTCCTTACCTTTCTTATATGTGGATTGGGAGCAGTGGTAAGTTTCCGACCACTCCGGGGATGCGGGGCATGGCTGTCATGGTGTTACCCGCTTGATGCATGGTCGAAGGAGATTGGCCACCTCGCATCCCGCAACGGCTCGACCGCTGATTGAGAAACGCGACACGATCGCTGTGTAAGGACACGACGGCGTGGCTGTTGAACACGGGGTGGAACACGTCCACACTTACGAAAGGAACGACCTGTTCGCCGGCATCGACGCCGGCAAGTCCCACCATCACTGCGTCGTCATCGACACCGACGGCAACAGGCTTCTGTCGCAGAAGATCACCAACGACGAAACCGTCATCACGAACCTCATCGACGAGGTCAACACCCTCACCGATCCCTCGGGTTCGGTGACGTGGGCGACTGACCTCAACCGGGGAGGAGCCGCGCTGTTCATCGCGCTCATGGCCTCGCACAGGCAGACGCTGCTCTATATTCCCGGGCGCACCGTCTACAACGCTGCCCGCACCTACCGCGGCGACGGGAAAACCGACGCTAAAGACGCCGGAATCATCGCCGACCAGGCCCGGATGCGCCGCGACTTGCAACCCATCCGACTTGGCGATGACATCGCGACCGAACTGCGACTGCTCACCGCTCACCGTACCGACCTGGCCTGCGACAAAACGCGGGCGATCAACCGGATGCGTGCCAGCCTCGGTGAGTTTTTCCCCGCCCTGGAAGCCGCGTTCGACTACTCGACTTCGAAGGCTGCCCTGCTCCTGCTCACCGGATACCAGACCCCAGCGGCGATCCGCCGCATGGGCGTCAAACGCCTCACCGCGTGGTTGAAGAAGCGTGGAGCCAGGTCGGCTGCCCGAGTCGCTGACATCGCCGTCGAGGTCGCCGATAAGCAGCACACCACGGTGCCTGGCCAGGACGCGGGTGCGATGATCGTGGCTCGTCTCGCTGCTGAGATCCTGCGACTGGCTGATGACATCACCGGTATCGAGAACCGCATCGAGGACCGGTTCCGTGAGCATGCTGATGCCGAGATCCTGCTGTCGATGCCCGGATTCGGACCCCTCCTGGGCGCAGAATTCACCGCCGCGACCGGGGGCGGAATCGACCAGTTCGACAGCGCGAACCGATTGGCCGGAGTCGCGGGCCTGGCGCCAGCGCCCCGGGACTCGGGGCGCATCAGCGGTAACCACCACCGACCGAAACGCTACGACCGCAGACTGCTGCGGGCCTGCTACCTCGCCGCGCAAGTGGCATCGCGATGGTGCCCGGTATCGAAGGCGTTCTACGACCGAAAACGGGCTGAAGGCAAGAACCACAAACAAGCGATCCTCGCCCTGGCACGCCGACGCATCAACGTGCTCTGGGCGATGCTGCGAGACCGCACAATGTTCGGTCAAGGAATCTCCCCGATACCGGGGTGAAGCACTTGACAACTTCATTGAGATTCTCCTTCTTCTGTGCGGATGGATCGGACGGTCACGGATTCCATCGGGAAGCAATCGGGGGCGGACCAGACGGTCACGGGCTGAGGTCGAGCACGGTCAGGGACGGGAAGACAGCGAAGATGACGGTGACGGGAAGGACGAAGACGACCACTGGAACGAGCATGCCGATCTCTTTGCGGCCCGAGAGCTCGAGCAGGCGTCGGCGTGACTGTTCGCGGACGTCAGCGGCCTGGGAGCGGAGGACTTCGGCCAAAGGCGTGCCGCGGGTCATCGATACTGCGAGTCCGTCGACGAACTGGACGATCTCGGGGATCGCGATCCGCGTGGCCATCCCGTCGAGTGCCTCGACCAGAGGAGTTCCGGTGCGGGTGGCGGCCAGGGCCGCGCGCAGTTCGTCGATGAGATCACCCGAACAGGTCCGACACACCCGTTCCAGCGCCTCGATGATGCCCTCACCCGCGGTGATGGACAAGGCGAGGAGTTCCGCGACGGTGGGGAACTCGGCCAGCACCCGGGACTCGTGACGGTTGATGGCCTGGCTCAGGCGCCAATCATTGAAGACATGACCTGCGATGCCGCCGCTGATGACAAGGACGAGCGTGACGATGGGGGAGAACCCGCGCTGAGCCGACAGCAGCCCGGCCAGACCGCCGGCGGCGATCATCCCCACGAGGATGCTCAGCACCTGATTGATGCGGAACTTCTCGATCGTGGCATTCCCGCCGAGGCGGTCGATGCGCAGCCGCAGAGTCGCATCCGTGGTGATGCGCGAGGTCACCCACAGCGTCGACGTCAGCAGCACCGACTTCGCCAGTCCCAGGAAGCCCTCGGCACGCGGCGTCGGCGGAGCATAGACATCGATCAACGACTCCTGATCGCGCAGATAGGGCGCGATCCGTGATGACAGGGTCGGTCGGCGCAGCGGCGGAAGGGAGAGGACGAAGACACACAGGGCGAAGCCGTTGAAGAGCCCGAGGGCGAGGACGGACAGGGGATCATCGAGGATGTTCATGCCGCCCGACCGTCCCGCGAACCATGCGTCCCGGACGCACCGAAACAACGGAAGCCGGTGCTCGCCTGCGGATCGGCCTCGCCGGCAGAGCCCTCAGCAGCGGCGTACCTGCGGTGTGCCGCGCTGAGGGAGGACCCTTCGATGACGCGCGGTTCGGCAGGGAGCCGACCGATGCGCTTCATCGCCTGGTACGCGAGCAGAGAGATGACGAAGCCGGAGGCCAAGAGCAGCAGTCCGGTCCGAGAATTGTAGGCCGTGGCCGTCTCGGGTCGGGTCGAGAGGAACGCGAGCACCACCCAGGGTGCGGCGACGGCCAGCCGGGCTCCATTGACGGTCCACTGCTGCCTCGCGGACAGCTCGTTGCGTGTGCGGGCGTCATCGCGCACGAACTGAGCCAGGGCCCGCAGCATCGTGCCCAGATCGCTGCCGCCGACCTGTCGGGTGACGCTGAGGGCGACGACGATGCGGTCGGCCACCGGGTCGGCGCTGACTTGGCGGAACCTCTCCAACGCGAGTGCGAAGGACCCGCTGGCTCGGTATTCCTCAGCGAAGACTTCGAACAGCGGCCGCAGCGGTTCCGGACCGCGATGGGCCAAGGAACTGAGCGCCTCGGGCAGAGACAGCCCCGCCCGGACACCGGAATTGAGATGATCGAGCGTCTCCGGCCACAGCTCCCGACGCATCACCTGCTTGCTGCGGGCCCGATGCTGCAGAAGCCGGTGGGGCAGCCAGGAGGCGAAGAGGCCGAAACACAGGGCGATCGCCCACGACCCGGTGAACACGGTCGCGAGGACCGCGACGACACCGAACACGGCAACGCAGATGAGCAGCAGATGCCCGGGCCGCAGGCGCGGAAATCCCGCACCGGTGAGCATGTCGTCGAGTTCGCGCACCCATCGCCGCTGCGTCCGTGCTCCCTGCGGACGCTGCCACAGAGACATCCAGATGAGGAACAGCCCGGCGCCGAGTCCCGCGCCGATGAGCAGAGCGAACTGCGAATAGCTCACGCCGCCTCCAGAACGGCGTGCAGGTCCCGACCGATGCCGGCAAATCTCTCGCCGAGGTGGCCGAAGCCCTGACCGCGGACGAGCGTTCCGCGCGGCGAATGGAAGATCGTATCGAGTTCGACGACATCGCCTTCGACTCCACCGGGGACCGCGCAGATCTCGTCGACGCGGCGGACCCCGTTGGGATCGCGTCGCAGGTGGACGACGACGTCGAGGCTGACGGCAACGGTGGGAACGACGAACGCCGAGGAGATGTTCGCCCCGGCCAACAGCGGCAGGGTGCAGATCTTCGTGATCGCCGCGCGTGCCGAGTTCGCATGAATCGTGCCCATTCCGGGCAGACCCGAGTTGAGTGCCACGAGGAGGTCGAGGCTTTCGGCTTCCCGGACCTCACCGACGATGATGCGAGTCGGCCGCATCCGCAGCGCCTCTTTGACCAGGGCCCGCAGGGTCACTTCGCCGGTGCCTTCCAGGGACGGCTGCCGGCATTGCATGGGCACCCAGTCGCGGCTGGGCAGGTTGAGTTCGAAGACCTCTTCGCAGGAGATCGTGCGCTCCCTGGCAGGAATCGACCCGGCCAGAGCGTTGAGCATCGTCGTCTTGCCGGCCTGAGTGGCACCGGAGACGAGGATGTTGGCCCCGCAGGCGACGGCCCCGTCGAGGAACTCGGCGGCACCGGGGGTGATCGAGCCGGTGGCGACGAGGTTCCTGAGATTGCGTGGCCGAGCGATGAACTTGCGGATATTCACTGCCGGGTGGGTGCGGGTGATATCGGGAAGGACCACGTGCAGTCGGGACCCGTCGGGCAGGATGGAATCGACGAAGGGCTGGGACAGGTCGACGCGTCGACCCGAGGTGCGCAGCATCCGTTCGATGAGGTCATCGAGTTCGCCGGAGCTCAGCTTCGTCGTCGTCAGTTGGTGGACGCCGTCGACGGCGATGAAGACCTCACTCGGGGAATTCACCCAGATCTCCTCGACGTGCGGATCATCGAAATAATCCTGCAGGGCGCCGAACCCCGAGAGCTGATTGTCGATCTGGCGAAAGGTCGCTTCTCTGTCTTCGAGCAGCGGCAGATCGGCGACGAGGCTGCGTTCGTCGTACTCGGCGATGACGGTGCGTATGAGCTCGCGAGAACGCTGTATATCGGCGCGCGGGTCCACGTCGAGATCTCTGATCCGCTTGTGGACCTCGCTGGTGATGACATCGGTGGCTTCCACTCTGAACCCTTGCCCTGATCATTCGAATGACAGCGAGATTTGCTTTTTAACCTAGCTGTAGTCGAATGAAGAATCCAGTGATTTCTGCAATCTGTGGATAACGCGATCGAGGGTATTCAAATGCTGACTCTGTAGTTTCAGGCGTGTCATTTCGGGTATGATCCAACCACCGGCAGCTCGCGACCGATGGTGGACTTCACTCCTGCCGCAAGCGCGACGCCGTCTGAGCTGACGTGCTGACTCCACCTGAGCCGCGCCGCCGGCGGGATGAATAGGATCTCCCGCCGGCGGCGCTTTTGGGCCCACGCGGGAAGTTCCGCGATCACTCGCCGAGGCGGGCCCGGGCGGCGTATCCACGGACGAGTACCATTTATTACAATGGGAATCGTGAAAAACAGACGTGACCGCTCAGACAGCGACTCCGCGGCTCTCGGACCGGAGCCGGCGGTCCCGCAGGCGGGCCTGACGCCGGCCGTTGCCTTCGTCCACGAGCACCTCGCGGCACAGGCCGGGGCCGTGACGATCTCGGCGCTGGCCGCAATGACCGGACTGCATCAGAACACCGTGCGCGAACACCTCGATCAACTCGTCGAGGCCGGTGCGGCCACGAAGTCCAAGGCCGCCTCCTCGGGCCGCGGCCGACCGGCCTGGCTGTATCGAGCGATCGGGTCACCGCGGAAGGGAGCATCGGAATACCTCGGTCTCGCCTCGGTGCTGGCCGCGCAGATCGATCGCACGAGCCCGAATCCGCGAGCAGACGGGATCGCGGCCGGAATCGACTGGGGCCGCGAACTCGCCCGAGGCGTCGCCGAAATGCGGGTCG
Source organism: Brevibacterium sp. FAM 27836 (assembly GCF_051351055.1). Classification (NCBI taxonomy): domain Bacteria; kingdom Bacillati; phylum Actinomycetota; class Actinomycetes; order Micrococcales; family Brevibacteriaceae; genus Brevibacterium; species Brevibacterium sp. FAM 27836. Next base: position 3,087,414 of record NZ_CP195711.1, read on the forward strand.
ACGCCGAGGAGGCCGCCCCCGCCGAATCGACAGCGACCGACGAGACTCTCGCCCTGCTCGACAGTCTCGGCTTCGCGCCTGAACCCGTTCCAGCGGAAACGACGGACGCCGGCCGACGCAGCTTCCGTCTCACCCGCTGCCCCCTGCTCGAAGCCGCTCACGAATACCCGGACATCGTCTGCGGCGTCCACCTCGGCCTCGTCCGGGGCAGTCTCGAGTCCTTCGGCGGACCCGGTGCCGACAGCGAACTCGAGCCCTTCTCCGAACCCGGGGCCTGCCGCCTGCACCTGCACGACGACATGGTCGCCGATTCTCCAACCGCGCCCGCCGCCGATCCGCAGACCGCGCCGGCATCCGGTGAGTCTGCCGGTCCCGCCGCGACCCGAAAGCCGCTGAAGTGATCCGCCGCCTCGCCTTCCTCCTCCCCGCCGGACTGGCCCTGCTGGCCGGTCTCGATGCGGCACTCATGCTGCTCGGCGTCTGGGCCCCGGTCGCCGGTGACGATCTGCCCGAACTCCACGGCATCCTCATGGTCTTCGGCTTCCTCGGCACGGTCATCGCTCTGGAGCGAGCCGTGGCTTTGGCCCGCCCGGTAGGTTTCCTCGCTCCCGGCCTGCTCGGGCTCGGCGCCATCGCCGTGCTCACACCGGCTCCGCTCATCGTCGGGCAGCTGGCCCTGCTGGCCGGCAGCCTTGCCCTCACCGTCCTCTACATCCCTCTGTTCAGACGCAACCTCGACGATGCCATCCTCGTCCAGGCCATCGGGGCAGCGCTGCTGGCCGGGGCCGGTCTGATGTGGATCGGGGGAGCCCCTGTCTCCGGCCTCATCGGCTGGCTGACCGGCTTCGTCGTGCTCACGATCAGCGCCGAACGACTCGAGCTCGCTCGGGTGAGCATCAGCGCACCGGCCACCCGCATCTTCCGACTCCTCGTCTCCGTCTTCGTCCTCGCCCTTCTCGCCTCTCTGCTGTGGCCGGCGGCCGGAGGACCGGTGCTGGGCATCAGCCTGCTCAGCCTCGTCGCCTGGCTGGTGGGCAATGACGTCGCCCGCAAGACCGTGCGCGCCCCGGGGCAGACCGGCTTCATCGGTGCCTGCCTGCTCGCCGGGTACGTATGGTTGGCCGTGGCCGGACTGATCTGGACATTCGGCGGCCCGATCACCTCGGGACGTGGATTCGACGCCCTCGTGCACGCGGTCTTCCTCGGCTTCGCGCTGTCGATGATCATGGCCCATGCCTCGGTGATCCTGCCCGCGGTGCTGCGCATCCGTCTGCCCTACCACCCGGGCTTCTGGATCCCGGCCGGGCTGCTGCACATCAGCCTCATCCTGCGCATCGGCATCGGTGACGGACTCGACCTCGGCTGGGCCACACAGCTGGGCGGAGTGCTCAACGTGCTCGCAGTCCTCGGATTCGCCATCGTCGCGGCCTCCTCGGCGATCACGGCGACGAAGAAGCGTACCGGTTCGGTCGCTCGCAGATCGGAGCCCACCCGATGAGCCCGCAGCTGTCCTCACCGCGCGAGCGTGACGACGACCTCGGCATCGGGCGCGGACGCTGGCTCATCCGCGACATCCCCGTCGTCATCTGGCTCGTCTTCCTCCTCGTCATCATCGCCGCCCATCCGGGCCTGCCGGTGGCCCGCTGGCTGATGATCCACCTCCTCGTCCTCGGCGCGGTCAGCCATTCCATCCTCGTCTGGTCCCAGCACTTCGCCCAGGCGCTGCTGCACACCCCCTCGACAGCGGCCAGCCGCCGCAGCCAGAGCCTGCGCCTCGGGCTGCTCAACATCGGCACCCTCGTCGTCATCATCGGCATGATGGCCGGCATCTGGGCACTCGTCATCCTCGGTGCCGCGGCTGTCGTCGCCGCTGTCGTCTGGCACGGGGCCTCGCTGTGGAACGGGGCCCGCCACGCGCTGGCCTCCCGCTTCGCCGGAACTCTCCACTACTACGTCGCCGCGGCCGGGATCCTGCCGGTCGGCGTGACCTTCGGCGTCATCCTCGCCGATGACCTCGCCGACCCCTGGCACTCGCGGCTGCTGGCCGCCCATGCGCTGCTCAACCTGCTCGGCTGGATCGGCCTGACCGTCATCGGCACCCTCATGACCCTGTGGCCGACGATGCTGCGGACGAAGATCGTCCCCGGCGCCGAGGTGGCCGCCCGTCGCGCTCTCCCGCTCCTGCTCACCGGCCTGGTCATCGCTCTGGCCGCGACCCTGTTCTCGGCCCCCTGGGCAGCCGGCATCGGGCTGCTCGCCTATCTGGCCGGCATCGGACTCATCGCCCGGCCCTTCGTGCTCTCCGCAGCGGCCAAACCGCCACGGGAGTACCCGACCTATTCGGCCGCAGCCGCAATAGTCTGGCTGGTCATCTGCCTCCTCGCCACGGCCTGGGTGTTCTTCACCTCCGCGGATTGGACTTCGGCCACCCACGGGTTCACCTGGCTGACCCCCGCACTGGCGGCAGGCTTCGCCGCACAGATCCTCTTCGGTGCCCTGTCCTATCTCCTGCCCGTCGTCCTCGGCGGAGGGCCGACGGCCGTGCGCGCCGCGAACCGGGAATTCAACCGCCTCGCGGCCTTCCGCATCACGATCATCAATCTCGGTCTGGCGATCTGTCTGCTGCCCGTGCCCAGCTGGGTGCGCGTCCTGTGCTCAGGGCTCGTGGCGCTGGGGCTGGCACTGTTCCTGCCCTTCCTCTTCCGCGGCCTCCGCGCCTCCCGCAAGGCCAAAGCGAACCCGGACATCCACCGGACGAAACGTCCGACGAAGGAGCAGCGAGCCGCCGCATCCAAACTCGACGACCGGCGTGCACTGGCATCGGCGGCTGCGGGCATGGCGCTCGTGCTCGTCGCCGTGGCCGGGGGAGTGGCCCTCGACCCGAACGCCACGACCGCGGTCACCGCGCGAGCCGCCTCGGCGGGGGTGACGCCGACGGGGGAGACCACAACGGTGCGCGTTGAGGCGAAGGACATGCGCTTCAGTCCCGACAGCGTCGACGTGCCCGCCGGCAACCGGCTCGTCATCGAGCTGAAGAACACCGATGACCAGGACGTCCACGATCTCGTGCTCGACAACGGCGTCGACAGCGGACGGCTGAGCCCCGGCGAATCCGCCACCGTCGACGTCGGCATCGTCGGCGAAGATCTCGAGGGCTGGTGCTCGATCGCCGGGCACCGGCAGATGGGAATGGTCTTCGCCGTCAACGCGATCGGCGGTGCCGGTGAGAATACGGCAGCGGGCCATGATGACTCCGGCGGCTCCGGGGATTCCGACACGGACGGCATGGCCGGCATGGATCACGGCGACCACGGCGGCATGGAGCACGGCAGCGGCAACGGAACCTCCGGCAGTGAGGAATCCGCGGCCGGAGACCTCGACTTCATGGCCGAACCCGGCGCAGACCTCTCTGCCCGCGATGCGCGGCTGCCGCAGCCCGATGAGTCGGAGAAGTCGAAGACGATCAAGAAGACCTTCACCGTCACCGAGGAAGAACGCGAGGTCGCCGTCGGGGTCAAGCAGAAGCTGTGGCTGTTCAACGGCACCATGCCCGGTCCCACCCTGCGCGGGAAGGTCGGCGACCGGTTCGAGATCACCCTGGTCAACGACGGTTCCATGGGCCACTCGATCGACTTCCACGCCGGCGAGCTCGCCCCCGACCAGCCGATGCGCACGATCGCCCCCGGCGAATCGCTGACCTACACCTTCACGGCCACGCACTCGGGTGCCTGGATGTACCACTGCGCGACGATGCCGATGACCGACCACATCGCCAACGGCATGTTCGGCGCAGTGATCATCGATCCGCCGAAGCTGCCGGAGGTCGACCGCGAATACTTCATGGTCCAATCCGAGCTCTATCTCGGACCCCAGGGCGGAATCGTCGACTCCGACAAGGCCGCCCGCGAGGAACCCGATGCCGTGGTCTTCAACGGCTTCGCCAATCAGTACGATCACGATCAGCTCAAGGCGAAGGTCGGCGAACGGGTACGCATCTGGGTCGTCGACGCCGGCCCCAACCGGCCGAGCGCCTTCCACATCATCGGCGGACAGTTCGACACCGTGTTCAAGGAAGGCGCCTACCGACTCAAACCCGACAACGAGGAGCTGGGGGCGAGTCAGACGCTCGACCTGGCCGCCTCGCAGGGCGGGTTCGTCGAACTCGAATTCGCCGAGGCGGGGCACTATCCCTTCGTGTCCCACGTGATGGTCGACGCCGAACGCGGTGCCCACGGGATCGTCGACGTCACGGATTGAGGCGATCGCCCCGCTGTGACAGCGAGGACGGTACGAAAAATCTCACATTCTACAACGTGTAGAAAACATTCTACGCGCGGTAGTACGGTCGAAACTGCAAGAAGAACAGCGACCTGGAAAGGCCGTTCCCGCTGCGCGGCGCACGGGCGCCGCAAAAGGAGCTGAAGTGATCTCCCAACCCGCTCTCGCCATCGTCAGGGACACCCTGCCCGTCATCGGATCCGCGATCGGTGACATCACCCCGATCTTCTACGACCGGATGTTCACCGCCCGTCCCGACCTGCTGCGCGACCTGTTCAACCGAGGCAACCAGGCCCAGGGTGAGCAGCAGAAGGCCCTGGCAGGGGCGATCGCGGCCTATGCCAGTCTGCTCGTGTCCGAGGATGCCCCGAACATCGATGCGATGATGAGCCGGATCGCGAACAGACACGCCTCCCTGGGCATCACCGAAGACCAGTACCCGATCGTCTACGAGCACCTCTTCGCCGCCATCGGTGAGGTCCTCGGCGAGGCGGCCACCCCCGAGGTCGTCGACGCCTGGACCGAGGTCTACTGGGACATGGCGAACACGCTCATCGCCGCCGAGCGCGATCTCTACGCCCTCCACGAGGTGGATCCGGGCGATGTCTGGTCCGAACTCGTCGTCGTCCGCCGTCGCCAGGAGTCCCCGCAGACCGTCAGCCTCGTCCTCGCCCGCCCCGATGGGGAGGTCCTGCCGCAGGCCCGTCCCGGACAGTACATCTCTGTCCAGGTCCAGCTGCCCGACGGTGCCCGCCAGATCCGGCAGTACAGCCTCACCCGGGCGACCTCGCGGGTGTCCTGGACCGTGACGATCAAGGCCGAACCCGGCCGCGCCGAGGCCGGCATCCCCGCAGGCGAGGTCTCGAACTTCATCCACGGCAACGTCTTCGAAGGCGACGGGCTGCGCTGCTCCCTGCCGTACGGCGACCTCGTCGTCGAAGAGGCCGAGGCCCCGCTGCTGCTCGTCTCCGCCGGTATCGGCTGCACCCCGATCCTCGGTGCCCTCAACGACCTCGTGTCCAAGGAGTCCCAGCGTGAGGTCACGGTCCTCCACGCCGACCAGTCCATGGCCACTCACGCGCACCGGCAGGAGATGGCGGAGCTGGTCGGTCAGCTGCCCGGGGCCCGGATGCATCACTGGTACGAACAGCTGGGTGCCCGGACGACGACCAAGACCGTCCACAAAGGGTTCATCGACCTCACCGCGGTGAGCGTGCCCGCCGACGCACAGGTCTACCTGTGCGGCCCGCCCCCGTTCATGCGCGCCGTGCGCCGCGGGCTCGACAACCTCGACGTGCCCGAGGACAACATCCACTTCGAGGTCTTCGGCCCCGACACCTGGGCCACGGTTCCCGAACTCGTTCCCGCCTGAGGTGGGCTGGTGTCCGGCTCGGGTCGGGCAGGTGTTCTGCCCGGGTCGGGCCCGTCCCCGCGCGGGCGGGCTCATCCCCGGTGAGCCGGGGTATTCGACGGATGCGCGCCGAGGTGGCCCCGCCTCGGCGCGCATCCCTCGATTGAGGGCGGGGCGCGGGCATGCACTAGAATCGAGTCATTATGGCCACCACTGATTACCCTTCTGAAATCGCCAACCTCCGCCAGACGTACAAAGCGATTCTCGACGTGTCCGACCTGGAGAATCTGCGCGACGAGGTCTCTGAGCTCACGGAGGAGGCGTCTTCGCCGACTTTCTGGGACGACCCGGACTCGGCGCAGAAGACCTCGGCCAAGCTCTCCCACAAACAGGGCACCCTGGAGAAGCTCGAGAAGTTCGGTGAGCGCATCGACGATGCCGAACTGCTCGTCGAGATGTCCCAGGACGAAGGCGACGCGGACTCCCTCGCAGAGGCCGACCGTGAAATCAAGAAGCTCCACGATCAGTTGGCCGAACTCGAGATCTCGACGCTGCTCAACCACGAATACGACGAACGTTCCGCGGTGGTGACCGTGCGCTCGGGCGCCGGCGGCGACGATGCCACCGATTGGGCGCAGACGCTCACGCGGATGTACGTGAGGTGGGCGGAGAACCGCGGCTACAACGTCCAGGAACTCGACACCTCCTATGCGGAGGGCGCAGGCATCAAGTCGGCGACGATCCAGATCAACGCCCCCTACGCCTACGGCACCCTGTCCGTCGAAGCCGGCACCCACCGTCTCGTGCGCATCAGCCCCTTCGACAACCAGGGTCGGCGCCAGACCTCGTTCGCGGCTGTCGAGGTGGTCCCGCTCATCGAGTCGACCGACCATATCGACATCGACGAGAACGACCTGCGCATCGACGTCTACCGGTCCTCGGGCCCGGGCGGTCAGTCGGTGAACACGACGGACTCCGCCGTGCGCATCACCCACGTTCCCACCGGTGTGGTCGTGAGCATGCAGAACGAGAAGTCCCAGATCCAGAACCGTGAGGCCGCGATGCGCGTCCTCCAGTCGCGTCTTCTCGAGCGCAAGCGCCAGGAAGAGGCCGCGCAGAAGAAGGAGCTCGCCGGCGACATCAAGGCCAGCTGGGGCGACCAGATGCGCTCCTACGTCACGCACCCGTACCAGATGGTCAAGGATCTGCGCACCGGGTACGAGGTCAACAACCCCTCGGCGGTCTTCGACGGCGACCTCGACGGACTCATCGAAGCCGGCATCCGCTGGCGCAAGGAACAGGAGATGGCCGAAGAGGCCGACGCCTGACCTTCTGACGGTCAGCCTCCTCGGCGAGGTCGGCCGTCTCATCGCGGTGACTGTGAACTTCATTCGGATCGCAACACACGCCCGGCCGCCTCCCCGAACATCACGGAACTGTTACGTACAGTGGAACCGGCCGAGCCACCCGCGACATGATTGAAGACGAACTTGATCAGATTCGACTCCGTTTCGAAGTCTTACGACACACGCTCCCGCAAGGCACTCGACGAGATCTCGTTCGAAGCTGACCGTGGGGAGTTCGTGTTCCTCGTCGGCGCATCCGGTTCGGGAAAATCGACGGTCATCCGGCTCATCCTGCGGGAAGAGGTGCCCACGACCGGACGCATCCACATCGCTGGAAAATCCGTTGTGAAGATGCCCAGCTGGAAGGTGCCCTACCTGCGGCGGGGGATCGGAACCGTGTTCCAGGACTTCCGTCTGCTGCCGAATAAGACCGTCTTCGCCAACGTCGCCTTCGCCCTCCAAGTGATCGGGAAGTCCCGTGCGGCCATGTCGACGCTCGTGCCCGACGTGCTCGAGACCGTGGGCCTGGCCGGCAAGGAGAAGCGGTATCCCAGCGAACTCTCCGGCGGTGAGCAGCAGCGTGTGGCGATCGCCCGCGCCGTGGTCAACAAACCGGGAATCCTGCTCGCCGACGAGCCCACCGGCAACCTCGACCCGACGACGAGTGCCGACATCATGAACGTGCTCGAGAAGATCAACCGCAACGGCACGACCGTGCTCATGGCCACCCATGACGGCGAGATCGTCAACCGGATGCGCAGACGCGTGATCGAACTGCGCGAAGGCACGATCGTCCGTGACGTCGAAGAGGGCACCTACGGAGTCGCCTCATGAGGGCCGGTTTCATCCTCTCCGAGGTGTGGTCGGGCCTGCGGAGGAACTTCTCCATGGTGCTCTCGGTCGTCCTCGTGACCTTCGTGTCCCTGCTCTTCGTCGGCGCCGCGATCCTGCTGCAGATGCAGGTCGGGCAGATGAAGGATTTCTGGTACGACCGCGTGCAGGTCTCCGTGTTTCTGTGCCCGCCGGATTCGGAGGCGACGAACTGCGTCGACGGTGAAGTCACCGGCGATCAGAAGGATCAGATCCGGGCCGAACTCGAAAGCTCCGAACTCGCCCCCTATGTCGACAAGGTCTACTTCGAGGGCAAGTCCGAGGCCTACGACCACTTCCAAGAGCAGTTCAAGGGCACGAGCCTCGAAGGAACCGTGCCCGAGGACGAGATGAGCGAGTCCTTCCGGGTCAAACTCAAGGACGCCGAGAAGTACGACATCATCAAGGAGACGTTCTCCTCGACCCCGGGAGTTGAGGAGGTCGTCGACCAGAATCAGCTGCTCGACCGGCTGTTCGGGGTGCTCAATGTCGCGACCATCGTCGCCGTGGCCATCGCGGGAATCATGCTCATCTGCGCGATGCTGCTCATTGCCACGACCATCCGACTCTCCGCGTTCTCGCGGCGGCGGGAGACGGGAATCATGCGGCTCGTCGGTGCGTCGAACACATTCATCCAGCTGCCGTTCCTGCTCGAGGGCGTCATCGCCTCGGCGATCGGCGCGAGCCTGTCCGCCGGCGCCCTGGGCCTCCTCGTCCACTTCGGTGTCAGCGGTTGGCTGCAGGGGCAGGCGACCGGGTTCAGTCTCATCTCCGGGTGGGACGTCCTCCTCATCGCTCCCGTGCTCATCATCATCGGCGTGCTCATGGCCGGTGCATCTTCGCTGATCACCCTGAACAAGTACACGAAGGTCTGAGATGAGACGCAGACTCGGACTCGCCCTCACCGCGGCCGCGCTTGCGCTGGTCCTACCGGTCACCTCGGCGGTGGCCGATCCGCGCGACGACAAGAGCCAGGTCGACGAACGGGTCAAGGAGCTCCAGCAGGAGTTCGAGGGTCTCGACAAGGATCTCGCCCGGGTCATCGCCGAACGCGATGCCGCGGAGGAGAAACTGCCCGACGCCGAGGCGGAATCGAAGGCCGCCGACGATGCGCTGGCCGAGGCGATCGAGAAGGACGAGGACATGGCGGCACGCCTGACCTCGGCCGAGAACGCCCAGAAGGACCTCAAGGACTCGATCAGATCGGGCACCGAGGAGATCGACAAGCACAAGACCTCGGCCGCGCGGATCGGGCGTCAGGCCTACCAGAACTCGGGCATCACCTCGGATCTGGCGATGCTGCTGCAGATGGCGGAGGGCACGAGCGCCGACGGCGGAATCGGTCGCGTGGATTCGGCGGTGCGGTCCCAGCAGCGCACGATCGACAAGCTCTCCGAACAGCGGGCGCTGAACAAGAACAACGAGGAGCGCCTGTCGGGCGTGACCGAGAAGATCTCCGACCTCAAGGACGAAGCCGCCGAGGCGGTGCTGGCCAAAGAGGCCGCGCAGATCGATGCGAAGAAGAAGGCCGACAGCCTCAACGACCTGATCTCGGCGAAGGACGATGCGGAGAAGACGATCTCCGACAACAAGGACAAGACCGAGAAGCAGCTGGCCGATGAGAAGGCCGAGCAGGACCGCTTGGCGAAGAAGGTCCGCGACTGGGAGAAGGAGCAGGAGAAGAAGGGCAAATTCGTCTTCGGTGACGGCGTCTTGGCCAACCCGGCCAAGGGATACCCGACGACCTCTCCGTTCGGCTACCGCATCCACCCGATCACAGGGGCGAAGAAGCTGCACACCGGCATGGACTTCGGCGTGCCGTGCGGGACCCCGATCCGTGCGGCCGGCGACGGCATCGTCGTCACCTCCGGCTGGACCGGCGGCTACGGCAACCGCGTCGTCATCTCCCACGGCAAGATCAAGGGCAATTCGATCGCGTCGACGTATAACCACAACACGAAGCTCAAGGTCCACGACGGGCAGAAGGTCAAGAAGGGGCAGGTCATCTCGTACTCGGGGACGACCGGCGCCTCGACCGGTTGCCACCTGCACTTCGAGATCATGAAGAACGGCGGCTACGTCGATCCCAAACCCTACATCTTCTGACCCAACTGCTACCCGACGGCGGCGCAGCAACGTGGCGCCACGTTGCTGGGCGCCCGTCGGGTAGTAATTGCGGAGGGGCAGGGGGCTTTCACGGTCGCCGTTCGGTGTGTGAGACGCGACTGCCGATGAGATAGAATGGACGGCTGTGTGCGAATGCGCACACAGAGGCGCAGAAGCAGAGAGGAGGCCGGTCATGCCGAAGGAGACAGGCAAGAAAGTCATTGCGAGGAACCGCAAGGCACGCCACGACTATCACATCGAACACACGTGGGAGGCCGGTCTCGTGCTCACCGGCACCGAGGTGAAGTCGCTGCGCGAAGGCCGGGCATCGCTGACCGACGGGTTCGCGCTCATCTTCCAGAATGAGGCCTGGCTCGAAGGTGTCTACATTCCCGAGTACACCAACGGGACGTGGACGAACCATTCGGCGAGGCGCCGCCGGAAGCTGCTGCTCCACCGTGAGGAGATCCTCAAGCTCTCGCAGAAGGTCAAGGAATCCGGTCGCACCCTGGTTCCGCTCGAGCTCTACTTCGACGGGTCACGGGTCAAGGTCGAAATCGCTCTGGCCAAGGGCAAGCGCGAGTGGGACAAGCGTCAGGCTCTGCGCGAGGCCCAGGACAAGCGCGAAGCCGAGCGTGCGATGAAAGCCAAGCAGTTCCTGTAAAGACTGAGCGGGATTGAGCCGGCGGGTTCGATTCCCGCCATCTCCACCGATCCCATCACCGAGGCGGCCCTGCCGTTGGTCGGTGAAGCTCGGGAATGCAATTGGCCCGGTGTGTGTTGTACGAGTAAGCTGGTGTTCCTGACCAACGCCAGCGACCGCCCCGGCGGGAGAATGAGCTGGTCAGGTTTGGTAACAGAATATGGGGATGATCGGTTTCGACGTTGGACACTGCGTCGGGAGAAGCGGGCCGAGAATGCAGAGTCATCTCGTTAATGTCCTCTGCAAAACAATAGGTGCTAAGTCTAACAACCGCACCGATTTCGCCCTCGCTGCCTGATAAGGCCGAGCTGCGAATCCGTCAGCCTAGAGTTGCTTCCGCTCTAGATCCTGGCGTCGCTTAGGAAGCCACTGCTTCAGATATTCGTTGAGGGTATCTGAGGGACTCTTACTCAACTCCGTTCGTTGGTCCATGTGTTCGTGCCAGGGCCAGAACCTAAGAAACTATTTCACGAACTGCGCCCGGAGAAGTCCTGACAATCTGCCGACGGACGCGGGTTCGATTCCCGCCATCTCCACGCTACAGGCCCTGGGTTCCTTGAGAATCCGGGGCCTTTCCCTTGTGTGAGCGGATCACGGTTGCCAGGCAGTTTCTGATGGATGCGTCAATCGGGTCTCTATGCTGCTGGGCATTGCAGCTGACCGATGGACAGCCGTGGAGCACTGCGGTTGGTACGTTTGTTGCAGGGCTCTCGGTATCCTGGACATGTGACGGACTGTTCGGAGATGGCCTTCGGGTCGACGTGCTCGTCATCGAGCTCGTCCTCATGCTTCTCATGCTGCACCTCGACATCGTCTTGGGCTACCGCGTGTAGCGATCAGTGCGCTGGTCATCCTGTGTGCGGGGCGGACAGCCGCCCCGCACACAGGTCCGCTTGAAAGAAAGGACTATCGAAGAATATGTCAGAATCGCTGGCGATTCGCGTCGCGAACCTCGACGTGACGATCAAGCATAAGAAGATCCTGAAAGAGCTCAACCTGAGCGTTGAGGAGGGGAGCTTCCACGGCATCATCGGTCCCAACGGTGCCGGCAAGACCACACTGTTCGACACTGTTCTCGGCTTCCGTCAGCCTACCTCCGGGAGTGTCTCCCTCCTCGGGCAGAGCCCACACCCGCGCCGCCCAGAGTTGCTGGCCCGGATCGGAGTCCAGCCGCAGAAGACCGCATTCTTCCCGAAGTCCCGGTTGCAGGAGCATTTGCAGGCTGTGGCCGACATCTACGGTGCTCCCCGCACGTCAGTCGAAGCCCTCATCGACGCCCTTGGCCTCGGTTCGGCAGCGAAGACCAAGGTGGAGGACCTCTCGGGCGGAGAGAGCCAACGGCTTGCCGTCGCCTCCGCAATCGTCCATCAGCCAGACATCGTCTTTCTCGATGAACCCACTGCAGGTTTGGACCCGGCCGCTCGGCAGAACCTCGTCCACCTTCTCCAATCGTCCGATGTCCTCGACATGACTACCCTCTACACCACCCATTATCTCGACGAGGCTGAAAGACTCTGCGACACGGTTTCGATCGTCGATGACGGGAGAATACTGCGCACCGCCAGCCCTTCCCGACTCATCGCCGAAGCAAATCTGGGAGCAACAATTTTGCTGCCTGCCGCGCTACACCAAACCGATGCTGTCAAGGGGCTCCCGGGCATTGACGCAGCTCGGGTCACCGGAGACGGGGTAGAGGTCCGCACCCCGGATACCGCCACTGCTTTCGCCTCATTGGCCGAGGCCGGTATCAACACGAGCTCAGCCCAGGTGCACAACGGCCGTCTGGAAGATGTCTACCTTCAGCTGACCGGAAAGGACTATGTCGCATGAACCGCTTCCGTGCAATGTCAAGGATGATGCTGGTCTGCGATCTCCGTGACGCACCCACGCTCATCTTCACGTTCCTCGTACCCGTTGCACTGCTGATCGCATTGGTACTCTCTTTCGGGGATATGCCATCGGCATCCGGAGGGGATTCGGTCAACGAAGTAAGCTCGAACGTTGTCGCCTTCGGCACTGCTTTCGTGGGAATTTTCGCCGGGGCCTCGCACCTAGCGCTGTGGCGGGAGAATGGGATGCTGCGTCTGTTGCGGGCCTTCCCCATTTCTACAGGGACGATTCTGCTGGCTCAAGGCATTGTGGGAGTCATGTTCGCAGTGGCCCAGGCTCTGTTACTCATTGTCATCGGCTCGACACCGTGGTTGGGCATGACTCCGCTGGCCACTGCCCCGGCTGCTCTGGTCCCCATCGTCCTGGGCTATCTGATGTTCTTCTTCCTCGGGGTCCTCATCGGCATACTCGTGCCGTCAATGGCAGGAGTTTCGATGTTGGCGGTCCTCCTCGTCATCCCTCTCGGGTTTGCAGGCGGGGCGATGATGCCGATGGAAGGGTTGCCCGACTGGCTGCAGACTCTGGCTCCCTTCACTCCCATCTACCATCTGCGGGAGGCCGTGACTATGCCGTTGGTAGATGTGGGTGCCTGGAGTGACGTTGGACTGGGTTGCCTCTATCTGATCGGAGTATCCGCGGTGCTGTTCGTTCTCGTCCGTGCTCTGATGCGTTGGAGATGACTAGATGACACTGAACTGGCTACCCCAGCCGCTCGACTGTGGCGTGCGCCCCCGCAGATGCCCTCTCGGTGAGATCACCGTGGACGAGCACATCCTTGTGAACCAGGTGGCCTCATACTGGGGTCGCCCGGTGGCGAAAAACGGGGACTGATACAAGGACAGGTGACGTCAAACAAGGCGGTGGCTCGAAACGTCTCGGTGATGACGGCGTCAGGGACCGCCACGGGGATCCCGTCGACTGCGATTCTGACCGTTCGGCCGAGCATGACCGGCCGTTCGGCCGAGGTCGCCGAGTCCCCGTTCCGGAAGTATCGATGGTGCAAAGCCATTGACATCCGGAAGGACACCTCATGAAGAAGGCCATCATCGCTCTCGTCGTCACCTGCTCCCTCATCGCCGGGGTCATCGGCGTCGCAGTCGTCGCGGAGTTCCGTGCCAAGGCCGAACTCGAATCCCAGGTCACCGCCTACCTCGATGACTGCGGTGTCGAGCCCACATCGATCGAGGTCCACGGTCGGCCCTACCTCATCTATGCCGCACAGGATCGGGCCGACCTCACCTATGTCGACACGACTCCGGCGACCGGCACGAACAAAGACCAGCTCCTCGTCCACCGCCTCGTCGACGGGGAGGCCGACCGCCTCACCCGCTTCATCACCTTCGACTACCCCTCCGAGGCCACTCCGATCAAGAACTCCGACGGGTCGTTCTCGGACTCGGTCACAATCGGCGGTACGACGGTGACGTTCTCTGCCGAGAGCGATGCCGCCGCTGTTCGGATGTTCGCCGATGGCCGCGAGGCCGGAGAAGTCAGTCTGTCGCAGTCAGCATCGGTCAGGAACGTCTCCGCCACCGATGACGGAGTCGTCGTCGAACTCGAGTACGCTTCGAGCAGCTGCCGCTGAGTCTGTGCCGATCAGACTAAACTGGGAGCCAATGAGACGACTCATCGCATGGCTGTGGCTGATCCCGGTGCCCCTGGCATTCGGGATCGATCTGCTCACCAGCACTGGGTGGCCGCTGATCGCAGGTGCCGTGCTCCCAGTGGCGGCGGTCCTGCCCATCCTCATCCGCATCCAACTGGGCCGGACGTCTGCGCGCATGCTGGGAATCGCCGTCTTCGGACTGTTCGTCGCTCTCGGCCTCGTGGCCATCGCCGCATCGATGAGCCTGACGGTGCTGTGGCTGAGCCTCGTCACCTTGACGATGCTCGGTCGTCTCGGGTCGGGGTCGGGCTCGATCGCCCTCATCGCGGTCCTCGCCGTCGCGAACATCATCGTCCCCAGTCTGCTGCCCGATGGTCTGCTCTTCGGCCTCGCCTTCACCACCGTCATCATCGTCGCGATCTCGATCGGCCTGATGCTGCGCTTCACCGACCGGTCGCTGGTCGAACGAAAGGCCACCGCCGCCGAGGCGGAACGCCGTCGCATCGCCACCGAACTCCACGATGTCATCGCCCACGAGGTGACCGGGATCGTCGTTCTTGCCCAGGCCGCCGGGCGCAGCGACAATGCGCAGCTGACCTCCACAGCACTGCAGAAGATCGAGGCCTCCGGCACCCGTGCCCTCGAGGAGATCCGACGGCTCGTCTCCGAAACGCGCACCGAGGCGGCATCGCGGACTCCGATCGCCGAGGGGCCGCAGGCGCTGCGCGACCGCGTCGAGGCTTACGGGCAACGAGCACAGATTTCGATCGATACCGGTGAGATCGACGACGAGGCTGTCTGGCCGGTGCTCGACCGTGTGCTCGTCGAATCCCTGACCAATGTGCGCCGACATGCCGGCCCCGACGCCCCGGTGGCCGTGAGCCTCACGATGAGCGACGAGGCGCCGAAGACACTGCAGATGACCGTGGCCAACGGTCCGGGCTCCGGCGGAATCGGTGCCGGCAGCGGCACGGGACTGAGCAGTCTGCGCACACGGGTGAGCCACCTCGGCGGGTCGATCGATGCCGGAGTCCACGAGGGCGGATGGATGGTCCGCACCCGGCTGCCGCTGACGACGAAGGGAGACGATGGATGATCACAGTCGCTGTGGTCGATGACCAGGAGATGGTGCGGATGGGGTTCTCCCTCATCCTCGACGCCGAGGAGACGATCAGCGTGATCGGGCAGGCCGCCGATGGTGCCGAGGCGATCGACCTCGCCCGACGCGAGACGCCCGATGTCGTCCTCCTCGACATCCGCATGCCGCGACTCGATGGGCTCGCGGCCCTGCCGAAGATCACTCCGTACTCGAAGGTCATCATGGTCACCACGTTCGATGATGATGACTACGTCGATGCCGCATTGGACGGAGGCGCCAGCGGATTCCTGCTCAAGGACGCCGGCGCCGACCTCCTCATCGCCGGCGTCAGGGCTGCGGCGAACGGCGACGCGCTCATCTCTCCTTCGCTCACCCTCGACCTGCTCAAGCGGCGCCGCTCGACTCCGACCCGACAGACCCATGCCGTCGAGAGACTGAGCGGGCGCGAGATCGAAGTGGCGAAGCTCGTCGCCGACGGGCGGACCAATCAGGAGATCTGTCAAGAACTCTATATCTCGCTCGGCACCGTCAAGACCCACCTCGGCAGCATCCAGAATCGCCTCGAGGCGCGCAACCGGGTCGAGATCGCGGCACGGATGTGGGAATCGGGAGTGATGAATCGGCCGAATGGCTGACCCCTGAGGCTGACTTTCGGCCCCACGGCCGATGCCACAGACACCGCCGAACACCGACGATGGATGTCATGAACACACAACTGACACAATCAGCCCGCCCGGCAACCCGCCGCCGAATCGTCGCCCTCGACGTCATCCGCGGCTTCGCCCTCTGCGGCATCCTCCTGGTCAACCTGCCGCCCATGCTCCAATTGGGCGCCATCGACGCCCACGGTGACCCGCTGGGCTTCTACCGGTTCTACGAGGACTTCGTGCAGAACCGCTTCTTCCCGATCTTCTCCTTCCTCTTCGGAATCGGGTTCGGGCTGATGTGGCTGACCGCCTCCGAGCGCAGTCCGCGGCCTCGGCTGGCGCTGCTCCGCCGTTTCCTTTTCCTCGCAGTCATCGGACTCCTCCATCAGTTCCTGCAGCCGGGGGAGGCCCTGCTGCCCTACGCCCTCGCCGGAATCGTCGTCCTCCTGCCCTCGACGTGGATTCCCGTCCGACTGCTCGCACCGATCACCTCGGCCCTCGGCGGCATTCTCTTGGCCGTCGGCATCTTCACCGGGGGAGGTCCCGCACTGATCCCCGGGCTCTTCCTCCTCGGCTTCGCGATCGGCTGGAGCGGATTCCTCCACTCGGTCCTCCGCCACCCCGGCCGCCTGGCTCTCGTGGGAGCCGGTGCAGTGGTCATCTCGATCATCGGGTTCGCGGTCACGGACTACGTGACCCGTCAGGCCAACCAGTGGATCAACGCTGGCCTGGGGATCGCCATGGCACTGACCTATATCGTCGTCGTCCTGCTGCTCCTGCGGACCCCCGCCGAGGTGGTGCTGCACCGAGTGCTCTCCCCGCTGGGTCGGATGGCACTGAGCAACTATGTCGGAGCCACAATCCTCATCATCGCCGTCCGCACGTTCCTGCCCGAGCTGAGCCGCTTCGACTCCCAAGGAGGCTATGTTGCAGGCCTGGTCGTCTGCCTGGGAATCCTCGCTCTGCAGGTCGTGATCTCAAGCCTGTGGCTGCGTCGCTTCGGCCAAGGCCCGCTGGAGAAGCTGTGGCGGACCGTCACATGGGGGTCTGCCGGAAGCTCGAGCCGAGCTCACGAGTTCACGCGGATGACCTCTTCCTGATAGGGAGCGATGACGGCTCCGGAGATCCGCAGGTCGAGGACGAGGAACTTCCTCTCTTCGACCGGGGCCGTCTTCCAATCGTCGATGACGTCGAGATCGGCCAGCGACCGAACCTCGACGCCGTGGCCACCAGCGGCTGTCGCCAGTGCCGCAAAATCGATCTCGTCGATGAGCATCGGGGACTTCTCGAGCCCCTTGAGCCCATAGAGGTTGACCTCGGCACCATAGGCGGCATCGTTGAAGACCACAGCCAGTCCGCGGCCTCCCGCTGAGCGAACCGCCGTATCGAGATCCGACAGGGCCATGGCGCCACCGCCATCGCCGGTGGCCAGCACGACCGTCGACTCCGGGTTCGCGCGGGCGGCACCGGCGACGCTGTGCCAGCCTAAGCCGATCGATTGGAATGCGGTCCCGACCATGGCCAGACGATCGGGCGCGCTGGGCTCCCAGAACATGTTCGCCCAGCCGAGGAAATGACCACCGTCGGAGACGATGACCCGGTCCTCGGGCAGCAGCTCTCCCAAACGAGCGGCGGCGGCGCGAGGATCGAGCCGACCATCCTCGGCGAATTCCGTGCCGGCGTCGTAGACGCGGTCAGCGGTCGTGTCGACCTCCGTCCTCCACCCCGCAGCGACGGCACCGCGGGCCTCCACTCGCGACACGAGTTCAGCTGCGGCCAGCTTCGCATCGCTGCGGATGAAACCGCTGACGCGGGAATTCGTCGCACGATCGTCCGTGTCGATCTGCCACACGGCGGTGGACGGGGCGAACAGCTCACCGAAGCGCATGGTGAACTGGTTGAGTGAGGCTCCGAAGACCACGGCGACATCGGCCTCGCGGATTCTCTCCATCGCCGCCGGGGCACCGAATCCTCCAGCCACGCCGAGGTCGAACTCGGCATCCGGGAACAGGTTGCGCCCCAAGGCCGTGGTCGTCGTCAGTGCCCCCGTGGCAGCGGCCAGCGCACCGAGTGCGTCTTCAGCCCCAGCCAACCAGGCGCCTCTACCGGCGAGGAGGACCGGGCGTTTCGCCTCGGCGAGTTCGGCGGCAAGACGATCGAGGGACAGCTGCGCGAACTCGCTCGTCGGCGCCAGGGCGGCAGCCCGACCGGGCCCGGGGACCGAGGGGATATCGCCGATGTCGAGAGTCGCCACGTCATAGGGGATCGCGAGGACGACGGGAACCCGGTAGGTCAGAGCATGCTCGATCGCGGTGACGGTCGCCGCCGCAGCATCGACTCGGCCGACGGTGTAGGTGCGCACACCCACCGCTGAGGCCATGGCGACCTGGTCGACGTCCCATGGGCGCGGCCCGGAGGTCGGCTCATCACCGACGACGAGGACGAGCGGCACCTTCGCCTGCGCCGCCTCGGCCAGGGCCGTGAGCGTGTTCGTGAACCCGGCGCCGTAGGTCGTCGTGGCCGCCGCTATCCGACCGGAGGTGCGGAAATGCGCATCGGCGGCGACGACCGCGCCGGCCTCGTGGCGGACAGCGGTGTAATGCGCCGAGGTGGAGGTGAGGAGGGCATCGAGGAAATAGGCATTGCCGTTGCCCATGAGTCCGAAGACCTCATCGATGTGCTGAGTGAGAGTGGTGGCGACATGCGCCGAGGTATGAGCCATGGAAGACCTTTCGCGGATGAGATATGGAAGAACGATCCATGTATGTCTCACACGCGGTTCTTCGCGGCTTCGTGCTCCTTTTTCGAGCACCGGCTGTCGGCATCAACCGGATCCGACGGTGAAACCGGCCTGACTTCTCGAATATAGGCGACAACCGGCTGGTCGTCCAAGTCCGCCGGCACCGCGACGTCGAAAAACGCACGGAGCGCCGAGACACACATGCACACCGGCGTTTTTCGGCGCTGCGTGCGTGTCTCGGCGCTTGGTCCCTGGGGCCCTGGGGCGCTGGGGCGCCGAGGGCGCTTGGGGAGGGGAGCACCCTCAGCGGTTGATGCGCTCCCTCCATGCCGTCATGATCTCCGGCGAAGTCGGCTTCGAGGCGAACGAGCCGACGAGGTAGCCGATGAGCGAGGCGATGAGCCCGAGGTAGATCGCCTCGTTGGCGTAGATGCCCATCGTGATCATGATGACGATCGTGGTCAGCGCACCGAGGATCATGCCCGCCATCACTCCGACGATCGTGCCGCGCTTGAACACGAGCCCGCCGAGGATCGGGATGAACAGGCCCGCCACCAGCAGGTTGTAGGCCACCGTCAGCGCTTCGACGACGCTGGGCATGATCATCGCGAGCACGAGGGTGACGACGCCGAGGCCGATGAGGTAGAAGCGCGAATCGCGGATCTCGTCCCCGGTCTCGCGCACGAGGGTCTTCGCGATCCCCGAATCGGGATCGACGTCCCGCTTGGCCAGCAGCGGTTCGACGATGTCCTGACGGCACACGGTGGAGGCGGCCATGAGGGAGCCCGATGCCGTCGACATCATCGCCGCCAGTGCCGCGGCGAGGACGAACCCGCCCATCAGCGGCGACATCGCGGCATCGACGACGGCGACGAAGACATCGTCCTGAACCTCGATGCCGGGCACGATCTTCGTTGCCGCCATGCCGACCAGCGCCCCGGCCAGAGCGTAGAGCAGGCAGTAGACGCCGGCGGAGAATCCACCCCACCGGGCCACACCCGGGCTGCGTGCGGTGAACACGCGCTGCCAGATGTCCTGTCCGATGAGCAGACCGAGGGTGTAGATGAGGATGTAGCCGATGATCGCCTGCCAACCGATGCCCACCGGTGAGGTGTGCGAGGCGGGCAGACTGGAGAACAGCTCACCGATTCCGCCCGACCTGCTCAGCACGATCGGCAGCATGATGAGGAAGATGCCGATGGTCTGGATGAAGAACTGGACGAAGTCGGTCAAGGTGATCGACCACATGCCGCCGAGCATCGAGTAGAGGATGACGATGCCGCCGCCGATGAGCACCGACCAGAACTTGTTGAGGTCGAACAGGGCATGGAAGACCGTCGCATAGGCGACGGTCGACGTCGTCGAGATCATCAGCCCATAGGCGGTCATGATCGCGCCGGAGACCAGCCGCGAACCCTTCCCGTACCGCAGTTCGAGCATCTGGGAGACCGTGTAGATCTCCAGCTTCTGAATCCGTGGCGCGAACAGCAGGGAGAGGACGATGATGCCCAGTCCGATGCTGAAGACCAGCCACATTCCCGACAGCCCGGACGTGTAGCCCAGGCCCACGCCGCCGATCGTCGAGGCGCCGCCGAGGACGACCGCGGACATGGTTCCCGTGTACAGCCAACCGCCGAGGCGACGGCCGGCGACGAGGAAATCGTCCTGGTTCTTCGCCTTGAAACGGCCCCAGACGCCGAATCCCACCATGGCGGCGAGATAGATGATGACGACCAATGAGTCCACTGTGACTCCTTCGATGGTGGCCGGCTCAGCAGCCGACGGTGATGTGGATGACGGTGGGCAGATCGCGCTCGATCGCCTCGGCGACGGCAGTCGGAAGCTGTTCGTCGATGACCGATTCGGCCAGCTTCACTCCGGCCCCGCCCATGGATTCGCCGAGCTTGGCGAAGTCGGGGCGGGCGAGGCGGACGGCGAACGGTTCCATGTCCCGCTCGACCATCTGTCCCTCGATCTCCGCGTACCCGCCGTTGTCGACGATGACGAAGGGGATGCCCAGGCCCAGCTCGGCCGCGGTCATGAACTCCTGGATCGAGAACATCGCCGCGCCATCGCCGAGGATGCAGGTGACCGGACGCGTGCGATCGGCGAGTTTCGCGCCGATCGCGGCAGGGATCCCGTACCCGAGGGTGGCGAATCCGGGCATGTAGAGCAGCTGGTCAGGGGTGCGCGCAGTCAGCGCGTGCACCGTCCCGTCATAGGTGACCTGCGAGGAGTCGCCGGCGATGACGACGCCCGGACCCGCACCCTCCTCGACGAGGCGGGTGACCCGGGCCCCGATCGTGGCGAAGTCGAAATCGGCACCCCAGCTCTCCCGGATCCGGGAGACTCGGTCGGCGCCGGATTCCCTCGCCGAGGTGGCCGCAGCCTCCCCGTGGCCGAGCGCGGTCAGGAGCGCGGTGAGGAACTCCGAGGCATCCGCGCAGGCGAGGATGTCTCCGGGCAGGTTCTTGTTGAGCTGGTCGGGGTCGATATCGCAGCGGATGACGGTCTGATCAGCCGTTTCATCACGGACGCCGATCGTGGTCTGAGCGCCGATGGCTCCGCCCCACAGGTCGGAGTCGGCCAGCTCCGAGCCGAACACGATGAGGACATCGGCGGCAGCGGATTCGGCCTGCACACTGGGGAAGCGGACGTTCGAACCGAGTGAGAGCGGATGCTCCTCCGGCAGGATGCCCTTGCCGTTGGCCGTCGTCGCCACCGGAGCGTCGAGGGCTTCGACGAAGGCACACACCTGAGCGTGAGCACGCCTGGCTCCGCCACCTGCGATGACGAGCGGACGCTGGGAGGCACGGATCGCCTCGGCGGCGCGGGCGACGACATGCTCATCGAGTCCCGGACGGTGACCGGAGAAGGGCACCGGCACGTGGCCGTTCCACGCGCCCTCGAGCACATCGAGGGGAACCTCGATGTGGACGGGACCGGGCCGGGCGGAGTCGAACATGGCGAACGCCTCGGCGACGGCCTGCGCCGCGCCCTCGGCCGTGCGGGTGCGTTGGGAGGACACGAGGAGGCGGTTGAGCGCCCCCGACGAGTCTTTCGTCTCATGGAGCATCCCGACATCGGCGCGTTCGAACCCGGTGGGCACACCGGGGGAGAGGATGAGCATCGGGCGGGATTCGGCGTAGGCGGTCGCCGCCGCCGTGACGACGTTCGTCAGGCCAGGACCCGAGGTCGTGATGATGACCCCGGGTTTGCCCGAGACGAGGAAGTACCCGTCGGCACCGTAGCCGGCTCCCTGCTCGTGGCGGGGTGTCACGGCGCGGATCCCGAACTCCGGCAGGTGCCGGTAGAACTCGAGATTGTGGGTGCCGGGGATGCCGAAGATCGTATCGACACCATGGGCGGCCAGTGTCGCGACCACTGCGCGACCGCCGTTGCGGAAGTTCTGCCCCTGGTCCATCGTCACTGTCCGAGCGCTTCGCCGGCCGGGCCCGTAGGCTCGGCGAGGCCGTTGTTCTCTGCCGCCCACAGCGACAGCACTTCATAGCCGACGTGGGCGGCGGCCAGGCCCGTGATCTCGGCATGATCGTAGGCGGGAGCGACTTCGACGACCTCGGCGCCGACGACGTTGAGTCCCTGGAGTCCGCGGATCGAGTTGAGCAGCTCCCGGCTCGTCATGCCTCCGGCCTCGGGGGTGCCGGTGCCCGGTGCGGCGGCCGGATCGAGGACGTCGATGTCGACGGAGAGGTAGACGGGGGCGTCGCCGAGGCGCTTGCGCATCCGAGCGACGACGTCCTGGACGGAGGTGAACTGGTACTCGTCGCTGCGGATGATCTGGAAGCCGAGCACTTCGTCGTCCTCGAGGTCCTTCTTCCCGTAGAGGGGTCCGCGGATGCCGATGTGCATGCAGGACTCGAGGTCGAGCAGGCCCTCTTCGCTGGCACGACGGAATGGGGTGCCGTGCGTATAGGGGGCACCGAAGTACGTGTCCCAGGTGTCGAGGTGGGCATCGAAGTGGAGGACGGCGATCTTCCCGTGCGTCTTGTGCAGGGAGCGCAGATTGGGCAGGGCCAGGGTGTGGTCACCGCCGAGGGTGAGCAGTTTGGCTCCGTCGGCGCGCATCTGGTCGGCATTGGCCTCGACCGTGGTGATGGCCTCTTCGATGTCGAAGGGGTTGACGCCGAGGTCACCGCAGTCGGCGACCTGCTGCCAGGTGAAGGGATGAACGTTCGTGGCCTGGTTGTAGGGACGCAGCAGCTTCGAGGACTGACGGATGTGGGCGGGGCCGAAGCGGGCACCGGGACGGTAGCTGACACCGGCGTCGAAGGGGATGCCGATGACCTTGACGTCGATCTTCTCGCCCGGGCGCGCCGCTTCGACCTCGTCGATGCGCGGCAGCAGTCCGAAGGTCGGGGGACCGGCGTACCGGGGTGTCTTGCTGTAGTCGGCGGGGCCGAGCGGTTGAGACGTCACTGGCTTCTCCTTCGTCGTGGGGCGGATTCGACCCGGGCGGGTCGGATGCATTGTCCTCAGCCTAGGACGTGGCCCAGGCAACACCGATATCCATGGCGGAGCGTTTGAAATCGGTGCTGTCCAATGCGGATAGAATCGGAGGCATGGTCACCTTGGAACAGCTGTGGTCGCGCAGTGAACTCGCCCTCGACGTCATCGTCGATTCGCCGACCGCTGCCGTGCAGGACGTCACGATCGTTCACTCCTCGGAGCTTCCCGAAGTCGATGAATGGCTGGCCGGGGGAGAGGTTCTGCTGACGATCGGCGTCGGTCAGGATCTCGGGGCGGACACGGTCGGGGACTATGTGCGTCGGCTCAAGACCATCGGGGTGCACGCCTTGGGCATCGGGCTCGGCTCCGATCTGCCGTGGCAGGAGGTGCCGGGCTCGCTCATCGCCCACGCCGAGGCGGTCGGGCTGGCCGTCTTCGGCGTGCCCGAGCCGGTGCCCTTCGTCGCCGTCGTCGACGCCTTCACCCGTATGCGCGAAGCCGAGACCAACCGGGAGCTGACCCGAGCGAGCAGCGCCGCCCGTCGGTTCGCCAATGCCCTGGCGCATCAGGGTTCCGCCGCGCTGGTGACCGACCTGGCCGAGACCCTGGACGCTGAGGTGCGTTTCGTCTCGCCGACGGGCAGGGCTCTGACCGGTGAGGATGCGGAAGACGATGTGCGTGCGGCGCTCATCGAGGAGTACCTCACTCCGACGCTGAGCCCTCGTCTGATCCGCACCGGTTCGCGGATCATCGAGGCCGTGCCCTTGGGCAGCGATCATCCTCTCGGATGGATCCTCACCCCCGCCGAGGCGGCCGGTTCTCCGAAGACACGTGCCCTGCTGCTGTCGACCGCCGCTGCTCTGTTGGCGATGACGTTGAGCGACCTGCCGGTCCTCACCGGGTACTCACGGCTGTTCGAGTCGGAGTTGAGTGCCGAGGAGAAGCGCGCCGAATGGACGCGAGTCACGGGTGCGGCGCCGGTGGCGACGATGGACGTGAGGTTCTTCGGCGGGGTTCGCGGTGACACGGCTGAGCATCTCATCGCCGATATCGTCGGTGCCTCCCTGCTCACCCGCGCGGGTTCCCTCCTCGGGGTCGCGGGTGCCGGAGACCTGGGGCTCAGCGACCTCGTGACGAAGGCCGCCGAGGTGGCCGGGCTCGAACCTCTGGCAGAGAAGCGGATCCCTGTGGGGCAGATCCACCACGCATGGATGCTGTGGAGGACTCAGCACGAAGCCGAGGCCTCCGAAGTCAAGGCACTGCTGTCGGCGGTCGATGAAGAAGCCGCGGACCGTTTCGTCGATCGGGTGCTCGGTGAACTCATCCGGGCGCGGGGCGGGCAGGAGCTGCTGGAGACGCTGCGAGCCTATATCGCTGCGGCCGGGGCGAAGGAGGCCGTTGCCTCAGAACTCGGAATCCACCGGCACACGGTTCGGGCCCGGATGGCGAAGGTCGAGAAGCTGCTGGGTCGCGACCTCTCCCGCGCCGAGACCGTCCAGGCGGTATCGATCGCGCTTGAACTCGCCGAACTCTGACAACCGCTGCTGCCGTGGCCCGAACCGGTGCGCACGGTGGTCGGCTACACAGACTCTGGGCCAACCTCAGCAGACTCTGAGCGAACCTCAGCGAAGTGTTCGGCGCGGAATCTCTCGGCGATCTCGAGAACGCGGGCCAGCGCTTCGTCTTCGCCGATGCTGATGCGCACGCCGGCGTCGAGGTTGCGCACCGCCACGGCCTGTTCGACGCAGGCGTCTTCGAAGGCCGCGGACTTCTCGCCCAGCGGCAGCCACACATAATTCGCCTGCGCTTCGGGCACCTCCCACCCCTGCTCGCGCAGGGCGTCGGCGAAGGCGTCGCGAGTATCGGCGATCTGCGCCGCTCGGTCGAGCACGGCGTCCCAGTGGCGCAGCGATTCGAGAGCGCCGGCCTGACTCATGTCGGTCACGCCGAAGGGGATGACGGCTTTGCGCAGACCCTCGATGACCGGCGGGTGTGCCACGGCGTAGCCGACGCGCAGCCCCGCCAGACCATGGGCCTTGGAGAAGGTGCGCAGCAGCACGAGGTTCGGATAGTCCCTGACGAGGTCGAGGCCGCGCACCCGGTCGGGGACGGTGGCGAACTCCCAATAGGCTTCGTCGAGGGCGACGAGGACATGTGCGGGCACCCGATCGAGGAACGCGCGGACTTCGGCATCGCGCAGCACCGGACCCGTCGGGTTGTTCGGTGAGCAGAGGATGATGAGGCCGGTGCGATCGGTGATCGCTTCGGCCATCGCGTCGAGGTCGTGGCGGCCGTCGGCGCTCAGCGGCACTTCGCGGCGGACCGAACCGGCGAGCCCGGTCGTCTGCGGGTACATCTCGAACGACGGCCACGGATAGATCGCCTCGGTGTTCGCATCCGACGTGATCTGGGTCAGAGCGACGAGGAGTTCGGAGGCACCGGTGGTGACGACGAGTTCGTCGAGTCCGACGCCGAGGCGATCGGCCAGGCCCTCACGCAGTGCCACCGCCGCGTCGTCGGGGTAGTGAGCGGGATCCTTCGCGTGGGAGACCATGGCGTCGAGGACCTCGGGCAGCGGAGCGAGGAAGTTCTCGTTGGAGGAGAGTTTGAACGGCTGCAACCCGGTGACTTCGCGGGGAGGCTTGCCCGGGATATAGGGCGGGAAGGTCTCCAGCACGGCCCGGAGGCGAGGTGTCGTTGAGGCAGTGGGGGTCGAGTCTGCGGCGTTCATGGATTCATGATGTCACAGGCGTCGGCCGGCGAAGCGAACGGTCCTCGCCGGTCAGCGACGAACCGGTGTGACGGGGTCGCGACTCACCACGGCTTTTCCGGTGTCGAGCGTCCGCCGTTGCCTCCGGGGCCCTGCTGGCGCTGCTGACGGTCGGAATCCTCACCGCGCTTCTCCAGCTCCTCTCGCTTCTTCTCGCGCTCTGATCTGCCTTCGGAGTCGTCGGGCTCCTTCTCGTCCTGTTCATCGTCGTCCTCGGATGAGGAGCCGTCCTCGGGTTTGTCTTTCGAGTCCTCGTCCTGTGAGTCCTGATCCTGCGAATCGTCGTCGGTGCCGTCTTCCTTGGCCTTTTCGCTCTTCTTCTTGTCCTCGACGCGTTCCTTGGCCTGCTTGTTCTTCTGCTTCTCTTCGCTCTTGTCCGGCTGGCATTCCTCAGGGGCCTCCTCGAGCGTCTTCAGCGACCGGTCGTAGAGCTCCTGTGATTGGTCGGGGTCCTGCGAGGCGATCTGATCGGCCTGCTTCTCGTAGACGTAGGAAAGGTTGATCCGCACGGCGCATTCGGCGGAGGTCGGAGCGATCTCCAGGGCGGACTCGAGGTCGGTCTGCGCCGCGTCGAAGTCGCCGACGGCCGCCTCGGCGGTGCCTCGGTTGTAGTAGCCGATGTGGCGTTGGATCGGGCTGACGCGCAGGAACGCGGTCGCGGCCTTCTTCGCCCCGGGGAAGTCATTCGAGGTGTAGCGGACCTGGGAGGCGGTGCCGAAGTACGTGGCCATCGCGACATAGCCGAAGACCAGGGCGAAGACGGTGCCGAGGATGAGGTTGATCTTCGTGATCCGGCGCAACCGCGACCACAGGGTCACCAAGCGGTTCATCGCGGGGCTCCTGACTGTCCTGGGCCGGGCTGGTGGGGCACGCCTCCGGGACCGGGCGGGCCGCCTCGGCGAGGCCGGCGTGGAGTGATCGCTTTGAGCCGGAGATATTCCCGGAAGCCGAAGACGAACTCCACGGCGATCCAAGCGAACACGAGGATGAGGGGGATCCAGAAGTATTCGTCGACGGTGACGCGGCCGTCCTTCTTCACCAGCGCCTGGTCGTACTTCGGGGCCGTGTAGATGCTGGAGATCGCCCCCTTGCCGTCACGGTGGTGGTAGTCGACGCCGAGGTCAGAGGCGATGCGCTTGAGGTTCGACTCATCGATCTTCGAGATGCCGGGGTTGCCGTTGCGGTCGCGCACGTAATCGCCGGCCCCACCTTCGTCCGGGGAGTCGTCGTCACTGCCGAGACCGGGTTCGTCATCGGTGCCACCGGGGTCGCCGATGCCCGATCCGTAGCCGAAGGGTTGGGATTCGCGCATCTTCCCACCGGCTGAGGTGCCGTAGCCGAAGACGGCTCCGCTGTCGATGCGGGAGGCGAATGATGACCAGGAGTCGGGGCTCTGCGTGGTCGTCTGTTCGCCGTCGCCGAAGTAGAACACGACGTTCTTGTTCTCGGGACGGTCCTCGTCGTTCGCGCTTATCCGCTTCTCGAGTTCCTCACCCGCCTCGGTGATGGATGAGCCCTTCGAGTTCTGAGAGGCCTCCGGGGTGAGGACATCGACGGCGGAGGCGAACGCCGCATGGTCGGTCGTCAGCGGCATCACGGTCGCTGCGGTCGAGGCGAAGGTGATGATGGACAGCCGGGTGCCGGGGAACTGATCGGCCAGGGCGAGCATGTCCTTCTTCACCCCTGACAGGCGAGTCCCGTCACCGGCGAAGTCTTCGGCGGCCATCGACGTCGTCGTGTCGACGACGAAGTAGACGTCGGCCCGCGCCTCGTATTCCTCGGTCGACGATTTGATCGGGATGCCCGGGCGGGCCAGAGCGACGGCGAGGACCGCAACGGTGCCCATGCGGGCGAACCATTTCCACCGTGGGCCATCGCCGCGGATGGCGGGGATGAGGCACACGGTGAGGAGGGCGAGGACGATGAAGCCCCACCCGAACCAGGAGAACGCGGGGTCGAAGATCATGAGCGAGTCCTCCACGCGAGCACGAAGACTCCGGCGAGGCCGAAGACGGCGAGACCGAGCGGGATCGCCGGCATGTCATGGACGACCGTGTACGAACGGCCGGGAGTGTTCTCGGCCTCCTGGCTCTGGATCTCCTCGACGATGCGGTCGATGGTCGACGCCGACCCCATGTCGAACTGCTTGCCGCCGGTGCGATCGGACACGGAACGCAGCTCCTTCGTCTGTGTGGTCGTGAGGATCGACGGCGGGGAAAGGCTGTAGACGCGCACCTTGGCCTCGACGGCGATATCGGCGGCTTCATTGAGCTCGAACAGGGGATCGCCGGCGAGCATATTGTCGGTGGCGAAGATGACCGAGCGGGAACGATCCTCGTCCTTGCGGTCGAAGTTGTCGACGCAGCTGACCAGTCCGTCGCCGATGAGCGAGGAGCCGCCGATGTTCGGTGGGGAGGTCGACCAC
Source organism: Brevibacterium sp. FAM 27836 (assembly GCF_051351055.1). Taxonomy (NCBI): domain Bacteria; kingdom Bacillati; phylum Actinomycetota; class Actinomycetes; order Micrococcales; family Brevibacteriaceae; genus Brevibacterium; species Brevibacterium sp. FAM 27836. Next base: position 3,115,712 of record NZ_CP195711.1, read on the forward strand.
GAATAGTCGGTGCCTTCCGACCCCCATGTGCGGAACCCGTCCTCGGCCTCGGCGAGGAAGTTCTCCACCATGTCGTAGTCGTCGGTGAGTGGGAACGCGGAGACGGCTGTGGCATTGAAGACGGTCATGCCGATGCGTTCGCCGTCGAAGCGGTCGACGAGTTCCTGATACGCCTCGAGCAGGTCGGCATCGTAGCCGAGCATGGATCCGGACACGTCGAGGCAGAGCATGACGTCGCGCATCTTCTTCTCCGGATTGACCGTCTCGATCCACGCCGGTCGGGCGATTCCGGCCAGCGCAGAGACACCGGTGAGGGCGATGACGCCGAGGGACGCGACCGTCATGGTCAGGCGGGTGCGCATCGCTCGCCGGAAACTCGGCAGGTTCGTCATCCGACCGCTGTGTGCCACGGCCAACGACGAGGCGGTGGCCTTGGGGCGGCGCAAGCAGTACACGGCGACGACCGCGAGAACGAGCAGGATGAGGGCCAGCCACCAGAACATCAGGACCATCGAGCCACCAGCTTCCTGGCATCGGCGATCTGTGCATCCAGGCCGGCCGGTTCGGTCTTCGCGAACTCCGCTTCGTAGAGACCGAGCAGGCAGGCGGCGAGGTCGTCGAGACCGGCGACTGCGGCATCCCGGTAGGTCAGATGCTCGGCCTTGACACCCCAGGCGTCGTGAGCGAATTCGCGGACGATCTTCGCCAGCTGCCTGGCCGCATCGCGGACGTCCGGGCGCTCCGTGTTCAGCCCGGTCTCGACTGCGGCGATGCGTGAGAGGTAGGTGCTGCGCACGGGGATCGGGACCCGCGGGCCGGATGCGCCCGTGGCGCCGGCCGCGAGCCGGAAGAGCGGGGCGAAGTAGTTGCCGAGCACGATGAGGAGCACGAGCGTCGCCGCGACATACCACGCGGGTGAGATCTGCAGCGGTCCGACGAGTTCAGCGGGGCCCACGGCGATGCCTCAGCAGAAGGGTGTGGAGTCGGCCGAGGGCCGACTTCGGGTGGTCGATCTCGGTGTGGGCGATGCCCAGCTTCGCGAGGAGGTCGCTGCGCTGTTGGCGGCGGGCCGCCTCGGCGAGGGCGAATTCCTGTCTCACCTGCGGCTTCCGCATCACCGAGGTGGGCAGCCCGTGATCGGGCCGGGCGACGTCGAACGGCGCCGAGGCGGCCGGAAGGCCCGCGAGGTCCGCGTCGGTGACCGTGATCCACAGGACCTCGTGCTGGGCACGCAGCCGACGGATCGTCGCTTCCTCCTCGGGACCCAACGGTGCCTGATCGGAGATGACGACGAGCAGCATCCGGTGACTGATATGGCTGGTGATCCACTGCAGCTGCGTGCTGATCGCCCCGGGGGAGTCGGTCCCGGATTCGGCGAGGATCTGCTGCAGCAGGTGTTCGAGGTGGGCTTCGCTGCCCTTCTTGGGCGAGGCGGTGGTGCGGTCGGCGCCGCCGTGGATGAGCATGACATCGTCCCCGTGCCGCACGGCGAGGTAGCCGACCATGCCGGCCATGAGGATCGCCAGGTGACGCTTGTCGGTGCCGGCGGAGGTCACTGCGTCGAAGTTCCGGGAGGTGTCGACGACGAGGCCGAGGATGTGCCGACGGTGGGCGACATAGCGTTTGACCAGCGGTTCGGTGTGGCGGGCCGTGGCCTTCCAGTCGATGTCGCGGATCTCATCGCCGGGGATGTAGTCGCGCAGGTCGTCGAAGTCGAGGCTGTGACCGTGGAAGACCGAGGAGTAGTCGCCGTCGAGGAGGCGTCGGGTCCGCCGGTGAGCGTGGATGGTCATCCGCGCCTTGATGCGATTGAGCAGAACAGTCATGGGCGTGCGCCGATCAGGGAGTGGGAACGGCCATGAGAAGGGCATCGACGATCTGGGCGCTCGTGATGTTCTCGGCGGCGGCTTCGAAGTTCAGCTGGATGCGGTGGGCGAGCACGCGGTGGGCAAGATCCTTGATGTCTTCGGGAATGACGTAGTTGCGGCCGCGGAGCATCGCCAGCGCCCGGCCGGCGTTCGTGAAGGCGATCGAGGCGCGCGGGCTGGCCCCGTACTCGATGAACGGGGCGAACCGGCCGAGGTATTTGCCCGTATTGCGGGTGGCGTGGACGAGTTCGACGAGATATCGGGTGATCGCGGGGTCGATGTAGATGGTGCGAGCGTAGCGCTGCATGGTCGTGACATCGTCGAGCGTGCAGGCGGGTTCGGGAACCGAGTCCTTGTCGAAGACGCCGGAATCGAGGCGAGAGAGGATCTCGACCTCTTCGTTGGGGTTCGGGTGAGTGAGCAGGTCCTTGATCATGAACCGGTCGAGCTGGGCTTCGGGCAGCTGGTAGGTGCCCTCCTGCTCGATCGGGTTCTGTGTGGCCATGACGAGGAAGGGACGGGGGAGTTCGAAGCGTCTGCCGCCGATCGTCGTCTGCTTCTCCTGCATGGCCTCAAGCATCGCCGACTGGGTCTTCGCCGAGGACCTGTTGATCTCGTCGAGGAGGACGATATTGGCATGCACCGGTCCGAGCACGGTGTTGAACGAGCCCTCATGTGCGTTGTAGATCTGCGAACCGATGATGTCGGCCGGCAGCAGGTCAGGAGTGCACTGGATGCGGGAGAACTTCCCGGCGACCGCATTGGCCAATGCCGCGGCGGCGGTGGTCTTCGCCAGGCCCGGGACGCTTTCGAGCAGCAGGTGTCCGCTGGAGAGGAGTCCGATGAGCAGCGACTCGCGCAGACGCTGCTGGCCGACGACGAAATGGTCGAGGTAGGACTCGAGGCCGTTGAGGATCGACTGTGCGTGCGCGATCTCCTGAGTATTGGCCGGTGCCGTTGCCGTCATAGTCCTGGAGCCTCTCGATTCGGTGCGGTGTGGTCTCCAGCATATTGGTTGGCCCTGACACAGAGACAGCCGAAGTCGTTCCAGTGCTGACACACGTCCCGGCGTGGGGTGCCTGCGAAGATCTCATGTCCGGACCGATCTGTACCGTCGGTGAGACGACAAGGGACCGCTGGGAATCGGTCGGGGGGACGGATGGAAGAAGGTTGAGGACGAAGCGCGGAACAAGGAGTGCAGAGCAGTGTGATCGCGGCCTCCACGACTGCGTGACGGGTGCCTCACTCCACCGTGTGCAGACGATCGCCGAGGAGGCCCCGACACACCCACAGGCAAAAATTTTTCCTGTGGAAACCGGTGGATAACGGCGGTGGAAAACGGGAAGAGAATTCGGTTGTCGAGCGTTGTTCCCAGTGTCCGCGCTGGTCATCGAACTACATAGGTGTCGTTCACAGCCTGTGGACGAATGTGGACGGTGAAGTCACAGGGTGTGGAACCTCGTAATCACACTGGTGTAACACTGGATATAGGGGTAAGGTCGTACCCGAACACAACATCTAGTGGTCACCCTTGAGCCTGCGCCTCGTGATTTTCATCATGAATCGGCGGGTGAAGAGGCCGGCCACACCACCCAGAACGCGGAGCCGCAAGGCAGAATGAAGGAGTCGTCATGATCACCGTGTACACCAAGCCGGCTTGTGTCCAGTGCAATGCAACCTACCGTGCGCTCGATGCCAAAGGGCTGAAGTACAAGTCGGTCGATCTCAGCGTCGACGAGAACGCCCTCGACGTCGTCAAGGCCATGGGCTACATGCAGGCCCCCGTCGTTGTCACCGACAACGATCACTGGTCGGGATTCCGTCCGGACAAGATCGCCACTCTCGTCGGCGAGCAGAACGCTTCCGTCGTGGCCTGAAATGCTTCTGGTCTACTTCTCTGCCAACTCCGAGTACACGCACCGCTTCGTCAGCAAGCTGCGCCACCCGGCAGTGCGGTTGCCGACGTTGACCAAGGAAGAGACGCTTCGAGTGGATGAGCCATTCGTTCTCGTCACCCCCACCTACGGGGCCGGTCGCAATCGCGGGGCTGTTCCCAGGCAAGTCATCAAATTCCTCAATGTCGAAGAGAACCGCCGCCATTTGGTCGGAGTCATCGGCGCCGGAAACACGAACTTCGGCGAGGACTATTGCCGCGCGGCCCACAAGGTCGCAGCAAAGTGTCAAGTACCCCTCATGTATCGAGTCGAACTCCTGGGCACTCAGGAGGACGTCGACGCTGTGAATCTAGGATTGGATAAACTGTGCGCGAGCTCGCTGAAGACCGCAATGTAGAGGACATCATCCGCGAAGAGACGGATCTGGACTACCACGCGCTCAACGCCATGCTGAACCTGTATGACGAGAGCGGACGGATTCAGTTCGAACGTGACAAGCAGGCTGCTCGGCAGTACTTCCTGCAGCACGTGAACAACAACACCGTCTTCTTCCATGACCTCAAGGAGAAGCTCGACTACCTCGTCGAGAAGGACTACTACGAGCCCGAAGTCCTCGAACAGTACTCTTTCGAGTTCATCGAGAACCTGTCGAAACGGGCCTACGATCACAAGTTCCGCTTCCAGACCTTCCTCGGAGCTTTCAAGTTCTACACCTCGTACACGCTGAAGACCTTCGACGGCAAGCGTTACCTCGAGCGCTTCGAGGATCGCGTCGTCATGGTCGCTCTCTTCCTCGCCCGTGGCGATGAGACGCTGGCGACCCAGCTCGTCGACGAGATCATCAGCGGCCGCTTCCAGCCGGCCACCCCGACCTTCCTCAATGCCGGCAAGCGCCAGCGCGGCGAGCTCGTCTCCTGCTTCCTGCTGCGCATCGAAGACAACATGGAGTCGATCGGCCGCTCCATCAACTCCGCTCTGCAGCTGTCCAAGCGCGGCGGCGGTGTGGCCTTCGCCCTGACGAACATCCGTGAGTCCGGAGCCCCGATCAAGAAGATCGAGAACCAGTCCTCAGGCGTCATCCCGGTCATGAAGCTGCTCGAGGACTCGTTCTCCTACGCCAACCAGCTCGGCGCCCGTCAGGGTGCCGGTGCCGTGTACCTCCACGCCCACCACCCCGACATCTACAAGTTCCTCGACACCAAGCGCGAGAACGCCGATGAGAAGATCCGGATCAAGACTCTGTCCCTGGGCGTCGTGATCCCCGACATCACCTTCGAATTGGCCAAGCGCAATGAGGACATGTACCTCTTCAGCCCCTATGACGTCGAGCGCGTCTACGGTGTGCCCTTCTCCGACATCAATGTCACCGAGAAGTACACGGAGCTGGTCGACAACGCAGCGATCAAGAAGAAGAAGATCAAAGCGCGCGAATTCTTCCAGACTCTCGCCGAGATCCAGTTCGAGTCCGGCTACCCGTACGTCATGTTCGAGGACACCGTCAACAAGGCGAATCCGATCGACGGCAAGATCATCATGTCCAACCTGTGCTCGGAGATCCTCCAGGTTTCCGAACCCAGCAAGTACGACGATGATCTCGGCTACGACGTGGTCGGCAAGGACATCTCCTGCAACCTCGGTTCGCTCAACATCGCGCTGACGATGGATTCGGAGAACTTCGGTCAGACCATCGAGACCGCGATCCGCGGCCTCACCGCAGTCGCCGAGACCTCGGACATCCAGTCCGTGCCGTCGATCGCGCGCGGCAACGACATGTCGCACGCCATCGGTCTGGGCCAGATGAACCTGCACGGCTACCTCGCCCGTGAGCACGTCTACTACGGCTCCGATGAGGGCCTGGACTTCACGAACATGTACTTCTACACCGTCGCCTACCACTGTGTACGGGCGTCGATGGAGATTGCGAAGGAGCGCGGCGCGACCTTCGCCGGCTTCGAACGTTCGAAGTACGCCACCGGCGAATACTTCGACAAGTACACCGATGAGGTGTGGCAGCCGCGGACCACACGCGTCAAGGAGCTCTTCGACGAGGCGGGTGTGCAGATCCCGACCCAGGAGGACTGGCGCGAGCTCAAGGCCCAGGTCGCCGAGCACGGCATCTACAACCAGAACCTGCAGGCCGTGCCTCCGACGGGCTCGATCTCCTACATCAACAACTCGACCTCGTCGATCCACCCGGTGGCCTCGAAGATCGAAATCCGCAAGGAAGGCAAGGTCGGGCGCGTGTACTACCCGGCGCCCTTCATGGACAACGACAACCTCGAGTACTACCAGGATGCTTACGAGATCGGCTACGAGAAGATCATCGACACCTACGCCGAGGCCACGAAGCACGTGGATCAGGGACTGTCGTTGACTCTGTTCTTCATGGACACCGCCACCACTCGTGACATCAACAAGGCGCAGATCTACGCCTGGCGGAAGGGCATCAAGACCATCTACTACATCCGGCTCCGGCAGCTCGCTCTGCAGGGCACGGAGGTCGAAGGCTGCGTCTCCTGCATGCTCTGATCCACTGGCACGGCGGACCGATGTGAATCGGTCCGCCGGCTTTGTGCAGGGCCGCTGCAGCAGGGGCCCTGCACAGCGGACATCCGTCTGTCGAGCAGACCGCTGAAACTCAGCACGAAGACGACTTCGTGATTTTTGCAGAACAAGACTTTTTGGGAAGAGAGATAGCGTTGGAGAATCTGACTCTGGCCTCGCACGTCGACGCCATCAACTGGAACCGCGTCGTCGATCCGATCGACGACGAGGTGTGGGATCGCCTGACCGGAAATTTCTGGCTGCCGGAGAAGGTGCCGCTGAGCAACGACATCCCCTCGTGGGCGACGCTGACCGATGACGAGAAGACGCTGACGATGCGCGTGTTCACGGGACTGACGCTGCTCGACACGATTCAGGGAACGGTCGGCGCGATCTCGCTCATTCCCGACGCTGTCACCCCGCACGAAGAGGCAGTGCTCACGAACATCGCGTTCATGGAGAGCGTGCACGCGAAGTCCTACTCCTCGATCTTCTCCACCCTGTGCTCGACGAAGGAGATCGACGAGGCGTTCCGCTGGTCGCGAGAGAACACCTACCTGCAGTCGAAGGCTGACATCATCCTCAGCTACTACCGAGGTGACGACCCGCTCAAGCGCAAGGTCGCTTCGACGCTGCTCGAGTCGTTCCTCTTCTACTCCGGCTTCTACCTGCCCATGTACTGGTCGGCACATGCGAAGCTGACGAACACCGCTGACCTCATCCGTCTGATCATCCGCGATGAGGCCGTGCACGGCTATTACATCGGCTACAAGTACCAGAAGGGCTTGGAGTCGCAGTCCGAAGAGCGCAAGGCCGAGCTCAAGGATTACACGATGAATCTCATGTTCGAGCTCTACGAGAACGAGGTCGCCTACACCCACGACATCTACGATTCGGTGGGACTGGCCGAGGACTGCAAGATGTTCCTCCACTACAACGCGAACAAGGCGCTGATGAACCTCGGCTACGAGGCGATGTTCCCCAAGGAGGTCACGAAGGTCAACCCGGCCATCCTGGCGGCGCTCTCACCCGGCAGCGATGAGAACCACGACTTCTTCTCCGGCTCCGGTTCGTCCTACGTCATCGGCAAGGCCGAGAACACCGAAGACGACGACTGGGACTTCTGAGACCGCTGAGTCCTGAGAACTGAAGCGGCCCATTCGAGCAATCCGGCTCGGGTGGGCCGCTCTTTCTCTGCTCACCCGACGCCTCGGCAGAAGTGGCACAATCGACAGACGAGGACGATTTCCTCGCACCGACAGTCGAAGGAGTTGCACACCATGACAGGCTCAGGAACAGAGGAGAACGGACGACTCAGCGTCGGCGAGGTCCTTGAGCGTGACCACCATCGCATCGACGGATATTTCGAGACCTTCGCGCGGACGTTGTCGGCGGGTGGACCGCTCGACGTCGAGGCTTTCAACACGGGCGCAGCGGGGCTGCGCCACCACATCTATGTCGAAGAGGTTCTGCACTTTCCGGCGATGAAGACCGGAGGACTCATGGGTCCGGTCTTCGTCATGCTCCGTGAGCATGGTGAGCTGTGGGATCGGATGGACGAGATCGCAGCCAAGCTGGATGCGGGTGCCGACAAGGCCGAGATCGCCCCGGTCTGGAAGTCCCTCGAAGACGGACTCGAAGCGCACAATGAGAAGGAGGAGAAGATCCTCTACCCGGCTGGCGACGATCTGCTCACCGATGATCTCGGCGCAGAGATTCTCGAGACTCTGGCGAACCCGGACATCCCTGAGGGGTGGACCTGCGAGATGGCCGGACGCAGCTGACCGCAGGCTCAGCGTGCGGTGTGGTCGGTTATGAATCGGCGGCGTCCGAGAACATCTGCCGTTCTACCTCCGCGGCCAGAGTGCGCACATACTGATGGGTCAGATGGTTCCAGTCACGGAAGACCAGGACGTTTCCGATCACGGGTTGCACGTGACCGTCTTGGATGAGTGATTCGCTCAGGTCGAGATGGATGAAGCTGTCGGTATCGAAGACATCCGCAGCGGGATTGGTCTCGGCCAGAACCGACTCGGCGGGTACGGTGCATGAGCGTCGGCTCGGGTCCTCGCCGACGCAGACGCGCGGATCGACATGCTCGCCGTCGCCGAGTTGCAGCCACGGAGTGTCGCGAACGGCGAAGATCGTGTTCTCCTCTTCGGCCAGACGCTCGAAGACGTCGATGTACTCGTCCGGGACGTAGTCAGGCTCCTCCTCCTGGTCTCCGGTGGGTCGGGTCGAGGACATGAATATGCCCTCCGAAGGCGGATGCAGTCTGATGTGTTCTTCGACCTTTCGTGACCACGAGATGCAGTCCGTATCATCGGTGGGACTGTAGTACAGAGGGCAGCCGGCGCGGGTGAAAGGCACGATCCGGATGCCTCGGCGCTTGCCGATGATGTCGAGAGCACCAAGCCACTGTTCGCTGTGTGATCCGCCGACGACATACAGTGATCGCTCCGAGTCGGTGTCACCGTACCAGCACGGATCGCCGTCGGCTTTGTCGAAGATGATCGAGTCGTCGCTCTGCGGTGTCGTGCATCGGTCGGCCTCCGTCGGCGGCATCATCGGGTCCCGTGAGGCCAGGCCCGGCATGATCGGCACATCGAGGCGTGGTTCGATTCCGTCGAGGATCTCGCCGGCACCCGGGTAGGAGTCGGGGCGGCCTTCGGCGATGACAGCCGAGATCTTGTGCTCGACGTAGGCCCTGTTCGCGACGAGACCAACGGCCCAGGCCGGGGGAGAGACGAGGAGGAGGACCAGAACCGCCACCATGCCGACCCGCGCCCGGGCGATGGTGGAAGGCAGCGGCTCCGGCCCCGTCCGCTGGCGCAGTGGGATTTCCACCCACCGATGCGTGAGCTCGGCCAGCAGCAGAGAAGCGAGAATCACCGGGACGCCGACGAGAGGGTTCTTCGCATCGATGCCGGTGACTCTGACGGTGAGGATGAGCAGCGGCCAATGCCACAGGTACAAGGAGTAGGCGATCGTGCCGAGGCGGGTCAGCGGAGCCGACTCCAAAACTCGGATGATGATCGGTGGCTTCCTCTGGCGAACGAGACCGGCCCCGATGAGAAGCAGAGCACCGAGGAGGGGAACGAGAGTCAGGGGCCCCGGGAACTGTTCGGCACCGTCGAAGAACAGCCCGACGGAGAAGATCATGACCACTCCGACCCATGACAGCACGGCACTGAGCCACCGTGGCCATGATGAGCCTCGGATGCGCTCGGCGTCGAACAGCACCAGGCCGAGGAGCGCACCGGCACCGATCTCCCAGAAGCGTGAGAAGGTCGAGTAGTAGTTCACCCCCTGATCGCCGGCGAGGGCCATCCAGGTCGCACAGAGGAGCGAGAGCATCGACAACAGGGCGATGATCCACACCAGTGGACGCATCCGCACCCGTGCCGAACGGCCACGTGAGGCGAAGACGAGTGCGATGATCGCAATATAGATTTGGAACTGGACCGACATCGACCACAGATGCTGCAGGGGACTGCTGTCGATTCCCGCTGCATCGTAATCGGAACCGAGAGAGACGAAACGCCAGTTGATCCAGAAGCTCGCGGCGGCTGAAGCATCCGTCAGCCACTGTCCCCAGTCCAGATGCGGGTAGAAGATGAGGACTCCGCCGACGGTCGTGGCGACGACTGCGAGGAGCGCGGGGAGCAGACGCAGGAGGACGCGCAGCACCGAACGGGCGAAGGAACGTCCGTCGAGTCGCTCAGCGTTGCGGATCTGTGAAGACAGGAGGAGTGTGCCACCGAGGAAGAGGAACACATCCACCCCGGAGGAGACACGTCCGATGAAGACGTGGAAGATGACGACCAAAGCGATGGAGAACCCGCGGAGCCCCTCGAGATGCTGAAATCGGGTCGACGCTGCGGGGGAAGCGTCCAGGTGCGCAGAATCAGTGCGGAGATCAGACATAGCCGGTGGGGTTGGGAGGTCTCTTCGGCATTCACAGTATCGGGAATCGATGCGCTGAGCGAATGGGCATGCTCACGGCGATCGTCGGCTGCGTCGGACCCGGCCGCCGGAGGCCGGAGGCCGGAGTGAATGAGCAGACGCCCACGCGCTGCGTAAAACCCGGCAGCGAGTGGGCGTCCTCTTCAGTTCAGGCGGTCAGGCGGCTGCCATCGGCGTGATCTCGCGCAGCGAGGTGCCGGTGAACAGCACGATGCGACCGGTCGAATCTTCGATCGTGGTCTCACCGCGGGATTCGCGGCTGATCTTGGGATCGATCATTCCTGCGTGGATGAGTCCGCGCTGGACCCACTGTGGGAACTCAGACATGGTTCCCTCCTTTCTTCGGTTGTGAATAGCAGGCAACTACGCACGCTATTCGTCAGGTTCTGAAGTCGGCGACTGGGTGATCGCCAATGGGGATCTGCGTTTCGAAGAGACACGGTGTCCGGAACATTCATCTGCAAGGGCGAACCAGGATCGGGGCCTACGACTCTCACTGTCGGTCGTCAGGAGCAACTCATCGACCGGTTCGATGAATGCGGACAACTTCGAACGCAAAGAATCAGCATATCCGACGCGAGCGAGAATTGTCCACTCGAGGCCCGTGAGGTCATAGATGCGCGGCCGGTGACCGCCGTGAGACCTTCGTCGAGAAGGGTGCTTCGTGCCGATGCAGGGCGACGAGAGCTCAGCGACGCCCCTGCATGCGCGCCCGCAGCCTGACCCAGAACACGGCAGTGAGGGTGAGCAGAACGACGCCCACGGCAAGCAGTCCGAGAGCGAGGGGATTGTCCATCGCCGCACCCAAGGACCGAGACGCCACCGAGGCAGCCGCCCCCTCCGATTCTTCGGGCGTCGACTTCTCCGCCGACGCCGCTGCCGTCCCTTCGTCGGTTCCACCGGCATCGCTGCCGCTGCCCGAAGCGGTGGGGTCCGCCTCGGCGGTTGCCTGAGTCCCCACCGGAACGGTCTGCAGCGATTTCGGATCCTTCTGCGCGAAGTCCCATTCGAGGAGGTCGACGGCGGCCTGCCGGGAGTTGTTGTCGATGCCGAGCATCGTCGCCACGACACGGTGTCCGTCTCGTTCGGCTACGGCCACATACGAGCCCTTCGCGGCGCGAGTGAAGCCGTTCTTCAGACCCAGTCCGCCGTCGACCTGCCCGACGATCTTTGTGTGGTTCTGAATCTCGTAGCCTTTGAACTTCTCTTTCGTCTGCGGATTCTTCCCGCCGGGGAATTTATAAGTCTCGGTCCCGATGACCTTCATGAGATAGTCGTCCTCGCAGACGGCCCACGCGAGCTTCATGAGGTCCTCGGCGCTCGTGTACTGCCCCTTCGCGTCGAGGCCCGAGGTGTTCACCGCATGCGTGTTCTCCAGCCCCAGCTCGGCGGCCTTGTCGTTCATGAGCTTCACGGCCTTGTCCTGACCACCGGCGGCCCGCCCGAGGGCGTTCGCGGCATCATTGGCACTCGACATCAGCATGGCGTGGAAGAGCAGATCGACCGTGTAGCTGTTCGTCTGCATGAGCCCGACCTTCGTCCCGTCGATCTCCATGTCCTCGAATTCGGCCTTGACCTTCTGCTTCTTGTCATCGAGCACATCGACGAGAGCGAGAGCCGTGAGCAGTTTGATCGTCGAAGCCGGTGCGTGCCGCTTCTCGATGTTCTTCGCCGCATGCAGATTCCCACTGTCGAGGTCACCGACGAGCCAGGAGACGCCCACCGGCTTCGGCGGCTTCGCCCCATCGCCGAGGTCGTCAGGCGTCACGTACGCCGGAGCCGTCGACTCCGCCGGCTGTGGCGCTGCCTTCGCCGGTGCGGGGGAGTAGGCGAGCTGGGCCGCGACCAGAACTGTTGCGGCCACGGCACCGAGGAGCAGTGCGAGCAGTGAGGAAGCTGACGAGCGGGTGAAACGCATGCGCCCCAGTCTACTTTCGCGTCCGTCCCGCTGTCCTCAGGTTTGCCTCACCCGCACCGAAGTGACGCAGGTCGTGCTCCTCCACCCGCGCCGAGGCGCCGTCCTCCACCAGCGCCGCCGCGCCGCCCTCCATCGGCGCCGAGGCGCCGTGAACCGGACGCCCCCACCGGAACCGAGGCGGCAGAATGCGAAAACGGCCCCGCACCCATCGGTGCGGGGCCGCAGCAGTAGGACTTCAGGCAGTCGCGATCAGAAGGCGCGCTGCAGGATCGCCTGCTTCACCTCGGCGATGGCCTTGGTGATCTCGATGCCGCGAGGGCAGGCCTCGGTGCAGTTGAAGGTGGTGCGGCAGCGCCACACGCCTTCCTTGTCGTTGAGGATCTCGAGGCGCATGTCGCCGCCCTCGTCACGCGAATCGAAGATGAAACGGTGCGCGTTGACGATCGCGGCCGGTCCGAAGTACTGACCGTCGGTCCAGAACACGGGGCACGAGGAGGTGCAGGCCGCGCAGAGGATGCACTTCGTGGTGTCGTCGAAGGCCGCACGCTCTTCGGCCGACTGCAGACGCTCTCGGGTGGGCTCGTGACCGGAGGTGACGAGGAACGGCATGACCTCACGGTACGACTGGAAGAAGGGCTCCATGTCGACGATCATGTCCTTCTCGAGCGGAAGACCCTTGATCGCCTCGACGATGATGGGCTTCGACGTGTCGAGGTCCTTCAGCAACGTCTTGCAGGCCAGGCGGTTGCGGCCGTTGATGCGCATCGCATCGGAGCCGCAGACGCCGTGGGCGCAGGACCGGCGGAAGGACAGCGAGCCGTCGATCTCCCATTTGATCTTGTGGAGGGCATCCAGCACACGGTCGGTGCCGTACATCGTGATGTTGTATTCCTCCCAGTGCGGCTCCGAATCGAGTTCGGGGTCGAACCGTGCAATCTGGAAGGTGCAGTCGAAGGACGGAATGCTTCCGCCTTCGCCCGAGACATGCTCGGGCAGATCGATCTTCGAGGCTGGCTCTGGGGTGGTGTCGGTGCTCATCAGTACTTACGCTCCATCGGCTGGTAACGGGTGACGATGACGGGCTTCGTCTCAAGACGCATGCCCTTGATGCCGTCGGTCTCCGCTTCGGGATCGAGGTAGGTCATCGTGTGGTGCATGAACTTCTCGTCATCACGATCGGGGAAGTCCTCACGGAAGTGTCCGCCGCGCGATTCCTTGCGGTGGATGGCCGCGACGGAGATGACCTCGGCGAGTTCGAGCAGGAAGCCCAGCTCGACAGCCTCGAGCAGATCGAGGTTGTAGCGCTTGCCGCGGTCCTGGATGCCCACGTTGTTGTAGCGTTCGCGCAGCTTGGCGATCTCGTCGAGTGCCTCGCGCAGAGTCTCGTCGGTGCGGAACACCTGGACGTTGGAGTCCATGATCTCCTGCAGATCCTTGCGGATGGCGCCGATGCGTTCGGTGCCATCCGAGGTGCGCATCTTCTCGAGCATCTCGACGACCTGTGTCTCCGGGCTCTCCGGAAGTTCCACGGAATCGGCGGTCTGGGCGTATTCCGCGGCGGCGATGCCGGCGCGTTTGCCGAAGACGTTGATGTCGAGAAGCGAGTTCGTGCCCAGACGGTTCGAGCCGTGCACGGACACACAGGCGCATTCGCCTGCGGCGTAGAGGCCGGGCACGACGGTGTCGTTGTCGCCGAGGACCTCGGCCTTGATGTTCGTCGGGATGCCGCCCATGGCGTAGTGCGCGGTCGGGAACACCGGCACGGGCTCGGTGTAGGGCTCGACACCGAGGTAAGTGCGGGCGAACTCCGTGATGTCCGGCAGCTTGGCATCGATATGCGCCGGTTCGAGGTGGGTGAGGTCGAGGAGGACGTAGTCCTTGTTCGGACCGCAGCCGCGACCCTCACGGACCTCGTTGGCCATCGAACGCGCGACGATGTCACGCGGAGCGAGGTCCTTGATCGTCGGGGCGTAGCGCTCCATGAAGCGCTCACCGTCGGAGTTGCGGAGGATTCCGCCTTCACCGCGAGCTGCCTCGGAGAGCAGGATGCCCAGGCCGGCGAGGCCTGTGGGGTGGAACTGGAAGAACTCCATGTCCTCGAGCGGGATGCCGCGGTTGTAGGTCACGGCCATTCCGTCGCCTGTCAGGGTGTGGGCGTTCGACGTGGTCTTGAAGACCTTGCCGACTCCGCCGGTGGCGAAGACGACCGACTTGGCCTGGAAGATGTGGATCTCGCCGGTGGCCAGTTCGTAGGCCACGACGCCGGCCGGGCGCTTGACCCCCTCGACCTCGGTCATGACGAGGTCGAGGACGTAGAACTCGTTGTAGAACTCCACGCCGTGCTTGACGCACTGTTGGTACAGGGTCTGGAGGATCATGTGGCCGGTGCGGTCGGCCGCGTAGCAGGAACGGCGCACGGCCGACTTGCCGTGGTCACGGGTGTGACCGCCGAAGCGACGCTGGTCGATCTTGCCTTCGGGGGTGCGGTTGAAGGGCAGCCCCATCTTCTCGAGATCGAGCACGGCGTCGATGGCTTCCTTGGCCATCACCTCGGCGGCGTCCTGGTCGACCAGGTAGTCACCGCCCTTGACGGTGTCGAAGGTGTGCCATTCCCAGTTGTCCTCTTCCACGTTCGCCAGTGCGGCGCACATTCCGCCCTGGGCGGCACCGGTGTGCGAACGGGTGGGGTAGAGCTTCGTGAGAACGGCGGTCCGGGCGCGCTGGCCCGATTCGATCGCCGCACGCATGCCGGCGCCGCCGGCGCCGACGATGACGACGTCGTAATGATGTACCTGCATGTTTCTCCTTTAGGCCTTGCAGAACTCAGCCAGGACCGAGGGGTCCGCTCCGGCCGGGCAGGGATCGAACGTGAAGATGACGAGCGTGCCGAGCACGATGACGATGATCGAGGCGATGTAGAGGATCACCTGCAGAGCCATGCGGGTGCTGGGCTTCTCGGAGTAGTCCATGATGATGGTGCGCAGGCCGTTGGTGCCGTGCAGCATCGCCAGCCACAGCATGAGCAGATCCCAGATCTGCCAGAACGGGCTGGCCCACTTGCCTGCGACGAATCCGAAGTCGATGGCCTGGACGCCGTCGCCGGCCCACAGGTTGACGAACAGGTGGCCGAAGATGAGGATCACGAGGATGACGCCGGAGACGCGCATGAACAGCCATGCGAACATCTCGAACTTCGAACGCGTCGACTTGTGCCGGGAGTAGCCGGTCCGCGGAGCCGGAATGGATGTTGTGCTCATGTCAGCCTCCGAAAGTGTGCATCAGCTGGCGAGGAATGAAGGCGATCATGATGATGAGCCAAAGGACCATGACTCCCCAGAACAGCTTCTTCTGATTCTTCGGGCCACTCTTCGAGAAATCGACGAGAATGACGCGCAGCCCGTTGAACGCGTGGAACGCGATTGCGGCGACCAGGGCGATCTCACCGAATGCCATGACGGGTGTCTTGTAGGTTCCGATCACTGCGTTGTAGGCCTCGGGCGAGACGCGG
Organism: Brevibacterium sp. FAM 27836; assembly: GCF_051351055.1. Taxonomy (NCBI): domain Bacteria; kingdom Bacillati; phylum Actinomycetota; class Actinomycetes; order Micrococcales; family Brevibacteriaceae; genus Brevibacterium; species Brevibacterium sp. FAM 27836. The sequence goes on from NZ_CP195711.1 coordinate 3,131,411, forward strand.
ACGAGTGCAGTATCGAGCACGTGGACCAGAAGGAAGAAGAAGATTCCGACGCCTGTGACGCGATGCGCGACCCAGGACCACATTCCTTCGTTTCCTCGGTACAGAGTGCCCGTAGACGCTTTGGCCACGGAGCATCCTCCATCTTGAGTATTGGGGTGTGTACGTCTAGAAACTACGCCGAAGACCGCTCCGGTGCCAGTCGAGACACCGCTCAGCGTGCCGGATCACACCTCAACCCTGGCAATTCCCTCAAAACTGGGATTTCCCGTCTCACGGATTTTCATTTACATCACAGTCGTGTGCGCTAAATGATGAGATCTCCGGTCTGACCTGCATGACCCTTGCGAGCCCCGCGGTTGACGCCGACGCGGTCCCCGACCGTCACCGAGGCGGCCCCGGGGTGGGGTTGTCCCCACCGCCACGCTGCGGCTGAGCTCCTCCGACACGGCGGACAACCTCGGGGAAGCGATGCCCGAACTCTGGGACACTGATTCCGTGAATACCCATTTCCACGCCATCATCCCCGCAGGCGGTTCGGGAACCCGCCTCTGGCCGCTGTCCCGTCGCGCCAACCCGAAGTTCCTCCACGATGTGCTCGGGCTCGGTCGCAGCCTGATCCAGGCCACCTGGGATCGGGTGGCCCCCATGGTCGGTGAGGACAAGGTCTGGGTGGTCACCGGCGAGACCCACCTCGACCAGGTCGCCTCCCAGCTGCCCGGGATCTCACGGACTCAGATCGTCGCCGAACCCTCACCCAAGGACTCCGCCGCGGCGATCGGCCTGGCCACCATGCTCATCGCCCGCGAAGACCCTGCGGCGATCGTCGGGTCGTTCTCCGCCGATCACTCGATCACGAACGTCGACGAGTTCCGCCTCGTCATCGACCAAGCCGTGGCCGCCGCCGAGACCGGGGACATCGTCACCGTCGGCATCATGCCCCGCAACCCCGCGACCGCCTACGGCTACATCAAGACCGGCGATCTGCTCGGCCTCGACGGGGCGCCCACCGCTCGTCGGGCGCTGGCGTTCGCGGAGAAGCCCGCCGCGAGCACTGCCCGTCGGTACGTGAATTCCGGACGCTACCGGTGGAACGCCGGCATGTTCATCTCCAAAGCGGAATCCCTGCTCGAGATCCTCGCCGAGGAGGACCCCGCCCTCTTCGCCGGACTCTCCCGGATCGCCGAGGCCTGGGACACCCCCGACCATCAGGAGGTGCTCGAGGAGGTGTGGCCGGGCCTGGAGAAGCGCGCCATCGACTATGTCGTGGCCGAACCCGCCGCTGCCGCCGGCCGTGTCATCGTCATCCCCGGCGACTTCGGCTGGGACGACGTCGGCGACTTCGACTCCGTGGCCCGACTGCGCCAGCCCGTGCCCGGCGAACCGCGTGGGGTCATCTCCATCGGCGGCAACACCGATCTGCTCGAAGTCGATGCCTCGGGCGTGGTCTTCTCCGAAGGGCCGCGGACGGTGGCGATCGTCGGACTCGAAGACCTCGTCGTCGTCGACACCGACGACGTTCTGCTCATCACCTCCCGCTCTCACGCTCAGGATGTGAAGAAGGCCGTGTCCGCGGCAGGGGAGCGGGGGCTCGACGAATTGCTCTGAGCCGATGCCCTTCGCGGGAAGTTGCCCTTCGTGGGAAGTATGTCGAAATTGGTCGCAGTGAGCACAGATGTGACGGTCTGTGCTTAGCATTGCTTCCAATGGTCGACACCAGCCATCCCCGAACTTCCCGCTGACGAAGGACCTGACATGATCAGCTCGACAATCGCTGAGATCGGTGCAGAGCTCATCGATTTCCGCCGCGACATCCATGCCCACCCGGAACTGTCCTTCCAAGAGTTCGAGACCACCGACAAGATCGTCGCCCGCCTCGAAGCCGCCGGGCTCCAGCCGCGGCGACTCGAGGGCACCGGCGTCGTCTGCGAGGTCGGGGAGGGGCCGGTGGCCGTGGGGCTGCGTGCCGATATCGACGCTCTGCCCGTCGACGACCTCATCGACGAGGAGTTCCGTTCGACGGTGCCCGGTGTCGCCCACGCCTGCGGCCACGATGTGCACCTGACCTCCCTCATCGGCGCCGGCATTGCCCTGCAGCGCATCCACGAGACCCGTCCCGGCGGACTCGGCGGTCGCGTCCGCCTGATCTTCCAGCCGGGCGAGGAGGTCACCCCGGGCGGGGCGCTGCGCGTGATCTCCCAGGGCGTCCTCGATGATGTGCCCGAGGTCTACGCCGTCCACTGCGATCCGAATGTCGACATCGGCAAGGTGGGTTCGCGCATCGGTGCGATCACGGCTGCCGGAGACACCGTCATCATCCGTCTCTCCGGGCACGGCGGGCACACCTCCCGGCCGCACCTGACCGAGGACCTCGTCTACGCCCTCGGCAAGCTCGCCACCGATCTGCCCTCGACGCTGGGCCGTCTCATCGACCCTCGCCACGCGATCTCTCTGGTGTGGGGTGAGATCAGCGCCGGTCATGCCGCGAACGTCGTTCCCAGCGAGGGGATTCTGCGCGGGACCCTGCGCTGTCTCGACGTCGACGGGTGGAACCAGGTCGCCGAGGTGCTTCCCGAACTCGTCGATCGCATCGCCGGTCCGTACGGAGTCGACGTCGATCTCGAGCACCGCCGAGGTGTGCCTCCCGTGGTCAACACCGAAGACCAGGTGACACTCATCGAATCCGCTGTGCGCGGTGAGCTGGGAGAGAACGCAGTGCAGCTGACTCCGCAGTCGATGGGCGGAGAGGACTTCGCCTGGTACCTCACCCACTGCCCGGGCGCGCTCATCCGGCTGGGCACCCGCACGCCCGGCGGCATCACCTATGACATCCATCAGGGTGATCTGCTCATCGACGAACGCGCGGTGGCCATCGCAGCCCGCGTCTTCACCGCCACCGCGCTCAGGGTCCTCGACCGTGATCGCTGATCTCCCGAGCCGCAGCTGAGCACGGGCCCCGCCGCCGCGGGCCCGGGCCTGCCGGCTGATTACCCTGCCCGCACCGCCGGCCGATAATCTAGGACTCATGAGGATGAGAGCCCGGTCCACCCTGCTGGCCGCACTCGGTGCGGTGAGCACGCTGGCGCTCGGCGCCTGCTCCGTGACCGCTCCCGAACCGCTCGAGGAGACCCGGCTGGGCTGCCTCGTCTCCGCTCCCGCCGGATTCGACGATCATGCGGCCGGTGCCCTCACACTCGCCGAAACGGAACTGGCCCGCGAAGCCGGTGTCTTCTCCGGCACCTCGAGCCAACGGGTCTCGGGAGGGTCGGCCACCTCGGCGGCCCTGGATCGGATGCACCGGCAGGACTGCGCACTGACCACGGTGATCGGACCCGGCGGTGCCGACGAGCTCGCCGACTTCGCCGCCGCGCATCCGAAGGAGCTCTTCCTCGGGGTCTCCAGCGGCACCGAAGACCTGCCGAAGAACGTGCTGAGCATCGACTTCGACCTCGTCCCGCCGGCGTTCATCGCCGGGTACACCGCGGCCACCGCCTCGGAGACGGGGAAGGTCGGCGTCGTCGTCTCCCACGGGTTCCCGCAGGCCGGGGCCATCCGCAGCGCCTTCGACGCCGGGGTCGATCTGTACAACGACGAGAAGGACGAAGGCGCGGCGACGGTGACGTCCTATCGCAGCACCACCGCCTCGGCAAGCAGGTCGATCTCCGATACCCGCACGGCCGGTGAGGACTATTTCGATGAGTCCTTCGACGATGACGCCGACGTCCTCGTGCCCTTCGGTTCGGCCGCAGCGATGGGGGTGGTGACCGCGGCGGACGAGAAGCGCAAGGATCTGGCCGAGGCCGCCGACGACACCGAGGTCGAGGACGAGAAGAGCCCGATCCTGCCGAAGCTCGTGTGGTACGGCACCGCGGGCGGGTTCTCGCAGTCGATCGTGGCGAGCATCGAACCCAACGTCCGCCGCGGGCTGCGCACGATGTTCCCCGACTGGCCGCAGAGCAAGAACCCCGACGAGGTGGCCCCCGCGCCGAAGCGCGGACCGGAGGAGATCAGCGGCTTCCGCGTCGGTGACCGGGGCTACATGGGCACGCTCGACAACGGCGGGGTCCGCATCATCGCCGAGGACGGGTTCCTCTCCCGCGTCTCCGATGCCGGTCGAGGCATCACGGACCTGCGCGAGCGGATCAAGAGCGGGGATATCGACCTGGAGAGATGATGAACGGCCGACGGCGGTGTCATCGGATAAGCTGAGACGGTGATGAATGTACCCGCCGGCGTCGCCTCCGACGACCCCATCCTGCAGCTGCCCAAAGTGTCCCTCCACGATCACCTCGACGGCGGGCTGCGCCCGTCGACGATGATCGAGCTGGCCGATCAGATCGGCCACACCCTGCCCGCCGCCGACGCGGAGTCGCTGGGCCGATGGTTCGCGGAATCCGCGAACTCCGGTGATCTCGTCCGCTACCTCGAGACCTTCTCTCACACCGTGGCCGTGATGCAGACCGAAGACAATCTGCGTCGCGTGGCCAAGGAATGGGTGCTCGACCAGGTCGCCGACGGCGTGTTCTATGCCGAGGCCCGGTGGGCTCCCGAACAGCATCTCGAGGGCGGGCTGGAGCTCGACACCGTCGTCGAGGCAGTCCAGGACGGGCTCGAGGCCGGTGTCTCGGAAGCTGCCGCCGAGGGCAAGTACATCCGCGTCGGCCAGCTCATCACCGCTATGCGTCAGGCCGACAATTCCCTGGCGATCGCGGAACTGGCCATCCGTCACCGTGAGAAGGGCTCGGAATCCGGTGTCGTCGGCTTCGACATCGCCGGACCGGAGAACGGCTTCCCGCCCTCGGCGCACCTCTCCGCGTTCAACGCCCTCCATCAGGCCTATGTGCCCGTGACGATCCACGCCGGTGAGGCCGCAGGCAAGGAATCCATCCACGAGGCGATCACCATCTGCCACGCTCAGCGTCTGGGCCACGGCGCCCGGATCGTCGAGGACATGGAGATCGTCGATGGAGAGGGACAGCTCGGCAGCCTCGCCGCGTGGGTCCTCGACCAGCAGATCCCGCTGGAGCTGTGCCCGAGCTCGAACCTGCAGACCGACATCGGCGGCACCATCGCCAGCCACCCGATCACGGGGCTGAAGGATCTCGGCTTCGCCGTGACCATCAACCCGGACAACCGGCTCATGTCCGGCACGTCCATGTCGCGGGAGATGCGTCTGCTCGTCGATGAGGCGGGATGGACGCAGACGGATCTCGAATGGGCCACCGTGAACGCGGTGACCGCTGCCTTCCTGCCGCTGGATGTGCGCGAGCGCATGCTCGACGAGATCCTCATCCCCGGATTCGCTCGGGTGAACATTTGAGTTCTCGCAGTGACCGGTCTGCCGTGCCCGGAGGCTCACAGGATCCTGCCGGGCACGGTGTCCCGACTCCGCGGGCGATGACCCTGGTCGTCGTCGTCCTCGGCATTCAGGCGCTGGCCCTGGTCGGTTCGGCGCTGTCGTTCATCATCACGGCCATCGGCGCGGGTGAGCTGGCCGCATCGCTGGTCGGCCTGGCCGTCATGTTCCTCATCTTCGCGGCCGGAGTCGGTGCCGCGGCACGTGGGGCGTGGCGGCTGCACCGGTGGGCGCGACCCGCGGCGATCGCGTTCGAGCTGCTCGTCATCGTCTTCGCCTTCAGCGTCATCGGCGGATCTCTGTGGCTGGGCCTGGCCTGCCTGCTCACCGCCATCGCCGTGATCATGGGCTTCTTCCTGCCCCCGGTCGTCGAGGCCTACAACCGCGCCCTGGCCGACTGAACCGCGCCCTGGCCGACTGAACCGCTGTGCCGTTTCGGCCGCGGGGACTCCTCACCGCGGGGGAGCGAACTCACCGAGGCGGAGCCGGCGGTGACCATCTCTGCACGCTCGCGGCCTGCGCGGCGATGACTCGCGAGGGAACGACCGAGAACACCGCGTTGCGGACCCGTGCCAACAGCGGGGAGTCGAGCTGGAACATATGCCCCATGAGACGTGACTTCCGGGCGATCGACTGTGAGCGCGGCCTGCGCAGCGCATCGTACCGGTGCAGGGCCTCATCGAGTTCTGCACGCAGCGCAGCACCGCGCTCAGCCAGCGGGGCGAGCAGCGCGGTCAGTGTCGCCGCGTCCTCGAGCGCCTGGCCGCCTCCCTGCCCGAGGTCGGGCGTCATCGCGTGCGCGGCATCGCCGAGGAGCACCACCCGGCCCCGATGGAATCGAGCCAACCGGTGGGAGAGGTCGCTGATCGGGGTGCGACGGACCGCCTCGGCGGGGGTGGCTTCGATGAGTTCGGCGATGGGGCGGTGCCAACCTGCGAACATCGCCTCGACGGTCGCCTTCTCACGGGCGAACACGGCATCCTGGGGCATGTTCGCCACGGCGAACCAGTAGACGCGGCCATCGGCCAGCGGAGCGATGCCGAAGCGGCGCCCGCATCCCACCGATTCCCCGGCGGCACGCTCCAGATCCACCGGCACCGAGGTGATGCCCCGCCACGCGGAATAACCGGAGTACCGCGGTGCGACCGTTCTTCCGGCGACGACTGAGCGGATCCGACTGTGCAGGCCGTCGGCGGCGATGATGAGGTCGAAACGCTGCTCGGCCGCAAGCTGTGCCTCGGAATCCGTGCCGACCGCACCCGCGGTGACAGTCAGGGTGCCGTCGGTCGCGGACGCGACCGCTGCCGCGTCGGTGCGGACGGTCCCCGGTGCCAGAGCCCCGAAGAGGATCCGGTGGAGATCGGCGCGGTCGACGATGCGCAGCGCCCCGACGGAGTCGTTGGGGACCTGGGCGATCCAGCGTCCATCGGCGCGACGCTGACCTGCGGCGAAACCTTCGACACTGCGGTCGGTCACCGCGTCGAAGTCCTCGGAGAGGCCCAATGCGTCCAGTGCCGCCAGACCGTTGGCGAAGATCGACAGACCCGAACCGCCGGCCCTGACTTCGGGAGCGCGTTCGAACACGGTCACCTCGGCACCGGCTCTCTGCAGCCCGACGGCCGCAGAGAGCCCGCCGATTCCGGCTCCGACGATGGCGATCTTCATAGGCTCACGCGACTGGTCTTACTGGAGGTAGTCGCCGCAGGCTTCGGTGAGGAAGTCGCCGGCGACTTCGCCCTCTTCCCCGAGGCTGATCGCCGTCATCTGGATACCCCACCACACGCGAGGTGAGCCGCCCCACTGCTGTCGGAACTCTTCGCGGCGGCCGGGATCCTCGGCGAGGTCGTCCGCGGCAAGACCGATCCGCTCCTGCGCGTCCTCGGCAGTGCAGCGCTTCTCGTCGTCCGGGCCCTTCGGATCGAGCTCGGGGATGTCCTTGTCGTCGACGTTCTTGAGCGTGAACGCCGAGTTGCCGATCTCCTCGACCTCGAAAGTGCCGTGGAGGAGCAGGAACGGGGAGAGGTCGTCATCGACGCTGTCCGCATCGAGGGTGACGCTGACACTGTCTGGGCTGTCGGCGGTCACGGTCATCTCTCCGGAGTCGGGCACTTCGGGATTGCCGGTGTGCACGTAGACCTTGAGGTAGGCCTCGGACTTCTTCTCGGCCGCCTCGGCGAGGCCCTGCCACAGCGGGTCGGTGTCCTTCGCCCCGCCGGGTGAGGAGTCGACGATGGACACCTTCGGCGCATCCTTGGGCGTCTCGATCGGCGTGACCTCCTCCTTGCTCACCGAAGGGCGGGGCTGGGGGCGGGTCTCCTCGGGAGTCGACACGCAGGCCGTCGTCGTGGCCAGCAGCGCAGCGGCGGACAGAAGGGCAAGGGGGCGAAGTCGCATGGTTCCTCGAGGTGTCGTCAGGGGCCGTGTGGTGTCAGTTCCAGCCTAATGTCCGCCCGTGCCCGAGCCCGGGCGGACGCGCGGCGAAACGGCGAACGGGCCGGCGACGCACAGAGGGCCTCAGCCGTGGCGGGCAGCGGCGATGAGCGCGCGCAGACTCTCACGCTGGCGGCCGTCTGCATCGAAGTTCGCCTCGTCGAACCAGGCCCGGTATCCCTGCCGCAGGGACGGCCATTCGCTGTCGATGATCGAGAACCACGCGGTATCGCGGTTGCGTCCCTTGACCACGAGGTGCTGACGGAACACGCCTTCGAAGGTGAAGCCGAAGCGCTCGGCCGCCCGCTTCGACGGCACATTGTCGTCATCGCACTTCCATTCGAAGCGGCGGAATCCGGAAGCGAAGACGAGCTCGGCGCAGAGGAAGAGCGCCTCGGTGGCCGCGGCGGTCCGCGACAGACTCGGACCCCAGAGGATGTGCCCGATCTCGATGACTCCGTTGGCGGCATCGATGCGCATGAGCGCCTGCCGCCCCAGCGCCCGACCGGTGGACCGGTCGACGACGGCGAAGAACAGGGGATCGGGGCTGCCGGCCGCCTCGGCGATCCAGGAATCGAACTCCCCGCGATCGGTCTGCGGAGTCTGCGGCAGGTACCGGAACCGGTCGTCGATCCCGGTCGGTGCCGTGACTTCCGCGAAGAGGTCATCGCCGTGAGCGGCCGAATCCAAGGGTTCGAGGTCGACGAATCGACCGTGGATCGTCTCTCGCCGAGGCGGCTGTGCGCCGGTGAAGTCCGTGAGGTCAGCAGGTGGCATGGTCTCAGTCCTCGTCGCTGTCGAATCCGGTGGAGAGCTCTCGGAGCAGGGACGCGAGATTGCGGCTTCCCGCGGCCGTGAGTCCGCTGAGGATCGCCCGTTCCTTCACGAGCAGATCGGCCAGTGCGGAGTCGACGGTGGCGCGACCGCTCTCGGTGAGGTGGACGAGCACCCCGCGTCGGTCTCCGGGATCCGGCCGACGTTCGACCCAGCCGCGGGTGACGAGCCGGTCGATGCGGTTGGTCATCGTCCCGCTGGTGACCAGGGTCTCCTGCAGCAGCGTCGAGGGGGAGAGCTGATAGGGTTCGCCCGAGCGGCGCAGGGCGGAGAGGACATCGAAGGCCCATCCCTCGATGCCGTAATCGGAGAAGCTCGACTTCCGAGCCAGATCCAACTGCCTGGCCAATCGCGAGACGCGGGAGAGGATCTCCATCGGAGAGACATCGAGGTCCGGACGCTCACGCCGCCAGGCTGCGACTATTCGATCTACTTCGTCCATGCAACGATTTTACGTCCATATCAAGAATCTTGACGCCAAAGATACTTTTTGACGAGACATTGCTTACCCCCAACGTCTATTTGACATGCGCGTTTGGATGGACGGGTGCCTTTGGGAATATGGTTGTCCTTGGTTGTTGCATCCGTCAACGAACCTGCAGGGGCCAACCACCCGGCAGCAGAAACGAAGGAATACACGTGGATCTTTTCGAGTATCAAGCACGTGACCTGTTCGAGAAGCACGGAGTGCCCGTGCTCAAGGCTCAGGTCGCGACGACGCCAGAAGAAGCGAAGAAGGCAGCCGAGGCTCTCGGCGGCGGAACCGTGGTCGTGAAGTCTCAGGTCAAGATGGGCGGCCGCGGAAAGGCCGGCGGCGTCAAGGTCGCGAAGAACCCTGATGAGGCCGAAGCCCGGGCCAAGGACATCCTCGGACTCGACATCAAGGGTCACGTCACCGAAAAGGTGATGATCGCCGAAGGTGCCGACATCGCGGAGGAGTACTACTTCTCCGTCCTCCTCGACCGCTCCAACCGCACCTATCTGGCCATGTGCTCGAAGGAAGGCGGCATGGAGATCGAGCAGCTCGCCGTGGAACGCCCGGAAGCGCTCGCCAAGATCCCCGTCTCCGCCATCGACGGCATCAACGATGCCAAGGCTGCCGAGATCGCCGAGGCTGCCGGCTTCGACGCCGACACCGCCGCGAAGATCGCTCCCGTCCTGACGAGCCTGTGGACCGTCTTCGAGTCCGAGGACGCCACCCTGGTCGAGGTCAACCCTCTGGTCAAGACCGGTGCCGGCGACATCATCGCCCTCGACGGCAAGGTCTCCCTGGACGACAACGCCGACTTCCGCCACAAGGAGCACGAGGAGCTGCGCGACATCAGCGCAGAGAACCCTCTCGAGCTCAAGGCCAAGAAGCTCGACCTCAACTACGTCAAGCTCGACGGCGAAGTCGGAATCATCGGCAACGGTGCGGGTCTGGTCATGTCGACCCTCGACGTCGTCGCCTACGCCGGTGAGAAGCACTCGAACGTCAAGCCCGCGAACTTCCTCGACATCGGAGGCGGCGCCTCGGCCGAGGTCATGGCCAACGGACTCGACGTCATCCTCGGCGATGACCAGGTCAAGTCCGTCTTCGTCAACGTCTTCGGCGGAATCACCGCCTGTGACGCCGTGGCCGACGGCATCGTCAAGGCCCTCGAGATCCTTGGGTCGCAGGCCACCAAGCCGCTGGTCGTCCGCCTCGACGGCAACAACGTGGAAGAGGGGCGCGCCATCCTGCAGAAGGCCGCGCACCCGCTCGTCACGCTCACTGACACGATGGACGGTGGAGCCGACAAGGCCGCCGAACTGGCTGCTGCCAAGTAAGGAAAGGTCTTTACAACAATGTCTGTCTTTCTGAATTCCGATTCGAAGATCATCGTCCAGGGCATCACCGGCGGAGAGGGCTCGAAGCACACTGCTCGCATGCTCGCTGCCGGATCGAACATCGTCGGCGGTGTCAACGCCCGCAAGGCCGGCACCACCGTGAAGCACAATGACAAGGACGGCAACGAGGTCGAGCTCCCCGTCTTCGCCTCCGTGTCCGAAGCGATGGAAGCCACCGGTGCCGATGTGTCCGTGGCCTTCGTGCCGCCGGCCTTCTCCAAGGACGCCGCGATCGAGGCCATCGACGCGAAGATCGGGCTGCTCGTCATCATCACCGAGGGCATCCCGGTCCAGGACTCGGCCGAAGTCTGGGCTCGTGCTCAGGCGGCCGGCAACGCCACCCGCATCATCGGGCCCAACTGCCCGGGCATCATCACCCCCGGCGAGTCGCTGGCCGGCATCATTCCGGCCAACATCACGAAGAAGGGCAAGCTCGGACTGGTCTCGAAGTCCGGCACGCTGACCTACCAGATGATGTACGAGCTGCGTGACCTCGGCTTCTCCACCGCCATCGGCATCGGCGGAGACCCGGTCATCGGCACCACGCACATCGATGCGCTCGAAGCCTTCGAGGCCGACCCGGAGACCGAAGCCATCGTCATGATCGGCGAAATCGGCGGCGACGCCGAAGAGCGTGCAGCCGCCTTCATCAAGGAGAACGTGACGAAGCCGGTCGTCGGCTACGTCGCAGGCTTCACCGCTCCCGAGGGCAAGACCATGGGCCACGCCGGCGCCATCGTCTCCGGCTCCTCGGGAACCGCCCAGGCTAAGAAGGAAGCCCTCGAGGCTGCGGGCGTCAAGGTCGGCAAGACCCCGACCGAGACCGCCGAACTCATGCGCGAACTCCTCGCCTGAGTCCCAGTGCGAACCGGCCGTCGCTGATACCAGCGCGGTCCGGCCGAGGCTGACACCAGCGCGCCAGAGGTGCCCACGTACGTCACACGTGACGTGTGGAGGCACTCCTGGCGCGCTGTTGTGTGTTCGGACCGTGCGTATCCGGACCGTGCGCGTTCGGATCGTGCGCGTTCGGACCGGGTTTTCGGCTCGTGCCTGCGCGGTTCGTGCCTGCTCGTGCCGGCACTGAGCCGGACCGGGAGCAAACCGCACTGGTGGGGAGCGCCCCACACCGTTGGCGGCAGAACACCGCGTTCGGCACAATTCGCCTCGGCGGCCGCGGAACACCCCGGTGCAACGGGAGTGTGTGGAGTTGCCGGTGGGTGATGCCCGGTGGAAGACGCCCGACGAGCGTAGGTCTCAGGCGTACTCGAGGTGGATTCCGGAGTCCTCGAGGCGGGTACGTTCTTTCTCGGGCAGACGGTCATCGGTGATGATGAGGTCGAGTTCGTCGAGGTTGAGGGCCCTGAACCTGGCATGAGTGCCGAACTTCGACGAATCGGCCACGAGGATCGTGCGCTCCGCCGCCTGCTCCGCCGCGCGTTTGAGCGTCAGTTTGTCCGTCTCCGAGGTGGTCAGGCCATGATCGAGGTCCCAGGCGCCGGCGCTGAGGAAGGCCATGTCGATCGACAGAGCGTTCAGTGTCGCTGCTGCCAGGGGGCCGCTCGAGGAGCCGCTGTTGCTGTCGATGGTGCCGCCGGTGTGGATCGCCATGACGTTTTCGGCCATGAGCCGCATGGCCGAAAGGAAGTCGTTGGTCACGACGGTGATATCGCTGATGGTCAGGAGGCGTTCGACGATCGCTTCGCAGGTGGTGCCGGCATCGAGGAAGACCGTCGAACCCGGACGGACATGAGCGGCGGCCGCTCGAGCGATCGCCTGCTTCGCCAGCGTCTCGAGCTCGGTGCGCGGTGCCCGCTCGACGGGTGTCTGCTGGCGCGGAGAGCCGATCAGCCGGACGCCCCCAGGGACCGATTCGACCAGACCAGCCTCTTCGAGCGCCGCTATATCGCGACGCACCGTCATATGGGAGACGTTCATCGTCTCGGTGAGTTCACGTACGCTGAGCGCCACGGAGGCACGGAGCAGCTCGACGATCTCGTGCTGTCGCTGATCGGGAATCAGCGGGGCGGAGGGCTTCGGATGTGGGGGCACGATTCCAGGGTACCAACAATGCACACATGTTCACATCGATTCCCAAGACATGTGAATATATGTGATAGCGTGCGTGAATATGTTAACGAAGTTCGAGGCCCTCCGAGCCATCCATGACACCGGAGCCGTGCTCATCATCCGACTCGATTCCGAAGACGAAGCACTCGCCGTCGCCCATGCGGCGATCGCCGGCGGAATCCGTGCCCTTGAGATCACGCTCTCGGTGCCCGGCGCCAAGCGCATCATCACAGCGCTGAGCGAAGAGTACTCCGCTCAGGGCGTCGTCATCGGGGCAGGAACCGTCCTTGACGCGCAGTCGGCCTACAGCTGCATCGAGGCGGGTGCGCAGATGCTCGTGAGCCCGAACCTCGACCGCGGGATGCTCGAGGTCGCCAACCGCTACCAGGCGGTGAGCATCAGCGGCGCGTTCACCCCCACCGAGGTGGTCGACACCCTCAGCGCCGGTGCTGACATCGTCAAACTGTTCCCGACCGAGATCTCGGGTCCCGGATATCTCAAGACCGTCCGCGCCCCCTTGGCCCAAGCACCGATCCTGCCCGCAGGCAGTGCGACCCCCGAGAACGTCTCGGAGTGGATCGACGCGGGTGCCGCGGCGATCGGTGTCGGCAGCTCAGTGACCAAGGCGGCTCGCAGCAGCGGAGACTACGGTGACGTCACCACCGCTGCCCGCACCATGCTCGCGGCCATCGCTTCGGCGCGCGGACGCGGAGATCAGGAATGAGCGCCGTGGCCAGCCCCCGTCGCACGGCGAGGACGCGCAACCCGCGACGGATCCGCTGGATCTTCGTCACCCTGCTGGTCATCGGCGGCATCGTCAACTACCTCGACCGCTCCACCCTCAGCGTGGGCAATACGACCATCGCGCAGGAGTTCGACCTCAGCGCGACCCAGATGGGCCTTCTGCTTTCGGCTTTCTCCTGGCCCTACGCGATCGCGAATCTGCCGGCCGGCTACCTCGTCGACAAATTCGGTGCGAAGAAGATGTTCGCGTTCGCCTCCGGTGCCTGGTCACTGGTGGGCATGGTCACCGCTGCGGCGAATTCCTTCGGCGTGCTCTATGCGCTGCGAGTGGCGCTCGGAGTCGCGGAATCTCCGTTCTTCACGGCCGGCCTCAAGGTCAATGAACGCTGGTTCTCCGCCAAGGAGCGCGCGTTCCCGATCGCCCTGGTCAACACCGGTTCGCAGATCGCCAACGCGCTGGCGCCACCGCTGCTGACCTTCCTGATGCTCACGATGTCCTGGCGCGGCATGTTCATCATCGTCGGCGCCCTCGGCATCATCGTCATGCTCGTGTGGCTGCGCATCTACCGCGACCCGACGCTGCGTGAGGAGCACATCCTCAAGGGCGACGACGCCGCCGATGCCGCAGCCGACGAGATCTCGGATCAGCTCGATGAGGCCACCGAGGCCGAAGCCGACGCCGTGGTCGAAGGCGCCGAGAAGGTCGGCTGGGGGACTCTGTTCACGAAGCCGAACACCTACTTCATGATCATCGGCGCCTTCGGCATCTTCTACACGGTCTGGGTCTACCTCACCTGGCTGCCCAGCTACATCGAGACCGATCTCGGCTTCAGCCTGCAGGAGACCGGGTGGCTCGCGGCGCTGCCGTTCCTCATGGGTGTGCTCGGAGTCCTCGCCGGAGGATGGTTCTCCGGCGTCCTCATCCGACAGGGCAGGCCCGCGATCTTCGCCCGCAAGGTTCCGATCGTCGGCGGCGCCGTCCTCGCGGCCGCCTCGGTGTTCCCGACGGCCTATGTCGACAATGTGCCGCTGATCATCGTGCTGCTGTGCCTGGGCTACTTCTTCTCGCAGGTGCCGATCGGCTGCCTGTGGACCCTGGCCTCCGATGTGGCACCGAGCGAGCAGGTCGCCTCCTTGGGCGCGATCCAGAACTTCGGCGGGTTCATCGGCGCTGCCCTGGCCCCGGTCGTCACCGGCTGGCTCGTCGACACCACCGGAAACTTCAACTCGGTGTTCCTCGTCGGCGCAGTGCTGCTCGTCATCGGAGCGATCTCGTATGGCTTCTTCGTCAAGGACCGCAGCCGGGAGCGGCAGTGATCGGCTCAGAGACCCCGACGGTCTTCGTCGTCATCGGCCCCGCCGGCAGCGGCAAGTCCAGCGTGAGCACGGCACTTGCCGCCGAATTCGGAGCCGCCCTCCTCGACAAGGACGTCGTCTGCGGGCGACTGACCGAGGCACTGCTCGAGATCGCCGGAACCGACCCCTGCGGACGAGACGACAACCCCGTCTATCAGGATCGCGTGATGGACCTCGAGTACCAGACGCTGCTCGCGGTCGCCGGCGACAACCTGCGGCTGGGCCGCAGCGTCGTCCTCGACGCCCCCTTCGGCCGCTACCTTCCCGATGCGGCCTTCCTCGAAGACAATGCCGGCGACCATGACTGGCCGCAGGCCGAATGGGTCGTCGTCCGCGTCGCCGTCGATGGTGAGGCCATCCGCGAGCGGGTAGCGGCCCGAGGGCTGTCGCGCGATCATTGGAAGCTCGAGAACTGGGACGAATTCTGGTCGCGTGCCTCAGCCGTCGAGTGCCTGTGGCGGGGAGTGAGGATCGTCGACGTCGACAATGACAGACACGGCTTCGACAGCGCCGAGGTGATCAGGCAGACCAGAGCCCAGCTCAGCGATCGCGGATGAGCCATGGCTTCGGATCAGAATGCGCCGGTCGGGAAGTGGCGATACCCTGAAGCTGTGAACGACGACACACAGACAGCAGACGGCCGGACGTCAGCCCCGGCACCCGAATCCTCCCTCGCGGCCCATCCGCGCAACTTCGGCTCGGACAACTGGGCGGGTGCCCACCCGGAGGTCATCACCGCCATCGCCGAGGCCAATGTCGGCCATGCGCCCGGCTACGGCGACGACCCGTGGACGGCGCATCTCCACGAGGTGATGAAGGGACATTTCGGCCCCAGCGCACAGGCGTTCCCGGTCTTCAACGGCACCGGTGCCAATGTGCTGGCCCTGCAGTCGGCACTGCCTCGCTGGGCTGCGGTGATCACGGCCGCCTCGGCGCACATCAACTACGACGAGACCGGCGCACCCGAGAAGGTCGGCGGACTCAAGATCGTCGGTGCCGCGACCGAGAACGGCAAGCTCACCCCGGAGACCATCAGGGGTGCGATCGTCGGCCGCGGTTCCGAGCACAATGCCCAACCGCTGGCTGTGAGCATCTCCCAGTCCACGGAATGGGGCACGACCTACACCCCCGACGAAATCGCGGCGATCGCCGACACCGCGCATGAACTCGACATGCTCGTCCACGTCGACGGCTCCCGCCTCGGCAACGCCGCCGCCCACCTCGGGGTCGGCTTGGGCGACATCACGACCGCGGTCGGGGTCGACATCGTCAGCCTCGGCGGAACGAAGAACGGCCTGCTCGGCGCCGAGGCAGTCATCGTCCTCAACCCCGACATCAGCCAGGGCATGCGTTTCCTGCGGAAGATGAATCTGCAGCTGGCGTCGAAGATGCGCTTCCTGTCCGCCCAGCTCAACGCGCTGTACGAAGGCGACCTGTGGCGGGTTTCGGCGACCGCGTCGAACGACATGGCCGAGTACCTTGCCGAAAGACTCGCCGAGGCGGCCGAGAGCAAGGGCATGGTCGGGCTCGAGATCGTGCAGAGGGTCGAGTCGAACGTCGTGTTCGTGCGCATGCCCGCCGAGGTGGCCGAGCGTGCGCGACAGAAGTTCGCTTTCGCGGATTGGCCCTTGGAGACGGGCATCGTCCGTCTCATGTGCGCCTTCGACACGACGAGAGAGGACGTCGACGCGCTCGTCGCCGCCATCGCCGGCAACGACTGACCCGACGCTCCCAGGCTGCTGCGGAGCCGTCGAGCGGCCGTGCCGGCCACGACGGCTGATGCCCGCCTGAGCTGACAGTTGTCCGTAAAGAAGAACACTGAAGAAAGAAGATGAATGAAGAAGGCCCTCGTTCCTGCCCTGACGATTCTGCTCGTGCTCATCGTCGGGGTGATCGGATACATCCTCAATTCGGGTCCGGTATCGGGCGACGAAGCGGCGGATGACTGCGACGTCTCGGCCTACACCATGGGTGTGAAGTGGCAGCAGCAGAGCGCCGAGGCGATGGCGCTGCAGGGACAGACCTATGAGATGGCTGCGCGTCAGCTCGACAAGGCCGTTTCCAAGGCCTCGGACGGGGAAGATCTGGCCATCATGACCGACCTCGATGAGACTGCCATCGACAATTCGAAGCTGCTGGCCCGCGATATCGCCAAGTGCCATGACTTCAGCGGCTGGGACACGTGGGACGACTGGGAGAAGAAAGGGGAGCCGACCATGATCCCCGGTGCGTTGGAATTCTTCGAACATGCCGACCAGCTCGGAGTCGACATCTACTACGTCTCGGACCGGACGGAAGAGAACCGGGCGGAGAATGTCGAAGCCATTGCCAAGCTGGGCCTGCCCCAGGCCGATGACGACCACGTGATGCTGCTGGGCCCGCCGAAGGACGAACGGCGTGCGAAGGTCGAGGCGAACCACACCCTGCTCATGCAGCTCGGTGACACCCTGCACGATTTCGATGGCGCATTCGCGGATGCGTCCGTCGACGAGCAGAGGAAACTGGTGGAGAAGAACCGTGCGAAGTTCGGCACCGAATGGATTGTCCTGCCCAATCCGACCTATGGCGACTGGAGCGAATCCGACCTGGACGAATGGGACGCACCGGTTCGCACCGATGACTGAAGTCGGTTGGCGAGCCGGCGCGCGCGACTACTTCTTCCTGCGGTCGACCTTCACAGACACGACGGGAACCTCGGAGTCGAGGATGATCCGCTGCGCCGTCGAGCCCATGATGAGCTTGCCGACGGGCGAGCGGCGACGGGAGCCGATGACGATCATTCGGGTATCGGCGGTCGCCTCGGCCAGCGCCAGGAGCTCTTCGACGGGATCGTTGCCGCGGAGGAATTGAAGGATCTCGTGGGAGACCTCGGAAGACTGCAGCGTCTCCTTGAGCTCTTCGATGTCTTTGCTGGTGGCCACACCGCGTTCGTCGGGAGTCTCACCTATTCCGGCATTGAGCACGACGAGGACATCGTCGAATGCGCGGGCCTGCTCGATTCCGAATTCGACAGCGGCCTTGCCTTCGGGCGAGGGGGAATAACCGACGAGGATTGTCATGATCTCTCCTGGTGCGACATTGGACGAAGCTCCCTCAATTTGTAGCACACCCGCCCCTGTCCACCGGGCGGCGGTTCGCATCTCGGAGCGAGAATCGCGCAGACGAGATTGAGATATTCCTCACTCGGCCCGCCAGAGCACGGGTGTCAGCAGCGACCGCCTGGCCGTATTCGGCGAGGTTTCGTGCGTCCGGTTGCGGATTTCGATGGCGGCAACGATGCGTCAGCCGCTTGTCCGGGGCAGTAAGGTAACCTGGGCGCTCTGTGCGTCATACACGAAACAGAAGGAAGACTCAGTGACAGATTCGCAAGAGAAGCTCGGCCGGGTGAGCGCCTCCGGCGCCGATGGTGAGAAGAAATCGGAATGGCAGACCGTCAAGGCCATCATCGCGGCCTCGTCGGGCAACCTCGTCGAATGGTTCGACTTCTATATCTACGCCTTCTTCAGCGTCTACTTCGCTGAGCAGTTCTTCGTCGAGGGCAACCCGACCCTGTCGCTCATGCAGTCCGCCGGCGTCTTCTTCGTCGGCTTCCTCATGCGTCCCATCGGCGGCTACATCTTCGGTCGCGCCGCCGACCGGATGGGCCGTAAGAACTCGATGCTCATCTCGATCCTGCTCATGTGCGCCGGCTCCCTGTGCATGGCGATCCTGCCGACCAGCGCGACCGTCGGATCCTGGGCGGCCATCCTGCTGCTGCTCGTGCGCATGGTCCAGGGACTCGCCGTCGGCGGTGAGTACGGTGCGACCGCGACCTACATGTCCGAAGTCGCCACCGAAGGCAAGCGCGGCTTCTACTCCTCCTTCCAGTACGTCACCCTCATCGGCGGACAGCTGCTGGCCAGCCTCTTGGCCGTCATCATGACCCACACCCTGGGCACCGAGCAGATCGAGGAAGGATGGTGGCGTCTGCCGTTCGTCATCGGGGCCGCGGCCGCCATCGTCTCCATCTGGCTGCGCCGCGGACTCACCGAGACCACCTCGGCTGACACCCGCAAGGATGAGAACTCGGGCAGCTTCTGCGAGGTTCTGCGTCACCCTCGCGCCTTCCTCGTCGTGCTCGGCATCACCTGCGTCGGTTCGCTCGTGTTCTACGTCTTCACCACCTATATGCAGAAGTTCCTGCTGCTGCAGAACGAAGGCACCCCCGGCGAGGAGATCTTCAACAAGGGCTCCATCGCTGATCTGATGACGATCTGTCTGCTCATCTTCGTCTTCATGCAGCCCCTGGCCGGCATGCTCTCGGACAAGATCGGCCGGAAGAACAACATGCTCATCTTCGTCATCGGCATGATCGCCCTGCCCATCCCGATGCTGAGCATGATCGGCAAGGCCCAGTCGATGGTCACCGCCGGCATCCTCATCATCATCGCCATGGCGTTCATCAGCATGTACACCTCGATCTCCGGCATCGTGAAGGCCGAGATGTTCCCCGCCCACATCCGCGGCATCGGCGTCGGGTTCACCTACGCGATCGGCAACTCGCTCTTCGGCGGGTCCGCCGAGTACGTCGCCCTGTGGTTCCGCGACGCCGGAATGGCCACCTGGTTCGCCATCTATGTCGTCATCGTCGCGATCGTCGGCTTCGTGGCCGTGCTGTTCATGCACGACAACCGGAAGCATTCGACGATCGACAATGCCGATTCCTCGGCGTACAAGCGCGTCGGGCGCTGATTCGTCGGCCCTGATCCCATCACCGAGGCAGCCCGCCGCGGCCGCGTCTGACAAGTGCCCCAGAACGCTGAGTTCTGGGGCACTCGTCATCTGCATCGCCGCTCGCGGACCGACGCTGCGACGTTTCGTAAGAACGTGATGTTGGAATAAGTGGATATGCGTTGGAATGTGATTGACGATACGTGAATAGCGTCATAAGATCATTCAAACCAACAGATAACCACGTGGGTTTCGTCCGGATCGACGACGAACCGCGCGAAGGAAAGGGCCGGACGTGTTCGCTGAAGAACGGCAACGACGTATCGCTGATCTGGTCAGCGAAGCGGGGCGGGTCAGTGTCACCGATCTGGCAGCCGATTTCGACATCACCACGGAAACCGTCCGCCGCGATCTCGCCGCACTCGAGAGGGCCGGATCTCTGCAGCGCGTCCACGGGGGAGCGGTGCCGTGCCGCCCGCACAGCCTCGAAGAGCTGACATTCGATGACCGCGAGATCCACAATCTCGACGAAAAGACCACGATCGCGCAGTCCGCGCTGAGCCTGTTGGACGAGACGATGAGCATCTCCTTGGACGGAGGGACGACCTGCGCGGCGTTCGCCCGAGCGATCGCACACGAAGCCCATGAACGTCGCTCTGCCGGACAGGCTCCCCGGCAGCTGCGCGTGATCACGAACTCCCTGTCGGTCATCGACAGTCTGGCCGGAGCACCCGGGGTCGAGATCTTCGTCCTTCCCGGTCGTTTTCGTCCGGTCACTCGTGCCATGGTCGGACCGCAGACGATTGCGGCCATCGACGGTCACCGTGTCGATCTCGCTGTGCTCGGCACCAACGGACTCGGCGACGACGGCGTCTCCACTCCCGACCACGACGAGGCGGCGACGAAGTCGGCGTTCGTCAACTCCGGACGCAAGGTCGTCGTGCTCGCCGACTCTGCGAAATTCGGTGCCGTCTCCCTGGTGCGCTTCGCCGCATTGGACCAGATCGATGTCCTCATCACCGACGCGGTGCCCGGCGAGCCGATGTCGACTCACTTGGAGAATGCGGAGGTCGAGGTGGTCGCTCCATGATCCTCACCCTGACAGCGAATCCGAGTCTCGACCGGACCATCGAACTCGGCGGCCCCGTTCTCCGTGGTCAGGTGCAGCGGGCGGTCTGGGCCGGACAGCAGCCCGGCGGCAAGGGCGTCAACGTCTCTCGTGCAGTGGCAGCGGCCGATCGCGTGACCCTGGCGGTTCTGCCCGGAGACAGCGACGATCCCGTGCTCACCGGACTCGATGCGATCGGACTGGCTCACCGCTCCGTTCCCACCGGCACACCGCTGCGGTCCAATATCACCGTCACCGAGCCCGACGGCACGACGACGAAGATCAACGAACCCGGCTCCTCCCTGAGCCCGCACAGCCAGGCCGATCTGCTCGACCTCGTGGCAGAGCTGGCCGCCGAGGCAGAGTGGGTCGTCCTGGCCGGATCTCTGCCTCCGGGAGTCGGCGATGACTTCTACGCCCGGGCCATCGTACGCATCCGTGAACTCGACGAACCTCCCTCCATCGCCGTTGACACTTCCGGGGGTCCCCTGGCTGCGGCACTGCAGGCATCACCGGATCTCATCAAGCCGAACGCGGAAGAGCTCGCCGAGCTCCTCGGCGCCGCAGGACTGCTGCAGGCCGCCGGTCTCCGCGAAGAAGCTCAGCCGCACTGCGACGGTCACCCGAGCGGACAGCCCGCATCGGCCCAACCGCTCGAGGTCCCAAAGCCGCTCGAGACCACAGAACCGCTCGAGGCCCCGGAACCGCTCGAAACAGCGGAGCTGTTCGAGATCGCCGCACGGCTGGAATCGTCACCGCAGCTCACCGCCCGAGCCGCTTCGACCCTGCTCGCAGCGGCCGGCCCTCGCCCTCGTTCGATACTTGCGACCCTGGGTGCCGGAGGCGCAGTTCTCGCTCTGCCCGAGACCGTCTGGCACGCCAAGCACCCGCCGATGGAGGTCGTGAGCACCGTGGGCGCAGGCGACTCCACTCTGGCCGGGTACCTGCTCGGTCTCACCCGCGGTCGTGAACCCGGTGAGGCGCTGGCCCAGGCCGTCGCCTATGGAGCCGCTGCCGCCCGGATGCGCGGCACCGGGGTGCCGAGCCCGGAGGATGCACGAACCGACGCGGTGACCGTGACACCCCTGACTGCCCCCGAAACACCATCCGCGGGCACACCCGAGCACACATCCGCATACGCACCGATCGACGATCTTTCCCACCGACATCATCAACAGGGCTCAGTCCCCGAAGCCGAGGAGGCACGATGACATCGCTCATCACAACGGAACTGGTGATCCTCGACGCGGATCAGGGGACGGAGTCGTCCGCTGTCATCCGCGCCATGGCCACCGCAATCGCCGAACAGGGCCGCGCGAACTCCGCCGAAGGGCTGGCGACCGCGGCGATCGCCCGCGAGGAGAAGACCCCGACGGGTGTTCCCGGCGGCATCGCCATCCCGCACGCCCGCACCGACGCGGTCACCACGCCGAGCTTGGCGATGGCTCGTCTCAACCCGCCGGTCGACTTCGGCGCCAAGGACGGACCCGCCGATCTCGTATTCATGATCGCCGCCCCGGACGGTGCCGGGAAGGAACACCTCGCACTGCTGTCGAAGCTCGCCCGCTCCCTGGTGAAGAAGGACTTCGTCGCCTCCCTGCGCGCTGCCGCGACCGAGCAGGAAGTCGTCGACCTCGTCGAGACCGCCCTCGGCCTGCGCGAAGCGGACACCGAGAACGCACCCGCCGGCTCCACCGCAGCGAACCCCGGTGACACCGCAGCAGCGTCCGCAACTGCAGCAGCCCCAGCGTCCGCAGACTCAGCCTCGGCTGCCGAAGACCCCCGCCGCGTCGTTGCCGTCACGGCCTGCCCGACGGGAATCGCTCACACCTACATGGCCGCCGACGCCCTCGTCCAGGCCGGGTCCGAAATGGGCATCGACGTCGTCACCGAGACTCAGGGCTCGAGCGGCACGACCCCGATCGACCAGTCCATCATCGATGGCGCCGACGCCGTCGTCTTCGCCGTCGATGTCGACGTCCGCGACAAGGCCCGTTTCGCCGGCAAACCCTATGTGCAGGTGCCGGTCAAAGCCGGAATCGACGATCCGCAGGGACTCATCCGCAAAGCCCTCGCCGAGGCGGACACCCCGAACGGCCGCAGACTCGCCGCCGCTCACACCGCCGACGAGGAATCGTCGAACTCGACAAGCTCACGGGAAAGCATCGGTGCCCACCTCAAGCGGGTGCTGCTGACCGGCGTCAGCTATATGATCCCCTTCGTCGCCGCCGGCGGTCTGCTCATGGCTCTGGGCTTCCTCCTCGGCGGATTCGACATTCCCGACTACTCCGAGGACATCGTCCTGGGCAACTCCCTGTGGAATCTGCCCACCGAATTCGGCGACCTGGCGCTGGGACCGGTCGGTGCCTACCTGGGGGCCGTCTCCTTCCAGATCGGCAACCTGTCGATGGGCTTCCTCGTCGCCGCACTGGCCGGCTACATCGCCTATGCAATCGCCGACCGGCCCGGAATCGCCCCCGGATTCACCGTCGGTGCCGTGGCCGTGCTCATGGGCGCCGGCTTCATCGGCGGCATCATCGGCGGACTCCTCGCCGGCTATATCGCCCACTGGATCGGTTCCTTCGCCGCGCCGAGGTGGCTGCGCGGGCTGATGCCGGTCGTGATCATTCCGTTGGTGGCCTCCCTCATCTCCTCGGGTCTGATGTTCATGGTCCTTGGCGGACCGATCAGCGCCCTGACCGAGGGACTCAACAGCTGGCTGAGTTCGATGACCGGAACCGCTGCCGTCCTCCTCGGACTCATCCTCGGCGTCATGATGGCCGTCGACCTGGGCGGGCCGGTCAACAAGGTCGCCTACTCTTTCGCCGTCGCCGGACTCGCCGCAGGCTCCGTCGAGAACCCGGTGCCATGGGAGATCATGGCCACGGTCATGGCCGCCGGAATGGTTCCGCCCCTGGCCATGGCGCTGGCCACAGCGCTGCGTCCCCGCATCTTCTCCCAAGCGGAGAAGGAGAACGGAAAGGCCGCGTGGCTGCTCGGTGCCGCGTTCATCTCCGAAGGAGCGATTCCCTTCGCCGCCTCCGATCCGCTGCGCGTGATCCCCGCCTCGATCGTCGGCGCCGGCGTCACGGGCGGCATGACGATGGCCTTCTCCGTGACCAGCCAGGCCCCGCACGGCGGAGTGTTCGTCTTCTTCGCCATCGACTCGTTCCTGCTGTTCCTGCTCTCCATCGTCGTCGGCACGATCATCAGCGCCCTGCTGGTGCTGGTGCTGAAGATCTTCGTCCGCAAGGGCGGTGCAGCCGGCCTCGCCGAGGCGACCGCCCCGGCGGCACCGAAGTCGACCGCGACCGCATCGACCGATTCCGGAGCCGTTGCGTCCGATGCGGCGCAGGCCGACGAACCGGTGTCATCGAAGGCTGACGCTTCGCGAGTCTGAACGCTTCGGCAAGATCGGCAAGAGAGGAAGGAATGGGGATGTCCGCAGAGTTCTCAGGTATCGGAGTCGTGCCCGGGCGTGTCATCGCCCCGGCGCTGAACATGCCCGAACCGGTGTCCGCGCCCGTGGCGAAGCCGGCCCCGGCCGACCAGGAAGCGGAGGCGAACAGGATCCGCGAGGCCTCGGCCGCCGTGCACGCCGAACTGCGTGAGCGGTCCGAAACGGTCACCGGTGATGCCCGCGACGTGCTCAAAGCCACGGCGCTCATGGCCAAGGACCCCACGCTGGTGAAGACGGCGATCAAACGCCTGTCCGACACCGATGCGGAGACCGCGATCTGGACGGTGGCTGAGGAGACCGCAGCCCAGTTGGAGAAGCTGGGCGGTTATATGGCCGAACGCGCGGCCGATGTCCTCGATGTGCGTGCTCGCCTCGTCGCCCGACTGCGCGGAGTGCCGGCACCCGGCATCCCGTATTCGGCCGAACCCTTCGTGCTCATCGGCACGGATCTCGCTCCTGCCGACACCGCCACCTTGGATCCCGAACTCGTGCTCGGCCTGGTCTGCGAGGAGGGTGGGCCGCAGAGTCACACGGCCATCCTCGCCCGCTCGTTGGGCATTCCCGCCGTGGTCGCAGCCGCCGGGGTCCGCGACATCCCAGATCGCACCTCCGTCTTCGTCGACGGCGGCACCGGCGTCCTGCGCACCGAACCCGGTGCCGCCGAGGCTGAGCTCGTCGAAGCGTGGAAGGAGACGGCCGGTCGGCTGCAGTCCTTCACCGGTCCCTGCCTGCTCAAGGACGGCACCCGGATCCCGCTGCGTGCCAATGTCGGGGACGGAACTCAGGCGCGGGCGGCGGCTGCTGCCGGTGCCGAAGGGGTCGGTCTGCTGCGCACGGAGTTCTGCTTCCTCGATCGTGACACCGAACCGACCGTGGAAGAGCAGGCCGAAGCCTACGGGGAGGTGTTCGCGGCCTTCGACGATCACAAGGTCGTCGTGCGCACCCTCGACGCCGGAGCCGACAAACCGCTGCCGTTCCTCACCGACTGCGAAGAACCGAACCCGGCCTTGGGGGTGCGCGGATTCCGGACCAGCCGAAGGGCCCAGGGCGTGCTCGAACGTCAGCTGGAGGCCATCGCCGTGGCCGCGCAGAAACATGCGGTCACCGTTCACGTCATGGCTCCGATGATCGCCACGGCAGAGGAGGCTAAGCAGTTCTCGACGCTCGTCCACGCGGCCGGCCTGCCGGTTGCCGGTGTCATGGTCGAGGTCCCCTCGGCGGCGCTGCAGGCGGCATCGATCCTTGCTGAGGTCGACTTCACGTCCATCGGCACGAATGATCTCACCCAGTACGTCATGGCCTCTGACCGCATGCTCGGCGGTCTGGCAGAACTCAGCGACTCGTGGCAGCCGGCCGTCCTCCAACTGATCGGCATGGCCGCGACCCAAGGCACCGTTGCTGAGAAATCGGTGGGGGTCTGTGGAGAGGCCGCAGCCGATCCGGCATTGGCCGTCGTGCTCGTCGGACTCGGAGTCACCAGCCTGTCGATGGCACCGCGTGCCCTGTCGGCTGTGGCAGAAGTGCTGACCGGTGTCACCATGGACCAAGCACAGCAGATTGCCCGGCGTGCTCTTACGGCACGGAGTCCGGGCGAGGCGAAAGCCGCGGTTCGAGCCGAGCTGCCGATCCTCGACGAGCTCGGTCTGTGAGCCGGCTCGTCCGGGCGTGAGCCCGAGAGGCACCCAGCGCGACAACCGCACCACCAAGTAGCGTCGAAGAACTCGATCGACCCGCACCCGGGCGGTCTGAACAGGAAGGACAGCGACATGGCAGAGACCATCGCAACCGTTGGAAGCACCGTCGGCCTGCATGCCCGCCCAGCAGCTCTGCTGGCCGAGGCGGCCGGAGACTATGATCTCGAGATCACCATCGCCCTCGAGGGCGAATCCGCCGAGGATGCTCTCGACGCGGCCAGCGTGCTCTCCCTCATGGGCCTCGGCGCGGAATACGGGCAGAAGGTCGTTCTGCGCGCCGAAGGCGACGGTGCCGATGAGGCACTGGCTGCCCTCAAACAGCTCATCGAGTCCGATCACGACGCTGAGGGCTGATCGCTGCACAGCCGATGAGGCGGCAAGCGGTCCGGTCGGATTAGACTGATCGAATGTCCGCCTCCCTGCTGTCCCCCGATTCTGTCGCCGCCCATCGCAGCCGGGATCTGCTGGCGGAATTTCCGCAGCTGCGCGATGTGCCTGGTCTGCCGCAGGCGCGCATGCTCGTCGAATACATCATCGGCCGCCGCCTCCGTGAACTCGACGTGTCCGGTCGTGACGCGGCCGGTGCCTTCATCGACGCCGAAGCGATCGCCGACGCCCCGCATCGCCTCATCGTCGTCGATGATGCCCGCGGACTCCAGGCTCGCCTGCTCAGCGAACTCGCCGAGGTGGCCGTCCATCACGATCGCATCGACGAATCCCGTGCTGCCGCCGACGCTGCCGACGCTGCGCTGATCACCTCCCTCGAGGAGATCGCCTCACTCGCCGAGGCGGGGCGTGGGCGCTCGACGCTCGGGTGCGACACGGCGGCCGGCGCAGACGTCCTCGCGGGGGAGAGTGGCCGGGAGACCTGGGCGATCATCAACGCGCCGAAAGCCACCAACGCGCTCGCCGAGTCCATTGCCGCACTCCAGCCGCATGTGTCGCTGATCATCGTCATCGGCCGCAGCGACTCGATGAGTCGGGCGGTGAACAAGGAGCTCTCCCGCGGCTTCGGTCGGGTCGACGTCTCTCCGGGAGTGGGCAAGCACCGGATGATCATCGGCAGCCGACCGCTGTCGTCACCGAGCCTGCCGAGCTTCCCGAAGCGCGGAGTCATCGCTCACTCAACAGTCGGAGACCTCGAGGTCAGAGCCCACGGTGCCTGCTTCTCCGGGGTGCGCAGCGACGAAGGTTCGACGCTGCTCCTCGATGCGCTGCTGGAGACTCTGCCCGGCACTGACTCTGACTCCTCGTCTCCGACGACGGTCTCGACCGCCTCACCCGCCGCTGTTGCGGATTCCATCCTTGACCTCGGCTGCGGGAACGGATGGCTGCTGACCGCTGCCATGCGTGCCACGGGAGCTTCACGGGGAACCGGCGTGGATGTGTCCAAGGCGGCGGTCGCCTCGGCGAGGGCCACAGCGGAGGCGAACGGAATCGACGTCGACATCGTCCTCGGTGATGCCGCGGACGGCGCCGATGCCGACGTGGCGGCCTTGGGGGAGTTCGACCTCGTCGTCCTCAACCCGCCGTTCCATCAGGGCACGACGATCGAAACCGAGACCGCCGCGGCACTCATGGCCACGGCCGCGGCACATCTGGCGCCCGGCGGACAGGTGATCACCGTGTTCAACACGCACCTGCGCTACCGGGATCGCCTCGAAGCCATCATCGGGCCCAGCGAACAGCTGGCCCGGAACAAGAAGTTCACGGTCATCTCCAGCCGCCGCAGCTGAGCTGCACGAGTACTGCGGCCGGGCGTCAGAGGACTGCTGCCGTCCTCATCGGCTCTGCTGGGCGCGATACGTCCGCCACGTGCTCACCTGGTCCCAGATCGTGATGATCCAGATCGCTGCGGCCGTGATGATCTGTTGGATGTCGGCGTTCGGAGCGCTCGTGATCTCGGGGTGGAGGACCGGCTGGGTGAGCAGGGCGATGGTGAGGAAGACGGCCATGGCCACATCGATGATCCCGCCGATGATCGACACGGTCGGTCGCGTCGAGCCATTCACGAACCTGATGATCTCGACCACGGCCAGGAGGGCGAGGAAGCCCCAGTAGCCGAGCAGCCAGCCCGTGCCGAGGTCCGGATTGATGAACGTCCCGCCGTGGTTGACATGGCCGACGTAGAGCAGGCTCGTCGGAATGAAGGGGATCGTCGCCAACGCGAGGATGAAGACCAGCCCTAGGGCCGCCTCGGCGCGGATCTGCCTGCCGCGGACATCGCGACGATCGAGATCATCGATCGTCCACGCGCCCTTCTGCTGCCCGGGCATGCGGGGCAGGGCCGCGCCGTCGGCACGGCGGTCGCCGAGGCCGATGATGATCGCGATGACGGCGAAGGCGGTCAGCAGTGCGGAGACGGTGTTGCCGACAGTGCTGCCGATCAGTTCCCCGAGCTGGACATCGGGGGTGGTGGCGACGGTGACCACCACGTTGGCGAGCACCGCTATCAGACCGACGATGGGCAGGATCCAGCGCAGTGTCCAGAGGAAGAGGGGGTACGACTTCGGGCCGATGAAGTGCTGCGGCGAGTTCGAATACTCCCGCGACAGCACGGCCGGATCGCCGAGTTCTTCGAGCACTTCGCGTTCGACGGCGGCCGTGTGTTCGGGGTTCGGCTGAGGATCCTCGCCGAGGCGGGCCTCGACCGTATCGTCGATCGTGGCGGTGATCTCGGCGGCGATGTCCGCACGCGTGTTCTCGGGCAGATGACGGACGACGTTGTCGACGTAGATTTCGGTGAGCGCACTCATGGTGTGCCGTCCTTCCAGAGCTTCGTGATGCTGGAGTCGAGTTCGAGCCACTGAGAGTGGAGTGCGGCAGCGACTTCGGCGCCGCTGTCAGTGACGGTGTAGTACTTGCGGGGGCGAGCCTGCTCGGTGCTCCACTCGGATGTGAGTAGGCCCTGCTTCTCGAGTCGTCGCAGCAGGGGATAGAGAGTGTTCGCCTCGGTGGGAATTCCCGCCTCGGTGAGCGTCGTCAGCAGCGAGTAGCCGTACTGCGGGCGGCGACAGGCGACGAGACTGGCGAAGACGACGGTGCCGCGCCGCAGCTCCAGTTCGTGTGTGGTCAGCGCCTTCTGCGCATCCTCGTTCATGCGACACACTTTAGTGTGTGGGACACACTATTGCAAGAGGCGGGGTATTTTTCGCCACGGCACAGTTTAAGGTGGGCAGCCCAGATTTGAACCTGGGCTATTCGCCTCTAACTGGGCTATTCACTCAAGGGGTGCGGGTATCGGCAGGTAGGGTTGCCGCATGGACTTGAGAAGATGGGTGCTCTTCGACATCGGGGGAGTCCTCGAGGTTGTTGATGACGACACTGTGTGGCCGCAATTCCAGCGTCGGTGGCAGGAGCGATCCGGATTTTCAGTGGAGGAGTACCGAGCACGTCTCCGGGCGGCGGACTTGCCGGTCATCGATCGTCGAGCGGACACGAGAACCGAGTATTGGTCGAAGGTGGGCCGAGCGCTGGAGATGGATTCGGACCTGGCCGAGGCGATGCAGGCGGACATGTGGGACGAGTACTGCGGTCGACTCAACACCGAACTGTTCGACTATGCGGACTCACTCCGATCGCGTGCTGGAGTCGCGATCCTGTCGAATTCGGTCGACGGCGCTCGTTGCGAAGAGGAACGCCGATTCGGGTTCAGTGCAGTCTTCGATCCGATCCTCTACAGTCACGAGACCGGTCTGCTCAAGCCGGAACCGGAGGCCTATGAGAATGCGCTCGAACGCATGGGCGCTGAACCTCAGGACGTGCTCTTCATCGATGACCACGACATCTGCGCAGAGGGTGCTCGTGCCGTGGGCATGAACGCAACCGTGCACCGTGGCAATGCCTCGACGATCGAGACGATTGAGCAGTTTCTTCAGCAGGAGGGCTGAACTGGGCAGGTGTCCTTCCGGTCGGTTCGAATCGGCTGGGCCTCTGCCGACCTTCGAAGCATGATCGACGAGGGGTCACTCGCTCAGGTCAAGCATCGGCGTCGGACGTCTGAAGCCTCGTGTGACGAATGTGAGGTAGCTGGTGCCGATGACGAGCCAGACCAGGCCGATGAGCAGGGTGCGCGGTGACAGGCTCGTCCACAGCCACAGAGTGAGGCAGAACCCGATTCCCGGCAGCACGATGAAGCTCATCACGGCGTGGGCTCCGCGCCGCTTCCCATCGATGATGAAGTGTTTGATCACCGCGAGGTTGACTGCGGAGAACGCGATGAGCGCGCCGAAGCTGATCATCTCCGAGAGGAACCCGAGGTCGATGGCCAATGCGAACAGTGAGACCACTCCAACCGACAGCGTCGCCGGAATCGGGCTGTGGAAACGCGGTGAGAGGCGTCCGAAGAATCTCTTCGGCAGGACACCGTCACGTCCCATTGCGAAGAGGATGCGTGAGACCGAGGCCTGCGAGGTCAGTGCGGACCCGCAGGCGCCGGCGACATAGGCGGCGGTGAAGAAGATCGTGAGGAATTCACCTCCCGCGGCGGCCATGACATCGAGTGCGCCCGAGTCGACGTCGGCGAAGTCATTCGACGGGTAGACGAGTTGAGCGAGGAACGAGAGCACAATGTAGATGAGACCGCCCGTGATGGTGGCGATGACGATCGCGCGAGGTACGGTGCGCTTGGCATCTTTGGCCTCCTCGGACAGGGTCGAGACCGCATCGAAGCCGAGGAACGACAGGCACAGGATCGCGGCGCCGGCCATGACATTGCCGAATCCCTCCGCGGTCCCATCGCCGGTGAACGGGACGGCGAGGTCGACGCTGCCGGTTCCCGACATCGAGGCGATGCCAAGGGCCGCGAAGGTGATGATGAAGATCGCCTGCGCCACGATGATGACGATATTGGCACGTGCCACGGAGACGATGCCGATGACATTGAGGAGGGTGACGAGAACGATCGCGGTGAGCACGAATACCCAGGAGGGGATCATCGGGAACGCGGCGGACAGGTAGATGCCGATGACGAGGTAGTTGATCATCGGCAGAAACAGGTAATCCAGCAGCAGGGCCCAGCCGGCAACGAAGCCGATGCCTGCCCCGAAGCTCTTCTGCGTGTAGGTGTAGGCGGACCCGGCGTAGGGCAGTTCGTGGGCCATCTTTGCGTATGATCTGGCGGTGAAGACCATTGCGAGGAGAGTGATCACGTAGGCCAGCGGCACCCGACCGCCGCTGACCTGAGTGACGATGCCGTAGGTCGTGAAAACCGTGAGGGGCACCATGTAGACAAGGCCGAAGAACACCAGAGACGGGACCCCGAGCGCTCGACGGAGCTGTCCTTCGCCGCCAGCCTGAGGTTTCTCGTCGCCGTGAGGGGCTGTGGTGTCTTGTGGGTGGGACATCGTCGTCCTTTCGCTCAGGGTGCTGAATGCACGGCAACGCCGCCGAGGTAGGTGGTGCGAACAGGCATCACAGCGAGTTCCCGCGGAGGCAGTTCTCGAAGGTCGCGGTCGAATCTGATGAGATCAGCGCTCGCCCCGGGCCGAATCTCGCCCCAGGCTGCGGGAGAGTGATCGGCGAAGGCTTGGTGGGCCACCGCCGTCGAGTACGCGTCGAGGGCACGATCGACATCGACGATCTCCTCCGGTGTCCATCCGCCGGTTGGTTCGCCCTGCTCGTTCTGTCTGCTTGTGCCGATCGCCAGACCTTCGACGGGCGTGCCCGAGGTGCACGGCCAGTCCGAGCCGAAAGAGAGATCCCCTCCGCTGTCGAGGATGCTGCGCATCCGATACTGCGTGGCTGCCCGTTCCTCGCCGAGGCGGGGGATCGTGAGGACGGTCATGAGGTCATCGAGCTGTGCCCACAGAGGCTGCATGTTCGCGATGACCCCGAGCTCGGCGAAGCGAGCGAGATCTGCGGAATCGACGATCTGGGCGTGGGCGATCACTGGGCGGCGATCGCGGGGCCCGTTCGCGACGATCGCCGATTCGATGGCGTCGAGGGCCTGCCGCACGGCGGCATCGCCGATGGCGTGGATGTGAACCTGGAAACCCGCGGCGTCGACGGCCCGCACCGCCTCGGCGAGGGTCTCTCCCTCCCACACCCGCAGCCCGTGGTTGTGCAGCGAGGAGCAGTAGGGATTGAGCAGTGACCCGGTCTCGTTCTCGACGACCCCGTCGGCAAAGAACTTCACGGTGTTGGCACTGAGGTGCGGATCGGCCAGAGCATCCACGCGCTGCTTGGCTTCGATCATGTCCGGCATCTGGTGTGCGAAATGGCGCGGGTCGGCGTAGAGGGCGAGGTTGAACCGGAGCTTGAGCCGCCCCTGGGCAGAGGCCTTGCAGTAGGTGTCGACGTCGGCCGGCTCGACCCAGGCATCTTGGACCCAGGTGACGCCGCGCTGGAGGTAGTAGTCGGCCGCACATTCGAGAGCGCGGAGCCGAATGGTCTCGTCCCGCGGCGGACGGACGGCGTCGACGAGATCGACCGCGCCCCACTCGCGCAGCGTGCCGAGCGGCGACCCGTCGCCCCGGCGGGGGATCTCACCCAGCATCGGTTCGGGTGTCTCGGCCGTGATGTCGGCGAGTTCAAGGGCCCGCGAATTGCACCATACGGTGTGATAGTCCCAAGCGCGCAGCACGACCGGCCGGTCGGGAACCGCCTCGTCGAGCCAGCGGGCGTCGAAGAGTCCGCCCTCGACGAGGCTGCCGTCATACGATGCGCCGGTGATCCACTCGATGTCCGGGTTCGCTGCGGCGAAACGACGCACCTCGGCGACGACCTCGTCGACGCTGGGACACGAGCGCACCTGCGGTCCCTCCGCTTCGAGCCCGCCGAAGATCGGGTGGGCGTGACCATCGCCGAAGGCGGGCATGAGGAAGCCGCCGTCGAGGTCGACTCTCTCGACGTCTGCACGGGAGGCGAGGGACGCCTCGGCGAGCGAATCCGCGACCAGGGCCGAACCCACCGCGGCGACGATGCCGTCGACGACGAGCAGTGCGTCGCTCGTCTCGCCGGCGGACCCGAGCCAGATGGTGCCATTGTGGAAATGTGAGATCGTCACGTCGATTCTGCTCCCGCTTCGCTGCACGTCTTCGTCGTCCCGTCACGATATACGAACAGTGTTCGTGTCTGTGACTGAGAACACGATACACTCCTAGCGGGAACGATGGAAGAGGAAGGCAGGAGCAAAATGAGGCTCAATCGGCAGCGGCTCGTCGATGCCGCGCTCGTCCTCGTCGACGAGGAGGGTGCTGAAGCTCTGTCGATGCGTACGCTGGCCTCACGTGTCGACAGACAGGTGTCCTCCCTGTACAACCATGTCTCCGGGCGTGCCGAACTCATCGAACTCATGCGCGCCCGCATCGTCTCCGACATCGACGTCGGTCCGTTCGCCTCGGTGTCCTCATCCGCGGACAGGGTGCGCTGGGACGAAGCGCTCGAGTCGTGGGCCCGCTCGTATCTGCGTGCGTTCGCCGCCCACCCCAACCTCATCCGCCTGCTCGCGACGACATCGATCAGCGATCTTTCGACGTATCAGATGTACGACTCAGTAGTCGCGGGCCTGCGCCGAGGCGGCTGGCCGGAGACGAGGACGGTGGCGGTCATGCGGACGGTCGAAGCCCACGTCCTCGGTTCTGCCCTCGACATCATCGCCCCCGACGACCTCATCTCCCAAGACTCTGCGGATGAGCGGTTCTCCGAGATCCGAGCGGCACTCGACCCGCGCTTCGCTGAGTCGTCATCAGCTGTGGCCGCATTTGACCTCGGACTGCGAGCCCTCATCGCGGGTCTGCGCCAGGAGGTGTGCACTCTGTGAACGCTTCCGGCTCCTCTTCCGCGCCGAACTGCGCGAACGAATGGCCTAAGAGCCCGCGGCTTCGGCTGCCGGCTTCGCGTCATAGGTGACCCAGTTCGTCCGCGAGGCGACCTTCTCATAGAGCACCTGGGCCTGTTCGTTGTCGGATGCGGTGATCCAGCGGACGACGGAGCGCCCCTCCTCGGCGGCGATGGTCTGCAGCCGGGCGATGAGGGCACGTCCGGCGCCGGAACCGCGCTCCTCGGGGTCGGTGAAGAGGTCGTCGAGCCAGATTCCTGTCGACCCGGTCGACGGGCGAGCGAAGCGGCGGTAGTCGGCGATGGCGATGATCCGCCCGTCCACCTCGGCGACGAGGCTCTGCACCTCATGATCAGGCTCGGTGATCCATTCCCACACCCGGGAGACGATCTCTTCGGACTCGGGCAGCCGGTAGAACTCACGATAGGCGCGGAAGAGTTCCTTCCAGCGGGCTTCGTCTGTAGGGGCGGTGGGGCGGATCGTCGGTGCTGAAGATGACGTCATCGTCGTCCTTTCTGTGGTTCCGGCGCGGCTACCTCTGCGGTCCCGGGGCAACAAATCTCTCCGGTTCTGGGGCAATGACCACATTACGTTCAGCACCTCTGTTTGCGTACTGATGGCAGGGACGCAATGTGGAAATCGGTGTACGAAATGTAGGGCGGTGTGCATCTTTTGTGATGGGCGAACGAGCGTGGACGATGAGCGTCGGAGAATGAAAGATCCCCGGTGCGGAAACTGTTCGATCTCCACACCGGGGACTGCGGTACGCGAGAGGGGACTTGAACCCCTACGTCCGAAGACACTGGAACCTAAATCCAGCGCGTCTACCAATTCCGCCACTCGCGCCGAACGCCCGCCGAGGCAGCCGCGACGCCCTCAAGATTAGCAGGGGCGTCGCGGGATGCTGAAAACCTCGGCCGCGGTCGCGCGAGCGGTCGCTCAGGCTGCGTAGATGCCCAGCGCCTTGCGCACGCGGGCGACGTGTCCGGTGGCCTTGACGTTGTACTGGGCGAGTTCGACCTTGCCCTCGGCATCGACGACGACGGTCGAGCGGATGACGCCCTGGACGACCTTGCCGTAGTTCTTCTTCTCGCCGAAGGCACCCCAGGCGGTCATCATCGACTTGTCCTCGTCGGAGAGGAGGTCGAAGTTCAGGCCCTCCTTCTCGATGAACTGCTGCAGCTTCTCCGGCTTGTCCGGAGAGATGCCCAGCACGTTGATCCCGGCGGCCTTGAGCGCCGAGAGCGAATCCCGGAAATCGCACGCCTCGGTCGTGCAGCCCGGGGTCATGGCGGCCGGGTAGAAGTAGACGACGACCCGCTGGCCCTTGAAGTCGCTGAGGCTCACGGACTTCCCGTCCTGATTGACGAGGGTGAAGTCCGGGGCGGTGTCGCCGACTGACAGACGTGACATGAATGTTCCTCCTGAGGTGGACGCTATCGGTGGTGGATAACCATTGCTGTCCACCACTCTATTCCGTTGTCGCCTGGGATGCCTCAGCCGATGCGTGCGATGGACTGGGCGATGCCGCAGCCGATGCGTGCGATGGACTGGCCGATGCCTCAGCCGATGCGTGCGATGGCCTGGTCGACCGCGACGACATCGCCGACGGCCGCGACCCGGTGGAACGTGCCCGCGACCGGTGCTTCGACCCGGGTCTCCATCTTCATCGCCGACAGCACGGCGACCTCGTCTCCGGCGGCGACTTCGGCACCGTCGTCGACGAGGAAGTCGACGAGGCTGCCGGGCACAGGTGCGGTGACATCCCCGGCGACGGCCCCTCCTTCGCCTCCCCTCGCCGAGGCGGCTCCACCGTGGCCGGCGGCACTGCCGTCACCGCCCTGATCGGTGCTGCCCTGACCGGCCCCACCGGCCGAACCGAGGGCGGCGAGCAGCCCGGCGGGCAGCCCGAGGGTCGTGAGCTTCCCGCCGATCTCGATCTGCATCCGCTGCATCTGACCACCCGAGCCCGGTGTGGGACGGTCCTGCGCCTCGAAGCGCGGCAGCAGCTCGGATTCGATCCACTGAGTATGGATGCCCTCGACGCCGTCTTCCCCGAGGCGGGTGAACGCCTCGTCGGACAGGATCGCCAGCGAACACGGCAGAACGGTGGCCGGCCCTTCGACGTGGAGTTCCTTGGCCGCGGTGATCGTCCGGGCGATTGCCGCACTCCGGTCGGGACCGTGGACGATGAGCTTGGCGAAGAGGGAGTCGAAGGCCGGCTGCACCGTGTCACCGGCACGGAGACCGGAATCCCAGCGGATGCCGGGCCCGCCGGGCACGTCGAGGACGTCGATGCGTCCGGGAGTGGGCAGGAAGCCGCGGCCGGGGTCCTCGGCGTTGATGCGCAGCTCGATCGCATGCCCCTGCGGCCGTGGTGTCGAGTCGAGCGACAGGCCGTCGCCGAAGGCGATGCGGAACTGTTCGGCGACGAGGTCGATCCCGGTCGTCGCCTCGGTGACAGGGTGTTCGACCTGGAGCCGGGTGTTGACTTCGAGGAACGTCATGGTGCCGTCGGCGGCGAGGAGGAATTCGACGGTGCCGGCACCGCGGTAGTCCACCTCGGCGCAGATCGCTTCGGCCGAACGGTGCAGGCGCTCGCGCTGATCCGCCGACAGGCCCGGGGCGGGTGCCTCCTCGATGAGTTTCTGGTTGCGGCGCTGCGCGGAGCAGTCGCGATCACCGACGGCCACGACACGACCCTGACCGTCGCCGACGATCTGGACTTCGAGGTGACGGGGACGTTCGAGGTATTTCTCGACGAAGCATTCGGAGCGACCGAACGCCTCGGCGGCCTCACGGGTCGCTGAATCGAAGGCGCCGGCCACGTCGGTGAGCTCGTGGACGATCTTCATGCCGCGCCCGCCGCCGCCGTGGGCGGCCTTGATGATGATCGGCAGTCCCGCCTCGGCGGCGAAGGACTCAACCTCGCTCGCATCCTTCAGGGGCTGGTCGATGCCCGGCGCCAGGGGAGCGCCGACCTTCTGCGCGAGCTGGCGGGCGGTGACCTTGTCGCCGAGTGCCGTGATGGTCTCCGCGGTCGGTCCGATCCAGACCAACCCGGCATCCTCGATAGCGGCGGCGAAGTCTGCGTTCTCTGACAGGAAACCGTAGCCGGGGTGGACGGCATCGGCACCGGCGGCCCGCGCCGCGCTGAGGATCGATTCGATGTTGAGGTAGGTCTCACCCGCACCGGTCCCGGGCAGAGCGAAGGCTTCGTCGGCGAGGCGCACATGCATGGCGTCGGCGTCCTGATCGGCGTAGACGGCTACCGAGGTGTGCCCGTGTTCGGCGCAGGCACGGATGATGCGGACGGCGATTTCGCCGCGGTTGGCGATGAGGATGGTCGACATGATTCAGCTTTCGTTCTCGTGTGTGCGGGGTGCCCCGTGTGCACGGGCAGAGGTGGTGAAGCGCAGCGTGACACCCGGAGCCAGCTGCGCGGCGAGGTCGGTGTCGTCGACGCTGGCGATGATCGGGTAGCCGCCGGTGAGCGGATGGTCCGGGCCGAAGAGCACCGGCTGTCCGTTCGGCGGGACCTGCAGCGCCCCGGTGACCGCGCCCTCGCTCGGCAGCTCGCCGGTGCGGGCACGTTCGAGCGGGACCTCACCGGACAGGCGCAGCCCGACCCGGTCGGATTCGTGGGTGACCGTCCACTCCTGAGACAGGAGAGTGTCGATGCCGGCCGAGGTGAACCAGTCCTCCCGCGGGCCCAAGGTCACCGTCAGAGTCACGGTCTGACCGGGCTGGGGCAGGTCGCGTGCGGCAGCTGGGACCGGATCGACGAGGTGGGGTGCGGCGACGGGGGTGTGCAGGTCGAGCGTCGTGCCCTTGTCGAGGGCTGCCGGCCCGAGTCCCGCGAGTGTGTCCGCCGACGCACTGTCCAAGGCCGTGGTGACGTCGATGCCGCCGCGGAGGGCGAGGTAGCGGCGGATGCCGCGGGTGGTGGTGCCGAGTTCGAGTTCGTCCCCGTCGGCCACAGCGAAGGCCTCGCCGGGGCGGGGCGTGTACACCGTGCCATCGCCGGCGGTGACGGTGATCGTCCCGTCGGCTCCGGCGACTGCGGCGACTCCGTCACCGGTGAACCGCAGCCGTGCCCCGCCGCCGAAGCTCTCGAGTCCGGCCGCGTCTTCGGCGTTTCCGACGAGCCGGTTCGCGGTCGTCAGGGCCGTGCGGTCGGCGGCTCCGGCACTGCTGACGCCCATCGAGGCGAAGCCGGGACGCCCGAGGTCCTGGACGAGCAGCTGCAGACCGGGGCGGAGGACCTCGAGGGTGTGTGCCGATGACTCGCTCGCCTCCGTCGCCGGAGCAGACGCGCTGGCCTGTTCGTCCGCGCTCGCGCTCGCCGCCTCGTGTCCCACGCTGATGGAGTCCCGCTCCGCATCGGTGAACGTCACGATCGTGCCGGGGACGAACAGAGCCGGGGGCTGCCGGTCGAGATCCCACAGTCTCGCTTCGGTGCGTCCGATGAGCTGCCACCCGCCGGGGGAGGATCGAGGGTAGACGCCGGTGAACTCGCCGGCCAGGGCCACCGCACCCACGGGCACACGGGTGCGCGGGGAGGAGCGGCGAGGAACATCGAAGAGTTCGTCGTCACCGGCGAGGTAGCCGAAACCGGGAGCGAACCCGGCGAATGCGACTTCCCAGGTCGCCGCTTGGTGACGGGCGATGACCTCGGTGGGGGAGACGGAGAGGAGTTCGGCCACCTCGGCGAGGTCTTCCCCGTCGTAGGTCACCGGGATGCTGACCTCCCGAGCCGCAGCTGACGCGGATTCGGTGCGGTCGAGCCCGCGGATCGCCTGCTCGAGGATCCCGGCGCCGGTGCGGCGGGGATCGAAGTCGATGAGCACGGTGCGGGCGGCGGGGATGAGCTCGACGACGCCGGGCAGGTCAGCCGCCTCCAGGCTCTGGTGCAGGGTCATCGTCGCGGCCAGGTCGGCGCATTCGACGAGGAGGTGACGCCGGGAAGCGGTGTGGAAGGTCAGGTCGGTCGTCATTGGCGGTAGGTGTCTTCCGGTTCGTCGGTGATGAACATCTTCCCTGGTGAGTGCGTGATCGCAAACGGCACCCCCGAGGCTTGGACCGCTGCCTGCGGGGTGACTCCGCACGCCCAGAACACGGGAATGTCGCCGTCGGCGATGGCCGGGGCGTCTCCGAAATCCGGTGTGCTCAGGTCGGTGATGCCGATCTGAGCGGGTTCGCCGATGTGGACGGGAGCGCCGTGGACGGCGGGGAAGCGGTCGGTGATGCGCACCGCCTCGGCGACCTGGGCGGCCGGGATCGGGCGCATGGACACGACCATGTCTCCGCTGATCCGACCGGCCGGGGCGCACGCGGTGGAGGTGCGGTACATCGGCACATTGCGTCCGGCGTCCTGGTGGCGGATCGGGATGCCCGCCTCGGTGAGTCCGTTTTCGAAGGTGAAGGAGCAGCCGATGAGGAAGGACACGAGGTCCGGGTGTTCCTCCCACGCATGCGTGGCGTCGGTGACCTCTCCGGTGAGCCGGCCGTTCTCCCAGATCCGGTAGCCGGGGATGTCGGTGCGCAGATCGCTGCCCGGGGCCAGACCCGATTCGACCTGCCCGGGTTCGAGGACGTCGATGACCGGGCATGGCTTCGGGTTGCGTTGGGTGAACAGCAGGACGTCGAAGGCCCAGTCGGCGGGCACGGAGATGAGGTTCGCCTGGACGAGGCCCGGCGCCATCCCCGAGGTGGGCTCCGAGGCCCCGGCCCGGATGCGGGCGCGGGCTTCGGCACCGGCGGTGGACTTCGCGCTCATCGCCCGGCTCCGGCGAATGCGGCGATGGTGACTCCTTCGGATTCGAGGAGCTCGCGCGCGGCGCGGGCCATGTCGATCGATCCCTGCGAATCGCCGTGGAAGCAGATCGATTGGGCGTCGACATCGACGAGGCTGCCGTCGATCGCTTCGACCTGACCGGTCTGGACGAGACGCAGCACGCGGGCGGCCACGGCCTCGGGGTCGTGGAGGACGGCATTCGGCTCGCTGCGGGAGACCAGGGAACCGTCGGGGTTGTACGAGCGGTCGGCGAAGGCTTCGGCGGCGACCGTCAGACCGGCCTCGGCGGCAACCCGGTTGGCCACGCTGCCGGCGAGGCCCAAGAAGACAAGGGAGTCGTCGACGGCCTTGACCGCATCGACGACGACCTTCGCCTGCGCCTGGTCGCGGACGATCGCGTTGTACAGCCCGCCGTGCGGCTTGACGTAGGAGACCGTGCCGCCGACCGCGGTGGTCAGGCCGAGGAGGGCGCCGATCTGGTATTCGACCTGAGCCTGCAGGGTTGCGGCCGGGACGTCGAGGGCGCGTCGACCGAAGCCTTCGTAGTCGTCGTAGCCGGGGTGGGCGCCGATGACGACGCCGCCGCGGGTG
Organism: Brevibacterium sp. FAM 27836; assembly: GCF_051351055.1. Lineage (NCBI taxonomy): Bacteria > Bacillati > Actinomycetota > Actinomycetes > Micrococcales > Brevibacteriaceae > Brevibacterium > Brevibacterium sp. FAM 27836. The sequence goes on from NZ_CP195711.1 coordinate 3,171,204, forward strand.
GCGGCATCGACGGTGGCCCGGATGCCTTCGGGGTTGCCGGCATGGAAGCCGCACGAGACGTTGGCGCTCGTGACGAGGCCGAGCATGGCCGCATCGTCGCTGACGACACGGTCGGGTACGTTCTCCCCGAGGTCAGAGTTGAGGTCGATTCTCAGTTCGTTCGTGGTGGTCATTGTCACCCTCCGATTCCGATCATTGCGAAGATGGGGCCGATGGACTGCACAGCCGTGTACCACGTGACCAGTGTTGCCGCGGTGCCGATGATGAGCAACCACTTCGGGTACGCGTCCGTGCTCAGCAGGCGTGGTCTGAACCAGCCGATGTACATGAAGATCGTCAGGCCGATGGGCAGGATGAGGCCGTTGAAGCCGCCGACGAAGACGAGCAGCGTAGCCGGTGCGGTGCCGACGATGAGGTAGACGATGAGTGAGACGACGATGAAGGTCACGGTCGCCAGCTGCAGCGGCCAGCCGCCTGCGAGGCGCGTGGAGAACGCCGAGAGGAAGGTCGCCGAGGTGTAGGCGGCGCCGATGACCGAGCTCAGTGCCGCAGCCCAGAAGATCGCCCCGAAGATGCGCATTCCGGCATCGCCGAGCACGGCGGCGAAGGCCTGACCGGCCGGGTTCGCGACATTCGAGTCGAGGTCGAGGGCGACTCCGGAGGCGACGACGCCGAGGATGGCGAGGAAGAGCACGTAGCGCATGATGCCGGTGACGAGGATTCCCGACAGCGCCGAGCGCATGACCGAGGGAGCGTGCTGCGGTCCGATCTTGCCCGAGTCGAGGTAGCGGTGAGCGCCGGAGTAGGTGATGTAGCCGCCGACTGTGCCGCCGACGATGGTCGTCACGGTCGCGAAGTTGATGGTGTCGGGGACGAAGGACTGCTTGATCGCCTCGCCGACGGGCGGATTCGACACGATCGCGACGATGCAGGTGAGGATGATCATCCCGACGCCGAGGACGAGCACGACGGTGTCGACGACCTTGCCGGCGCGTTTGAACAGGAAGATCCCGATGGCCAGCACTCCTGTGACGAGACCGCCGAGCTTCGGGTCGATGCCCAGCAGCGCGTTGAGGCCGAGGCCACCGCCGGCGATGTTGCCGATGTTGAAGGCCAGGCCGCCGATGACGATGAGGATCGAGAGGACGATGCCCGATCCGGGGACGGCCGAGGATGCCAGCTGCGCGGCGCGTTTGCCCGAGGAGGTCACCATCCGCCAGACATTGAGCTGAATGGCGATGTCGATGAGGATCGACACGAAGATCGCGAAGGCGAAGGCCGCACCCATCTGGGCGGTGAACGTGGCCGTCTGCGTGATGAATCCCGGCCCGATCGCCGAGGTGGCCATGAGGAAGATGGCACCGATGATGGCGGTGCGGCTGATCTTGCCGTCCAAGGTGTTCGGCTGCGAACCGGTGGCGGCGTTCGAGGAAGAACCGGATGGTTGGGGTTCCGGTGATTGCGACATTGGAGTCTCCGACTGTGTGACGGGGCCTGGTGTGGTGACGATCCGAAAGCGAAATCGAGGTGACCGCAGTGTCGGCGCTCGACCGCAATCCGGAAGATCGCTATACAATCTAGCATTGATTGTTCAACAGAGGTAGACCCAGATCACATTTTCTTGCGGAAACTGTCGACAGAACGTCACCGGTCACGGGCATGTGTCATTAGGATGGAGGTGTGAATCACGAATCCTCCCTGGTCAACAGACTCACCGAGCGGCTCATCGCCGGTGAGCTGCGCCCCGGCGACCGCTTGTCCGAAACGTCTCTGGCCAAGGAGTTCGACGTCTCCCGCAATACCCTGCGCGAAGCGTTCCGGGTGCTCGGGGAGCAGGGGCTGGTCACACATATCCCGCACCGAGGCGTGTCCGTGGCCTCGCCGAGCACGGCCGACGTCATCGACATCTACCGGGTCCGTCATCACGTCGAATGCTCGGTGCTCGAGCACGCGCAGAGGAACCACCCGAACGCGACGCAGATGAGAGTGGCCATCGAAGCCGCGGAAACTGCGGCGGCGGCCGAGGACTGGATGAGCGTGGGCACGGCGAACATGGCCTTCCACAACGCGGTGGTCTCGCTCTCGGACAGCAGGCGGCTGATGCGTTCGTTTGCCAATGTGCTCGCCGAGCTGCGTTTGGCCTTCCTCAAGGTCGAGGTCCTCGACTATCTGCACGCGCCGTTCATCGGCCGCAATCACCAGGTGCTCGAGACCTACCTCGAGGACAGCCCGGGCGCTGCCGCGGAGAAGCTTGCAACCTACCTCGGAGACTCCGAGCGTCAGGTCCTCGGCGCCTATGCTCGGGCCGGCCAAGCCTGAGCGAATCGCGTCCGGCACACATCTGCGACTGCTAGTCTGAAAACGACGGTGCGTGCAGATTGCATGCGCTCATGTCGGCCCGTGGCCCGCATGCCCAATGACAGGTCAGCGGAGTCTGGCCCATGAGGAGCATCTGTATGAGATATGCACCATTCCTGTGTCCGGACTGCTACTGCCGTCTCATCGACACCGCCGGCACCATCGAACCCGGCGCCGAGGCGCCACTGGCGAATGCCCCGCTGCTCGAATGCGAAGCCGGGTGCGGAGTCTCCGACAAAGCGCTCCGGCCGTACCGGACTCGGATGGACAATCGAGTCCGTCCCGGGATCAAGAGCCGCAGATGAGAGGCATCCGGCAGAGTCGACTGCCGGTGTGAATGACGAAGAACCGCCACCCGGATCATCCGAATGGCGGTTCTCGATCTGTGGTGCACCCCCCGGGACTCGAACCCGGAACCCACTGATTAAGAGTCAGTTGCTCTACCAATTGAGCTAGAGGTGCGTGCCGCACATGTTGCGCAACGAGAATTAATATTACTCAGGTGTTCGCCGATCATGCAAACCGAGATCGGCCCCCGTCCGATTTTGTGATGAAGGTCGCAAGCCCCTGGTCAGAGGCCCGCTGAGGGACAGCCCGGAACGTCACAGATACATGCCGGAACTGGACTGCTCGGCAGGTTCGGCGATCGCGTGGACGTCGCGCTCACGCAGGAGCACATAGACCCGCCCCTCGAGCTCCACCTCGGCGAGCTCTTCGGGGTCGTAGAGGACGGTGTCGCCGAGGTTGGCCTGCCTCACGTGCGGGCCCGCCGCCACGGCCCTGCCCCAGACGAGGCGCCGGCCCATGCTGGCGGTGGCGGGAATGACGATGCCCGCCGAGGATTTGCGCTCACCGGCTTCCGCGCCGGGTTCGAGCAGGATCCGGTCATGGAGCATCCGGATCGGCAGAGCGGCATCAGCCACGCTTGCCCCGACCGGACAGGCCGACGATGAGAGCAGCAACGCCGAGCACGGCGCCTGCACCGAGCGCAATGATCTCGGGCTTGGGTGAACCGTCTTCCTCGACGACCTCTGACTTCGCCTTGTTGACGGCGCGCGTCGCGAGCACCTTCGGGTGGATGCGGCCGACGAGCTCGTCGATGTTGTCCGCGATGCGTTCCTCACGCAGACGGATTGACTCCGCGAGCTGTGCAGGTGTTGCCTGGTCGACGGTCACATCTGAGGTGTAGACGTTGTCAGTCATCGGGTCGAGTCCTCCCGGTCGAGAATGCATTCTTGCGCCTGTGACCTTGTGCCACAGTGCTTCGCTGTCCAGCTTAGCGGCTGGGCACAGTGAGTGTCAGATATCGGGCGCGGTTCGACGGAATCTTACGATTTCGACGATTGCGTCGTCCGGCATGGCCGGGTAGTGGTCGCGGAGGTTCGCACGATAGCGGTCCAGGCCGCCGGGTCGGCTGAGTTCGAGGTCTGCTGCGCTGAGTTCGCTGAGTCGTTCTGCCGTCACCGAGGTGATGCTCACGGGGACGGCACCGTGCTCGGTGCCCTCGAAATAGGCCAGTGCGGAACCCGTGCGATGGGCTTCGTTCCAGCGCTGTGTTTTGTCAACTTTTTTCCGGCCAAAAGAGCGCCGAAAATCCAGCCAGGCGAGCATGGTTTCCAGCCGTGTGAGCTCCGCGTCCGATACGGGGAACGTGCCTACCCGTGCAGGGCTGCGGATGGGAATCTGTCCGCAGCCCTGACCTTCGTGGTTACTACCAGCCTTGATGGTCCGCAATCTGGTCTTTCAGCGTTTCGATCTCCGCCAGCAGGCGCTGGTAGTGAGTTCCGTGGTGATCGGGGCCGAACAGGAATTGGGCGGCTGATGAGATCGCGATCTGGCCGTCGAGACTGCTTCGGCGCAGGATGGTTTCAGCTGCGTAGAGGACGGTTTCGCATCGTTGGAAGAGCTCGTCGGTGCTGACAGAGTTCATGGTTGGTGTCCTTTCGGTGTCTGGTGGTGGGGTCATCTCATGAGTGCGTTCTTGACGCGGTAGGACTGGCCGGTGAAGTGGAGGAGTCTGCCGTGGTGGACGATGCGATCGATGATTGCTGCGGCCATGTTGTCGTCGCCGAACACGGTTCCCCACCGGGCGAACTCGAGGTTCGTGGTCAGGATGAGGCTGCGTTTCTCGTAGGCGTCGGCGATGACCTGGAAGAGGAGCCTGGCGCCTTCGGTATCGATGGGCAGATATCCGAACTCGTCGATGATGAGCAGTTTGTTCTTACCCAGCAGGGCCAGTTCCTTATCGAGTCGTCCTTGATCGGCTGCTCGGCGTAGATGTGTGACGAGGCTGGCGGTGGTGAAGAATCTGGCGGGTATTCCCCGGTGACAGGCGTGAGCGGCTAAAGCGATCGCCAGATGCGTTTTCCCGCATCCGACGTCGCCGTAGAAGACGAGGTCGGAACCAGTGGTCAGGAACTCGAGGTCGGTCAGTCGAGTGCGGCCGTAGTCGGTGGGGAACTTGATGTTTGTCCAGTCATACCCGTCGAGGGTTTTCAGGGTGGGCAGTTTCGCGGCTTTGAGTAGCCGGGTGCGGCGCTGATGGGCTCGGGAGGCGTGTTCGGCGGTGAAGAGGTCGTGGAGGAGTTGTCGTTGTTTCGGAGTTGCTTTGGCGGCGGCTTCGGCGACGACGGTATGGCTGATGCCGGTGTGTCGTCCCGCGTCGATGACGTCTGTGGTCGTGATGGTCATGCTGGTTGTTCCTGCCGAGTAGTGGTGAAACGGTCATAGAGGCTTAAATCGACGTTCGATGCTGGTGGTTCGCTGCCTTGACACAGGCGTCTGGCCAGCATCGGCAGTCCTGGGCCGGTGGGGTCATCGCCGAGTCGGATGAGCCTGTCAGCAGCCTCGACGGCGGTGTTCCAAGACGTGGCTTGGGCACTGGCATCGAGACGGCCGAAGAACTCGGAACGAGCCCGACTATCGGCAGCATCGGCCCAGTCACGGACAGGGTCGGACACCTGGGCACGGACTGGTGAGTTCGACCAGGCTCCGGGTTTGGTCATCAACGCGGCCAGAAGCGTATCGGGAGTGAACACGGTCGGCCCCGGCTGGCCCCAGGCGCGGTCGAAGCCGATGACAGGTTGAGATCGTTCGTTGAGGATGCTGATGGCATCGTGACGGATCGCGACGGTGAGCAGCCTGTTGTGGTAGTCGGGGCCGGCGAGGTAGGAATGACCATCGATGACGATGGTGCCGGTCTTATCGGCCTTACGCGATTCGTAGCGGACCGGGTCGAAGGCGATCCCGGGCAACGCGAGTCCCGCGGCGATGTCGTGGGCGAACAGGTCCTGGATCTTCTGGCCCTTCTTCCAGTGATCCTCGGAGCCGAGTCCGTCGCAGTAGGCCAGAAGGTCCGTGTTGAAACCGGCCAGGGAGACCGCGGTGGGTTCGGGGACCATGAAGTTGCGGCGGATGAATCCGACAGCGTTTTCGACGTTGCCTTTCTCATGCCCCGAATAGGGGCTGCAGTAGCGGGCGGTAGTCCGATAGTGGGCTTTGAACGCGGCGAAGAGTCTGGCTTCGGTGATAATCGTGCCACAGCGTCTGCCAGCACCGGTGGCGTTATCGAGGATGAGTTCGACGGGCACGGTATTGATGTGGTGAAAGATCGTGGCCAGGCCCTGGCCGATGCATTCGCTGGTTTCTCCGCGGAAGGCCTGAGCGAAACGCATATTCGAAAACGGGAACGTAATGACCAGCAGGTGGAGGACTTCACGGATGCCGTCGACGATCGCTTCGGCCTGACCGAAATCGACTTGCGCGTGTCCGGGTGCCCATTCGAGTTCGAAGAAGCCCTGACTGCGGGCCCGGTGCATGGTCTTGTAGTCCTTGATGAAGCGCTGCACGGGTGAGTAGGAGCCTTGATAGTCGTGTTCGGCGACGAGTCTGTCGTAGACCCGTTTGGATGTGTGGCGCTGTTTACGGGGACGGCGGGCATCGTCGGTCAGCCACTGTTCGATGATGTGGGTCAGTCCTGCCAGGACGGCAGCACCGGCCTGACGGGTCGGGGCTGGTGGTTGCGGAGAGAAGTCGTCTTGGTTGAGGTATTTCGCGACGGTTTCACGATCGATGCCCAGATCGGTGGCGATCTGGCGTCCGGATCTTCCTTCGGCGTCGAGGCGCCTGATATTTTCGATGGTAGTCATGGGTGTGGTCATGGTCTTTCTGGTTCCCTTCTGACACCCCGGTTCGATCCTGCTGCAACGGGATCGGGGTGTTCGTTTGGGAACCTAATCGATGAGAGCGGCCACGCCCATGACTTTGTGTTTTCTGGGAGTGGCGCACAGAAGCAGAGACGGGCTGTTATGGCTGGAATCCAGCCGCTGTACTGGCTGGATTCTGGAGCTGAACCGGCCTACTTAAAGTTGATCACACACAAGCGCACCGTCAGCGTCTTCGTTCCGTTCATGACCGCCTCGCGGTAGCGGGCGTTGAAGCGCAGCAGCCGCATCGGTGCTGCGTCGGGGTGGCGGTAGGCGTGGGGGAGGAGCGCGGGGATCGGCGCGATCGACCGCTCGCCGGTGGCTTTGTCGGGGATCGCCACGAGGGCTTCGGGGTGGAGGTCGAGGATGACCTGCCGGCAGCGTCCGCACGGTGCGAGCAGTCCTCGGTCGTGGTCGCCGACCGCGGCGATGGTGACCAGCGGGCCCGCTCCTGCGGCCGCGGCGCTGCCGATCATCACGAGTTCCGCGCAGGGTCCGCCGGTGAAGTGGTCCACGTTGACCCCGGTGTGGATGCGGCCGGTCGTGTCCATCGCGGCCGCGGCGACGGTGTGGTTCGCGTCGGCTCCGAGCGTCCGCGCGAGGTCCTCGGCCGCGGCGATCACGCGCAGTTCGGAGTCGAAGAGATCCATGTCAGCGATCTTAGGCGAGGATTGCCGGATCGGACCGGGACGAGGAGAAGAAATCGTTCACCGAGGCGGCCGGACCACTTCCGTGGCAGGCCTCAGTCCTGCTTTCCGCGACGTCCCATGAGGTAGATGATGAAGCCGACCGCGGCCATGCCCGAGGCGGCGAGGACGAAGACCGGCCAGGAGCTCACGATCGTGGAGATGATGGACTCGCCGAATGAGGTCGCCGGGTGCTGATTGGCCCGCGGGGAGGGTTGGTCGCCGCCGGTGATGAGATCGGAGTCGTCTTTGGGGGCAGGCTCGTCGGGGTTGCGCGGTACCGGGTCGGAGTAGTCCGGTTGGTGTTCGGAGTCCTCGTCTCCGGGCAGCCATTCGTCGCCGGTGGTGCCGGGGATGGTTTCTCGCCCGTCCTGCGAGCCGTTGCCGTTCGAGGGGTCAGGAGTGGTGCCGTCGGCGTCGGACGTGCCGAGCGTGGAGCCGGAACCGTCCTTGTCCGAGTCCTTCTCGTTGTCTTTGCCTGAGTCCTTGTCTTTGTCTTTCCCTGAGTCCGAATCGGATGCGGAGCCTTCGGAGTCACTGTTGCCTGTTGCCTCGGCCCGCGAATCGGTGTCGGAGTTCGAGTTGCGCCCGTCGGCGTCTTTGTCGGACGACGAGTTTCCCTGACTCTTGAAATCGGAGTCCGTCGAAGTGTCGCTATCGTTGCCTGCAGATGTCTTGCTGGCGGAAGAAGCACTCTCGGAATCGCTGCCGTTGTCGCTGTCGGCACGGGCCCCGTCGGAGTCTTTGTCCGCAGAGTTCGACGAATCGCTGTCAGCGGTGGACTTCGCGTTATCCCCAGCGGTAGGAGAGGCGCTGTCGGACCCATCCTTGTTCGCTTCTGAGCCTGCAGTTCCGTTCTCGGATCCATCTGCTTCATTGCTTGAGGACCCGTCATCGGAGTCCGGGTACTCATGACCGGAGACGACCGTGACTTTCCCGTCCTTCACATTGAATTCCCAATCGGGGTCGTCTGTGAACCCGGTGAAACGTACCGGTTCTCCGCCGCTTGCAGGCACAACAAAGCCGTCTGAACGGAGCATCAGGTCATCTGGAACATTTGTCTGAGTGGCCGCGGAAGGCAGAGGAGTCCCGCTGTCATCGGTGCTGTTGCCTTGGCTAGTCGATTGCGAGGAGTCTTTGGAGGCAGAGTCCGAGGCCCCTTGGACCGGAAGACGAACTGGCTGTCTCTTCCGAAGTTTGAATTTCTCCTTCTCCCAACTCTGAGGCATGCTGCCCGGTTCATTCGCGGGTGAGGGAACTCGCAAAGTCTGGTTGTCTTCGTCCCAGCTTGCTGGGAGCGGTTCATCGGTCTCGCACGGCCCGTCGGTGCCCGGAACCGGCTCGTCCTTTTCAGGGGCCTTGCATGCCTTGTCGTAGTCGGGATCCGGATCGGAACCGCCCCCGGCTTCAGTGTCGCCTTCGACCTCGGTGACCCCATTGTCGGTGCTGGAGCCCTCGTTCTTCGAGGATCCGGTGTCGGAGCCGCCGCCGTCGGCACCGGAGGAGTCGTCCGCATCGTCACTGTTGGCCGCCTCGGTGTCGGCTGTGCCTGCCGCACCTGATTCGGCGGAAGGGGTCGGATCCGGCTCGGCGAATGCAGGGGTGATCGTGCCGGAAACAGGGAGTGCTGCCAGGGCAAACGCAGCGCCGATAGCGGCGATTCTGCGGTTGAACTGGCGTATTGCTGGCACTTCGTTCCTTCGCGGTGGGGATTCCGACTTCATTCGGTCAAGGGGACATGACGGACAGGCAGGTCGTTGCCATCTTAATATCTAGAACAGATGTGTAAAAGCCTCGGGGGTGATTCGCCGTGGCATGCTGCCGGGGTGAGGTACGGCTCAGCGATCGTGAGTCTCCGACTTCTTCGGGTAGGCCCGAACGGTGGAGTCGTCACCGAGCACCAAGGCTTCCTTGCCGTCGTCGACGACTGCGAGCAGATCGGTGTCGGTCTTGAACGCCTGCTTGCCGGCGAGCAGGCAGGAGGTGCTGGTGTCCATAGTGCAGGGCACGATCGTGCCGCGCGGTTCGGAGAGGTGGATGTCTCGGCTGGAGACGTCCATGAGCAGCAGGCCCGACTGCAGGTCGAAGAGGTAGGGGCCGATGTAGGCGCGTTTGCCGGCTTGACCGCGGACCCACGTCTTCTCGCCGACGATGTCGGTCGTCGTCGTCACGGTCGAGAGGATGGAGCCGTCTTCGAGGGAGTGGACGACGAGCTGGATCCGGTGGCCCGAATTCGTCGAGGCGCCCTGCTCGCCCCACAGAGTGATGGTCTTGCCGTGGCCGGCCGAGATCCAGTCGATGATCTGGAATCCGTCGGCGGGGCGTTCGAGTTTGATGTTGCGTTCGGCACCGGTCTCGATGTTCTTCGCCTTGACCGGGCCGTGCCAGTCGGAGCTGAAGAGCTCATTGTTGTCGATGGCCATCGGGGTCGAACCCGCCTGTGGGGTCGGCACGTTCTCCAAGCCGTCGGCGCCGAAGGTCGACAGCTTGTTGCCGGACTTGATGAGCACGCTCTTGCCGGCCGAGGTGATGCGAGCATCCTTGGGAAGCTGGTAGGACTTCGGCTTCTTGTCTCCGTCGAAGAGCGCCTCGGCGGTGTCGCCGGACTGCCACAGCAGGGCCGGGCGGCCATCGATGATGGTGTCGACGGCGAAGGTCGGAGACTCGTTGATCTTGGCTTTGTAACGCGTCTTGCCGGTATCGGAGTCGAGGACTTCGAGCCTGCCCTTGTCGACGAGGAGGATGCCGCGATCGGAGGCGGTTACCGAAGCGCGCTTGGGCACCTTGGCTTCCCAGACCGGGGAGTTGTCGAAGCTCGGCACGACGTCGCGGGTCTTGTCGACGGAGAGTTCTGAGGCCGGATTGACCTGCTGTTCCGAACCGATCGTCTGCGGGGTGTCGTCGGAGTCGACGGGGACGATATTGGGCACGACGAATGCGCCGATCATGAGGATCGCCATGCCGATGAGGACGAGACCCGGAACGGTGATCTTCTTCAGCCGCTGCGGGCGGCTGCGAGAAGAGTGTTTGCGCACCCGGGTCTTCTTCACCTTCGGCGCTGCGGGAGCGGCCGGGCCGGAGAACGGGGTGCCCTGCGGATAGCCGTCATTGTCGGAATTCGGTGGCTCCGTCTGCCCTGCCGCCGCGTCGGCAGATGTGCTCGCGGCCGCCTCGGCGCCGGCGGGGGATTGGTCGGTGGCCGCGGTATCGGCTGTCCCGACCTCGGGCGGTGCTGCATCGCCGCCGGTCGCAGGCTTCGGTGCGGATCCGACTTTGCCATGCGCATCGATGGAGATTTCGGTCTTCTTCTCGCCGTCGTCGATCGTCACGGTCAGGGGAGTGGCGGTTTCTCGGGCATAGTCGCCGAGGTACGAGATGGCCTCCCCGATGTCCGAATAGCGACTCGTCGCCCCATTGAGGGAGATATAGGTGAACTCGTCTTCAGAGACGGAGATCAACGCACGAGTCATGTACAGGGTTCCTTGGGAGGTTGTCGAGGACAGGGCCGAACCAATCCTAATGAATGTCGAGGACTGCTCCTACCAGTTTTCTGAAACCGTTATACAACGCTACTGAATCGTTGCATGTGAGGAGATCTGCGTCTCATTGTCCGCAATGGGCGGCCCGAGTTTGCCCGCGTCGAGTGGGTGAGGTTAGGATATATCTTGCTGTCTGCACCAGTGGTGCAGCGCATGTGGTGGGTATAGCTCAGCTGGTAGAGCGCCGCGTTGTGGTCGCGGATGTCGCGGGTTCAAGTCCCGTTACTCACCCCGATCGGGAAGCCCCGTGAGCCTTGGGAGATTAAGGATCACGGGGCTTCTGCCGTTCCCGCAGTTCATAATGGTGGACATGACCATCGACTGCTCCCTGACGATCGTCGGCAGCATCAACGCCGATATCACCGCCACCACCGCCCGACTGCCCGCCGCCGGAGAGACCATCGGCGGCGGCCGGCTGAGCCGTTCGCCCGGAGGCAAGGGCGCGAACCAGGCCGCCGCGGCGGCACGCCTCGGTGCGCGCACCCGAATGATCGGCGCGGTCGGTGCCGACGCCGAAGGTCAGGCGATGCTGCAGGCTCTGCGCAGAGCCGGGGTCGACGTCTCTGATATCGCCGAGGTGGACGCAGAGACCGGGACCGCGCTCATCATCGTCGACGCCGCCGGTGAGAACCAGATCGCCGTGTGCGAGGGCGCGAATGCCCTGGTCGGCCTCGACGGCGTGGAATTCGCGAAGAGTGAGGCCGTGCTCACGCAGCTCGAGATCTCCATGGACCTCATCACCGAACTCGCCGACCGTGTGCCCGGCTTCCTCGCCGTCAACGCCGCACCCGCCCAGCCCCTGCCCGCCGAGGTGGTCGACCGTGCCGATCTCCTCATCGTCAACGAAACCGAATACTCCCTCCTGCCGCAGCTGCAGGACGCGAAGCTCGTGGCCGTGACCTATGGTGCTCGCGGTTCGGCACTGGTGGCGCGTGGCACGCAGATCGCGTTCGCCGAGGCGGTCCCGGCGATTCCCGTGAGCACCGTGGGAGCCGGGGACGCCTTCTGCGCGGCCCTGACCATCGGGCTGCGGTCCGGGCTCGGCCCCGAGGCGGCGCTGCAGGCGGCGAACGCCGTCGGTTCCGCGGCCGTCGAGGACATCTCAGCACAGCCGGAGTTCGATCGCTTCGAGACGTACCTGCCGGGCCGCGAGCGACCTGGCAGACTGGAATCGGACGAACCCGAGTGACCGTCACGGCCACAGGGACCGCGCCGGCGCAGACCCGCGCACTCCCGACCGCCCGTGAACCATCCCACCCCTCGAGGAGGACCAATGACGAGGACACCCGCCTACGACCCGTCTGTGTTCACCGGACTGAGCGCCTTCCCGCTCACCCCGATGCGCGGCGAAGAACTGGATGAGGAGGCCTTCATCGGACTCGTCGAAAGGCTCGTCCTCGCCGGTGTCGATTCGATCACCGCGCTCGGGTCGACAGGGTCGTATGCCTACCTCGACGGGCAGGAGCGCGCCCGAGTCGCGCAGCTGACGGTCGAATCCGCTCTCGACATCCCCGTCCTCGTCGGCGTCGGGGCGCTGCGGACGAGAGACGTGCTGGCCAATGTCGCCTCCGCCGAGGCGGCCGGGGCACAGGGACTTCTCCTCGCTCCCGTGAGCTATCAGCCCCTGACCGACGACGAGGTCTTCGAACTCTTCGGCACCGTTGCGTCCTCCACCGACCTGCCGATCGTCGTCTACGACAATCCGGGCACCACGCACTTCACCTTCTCCACCGAGCTGTACGCCCGCCTGGCCGCGCTCGACGGTGTGGCGTCGATCAAGATTCCGGGGTTCGCGCTCTCGCCATCGGGTTGGGACGAGCGCATCGGTGAGATCCGCGCGGCCGTCGGCAATGAGGTGTCGATCGGCATCTCCGGCGACGCGTTCGGAGCCGAGGGGCTCAACGCCGGCTGCGATGCCTGGTACACGGCTGTCGGCGGCACCCTGCCCGAGCCAATGCTCGAGATCACCCGCGCGGCCGAACTCGGCAACGCCGATATCGCGCGTGAGCTCTCCGCCGAACTCCAGCCGCTGTGGGACCTCTTCACCGAGTTCGGCGGCAGCCTGCGAGTGAGCGCAGCCATCGCCGAGCACCTCGGTCTTGTGGGGGCGAACAGTCTGCCTCTGCCGATCCAGGACCTCGACGCGGATGCGAAACTCAAGGTCGCCGAGGTGGCCGACCGCCTCGATCTCGCCTGAGCCCGGTCCGGTCGCGGCCGGGGCGACTCAGTCGATCTTGCCGATGGGTTCGCGCTTCTCGGCTTGGAACTGGTCTTCGGCGCGGCCGCTGGCCCAGTATGCCGAGATCGACAGTGCCTCCCTCGGCACCTCGCGTTCCTTGAGGATCTTCCGGATCGCCTTGACCCTCTCGCGCTCGCCGTGGGCGAAGACCTGCGGGGTGCCCGGCAGCCAGTCGAGTTCCTGCACGCTGCTGATGAGCTCCTCGTACGATTCCACCCACTTCACGTCGATGCCGGCCGGTGCCTCGGGCAGCACACGGTCGGCCGCCTCGGCGACATAGGCGACGATGACACCGCGCGCCTCGGCGGGCATCGCCTCGATCGCCGAACTCACTGCGGGAATCGCCGAGTGGTCGGCGATGATCAGGTGCCAGTCGGATTCGGCGGCGGGAGCGTACTTGCCTCCGGCGCCGACGAGGACGAGCGTGTCACCGGGAGCGGCGGCCTTCGCCCACGGACCGGCGATGCCGTCGGCATCGTGGATGACGAAGTCGATGCTCAGCCATTTCTCGTCCACATCGATCTCGCGGATCGTGTAGGTGCGGCGGCTCGGCAGCTTCTCCGGCGCCTGTTCGCGCAGCTCGGTGAGGTCGTAGGGCGGAACGAGACCGTGGGCGGGGTCGGCGAAGAGGAGCTTGACGTACTTGTCGGTCGCATCGTTCGAGGTGATGTTGTCGAAGGTGTCATCTCCGCCGAGGCGGACCCGCACCAGGTTCGGCGTGACCTCGGTGACGTCGAGGACGGTGAGGATCGCCTGCGGGCGGGCCGGTCGGGCAGTGCGTTCGGGTGTGGTCGGTGCGGTCGTCATCAACGGCCTTTCTCCAGCGATTCGGTTAGGCTCACCTTATCAAACACCCTTGTGGTGTCCACGGCCGGGTGCGGTCACCGGGAGCGTTCGGCCATCTCCCGGCGGCGGTCGTCACGGATGCGCTTGAGCCCCTTGACGGATTTGAGCGAATCGAGGATCGTCACGCCCGGCAGCGCCGAGTTCGGACCCTTGCACTGCATCATGTCGTCGGGGTCCATGAGCACCACTCGGGTGCCTTCGTCCTCGAGGCGGGACAGGGCCTCGGTGAGCATGGTCCGGGCCACCGAGTTGATCTCGTTGACCCGTCGCAGGTCGAGCACGAACGTATCCGTGCTCGATTCCGGTTCGTCCATGGCCCGCAGCACGTTCTCCGAACCGCTCCACTGGATGAGTCCCTGCAGGCTGCAGATGCGGACTGTCTTGCCCTGACCGTCGACGAAACGGCGGTCGCGGCGGATGATCGAGCGTGCCGGTTCTGGGGCGTCCATGATGTGCAGGCTCAACCGGTCGGAGAGGTCTTGGAAGATCTTCGCACCCCGCACGCTCGTGCCGTGCTTGTCCAAGCGCGGAGAGAACGTGGAGATGCCGACCTGACCGGGCATGACTCCGAAGACTCCGCCGGAGACGCCGCTCTTGGCGGGGATCCCGATCTCTGTCATCCAGTCGCCGGCGGCGTCGTACATGCCGCAGGTCATCATCACCGCGAGCACCTGCCGGTTGACTCGGGGAGAGAGCACCTGCTCCCCGGTGAGCGGGTTGAGGCCGCCGCCGGCCAGGGTCGAGGCCATGATCGCGAGGTCCTTGACGGTCACGAGGATGGAGCACTGCTCGATGTAGCCGCGGACGACCTCGTCGGGGTCGTCGTAGAAGATGTCGTAGGACCGGAGCATGTTCGCGATCGCGACATTGCGGTAGGCCTCGCGCCATTCGCCGTCGGCGACGTTCTCGTCGATGGTCAGCTCCCGGCCGGCGAAGCGCGAGAGGCCCGCACGGACGATCTCGGTGCGTTCGGCCAGGCTGGCGCCCGGATCGCCGATGATGGAGTGGATGGTCATCGCACCGGCGTTGATCATCGGGTTGAGCGGTTTGCCCGACATCTTGTCGAGTGAGAGCTCGTTGAACTTCTCACCGCTGGGTTCGACGCCGACCTTCTCGAAGACCCCGGCCAAGCCTTCCTGTTCGAGGGCGAGCCCGTAGATGAAGGGCTTCGACATCGACTGGATGGAGAATTCGTGATCGGCGTCCCCGGCGGTGTATTCGATGCCGTTGAGGGTGGAGATGCAGATCGCGAGCTTCTCCGAATCGGCCGCGGCGAGATCCGGGATGTAGTCCGCATTCTCCCCGGACCGATCGGGACGGAAACGGTCGAGCGTCTCATCGAGGAAATCCGGGATGGGCGATCGCATAGCACCTCCTGCAGCAGTTGTGGTTGTCCGCGCAGCCGCGGCCAAGGGATGTTCCAGGTCTGGCACCGGTTGTCTCACCCCCGGCACCGCGCTCGATCATACGGTGGGACCATGACCCGGACCAAGCTGTTCCTCATCGGCCTCGCAGTCTCTGCCGTGGCCGTCATCATCGTCGCCGTCCTCGTCGTCGCGTCGATCATCCGGTACACGGCACCCCGGGGACAGTCCCAGCTCCTGCCCGAGACCGCGCTGACCCCGGTGGAGATCCTCACCGAGGCGGCCCCGTCCACAGACGGCACGCTGACCATCCGTCAGCGGATGAGCTTCGAAACACCGCCCGAAGGAGATGATGCGGTGGGGCTGTGGATCAGCTCCGCCGGTCTGGGGCGGAATCCGGCCAGTGGCAGCCGTTTGCGGATGATGCCCGAAGCATCCGAGGTCACCGGGGTGGAGCTGAGCACAGAGGAGGGGTCAACCCGGGATTCGCCGAAGACGGCGGGAGACCTCGACATCGACGTAGAGACGAAACGCGAGGAGGGCTTCGACTACCCCTCGGCTGATTTCTCGTTCCGTCCGCAGGATGCTGACGGGATGCCGACGACATGGGGTGAGGGACGCCACGCCGTCGAGCTCAGCTACGTCCTCGACAAGGTCTTCCTGACGGTGGAAGGGGAGGAGTTCCTCGTTCTTCCCGTGCCCACACTCGGTGCGGGGAGGACGACCACGACGACGCACACGCTGTCGATCGACACCGACGGGCCGCTGTACTGTCCGGTGTCGAATACCGATTTCGACCTCATGAACGACTGCACGGACAACGACTTCGCACAGGTCGATGATGCGCACCCAGACGAGGAGTCGAACACCGACGAGGAGTCGACGACCCATGATGGCACCGCACCTCACAGCGGCGATGAGCGAGAGCACAGCAGTCGGCTGATCGTGAGAAGAAGCTACGGCAAGAACATCGACGTCGTCGCGTTCGCACCGCCGGAAGGCATGACCGTGCCTGCGGCCCGTCCCTACAGCAGAGGCTGACGGCAGTGAGTGAACGACAACTGCGACCTGGCCGACGAACCGGGCCGGGCCTCCGACTCGGATCTGCCCGCCGAACCGGGCGAATGGTGTCCACGCTGCCTGCCCTGATCCTGTCGGCGGCCGCAGTCGTGATGATCGTCGTCGGGCTTCTGCCCCGCGGTGCGGATGCGGCCCCGAACCCGATGCGGAGCAAGAAGGCGACGCATAGGGTGAGCATCACCGCCGACGGCAGCTACACGGTGCGGATGGACACGCAGTTCGATCTCGCGCTGCCGACCAGTTGGACGTTCGGTGGTGAGATCTACGACGGGTTCCGTCTGCCCGACACCGAATCCCCGCTGCCGCCCCACCTGCGGGCGGAGTATTCGCAGCCGCAGGGCAGCATCGATTCGGCTCCCGGTGAGGCCGGCGTGGACAAGCACCTGCATTCCGTGGACATCGGCTTCTCCACCGGAGAGCTCGATCCCGGGCTCCACGGGGGAGTGCTCGACTACGCAGTCTCCGGTGCTGCGGTCCCGGCGCAGACGGGACGAGAAGGGAACGGCCCGGAGGCAGAAGATGCGGGCGGGGAGTCGGGCGTGGTCGTGTATTTCCGGCCTCTGGACCGGGGTGAGGTCATCATCGAATCCGAGGCGCCGATCACCGGTGTCGACTGTGAGGAGCTGGCGCCGCACGGTCAGCCCTGCGGGGAGAGGGCAGGTGAGAGGTGGACCGTGGACGGTGAGGACCTGCTGCGCGATGGTCAGAGCATCGACGCCGTGCGGATCACGCTCGACGCCGATCCGAGGGAACTGGCCGATCCCGTCATCGATCCCTGACCCGCATGATCACTCCCGGGCCGACCTTCGCCGCCGCGGGTCCTCGCTGCGTCCGCTGCCGACTGCAGCCGGGACCGATCTACCCGAGCCCTCCGGAGAGTCGCGCGTGCAGAGTCTCGGTGTACTCATTCATTCCGACGATCTTCACACTCGTGCCCAAGGCTTCGTATTTCGTCACGATCGCGTCGAGGGCGGCCACGCTCGAGGCATCCCAGACATGCGATTCGCTCATATCGATGACGACCCGGCCGGGATCGAGGACGTAGCGGAACTGGGTGGTCAGATCGTTCGACGACGCGAAGAAGAGCTCGCCGCGGACCGTGTAGTGAGCCGTCGCCTCGGTGACTGTTCGTTCGACGGTGACGAAGTGGGCGACGCGGCGGACGAAGAGCACGCTGGCCACGAAGACGCCGGCGACGACGCCGATGGCGAGGTTGCCGGTGGCGACGACGACCGCGACGGTGGCCACCATGACGAAGGTCTCGGACTTCGGAAGCATCCGCAGCGTCGAGGGGCGCACCGAATGCCAGTCGAAGGTGTCGAAGCAGACCATCATCATGATCGCTGCGAGCGCGACCATAGGGATCATGCCGACGATGTCTCCGAGGACGACGACGAAGACGAGCAGGAACGCGCCGGCCATGAACGTCGAGATCCGGGTTCGGGCTCCCGAAGCGCGGACGTTGATCATCGTCTGCCCGATCATCGCGCAGCCGCCCATCCCGCCGAAGAGGCCGGAGATCATGTTCGCAGCCCCCTGGCCCCAGGATTCGCGCGTCTTGTTCGAGTGGGTGTCGGTGATCTCGTCGACGAGTTTGGCCGTCATGAGCGATTCCATCAATCCGACCAGAGCCATCGCCAAGGAGTACGGGGCGATCGTCGACAGGGTCTGCCAGGTCAGCGGCACGTGGGGGATGAAGAGTTCGGGCAGGCTGCGCGGCAGTTCGCCTTGGTCGCTGACGGTGGGGACGTCGATGGCGAAGACGACGGCGATGCCGGTGATGAGCACGATCGTCACCAGCGGAGCGGGCACGACCTTCGTCAGTTTCGGCATGAGGACGAGGACCGCGACGCCGATCGCCAGCAGCGGGTAGACCAGCCACGGCACTCCGATGACATGGGGCAGCTGGGCGGCGAAGACGAGGATGGACAGAGCGTTGACGAACCCGACCATGACGCTGCGGGGGATGAAGCGGATGAGCTTCGCGACACCGGCGACGGCGAGCAGGATCTGGAAGACTCCGGCGAGCATGACGGTGGCGATGAACATGTCCATACCGTGCTCCCGGGCCACCGGGGCGATGACGAGGGCCACCGCCCCGGTCGCCGCCGAGATCATTGCCGGTCTGCCGCCGAGGAAGGCGATCGAGGTGGCCATGATGAACGCGGAGAACAGGCCGACCTTCGGATCGACTCCGGCGATGATCGAGAACGCGATCGCCTCGGGGATGAGGGCGAGTCCGACGACGAGGCCGGCGAGGGCCTCGCGGGTGAGCAGCCGTGGCGAGGTCAGTGCGGTGCGCACGGAGGGATCGGGTCGCCAGCGCGAAGAGTCGTCGTCCGTCGCGGCGGGAAGAGGCGTCGTCATTCCAGGCTGACCCCGGTGCCGTGCAGCCGGACCTTCAGCCCCGCCTCCGTGGCGGTGATGTCGGTGAGTTCGAGTCCGGCGGGCAGGAAATCGAGGTCGATGACGATATCGGAGATCGCCGAGGTGAGGAACCCGGGCAGCCGGTCGAGGGAGAACTCGGCCGAACCGAGCCGAATCGTCGATGCGTTGACCACGGCACGCCTGCCGTCGGCCTTCGGGTCGATGCCGACGAGCAGATCCTGACCGAACATCGAACCCTTGAGAGCGAGCTCACCGTCGTCGGTGGTGAACTCCATGCCCTCCGGCAGCGAAGCGTGCTCGGCAGCGAGCTCATCGAGGGTGGAGTGGGGCAGGACCGCAGCGGCGTCGACGGTGCCGACGGGACGCGAGGTGTCGGTGGGCACGTCGTAGAGCTTCGCATCGACATCGGCGAAGTCGACCCCCTCGTAGTTCGCCTCGGCGGCGGTGATGTGCACCGTATCGAGCTTGCCGGCAGCCATCTGGGTGAGCACCGGGAACCCTTCGACCGCCACCTCGGCGTCCCCGTAGGTCTCGAGGCTCTTCGCGATGCGCTGCTCGGTCATGTAGTCGACGACCCGATCGGCGGCGATGGCCCCGATGATGAGGGTGAGGACGATGACGATCGCGGAGACGATGATCGTCGTCCGGCGCCGCCGCGGTGGGCGGCCGTTCTGCGGCTGCGGGTATTCGAGGGTTCTGGCCGTAGTCATGGGCTCCATTCTCCCGCACTCGCGTTCGGGCGGCATCCGCCGGTCGCCTGGCGCACTCATTTACCTGGGACGGTGCCGGCTCTAGGATGACGATATGGAATCCCAGCGCACACAGGACATCAGGACGGTCTCCGCCCGCATCAACTCCTTCCACTCTTCGATCTACTTCTCGTCGACGGTCGGCGCCGAATATGCCGAGCACGGACTCGAACCGGGAGTCGAAGGGAATATGGCGGCCCGCTCGGCACCCCTGGGCCGGGTGAATCCCGGGGTCGTCAGCGCTGCGTACTACAACTATTCGCCGAACTTCGTCGCCGAGATGCTGCCGCGCCTGTGGGAGCGGGTGAGTCCGGAGGAGATGGTCCAGGCCCGCTTCGACGCCGTGAGCGCCTATATGGCCGAACTCTTCGGTGACCGCGACGACATCGCCCTGCTCACCGAGGCGGCCACCCAGATCACCGAAACGCTGACCCCCGTGCTCGCCGCCATGGACTTCTCCGGGCGGACCCTGGCCGCGGCCACCGCCGACGTCATCGGCCGCCACGAGCCTGCCACCGCCTTCGAACGGCTGTGGGACGTGGCCACCGTCGCACGCGAATTCCGCGGTGACGGCCACGTCGCCTCGCTCGTCACCGCCGGTGTTCCCGGCATCGACGCGCTCATGCTCGATGTCGCCACCGGGGCCTCATTCCGCCCGCGTGCGGCGCAGAAGACCCGCGGCTACACCGATGAGGAATGGCAGACCGCACAGTCTCGGCTCGCCGAGGCGGGGCTGATCACCGTGGGCACGGACGACCGCGGGTTCGACCTGCCCGCCATCACCGAGGCGGGACGTGAGCTCAAGGACCAGGTCGAAGCGCTCACCGACGGCACCGTGGCAGCGGCCTGGTCGGTGCTCAGCGATGAGGAGATTGCGGCGCTGCTCTCACCGACGCGGACGCTGATCAAGGTCTTTGCGCAGTCCGGGGCCTTCCCCGCGACGATCTTCGCTCAGCCGGCGAAGAAGGCCGGCTGAGCCGACCCTCCCGCGCCGGGGAGCCTCAGAGCTTCGCGGCGCGCTCAACATGCGAACGGGCGTGTTCGATCGCGGTCGGCAGGTCGTCGAAGAGGTGCTTGTGATGGCGCAGCGCGCCGAGCACCCCGACATGTCGGAACAGTTCGACGTGACCGGTTTTCACGCCCTTGATGAGGACGGTGATTCCGCGGCGTTCGAAGGCACGGACCACCTCGGAGAGGATGCGTGCGCCCGTGGCATCGACGAGTTCGAGCTGGGACATGCGCAGGACCACCACGACCACCTCGTCGAGTTTCGTGACTTCGTCGAAGACCCGGTCCGAGGAGGCGAAGAACAGCGGGCCGTCGAAGCGGACGATGGCGATCGACTGATCTCCGAAGTGCGGGTCCGCCTCATCCTCGACGCGTTCGATCGTCACGCCGGTGGCCCGGGAGAGATTGCGCAGGGCGAAGACCGCGGCGACGACCATGCCGATCCCCACGGCCACGATGAGGTCGAAGGAGATCGTGATGAGTGCCGTGACGATGAAGCCGATGGCATCCGAGCGGGTCGAGAGCATGATCGCGCGCAGCGTCGACAGGTGGATCATCCGCACAGCCGTGACGAAGAGGACTCCGCCGAGGGCGGCGAGCGGGATCTGCCCGACGGGTGCGGCCGCGATGAGGACGATGACGAGCAGGACGAGGGCGTGGACGATCGAGGCCAGACGAGTGCGTCCGCCCGCTCGGATATTGACCGAGGTGCGGGCGATCGCACCGGTGGCGGGCATGCCGCCGAACAGTGAGGAACCGATCGAGGCGATGCCCTGCCCGACGAGTTCCCGGTCCGGATGGTAGGCCCCGGAGTCCGACATCGACGCGGCGACGCGGACCGAGAGCAGCGATTCGATCGCGGCCAGCGCGGCGATGGTTCCGGCCGCCGGAAGCAGTCCTGCGATCTGGCTGAGGTCGATGGAGGGGATCGAGGGGGCCGGCAGCGACTGGGGGATCGTGCCGATCGTGGCCAAGGGGTTGGGGATGAGTGCTGCGAGGACGGTGACGATGATGATGCCCACCAGGGACCCGGGGATCGAGGGGTGGATCTTCGGGGAGACGACCATGCACACGACGACGATGCCCACCGCCGCCAGCGAATAGGGCGCATAGGTCCAATCGGCCTCGGTGATCAGCTGGGTCGCGGCGACGAGGGCGTTCGTGCTGTGTTCGCCGGGCAGCGATTCCTGCGCCGTGGTGACGAAGGGGACCTGCTGGAGGAAGATGATCGCGGCGATGCCGAGGGTGAATCCCTCGATCACCGGCCACGGGATGAACGACACCGCGCGTCCCAGACGGAGCAGGCCCGCGGCGACGACGATGATGCCGGCGATGAGGGTCACGGCGACGACCGCCGAAGCGCCTTGGCTGGCGACGATGGGCACGAGCACGACCGCCATCGCTCCGGTCGGCCCGGAGATCTGGATGTGAGAGCCGCCGAAGACGGCGGCGAGGAAGCCGGCGACGATGGCGGTGACCAGCCCCTGCTCCGCCGTCAGACCCGAGCTGACGCCGAAGCCGAGGGCCAGTGGCAGGGCCACGATGCCGACGGTGACTCCGGCGAGGAGGTCCTTCGGCCAGGAGCGCGTCGTCTCGCTGTAGTCACGGAACGAGGGAAGCAGTGACCGCGTGTGTCGCAGGACCGATCCCACCCGAGCCGAGGTGCCGTTCGGTGCGCTCACGACTGCGACCCCTTCGCGGCTCCGCCCGCGATCTGCGGCAGGGACCTCGCCTGCGCCAAGCGTCCCTCATCGTCTTCGAGCATCGAGACGAGCAGGGCCCGGGCGACGGCGAGCAGCTGTTCGGTGCGGCGATCGGCGAGGCGGTAGTAGACGTGGCTGGCCCGGCGTTCGGACACCACGAGGCGGTGCCGCCGCAGCACCGCCAGATGCTGGGACAGGTGAGAGGCCTCGAGCTCGGTCTCGGACTGCAGATCGGCGACGCTGACTTCGGTCCCGTCGGCAAGGAGTTCGAGGATGCGGATCCGATAGGGATGGGCGAGTCCCTTGAACAGGTTCGCCTTGACCTCGTAGAGGGGGCGCTGACGTTGATCTAATGGCATGATGGAATCATCATGTCACGGACGAGGCCGTGCACGCGAACCGATCTCAGGCTGTGCACTCGAACCGGCCTCGGAGGGCGACGGGCCGAGAATGCGCGGTGCCGCGTCGAGCGCGGTCAGCGGACGGACGGCTCGGGAGCGCTCAGCTGGTGCTGTCCGCGGCGACTTCGGCGGCGATGGCCTTCGCCTCGTCGGAGCTCGGGCCCTCGGCGGAGAACACGGCCTTCCGGTAGTACTGGAGCTCGATGATCGAGTCGATGATGTCACCGAGCGCGCGGTGACCGCCGTGCTTGGCCGGCGCCTGGAAGTAGGCGCGGGGGAACCACTGCTTGCTCAGTTCCTTGATCGAGGAGACGTCGATGATCCGGTAGTGCAGGTGTCCGACGAGTTCGGGCATCTGCTTGGTGAGGAACACCTTGTCGGTGCCCACGGAATTGCCGCCCAGCGGAGCCTTGCCCGACTCAGGGACATGCTTCTTCACGTATTCGAGGACCCGCTGCTGCGCCTCGGCGACGGTCGTGCCGGAGTCGAGCTCGGTGATCAGGCCGGAGGTGGTGTGCATGTTCGTGACGAACTCGTTCATGTTCGCCCGCGCCTCGGCGGAGGGCTTGATGACGATGTCGATGCCGTCGTCGAGGCGATTGAGCTCGAAATCGGTGACGATCGCGGCCACCTCGATGAGTTCGTCTCTGACCTCGTCGAGGCCGGTCATTTCGCAGTCGATCCACACAATTCTGTCGTTGCTCACCCGCCCAGCTTAGGCCACGGCAGAGGTTCGGGGCATCTCGGGGCGGTTCCGCGGCCGGCCGGGTTCGGCCTCGGCGACGGTGTCCGAGCGGGTCCGGCCCACCCGATCATGTGAACGTCGACACACACTGAACGTGCGCACAAAGGGGATATCGCGTGTGTGACTTAAACTTGGAGAGTCCCCGAACCAGGGGTGCCATTTTTGCTCGGCTGAGGGAAGGTACGCACGTGCGTTACACAATCGCTGTGATTCTCATGGTGGTGGGTGTCGTCGTCGGTGGCCTCGGCATCCTGCAGAAGACCCTGTGGGCGCCGGAGGATACGATCACTGCCACCGCGCAGGTCGACGCCGACAAACCGGCGGTCATCGTCGACCCCGGGATGCTCAACCTCTACGAAACCCCAGCCACGCTCACGGTCAAGGGCAGCGGTGACCTGACGATCGCCCAGGCCCCGATCGAGAACGTCGAAGCCTGGGCCGGACAGTCCGCCTTTGACCGCGTCACCGGCTTGGCCGAAGACGGAAAGCTCACGACCAAAGCCACCGACGGCGAAGGGAAAGTGCCCGACCCGGCCGGAGCCGATCTGTGGCAGTCCGAAGTCACCGGCACGGATTCGGTGGAGCTCGAATGGAACGACGAAGCCAACCGCACCGGCTTCCTCATCGCCGGCAGCGGTGAGCCCGGACAGGTCACTTCCGTCACCCTCGAATGGCCCAACCACGCCGAGACCCCGTGGGCGATCCCGCTGATGATCATCGGCGGCGTCTCCTTCGTCGGCGGCGTCGTCCTGCTCTTCTTCGGCATGAACAAGACGAAGAAGGAGGCGAATCGTCGCAAGGCACGCCAGGAGCGTCGCCGCAAGCTCGCCGAATACGGCACCGCCTTCGCCATCGTCCCCGTGCTCGCGCTCAGCGCCTGCGGGCCCGAAGAGCTGCCGAAGCCCGAACCCTCCGAAGCGCCGAGCTCGGCGGCCGCAGGCATCACCGACGATCAGGCAAAGCGGATCCTCGACGCGGTGGCCGACGACGTCAAGACCGCAGACAAGAAGACCGACAAGAAGGCACTGGCCCAGCGTGCCGCGGGTCCCGCGCTCAAACAGCGCGAAGATCTGTACACAGTGAAGAAGGACGTCGACGATCAGAAGCTGCCGCCGGCGGTGGCCAGCGAGGAGATCGTGGCGAACTACACCTCGGCCACCGATGCCTGGCCGCGGGTGACGAGCCTGATCACCTCGGCCGGAGGCAATTCTCAGCTGCTCGTCCTCACTCAGGAGGACCCGCGCAGCGACTACAAGCTCTGGTCGCAGACCCAGTTGGTCTCGGGCACGAAGCTGCCCGAGCTGCCCGATTCCCGGCAGGGCGCGAAGATGCTCGAACCCGGTGCCAAGGGTTTCGTCGCAACCCCGGAGAAGGCCGTGGCCGATTATGCGAAGGCGCTCGGCAGCGGAGCGGATTCGAAGGAAGCGAAGAAGTTCGCAGGCGACGATTTCGCGAAGTCGATCTGGAAGAACCAGAAGGAGCAGAAAGCCAGCGCCGAATCGGGCAAGGCCGAGGTGAAGTACAAGTACGCTCCGGGCAAGGAACTCGTCGCTCAGGGCACGGCCGGTGACGCCGCCATCGTCACCGGTGTCGTCGAGGCCGAATCGACCATCAGCCCCGAGTCGAAGGACGGCCGCACCGGCACCCTGACCCTGTCCTCGCCGCAGAAGGAGCTGCTGGGCTCGTCGTCGACGCAGAAGCCGGTGACGACGAAGACCACCCAGGTGCTCACCTTCCTCGTGCCCAAGGACGGGAAGATCAAGCTCGTCGGCGGCCTCGAGACCCTCGCCGGGGCAGAGGAAGGCTGAGCGACCGATTCGGCACCGCCGCGGCCCTCCGTTGAGGAAATAGCCGCGGGCACACCGGTGTTGATACGTTCTGTTGGATAATCATGGACCAGGTGCGGGGCGGAATCAGCGGCTCCCACCGATCGCGTCACAAAGGAGACCACGTGTCAATGGATCCCTCGCAGGGCAGCGCGCAGCAGAATCAGGGCCTCGACCTGTCTGCGGTGCGCGGGAAGAACCTGCCTCATGAACAGACCGGCCAGGCCGGACACGCGCCCGCTGGTGCCGGAGCTCCCGGCGGTGCGGCCGGCGGGCAGGACCCGAATGCGGTCGCCGTTCCGTCCCTGATCTTCGACGTCGACGAGGCGAGCTTCAACGGCGTCGTTGCGATCTCCGACCGTGTGCCCGTCGTCATCGACCTGTGGGCCGAATGGTGCGAACCGTGCAAGCAGCTGTCGCCGATCCTCGAACGCGTCATCGCCTCCTACGGCGGGCGTCTGGTTCTGGCCAAGGTCGATGTCGATGCGAACCCGCGTCTGCAGCAGGCCTTCGGCGTGCAGTCGATCCCCTCGGTGGTCGCTCTCGTCAAGGGCCAGCCCGTGCCTCTGTTCCAGAGTGCCCTGCCCGAACCGCAGGTCACGGCCTACTTCGATGAGCTGCTCAAGCTCGCCGGAGAGAACGGTGTCACCGGCCATGCCGTCGCCGACGGTGCCGAACCCGAACCGGCAGGTCCCGCCCACCCGGAGGCCGAAGAGGCCCTGGCCAAGGGGGACTTCGACACCGCGGAGAACCTGTTCAAGGCCGCTCTCGCGTCGTCGCCGGCCGATGAGGAGGCGAAGTTCGGACTCGCCCATGCGAGCCTGGGTCGGCGCCTCATCGACAAGGAGCCGGCAGAGCTCATCGCCGCCGCCGATGCGAACCCGACCGATGTCGAGGCCGCGAAGGCCGCGGCCGATGCCGAGGTCGTCAGCGGCAATGCCGCGGGCGCGTTCACCCGTCTCATCGGTCTCATCCGCACCACCGCGGGTGACGAGAAGGAATCCCTGCGCCTGCGCGTCCTCGAACTCTTCGAAGTCCTCAGTGCCGACGATCCAGCCGTGACCAAGGCACGGACCGCACTCATGAGGGCATTGTTCTGATCCAGCGAATCCGACTCATTACTGCCATCCTCTTCGGCGTTGCGGCGCTCACGCTCGCCGGATTGGTCATCTCCGCGCTCTCGGTCGTCGGCACCGACGAGATCACCGAGACCCCGGCCTTCAAGGTCAAGGACGGAGCCTATGCCGTCGTCCTCGACGAGGCGATCGTGCCCTATTCGGGTTCGAGCGTGACCGTGACGGCGAAGAACTCGAAGGGGACCGAGCTGTTCGTCGGCACCGCCAACGGGGTCGACGCCGACAGCTACCTCGACGGGGTGGCGCAGGAGCAGATCAGTGATGTGTCCTTCCCGAACGCCACCGATCATCGGTTCATTCCCGGGGATGCGAAGCCCGAGGCCGAGATCGCCGATCGGGATTGGTGGATCAGCCAGGATACGGGGAAGACGGTCGCGAAGACCTTCAACCTCGAGGCCGAGCCGCAGGTGCTCGTCATCGCTCCGGCGAATTCCGATGACAGTCTCGACGGCACGACGGTGAGCCTGGAGATGCGTGTCAACGGTGTGCTCGGACTCAGCCTGCTCGGCCTCGCCGGCGGGATCATCTTCGCCGGATTCGCTCTGTTCTTCTTCCTCCGCTGGTGGCAGGCGCGCATCCGCCCGCCGAAGAAGAACCACGACAGCTCCACCGGCGGTGGAGGCGGGAACGGGCCGGCACGAGACGAGGATCGGGACCACCGCTCCGGCCCCGATGCTGACCATCGCTCCGGCGGGACCGAGACCGACCGTTCCGGTCCGGCGACTCAGCCGATCTCGACCGTGCAGCCGGGCACGGCCGCCGGGCCACCGCCTCGGCGACGGGACCTGCGCAACCGAAGGTCGTTCACGGCCGTCACAGCCGGGCTGGTCGGCACCGGGCTCGTGCTCAGCGGATGCGCGAGCATGCCCATCGCCAAGCCGAGCAGCCCCGACATCACCCCATACGAACGCCCCGCGCTGCGGGCCGGGGAAGCCGGGAAGTTCATGACGAACTACACCGAGGCGCTCGATAAGACGCTCGGTGACAAGGGCACGGACCTCGACGCGATCCAGGCCGCCCCGCTCATCGACCAGACGCAGGCCCAGATCCAGATCGCGGAGAAGGCCAAGCAGAAGCTGCGCGCTCCGAACTTCACCGAGGTCGTCGCCGCCAGCCCGAGCTTCACGAAGTACCCGATGTGGTTCTACGCCTTCGGCACCGCGGACAAGAAGTCCACCGACGGTGACAAACAGCTCACGCAGGTGATGCTTGTGACGCGGGACTCGGCATCGACTGAGCCGCTCGTGCGTTCCGCATCCTATATTCCGGCCGAGCAGATGCCCACGCTCATGGCCGACGGGCAGGGAGCCGTGAAGCCGGGCCCCGAGGCCTTCGATGAGGAGATGACGACCGCGGCCGATGATGTCGCGTCCTACCTCGTCGACGGCAAGGCGAAATCCGGCACCCCCGATGGCCTCAAGGAGGGCGGTTTCAAGGGATTCCGCGACTACCTCGGCACACTGCGCGACAAGGACTCCGGCTTCGACAAGGTCGACGTGGACTGCAAGCCCTATGCGGATCTTGACTTCGAAGACATGACACTGAGCACGGAGAACGGTGCGATCGGCATGGGTGAGGTCCGCTGCACGCTGACGATCAAGGTTCCCACCGATTACTCAATCGACCTCGGCGACACCGTCGAAGCCGTGAAGACCAATGACAAGGACGGCGACACCGTCAAGGTCGACACCGCGCACCCCTACGTGCTCATGGAGACCGGAGACGACGTCACGGCCATCGCCACCGACTGGAATGTGCTGTCCTCCCGCGTGGAATGATCCCGAGGCGGCCAGTTACCGGGTGTGTTCAGTCCCGGTGCGCGCGGCGGCCGACGCGCCACAGCCACCACAGGCCGATGAGCGGCAGGACGAGCGGGATGAACCCGTAGCCGCTGCCGAAGTTCGACCACACCGACGGCTTTGCGAAGTCCTCCGGATGGGTGTGGCTGAGGATGCCGACGACGATGACGCCGAGGAATTCGATCGCGCAGGCGGCCACGGCGATCCGATGCGAGATCCGATTGCCGATGACGAGGCAGATCGTGGCGAGGATGTAGATGACCGCGGCCACTGCCGAAAGCGAGTACGCGATCGGGGCGAAATCGAATTCGCGGATGAGCTGGTAGCCGGCTCTCGCCGTGGCCGAGAGTGCGAAGATCCCGTAGACGGCGGTCAGCGCCCGCCCGGGTCCGCTGTGCATCGCCGAATACGGGGAGCGGCTGCTTTTCGTCACTGCCAAATCTGGTCCAATCTCTCGATCATCACGATCACCGTCAGTCCGGCTGCTGCCAGCACTCCCGGCCCCCACCGACTGAGTTCGGCGAACGCCCAGAACCCGGCCAACGCGATGACGAGGATCGCGGTGATCACATAGCCGAAGTAGAGGAGCGGGTCGACATCGTGCGCGGAGCCGAAGGTGGCGATCGAGAGGATCAGCTGCACGATGAGCAGCAGAAGCAGGAACGCGGCACCCGCCAGCAGGGCCTTGCCCGCCGGTCGGTTGCGGATGGTCTCGACGATCGACCACACGGTCAGGATACCGGTGACGGCATAGAGGACGATGGTGAAAACGGTGAACACCCGACCCAGTTTAGTCGGCATCGGCTCAAAGCAGATCCTCCGGTGCGGTCACAGGACGGGTGAGATGCCGCACGGATCCTGGCCGTCATCCCGCACACGCCCTAAACTTGAGGGGATGCCCATCTATCTCGACCACGCAGCCACCTCGCCGATGCCCGCCGAGGTGCTCGAGGTGTACACGAAGGAGCTGGCCCGCCGGGCCAATCCTTCGGCCCTGCACGCTGTCGGGCAGGCGGCACGGATGCGCATCGAAGAAGCACGCGAGGACATCGCCCGCGCAGTCGGCGCGGCCACCTCGTCGGAGGTGATCTTCACTTCGGGAGGCACCGAGGCGGACAATTTCGCGCTCAAGGGCCTCTACCTCTCCCGCAACAACGGGTCGTTCGTCGACCCGGTGCGCCCGCGCGTGCTGACGACGACGATCGAACACCCCGCGGTCCTCGAGACCGTGGAATGGCTGGAGAGCCTCGGCGCCGAGGCCGTCTATCTCGACGTCGATTCGACCGGTCGCCTCGACGTCGACGCGGCCCTTGCCGAACTGCGCCGGGCCCCAGAATCCACGGCGCTCATCAGCGTCATGGCCGCGAACAATGAGATCGGCACTCTGCAGCCGATCCGCGAGATCGGTGAGGTCGCCGCCGAACTCGGCATCCCCTTCCACATCGACGCTGTCCAAGCGCTCGGACAGATCCCACTCGACTTCGCCGGGTTCAGAGCCACGGCGATGACGATCACCGCCCATAAGATCGGCGGACCCGTCGGCATCGGAGCCCTCCTGCTCGACCGTGCAGCCACCCCGACGGCGATCCTCCACGGCGGGGGACAGGAGCGCGGTGTGCGCTCGGGAACCCTCGACGTCGCCGGCGCGGTGGCCTTCGCCGCCGCCGTCGACCTCGTCACCGGAGACCTCGAAGCACGGTCGGCACGTCTGGCGGGTCTGCGGGACCGCCTCGTCGCCGGAATCGAATCGAGCATCGACGGAGTCGCACTCTCGGGTCCGCGCGGTCCGGGCCGGCTGCCGGCCAATGCGCACTTCGCGTTCACCGGCTGTGAGGGGGACTCGCTGCTGTTCGGTCTCGACGCCCGCGGACTGGCCACCTCGACGGGATCGGCCTGTTCGGCCGGAGTCTCGCGTCCCTCGCATGTGCTTCTGGCCTGCGGGGTCGATGAGGATACGGCCCGGTCCACTCAGCGCTTCACCCTCGGCCACGAGACGACCGAGGACGATATCGATGCCCTGCTTACGGCCCTGCCCGAGGTCGTCGAACAGGCACGCCGAGCCGGGATGGTTTCGGCAACACCCCGATGGATGCAAGGAGCCTCATGAGAGTACTCGTCGCCATGTCCGGCGGAGTCGATTCCTCCGTCGCCGCCGCCCGCGCCGTCGATGCCGGACACGAAGTCGTCGGCGTCCACCTCGCCCTGTCCCGGATGCCCGGCACCCTGCGCACCGGTTCGCGCGGCTGCTGCACGATCGAAGACTCCCGCGACGCCCACCGCGTCGCCGGGATGCTCGAAATACCCTTCTACGTCTGGGACTTCTCCGAGCGGTTCAAGGAAGACATCGTCGATGACTTCATCGCCGAGTACGCGGCCGGGAGGACCCCGAACCCGTGCATGCGCTGCAATGAGCGCATCAAGTTCGCCGCCCTCCTCGACCGGGCGCTGGCGCTGGGCTTCGACGCCATCGCCACGGGCCACTACGCGGAGGTGCTGCGCGACGATGACGGGAAGCCGGAGCTCCACCGCGGAGAGGACCTGGCCAAGGACCAGTCCTATGTCCTCGGCGTGCTCACCTCCGATCAGCTCGAGCACTGCTACTTCCCGATTGGTGCCACGGCCTCGAAGGCCGAGGTGCGCGCCGAGGCGGCCGAGCGCGGTTTCTCCGTGGCGAGCAAGCCCGACTCCTACGACATCTGCTTCATCCCCGATGGGGACACGAAGGCGTGGCTGGCCGACAAGATCCCGATGCGTCCGGGCCTCATCAAGGACTCCGAGGGCGAGGTCCTCGGTGAGCACGACGGGGCGATGACGTACACGATCGGTCAGCGCAAGGGCCTGGGCATCGAGAAGCCCGCCGCCGACGGCAAGCCGCGCTTCGTCACCGGGCTCGATCCGGCCTCGAACACGGTCACCGTGGGTTCGCGTGCCGACCTCGCCGTGTCGCATCTGACGGGCATCCGCACCTCGTGGGCCGGCGCGGCTCCTGCGGACATGGGACACAGCCCGGAGGACGGCATCGACTGCGAGGTCCAGATCCGCGCCCACGCCGATCCCGTACCGGCCCGTGCCTGGCTCGGAGACTTCGTCGCCGAGGCGCCCGAACACGAAGCGAATCCCATCATCGACGAAGTCGAGGTGCCTGCGGCCCGCCCGGCCGGGCAGCTCATGCACGTCGACGTCGACGAGGAGCTCTCCGGTGTGGCACCGGGGCAGACGATGGTCATCTACCGCGGCACCCGTGTGCTCGGGCAGGCGACCATCGACTCCACGGCGAAGGACCGCATCACCCCGGCTCCGGACGCTGTGCTCGCCGACGCCTGAGGTCCCGGGCAGCTAATCACCTGAGCCCGACGCCCAGGGCAACGCAGGCACCTGGCTTGGTGCCCCGGGGCGAGGCAGGCACCTGGCCCGGTGCCCCGGGGCGAGGCATCACCGCCGGAATGTCCGTGACTGGCGATACTCTGGGGGCATGAAGGAATTTCCCCAAGATGTCGTCTCGGCACCTTATGGAACCTGGACGTCACCTCTCAACGCCGCCGAGGTGGCCGCCGGTGCCGCTCCGATCTTCGATGCCGCCTTCCGCGGAGACGAGATCTTCTACTCGACGAAGATCCCCGCCGAGAAAGCCCGCACCGGACTCGTCCGCACCTCGCTGTCTCGTCCCGGCGACTGGGAACAGATCCTGCCCACCGGCTTCAACATCCGCTCCGCCGTCCACGAATACGGGGGAGCGGCCTGGGCTCTCGACCCCGACAGCGAGGTCATCTACTTCGTCAACGCCGCCGATCAGCGTGTGTGGCAGATCATCCCCGGTCGGGCTCCGCACGCCCTGACCCCGGACACCTCGGGCCGGATCCGCTACGGGGATCTGCACATGACCCCGTGGGGACTGCTGTGCGTGCGCGAGGACTGCCGATCCACTCGCCGCCAACGCGCCGTTGTGCTGCTGACCAAGCACGGCACGACGAACGTGCTCGCGACGCTGTCGCATTTCATGGCCTGGCCGCGCCTCTCACCCGACGGCAGCACGCTGGCGTTCATCGGCTGGGAACACCCGAACATGCCATGGGACGGCACGAACCTGTGGCTCGTCGACGTGCGCACCCCCGCGACACCGCCGGTGGCCATGGTCCGCGGGGATGCGATCGCACGCCCCCGACAGGCCCCGCCCACTCTGCCGACCCCCGACGACGGGGGAGTCTCCCTCCTCCAGCCCGAGTTCACCTCGGACTCGTCTCTTCACGTCAGCTCCGATCACGGCGGTCATTGGGCGCTGCACGGTCTCGACTTCGACCCCGTGGCCGCACGCCCGCTCGTCACGGACCCCGATCACGCCCCGGCCCCCGAGGTGCTCAGCCCCGACCGTCTGCGCCCCGTCCTCGACACCGGGGACGAGATCGGCGGGGCACTGTGGCAGTTGGGCACCCGCTGGCACCTCCACGACAGCGGCGAAGTGTGGGCGCACACGCAGTCGGCCACGGCCACCCTCGTGCGCAGCCACGCACAAGCCCCGAACACCTGGGAGCCGATCAACCCGGTCGGGGAGACCTTCGGCACGATCGAACTCCTCGCCCTCGGCCGGACCCACCTGCTCATGACCGCGAAATCGACGAGCCGGCCCGGCGTCCTCTGCGCCGTCGACCGCGCGACCGGGCAGTTCACCGAGATCGCCCGGGAACGACTCGACACCCATCAGGGCTACTACTCCAGACCGCGAGTCGGCGAGCTCGGGGGAGTGCCCGTCGTCATCCACCCGCCGCACAATCCCCGCTTCGCCGCCTCCGAGCGCGAACTTCCGCCCTATATCGTCTCGATCCACGGTGGACCCACCGGTCAGGCGACCCCGGACATGTCGGCACGCTCGAGCTTCTTCACCTCACAGGGCATCGGCGTCCTCGAGGTCAACTACGGCGGATCGACCGGCTTCGGCCGGGCCTGGCGGGACCGACTGCGCGGACAATGGGGGATCGTCGACGTCGCCGACACCGTGGCCGCCGTCGAAGGGCTCATCGCCGCCGGTCTCGCGGACCCGGAGCGCATCGCGATCTCCGGGGCCTCCTCGGGCGGGTGGACGGTGCTCTCGGCTCTGGCCGCCACGGACGTGTTCGCCTGCGGCACCTCTTACTTCGGTGTCACCGATCTCATCCGCTTCGTCGTCGACACCCATGACTTCGAATCCCATTACATCGACGGTCTCGTCGGACCCTGGCCCGAAGCTCAGGACGACTACATCCGCCGCTCGCCGATCCGCCGTGTCACCGAGATCGACGTGCCGGTGGCCGTCATGCAGGGCGACCGCGACCCGATCGTGCCGCCCTCACAGGCTCAGGAGTTCGTCGATACACTCGAACTGTTCGGAGTGGAGTACATTTACCGTCTGTACAAGGGCGAATCCCACGGCTTCGTCCGCGCCGAGACCATCATCGATTCCCTGGAAAGCGAGTTCCGATTCTATGCCGACGTCTTCGGAATCCCGCGCGGCGGCTGAGAGCCTCGGCCAGCGCCGGGACGAGACGGGACACGCCCCGCACCCCGCCGAGGCGGTCGCCGCCCCCACCGTGCCCACCACTGTTCTGCCCGCCGCCACGACCACCGGCATCTGGCTGCCCGGAGTCCGGGACCCGCACCGCAGCTACATCGCCACGAGCCCCGTCCGCGAGGCCGCCGCAGCCGGGTTCGACATTCTCGCCGACCAGCTGCCGCCCGTCCCGCTGACCGCGCACTCGTCCGAGGACCACTGGGGTGCCGACGCCATCGGCCGTGCCGTCGGCCTGCTCACCGATCTCCACGTCGACCGCACCTCCTTCGGCTGGCGGCTGACCGCCTCGGCGGGAAGGGACGAACGACTCGAGGACTCCGCCCTCGATGAGGCGTTCGACGCGATCGCCGAATACGGTCAGTCCCGACCCGGTCAGATCCAACTCTCCCTGCCGGGGCCCTGGACGCTCGTGACCGCGCTGAGTCTGCGCTCGGGAGCCCGCGTCCTCGGCGATCACGGCGCTCGCCGCGACGTCGTGCAGGCGTACGCCTTCGGCATCGCCGCCTTCGCCGATCGCATCGCGGGCCTGGGCATGCAGCCGACCGTCCGCCTCGTCGAATCCCGCCTCAGCCCGGTCCTCACCGGCACCTGGCCGACCGTCTCCGGGTGGGCGAGCCTGCCCGCGATCAGCGAAACCCACGTGTGGGCGGCTCTCGAATCGACGCTGCGCCACCTGCCGCCGACCGTGCTCGCGCTGCCCAACCTCGATCCCCTGCACCTGCAGGGCAAGGAGATCCCCGCCGCCGAGGCGGTCCGCCGCACCGGCGCGACGGCCGTGTCCGTGCCGCTGGCGGCCCTGAGACCACACAGCTGGGAGCAGGCGGCCATCCTCGCCGAGGCGGGGCTCGGTCTCTGGATCCACCTGCCCACCGAGGCCGGTGGGCGACCGGATGCGGTCAACCACTGGACTGAGCGCATCCGCATCCCGTGGTCGCGCATCGGCATGGGGTCAGCGAGCCTGCGCGAAGTCGGCATCATCGCCGGTCCCGAACTGCCGATGACCTACCCGCCGCTGCTGGACGAGAGATGCGAACTCAGTCCCGAACACAATCGGGGGACCATGACCATCGCCGCCGGTCTGCGGCGCGCTCTTGAGGAGATCGAATGACCACCACACCGGAGAACGCGGGCTCGTCGAAAGAGAACCCGTCGAACGCAGACGCATCGAATGTGGATCTGTCGGACGTCGACCTCACGGACGCGGCCGCACGCGTGCAGGCCCATGCGCAGCTGACGGAGCGGATCGAGGAGTATCGGGCCGCGTACTACCAGGATTCCCTGCTCGTCTCCGACGCCGAGTACGACGACCTCGTCCACCGGCTCGAAGACCTCGAGAAGCAGTTCCCCGAACTCGTCACGGACTCCTCACCGACGCAGACGGTCGGCGGCGTCGTCGACACCTCGACCTTCGACCCGGTCGAGCACATCGGTCCGATGTACAGTCTCGACAATGTCTTCGACTACGAGGAGCTGCGAACCTGGTATGACCGGGTGCGGTCGGCCACCTCGGCGAAGTCGAAGTTCCTCTGCGAACTCAAGATCGACGGTCTTGCCGTCAACCTGCTCTACCGCAACGGGGAACTCGTGCGGGCCGCGACCCGCGGCGACGGCCGCATCGGTGAGGACATCACGGCGAACGTGCGCACCATCTCCGACATCCCGCACCACCTGGACACCGAACATCCTCCGGCCGAGGTCGAGATCCGCGGTGAGGTGTTCTTCCCCATCGAGGAGTTCGGCGAACTCAACGCCGCGCTCGTCGCCGAAGGCAAGGCCCCCTTCGCCAACCCCCGGAACTCCGCGGCCGGATCGCTGCGCCAGAAGGACCCGGCCGTCACCGCCCGCAGGCCGCTGCATATGCTCGTCCACGGCATCGCCGTGTGGACTCCGGCCGATGATTCGCATCCGGAACCGGCCCGCCAATCCGAGGTCTACGAACAGTTTCGGTCCTGGGGCCTGCCGATCAGCGACTACTTCAAGGTGCTGGAGACCGTCGACGAGATCGAAGACTTCATCTCCTACTACGGCGAGCATCGTCACGACGTCACGCATGAGATCGACGGCATCGTCATCAAGATCGATGACATCGCCGTGCAGGAGACGCTCGGGTACACCTCCCGTGCGCCGAGGTGGGCGACGGCGTTCAAGTACCCGCCCGAGGAGGTCACGACGAAGCTCCTTGACATCCAGGTGCAGGTCGGTCGGACCGGACGGGTCACGCCGTTTGCGGTGATGGAGCCGGTGACCGTGGCCGGATCGACCGTGGAGCGGGCGACGCTGCACAACGGTCACGAGGTCAAACGCAAAGGCGTGCTCATCGGCGACACCGTCACGCTGCGCAAGGCCGGGGACGTCATCCCCGAGGTGCTCGGACCGGTCGCGGCCCTGCGGGATGGGTCCGAACACGAATTCGTCATGCCGACCCACTGCCCGTCGTGCGGGACCGAGCTGGGAGAGCAGAAGGAGGGCGACAAGGACCTGCGCTGCCCGAACTCCAGGTCGTGCCCCGCGCAGCTGGCCAATCGAATCTTCTACCTCGCCTCCCGTGCGGCCTTCGACATCGAAGCCCTCGGCGAGGAGGCCGCACTCGCCCTCACGGCCCCGGCCGAGCCCGGGACGCCGCCGCTGACGTCCGAGGCCTTCCTCTTCGAACTCGCCGACGAGGATTCGCAGCTGCGGGCGTCGCTGGCGGATGTGAAGATCTGGCGGGACAAGAAGGTCAGGGGTGTGGCGACGGGGGAGCGGGAGCTCGTCCCCTACTTCTATACGCGTGGGACCGCGAAGAAGCCGAGTGCGCCGAGCGCGAACACGGAGAAGCTGTTCGACGAGATCAGGAAGGCCAAGGATCAGGATCTGTGGCGGGTGCTCGTGGCGCTGTCGATCCGACATGTCGGACCCACCGCCGCGCGGACTCTGGCCGCGAAGTTCCGTACCCTCGATGCCATTCGCACCGCCGAGCTCGAGGAGCTCTCCGAAGTCGAGGGCATCGGACCGACGATCGCGAAGAGCGTCCGCGATTGGTTCGACGTCGACTGGCATGTCGAGATCGTCGAGGAGTGGAAGGCCGCCGGGGTGCGGATGGAGGACGAAGAGGGCGACGCTTCGGCACAGACTCTCGACGGTCTGACGATCGTGGCCACCGGTTCGCTCAGCTCCTTCACTCGAGACGGGATCAAGGAGGCGATCCTCGGTGCCGGCGGCAAGGCCGCGGGCTCGGTGTCGAAGAAGACCGATTATGTCGTCGCCGGCGAGAACGCCGGGTCGAAGCTGGAGAAGGCCGAATCGCTGGGCGTGCCCGTCCTCGACGAAGACCAGTTCAGGACCCTATTGGAGACAGGAGACCTCGACTGAGCACCGTCTGAGTTCCGAGCCGGGCGCCCCAAGGGAATTTATCCCGGGCCCGGGCGGTTCCATGGTGTGGCTGTTTACTCATTCGTGACCGAACTCGAAGTCCGGGTACAGACTCAGCCAAGCTCAGAGACAGCTTCGGATGGAAGAGTGTGGGACATGAGATGGATTCCCCGACTCCTCGCCGGTACCTGCGTGGTCGTCGCCGGCGCCCTGACGGCGGTACCGGTGACGGCAGGACTGGCCGACCTGGTGCTCAATCCAGGACCGCAGTCGACCAAACGCAGTGCTCAGCCTGCTCTGACGTCCCAGCGCACGAACACACCGCCGACCAACCGCCCCGAGGAGTCGGCCGTTGCTGACGGCGGATCGCATCAGATTGTCGAAGGCACCATCGTCGACACCGCTCATGCTCGCGTGTCCGAGCTCGCCGCTGACCTCCAGGCCGGAGTCGTTGCTGGAGAGTTCACCCAGGCCGACGCCGACCGGGTGCTCGCCGACATGTCGGGGTACATCTTGGGCGAGAGAACATGGCCGGAGAGACAGACAGCCTGATTCTTCAGCATGTCGTCTGCGAGGTCTGCCCCGCTGTCCTCAGCGAGATGACGAAGTGCTCCACTCCGACTGGGCGACCCTGAGCCGAGCAATGGCGTTGAGGTTGACCTCAATGCCGAGGCCCGACCCGTCAGGAAGAGGAACCCGGCCCGCGCGGATAGGTACGTCCGCAATGTCTTCGGCAATCATCTCGGGACCCACGAGCTCATTCGACACGATGGCCGGATGCGCGAAGGCGACGTGGACGCCGGCCATCGTTCCGACCGCCGACTCGACCATCGAGCCGATCTGACAGGGCATGCCTGCGGCTTCTGAGATCGAGGCCAGGGCAAGAGATGGTCTCACCCCGCCTGCCTTCATCAATTTGATGTTGACCATGTCCGCAGCTGATAGGTGGACCGCACGGATCAGGTCGGACGGGGTGTGGACGGCTTCGTCGATCATCAAGCGTGCGTCCGTCGCACGAGCAAGCTCTGCCAGGCTCTCCAACTCGTCGGCCGGCAGGGGCTGCTCGTACCATTGGACCGCGCAGTCCGCCGTCTGACTGATGACCTGCAGCGCAGTCGATCGGTCCCATCCCTGATTGGCGTCGACCCGGAGTCGAGCCCTGCCGTTGACTGCGCGGTGGAGTGAACGGATGCGGCGAATGTCATCGCCGTCGTCGCTGCCGACCTTCAACTTGATCTCGGTGTATCCGGCTGCGACCGCGGCGCTCGCCTCGTCTGCCGCAGCCTCCGGGGATGTGATGCCGATGACGTACGGCTGCGTGAGTTCGGAGTGCGCCTGACCACCCAGCACCCGAAACAGTGGGAGATCCACGGCCGTGGCCAAAGCGTCATGGACCGCGATGTCGACAGCGGCCTTGATAGATGGGTTGCCCCGCAGGGTGCGGTCCATGCGCTGATGCAGCTGCGCCGTATCGAAGACGGTGAGCCCCTCCAAACATGGAAGGAGCACATGGCACAGGGAGGCATATGCCCCTTCGAAGGTCTCACCCGTGACATGGGGGTCCGGAACCGCTTCGCCCCATCCCTCGACGCCCTCGTCAGTGACGATCCGCAGCAGAATCGAGGGCATGTCATCGAACCGGCCGTAGGAGACGACGAACGGCCGATGCAGCGGCAACCGGACGGCGTGGACTTCGGCTCCGACGATCTTCACGATTGCCCTCCCCGGACGTAGGTCTCGTAGTTCCGGCCCGGGCCGCAGTCGGCATTCACCACGGCTTCCATCAGTTCCCGGGCCAGATGAACAGATGGGCGACCAGGACGAAGATCCCACCGAGGGCGTACTGGATGAGGATGAGCGGCCAGATCCAGCGCACCCATTTCGTCCAGGAGACACCGGCGGCGGCCAGCGCGGCCATGAAGTATCCGGAGGTGGGCGTCAGGATGTTCGAGGTGCCGTCGCCGAATTGAAAGGCCAGTACGGCTGTCTGCCGACTCACTCCGACAAGATCGGACAGAGGCGTCATGATCGGCATCGTCAGAGCAGCCTGCCCGCTGCCGGAGGGAACGACGAAGTTCGTCAGGCTCTGTGCGCCGTACATTCCCAGGGCCGAGAACTCCGTCGGCAGGTGCCGGACGGAATCAGCCAGTCCGAGGATCATCGTATCCATGATGTTGCCGTCTCTGAGCACTGTCAGCACGCCATAGGCCAGTCCGATGACGAGAGCTCCCATGGTCATGGCGAGGAACCCATTCACGAACGCCTCCGCCGTTTCGCTGAAGCCTAGTCCGCCGATGAGAGCCATCACGAGCCCCATGGCGAGGAACAGACCGGAGATCTCGGGAATGTACCAGCCGAAGGCGATCACGCCGCCGGCGAGAATGCAGATCGTCAGCAGCAGAACGACGAGATTGGCGATATGCCGGGGACTCAGCGGCGTGGACTCGGCCGGTCCGATGTCATCTCGTTTCTGATCGTCTTCGTGGACCAGGCTCGCCGACGGGTTTCTTCTCACCCGGACTGCATACCAGGTGACATATGTCGTGCTCACAGCGACGAAGAGCACCCAGAACACGATGCGCGGTACCAGCCCAGAGAAGATGGGCAACCCCGCGATGCCCTGAGCGACTCCCACTGTGAAGGGGTTCATGAACGCCGCCGAGAAGCCTGAGCCTGCACCGACGAGGACGATGGCAGCTCCGACCAGCGAATCGTAGCCGAGCATGATGGCCAGAGGAGCGATGATCATGATGTATGGGATCGTTTCCTCCGCCAGACCGAAGACGGCGCCTCCGACAGCGAAGAAGAGCATGAGCGCGGGGACCACCAGGATCTCCCGACCTTTGGTCTTGTCGGCGATACGGGAGACAGCCGCGTCGGCAGTCCCAGTGGCGCGGAACACCCCGAACGCGCCGCCGACGATGAAGATGAAGAAGATGATCGGAGCTGCCTCGACCATTCCGGCGTGCACCGACGTCAGGACGTCCATGATGCCGGCTGGTGACGACTCCGCTGCCTGATAGCTGCCGTCAACGACGACCTCCTGGCCCTCGGAATCTTCGACTCGATCGAACGAGCCTGCTGGCACGATGTACGTCGCTGCGGCGGCGATGATGATCAGGCCGAAGATGATGACATACACATGAGGAACGTGCAGCCGTCGATCAGCGGTCTTCCGCAGAGCTGTCAGAACTGGCATGGCGACCTTTCCGATTCCTGAAAGACAAGTGAGCTTTGTCACACAGTATGATTCGAATCGTTGACTCACAAGCAAGGATTGCTGGGCTCTGCCGTAAGGAACAGTTACATGTTGGATCTGCCTCGTTTACGAATGCTCATGGCCATACACGATGAGGGCAGCATCGCGGCCGCCGCCAGAACTCTGAACTACACCCCGGCCGCCGTCTCCCAGCAGATGTCGAAGCTGGAACGGGAAACCGGCTTGTGTCTGTTCCTGCGGCATTCGCGAGGAGTCACGCTGACTCCGCCCGGTGAGGAACTGGCGGGTGCTGGGCGGGAAGTTATCCTGCGACTGGCCCAGGCTGAAGACAACGCTCGGCAGCTCGCTGGACTGGAGAAGGCCAAACTGCGGATTGCGACGTTCCAGTCGGCGTCGGCCGGTCTGCTGCCGAAGATCCTCGCGCCGCTGTGCCAGCGCTTTCCGCGCATGAGTCTGGAGTTCGTCCAAGTCCCTCGAGCCGAAGCATTCCAGCTGCTGAGGCAGCACGACGCCGATGTGGCGCTGATCCATGAGCATCCCGAGTCACCAGGTGACGAAGATTCCTCGGGTCTGTCTCTGGAATTCCTCTTCGCCGATGCCCTTCGGCTGGTCACGGCGCTTCGGCATCCAGCCGCCCATTGGCCCGAGCCCATCGATTTGACACAGCTCGATGGACAGGACCTGATCGTCGGTCGGGTCGAAGACGACGACCGACGGGTCCTCGATGCCCTGTTCGACGACCTGGACGTGGTCCCGATCCACGTGGCCGAAGTCGGGGAATACTTTGTCGCCGCCGCTATGGCCAGCTCAGGCATCGCGATGACGCTCATGCCGATCATGGCGATCCCGGCTAGTTATCCATTGGTGGCCAAGAGGCTGTCCCAGCCTCTAGAGAGGCGAGTGTTTCTGGCGACGAGGCGGGACGAAGAGCATGCGGCTGTGGCAGCGTTCCGACGGACGACGCTGGAGGTGATCCGACGAATGTGAGATGTGACCGACGCCGACTCCCGCAGCCGACGGTCGTGCCCGGCTGAGAGACTAGACTGGGTGGCAGTGTTAACGACGATGAAAGGCAGGGAATGACGGAGTCTTCCGCAATCACCCCCGAACAGGTGGAGCATCTGGCTTCACTGTCTCGGATCGCCATGAGCGAAGACGAGCTGAAATCGCTCGCCGGTGACCTGAGCACAATTCTGGGAAACGTCGCCAGGATCAACGAAGTGGCCGGCGACGATGTGCCCGCGACGAGCCATCCGATCCCGCTGACGAACGTCATGCGACCCGATGTCGTGGGCGAGACGCTGAGCAGCGAGCAGGCCCTGGCTTCGGCCCCGGCCGCAGCCGATGACAAGTTCCTCGTTCCGCAGATCCTCGGGGAGGAATGAGATGACAGAGATGACGAATAAGAGCGCACTCGAACTCGCGGCAGGACTGAAGTCCGGCGAGTTCTCCTCCGTCGAGGTCACTCAGGCGCACCTCGACCGCATCGCCGCCACCGAGGATGACTTCAACTCCTTCATCACCGTCACCGACGAGCTGGCACTGCAGACCGCGAAGGCCGTCGACGCCAAGCGCGCAGCCGGTGAGGACGTCCATGCGCTCGCCGGTGTGCCGGTCGCGCTCAAGGACCTCGTCGTCACCGAGGGGGTGCGCACGACCGCTGGTTCGAAGATGCTTGAGAACTGGGTGCCGCCGTACGAGTCGACGGTGCACAACAAGGTCAAGGCCGCCGGTCTGCCGGTGCTCGGCAAGACCAACCTCGACGAATTCGCGATGGGATCGACGACCGAGCACTCGGCTTTCGGTGACACCCGCAACCCGTGGAGCCTCGACCATGTTCCCGGCGGCTCCTCCGGCGGTGCGGCGGCTGCACTGGCCGGATTCCAGGCACCGCTGTCCGTGGGCACCGACACCGGTGGCTCCGTCCGCCAACCCGCCGCGTTCACCGGCACCGTCGGCGTCAAGCCGACCTACGGATCGATCTCCCGGTTCGGCATCATCGCCATGGCCTCAAGCCTCGACCAGGTCGGCCCGATGGGCCGGTCCGTCGCCGACGCCGCGGCCCTGCATGAGCTGCTGGCCGGACACGATCCGCTCGACTCGACCTCGCTGCCCGAACCGGTCGGCGGGTTCCTCGATGCCGCACAGACCAGTGACCTCAAGGGCAAGAAGCTCGGCGTGATCAAGCAGCTGCGCGGCGAGGGCTACCAGGACGGAGTGCGCGACGCGTTCTCCGCCGCCCTCGATGTCGCAGCAGCCGCCGGTGCCGAGATCGTCGAGGTCGACTGCCCGGCGATCTCCTATGCGCTCGACGCCTACTACCTCATCATGCCCTCCGAAGTATCATCGAACCTCGCCCGCTATGACGGCATGCGCTACGGTCTGCGGGTCGAACCCGAGTCCGGGCCCGTCACCGCGGAGACCGTCATGTCGGCCACCCGCGCCGCCGGTTTCGGTGATGAGGTCAAACGCCGCATCATCCTCGGCACCTACGCGCTGTCGGCCGGATACTTCGACGCCTACTACGGTTCGGCGCAGAAGATCCGCACCCTGGTCCAGAACGACTTCGCCAAGGCCTTCGAAGCCGCCGACGTCCTCGTGTCCCCGACCGCTCCGACCACCGCGCTGAAGTTCGGCGCGGAGAAGGCCGCGGATCCCATGGCCCTCTACCTCGGCGATGTCGCCACGATCCCGGCGAACCTCGCCGGCATCCCCGGTCTGTCGCTGCCGGCAGGACTGGCCGACGGTCTGCCCGTCGGATTCCAGATACTGGCCCCGGCCCGCGAAGACATCAAGCTCTACGAGGTGGCAGGACCGCTCGAAGCCGCACTCGAATCTGCCGGCGGACGTGTGCTCGACACTCTCGCGGAAGGACTGGAAGCCAAGTGAAATACGAAGACGCGATCAAGAAGTA
The DNA here is from genome assembly GCF_051351055.1 of Brevibacterium sp. FAM 27836. Taxonomy (NCBI): domain Bacteria; kingdom Bacillati; phylum Actinomycetota; class Actinomycetes; order Micrococcales; family Brevibacteriaceae; genus Brevibacterium; species Brevibacterium sp. FAM 27836. The sequence goes on from NZ_CP195711.1 coordinate 3,214,303, forward strand.
CGATCCGGTCATCGGCATCGAGGTCCACGTCGAGCTCGGCACCGCGACCAAGATGTTCGATGCCGCCCCCAACACCTTCGGCGGGGGACCGAACACGAACGTGACCCCCACGTCTCTCGGTCTGCCCGGGTCCCTGCCCGTGGTCAACGAGAAGGGCGTGGAGTACGCGATCAAGATCGGTCTGGCGCTCGGCTGCGAGATCGCCGAGACCTGCCGGTTCGCACGCAAGAACTACTTCTACCCGGACGTGCCCAAGGACTTCCAGACCAGCCAGTCCGATGAGCCCATCGCCTCCGAAGGTCAGGTCGAGGTCGAACTCGAGGACGGCACCATCGTCACCGTCCCCGTCGAACGCGCCCACATGGAGGAGGACGCGGGCAAGAACACGCATGTGGGCGGGGCCACCGGCCGCATCCAGGGCGCGGACCATTCGCTCGTCGACTACAACCGCGCCGGTGTTCCCCTCGTGGAGATCGTCACCCACCCGATCACCGGGACGGGAGAACGCGCCGCCGAGGTGGCCGCAGCCTATGTGCGCACGCTGAGGGACATCTTCCGCGCCCTCGACGTCTCCGAGGCCCGCATGGAACAGGGCAATGTCCGCGCCGACGTCAACGTCTCCCTGCGCGAGAGCCCCGATGCTCCGCTGGGCACCCGCACGGAGACGAAGAACGTCAACTCCTTCCGCTCGATCGAACGCGCCGTGCGCTTCGAGATCGCCCGCCAGGCGACCCTGCTCGAGGCCGGCGAGAAGATCGTCCAGGAGACCCGTCACTTCCACGAAGAGACCGGCGAGACCTCCTCGGGACGGCCGAAGTCCGATGCCGATGACTACCGCTACTTCCCGGAACCGGATCTCGTACCGTTGGAGCCCAGCCGCGACTGGGTCGAGCAGCTGCGGGCGACTCTGCCCGAGCTGCCGGCGCAGAAGCGTCGGCGGCTGCTCGCCGAGTGGAATTTCAGCGATCTCGAGATGCGTGACATCGTCAACGCCGGACTGCTGGAGGCCATCGAGGACACCGTGGCCGCCGGCACGAAGCCGGCCCAGGCCCGCAAGTGGTGGACCGGTGAGGTCGCCCGCCTGGCGAACCAGGAAGAGAAGCGCCCCACCGAGCTCGTCACCCCTGCACAGGTGGCCGAGCTCGTCGAGCTCATCGGTCAGGGCAAACTCAACGACAAGCTGGCCAAGGACGTCCTGTCCGGAGTCGCTGCCGGTGAGGGCGACCCCGCCGAGGTGATGAAGGCCCGTGACCTCGAGATCGTCGAGGACACCGGAGCTCTCGAAGCCGCAGTCGAGGAGGCCATCGCAGCCAACCCCGATGTGGTCGAGAAGATCAAGGGCGGAAAGATGCAGGCCATCGGTGCGCTCATGGGCCCGATCATGAAGGCCACCCGCGGTCAGGCCGATGCCGGCAAGGCCAAGGATCTCATCCTCGCGAAGATCAACGGCTGAGCTTCGACTCAGGATTGATCCAGCCACACCCTCTAGACTGTGCGTCCAAGGGAGCCGACCGGCTCCCGAGCACAGCGGAGGGTGTGGCTTTTCCGCATTCTCCTGCGGTCGCTGCCGATTCCCCTCGGCAGTCTGGGTGCCGCAGTCGTGCACCACACGCGTGGAGGTGAAACGGTGTCCGAGTGGAAGTCTCTGTGGAAGAGAGAGTGCGGGAAGACGGCCCCGATCTATCGGGTCCTCGTGCCCGAGAGCGTCAACGACGACGTCATGCGCGCGTGGAATGCCCGCGGCTACCGATACACGGCAGGAGCGCCGAGCGCGATCATGCTCACCGGCGGGATGGGCCGCAACTTCTTCCGCTCGAGTGTTCTCTTCAAAGGCGGCACCGCCGCCGGTACGGCCATGACCGCCGGATTCGCCGCACCCGGAGGGATCGCCCTGCTGTCAGGGTTCGGGGACGCGGCACTGACCTTCGGCGGGATGGGAGCGGCCACAGCGGTGGGCACCGGTATCTTCGCCGCCGTCACCGGGCCGAAATACCTGCGTGATCCGAAGCGCCTGAGCCGGAAGAATCGTTCCACGGCCACCGGCGCCCGCTGGATCACCCCGGCCAGCCTCGGCTATGTCGCCGGGCGCAAAGACGGGCGCGACACCGATGAGCAGCGTCTGTTCCACCTGGCCGTGATGATCGCCCGCAAGATCGTTCGGACCCGTGCGTGGACCCATCCGATCCTCAGAGACCATGTCTCGCGAGTCGACCTCGACCATGCTGTGGCATCCGTGGGCATCCGTCTGCAGGAACTCGTGAGCCTGCGGGAGGAGATCGAGGGCATCCGTGATGCGGGAACCGCGAAGTCGGTTGAGACCTATCTGCAGAAGCTGGCCGTCGCCTTCACCTCGATGGCGCATCGAGTCGAGTCGATGTACGAGTACTATGAACGGCTGCTGGAACTCGACGAGCAGCTCATGCTGCTGCACAACTCCGAACGCTCACGCGAACTCGGTGACCGCGTCCTCGACGTGCTCTCCCGCACCGCCGCCGACGATTCCGCCGACTGGCAGTTCCGGGAGCTGCGCATCGATGCGGAATCACAATCGTCGATCATCTCCGGTCTCGTCGCTGAACTCGACGAGACGGCCGATGACTTCGACGACTTCGACACCCGACTGGCCGCGGCACAGAAGTCGATCGACGAACTCGAGGCCTGAGTCCATCGACGAACTCGAGGCCTGAGTCCATCGACGAACTCGAGGCCCGATCTCCTCAGTGTCCGAAGGGGTCCGGGTCGACTCCCGGCATCCAGGAACGGCCGGGTTCGTTGTAGCCGTGGGCCGCCTGCGCACTTTTCCACTTCTTCGACCAGCGTTTGTCCAACCGGTCGACGTAGAGAGTCCCCTGCAGGTGGTCGTACTCGTGCTGCATGATGCGGGCGAACCAGCCTTCGGCGGTGAGCGTCACCGGCCGTCCCGATTCATCGACGCCGTTGACGGTGACCCGGTCGGCGCGCTTGAGGGGGAAGTCGAGACTGGGCACCGATAGGCACCCCTCGGACTCGTCCTCGGGATCCGGGCGGGTATCGGGGACTTTCGAGGCGATGAGGATGGGGTTGACGAAGGTGCCGCGGCGGCGGACGCCGTGATCGTCATCGGCGTTGAAGACGAAGATAGCCTTGCCGACGCCGATCTGCGGTGCGGCCAGGCCGACGCCGTTGCTGGCGTCAAGCGTCTCGTGCATGTCAGCGACGAGCGCGGCGAGAGCCTCGTCGAACTCGGTGATCTTCTCGGCCCGGCGATGCAGAACGGGCTCGCCGTAGACGACGATGGGATGAATAGCCATGAGCACAATCGTATCGGTATCGACGTCCGCGCCGCGCCCGGCACCCGTGCTGCCGCGGGCGCGAGAAGCCGGTCCCGATTGCTCAGCGGTTGAAGGGTCGTATGCGATCGACGTTCACGAGTCCTCGCCGCAGGAACGCCGAATGTTACACGATAAGTCGAATGGTTTCGCCGCGAGCGAACACGGATTGTTGAGCAACAATTCTGGGAACATGTTCAGGGGAGGCGTGGTTAAGATGAGCACAAGCCGTCTCGGACCACGAGATGCCAGCTGTCGCTCAATCCCTGTCTCAGCAGGTCTGCCAAACAGTGAGGGCCTGTGGCGGTGGGTGAATACAGAAGCGTGAAAGGACTTACATTGACCATCTTCAACAATGTCTCCGACCTGGTCGGCCGTACGCCGCTGATCCGCGTCAACAAGGCCAGCGAGCGAACCGGTGCCGAGATCGTCGCCAAGCTCGAGTCGTACAACCCCGGCAATTCCGTCAAGGACCGGATCGGCGTGGCCATGATCGACGCGGCAGAGAAGTCGGGTGAGCTCAAGCCCGGCGGCACGATCGTCGAGGCCACCTCGGGCAACACCGGCATCGCGTTGGCGATGGTCGGCACCTCCCGCGGGTACCAGGTGAAGCTGACCATGCCGGAGTCGATGTCGAAGGAGCGTCGTGCACTGCTGCGCGCTTTCGGTGCCGAGCTCGTCCTCACCGACAAGGCCGAGGGCATGAAGGGCGCTGTCGCCAAGGCTGAGGAACTCGCCGCTGACGGCGCTGTGCTCGTGCGCCAGTTCGAGAACCAGGCGAATGCTGAGATCCACAAGTCGACCACCGGCCCCGAGATCCTCGCCGACACCGACGGCAAGGTCGACATCTTCGTCTCCGGCATCGGCACCGGCGGCACCATCTCCGGTGCCGGCGCTGCCCTGCGCGAGGCCAACCCCGACGTCAAGATCGTCGCCGTCGAACCCGCCGCCTCGCCGCTGCTGACCGAAGGCAAGGCCGGCCCGCACGCCATCCAGGGCCTCGGCGCGAACTTCGTCCCCGGCATCCTCGACACCGAGATCTACGACGAGGTCGTCGCCGTTGAGAACGATGCCGCCATCGACCGTGCCCGTGAAGTCGCGAAGGAAGAGGGGCTGCTCGTGGGCATCTCCTCCGGTGCCGCGCTCGTTGCCGCCGAGGCGGTCGGCGCCCGGCCGGAGAACGCCGGCAAGCGCGTCGTCGCGATCCTGCCCGACTTCGGTGAGCGCTACCTGTCGACCCCGCTGTTCTCCGAGTACCTCGACTGACACCGAGGCATCGGCATGAGGGCGTCAAACTCCGGTTTGGCGCCCTCGCTGTCTCGGATCTGTCGACGAGAACGAGGCGGCACGGCCCGACCGAAGCGCAGCGACACACCGAGGCCGCACACCGAGGTGGCGCAGGTGCAGAATCAAAGCAGACCAGACACGACGAGTGAGCACGAGGACGGACATGATGAAAGCACTGTGGACGGCGGCCGCTGCGGCCGCGGGAGCGGCGGTCTATGGGCTCAGCCGCCCCGAGGTGCGCAAGACCCTGCGCGAAGACCTCGAGACCGTGCGCCGGCGTGATCCCGCGGCGACGAGTGATTTCGTCTCCTTGGTCTCGTATCCGGGAATGCACGCGATCTGGGCTCACCGCGGACTGCACAGGCTCTGGCAGCGCGATTCCGGCAAGACCCCGGCGCGTCTCATGTCGCAGATGGTGCGCACGCTCACCGGGGTCGAGATCCACCCGGGAGCGAAGATCGGCCGTCGGTTCTTCATCGACCACGCCAATGGAGTCGTCATCGGCGAGACCTCGGAGATCGGCGATGATGTCATGCTCTACCACCAGGTGACGCTCGGCGGCACCTCGATGGCGCAGACGAAGCGGCATCCGACGATCGGCAATCATGTGCTCATCGGCGCGGGGGCGAAGATCCTCGGTCCCGTCGTCGTCGGCGACAATTCTGCTGTCGGCGCCAACGCCGTCGTCGTCAAGGACGTCGCAGCGGATTCGAGTGCCGTGGGGATTCCCGCGACGGTGCGCGCGAAGAGGAAGCCCGACGCCGTCGTCGAGGAGACGGGGGCCGCCTCCTCCGCCTCTGGCGGCGCGAAGTCCAGCGCGGATGCCGCTGACTCGACGTCCTCCGCGGACGCGGAGAGCGCAGCGAAGTACCCGGACTTCGTCCTCGAGGATCCCGCGCTCTGGATCTGACCTCAGCCGAGCTTCCCGCGAAGTGCCCCGCCTCGGAGGTGGGGCACTTCTGTGTTCTCAGCCTCGATCGGTCCCCGTCCTCAGCCTCGATCGATCCCCGGGAATACTTCCATGACCATGTCTGTTAAGCTTTCAACTAGTTACTTCAAAATTGAAGCTAGTGAACGCAGTCCCGAGAAGCAGGAGCAGACATGGAATTCGGAATCTTCACCATCGGGGATGTCACGACCGACCCCACCGACGGCACCACGGTCAGCGAACACCAGCGGATCAAGAACACCGTGGAGATCGCGAAGAAGGCGGAAGAGGTCGGCCTCGACGTCTTCGCCACCGGCCAGCATCACAATCCGCCGTTCGTGGCTCCCGCGAACCCGCCGGTGCTGCTGGCCAATATCGCCGCACAGACACAGACGCTCGAACTCTCCACGGCGACCACGCTCATCACCACGACCGACCCCGTGCGCATCGCCGAAGACTACTCGTACGCCCAGCACCTCTCCGACGGCCGCATCAGCCTCATCATGGGGCGCGGCAACACCGGGCCCGTCTACCCCTGGTTCGGCAAGGACATCCGCTCGGGTGTTCCGCTGGCCGTCGAGAACTACAACCTGCTCTACCGTCTCTGGCGGGAGAAGAACCTCGATTGGGAGGGCAAGTTCCGCACTCCTCTCAACGGCTTCACCGTCACGCCCACTCCGCTGGACGAGGTTCCGCCCTTCGTCTGGCACGGTTCGATCCGCAGTCCCGAGATCGCCGAACAGGCCGCTTACTACGGTGACGGGTTCTTCCACAACAACATCTTCTGGCCCACCTCGCACACCGCCCGGATGGTCCAGCTGTACCGGCAGCGTTTTGAGTACTACGGGCACGGCACAGCGAGCCAGGCGATCGTGGGCCTCGGCGGACAGGTGTTCATGCGCAAGAACTCTCAGGATGCCGTGCGCGAATTCCGGCCCTACTTCGACAACGCCCCGGTCTACGGCCACGGCCCCAGCCTCGAGGACTTCTCGACTCAGACCCCGTTGACCGTCGGCTCGCCGCAGCAGGTCATCGAGCGGACCCTGGGCTTCCGGGACTGGGCCGGGGACTACCAGCGCCAGCTGTTCCTCATCGACCATGCCGGGCTGCCGCACAAGACCGTGCTCGAGCAGCTCGACCTCCTCGGCGAAGAGGTCATCCCGGTGCTGCGTGAGGAATTCGCGAAGGGTCGGCCCGCCGATGTCCCCGACGCCCCGACCCACGAATCGCTCGTCATCCGCCACCGCGAGGGCCGCGACCCGGTCCCCGGCGGCGCACCGGGTTCGCGAGCATACGAGGATCGGCAGGCACGCGCCGCAGAAGCGAAGAAGGAAGGAGCCGACCAGGCATGAGCACGCAGACGATGAAGATCGTGGCCGTGAACACCTCGCTCAGCGAGGACTCGACCACACTCAAACTCACCGAACGGATCCTCGCCACAGCCGCCTCGGTGGGGGAGTCCGTGGGCACCGAGGTGGTCACCGAGATCATCAACGTCCGCAGCCTCGCCACTGCGCTCACGGATATGACCCTGACCGGCTTCCGGTCCGAAGCGCTGGAAACGGCGTTCACGACGGTTGCGAACGCGGACGCCATCGTCTCGGTCGCCCCCGTCTACAAGGCCGCCCCGGTCGGGCTGCACACACTGTTCTGGCAGCTCATCGACGATCGGACGCTGGCACGCACCCCCGTGCTCATCGCCTCCACCGGCGGCACCGCCCGACATTCCCTGGCCGGGGACGCGGTGCTGCGGCCGATGCTCGCCTATCTCAAGGGCATCGTCGTGCCGACCACGGTCTTCGCCGCCACCGACGACTGGGGTTCCGTCGAAGGCGGCCGGGCGCTCAATGCGCGCATCCGGCAGGCTGCCGAGGAGCTCGTCTCGCTGACCGCGAGCCTGACCGGGCTCGGAGTCGATGACCTCGCCGAGGCGGACGACCCGGAATCCGCGCCCGCACGATCCGTCTTCGGCGCGGTTTCGGGTGAGCGCGGCGGCGATGAGTTCGACCCCGAACGCATCACCCCGTTCGCGCAGCTGCTCGAGGGCTGAAATGACCGAGATCAGATTCGGCCTCGGCCGGGAGACCCTGGCGCAGAACGCCTGGCGGACCTACTTCGAGACATCGCAGCGGGTCCGCCAGGCCCTCGAGGCGCAGCTGAAGAACGATGCGGGTCTGACCGTCAGTGACTACAACACGCTCCTCCTGCTGTGGGAGGCGCCCGAGCGGACGCTGACGATGAGTGCCCTGGCCAGGAAACTCGTGTTCTCGCCGTCGCGACTGAACTACCGGATCAAGGTCCTCGAAGACTCGGGGCTGGTGACGAAGACTCCGTGTCCCGAGGACGGGCGTGCCCACAATGTGGCGCTCACCGAGGCCGGGGCGCAGGCGTTCCTCGCCGCCGGATCGCAGCACAAGGACTATGTCGACGAGATCTTCTTCGAGCATGTCAGCGATGAGGAGCTTGAGGTCCTCCAGTCGGTGTTCGCGCGGATCGGACGCGCTCTGCCTGAGTGACGAGGCCGGTCATCTCAGAGTGATGAAGGTCTCGGCGCCGGTTCGGGCGGCGTGTCAGAATGAGGGCATGTCCATCACCACGATCGCATTCCCGAATTCCGAGCTCCGCAACCGGGTGATCGCCCAGATCCCCGCCCACCAACGGGCCAATGTCGACCTCGTCGTCTTCTCCGATGCCGAGCGTTCGCCGAAGCTCAGCCACGATGACGTCGACGTCGTCGTCCTGCCGTATCTGAATTCCGGCCCGACCATCGAGATGCTCGACGAGCTGACGAACCTGCGGCTCGTCATCACCCAGACGACCGGTTACGACCCCGTGGCGCATCTGCCCGAGCGCGGCATCGAGGTCGCGACCGCCTCGGGAGTGCACACCGGAGGAACCGCCGAGCTCGCGCTCGCCCTGACCCTGGCGAGCCTGCGCGGCATCGATGACGCCGTGCGCTCACAGGTCTCCCGGACGTGGGAGCATCACCGGTACCGGTCCCTGCAGGATCGTCGGGTGATGATCGTCGGCGTCGGCGAGATCGGTTCGGCCATCGCCGACCGCTTCGACCCGTTCGAAGTTCAGCTCACCCGTGTCGCCTCGAGTGCGCGTGAGGACGACCGCGGCAAGATCCACGGCGTCGATGAGCTGCCCCAGCTGCTTCCCCACACCGAGGTGGTCGTGCTCATCACCCCGCTCAACGAGGGCACGCACCACCTCGTCGATGCCGAGTTCCTCGGACTGCTGCCCGACAATGCGCTCATCGTCAATGTCGCCCGCGGCAAGGTCGTCGACACCGACGCTCTCGTGGCCGAGCTGACGACCGGGCGCCTCCACGCCGCTCTCGACGTCACCGATCCCGAGCCGCTGCCGCGGAATCACCCGCTGTGGGGGACGCCGAATACGCTCGTGACTCCGCATGTCGGCGGGGACACCTCGGCCTTCGAGCCGCGGGTCGTGAAGATCCTCGCCGAGCAGGTCCGCCGGATCAACGACGGTGAGAAACCGGTCAACCTCGTCAAGGTCTGAGGCACCGACAATAGGTCACGAGAGCCTGACCTAAGCAGGGTCGAATCGTCGGCTGAGCGACCGACTCTCGCATGGTGCCCAGGAGAGGTTCCACCATGCGAGAGTCGGGCGTGCGGATGCTGGAATCGGGCGTAGCATGCCTGCATGAGCATCGATACGAACACGAACACCCCCGACATCAAACCCCGTTCCCGCGATGTCACCGATGGGCTCGAAGCCACCGCTGCGCGCGGCATGCTGCGCGCCGTCGGCATGGGCGACGACGACTGGGTCAAACCCCAGATCGCCATCGCGACCTCGTGGAACGAGATCACGCCCTGCAATATGTCGCTGCAGCGCCTCGGCCAGGCCTCCAAAGAAGGTGTCCACGAGGCCGGCGGCTTCCCGTTGGAATTCGGAACAATCTCGGTCTCCGACGGCATCTCCATGGGCCATGAGGGCATGCACTACTCGCTGGTCTCCCGCGAGGTCATCACCGACTCCGTCGAGACGGTGATGAGTGCCGAGCGGCTCGACGGTTCGGTCCTCATGGCCGGCTGCGACAAGTCGATTCCCGGAATGCTCATGGCCTCCGCCCGCCTCGGGCTGTCCAGCGTGTTCCTCTACAACGGTTCGATCATGCCGGGGACGGCGAAGCTCTCGGACGGCTCGGAGAAGGAAGTCACCCTCATTGACGCCTTCGAAGCCGTCGGCGCCTGCCGGGCGGGGACGATCACCCAAGGTGACGTCGACGCCATCGAGCGCGCCGTCTGCCCCGGTGAGGGTGCCTGCGGCGGAATGTACACGGCGAACACCATGGCCTCTGCGGCCGAAGCCATGGGCATGTCGCTGCCCGGCTCGGCCGCCCCGCCGGCCATCCACCGCAACCGCACGATGTTCGCGCGGAAGTCGGGCGAAGCCGTCGTCGAACTGCTGCGTCGCGGCATCACGACGAAGGACATCATCACGCGCGAATCGCTGCACAATGCAATCGCCGTGGTCATGGCCTTCGGCGGCTCGACCAATGCCGTGCTCCACCTGCTGGCCATCGCCCACGAGGCCGGTGTCACCCTCGAGCTCGACGACTTCAACCGCATCGGCGACAAGGTCCCGCACCTGGGCAACGTCAAGCCCTTCGGCCAGTACGTGATGAACGACGTCTTCAAAATCGGCGGCGTGCCCGTGATCATGAAGGCCCTGCTCGACAACGGGCTGCTCAACGGCGACTGCATGACGGTGACCGGCAAGACCGTGGCCGAGAACCTCGAATCCATCAACCCTCCGGACCCGGACGGGAAGATCCTGCGGGCCCTGAACAATCCGATACACGCCACCGGCGGTCTCACCGTGCTGCAGGGATCGCTGGCACCCGAAGGTGCCGTGGTGAAGTCGGCCGGCTTCGACGCCGACGTCTTCGAAGGCACGGCGCGCGTGTTCAACCAGGAGAAGCCGGCCATGGACGCTGTGCTGGGCGGTGAGCTGAAGAAGGGCGATGTCGTCGTCATCCGCTATGAGGGTCCCAAGGGCGGCCCCGGAATGCGCGAGATGCTCGCGATCACCGGAGCCATCAAGGGCGCAGGAATCGGCAAGGACGTCCTGCTGCTCACCGACGGCCGATTCTCCGGAGGATCGACCGGTCTGTGCATCGGCCACATCGCTCCCGAGGCCGTCGACGGCGGCCCGATCGCACTCGTCGAGGACGGGGACCAAATCACCGTCGACATCGCCGCTCGCTCCATCGAGCTCCACGTCGATGAGGAGGTGCTCGCCGAACGTCGCAAGACCTGGACGATCCCGGACAACCACCGCCTGACCGGTGTGCTCGGCAAGTACGCGAAGCTCGTGCAGTCGGCGTCGAAGGGCGCGGTCTGCTTCTGAGCATGTCCTGATCAGCCGCTGACCGTCGTCCGCGGCAGAACGAACACCAGCGCCGAGGTGGCGCAGACGATTCGTCTGCGCCACCTCGGCGCTTCTGTGCGTTTTCCGTTGGCACTGCCGAAGCAGGGAGAGGGAACGGAGGAAGCAACTGGGGCCGCTGCCTGTCGGCAGCGGCCCCAGCCACTCAGACGAGAATCACCTGAGGATCACTTGAGCTTGTCAGATCCCTTGACGTATCCGATCTTCGTCCAGTCGGGGCTTTCGAAGCCGAAGGCGCCGTAGTTGGCGAGGTCGGGGTTGACGACGAAGAAGTCGTAGGACTGCCACAGCGGGATGACGCCGGCGACGTCCCAGAGCTTATCGTCTGCCTGATTCATCAGATCTGCTCGCTCGTCTTCATCGGTGGAAGTCGCTGCCTTGTTGAGGAGCTTGTCGACTTCCTTATCACCGATGTTGCTGAAGTTCTGGCCGCCATTGGTCTTCCAGATCGAGTCGCCGCTGGAGAGGAACGGGTTGCCTGAGTAGCCGAACAGCGTCATATCGTACTTGCCGGGATCGATGTACTTGGCGAAGAGATCCGTCGGCGGAACCTTGTGCTCCTTGACTGTGACACCGATCTCCTTGAGGTTCTCCTGGACAACGGGCAGGACTGCTTCGTTCGTCTTCGAACCGTCGTTGTAGACGTATTCGAGTGTGATCGGCTCGCCGTCCTTCGTCGCCTTGCCCGAGTCGTCGTACTCGTAGCCGGCGTCTTCGAGCATCTTCTTTGCGGCGTCCGCGTCAGCATCGGCGCGACCGTCAGAGGTGTCCTTGTACCCGTTCTGATTGGTCATGAGCATGCGGTTGTTGAGCTGCTCGGTGTCCTTCGGGTAAGGCATCGTCGAGTTGACCGAGAGGAAGATCTCCTTGCGGTCGAGGGTCTTGAAGACCGCCTGGCGCAGAGTCTCATCAGCCAACGGTCCGCCCTTTTCACCGTTGAGAGTGATGTGGCTCCAATCCGGTGCTGATGCGCGGCGCAGTTCGGCACCATTGTCGATCATCGGCTTGACGACAGAGTATTGGGCAGGAACCGTGGTCTCAATGGCATCGAGCTGTCCGTTCTGGAAGCTTGAGGCCGCTGCCGAAGGATCTTCGATCGTGGTGATGAGGACAGAATCCAGGGGAGCCTTGTCTCCCCACCAGTTGTCATCGGGCTCCATCTGGACGGTCTTGTTCTTCGAATCGATCTTCTTGACCTTGTACGGTCCTGCGGTGACCTTCGGACCATCGACCCACGCATCGTTGAAGGTCTTTGCATCCTTGACGAGAGAGTCGGGGGCAACGTCGGCCAGCCCCTTCCAGTCCGCGTAAGGTTCTTTGAACGTCACCCTGGCAGTGAGGTCGTTGTCGCCTTTCTCGATCTTCTTGACCTGGTCATAGCCCTCGGAGGACACGATATTGTAGTCCTCCTTCGACCCGTCCATCGTCTTGAAGACATTTTCAATGGACTTGTAGTCGATCGGAGTGCCGTCCGACCACTTCATACCCTCGTTGAGTTCGATCTCGACGACGAGAGGATCCTCGGAGACCACGTCGAGGCGTTTCGTGTAGTTCTTGTTCGGGACGACCTCGCCATCGGCCGTGTAGCTGTACAGATCGGGATAGATCATATCCATCATGTCGTTGGTATTGGTCTCGTATCCGTCGAGATTGAGGATGTTCCAGTTCGCGGGGAACGCATTGTTCGTCAGTCGCAGGTCGCCTCCGTCGCCGACCTCACCGCGGTCTTTCGCATTGATCTCATTGGCGCTGGCGTCGAGCGCATTGTCATCGCCGTCCTTGCCGCCGCCTTCGGGTGCTTGAGAACACCCTGCCAGCGCGAGACCCGCGATTGCCATGGCGGCGACTCCGCAGGTGAACTTCTTTCTGAGAATCATTTTCTGCATCTCCTTTGATTTCGAGGCCGCCGCCTTGCGACGGTATTCGGCCGGTGCGGGGCTGAGAAGCTGAGCCGGTGGTGTCCTCACCACGAACTCACATGGTGGTCAAGCTCTTGAGACGTTGCTTGTTGGATGCTCCTTTACGGTTCGGGCGCGCAGTCGAACGGCCGGGGGCGAGTGACAGCCGGCAAGAGCGATGAGTTCTCTCGTCATCGGGACTCACCAAAACCGGAGAACGCCTCGGCATCGATCGTGGTGCTGCGGTGAGCCCGGGCCTTGGCCGGATCAGGGATCGGAACTGCAGCAAGCAGCTCGCGGCTGTACGCGTGCCGCGGGTCGTCGAAGACGTTTGCGGTGTCTCCTATTTCGACCAGCTTTCCGGACTTCATCACCGCGATGCGGTCGGAGATGTGACGGACGACCGACAGATCGTGGGAGACGAATAGGAAGCTCACGCCCAATCGGGACCTGAGGTCGGCAAGCATCTTCAGCACTCCGGCCTGAACAGTGACGTCCAGGGCGCTGGTCGGCTCGTCGAGAACGATGAGTTTCGGCTCGCAGGCCAGTGCGCGAGCCACCCCCACACGCTGTCGCTGACCGCCGGAGAACTGGGCCGGATACCGAGAAGCATGTTCGGGCGTGAGGCCGACGGTCGTCAGCAGCCAATCGACCCGCTCATTCATACGTTCCTTGCTGTACCCCTGAACCTGCATCGGCTCCTTGAGGATGTCGCTGATCGGCATCCTCGGATCCAGTGCCGCCATCGGGTCTTGGAACACTACCGTCACGTCGCTGCGCATCGTCGCTCGGTCTGCGCGAGTGAGCGAAGAAGTGTCTTTGCCGTTGATCCTGATCGTGCCCTTCTGCGGCTTGCGCAGCTGCATGATCTCCAGCAGGGTAGTGGTCTTACCCGATCCGGATTCACCGACCAGAGCAAGGCATTCGCCTTCACGGATGTCGAACGAAATGCCGTCTACGGCCCGTTGCTCGCCGATCTTCTTACGGATGAGCGCACCCTTGGTGATAGGGAAGATGCGTTCGAGGTCGGTCACCTCGAGGACGACGGGACGCTTCTCCCGAGGGAGGAGGGTCTCGGAGACCTCAGCAACTTTGGCCATCGCCGAACCCGCGATGCTCTTCGATTCGCTCGGATCGTCGAGATCGATACGCGGCACTGCGGCCAAGAGATCTCGGGTGTACTTCTCCCTGGGTCTGTAGAAGATCTCCTCGACATCCCCTTCCTCAACCATCCGCGATTCCTTCATGACCAAGACGCGGTCGGCGAACCCGGCCACCACGCCCATGTCATGCGTGATGAGAACGGTGGCGGCACCAAGCATTTCCTGTGCCGACTTGAGCAGGTCCATCACCTGCGCCTGGATAGTGACGTCCAGGGCGGTTGTCGGTTCGTCGGCGATGATGAGTTCGGGTTCATTGGCGATCGCCATGGCGATCATGGCTCGTTGCCGCATTCCGCCGGAGTACTCGTGCGGATACTGTTTGGCGCGCCTGCTCGGATCCGGGATGCCGACAGAGTCGAGGAGTTCGACCGAGCGCGCATCAGCTTTGGCTTGTGATACCTCGGGGTGATGGATCCGAACGACCTCGGAGATCTGTCGACCGACTTCGTAGACGGGAGTCAAAGCCGACAATGGGTCCTGGAACACCATCGAAACCGTGTTTCCGCGGAGGGTGGACAGTTGTCTGTCATTGAGCTCGAACATGTTGCGGCCGAGCAGGTCGATGCGACCAGAGACGCTCGCGTTGACCGGCAGCAGCCCCATCACGGCCAGCGAACTGACGGATTTGCCCGAACCGGATTCCCCGACGATCGCCAGGGCCTCGCCCTTCCTGACCTCGTAGGACAGGTTCTGGACCGCATGAACGGTGTTGGTTTCGGACGGGAACGATACGCTCAGATCGTTCACTGTGAGCACAGTGTCAGTCATTGTCATCGGCCTCAGAGTCTGCTGGAATCGCTGGTCGGGTCGAGGGCGTCTCGCAGCGCCTCGCCCATCATGTTGATGGAGATGACGAGCGCCGCGAGCACCATTGCGGGCGGGATCCAGGTGTACGGAGCTGAGATGTTGTAGTCCTGGAGCACAGTTCCCAGCGAGACCTGCGGGTACTGAATGCCGAAGCCGATGAACGACAGACCGGTTTCGCCGAGGATCGCAGCACTGACGCCGAGCGTCGTGTCGATGATGATCCAGCTGGCGATATTGGGAATGATGTGACGCAGGATGTTGACGACAGGATTGACTCCCATGAACTTGGCCGCTTCGACGTATTCGGTCCTGACCAGCTGCTGGGTCATGGCGCGCAGGACACGAGCGGTGAGCATCCAGGCGAACAGAGACAGCAGCGGGATCATCCACAGCCATGATGCCTGTTGGAGCGCCGGGCTGAAGAGCATCATCAGCAGAAGCGCGGGGACGACGAGGAAGAGGTTCGTCAGGTTGACGAGGAATCCGTCGGCAATCGCGCCCCATTTTCCTTTGCTGCTGACGTAGCCGGCAACGGTGCCGACGAGTACTGCGAGGAGCGAGGTGAGGATGGCGGTGCCGATACCGATGACCAGCGAGATCCTCAGTCCCTGCATGGTTCGGGCGAAGATGTCGAGTCCGTTTTCGTTGACTCCGAACCAATGGTACTGCGTCGGTCCGGTCAGTGAATTCGCGAGATCGCGTTCGAACGGCCCGTACTGGTAGATCATCGGCGCGAAGATCGCGACGAGGATCAGCAGCACGAAGGTCGTCAGTCCGATCCAGGCACCCGAGCTGCGGAAGAACCTGCGTCGGATGAGAGCCGTCCGTCCGAGGGGTGCCGGCACGTGAACATTCTCGTCGGTCCGGTCCGGATCTGGCACATGTGTCGGATCTGGTGTACCGAGCGTCGTGTTCCAGACTCCTGAACTCTCTTTACTCAATGCTCTCACCTCACCCGGGGATCGAGGACGCCCTGCAGGAAATCTGCAAGGGTTGCTGACAGCAGGGTCAGTACGGCTGTGTAGAGCACAACTCCCACCGTTCCGTTCACGTCGGCCAGCGAAATCGAGGAAATGGCGAAGCGGCCGATGCCTTGCCAGTTGAACATGAGCTCAACGAACAGCGAGCCGGCGAAAGCCGCCCCGACTGCAAACGCGAAGTACTGTCCCATGGGGATCAGAGCCATGCGCAGACCGTGGCGTGTCATCGCTTGGCCGCGGCGAAGCCCCTTCGCGCGAGCCGTTCTCAGATAGTCGCTGCCGAGCACGTCAAGGGCCGTGACTTTCATATACCTGGAATACGAAGCTGCGGCAGTTGCGGTGAGAACGATCGTCGGCATCACCAGAGCCTTGATCTGATAGGAGATCGCGTCCCATGACCCGGGCTCGAGGAGAGGATTGATGGGGTTGATAGCCGGCAGACCCCAGCCGGTGAGGTCGAGGACACCTTGGTTGATCTGTTGGACGATGAGGATGATCACCGGTGTCGGAAGGGCCAGGATGAGAAACGAACCGAAGGTGAAGGCCCGGTCGTCGATCGAGCGGCGGCGAACAGCCGAGACCATTCCGAGGGCGACGCCGAGAACGGTTCCGATGATCGTACCGAGCAGCACCAGGCGCAGGCTGATGGGCACACGGTTGAGCAGCTCTTCCCAGACCGGGACCATCGCCTTATTGGTGCCTGTGGTGACGCCGAGGTCACCGCGGACCAATCCGCCGAGCCAGTTCGCATACCGCTGGAACAGCGGCACATCCGGATTGATGTTGCGAGCATCCAAGTACTGCTGCGCGGTCTCGAGGGGGACCGGTTCCTTCGCGATGGGAGGGTAGAGGATTGCTTCGGGATGCATCAGGCCGGCGGCCAGAAGGTAGGCGAAGCTGGAGGCGACGAATGCCAGAATCAGGTAGGTCAGTGTTCGGATGGACATGAACCTAAGCACTGAGACTCCTTTGTCGTTTGCTCAGGTTGGGGAAAGTCTTCATTCCAGGTGGAACCCTTGTGGTCGACGGTGATCAGATGTGACGTGTACTACATTCAGGGTATCCGACATTTGGACAATTTCAGCAAGGCATCCTAAAAAATTTGACGATATGATTAGTCTCGTGATTTGGATAGATGTCGCCATCGTGGCTATCGGGGCCGTTGCCGCGGTCGCGGTGAGCGATGTCCTGGAACATCGAAATCTGCCGACATGGCCGGTTGGGCTCATCGCGGTGGCTGGGTTCATCTTCGCGGGTCTGACTTACAGTTCATGGCTTGCGGCTGGTGCTCTGGGTATCGGCTGCGGGGCGCTGATCGTGTCTGCACGAGGATTTGTTCAGATGGTGATGGAGCGACGCAGTCGTCGCACGGACTCGCGGACAGACCGAGGGGAATGACATGCGCATCGTCGTAGTCGATGACTATCAGCAGGTGGCCGCGGATTTCGCGGACTGGTCCCGTCTTGACTCCGAGGTCGAGTTCGTCCACCGTCCCATCGTCGACGACGATGACCTGGTCAAGGTGCTCACCGGCGCCGAGGTGGTCGTGGCGATGCGGGAGAGAACCGCGTTCACGGCCGGCCGACTGGCACGACTGCCGGATCTGCGGCTGCTCGTGACCACGGGGCGGGTGAATGCCTCCATCGATGTGGAGGCGGCGCATACGCAGGGGATCGTGGTCTGCGGAACCGAGTCGACCACCTCGGCGACGCCGGAGCTGACCTGGGGACTCATCCTCTCCGTTCTGCGCAGCATCCCGGCCGAGGACGCCTCGGTCCGCAGCGGAGGCTGGCAGACGAGCGTCGGGGGAGACCTCGACGGACACCGCCTCGGCGTCGTCGGTCTGGGCCGGCTGGGAACGAAGGTGGCCAGGGTGGGTGCGGCCTTCGGGATGGACGTCGTGGCGTGGAGCCAGAATCTCGAGGCCGAACGGGCCGCAGCACTGGGGGTGCGAGCGGTGAGCAGGGAGGAACTGTTCTCGACCGCCGACGTCGTCACGATCCATTACAAGCTCAGTGAGCGCAGCCGTGCTCTGGTCTCGGCAGCCGAGCTTCAACTCATGAAACCAGACAGCATCCTCGTCAACACCTCCCGGGCGGGACTCGTCGACACCGACGCGCTCATCGCGGCACTGGAGGCGGGACGGATCCGCGGCGCGGGACTCGACGTCCATGACCTCGAACCACTGCCGGTCGGCCACCGTCTGCGCAGCACCCCGCGCACGGTGCTCACCCCGCATCTCGGCTATGTCACCGAGGACACGTACCGGATCTTCTTCACTCAGGCAGTTGAGGACATCGAAGCCTGGGCCGCAGGCGAGCCGATCCGCGTCCTCGGCTAGAGACCCCAGCCGCTGACGACGACGAAGCCGCCGGAGAGTCGGAACTCTCCGGCGGCTTCCGCATTGCCCGGCGGGCCCTGCCAAGGGGCGGTCCGCCTCGGTGAGGGCCGGCCTGTCAGGACAGTGTCAGTTGACCTCGGCGGGATCGGCAGAGACGCGGCCGCCGTTCTCCAGCGCATCGATCGACGCGATCTCGGAATCGCTGAGCTCGAAGTCGAAGACGTCGAAGTTCTGCGCCATCCGGTCGCGGTTGTTCGACTTCGGGAAGAGGATGTGGCCCTTCTGCAGGTGCCAGCGGATGATGGTCTGGGCCCAGGACTTGTCGTGGGCCGCGGCGATCTCACCGATGACGGTGTTCGCGTAGTCGACCTGGCCCTGGCCCAGCGGTCCCCAGGCTTCGATCCTGATGTCATTGGCTGCCAGCACGGGACGAGTGTCGACCTGCTGGAACTGCGGGTGGCACTCGATCTGGTCGACAGCCGGGATGATGCCGGTGTCGAGGATCTCCGGAAGGTAGCGGTGGTCGAAGTTCGATACGCCGATCGAGGTGGTCAGCCCCTGGTCGCGGTAGGCGGGGAAGGCCTCCCAGGTTTCGACGGAGTTCTTGTTCTCCGGGGTCGGCCAGTGGATGAGGTAGAGGTCGACGTGGTCGAGGCCGAGCTTTTCGAGGCTCTCGCCCAGCGCCCGCTTGGACTCTTCGGCACCGTGGCGGTCGTTCCACAGCTTCGTGGTGACGAAGAGCTCGTCGCGGGCGATCCCGGACTTCGCAATCGCTCGGCCCACGCCCTCCTCATTGCCGTAGATGGCTGCCGTGTCGATGTGGCGGTAGCCGACTTCGAGGGCATCGGTGACGATGCGCTCGGTCTCGTCGGGGTCGACCTTGAAGACACCGAAGCCCAACTGCGGGATCGTCTTGCCGTCGTTGAGGGTGAGTGTGGGAACCGTCATGGTGCCGCCTTTCGTCACGGGTTGTGTGGTGGTCTTGCCACGAGCCTATAACGTCAAGGTCGACGGTAGAATTCCATGGCGACGTCCCAGGTGTGAGGCGTGAAGCAGTCATGTGCCAGAACTGTCACTGCCTGCTCCGGCCCGGCCAGAGCGGTGAGAATAGGCTGAGGGTATGCAGCAGCGAAGCAGACGACGACCCCGGCAGACACCGCTTGCCCTCACCGTGACGGCAATCCTCCTCGGCCTGGTCGGATGCCTCCCGGCCCCCGACCTCAGCGACCGGGCCGAAGAGATCGCCGGTGTGCTCTCTGGCATGTCCGGGGTCGATGACGTCGACCACTCCTATCGGAACGGGTTCGATTCCGGTCAGGTGCTCGACTTTCGAGTCCGGATGGGGGCCGGCGCCGCTGACAACGAGGCCATCGATGTCGTAACGGCGCTCAATGCCGAAGTCGGATCAGAGTTCGCAGACTACAGTCGCGGGCTGACGCTGAGGTTCGACGACTTCACAGCAGATATTCGAGGCGTGCCCGATGCTGATCAGCTGCGGCCGCGGCTGGTGGGGATGAAGAAGCTGAACGCGTCACTGCATCCCGACCATCTCAGCTGGCAGATCCGCAATGACACGGACATAGCGGACTCGTTGGATGTCCGGGGCTTGAGCGCCGACGCTGACACCGCTGTCTCCGCTGTCCGAGACGTGGTCGGACGAGACCGGGTGCAGGTCACCGTCGCACCCCATCGGCAAGCCGCGTGGACCGTGATGTTCCCCTATTCCGCACAGGAGCAGAACAGGTTGGTCGGGGTGCTTCGACCGAGTATTCCCGAAGTGGAGAAGGTTGAGATCAGCGACGACCGACTCAACTCTGTGACCGCGCGTCTGGAGGCCGGAACGGATGCGGCACCGCGCCTGATGACGATCATCGACAGGATCGATGCCGGGACCTCACACCCGTGGACGCTCTCGTGGACGGCAGGGCAACCGACTCACAGCGGCAGCGGTTTGGCGACCGGAGCGACCGTGAGCGTCGGAGGATGCGACTACGTGCATGACAGCAAGTGGGAGCGTGAGCCCGACGAATACTACACCCCCAGTGCGCTCGCGGTCCGCGATCAGCTGCGAGGAAAGTATGACACCTGCGGCTGAGTCCAGGGCCGCGGATCTGCGCAGTCGACGCCGGCCGTCGGAAGGTCAACTTCGCCCTTCGTCCTGAGCCCGCTTCTTGCCCGTGGACTCCTCGGCAGCGACCTGAGCCTCATCGAAGACGGAAGGAGCCTCGGTGCCGTTCTCGTTTTCGTCTTCGCGACCGGGTGTGTGCAGATTGAATCGGATGATCGCCCAGCGGAAGAGGAAGTAGTACACGACGGCATAGGCCAGGCCGATGACCAGCAGGAGGAGGACGGGGCCGATGCCTCCTGACAGTTCGGAGGCGCGACCCAGGTTGAGCAGGTAGTCCAGAGCGCCGGCAGAGAAGCCGAACCCGGATTTGATGCCGAGCGCATTCACCAGCGCCAACGACGAACCGGTGAGCACGGCATGGACCGCGTAGAGCGGGAACGCGACATAGGCGAATGCGTATTCGAGCGGTTCCGTGATTCCGGTGATGAAGGCGGTGAGAGCCACGGAGAGCATGATCCCGCCGACGACCTTGCGGCGCTTCGGATGGGCGGTGCGATAGATCGCCAGGGCCGCGGCCGGCAGGGCGAACATCATGATCGGGAAGAAGCCGGTCATGAACGATCCTGTCCAATCTGCAGTGCCGTCCACCCCGGAGAAGAAGCACGTGATGTCGCCGTGCACGGTGTCTCCCGAGGAATTCGTGCACGAACCCAACTGGAACCACGGCAGATTGTTGAGAAGGTGATGAAGCCCGAATGGGATGAGGAGTCGGTTGACGGTGCCGAAGACGAATCCAGTGCCCGGGTTGGCGCCGTGTTCCATGAGGAAGCCGCCCACGCCCTTGTTGATGAGAGTGTCGAAGACAGGGTAGATGAGGCCCATGATCACAGCGATGAACATCGAGGCGATCGCGGTGACGATCGGAACGAAGCGGCGACCGCCGAAGAAACCGAGGTAGGTCGGAAGTTTGATCCGGTGGTAGCGCTGATAGAGAAGCGCGGTGACGATACCGACGACGATGCCGCCGAGCACTCCGTAGTTGATGACGTTCTCACCCTCACCATTGTCCGAGCCGAAGACCGGAGCCAGCGCGGTGAAGACGCCGTTGAGGACCATATAGCCGACGACGGCAGCCAGTGCCGTGGAACCGTCGGCCTTCTTGGCGAAGCCGATGGCGACACCGACGGCGAAGATCAGCGGCAGATTGTCAAACAGAGCGGAGCCGGCGGCGGCGAAGACCGTCGCCACCGGCAGCAGCCAATCCGCGAACTTGCCGAGACCATCGGAACCGAGCATGTCCGGCTGTCCGAACCGCATCAGCAGGGCCGCGGCCGGCAGCACCGCGATCGGGAGCATGAGAGAACGGCCGACGCGCTGAAGTTGCGCGAATCCCGGCACCGTCCTCTTGCGTTTCTTCGGTGACTCGGCGGATGCAGTGGTCATCGGATTCCTCCTCGGGGGTGGGTCGATCGGATGCCGGGGTCCGATCGATGATCGGACCCTCGGCACAGGACCGGTGGTTCGTCGATGCCGTGCGACACGGCCACGAGTCGCCGTAGACTTGTGACACAGATCGCAGAATGTGAAATCGACGCCGGCGCTTCATCGCCGGAGATGAAGGTGACAGATATGGACAAAGCAGCGCAGATTCTCGCCGGCCTGGGTGGCGCCGACAACATCGACGACATCGAAGCGTGCATCACTCGGCTGCGTGTCGAGGTCGGCGATGACGCACTCGTCGACGAGCAGGCGCTCACTGCCGCCGGCGCGTTCGGGGTCATGGTCCAGGGCAGCGCGGTCCAAGTCGTCGTCGGTCCGGAGGCCGACAACCTCGTCGACGACATCGAAGACCTCATGGGCTGAGTCATGTACTCGCCCTCCTTGTTCAACAGCGAACCTTGTCTGTGACCTTTGACACACGACAGTCTAGGTGAAAAGCTCCGATCCAGTGGTGAACGAATCCAGCAGTCGACGAAGGGCAGGAAGACGAGAGTGACAGTGACGATCTCATCTCCCATCACCGGTACGGTGATCCCTTTGACGGAAGTCCCCGATCCCGTCTTCGCGAAAGCGCTCGTCGGCCCTGGGACAGCCATCGATCCCGGAGACGCCGCGACGCTGACGGTCACGGCCCCCGTGTCCGGTACGGTGACGAGTCTCAAGCCTCATGCGTTCGTCATCTCCCACCGACCCGATCAGGGGGTGCTCGTCCACCTCGGCATCGACACCGTGCACCTGTCCGGTGCGGGTTTCACCATGTGCGCCGAGGTGGGGCAGCAGATCCAGGAAGGTGAGGAAGTCATCGTCTGGGACACCGCGGAATCACGTGAGGCAGGGAAGTCCGTGGTCGTGCCGGTCGTGGTCCTCGAAGCCGATGCGCAGGCGCTGACGATCGCCGAGGCCGGTCCGATCGCCGCAGGCGAGACCATCATCCGCGTCGACTGAGACAGGTGTCGCTCGCGGCTCGGGCGAGTCGCCTCAGTCGGAGAAGAGGGCGTGGACCTCTCCCGCGTGCTCTCTGCCGCCGAGGCCGGTCAGTTCGAGTACGACTGCCGAACCGATGACCTCGGCGCCGAGGTCGGCCACGAGTGCCTGAGCCGCGCTCAGTGTTCCTCCGGTGGCGAGGATGTCGTCGACGAGGAGGACGCGTGCGCCCTCTCCCAGCACATCCGGTGCTTCGATCGTGGCGGTGCCGTATTCGAGTGAGTAGGAGGCTGCAGCGGCGGGCTTCGGGAGTTTGCCGGCTTTGCGGATGGGCAGGATGCCGACGCCGGTCATGGCCGCGATCGTGCCGGCGAAGAGGAACCCACGGGCCTCGAGCCCGCCGACGAAGTCGAACTGCCCGGCGAAGGGTGCGATGAGCGCCTCGGTGACGGCCCGCAGCGCGGGACCGTCGGCGATGAGCGGTGAGATATCGCGGAAGTTCACTCCCGGCTCAGGATGGTCGGGGATCGAGGTGATGAGGGACTTCGCGCGGTCCAGTTCGGTAATCGTCACGGGTCAACGATACTCGGTGGCCCCACAGAGTCTCCTGCGGGTCCGGCGCGGGTCTTGAAATCTGCGGGCGCTCGCCGCAGACTGCCGAAGAGGGCGACACCCGCCGTCATACACCCGGACAGGAGGCGACGATGGCCGACGATCGCAGGCGACTGTCGGTGACCGAGGCGTTCGAGGCGGTGCCGCGTGCCCATTTTCTGCCCGCAGCCGAACGGAGGCACTCGGCCAGCAACGTGCCCTTGGCGATCGGCCACGGTCAGACGAACTCCCAACCGAGCACGGTCGCCGATATGCTCGAACTCCTCGAAGTCCGCCGCGGCGATCGGGTCCTCGACCTCGGTTCCGGCTCGGGGTGGACGACGGCGCTGCTGGCAGTGCTCGTCGGGGAGGAGGGGCAGGTGAACGGTGTCGAAAGGCACCGTGGACTCGTCGAGTCCTCGCAAGCGGTGATCGGAGGATTCGAGCAGGAGAGCGCTCGACGAATCGAGGGAGGACTCGCTGCGGTCGACATTCATGAGGCGAGGTCAGGGGTGCTCGGGCTGCCCGATGCCGCTCCGTTCGACAGGATCCTCGTCTCGGCCGGTGCCGAGGAGATGCCCGTCCAGCTGGTTGCTCAGCTGGAGATCGGCGGCATCATGGTCATCCCTGTACAGGGGGAGATGCTCAAGGTCACGCGCACCGGAGTCGACGTCGATGACATCGCGATCACGGGGCACGGTCGGTACCGCTTCGTTCCCCTCATCCGCGAGTGATCGCGCTGGCCGCTCGTCCACATCCCCCAGGCTCACCGGGACGGAGCATGATCGACCTTCCGGGATTCCCTGCGTCGGTGGACGAACCATGAGATGGTGACGACGAGTCCGAGGAAGATGAAGGGTATGAGCGTAAAGATGTCCGAACCGTCGAACCCCGCCCGCCAGGACCAGGGCAGCAGGGGGTGTCCGAGCCTCCCTTCGGCGATGATCAGTCCGCAGACGAGGGGAATGAAGATGAGCCCGAACGCCAAGCCCGACAGCGACGTCTTCTCGACTTCCTTACCGGGCGGAATGCTCAGATCGACACCGCGTTTGCGTACATAGCGCTGTGTCGCTCTGCGGGGGAGTTCGAACAGCGTGCCGACGAGCACGAGGATGCCGGCCCACCACAGGCCCGAGGCGATGAACACCAGACAGATGACGCAGGCGATCCACTGGGCCACCGTATAGCCGCGGGCAATGGCATCAGTGATGATCTGACGTTCACGATCGTCGACATCGGCATCCATGCGTCCTCCTCGTCGCGTCGACTTCCTGTCAATGTGCAATATACATTGCTGAAACAGGAGAATCGATCACACCAGCGAGTCCTTCCAGGCCCGGTGCAGCTGCGCGAACTTGCCCGTGCCGGCGATGAGGTCGGCCGGGGTTCCGTCTTCGATGATCCGTCCGGCATCCATGACGAGCACGCGGTCGGCGATCTCGACGGTCGAGAGGCGGTGGGCGATGATGATCGCGGTCCGGCCCTCGAGCACGGTGGCCAGAGCGTTCTGCACCAGCCTCTCCGAGGGGATGTCGAGATGGGCGGTCGCCTCGTCGAGGACAACGACATCCGGGTCGGCGAGGAAGACTCGGGCGAAGGACACGAGCTGACGCTGACCCGAACTCAGCCGGCCGCCGCGCTTCTTGACATCCGTGGCATAGCCTTCGGGCAGGCGGCGGATGAACCCGTCCAGTCCCACCGCCTTCGCTGCGGCGATGACCTCATCATCACCGGCTTCGGGGTTGCCGATCCTGATGTTGTCGGCGATGGTGCCGGCGAAGAGGAAGGACTCCTGGGTGACCATGACGACGTGTGATCGCAGCTGCGCGTCATCGAGGTCGCGCAG
Source organism: Brevibacterium sp. FAM 27836 (assembly GCF_051351055.1). Classification (NCBI taxonomy): domain Bacteria; kingdom Bacillati; phylum Actinomycetota; class Actinomycetes; order Micrococcales; family Brevibacteriaceae; genus Brevibacterium; species Brevibacterium sp. FAM 27836. The sequence continues at coordinate 3,239,368 of NZ_CP195711.1, forward strand.
GTCCACCTCGTCGATGGTGATTCGGCCCTCGGTGGGATCGTAGAACCGGGTGACGAGCTTGACCAGGGTCGACTTGCCCGCCCCCGTGGCGCCGACGAGGGCGACGATCTGGCCCGCCGGAATGCGCAGATCGAAGCGGGGCAGCACATCGGGCCCGTCGCCGTAGGAGAAGCGCACATGAGTGAGATCGACCGAGCGGCCGCTGGCCTGGCCGCTGTCCCGCGCGGGCAGTGAGCGGGGCTGGGAGGGTGGGATCACTTCGGGGTCGGTGTCGAGTACGGCCGCGATCTTCTCCAGCGCCGCCGAGGCGGACTGATAGAGGTTGAACGCCTGCACGAGTTCGTCGAGCGGGCCGTAGAACCGTCGCAGATAGAGGATGAACGCGGCGAGCACACCGATCTGGGTCCAGCCTTCGATGACGAGCCAGGCACCGACGACGATGATGACGGTCTGGGTGACGTTGCCGATGAGCCGAGTCCATCCGGCGAACCAGGCCACCCCGCGCAGGGCATCGGTGTTGGCATCGCGGTAGCGCGAATCCTGATCGCTCAGCGTCCCGCGTCGTTCGGGCTGACGCCGATAGGCCTGGACCGCGCGGATCCCGCCCATCGTCTCGACGAAGTGGACGATGACCTTGGCGATCGAGGTCCGGGTCCGCCGATAGGCGTTGCGCTGGGTCGAATGTGCGGCTTTCGTGATGAAGAACAGCGGGATGAACCCGGCGAAGACGACGATGGCCAGCGGGATGTCGAGGACGATGAGGGTGACGGCGATGAAGATCATCTGCAGCAGCGCCAGGGCCGTATCGAAGAGCGAATAGGACAGGAACTGCTGCACGGATTCCATGTCCGAGGTCTGGCGGGAGACGAGGCGCCCCGAGGTCGACTTCTCGTGATAGCCCAGGTCGAGTCGCTGCACGTGTGTGAAGACCCTCTCCCGCAGGGTGAAGAGGATCTTCTGCGCGGTGATCCCGACGAGGCGGGTGGAGGTGAAGGCGAGCACCGCCGAAGCCACGGCCGAGGCGATGAACAGGGAGACCGCCGTGATGAGCGGCCCGGTGTCGCCGTCGACGGCGCGGGGGATGCCCTGGTCGAGGGCATCGGCGATGAAGACCGGCCCGATGACGAGCATGAGCGCGGTGAGGACGACGATGAGGGCGAGGAAGATCGCCATCGCCAGGTGCGGCCGGACCAGGGACTTGAGCAGGGCGCGAGCCTTCGCGGCGATGTCCGGCGGCAGTTCGTCGACTTCGTCGTCGCGATCGAGGCGGGGAATGCTCATCGGCGGCCTCCTTCCCAGCTGTGTGCGTCTGTCGTATGTGCTTCGGCCTTCGCGCTCGCTCCCATCAGCTCCCGGTAGAGAGGTGATGATTCGAGCAGCTGCTCGTGGGTGCCCAGGGCCGCGATCCTGCCTTCGTCGAGCACGGCGACGACATCGGCCAAGGCCGCGGTCGAGGGACGGTGGGCGATGATGAGCGTCGTCGAATCGGGCAGGATCTCGCGCAGGGCCCTCTGCACCCGGTCCTCGGTGTCGACGTCGACGGCCGAGAGCGGATCGTCGAGGACGAGGATGCGGGGACGACCGATGACCGCACGCGCCAGCGCCAAGCGCTGCCGCTGACCGCCGGACAGGGACAGGCCCTGTTCACCGACCCGAGTGCCCAGGCCCTCGGGCAGTCGGGAGACGAAGTCCTTCGCCGAGGCGATCTCCAGAGCCGTCCAGATCTCGTCCTCGTCCGAGCCGGGAGCCCCCATCTCCACGTTCTCGGCCACCGAGGCCGAGAACAGGATCGGATCCTCGAAGGACACCGACACGAGATGACGGAGCTCATTGACCGGCATGTCCCGGATGTCGACCCCGTCGATGCGCACCGCGCCGGCGGTGACGTCCTGGAGTCGGGGAACCAGCGAAGCCAGCGTCGTCTTGCCCGAACCGGTGGCGCCGACAAGTGCCAGCGTCTGTCCCGGTTCGATGCGCAGATCGAGGCCGTGCAGAGTGAGACGGTCGGTGTCGGCGAAGTGGAAGTCGACGGAATCGAATTCGAGCGCTCCGCGATAGGATCCGACATCGGGATCGTCGTCGACGCTGCCGTCGGTGTCGGTGATGTCATGCCGGATGTCGATGACCTCCCAGTACCGTGTCGCCGCGGTCAGCGACATGAGCGCATCGGCAAGCAGGAAGCCGAGCATCTCGATCGGCATCCGCAGCACCATCGAGATGGTCACACCGGCGACGACGGTGCCGATGGTCGTCCAGCCCTGGACGACGCCCCAGGTGCCCACGCCGACGATGGCGGCCTGCGCCAGGGTCGGCAGAAGCAGCAGGACGCTCCAGAACCAGGAGTCGAGTTTGGCCTTGCGGATCTCGAGACCTTTGAACTTCTGCGACACGAGGGAGAACCGTTCGGCGGCCCAGGGGGAGCGGCCGAAGGATTTGAGGATGCGGATGCCCTGGATGGACTCCTCGACCTCTGTCGTGATCTCACCGATCGTGTCCTGAGACCGCCGCGAGGTCTCCCGGTACCTGCGTTCGAAGATCGACACCGACACGATCGTCGGCACGGCCATCGCGATCATGATGAGGCCGAAGACCGGCTGCAGGATCGAGAGCATGACAGTGCCGACGAGGATGACGATCGGCGTCGACAGGAGGAAGGGCAGCCCGAACGCGAAGAAGCGGCGCATCTGCGAGAGGTCGTTGACCGCGCGGGAGAGGAGCTGACCCGATTCCCAGGAGTCGTGGATCGCCACCGAGGTGTACTGCAGGCGATCGAAGAGACGGGAGCGCCACATGATCTCCCAGCCCGAGACCACGGGCGCGACGATCATCCGACGGGCCCACATGCCCACCGCCTCGGCGACGCCGATGGCCAGGACTCCGAGCACGGGCAGCCACAGGGCCGACAGATCACGGTGCGCGATCGGTCCGTCGATGATGTAGCCGGTGATCATCGGCACGACGAGTTGGATGCCGTTGGCCAGGAGAGTGAGGACGAGCACGAGGATGTACACGCCGATGCGGGAGCGGAGATCGGGCCAGAAGCGGAGGAGGGGGCGCACGAGTATCAAGCCTAGTCGCAGACTGTGAGGTATTCCACGTTTGCGGCAGCGCCGGTTCCCTTTTCACTCCGCGCTGAACGCGGGGCTGAGCGCGCCCGGAAGGGCAGAGGTCCTGCGCACTGTCTCACCTGCCAACCGGAACGCGTCTCATTGGGCAAGACAAAAGATTGCGAGGTTTGACACCCCCACTGGGCGAGGTGAACTATTGAGGCATGACTCACCTTCTTGTCGTCGTTATTCATCAGCGCGCGGATCTTCCGTAGCCTGTCAAGACGACACGTTCCGCGCGCCCCTACCGAAACCGGAGGGGCTTTTTTCATGTGGAGACGAGAAGGACACCTAGGAAGGATAGGAATCGATGGCAGCCAAGCCCTCGACCGCGAAGCCCACGGGGAATCCCCCCGCGGCCACGCCGGTCACCGCCACACCGTCCAGCATTCGTCGCAACACCGGACCGGAGGTCCTCACCGGTGCGCAGGCGATCGTCCGCAGCCTCGAGAAGCTTGAGGTCGACACGGTGTTCGGGCTTCCCGGCGGAACCATCCTTCCCACCTATGACCCGCTGTTCGAGACCGACAAGATCCGCCACATCCTCGTCCGCCACGAGCAGGGCGCCGGCCATGCGGCCGAAGGGTATGCGGCCGCGTCGGGCAAGCTCGGCGTGTGCATCGCGACCTCGGGCCCGGGTGCGACGAACCTCATCACGGCGCTCGCCGATGCGCATATGGACTCCGTGCCGATGCTCGCGATCACCGGTCAGCAGGCTTCGAGCCTGCTCGGCACCGACGCCTTCCAGGAGGCCGACATCGTCGGAATGACGATGCCGGTGACCAAGCACAGCTTCCTCGTCACCAAGGCCGAGGACATTCCGACTGCGCTGCTCAACGCTCATCACATCGCCACCACCGGCCGGCCCGGCCCCGTCCTCGTCGACATCACGAAGGACGCGCAGACGGGCACCGCACCGTTCGAGTGGCCCGATGAGCCCGTGCTGCCCGGCTACCGTCCGATCCTCAAACCGCACGCCAAGCAGATCCGCGAGGCCGTACGGCTGATCTCCGAAGCCCAGCGTCCGGTGTTCTACATCGGCGGCGGAGTCATCCGCTCGGAAGCGGAGAAGGAGCTGCTGCGCCTGGCCGAGGCGACGAACATTCCCGTGGTCACCACGCTCATGGCCCGCGGCGCCTTCCCCGACTCGCACCAGTTGCACCTGGGCATGCCCGGAATGCACGGCAGCGTGCCTGCGGTGACCGCATTCCAGAAGGCCGATCTGCTCATCGCCATCGGCGCCCGCTTCGACGACCGGGTGACCGGTAAGCTCGACTCCTTCGCTCCGGAGGCGCAGGTCATCCACGCCGATATCGACCCGGCCGAGATCGGGAAGAACCGTGACGTCGACGTCGCGATCGTCGGGGACGCCCGCGAGGTGCTCGCCGAGATGCTCTCGGAGATGCGCAGCAAGTTCCCCAAGGCGCTCGAACGTCAGCGCGAACCCTGGTGGCGTTTCCTCAATCGTCTCAAGCAGACCTATCCGCTCGGCTACGAGCGTCACGGTGAACTGTGCGATCCGCAGTACGTCATCTCGCGGATCTCTGCGCTCACCGGCCCCGAGGCGGTCTATGCCGCAGGCGTGGGCCAGCACCAGATGTGGGCGGCGCAGTTCGTCGAGTTCGAACGCCCGAAGTCCTGGCTGAACTCCGGCGGACTCGGCACCATGGGCTACTCCGTGCCCGCGGCCATGGGCGCGAAGGTCGCCCAGCCCGACCGAGTTGTGTGGGCCATCGACGGCGACGGATGCTTCCAGATGACGAATCAGGAGCTCGCGACCTGCGCGCTCAACAACATCCCGATCAAGGTCGCGATCATCAACAACTCCTCGCTGGGGATGGTCCGCCAGTGGCAGACCCTGTTCTACGACGGCCGATACTCGAACACCGATCTCAACACCGGGCATGAGACGATCCGGATCCCCGATTTCGCCAAGCTCGCCGAGTCCTACGGCTGCGAGGCGCTGCGCGTCGACCGCAACGAGGATGTCGATGCGGCGATCGAGAAGGCTCTGTCGATCAACGACCGGCCCGTCGTCCTCGACTTCACGGTTCCGGCGGATGCGATGGTGTGGCCGATGGTCGCGGCCGGTGTGTCGAACGACGAGATCGAATACGCCCGCGGCATCCGCCCGGAATTCGACGGTGAGGGCGAAGAGGAGGCCGAAGCGGCCATCGCCGAGGCCGGGGAGCAGGAAGACGGCACGGTGCGTTCCGTGGCTCAGATCGAAGGAGGCCTGGAATGAACAACCGGCACACACTCTCAGTCCTGGTCGAGAACAAGCCGGGTGTGCTCACCCGGTTCACCGGACTCATCGCCCGGCGCGGCTTCAACATCCACAGCCTCGCCGTCGGTGTGACCGAGCGCGACGAACTCTCCCGCATCACCGTCGTCGTCGACGTCAACGATGTGCCGCTGGAGCAGGTGACCAAGCAGCTGAACAAGCTCGTCAACGTCATCAAGATCGTCGAACTCGAGCCCGAGACCTCGGTGCGGCGGGCCCATGTGATCTACAAGGTCAAGGCCAACGCCGCGACCCGCCCGCAGGTCGCCTCGGCGGTCGAGATGTTCCGCGCGAAGATCGTCGATGTCGGTCCGGAGTCGGTCAGCGTCGAAGCCACCGGTGAGCTCGGCAAGGTCGAGGCGCTGCGTGAGGTCCTCGAGCCCTTCGGGATCAAGGAGATCGTGCAGTCGGGCACCGTGGCGATCGGACGCGGGGCGAAGTCGATCACCGACCGCGCCCTGCGCGGCTGACCGACCGCGCACCCCGTCCGGGCCCGCCCGGGCGGCCGCCTCGGTGAGGTATTCGCGTTCCATTTGGTGGAACGTCCGTCATCTCAATAAATGAACATCAGTACCGAACTGTGAAACAATGGGGACATCACCCCGTAATCCTAAGGAGCTAGAACTATGGCAGCAGAACGCTTTTACGATGATGATGCCGACCTGTCCGTCATCCAGGGCAAGAAGGTCGCCGTCATCGGGTACGGCAGCCAGGGCCACGCGCACTCGCTGAGCCTGCGCGACTCGGGCGCCGAGGTCCGCATCGGCCTCAAGGAGGGCTCGGCCAGCCGCGACAAGGCCGCTGCCGAAGGCCTCGAGGTCGGCACCCCCGCCGAGGTGGCCGCATGGGCCGATGTAATCACCATCGCCGCACCCGACCAGGTGCAGGCCGAGATCTACAACAGCGAGATCAAGGATCAGCTGGCTCCCGGCAAGACGCTCGTGTTCATCCACGGCTTCAACATCCGCTACGACTACATCCAGGCTCCCGAGGGTGTCGACGTCATCATGGTCGCCCCGAAGGGCCCCGGCCACGTCGTGCGTCGTGAGTTCGTCGACGGACGCGGTGTGCCCGTCCTCGTCGCCGTTGAGGTCGACGCTTCCGGCAAGGCCTGGGACACCGTCCTGTCCTACGCCAAGGCCATCGGCGGCCTGCGCGCCGGCGGCATCAAGACGACCTTCACCGAGGAGACCGAGACCGACCTGTTCGGTGAGCAGACCGTGCTCTGCGGCGGAGTCTCGCACCTCGTGCAGTACGGCTTCGAGACCCTGACCGAGGCCGGCTACCAGCCCGAGATCGCCTACTTCGAGGTCCTCCACGAGCTCAAGCTCATCGTCGACCTGATGGTCGAGGGCGGCATCGCCAAGCAGCGCTGGTCCTGCTCCGACACCGCTGAGTACGGTGACTACGTCTCCGGCCCGCGGGTCATCACCCCCGAGGTGAAGGAGAACATGAAGGGCGTCCTCGACGACATCCAGAACGGCAAGTTCGCCGAGCGCTTCATGAACGACCAGAAGAACGGTGCACCGGAGTTCAACGAGCTGCGTGCGAAGGAAGAGCAGCACCCGATCGAGTCCACCGGTCGCGAGCTGCGCAAGATGTTCGCATGGCTCAAGGACAGCGACGACGACTACACCGAGGGCACTGCCGCTCGCTGAGTCCCCTCGCCGAGGCGGCGGTGCTTGAGCACCGCCGGATGAGGTGAGAGAAGCCCCGAACACCGACAGGTGTCCGGGGCTTCGTCGTGTGCCGGCGCAGGTGCGGAGACGAGTTGCCGGGTCATGGTGTGCCCGATGGATCCGCCTCGCCGAGGTGGCGAGCTGTTCGACGGTTCTCTGCTCAGGTTCTGCCGTTTCTCACGCCTTCGGCGGCACGGGGAGGTGATCTCGATTACTGTGGAGGGGTGACGAACTACAGATTCGAAGACTTCAAACCGACCATCGACGAGTCCACCGGCGAGCCCGATGAGCGCACGAAAGGCTATTTCGCGTCGACGAGCGTGGGCTTCCACGACCCGCGGTCGACCGATGCGGCCCTGCTCAATCGGGTCAAGCGGGCGATCGCCGATGGGCGCAACCTCACGGCCGTCTACGCTGATCAGGAGTTCGCCCATGGGCTCGACTCCGCGATCCCGGTGGCGACGTTCGCGTGGTTCGAGAAGCTCGTCAACGTCGGCGGGGGACGCCTCGTGCCCGGCCACCTCATCACGTGGATCACGGTGCGCCCAACCCATCGGCGGCGCGGACTGCTCCGCACGCTGATGACCACCGACCTCGCCGAGGCGAAGGCCAACGGCTATCCGTTCGCCGCGCTGACGGCGACCGAGGGCGGAATCTACTCCCGATTCGGCTTCGGTGTGGCCACGTGGTCGCATTCGATCGAGGTCGACACCTCGCCCGGGTTCAAGATGGTCCGCGAACCCGACCGGCGGGTGGAGATGTGCCTGCCCAGTGAGCTGCGGGAGCTGGCTCCGAAGATCTACGGCGAATTCATGCGGAGCTCGCCCGGAGCCATGGAGCGCCAGCAGACCTACATCGAGCGCGCCACCGGTGCGCTCAATGTCGAGACCGGGGAAGAGGACCGCGGAGTCCGCGCGGCACTGCACTTCGATGAGCAGGGCGAGCCCGACGGCTATGTCTCCTACAAGTTCGCCGGTTGGTCGAAGACCCCGCCGACCGTCGACATCATCGATTTCGTGGCCGTCACCGATGCCGCGTACGCCTCCCTGTGGTCATTCCTCGCCGCGATCGACCTCTCGACGCGGGTGACCTTCGCCGAGTCCGCCGAATACTCTCCGCTGCCGTGGCTGCTCACCGATTCGCGACGCGTGAAGACCGTAGCGACCGAAGACAACATCTGGATCCGCATCCTCGACGTCAAGGCCGCATTGGAGGCCCGACCCTGGTACGTGCCCGGGACCCTGACGATCGATGTCGACGATTCGCTCGACCTGACCGGGGGACGGTTCACCATCACTTCGGACGGGCAGAGCGCCGAGGTGACACCCGCCTCGGATTCGACGCCTGCAGACCTCGGGCTGGGCATCGCCGAGCTCGGCTCCCTGTACTTCGGCGGGGCCGATCCGGTCATCCTCTCCCGCGCTGGGCGCCTCGATGAGAAGACTCCGGGGGCTGCCGTGCTCGCCAGCGCGATGTTCAGCCTCGGTCGGGCACCGTATTCGCCGAACGGTTTCTGAGGGCCCGGTCTGTTGAGCGATTTTCCCAGAATCTGAGACCTTGTGAGCGCATTCGCGAAGTCTCATAAGATGGACACGTCCCGGATGCACCACCAGGAGGAAATCAGTGCCCAAACCCGTCGTGCTCATCGCCGAAGAACTGTCGCCGGCCACCATCGAAGCTCTCGGAGGAGACTTCGATATCCGCCACACCGAGGGTGCTGACCGTTCCCAGCTCCTTCCCGCCATCGCCGATGCCGATGCGATCCTCGTCCGCTCGGCCACGCAGGTCGATGCCGAAGCGATCGCGGCGGCGAAGAATCTCAAGGTCATCGCCCGCGCCGGCGTCGGACTCGACAATGTCGATGTCCCGGCTGCCACCTCGGCGGGTGTCATGGTCGTCAACGCACCGACGTCGAACATCGTCTCGGCTGCCGAATTGACCATGGCCCACATCCTGGGATCCGCACGCTACTTCGGCGCCGGCAACACCTCACTCAAGGCGGGGGAGTGGAACCGGAAGAAGTACACCGGCGTCGAGCTCTACGAGAAGACGCTGGGCATCGTCGGACTCGGTCGCATCGGCGGACTCGTCGCCGAGCGCGCGAAGTCGTTCGGCATGCGTCTCGTCGGCTACGACCCCTACATCACGCAGGCCCGTGCCGCGCAGATGGGCGTCGAGGTCGTCGACCTGCCCGGCCTGCTCGCCGTGTCCGACTTCGTCACCGTGCACATGCCCAAGACACCTGAGACGATCGGCATGATCAGCACCGAGGAGCTCAAGGCCGCGAAGCCCGGTGCCCGGTTCATCAACGTCGCCCGCGGCGGCATCATCGACGAGGAGGCACTCGCCTCGGCGATCGCGGCCGGTGAGGTCGGCGGTGCCGGCATCGACGTGTGGAACACCGAGCCGCCGGAGCATTCGGCACTCATGGAGCTCGACTCCGTCAACGTCACCCCGCATCTGGGTGCCTCGACGCATGAAGCACAGGAGAAGGCCGGAGTGGCCGTCGCGAAGTCCGTGCGCAAGGCCCTGGCCGGCGAGCTCGTGCCCGATGCGGTCAACGTCGCCGGCGGTGCCATCCACGAGGATGTGCGCCCGGGCATCCCGCTGGCTGAGCGTCTCGGCCGGGTCGTCAATGCGCTGGCCGACTCCTCGGTCACGCACTTCAAGGTCGAGGTCAACGGTGAGATCGCGGACAAGGACGTCTCCGTCCTCAAGCTCTCCGCTCTCAAGGGCCTGTTCAAGGACGTCGTGTCCGACCAGGTCTCCTACGTCAATGCACCGCTGCTGGCCGAGGAGCGCGGAATCGGCGTCGAGCTCGTTACCGATCCCTACTGCGAGTCGTTCCGCAATATCACTCGACTCACGGCGACGACGAGCACAGGACAGCGGATCTCCGTGGCGGGCACCGTGACCGGACCGAAACTCGTGCAGAAGCTCACCGAGGTCGACGGCTACTCGCTCGAGATCGAGCTGACCGACAACCTGCTGATCTTCCGCTATGAGGATCGGCCGGGCATCATCGGTCAGCTGGGTCTGGCGCTCGGGGCCAACAGCGTCAACATCGCCGGTATGCAGGTCTCGCCCGCGTCGACGAGCAATGAGGCGCTGTCTGTGCTCGCAGTCGACTCGGTCGTCTCCGACGAGGTCGTCAAGGCCGTCGCCGGGGCCGTGAATGCATCGACGTTCACCGCGGTGTCGCTGCAGGAGGACTGACTCACCGAAGCGTCCGTATCAGGGCCCGTTCATCCCGCCAGCCACAGAGCGAAGCGGGGTGAGCGGGTCCTTCGTCTCAGCAGAGTCCAGAACTCATCGGCGAGTACGGCAACGGCGATGCCGATGAGTGCTCCGGCGAGAGTATCGGTGAGCCAGTGGACCTGGAGAGCGGTGCGTGACCACATCATCGTCAGGATCCAGACGCCCGCGGCGATGAACGACCAATGGAAGCGCAGCCTCGGTGCCGGAGCCCTCATCTGCTGTTCGTGAGCACGGTCGGCATCCGCGCATTGTGCGTGTGCGCGTCGCGCTTCCCTGCGCTGTTCGTGAGCACGGGAGGCGATGATCGCCAGGCTCATCGCCAGGGCGGCGGCTCCCATCGAGTGCCCCGAAGGGTAGGAGAATCCGAGGGACTCGTAGAGCTGATCGCTCGGGCGCAGTCGCGTGACGATGGCTTTGAGGATCTCCGAGGTGGCGATGCCGGCGAGCATCGTTGTGGCCAGGAAGGCAGCGGATCTCCACCGTCGAAGCAGAGCGAAGAGTGCTGTGAGCAGCCCGGTGCAGATGACGACACCGGTGCCGCCGCCGACTTCAGCGAGGACGACGGCGACCCAGTACGGGACGGAGCCGTGGTCGAGGCCGACGAATCCGAGCCAGGACTGATCGACCGGAGTGGGGCCGATGTGGTCGAGGCGCAGCCACAAGCCGAAGGCGATGACGAGCAGGACGGCCGGCAGCGTCGACCACAGCAGCCAGCTGGGCTGCCTGCTCAAGCGTTCCAGAGGCCGTAGGTGTCGGCCAGCGAAGCGATCTTCTTCGCGCGGGCCAGGCGCGGGAGGTAGGAGCCGTCGGTGATCTCGGATCCGCCCTCCGCGGCTTCGAGCATCTGCCGGGCCCAGTCACGTTCGTCCTCGCTCGGGCTCATCGCCTCGTTGAGGGTGTTGACCTGGTCGATGCTGAGCACGAGTTTGCCGGTCATGCCCATCATGTGGGTGATCTCGGCGTCGGACCAGACCTTCTCGGCATCGGCATCGGCGGCCGACGGGCCGTCGATGGGGCCGGGCAGGCCACCCATACGGGAGGCGATGGTCAGGCGCGATCGTGCGTAGGCCAGGGCCATGGGATCACCGGAGAAGCCGGTGTCCTTGCGGAAGTCATTGGTGCCGAACGCGAGCCGGAAAGTGCCGGGCGCCTCGGCGATTCGGGTGGCGTTCTCGACTCCGCGTGCGGATTCGAGGAGCGCGAGCACGGGCAGGCCTGCCTTTGCGCGCATCGCAGTGTAGGACACCTGCTCGGGGCGTTCGGTCTCCGGCAGCATCACTCCGCGCAGGCCGGGGAGCATCGCGATCGCGGCGAGGTCGTCATCCCAGAACTCGGATTCCATCTTGTTGATGCGCACCCAGGCGGACATTCCGTTCTCGAGGGCGCGTACGACATTGTCGCGGGCGTCGAGCTTCTTGTCTTCGGCGACGGAAGCCTCGAGGTCGAAGATGACGGAATCCGCTTCCGAGGTCTGCGCGGGAGTGAAGCTCTCCTCTTTGGCAGCGTTGACGAGCAGCCAGGACCGGGAGAGCTTGGCGGGCAGAGCTGCGGCACGGGCATTGCGGATGGTTTCGGTCAATGATCGACTTTCTCTCGGGGCTGGGAACTGGCGGCCCCCACGGGGTTTGGGGTGCTATGTCCATCTTCGTCGCTGCCGGCGCAGATGTGTAGCCGACAGCAGGGATTGAGACGTGAATTTGTTCATGGTGGCACACGGGGGTCGGGCGCGAACGTCGCTGCACCCCCGCGCCATTGCGTCGGTGCAGACGACTGTCCACATTATAGGACAGTGGAGTTGAATGGTGAGATGAAGTCTTATTCTGTGAGCATGAAGTTCTCAATCGCAGTCATGCCCGGAGATGGAATCGGCAACGAGGTCGTCCCCGAAGGCCTCAAAGTCCTCCAGCGTGCCATCGAAGTCGCGGGAGAGCCCGTCGAGCTCGAGCTCACCGACTACACGGTCGGCGCGCAGCGCTGGCATGAGACGGGTGAGACGCTCACCGATGAGGAGCTTGAGTCGCTGCGGGACCATGACGCCATCTTCTTCGGCGCCTGCGGAGATCCGTCCGTGCCCTCGGGCGTGCTCGAGCGCGGAGTCATCCTCAAGATGCGCTTCGGGCTCGGGCATGCGGTGAATCTGCGTCCCTCGAAGCTGTTCGCCGGGGTGACCAGCCCGTTGGCGGCGCCCGGGAAGATCGATTTCGTCGTCGTCCGCGAGGGAACCGAAGGCTCCTATACGGGTTCGGGCGGCTCCGTGCGCACCGATACCCCGCAGGAGGTCGCGACCGAGGTCTCGGTCAACACCTGGTACGGAGTCGAGCGCGCCGTCCGCGACGCCTTCGCTCGCGCGCAGGCCCGGAACAAGAAGCTCACGTACGTCCACAAGCACAATGTCATGGTCCACGCCGGACACCTGTGGCGCCGCGTCGTCGAGAAGGTCGGGCAGGAGTACCCCGAGGTGGCCGTCAACTACGAGCACACGGATGCCTGCACGATCTACATGGTCACGGACCCGAGCCGTTACGACGTCATCGTCACCGACAACCTCTTCGGCGACATCCTCACCGACCTCGCCGCCGCAGTCACCGGCGGAATCGGGTTGGCCGCCTCGGGCAACCTCAACGTCGAAGGCACCGCGCCAAGCCTCTTCGAGCCCATCCACGGATCGGCACCGGATATCGCCGGACAGCAGATCGCGGACCCGACGGCATCGATCCTCTCTGGTGCACTCATGGCCTCTCACCTCGGGCTCGAGACCGTAGCGAAGTCGATCGAGGTCGCCGTCGAAGCCGACCTCGCCGATCGCGACGGAACGAAGCGCTCCACCACCGAGGTGGGGGACGCGATCGCGGCACGGCTCGGCTGAGCCCTCACCACGTCGTCGGCGACGGTCGGCACGTGACTTCACGGTTGCCTCGGCGAAGGCGTGCGTCTGACTTCACGGCCACCTGGGCAAGGGCGGGAGTGTGACTTCACAACCACCTCGGCGAAGTGGCGATCATCCCGACCGCGGGACGAAGCGGACATCACCCCGGCGCGACTCGTGCCGGGGTGATGGACTACCCTGACAGTGTCACTCATCACAATGAGAAGAGAGCTCCCATGACTGATTTCACCGTTCTTAAGAATCTCCAGCCGCAACCCGAGCTGGTCCGCGAGAACATCAAGAAGGATCCCGGTTTCGGCCAGTACTTCACCGACCATATGGCGCACATCCGATACACGGTCGATGACGGTTGGCAGGGGCACGAGGTCAAGCCCTACGGTCCGCTCGTCCTCGACCCGGCGGCCGCTGTGCTGCACTACGCTCAGGAGATCTTCGAAGGGCTCAAGGCCTACCGTCATGCTGACGGCTCGGTCTGGACCTTCCGTCCCGAGCGCAACGCCGCGCGCATCAACAAGTCAGCCGAGCGTCTCGCTCTGCCGCAGCTGAGCGAAGAGGACTTCGTCAACTCGCTCAAGACCCTCGTCGCCCAGGATCAGGTCTGGGTTCCGACGCCGGAGTCGGACGCCGACGAGTCGAGCCTGTACCTGCGTCCCTTCATGATCGCGACGGAGCGGTTCCTCGGCGTGCGGGCCAGCCACGAAGTCGACTACTACGTCATCGCGTCCCCTGCCGGACCGTACTTCTCCGGCGGCATCAAGCCCGTGTCGATCTGGCTCTCTCCCAAGCTCAAGCGCGCCGGAGCCGGCGGCACCGGTTTCGCCAAGTGCGGCGGCAACTACGCCTCTTCTCTGGTCGCGACCAACGAGGCGGCGGCCAACGGCTGCCAGCAGGTGCTGTTCACCGATTCGGTGGAGAATAAGTACATCGACGAGCTCGGTGGAATGAACCTCATGCTCGTGACGAAGAGCGGCAAGCTGCTCACTCCGGAACTGAGCGACTCGATCCTCGACGGCGTCACCCGTCGTTCGCTGCTCGAGCTGGCACCGCAGCTCGGGCTCGAGCCCGAAGAGCGCCAGATCTCCGTCGAGGAATGGCGCGAGGGTGCGGCCAGCGGTGAGATCGTCGAAGCTTTCGCGTGCGGCACCGCCGCGGTCATCACACCGATCGCCAAGCTCGTCAGTGAAGACTTCACCATCGACCACGGCGAAGCCGCTGGCGAGAAGACCATGGAGCTGCGCAAGACGCTGCTCGGAATCCAGTACGGTCGCCTCGAAGACAAGAACAACTGGCTCGTGCGCCTGGCCTGAGGCTGGGGCTGACCGGGACTGACGGGGCGGGGACGGCCTCGGGGCTGATGGCTCGGGGACTGCCTCGGGGTTGTTGGCTCGGGGTTGACGGGCCCCGGCTCGGCTGGCGGGCCGGACGCTGCGGTGATCGCAGCGTCCGGCCTTTCTGCGTTCGTGCGGATGTTACTTGTTGCTGAGGCGGCGCGTACGTTCCGTGCCTGCACATGGACTGTTTTACTCAATTGTGCGTAAATTGAGGTACTGTGTCTTCGTGCACACGACAACCTCGGCGTCGACACCGACCGCCTCCGAAGTCATCGCCCAGCTCCCCTGGAAATGGCGCACTCAGGGTGCCATCTTCATCATCGGTGGGCTCGGTTTCATGTTCGACGCGTGGGACGTCGCCCTCAACGGGTTCCTCATCCCGCTGCTCAGCGACTACTGGAGCCTGAGCGTCGGCGAGGCCGCGTGGATCGCCACAGCGAACCTCATCGGGATGGCGCTGGGCGCATTCATCTGGGGCGGCATCGCCGATGTCATCGGCCGGAAGAAGGCATTCACTCTCACGCTCCTCGTCTTCTCGATCTTCACGGTCGCCGGGGCCTTCGCTCCAGCCTACGGGTGGTTCATCCTCTTCCGATTCCTTGCGGGATTCGGACTCGGCGGATGCATCCCCGTCGACTATGCGCTGGTCGGAGAGTTCACTCCCAGTCGTCATCGTGGACGCGTGCTCACTGCCATGGACGGCTGGTGGCCGATCGGTGCATCTCTGTGTGCTTTCGTGTCTGCCTATCTGCTCGACTTCGGCGACTGGCGACTGATCATGCTCGTCATGATCGTCCCGGCGCTGCTCACCGTCGCTGTCCGGTTCGGAATCCCCGAATCACCCCTCTATCTCGCTTCGGTCGGCCGCTACCGGGAAGCCGACGCAGTCATCACCCGGCTTGTCGAGCGCACCGGCGCCGATGTCCGTGAATGGACGCACGATGCGCCGAGTGCTGTTGGCACGGACGGCGACGTCCAGCCTGTTCCGGACGATGAAACCGCCCAGCACTCAGACTCCTCAGCAGGGCCCGCGGACCCGGCGGACTCAGCGGACCCAGCGGGCCTACCCAGCCCAGCAGGCTCAGCAAGCTCAGCGGGCTCGAGCGTGAACCGGCAGCTGCGTGCTGCCAGCGGTCAGCTCGTGCAGCTCTGGCAGCACTCGGCCAAGACGACTCTCGTCTCCTGGTCGCTGTTCGTCTCTGTTCTCCTTGTCTACTACGCGGCACTGACATGGCTGCCCGGAATCCTCAAGAAGCAGGGTTTGGCCGACCAGGCGGCCTTCCTCGTGACGGGGTCGATGACTGCGGTCGGCATCCTCGGCGTGGTCGTCTCGGCCCTCATCGTCGAGCGATTCGGACGCAAGGCTGTGCTGGGTGTGTCTTCGATCCTCGCCGCTGTGCTCCTCGTCGGGGCAGCGGTGTTCATCGAAGCCTCCGGTGCCGAACTCACCTTCACTGCGAAAGCGACGATCATCGGATTCGGGTTCGTCATCCAGATCGCGATCCCGACCCTCTACACCTATGTCTCCGAGCTCTACCCGACGCGTCTGCGCGGCTCTGGATTCGGGTGGGCTTCAGCGGCATCACGATTGGCGACGGGCATTGCGCCGATCGTCTTCGGCGCGTTCATGTGGCCGGTGCTCGGACTCACGCTGACGTTCATCCTCACCGGTGCCCTCGTCGTCGCAGCGGTCGTGCTCATGAGCTTCCTCGCTCGAGAGACCACCGGCGAAGAACTGAGCTGAGCCAGTCTACTGCGCTGAGCCAGTCAATCGACGGGTCGGGAATCCGCCTGGCGGCTGCCTGGGTCGAAGGCGGCCGTCAGCCGATTTGCAGGCTTGTGACCTGGGGATACGTGCACGGGAAAAGTCGTGTCAGTGCCTCCGTATAGTGTGTGAGGCATGGAGGCAGCGCAGGTTCCAGACGTACTCACCGAGATCCGTCGGTGGCGCACCCGCCTGTCCGAATTGCCCCCGGCAACGACCGAGGAAGAGGCCATCGACCGGATCACGGCGTTGGAGGAACTGACCGCAGCGGGCGCGGCCGCGCAGGCGCGGGAGACCCTGACATTCGACATGCTCCGCCGAAACCGGGAAGCCGAAGACGGAGTCGCCAGCAAGAAGCAGGGACTCGGAGTCGGGGCCGAGGTCGGCCTGGCGAGGAAAGTCTCCCGCTACCGTGGCGACGGGCTCCTGAAGTTCTCGCGCACGCTTCTCATGGACCTGCCCCACACCTATGCGGCGATGAAGGGCGGCGACATCTCGGAGGAGAAGGCCCGCGTCGTCGCGAAGGAATCCGACTGGCTGCCGCGCGAAAAGAAGCACGAACTCGATGAACGTATGGCCGAGCGCCTCCCCGAGGTGGGAGTCAGACGACTCGGCAACGAGGTGCGAGCGCTGGCACAGAAACTCGACCAAAAAGCTGCGGTCGACCACCTCGAACGCTGCGTCGAAGAGCGCGCGGTGACCGTGCGCCCGGCACCAGGGAACATGGCCTACCTGACGGCACTGCTGCCGATGCCGCAGGCAGTTGCCGCCTACACCAACCTGCAGAAGTCGGCACAGAGCCTCATCGCCACCGGCGAGGCCGACGGACGGACACAGAGCCAGATCACCGCTGACCTGCTGGTTGAGCGGCTGACCGGGCAGGAGACGACCGCCGCCGTGCCCACAGAAATCCACCTCATCATGCAGGCGAGCAGTCTGTTCGGGCCGGGAGACGAGCCTGCTTGGTTCCCCGGAGCCGGCCCGATCCCCGCGCAGTCGGCCCGGGACTTCGTGGTCGAAAACGACGCCGCCATGTTCATTCGACGGCTCTACACCCGTCCGGATGACGGCCAGCTGGTGCGGATGGACTCGCGGCGCAGGGAATTCTCGGGCCTGCTTCGGCGCATGGTTACCTTCCGTGACGACGTCTGCCGCTCACCCTGGTGCGAGGCGCCCATCAAACATGCCGATCACGCGGATTCGTTCGCCTCCGGCGGCGAAACCGACTGGGACAACTCGTCCGGTCTCTGCGCGGCCTGCAACTATGCGAAAGAACTCACGGGATGGCGCCACAAGGCGACCCCAGATGCTCTTGAGGTGATCACTCCGACTGGTCACCATTACCGCACCCGGACCAAACCGATCAGCGGCCCCGATCCGGGGCTGGTTCACGGCGAGGTCGTGGCAGAGACGACTGCGCCGCCGGACAACAGGACCGCAGCGTCACCGCCGGACAACAGGACCGCAGCGTCACTGCCGGAAGCCGACACATCGATTCAGGTGCTGCTCCCATGGCTGGCCAAACGACGAAGAGGCCAGCCGTCGACCGTCGATGTCGGCGGCACCGCCATCGGAATCGACATCTTCGACGCCGACGATGAAACGCTGAGCCCCATCGAGGAACTGCTCCTCACCGGAATCCAGGCGCACGCAGGATTCCGGTGAGACGGGGCGGCGGCCTGGCCCTCGGTCTGAGTCACGATTGGACGGTCGGCGTGAAACAGAGGCTGGTCATTCGAGCTGAAGCAACGGGTGGACGTTCGGCCCGAAGAACGGCCGGTCATTGGACTTGAAACGGCAGATGGTCACCGGAAGTTCAACCGATCGTTGTGGCACTGCACTAGGGTGATGGCCATGAACGACGGCAATGGACAACCGGTGTCCGGCGAACAGTCCGTCGCCCCCATGATCGAAGTCGTGTGGGGACGCCTGTCGGGACTGGGCCCGGGGTGGCAGGGCGTGCCCTCAGGTCCGGGCGTGTCCGGCGTTCTTCCTCCACGGGAAGAGGTCGAAGCGATCTACGGTGCCGCAGCCGCGGAACCACCGCTCAACGAAGATCCCAAATACGCCACGCTGTTCGCCGACGTCTACGATGTCTCGGTCCGCAGAGGACAAGTGGTGATGGCGCTGGCCCGATCCCAGACCGACGGACGTTTGAGCGCTTTCGCCTACGGGCATTACTGGAACTGGGAAGAACAGAAGTATCCGTGGGCATTCGAACTGCAGAGCAGCCTCGGCGAACGCTGCACCGAACTCGAATCGACGTTCGCACTCAACCTGCTCGCACGGGACCCGCGACGCCGCGATCAGGGGATCGGCCGACGGACTCTCAAAGCGTGGCTGAACGCCGTCGCCGGATACGGGTGCTGGCTGCAGACCGACGACATCGACAGCCCGGCCCGCCGTCTCTACGAGAGCCTTGGGTTCACCGAGCTCGGGCACGGCCCCGAAGCGCCTAACGGGCGCCCCGGCCTCGTGATGTTCCGGCCGGCACCGAGCTGACAGCCCTCGGCAGCGTCGCGGACCGGCGAAGTGTCCACGTCAGCCGTGATCACTAGGATGGGGACATGCGTGAAGATGACCCCACCACAGCGACAGCCCCGACGACGAGTGCTGAAACGCCTGAAGACGAAAACCTCTGGCTCGAAGACATCTACGGTGACGAGCAGATCGCCTGGGTCAAAGAACAGAACGCGAAAACGCTTGAGCGTTTCCACGACCCTCTCTTCGACTCGATCGCCGGTGATCTGCGCACCGCCCTGGACTCCGACGACCGCATTCCGATGGTCACCAAACGCGGCGACCACTTCTTCAACTTCTGGCGAGACAAGAAGAACCCGAAAGGTGTGTGGCGACGCACCACCTGGGACAGCTACCGCACCGCGGAGCCGGACTGGGACGTGCTTCTCGACGTCGACGAACTGGCCGCCCGCGAAGACACATCCTGGGTCTGGTCCGGTGCCATGGTCCGCCGCAGCGACCACCGCCGCGCCCTCATCCTCCTGTCTCCGGACGGGGGCGACTCGCACAGGGTCCGCGAATTCGACCTCGACGACCGAACCTTCGTCGACGGAGGATTCGACATTCCCGCCGCGAAGACTCGACTGGCCTGGCTCGATGACGACACCGTGCTCGTCGCCACCGAAACCGACGCCGACTCGCTGACGACTTCGTCCTACCCCCGCCAAGCTCGAGCGCTCAAACGCGGACAGGCCGTATCCGAGGCCCCGATCATCGCCGAGGTGCCTCGAGACCACGTCGCCATCTTCGTCGGCAGCGACGTCCGACCAGGTGCGGAGACGACGGACCGAGCCGTCATCGTCGATGCCATCGACTTCTTCAACTCGCAGCTGAGCTTCCTCGACCTCGACGACATCCGCGTCGGCGGTGACACCGCAGACACCGACAGCACGCTCACCACCGACCCCGCGGAGTGGACCGAAGCACTCACCGCGGTCGACGTGCCCACCGATGTCGAGGTCGGTTTCGAACGCGACCTCGTCCTCTTCCGCCCCCAGTCGAACTGGAACGCCGCCACCACCGAGGTGCCCGCCGGCGGACTCGCCGTCGCCGACATCAGCGCGGTCAAGCAGGGCGAGATCACTCCGCGCGTGATCTTCACCCCCGACGCCCACACTTCGCTCCAGTCGTTCACCTTCACCCGCGACTACCTCGTCCTCGAGCTGCTGGCCGATGTGCAGTCGAAACTCACCGTGCTCGACCTCGGCAACGACTTCGCCGAGTCCACCCTGCCCGGCGTCCCCGCCAACCACATGGTCGGCCTCAGCGCCGTCGACAAGTTCGACCCCGCCACAGCCAACGACTACTGGATGGTCAGCACCGGATTCCTCACGCCTTCGACCCTGTCCTACGGAACGCTGGGTGAGACTCCCGCAACCTCGACCTCGGAGGACGGCGCCACCTGCACGCCCATCGCCGAGGTGATCAAAACGGCACCGGCGCTGTTCCCGACCGAGGGGCTCAGCGTCGAGCAGCACTTCGCCACCAGCGCCGACGGAACGACGATCCCGTACTTCCAGATCGCGGCTTCAGACCTCGAGCTCGACGGGAACAACCCCACACTCCTCGACGGCTACGGAGGGTTCGAAGTCAGCCGGACACCCGGATACTCTCCGGTCGTGGGCATCGGCTGGCTCGGCCGACAGACCCGCACCGATTCGCTCGGTCGCCGAGGCGTCTACGTGCTGGCGAACATCCGCGGGGGAGGCGAATACGGGCCCGAATGGCATACCTCGGCGATGCGGGAGAACCGCATGCGCTGCTATGAGGACCACTCCGCCGTGGCCCGTGACCTCATCGACCGCGGAGTGACGAGCCCGCGTCGCCTGGGCTGCGCGGGCGGATCCAATGGCGGACTGCTGGTGGGAAACATGCTCACCCAGTATCCGGAGCTCTTCGGCGCCGTGTCCTGCGGTGTACCCCTGCTGGATATGCGGCGATACACGAAGCTCAGCGCAGGATATTCGTGGAAGGCCGAATACGGCGACCCGGACGTGGCTGAGGATTGGGAGTTCATCAAGAGCTTCTCGCCCTACCACCTCATCGAAGACAACCGTGACTACCCACCGGTCCTGTTCTGGACCGCCACGTCCGACGATCGAGTCGGACCGGTCCAGGCCCGGAAGATGGCGGCCCGAATGCAGGCGGCAGGAATCGATGACGTGTGGTTCTTCGAGGACACCGAAGGCGGCCACTCGGCGGCGTCGGACAATGAGCAGACAGCGTTCACCAGAGCATTGAGCTACCGCTTCCTGTGGAACGCCCTGACAGGGGAGTAGGTTGGAGAGATGACGAACGAGACACAGCACTTCCACGGCGAATACAAGGTCATCGGCGGCAAACTCGTCGTCGCCGATGTGGTGACCGACGACAAGACCATCACCGAGGTGAAGATCTCCGGCGATTTCTTCCTCGAACCCGAAGAAGCCTACTTCGACCTCGCCCCGGCACTCGTCGGCGCCAGCGTCAGCGCCGATAATGCGGCACTGCGCGCCCGCCTCGACGAGGCGCTCGCCGGCTACGGTTCGGAGCTGGCGATGCACGGGTTCTCCACCGCCGATATCGCCACGGTCGTGCGCCGGGCGCTCGGCTCGGCCGCGAACTTCACCGACTTCGACTGGCAGGTCATCCGCGGTGAAGTGCTGCCGACCCAGCTCAACGTCGCTCTCGACCAGGTGCTGCTCGAAGAGGTCGCTGCCGGCCGCCGCAAGCCGACCCTGCGGTTCTGGGAATGGGAGGACACCGCGACCGTCATCGGTGCCTTCCAGTCCTACGTCAACGAGCTGCGGCCCGAAGGGGTGGAGAAGCACGAAGTGCAGGTTGTCCGTCGGATCTCCGGCGGAGGTGCCATGTTCATGGAGGGCGGGAACTGCATCACCTACTCGATGTTCGTCCCTCCCACCCTCGTCGCCGGCCTCGACTACGAGGAGTCCTACGTCTTCCTCGACCAATGGGTGCTCGCTGCGCTGAAGACTCTCGGCGTCGAAGCCTTCTACAAGCCGATCAACGACATCTCCTCGACCGGCGGCAAGATCGGCGGCGCCGCGCAGAAGCGCATGCGCGACGGCACTCTGCTCCACCACGCCACGATGAGCTACGACATCGATGCCGACAAGATGGTCGAAGTCCTGCGCATCGGCGAGGCGAAGATCTCCGACAAGGGCGTAGCGAGTGCGAAGAAGCGCGTCGACCCGCTGCGCAGCCAGACCGGTGAGGCCCGCAAGGACATCATCGACCTCATGGCCGACACCTTCGCGACCCGGTACGGAGCCACCTACGGCACCTACACCGAGGCGGAGCTGCAGCGGGCGCGCGAGCTCGTCGATGAGAAGTTCGGCACCGAAAAGTGGACGCACCGAGTCCCGTGAGGCCGAGCAGGCGATCCTGGACGAGCAGATGACCGTGGCCGGCGAGATGGCCGCAGGCGAGCCGAACCCCGCCGATCGCCCGACATTCCGCGGCACGATCGTCGCCCTCGGCGGAGGCGGGTTCTCCATGTCGGAGACAGGGGAGTCGGCCACCGATGACGCACTCCTGCGGATGGCTCAGGCTGCAGGTGTCGGAGACCGACGCGCCGACGATCCACGACCGCATGTGTGCTTCGTCCCCACGGCGTCGGGCGACAGCAGCGACTACATCGAACGCTTCGAAGCCGCGTTCGCCGGGAGAGCGCACACCCACGTGCTCTCCCTGTTCGGCCAGAGTCCCTGGGACTACCGAGCCCCGGACATGCTCGCCGACATGGACCTCGTCTATGTCGGCGGCGGTTCGACGGCGAACCTCCTCAGTCTGTGGCGTCGGCACGGAGTCGATGAGGCGATGGCGCGGGCCGCCGACGGCGGGACGATCCTCGCCGGGATCAGCGCGGGAGCGAACTGCTGGTTCGCCGCCTCCTCGACCGACTCATTCGGTCCTTTGGCCCCGCTCGATGACGGGCTCGGCTTCCTCCCGGGAAGCGCCTGCCCTCACTTCCACGGCGAACCCGGACGGGAGGAATCCTTCCTCCGCTGGATCGAACAGGGCCGACTTCCCAGCCCCGGGATCGCCATCGACGATCACGCCGCGGTCGTGTTCGAAGACGGCAGAGCCACCTCGGTGCTGGTCGATTCTCCGGAGGCGAGAGCCTACAGCGTCGATGAACACGGCGGGATCCGAATCCTCGACGAACACGGACAGGCCGCGGCCGTCGCCGAGCACGAGCGAACCGAGGAGAACTTCGGGACGGACGAATGACCGCATCGGCCCCGGTGGTCTGTAGGATTGGGAGTCAACCACATCCCCTTCACGAGGAGAGCCATGCGCCAGGTCGAACCGTCCGTTGAACTGCTCGCCAAGCCCAGCATCGATTGGGAAGCGATGCGGACCTACCTCGACGAAGTCGGCGGCACGTCCTGGGCGGATCGGGTCGAGGACGCGGAATCTCCCGACGCCGAGGATCTCCTCGAGTTCTCCGGCCGCATGTGCTACCGCTCGTGGGAGCCGGGGCTGAACCCGAACGTCTCACGCGTGCGCACCGATTCCGCGCAGTACATCGGCAATGTCGTGAGGTCCCAGCACGGTTCCGTGCTCGAACACGCGAACTTCTCCTTCGTCCTCCACAACGTCTCCCGGGTGCTCACCCACGAGCTCATCCGCCACCGCGCGGGCTCCGCATTCTCACAGGAATCCCTGCGCTATGTGCGCCTGTCCGACATCCCGTTCTGGTTCCCCGAATGGGCCCGTGAAGATCCCGAACTCATGGAACGCAGCCTCAAGGTCCTCGACACGCTCGAAGAGCACCAGAAATGGATGGCCGAGCACTTCGAACTCGATGAGTCGAGCACGAAGTTCTCCCACAAGAAGCACATGACTTCGTTCATGCGCCGCTTCGCCCCTGAGGGCCTGGCCACCGGCATCGTCTACACCGCGAACCTGCGCTCCCTGCGCCACGTCATCGAGATGCGCACCGCCAAGGGCGCCGAAGAGGAGATCCGCCTCGTGTTCAACAAGATCGGTGAGGTGATGCGGGAAGAGGCCCCCGCAGTCTTCGCCGACTACGAGGTCGTCGACGGGGAATGGATCCCCGGCACACGCAAGGCCTGAACCAGAGACCAGGAGGAACCGTCATGGCCGATATCTACGCAGCCCAGCTCAATCCCGGCAAGCTCGAGGTCGTCACCGACTGGGTCGCCGCGCAGAAGTGGGCGAGCGAACTCGACCTCGCGGCGAACCCGCTGGAACAGGTCACGTCCTACCGCTTCGATGACCCCGCCGGCGAGGTCGGGCTCGAGGTCCACATCGTCCGCAGCGGTGACCGGCACCTCCAGGTTCCGCTGAGCTACCGCGGGGAACCGCTGAAAGGTGCCGATGAGCATCTGGTCGCGACCATGGAGCACTCGGTGCTCGGGAAACGCTGGGTGTACGCGGGCATGGGCGATCCCGTGTTCCGCCAGCGCCTCGACGACGCCATCGCGACAGCCGGAACCTCGGCCAAGCAGTACCGCGTGGACGAAGCCGGCAACCGCGGAGACGAGATCACCGAGGTGGCCCACGCCTTCGGGACGGGACCGCTGCCCGGCGCCGGCGACGTTGAGATGCTCTACCAGCTCAACCTCGATTCGCCCGGCGAAGGCTCGGAAGGCGGCCTGCTGCTGGGACGCTGGGCCGGTCAGGAAAACTCGGTCGTCCTCGCCGTCATGGCCTGAGACTCCGAGGCACCGACCCGCGGCGGCCGGCTCACGGTCGGCCCGTCACCGACCCAGGTCGATGATCGTCATCCCCGCCGTCACCGCGGGGACGCTCATCGCCTCCATCGCCTCGGGTGCTTCGTCGAGACCGATGACCTTCGTGACGAGCTCCTGCGGGCGCAGCCGACCCGCGACGACGAGTTCGACGAGTCCGGGGTAGTCGGCGGCGGCCATTCCGTGCGAACCGAGCACACTGAGCTCGAGCGCGATCACCCGCGGCACATCGATGACCGGCTCTTCGGGCAGCAGCCCGATCTGCACATGCCGGCCCAGGGGCGCCAACGCCCCGATCGCCGCCCGGATCGTATCGGCCCGACCCAGCGCATCGACGGTCACATCCACTCCATCGGGGCAGTCGTCGCTGAACTGCGCGACCACCTCGGCGCTCAGCTCGTCCGGACTCAGCCCGGAGGCGTTGACGGTCCTGCCGGCACCGAGGGTCCGCGCGGACTCAAGGCCCGCCTCGGCGATGTCGATCGCCACGACCTGCGCGCCGAGAGCCCGGGCGATCATGATCGCCGACAGTCCGACTCCGCCGCAGCCGAACACGGCCACCGTCTCCCCGGCGCTCAGCTGTGCGCGTGCCCGCAGCCCGTGGAAAGCCGTGGCAAAGCGGCAGCCGAGACCGACGACAGCCGCGGCCGGGAGTTCCTCCGGCACGGCCACGAGGTTCGCATCGGCATGGTGGATGACGACCTGATCGGCCCATGAGCCGAGATGCGTGAAGCCCGGCTGCGTCTGCTCGGGGCAGACCTGTGCATTGCCGGAGAGGCACCAGCGGCAGGTCCCGCAGCCGCAGACGAACGGCACGGTCACGCGCTGACCGATGCGGAATTCCTCCACGCCGACCCCCACCGAGGCGATCCGACCGACCAGCTCATGTCCGGGAACATGAGGCAGATCGATCGTCGCATCGTGGCCCGACCAGGCATGATGATCGCTGCGGCAGACTCCCGTGGCTTCGACGTCGATGACCACGCCCGCAGCGGGCGTGGTCGGAGCAGCGATGTCGCGCAGCTGAGGGCGGACGGAGAACTGATCGAAGACGATGGCGCGCATACTGCTGATCGTAGACGGCACGTTCGGCCCGGAATCATCGCGTCCGCGTTCTGGCGGACGTCAGTGCGGGTGGATGTCGGCGGCCGCCAGAGCCTCGAGCATCCGTGCCCGCAGAGCCTGCGCCCGGGCCGAGAACTCCTTCTGTCGGCGCATGTACTCGGCCTTGCCGGCAGCGGTCTCGATGGCGACGACACCGTACCCCCATCCGCGCAGGTCATAGGGGGAGGCCTCCATGTCGAGCGTGCGGATGTCGAGCGCGAGATCGAAGCAGTCGACGACGAGACCGGAATCAGCGATCGGCGAGATCTTCATCGCCCATTTGTACAGATCCATGCCGGCATGCAGGCAGCCGGGCTGCTCATCGGCGATCATGCCCTCCCGGCGCGGCTGCAGAGTGTTGAGCGGCCTCGCGGGCTCGGTGAAGAAGCGGAACGCATCATGATGCGAACACTGGATGCGGTGACTTTCGACGACAGCATCGGTCTCGGCCGGGCTCAGCCGCAGCGGCACCTGCTGATGCCGGCGCTGCTCGTCGGTCAGACGGTAGACCATCGCCCACTCATGGATGCCGAAACACCCGAAATTCGCTTCCCGATGGAGTGTCGACGACAGCAGAGAGGCGATGAACTTCGCCCCGTCCCCGCGGTCTGTGCGCCAGGACCCGAGGTCGACCTCGGCGAAATTCCGGTCCTCATCGATGCGATACCAACGACGGTCGAAATACCGATGATCGGCCGCCTCGGCGAGCTCGACGCGGACTCCCGGACCGGGATGCCACTTCTTCAGCTGCCCGACCTTGAACGGATAGTAGGTGAAGAGGAAATCCTCGACCGGGTGGGACTCCTGGCGCATCCGCCGCTCGATGTGTGCATCGGTGCGCTCGGCGATCCCGGCAGCGTGCGCATCGCGCAGCGGCCGCCAGATCGCGGCAGGCACGACACCCTCACCGAGGCGGCCCGACGCGGAGTCGGCGCGCTCGGTCGTGGACGGAGTCGACGAGAGTGCGGAAGTCACCGGTCCATTGTCCCAGACCGCGAGGCGGATGCAGATTCGACGGCGGCGATGCCGACAGTGGGCGAGATCGGATTCGCCTGCGGTTCAGCGTCCGGAGCGTTTCGTGCCTTTCGCCGCCGGAGCGCTCAACGGGTCCGCGGGCCACGGGTGCTTCGGGTATGCGCCCCTGTTCTCGGCCCTGACCTGGGCATACGCATTGGCCCAAAATGACGCGAGATCGCTGGTGACCGCCAAGGGGCGTCGGGCGGGGGAGAGCAGGTGCGCGGTGACGGCGACCCTGCCGTCGCAGATGCGGGGGATCTCGCTCCACCCGAAGCACTCTTGGAGCTTGACCGCGAGCACGGGGCCGGGGATCTGTTCCGGATCGACGAGATCGGGATCCGGGTAGTCCAGCCGAACCCGGGATCCGCTGGGCACCTCGAGGCGGCTCGGCACCAACTCCTCGAGGCGGGCCGCCTCCGGCCACGGCAGCAGCGTGCGCAGCGCGGAGACGAGGTCGACCCGCGCAGGGTCGGCACCCTTCGCAACCCGGTCGAGAGCTTCGGGGCACCAGTGGTCAAGCGTGTCCGTGAGGTGCTGCCAGCTGACCTCGGGCCACGGCTCGCCGAACACCAGCCGCAGCATCCCGAGTCTGGCCCGCAGCGCTTCGAAGGCCTCCGAGGGGCGCAGCACCTCCCGCGCCCCACGCTCACGCACGGATTCGGCGATGGCCCGGCGGGCGAGTTCGGGACCGGCCTGAATCGGGGTGGCCGAGAGCTCGATCCCGCCGAGGCGGCTGCGCCGGACCGCCCGCACCTTGCCGCCCTCGAAGCTCGCTGTCTCCTCCGTGCGGAGCAGGCCGGCACCGGCGAGTTCGGCAGTGTCCTGGTCGATGGGCACCGCGGAGCGGATGATCGCCCGCGAACCGGCCAGCCCCACCTCGGCGATGGCCAGCCACGGACTGCCCTGCAGGGAGGAATCCCGCGGCAGGCTCGCCGCGGTTCCCGATGCCAGCAGATAGTCGGAGTCCGAACCGCTGCGCAGCCGGGCGATCTGCAGCGGGAAGGACAGGGCGGTGATGAGCCCGAGATCGTCCGTGCCGAGGCGGCCGAGTCTGTCGAGCGCGGCGTCGTCGGGCGCTTCGGGTCCGCCGTCGCCGAACTGCCGGGCCATGCCGGTGAAGCGTTTCCGGTCCTGGACGAAGCGGGAATCCTTGCTGCTGCTGCGCAGCTGTCGCAGCAGTGCTGAGAGGTCGGCTCCGGGAGCGCGCTGGTCGGATTCGATGACGGCGGTCGCCTCAGCTGCGAGCGCGGGGGTGAGCAGCGCCGTGCCGTCGAGGAGGCCGCGTGCCGACCACACCGAGGCGGGAATCGCCGCAATCGCCCGCCCGGTCTCGGTGACGTGGAGCCCGGAGATCGGGAGGTCGGGTGCACCGCCTGACCCGTCCGTCGTGTCACTGACATCGACAGCGCCGATCGCCACGAGGTTGTCGATCGCCTGCCGCTTCGGTCCGGCCGGCAGCGGTTCGGGCAGCAGCGTCTCATCCCCACCCCACACCGCCAGGGCCAAGACCGCTGCGGTGAGGTCCGAGGTCGCAACCTCGGGCGGAGTGTGCTCGGGCAGGCTCGCCCAATCGGCCTCGGACAGGCAGCGATAGGCCACACCGGGCCCCTGTCTCGCGGCGCGACCGGAACGCTGAGTGCCCGAGGCCTTCGACTCGCGCATCGTCACCAGGCCGGACATGCGCCGACGTGTATCCAATCGCGGCCCGCGTGCGAGCCCGGAATCGACGACGATCCGCACACCCGGAACCGTCAGCGCCGATTCGGCGACCGAGGTCGAGACGATGACGCGACGGGAAGACTGCGACTCATGAGGGCGGAGGATCGCGTCCTGTTCCTTCGCCGGCGTCCGGCCGGTGAGCGTGTGCACCTCGACCGGCGCGGCGGGTTCCGTCCCGGACGACGCAGACTCGGACGAGGCTGACTCCAAACGCCGCCGCACCCGCACAGCCACTTCGTCGACCTCACGGGCACCGGGTGCGAAGACGAGCACATCACCGGACCCGTTCTCTTCGATCGCCCGCAGCGTCGTCGCCGCCAGGTGATCCAGGAAATCTCGGGTCACACCCCTGGCGTCGAGGGGCCGCTCCTTCGCCGGTGCCCACCGGATCTCCAGAGGATGGACGTCCGCGGCCACCGACAGCAGCGTCGCCGGCGACTGCAGACCCTCACCGAGGCGTGCAGCCCACAGTCGGGCATCGAGAGTCGCCGACATGACGACCACGGACAGGTCCTCGCGCAGATCCACCAGCTCCCGACACATCGCGAACATCAGATCGGTGTCCAACTGCCGCTCGTGCACCTCGTCGAGGATCACCCCCGACACCCCGGCCAGCTCCGGATCCCGCAGCATCCTGGCCATGAGCACACCGGTGGTGACGAACTCGATGCGTGTGCGCGCTGAGGTCCGCGAATCACCGCGGACCGTGAACCCCACCACCTCGCCGAGGCGGGTCCCCGTCAATGCGGCCAGTCGCCTGGCCGCCGCGCGGGCAGCCATCCGCCGCGGCTGGGTGACGATGATCCGCCCCGGTGCGGCGTCTGCACCGCCAGCAGCGGTCGCACCGGCCGCCAGGGCCAGGCGCTCGGCAATCATCGGCGGCACCACGGTGGTCTTACCGGTGCCGGGAGGAGCCTCGATGACCAATCGCGGGGGACCGGCCGCCTCGGCGAGGTGGAGCTCCTCGATGAGCGCGGCTGCGGGCAGGCCCGCACCGATGCGGGCGAGATCGAAGCTGTGCGGGGCGGACGGATCGGGCATGACACCAGTCTCTCAGCCGCGCGGCCCCACCCGCGCACTCAGCCCCACCCGCGCACGCGGCTGCGCGGCGCTCCTGGACGGGAGCCGACCAGTCATCCGGACGCATCCGGCCCACCGGCGCACGGACCGACAACGACCCGTGCGCGGAAGCGGCCCGTCACTGACTAGACTGGGGCACATGCGTATCGCCAGATTTGTGCATCAGGACGAACCCAAATACGGAGTCGTCGAGGGAGACGTGCCGCCGATCACCGACGGCAGCTGGGACACCTCGGGACTCGAACTCGCCGTCCTCGACTCGGACCCGTTCTTCTCACCGGCCCAATCGACGGGGGAGAGGCTGAAGCTCGACGATGTGCGTCTGGTCAGCCCCATCCTGCCGCGCTCGAAGGTCATCGGCGTCGGCCGCAACTTCGCCGACCACGCCGCCGAACTCGGCAACGAAGTGCCCGTATCACCGCTGACCTTCTTCAAACCCAACACCGCGGTCATCGGTCCCGGCGACCCCATCCGACTGCCGGCCATCAGCGAATACGTCTCCTATGAGGCCGAACTCGCGGTCATCATCGGCCGCGTCGCCAAGGGTGTGAAGGCCGAGAACGCCCTCGACCACGTCCTCGGCTACACAGCCGGCAACGACGTCACCCTGCGCGACATCCAGAAGGCCGACAAGCAGTGGTCGCGAGCGAAGGGCTTCGACACCTCCTGCCCGCTGGGTCCGTGGATCGAAACCGCACTCGACATCGACGATCTGAACATCCGCTCCTGGGTCGACGGAGACAAGAAGCAGGACGGCACCACCGCCGACTTCATCTTCGACATCCCGACTCTCATCGAACACCTGTCGGAGACGATCACCCTGCTGCCCGGCGATGTCATCCTCACCGGAACACCGGCCGGAGTCGGCCAGATCGTGTCCGGCAACCGCGTCGACATCGCCATCGAGGGACTCGGCGTCCTGTCGAACCCCGTCATGGACGCCTGAACCGCGCCACCGCGCACCGACTCACACACCACCGACTCACACCCGAGAAGAACACGCAAAGGACAATCGTGAGCGTCACAGTTCGTTTCTGCCCATCACCCACCGGCACTCCGCACGTCGGCATGGTCCGCACAGCCCTGTTCAACTGGGCTTACGCCAAGCACACCGGCGGCAAGTTCGTCTTCCGCATCGAGGACACCGACTCCGCCCGTGACTCTGAGGAGAGCTTCGGCCAGGTCGTCGAGGCCCTCAAATGGCTGGGCCTGGACTGGGACGAAGGCATCGAGGTCGGCGGCGTCAACGGACCCTACCGCCAATCGCAGCGCGGTGAGATCTACGCCGATGTCATCGCCAAGCTCAAGGCCGGCGGCCACATCTACGAGTCCTACTCGACGAACGAGGAGGTCGAAGCCCGGCACAGAGCCGCCGGGCGTGACCCGAAGCTCGGCTACGACGGCTTCGACCGGGACCTGACCGACGAGCAGAAGGCCGCCTTCCGCTCCGAAGGCCGCGAGCCGGTGTGGCGCGTGCGCATGCCCGATGAAGACATCACCTTCACCGACCTCGTCCGCGGCGAAATCACCTTCAAGGCCGGCACCGTGCCCGACTTCGTCGTCGTCCGCGCCACCGGGCAGCCGCTGTACACCCTGGTCAACCCCGTCGACGATGCACTCATGGGCGTGACTCATGTGCTCCGCGGCGAGGACATCCTGTCCTCGACCCCGCGCCAGATCGCGCTCTACGAACACCTCAAGGCGATCGGAATCGCCGAGGCGACCCCCGAGTTCGGCCACCTGCCCTACGTCATGGGCGAAGGCAACAAGAAGCTGTCCAAACGCGACCCGGAATCGAACCTGTTCCTCCACCGCGACAACGGCTTCATCCCCGAAGGCCTCATCAACTACCTCGCGCTGCTCGGCTGGTCGATCGGGCCCGACCGCGACATCTTCAGCGTCAAGGAATTCACCGAAGCCTTCGACATCCACGATGTCCTGCCCAACCCGGCCCGCTTCGACGTGAAGAAGGCCACCGCCATCAACGCCGACCACATCCGCATGCTCGAGACGGATGACTTCCGTGATCGACTGGTGCCCTACCTCCAGGCCGCCGAGGTGCTGCCGGAGACGCCGACGGAGGCTCAGCTGGCGATCCTCGACCAGGCGGCACCGCTCGTACAGACCCGGATGAAGCTGCTCGGCGAAGCCCCGGACCTGCTTGCGTTCCTCTTCACTCCCGACGCGGATCTCGTCATGGCCGAAGACGGGCTGAAGACGCTCAAAGACTCTGCTCCCGAAGTGCTCGCCGCCTCGCTCTCGGTCCTCGAAGGACTCGAGGAATGGACGACGGAGAAGCTCGAGGAAGTGCTCTCGGCGAAGCTCGTCGACGAGATGGAGATCAAACCGCGCCTGGCCTACGGTCCGCTGCGCGTGGCCGTGTCCGGCCGCAAGGTCTCCCCGCCGCTGTTCGAGTCGATGGAGATCCTCGGCAAGGACTCCTCGCTCACCCGCCTCAAGGCGCTGGCCGCACAGCTGTGACCATGGTCGAACAGACGAACTGGACCCGCGGGGGACTGCACTTCTCCGATATCGTCATCGACGCGCCCTTCGACCATTTCGGACGGTCGGACGATGGACCGGGGACGGCCGCCTCGGTGGGTGCCACCTCGGGCGGGATGACCTCGCCGCCGGTCAACCTGCCGCAGACGCTGACCGTGTTCGCACGGATCATCGCGACCGAGCCGGCGAGCACCAAGCCCTACCTCGTCTTTCTGCAGGGCGGACCCGGCGTCGAGGCCCCGCGGCCGGTGACACCGGTGAGCCCCGGCAGCTGGGTGGCCCGAGCGCTCGAGGAATTCCAGGTCGTCATGCTCGACCAGCGGGGGACCGGCCGGTCGAACCCGATCGGTTCGGTCGACGGGACGATCACCGGGTTGGAGTCCGTCGGAGATGACCCGGCCGCGATCGCCGAGGCGCTCTCGTACTTCCGAGCCGACTCGATCGTCGAGGATGCAGAGATCCTGCGCGGCCACCTCGGCGTGGAATCCTGGTCGCTGCTCGGCCAGTCCTTTGGGGGTTTCACCACCCTGCGGTACGTCTCAGCGCATGCGTCTTCGCTCGACGAAGTGTACTTCACGGGCGGTCTGCCGGCGATCGGCCTCGACCCGGCCGCCGTGTACGGGCGGACGTGGGAAGGCATGATCGGCAAGTCTGAGCAGCACTATCGGACCTTCCCCGGCGACCGGGAGAAGATGCGTCGTCTGGTTGATCTCGCGTCGGCCGGCGAGGGCATCGCCCTGCCCGGAGGAGCACGCGCGACGCCCGAGCGGATCCGTCTGCTCGGGCACTTCCTCGGAGCCTCCGACGGACCGGAGAAGCTGCACTATCTGCTCGACCTTGATCCCGCCTCGGCGGCGTTCCGGCACGATCTGGCCGCGTCCCTGCCGTTCTCGGGACGCAACCCGCTCTACGCGGTCATCCACGAATCGTGTTGGGCCGACGGCACGGTGACGAACTGGGCCGCGCGACGGGCGATGCCCGACGCCGTCGCCGAGGATCCCACTCTGCTGGCCGGCGAACATGCCGGGCCCGAATCCCTCCACGAGGATCCCGAGCTCGCGCCGTTCGCCGAGGTGGCCGACCTCGTTGCCGTTCGTCAGTGGCCGAGGCTCTACGACGTCGATGCGCTGCGGGCCGCCGAAGTCCGCGGTGCTGCGGCGGTGTACTACGAGGACGCCTACGTGCCCGTGGAGCACTCGCTGGCCACTGCCGAGCACCTTTCCGGGGTGCAGGCGTGGGTGACGAACGAGTACGAGCACAACGGGCTGCGAGCCGACGGCTACCGAGTCCTCGACCGGCTCATCGGGCTCGCCCGCGGGTGAGGCCGGCGTGTTAAGAAGCTCACACTGAAAAGGAGCCCCGGAAATTTGTCGTGAGGCGGGGTGCTTGTGTAGAGTTATATCTCGTTGCTCAGGGAAAATCCCCACGGGGATGACCTTGAAAAACATTGGGCTATGGTGTAATTGGCAGCACGAGTGATTCTGGTTCATTTAGTCTAGGTTCAAGTCCTGGTAGCCCAGCGGACATCATCCGGAGGAGTCTCCAGGTGAGTGGTCTGAGCCCCCGTCGTCTAGTGGCCTAGGACGCCGCCCTCTCAAGGCGGTAACGGCAGTTCGAATCTGCTCGGGGGTACGGTTGAGCCCCGCATCGAAGTTTCGGTGCGGGGCTCACTCTAATTCACGGGGCCTGAGCTCGGCAGGATCGCCGGCCTCCCCCGGGGCGGCGATCTGCCCGAGCCGCGGCGGCGGACTCAGCGGGAGACGGAGTCGGCGATCTTCTTCGTGTTCTCGGCCGTCTTGATGTTCGACACGATGAGCTCGAGCACGAGACGCACGCCGATGACCCACAGCGCCGGAATGATCCAGCCGAAGACGATCGAGAGGATCAGCGGCAGGACGTTGAAGCTCGGGCCGTCGTTGAAGTAGCTCGCCGTCGTACCGGCGACGACTCCAGCGCTGATGCCGGCGACGATGGTGCCGAGGTACGAAAGCGCGGCGACGATCATCGCGATGATGTAGATGAAGCCCGCCCACTTCACCGCAATGAAGTTGTCGAAGCGGATGTCGAACAGCGACTTGAAGAATCCGGCCTGAGCGGGTGCCTGCTGCGGGGCCTGCCCGTACGCGGGCTGACCGTAGACCGGCTGACCATACGCCTGCTGGTCGTAGGCCTGCTGCTGGCCCGCGCCCTGCTGATAGGCGCCGGGCTGTGAGTAGGAGCCCTGCTGGTACGACGGAGACTGGTAGGCGTTGGGATCATACGTTCCCTGCTGGTAGGCGGCCTGTTGGGCCTGGCCCTGGCCCTGTCCCTGATCGCCGGCGCCTGCGCCCTGGCTCTCGGAAAGCTGTTCATTGGGGGTGGGCTGCCCCTCGGGAAGCGGTTCATTCGGATTGGGCTGACCGCTGTTGGGGTCGTTCGGGTTCGGCTGGCCGGTGTTCGGGTCGTTCGGATTCTGAGGAGTCGACATGTTCGTCCCTTTCGCGAATGGAGAGCGGTCCGTCCGGATTGCACTCCCTGGCTATCTGCCTGTAGTCGCAACCTATCAGGGCACCCTTTCAGAGGGAACGTCGTCCGTCATGTTGACAGAGACAGGAGAAACGACGATTCAGACGGCATCCTCCGGAGCGGAGTCCGCACTCGCCGACGAGGATCCCGCGCGGGGCCGCAGGCCGATGCTCCACTCGACGGCGAGCTCGTCTCCGGGTGCGACGACGTCGAAATCCTCGCCTGGAATTCCGGCGGCGAATGCGTTCGGCGGACAGGTCATCGGCTCGATCGCGATCGCCCGCCGGGCCAGATCCGCGCCGAGTCCATCACCGGTGCACACCTGCCAGGTGCGGAAACCAGGGTCCATCCCGATGATGACCTCACGATCGTCGGCGCCCTTGAGCCGGGCGCGTGACCATGCATCGTCCCCGCGCCGAGGCGAACCGAAGGCATCATCGAGCACCGTGTCACCGATCGTGCGCAGCGCCCGGAAGTCCTTGCACACGATGCACGCTGACTCATCGGCTGCATGGTCGGCCGGGATCACCGTGCCGTCATCGAAAGGACGGACGTCGGTCGGGATGAGTCGTTCATCGGTCTCGAACCAGGTCGTGGCGGGAACGACCAGCTGGGCGTCGTCGACTGCGCCGCCGGAGGAGTCCGAGCCGGGGCCGCCAGAGGAGCCCGAGCCCTTGCCGCCGGAAGAGTGAGTACCGGGACCGTCGGGGGAGTGCGAGCCGGGAGAGATCCACGGGTGGAAACCGAAACCGAACGGAGCCCGACCCGACCCCGTATTGCGGGCACGGGCGCGGACGCTCAGCCCCTCCTCGGCGAGCTCGTAGACGATGCGGAGTGCGAAGGCGAACGGGTAACCCTCCGCAGGCTCCAGTGTGTAGTCGAGGCTGACGGTGGACTCGGACCGCTGCGTCACCGTCCACTCGACGTCGGCGACGAGGCCATGCAGCGCGGTATTGTTGCCGGGCTCGGTGATCGGAAGCTGATGATTTCGCCCGTCGAAATCGAAGCGCCCACCGGCGATCCGGTTCGGCCACGGCGCGAGCACGGCACCGTCGAAAGCCTCCATCGGCACCACGATCGGGCGATCGCCGACGGTGAAGCTGAGCAGGGCCGCACCGATGGGGGAGACGACTGCCGTGGACTCGGTGCAGACGAGTTCGATGCTGGTGGTCATAGGTCTCCGGAGTCGGCGATGGCGGTGGGAGGATTCGTTGCCGATATTCTACGCTGTCCGCCGTCGCCGCAGCGGGCGGATGTTAGCATTATGATCGAAAATGATAACGTTTGGGAGGTCTGATGCCAGCGTCGCATCGCCGGACGAATCTGTCCGATGGTCGTGAGGTCCTGTTCTTCCAGGACCCCGACTCACCAGCACCGACGATCGCCGCGGACCCCCGTCCCGACGAATCCCGGCCGGCCAGCGGCGCCCTGCGCTTCGATGTGCTCACCGGCGAATGGGTGGCCGTGGCCACGCACCGACAGTCGCGCACTCACCTGCCCGCCGCCGCCGACTGCCCGCTGTGCCCGTCGACGACCGATCGGCCCACCGAAGTCCCGGCCGAGGACTTCGACGTCGTCGTCTTCGAGAACCGATTCCCCTCGCTGGGACCCGACCTCGGCGAGGTCCCGCCCGTGACGACCGTCGACGAGGCCCTCGCCGAGGCGGCACCCAGTTCCGGTGACACCGCCACCGGGGCCGACGCAGCCGCCGTCGAATCCGTGAGAGCCGCACTGTCGGCGCCCGGGTACGGCCGCTGCGAAGTCGTCGTGTTCTCCTCCGAACACAACGGCTCCTTCGCCGAGCTCGGCACCGCCCGCGCTCGCACCGTCATCGACGCCTGGGCGCATCGGACAGCCGAACTGTCGGCCCTGCCGGGCATCGAACAGGTCTTCATGTTCGAGAACCGGGGCGAGGAGATCGGGGTGACGATGAACCACCCGCACGGTCAGATCTATGCTTACCCGTATGTCACTCCGCACACGGCGATCACCTCGGCCCGGGCGCAGCAGCATCTGCGGGCGAGCGGCCGGGCGCTGATGGGAGACGTGCTGGCCTTCGAACGCGAGTCGGGGGAGCGGATGGTCCTCGAATCCGAACACTTCTCCGCTTTCGTGCCCTTCGCCGCCCGCTGGCCGATCGAAGTCCATATCGTCCCTCACCGGCAGGTGGGCAGCCTCGACGAACTCGATGAGGTCGAACGCGACGATCTGGCTCGAACCTACCCCGAAGTGCTGCGGCGCATCGACGGCCTCTATCCGACGCCCACCCCCTATATCGCGGCCTGGCATCAGGCGCCGGTCAACAGCGAGGATCGCGACGCCGAATGGCTCCACCTCGAAATCACGAGTCCGCGGAGAGCCGAAGCCAAACTCAAGTTCCTCGCCGGCTCCGAAGCGGCCATGGGTGCCTTCGTCGGCGACGTCTCGGCCGAAGAGACCGCGGCACGGCTGCGTGCAGTGCCGAATGCGGACACCGAAGCGACCGGCACGGTCGACGACTCGAACGAAGGCAGAAGCCGATGAGCGCAGCAGCACCGACCCCCGAGAGCCTTTCGACGGAGTTCGAGACCCTCTTCGGATATGCGCCGCTCGGCTGCTACCGCGCGCCCGGACGCGTGAACATCATCGGCGAGCACACGGACTACAACAACGGCTTCGTGCTGCCCATCGCCATCGACAGGGCCGTGTACGTGGCCATCGGACGGCGTCCCGCGCACAACACCGAAGAAGCCGACGAAGGCGCACTCGGGCGAAACCACGCGAACGACACGGGCAGAGGAAGTGCACAGCCGCCTCGGTGCGGGGAGAGCATTCGCATCATCTCCGACCACCGCGACGAATCGGGCGAACGCGTCAGCGGACAGTTCACGGCTGCAGAGCTGACCCCCGGAACGCTGCCCGGCTGGCTCAGCCACCCGGCCGGCGTCGTCGACGAAATCGCCAAGACGACCGGCACGATGGTCGGCGGAGTCGACCTCTACATCGAATCGACCGTCCCCGTCGGTGCGGGACTGTCGTCATCGCACGCCCTCGAAGTGGCGGTGCTCATCGCCCTCGACGAGGTCTTTGGGCTCGGGCTCGACGACCGGGAGAAGGTGCTGCTGACCCAGCGGGCCGAGAACGACTTCGTCGGCGCACCGACAGGAATCGTCGACCAGGCCGCGTCGATCATGACCGAGGCCGGACATGCGCTGTTCCTCGACTGCCGCGACCTCAGCGCCCGCCAGATCCCCTTCGACCTCGACGCCGAAGGGCTCAGACTGCTCGTCATCGACACCCGCGTCTCCCACTCGCACAGCGAAAGCGGATACGGGGCCCGGAGGAAGACCTGCGAGGACGTCGCCGCACTCTGTGGCGTCGAGAGCCTGCGGGAACTCGCCGACGATGTCGACCTCACCGGTTTCACCGAGGAGCAGCGCAAGCGGGTGCGCCACGTCCTCGCCGAGAACGCTCGCGTCCGCGCCACCGTCGAACTCCTCACAGACAGCAGATCGTCGACAGGCGCCGACCATGACGCTCGCGTCCAGGCGATCGGCGATCTGCTGGTGGCTTCTCACGAGTCCCTGGCCCATGACTACGAGGTCTCATGCGTCGAGCTCGATGCCGCCGTGACGGCGGCGCTGGGAGCCGGGGCGATCGGGGCGCGGATGATCGGCGGCGGTTTCGGCGGATCGGCGATTGCGCTCATCGACGCTGCTGAAGTCGACGCTGTCGGGCAGGCCGTGACCGCGGCCTTCGCCGAACTCGGATACCGGGCACCGGACATCTTCGCCGTCAGCGCGGGACGAGGAGCCGGCCGGTTCGAGTGACCCGGCGCCGGGCCGCCCCCATGAACCAGCAGTGAAACCGACGGATCGGCAGGCGTGATGCCTGCCGGTCCGTCGGTTTCGTCACCGGATGCGCGTGAGGAGCGCCCTCATCGCGGCTGGGCCCTGAACTGCACCAGCTGCGAACTGCAGTGTCAGTCGTTGTCCGGGGCCGCCTCGGTGCCGGTGACGTCATCGGTGGTCTCGACGATCCGGATCGGTCGCACCTTGGCCCAGGCGAGGAAGAGTGCGGCCGCGATGATGAGGCCGATTCCGGTCCACAGGTTCGCGTCGATGCCTCCCGTCCGCTCCGCCTCATCGGGAGTGAAGTCGACGATGCCGGCGATCGTGAGGACGATCCCGAAGATCCCCAGCAGCACGCCGATGAAATTGCGGATGTCGAAGGCGCCCGCGGTCTTGGTCAGTTCGTTCGAATTGCTCATTGGATTCACTGGCTCCTTCACCCGAAGGTCACGTTGAGGATGATGACGAGGACGAGCGCGGCTCCGGCCACCGGGACCGGACGCTTCCACACCGGCGGCTTCGGCTCGTTGAAGTCCTCGAAGTCGGCCTTCGGAGTCTCGGAGTAGACGAGTCCGCGCAGCTCATGGGCAGGCTTCGGTGCCGTCCGGAAGGTGACGATCACCGAGAGGAGGATATCGACGACGAAGGCCGTGCTGGCGGCGAGGAACGCCGCGCCCTGGCCCGGCAGGTCGAAGACCCCGGTCTCGCTGAGGATGAAGACCGCGACGGCCGAGAGCGTACCGCCGACCAGACCGACCCAACCGGCGGTTGCGGACATCCGCTTCCAGAACATACCGAGGATGAACGTGGCGAACAGCGGCGCGTTGAAGAAGCCGAACAGCGTCTGCAGGTAGTCCATGAGGTTGGAGAAGTTGCCGGCGATGAGCGCGGTGAAGATCGCGACGATGCAGGCGCCGATCGTGGCGAAGCGGCCGACCTTGAGGTAGTAGTCGTCCTCGCGGTCCTTGACCACGTACTGCTGCCACAGGTCGTAGCTGAAGACGGTGTTGAACGCGGAGATGTTCGCGGCCATTCCGGCCATGAATGCGGCGAGGAGACCGGCGATCGCGACGCCCAGCAGGCCGTTGGGCAGCACCTCGCGCATGAGCAGCAGGAGCGCATCGTTGTAGGTCACTCCCGTCTCGGCGGCGGCGCTGGCCTCGCCGACGGAGGCGGAGATCTCCTTGAACTTCGACAGCTGGGTGACGAGGACGGCGGCGATCATGCCGGGGATGACGACGATGAAGGGGATGAGCATCTTCGGGAATGCACCGAGGATCGGTGTCATCCGCGCGGCATTGATGCTCTTCGAGGCCATGGCCCGCTGGACTTCGACGAAGTTCGTCGTCCAGTAGCCGAAGGAGAGGACGAAGCCGAGACCGAAGACGATGCCGACGACCGAGAGCACGGGGTTGGCGAAACCGGAAAGCTGCTCACCGGGCCAGCTGCTCAGCTGCTCGGCACCGAGCATGCCGTCGTTGCTCACCTTCTCCACGAGGCCGTCCCAGCCGCCGACCCGGTTCAGCCCGATGATCGTCAGCGGCAGAAGGGCTGCGACGATGACGAAGAACTGGAGCACCTCGTTGTAGATCGCTGCGGTCAGTCCGCCGAGGGTGATGTAGGACAGGACGATGACCGCGGCGACGACGAGGGCGATCCACAGCGGCCACCCGAGCAGACGGTTGACGATCGTGCCGAGCAGGAAGAGGTTGACGCCGGCGATGAGGATCTGCGCGACCGCGAACGACAGCGCATTGACCAGGTGAGCACCCGGACCGAAGCGCTTGCGCATGAACTCCGGTACGGATCTGACCTTCGACCCGTAGTAGAAGGGCATCATGACGACGCCGAGGAAGAGCATCGCCGGCACCGCTCCGATCCAGAAGTAGTGCATCGTCGGCATGCCGTACTGAGCGCCGGTGGCCGACATGCCCATGATCTCCACGGCACCGAGGTTGGCCGAGACGAACGCGAGAGCCGTGACCCACGCCGGAAGGCTCCGGCCCGAGAGGAGGAACTCGATGCTCGAGGAGATCCCGCGTTTGGCGAACCACCCGATTCCGAGGACGAAGATGAAGTAGATCGCAATCAGCAGATAGTCGATCCACTGTGCGTCCAAGCGGATTGCTTCCAAGGTTCCTCCAACAGCGTCGGTGAATGGTCGTCTGTGGTCTGAGCCACCCAAACCGACACTTTAGAGGATTGTGAGCTTGATCGCTAGTGATCGAACCTGAACAGTTTTGATCGCTTGTCCGGGGGTGTGTCGAAGCCGGTGTCGACGGAGGCGTCGACAGTGGGTCGGAAGGTCACGCAACTTCGACATCGACGCCTGCAGACCGCAGCGCCTCGAGCGGGGTCTTCTCGCTCTTGCCGTCGGTGATGAGGTGGTCGATCTCGTCGGTGGGCACGGTGAGCACAGAGGAACGCAGGCCGATCTTCGTGTGATCGACGAGCGCGATGACGCGAGTGGCGCCGGCAGCCATGGCGCGATCCGTGTCGGCGACGGGGAAGGCGGGAGTCGAGAGACCGAAGTCCGCGGCCAGCCCATTGCCGGAGAGGAACACGGTGTCGGCGCGCAGTCCGAGCAGCTGGGAGACCGTCCCGCCGCCGACGAAGGCTCGGATGGAGTGGCGGAGGATTCCCCCGACGACGATGACCTCGTTGTCGGGGGAGGAGACCATGGCCTCGGCGACGAGGAGTGAGTTCGTCACGACTCGCAGTCCTGAGCGGCCGACGAGCTCCTTGGCCAGCAGTTCGGTCGTCGTGCCGGGGCCGAGTGCCACGACGTCGCCGTTGCGCACATGCGCCGCCGCGGCCCTGGCGATTGCGGTCTTCTCTGCCAGCGCCTGTTCGAGCTTCTCCGCATAGCTCGACTCGCGGGCACTCGATACCAGCACGGCGCCGCCATGCGTGCGGATGAGCCGCCCCTCATCGGCGAGCTGGTCGAGGTCGCGCCGGATGGTCACGGCCGAGGTGTCGAGCTTCTCCGAGAGCGAGGAGATCGATACGGCTCCATCGCGTTCGATCGTGTCGACGATGATGTTGCGTCTCTGAGCGGCGATCATGGGGCCATAGTACAGACCGCGGGCCCGGAGGAGAGTTCCTCCGGGCCCGCGGTCGGGTGCGGCTTCGGGAGCGTGGCTAGCCGCGCACGAGTGCTTCGGTCAGCGTCCTCGCGGCGTCGATGACGGACTTCGCGTGCAGGCGACCCGGCTGCCGGGTGAGCCGGTCGACGGGGCCGGAGATCGAGACGGCCGCGACCACGCGATTGCTCGGCCCGCGCACGGGGGCCGACACCGAGGCGACACCGCGCTCGCGTTCAGCGATCGACTGCGCCCATCCTCGGCGACGGATACCGGAGAGCATGGTCGCGGAGAACCGGGCCCCGCGCAGCCCGGTGTGCAGCCGGTCGGGCTCCTCCCAAGCCAGCAGCACCTGGGCGGCGGAACCGGCGCGCATCGACAGCGTCGCCCCGATCGGCACGGAGTCGCGCAGACCCACGGGGCGTTCGGCCGCGGCCACGCACAGACGCAGATCGCCCTGACGGCGGAAGAGCTGGGCGGACTCACCGGTCTGATCGCGCAGCTGCCCGAGCACGGGACCGGCCGCGGCCAGCAGGCGATCCTCGCCGGCGGCCGAGGACAGCTCGGCCAGGCGCGGACCGAGGACGAAGCGCCCCTGCAGGTCACGACCGACGATGCGGTGGAATTCGAGGGCAACAGCCAGGCGGTGGGCAGTGGGGCGTGCCAGTCCGGTCAGCGTCACCAATTCGGCGAGAGAGGCGGGTCCGGCCTCAAGTGCGGAGAGAACCATTGCGGCCTTGTCGATGACCCCGACGCCGCTACCATTGCTTGTCATAGACACCATTGTGCGCGTCTCAGTGGGCGAGATGCAAGTTCGCATTGCGATACGGGCGAGTAGATTTCCCTTACGCACTCACTCCAGTGCAGACAACCCAGTTCATCGACGCGCCGACCCTCGTCGCGTCAGATCTACATCGGGTGCAGGGAACCCCTGCACCGGCGGGAGGAACCATGCCACGCACATTGGCCGAGAAGGTCTGGGCCGATCACGTCGTCTCACTTGGTGTTGACGGTGCGCCGGACCTTATCTACATCGACCTCCACCTCGTCCACGAGGTCACCAGCCCGCAGGCCTTCGATGGACTCCGACTCGCCGGGCGCCCCGTGCGCCGCCCCGACCTCACGATCGCCACCGAGGACCACAACACACCGACCTGGGACATCGACAAGCCGATCGCCGAACCCACCTCGGCCACGCAGATCAACACCCTGCGCAAGAACGCCGGGGAGTTCGGGATCCGCCTGCACAGCCTCGGCGACGCCGACCAGGGCATCGTCCACGTCGTCGGACCGCAGCTGGGCTTGACCCAGCCGGGCACGACCGTCGTCTGCGGCGACTCGCACACCTCCACCCACGGTGCTTTCGGGGCTCTGGCCTTCGGCATCGGCACCTCCGAGGTCGAGCATGTGCTCGCCACTCAGACGCTGAGTCTCAAACCGTTCAAGACGATGTCGATCACCGTCGACGGCGACCTGCCCGAAGGCTCGTCCGCCAAGGACATCATCCTCGCCATCATCGCGAAGATCGGCACCGGCGGAGGACAGGGCTACGTCCTCGAATACCGCGGCTCGGCGATCCGTCAGCTGTCGATGGAAGCACGCATGACGATCTGCAATATGTCGATCGAAGCCGGCGCCCGCGCCGGAATGGTCGCCCCCGACGAGACGACCTTCGACTACGTCAAGGGCCGCCCGCATGCCCCCGAAGGCGAAGACTGGGACGCCGCAGTCGAATACTGGAAGACCCTCTACACCGATGAAGGCGCCGAATTCGACGCCGAGGTCGTC
Organism: Brevibacterium sp. FAM 27836; assembly: GCF_051351055.1. Lineage (NCBI taxonomy): Bacteria > Bacillati > Actinomycetota > Actinomycetes > Micrococcales > Brevibacteriaceae > Brevibacterium > Brevibacterium sp. FAM 27836. The sequence goes on from NZ_CP195711.1 coordinate 3,282,547, forward strand.
CTCAAGGCCGAAGACATCGAACCCTTCGTCACCTGGGGCACGAACCCCGGGCAGGGCCTGCCGCTGTCGGCCTCGGTGCCCAGCCCCGATGACTTCACCGACGAGAACGACAAGACCGCCGCGGCCAACGCCCTGGCCTACATGGGGCTGACCCCGGGCACCCCACTGCGCGAGATCGCCGTGGACACCGTCTTCCTCGGCTCCTGCACGAACTCCCGGATCGAGGACCTGCGGGCCGCTGCCGAGATCGTCCGCAGCCGGAAGAAAGCCGAGAACGTCCGCTTCATGGTCGTGCCCGGCTCGGCGAAGGTCCGCCTCCAGGCCGAGGAGGAAGGCCTGGACAGGATCTTCAAGGACTTCGGCGGCGAATGGCGCTTCGCCGGCTGCTCGATGTGCCTGGGCATGAACCCCGACCAGCTCGCCGAAGGCGAACGCTGCGCCTCGACATCGAACCGCAACTTCGAAGGCCGCCAGGGCAAGGGCGGACGCACCCACCTCGTCTCACCGCTCGTGGCTGCGGCCACCGCGGTGCGCGGCACCCTGTCCTCGCCTGGCGACGTCGCCGACCTGCCGCGGGACGCCGAACCCGTGGAATGGGCCGACGAACGACTCAGCCTGTCCCTGACCCCGATCTCGGCGAACGACTGAAGAAGGAAGACGAGCCATGGAAGCTTTCAGCACCCACACCGGCGTCGGCGTTCCTCTGCGCCGATCCAATATCGACACCGACCAGATCATCCCCGCGAAGTTCCTCAAGCGGGTCACCCGCACCGGCTTCGAAGATGCTCTGTTCTACCGGTGGCGGACCAGTGACGACTTCGTCCTCAATGACCCGGACTTCTCGGCCGGCTCCGTGCTCGTGGCCGGCCCCGACTTCGGCACCGGGTCCTCACGCGAACATGCCGTCTGGGCGCTCAAGGACTACGGCTTCCGGGTCGTGCTGTCCTCGCGCTTCGGCGACATCTTCCGCGGCAACTCCGGCAAGGAGGGCCTGCTGGCCGCGCAGCTCGAACAGCACGACATCGAGCTGATCTGGAAGATCCTCGAAAACCAGCCGGGTACTTCCATCACCGTCGATCTCGAGGAGAAGACAGTGACCTGCGATTCGGTCACCGTGCCCTTCCAGATCGACGACTACACGCGCTGGCGCCTGCTCGAAGGCCACGACGACATCAGCCTCACCCTGGCCAAGGAAGAGGACATCGTCGCCTACGAATCCTCCCGGTTCGCATTCAAGCCCAAGACCCTGCCCGCCAAGGTCTGACCCTCGCCGAGGCGGCCGACTCCGGCTCGGGTCGGCCCCGCCTCGGCGAGTCGGTGGGAACCCGATGCCTGCGATAGTCTAGGACGGTGCCCCGGCCAACGTTCGGGCACCGTCTCCGGGCGTCACCATGCCCGGATCCGATCATCGGAATCAGGGAGGAACATGCTCGAAGTACGTGGGGGAAACCCGCTGGACGGCACCGTCAGAGTCCGCGGCGCCAAGAACCTGGTGCCCAAGGCGATGGTCGCCTCCCTGCTGGGAGAGACCCCATCCGTGCTCCGCGGTGTGCCCCAGATCCGCGACGTCGAAATCGTCACCGGACTCCTCGAGCTCCACGGGGTGCGTGTGAGCTCGGCCCCCGACGGAGACCAGCCCGACGGTGAACTCCACCTCGACCCGGCCGACGTCGCGCAGGGCTCGATCGTCGACATCGACGCTCACGCCGGCTCCTCGCGCATCCCGATCCTCTTCTGCGGACCGCTGCTGCACAGTCTCGGGCAGGCCTTCATCCCCGACCTCGGCGGCTGCCATATCGGGGACCGGCCCATCAACTTCCACCTCGACGTCCTCCGCCAGTTCGGTGCCGAGGTCGACAAGACTCCCGGCGGCATCATGCTCAAGGCGACCAGCTGCCTGCAGGGAACGAAGGTCGAACTGCCCTACCCCTCGGTCGGCGCCACCGAACAGGTGCTGCTGACGGCCGTGCGTGCCGAAGGCGTGACCGAGCTGCGCAATGCCGCGATCGAACCCGAGATCATGGACCTCATTGCGCTGCTGCAGAAGATGGGTGCGATCATCACCGTCGACACCGACCGGGTCGTGCGCATCGAAGGCGTGGAGTCGCTGCGCGGCTTCATCCACCGTGCCCTGCCCGATCGCAATGAGACCGCCTCCTGGGCCTCGGCCGCCCTGGCCACCGGGGGAGACATCTTCGTCGCCGGAGCCAGCCAGCCCGAGCTCATCACCTTCCTCAACATCTTCCGCAAGATCGGCGGCGAGTTCGAGGTCCAGGAATCGGGGATCCGTTTCCGCCATCCCGGCGGCAAACTCAAATCCTTCGCCCTCGAAACCGACGTCCACCCCGGCTTCATGACCGACTGGCAGCAGCCGCTCGTCGTCGCAATGACCCAGGCCGAGGGACTGTCGATCATTCACGAAACCGTGTATGAGAACCGCTTCGGCTTCACCGAGGCCCTGCGCGATATGGGGGCACAGATCCAGCTCTACCGCGAATGCCTCGGCGGCACCCCCTGCCGCTTCGGCCGCCGCAACTACCAGCATTCGGCCGTGGTCTCCGGACCCACCGACCTCAAGGGCACCCGCATCGACGTACCGGACCTGCGCGGCGGATTCAGCCACCTCATCGCCGCTCTGGCCGCCCAGGGCGCGAGCGAAGTCCACGGCATCGAACTCATCAACCGCGGATACGAGAACTTCCTCGACAAGCTCGTCGGACTCGGCGCCGAGGTGTCCGCATGAGCGCGGTCACCGAACCGGACTCGAACAACCACGACCTGGTCTCCTTCGACCCCGCCTCGGTGCGGTCTCAGAACCGGGCGGGCACCGTGGCCGCGACCGCGGCCTTCGGGCTCATGCGCACAGCCACGAAGATGAGCGTGCGCGGCATCGAACACCTGCCGCCGAAGGGCACCGGAATCATCGTCGCGGCCTACCACGCGAACCACCTCGACCCGATCCTCGTCGGCCTCGCCCTCAAACGCAACGGTCGGATGCCGCACTTCCTCGCGAAGTCCACCCTGTTCTCCGGGGCCCTCGGCCTCATCCTCAAGACGATCGGACAGATCCCCGTGCTGCGGTCATCGGCTTCGGCGGGAGACTCCCTCGAATACGCGAAAGACGCCCTGGCCCACGGGCAGACCGTCGTCATCTACCCCGAAGGCACGCTGACGAAGGACCCCGAGCTCTGGCCCCAGCATTTCAAGACCGGCACCGCCCGGCTCGCGCTCGAGACCGGAGCCCCGATCATCCCCGCCGCCCACTGGGGACTGAACACGATCTTCCCGCGCGGCCAGAAGAAGCTGCGCTTCAAACCCTTCAGCAATGAGTCGACGGTCGTCTTCGGACCGCCCGTCGACTACTCGGACCTGTGGGTCCACCGTGCCGAGAAGGCGACGATGGGGAAGCTGTCCAAACGGCTGAAGGACACCATCGCACGGATGGTCGCCGAACTGTCCGAACGTGCACTGCCGCAGCGATTCGAAGAGAAGGAGACGGGCGAATGAGTGTGGACAAGATCGCGGTCCTCGGAGCCGGATCGTGGGGGACGACCTATGCCGCGGTCATCGCCGACGCCGGGTTCCCCGTCACCCTGTGGGCCCGCCGCGCCGAGGTCGCCGAGGAGATCAACACCTCACACACGAACGACCGCTACCTCGGCGAGCGCATCCTGCCCGCGGGTCTGTCCGCGACCGCTGATGACATCGCCGCCGTCACCGACGCCGAGGTCATCGTGCTCGCCGTTCCCGCCCAGACTCTGCGACAGAACCTCTCCCGGTGGAAGCCGCACCTGCGTCCCGGGGTCAAGCTCGTGAGCCTGATGAAGGGCATCGAGGTCGACACCGGCAAACGCATGTCCGAAGTCATCGCCGAGGTCGCCGAGGTGGACGAGAACCAGATCGCCGTCGTCTCGGGCCCGAACCTCGCCCGTGAGATCGCGGACCGGCAGCCGACCGCCACCGTCGTGGCATCGGCCGATATCACCACCGCCGAGGTGGTCGCGGAGATCAGCGCGAACGCGTACTTCCGTCCGTACACGAACACCGACGTCGTCGGCGTGGAGGTCGGCGGTGCAATCAAGAACATCATCGCCCTGTCCGTGGGCATCGCCGACGGGCAGAAGCTCGGCGACAACTCGAAGGCCTCGATCATCACCCGCGGACTCGCCGAGACCTCCCGACTGGCCGCGGCCATGGGCGCGGAAGCGCACACCCTGTCCGGGCTGGCCGGGCTCGGCGACCTCGTCGCCACCTGCGCCTCACCCTTGTCGCGCAACCGCACCTTCGGGCGCCACCTCGGTGAGGGGATGAGCCTCGAGGACGTCATCGCCCACACCTCGCAGACGGCCGAAGGCGTGAAGTCGGCCCCGGCCGTGCTCGCCCTGGGCCGCCGCTTCGACGTCGACCTGCCCATCACCGAGGCGGTGTGCGCGGTGCTCGCCGGCAAGCTGCGGGTTGACGAACTCGCCGGTTTGCTGTTGTCTCGGAAGCGTAAGCACGAAGGACCCCCGGCCTAAGGAGCATCATGAGTGCGAACTCACCGTTCTACAATCTTCCCGAACTCCCGACCTTCACGCTGACCAGCACTGACATCGAGGACGGCGGGGTGCTCACCGGCCCCCAGCTCTCCGGTGCCATGGGTGTTCCCGGCGGCGAGGACGTCTCCCCGCAGCTGTCCTGGTCCGGCTTCCCGGCCGAGACCAAGGCCTTCGCCGTGACCTGCTTCGACCCCGATGCCCCGACCGGATCGGGATTCTGGCACTGGGTCGTCACCGACCTCGACGCCACGACGACGAGCCTGCCCGCCAACGCCGGTGACCCGGCCGCAGACCTGCTGCCCGGTGGTGCCGTGACGCTGCGCAACGACGCCGGAGAGCCGCGCTTCGTCGGTGCCGCCCCTCCGGAAGGCCACGGCCCGCACCGCTACTTCTTCATCGTCACGGCCCTGGCCGAACCGCTGGGCATCGACGAATCCGCCTCACCTGCCTTCGCCGGTTTCAACATGTTCTTCAAGGGCATCGGCCGCGCGTGGCTGGAATGCACCTTCGAGGCCAAGTGAGCTAGAGTCTTTCAGTCCGCGCACACCTCGACGGCGTGCGCACCCCCGTTTCCGGTCCCAGTTCGGGGGAGCTCCACACAACAAGGAATCTCATGGCAGACAACGATCACCGGCCCCTCGTCGCAGTTCTCTTCGGCGGGCGTTCGAGCGAGCATTCCGTCAGCTGCGTCACCGCGGCCGGAGTGATCGGTGCCATCGACGCCGAAGCCTTCGACGTCCTGCCGATCGGCATCACGAAGACCGGCGTGTGGCGGGTCGTCGACGACTGGGCGAGCATGCGCTTCGACCCCCAGGACATGCCCGAGGTCACCGACAACGGCACCGAGGTGATTCCTCCGCTGGCCGCAGACGGGGCGCCTCTTCTGCAGCGCGACGCCGAGGGCAACTGCTCCGAACTCGGCTCCGTGGATGTGTTCTTCCCGCTCCTGCACGGACGCTTCGGTGAGGACGGGACGCTGCAGGGTCTGTTCGAGCTCAGCGATACCGCGTTCGTCGGTTCCGGTGTGTTCTCCTCGGCCGCGAGCATGGACAAGCACTTCACGAAGTCGCTCATGGCGCAGGCCGGGATCCCCACCTGCCCGTGGGAGCTCGTGACCGAGACGATGTGGGAGATCGACCGTGCCGAGGTCGAGGCCCGCATCGCCGGCCTGGGCCTGCCCGTGTTCGTCAAACCTGCCCGCGCCGGCTCGTCCATGGGCGTGAGCCGAGTCGCCGAGGCGGCCGACCTCGAGGCCGCACTCGCCGGAGCCTTCGAACACGATTCCAAGGTCATCGTCGAACCCCAGGTCAACGGCCGAGAGGTCGAATGCGCGGTGCTCGGCTCGCTCTACGATACGACCCTGCGCGTGTCCTCACCGGGGGAGATCAGCGTCACCGGCGACCACGCCTTCTACGATTTCGATGCGAAGTATCTCGATCTCGCCGATGCCGAGGTCACCTGCCCGGCCGACCTCGATGAGATGACGACGGAGGCGGTGCAGGACGTGGCCGCAGCGGTGTTCCGTCTCTTCGACTGCACCGGCCTGGCCCGTGTCGACACCTTCGTCACGGACACCGGGGACGTCGTCGTCAACGAACTCAACACCCTGCCCGGGTTCACCCCCACCTCGGCGTACCCGTTCATGTGGGCGAAGTCGGGAGTCGAATACTCCGAGCTCATCGGCGAACTCATCTCCATCGCGCTCGTCGATCACGCCCGCGCGAAGTGAACCTCTAGTCTTCGACGTCCTCGGCGCCGACGCATTCGGCTTCGGGCTCGAGCTTCGCCAGGGCCGGGGAGACCGCGGCGAGCACATCGTTGCCGGATTCGGCCTTGCGGTTGACGAGCACCTCGACGGCGGGCTTCCGGCCATAGCTGGTGAACATCCACGTCGCATCGTCATCGTCGTCCGACGGCTTCGAGATCCAATCGACTCCGCTGACACTCACACACTGATCGGTCGTCGGCCCGGGCGGGGTGACCCCGCAGCGCAGCACCGCGATGTTCGGATCGCCCCACGCCTTCGTGCCCTGTGAGGACGTGGTGCGGGCCTTCTGCCCGGAGATCTCATCGGGCAGGGTGAGCATGATGTCCGCACACTTCGGGTTCGCGGCATCCTTCGCCGGTTCGACGATGACCTTGTGCGCACAGCCGGAGAGCGCGACGCCGACCAATACGGCGGCCACGGCGGCCAGGGCCAGAGAGCGCGGGCGATGCGGCGACCGCGAGGCGCGGCGCGGCGACTGTGAGACGCGGCGCGGCGAAGCAGAGCGAGATCTCATAGGACTACCGTATCTCCCGATAACCTGGAGGCATGACCCGACTGTCCGAACTTCGCGAATCACACATCATCGCCCGCGTGCTCACTGGCAACCCGAGCAGCGCTCACGTGATCGTCGGACCCGGAGACGATGCGGCCGTGACCGCACCGGACGGTCGGCTCGTATCGACGGCGGACATGCTGGTGGAGAACGAGGATTTCACCCGCGACTGGTTGGAATGGGAGAAGCTCGGCCGGAAGGCCGCCGCCCAGAACCTCGCCGATGTCTGCGCCATGGGTGCCCGCCCGCACGGACTGCTCGTGTCCCTGGCCGTTCCCGACGACACGGACATCACCGCCGTCGAAGCCCTGTACTCGGGTCTTTTCGCCGAGGCGGGGCGTGCCGGTGCCGCACTCGAGACCACCGTGCCGATCATCGGCGGAGATCTGTCGTCCTCCGGCCTCATCGTCGTCGCGATCACCGCACTCGGGACCGTGGGCCAGGGCAGCACCGCGGCCGCTGTCGGCACCGCAGGTGTGGACGGGCCGGGCACGGGTCCGGCGATTCTGCGCTCCGGCGCCCGACCGGGAGATTCTCTCTACCTCGCCGGGACGGTCGGTCGGGCCGCGGCCGGACTCGACCTCCTCTTCTCCGGTCTCCGACCGGACACGGCCGCACCCGAACTCGCCTCCCTCATCACCGCCCAACTGGCCCCACGCCCCGACTACGGGGCGCTGCTCGGTCTGAGGGCCGCCTCGGCGATGATCGACGTCTCCGACGGTCTGAGCCTCGATCTGGCCCGGATCGCCGTCGCCTCGGGGGTCGGCGTCGAGCTCGACCGGACGGCGCTGCAGGATCTCGTCGACCCGCTGCTGCCGGCCGCTGAACAGGTGCTCGGTGAAGTGGCGGGCGCAGCGGATCTCGCCCTGTCCTGGGTCCTCCACGGAGGAGAGGACCACGGCTTCGTCGCGTCGAGCGCCTCGAGTCAGGACCCTGGAGTAGGCTGGCGGAGAATCGGTGAGATCCGCACCGGACACGATGTCAGCCTCGACGGCACACCCGTGCCGACGAGCGGTTTCAGCCATTTCGGGAAGTGACATGAGCAACGCCATCAGCCTCAACGGTCGACTGGCCGCCCGTTGGGCCCGTCGGGCGGTCGACCGGCTGCGCAAGGAACGCACCGAGATCGACGAACTCAACGTCTTCCCCGTCCCCGACGGCGACACCGGCACGAACATGTACCACACCCTGCGCTCGGCCTACCTCGCCGTCGAAGAACTCACCGGACCCGTCACCCTCCCGCAGGTCGTGGCCGCACTCGCCGCCGGTGCCGGCCGAGGCGCACGCGGCAACTCCGGACTCATCCTCGCCGTCGCCCTCCAAGGCGTCGCCGATGCCTTGGCCGAGGTCACCGTCGCCACCGCCGACGCGATGGCCACCGCCCTCGAGACCGCATCCGACCGGGCCCGCGCCGCCGTCGCCCGGCCCGTCGACGGCACCATGCTCACGGTCCTTGACGCGATGGCCACCGAGGCGCGTGAACGCGCCGAGACCGGTGGTGACCTGCTCGAAGTCATCGAAGCCGTGCGCGAACGCTCGCGTTCGGCCCTGCGTGAGACCACCGGTCAGCTCACGGTCCTGCGCGAAGCCGAAGTCGTCGACGCGGGATCGACCGGCATCGTCGAACTCTTCGACCTCCTCTACGCGACCGTCACCGGACGCACCCCGCAGGATTCGATGCTCACCGAGGTGGCCCGCGCCCCGAAGATCATCCACGAGGCCACGGCCGAGGAGCTCGAGATCGTCGTGATCCTCGCGACCGCCCCCGCCGCCGAGCTCGCTGAGGAGCTCGACCGCCTCGGCGGGACCTCGATCGTCATCACCGCGCACAAGGTCCACGTCCACGTCATCGACGAAACGGTCGCCGCGACGGTCATCGACCACCTCGGCGGCTATGGGATCGCTCGCCTGGACATGGAGGATCTGCGCCTGCACGAGGAGGAGGGGGAGACGAAGCTCGTCGCCCTCGTCCAGGGCACGGGACTGCTCATGCATGCTGCGCTCAACGGGGCCACGGCACTGACCTCGTCGGTCGGGGATCTCGCGGAGACGATGTCCGAACTCATCGCCTCCGAAGACCGTGAGGTGATCGTCGTGCCCAGCTCCACTTCGGCGCTCAAGGCCCTCTCCGGGCTGCGCGCGGTCACGGGAAAGGATGCGGAACGGGCCGGGCGGGCGCAGGTCGTGCGCTCACGCAACGCCGCCACCCTGCTCTCGGCTCTGGCCGTCTACGATCCCTTCGCCCCGGCCGCGGAGATCTTCGCCGATATGACCGAAGCCGCTGCCGGCACCCGGGTCGGGACGATCTTCTCGGCCGATCAACTCGCCACGGACCCGCCGACCGGGGTGCTGCCGATCGTCCGCGAAGGCGACGACGCAGGAACAGCCTCGGCGCTGGGAGCAGCGGCTCATCCGGCGCAGTTCTACCGGGTCTACATCGAAGGCAAGGCGAAGACGCAGAGCACGGAGCTGAGCACGCTCGTCGTCAAACTCGCCGACCGGCTCCTCGGGGCCGGGGGAGAGCTGCTCACCGTCGTCCACGGACCCGACTGCGTCCCCGAGGTGCTCGACCATCTGCGGGACTGGATCGCGAAGTCCCACGACAATGTCCACTTCCAGGAGTTCGACGCCCGCGACCGCGGGGTGCTCGTCATCATGGGGGTCGAATGACGACCCGGCTCGAAGACAATTTCCGCAAGGCCGACCGCACGCACCTGGCCAAACGCGGTGTGCACACGGTGGCCGACCTGTTCCGGTTCTTCCCCCGTCGCTACCTCGTCCCCGGTGAGTCCACACGGTTGGGCGATCTGCCGCTGGGGGAGACCGCGATCATCCAGGCCGAGGTGATCAGCGTGAGCACACGGCGGATGAAGCAGCGGCGCGGCACGATCACCGAGGTCATCGTCCACGACGGGGAACAGTCGATGAAGATCGCGTTCTTCAACCAGCACTGGTTGGACAAGGCTCTGACGCCGGGGCTGACCGTGGTATTCGGCGGCAAGGTCGAATCTTACCGCGGGCAGCTCACCCTGGCCTCCCCTGCGTGGCTCAACCGCACCGAGGACGACCACGAGTGGACGCCAGAGGATCTCAACTCGCCGTTTCCCATCTACCCGGCGGTCAAGAAGATCGCGCAGTCGCGGCTGTGGAGCGCGATCAAGACTCTGCTCAGCGTGGCCGGGCCCGAAGAGTTCGCCGACCCCCTGCCCAAGGGCCTGCGCGAGAAATACGATCTGCCGGATCTGCGTACGGCGCTCGAGGACATGCACAAGCCGCGCCGGATCGAGGACGTCGAGAGGGCCCGCCAGCGGTGGAAGTGGGAAGAGGCGCTGGCCCTGCAGACCGAATTCGTCTCCCGCAAGGCCGCCTATGCGCAGGAGAACGCCACCCCGCTGCTGACCGAGGGGCCGAAGAGCCGGCGCTTCGACTCCTCGCTGCCCTTCACGCTCACCCCGTCCCAGGTCAGAGTCGGTGAGGAGATCGGTGCGGACATGGGCCGGGAGCAGCCGATGCACCGACTCCTCCACGGAGATGTCGGCTCCGGCAAGACCCTCGTGGCTCTGCGGGCGATGCTCACTGCCGTCGATTCCGGGGCCCAAGCCGCGATGCTCGCCCCCACCGAGGTCCTCGCGACTCAGCATTTCCACTCCATCCAGCACTTCCTCGGCGAACAGATGGGGCTCTCGCCCCTGCTGTCCGAGGACGACCAGGTGACGGTGGCGCTCATGACCGGATCGATGCCGGCCCGGGAGCGGCGGGAACTCGCCCTCGACCTGGCCACCGGGAACATCGACATCGTCGTCGGCACGCATGCGCTGCTGTCGGCATCGACGATCTTCGAGAACCTCGGGCTCATCGTCGTCGATGAACAGCACCGCTTCGGTGTCGAACAGCGTGAGGCGATGCGGGCCAAGGGCGGGGAGTCCACCCCGCACACGCTCGTGATGTCCGCGACCCCGATCCCGCGCACGGTCGCGATGACGGTCTTCGCCGATCTCGACATCTCGACACTGACCGAGATGCCGGCCGGGCCGAAGAACATCGCCACCCACGTCGTGCCGATCGTCGACCAGCCGAACTGGTTCGCACGGGTCCGGACGCTCATGCGCGAGACCGTCGAATCGGGGCGCGGGGTCTTCGTCGTCTTCCCTCGGATCGAACCCACGGACATCGAGGACCCGGAGACCGGTGCCGTGATCGGACAGAAGCAGGGCATCGAGGATCTCAGCCGCAAACTCGAAGACACCCCGGAGCTGTCGGGGAAGAGATTCGGGCTGCTGCACGGGCGGATGTCGACCGGTGAGAAGGACAAGGTGCTCAAGGACTTCGCCGACGGGGACATCGAGATCCTCGTCTCGACGACGGTCATCGAGGTCGGAGTCGACGTGTCACGGGCGACGATGATGGTCATCGCCGAGGCGGAGAACTTCGGTGTCGCCCAGCTCCACCAGCTGCGCGGACGTGTCGGACGTGACGGCAGTGCGGCCATGTGCTTCCTGCTCACCGAGCTGAGCGAGACCGATGAGAGCTTCGCGCGGCTGCAGGCCGTGGCCGAGACGCTCGACGGATTCGCCCTCGCCGAGTACGATCTGGATTCCCGCGGGGAAGGCGATGTGCTCAGCGCCTCCCAATGGGGCGGATCCTCGCTGCGGCACCTGTCGATCCTCCGCGATTCCGAGATCGTGGCCGAAGCCAGGAGAGTCGCCGAGCAGATCGTCGCCGTCGACCCGCAGCTCGACGCGGTACCGGCGCTCAAGGCCTTCATCCGGCGGGTGCTGCCCGAAGGCGACGCACACTTCATCGAAGCAGGCTGAGGAGGCAGGTATGAGAATCATCGCCGGAGCGCACAAGGGTGCCCGCTTGTCCTCCCCGTCCGGGGCGAACACGCGCCCCACTGCCGATCGGGTCAAGGAATCCCTGTTCTCCATGCTCGAAGGCTATGGGGTGCTGCAGGCCGCGAACGTCCTCGACCTCTTCGCCGGATCCGGAGGCCTCGGATTCGAAGCGATGTCACGGGGCGCCGCGCAGGTCGACTTCGTCGATTCGTCGCTGACTTCCATCCGCTCCCTGCAGTCCAATGCCGAGAAGCTCGGTATCGAACACTCCGCGGAGGTGCACGCCGGAGACGTCCTCCACTTCCTGGCGGGACTGCCGGTGACGGACGCCCCGGAAGCGCGGACGTTCGACCTCGTGTTCATGGACCCGCCGTATCCGCTCAGCGAAGACGCGGTCACACAGATCCTCGGACGGCTGACCGCGCACCTGGATCTCGAGTCGATCGTCGTCGTCGAACGCGCCGCACGCTCACCGGAGCCGACGATGCCCGACGGGCTGGAAGTCTTCCGGTCGAAGACCTTCGGTGAGACCGCGGTCCATTTCGTCCAGCTCGTCGGGGAGCCGGGCGAGGCCTGACTCCCCGACGCGGTGCTGACGCTTCGGAAGCGAGATCAGAGCACGCTGGAGAGGAACGACCGCGTGCGCTCGTGCTGCGGGTTGTTGAAGATCTGATCCGGCGGACCCTGCTCGAGGACCTGACCGCCGTCGAACATCATCACCCGGTGGGAGACGTCGCGGGCGAACTGCATCTCATGCGTGACGAGCAGCATCGTGATGTCCGTGGTCTCGGCGATGTCGCGGAGCACTCCCAGCACGTCTCCGACGAGCTCCGGATCCAGTGCCGAGGTCACCTCGTCGAGGAGGAGGATCTCCGGGCTCATCGCCAGCGCACGGGCGATCGCCACACGCTGCTGCTGACCGCCGGAGAGCCGGGTCGGGTGCTCATCGGCCTTCTCGGCCAGCCCGACGCGTTCGAGCAGCTCCTTGGCTTCCTTGCTCGCTTCGCTCTTGGACTTGCCGAGCACATGGACAGGGGCCTCGATGATGTTCTCGAGCACGGTCATATTCGGGAACAGGTTGAACTGCTGGAAGACCATGCCGATGCGCGTGGTCATCTCGCGAGTGCGCTTCTTCGGCAGTTCGACGCGCTTGCCGTCGCGTTCCTCGAAGGTCAGCGGCTCGCCGTCGACGAAGATGTAGCCGCCGGTGAGCTCCTCGAGCGTCATCACCAGGCGCAGGATCGTCGTCTTGCCGGAACCGCTGGGCCCGATGAGGGTGACGCGTTCGCCGGGTGCGACGGTGAAGTTGAGGTCCTTGAGCACGGTCGTGGGCCCGAAGCTCTTCTCCACGTCCTTGAACTCGATCGCCGGGGTGCCCGAGGCTGAGGCGTTCGGCCCGGAGGGGGTGGCTGGGGTGTTCTCAGTAGGTGGCAAGGCGTCGATCCAATCTCTGAATGAGCAGTGAGGTCGGGTAGCTGGCGGCGAGGAAGATGATGCCGGCCAAGGTGAAGGCTTCCGTGTAGGCGAAGGTCGAACCGCCGAACTGCTTGGCCGCAGTGACGAGCTCGACGACGGAAATCGCGAACAGGAACGGGGTGTCCTTGAACATCGCGACCGCGTAGTTGCCCAATGACGGGATGGTCGCACGCAGCGCCTGCGGCAGGATGATGGCCGTGAACTTCCGCACGGGCGGAAGCGACAGGGCTGTCGCCGCCTCGTGCTGTCCGGGAGGCACAGAGTCGATGCCGGCACGATAGCTTTCGGACATGTACGTCGAGTAGTGGATGCCGATGACGATGAAGCCGATGACGAGTGCAGGGACGTCCACGAGTCCGGGGATGCCGGAGAAGGCGAAGTAGACGAACATCAGCTGAACGACCAGTGGAGTGTTGCGGATGAATGCCACGAGCAGTCGCACGAGCCAGTTGATCCACCGCGGCAGTCCGCGGATGGCCACGGCGAGGATGAGGCCGAGGATCGCGGCGATGACAGTGCCGATGACCGTGGCGATGAGAGTGTTGACGAAACCGTGGAGCAGGAGGGGCAGGGCTTCAGCGGCGAATTCCCAATTCCAGTTCACAGGTCACCTCCCTCGCCTGAAGAGGGACGTTTGAGCGGATCCGTTCCGAGTCCCGAGTTTGTGCCTTCACCCGCGACGCCGTGTGAGACGAGGCGGTCTTTGCGCACGGTGTCCGCGCGGGCGGCGCGTCGGGCCTCACGACGGTCGGTGCGCGAATTCGGGCGTCGGCGGCCGAGTGCGGCCGTGGCCCTGCGTTCGAGGAAGTTCATGAACTCCTGCAGCATCCAAGCGAGGATGAAGTAGATGATGAGACCGATGGAGAATGCGAAGTATGTATCGCCCGTCGACTGGCGCAGCTGATTGATCTTGTCGGTGAGATCGGACAGCGTGATGAAGAAGACGACCGCCGAGCCCTTGAGCAGCTGGATGAGCAGCGTCGCCAAGGAGGGGATCATCAGAGCCCAGGCCTGTGGGAAGATGACACGCAGCATCCGGCGGGTGGGGGAGAGGCTGAGCGCGATCGCGGCCTCCCACTGGCCGGGCGCCACGGTCTTGATCGACGAGCGGACGACCTCGGCCGAATAGGCACCGTAGTTGAGCGCGAGAGCCCCGATGCCGCAGAGCAGCGGGTCGAGTTCGAATCCGAGGAGCGGGAGGACGTAGAACAGCCAGAACAGCTGCACGAGCAGAGACGTGCCGCGGAAGAACTCGACGATGATCCGTGCAGGGGCGCGCAGCCACCAGTGCGGCGAGGTCATCGTGATGCCGAGGACGAGCGCGATGATGATGGCGCCGACCGAGCCCGCGACCGTGAGGATGATCGTTGTCTGAATTCCCTCCCACAGCTGTGGGAGGAAACTCAGCAACGTTGCGAGATTGTCGTTCATGATCTCAAGTGCCGAAGGACGACTCAGGAATCAGCGGTGGGCAGGTCGCCCTTGCACAGCTGATCGGTCGTGATCGAACCGTCAGGACGCTCTTCCTTCGTGAATCCGTAGTCACCGACCACGTCGAGGTAGGACTTCTCATCGGAGACGATGTTCTCCAGAGCCTTGTTCCACTCGTCTCGGAGTTCATCGTCATCGGTGCGGAAGACCGTGGCACCGGCACCGACCTGCGGAACATCGTCGATGACCTGGACGAAGGAGTCGCTGACTTCGACGCCGGAGTCCTTCGTGTTCTTCTCCATCCAGTTGAGCGAGATGGCGGTGAGGGCGAAGACATCGGCGCGGCCGGTCGTCACGGCGTCCATGCCGTCCTGGGGCGTGCCGACCTCTTGGGTCTTGATGCCCAGGTCCTTCGCATAATCTGATTCGACGGCGCCGGTCATCGTCGCGAGTTTGGCGCCCTTCTTCTTGACGTCGTCGAGGTTCTTCATGCCGTCCTGCTTGCCCTTCTTCGTCATCAGGGCGGTGGTGTACATGAATTCGGGATCGCCGAAGGAGGCCTGTTTGCAGCGGTCGGGCAGGATCGACATGCCGGCTGAGATCGCGTCGAAGCGTTCGGCGTTGAGGCCGGGGATGAGGGAGCCGAATTCGGTGTTGACGCCTTCGACGTCGTCGACGCCGAGCTCCTTGAACACGGCCTTCGCTATGGCGACGGACGCTCCCTGGAGCTCTCCGCCCTTTTCGAAGCTGTACGGGGCTTCGCCGGCGAAGCCGACGGTGATCTTTCCGTCGTCGATGGCCTTCTGCAGAGTCGACTTGTCCGAGTCGCTTCCTCCGCAGGCACCGAGGGTGAGCGTCAGCGCGAGAATCGATGTCGCGGCGGCCAGTCCTTTGAGTTTCATGTGCTGTTCCTTCCTTGAACGTCGACACATCGTCGTGACGTGCGTCTCCTGGACAGTATTCAATACTTATGTTGTCCGAATGTCACACTGTCAGACAAAGTTATATGATCGTAACCGTGACGAATCCTCCCGCCTCCGAGCTGCCGGTCCTGCGCAAAGTGGTCCGTTCCTCGACGAGCGACCTCATCGCCGACCAGCTGCGCAATGCCATCTACAACGGATCGCTCGAACCCGGGCAGTCGATCAACGAAGTGCGCACCGCCGAACTCCTCGAGGTGTCGCGGCCGTCCCTGAGGGAAGCGCTGCAGCGGCTCATCAGCGAAGGCGTGATGACGCATGCGCCGGGGCGGGGAGTCCATGTCAAGAAGATGCGGGTGACCGACATCGACGACGTCTATGCCGTCCGGGAAGCCATCGAATCGCAGGCGATCAAGCTCATCATCCGGCGGGAGCGCGCCACCGCCCGGATCACCCGCGCGCTCAGGGAGCTGGAGCGGGCGATCGAAGACAATGCTGCGCGCACCATCGGCGATGCCGACCTGTCGTTCCATCATGCGCTCGTCGCCTGTTCCGGTTCGGCCCGGCTGACAGACCTGATGAAGGTCTCGATGGTCCACACCCGTCTGCTGTCTCTGTCGGACCGACGCGGCTACGAGGTTCGCTGCGACGTCCTCGACAGCCACCGCGAACTCGCCGAGGCGGTCACCGCCGGCCGCGAATCACAATCCCTTGGGGTCCTTGCCCGGATCATGGCCGAAGCGGCTTCCCGACTGCACGGGCCCGACGCCGGAGTCGACGCGCAGGTCGTCAAGGCCCTCGACGACGGTGCCGCCGCCGATGACCAGTGGTCGCGGCTGCGGGAGAGAGTGCAGTGAGCACGGTGGGGCGTCCGCGACCCGGGATCGGCACCGCAGGCGACCGCCAGCCGATACGATGAGGGCATGAAGGTCGTCTGTCCCGGTTCCTATGATCCGATCACCATGGGTCATCTCGATATCATCGCCCGCAGCGCACGCCTGTTCGAGGAAGTGGTCGTGGCCGTCGTGCACAACCCCTCGAAGTCCGGTCGTTTCGCCCCGGAAGTCCGCGCGGACCTCATCCGCCGCTCGCTCGATGACGATGAGCGAACCCGGAGCGCCGAGAACGTGAGCATCGACATCGTCTCCGGCGGCCTCCTCGTCGACTACTGCACGAGCATCGGTGCACCCGCCGTCGTCAAGGGGCTGCGTTCGGGCACGGACTTCGCCTACGAACTGCCGATGGCGCTGATGAACAAACACCTCACCGAGCTCGAAACGATCTTCGTCCCCGGCAATCCGCGGTTCGAACACGTCTCCTCGTCTCTCATCAAGGAAGTCCACGCGAACGGCGGGGACATCCACGGGCTCGTCCCCGCCTCGGTGCTGGAAGCTCTGCACGGTCATGACACCGGTGCCGGTGATGACGGCTCCGGCAACGACAGCGCCGACTGAGGGATGAGCGCGGCCGCAACACCTGCCAACAGGGCCTGGTTCCCGGGCCTCGTCACCCACACCGTCATCGCACACGCGACGTACAACGGCGTGCGCGTGCTCATCTCCTACCGGACCCTCGAGCTCGGCGGATCGGGGGTCGTCCTCGGTCTCATGACCGCCGTCTACTCCCTCGTTCCGCTGCTCACGGCCCTCTTCGTCGGCCGGCTCGTCGATCGGGGGTACGCCACCGCGGTGCTGTGGGTCGGCACCATCCTGTCGATCCTGCCCGTCGCGCTCGCGGCCGTCGCACCCAACCTCGGCGTACTCCTCATCGCCACGATGAGCTTGGGCGTCGGGCAGCTGCTGACGACCGTGGCCTCCCAAGCGCTCATTCCGCAGAGCTTCCCCGCCGACCGGATGACCGCGAAGTTCGGCCACCTCACCCTCGGGGTGTCCATGGGCCAGACCATCGGACTGCCCGTGGCCGGCATGATCGCCGACGCCACCTCGGGTGACGCCGCGATCACCAATGCGCTGTGGTTCATGACCGCGCTGTCGGCGCTGACCCTCATCGCCGCTGTCGTCGTCATGCTCCGCGGGCGCACCCCGCACGTCTCCCGCGCCGAGGCGGCCGAAGGCGCCATCGCACCGTGGACGCTCCTGTCGACCCGGGGAATGAAACCCGCGATCTTCGCTTCCATGGCCACGCTCGCCGCCGTCGACCTGATGACGGCGTACCTGCCGCTCATCGGACAGGAGAACGGACTGTCCGTGACGCTGGTGACCTGGCTGCTGGCGCTGCGAACGCTCGCCTCGGTGATCTCGCGCCTGTTCATCGGGATGCTCACGACCAGGTGGCGCAACCTGTCCCTGCTGTGGACCGCCTCGGCGACGGCCGGTGTCTGTGTCGCGCTCATCCCCGTGCTCAGTCAGCCGTGGACGCTCGGACTCCTGCTCGCCCTCGCCGGATTCTGCTTCGGACTCACCCAGCCGCTGACGATGACCTGGGTCTCGACCCTGGCCGATGCGAAGAATCGGGCCGCGGTGCTGTCCATCCGTTTGGCGGGCAATCGACTCAGCCAGGTCGCGATCCCCTCGGCCGCCTCGGCGCTGACGGTCATCGCCGGTTCCGGGGCCGTGTTCATGATCGCCGGCGCGCTGCTCCTCGTTGCCGGGGGAGTGACCTGGCGCAACGAACACGAGCGATGGTGATGAGGAACACCTGCGGCGGTCGATCGGGGCGATTGGTAATGACCGCCGATGATGATTAGAATGGTGAGTCGCGTGTGAACGCAGGAGCGACATCCTCAAACCACCGGGAGGACGGCATGAAGCAGCGATCTGAATTCGTCTTCGATCTCAGATCGATGGGTCTGCTCGGCAATCCGGGTGAGTGGGAACGGGTGAACACCACCTTGTCTGCTCCAGCGGATCTCAAGATCGAAGTGATCGGGGTTGGTCAAGGTTCACCACTGGCGCTCGAGCTGATGTTCGAGAGCGTGTCGGAGGGGATCTACGTGTCGGGCACAGTCTCGGCGACGGCCCGCGGCGAGGACGCGAGGACACTCGAGCCCATCGAGCTGCCGATAGATGTCGACATCCAGGAGATGTACGTCTATGAGCAGGCCGAAGGCGACGAGGACTCCTACGTCATCGACCGGGATCAGCTCGACCTCGAGCCCGCGATCAGAGACGCCGTGGTGATGGCTCTGCCGTTCAATCCTTCACAGGATGAGAGCGAGGAGTTCAGCTACACCCTGGGGGAGGACCTCGAGGTGGAACCGGACGAATCCGAATCGCCGTTCGCATCATTGAAGAATCTGTTGGATGAGAAGAAAGAGAGCTAGACGTGGCTGTTCCGAAGCGTAAATTGTCGCGCAGCAACACCCGCCACCGTCGTTCGCAGTGGAAGGCCAAGGCTCCGAACCTGGTCAAGACTGTGGAGAACGGTCGCGTTGTGTACTCGCGCCCCCACCAGGCCAAAGTCGTCGAAGACGCAGCCGGCACCCCGCTGTACCTCGAGTACAAGGGCCGCAAGGTCGCTGACGTCTGAGACTGTGGACACTGACACCACAGCAGCACTGAAGAAGAGTCTCGGGATCGATATTGATCCCGAGACTTTTCGTCTCGCGCTCACGCATCGTTCTTATGCCTTCGAGGCCGGCGGAATCCCCACCAATGAGCGCCTCGAGTTCCTCGGCGATTCCGTGCTCGGCCTCGTGGCCACCGAATCGCTCTACTACGACAACCCGGACCTGCCCGAAGGCCAGCTGGCCAAAATGCGGTCGGCCGTGGTCAACACTCGAGCCCTGGCCGCGATCGCCCGCAGGCATGGGATCGGCGAGCACATTCTGCTCGGCAAGGGTGAGGAGCTGACCGGCGGCCGCAACAAGGATTCGATCCTCGCCGACACCGTCGAGGCTCTCATCGGCGCCGTCTTCGTCTCTCGGGGACGCGACGTCGCCTTCGCCTTCGTCCATCGCCTCATCGACGGCATGCTCGACGACGCGGTCAACCTCGGCGCCGGAATGGACTACAAGACCACGCTGCAGGAGGCTGCGGCCGACCTCAGCCTCGGGGCCGTGAGCTACGAGATCACCTCGTCCGGGCCCGACCACGCTATGGTGTTCACCGCCACCGCGATGCTCGGCGACAACGGCTGGGGCAGCGGGGACGGCTCGTCGAAGAAGGCCGCCGAAGCCGCCGCCGCCGAGGTCGCCGTCAAAGCCATCCGCACCGTCTACCCGGACTACCGTCGCTGAGCGATCTGTGGGTCCGCGTGTGACAGGACGGTGTTCCCATGCCTGAGCTTCCCGAGGTCGAAAGCGTCCGCCGCGGCGTCGACGAATGGACGACGGGGACGACGATCACCGGCGCCGAGGTGATCGACCCCCGAATACTCGGCACGACCTCCCAGCGCCGCATCGACCCGTCCGCGATCGACGGCTTCGTCACCGCCGTCAACGGTGCGCACATCCTCGGTGCCGAACGGCGCGGGAAGTTCATGTGGCTGAGCCTGGGGGAGGGCAGCCGGCCACAGCCGGGCCCGGCCGATCGGCAGAATACGATGCTCGGAGAGACGCCCGAGTTGGGCATTCTCGTCCATCTCGGGATGAGCGGGCAGCTGCGCATCCACGATCCGAATGACGAACTGCACCGGCACACGCGAGCGATCCTGCGCCTCGGCGGCAGCGACAGTGAGCTCGGTGGCCGAGCAGGCGATGGGGCAACCAACGGTGGGGCAGCCAACGGTGGGGGAGGCGTCGCCGGAGTGGGTCGCGAACTGCGCTTCGTCGACCAACGGATCTTCGGTCATATCGGCGTCCAACCGCTCGTGCACGGGTATGGGCGGCTCGTGCCCGCCTCGGCGATCCACATCGCCGCAGACCCACTCGAACCCGCATTCGACCCCGAACGGGTCGTGGAAGCTCTGGCGAAGAAGCGCACGGCGATCAAAGCGGCGCTGCTCGACCAGACTTTAGTCAGCGGCATCGGCAACATCTACGCCGATGAGGCGCTGTTCCGGGCGGGAGTCCATCCTTCTGCTGTCCCTGCGCGCACGCGGAAGAGCCGCCTCGTTGCGGTCCTCGAATCCGCGACGAAGGTGATGACCGATGCCTTGGCCGTGGGCGGGACGAGTTTCGATGCCCTCTACGTCAACGTCAACGGCGAATCCGGATACTTCGACCGGGCGCTGCTCGTCTACGGGCGCGGAGGACAGGAATGCGTGCGCTGCGGGACCGAGATCGCGAGGATCACCGTCGGCGGCCGCGGCACTCACTTCTGCCCGGAGTGCCAGAAACCCCCACGGTACCGGTAGTCCCCGGGCCGATCACCTCGGCGAACGTGGGCTCGGCCGAGCTGCCGACCGTCCGAGCGGGTGAGGGGTGCCGGTTACGGGGAGTGGAATCAGCGACGTCCGGCAGCCCCGGCGAGGAAAGCGCGATGACCGTCGATGAGAGTTCGCTGCGCCTGCGAGTGGTTCGGGGCCGAAAGCATGTTCGCGGGGTTCGTCGGTGACAGCCACAAGGCGTCGACCTCCACGACGGCTCCGTTTTTCAGTCGTGCAGCCGCGACGAGGCGGGGGCGGGAGCCGGGAGCCGGGATGAGGATCCTGTCGAGTTCTCGCCACGAGATTCGCCTGGCCCGCCCGACGAACCCGCACCAGATGAACTCGTCGGGAGTGATTTCGAGCCGAGCCCGCGAGCCGAGCCAGAAGTTCACTCCGGCACCGATGAGCAGGAGGAGGGGGCCGAAGAGGAAAATGAGGAACATGGTGTCGCCGAGGACGGCTAAGAGGATCACCGCAATGAGAGCCAGAGCCGCCATGATGGTGAGCATCCAGCCGATGACGAATGAGATCTTCCCCTCGCGCCTGATGACCGCGTTCATCTGATCAGACTCTGCCTTTCCTCGTGTCGACCAAGCTGGCTTCCCCGCGAACCGATCCCTCAAGAACAGCGATCGCCGTGCGCGTCAGCGTCTCAGCGTCACTATGATCCCACACCTGTCCCGCAGCGCTCCTTGAAGCGGGCACGGGGAGACGGGGCAGAAGCTCTGCTCGCCGGTGCTGTTTCGTCTCTTGTGTACGAACGCATCCAACACCGTTCGCGGCGAATCACACCGTTCGCGGCAGCATGCACCGGTGCGGCGCGCTGAATTGCCGCTAACGGTGCCGGATGCCCGGCTGAAGCTCGGAGACGGGCTCGGACTGGCGGCCGATGCGAACCGAGCAGAATGCACCCGATCGGCTCACCCCCATGATCGTCGCGGGCGCAATGAAGCCGCCTGCGGGCAATGGGCGAAGATGGCCGGATGTCCGTCTTCTCGGACCGTCATCGGTCGCATTCGCTGTGCAACACCACCTGCCGTCGGCGGGCGGTGAATGGTCAAGGGCCCCGTCGCGCACGACAGGGCCCCCACCAGCTCCCCCGGCTGGGCTCGAACCAGCGACCCTTCGATTAACAGTCGAATGCTCTGCCAACTGAGCTACGGAGGAAAACGGCGCAGTTGCCTGCGCACGAGGAGACACTTTACCAAAAGATTCCGAATCTCGTGGCCCGCCCGGATATGCTGGTTTCCAATATGCATCTCAAAAGCCTGACACTGCGGGGATTCAAGTCCTTTGCCTCGGCGACGACTCTCAGATTCGAGCCGGGCATCACCTGCGTCGTCGGTCCCAACGGTTCAGGCAAATCCAATGTCGTCGACGCCCTGTCCTGGGTGATGGGCGAGCAGGGTGCGAAGAATCTGCGCGGCGGAAAGATGGACGACGTCATCTTCGCCGGAACCTCGAAACGCCAGGCCCTGGGGCGCGCCGAGGTGACTCTGACGATCGACAACACCGACGGAGCCATCCCTGTCGACTACACCGAGGTGACGATCTCGCGGACCCTCTTCCGCACCGGCGGGTCCGAATACGCCGTCAACGGGGCCCCGGCCAGGCTCCTCGACATCCAAGAGCTGCTCAACGACTCCGGCCTGGGCAAGGAGATGCACGTCATCGTCGGTCAGGGCCGCCTCGACGCGATCCTCCACGCCGACCCGCTGGAGCGACGCAGCTTCATCGAAGAGGCCGCCGGTGTGCTCAAACACCGTCGCCGCAAAGACAAAGCGGTCCGCAAACTCACCGGACTGCAGACGAACCTCGACAGGCTCACCGATCTGCGCACCGAACTCAACCGGCAGCTCGGGCCCCTGGGCCGACAGGCCGAAGCCGCGGCGAAGGCCGCCACCGTCCAAGCCACACTGCGAGACACCACCGCCCGACTCCTCGCCGACGATGCGGTGCGGATGCAGTCCTCGCTGGCGACGACGAGCGGGGGCGAGGACCACAGCGACCGCATCGACGAACTCGACCGGCTCCGCACCAGCACCGAGGCGCGACTGGGTGAGGTCGAAACCCGCCTGTCGGGACTCGACACCGAACTCGAGGCGCAGCGGACCGCCGAATCGAAGACTCAGACGCAGATCGTCCGTGCCCAGGGCCTGAGCCAGCGGGCCGAAGACAAGCGCTCCCACCTGCTCTCGGAGGTCGCGAGCCTGGGCCGCCGCGAATCCAAGTCTCCCGATGAGCTGCGTGCCCAAGCCGCCCGCTTCAAGGACGAACTCACCGAGGCCGAGGCGGCCGTCACCGAGACGAACTCAGCGCTCGAGGCCAGCCAGAAACGCAAGGAAGAACTCACCCGGGACCTGCGCACCGCCGAAGACGAAGTCAAGGCAGCACAGATCGCCATCACCGAAGCAGTGAAGAACCGGTCGGCTCTGCAGTCGAAGCAGACCCAGGCCGAGGAGCGCATCGCGGACCTGCAGTCGCGCATCGCCGCCAACCGGTCCGAAATCAACACCGTCACCGCTCGCATCGCCGAACGCAGCGCCGAACTCGAGACCGCAGAGACCGGGGTTGAAGACGTCGAAGCAGGGGAGACCGAACTCGACTCCGCTTATGAGACGGCGCTGGAGGCCCAGGAGAAGTGTGAGGCCGAACGCGCCGAGCTGCAGGAGAAGCAGTCGCAGGTCGCCTCCGAACTGTCCTCGGCCAGAGCGCGGGCCGAAGCCCTGGCACTGGGCACCGCGCTCGAGGCCGACCTCGAAGACATCATCAACGCCGAACTGCCCGGAGTCGGCACCGCCGTGACCGAACACCTGAGTGTGACGACCGGCTTCGAGATGGCGGTGGCCGCGGCCCTGTCGACCACGGTGTCCGGCGTCATCGTCGACGACGGCCAGTCGGCGCTGGGAGTCCTCGACCACCTCGGCGAGGACACGAACGTGTCCCTGACGATCCCGACCGGCGCCGAGGCGGTCGCCGGCAAGGGCGGCAATGGAACGGGGCGAACGGAGCTCGCTCCGCTGCCCGAGCTGGCGGGGCTCTCCGGCACCGAGGCGGGGCAGCCAGCTGCCGGGGCGGGGAAGCTGCAATGGCTGAGCGAACTCGTCACCAGCGATGTCCCCGAGCTGCGGATCCTGCTCGCGGCCGCCCTGCACGCAGTCGTCTGCGTCCCCGACGCTCGTGCCGGCGTCGCTCTGACCAAGGCCCGCCCCGAACTCACCGCGGTCACCGTCGACGGGGAGGTGGTCTCGGCCACGCGCATCAGCCGGGCGCGCACGGCCTCGGGCACCCGGTTGGCCTCTCAGACCGCACTCGACGACACCCGTGCGACGATCATCGAACTCGAGGATCGGGCGGAGACGCTCAAGACTGCGCTCGCCGACCTCGAACCGCGCCTGAGCAGAGCCCGCGAGGAAGCGGCGGCGGCACTCGATGCGCTCCACTCCTCGGACGCGAAGATCATGGCCGCAGCCGAAGAGGTCTCGCGTATCACCGGCGAGATCGGTGTTGCCCGCACCCGCCTGCAGCGTGCCGAAGAGAACGAAACGGAGCTGAAGTCCCGCCTCGATGCGGCCCAGCGCGAGGTCGAGACCGCGCAGGCGGCGTTGGCCGGAACCGCCGAGGTCGTCGAAGTCGTCGACACCTCCCGCCGGGACGAACTGAGCGCGCAGGTCTCCCAGTCGTCCGAAGACCTCGTCGAGGCACGCATCAGCCACCGTTCGGCCACGGACCGGGCACGGTTCCTCAGCGACCGGGTCGACTCTCTGCTGCGGGCGGCGAAGGCCGAAGAGGCGGCGCGGGAGCAGAACCAGCGCACGATTGCGAAGAAGAAGCGCGCGGCCGCCTCGGCGAAACTCATCGCTGAAACCGCGGCCGACGCCGCGGAACTGGCACAGTCGACGGTCGTCGAACTCGGCGAGGCGATCCAGGTCCTCGTCGACGAACGCGGCGGTCTGCGCGAAGAGAAGGGCCGCCTCGGCGAGGAATTGGCTGCCACTCGAACCCAGCTGCAGAAACTCAAGGACGCCGCCGCCGAGGCGGAGCTGGCCAAGGAACGGTATCGACTGAAACTCGAGGAGATCGCCCACCGGGCGCAAGAGGAGACTGGGCTGGGCATCGATCGGCTCATCGACGAATTCGGCCCCCACCTGCCCGTGCCCTCGTTCGAGGAGGGGGTGGAGGACACGCCGTACGTGCGTGCCGAAGTCGAGAAGCGGCAGAAGCAGGCGTCTGCCTCGCTCAAGCGCATCGGCACGGTCAATCCGCTCGCGCTCGAGGAGTATGAGGCGCTGAAGGAACGGCATCAGTTCCTCGAGAAGCAGATCGCCGACATCGAAACCTCCCGCAAGGACCTCATGCAGCTCGTCGAGGAGGTCGACCGGCACGTCGAACGCGTCTTCGCGGACGCCTATGCGGACACGGCACGGGAGTTCGAGGACATCTTCTCCCGACTCTTCCCCGGCGGTGAAGGTGCGCTGAGCCTGACCGACCCCGACGATATGCTCACCACCGGTGTCGACGTCCACGCCCGGCCGGCCGGCAAGAAGGTCAAACGGCTCTCCCTGCTCTCCGGCGGTGAACGCTCGCTGGTCGCCGTGGCGATGCTCGTGGCGATCTTCAAGGCCCGACCGAGTCCCTTCTACGTCATGGACGAGGTCGAAGCCGCTCTTGACGACCTCAACCTCTCGCGTCTGCTCACGGTGTTCGAGGAGCTGCAGGACTCCTCGCAGCTCATCGTCATCACCCACCAGAAACGGACGATGGAGATCGCCGATGCGCTCTACGGGGTGACGATGCACGGCGATGGAGTGTCAAAAGTCATATCGCAGCGCATTCCGTGAACCCAGCTTGTCAATGTCGAAGGACTGCCCGCGGCCACGAGCGCGGCGGCGGGCGCGCCTGAGGGCTCGCCACGGGGGCGATGTGGAGGTTCGGGCCCGGGCCGATGAGGCGATTCGGCACGGACGCCCAGGACAGTCCCAGGGAATTCTCCAACTGCCATGCGGCCCTGTAATACGATTGTCGTCGCCCGGGACTATAGACTTGGGTCGAGACCCAGGTATTCGAAGAATGTGAGGAGCGGGACGTCCATGGCCGAGGCTGCTGATCTGCGAGGTGGCTCGAGGGCATGAATTCGGTGCTTGTCATCATCGTAGGACTGGCGATCTCGTTCGCTCTGGCTCTCGTCGTCGTCCTCCTCGTCGCTCTGCCCGGCCTGCGTGCCGAGGGCCGACTCAAGTACTCCTCCGAGGTGCAGCGATTCCGTCTGCCCGCCCAATGGACCGGCTACGACGACGAAGTCCACGAATTCTTCGGCCACGACGACGGCACCTCGCATCTGGCCACGCGGGAACAGGCGGCGGTCACCGCGATCCGCGACCATTCCTATGTGCTGCGTCCGCAGCCTCGCCGTCATGCGGCCCCCTCGCTCATCACGGTGCGTCCGCGTACCCGCCACTGGAAGATCCCGGAGTCGGGAACCGGGTGGAAGACCACCGCCGGTCTGCTCTTCGGCAGCCGCGGATCCTGAGTGCTGACAGGTTCTGAGCGCAGACGAAACCAAGATCACAGACAAACCGGTCCCCGCGGAATCGGGGCCGAGGACAATGGAAACCGCGCCGACTGATTCCGGCGTGGGACACGACAGACAGACACCACCGGATGAGTCCGGGAACTCGAGTGCCGGCGGCCTGACCGAAGGCTCTCAAAGGAGGACGGAAGAACAATGGATCAGCCGATCATCTTGCTCGTCGTCGCGGCCATCGTCTTCATTCTCGTTGTTGCGCTGGGCATCTCCCTGCGCGTCAGCGGCACGAAGCGAGGACCGCGCGAAGAACGCAGCATCGATGCCGATGTCACCGGTGAGCTCAGTACCGATGAGGTCGCCGAGGCGGTCGCGAAGGAGAAGGCCGAGGCCCGCGGTTCGGAGGTTCCCACGGAACCGGCCAGCCGGCTCGTGCGCCTGCGCGAACGCCTCGCGAAGTCGAACTCCGGGCTCGGCCGTGGCCTGCTCAACCTCCTGTCGCGGGACAACCTCGACGAATCCGCATGGGAGGAGATCGAAGACACGCTCATCCTCGCCGACGTCGGTGTGGAGCCGACGACCGAACTCGTCGACCGGCTGCGCGAACGCGTCAAGGTCCTCGGCACGCGTGACCCCGACGAGGTGCGCGGGCTGCTCCGGGAAGAGCTCATCACCCTCGTCGACCCGACCATGGACCGCTCCCTGGCCGATCAGGGAACCGGCGGAGATCCCGCGGTCTTCCTCGTCGTCGGAGTGAACGGATCGGGGAAGACCACGACCGTGGGCAAGATCGCCCGCGTGCTCGTCGCTGAGGACAGAACCGTGCTCCTCGGGGCCGCGGACACCTTCCGCGCAGCCGCCGCCGAGCAGCTGGCCACCTGGGGTGAACGCGTCGGCGTCGAAACCGTGCGCAAGGAAGAAGGGGCCGATCCCGCCTCGGTGGCCTACTCGGCCGTGGAGAAGGGGCAGGCCGACGGCACCGACGTCGTCCTCGTGGACACGGCCGGACGGCTGCAGAACAAGCGCGGCCTCATGGACGAGCTCGGCAAGGTCAAGCGTGTGGCCACCCGCCCGCTGGGCGAGGGCCACGAGATCGACGAGGTGCTCCTCGTCCTCGATGCGACCACCGGGCAGAACGGCATGCAGCAGGCGAAGGTCTTCGCCGAGGCGGTCGACGTCACCGGAATCGTGCTCACGAAACTCGACGGCACGGCGAAGGGCGGCATCGTCATAGCCGTCCAGCGTGAGCTCGGCGTGCCGGTCAAGCTCATCGGGCTGGGTGAGGGTGCAGACGATCTCGCGCCCTTCACCGCCGAAGGATTCGTCGACGCGCTGCTCGACTGATTTCGCGTACTGATCCTGCCGGGTCTCACCCTTGTATCGACGGGGTGGGGCCCGGCTTGTCACACTGCGGAAACATGACCGAAGCATCACTGTGACATGCGTCATGGAGACTGTCTCTGCGCGGTTCGATCCGGAACCGGCTTGGACAGATGAGAGACGACATGGAACTCGATGCAGTGAACGTATGGATGATGGTCGCGGCAGGGCTGGTGCTGCTCATGACACCGGGGGTGGCGTTCTTCTACGGCGGGATGACGCGAATCACCTCGGCCATCAATATGATGATGATGGTCTTCTCCGCAATGGCCGTCGGCGGGCTCGTCTGGGTGCTCTGCGGATATGGTCTGAGCTCGGGTGATTCGATCGCCGGAATCGTCGGCAATCCGCGGTCCCAGCTCGGACTCAGCGGTGCCGTGGCCGATGATCCCGCCTCGCTCATCTCGATCGGCTACGGATCGACCTTTGCGATGATCGCGATCGCGCTCATCGCCGGAGCCGTCGCCGACCGAGCGAAGTTCTCCACCTGGCTCGTCTTCTCCGCCGCCTGGGTGACTCTGGTGTACTGCCCGCTGGCGTTCATGGTCTGGGGCGACGGTCTGCTCAGCGAATCGGGTGCGATCGGCCGCCTGTTCGGACCCGCCATCGACTTCGCCGGCGGCACCGTCGTCCACATCAACGCCGGCATCTCCGCCCTCGTCCTCGTCATCGTCATGGGTCGCCGCGCCAGATTCTCGGCCCCGCACAAGCCGCACAATATTCCGATCACCGTGTTGGGAGCGGCCCTGCTGTGGTTCGGATGGTTCGGCTTCAACGGGGGCGCCGCCGCGACGATCGAACAGGGCGGTCTGATCTGGATCAACACCCTGGCCAGCCCGGCCGCCGGCATGATCACCTGGATCATGATCGAACGCCTCCGGGCTTCGCGACCGAGCAGCATCGGCAGCGTCTCCGGAGCGATCGCCGGCCTCGTCGCGATCACCCCGGCGTGCGCTGACGTCGACCCCTATGCTGCCGTGCTCATCGGCATCGCCGCAGGTGCCGGAGCGATCTTCGCCGTGGAGGCGAAGAATCGTCTGCGCTACGACGATGCGCTCGATGTGGTGGCCGTCCACCTCGTCGCGGGGGTCATCGGCACTGTGATGATCGGCTTCTTCGCCTTCCCGCACGAGGACGGGCCGGCCGGTCTCTTCTACGGAGCCGGTTTCGAACTGCTCATCGCGCAGGTGCTCGCCTGTCTCGTGGCCGTCGTCTTCGCCGGCCTCGCCACGCTTGCCATCGCACTGGTGCTGCGCGGGACGATGGGGCTGCGGATCGACCCTCGCGAGGAGCTCGAGGGGATCGATGCCTTCGAGCACGCGGAGCAGGCCTACTCCTTCCGGTGACCTGCGACCGGCGGCCGCCGCTTCCCGCCGGTCACTGCGGCCCGGTGGTCACTGCCCCGCCGCCCGTCTGCAGGTGCTCTCTCCTGCAGTCAGGCGGGCATCCATCATCGTTCACCGCAAATCACCGTGGCGCAGCGAGGGGGTTTGCTGCTTACGGTGCCTGTTGCGACTAACGGTGCCTGTTGCGAGGGAGCGGGTGGGGGAGTGCGAGGCGGGGCCGCCTCGGCGAGAGTTCACCGGGCATTGTCAGCACTCACGGTTTCAGCCGGACGCGGGTGAGTTGCTAGGCTTAAGAGTCGACCAAATCATCGTGAAGAAGGCTTGTACGTGTTTAACTCTCTGTCAGACAGGCTCACCGCGACTTTCAAGAATCTGCGCGGGAAGGGCCGGCTGTCCGAAGCCGACGTCGATGCCACCATTCGTGAGATCAGACGTGCCCTGCTCGACGCCGACGTCGCCCTGCCTGTCGTGCGTGCCTTCACCGGCCGGATCCGGGAGCGTGCGCTGTCCGAGGAAGTCTCGGGCGCACTCAATCCCGGCCAGCAGGTCGTCAAAATCGTCAACGACGAACTCGTCGGCATCCTCGGTGGTCAGACGCGCCGTCTGAACTTCGCCAAGCGTCCGCCGACGGTCATCATGCTCGCGGGCCTCCAAGGTGCCGGTAAGACCACCCTGGCCGGAAAGCTCGCGCACTGGCTGAAGTCCGAGGGCCACCGCCCGATGCTCGTCGCCGCCGACCTGCAGCGGCCCAATGCGGTCAACCAGCTCCAGATCGTCGGTGAACGTGCCGGAGCCGTCGTCTACGCTCCCGAACCGGGCAACGGTGTGGGCGATCCGATCCAGGTCGCCACCGACTCCCTCGAGGTCGCGAAGTCGAAGCTGCACGATGTCGTCATCGTCGACACGGCCGGCCGGCTCGGCATCGACGAGGAGCTCATGGCCCAGGCCGCGGACATCCGCACCGCGGTCAACCCCGACGAAGTCCTCTTCGTCATCGACGCGATGATCGGCCAGGACGCGGTGAAGACCGCCGAGGCGTTCCTCGAAGGCGTCGACTTCACCGGCGTCGTGCTCTCGAAGCTCGATGGCGACTCCCGCGGCGGTGCGGCACTGTCGGTCGCCGAGGTGACCGGCAAGCCGATCATGTTCGCCTCGACCGGTGAGTCGATGAAGGACTTCGAACAGTTCCATCCGGACCGGATGGCTGACCGGATCCTCGACATGGGCGACATCATGACGCTCATCGAGCAGGCCGAGAAGAACTTCGACGAAAAAGAGACCGAGAAGCTCAAGAAGAAGGTCGAAGCCGGCGAGGACTTCGATCTCAACGACTTCCTCACGCAGATGGCGGGCCTGAAGAAGATGGGCTCGATGAAGAAGATGCTGGGCATGATGCCCGGCATGAGCCAGTACAAGGAACAGCTGGCGAACTTCGACGAGCGTGAGGTCGACCGGGTCGAAGCGATTGTGAGATCGATGACACCCCAGGAGCGATCGAACCCGAAGATCCTCAACGGCTCCCGCCGCGCCCGCATCGCCAAGGGTGCCGGCACCACCGTCACCGCGGTCAACCAGCTCATGGAGCGTTTCGGCCAGGCGCAGAAGATGATGCGCTCGATGACCCGCGGCGGCGGGATGCCCGGAATGCCCGGTGGCGGCGGTGGCATGCCGCAGATGCCCGGAATGGGCGGAATGCCCGGTGGTCCGGGGACCCGGAAGAAGAAGGTCTCGGGGAAGAAGAAGGGCCGCAAGGGCGGTCAGTCAGGCAACCCGGCCAAGCGAGCCCAGGAAGCGAAGGCGCTGGCCGATAAGAAGGCCGGCAAGACCCAAGATCCGGTCGGTTCGGCCTTCGGCGGAGTCGATCTGGGCAAGGACGAGGAATTCGACCCCTCGAACCTGCCGAAGGGATTCGGCGGAATCGTTCCAGGTGGCAAGAAGTAGAGCCTTCTGGCACAATTGACTCTTGTACTTTTGCTCTCGGTCCGGGCCCTCTCATCCGCGCCGAAGTGATAGTCCGAGCCGCGGCTTCCAGCAGGTCAACCCCACGATCGAACTGGATCAGCTGTGCACACAGAACACAAAAGGAGACACCACTCAAGTGGCAGTCAAAATTCGTCTGACCCGCATGGGCAAAGTCCGTGCACCCTTCTACCGCGTCGTCGTCATGGATTCGCGGACGCGCCGCGACGGCAAGGCCAAAGAGCAGATCGGCATCTACCACCCGACCCGTGAGCCTTCGGTCGTCGAGATCGACTCCGAGCGCGCTCAGTACTGGCTCTCGGTGGGCGCTCAGCCCACCGAACAGGTGCGTGCCCTGCTCAAGCTCACCGGTGACTGGCAGAAGTTCACCGGCGAGGGCGAAGCGGTCAACACCGTCAAGCCGCAGCAGGAGAAGGAAGCCTACGTGGCTCCCAACGCCGAGTCGGTCGTGAAGGAAGCCATCACGCAGAAGGGCGGCAAGTCCGCTGACGCTGCTGAGGCTCCGGCCGCCGAAGCCGCACCTGAGGCCGCTGAAGAAAGCGCTGAAGCCTGAGATGTTGGCTGATTCGCTCGAGCATCTGGTCCGCGGCATCGTCGATCATCCCGACGACGTGTCCGTTCGCTCGCGTTCATCGCACCGCGGCACGACCCTCGAGGTTCGGGTTCACCCCGAAGACCTCGGTCGGGTCATCGGCCGTGCGGGCAGGACCGCCAAGGCCCTGCGCACCGTGATGAACTCTCTGGCCGGCCGTGAGTCGGTGCGAGTGGACCTCATCGAGGCGTAACACCTTCTGTGCGAGAGGGGATGCAGTGCATATGCGCTGCATCCCCTCTCGTGCATTCACCACCCCGTCGCCGACTAGACTGGTGCCTGAACACGGCCGCAGGCGCAGGATCTGCCGCGACGGATCGTCGCGCACATGCACCGACGTCAGCCGGCCGGACACTCAACGACCGCGAACTTCGAGGAGCAGAATGGACACGGTGATCGCCCGCCTGGGCAAGCCGCACGGGATCAAGGGCGAATTCACCGTCGAGGTGCGCACGGACCGTCCCGAGGAACGGCTCACCCCCGGGGCGAGCTTCGCCACCGACCCGGACATCGGCACGCTGACGCTGAAGTCGGCGAGGTGGCACCGCGACCGACTTCTCCTGGCCTTCGAGGAAGTCCCCGACCGCAACCGCGCCGAGGAGATCCGCAACACCCTCATCCTCGCAGAACAGGACGAAGAGGATGAGGACGACGACGCCTGGTACCTCGACGACCTCATCGGCCTCAACGTGTATGAGAACGACGAGCTCGTCGGAGAGATCGTCGACGTCACCAACGGCACCGCTCAGGACCTGCTGCACATGAAGCACACGCTCGGCCACGTCGTGCTCATCCCGTTCGTCACCGCGATCGTGCCCGATGTCGACATCGAGGCCGGCCGCCTCGTCGTCACCCCGCCCGCAGGCCTCTTCGACGCCGAATGAGTGAACCGTCCCCGATGAGCAGCAACGACACCCCCGCCGAAGAGGCCGCCGCCGTTGGGCAGGGGGACCGGGCCATGTCGATCGACGTCGTCTCGATCTTCCCCGAGTACCTTGCCGGACTGCAGCTCTCGCTCATCGGCAAGGCCGTCGAACGCGGGCAGCTCGGACTCAACGTCCATGACCTGCGCGACTTCACCTTCGACCGGCACAACACCGTTGACGACTCTCCCTATGGCGGGGGAGCGGGCATGGTCATGAAGGCCGAACCCTGGGCGCTGGCGCTCGAACACATCCTCGCCGGTCGCCCCGCCGGGGAGGCGAAGCCCACGCTCATCGTCCCGAGCCCCGCCGGAGAGGTGTTCGACCAGCGCATCGCCGAGGATCTCGCCTCCCGGCAGCATCTCGTGTTCGCCTGCGGTCGCTACGAAGGCATCGATCAGCGGGTCATCGACTGGGCCGGGGAGCGCTTCGAACTGAGGCCCATGAGCATCGGCGACTACGTCCTCAACGGCGGTGAAGTCGCGTCGATGGTGATGATCGAAGCGATCAGCCGACTCATCCCCGGGGTCATCGGCAACCCGGAATCCCTGACCGAGGAGAGCCACGAAGACGGTCTGCTCGAATACCCGATCTTCACGAAGCCGGCGAGCTGGCGTGGCCGGGACGTGCCGGAGATCCTGCTCAGCGGCAACCATGCGGCGATCGCGCGGTGGCGGCGTGACCGACGTCTCGAAAAGACCGCCGAGGTCAGACCCGACCTCCTCGCCCGGCTCACCGACCTGAGCAGAGAGGACCTGGCCGCGCTCGAACGGTTTGAGTCTGAGCGTGGAACCGTGACAGAATAGAGCGTCGCGTTTGTTGGCCCTCACCTGCTTCAGGGGGATGTGGGTCCACCATGATCCGCCGTCTCTGATGCGGCGGATCGACGGGGAGCAATCCCGACAGACGATCCAGTCACCGGTTCACCGGTCCGATATGCGTGTCCTCGACCTGAAGCTGGGGCCACAGGAGAAACCACAATGCAGAAGCTCGATGTTGTAGATTCAGCCTCGCTGAAGTCCGATGTGCCTGAATTCCGCGCCGGCGACACCCTCAACGTTCACGTCAAGGTGATCGAGGGCTCGCGCTCGCGTATCCAGGTGTTCAAGGGCATCGTCATCCGTCGCCAGGGCGACGGAGTCCGTGAGACCTTCACCGTTCGTAAGATCAGCTTCGGCGTCGGTGTCGAGCGTACCTTCCCGGTGCACTCGCCCAACGTCGACAAGATCGAGGTCCTCTCTCGCGGCGATGTCCGCCGTGCGAAGCTCTACTACCTGCGC
Source organism: Brevibacterium sp. FAM 27836 (assembly GCF_051351055.1). Taxonomy (NCBI): domain Bacteria; kingdom Bacillati; phylum Actinomycetota; class Actinomycetes; order Micrococcales; family Brevibacteriaceae; genus Brevibacterium; species Brevibacterium sp. FAM 27836. Next base: position 3,316,361 of record NZ_CP195711.1, read on the forward strand.
GAACTGCGCGGCAAGGCTGCTCGCATCCGCGAAAAGGCCTGATTTGCCCGGCACTGTGGGAGATGATCACACCGTGCCGAACCGACATGAAGACGCGACCTTCGGGTCGCGTCTTCTGTATTCGGCCAGGTTCTGGAAGACGATCGCGGCCATCGCCGTCGTCATCGTCATCCTCGGCGGATCCGTCCGCGGATTCGTCATCCAGCGCTTCACCATTCCCAGCGCCTCGATGGAGCCGACTCTCAAGGTCGACGACTCGATCACCGTCTGGCGTCCCGACGCCCTGCGCGGCGACATCCAGCGCGGCGACATCGTCGTCTTCGACGGCCGTGGCTCCTTCGTCGACGATGCCCTGCCGACGCCTCTGCAGAAGATCGGGTCCTGGGTCGGACTCGGCCCCCGCGACGTCTACTACGTCAAACGCGTCATCGCCGTCGGCGGCGACACTCTGCAGTGCTGCGATGCCGACGGTCGGCTCCTGCTCAACGGCGAACCTCTGCGTGAAGACTATGCCCCCACCCCCGCCTCGGCGGTGGAATTCTCCGTCGAAGTGCCGGCCGACACGATGTGGGTGATGGGTGACAACCGCACCGACTCCGCGGACTCGCGGTCGCTGCTCGGCCGTCCCGGTGGGGGATTCATCCCCACCGACCGGGTCATCGGCCCGGTCATCGGCCACGGTTCCTCGATCGACTGAGCCTTCGCCGCGACCGTCGGTGCGACTCAACCGCCATGGTGGGTGAGGCGGTTCGCGACTGCGCCTCCGCCTCGGCGAGGGCAACCGTGTGCGGTTGAGGATCCGGTCAGGTTCGTGCTGGTACGCTCGGTTCAGTCCCAGCGGAAACCGTGGCCGAATGTGAAAGCGAACGAATGACCAGCGACTCTCAAGCTTCCCCGCCCCCCGCCTCGAAACGGTTCGTGCGGGGGCTGTTGGAGACCGTGGCGATCATCGTCATCGCCCTGCTCATCTCGACGGCGCTGAAGACCTGGGTCGTCCGCTCGTTCTACATTCCCTCGGAATCCATGATGACCACCCTGCAGGTCGATGACCGGGTGCTGGTCAACCAGCTCGCCCCACGGTTCGGGCCGGCCAACCGCGGCGACATCGTCGTCTTCGACGACCCCGCGCACTGGCTCTCGGCAGCCGAGACCACCCAATACACCCCCAACCCGGTCCTCGAATTCATCGGCCTGGCTCCCTCGGATGCGGGAAACCAGCTCATCAAACGCGTGATCGGGGTCGGCGGCGACACCATCGAATGCTGCGATGCGCAGGGGCGCCTCATGGTCAACGGCGAATCGATCGACGAGACCTACCTCGACGAAGGCACCGCACCGTCCGAGGTCGAGTTCAAGATCACCGTCCCCAAAGGCCACTACTGGGTGATGGGCGACAACCGCGGCAACTCCGCCGATTCCCGTTATCACATGGACAGCGAACCCTTCGTCTCCGAAGACGACATGGTCGGGACCGTGTTCCTCATCAACTGGCCGTTCAAGCACTTCAGCTGGGTGTCGAACCCGGAAGACGTCTTCGCCGACGTCCCCGATTCGCAGGGAATCACCGGGAACTGATGACCATGCGCGGACTGACCGACCTCAGTGTCGAGAACGGACTGTTGAGGGAGGGCTTCGACTTCGTCATCGGTGTCGACGAGGTCGGACGCGGCGCCCTGGCCGGCCCCGTCAGTGTCGGTGTCGCCCTGTTCGATCTGCGGAAGATCACCGGCGCCGAGGTGCCCGCGGGCATCCATGATTCCAAGCAGCTCAGCGCCCGGTCTCGGCAGGACGCCACCGACCGTGTGCGTTCGTGGGCGGCCGCTGCGGCGGTGGGTTCGACGAGCCCCGCCGAACTCGACGAGATCGGCATGACCATGGCGCTCAACCTCGCCGGACGGCGGGCGATGATCGAGATGCTCGACGTTTGGGGTGGTGCCGGTGTTGGTTCGGTCGCCTCGGCGGGGGACTGCCCGGAGCGGACGATGGTTCTCCTCGACGGCCGCCACGATTGGCTCTCGGCCCCACTTACCCTCGACTGCCTGGGGATATTCGGGCACTGTGCCGAATTCGAACTGCCGCCGGTTCGCACCGTGATCAAGGGCGACGGCTCCGTGCCGGCGATCGCGGCGGCGAGCATCGTCGCGAAAGTGACTCGCGACGAGACGATGATCGCACTCGCCGAGGATCTGCCGCACTATGGTTGGGAGTCGAACGTGGGATACGGCACGGCGAAGCACCGGCAGGGCATCGTCGACTTCGGTCCCAGCATCCACCACCGTCAGAGCTTCCGCTTGCACGCGGTATCAGAAGGGAGGGGTCATCATGAGCGCCGATGATCTGGACGACTACGAGGCTCAACTCGAGCTCCAGCTGTACAAGGAATACCGAGATGTCGTCGGTCTCTTCGCCTATGTCGTCGAGACCGAACGACGCTTCTACCTCGCCAATCACGTCGACCTCAAAGCCCACAACGATGCCGGGGACGTGTACTTCGAACTCACCCTGCGCGATGCGTGGGTGTGGGACAGCTACCGTTCCTCCCGGTTCATCAAGACCGTGCACGTGCTGACCTTCAAAGACGTGAACATCGAGGAGATCGCGAAATCCGATCTCGAACCGCCGACGTCGATCCGGGGCTGAGTTCGGGAAGCGAGTCCGGGCGGGCACTCGCGCACCAGCATCTGTGGATCATGCTCTGACTCCGGCGTGATTCGGCTGTGGACGGCCGTGCGGCTTCCACAGGCTCATTTCTCCCTCTTCTCGCCGCTCTCGTTGCCGTGGTCAGCTGGCCGACATGGCACAGACACGGGCAACTCGGCGAAAACGCACTGCGCAGGGCATGCGCAAGCAGGCTCTGGGCGACAGAGGAGAGGACCTCGCGGCAGCGTACCTCGAGCACGCCGGGCTCGTCATCGTCGAACGCAACTTCCGCTGTCCGCGCGGTGAACTCGACATCATCGCCCGAGACGGTGACACCGCCGTCTTCGTCGAGGTCAAGACCCGTCGCACCGCTGCCCTCGGATCACCGCTCGAGGCCGTCACGCGAGCCAAACTCACCCGCATCCGCATGCTCGCCGGAATCTGGCTGCGGGGGCAGAGCGAATACTTCCCCGCAGTCCGCATCGACGCGCTCGGCATCATCATCGAGCCGAGCATCCAGTATTTCCACTGCCCGAACATCCAGGTCGACTCATGACCGAGGCACCGGAAATGCGGGAACCCGGCACCGCTGAGCCGAAGGGCCACATCATCGGCCGCGCCTGCGCCGTGGCTCTGTGGGGACTGAGCGGAAAGATCGTGTCGATCGAAGCCAGCATCAGCGCCGGTCTGCCCGGAATCGACATCGTCGGACTGCCGGACACCTCGGTGAGCGAGTCACGCAAACGACTGCGTGCGGCCCTCGCCTTCCTCGGTGCCCCTGTGGCGACACAGCACCTGACGATCAACCTCACCCCGGGCACGGTGCCGAAGATCGGCACCGGCTTCGACCTCGGCATCGCCGTCGCCGTGCTCAAGGCCCTGGACCTCATCTCGAGCGAGGACACCGGGTCGATCATCCACTGCGGCGAGATCGGACTCGACGGCAGGATCCGACCCGTGACGGGAATTCTGCCCGCCCTGCACACCGGGATGCAGGCAGGCTTCGACCGGTTCGTCGTCCCCATCGGCAATGCCTCGGAAGCCTCTTTGCTCGGACGAGCCCGCACCCTCCCCGTCGCCTCCCTGGCCGAACTCGTCAACGCCTACGGCGGATCCATGGCCGTACCTCCTCTGCCCGCGGTGATCGACATGGACCGTCCCGTCCCCGTCACACCGGAACTCCACGACCTCGCCGAGGTGCAGGGCCAAGCCGAAGGGCGATTCGGACTCGAAGTCGCCGCCGCCGGAGGACACAACCTGCTCATGCGCGGCACACCCGGAGCCGGCAAGACACTGCTCGCCCAGTGCCTGCCCGGGATTCTGCCGGCTCTCAACGATGACGAAGCCGTCGAAGTCGCCACCGTACGGTCCCTGCGGGGAGAACTCGACGGCAGCGAGGGACTCGACCACCGACCCCCGTTCGAAGCACCCCACCACCGCAGCACCGCCTCGGCGCTCATCGGGGGACGTCGCCCCGGAACGGTCGGGATCCTCAGCCGCGCACACCGCGGGGTGCTGTTCATCGACGAAGCTCCGGAATTCTCCCGCGATGTGCTCGAAGCGCTGCGGCAGCCGATGGAATCCCGCCGCGTCCACATCCACCGGGCCTGGGGTTCCATGGTGCTGCCGGCGGCCTTCCAACTCATCATGGCCGCGAACCCGTGCCCCTGCGGAGTCGGAATGGCCGGGGCCGGAGCGGACTGCCGGTGCACCCCCTTGGACAAACGCCGCTATCGCAATCGCCTGTCCGGGCCGCTGCTCGACCGAGTCGACCTGCAGCTCGAGCTCTTCCCCGTCTCTCCTGCAGACATCCGTCTCGGCGGGGGACAGGAGACCAGCGCCGTCGTGGCCGCACGTGTGCTCGAAGCCCGGAGGCGACAGACCGAACGCTTCGCCGACTGTTCCTGGCACCTCAATGCCGAAGCGCCCGGCACCTGGCTGCGCGACCACTTCGGTCTCAGCCCTGCGGCATTGACCGACCTCGACCGGGCACTCGACACGGGACGGATCACGATGCGCGGCTACGACCGGGTGCTGCGGGTCGCGACCACCCTGGCCGACCTCGACGGAAAACCGGGACCCGACCACGACGCGATGCGGATGGCGCTCGCCCTGAGGACGCAGGAGTCATGACCGTGAACACGAACGAGGAGGTCCGCGCGGCCATCGCCTCCCTGCTGCGCATCGGCGAACCCGGCGACGGTCTGCTCAAACGCCTCGTCGACGACATCGGACCGGTCGCCGCGCACACGATCGTCACCGTCGTCGGCCGAGGTGAGGCCACCGCGGATGAGGCGATGGCGGGGCTGAACTCCACCGGCGCCGAGGCGGCCACGCACGGGCAGATGCGCGAAGCCATCGAGAGGTGGGCAGTCCGCGCAGGCGACGAGGACGTTGCTGTCGCCGGGCGCGATCTCGACAAGATCGCACGACTCGGCGGTCGGCTCGTCATCCCCGGCGACGAAGAATGGCCGAGCATGCTCGACGACCTCGGTCCGGCCGCACCGTTGGGGCTGTGGGTGAGAGGCACTGTGAGCCTCACGCGCGCCCTCTCCCGCGCGGTCGCCGTCGTCGGAGCCCGGGCCGCGAGCAACTACGGCACCAAATGCGCCTCCGACCTCGCCTGGGATCTCGCCGCTCACGGGATCACCGTCGTCTCCGGTGGAGCGTTCGGCATCGACGCCGCCGCGCACCGGGCCGCCATCGCCCGCGAGGCACCGACGATCGCGTTCATGGCCGGGGGAGTCGACCGCTTCTATCCGGCCGCAAACGCCGATCTGTTCGAGCAGATCCTGGCCACCGGCGCGATCGTGTCCGAGACCGCTCCGGGGATGACCCCGATGCGCCACCGGTTCCTTCTGCGCAACCGACTCATCGCCGCCTCCGCACAGGTGAGCGTCATCGTCGAGGCCGGATGGCGAAGCGGAGCGCTCAACACGGCCCGTCATGCCCTCGAACTCTCCCGGCAGGTCGCTGCGTTCCCCGGATCGGTCTATTCGGCGTCATCGACCGGGGCCCACCGGCTCGTGCGTGAGCATGAGGCAGAACTCGTCACCTGCAGCGACGACGTCATCGCACTCATGGACGATCACGCTCCGGCGCTCTTCGACACCGACAGCGGTGCCTCTCAACGACCCGATCCGCTTGAGGACCTCGGGGAGAGGGAGAAGATCTGCCTCAATGCGCTGACCGTGTCGAAACCGCTCGACGTCGGCACGATCGCCTCCCGGGCGGGACTGACCATCACAGGTGCGCTCAGCTCCCTGACCGTGCTCGACCTCGCCGGATTGGCCGAACGCCGCGACACCGGGTGGGTGAAGCTGCGCGTGCGGCGCTGATTCCTCGTGGGTGATTCCCCATAACCGTGCCGCGAGGCTTCACCGGCGTCTTCTCCATCGGTGAGTTCATCGTCGACGACCTCGATCCGATGGTGTCCGACCTGCCGCAGAGGCCAATCCTCACTCGCACGTGATCGCACACGTATCCTGGGGACTGTGAGCACACTGTCGACGGTCGCCGAAGTGGTGGCAGGCTATGCCGACCACCTGCGATCCCGTGACGTCTCCGAGCACACCGCTCGCGCTTATGTCTCCGATGTCACCGATTTCCTCGACCACGCCGTGCACTCGTCGAAGCTGCGCCTCGGCAGGGCAGAGGAGCACTCCGGTTCGCCGAAGGATGGGGGAAAGCGGATCGATCTGGTTGCCGTCGAACTCGATGATCTGCGATCATGGCTGATCGCCCTCGACGATGCCGGTGCCGCGAAGTCAACGGTGGCACGTAAGATCGCCGCCGTCCGCTCCTTCTTCGCCTTCGGCGTGAACAGTCTGGGACTGCCGAACAACCCCGCGGCACGGCTGCGGACTCCGAAGAAGGACTCGCGGCTGCCCACGGTACTCAAACCGCAGCAGGCCGCTGCCCTCGTCTCCGCCGCCGATCGGGACGATGCTCCGCCCGAAGCCTCCGCCGCCGATGGTTCTGCCTCGCCAGGATCGGGTTCTCAGCGATCCGCACGTGAGCGCAGCGACGATCCGTTCGAAGCCGCCAAACGACTGCGTGATGCCGCGATCCTCGAAATGCTCTATGCGACCGCAGTGCGTGTCTCCGAGCTCACCGGTCTCGACCGCCGCGACGTCGACCACCGGAAAGCGATGATCACAGTGCTCGGCAAAGGCGACAAGGAACGCCGAGTGCCCTTTGGCGCTCCGGCACAGACGGCGCTGAATGACTGGCTCGCCGCCCGCGATCTGTTCGCCGGGCCCAACAGCGGGGACGCTCTGTTCCTCGGGGTCCGCGGCGGACGCATCGGAGCCCGGCAGGTGCGCGAACTCGTCCACCGCTACGGTGCCGAGGACCCGAGCGCACCGGACATCGGGCCTCACGGGCTGCGGCACTCGGCGGCCACCCATATGCTCGACCGCGGGGCCGACCTCAGACAGATTCAGGAGCTGCTCGGCCACTCGACCATGAGCAGCACCCAGATCTACACCCACGTGTCGATGCAGCGTCTGCAGGAGACGTACCGCCGCGCCCATCCGCGGGCCTGAGCGCCAGCGCTATTTGCGGAACTCCCAGTGCCAGGGCTCGGGCAGCGAACCCGACTGCCTCGCCCACCCGGGATGGATCCATCCGAATTTCGGGGCATTGGCCCGCATCCACTGGTGCTGAGCGGTGCCGAAGGAATTGATGCCGCTGCCGAGATCGACCGCGAGAGCCCACCCGTGGTTCGACGTGCCCGGTGTGGCGGCCATCCGACCTTTCCGTTGTTTGAGGATCACCTGCGTAGCGTAGTCGCGATAGGCATCCGTGACAGAGATCGGTGATCCGAACCGAGCCGCGAACGCCAGCGACATCCGGTCGAAGGCGGCCTGCGCATCGCAGCGCAGCATCTGACCGGGCGCCGTCTTCAGCGGACACATCGCCGAGGCGGGAATCCGGCCGTTGCTGTGTCCGCCCCAGGCCCCGGCCCCCGACGTCGCCGAACCGCCACCGCCGGCCTTGGCCTCCTCATCCGGTTTCCGCGACAGCGGCAGCAGCAGGGACTGCTCCTGCCCGAAGAACCTGCTCGGATCGATATAGCGCTTCTTCGCCTCGTCCGGCCACGCCCCGATGTGCAGACACGACCGGTCGCAGTGGTCACCGGAGCCGATCGTGCCGATGCGCTCGCCGGCCGAGAACTCTTCGCCCTTCTTCAGCATTGTCGCCGCCGGTTGGAAGGACAGCACATGCCCGGAGGCGGTGAGCACGCTGACGGTGGCCGTGCCTGCGACCGTGCCGGCGAAGCGGATGGTGCCCTTCGTCGGCGCCCGCAGCGGTTCTCCCTCGACCGCGAGCACATCGATTCCCCGGTGTCCCTTGAGCCAGGGCTTGTCGGGCGGGTCGAAAGCGTTGATGATCTCCATCGCGGGCACCGGGCTGACCCAGTTCTGTGCATCGGTCGCCGCTGCAGCACTCGGGGGAGATGTGGTGAAGATGAGTGCCGAGGCGAGGAGCGACGCCAGCAGCAGAGACCGGATCTGCCCGGAACTGGCGAACGACCACTCGGGGCGGTATGACCGTCGACGATGGTGGGGCCCGCCGGATGCACCGCGATAGTGGGACCGGCGGGTCCATCCTCGGCGGTGAAGCGTGTGATGCGGATCAGGGGAGACGAGGTTCATGCGCCCATAGAAGCCCCCGCCCCTCCACCGTGTCACCCTCCCAGAAGCCGCCTGTGGACACGTGTAGGCCGTCCCCAGGGCTCGGGAGGTGGAGTCGGGGCAGGGTCCACAGAAACAGGTGGTCGAGTGCCCGCGTGCGCACCCGCGTGCAGCCCTCTCCGGTCTGCGGACTTCAGGCACGAACCGCGCGCCACTGCCTGCAAGGCCGCGCACCGGAACCGTCCCAGGGGCGGATCCCATCCACACCCTGCGGCGCACGAGTCGGCGGGTTCGGGAGGCAGCCGAGCGCCGCCTCGGCGAGGGCGGACCTCGATTGGAAATGACTTGCCCAACCGGGATAGAATCGCGTCAGCAGAAGCATGTCTTCTGACTACGCGTATCCGAATTCTTCTCCTTCCCATGGTGCAAGCTGCCATCAGGTGTGCTTGTGGGGCGGACGAACCGGGTACCAGGAATCAACCGAAAATGTCATCGACGCTCCCCGTCGGTCGGATCGAAGCGAGCCCTCGCGGGTTTCGCATCGCGGAAGGACCGACGCGCGCGTGACGTAAAAGCACCCTCGGGTGCAACAGAAAGGAGGGCGTCGGCATGGCCGTCGTCACCATCCGCCAGCTGCTCGACAGCGGCGTACACTTTGGACACCAGACCCGTCGTTGGAACCCGAAGATGAAGCGCTTCATCTTCACCGAGCGCAACGGCATCTACATCATCGACCTGCAGAAGTCGCTGGGCTACATCGACTCAGCCTTCGAGTTCGTCAAGGAGACCGTGGCCCACGGCGGCACGATCCTCTTCGTCGGCACCAAGAAGCAGGCCCAGGAATCCATCGCCGAACAGGCCAAGCGCGTGGGTCAGCCCTTCGTCAACCAGCGTTGGCTCGGCGGCATGCTCACGAACTTCCAGACCATCTCGATGCGTCTGCGCCGCCTCAAGGAACTCGAAGAGATCGACTTCGACGATGTTGCAGGCTCCTCGCACACCAAGAAGGAACTGCTCATCCTTCGTCGCGAGAAGGACAAGCTCGAGAAGACCCTCGGCGGCATCCGCGACATGCAGCGCACCCCGTCGGCCGTCTGGATCGTCGACACCAAGAAGGAACACCTCGCCGTCGATGAGGCCAAGAAGCTGGGCATCCCGGTCATCGGCATCCTCGACACCAACTGCGACCCGGACGACGTCAACTACCCGATCCCGGGCAACGACGACGCCATCCGCTCGGTCTCGCTGCTGACCCGCGTGGTCGCCGACGCTGTCGCCGAGGGCCTCATCGCCCGTCACTCCTCGGACGAGCAGTCCGGTGAGAAGAACGTCTCCGCTGTCGAGCCCATGCCCGAATGGGAGCGCGAGCTGCTCGAAGGCAAGACCGAGGAGAAGCCCGCCGAGGCTGCTGCCGAGTCCGCTGAAGCCGCTCCTGCCGCTGAGGCCGAGACCGCTGCCGCAGCTCCTGCCGCCGAGGCTGAGACCGCTGCCGCAGCTCCCGCCGCCGAGACTGCTGAAGCTGAGACCGCTGAAGCCGCTCCGACCGCTGAAGCTGCCGACTCCACCGAGTCGACCGAGTCCTGATTTCCTTTAACTCCACCACCCTGAGGAGAAAGAATGGCAAACTACACTGCCGCTGACATCAAGGCACTGCGCGAGAAGACCGGCGCCGGCATGATGGACGTCAAGAAGGCTCTTGACGAGTCCGACGGCGACCAGGCCAAGGCTATGGAAGCTCTGCGCGTGAAGGGGCTCAAGGGAGCCACCAAGCGCGAAGGCCGCTCCACCTCCGACGGCCTCGTCGCCACGCACGTGGACGGCGGCGTCGGCACCATGATCGAACTCAACTCGGAGACCGACTTCGTCGCGAAGTCCGAGCCGTTCGTCAAGCTCGCCGACCAGGTCCTCGAGCTGGCCGTGGCCAACAAGTCGGAATCGGCCGAGTCGCTGCTCGCCGCCGAGACCGACGGCAAGCCCATCTCCCAGTTCATCACCGAGTCCGGTGCCACCCTGGGCGAGAAGGTCGACCTGCGTCGCGTGGGTCGCGTCGAAGGCGCCAAGGTCGCTTCCTACCTGCACCGCACCAACAAGGACCTGCCCCCGCAGGTCGGTGTGCTGCTGGCCTTCGAAGGTGACGACGAGACCGTGGCACACGATGTCGCCGTGCACATCGCTGCCATGAGCCCGAAGTACTTCTCCCGCGAAGACGTTCCCGCCGACATCGTCGAGAACGAACGCCGCATCGCCGAAGACACCGCGAAGAACGAAGGCAAGCCCGAGAAGGCTATGCCGAAGATCGTCGAAGGTCGCGTCAACGGCTTCTTCAAGGAGAACTGCCTGCTCGACCAGGGATTCGCCAAGGATCCCAAGCAGTCCGTGGCCGCGGTGCTCGAGGCTGCCGGAGTCAAGGCCACCGGCTTCCTGCGCTACCGCGTCGGAGCCTGAAACACCACTGACCGCTGAGCAGCCCCTGCGTCTGCTCGGCAGGTTCGCTGCGTGAGTGAGAACTCACCTGCGCAACGGGGTCGGACCGATCGGTCCGACCCCGTTTTTCGCTAGACTGGCCCAGACGACTCAACCGAATGACGATCCACCCGGGCATCGATCTGCCCGCACGGAAGAAGGACTCCATGACAAGCACCCCGGTTCACGAATCTGCTCACGTCAGCCATCCCGTCCGCACCCATCGCCGGCGCGTCCTGCTCAAACTCTCCGGTGAGGTCTTCGGCGGCGGTCGGATCGGCGTCGACCCGGATGTCGTGGCTGCGGTCGCCCGCGAAGTCGCCCCCACGGTCGAGGACGTCGAGGTCAGCATCGTCGTCGGCGGCGGCAACTTCTTCCGCGGCGCCGAACTTTCCCAGCGCGGCATGGACCGCACCCGCGCCGACTACATGGGCATGCTCGGCACCGTGATGAACTGTCTGGCACTGCAGGACTTCCTCGAACAGACCGGAGTCGACACCCGGGTCCAGACGGCGATCCCGATGTCCCAGGTCGCCGAGTCCTACATCCCCCGCCGCGCCATGCGGCACATGGAGAAGAACCGCGTCGTCATCTTCGGTGCCGGAGCCGGACTGCCCTATTTCTCCACCGACACCGTCGCCGCCCAGCGCGCGCTGGAAGTCCACGCCGATGAGGTGCTCATCGCGAAGAACGGCGTCGACGGGGTCTACACCGCCGACCCGAAGGTCGACCCGGCTGCTGAGAAGCTCACCGAGATCACCTACCAGGAAGCCCTGCAGCGCGGACTCAAAGTCGTCGACGCCACCGCCTTCAGCCTGTGCATGGACAACAAGCTGCCGATGCACGTCTTCGGCATGGAAGGCGAAGGCAATCTGCGCAAGGCGATCATGGGCGACAAGATCGGCACCGTCGTCCACTGAGATCCGCCGCCACCGAGGCGGTCACCCCTCCGCAGAGGAGGCGCCGAGGCGGGCCCACCGTTTCGCATCCACGCAGGTGAGGACACCCCTGTGAAGATTCGGTGCGGCATTTTTCAGTCATGACCCATAGAATGAACCCAAAGCTTACAGAGATGGAAAGAGTGAACCGTGATTGAAGAGACACTGGCCGAAGCCAGAGAGAAGATGGACAAAGCCGTCGAATTCACGCAGGACGACTTCGCGTCGATCCGCACCGGCCGCGCCAACCCCGCACTGTTCGCCGACATCGAAATCGACTACTACGGTGCTGCGACCCCGCTGCAGCAGCTGGCATCGTTCCAGACGCCCGAGGCCCGCACGATCCTCGTGACCCCCTACGACAAGGGCACCCTGGGCGATATCGAGAACGCTCTGCGCAACTCGGACATCGGTGCGAACCCGGCCAACGACGGACATGTCATCCGCGTCGTCCTCCCGGAGCTCACCGAGGAACGTCGCAAGGAATACGTCAAGATCGTCAAGGGCAAGGCCGAAGACGGCAAGGTCTCCATCCGCAACATCCGTCGCCACGCCAAGGACGTCCTCGAGCGCATCAAGAAGGACGGCGAGGCCGGCGAGGACGAGGTCACTCGCAGCATCTCGGAACTCGACGATCTGACGAAGAGCAAGGTCGACAACATCGACCAACTGCTCTCCCAGAAGGAAGCCGAACTCCTCGAGGTCTGATGATCTCCGTGACCGGGTCCGACAGCCCAGCCGCAGATCCGGCTCCCCTCGGGGAGCCGGATCACTCGCGCGACGCCGCACACTCAGAGGCACCGTTCCCCAAACGACGGGACCTGCGCCACTCGGACAAGCCGTATTCGCCGGACGATCCGGATTCGAACCCGACCCCCGAGGCGGTCGAAGAGTTCGAAGAACCCGAACCGAAGGACTACGGTCGAGCCGGCCGCAACCTCCCCGCCGCCATCGGCATGGGCATGCTCATCGGCGGCGTCGTGCTCGCCTCCCTCGTGTTCCTGCCGATCTCGTTCCTCTTCATCGTCCTCATCGGCATCGTCGCTGCGATGTGGGAACTGGCGAATGCGCTTTCGCGTTCGGGTTCCCTCGTCTCCCGTGTGCCCACCATGGTCTCCGCGGCCTGCATGGTCGTGGCCACCTATATCGGCGGTCGTGAGGCCCTGTGGGTGACCTTCGCCGCCAGCGCCGGCGCGGTTATGCTGTTCACGATGGTCGAACGGCGGAAGAACGCGGTCAAAGACGTCTCGCTCTCCCTCTTCGCCCTCACCTACGTCGGCCTCATGGCCTGCTTCATCGTCTTCCTGCTCACCCAGCCCGACGGCAACTTCTACATCATCATCTTCCTCGCCTCCGTCGTCGCCTCCGACACCGGCGGCTACGTCTTCGGCGTGCTGTGGGGCAAGCACCCCATCGCACCGAGGATCTCGCCGAAGAAGTCCTGGGAGGGCTACCTCGGCTCCACGGTCTTCGCCGCGATCGTCGCGACCATCCTCGCCGTCACCCTCGTCGGTGCCCCGTTCTGGACCGGACTGGTCATCGGTGCGGTCATTCCCGCGTTCGCGACCCTCGGCGACTTCAGCGAATCGATGATCAAACGCGATCTCGAACTCAAGGACATGGGCACCCTGCTGCCCGGCCACGGCGGAGTGATGGACCGACTCGACTCGATCCTGCCCACCGCCCCCGTCGCCCTCGTCCTGTTCATGGTGTTGCCCGGCTACCTCTGAGCAGCGTTCACCGGCGTGGCGGCTCACACACGACAGTCCCGTGCCCGACATGAGACAATGGGTCCGTGAGTTCTCAAGCAGGCAGAAGGCAGACCAGGCCCGTCGTCGAACACGCCGACGGCACGACATCGAAGACCCCGATGCGCGATGGCCGTCCCCTTCTCAACTTCAAGTCCGCGCGGGTCAAGCAGCCTCCCCAGCACTTGGCCGACATGAGCATGGGCGAACGGGTCGAAGCGGTCAAGGAAATGGGCCTGCCGGCCTTCCGCGCCAAGCAGATCTCGACGCACTACTTCAGCCACTACGTCACCGACACCGAGGGGATGACCGACCTGCCCAAGGACAAGCGGGCTGAGATCCAGGAGCGGTTCTTCCCGCACCTGCTCACCGAGGTCCGTCGGCTGCGCACCGAGAACGGCGACACCATCAAATTCCTCTGGCGTCTCTTCGACGGCGCCCTCGTCGAGTCCGTCCTCATGCGCTACCGCAACCGGGTCACCCTGTGTGTGTCCAGCCAGTGCGGCTGCGGCATGAACTGCCCGTTCTGCGCGACCGGACAGCAGGGGCTGACGCGCAACATGTCCACCGCCGAGATCGTCGAACAGGTCATCCGCGCCAACCAGGTCATCGCCGCCGGCGAACTCGCCGAGGCACCGAAGTCGGACATGCCGGGCACCGGCGAGACCGCGCTCGGCGCCGAAGCCGACGATGATGACGCGGCAGGGGAGTCCACGTTCGACGGGGACGGCACGGCCGCCTCGGCGAGCGGACCCGAACGGGTCTCGAACATCGTGTTCATGGGCATGGGCGAGCCCCTGGCCAACTACAAGCGGGTGATGGACGCGGTGCGCCGGTTCGTCGGACCGGCACCGGAGGGCCTGGGCATGTCGGCCAGGCGGATCACGATCTCCACGGTCGGGCTGGTGCCGGGCATCAACAAGCTCGCCGCCGAGGACATCCCCGTGACCTTCGCGCTCAGCCTCCACGCACCCGATGATGAGCTGCGCGATGAGATGATTCCGGTCAACACCCGGTGGAAGGCCGATGAGGCCATCGACGCCGCCTTCAACTACTACCAGGTCACGGGGCGGCGCGTGAGCATCGAATACGCGCTCATCAAGGACATGAACGATCACGTCTGGCGCGCCGAACTGCTCGCGAAGAAACTCAATGCGCGTGGCCGCGGCTGGGTGCACGTCAACCCGATTCCGCTCAACCCGACCCCCGGATCGGTGTGGACGGCATCGGAACCGGAAGTCGCCGACGAATTCGTCCGCCGCCTCCTCGACCACGGCATTCCGACGACGATCCGCGATACCCGCGGCTCCGACATCGACGGTGCCTGCGGTCAGCTCGCCGCCGCCGACTGAGACACGGCCCGGTCGGAGACATCCGATGGCCGGCACGTACGTGCCGGCACGCAATTTCTGCGGCTTCCATCTATCATGGTGGAAACACCACAGCCACTCGCTTCTGGAGGAGACATGGCGGACACGACTTTCCCTCGGATGTCCGGTTGGAAGAACGGATACGACCCCAAGCAGGTCGACAGCTTCTTCAAGCGCGCCCGCGAGTCCTTCGAACGGCCGACCCCGCAGCCCGGGGACCTGGATTCGCGTGCCGTGCGCACGGTCGGCTTCGACCTCGTCCGCAAGGGCTATCATGTCGCCGTCGTCGATGCCGCACTCGACCGCCTCGAAGACGCCTTCGCCAAGCAGGCCCGCGACCGTCTCATCGCACAGTCCGGTCAGGACGCCTGGGTCTCCGAGCTCACCCGCGTCGCCGCGTCCCTGCGGGGCCGTCTGGTGCGTGAGACCGGGGAACGCTTCGACAACCCGCCTCCCGGTGTCATCGGCTATGACATCGAGCAGGTCGATGACATGTGCGACAAGGTCAACTCCTACTTCACGCAGGGCGTGGCGATGAGCGTCGACCAGGTCCGCCGTGTGCTGTTCAAGACGGCGAAGGGCAAGAAGGCCTACAACGAGGACCAGGTCGATGCGTTCATCGACCGCGTCGTCGAGGTGATGGCCTCCGTTGACTGACTTCCACTTCTTCTCCGTTCCGACGAAGTCGCATCCCGGCACCCTCAACCCCGTCTACGAGATCCTCGACTTTCCGATCGCCATGGGGCAGGCCGACGACGTCGTCCTCACCGGTCCCGCACCCGAGAAACCGCTCGTCGACGGTCGCGAAGTCACCGACCCCCGGCTCATCAAGGCCCTGTCCGTGCCCGTCGAACTCGACCGCGCGGAGGTGCTCGACCGCAGTTCGAAACTCGCCGGGGTGCTGCGGGCCATGGGTGTGGTCCCGGAGTCCGGTGCCACGCTCACCGTCGCCGAGGATGTCCCACCGGTGGCGCGGGCGCTCAGTCTCCTCGCCGCGGCCCGGATCGGGCTGACCGTGGACCTGCGCGGTCCCGGGGATTCCTCTGACGGTGTCGCGGGCGCCGGAGATGCGATCGTTCTGCACGCTATCGAAGCGGAACCGGTCGAACCGGGTCGGGCGTCGGTGCGGGTCACCCGCTCGCGGTTCGAAGGCGTGGGCGTGACCATCGGGGCCGAGACCGCGAACCTCGATCAGGCGATGCGCGACTCCCGGGTCGAATTCGCCGCACTCGTCCCACTAGCCCCCGACCACACCCTTCTGCTCACGGACTCCGGTGAGATCGACGCCGAGTCGAGCCTCGAGTGGCTGCGCAACGAGGTCCTCTCTGCCTCGTAGGCCGCAGCACGATCCGCGATTCGCACCGACCGTGGAGCGTCTGCGCGCCGCCGGCTGCGTCTTCGCCGAAGACGAAGCGGCGATTCTTCTCGAAGCGGTGCACCTCGGCGACCCGGACACGAAGCTCGTCGACCTCGTTGCACGACGGGTCGCGGGAGAACCGCTCGAACAGATCGTCGGCTGGGTCGACTTCGCAGGACTGCGCCTGAACGTGCGGCCCGGAATGTTCGTTCCCCGGCAGCGCACCCGCCAGCTGGCCGAGGCCACGGCGTCCGCGATCAGGGACGTGGCGCGCCGCCGCGGTGCAGGAGGAGCGGGCCCGGTGGTGCTCGAAGCCTTCTGCGGAGTCGGACCCGTCGCCTCGGTCGCAGCCGCCGCAGTCACGGCCGCTTCGGTGCCGGACGTTCAGATCCATCTCGGTGATGTGCAGGCAGAGGCGGTGAGGTGCGCCGTGCGGAATGTGACAGCATCCTCGCAGGCCGGGGCGCCTGGGCAGCCGGGAGCGCTTGGGCAGTCAGGGATGCCTGGGCATGAGCGGCGGCCGGGGATCACCGTGCACGGACACACTCTCGACTGTCTGCACGGCCTGCCCGAGGCATTGCGGCACAGGCTCTCGGTCATCGCCGCCGTTCCACCCTATGTGCCCGGGACCGCCGCGGACTTCCTGCCCCGTGAAGCCGTGGACTTCGAACCGGCCCGTGCACTGTTCGCGGGCCCCGATGGGCTCGACCTCGTGCGACGTCTCATCATCGAATCCACGGACTGGCTCGCAGCCGATGGCGTGCTGCTCATCGAACTCGGCCGGGAACAGGCCGCGGACGCCGCCGAGTTCGCCACTGCCCATGGGATGCACGCTCACAGCCGCCTCGGCGAGGACGAACTGACGATCACGCTGGAACTGCGACCGGTGTCGTGAACGCGACACCGCCCGCCGAACCCCGAGGGGTCGGCGGGCGGCAGCGGCACTGAGCGGCGGGAGCGCCGAGCTTGCGCAGCAGCCGGCGGCCCAACTTCAGTTGGCGAAGGCGTTGATTCCGGTCATCGAACGGCCCAGGGTCAGCTGGTGGACCTCATGGGTGCCCTCATAGGTGAGCACGGTTTCGAGGTTGACCGCGTGACGCAGCGGCGGGTACTCGCTCGTGATGCCCGAACCGCCGAACAGGGCGCGCAGGTCACGGCAGACGTTCATCGCGGTATCGACGTTGACCATCTTGCCGAGGCTGATCTGCTCCGGACGCACACCCTTTTCGGAATCCTTGAGCTTGCCCAGGTGAGCGGCGAGCAGAGTGATCTGCGAATACTGGCCGAAGGCCTTCGCGAGCTTCTGCTGCGTGATCTGGAACGACGAGAGCGGACGGTCGAACTGGATCCGGGTTCCGGTGTACTCCAGTGCCGAGAGCAGCGCGTCACGAGCGGCACCGGTGACACCGAAGACGATTCCGTAGCGAGCCTCGGACAGGCAGGACAGGGGGCCCTTGAGTCCCTTGGCCTTCGGCAGCATGGCATCTTCGGGCAGACGGACATTGTCGAGGACGATCTCACCGGTGATCGACGCCCGCAGCGAGATCTTGCGATGGATCTCCGGGGTCTGCACACCCTCCGTGTTCGACGGCACGACGAAACCGCGCACGACCTGCTTGCCCTTGTCGTCGACCTCTTCGGTCTTGGCCCACACGACCATGACATCGGAGACCGGGGAGTTCGTGATCCACATCTTCGCGCCGTTGAGGACCCAATCGGACCCGTCCTTCTTCGCGGTCGTCTTCATCCCCGAAGGGTCGGAGCCGACATCGGGTTCGGTCAGTCCGAAGCAGCCGATGGCCTTGCCGGCGGCCATCTTCGGCAGCCATTCTTCCTTCTGCTCCTCGGAACCGAAGTGGTGGATGGCGAACATCGCCAGCGAGCCCTGCACGGACACGAGCGAGCGCAGACCGGAGTCTACGGCTTCGAGCTCACGACAGGCCAGACCGTACTGTGTGGCGGTCGATCCGCCGCAGCCGTAGCCGTCGAGGTGCATGCCGAGCAGACCGAGTTCGCCGAGACCCTCCGCGAGCTCACGGGCGGGGATCGTCGCGTCGAGGAAGTAGTCACCGATCTTCTCGCGAACGTTCTCGTCCAACCACTTCTTGACAATCGATGCGAATTCGAGGTCATCGGATTCGAAGACCGAATCCAGTCCAAGAATGTCGTCAGGGCTCAGCGTCTTGCTCATATCCATCTCTTTCGCCATTGATTCTTCTCACTCACTGTTTCACCGGATCGCGGTGGAAGACCAGCGCCGGCGAACCACAGCAGACACCTGCGGTTCATCGGGCGGGACACGAGCTGCCACGCGGGGTCGTGTCGAGTCATTTCCCAGAGAACTTTGGCATCATCGGTTGGCGTGAGTAAACGTAGCTTCATTGTAGTCGGCTCCACCGGCTCGGTCGGCACCCAGGCCCTCGATGTTCTCCGTGGACATCGGGACGAGCATCGGATCGTCGGCCTCGCCGCCGGATCCCAACTCGATCTGCTGGCCGACCAGGCGCTGACCTTCGGCGTTCCCGTCATCGGGCTCACGACCCCACCGGCCGGGGGAGAGGCCGAAGTGCGTGCGCGCCTGTCTGAGATGGCCGCGCGGCGAGGAATCGCCGATCCCGTCGAGGTCATCCACCTCGGCGACACCGCCGCCGAGGCGGTTGCGGGCCTGGACGCGGACATGATCCTCAACGCGATCACCGGTGCCGCCGGCCTGGGCACGACCCTGGCCGCTCTCGCCCAGGGCACCGATGTGGCTCTGGCGAACAAGGAATCCCTCATCATCGGCGGCTCCATCGTCCTCGACGCCGCCCGTGCCACCGGTGCCCGGCTCATTCCCGTCGACAGCGAGCATTCGGCGATCGCGCAGGCACTGCGCGCCGGCACCCACGGTGAGGTCAGCAAACTCATCATCACCGCCTCGGGCGGGCCCTTCCGCGGCATGACTCGCGATGCCCTGCGCCGTGTCAGCCCGGCACAGGCACTCAACCATCCCACATGGTCGATGGGGTCGATGATCACCATCAACTCCGCGACTCTGGTCAACAAGGGCCTCGAAGTCATCGAAGCCCATCTGCTCTTCGACATCGACTTCGACCACATCGAAGTCGTCGTCCACCCGCAGTCCCACATCCACTCGATGGTCGAATTCAGCGATGCCTCGACGATCGCGCAGATCTCCCCGCCGGACATGCGACTGCCCATCTCCTACGCCCTGGGCACTGAGGACGATGGAACGACGAAACGTCTGTCCTCGGGCGCGGTGGCGAACAACTGGGGCCAGCCCATGCACTGGTCGTTCGAACCCGTCAACCATCTCGCGTTCCCGGCACTCGGCCTGTCCATCGATGCCGGGCGGAAGGGACGCAGCTATCCGGCAGTGCTCAACGCCGCCAACGAGGTGTTCGTAGCAGCGTTCATCGCCGGTGACATTCCGTTCACAGGAATCGACAAAGGCCTCGCCCGAGCCCTGGCCGCACACGAACCGGCCGCCGCACACACCGTGGACACTGTGCTCGCAGCCGATGCCTGGGCCCGCGAGTTCGCCCACACCGACGTCGCAGAACAGACTGCCGCCCAGAAGCCTGCGCGCGACTCCGCACGCGATTCTGCCCGGAATTCCGCGCACGACTCTGCAGGGAACGGGGGCCGCGCATGACCGTAGTGCTCTACATCATCGGGATCATCCTCTTCCTCATCGGCATCTCGATCTCCATCGCCTTGCACGAACTCGGCCACCTCACCCCGGCGAAGAAGTTCGGGGTCAAGGTCACCCACTACATGGTCGGCTTCGGCCCGACCCTGTTCTCCTTCCGCAGGGGAGAGACCGAATACGGCATCAAGGCGTTCCCGCTCGGCGGGTTCATCGCGATGCCCGGCATGTACCCGCCTGCCGAAGCAACGACGAAGCGAGTCGACCGGGTCGGTGCTGTGGCTGCGGTCGACAGCGGCACGGGGACGGACGGCGAAGTCACGGCAACGGCGGGCCACCTCGGCGAGGGTGATTCCGACCTTCATCGGAACGAGCCTCTCAACGGTGACGCACCACGCCGGAATCGTCGGAAGGGTCGCCTGTTTGAGAACACGATGGCCGATGCCCGGGAATTTTCGAATCAGGAGATCGAGCCGGGGGAAGAGCACCGGACGTTCTACGCGCTGAGCGTGCCCAAGCGGCTCGTTGTCATGTTCGCCGGACCCTTCGTCAATCTGGTCCTCGGCATCCTCATCATGGCGATCTCGCTGCTGGGCATCGGCGTGATGACCCCGACGACGACGGTGCAGACCGTCGTCGAATGCGCGGTGCCGGCCTCCGAGGCTCAGCAGCGTCCCGCGTCGGAGCAGAACACGTGCCGTGCCGATGACCAGCTCACCCCCGCCTGGGAGGCCGGGATCGAACCCGGTGATGAGATCACTGCGATCGCCGGTGTCGAGACGAAGGACTGGGACCAATTGTCCGCAGTCATCAAGGAGCACGCAGGTGAGCGGGTCGAGGTCGACTACATCCGCGACGGCAAGGCAGCGTCGGTGACGGTGCCGATCATCGCCACGGAGCGGCCGAAGGTCGACGACTCCGGCAAGGCGCTGATGAACGCCGACGGCACCCCGCAGACCGAGAGCCAGGGCTTCCTCGGCATCGGACCTGTGCAGGAACGCGCATCCCTGCCGATCGGCGAATTCCCCGGAGCCGTCTGGGACCAGGTCTCGGGAGTCTTCCATGCGATCATCACCCTGCCGGTCAAACTCGTCGACATCGGCGAGGTCGCGGTCGGGTCGAAGGACCGCGACGCCGAAGGACTCGTCGGGATGGTCGGTGTGGGCCGCATCGCCGGCGAGATCGTGTCCACCGACAAGATCGACGTCGTCGACAAGGCGCAGATGGGTCTGGGCATGCTCGGCTCGGTCAACATCTTCCTCTTCGCGTTCAACATGATCCCGCTGCTGCCGCTCGACGGCGGTCACATCGCCGTCGGCCTCTACGAAGGCGCTCGCCGCCGCATCAATCGGTGGCGCGGTCGCGGACTCGTCGGACCCTTCGACACAGCGAAGCTGCTGCCGCTGACCTACGTGTGCATCGGACTCATGCTGTGCATGACGGCGCTGCTCATCTACGTCGACCTCGTCAAACCCATCACCCTCGACGCGATCTTCAACGCCGGCGGATAGGGGTGCAGGGCCTCAGGCGCTCAGGGTGATCGCCTGCACCTCGCCGAGGTGGTTGAGCCCGACCGTGATCGTCACCGTCTGATCAGGTGCATCCGTCGCTGCTGCATCGCTGGTGCCCGTCGCTGTCCCGTTGCCCGGCACCGTGACCACTCCGCGCAGCGGGGAGACCATGGTCAGGTCCGCTTCGGTGAACGGGGCCGTGACCTGCTTGGTCGCCCGCCACCTTGAAAAGCGCTCACGTCGTTCGTGCCGGGGTTCGTCGAGGTCCATGTTCATCGAGAACAGCTCATCGGCGACCGTGTCGTCGAATTGCGTGACGAGGTTCGCCGCGTCCAGGACCGTCTGGGTCTGTGCGGACTTCGCCTCATAGCGGGGCACCGGCGCCGAGGTGGAGCTGCGGTCAAGAGCCAGGCCCGGCCTCCCAATGGCTGCCGCCCAACCGGCGTCGACGGCGTTCTGAACACTGCGCTGAGCCGGGTAGTACGTGGTGTTGCCGAGCACGACGATGCTCAACCCCAGGTCGGGGAACCAGCGCATGTGCGAGCCGTAGCCGGGATAGCCGCCCGAATGGCAGACCACTCGCCCGAAGCGCGAATCCAGCCGGGTCTCCAGGCCATACCCGTAGACCAGGGTCTCCGTATGGTGCTCGCTGCGCTGGGTCTCGATGAGCCGTCGGCCCTGCTGATTGCCGGTGAGAATGTGCGGAAGCGTTCCGGGCTCCGCATCGAGGTCGTCGAGCGCGTCGAGGTGGGCCGCCATCCACGTGCCGATGTCGCCCACCGTGGAGATCACCCCGCCGATGGGGGAGAAGACCCCGGGCCCGGTGAGCTCGGCCGGGTGAAGACCGCCGTCGGCGTCGACTCGGAATCCCGGTGTCAGGTCCGGGAAGTCGGTGTGGTCGAAACCGGTGCGCGTGAGTCCCAGGGGGTCGAAGACTTCCGCGCTCACGAGCTCGGAGAAAGGGCGTCCGATAACCGCCTCGGCGACCATGCCGAGCACCGCATAGCCGAGGTTCGAATACTCGTAACCGGTGTCGGCGGGCGCTGTGGCGATCGTGCCGCGGCGCAGCCAGGCGATCAGCTCGTCCGGGGCCATCGACTCCATCCGGTCGGCCCACGGATCGTCCTTCGTGAACCCGGTGCCCATGGTCAGAGCCTGCCGGCAGGTGCGGTCGGCGATCGCCGTGCCGGCCAGTTCGGGCACAAGCCGACCGAACGGCCGGTCGAGGTCGAGGCCGTCCGCGGCGAGGAGACCGATGGCCGCGGCGGTGAAGGACTTCGTCATCGACGCGATCCGGTACGGAACGTCGGCGTTGACGGCTCGTGCGGAGCCTCCTCGGCGAAAGATCCCCCAAGCCAGGGATCCACCCTGATCGGCCAGCGCGCTCGCCTCCGCATCCAGGGAGGCGGTCATCGCCTCGATGTCGGGTTCGGGGTATGCGCCTTCGCTCACGGGTCCGCTCCTTCACATTTCCGGCACAGTTCTGGCAGGTCACTGTCACACTACCGGTCGGGCGGCAGACTGGAAGGGGAGGCTGGGACGGAATCGACCTTCGAACGCGCGACCGGGACTCGCCCAGAGGTCCTACAATGGACGTGGTTCGAACAATCCGGCCGCAGCGAGGCGCCACCTCGGCGTCGGCACCATCATCGTCGCTGGTCACCAGCCAGACGGAAGGGATCGTCTTCGTGACATCGGTGAATCTCGGAATGCCCACCGCTCCACCTCCCGTGCTTCAGCCCCGGCGGAAGACCCGGCAGATCCAGGTCGGCAAGGTCGGGGTCGGATCCGAATCCCCGGTGAGCGTGCAGTCGATGACGACGACGCCGACGACCGACATCAACGCGACCCTGCAGCAGATCGCCGAACTCACCGCAGCCGGCTGCGACATCGTGCGTGTCGCCTGCCCGACGGCCGAGGATGCCGCGGCCCTGCCGATCATCGCCGGGAAGTCCCAGATCCCTGTCATCGCCGACATCCACTTCCAACCCAAGTACGTCTTCGCCGCGATCGACGCCGGATGTGCGGGAGTGCGCGTCAACCCGGGCAACATCCGGAAGTTCGACGATCAGGTGCGTGAGATCTCGAAGGCCGCCGCCGACGCCGGAGTGTCCATCCGCATCGGCGTCAACGCCGGTTCCCTGGACAGGCGACTCATGGACAAGTACGGCAAGGCCACCCCGGAAGCACTCGTCGAATC
Source organism: Brevibacterium sp. FAM 27836 (assembly GCF_051351055.1). Taxonomy (NCBI): domain Bacteria; kingdom Bacillati; phylum Actinomycetota; class Actinomycetes; order Micrococcales; family Brevibacteriaceae; genus Brevibacterium; species Brevibacterium sp. FAM 27836. The sequence continues at coordinate 3,339,876 of NZ_CP195711.1, forward strand.
CGCGCTGTGGGAAGCCTCCCTGTTCGAAGAGCACGGGTTCTATGACTTCAAGATCTCCGTCAAGCACCACGACCCGGTGATCATGGTCCGTGCCTACGAACTGCTCGCCGAACGCGGGGACTGGCCGCTGCACTTGGGTGTGACCGAGGCAGGACCCGCCTTCCAGGGCACCATCAAGTCCGCGACCGCCTTCGGCCACCTGCTCGCCGAGGGCATCGGCGACACGATCCGCGTCTCCCTGTCCGCGCCTCCGGCCGAAGAGGTCAAGGTCGGCAACCAGATCCTCGAATCGCTCAACCTGCGCCCGCGCCGGCTCGAGATCGTCTCCTGCCCTTCGTGCGGTCGGGCTCAGGTCGACGTGTACACCCTCGCCGAGGAGGTCACCGCCGGGCTCGAAGGCATGGAAGTGCCGCTGCGCGTGGCGGTCATGGGCTGCGTGGTCAACGGCCCCGGTGAAGCCCGCGACGCCGACCTCGGAGTCGCCAGCGGAAACGGCAAGGGCCAGATCTTCGTCAAGGGGGAGGTCATCAAGACCGTGCCCGAATCCGAGATCGTCCAGACGCTCATCGAGGAGGCCAACCGGATCGCCGAGGATGCCACCGGGGACTCATCGGGCCCGCCTGCGGTCGTCGTCGGGTGAGTGCGATACCTTGAGTCGAACACGTTCATCATCCGGGCCGCCTCCTTCGTGACGGCCACGGACAGCGTCAGGGAAGAGTGCACGGGCAGATGGTGCTGAGAATCGCGCGACTGGAGCATCAGCATACGCAGTGGCTGACAGACCTGCTCGCCCGCAATCCCTGCCAGAACGTCTACCTCATCTCCCTGCTCGAAGTCACCGGCACCGCCCGACTCGGTTCGCCCGCCGGGACTCTCTATGGGGTCTTCGACCGCGACCGGCCGGTGGCCGCCTACTGGGTGGGCGGGAACATCATCCCGGTCGCGGCGACGCCGGAGACGAACGAGGTGCTGGCACGCAAACTCAATGCCGATGGCCGCGTCTCCTGTTCGCTCATCGGTGAGCGCACCGTCATCCTCGACCTGCAGTCGCGGCTGAACTGGGGTCGACCGCGAGGCGTCAGGCAGCGCCAGCCGCTGCTGGCGATCAGTTCGGATCCGCTCGTGACCCCGGACGAACACGTTCACCGGGTGACCCTCGATGACCTCGGCGCGGTGTTTCCCGCCAGCGTCGACATGTTCACCAAAGAGGTCGGATTCTCACCCGTCGAAGACGGCACCGCCGGTTACCTGTCTCGGGTGCGCGGCATCATCCGCAGCAAGAACTGCTACGCCCGGATCTCGACCACTCTGCCCGACGGCGGAGCCGTGCCCCGATGGCCGGCGACGGAACAGGACGAGCAGGTGCTGTTCAAAGCCGATATCGGCATTCGGGCCCGCCGCATCGTCCAGGTCCAAGGCGTGTGGGTCCACCCTGAGGTGCGCAACCAGGGGCTCGGGGCGGCCGGGATGGCCGCCGTCGTCCAACGCACGCGCGACAAGGGCCATTCCACGGTGAGCCTGTATGCCAATGACTACAACGAGTCCGCGCTGCGGATGTACGCCCGCGTCGGCTTCGACCAGGTCGGCACCTTCGCCACCGTCATGTACTGATCGGGTGGTAAACCTCAGTCGCGGCGGTTGCGGGACTGGGGCTTGGCCATGTCGCCTAAGAACTTCTCCATCTCCCGACGGTCCTTCTTCGTCGGACGTCCCAGCCCTTTGTCGCGACGGGGCACGAACCCGCGCAGAGCCGGGTCCGGCGGGGGAGTGAGATCTTCGTAGCACTTGACTGCGACGGACGCCTGCATCCGGGTCGGGATGAAGCCGGTGATCTTCCAGGTGAATTCGGACCCGGCCTTGCGCACCCGCACCTCTTGGCCGATCGTCACCTTCTGTGCGGCTTTGACCCGCTGACCGTCGACCTGCACATGCCCGCCTCGGCAGGCCTGAGTGGCGAGATTGCGGGTCTTGAACATCCGCGTCGTCCACAGCCACACGTCGACGCGCATGTGCTTTGCCGCATCACGGTTGATCTCGGTCATCGCCGGTGTCCTTCGGGCTCCTGGCTGCGAGAGTCGGCCCGCAGGGCCAGCTCGGAGCGGCGGGTGAACGTCTGGGCGGGACGGCCCCGCCCCTGAGTCACGGCCTGACCGGTGGGATCGAGCAGCGGCAGCATGGTGCGCCGGAACGTATCGGCCTGCAGACTCTCCCCGGCCACAACCTCGTGGAGTTCGCGCAGCTGCCGCAGCGAGAACTCGCTTTCGAGCAGACCGAAGGGATCCGGAGTCCGTTCGTGCAGCGCCCGCAGCCGGTGCACGGCCACGCGCACGATCTCCCGATGCTCCTCACTGAGCTCCTCGACCTCGTGCACGGGCACGAGTCTGCGGCGGTGGGCGGGGGAGTCGGCGTAATCGGAATCCCGCGCAGCCTCCTCGGCGGCGGGGTGGGGATGATCATCCTCGGCGAGGCCGACGTCGGCGGCCGAGAGCACATCGAGGTGAGCCACGGAGATCACCCACCCGCGATCGTCACGGTCGGGCTGATCGAACACGTGCAGCTGCACCGGTGCCCGGTCGACCAGCCGGGCCTTCTCGCGCAGGCACCGGGCGACCGCCTCGGCGAGCCGTTCCTGCGGACGCAGGATCGACCCGGGCAGCTGCCAGACCCCATCCCCGGGATGGGTCATGAGAACATGCAGGCCGCGGCCGGGCACGGGGCAGAGGACCGCGGTGTCGACCGCGACCGAGGGCCGCGGGAACTGCGTGAGTTGACTCGGATCAGGCATGCTCTTCGTATCGTTCGAATTCGTCGTCGGTGCAGGTGGTCGGCGAGGAGACCGGAGGTCTCGCGTGGTGCTGGACTTCCGTGCAGCACGCACCAGTCTAATTCTCTTCTGCCGGGTGACGAATCCTCTCTCACCGGTGAGCGAAATCCTGCCCCCGCCGTTTGTTCCGCGCCGATTCCCTGACCCTCGCCCGCGTGCGATAGTGTTCGAGCAGAGTCCTGACAAGTTGAGGAGAATCACCCATGGCCCTGCGCATGTCGTCCCTGTTCGTGCGAACCCAGAAGGAGGACCCGGTCGGCGCCGAGGTGGCCAGCCACAAACTGCTGCACCGCGCCGGATACATCCGCAGGTCCGCCCCGGGGATCTACACGTGGCTGCCGCTGGGTCTGGCCGTACTCGGCAAGATCGAGGCCATCGTGCGCGAAGAGATGGCGCGCGCCGGCTCCCAGGAAGTCCATTTCCCCGGCCTGCTGCCGGCCGACCCGTACAAGACCTCGGGCCGTTGGGAAGCCTTCGGACCCGACCTCTTCCACCTCAAGGACCGTCGGGACAACGACTACATCCTCGCGCCCACCCACGAGGAGGTCTTCACCCTCCTCGTCAAGGATCTCTACTCCTCGTACAAGGACCTGCCGCTGTCGATCTACCAGATCCAGACGAAGTACCGCGACGAGGCCCGGCCCCGGGCAGGACTGCTGCGCGGACGCGAATTCATCATGAAGGACGCCTACTCCTTCGACATCGACGATGCCGGACTCGACGCCTCCTATGAGGCCATGCGCGTGGCCTACCTGCGGGCCTTCGCTCGCCTCGGCCTGCCTTGCCTGCCCGTCAAGGCGACCCCGGGCGCGATGGGCGGCTCCGGCACCGAAGAGTTCATCTACCCCTCCGAGGTCGGCGAGGACACCTTCGTGCGCTCGCCCGGCGGGTACGCCGCGAACGTCGAGGCCGTGACCTCGATCGTTCCCGAGGCGATTCCGTACGCTCAATCTCCTGCCGCCCACGTCGAGGACACCCCGGACACCCCGACGATCGAAACCCTCGTCGCCGCCGCGAACGCTCAGCATCCGCGCGCCGACCGCGAGTGGACGGCCGCAGACACACTGAAGAACGTCGTCTGTGCCGTCACCCATCCCGACGGCACGCGCGAGATCATCGTCATCGGCCTGCCCGGTGATCGCGAAGTCGACCTCGACCGGGCCGCCGGCACCGGAATGCTCGGCAACGGCGAGGTCGGCCTCGAGGCCGCCACCGCCGAGGATCTTGCCGCCCACCCGGAACTCGTCAAGGGCTACATCGGGCCCGGCAACGACCTGGCCGACCCCGTGCTCGGTCTCGAATCGCCCTCGAAGATCCGCTACCTGCTCGACCCCCGTGTCGTCGACGGCACGCGCTGGATCACCGGAGCCAACGAACCCGGACGTCACGTCTTCGACCTCGTCGCCGGTCGTGACTTCACCGCCGACGGCACGATCGAAGCCGCCCAGGTGGTTCTCGGCGACCCCGCACCGGACGGTTCGGGACCCCTGGAACTGGCTCGCGGCGTTGAGATCGGTCAGATCTTCAAGCTCGGCCGCAAGTACGCCGAAGCCCTCGACCTCAAGGTGCTTGACCAGAACGGGAAGGCGCAGACCGTGACGATGGGCTCCTACGGGCTCGGCGTCACCCGCGTCATGGCCTGCATCGCCGAGGAGTACCACTCGGAGAACGGCCTGCTGTGGCCCCAGCATCTGGCCCCGGCCGATGTCCACATCGTCGTCGCCGGCAAGGGCGACGAGATCGCCGAAGCGGCCGAGACCATGACCGCCGAGCTCGAAGCCGAAGGTGTCAGCGTCCTGCTCGACGACCGCAACAAGGTCTCACCGGGCTTCAAGTTCGCCGATGCCGAACTCATCGGCATCCCCACGGTCATCGTCGTCGGACGGGGGCTGGCCGACGGTGTCGTCGAGGTCCGCGACCGTCTCGGTGACGGCAAGGGCGATGTCCCCGTCGCCGAGGTGGTGCCGTCGACCGTGGCACGAGTGCGCGCAGCATATGCGAAGGCGAACGATGCAGCCGATGCGGCGGTGGCTGCCGACGGCGCGGACGCGTCCGACACCGCCGACGCGAACGACTGAGCCTCCTCGGTGTTCGAAGCGCTCACCGGCGGCATCGATGTCACCGTGGCCATGGTCCTGTGGCTGCTCGCCGCAGGAGTCCTGGCCGGGTGGATCGATGCGGTCGTCGGCGGGGGTGGACTCATCCAGCTGCCCGCGCTGCTGCTCGTCCCGGGGATGACCCCGGTCCAGGCGGTCGCGACGAACAAGATCGGGTCGATCGCGGGCACGACCGCCTCGGCGATCACGTATCTGCGCAAGATCACCCCGGATCGGTCGGCGACGATCCCGGCGGCTGCCTCGGCGTTCCTCGGCGCTGTGCTCGGGGCGAAGCTTGCGACCCTGGTTCCCTCCGCATTGTTCACGCCGATCATCCTGCTCGCTCTGATCGGGGTCGGACTGTTCACGCTGCTGAACCCCAGCCTCGGCGCGGATGCGAGCCTGCGGTTCGGGGAGACGTCGAAGCGGCACCATGCGCTGTCATGGCTCATCGGGCTCGTCATCGGCGTCTATGACGGGGTGCTCGGGCCGGGGACGGGATCGTTCCTCGTCATCGCCTTCGTCTCGGTCATCGGGTTCTCGTTCCTGCAGGCCTCGGCCACGGCCAAGGTCATCAACTGGGCGACGAACTTCGGTGCGCTCGTCTACTTCGTCCCCGATGGTCAGGTGGTGTGGCTGCTCGGAATGGTCGTGGCGGTCGGAAACGTCGCCGGCGGCATCTTCGGGGCTCGGACCGCGCTGAAGAAGGGGTCCGGGTTCGTCCGCGTCATCTTCGTCGTCGTGGTCTCCGCGATGATCCTCAAACTCGGCTTCGACATCCTGACCACCCTCATCCACCCACCCCTTGCTACCTGACGGCGGCCCAGCAACCTCGCGCGAGGTTGCTGGGCCGCCGTCACGTAGCAATTAGCCGATGGGTTTGAGGGCGTGGGCGTTGACTCCGGCCACGTCGGCGCCGGACAGGGCGCGGGCGACCCACAGGGAACGCGCCGCATCGGCCAGGCTCGACGTCGACCCCTCGGAGGCCGAGCGCAGATACCAGAACATGTTCGTGATCTCGCGGGCCACGGTCGCGCCCATCCCGTACTGCGGGTCGATGCGCGCGCACAGGGCCAGGTCCGTGGCGAAACCGCGCAGCCACGCCGCCTGCGCCTGCGGATGGTTCGATGGGATCTCAGCCAGACGATTCCACAGCACCGGGGCCAAGGTATAGGCGGTCGGCCCGGCCAGAGGCTGCGGGTCGATGGCCTTCCACGTCGAAATGCCCGTCGGATCCGGATTGCCGGCAAGGATGTTGTAGTAGTGCAGGTCGGCGTGGATGAGCCAGTTCTCATCCGAGGAGGCCAAGGTCTGCATCCAATTGCGGGCGAACGACAGCAGCAGCCGATCATTCGGACCCGCCTCCGACCACCCGGTGAGCAGCCCGGCATCGGCATCGAAGCTGTTCAGCCACCCGCCGACGACGTCCTGGACGCGCAGGAACTCCGCCGCCGCCGGAATCTCCAGAGACCGCTGCAGGGCACCCCACACGGGAGGCACATCGGCCAAGGGCAGCACCGAGAGATTGTCCTTCGTGCGCAGCCGCTCCTGCAGGGTCACGCGGAAGCTGCGATCATCGCGGATGACCCGCACGGCGCCGTGCCCGTTCCACATCTTCAACGCGCGCAGCACCTGCGCATGCGCGGCGGTATGCGCCGAGGTGGGGGCCGCGAACCGCAGCACACCCTGATAGTTCTCCTGAGTGAGCACCGGAATGACCAGCGATTCGCAGCCGGCCCACGGGGAGCCGGGCACATCGTCGAAGCGCAGCTTCCACCGATCGAGGAGCTCAGTGGCCATGAAATCGAGCGCCGCGACCCAGGCATCGGTGCGGAACTCGCCGATGATGTCGCGAGTGGACCGGTAGAGAACAGGTGGAACCCTCACTTCGTCGCCTCCGCCCGTCCCGGATCGTCGTAGGAAAAACGCAGCGGCTGCGGTGCGGCGAAGACCGTGCGTGCCCGCGCCGATTCCCACAACCGCAGGATCGCCGAGGCGTCACCGTCCAACCACGGCAGCACCGAGGCGGCCACGCCGTCTTCGAGATTGAGGGCGAGCTCCTTCGCCGACTCGGCATCCGTGGGGGTGGGCTCGAGTTTCCACGCCGAGGCGTTCGGGTCCGCCTGCTTCTCGCCGAGGAGTTCGAGCATCTCCCCGGACAGGGCCCCCAGGGACTCGAGCCGGGCCAGCGCCCTCATGCGTTGAGAGGACTTGACCGGGAAATTCACGGCCAGGCGTTCGTAGCCGTAGGCCGCCGCCCGCGACTGATTGAGGATCGCGTTGAACATCGCCTGCCGATCCTCCGCACCGCCGGACGGGGAATCGCCGCTGCCGTTACCATCCTCGCTGCCCTCGCCATCCTCGCCGCCCTCGGCATCCTCGGCGGCTGCCGACGGCTGCGCACGGTCGGACATGTCCTCACGCCCGGTGCGGATGAGGTCATCGGCAGTGTCGATGAGCTCGGGCCGCTTCGTCCCGGCCGTCAGTGCCAGCCCGGTCGCGACGTCGGCCAGGACGGGGATGAGGCCCGATCCGAGCGGCGACGACGCTGAGAAGACGGCCTTGAGGACGACCTCGGCGGCGTCGACGAATGGGCGTGATTCCTCCGTCGGGGGAGGATCGGTGGCGAACTCCGTCGGCGGGTTCCACTCGGGGCCGATCGCCGTCTTGAAATCGGCAAGATCCTCACCAGCGGTTTCCGGGTCACCGGAGCCGGGGGAGGCGGCGTCGAGGATGCGTGCGATGCGGTTGCGCAGCTGCTGCGTGGAATCGAGGGTGGGGATGTCGGGGTCGGAGTCGATGCGCAGGCCACAGGCCGTGAGTAGACTCAGACTCATTCCGCTGACGCCGGTAGTCAGGAGGACGCGGCGACTGACGGGAAAACGCATACGGCAATCCTATCGGATGCCCACCGGCCGGCCCGGACGCACAGTCCGGGCGGAAACTCGCCCCGCGGATCGGATGCTTAACGTCGAGCGAGGGTGTCGCTTAGGGTGGGGTGAAACGGTCGACCGGGCATGCGCACGGGCCACCGCACCCACGCCGCCGCCTCGGCGAGTGGGCCGTCCAGTGACGAGGAGGAGATATGGACGAGGACATCGAACGGATCAAGGGTCTGCTCGCCCCACCCCTGGAATCCGCGGGATTCCACCTGGAGAACGTCAAGGCCGTCGCCGCAGGCCCCCGCCGCACGCTCACCGTCGTCGTCGACCTCGATGAGTCGAGCACGGATCCGATGTCGATGGAGAAGATCGCCGAATCGACGAAGATCGTCGGCGCCGCCCTCGACGAGGTCGAGATCTTCCGAGACAAGCCCTACCAGCTCGAGGTCACCAGCCCCGGTGCCACACGCAAGCTCGAGACCCCGCGTCACTTCCGCCGCGTGATCGGCCGCCGCCTGGAGATCACGACGAAGAAGGACACTTTCAAACTCGACCTCGCCGAGGTGGGGGAGACTTCGATCACGGGAACGAACCCCCAGAACAGGCAGACGAAGCAGGTGCCGCTCGACGACATCCGCACGGCGCAGGTGGAATTGAAGTTCCGCTGAGGTCGAACTGACGTTCCGCCGCGGCCGAACGTGGGGCTTCGCTGATACGGTGCGGGCGCGGACTGGGATAGACTGTTACGCCTGCATAAGTGAACACAGACAATTCAACGCTCGAGTGAGCTGCAATGCTTGAGTGAGCCGGAGAGGACATAGGCATATGGACATCGATCTCAATGTTCTGCGCGTGATCGAACGAGAGCGTGAGATTCCGCTGGAGACCCTCGTCGAACTCATCGAACAGGCTCTCTACCTCGCCTACCAGAAGACCGAGGGTGCGTGGCCCGACGCCCGCGCAGAGCTCGACAAGTCCTCCGGTGAGGTGCGCATTCTCGCTGTTGAGTTCGACAACGACGACAACCCGATCGGCGAATTCGACGACACCCCCACCGGCTTCGGCCGCATTGCCGCCCAGACCGCCAGGCAGGTCATCTACCAGCGCCTGCGCGACGTCGAGGACGAAACCGTGCTCGGCACGTTCAAGGGCCGCGAGGGCGAGATCGCCTCGGGTACCATCCAGCAGGGCAGGGATCCGCAGATGGTCCAGGTCGACCTCGGCGATGTCGAGGCCGTTCTGCCCCCGCACGAACAGGTCCCCGGCGAGGAATACACCCACGGCACTCGTCTGCGCGTCTACATCGCCGACGTCCACAAGGGGCAGAAGGGCACCTCGGTCACCGTTTCCCGCACCCACCCGAACCTCGTGCGCCGTCTCTTCGCCCATGAGGCCCCGGAGATCGCCGACGGCACCGTCGAGATCGTGTCCCTGGCCCGTGAGGCCGGCCATCGCACGAAACTCGCGGTGCGCGCCACGAAGCCCGGCGTCAACGCGAAGGGCTCGTGCATCGGCGAGCTCGGATCCCGTGTGCGGGCAGTCATGAACGAGCTCGGCCAGGAGAAGATCGACATCGTCGACTACTCCGACGATCCGGCGAAGTTCATCGCCCACGCGCTGTCGCCGGCGAAGGCCAGAAGTGTCGAGATCCTCGACGCAGCCGCCCAAGAATCCCGCGCCGTCGTACCGACCGACCAGCTCTCACTGGCCATCGGCAAGGAAGGGCAGAACGCCCGCCTGGCCGCGAAGCTCACCGGCTGGAAGATCGACATCGTCGCAGCCGACTGATCCTCGCCGAGGCGGCCCACCGGTCGACATCGCCGCAGGCGAACAGCCTTCCGCAGTGATCCTCACCACTGGCCCCTTGGCGCGCGCCGTGGCGTCGGTGCTGTAGAATCATTCATTGTGAATGTTGGCGATGGACCCGTAAGGACGTGCATCGCCTGTCGGCAGAAGGCCGATCGGAGCGAGCTGACGCGATTCGTCTTCCGCCCCGATCAGCACCCCGCCGTCGTCCACGACGTGTCAGCGACACTGCCGGGACGCGGCGCCTGGGTGCACCCTGACGAGAAGTGCCTGACCAAGGCACGGACCGCTGCCCCCTTCGCTCGAGCCTTTCGAACGAAGATCACGGCCTCGGACCTCCCGAAGCCGGACACCGAACCCAAAGAGAACGGGTAGCCGAATGGATGACAAGTTGTGAGTGTCGCACGATGACACCCAGACGGAAATCGAGAGAGCAGTGAAATGAGTACTGCTCTTCATTGATGAGGTTCTTTCCTGACCGGGAAAGAACCCGGACAGGAGAACTGTGGCAAAGCCCCGTGTCCATGAGCTCGCGAAAGAGCTCGGCACAACCAGTAAAAACGTCCTTGAGAAGCTTCAGGACATGGGCGAATTCGTTCGCTCTGCTTCCTCGACGCTCGAAGCGCCCGTCGTGCGCCGAGTGAAGGAAGCCTTCGCCGATTCCGCACCCGCCGCTGGCGAGAAGTCTGCCGGTGGTGCCGCGAAGAAGTCCGCTGCCAAGCCCGCGGCGAAGCCCGGAGCCCCGAAGCCCGGTGCGAAGCCGGCACCCAAGCCCGCCGCGAAGTCGACGGCCAAGCCGGCCCCGGAGAAGTCCAAGTCCGCTGAGGCGGACGAGACCGCAGCGAAGCCGGCGTCGAAGCCGGCAGCCAAGCCGGGCGCCAAGCCCGCAGCTCCGGCTGCCCCGAAGGCAGAGACTCCCGCCGAGGCTCCCGCGGCCGAGACGAAGCCCGAAGGCTCCGCCTCCGCCAAGCCCGATGCACCGAAGCCGGCTGCCGCACCCAAGCCGGGTGCGCCGAAGCCCGGTGCGCCGAAGCCCGGTGCCCCCAAGCCGGGTGCGCCCAAGCCCGGTGCGCCGAAGCCCGGGGGCCGGTCATCGGCACGCCCCGGCAACAACCCGTTTGCTCCCTCGCAGGGAATGCCGAAGCCCGGTCGCGGCCCGAAGCCCGGCGGCCGTCCCGGCGGTCAGGGTGGTCAGGGCGGACGCCCCGGCAACAACCCGTTTGCTCCCTCGCAGGGAATGCCGAAGCCCGGCCAGAAGCCGCGCGGCACCGGTGAGGAGTCCGCGGCAGGTCCGCGTCCGGCACCGCGTCCGGGCGCACCTCGCCCGAACCCGTCGATGCTGAAGAACTCGGCACTGAACAAGCCCGCTCCCGGCCGCGGTCGCGGCGGGGGACGCGGCAATGCCCCCGGCGGCGGTCCCGGTGCTCCGGCAGGCGGTCCCGGCGGCGGTCCGCGTCGCGGTCCCGGCGGTCCGGGCGGACGCGGTTCAGGTCGCGGTCGCGGAAGCACCCAGGGTGCATTCGGCCGCGGCGGCGGTCCCCGTCAGAAGGGACGGAAGTCGAAGCGGGCGAAGCGCGCAGAGCTCGAGCAGATGCAGGCTCCGTCGGTCGGTGGCGTCACCGTTCCGCGCGGAAACGGCAACACGCCGCTGCGTCTGCGTCGCGGCTCCTCGCTGGCCGACTTCGCCGAGAAGATCAACACGGATCCCACGAACCTCGTGACCGTGCTCTTCCACCTCGGTGAGATGGCGACGATCACCCAGTCCCTCGACGAGGCGACCTTCGAGATCCTCGGCGAGGAGCTCGGCTACAAGATCGAGATCGTCTCGCCCGAAGACGAAGACCGTGAGCTGCTCGAGACCTTCGACATCGATCTCGATGCCGAAGCCGCCGAAGAAGACGATGAAGACCTCCAGGCTCGTCCGCCGGTCATCACCGTCATGGGTCACGTCGACCACGGTAAGACCAAGCTGCTCGACGCGATCCGCTCGGCCAATGTGGCAGCACGGGAAGCCGGCGGCATCACCCAGCACATCGGCGCCTACCAGGTCGAGGTCGACCACGAGGGCCAGGAGCGCAAGCTCACCTTCCTCGACACCCCGGGCCACGAGGCGTTCACCGCCATGCGTGCCCGCGGTGCGAAGTCGACCGACCTCGCGATCCTCGTGGTCGCCGCCGATGACGGTGTCATGCCGCAGACCATCGAAGCGCTCAATCACGCTCAGGCGGCGAATGTGCCGATCGTCGTGGCTGTCAACAAGGTCGATAAGGAGGGGGCGAACCCGGCCAAGGTCATGCAGCAGCTGACCGAGTACAACCTCGTGGCCGAAGAGTACGGCGGCGAGACCATGTTCGTGCCGATCTCCGCGCTCAAGCGTGAGGGCATCGACCAGCTGCTCGAGTCCGTGCTCCTGACCACCGATGCGGCACTGGACCTGCGGGCCAACCCCGACAAGTCCGCTCGCGGCATCGCGATCGAAGCCAAGCTCGACAAGGGCCGCGGCGCGGTTGCGACCGTGCTCGTCGAGTCCGGCACCCTGCGCCAGGGCGACGCCATCGTCTGCGGCACCGCCTACGGACGTGTGCGGGCGATGTTCGATGAGAACGGCAACCTCGTCGAGGAGGCCGGTCCCTCCCGTCCGGTCCAGGTCCTCGGTCTGTCCTCGGTCCCGCGTGCCGGTGATTCGTTCATCTCCACCGATGACGACCGCACCGCACGTCAGATCGCTGAGAAGCGCGACGCCATCGAGCGCAATGCCGCTCAGGCCCGCGGTCGCAAGCGCATCAGCCTCGAGGACTTCACGAAGGCGCTGGCCGAGGGCAAGGTCGACATGCTCAACCTCATCCTCAAGGGCGACGTCTCCGGTGCTGTCGAAGCACTCGAGGATTCGCTGCTCAAGATCGATGTGGGCGAGGAAGTCGATCTGCGGATCATCCACCGCGGCGTCGGTGCGATCACCGAGAACGACATCAACCTGGCCACGGTCGACAACGCGATCGTCATCGGCTTCAACGTCCGTCCGGAAGCGAAGGCTCGCGACCTGGCAGACCGCGAAGGCGTCGACGTCCGCTACTACTCGGTCATCTACCAGGCGATCGACGACATCGAGAGCTCGCTCAAGGGCATGCTCAAGCCCGAGTACGAAGAGGTCCAGACCGGTACCGCGGAGATCCGCGAGGTCTTCCGGTCCTCGAAGTTCGGCAACATCGCCGGTTCGATCGTCCGCGATGGTCACATCAAGAGGAACTCGACCGCACGCGTCACTCGCGACGGAGTCGTCATCGGCAACAGTGTCAGCATCGAGTCGCTGCGCCGGTTCAAGGACGATGCCACCGAGGTCCGTGAGGGCTACGAGTGCGGTATCGGACTCGGCAAGTTCAACGACCTGCGCGTCGGAGACATCATCGAGACTTTCGAGATGCAGGAGAAGCCGCGCGACTGAGCGGACCAGTCTGAGTCGCACGCTCACGATGTGAGTCGCAACCGTTGGCTCCGGTCGGCCCCTGGAACAGGGGACCGGCCGGAGCCGGTTCGATTCCACGTCTAAGATAGGGCCGGAGACACGCTCCGGCCCCGAACCACGAAGGACAGCACTATGGCAGACCCCACCAGGGCTCGCAAGATCGCCGATCAGATCAAGGTCATCGTCGCCAGCACGATCGAGCGTCGGCTCAAGGATCCGCGCCTCGGCTTCGTCACCGTCACCGATGTGCGTGTGACCGGAGATCTGCAGCACGCCACCATCTTCTACACCGTCTACGGTGACGACCAGGACCTCATCGGCACCGGCAAAGCGCTGGAATCCGCGAAGGGCTTCATCCGCTCCGAGGTCGGCAAGGGGCTGACGATCCGTCTGACCCCGAGCCTCGAGTTCATCGCCGATGCCGTCCCCGAGGCGGCCGCCCGTCTCGATGGACTGCTCGCTCAGGCCGCCGCCGACGATGCCCGCGTGGCCGATCTGGCTGAGAACGCGGAGCACGCGGGAGACGCCGATCCGTACAAGAAGAGCGAGAGCGCCGACGACGAGTGATCGGCGATCTTCGTCACGAATGCAGAAAACGTCGTCGTAACAGTTTTGTTATGTTTCCGAGATGTCGTAGACTTCTTCGGGTAACGAAATGATCACGACTCTGTTAAGGGAATTCTGCATTGGGTAAGCACTCTTCACCGAAGCCGTCGTTCGCGAAGCAGCTCATCCGGGACCTGACTCCCGGCAGGCGCCCCGCGGGACGACGCGCAGCGACTGCGCCGTCGACGGCGACATCCGTGCTGGCGACCGTCAAGCAGCGTCCCGTCGTCGCCGCGATCGCCGTTCCGGCCGCAGCGACCGCGGCCGTGGTCGGTTCGACCGTCGTGATGGGCCCGCCGGAATCCGGCGAGGTCACCAGCGAAGCCGCCAGCACCACGCCTGAGCAGGCGAGTCCCTCGTCTGTGAGCCAGGACGAGATCGACGCGCAGCGGAAGAAGGCCGGCGAAGAGTACCTCGAGAAGGTCAAGGACAACCCGAAGTACAAGAACAAGTCTTCGAAGTCCACCCTCGAGGTCAAGACGCCGAAGCCGGAGCCGACCGCCGAATCCTCGACCGCGGCGACCAAGAGCGGCAGCGACTCCTCGTCCAAGGACAAGTCCACCGAGGGCGGAGGCACCTCGGACGACACCTCCGCACCGCCGTGCAGCGTGTCATCGTCGATCGAATCCGGTCTGCTGCCCAACGCCGTCAACGGATACCGTGCCGTGTGCGCGAAATTCCCCGAAGTCAAGACCTTCGGCGGCCGTCGCCCCGGCACCGGGTCGGACCACAACACCGGTGAAGCCGTGGACATCATGATCAGCGGCGCCACGGGTGACCGCATCGCCGACTACCTGATCAAGAACCAGGGCAGCCTCAACGTCAAGTACGTCATCTGGAAGCAGCGCATCTGGATGCCCGGCCAGGGCTGGAAGGGTATGGAGGACCGCGGCAGCACGACTGCCAACCACTTCGACCACGTGCACGCCTCCTTCAACTGAAGTCGGCCTCAGTGAGCGATACTTCCCCACAGGGCATCCTCGTCTGCGACAAGCCGCAGGGCCTGAGCTCCCACGGTGTGGTCTCGCGGATCCGGCGCTGGTTCGGCACGAAGAAGGTCGGCCATGCCGGCACGCTCGATCCCATGGCCACCGGTGTGCTCGTGCTCGGCATCGGCCGCGGCACCAAACTGCTCACCTACATCACCGGAGTCTCGAAGACCTACTTCGCGACGATCCGACTGGGTGCGTCGACCCCGACCGATGACGCGGACTCCGAACCTGACCGCTTCGCCGAGCCCGCAGCGCTCGCGCGCAGCGACGCCGCCGCCATCGAGGGCGCCGTGGCAGCCCTGCGCGGCCCGATCGACCAGGTGCCCAGCGCCGTCTCGGCGATCAAGGTCGACGGCAAACGCTCCTATGCCCGCGTCCGCGCCGGTGAGAAAGTCGAGCTCAAGGCCCGCCGGGTCGAAGTCTCCGCGTTCGAGATCATCGACATCCGCTTCGCGGCAGACGAAGGGCACATCGACGTCGATGTCGAAGTCGACTGTTCCTCGGGCACCTATGTGCGTGCCCTGGCTCGCGATGTCGGCGCCGACCTCGGCGTCTACGGCCACCTCACGGCTCTGCGCCGCATCCGCGTCGGCGACTTCGAGCTCGACCAAGCCGTGACCCTGCCCGAGGACCTCGACGACCCTGCTCCCGGGCTCATCCCCCTCGCCGAGGCGGCCCGCACCCTTCTGCCCGTCGTCACGGTCACGCGCGAGCGGGCCACTGCGCTCATGCAGGGCAAGGTCGTCGCCTCCCGCGACTGGGCCGGCGACTCGGCCGCCGAGGCCCTCCCCGGCACGGAAGTGTCCGTGATCTGCGAGGACACACTCGTTTCCGTGGCAGAGGTGCGAGCGGACGGAGGGCTCAAATCCGTCACTGCCTTCGCCATCGACCTCGCCTGAACAACCCAAAAAGTTGTATTCGATCAATACAATGGAAACTCTTGTATTGCGGCCGAGGGTCTGCTGTACTGGAACCATGTTCGTCTTGACCATCGACCAGCAGGATTCGCGCACGAGCGCCGACGCCGTGCCCGAGGTCCTCGCGGTGCTGGCCCCCATTGCGACCGTCGTGCCCTTCGCCCGCACCATCGGCGATGAGGTCCAGGGAGCCCTGGAGGATGCGAACGCCGTCGCCGAGGCGGTGCGCCGACTCGCGGTCCGCACCGGCTGGCACATCGGCATCGGCATCGGCGAGGTCGACGAACCGCTGCCCGAAGCGACGGCCGCGGGCCGGGGCCCGGCCTTCTACGTCGCCCGAGAAGCCGTCGAAGCCGCGAAATCCGCTCCCGCCCACCTCGTCGTCCGCTCCGGGGAGGACCCGGGGGAGAGGTCCGCGACGGCGGACCATTGTTCGCTCGCCGAGGCGGCCCTGCGCCTGCTCGTGAGCACACTGGCCGAACTGCGCGCACAATCGCGCGGCTACGTCGACTACCGGCTCGACCACCCCGAGGCGACTCAGGCCGAGATCGCCGCCCGCTTCGACGTCTCCCAGCAGGCCGTGTCGCGAGTGCTCGCTCCCGGGACCGCGGATATCGTCGCCGGCGCCCAGACACTCGCCCGTCACCATCTCGAGCTGGCGGAAGGAGCATTCGATGTGGACTGAAGTCCTCGTCGCCGTCGGCGCGGCACTCGTCGCTGCACTCATCGGCTGGCCCCTCGTCCCCGCCTTCCTGCGGCTGACCCATTCGGGTCCCGGAAGCAGACCCGAGCGCACCGGAGCCGAAGATGTCGAAGTCCTGCGCGGAGGACTGTGGGTCGGCATCGTCGAACGTGCCCTCATCGCCGGGGCCATCGTCCTCGGCCGTCCCGAACTCATGGCCGTGGTCATCGCGGTCAAGGGCCTCGGTCGCTTCGCCGAGATCAAATCCTCGGCGGCAGCGGGGGAGCGGTTCATCATCGGCACCTTCGTTTCGATCGCCTTCGCCTCCCTCGTCGGGGTCGTCGGCTGGGCGATCATCGCCTGAGCGCAGACGCGCAGACGACCGTAATCGCCCGACCGGCGTGACCCGCCCGCCTCCGCCGGTTCGTCCGCGCCCGAGATCGGGTGGAGCCGCCTCGGCGAGGTGTGGGTTAGGAGGCGTGAGATCTCTGCGATAATCTGAATCGGTGCACGGAAGGAGCGAATGTCTGGTGGAGCTGTATCACGGACTCGGTGAAGTCGAGGCCGACGCTGTCGGCACCGTCGTCACCCTCGGCAACTTCGACGGCGTGCACCGCGGGCACCAGACGGTTCTCAAGACCGTCGCCGCCCTCGCTCGGCAAGAGGGACTGCGCTCGATCGCGATGACCTTCGACCCGCATCCGCGCACGGTGCACCGTCCAGCCGACCCGACCGTGATGATCACCTCGACCCGGCAGCGGGCCGACCTCATCGCCGAGACGGGCATCGACGCCCTCCTCATCCAGCCCTACGATCTCGATTTCGCCGCCCAGACGGCCGAGGAGTTCGTCCGCACCTACTTCGTCGAGGGCCTGGCCACGAAGATCGTCGTCGTCGGCGACGATGTCCGCTTCGGGCGCGACAACGAAGGCACCATCGACACGTTGCGCCGCCTCGGCGAGAAGTACGGGTTCCGGACCGAGACGATCGACGAAGTCGGACGTGGGGGACGATATTCGTCCTCGCGCATCCGCGAACAGCTCACAGCCGGGGATGTCGCCGAGGTGGCCGACCAGCTCGGTCGCTACCACGCCCTGCACGGCACCGTCGTCCACGGCGATGCGCGCGGCCGCGACCTCGGGTTCCCGACCGCGAACCTCTCGACCGACCCCGAAGGGCTCGTGCCCGCCGATGGCGTCTACGCGGGATGGGCGACGTTCTCCGGTGAGGGTCAGGCGTATCCGGCGGCGATCTCCGTGGGCACGAATCCGACGTTCCACGGTGAGACGCGTCGGGTCGAGGCCTATGTGCTCGACAAGGAGTTCGGCGAATTCGACGTCTACGACCGTGAGATGACTCTCGAATTCGTCTCCCGCATCCGCGGCCAGGTCGCGTTCACCGGGATGGACGACCTCATCGTGCAGATGCATGAGGACATCGCCGATGTGCGCGAGGTCCTGCACACCTGATACGCTGAACTCTGCCGTTTTCACCGGCCGCGGTCCCAGAGTGCGAGGATTTCAGGTCTTCGCGCCGCGCAACGATACGAAGGAGAACTCCATGGCTCTCGACACTGCTGTGAAGCAAGAGATCATCAAGGAATATGCAACTCACGAGGGCGACACCGGTTCTCCCGAGGTTCAGGTTGCACTGCTGACCCGCCGGATCACCGATCTGACCGAGCACTTCAAGGATCACAAGCACGACCACCACTCGCGTCGTGGCCTGCTGCTCCTCGTTGGTCAGCGTCGCCGCATGCTCAAGTACCTGCAGAAGGTCGACATCGAGCGTTACCGTTCGCTCATCAAGCGCCTCGGCCTGCGCCGCTGATTCGGTCTGAGCCGATCAGCTCACGCTGATCTTCTCTCACCGATCGATTCGGAAGCGTCCCACCACTCGGTGGGGCGCTTTCGTGCTTCCGCGGCCGGGTCCGGCCCGGTGCGTGCCGCTTCGCAACGGTGCTTCGGCGGTTTCGTGCTTCTGCGGTAGACTCGGACGTGGACACTCTTGCCATGGACGTTTCGGTCTTCGGTAGTGGCCTCCGGAGGAATGCGCGTCTGCATCTGCTTTCACCTGTGTGCAGCGCCGGTTCCGTGGGCCCCGATCGATGACCGGCCTGGATCCATGGAGAGTCCACAGCCAATATCCCGCCGGCAGGACGCGGGGCCTCGCGCTGCACAAGGCAGAGCGATGCCTCATACGTCGAGGGCCATTCCTCGAGCGCTGCAGGCCTCACATCGATGAGGGCCACCGCGCACCGGCACAACATAGGAGACTACGTGGGACTCAACCCTGAATCCGCCGTTGCCAATATCGACAATGGCAGCTTCGGTTCGCACACCATCCGCTTCGAAACCGGGCGTCTGGCCCAGCAGGCCGCCGGTTCCGCCGTCGCTTACCTCGACGACGACACCATGCTGCTGTCGGCTACGGCCGCCGGCAAACACCCCCGTGAGGGCTTCGACTTCTTCCCCCTGACCGTCGACGTCGAAGAGCGCATGTACGCCGCCGGACGCATCCCCGGCTCGTTCTTCCGCCGTGAGGGACGCCCCTCGACCGACGCGATCCTCACCTGCCGCCTCATCGACCGCCCGCTGCGCCCCTCCTTCGTCAAGGGCCTGCGCAACGAGGTCCAGGTCGTCGTCACCGTGATGTCGGTCAACCCCGACCACCTCTACGACGCCCTGGCGATCAACGCCGCCTCGATGTCGACCCAGCTGTCCGGTCTGCCGTTCTCCGGCCCCATCGGCGCTGTGCGCATCGCGCTCATCGACGGTCAGTGGGTCGCCTTCCCGAACCACTCGCAGCTCGAAGACGCCGTGTTCAACATGGTCGTCGCGGGCCGTGTCGTCGGTGACGACGTCGCCATCATGATGGTCGAGGCCGAAGCCACCGACAACGTCATCGACAAGATCAAAACCGGCGCCCAGGCTCCCACTGAGGAAGTCGTGGCCGAAGGCCTCGACGCCGCCAAGCCCTTCATCGCCGAGCTCTGCCGCGCCCAGTCCGAACTCGCCGGTCGTGCCGCGAAGCCGACCGTCGAATTCCCCGTCTTCCGCGACTACGAGGACGATGTCTACGAGGCCGTGCGCGAGCTCGCCGAGGCCAAGCAGACCGAGAACTTCCAGATCGCGGACAAGCAGGAGCGCGAAGCCGCCGGTGCCGTCCTCCTCGACGAGCTCTTCGAGAAGCTCGGGGAGCGCTTCGCCGGACGTGAGAAGGAGATCGCGAACGCGCTCAACGCTCTGACCAAGCAGGTCGTGCGCAAGCGCATCCTCACCGATCAGGTCCGCATCGACGGACGTGGACTCAAGGACATCCGTCCGCTGACCGCGGAGACCAACGTCATCCCGCGCGTCCACGGTTCGGCCCTGTTCGAACGCGGCGAGACCCAGATCCTCGGTGTCACCACGCTCAACATGCTCAAGCTCGAACAGCACATCGACTCGCTGTCGCCGGTGACGTCGAAGCGCTACATCCACCACTACAACTTCCCGCCCTACTCGACCGGTGAGACCGGCCGTGTGGGCAGCCCGAAGCGCCGCGAGATCGGTCACGGCGCCCTTGCCGAGCGTGCGCTCGTGCCGGTCCTGCCCAGTCGCGAGGACTTCCCGTACGCCATCCGCGAGGTCTCCGAGGCCCTCGGTTCGAACGGTTCGACCTCGATGGGTTCGGTCTGCGCCTCGACCCTGGCCATGCTCTCGGCCGGTGTGCCGCTCAAGGCCCCTGTCGCCGGCATCGCCATGGGATTGGTCTCCGACGTCATCTCCACCGACCAGGGTGAGCAGACCGCATACGCGGCGCTGACCGACATCCTCGGCGCTGAAGATGCCTTCGGCGATATGGACTTCAAGGTCGCCGGCACCCCGGACTTCGTCACCGCGATCCAGCTCGACACGAAGCTCGACGGTCTGCCCGCCTCGGTGCTGTCCGCAGCGCTGAAGCAGGCGCACGAGGCCCGCATGGTCATCCTCGGCGTCATCAACGACGCCATCGACACTCCCGCCGAGATGGCTGCGACGGCTCCGCGGATCATCTCCGTGAACATCCCCGTCGACAAGATCGGTGAGGTCATCGGGCCCAAGGGCAAGATGATCAACCAGATCCAGGAGGACACGGGCGCCGACATCAGCATCGAAGACGACGGAACCGTCCTCATCGGTGCCACCGACGGACCGGCTGCCGAGGCCGCCCGCTCGATGATCAACGCGATCGCGAACCCGCAGGTGCCCGAGGTCGGCGAACGCTACCTGGGAACCGTCGTGAAGACGATGAGCTTCGGTGCCTTCGTCTCCCTCACGCCGGGCAAGGACGGTCTGCTGCACATCTCGGAGCTGCGTAAGCTCAATGAGGGCAAGCGCGTCGAGGACGTCGAAGACGTCGTCGGTGTCGGCCAGAAGGTCCAGGTCGAGATCACGAAGATCGACGACCGCGGCAAGCTTTCGCTGGCTCCGGTCTCCGATGACGATGAGCAGTCGGACGACGAGGGATCAGACAACTGATACTCAACAGTTCACACACCGGGGAGGGCAGCCGAATCGATCGGTCTGTCCTCCCCGGTGGTTTGACGCTGACCACCGAACACATGCCGGGCCTGGCCTCGGAGACGATCGGCATCTGGGTCGCCGCCGGCTCCCGGGACGAATCCGCTGCGACCGCGGGTTCGACGCACTTCCTCGAGCACATGCTGTTCAAGGGCACCGGCAGCCGTGACGCGAAGACGATCGCCGCGGCCTTCGACCGCACTGGAGGTGACTCGAACGCGATCACCGCGAAGGAGCTCACCTGCTATTACTCGCGGTGCCTCGTGACCGATCTGCCGAACATCACGAATCTGCTGCTCGACATGGTCTCGAACGCCCAACTCGACGTCGAGGAGTTCGAGCGGGAGCGCGGTGTCATCATCGAAGAGCTCGCGATGTCGGCCGACGATCCCGGCGATGTGCTCTTCGACGACTTCGATTCGCTCGTCTTCGGTTCGCATTCGCTGGCGCGCCCGGTCGGGGCGACGAAGGACCAGATCCGGGCGCTCGGCCATCACACGGTCATCGACCACTACACCTCGACGTACATTCCGCCGCGGCTGGTCATCGCTGCCGCCGGTGGGGCGACCCATGAGGATGTGCTGGCGATGGTTGAGGATGCCCTCTCCGAGGCGGGGCTCGGATCCCGTGCCGACGTCTGGTCGGGTGCGGGGGTCGAGAAGGGATCGCATCTGGGTGGGGCCGCACGCGTGCGCCCGGACTTCCATGCCGGAATCTCCCATACCGTCAAGGACATCGAGCAGTTGGGCATCATGCTCGGCTGCGAAGGCCTGGAAGAAGGTCACGAGGATCGGTTCATCTACTCGGTCCTGCTGACCATGCTCGGCGGCGGCATGTCGTCGCGTCTGTTCCAGAGCGTTCGTGAGGAACGCGGACTGGCCTATGCTGTCAACTGCGTGGCCAGCCAGTTCACGGATGTCGGCACCTTCGGCATCTACGCCGGATGCACTGCGGAGAACGCGCAGGCTGTCGTCGATCTGGCTCTGAGCGAATGGGACCGGTTGGCGCAGGAGGCTCCGAGCCAGTTCGAACTCGACGAGATCGTCTCACAGCTCTCGGGCTCGATGGTGCTCGGTCTCGAATCCTCGGCGGCGCGGATGAACCGTCTGGCGCGGTCGGAGATCTTCGGACTGCCGATGGAATCGCCGATGGACCTCATCGAACGCGTCCGCTCGGTCACGGCCGAGGACGTCAGTGCGATGGCCGGTCGGCTGCTCTCGCGGCCGAAGGCCCTGGCCATGGTCGGCCCGACGGCCGAGGTCGAATTGCCCTGAAGGGAGTCTGAGACGATGGCGCGGAAGAACGCGGCCGTGCGCCGGGACGAGATCCTGGCGGCGACGGTCGAGGAGATCGAAGCCTCCGGTCTGCGGACCCTGCGCGTCTCCGATGTCGCTGCTCGGCTCGGTTTGAGCGCGAGCCTCGTCATCTATCACTTCGAGACGAAGGAAGCTCTCGTCTCCGAGGCCTTCGGCTATGCCGGACGTCAGGACATCGACCATGCCCGGGACCTCGCTTCGGGGGCGCCGCCCGCGCATCCCACTGCCACTGCCGCCGACGCGGTTGCGGAGCCGGACTCAGCGGCGCTCTCGGCTCGGCAGCGTCTGTGGAATGTCATCCGGTGGTACATGCCCAGCGGCTCGTCGCGCAGTTGGCGGATCTGGATCGACGCCTGGTCGGCTGGTCTCTTCGACGAGGAAGTGAAGTCGACGTTCGCCGGACTCGACCGCGAATGGAAGTCGGTGCTCAGCGGTCTCATGGACGAGGGCATAGCCGCGGGGGAGTGCCGGCCTCCTGAAGGCGGCACGGAAGCCTGTGCGACGAGGATGCTGGCCTATCTTGACGGCCTGGCGATCCAGATGATGGTCAATCCCGACACCGTCGACGCCGAGCGGATCGCGGTCTGGGTCGAGGACTTCCTCGCCCGCGAACTCGCCTGACTCCTTCAGCCATCTCAGTTGATTCCTTCGCGTCAATAGCGAGCAGAGAACCCACCGTCAGCGGAGAGCAGCTGACCGCTGATCCATCGTCCCTCCTCGGAGAGCAGGAATGCGGTGAGACCAGCCCTCGTCGCACGTGGTCTTGACGCGCCAGCCCTCGCCGAGTCAGACTGGTGTCACAGCGCTACTGAATCGCGGTTCAGTAACCTTCTGCTGCGGTCTGACCCCGATGCCCTCCTGGAGGCCCTATGTTCATGGACATCACGTGGCAGGATTCTGTCACCGGCGCACTCGGCTACGTCGTCATCGACACCCTCGTGCGCGGCACGGCCTCCGGCGGACTGCGCATGCGCAAGGGCTGCACCCTCGAAGAGGTGCGCGGACTGGCTCAAGGCATGACGCGGAAAGAAGCCATCCACTTGCGCGAAGGCCGCCACTACGTCCCGGTCGGCGGGGCGAAAGGCGGGATCGACTTCGACCCCCGCGCACCGGGAGCCAAAGACGTCCTCGAACGCTTCCTCGTCGCCATGAACCCGATCATGCGCACCTACTGGGCCCTCGGCGAAGATTTCGGAGTCCGCCAGGACGACATCGACGAGATCCTCGCCCGTCGCGAACTCGGCTCCGGACTCTCCGCCGTGAACAAACTCGTCGATGATCCGGACGCCGTCGAAGCCCGCGCGAACACCGCATTCTCCACGATCGTCGACGGCGTCGCTCAGGACGAACTCGTCGGCGGACTCGGCGTGGCCACCTCGGTGATCGCCGCACTCGAAGCCGCCGGCCGGAAACCCAGCGAATCCACCGCCGTCATCCAAGGCTTCGGCTCCATGGGCGGAGCCACCGCCCGCTACCTCGCCGAGGCGGGACTGCGTATCGTCGGCATCGCCGATGCCGACGGATTCGTCTCCAACCCGGACGGACTCGACGTCGAAACCCTGCTCGCCAGCCGCGACCCATTCGGCGGAATCGACCGTGCCCGACTGCGGCCGACAGACCACGACGGTGACCGCGACGACTGGCTGGCCGCCGCCACTGACGTCCTCGTCCCCGCCGCCGTCAGCTACGCGATCACCGCTGACAGCTGTGACCGGATCCGCGCCGAACTCATCGTCGAAGCCGCGAACATGCCCGTCCTGCCCGCCGCCGAAGAGAAGCTGCTGGCCCGCGGAGTCACCGTGATCCCGGACTTCCTCGCGAACTCCGCGACGAACGCCTGGTGGTGGTGGGTGACCTTCGGCGACGTCGACGGCAGCTGGGACGACAGCCGCGCCCTCGTCACCACGACCCTGCGCGACCTCACCACCGAGGTGCTCACCACCGCCCGCGACCAGGGCATGAGCCCACGTCAGGCCGCCCAGGAAAAGGTCGACACGAACCTCGTGAAACTCGCGGACCTCAGCCCAGCCCCCGCCTCGGTGCCGGAAAGCTAGCGGCATGGACGCGTTCTTCGATCCCGGCAGTGTGGCCGTCCTCGGAGCATCGAACGATTCCAGCAAATGGGGATTCTGGCTCGCCGCCGGAGCACTGCGCGGAGCCGACCGCCGCAGTGTCCACCTCATCAACGCGAAGGCCGCCTCGATCCAGGGCCACCCCACCTTTGCGCACTTGGGCGAACTGCCGGAGGTGCCCGAACTCCTCGTCGTCTCCGTGCCCGGTCCCACCGTGGCAGGAGTCGTCGCCGAGGCGCTCGAGCTCGGGGTGCGCGCCTTCCTCGTCATCTCCGCACGCGTGCCCGATGCGGCCGGGCTGGCCGCCACCATCCGAGCCGCCGGCGGACGTCTCATCGGCCCGAACTCGTTGGGCCTCGTCGATTCGAGCAACGACCTGCTCCTGGCCTGGGGCAACTTCACCCCCGGCTCCTTGGCCGTGGTCACGCAGAGCGGGCAGCTCGGCACGGAGATCGCGACTCTGTCGGCCCGCAGCGGACTGGGCATCTCCCGCTTCGCCTCGATCGGCGGGCAATCCGATGTCCGCGCCGCCGAGATCCTCACCGCACTCGTCGACGACCCCGCCACCACTCAGGTCGCCCTGTACCTCGAATCCTTCGCCGGCGGCCCCGCCCTCGTCGCCGCGCTCAAAGCGCTGCGGGCAGCAGGGAAGCCGACGATGATCCTCACCACCGGAGCCTCCTCGGCGGGCGCGCGGATGGCGAAATCGCACACGGGTTCGCTGACCTCGACGATGGATGCCGTCGATGCCGCCTGCCGCGCGGCCGGGGCCATCCGGCTGAATACCCCAGGCCAGCTCGTCGAACTCGCCGGCTTCTTCACCACCGCGTGGCTGCCTGCCGGCCCGCGCATCGCCGTGCTCTCCGACTCCGGCGGCCAAGGCGCGATCGCCGCCGACACCTCCGAGAACTGGGGACTCCATGTGCACGAACTCCACTCAGACACTGCAACCCGAATCGGTGCCGCACTGCCCGAAGCCGACCATGTCGACAACCCCATCGACCTCGACGGGGCCGGGGAGAAGAATCTCGATACCTACGCCGACCTCACCGAGGTGCTGCTGGCCGGCCCGGACATCGACGCCGTCGTCCTCAGCGGCTACTTCGGCTGCTACGGCCAAGACATCCCCGAACTCCTCGAGACCGAGCTGGCCGTCGTCGAACGCTTCGGCCGGATCGTCGCGGAGGCGAAGAAGCCCGTCATCGTCCATTCGATGAGCGCGGACTCGCAGGCCGTGACCCGACTGTGGGAGCTCGGTGTCCCCGCCTACACCTCGATCGAGGCCGCCATGCGCGTGCTCTGCCGTGCCGGCTTCTACGCCGCCCACTCCGGCCGACTCACCGATACCCAGGACGTCACCGGCCCCGTCACTCCGTGGGGGACCGGATACGCCGCCGCCCGCGACGTCATCGCCACCGCCGGTGTTCCCGTCCCCGCCGCCGTGAGCCTGGGCAGAGGCCGGGAACCTGCCGAGGTGGTCCCGGACTCCGGACTCAACCCGCCGTTCGCCCTCAAGGCCGGATGGCCGGCGCACAAGACCGAAGTCGGCGGCATTGCTCTCGGGCTGAACGATCTCAGCGCCGTCGAGGAGGCCTATGCGGACATGGTCGGCCGCCTCGGTGACGGGGAGTACATTCTCGAGGAGATGGACACCCGCGATCATGTCGTCGAGATCCTCGTCGGCGGTCGGCAGGATGAGAACTTCGGGCCGCTGGTCATGGTCGCGGCCGGCGGAACGGAGACCGAACTCTTTGCCGACACGTGGCTCGAACTGGCGCCCGTGTCGCATACCGAAGCGCTCGAGATGATCTCGCGACTGAGCTGCTCGCGGCTGCTGACCGGGTGGCGGGGGCGACCCGCCGCCGATATCGACGGACTCGCCGAAGTCATCGTCTCCGTCTCACGGCTGGTCGCCGGCAGCAATGACATCGCCGAGATCGAAATCAACCCCGTGCGAGTCGCCCCTGATGGGGCGGTTGCCGTCGACGCACTCGTCGTGACCACAGAGAACCCTGACAGCGAGGAATGAGAATGGAACAGATGACCATCACCGGCGGTGCCCACCTGGCCCGCGCGCTCCAGGCCGAGGGGATCACCCGCGTGTTCGGGATCCCCGGCACCCACAACCTCGAGATCTTCGCGCAGCTGAGCGCCCACGGCATCGACATCGTCTCTCCCCGCCACGAACAGGGCGCCGGGTACATGGCCGACGGCGCCGCGCGCACCACCGGAGAGGTGCAGGTCATCGTCACCACCACCGGTCCGGCCGCGCTCAACGCCCTGACCGCGCTGCTGCAGTCATTCACCGACTCCGTACCGGTCCTCCTCATCACCCCGGGCATGCCGCTGACCCACCCGGGCCGCGGCAACGGGCTCCTCCACGAGGTGCGCAACCAGGAGGCGGCGCTGTCCGCGGTCCTCACCGAAGTCCACCGCGTCACCAGCCCCGGCGAGGTGTCCCTGGCCGTCGGACAGACCCTGTCGGCGATGCGTTCGGGACGCAAGCGGCCGGCCGCCATCGAGATTCCGCTCGACCTCATCGAAACCACCGGACCCGGCCGCCTCCACCCGTCGGTGACCCGTGCCCTGCCGGCCCCGGTACAGACCCAGATCGACACCGCCGCCGAGGCGATCGCCGCCTCGAAGCGCCCTCTCATCATCGCCGGCGCCGGCGCGCTCGGCGGGGGTGCCGGCACAGAGATCGAAGCGCTGGCGGACACGCTCGGGGCCGGGATCCTCCTGTCCTCGAACGCCAAGGGGCTTCTCGACGATCGGACGGTGAGCTGCCTCGGCGCTGTCGGGTTCCTCGAAGTGCTGCCCGAACTCCTCGGCGATGCCGATGCCGTCATTGCGATCGGCACCGAATTGGCGTCCAGCGATTTCTGGCCCGAGCCGCTGTCGCTGCCCGAGACCGTCGTGCGCATCGACATCGACGAGGTGCAGATGCTCACGAACGCGACCGTGACCCACCCGATCCTCGCGGACGCTGCCACCGCGGCCGCTGATCTGAACACTCGTGTGGCGGGTCTGCGGAGCGACGCCGACGCGGCTGCCGCACGGGACTGGACGGCCGGCTGGAAGGCGCGGACCGCCTCGGCGGCGGAATCCGAAGGTCGGCCCTGGGCCGAGCTCTCGGCAGCGCTGACTGCGTTCGCGGAAGCCGAGGAATCTCCGCTCATCGTCGCCGCGGATTCGACGATGGCCTGCTACTACGGAGTGCAGACCGGGTGGGCGGCTCGCCGCGGTGACCGGTTCCTCTACCCGGCCGGGGCCGGAACGCTCGGCTACGGACTGCCCGCCGGAATCGGCGCGAAACTCGCCTCACCCCGAGCTCGAGTGGTTGCCGTCGAAGGCGACGGCGGGTCGATGTTCACCATCGCCGAACTCGCCGCGGCCGTGCAGGCCGGCGTCCGGATGACGCTCATCATCGTCGACAACGGCGGGTACGGCGAGATCCGCAACGAGATGGAAGACCGCGGCGATACGCCCTCCGGGGTCAAGCTCACCAGACCCGACTTCCCCGCCCTGGCGCAGGCGATGGGCGCCCGAGGCATCCACGTCGACGGCTCGCAGGAGCTGCTGGACGCGCTGACCGACGCCGAGTCAGCGGAGGGTCCGACGCTCATCCACATCACAGAGGACTCACGGGCCGGGGCGGACATGCTTCGCCGGTGAGGCGGACGCGCCGGGGCCGCTGTCGTCAACCGGTGGAGAACGAAGGAATTCGGTCGGGCGCAACGGCGCGTCCGACCTGCACACGAATCTGAAGGAGATCAGCATGAGCTACACGCCTTGGCCGCTGTCGGATGAACAGCATGACATCCTCGACCTGGTGCGCGGATTCGCCGCGGACACGATCCGGCCCGCCGGACGCCGCGTCGACGAAGCCGACACCGAATCGCCCGTCGACATCTTCCGGGCCGCCGCCAAGCTCGGGATCACGGACTTCATGGTCCCCGATGAGTTCGGCGGGGGCGGGTTCACCGATGTCTTCACCCAGTGCCTCGTCCAGGAGCAGCTGTGCTTCGGCGACCCGGGCATCGGGAACTTCGTGTGCTCGAACGGGTTCTTCGCCGATCCGATCCTCGCGCTCGGCACCGATGAGCAGAAGGAGGCCTGGCTGCGCCCCCTGACCGGATCGGAGCCGGTGATCACCGCACTGGCGACGACGGAACCG
Source organism: Brevibacterium sp. FAM 27836 (assembly GCF_051351055.1). NCBI lineage: Bacteria > Bacillati > Actinomycetota > Actinomycetes > Micrococcales > Brevibacteriaceae > Brevibacterium > Brevibacterium sp. FAM 27836. The sequence goes on from NZ_CP195711.1 coordinate 3,368,253, forward strand.
GGATCCGGATCGGACTCGGCGTCGATCATCACACGCGCGGACGCCGTCGACGGCGGATACGTGCTCAACGGGCAGAAGGCGTGGATCTCCAATGCCGGACTCGCGGACTACTACGTCGTCTTCGCCAAGACCGACCCGACTCAGCGCTCACGCGGAATCAGCGCCTTCCTGCTGCCGCGCGAGACCGAGGGGATGGAGTTCGGGGCGCCGATGAAGAAGATGGGCCAGCGGGCGATCGTATGCCGGGAGATCTTCTTCTCCGACGCATTCGTGCCCACGTCGGGCCGCCTCGGCGAGGAGGGCAAGGGCTTCTACGGCCTCATGCGCACCTTCGACATCTCACGGGTCGTGCTCGGGGCGGCGGCCCTGGGCACGGCGCGGGCGGCGTTCGAATACGCGCGCGACTACGCGCACGAGCGCACGCAGTTCGGGACGAAGATCATCGACCACCAGGCTGTGGCCTTCCGCCTGGCTGACATGTCCTCGCGCATCGATGCGGCGTGGCTGCAGGTGCTCAACGCCGCACGGATGCTCGACGCTGGGGACGCGGTGGAGCGGCAGAAGATGACGGCTGCGGCGGCGATGGCGAAGCTCATCGCCTCGGAGACGGCGATGTTCTGCACCTGGGCGGCGGTGCAGACGCTCGGCGGGTGGGGCTACTCACGCGAACACCCGGTCGAACAGTGGATGCGCGACGCCAAACTCGAGGAGATCGAAGAGGGCACCTCGGATATCATGCGGCTGCTCATCTCGCGCAACCTCGGTTGAGAAGCGGAAAGGGGCTCATGTGTCATCGAGACGGGGCGGTCGTGTCTTCGACGGGCTGATCAGCGGAAAAGGGAATAGGACTCGGGGAACCCTTGTTGTCCGAGATGAGACCCTGGGATAGGGTCGAAATGAAGCCACCGATGTGGTGGTCATCAAATCTCATCAGGAGGAATCTCATGGCTGAGCAGTACACACTTCCGGAACTGCCCTACGACTACTCCGCTCTCGAGCCGCATATCTCGGCTCGCATCATGGAGCTGCACCACGACAAGCACCACGCCACCTACGTCAAGGGCGCCAACACCGCCGTTGAGCAGCTGGCCGAGGCCCGCGAGTCCGGCAACCTCGCGAACGTGCCGAAGCTGACCCGCGACCTCGCATTCAACCTCGGCGGACACGTCAACCACTCGATCTTCTGGAACAACATGTCCCCGGACGGTGGAGACAAGCCGGTCGGTGAACTCGCCGCAGCCATCGACGACCAGTTCGGTTCGTTCGACAAGTTCCGCGAGCACTTCACGACCGCAGCCACCACGATCCAGGGCTCCGGCTGGGCCGTCCTCGTCTACGACCAGCTCGGCGGAAACCTCTTCATCGAACAGCTCAAGGACCAGCAGTCCGACATCCAGCTCGGCGGCACCCCCGTTCTGCAGCTCGACATGTGGGAGCACGCCTTCTACCTCGACTACCAGAACGTCAAGCCCGACTACGTCAAGGCCTGGTGGAACATCGTCAACTGGGCCGACGCCGGCGCACGCTTCGACCGCGCTGTCGCACAGACCAAGGGCCTTCTCCTCGGCTGACCCCAATTGCTACCTGACGGCGGCCCAGCAACCTTGCGCGAGGTAGCTGGGCCGCCGTCACGTGTGTGGAGGGAGTGCCTATCGCACACATGGTCGAAGTCAGGGTGATCCTATGAACGCAAACCTCAGGCGCTGGCGAGACGATGATGCCGCAGGGTTGGGCCGCGTCTTTGAGCAGGCCGACGCGGCTCTGCTGTCGAACGTTCCCGACGACCGCAGTCCCGATGGTGCTCGTAAGTGGATCGAGATCGTCACCGGCTCCGAGGCGGAGGGCAAGGTCTGTGCCTTCGCCGTCGTTGATCATGCCGACGGATTTGATCTACGTATCCTCGGCAACGTCATGGCCTCCGGGATCGAACACCGGCACTCGACTGCGTGGATCTCCTACTGGACTGCCGCCGAGGGGAGAGGCCGAGGGCTGACCTCGGCGGGATTGCGCAGCCTCGTCGATCACCTCCACGACGAACTCGGCATCTATCGACTCGAACTCGGGTACCGAGTGAACAACCCCGCCTCGGCCGCAGTGGCGATGAACGCTGGTTTCATCATCGAAGGTCGCGAACGCCAGAAGCTGCTCTATGACGGCATCCGATATGACACCGAAGTCTGCGCCCGGCTCGCCGACGATCCTCGAACCGCAGGGCCGCGTCTGCCGATCCTTCCGCCTCACTGACCTCTACCGCACAATTGCTTGCCGTAGGAGTCCGCCCAGAAGCACCTGACGGCTGCCCAGCAACCTCGCGCCAGGTTGCTGCGCCGCCGTCAGGTAGCAAATGGGAGTGTTCTTTGGGGCACCGGATGTGAGGAGTCACCCCCCTGGGTCGCTAGACTGGCTGGCGGAGATCGCCGGGATCATCACACAAGGAGTCAAAGACACATGAGCATTCGCGTAGCCGTCATCGGAGCCAAGGGGCGGATGGGATCCCACGCCGTCGAAGCGATCGAGAACGCCGAGGGCATCGAACTCGTCGCGGCACTCGGCAGCAGCGATTCGCTCGAGACCCTGCTCGATGAGGACATCGACGTCGCCGTCGAACTCACCGTGCCCAAATCCACCGAGGACAACGTCACCTTCCTCGTCGAACATGACATCGACACGGTCGTCGGCACCACCGGCTGGGACAACGACCGCCTGGCCCGGCTGTCATCGACACTCGAGGCTCATCCGCAGACCGCGGTGCTCATCGCCCCGAACTTCTCGATCGGTGCGGTTCTGGCGATGCGCTTCGCCGAACTCGCCGCCCCCTACTTCGACTCCGCCGAAGTCGTCGAGATCCACCACACCCGCAAACTCGACGCACCTTCGGGCACCGCGAACCACACGGCCCAGCGCATCGCCGCGGCCCGCAACGCCGCCGGACTGCCCGCTGTGCCCGACTCGACGGAATCCGACCCGCAGGGTGCCCGGGGCGCCGTCATCGACGGCATCCATGTCCACGCCATCCGCCAACAGGGCATGAACGCCCACGAGGAGATCCTCTTCGGCTCCGACGGCGAGGCACTGACCATCCGCACCGACTCGCATTCCACCTCGGCGTTCATGCCCGGCATCATCACCGCGGTGCGTTCGATCGCCGATTACACGGGGCTCATCCACGGCCTCGAGAACATGCTCGACCTCTGATGTCGAAGGCCAAGATCGGGGCGATCATCGTCTCCGTCGTCCTCGTCTTCTACTTCGTCCTCATGGGGCAGCGGGCGTGGATCCTCGTGCGCGAACCCGACCTCATCCCGCGCATCATGGGCATCGCCCTGTTCGTTCTCCCGCTCATCGGCGCGTGGACGCTCACCGTCGAACTCATCTTCGGAGCACGGACCGAGAAGCTTGCCCGCATCCTCGGCGCCGAAGGCGGACTGCCCGTCGACGATCTGCCGCGCACGCCGGGCGGGAAGATCATCCGCGAAGCCGCCGATCGGGAATTCGTGAAATACCAGGCCGAAGCCGAATCCGCCCCCGAAGACTGGCGCTCCTGGTTCCGACTCTCGTGCGCCTATGACGCCAGCGGGGATCGCAAACGCGCCCGGGCGACGATGCGGAAGTCGATCAGCCTCTTCCGCGAAGGGCAGAAGCAGGGCGCCTGAGCGAAGACGCCCGAATAAGAGCCGCGATTCCGCCTTCCAAGGGTCCGCGCGAGTTGACGCACATCTTCCACAGCAGCGGGACGAGCACGAAGACCAGTGCGTGGATCGAGTATTCCGTGGTCTGCTCGGCCACGGTCGCCGCACCTTCGACCGGGTCGCCGACGATCTGCGGCCGGGTGATCTCAATCAGCACCACATGTGCCGCGTAGACGCTCAGGGGCATCGATCCCGGTGCCGACAGCGGCGCGAGTGCCCAGGACCTGCGTCCCAACAGCACCGCGGCGGCCTGGCACGCCGCGATCGTCATCACCGCGGTCCCGCCGGTGGAGAGCAGGTCGAACGGTGTGCCCGAATGCGGTCCGGCGATTGCCAGCCACCACCACGAGGTCGCGGGAGTGACCCCGTAGCTGCCGGTGAACAGCGCCGCGCTGAGATCGATGCCCCACATCTGCGAGTCCTGCACGAGTGCGGCATCGCCGCCGAAGACGTTGAGCAGGATCCAGGAGGTGCCGCGCCCGAGGATGAAGAGTCCGAGTCCGGCAGTGAACAGTCCGAGCAGATGCCTGTCGATGTCGAGCTTGGCCACGGCCATGCCCAGCAGAATGTAGGACATCCACTGCAGCACGGGGTAGTAGCCGGTGAGGAGGAGATCGGTGAGCATCGTCCCCGGAGTCGCGAAGTCGAAGAAGCCCATCGGCAGGTAGCTCGGCTCGAGGAAGTACGTCGACCGCACGAGCATCGAGACCGCGGGGGAGATGAGCATCCACGCCCCGGCGATCGCGAACAGCGCACCGGCCCGCAGACGCAGGAACACCAGAGCGAGGGCGAACATGATCCCGTAGTTGACGAGGATGACCGCGAGCAGCGTGGAGATCGACCCGAGGCACAGTCCGACGAGCACGATCGCCGCCGCCCGGATGAGCACGCTCGGCGCGGCATCGCGCAGCCGGCCCCGTTCGGAGAGCCGCCCGCGGGTGGACAGGACCAGTGAACAGCCCGCGAGGACGGCGAACAGCGCCGAGGCGCGACCGGCGAAGACCGCCGCCCAGGTCGGCATCCCCGTTTCGTCGGCCAGCGCGAAGATATGGGTGATCATCATCGCCAGCAGTGCGATCCCGCGGGCGGCATCGAGTCCGATGAGTCGACCGGCGGGGCTGAGTCGGTCAGCCACCATCGCCGAGGCGGTGGCCGGGTCAGATCCGTGCCCGCGGTGGGAGTTCGCCTGCTGAGAGCTCATGGAACGATTCTCACACGAGTTGAGGGCAACCGTGGCCGATGCCGGATCGGCCACGGCATCTTTATGCCATGACTGCCACGGCGCCGTCCCCTGCCTCTCGGATCTGTGCGAGGACGAACCCTTGCCGCCATTCGTCATATGGTGATATGAATAACGGGGTCAGCCGCATCCTCGAGTGATCAAGGACGATCATGTCTCAGCTGTTCCCGCACCTCTTCGACCCCATCGCCCTCGGCCCCCTGACCGTCCGCAACCGCATCGTCTCCTCCGGCCATGACACCGTCCTCGACGACTACGGTCACATCGGCGACGATCTCGTCGCGTACCACGAAGCCCGCGCGCAGGGCGGAGCCGGACTCATCGTCCTGCAGGTCTCCGGCGTCCACGAAACCGCCCGCTACACCAGCCACGTGCTCATGGCCACCGACGAATCCTCCGTGCCCGGATATCAAGCCGTCGCCGAGGCGGTCCACCGCCACGGTGCCACGATCTTCGCTCAGCTCTTCCACCCGGGCCGGGAGGTCATGGACGGTGAGCGCGGCATGGCCCCGCGAGCCAAAGCCCCCAGCGACGAACCGCAGGAGCGATTCAAGGTCGTCCCCGAAGCGCTGACCACCGCCGAGGTCAAAGACATCATCGCCGGATACGGCCGTGCCGCGAAACGCATCACCGACTCCGGCATCGACGGCGTCGAGATCGTCGCCAGCCATGGCTACCTGCCGATCCAGTTCTTCAATCCGGGAGTCAACACCCGCACCGACGAATACGGCGGCAGTCCGCAGAACCGCCGCCGGTTCCTCGCCGAGGTGGTCGCAACCGTCCGCGAATCAGTCGGTCCCGACGCAGTGGTGGGCCTGCGGATCTCCGGAGAGGAGAAGACCGAAGACGGACTCGTCGCCACCGAGATCCTCGACCTCATCGACCATCTCGACGGCCTTGACCATGACGGCCGCGACTGTCTCGACTACTACTCCGTGACAGCCGGCGATTCCTCGACCCTGCAGGGAGCAGTCCATATCGTGCCTTCGATGCAGGTCGAGGCCGCTTATGCGACGAACCTGTCCGAGCAGGTCAAGAAGATCACGGATAAGACCGTCATGGTCGCCGGCCGCATCAACCAGCCCCATGAAGCCGAAGCGGCCATCGCCGAGGGCCGCACCGACATGGCGATCATGACTCGCGCGATGATCTGCGACCCCGAGATCGCGAACAAATCCCAGGCCGACAGAGTCGACGAGATCCGTGCCTGCATCGGCTGCAACCAGGCCTGCATCGGTCACTTCCAGCAGGGAGTGCCGATCTCGTGCATTCAGTACCCCGAATCCGGTCGCGAACTCACCTTCCTGCCCCGACCCCGCGTTCGCGCCCGAGACAAGGTCCTCGTCATCGGTGGGGGACCGGCCGGGCTCAAAGCCGCGGCCGTCGCCGGCGAACAGGGCGACGAGGTGGTGCTGTGTGAGAAGGAGCCCCACCTCGGCGGAGCTGTGCTGCTGGCTCAGGAACTTCCGTATCGATCCGAATTCGGGGGAGCTGCGACGAATCTGTCCGCCGAGGCGGCCCGCGCTGGCGTCGACATCCGCACCTCGACGCCGGTGACCCAGGCGTTGATCGACGACATCGTCCCCGATCATGTCATCGTCGCCACCGGGGCCCAGCAGCGTCTGCCCGCGCTCGAGATCGCCGACGATTCTCTCGTCATCGGAGCCCGCGACTATCTGCGCGAGGACCCGAACCTGCCGACCGGCCGGGTGCTCGTCACGGATTGGAAAGGCGACTGGATCGGCCTCGGCATCGCGCTGCGGTTGGCCGAGGCCGGCCGGCACGTGACCTTGGCGACCGCGGCGAACTTCGCCGGTGCCGCCATCCAGCAGTACACGCGCACCCTGCTCGTCTCTCAAGCCCTGCGGACCGGGCGCATCGAGTTCCTGAACGACGCTCGGCTCGTCGGAGTCGACGCCGACACCGGGTATCTGCAATCCACGCTGTGCGAAATCGTCCACGAGGTCGCAGATGTCGCCGCCACGATCGTCTCGGCAGCACCGCGATCGGTGCCGGTCGATCTCGACTTCGGGACCGCCTCGGTGACGGTGATCGGCGACGCGCTGGCCCCGCGCACGGTCGAGGAAGCCGTGTACGAGGGACTCACCGCGGCCACCGAGATCGCGGCCTGGCAGCGGACTGTTCCGGCATGAGTCCCCGTCCGGCGCAGCCGCCCGAACGGGCCGAAGCGAAGAGATCAGCGATCATCCGGGCCACCCTCGACGTCATCGTCGACCGTGGGCCCGCCGCCGTGCGACTGGCCGATGTGGCGAGTGCGGTGGGCATGTCGGTCGGGACCGTGCAGTACTATTTCGCCTCCCGCAACGAGCTGCTCGCGCAGTCGTTCTCATCTCACACTGCGACCGTGCTCACCGACATCGAGAAGATCGCGAATGCTCGCGAGGACAACCGTGGACACACCGCGCGGCATCGCCTGCACACCGCCTTTGCCGCCATTCACGAGGTCGGCAGGCACGAGCAGCGATCCCGGATCTGGCTCGAACTCGTCACCGTCGCCCGCACCGACCGGGGGCTGCAGAACTGCGTCGACGCCGTCTTCGACGGCTGGCGGGGACTGTTCCGGCAGATCATCGACGACGGGGTGGAAAAGGGCGAGTTCCGCCTCGGCGGGCTCACCGTGGCCGAGGTGGTCGACACGTTGACCGCGATCATCGACGGCTTCGACCTCGCCACCGTCGCCGGGCACGGACCGAATCCGCGGACGATGGCGCGTATGCTCATCGAAACCGCCGACAAGCTGCTCGAAAGCTGAGAGGAAGAGCGTCGAGATGAGTGAAGAAGTGTTCAGCCCCGCTCGGATCGCCGACGCCGGTCTCGACGACTGGAGGCAGCTGGCTGGCCCGATCCGTGCTCGATTTCTCCCGCGGAGCTTCACCGATGCGGCAGCCTTCGTCAGCCGCATCAGCGAGCTCCCCGGTGCGGTGACCCATCCTCCCGAAGTCCTCCTCACCGGCGGCCAGGTCATCATCACTCTGACCAGCATTGACGCTGGGGGCGTGACAGCTTCCGAGATCGACCTCGCACGAGAGATCAGCGCCATCGCAGCTGATGTCGGACTGCCCGCGGACACCACGCATCTCATCCAAGCGGAATTCGCTCTCAACACTTCGGCCAGCGATCGTGTGTCACCGTTCTATGCGGCCCTCCTCGACGGTGTGCCGGCCGGCATCCACTCGAACGGTGATCTCGTCGACCCCAGCGGACAGGTGAATACGCTTCTGTGGTGGCAGGAACCCAAGACCGACAGCCGGTTCCCATTGCCGGACTCAGCCGTCGACCAACGCTGGCATCTCGATGTGTGGGTCAGCCACGATGAGGCAGAGGGAAGGATCGCCGCTGCGATATCGGCCGGCGGACGCCTTGTCTCTGATGCGGCGGCTCCCTCGTACTGGGTCCTCGAAGACCCGGACGGCAATCGGGCATGCGTGTGCGCACCGATGATCGTCTAGGCCCACGCGGCGGAGCTCACAGCCGCGCGATGGTCTGCACGTCCTCGCCGAACTGCCGGGCGGTCTCGTCGGAGACGGTCGCACGGGTCGCACGCAGCGCCTCGAGATAGTCGGCCGTCGACAGCACATCCGTCCGGGAAGCGATGTCGACCAGCTCCTGACGCAGTGATGATGCCAAGGCCTCCTGCGAAGCACGCCGGGCCGCGTACTCGATATCGGCCGGGGTCAGCCCATCACTGGCATCGACGAGTACCGCAAGATCGACACCGGAGATCGTGTGCTCGGGAATGTAGCGCGACCAGATCGCCTCCCTGGCCGTGGCATCGGGCAGACCGATCGGAATGACGTAGTCGAAACGCCCATGCCGTAGAAACGCCGCATCGAGAGCACGGACGAAGTTCGTCGCACAGATGAGCAGCCGGCCCTCCCGGTCCCGGAACTCCGCGACCTGTTTGAGCAGCTCATTCGTCACTCCCTGAGTCGGCGAGGGCGGTTCACCGCCGCGTTTCGACGCGATCTCCTCAACCTCGTCGATGAACACAACAGCATGCTCAAGCTCGTTGATCTGCTCAAACGTCGTGCGCAGACCAGCGGCCACACCACCGGGTTCACCGGAGAGGCGTGAGGGGAAGACCTCGACGAACGGCCAATCCAAACGCGACGCCACCGCCTTCGCAAACGTCGTCTTCCCCGTCCCCGGAGGACCGAAGAGCATGACCGCTCGAGGTGGGACCACCCCGAAATGATCGGCGAGATCCGGTTCGGCCAAAGGCACGACGAGGCGGTCCTCGAGCATGTCCTTCTCCTCCTGCATTCCGCTCACCCCGTCCCAGAGGTGGCGCGGCAGGATCCGTCCTCCGACTGTTTTGAGCCGGTCGAGCTCACGGCGCTGGACGGGCAGGTGCCGTTCGACGTACTTCAACCCGGAACGGGCCTCGAAACCATTGGCCACAAGACCATCGCAGGCCGGGGTTCCGGCGGGAATGAGCATCGACAGTTTGCCCAAACCCAGCGGCATGAGGCGACGTTCGAGCGCATCGAGGAGCCCCGCCTCGGCGCGAGGTCCCTGCCCCGGATCGGCACGCACCCTCTCCAGGACATGGAAGAACACGAGCACGCCCTGTCCATGGGCGGCACGGCCGACGGCGGCGCCGACGATCTCCTCATCGCGCACGGCAACGACCGCCTGATTGCGCTGGCAGGCGGCCAGCACTTCGGAAAGCGGATAGAGCGGGGGAGCGGTCGCCGCAGACTCCGGCATGGCGGCCTCAAAGAGACGGATGATTCCGTCGAGATCATCATCATGGAAATCGCGGATGCGGGTGCGGGTCATCGAAAACTCCTTCGGTTTCGGTGGCGGGCAGGGTCCAAGCGTAAACGACTCCCGGCCACCGGCCGTGATCTGTCTCTCACCGACGAACGGCGGGGCCGCCTCGGTGAGGGAAAGGAGCCGGGGGCGCGAGGGCGCGGACAACGCGATCCCGTGAGGATGTTCACCGGATCGTGATCGCTCGTGCGCGTGATTCGCGACGAAGTCCATCCGCAACGCGGGTGGACCACTGCACTCGTGAGACGACGTGGGCGGTATCCTGGGACTATGGCGATTCTCGGTGACAGGGCAGCAGCGACTGCCATTGACGCGTTCGGTACCGTCGGCACGGCAATGGTGACCCCATTCAAACGCGACGGAAGCATCGACTATGCGTCCGTGGAGAAGGTGGCGAACCACCTCGTCGAGCTCGGCAACGACATGCTCGTCGTCTCCGGGACCACCGGCGAATCACCGACGACGACTGATGACGAGAAGGTCGAACTGCTGCGCGTCGTGCGCGGGGTCATCGGCAATCGGGCGAAGATCATCGCCGGCACCGGCAACAACGTCACCGCCCACACCATCGAACTCTCGCGGCGCTCGGCCGATGCGGGAGCCGACGGCATCCTCATCGTCACCCCGTACTACTCGAAGCCGACGCAGCCGGCGATCGAAGCGCACATGCGCGCGGCCGCCGACTCGACCGACCTGCCGGTGATGCTCTACGACATCCCCGGACGGGCCGGCGCACCGATCATCACGGATACGCTGCTGAGGCTGTCCGATCATCCGAACATCCTCGCGGTCAAGGACGCCAAAGGCGACCTCTTCGCGTCCTCGTTCGTGATGAACAACTCATCGCTGGTCTACTACTCCGGCGAAGACGCCCTCAACCTGCCGCTGCTGTCCCTCGGCGCGCTCGGACTCGTATCCGTTGCCGGACACGTGTGCTCCGACCGCTTCGCGGCGATGGTGGCCGCAGTGGCGAACAACGATCTCAACACCGCCCGCATCCTTTCCCGCGATACCGCGGATGTCGTGGATGCGCTCATGAACCACATGCCGGGAGTGACCTCGGCGAAGGCCGCTCTGCAGGCCCAAGGAATACTCGACAACCGCGATGTGCGGATGCCGCTGCTCCCAGCTGATGAGGAGCAGGTGGCGTTCGTCACCGCCCAATTGACCAGGAGTGGTTACCTCAGTGAATAATGCATTGACCCAAGAACTGTCCCGTCCGCCGAGGATGGATAAGGAAGCCGTCCGCATCGTCGCACTCGGCGGCCTCGGCGAAGTCGGGCGCAACATGACCGTGTTCGAGTACCACGGCAAACTCCTCATCGTCGACTGCGGCGTGCTCTTCCCCGAAGAGGACCAGCCGGGCGTCGACCTCATCCTCCCCGATTTCTCGTACCTCGATGACCGCCTCGACGACATCGTCGGCCTCGTCCTCACCCACGGCCACGAGGACCACATCGGCGCGGTTCCCTACCTGCTGCGCCGCAAGGGAGACATCCCGATCCTCGGCTCGAAGCTGACGATCGCGCTCATCGAAGCCAAGCTCAAAGAACACCGGATCAAGCCGATCACCCGCGTGGTCAAAGAAGACGATGTCGATCAGCTCGGTCCCTTCGACCTCGAGTTCGTCGCCGTCAACCACTCGATCCCCGATGCCCTGGCCGTGTTCATCCGCACCGGGGCCGGCAATATCCTCCACACCGGTGACTTCAAGATGGACCAGCTGCCGCTCGACGGCAGGATCACCGACCTGCGTGCCTTCGCCCGCCTCGGCGAAGAGGGCGTCGACCTGTTCATGACGGACTCGACGAACGCTGAGGTCCCCGGCTTCACCGCGCTGGAGAAGGACATCGGGCCCGTGCTCGAAAACCTCTTCGGCACCGCCGAGCGCCGGATCATCGTAGCCTCCTTCTCCTCCCACGTCCACCGTGTGCAGCAGGTGCTCAACGCTGCGACCGCCCACGGGCGCAAGGTCGCACTGGTCGGCCGGTCGATGGTGCGCAACATGAAGATCGCCGCCGACCTCGGGTACCTCGACGTGCCGGACGGTACGCTCATCGACATCAAGAAGGTCGATGACTACCCGGAGGACCAGATCGTCCTCATGTGCACCGGATCTCAGGGTGAGCCGATGGCGGCACTGTCGCGCATGGCCAACCGCAGCCACCGCGTCGACGTGGGCGACGGCGACACCGTCATCCTCGCCTCCTCGCTCATCCCCGGCAACGAGAACTCCGTGTTCAAGGTCATCAACGGCCTGATGAAGCTCGGTGCACGCGTGATCTCGAAGGCCGATGCGAAGATCCACGTGTCCGGCCACGCCTCCGGCGGCGAGCTGCTCTACTGCTACAACATCGTCAAGCCCCGCGGCGTCATGCCCGTCCACGGAGAATGGCGCCACCTGCTGGCCAATGCGCGCCACGCCGAGGCGACGGGAGTCGACCCGAACAACATCGTCCTCGCCGACGACGGCTGGGTCGTCGACCTCAAGGACGGCCACGCCGAGGTGGTCGGAGCTGTCGACTGCAACTACGTCTTCGTCGACGGCTCGTCGGTCGGCGAGATCACCGAGGCCGACCTCAAGGATCGTCTCGTCCTGTCCGGTGAGGGCTTCGTGACGATCTTCATGGCCGTGAACTCGCAGACGAAGTCGCTCATCGCCGGCCCCGAGATCCATGCCCGCGGTGTGGCCGAGTCCGACGATGTCTTCGACTCGATCATGCCGAAGGTCCAGAAGGCCGTCGAGGATGCTCTGCGCGACGGCACCACCGACCAGTACCAGCTGCAGCAGGTAGTGCGCCGCACGGTCGGCCGCTGGGTGTCGTCGAAGTTGCGTCGCAAGCCGATGATCGTCCCCATGGTCGTCATCGTCTGAGTCGGCTCTGTCGGCAGGCGCGCTCATGAGGGCCGCCTGCCGTCAGCAGCGCGCATCGCCGAGCAGCAGCGCGCCGAGCAGCGCCTTTGCTAAAGCGCGCATTGCCGAGCAGCACCTTTGCCAACGCGCGCATTGCCGAGCAACATTGGCAGCGCGCCTACGAGTTCCTGCGCCCACGGCGTGTGCTTTTCAGCGCGGTCGTCCGGAAACAGCACGGTCTTTGCCCCGAGCTGAAGTCGGACGACCGCGCTGATGCCATTCACAGGCCTGCGTGGGCGCTTCCATGCGCCTGCTCGTCTCACTAACCACTTTTCGTACCGTGCATCAGTAAAAAAGCTGATGCACGGTACGAAATGTAATGCGACCTGCACCAAATGTGGTGATCCGCGTACCAAATGTGGTGTCAGGGCACGCCCATCTTGATGCACGCTCCGGCGCCGAAGCGGGTGTCAGGCGCGGGCGGTGGGCTCCGGCTCGTCGTCATCGGCGGCAGAGCCATCGGCGGCAGAGCCGTTGGTCTCCGCGCCGGTGCTGTGCGAATCGCCGGCGGCAGCGCCTGTGCCAGTCGTGCCGCCGTTCGAACCGCCGGCGGCAGAGCCGTTGCCGTCGCCCTGAGTTGCATGGCCTCCGGCACCGACCTCGATGCCCGGCAGGGGTTTGCCCGGTGACCTGCGGGCGAGGACGACGGCCACGGCGAGGCCGACGATGAGTGCCGTGAGCACGACGGTGCCGGCATTGAACCCGAGGCCGTTGAGGCCGATGAACGCCAAGGCGCCCGCAGCCAGCGAATAGATGAGCATCGGGACCGACGTGCGGCGGATGAGCTCGCCCTCGCGGCCCACCAGCCCCACCGTCGCCGAGGCGGCCACCACATTGTGTACGGCGACCATGTTGCCCGCGGCACCGCCCACGGCCTGCGCGGCCACGACCGTCTCGGGGCTGGCCGCACCGATGGCGGTGCCGGTCGAGAACTGGAACTGCGAGAACATGATGTTCGAGACCGTGTTCGAACCGGCGATGAACGCGCCGAGAGCACCGACGAACGGGGCAAGCAGCGGCCACGCGTCTCCGACGGTCGAGGCGGCCGCCTCGGCGAGGGTGACCGGCATGGATTCGAGCCCGGCCCCGTTGTAATCGGCACCGGAGTTGATGAAGACACGCACCAGCGGCAGGGAACACAGCAGGGCCACGGCGGCACCGGCGATCTGCGAACCGGCGATCTGCCAGGACCCGGCGATCTGCTTCTTCGTCATCCGATGGATGAAGTAGGTCAGCCCGCAGGCGAGGACGAAGATCGCGCCCGGGGACCACAGCAGATCCATGTTCTGGTTGATCGCGGTGCCGAAGATGCCGTCGATCTTGATCACCGCGGGGCCGTTGAGGAACTCCTTGATAGCCGGAACATTGCGGGTGATGAGCAGCAGCGCGACGACGATGAGGTAGGGCGACCAGGCGCGGACCATCGACATCTTCTTCTGCAGCTGAGCCTTCTCCTTGTTCGGGTCGACGGTGCCCATCCAGAACGCCGGCCATTTCTCCCTGGGCGCGAAGTCCCAGGTCTTCTTCGGCATGAGGAAGCCCATCCGCGAAGTCGTCACGACGATCGCCAGACCGATGAGACCACCGAGCAGGGACGGGAACTCGGGTCCGAGCAGATTCGCCACGATGAGATAGGGGACGATCATCGCCAGCGCCGCATAGATCGCGAACGGAGCGACGGCCAGTCCATCGGCGAACCGACGATTGGCTCCGAAGAACCCGGTCATCATGCAGGCCAGAAGAAGCGGGATGAGGATACCGCAGATGGCATGGATGAGAGCGACCTGTGCGGCGGTGTGGGCGACGAACTCGGCCTGATTGAGACCGAGCTGCCCGGCACGCGCGGCGACATCGGCCGACATCGATCCGTCCTCCTGTGCGAGTCCGGTGCCGATGCCCAGCACCATCGGTGTGCCCACGGCGCCGAAGCTCACCGGCGTCGACTGGATGATGAGACCGGCGAGGACCGCCGCGATCGCCGGGAAGCCGAGGGCGAGCATGAGCGGAGCGACGACGGCCGCCGGGGTGCCGAAGCCGGCAGCGCCCTCGATGAAGGAGCCGAAGAGCCACGCGACGATGATGACCTGCACACGCCTGTCCGGAGAGATCGCGATGAAGCCCGAGCGGATCGTCTCGATCGCTCCCGAGCGGGTGATCGTGGCCAGCAGCAGAAGCGCGCCGAAGACGATCCACAGCAGACCGATCGCCACGAGGAGACCCTGGACGACGGAGGCGCCGATCGTCACCCACTCGATCTTCCACGCGAAGTTCGCCACGAGCGCGGCGGCGACCAGTCCGACGGGCATCGCGTATTTGGCCGGCCAGCGAAAGCCGATGAGCAGGATTCCCGCCAACAGAATGGGGGAGAGGGCCAGTAGAGCTGCAACAGCGAGGTTGTCCACTGCGAGTCCGATCTGCGGCGTCGTTGCCGCGTCGATCCAAGGACGCAGCCTGGGCGACGCTGTCCTTCCTCCGACCGAGAACTTCGGGTGGTCGGTGCTGGTCGGCCGCCTCGGCGAGTCCACGAAAGATGGTGCTCTGCACATCGTCTCCGGCCCGCGTCGAGGAGTCAACGAACACACCGTCTCGAATCCGGGATAGGGTTTGACGAGATGTGCATCACCTCATAGTCTTTCGTTGTGTGAACATACATTTTCACGATGTGAAAGTTTCGCAGGCCAAACCCCGTTGACCAGCGAGAACGACGCACCACGCGGTGCGGACAAAGACGCAGCAACTCTGTGCTGACTAAGGAGAACCATCGATGACCGCTCATATCGAAAACCTGGACATCCCCGCCGGGATGGAGATCACCGGTGAGCTGCCGGACGGGGCTGAAAAGGTCCTCACCCCCAAAGCGCTTGAGCTCATCGTCGACCTGCACCGGAAGTTCAACGGCGATCGCCTGGCCCGTCTCGAAGCTCGCAAGAAACGTCAGGCCGAGATCGCCGCAGGCAAGGACCTCGACTTCCTGCCCGAAACCGCCGAGATCCGCAACGACCCGAGCTGGCAGGTCGCACCGCCGGCACCCGGCCTCGAGGACCGCCGGGTGGAGATGACCGGACCGACGTACAAGAAGATGACGATCAACGCCCTGAACTCGGGTGCGAAGGTGTGGCTGGCCGACCAGGAGGATGCGAACACCCCACAGTGGGATTCGGTCATCCAGGGCCAGATCAACCTGCTCGATTCGCTCAACCGCGAGATCGACTTCACTTCGCCCGAGGGCAAGTCCTACACCCTGGCCCCCGAGGAGGAGCTGCCGACCATCGTCGTCCGCCCCCGTGGCTGGCACATGCCGGAGAAGCACATCCGCATCGACGGTGAGGAGACCTCGGGCTCGCTCGTCGACTTCGCCCTCTACTTCTCCACCGCCGGTCAGATCCAGATCGAGAAGGGCAGGGGCCCCTACTTCTACCTGCCGAAGATGGAATCCCACCTCGAGGCCCGTCTGTGGAACCAGGTCTTCGAGGTCGCCGAGGATACCTTCGGCCTGGCCCGCGGCACCATCCGCGCGACCGTGCTCATCGAGACCTACCCCGCGGCCTTCGAGATGGAGGAGATCCTCTACGAACTGCGCGAGCACTCCGCCGGTCTCAACGCCGGTCGCTGGGACTACATCTTCTCCGTGATCAAGAACTTCCGTTCGCGCGGCGACGACTACCTGCTGCCGGACCGCTCGGACGTGACGATGACCGTGCCGTTCATGCGCGCCTACACGGAACTGCTCGTGCGCACCTGCCACAAGCGCGGGGCGCACGCCATCGGCGGCATGTCCGCGTTCATCCCGTCGAAGGACGAGGCTGAGAACAAGGCCGCCTTCGACAAGGTCCGCGATGACAAATCCCGTGAGGCCGGCAACGGCTTCGACGGCTCCTGGGTCGCCCACCCCGGCATGGTCGCCCTCTGCAAGGAGGTCTTCACCGAGACCCTCGGCGACAAGCCGAACCAGATCGAGAACAAGCGCGAGGACGTCAATGTCGTCGCCGCCGATCTCCTCGATGTGAAGTCGACCCCGGGGTCGATGACCGAGCAGGGTCTGCGCACCAACGTCTCCGTGGGCATCCAGTACCTGCGCGCCTGGCTCGAGGGCAATGGCGCGGTGGCCATCAACGGGCTCATGGAGGATGCCGCGACAGCGGAGATCTCCCGGTCCCAGGTCTGGCAGTGGCTGGATGCCGGCATCACCCTCGACTCGGGGGAGAAGGTGACGAAGGAGCTCGTCGAGCGCGTCGTCGCCGAGGAGGTCGCGAAGCTGCCCGGTGACGACGCCGGTTGGAAGGACGCCACCGACACCTTCGTCTCGGTCGCGCTCGCTCCCGACTACGTCGACTTCCTCACCCTGCCGGCCTACGCCCGCATGCCGTGATCCGGATTCGGTGCTGACACCGAACGCCCCCGAAATCTGTGCCCAGAGCGCCGATTTCGGGGGCGTTCTTCGCTAAGCTCGACATACATCGGCGCGGCCCGATGACCGCACAGAGGAACGGTCGGAGGAACGACCGCAACGACGAAGAACAACCGCAACGACGAAGAGCGACCAGCAGTGCCACCACCAGCAGGAACCGAGACAGGGATGACCCGGACCACTGACGAACTGCCCCGGCTGGCCAGCCCCGGCAGCATCGCCGAGCTCTCCGAACTCCTCTCGCGCGCCCATGCCGAATCCCGCACCGTCGCCGTCTTCGGCGGCGGCACCGCCTTCGACGACCATCCGCCCGCGCCCACGCCGGGGCTGCTGCTCGACCTGTCCGGACTCGCCGAGGTGGCCGGACACTCCCGCGACGATAAGACCCTTCGTGCCGGTGCGGGAGCGAAGATCAGCGCACTCAATCGGCAGCTTGAGAACGCAGGGCAGGAGATCCTCGCCGACCTGCCCGCCGATCGCATCGATGCCGGGTCCAGCTTCGGCGGGATGATCGCCACGGCCGCGACCGGCCCGGCCCACCTCAACCGTCCCCGACTGCCCGAGACGGTGCTGGCCGTGACCACGGTCGGCGCCGACGGGACCATCGCCCGCACCACCGAAGGGCTCTCGCCGGAGTTGGCCGGCTGCGAGCTGCCCGGACTCGTCACGGGCTCGTGGGGAAGCAGGGCGATCATCGTCGAGGCCGAAATCCGTGTCAGAGCCCGACCCGAATCCCGCGGATTCGTGTGGATACCCGGCGCCGAGGCGGCCCCCGCCCTCGTGGGCGCTCGCCGTGTGCCGGATGCGGTCGTCCTCGAACGCCCGCCCGGTTCACCGGCGGCGACGGTGGTCCTCTTCGAAGGCCCAGGCGAGCTCGTCGAATCCGAGAGCGACCGCCTCGTCGAGCGAATCCCCGGCGCCACCGCCTGCGCCCGTCCGAGCTGGTGGGGCACACGGGTGCGGACTCCCGTGACGATCAGTGTGTCCGTGGCCCCCGATTTCCTGCCGAGCCTGCTCACGACGATCGACCGGCTCGAAACCGCGATCGGCTATCCGCTGCAGCTGCGGGGGAGTGCGTCGGGACGTGTCGAACTCGGAGTCGGCGCCCCGGAGACCGAACCGGGAGTGGCCACACGCGTCGTGCTCGAACACCTGCGCTCCTTCGGCCTGCACCGCATCAGCGCACGGCTGCTCCATGCTCCGGCGCCGGTCTGGGACGAACTCGACGCGTGGGGGCCGCTGCCGGGCAGTCGCGGGCTGCAGGAGATCAAGGACCTGCTCGACCCGCGCGGAATCCTCGCGCCGGGCCGTGGCCTCGGCGGGATCTGAACCCGACTGCTCTATTTCACCAACAGCACCGGGCAGTCGGCTTCGAGGATCACCTGCTGGGCACTCGACCCGAGCAGCAGCTTGACCACGGGGGAGCGGCGTTTGGCCGCCATGACGATGAGCCGTGCCGCATGCGTGGAGGCCAGGTCGAGGATCTGCTCGGCGAGGTCGGAACCGGCACGGTGGACCTCGAACTCCAGGCCCGCCTCGGCGAGGGCGGTGCCCAAACGGGAGCATTCGGCCAGAGGGGACGTCGACGGGGCGGTGGTCGTGTCCGTGCCGAACACGACCGCCCGCACGCAGGCGTTCTCACGTCGGGCCGCCGCGATCGCCTGCTCGAGCACGGCCTCCGAGGCATCCGTTCGCAGGGCCAGGACGACGGTCGCGGTCGCAGATCCGAGACCGGGTGACGCCGTCACCCGCAGGGTGGGGGCCGGGAAGCGGCGGTGCGGAGTCGAATAGAGATCAGTCATGGTTGCTCCGCTCAGCCGATTCCGATGACGCCGATGGCCACACCCACGGCGAGCATGACGAGGGCGACGATGAGTGCCCGCCACAGCACCTTCTTGTGGTGGTCGCCGAGTTCGACGCCGGACAGGGACACGAGCAGCAGGATCGCCGGCACCAGCGGTGACTGCATGTGCACGGGCTGGCCGGTGATCGAGGCGCGGGCCATGTCGGCCGCGGAGATGCCGAAGTGGGAAGCGGTCTCGGCGAGCACGGGCAGGATGCCGAAGTAGAAGGCATCGTTGCTCATGAAGAACGTCATCGGGATCGACAGCAGACCGGTGATGACGGCCATATAGGGGCCCATCGCGTTCGGGATGACGTCGACGAGCCACGCGGCCATCGCATCGACCATTCCCGTGCCGGACATGATTCCGGTGAGCACGCCCGCGGCCATGACCATGGCGACGACGGAGATGATCGCAGTCGCGTGGCTGGCGAGCTCCTCCTGCTGGTCCTTCATCTTCGGGAAGTTGACCATGAGCGCGATGACGGTGGCGATCATGAACAGGTACGGCAGCGGCAGAATGTCGGCGATGAGCAGAACCATCACGGCCACGGTGAGTGCGAGGTTGAACCAGAACAGCTTCGGCCGCAGTGTCGCGCGATGGGGATCGAGCGCGGTGTTCGCCAGGGCCGAACCCGAACCGGCGGATCCAGTTGCGGGGGCAGGGGAGTCGAGGGTCGCCTCGGTGGCGGTGCCGTCCGATCCCGTCCCCGAGGCGGCCGTGCCGTGCCCGCTCGCAGTCGCTGCCTGCCCGGTGCCTGCCGTCGCTGACTTGCCCGCGGTGGTCGTCGTCGACGATCGGCCCGCCTTGCCTCCGGCTATGGCGCCGACGAGATCCGACCGGGACCGGCCGGATCCGGACTCCTCGACCCAGGCCACACCGTTCTTCGCCAGGCGACGACGCTCGGAGAGGCCGAGCAGATATGCGAAGAGGAAGCACACGAGCAGACCCGCGACCAGCGAGGGCACCATCGGGGCGAAGATCTCGTTGGCGTCGATCTGCAGCGCCGATGACGCACGTGCGGTCGGCCCGCCCCAGGGGACGATGTTGAGCGTGCCGTTGATGAGACCGGCCACACAGGTGAGCACGACCGGGGACATCTCGAGGCGCTGGTAGATCGGCAGCATTGCGGCGGTGACGACGATGAATGTCGTCGATCCGTCGCCGTCGAGGGAGACCGCTCCGGTGAGCAGGGCGGTGCCCATGACGACCTTGACCGGGTCGTGGCCGGCGACCTTGAGGATGAATTCGACGAGCTTGTCGAAGAGGCCGACGTCGATCATGATGCCGAAGTAGATGATGGCGAAGAGCAGCAGCGCTGCCGTCGACGACATCGAGGCGATCGCGTCCATGACCATCTCTCCGATGCCCAGACCGGCTCCGGCGAAGAGGCCGAAGATCGTGGGCACGAGGATGAGTGCGAGGATCGGTGAGAGTCGCTTGGTCATGATCAGCGTCATGAAGACACCGATCATGGCGAAACCGAGGATGACGAGCACGAGAGCTTCTCCTTCGAAGGCGAATGTGAGGCTGAGAACACCGTAGGGTCCAGATCACATGCTTCGCGCGCTTGTGTGCACTGATGGCGTTTAGATCATTGACCACCTTTTGCGCATTGCGCTCAAACCGGTCTA
Organism: Brevibacterium sp. FAM 27836; assembly: GCF_051351055.1. Taxonomy (NCBI): domain Bacteria; kingdom Bacillati; phylum Actinomycetota; class Actinomycetes; order Micrococcales; family Brevibacteriaceae; genus Brevibacterium; species Brevibacterium sp. FAM 27836. Next base: position 3,388,779 of record NZ_CP195711.1, read on the forward strand.
CGCTTGCCGCGTGCCAAGGCCCCGCCAATCGTTCTCCCGTCGTGTGCTGATCTCTCAGCTCGCGCTCGTCGTCGTCATCCTGGCGCTGGTGACCGGGGTGTTCGGGTGGATGGGGGCGCGCACCGTCACCGAGGTGACCGAGACCGAAGCGCTGTCCACTGCCCGCACTCTCGCGATCGACCCGGATGTCCGGGCCGCCGCGACACAGGCCTCGGCCGAGCACGCTTCTGCGCCCGATGAGCAGCTTGTGAAGTCGATGCTGAAGATCACCGACGATCTGCGTGACCGTACTGGTATCAGCTTCGCCGTCATCACCGACGACCGCGGCATTCGGCTGACTCACCCGGACCGCACGAAGATCGGGCACAAGGTCTCGACCTCACCGGATGAGGCGCTGGCCGGACGCGAGAACGTCTCCCACGAATCGGGCACGCTCGGTGAGACCGTTCGAGCGAAGGTCCCGATCTATTCGAGTGAGGATTCAAAGACGGTCGTCGGCGAAGTGTCTGTGGGTATCTACGCCTCGGTGCTCGATGCCGATGTGCGCCGGGAGATGCTGCTGCTGGGCACCGTGGCCGTGCTGGCATTGGCGCTCGGAGGTGTCGTGTCGTACCTGCTCGGGCGTCGGCTGCGTCGGGAGACTCTCGGAGTCGGGCCCGAAGAGCTCGCCGAGATGGCGCGAGACCAGGCAGCCGTGTTGCGCGGTCTCGACGACGGAGTGCTCGGCTTCGGCAACGACGGCGCGCTGACCCTGAGTAACTCGAACGCGAAGGAGCTGCTTGGGGCGGCCTCGGGGGAGGACAGGGTCGCCGGTACGGGCAGGGCCGCCTCGGCGCGGGGATTCGACGGGGATGACGAGATCGACGTGCCCGACGAAATCACCGCGATGATGGCCGAAGCCCCGGCCGAAGGAGCCCTGCGCCGGCGGATCACGATCGGTGAGCGGATCCTCCTGGCCACCGCTGTGCGGGTTCAGCGCGACGGGGTGTCCGTCGGCGGGGTCGTGACTCTGCGTGATGAGACCCAGATGCTCGCCATGGCTCGGCAGCTCGAATCCGTCACGGCCATGGCGCGGGCCCTGCGCACCCAGCGCCACGAGTTCGCCAACCGATTGCACACCGTGCTCGGCCTCGTCGACACCGGAGCCACCGACGAGGCCCACACGTATCTGTCCTCGCTGCTGGGCACCGGGCCGATCACGACCCCAGTCGAGGACATCGATCTGATCTCCGACCCGTATCTGCGTGCCGTTCTCGAGGCCAAGGGGACCACTGCCGCCGAGGCGGGAGTGACCCTGGCCGTGACCCCGGATTCCCTGGCTGTGGGTACGGTCCGCGATCCCGAGGCGGTCACACTCATCCTCGGCAACCTCATCGACAATGCCGTGCGTGCGGCCGTTGCCGGGCACCGATTCCCGGGATCGGGCGGCCGCGTCGAAGTGCAGCTCCTCAGCGCCGGCGCCGAACTCCACGCCGTCGTCACGGACACCGGCGACGGGGTCGATGCGGACCTGTCGGAGACGATCTTCGACGAGGGATTCTCCACCGTCGAGGCCGCCTCGGCGACGGACTTCGGCATAGGACTGACAACGGGAACCGGGACCGGGGACGCTCATGGGCTGGGCATCGGTCTCGCACTCAGCCGCCGCATCGCCGAGTCCGGAGGCGGCCGGGTGTGGCTCATCGACGGCCGCGATCCGGACCTCGGCGGGGCGAGCTTCGGAATGGTCCTGCCCGAGGCGCTCGACGATACGGCAGACGACAGCTCACAGCGATCTGAGGAGAGATGATGGTCAACGTTCTCGTGCTCGATGACGACTTCTTCGTCGGGCAGATCCACGCCCGCTACGTCGACGAGGTGCCCGGTTTCACCGCGCTCGAACCCGTGCGCGACCTGAAGACGGCGCGCGAGGTCATCGCCTCCGGCGGTGTCGACCTGCTGCTCGCGGACTATGTGCTGCCCGAAGGCACCGGGGTCGAGCTCGTCCGTGAGACCGATATCGATGCGATCGTGCTCTCGGCGGTGACGGATCCCCAGGTGGTGAGGGCCTCGCTGCGGGCCGGGGCGATGACGTACATCGTCAAACCCTTCGCGGCCGAGGTGCTGCAGAATTTCCTCCGTCGCTATGCCCGGTTCCGTCGGTATTGGGAGCGGGAGAAGGTCGGGCAGGCCGATCTGGAACGTCAGCTGCGCAACCTCCACGATGCGTCCGCGTCGGGCGGAGCCGGGGCGAGTCCGGCCGGGTCGTCGACGACGAGTCGGATCCTTGAAGCCCTCGAGGAGGCGAGCGGTCCGATGACGGCCCTCGAAGTCGCCGAGGCGGTCGGTGCCTCCCGCGCGACCGCGCAGCGGCATCTGGCGAAGCTCGCCGAAGCGCGCACGATCACCGTCTCCCTGCAGTACGGGTCGACGGGCAGGCCCGAACACCTCTACGCCACCCGCTGAACCTGCACGGGCGAGTGGGGCCGCCTGCGCTGAGTGGGCGAAAAGGGCGGACGCGGCGCGGGAACAACGGCCCAGAACGACCGGCGAGGTGTACTTCTGCGAGATTCGTGCAGGACGACCGCTTCAGGCGTCTCGGTTCTGAGATTCATCGGTCGCACGCGAGGCGGCATCACCGGCGAGGAGATCGTGTTCGCAGGGCAGCTCGCGCATCCGCAGCAGCGGCTTCGGGCAAATATAGGTCGGTAATGGATACTTTTTCGCGAAATTTCTCTCCGAAGGTGACCTACGTTTGGGGTGCAGACGGGTTTGCCGGCGGATCCACGGCGAAATTCGCTCGGGAAGCCACGAGGGATCGACCAGACAACCCAGGCGAGACGGTGCCCGGGATGAGGTTCCTTCGAATTCGGCGAACTTCAGGGGTGGAACATCCGGCTGATCGGGCCTCCGACACCCCAGCTGACGTCGATACTTGTCCGGCACGGCTCGTCCACCACACGCCACACCACCCGCCTCGCCACACGCCGAAACCTGCGGATTTGCTGGGCAGGAGCGCAATATCGTCCTAAGATGAGAGACATGGCAACCAGAACGACTTCCCCCGCTTCTGGTTCCGGGAAACGCACAGCGCGCAAAAACGCTGGTCGGTCCGGTCAAGCGGGGACCGAAGAACCCGGGACAAACGTTGTCACCGGTGCATGGAGGGGAGTGGCCCACATGGCCGGAAACCGTGCGCGAAAGACTCTCAGCGACGAACCGACCGATCAGTCACCGACGAAGCGGGACGGCACAGCCTTCTTCCTCATCGGCCTCTCGATCGTCATCGCCGCCTTCGAATGGTGGAATATCCCCGGCGCGATCAGCGACGGCGTCCGCGGCATCGTCGAAGGCACCTTCGGGCGAGTGGCCCTGGCCCTGCCCGTGATCTTCACCTGCTACGCGATCCGCCTGTTCCTGCGCGGCGACGACAATCGCGGCAACAACCGCATCCTCATCGGGATGATCTTCGGCCTGCTCGCCGCATCCGGCCTGGCACACATCGCCGCCGGCAACCCGTCCTTCACGAACTCCCGCGAAGCCATGGCCAACGGGGGAGGAGCCCTCGGCTTCGTCGTGTCCTCGCCTTTGGTCGTCGCGACCACCGTCTACGTGGCGGTGCCGCTGCTCGTCCTGCTCGGACTCTTCTCCCTGCTCGTGGTCACCGCGACCCCGGTGCGCGCGATTCCGAAGCGTCTCACCGACCTGTACTACCGACTCACCGGCGGTGCCCGACCCAGCAGGACCGCCGAGGTGGACTCTGAGGGCAACCCCGTCGACCTCGTCGCCGACAACAGCCGCACCTCCGACCTCAAGCCCGTGATGGGCGCGAAGCGCCGGAGCCGGAAGAAGAAGACCGACATCCCGGACTCCGACAAGAAGTCCGACGACGACGCTGTCACCAAGGCCTACGACAAGGCCTACATCCACGAAGACGATGTCAGCGACGAAGAGGCCGACACCACGGTCATCGACACCGAACCGAAGCTCAAGCCCGGCCAGCGCCGTCCGACCAAGGCCGAACGCGAGGTCGCCGAGCTCAAGAAGACCATCGGCATGGACGACGACGCGAACCAGGCGAAGAAGTCCGAGTCCGCAGCCGCCTCGACGCCGGTGCCGGTGACGAATGCACCCCCGCCGCCGCCCACGGAGCAGCTGCCCGAACGCGTCGAACAGCTCACGCTGGCCGGCGACGTCACCTACACCCTGCCCGCCTCGGACAACCTCCAGCCCGGACCTCCCGCGAAGGAACGCTCCGAGGCCAACGACCGCGTCGTCGAAGCCCTGCGCGATGTGCTCGAGCAGTTCAAAATCGACGCCGAGGTCACCGGATTCTCCCGTGGCCCCACGGTCACCCGCTACGAGGTGGAGCTGGGCGCCGGCACGAAGGTCGAGAAGGTCACGGCGCTGTCGAAGAACATCTCCTACGCGGTGGCCAGCGCCGACGTCCGCATCCTCTCGCCGATTCCCGGCAAGAAGGCCATCGGCATCGAGATCCCGAACTCCGACCGTGAGAACGTCGCCCTCGGCGATGTGCTGCGTTCGAAGGCCGCCCGCAAGACCGACCACCCGATGGTCATGGGCGTGGGCAAGGACGTCGAGGGCGGATTCGTCGTCGCCGACCTGTCGAAGATGCCCCACCTGCTCGTCGCCGGTGCCACCGGTGCCGGTAAGTCGAGCTTCGTCAACTCGATGATCACCTCGATCATGATGCGCGCGACACCCGACGAGGTGCGCATGATCCTCGTCGACCCCAAGCGCGTGGAGCTGACGATCTACGAGGGCATCCCGCACCTCATCACCCCGATCATCACGAACCCGAAGAAGGCCGCCGAGGCGCTCGAGTGGGTCGTGCGCGAAATGGACGCCCGCTACGACGACCTCGCCCAGTACGGGTTCAAACACGTCAAGGAATTCAACAAGGCCGTCCGCGAGGGCCGCATCCATCCGCCGGCCGGATCCGAACGCGTCCTCCAGCCCTACCCCTACCTGCTGGTCGTCGTCGACGAGCTCGCCGACCTCATGATGGTCGCCCCGCGCGACGTCGAAGCCTCGATCCAGCGCATCACGCAGCTGGCCCGTGCCGCCGGCATCCACCTGGTGCTCGCCACCCAGCGTCCCAGCGTCGACGTCGTCACCGGCCTCATCAAGGCCAATGTGCCCTCACGACTGGCCTTCGCAACCTCCTCGCTGGCCGACTCGCGAGTCGTGCTCGACCAGCCCGGTGCGGAGAAGCTCATCGGTCAGGGTGACGCCCTGTTCCTGCCCATGGGTGCGGCGAAGCCGATGCGTGTCCAGGGTGCCTGGGTCAACGAGTCCGAGATCGAGAAGGTCGTCGACCACGTCAAGGGCCAACTCAAGCCCAACTACCGCGAAGACGTCGCCGTCGAGGCGCCCAAGAAGGTCATCGACGAGGAGATCGGCGACGATCTCGACCTCCTGCTCCAGGCCGTCGAACAGGTCGTGACCACCCAGTTCGGTTCGACGTCGATGCTCCAGCGCAAGCTGCGTGTCGGCTTCGCCAAGGCCGGCCGGCTCATGGACCTCATGGAGTCCCGCGGCATCGTCGGGCCCTCCGAGGGTTCGAAGGCCCGCGATGTGCTCGTACGCCCCGACGACCTGCCGGGAACCCTGGCCATCATCAAGGGCGATACTCCTCCGCCCGAAGATGACTCCTCCGGGGCCGCGGCCGAACCCGAAGGACAGGACCATGGCCAGTCCGGGCATGCCTCGGCGGCGGGAGACTACGACGAGGAGTTCGAGGACTACGGACAGTCGTCGAACCCCGGTTCGCAGTCGTCGGACCACGGACGCGACCGCTACGCCCACGGTGTCGGCCACGCCGAAGACTTCAGCGTCGGCGATATCGACCCGGAGACCGGGCTCGAAGTCGTCGAAGCCAGCGGAGACGACGCCTGGCAGCTCACCGGGCGGTGAGTCTCGAACCCACCCCTTCGCCGAGGCGGCCGTCCGTGACCACGGACGGCCGCCTCGGCGATTGTGGCTGCGATGATCTGTCCAGCTCACTCCGATAGGGTGGAGTCGTGAACGATCGAGTCGAGGCCGGAGCCTCTCAGCAGCCCGCCGCAGAACCGAGCCCATGGAACATTCCGAATGCGCTCACGGTGCTGCGCATCCTCATGGTGCCCGTCTTCCTGGTCCTCCTCCTGGCCCAGGGAGGCGACGATGTCACCACCCGCTGGTGGGCCCTCGTCGTGTTCCTCCTGGCGATGCTCACCGACAAGATCGACGGTGATCTGGCCCGCAGATACAACCTCGTGACGAACTTCGGCAAGATCGCCGATCCGATCGCCGACAAATCGCTCATGGCCGCCGCCCTCATCGGGCTCGCGATCATCGTCGAACTGCCCTGGTGGGTGCCGGTGATCATCCTCGTGCGCGAACTCGGCATCACCGTGCTGCGGTTCTTCATGATCCGCATCGCCGTCATGCCCGCCTCACGCGGCGGGAAGATCAAGACGGTGCTGCAGACCGTCGCCATCGGACTCTTCCTGCTCATCTTCCCGTTGGCGCACCTGGTCCCGCCCGTCGTCTACGTCGTCCTGCTCGTCTTCGCGTGGGTCGTCATGACCGGGGCCATCGTCGTCACCCTCGTCACCGGCATCGACTACTGCGTGCAGGCGGCGAAGCTCTACAAGGAGGCGAAGGCCGGCGGTTCGAGTGCGGCAGGGGACGGGGCCCGTGACTGAGACCGAGCTGTTCGAATCCAACCGGCGGATCATCGCCACCTGCACACGACTGGGTCTGTCACTGGCCTCGGCGGAATCCCTGACCGGAGGGCGCTTCGTCGCCTCACTCGTCGACGTTCCCGGTGCCTCAGCCGTTGTGCGCGGGGGACTGGTCACCTACGCCACGGACCTCAAAGCCAGCCTCGCCGGAGTCGATGCCGACCACCTCGAGGAGACCGGGCCGATCGACCCGGTCGTCGCCGCACAGATGGCCGTCGGCACCGCTCAGAGATGCGTGGCCGACATCGGGATCTCATGCACCGGGGTGGCCGGGCCCGACCCGCAGGACGACAAGCCGGTGGGGCTCGCCTACACGGCGATCGCCTTCGGCGGCAAAGCCACAATCTTCGAACACGAGTTCAGCGGCGACCGCAACGCCATCCGCAATCAGACGGTGCAGGCGATGGCGGTCAACCTCGACGAATTCGTCACCGCACTTGCCTTCGGCCCGGCCCCCGAACAGTCGCAGCCTGCCCCTGCCGAGAGCACCGAGCCCGGGGCGGTCGGGCCGTCAGGGGAATAACTTCGATGCTTAAGAGGTTGACCGAGTGATGACCATCGGACGTAATCTCTCCAAAGTCTTCGAGTGGACTGGCAAAACCATCCGCTCGGGGAACCAGGTTGGTGCTGTGTCACGGCCAGGTTGTAAGGTTATTGGAACCACCACGACGGAACGCGCTGACAAAGGGAGGGCCGCGTTATGTTATTGAGAGTCGAAATCGGCGACGCGCTACGCTCCGCCCGCCGTCGTCAAGGACGCACCCTTCGCGATGTCTCCACCGGTGCCAGCGTTTCGCTCGGCTACCTGAGCGAGATCGAACGCGGACAGAAGGAAGCCTCCTCGGAGCTGCTGTCGGCCATCTGCGAGGCACTCGATCTGCCGCTGTCAGCGCTGCTGTCCTCGGTTTCCGATCGCTTCGCCCTCGAAGAGGGAGTGCAGATCCCCGACACCATCCCGCAGGAACTGTCGGACAAGATCCTCGGCCATCCCGAGAGCTACTCCGGGCCACGCCTGGCCGCCAAGCCCTGATGCGGCACACGCTCTACTGGATCCTCATGAACGAGGAATTCGGTGAGGCGCGTGCTGCCTCCCTGCACACCGACCTCACCCTCAGCTCGCTCGGCTCACGCACCGCCGCAGAGGCGTTCTCGGCAGGAGTCGAACCCCGCGACATCTGGATCGCAGTCTGCGATTCCATGGGCGTGCCCGAATCCCGCCGCCTCGGCAAAGAGAAACCGCGCGCCACCCCGTTCTGATTCGTGCTGATTCCCGCCGACCGCAGACGTCGCGCTCGAACGAAATGCGCGACACACCCCAATATATAGAACACCTGTTCCCATGTCGGTTATGCTGGTAGGGAATCACGGGACCTGTGACCATGAGTGGCTGGTTATCCACGGGGGAAATCCTTCCTCTGTCGTTATGTCAGTGCCATCTTCTAGCCTTGGTCTCAACGGAAAAGCAACGAAGAGGAGACGTCATGGCACGTACACCCAAGAACCTTCAGGTCCCCACCGGCGGCGACAAGTCGAAGGCGCTCGAAGCGGCGATGGGACAGATCGATCGCAACTATGGCAAGGGCGCGATCATGCGTCTCGGCGATGGAGTCCGGGAGCCGATCGCCTCGATCCCGAGCGGTTCGATCGCCCTCGACATCGCTCTGGGCATCGGCGGTCTGCCGCGCGGCCGCGTCGTGGAGATCTACGGCCCGGAATCCTCCGGTAAGACGACCGTGGCCCTCCACGCTGTAGCCAATGCTCAGAAGGCGGGCGGAATCGCCGGCTTCATCGATGCCGAGCACGCGCTCGACCCGGAGTACGCGAAGAAGCTCGGCGTCGACACCGATCAGCTGCTCGTGTCCCAGCCGGACACCGGTGAGCAGGCGCTCGAGATCGCCGATATGCTCATCCGCTCGGGAGCCCTCGACGTCATCGTCATCGACTCCGTGGCCGCGCTTGTGCCGAAGGCGGAGATCGAAGGCGAGATGGGTGACAGCCACGTCGGCCTGCAGGCACGTCTGATGTCGCAGGCGCTGCGTAAGATCACCGGCGCCCTGGCCCAGTCGAAGACCACCGCGATCTTCATCAACCAGCTGCGTGAGAAGGTCGGCGTCTTCTTCGGTTCGCCGGAGACCACTTCGGGCGGTAAGGCGCTGAAGTTCTACGCCTCCGTACGCATCGACGTCCGCCGCATCGAAACCCTCAAGGAGGGCCAGGACGCGGTCGGCAACCGGACGCGCGCGAAGATCGTGAAGAATAAGGTCGCCCCGCCGTTCAAGCAGGCCGAATTCGACATCCTCTACGGCCACGGCATCTCTCGCGAAGGCAGCCTCATCGATATGGGCGTCGACAACGGCATCATCCGCAAGTCCGGTTCCTGGTTCACCTACGACGGCGATCAGCTCGGCCAGGGCAAGGAGAACGTCCGCAACTTCCTCCGGGACAACCCCGGACTGGCGGAGGAGATCGAACTGAAGATCAAGCACAAGCTGGGTCTCATCAAGGTCGACGAACCCGAGGAAGACGCCGAAGCGGCCGGAGAAGCACAGACGGATGACGTCGAAGTCTCCTGACACCCCGATGCCTGACGACGAGTTCACCGCACCGGCCGCCCAGGTCGGTGCGGGAGACTCCGGTCAGGCGACGACGCTTTCCCAGCTGCGCAGTGCGATCACCGAGATCGACCAGCGCCATGCCGAAGGCGACGGCGGGTTCTTCGCCGGGCTCTCTGGTATCGACGCGGACCCTGCTCCGAGGAATGCGCCGCGAAAGAAGAAAAAGGCGTCCCGCAGCCCACGTCCGCAGAAGGACGCAGGAAACGGCTGGGTCGAAGGTGGGACCGACGCGCTTCCCGACTTCGTCGCTGTTCCGGACTCTGCGCAGACACTCGATGGCACACACGCCCCTGACTTCGCATCTGAGGACAATGACACCGGTGCCGGCACCGACGTCGAAGGCGGCCTGCGCTTCGACGACGAAGACGATGCCCCCGACTTCGAGGCCGACTATGCGCAGGCGAAGAAGACAGCAATGAACATGCTCGCCATGCGCGATCATGCCAGCGACGAGCTGCGCAAGAAGCTGCTCAAACGCGACCTCATGCCCGAGGCCGTCGACGAACTCATTGAGAAGCTGCAGAATTCCCGTCTGCTCAACGACGAAGAATTCGCCCACCGCTTCGTCCGGGCGCAGAGAGAGAACCGGAAACTCTCTCGCTCCGTACTCAAACGCGAACTGAGCAAGAAGGGCATCAGCCCCGAACTCGCCGACGATGCCGTCGCCGAAGTCGATGGCGAGGAAGAACTCGCACGCGAAGTCGCGGCGAAGAAAGCGGCCTCGACCCGCCGTCTCGAATACCACGTGCGAGAGCGCCGAATCCTCGGCATGCTCGCCCGCCGCGGTTTCCCCTCGGCGATCTGCATCAAGGTCACCCGCGAGGTCCTCGCCGAAGACTGAACCGAGTCCGGGGAAGGGCTAGAATAGGTGCGCCATGACTGAACTGATTGAATCCCCGGCGACATCCGAGACCGCACCTCGCAGCTACGAGGTCAAGACCTATGGATGTCAGATGAACGTCCACGACTCCGAACGTCTCTCCGGACTCCTCGACGACGCCGGCTATGTTCAGGCCGACACCGACGACCAAGCCGATGTTGTGGTCTTCAATACCTGCGCCGTGCGCGAGAACGCCGACAACCGGCTCTACGGCAACCTCGGTCAACTCGCGAAGGTCAAGGAGAACCACCCGGGCCTGCAGATCGCCGTGGGCGGATGCATGGCACAGAAGGACCGCGACACCATCGTCAAGAAGGCCCCCTGGGTCGATGTCGTCTTCGGCACCCACAACATGGGGTCCCTGCCGGCGCTGCTCGAACGCGCCCGACACAATGAGGAAGCCCAGGTCGAGATCCTCGAGAGCCTCGACGTCTTCCCTTCGACCCTGCCCAGCCGCCGCGAATCCCAGCATTCCGGATGGGTCTCGATCTCGGTTGGCTGCAACAACACCTGCACCTTCTGCATCGTCCCCAGCCTGCGTGGCAAAGAGAAGGACCGTCGCCCCGGCGACATCCTCGCCGAGGTCGAAGCACTCGTGGCCGACGGAGTCGTCGAAGTCACCCTGCTGGGACAGAACGTCAACTCCTACGGTGCCGAATTCCGTGACAAAGGCGCGTTCGCGAAACTGCTGCGGGCTGTCGGCAACATCGACGGAATCGAACGCGTCCGCTTCACCAGCCCGCACCCGGCCGCCTTCTCCGACGACGTCATCGAAGCGATGGCCGAGACCCCCACCGTCATGCCGCAGCTGCACATGCCGCTGCAGTCCGGTTCGGACACCATCCTCAAGTCCATGCGCCGGTCCTACCGGACGAAGCGATTCATGAACATCCTCGACAGCGTGCGCGAACGTATCCCGCACGCGGCCATCACCACCGACATCATCGTCGGCTTCCCCGGTGAGACCGAGGAGGACTTCCAAGGCACCATGGACATCGTCCGCCGCGCCCGCTTCTCTCAGGCCTTCACCTTCCAGTACTCGATCCGGCCCGGCACCCCGGCCGCGACCATGGACAACCAGATCCCGAAGGACGTCGTCCAGGAACGCTTCGAACGCCTCACGGCACTCCAGGACGAGATCGCCTGGGACGAGAACAAGAAGCAGATCGGCCGCGAGGTCGAGGTGCTCGTGACCAAGCTTCCGCACGATGATTCCCCACGACTGAGCGGTCGCGCCGCGGACAACCGACTCGTCCACGTCGGCATCCCCGAAGGCGCAGAGCCTCCTCGCCCCGGCGACTTCGTCACCGCCACCGTCACCGAGGCGAAACCCTACTTCCTGCTCGCCGATTCCGGATATTCGCTGCGCCCGTCCCGCGCCGGCGACGCCTACGACCGTGCGCAGGCCGACAGCTGCGGCGCTCCTGCGCCCGGACAGGGCGCGGGCGGGGCGACGAACCTCGGCATGCCGACCATCCGCCCCCGCGACTGAGATGAGCGGCTTCGCCATCATCCCGGCAGCCCCCGTGCTGCTCGACGACATCGACCGGACCGAAACGGTCCGCACCGCCGGACTGCGCGCCAAGATCCGCGAGATCCTGGGCACCCACTCGAACTGGGCACTGCCTATCGACACCCTGCCTCCCGTGGCCGGGCTCGGCGGCTGGGGCATCGATCGCGGCCTCGACCTCCGCACCGACCGACTCCACACCGGTGGTGCCTGGGTCGAGCTCGTCGAATCTTTGACCGAGACCGAACGGTCCCTCGCCGAGGCGGTCGATTCCGCCATCATCGTCGCCCTCCTTCATGCTCATGCCACCGGAGTCGAGGTCGGAGCGCTCGGGTCGAGTGCGAATCTGCTGCTGCCCGTCGACCTGTCCGGAGCCGCGGCCGAAGAAGCTCCTCTGGCCCCGGTCGACGGAGCCGCAGAATTCGACACCGCGGTCGTCGCGGCACTCACCGCCGGCGCGACCCTTGAGGCGGCCGCCGTTGTCGACCTCTGTGCCCAGGGGGAGTCCATGCATGCGAATCTCTCCGTCCTTGAGGCCGGGATCCAACACCTCATCGAACAGGGCGCTGAGATCTCGTCAGTCGACGTGAGGTTCGACGAGCGCGTCCACGATGTGCGGTCACTGTGCGGTACAGGTTCCTGGACGGCAGCGGAGACTGGCGCTCTCCAGCACCAGGGCGTGAATGACCGTGACTGAGCACCACGATCCGCCGCCGATCATCGCCGTCGTCGGAGCCACCGCCACCGGCAAGTCCGAGCTCGCCCTCGATCTGGCCGAGCGCCTCGGCGGGGAGATCATCAACACGGACTCGATGCAGTTCTACCGGGGGATGGACATCGGCACCGCGAAGCTGCCGGTCACGGAGCGCCGAGGCATCGTCCACCATCTCATCGACATCCTCGACGTCACGGAAGAGGCGAACGTCCAGGACTTCCAAGCGCGTGCGCGGGCCGCCATCGCGCAGGTGCGTGAACATGGGCACCGACCGATCCTCGTCGGCGGGTCCGGGCTCTACGTCCGCGCCGCCGTCGATCATATGGAATTCCCCGGCACCGATCCGGCTGTCCGTGCCCGTCTCGAAGCAGAAGCCTCAGCCGATCGCTGGAGCCTGCACAAGAAGCTGCGGGAACTCGACCCGACCGCAGCCGCGAAGATCACCGTGAACGATCAGCGGCGCATCGCCCGGGCCCTCGAAGTCATCGAACTCACCGGACGCCCCTTCAGCGCCCAGCTGCCCGACTACCAGGAGATCGAACCGACGATCCACCTCGGGCTGAGCATGGACCGGACCGTCCTCCACGAACGCATTGCGACCCGTGTCGGACTCATGTGGGACCACGGCTGGGTCGACGAGGTCCGTGACCTCCTCGACCACGGACTGGCGGAGGGCAAGACCGCGTCCCGAGCCATCGGCTATGCCCAGATCCGGCGCCACCTCGCCGGGGAGCTCACCGTCGCCGAGGCGCAGGAGGAAACCACGATCAGGACCCGTCAGTTCGCCCGACGGCAGGACACCTGGTTCCGCCGGGACCCGCGCATCCACTGGATCGACGGCAGCGCCGCCGACACCGAACAGAACCTGGCAGCAGCGCTCAAGGTGCTCACTGAGCCCTGATCGGCGTCCGCCGACGCAGGTTCGACTGACGGTACGCCACTTCGCTCCGGCCTCTGTCCGGCTCGCCACTTCGCTCCGGCATGTGCTCGGCTCGCCACTTCGCTCCGGCCTCTGCTCGGCTCGTCACTCCGCTCCCGCATGTGCCCGGTTCTCGGTCTGCGGTCGCTTGTTCGCTTCGACGTCGATGCCGCGCATCCCCATGAGCACAAGCGATGCCAGGAGCAGCACCGCTCCGACGAACACATAGATCAGCTGCGGACTCCATCCTCCGTCGAGCAGGGCACCGGTGGCCGTCGGAGCGATGATGGCGCCGAATCGCCCGATTCCGATGCCCCATCCTGCGCCCGTCGACCGCAGCGTCGACGGGTACGATTGCGGCGTCAGCACGTAGAGTCCGGCGATGCAGCCGTTGATCGACATGCCGACAAGCACACCGAAGACCACGACGACTGCGATCCACTGCGCCATGAAAATGAAGATCGCCATGAGCACGGCAGCCACCACCGAGAACGTCATGAGTACGGTTCGCGTGGACCAGCGTGAGGTGAAGAGGCCGAAGACCACAGAACCGATGGCCCCGCCCAAGGTGAGACCGACGGTGACGATCATCGACAGGGTGTCTGTCAGACCGGTTTCGTGCATGAGCCGTGGAGTCCACGAATTCACGAAGTAGAACCCGAACATGATGATGAAGAACGTCGTCCAGACGACGAAGGTGACGCGGCGGTTCTGGCGATTGAACAGAGCCATGATTCCCGTCCCGGAGTCCGCTCCTCCAGCAGATGCGGCCGGCCTGGCATCGATATCGACGGGCTCGTCGAAACCGAGCCTGCGGGCGATGACTTCGAGCTTGGCCTGCGAATTGTGCGGCTTCCTGTTGTAGAGGAACGACGGGGACTCCGGTACCAAGAAGATGACCAGCAGGAGTGAGAAGACGGCCAGCGCACCGCCGAGGACGAACACCGATCGCCAGCCGGAGCTCGCGATGAGCGCGACCATCACGGATCCGCCGATCGCCGCACCGATTCCGTACCCCGCTGCATAGATGCTGATGACCAGGCCGCGACGCTTGCGTGAGGAGTATTCGGCTGAGATGACGTTGGTGGCAACCAGAATGCCTCCGATGCCCAAGCCGGTGACGATCCGCCACAGACCGAGCTGATTCGCCGAGGTTGCGGTTGCGGACATGAAGAGACCGATCGCATTGATGATGATGGCGATCACGATCATGTTCCTGCGCCCGATTCGGTCTGCCACCGGGCCGAGCACCAGGGCTCCGACGGCCATGCCGAAGAGCGCCGCGCTCATGACGAGTCCGAGAGCAGTCCCGGTAAGTCCGAATTCTTCGGTCACCTGATTGGAGGAGAAGGAGATGGCCAGGACGTCATAGCCGTCCAAGGCGTTGAGAAGTGTGCAGATCGCGACGATCAGCCATTGGTAGAAGGACATCGGCGAGTTGTCGATGCGAGTGCGTAGATCCACGAGAAGTCTCCGTCATTGTGAGGTCTGGTGAAGAGCAGGAACGTCGCCCCGATGCGACTTCCCTATACAGAGTCCCTATGATGATAGTGAAAATGAGATGCCAGTCACGCTAGCATCGCCCGAGCCGCAGGGCAATGGTTCGCGGCCAGGGCTCACTCCGGGGAGGCGATGCGCAAAGTACCTATGGACTGAGGCAAATACCTATGCGTATAGTGACTCACGGAACCCATTGAAGTGTTCGTGAAAGGCGGCCTCGTGGTCACAGCAACCGGAACTCAGCTCGTTGACGACTACTCACTCGAAATGACGGGCAAGGACGTCGAGAAGCTGCGTGAAGCGGCTCCTGCCATACCACCAGGCACTCGCGTCAACGTCACCTTCCTCGGCAACGAGGAGCTCGCGATGCGAGTCAACGCTGCGAAGGTGGTCCGCGAGCTGGGCTTCGTTCCGGTTCCGCACATCTCCGCGCGCAGACTGAAATCGCCAGCTGAGCTTGAAGACTTCCTCGGCGAACTTCAGCAGGTGGGGGCTTCGGAGCGCGTATTCGTCGTCGCCGGAGACCCGAAGGAACCGGAAGGACCCTACGCCGATTCGCTGTCGGTCATCGATACCGGAATTCTGCCGAACTACGGCGTGACCGAGGTCGGCATCGCCGGATACCCGGAAGGTCACCCCGATATCGCAACGAACGACCTGTGGTCTCATATGGAGGCAAAGACCCAGTCCCTGAAAGCCCAAGGGCTGGACCGTGTGGTCCTCACCCAGTTCGCCTTCGATGCCGACCGGGTCTGTACGTGGATCCGGGAGACCCGGGAGCACGGAATCGACTCCCTCATCCGCATCGGAACGCCCGGCCCAGCCGGAATCAAGCGGCTGCTCGGATATGCGGGCCGATTCGGGGTCGGGACAAGCGCCTCGATCGTCAAGAAGTACGGATTCTCCCTCACCAATCTTCTCGGCACGGCAGGCCCCGACAGGTTCCTCACCGAGCTGGCAGGCGAAATCGACGACCCGAGCAGGAACGACGGCCCGCACAGGAGCAACATCAAGGTGCACTTCTACACCTTCGGCGGCCTGCTCAACACGGCCCAATGGGTCAGCGACTTCTCGCCCGGACTCTAGGGGGCCCACGCCGAACGAGAAGTGCTGTCAGCGACCACCAGCAAGAACGCGACCATCAGCAAGAATCAGAACAGAGAGGTTCACATCCCATGACCGACAATCTCCAGCAGCTCCTCGAGACCACGAACCCGGTCGACCTGCTCCGCAATTCCCAGATCGGGTCATACATCTATCCGGTCGTCCCCGCTGACTTCAGCAACTGGATCAAGGAACAGCGGGCATGGCGGGAGACCGCAGTCCTCTACGACCAATCACATCACATGGACAACGTGTTCCTGCGCGGCTCCGACGCCATCAAGCTCATCTCCGACACCGCCATCAACTCAACGGCGAAGTTCGCGGTGAACAAGGCCAAGCAGTACGTTCCGACGACGGCCTCGGGCCATGTCATCGGCGACGGCATCCTCTTCCACGAGGCCGAAGACGAGTACGTCTACGTCGGACGCGCCCCGGCGTCGAACTGGCTGCTCTACCACGGCGAGACCGGCGGCTACTCGAACCTCGACATCGAGATCGATCGTCGTTCGCCCTCGCGCCCGTATGGCGACGCGGTCTCACGGCAGTACTGCCGATTCCAGATTCAGGGTCCGAACGCGTGGAGCATCATTGAGAAGCTCAACGGCGGCCCGCTCGAGAAGCTCGGCTTCTTCAACATGTCGACGATGTCGATCGCCGGCAAGCAGGTCCGCACGCTGCGGCACGGAATGGCCGGCGCTCCGGGCCTCGAGGTCTGGGGCCCCTACGAAGACCACCACCTGATCCGCGATGCCATCGTCGAGGCGGGAGCCGAGTTCGGCCTCCTGCCGGTCGGGGCTCGCGCCTACCCGTCGAACACCCTCGAATCCGGCTGGATCCCTTCGCCGCTGCCGGCGATCTACACCGGCGAGGAAGAGCGCGGTTTCCGCGAATGGCTCGGTGTCGACAGCTACGAAGCGACAGGAACGCTGGCCGGATCGTTCGTCTCGGAGAACATCGAAGACTACTACCTGACCCCGTGGGAGCTCGGCTATGGCTCCTTCGTCAAGTTCGACCACGACTTCATCGGCCGCAGCGCCCTGGAGAAGATGGATCCGGCGAAGCAGCGTCGGAAGGTCACCCTCGCCTGGGACGCCGACGACCTCGGCCAGGTGCTGTCCTCGCCGCTCAATGTCGACGGTCCGAACTACAAGTACTTCGATCTGCCGCTGGCGAACTACGGTTCGGCGAACTACGACTCGGTCATCGACGCCGAGGGCAACACAGTCGGCTTCTCGATGTTCACCGGATACTCGGCCAACGAACGTCGCGGACTGTCACTGGCCGTGATCGATCCAGAAGTTCCCGAAGGCGCGGAGCTCAAGGTCGTGTGGGGCGAGCCGAACGGAGGCACCTCGAAGGCATCGGTCGAGCCGCACGAGCAGACCGAGGTTCGTGCTGTTGTCAGCCCGGTCCCGTATTCGACGGTCGCACGTCAGACGTATAAGGGCGGTTGGCGGACCGGCTACACGAACTGACACCGCTATCCTGAGAGGGCCCGGACTTCGGTTCGGGCCCTCAATGCGTTCGACTACAGGGAGATTCAGACCTATGAGCCTACGCAGTGCCCTCCTCGTGCTCCTGCGGATAGCACCCATGTCCGGCTACGAGCTGCAGAAGCAGTTCTCGCAGTCCGTCGGATACGTCTGGCACGCTCCGGACTCGCAGATCTATCCCGAGCTGAGGAAGATGGCCAAGGAAGGACTCGTCGAGCCCGAAGAGCAGACCCGGGGGAGCGTGGCCACCCGGCGGGTGTATCACGTCACGGATGCCGGTGAGGACAACTTCGCCGAATGGATGCGCACTCCGCTGAAGTATCAGCGCACGCGTGACGCTGCGCATCTCAAAGCCGCGTATCTGGAATCAGCCGATCATGAGACCCGAACAGCCTTCCTCAACGATCACATCGCCCATTGGACTTCTGAACTGAAGTGTTGGGAAGACGAGATCGACAAGATCGACACACTGACCACACCTATGCTCCAGCGGCGACTGGAAGTGACCCGCCCCGAAGACCGCGAGAAGACGATCGCGTTCAAGCGATTCGCCTATGAAGGACTGGCCGAGAAGGCACGAACCGAGATCGCGTGGGCGCAGAGGGGCCTCGAGCTGGCGAAGAGATTCGGTCCCTGATCGGAGACTGTATCGAGCCGCCGAGGTCCACCGATAGGATGGTGCCATGAGCACTCCGGATACCCCGTTCGCCGCCTGGACCGATGTCTCCTTCCTCAAGGGACACGGCACGCAGAATGACTTCGTCCTGCTGTCCGACGATGACAGCGAACTCGAGATGCATCCGGAAACCGTGGCCACACTGGCCGACCGGCGAGCCGGGCTCGGCGCCGACGGCATCATCCGCATCGTCCGGTCCGCCGCCAGCGGCATCCCCGGCGCAGCCGAGCAGGCCGCAGCCGGCGCCGAATGGTTCATGGACTACTACAACAACGACGGCAGCCTGTCCGAGATGTGCGGCAACGGTGTGCGTGTCTTCGCCCACGTGCTCGTGACCAGCGGTCGCGTTCCGGCCGATACCCGCGACATCCTCGTCGGCACCCGCGACGGAATCAAAACCGTGCGCACCACCCTCAACCCGGCACTCGGCGTCCAGACCGGCGACGACGTCGTCGGCACGGGAGCGTCGGGACCCGGCTCGGCCAGCGACGCCTGGTACACGATCGACATGGGCGACTGGTCACTCGACCCGTCGAGCTCGGTGCTCGTGACCACCGGCGGCGTCGAAGTCGCTCGACCCGGACTGCGCGTGTCCACCGGCAATCCGCATACGGTCGTCGCGCTGGCCGAACACTCCGAACTCTCTGCCGCCGATCTGCGTGACGCCCCGGTCCTCGACCCGGTGCCCGCGGACGGTTCGAACGTCGAATACATCGTCATGGAGCCCGCTCGCTCCGACGTTGCCGGAGGAGAGGGCGCACTGCGCATGCGGGTGTTCGAACGCGGAGTCGGCGAGACCCGCTCCTGCGGCACCGGCGCATGCGCCGCAGCGATCGCCGCCCACCACTGGGCGGGGGAGACCTCGCCGCTGCAGTGGCGCGTCGACGTGCCCGGCGGACAGCTGCGCATCGAGATCGACCCGAACCCCGAGGGCACGAGCGGACGTGTCAGCCTCGCGGGCCCCGCGACCCTCGTCGCCAGCGGCACCATCAGCTGAGGCGCGAGCGGACCGCACTTCGTACGCGCAGCCGAGCCCGACCTCGGCGAGGGAAGACCTCAGCCTCGGCGCGGAATGACGTGTCGAACCGAAGACTCAGCCGCGGTGGACGGTGAGGACGCGAAAGCCCTTCGACGAACCCGTGCGTTCGATCGTGAACCCGTCCCCGAGCATCTGCGCGATCCATTTCTGCAGGGAATCGGCCCCGAGGTTCTTCGACACGACGAGATCGGCCCGACCGCCCGGCGCCAGTCGCGGCAGCCAGGTCTCAAGCAGTTCGTGGAGGGCGGCCTTGCCGATGCGGATCGGGGGATTGGACCGGATGGCGGAGAACTGGAGGTCCGCGGGGATCTGCTCGGCGGTGACGGGAGCAATCGAATCGAGTCCGAGCCGGCGCGCGTTCGCCGCTGTCGTCTCCAGGGACCGGGAGTTCACGTCGAGTGCCCACACTCGCAGGGCCACCTCGGCGTCCTTGGCCTCCAATGCGGTGTGCAGGGCGATCGGCCCCCACCCGCAGCCGAGGTCGAGGACATCACCGGTCGGCGGTTCGGGCAGATGCCGCAGCAGCACGGCGGTGCCGAGATCGAGGCGAGTCGGTGAGAACGTGCCTGATACGGTTTCGACGGTGACCTCGCGGCCGGCCAATTCGAGGCGCAGTTCGCGGGTCTTGGCCTCACTGCTCGGAGATTCGGTGAAATAGTGCTCTGACACCACTTCAGTCTAGACGGCTGTGGGAGAATTGATGGACACCATCGTCGGTGCGATGCGCCACCGTCGGTGCGCAGCAGGACCACGCCCACACGATCAGTACCGTGCGGGCGGCAGAGAACAAAGGAATGAATGACGTCTGAAGACAAGGAGCGTCGCAACGCGATGCTCGACCGTGTGCTCTCCCGAGGCGCCCAGGCCCTGGACGATCACGACACCACCCGCGAGGACGACCAGTTCGACCTCGCCGAGCGTGCCGCACTCACCCGTGTGGCCGGACTCTCCACCGAACTCGAAGACATCACCGAGGTCGAATACCGCCAGGTCCGACTCGAACGCGTCGTGCTCGCCGGCATCTGGAACACCACTCAGGCCGAAGCCGAGAACTCGATCCGTGAGCTCGCGGCGCTGGCCGAAACCGCCGGTTCGGACGTCCTCGACGCGCTCATCCAACGCCGTGACAAACCGGACCCCGGCACCTACCTCGGCAAAGGCAAGGCGAACGAACTCGCCGAGATCGTCGCCTCCGTCGGCGCCGACACCGTGATCATCGACTCCGAGCTCGCCCCCAGCCAGCGTCGCGGCCTCGAGGACGTCATCAAGGTCAAGGTCGTCGACCGTGTCGCCCTCATCCTCGACATCTTCGCCCAGCATGCGAAATCCCGTGAAGGCAAGGCCCAGGTCGAACTCGCCCAACTCGAATACCTCCTGCCGCGCCTGCGCGGTTGGGGCGAGTCGCTGTCCCGGCAGGCCGGCGGTCGTGTCGCCGGCGGTGCCGGAATCGGCTCCCGCGGACCCGGTGAGACGAAGATCGAACTCGACCGCCGCCGCATCCGCACCCGCATGTCCAAACTGCGCCGTGAGATCGCCGCAATGGCCCCGTCACGGGAGACGAAGCGGAAGAACCGCGCCCGCCACCATGTGCCCTCGGCCGCGATCGTCGGATACACGAACGCGGGCAAGTCCTCCCTGCTCAACCGGCTCACCGATGCCGAGGTGATGGTGCAGAACGCGCTGTTCGCCACCCTCGACCCGACCGTCCGACAGGCGAAGACCGCCGACGGCATCGTCTTCACCTACACCGACACCGTCGGTTTCGTCCGCAACCTGCCCCACCAGCTCGTCGAAGCCTTCCGCTCGACGCTCGAGGAGGCCGCCGGTTCGGATCTGCTCCTCCACGTCGTCGACGCCTCCCACCCGGACCCGCACGGGCAGATCCACGCCGTGCGCGAAGTCCTCAAAGACGTCGAGACCGGGGACATCCCCGAACTCCTCGTGTTCAACAAGTCCGATCTCGCCGAGGAGGCCGTGATCACCGGTCTGCGCGCGGAATATCCGAAGGCGCAGTTCGTCTCGGCCGTGACGAGGGAAGGCATCGACGCCCTCGTCGAGGCCATCGAGAGTCGGCTTCCCGCCCCGGACATCGACATGACGCTGCTCGTCCCCTATGAACGCGGCGACCTCGTGTCGAAGATCTACGCCCTGGGCACCGTCGAACACGAATCCCACGGGTCCGAAGGCACGAGCCTGCAGGTGAAGGTGCCGGCCGAAATCGTCGACGAGCTGCGTGAGTTCCAGCGTCCGGACCTGGTCATCGACGAGTGAAGGCTGTCGACGACCTCCTCGAATCCGCCGTTGGGGCCATCGGCGGATCGCCCAGGCAGGGTCAGCAGGATATGGCTCAAGCGGTCGCCTCGGCGGTCGACAAAGGCATCCACCTGCTCGTGCAGGCCGGCACCGGCACGGGCAAGTCCCTGGCCTACCTCGTGCCGGCGGCCGAATACGTCAATCGCACCGGCGGGAAGGTCGTCGTATCGACAGCGACCCTGGCGCTGCAGACGCAGATCATCCACCGTGACCTGCCGCGTCTGTTCAAAGCCGTGAAGAAGGACCTCGACCCGCTGCCGAGGGCCGCTCTGCTCAAGGGCCGACGGAACTATGTATGCAAGCACAAGCTCTCCGGCGGGTACCCCGACGAAGGCGAAGGAATGCTCTTCGACCTCGGTGCTGACGCCGAGGCGGGACGCAAACCGGCCGAACGCTCCGGCCTGGGCGAGGAGATCCAGAGGATCCGCACCTGGGAGAAGACCACAGACACCGGTGACCGTGATGACCTCATGCCCGGTGTCAGCGACCGCGCCTGGTCGCAGGTGTCCGTCAACGCCTTCGACTGCCTCGGATCGAACTGCCCCCTGTTCACCGAATGCTTCGCTGAGATCGCCCGGAACAAGGCCGCCGAGGCGGACATCGTCGTGACCAACCATGCGCTGCTGGCCATCGACGCCTTCGGCGAATCGAACGTGCTGCCCGAACACGATGTCATCATCATCGACGAGGCCCACGAGCTCAAGGACCGGGTGACCAACGCCCTGTCCGGGCAGATCAACACGAGCATGCTCTCGGCCGCGACGAGTTCGGTGCGCAAACACACCACCGTCCAGGACGGGGTCGTCTCCCTTCTCGACTCCGCTGCGGCGGCACTCGAACGCGCACAGTCCTCGGTGCCCGAAGGACTCATCCTCCATATGAGCGAAGCCCTCGGGCTGGCATTGACGCAGATCCGCGACTCCGCCCGACAGATCATCAACGACATCGGAGGCAAGACCGAAGACGCCGATGCCGGCCGGCAGATGGCCAAGGCCCGGTGTCAGGAGATCTTCGAACTCGCCGAACGCTTCTGCGATCCGGGCAAGAACGACGTCATCTGGCTCTCGCGGTCGACATTCCGGGAGAAGGAGACGACGAACCTCGTCGTCGCACCCCTGAGTGTGGCCGGGACCATGCGCTCGGGCATCTTCGAAGAGTCCACCGTCGTGGCCACCTCGGCGACTCTGTCCTTGGGCGGGAACTTCGACGCGGTCGCCGCATCCTTGGGACTCTTCGGCCCCGACGCCCCGAAATGGGACAGCCTCGACGTCGGCTCGCCCTTCGACTACGGCAGACAGGGCATCCTCTACGTCGCCTCCCACCTGCCCAAACCCGGACGCAGCGGCCTGAGCGACGAAGCGCTCACCGAACTCGAAGAGCTCGTCAGAGCCTCGAACGGCGGGGCACTGGGACTGTTCTCCTCTCGGGCGGCGGCCAATGCCGCAGCCGAACACCTGCGGGAGAAATTCGATTTTCCGATCCTGCTCCAAGGAGATGACGGCCTGCCCGCACTCGTCTCCCAATTCACCGCCGATGACCAGACCTGCCTGTTCGGCACCATGTCACTCTGGCAGGGAGTCGACGTGCCGGGCCGGACGAACCGGCTGGTCATCATCGACCGGCTGCCGTTCCCGCGCCCCGACGACCCGCTCATGCAGGCCCGCGCGCGGGATGCCGATCAGCGGGGTGTCAACGGCTTCATGGCCGTCTCCGCCACACATGCCGCGCTGCGTCTGGCACAGGGAGCGGGTCGGCTCATCCGCTCGACCAAGGACAGGGGAGTGGTGGCCGTGCTCGATTCGCGGCTGCGTTCGGCCCGGTACTCCGGCTTCCTCGTCAACTCGATGCCGCGGATGTGGCCGACGACGAACGCTCAGCTCGTGCGCACGAGCCTGGCCCGCCTCGCCGAGTCCGAAACGGAATGACTAGGCACTGCGCCTCGACGACCGATCGCTCCGCCTGAATGGCAGAACGCCTGCGACCGATCCGGTCGCAGGCGTTCTGTGTTCGAGCGTTGAGTGCCGGGGCCGCCGGCAGTGTGCTCAGAGGCGGCGGATGACAGCGACGACGAGCCCCATGATCTGGGCGTAGGTGCCGTCGATCGGCTCATAGTTCTCGTTCTGCGGCATCAGCCACTGCTCACCCGCCTTGCGCTTGAGCGTCTTCACGGTCGCCTCGCCGTCGAGCAGCGCCGCAACGATCTGGCCGTTGTCCGCGGTGTGCTGCTTGCGCACGACCACCCAGTCGTCGTGGCAGATGGCGGCTTCGATCATCGAATCGCCGACGACCTTGAGCAGGAACATCTCACCGGAGCCGACGACCTGCGTCGGCAGCGAGAAGATGTCATCGACTTCCTGTTCGGCGAGGATCGGGCCACCGGCGGCGATCCGTCCGACGACCGGCACCTGCACGGTGTTGTTGGCAAGCTCTTCGAACTTCGCCCGCTCCGCCTCTTCCTCTTCGAACGGATTGACGACCTCGATGGCGCGCGGGCGCTTCGGATCGCGGCGGACATAACCGAGACGTTCGAGCTGGGAGAGCTGGTGGGCCACGCTCGAGAGCGAAGCGAGTCCGGCGGCCTTGCCGATCTCGCGCATGCTCGGCGGGTAGCCGTTGGTCACGACAGCGCGTTCGATGGTTTCGAGCACGAGACGCTGACGTGGGGTGAGGCGGAAGTCGTCTTCGCCGGTCGAACCCTCAGGGATCTGAATCTCGTCGTCATCGCTGCGAGCGGCAGCGATCTCACTGGCAACATCTTCGTTGCGAGGCCGGCCTCTGCCTCGTTTGTTCTGAACCATTGCTCGTTCCCCTTCGTTCTATTCCCTGCCGCTGGACGCCGTGATCTCCGCTTCGAAGATTCTCGTGTCAGTGCCGGCTGAGATGGTTCTGACAGATCAATCAACAACGCTGGTTCCCTCTCATTGTCGCATAGATGTTCGAGTTGGACTGGACATTTGTTCGATTGGCATGTTGAATAGAACAGACGTTCTACCGATTGCTGGTGGAATCGTACGAATGAAAGAGGTAATGCGATGTCTGCACAGAACACCGGGCTGCGCCTGACCACTCGTGGACGCCAGGCGGTTCGCCTTCTCCGGACCCTGCTCATTGCTCTCGTCGTCATCGGCGGAGCGCTCCTCCTCGCCACCCAGTCGTTCTCGGCCGCAGCGGTCGCCGAACCGGAATCCGAGAGCATCGGCATCGAAGCCGACGCGGTCGTCGTCGGTGAAGGCGAGTCGCTGTGGACCGTGGCCTCGAGCCTCGGACTTGATCGCGATACCCGCGATGTCGTGGCCGATATCGTCGACATCAACCATCTGACGACTCCGACCGTCCACCCTGGCCAGACCCTCGACGTCCCCGTCCGCTGAGGGCCGGCCGGGTGAGACCGGCAGCCGCGCAGCGTGGCAACGTGCGAGGTCGCCGGGGAGCTGCTTTCGGCCGCATCGGGCCGGAGCTCCGATGTCGGATCTCGAGGCTCGACCCGCCGCCGGAGCGGTGGGAGTCTCTCGGTAGACTGATCGCGTGGGAAACATCGAATCTTTGCCAGTGCGTGCCGACCTCGTCGGGCTCAAGCCCTACGGGGCTCCGCACCTCGACGTGCCGGTCCAGCTCAACGTCAATGAGAACGCCTATCCGCTCCCGGACGTCGTCGTCGACAGCATGCGTGCCGCCGTCAACAATCACTTCTCCGGGCTCAACCGCTACCCGGACCGGGAATTCACTGCGCTGCGCGAACACCTCGTCACCTATCTCAACGGTGTCAACGAACGCGCAGGAGACACAGTCGCACTCGAACCCGGCATGATCTGGGCAGCCAACGGTTCGAACGAAGTCCTCAGCCACATCGTCCAGGCCTTCGGCGGCCCGGGCCGCACCGTCCTCGGCTTCACCCCGTCCTACTCCATGCATCCGCTCATCACGACCGGGACCGGAGCCGAATGGAGGCACGTCGACCGCAGGGACGACTTCACCCTCGACGCTGAGACCGTCGCCGCCGAGGTCGCACGGGTCGACCCCGATATCGTCTTCCTCTGCACCCCGAACAACCCGACAGGCACCTCGATCGGCCTCGACGTCATCGACGCCGCCTACGAGAACTGTTCGGGCATCGTCATCGTCGATGAGGCCTACGCGGAATTCTCCCGCCCGGCCGCATCCTCGGCGATGACCCTGCTCGACGGCCGTCCGCGCCTCGTCGTGTCCCGCACCATGAGCAAGGCCTTCGCCTGTGCCGGGCTGCGCTTGGGCTATGCCATCGCCGCCCCCGAACTCATCGACACCCTCCGCCTTGTCCGTCTGCCCTACCACCTGTCCGAGGTCACACAGGTCCTTGCCTGCACCGCCCTCGAACACGCCGACGTGCTGCTCGGCAACGTCGACCGGCTCATCGACTCCCGCAACCGCATGTCGGAGCATCTCGCTGAAGTCGGCTTCACCGTCCACGACAGCGATTCGAACTTCG
Source organism: Brevibacterium sp. FAM 27836 (assembly GCF_051351055.1). Classification (NCBI taxonomy): domain Bacteria; kingdom Bacillati; phylum Actinomycetota; class Actinomycetes; order Micrococcales; family Brevibacteriaceae; genus Brevibacterium; species Brevibacterium sp. FAM 27836. The sequence continues at coordinate 3,414,736 of NZ_CP195711.1, forward strand.
TGCTCTTCGGCAACATCTCCTCACCGGCACGACTGTGGCAGGAGCTGCTCGACCGCGGCGTGCTCATCCGCGACATCGGCATCGCCGGCCACGCCCGCGTCAACGCCGGCACCGAGGATGAGACCGACGCGTTCCTTCGCGCCATCGATGAGATCCTCGCCGAGTCCCCGGACATCCTCGCCGAACGACCGACGTCTCCGCCCAGCTCAACGGCTCCCAGCGCGGCTCCCTCCGGCTCAGCTCCGTCATCCTCCGCCCCGACGAAAGGCACACCATGAGGCAGGCCCAGAACTCACGCACCACCTCCGAGTCCACGGTGTCCGTGTCCGTCGACCTCGACGGCACCGGCACCTCGAACATCTCGACCAGCGTGCCGTTCTTCGACCATATGCTCACCGCCCTGGCGAAGCACTCGATGATCGACCTCGACGTGACTGCCACCGGCGACACCCATATCGATGTCCACCACACCGTCGAAGACACGTCGATCGTGCTCGGCCAGACTCTGCGTGAAGCCCTCGGCGACAAGATCGGCATCCGTCGCTACGGCTTCGCCGCGGTTCCACTCGACGAAGCCCTGGCCCAGTGTGTCGTCGACGTCTCCGGTCGCCCCTACTTCGTCCACGCAGGCGAACCCGACGGTCAGCAGTACCACCTCATCGGCGGTCACTTCACCGGTTCGATGACCTCCCACTCGCTCGAATCCATCGCCTTCCACGGCGGACTGACCGTCCACCTCGACCTCGTGCGCGGTCGCGATCCGCACCACATCGTCGAAGCCCAGTTCAAGGCCTTCGCCCGTGCCCTGCGCGAAGCCGTGGAAGAAGACCCCCGCAGCAATTCCGTTCCCAGCACCAAGGGAGTCCTGTGAGCACGACCGTTCTCGTGACCCCCTTCGGGGTCGCCCAGCAGCTGGCCGCAGCCTGCGTGCTGTCGAACATCCACGGCACCATCGTTCCGATCGGGGAGTTCACCGGAATCGTCCTCGCCGACACCGATGTGCAGGCCGGCAACGAGGCGGCTGCCGCGATCTCGAAGCTCGCGGGCAAACATGAGGTCCTCCTCCTCGTCCGCAGTGAAGAGCAGATCGATGCCGGACATTACCGTCACGGCAACCGCGAATCCGATGTTCCCGCCGGGCTGGCTCTGAAGAACCTGCCCGATGTGCTCGAAGGTCTCCTGCTCGAAACCGTCGCCGCCGAAGACGTCGACGGCAATATCCCGACGAGTTCGATGACGAAGCTGCAGGCCAGCGCCGCCACCATGACGCCGGGACGTGCCGCGGTGGCCCGCACCGCGCTGCTGTGGATCGTCGCCGCGGTCCTCGCCGGTCTCGTCGCTGCCTTCGGCGTCGCATTGGGCCTCGGCGGCAACACCGTCGCCTGGGTCGTCGCCGTCTTCGGTGCCATCGTCCTCGGATTCTCCCTGTGGCGGATCTGGTCGGTGCTGAGCAAGGGCGCAAAGCGATGACGACGGTCGCGGTCCTCGACTACGGCGCCGGAAACGTCCGCTCCGCTGTGCGCGCGGCCGCTGCCGCCGGCGCCGAGGTGACACTGACGGCCGACCACGACGTCATCAACGACTCCGATGGTCTCCTCGTCCCCGGCGTCGGTGCCTTCTCCGCCGTCATGACGGGACTGCAGAACGTCGGGGGAGGCGAACTCATCCGGACCCGCCATGCACAGGGCCGTCCGCTGCTGGGCATCTGCGTGGGCCTGCAGGTGTTCTTCGCCCGAGGCGAGGAACACGGCGTGCAGACCGACGGCATCGGCCTGTGGCCGGGAGCCGTCACCGGCCTCAAGGCCCCGGTCGTTCCTCACATGGGCTGGTCGCAGGTCTCCGCGCCGGAGGACTCGCAGATGTTCGCCGGCATCCGCGAGGAGCGCTTCTACTTCGTCCACTCCTATGCCGCGACCCAGCCGCCTCCCGACACCAAGGTGACCACGGCCCGACACGGCAGCGACTTCATCGCCGCCGTCGAAGACGACACCACCTGGGCGGCCCAATTCCATCCGGAGAAATCCGCCGAAGCGGGAGCGCAGCTGCTGCGCAACTGGATCGGCACGTTCTCGTAGAGCCCCGCTCAGTTCCTGACCGAGCGCACCGACTAGCATTGCCCGAAACCCCTGGCACCCTTCGCAGAAAGGTCACAATGACAGAGACCCCGAACAAGCTCGTCCTCCTTCCCGCAGTCGACGTCGCCGACGGCAAAGCCGTCCGGCTCGTCCAGGGTGAAGCCGGCACCGAAACCGACTACGGTTCACCCATCGACGCGGCTCAGGACTTCGAGAGCAGGGGAGCCGAGTGGATCCACCTCGTCGACCTCGATGCCGCCTTCGGCCGCGGTTCGAACTCGGACCTGCTCAACCAGGTCGTCAAGGCCGTGGGGATCAAGGTCGAACTCTCCGGCGGAATCCGCGACACCGAAAGCCTCGAGCGCGCACTCGACACCGGCGCCGAACGCGTGAACATCGGCACCGCGGCACTGGAGAACCCGGAGTGGACGGCTGAGATGATCTCCCGCTTCGGCGACCAGGTCGCCATCGGACTCGACGTCCGCGGCACGACGCTGGCCGCCCGCGGCTGGACGCAGGACGGCGGAGACCTCTACGAAGTTCTGGAGACCCTCGAAGCGGCCGGCTGCTCTCGCTACGTCGTCACCGATGTCCGCAAGGACGGCACCCTGCAGGGCCCCAACGTCGAACTGCTCAAGTCCCTGGCCGAGAAGACCGAGACCCCGATCGTCGCCTCCGGCGGTGTCTCCAGCCTCGACGATCTGCGTGCCCTGCGTGAGCTCGTGCCCTTCGGCGTCGACTCGGCGATCGTGGGAAAGGCACTCTACGCCGGCAAGTTCACTCTGGAAGAGGCCCTCGACGTCGCAGGACGGTGAGCCGGTGAGCACACACTCGCACGGTCCAGAGGACTCCCATCAGCCCACGGACTCGGCCGGACAGGCCTGGGCCGGGCGGGAGCTCAAACCCAACCCGTTCTCCGGGGACTCCGGACTGGCCGACACCGCACTGCTGGAAGCGTTGAACCAGGTCGCACAAACGCCCCTGGAACCCGCCGCACACCAGCAGGTCGTCACGGCACTGTCCGGGGCCCGGCTCTACGCCCCGATCGTGCCGATGGTCGTCGACCAGGAGGTCGGAGAGAACGGGCTCATGGCCGACAACTCTTCGGAGATGGCGATGGTCCGTCTTCAGGCCGAGGACGGACGCGAGTGCACGCCCGGCTTCTCCGGCATTCCGCCGCTGACCGCCTGGCACCCGGATGCGCGTCCCGTGCCGATCGAATCCGAACGGCTCGTGCTCGGTGCGATCGAGGCCGAATCCCAGCTCGTCGTCCTCGACCCGGGAGCCGAGCCCTCGTTCCTGCTGCGCCGGCCGTCCATGTTCGCCTTCGTCCAGTCCCAGCCCTGGACCCCGTCCTGGGCCGACGCCGAGGTGGCCCGGCGTCTGCGTGCCATCGCCGAGTCGTTTCCGTGGCTGGCTCGGCTGGGCGTCAGCCCCGGCAGCAACTCCGTCCACTTCGCAGGACCGGAGCTCGGCATCACCCTCGGCGTCGAATCCGAGGTGCCGCAGGAAGAGGTGCGCCGGTTCCAGGAGACCGTCGCCGCCGATGAGGAGCTCGTCGCGAAGATCGACTCCCTCGCCATCCGCATCATCGAAGCCTGAGACTCACCGAACCCCGGCATCGACGAGACCCCGACGGACACCGGATCATGCGGTGCCGCCTCGGCGGATTCGGACATGACGGGATCGGAAATGACGGAATCGGGTGTGCCACAACGGCAAGACACCTATGCTTACAGCCATGAGTGGAATCCGTGATCTCAATCACCCGACCGCACCGGACGAGAGCTACCTCGACCAGATGGCCCACCAGACCCGGATTCGGGCCGAAGCGGCCGCCGACTGGGACTCGGACTTCGCCGGTGCCCCGGAGACGAGCCGCACCGGAATCGCCGCAGGCCTCGAGGCCGCACAGAGCGAGCTGAAGGACCTGCTCCACACGATCCATACGCTGGCCGAGACCGCCTTCGTCGAATTCGAATCCGTCGCCGCAATCGCCTCGGTACTGGACAAGCACGGCATCGACGTCGAGACGGGACTGTACGGGGTCGAGACGACGCTGCGGGCCACGACCGGTTCCGGGCAGGGTCGGACCATTGCGATCCTCGCCGAATACGACGCCCTGCCCGAGATCGGACACGCCTGCGGACACAACATCATCGCCACCGCGGGAGTCGGCGCCTTCCTCGCACTCCACGCACTGTATGAGAAGGATCCCGAGGCTGTGCCGGGCACCGTCGTGCTGCTGGGCACCCCGGCAGAAGAGGGGCACTCGGGCAAGGAGGTCATGGCCCGGGCCGGTGCCTTCGACGGTCTCGATGCGGCGATCATGGTCCACGGCTACGGTTACGACTGCGCCGACCAGGTGTGGTTGGGACGGCGACTGCTCACCGTCACCTACTCCGGCATCGCAGCCCACGCCTCGGCGCAGCCGTTCATGGGCCGCAACGCCCTCGACGCGGCGAACCTCTTCTACCAGGGACTCGGCCTGCTGCGGCAGCAGATGCCCCCGATCTCGCGCCTGCACGCCGTGATCACCGACGGCGGCACCCGACCGTCGATCATCACCGAGGCCGCCACGGTCCAGTGCTACGTCCGGTCGAAGTTCCCAGAAACGCTCAAGGAGCTCTCGGACCGGGTCGAAGACGCCGCGCAGGGTGCTGCACTGATGACCGGCACCGGAGTCGACGTCGCCTGGGACGAACACCCGCCGTCGCTGCCCGTGCGCGCGAACTCGGCGCTGACCCGACGTTGGGCAGAGCACGAACAGGCCCGCGGGCGGTCTCCGCTTCCCCGCGGTGTCCTCGACGAGTCGATCGCCGCATCCACAGACTTCGGCAACGTCTCCTACCGGATCCCCGGCATTCACCCGCTCATCAAGACCGCCGACGCCGAGGTGGCCCTGCACACCCGTGAATTCGCCGAAGCCGCGAAGACCCCGGCCGCAGAGTCAGCAGCGAGCGACGCGGCCTATGGACTGGCGTGTACGGCCCTGGACTTCCTCGTCGACGATGCCCTGGCCGCCGAAGTCGCCGAAGAGTTCGCTCGAGACGGGGGAGCCATCGACGTCGAGAACTACTTCGCCTGATCGCCTGAGGACTCTGACCACCGCAAGAAAGAGAGCATCCATGTCAACGACGACACAGGGCAAGGTCGGCATCGGGCAGCGACTGCTGGACTGGGTCGAGAACGTCGGCAACAAGCTGCCGGAGCCCTTCACCCTCTTCCTCGGTCTGTTCATCATCACCGGGCTGGTCTCGACGGCGATGGCGATGGCCGGGGTCTCGGTCACCATCCCCGGCGATGACGAGACCATCGCGATCAAAGGACTGTTCACCGGTGAGGGACTGTCGTGGCTGACGACGACGATGGGGGAGAACTACCTCGGATTCCCGCCGCTGGCCACCGTGCTGCCGATCCTCTTGGCCGTCGGTGTCGCTGAGAAGTCGGGAATGCTCGCCGCGGCCGTGCGCATCGCCTTCGGCAGGAGTCCACGCTGGCTGCTGCCCTACGCCGTCGGGTTCGTCGGAGTCACCGGGTCGATCATGTCCGACTCTGCGTTCATCATCATCCCGCCCTTGGCCGCGCTCGTGTTCAAAGCCGCCGGTCGCCACCCGATGGCCGGGCTCATCGGCGGATTCGCCGCCACCGGTGCCGGATATTCGACGTCGATCGTGCCGACGAGCCTCGATGCGCTGTTCGCCGGCATCACCACCTCGGTGATGGACACCCTGCCGAACACCGACTTCACGGCCGTCAACCCCGTGTCGAACTACTACTTCAACATCGCGTCGTCGATCGTGCTGGCCATCGTCGCCGGATTCATCATCGACCGTCTCATCGAACCGAACATGATCCGCCGAGGCGTCCCCCGCGAATACGCGAATGCAGGAGCTCAGGGGCTGGCGAAAGAGTATCGAGCGGACAACCCGTACGGCGAATCCGGGAGCGCAGGCGGTGGCGAAGCCGAGGACGAAGAGTCCGAGATCAGGGCCGAACTCGAACCGCAGGAGAAGCGGGGTCTGATCTGGGCTGTTCTCGCAGCGCTGCTGCTGACCGCGCTGATCCTGTTCTCCGTGCTCATCCCGAACTCGCCGTGGCGCAACGAGGACGGCGGATTCCTGCCGGAGTCACCGCTGCTGTCATCGATCGTGTTCATCGTCTTCGCCTACTTCATGCTCATGGGAGTCGTCTACGGATTCGCCGTGCGCACCGTGCGGTCGATGAACGATCTGGTGAGGATGATGAGTCAGTCGATTATCGACATGATGTCATTCCTCATCCTTGCGTTCATCCTCGGCCAGTTCATCGCTCTGTTCAATTGGACGGGCATCGGTTCGTGGATCGCTGTGGCCGGTGCCTCGGGGCTCGAGGCGATCGGGCTGACAGGGTTTGCCGCGGTCATCGGCTTCATGCTCCTGGCCAGCGTGCTCAACCTGTTCATCATCTCCGGCTCATCCATGTGGACTCTCATGGCCGCGGTGTTCGTGCCCCTGTTCACCCTGCTCGGATACGAACCCGCGTTCATCCAGGCCGGCTTCCGCGTCGGAGATTCAGCCACTCAGGTCATCACCCCGCTCAACCCGTACATGATCGTCCTCCTCGGCCTCGTCCGCCGCTACGAGCCGAGCGCGGGGCTGGGCACCGTGATCTCGCGAATGTTCCCATTCGTCATCCCGTTCTGGCTCGCGTGGGCTGCGCTGTTGGCCATCTGGTACTTCTTCGACCTGCCGCTGGGACCGGGCAATGGGATCTTCCTCAACTAGGGCGCACCGGGTAGTGCTCACAGCATCTGCCGCACGCCGTCGCGCCAATCGGTGATCGGGACCGCGTCGGCCAAGGTGCCCGGTTCGATGACGCAGGGTTCGTACCAGATGGGGGCCAGCTGGTTGAGCTCATAGAAGGAGCGTTCGAACGCACCGACGGCCCTGGTCACCCAGCGCGGCACCGGGACCGGACGCTTGTGCTTCTGCCCCAGAACGTCCGCGGTGAAATCAGCGATCTCAGTGAGAGTCGGATTCGAGGCCGGTGCGATGCGCAGCTGATGCGTCCCCGCGGGGACGGTCGTCAGATCCTCTGCCGCCTGGATCATTGCGGCCGCGTGATCGGCGATGACGGTGATTCCATGAGGGACATCTGTCCGTGCCGGGACCAGGGCGCGGCGCCCCTTGGAGATCGGCTCGGTGATGCACATCCGCACGACCGATGACCACTTCTCTGCGGTTCTGCCGAGCAGATCCCCGGCGATGACACTGGCAGACGTCGCAGAATGAGCGGAGCGAGCCTCGAGGAGCCGCTGCCGGATTCGGCCTTTGTCTTCGACAGGAGCGAAGGGTGAGGTCTCGGTGATCGGTCGGGTGAGGCCGGTGAAGGCGTATACCGATTCGGGGAAGACGACGGGGATGCTCAGTTCGGCGGCGGTGTCGAGGACCGCCTGATCCAGCCGCGGGAGGACCTGTTCCCATTTCCGGCTGTCATAGGGGGCATGAGCGCAGGCGAAGATCACATCGACGCCCTCCGCAGCCTGAGCCAGCTGCGAACGGTCCGTGGCGTCGGCCCTGATATGCGCGGGAGCGGGACTGGGTGCCGGTGCCCCAACGGTCACGGCCTGCTGTGCACGGCCACCCGAGCGCGTGGCGATGCGCACGGTGACCCCTGAGCCGATGAGTTGGGCGGCGATCTCCGAACCGATCTGGCCGTTGCCGATGACGAGTGCTTGCTTCATGACGGGTCCTTTCCGATGACCTCGAATCAAATTGAGAGAGCGGTGATCTCGAAAAATCAGCGTAGACCTCAAGGCGGTTCAATTCAAGAGCAGTGCTCACAATTGTTATCTCTGTTCTCGGATCGTAGAGTGGATCCATGACTGAGACGACCCCACGCCAGCGCGCTCGCGTCGAGACCGAAGCGCAGATCACACGCATCGGCAACCGGATGATCGACGAAGACGGGGTCGACGGCCTGTCTCTGAGGGCGATCGCCCGCGAGCTCGGTGTCGTCTCGAGCGCGGTCTACCGCTATGTGAAGAGCCGCGATGAGCTGCTGACGATCCTCATCCGTGACGCTTTCACCCAGATCGCCGACACCGTCGATGAGGCTCTGGCAGAGCAGCGGAACGTGGAGACTCTGGCGCTGTCGATGCTCGCCTGGGCGCGGAGGTATCCGAACCGCTGGGCGCTCATCTACGGCACTCCGATCGCCGACTATGAGGCCCCACGGGAAGAGACCGTGGTGCCGGGAACACGAATCATGGTCGCCCTGGCATCCCTGGTGGCGGAATCCCGCAATGATTTCGAGGTTGCCAGCCGGGCCGGACAGGTGCAGGGCACCTCGGGTGTCGAAGTGCGGAAACCGAGCGCGACGCTCAAGCCGCTGCGACAAGGGTTCGAAGAGCTCGGGCTCGGCTACGACGATTCCGTCATTCTGGAGACCGTCACGATCTGGGTCGGCATCGTCGGGCTCATCAATGCCTTGCGGTTCGGTCAGTTCGGGCCGGGATTCGATGACGTCGAAGACAACCTCATGTCCGCGGTGGTCGGCCGCCTCGGCGAGTGAGGATGCGACAGCGGCCCCCGATCGATGATCGAGGGCCGCTGGATCAGCTATTGGCGGGGGAGTGGGGTCAGCGGACGGGGCCGGTGAACTTCTCTCCGGGGCCTTCGCCGGGGGCGTCGGGAATCTCCGAGGCCTCACGGAAGGCCAGCTGCAGACTGCGCAGTCCATCGCGCAGCGGGCGGGCGTGGTGATCGCCGATCACCGTGGCGGCGCCGGTGATGAAGCCGGCCAGCGCCGTGATGAGCTTACGGGCCTCATCGAGGTCCTTGAGGTCGGACCCGGGGCCGTCCGGTCCGTCTTCGGCGAGGCCGCACTTGATGGCGGCGGCGGACATGAGATGGACGGCGCTGGAGGTGATGACCTCGACGGCGGGAACCTCGGCGATATCGCGGGTGACTTCGGCGACCGCCTCGGCGGGAACGGATTCTTCAGAACTCATGCCATAAGCTTGACATATAAATCAACGCGGCGATCACACCAGGGTCTCGATGTGCGAAGAGTCATGAAGCGTAGTACACTGGTAGCTGGTGCGAAGCGGAGTCTGACTCCCACCTTGATCGCGAAGAGCGATCGGGTCCAAAGATCTCTCCCGCGGACGACTGTCCGCATGGGTTGCAGATCGAGGTGTATTCACCGAAGACGTACGGTTGACCGTACTGCTCGTGTGTGCAGGCTCCCTTGGCATGTGTCAACGGGAGCCTTTTTCGTTGCCACGACCACATTTGAGCAAAAGGAGTGAACACATCAGCGAGACGCGCATCAATGACCGGATTCGGGTTCCCGAGGTCCGGTTGGTCGGACCCAATGGTGAACAGGTCGGTATCGTTGCCATTCGCAAGGCACTCGATCTCGCCCGTGAGGCGGATCTCGATCTCGTCGAGGTAGCCCCGCAGGCGAAGCCACCCGTAGCCAAGCTCATGGACTACGGAAAATTCAAGTACGAATCTGCTCAGAAGGCCAGGGAAGCCCGGAAGAACCAGGCGAACACTGCGCTGAAGGAGATCCGCTTCCGTCTCAAGATCGACGAACACGATTACGAGACGAAGAAGGGCCACGTCACCCGCTTCCTCGAAGGCGGCGACAAGGTCAAGGTCATGATCATGTTCCGCGGACGTGAGCAGTCCCGCCCGGAAATGGGCATCAAGCTGCTCAACCGCTTGGCCGAAGATGTGTCGGACCTCGGCACCGTCGAATCCTCCCCGCGAGTCGACGGACGCAACATGGTGATGGTCATCGCCCCGCACAAATCAAAGTCTGACGCCAAGGCGGAGGCTCGCAAGGCATCGGCAGGTGCCAAGGGCAAGTCCGCTGAGGTGAAGTCCCGTCGCGATCGGGTTGCTGCAGAGAAGAACTCAGCTCAACCCGAGGCGTGAGCAAACAGGTAACGTCGCGTTCCAGGCCCCCTGGTCTGTGCGTGTGAAGTAGTTGCCGGCGGCCACCGCCGACAACGAATTGCAAAGGAGAACGGCACTATGCCGAAGCAGAAGACGAACAGCAGCGCCAAGAAGCGCATGCGCGTGACTGGCACTGGCAAGATCATGCGTGAAGGCGTGAACAACCAGCACAAGTTCGAGGGCAAGTCCTCGGGCCGCAAGCGCCGGGTGTCCACCGACCAGGTCATCACCGGTGGAGACCGCGCCATGGCCCGCAAGCTTCTGGGCAAGCTCAAGGGCAGGTGAGACCCCTTTCGGGTCTTCTTTCTCGGACGAGTCTCCGGGATCTCCCCGGGCAGCCGATCACCGGCTCCCACAGCTTGAACCAGAGTCCGGCACCGCCGGAAGATACGAACTTTTCAAAGGAGTAACACGTGGCACGTGTGAAGAGGGCGGTCAACGCCCACAAGAAGCGCCGGGTCATCCTCGACCGGGCAAGCGGCTACCGCGGACAGCGCTCGCGCCTGTACCGCAAGGCCAAAGAGCAGGTCATTCATTCGCTGGTCTACAGCTACCGTGACCGTCGCAAGCGCAAGGGGGACTTCCGTCGCCTCTGGATCCAGCGCATCAACGCCGGCGCCCGCGCCAACGGCATGACCTACAACCGTTTCATCCAGGGCCTCAAGGCCGCTGGAGTCGAGGTCGACCGTCGCATGCTCGCTGAGCTCGCCGTCAACGACTCGGCCACCTTCGCGCACCTGGTCAAGGTCGCCAAGGACGCTCTTCCTGCTGACGTCAACGCAGCGAAGACCGACGCCGCCTGAGCAGCGTCACCTGAATACTCCAGTCACACTCGTGACTGATTGGTCACCTCGGTGACCGTCGACGGCCCCGAACTGACATGGTTCGGGGCCGTCGAGTCTGTTCGGGCCATCGCTCGCGCTCTAGGTCGGTTCGTGCCGGCCGCGGCACCGACCCGGCCTGGCTCCCTCCCGGCAAAGTTCTCGTATTCCAGCAGCTCCCTCCATCGACTCTTAGGACCACGCACGCATGAAGCTCCCTGACGTCATCTCCTCGCCGCAGTCGAAGCGGATCAAGAACGCCGCGAAGCTGCTCAAGCGTCGTGACCGCAAGGCCACGGGGCAGTTCCTCGTCGAGGGTCCGCAGGCCGTGCGTGAGGCATTGGCGCTGGCGGGCTCCGTGGTCGAGCTGTTCATCACCGAGGAAGCCGCCGAGGAGCATCCCGAGTTCATGGCCTCGGCCAAACATGGGCGTCTGCAGTGCAGCATCGTCACCCCCGAGGTGCTCACCGAGCTGGCGACGACCGTGAATTCGCAGGGGGTCGTCGCCGTGTGCAAGACTCTCGATGTCGAGCTGACCTCGGTACTGAACAAGGAAGCGCAGCTTGTCGTCGTCCTTTCCCAGGTCCGCGACCCGGGCAACGCCGGTACGATCATCCGCCTGGCCGATGCCGCCGGCGCCGACGCTGTGGTGCTGACATCGTCGTCCGTTGATGCCTATAACGACAAGGTGGTGCGTTCAACTGCCGGCTCTCTTTTCCACATCCCCGTCGTCACCGGAGTCGGACTGTCCGAGGTCACTGAACTTGCGCGAGCCCGCGGCCTGCAGGTCCTCGCGGCCGACGCAAACGACGAGGCGCACGATCTTCACCACCCGTGGGACACAGGGCTGGATCTGACCGCGCGCACCACGTGGGTCTTCGGCAACGAAGCATGGGGGATGAGTGCCGAGGATCTGGAGCTGTGCGATTCGTCTGTTGCCGTGCCGATCTACGGCTCGGCCGAAAGCCTCAACCTCGGGACTGCCGCCGGCGTGTGCATCTATGAGAGTGCGCGCAACCAACGGATGTGAGGTTTCGTGGGCGCGGCCATCTTTGCTGAGCCAGCGGCACTGTGAAACAGATAATTGAGCCTGGCTCAACGGCCACACGGTTTTGAGCGCCTCATTCAACGGCGAATCAGGTTTTCGATACGAGCCAGCATCGAAAACCTGATTCGTGGTTGAACGAGTCCGGTCGTCCCGTCCGCAGCTTGCCTGGGAGGAAGCGCGGATTCGGCCAGGTTGGGAGACGAGGGCGGCTGATTTTCTGACCCTGTGCGCACGAGTCAGGGGTTGTCCACAGCCCCTTGCGCCGCCCTTGCCTGTCTGCTGTGGCACGGCACATGCTGGTGAGCATGTTCATCTGCTTGAGTACCGCAGACCTCCAAGACGCCGGGTGGTCAACGCATCAGATCACCCACGCCTTGCGATGCTGTCTTCGACGTGTGCGCCACGGGATCTACGTTGTGTCAAAAGAGTGCAGGCACCCTGACCACGGCTACGTGGCAACTTTTGCCGCAGCGGCGGATGTCAATCTTCCAGTCGAAGAATCTGGGATGCGGAAGCGGGATGAGGACTTGCGCATCTTGGTCCGATCCTACGCTGGCCGTATGCCGCCCCGCTGCGTCTTATCTCATCGCAGCGCGTTGATCGTCCACGGGTTGCCCATCCCGTATCTCGACAAAGACAGCAGCCCGATGGCCGAAGCAATTCATCCGAAGTACGGAGTGCGCCATGCGACGATGCTGATTCGGCGTCGAGACTTGGCGGAGTCCGACATCGTCGAGGTAGCTGGGATTCCGGTGACGTCAGTGCTGAGGACTCTCTCTGACATTGCACGAGACTACCCGTTGGCTTTTGCCGTGGCAGTCCTTGATGCCGCGGTGCATCGCGGGTTCACATCGGAACAAGCCATCATCAGGTATTGCGAGGCACATCCTCCGCGGACCTTGGCACGGAGAGTCGCTGACGCAGTGCACCTTATGAATGGCGGTCGCGAGTCGGTGTCGGAATCGATCTGTGCTGTCCGATTTGTTGAGTATTCGGTTCCGGGGTTCGAACCGCAAGTGGAGTTCTACGATGAGCAGGGCCGTTTCATCGGCCGCACGGATTTCGCGAACAAGAAGGCAAGAGTCATCGCTGAGTTCGACGGCGAGGGGAAATACCATTTGCCGGGGAAGAACCCTCGGGATGAGATGGAGAAGGAACGTCGCCGAGAATACAAGTTGCGGAATCTCGGTTACGCGGTTTTTCGCCTTCGCTGGCAGGACCTTTTCTCTGCGGACGTCTTTCTCAGGATCAAAGAGAGCGTCGAGCGGCGCAGCGCTCGCACCGGCTGATGTCGGAAGCGGCCGATTCGGCGTCGTGGAACAACAGCCATTCGGACTATCGATGGTGCCTCGTATCGAAAACCTGAAAAGCTGTTGAACGAGACACTGCGAGCGTGCGCATCTGCGGGAGTGCTCGGAATCAGCGGGTGAGAGGTTCTGGGGGTGTGGCCTTTGCCGCTGAATTGGCGGCACGCCAGATGAAAACGCAGCAAGCCAGGATGATGATCCACCCTGAAAGGGCGAGCAGATGTCCCACAGTTCGCGGGAGCTCGAATGCTTCCACAGCGGCCAGAGCCGCCGCGTGGCCGATCGCGACCACGGCCACGCCATAGACATAGGGCGCAGCCGCCTGCTGGCCGCGTTCCCACGACTCGTCTGAACTGAGAGTGTGCTTCGTCCGAATCCCGATTATCCGATTGCGACCGATCATTCTCCGAGCGATTCCCAGCTGCATAAGGACGCAGACAGCGGCAATGACCAGATAGCCGATCATCGGAGGGTAGAACACCTATCGATCACCTCCTGGAACGAAGCCGCTTCGAAGCGGCGCATGCTGAGAGCACTCCTCCTGCAGTGTATCGGTCACGCAGCTGCAACGTGGGCCGAACGGGTGAGAACGCCCCGTGTCCGGCGAGCCAGATACGGTGAGCACATGACGACCGAACCTCCCCGCGCACCCAAGATCACCCTCGGCTCACTGACTCCCGGCTACCTCGGAGACCTTGGCGCAGAAGAATTCCTCGAAGGTATGGAATTCAACGATCTCGACCTCACCGAGGTTGACTCGGCACAGGCGACGTTCCTCGACTGCACACTGACGCGAGTGAACTTCGGCCAAGCAGAGGCGCCGGCGAACCTGACGGGCGGGCGTTTCTCCGGAACACGGGTCGACGACTGTCGGGCCGACACGTGGACGATGCCACGAGGCAGCCTTCTGCACACGGAGATCCGAGGCACACGGATCGGCGCGGGGGTGACTCATGACAGCGTGTGGGAGAAGGTGCGATTTGAGAACTGTCGCATCTCGTATCTCAACCTGCGCGGGGCCACGCTCACCGATGTCGAATTCCGGGACTGCGTCATCGACGAGATCGACCTTGACCGCGCCAAAGTCAGTCGGGTCGCGTTTCCAGGGAGCAGTGTCGGTGCTTTCCAATGCGAGGGAGCGACTCTCGGCAGTGTCGATATCCGTGGGCTGCAGCCGCACAAGATCTCCGGGGTGCACTCGCTGCGCGGAGCGACGATCGACGACACCCAGCTCATGCTCTTTGCCGACCTCTTCGCTCGGGAGCTCGGCATCACCGTGGAATGAGCATCGTGAGTATTCGTCGATGCGCGTCGTCCATGCTCGGGAACGGGAATCGGTCCTGGTTCAAAAAGAACACGCGAGCGTACAACAGCATTGCGTCGGGCATCCGAGGGCCGGAAGGCGGTCGCCGACCGTGCGTCCGAGTCTTGCAGCCATCAGCTGCTACATCATGTCCATTGCTGGTTCTTGGCGAACTCGACCAGAGCCTGTGCGCGCTTCGGCGACGCGTGGTCAGAGGGCCAGATCACTTCGACGCCGACTGGCTCAACTGCCGGCTTGATCTCCTTGACGATCAGAGGATACCCCTCATAACTGGCAGTATTCGTCAGCCTCTGAACCAAGACGCCGTAGCCCAGTCCGCGACCGACAAGTGTTCTCACAACTTCGTAGCTGGTCGTTCGGTGACGGATCCTCGGCGCCAAACCTCGGTCGTGGAACATTCCCAGCGTGTGTTGGCTCGAAGGAGGAGAGTCGAGGAGGATCATGTCACGTTCGACGAGATCCTCCAGACGCACGGCCTCTCGAGCAGCGAAGGGATCATCTGCTGCCAGGATCACATGGGCAGGCTGTGCGAAGAGTCTCGCGTGGTTCGGCGTCCCCGGAATGAGCGTCTCGTAGACAAAAGCAACGTCGATCTCTCCAGACTCCAGAGTTCCGGTCAAGCGGTCCTGTGTGGTCTCGACTATTTCGAGACTTACTCGTGGGTGCTGCTTGCCGAAATCGTCGAGCAGTACGGGCAGAATCACCGGTGCCAGAGTCGGATAGCAACCGATGGTGATCGGACCGGCCAGTTCGCCATCGTGTGATCTGAGTTCACGCTCGAGTTCGTTCGCCTCGGAGATCAGGCGCGTGGCTCGGGCGGCCACCTGTCTTCCGGCGGCAGTGAGCACCAGTCCCTGAGCCTTCCTCCTCACGCACAGCTGTGCATCCATCTGATGTTCGAGCGCGGTGATCGAATCGGAGATTGCCGAGGAGGAGACATGCAGTTCCGCCGCCGCGGCCGAGTTCGTACCCAGCCGGGCTGCGGTGAGGAGATAAGACAGTTGCCTCAGTGAATAGTTCGGGGCGTGATCAGAATGCATCTTCGTATTTCCGGATTAGTTCTCAGATTAATTCCGCTTTTCCTTTCATAGTACCCATCGCAGACTGGACTGTGAACACGATCACAGAGTGATCGCACCGACATAAGCTGTCGCAACGATGAGGAGATGATGATGACGTCAGGTCTTCACGAACACACCCGCAGGGCAGTCACCTCGGCACCGGTGGCGGACTGGGTGAAGATCCCGGAACTCTACGAGAATCCGTTTCCGATCTATGAACGGCTCCGTGCCGAAGGCGGAGTGCACTGGGTTCCTGCGGTCAACCGCTATCTCATCACCAGCTATGAGGCCGTCAGCGCAACCGAACATGACCAGGACATCTTCTCCGCGAACGAAGAGGGCTCCCTGCAGATCCGCGCGATGGGCCATTCCATGCTCCGACGCGATGATCCCGAACATTATGAGCAGCGCCGAGCCTGGCAACCGGTGCTCAAGCCCGGTTACGTCAAACGCGTGTGGACATCTATGTACCGCGAAGTTGCCGAGGATCTTTTGGATCAACTCGTCGAAAAAGGCACTGATATCGACCTCATCTGGGACTTCGCCGCGCCCTTTGCAGCGGAGACCCTGCGTCGCATGCTCGGGCTGTACAACGCCGATCAGCTTGACCTGCAGCGCTGGTCGCAGACGATGATCGACGCCACCGGCAACTACGCGGACGACCCCGAAGTCTGGGCCAAGGGGGAGCGGTCGTTCAACGAGGTCGACGCGGCACTCGACGAAATGCTCGACTACCATCTCACCCACCGTGATGATTCGCTCATCTCGGGGCTCCTATCGATGCCGGGCGAAACCATGCCGATCGAGCAGATCCGGGCGAACATCAAGATGACCATCGGCGGGGGACTCAACGAGCCCCGCGATGCTCTCGGAGTTGCGGCGTTTGCCCTGTTCAACCACCCCGATCAGCGTGAGGCCGTCATGGCCAACCCGCAGCTGTGGCCAACTGTGTTCGAGGAGACCATTCGGTGGATCGCCCCCATCGGCATGTATTCCCGCCAAACCACCCAGGACACCGTCCTCGCGGGCACCCACCTGCCTGCAGGAGCGAAGCTCGGAATCTGCGTGCTCTCGGCCAATCGCGACGAAACCGTATGGGAACACGCCGATCGGTTCGATATCCATCGGGAAGCGAAACCGCATCTGGCCTTCAGCAAAGGAGTGCACGTGTGCCTGGGCAACTGGGCCGCAAGAGCCGAGATCGCCGAAGTGGCTCTTCCGCTCCTCTTCAACAGTCTTGAGGGATTGCGCGTCGATGAATCTCGTGAAACTGCGGTCGGAGGCTGGGTGTTCCGCGGCATGCTCAAACTCCCCGTGACGTGGTCGAGCGCGCGGACAGAGCCCGACTACGGAAAGTCCGCCTGTGGCCGAGCGGCCGCGACGAGTGACGATGCGGCTGGCCGGTCGCACGGACCCACGATCGCGATCATCGGTGCCGGACCGGCAGGCTGCTTCAGTGCGAAGGAGATACTGCGGCAGGTGCCCGGAGGCCGCGTCGACATCTTCGACAAGCTCCCCGTGCCATACGGACTGCTGCGCTATGGAGTTGCGGCTGATCACCAGGGCACCAAATCCGTGACGAGTCAGTTCGACCGACTCTTCACCGATCCCCGAGTGAGATTCATCGGCAACACCGAACTGGGCATCGACGTGTCGATGGATGAGCTCAAGGAGAACTATGACAGCGTGGTCCTCGCCAGCGGGCTCTCCCTCGACCGTACCCTCGGCATCCCCGGAGACGACCTGCCCCAGGTGCACCGGGCAGGCAGGATCACCCGCCTGCTCAATGGGCACCCCGATGAGGAGCGGTCGGCGGTCGAACTGGGTAGGAGAATTGCCGTTGTCGGTCAGGGCAATGTCGCCATCGACATCGTCCGGCTGCTCACCTGTGCACGTGAGTCCCTGGTCGGCAGCGACATCGACGACACCATACATGGGCCGATGAGAGAATCGATCGCTCGCATCGACATCATCGGTCGTTCAGCATCGCGAACTGCGAAATTCGATCCGGTCATGATCCGTGAACTGGCTCGAGTTCCGGGGCTGACTCACACACTTCATGGTGTCGATCTGTCGACGGTTGCCGAGGGCAAGGACGCGAAGCTCGATGCCCTCCGTGACCTCGTCGAACCGGCAGAAAATACCCAATACCAAACAGGGCCAGCAGACGCGATCGAGATGCACTGGTGGTTCTCAAGCACACCCGATGCGATCACCGGTTCGATTTCCTCCGCTCGGCAGGTCGATGGGATCGACATCACCCATGACGGTGCGGCCGTTCACCTCGACGTGGATTCTGTCATCACCGCCATCGGCTTTGTCGGAGACCCGATGTCGATGGCGAAACAGGGCATCTGCCCGGCGACGCCGATCCCCGCAGACGGCAGGATCGACGAGAACCTTTTCGCCATCGGCTGGCTCAAGGGTGCCGGCCGCGGAACCATCCCCGACCAGCGCACAGACGCCAGGATCCTTGCTGCGACCATCGCCGCTGAGGTGAGCACCGGGTCGATCGCCACCGGTGCTCCAGGGCTCGACCCGGGGGAGACCGCCATCGATTTCGACGGTTGGCGCCGGATCGACCTCAAGGAGCGCCTCGGCGCCGGTGAAGGTCGCTGCCGAGCGAAGATCACCTCTCGTGAGGACCTGATGGCCACAGCTGAGGACACCGACCTCGACGACTATCTGCCGGACGCTGCGGCGAGCACGGTTGAGGGCCTGTCTCCCGGGATGCCGGTGACGATCCTGTTCGGCACGGAGTCCGGCAACGCTGAACTCGTCGCCGAGGAACTCGGCACGGTCCTGCGAGAGCTTCCCGAGGTGGAGGTCTCGGACCTGTCCGCGGTGTCACCGTCGGACCTGCAGCCGGAGAGATTCTATTTGCTCGTGTGCTCGACGTACGGCGACGGTGATGTCCCGAGCTCGGCCGCGCAATTCTACGATGAACTGCGCGACCTGCCCGTTGAGCTCGACGGCGTCAGATTCGCCGTGTTCGGGATGGGCGACGCCAGCTACACGAAGACATATTCGCGGGGCAGCGAACTGATGACAGAAGCGCTCGAGGCTCAGGGAGCGACTCGGCTTGGCGAATACGGTCGCCACGATGCCGGAGGGCCGGTACCGGCAACCGAAGCGGCCTGTGAGTGGGCAGAAGGAGTTCTGACGAATCTGTCCGAGACGCTCTCACCGGTCTGACCGGCTGTTCCAGCCCGGCGGCGGATGCCCCGACCGGATTTCAGTGTCTCGCCCGGGTGCCGATGTCACATCACGGCTGTCGGTGACTCTGGACTGACAATTTCTAACCACCACGACAGAACAAGGACGTTCTCATGACTGCCACACACGCACAGACGCCGACGGCGCAGAAAGCGAATCAGCGGAGGGTCGCGTTCGCCTCCATCATTGGTACGACGATCGAATGGTACGACTATTTCACGTATTCGACCGCGGCCGCGCTCGTCTTCGCCCACCTCTATTTCGCGCCGGCGGGTGAGGGCGTCGACCAGCTGCTCGCCTTCGCGACGATCGGCATCTCCTTCCTCTTCCGGCCGCTCGGCGCCTTCCTCTCCGGCCACTTCGGCGACAAGCTCGGCAGACGCTTCATCCTCGTCGTCACATTGGTCACGATGGGTGTGGCCACTGCCCTCATCGGTCTCATTCCCACGTACGAGACCATCGGGGTGACAGCACCGGTCCTTCTTATTCTCCTGCGCATCATCCAGGGCCTCTCGGCCGGAGGGGAGTGGGGCGGCGCGGCCCTGCTGGCCGTCGAACACGCCGATGTGGACAAGCGTGGTCGGGCCGGATCCTACCCGCAGCTCGGAGTTCCGTTGGGCATGTTGCTGTCGTCAGGCGTTATTGCACTCATGACCGGAGTCATCTCACCGGGAGACGCATTCATGGAATGGGGATGGAGAGTGCCGTTCCTGCTCTCGGTCGTGCTCATCGGCGTCGGCTATTGGGTACGGAGGGCCGTCGAGGACACTCCGGTGTTCAAAGAAATCCAGGTCGAGTCGGCCAAGCGCAAGGCACCGATCCTCGTGCTGTTGAAGAAGCATCTGCCTCTTGTATTCGTCGCCGCACTCATCTTCGCCGGTAACAATGCCAGCGGGTATATGACCACTGGCGGGTTCGTGACGAAATATGCGACGACCGATGCAGTGGGCTTCTCGCAGACCGATGTGCTGCTGGCCATCACCTTCGGGTCATTCGTCTGGCTGGTCTCGACCGCGGTCTCAGGTTACCTGTCCGATGCCATCGGCCGGGTGCGCACCTATGTCATCGGATTCGTCATCCTCATCGTCACTGCTTTCCCGCTGTTCTGGCTCATCGACACCGGATCATTGGGTCTGCTCTACCTGTCGCTGGGAATCTTCTCCATTGGGCTCGGTCTCTCCTACGGTCCGCAGGCCGTGCTCTATGTCGAACTCTTCCCTGCGTCGATCCGATTCTCCGGGGTCGCGATCTCCTATGCCCTGGGAGCTGTCATCGGCGGTGCGTTCGCCCCGACGATCGCCCAGGCACTCCTGCAGGCGACGGGCACGACAGCCTCGGTTTCGCTCTATCTGGTGATAATGGCGGTGATCTCTCTTTTCGCCGTCTCATTGCTCAGGGACCGCAAAGGCATCGATCTCTCTGTCGGCAACGAAGAAGAGCAGAGCGCGGGAATGTGGCGGGCGGGGAATTCACGCGTGCGCTGAAAGAGCTGAAAGACGGGTCCCGCCTTGGCCCCGTGCGAGTCGCCGAGGCGGGACCTCACCGGAGTCAAACCTCACCGATCGAGCAGGCTCAGTGCTTGCCCAACTCGTCGATGAGCACCCGCTTGTTCTCAGAATAGTCGACGGGCGCGACGACGATGTGCACACCGCCGGCCTCGAAAGCCGACGACAACACCGAATTCATCTCGGACACGTCGGTGAGCCGATGACCGGAGGCCCCATAGGATTCCGCGTACTTCACGAAGTCCGGATTGCCGAAGGTCAGACCGTAGTCGGGCATGCCGTCGGATTCCTGCTTCCACCGGATCATGCCGTAGGCATCGTCTTCGAGGATGAGCACGACGAGGTCCAAGCCCAACCGCACCGCCGTCTCCATCTCCTGACTGTTCATCATGAATCCGCCGTCGCCGACGACGGCCATGACCCGACGGTCCGGATACGTCAGCTTCGCTCCGATCGCCGAGGGCAGCCCGGCACCCATGGTCGCCAGCGCGTTGTCGAGCAGCAGAGTGTTCGCCCGAGTCGTCCGATAGTTGCGGGCGAACCAGATCTTGTACATCCCGTTGTCGAGAGCGACGATCCCGTCGACGGGCATGACGTCGCGGACCTCCTGCACGATCCGCTGGGGGATGAACCGATCCTCGTCGGCACCTTCGTGGATCTTGACGAGGATGTCCTCACGCATCGGCAGCAGCGCCTCGGCGGTGGAGGTGGGGCTGTCGACCACCTCGGCGAGCCGCTGCAGGGTCGGACCCAGGTCACCGATGACCTCGAACTGCGGAAAATACACCTGCTCGACCACGGCCGCGCGGTAGCCGATGTGGACGACGGTGGGTCCGTTCTCATCCATCATGAACGGCGGCTTCTCCGTCGTGTCGTGACCGATCGTGACGATGACGTCGGCGGCCTCGATCGCGTCATGGACGAAATCGCGGGACGTCAGCGCCGCCGTGCCCAGGTACAGGTCGGAGGACCCGGACACCGAACCCTTGCCCATCTGCGTGGTGAAGTAGGGGATGCGCATCTGCGCGACGAAACGGGAAAGGTCTTCGCTGCAGTCGGAACGGGAGGCATCCGCACCGAGCATGAGCAGCGGTCGCTTCGCCTCCCGGACGACGTTCGCGGCGTTCTTGATCGCCAGATCACTGGCGACGGCCCGCGAATTCGTGTGCGGTTCGATGAGTTCGTACCTGTCGACCGGCAGGCCGGCGATGTCTTCGGGCAGCTCGAGATGCACCGGCCCCGGACGTTCGGCCTGAGCGACGCGGAATGCCTCCCGGACCATGGTCGGAATCATCGCAGCCGAGGTGATCTGCTTGCTCACCTTCGTCAGCGGATCCATCGTCGCCACCGTATTCACCATCTGGAACGCCGCCTGCTCAGCCGTGCGAATGCCCTTCTGCCCGGTGATCATGATGACCGGCATGCCGCCGAGGTGGGCGTACGCGGCCCCCGTCGCAAGGTTGAGCGCCCCCGGCCCGAGCGTCGTCAGACACACCCCGGGTGTGCCCGTGAGCCGACCGTAGGTGGCCGCCATGAACGCGGCGGCCTGCTCGTGCCGAGTGAGGACGAACTCGATCGACGACCGGCGCAGAGAATCGATGAAATCGATGTTCTCCTCACCGGGTATGCCGAAGATGCGGTCGACGCCCTCGTTCTCCAAGGCTCTGATCATGACATCGGATGCACGCTGTGTCGTCATGGTCCCGACCCTACGCTTCTCACCGAACGATCCCTATGACCCACCGCACACCACCGTCACCGAGACGGCCCACCCACCCCGCGGACGCCGCCCCAGCCGCCCCCACCGGAGACGATAGACTTGAACGCGAATAGATATGACGTCCCATCGACACGGACAAAAGGACATTGATGACAGACCAACTCGACCCCTTGGATGAGTCGGCCGTGAAGCAGGCCGTCGACGCGGCACTGACAGCCTTCGCGGATGCGACGACGCTCGACGATCTCAAGCAGGCGAAGATCGACCACACCGGCGACAAAGCCCCGCTGGCGCTCGCCAACCGCGCCATCGGCTCACTCGACAAAGCCGATAAGGCCACGGCCGGCAAGATCGTCGGAAAGTCCCGGGGACAGGTCAAGCAGGCCCACGACGCCCGCCTGGCCGAGCTCGAAGCCGAACGCGATGCGGCCGTGCTCATCGAGGAGGCCATCGACGTCACCCTGCCCACCGACCGTCGCCGCCTCGGCGCTCGCCACCCCCTGAGCCTCATCCAGGAGCAGGCCGCCGACTACTTCGTCGGCCTCGGCTGGGAGGTCGCCGAAGGCCCCGAGATCGAATCCGAGTGGCTGAACTTCGATGCGCTCAACTTCGGCCCCGACCACCCGGCCCGCCAGATGCAGGACACCTTCTTCGTCGACCCCGCCGATGCCGGCCTCGTCCTGCGCACCCACACCTCACCGGTCCAGTCACGCTCCCTGTTGGAACGCGGTGTCCCGCTCTACGTCGTGTGCCCGGGCAAGACCTTCCGCACCGATGAGCTCGACGCCACCCATACCCCGGTCTTCCACCAGATCGAAGGCATTGCCATCGACAAGGGTCTGACCATGGCCAACCTGCAGGGCACCCTCGACGGCTTCGCCCGCGAGATGTTCGGGCCTGAGTCGAAGACCCGCCTGCGCCCGAGCTTCTTCCCGTTCACCGAACCGAGCGCAGAGATGGACTTCTGGTTCCCGAAGAAGGTCGGCGGCCCCGGCTGGATCGAATGGGGCGGCTGCGGCATGGTCCACCCCAATGTGCTGCGCGCCGCCGGCATCGACCCCGATGTCTACCAGGGCTTCGCTTTCGGCATGGGCATCGAGCGCACCCTGATGCTGCGCGAGGGAATCAACGATATGCATGACATGGTCGAAGGCGATGTGCGCTTCTCGGCCCGTTTCGGAATGAAGGCTTGATATGCGCGTCCCACTGAACTGGCTGGCCGACTATGTCGATCTCCCAGCCGAGACAGACCCCCATGCCCTCGCCGCCGAATTCGCCGGCGTCGGACTCGAGGAAGAGGACTTCTTCGGTCCCGAGATCACCGGCCCGCTCGTCGTCGGCCGGGTGCTCGAACTGGTCAAGGAAGAGCACTCGAACGGCAAGACCATCAACTGGTGCCGTGTCGACGTCGGAGACGAGCACAACGAGGCCGCCGACAACCCGAAGGACCCGCAGCCCGGTGAGGAACGCCCCAGCCGCGGCATCATCTGCGGGGCCCACAACTTCGACGCCGGTGACCTCATCGTCGCCTGCCTGCCCGGAGCCGTTCTGCCCGGTGACTTCCAGATCGCGGCCCGGAAGACCTACGGTCACATCTCCGACGGCATGATCTGCTCGGCCAAGGAACTCGGGCTCGGTGAGGACCATTCCGGCATCATCGTGCTGAAGGATCTGGGCCTGATCGGCGAACCCGGCGACGACGCGATCAGTCTGCTCGGCCTCGACCAGGTCACCCTCGACGTCAACGTCACCCCCGACCGTGGCTACCAGCTGTCGATGCGCGGAATCGCTCGTGAGTACGCGCAGATGAAGGGACAATCCTTCACCGACATCGGCAGCGCCTCGGTGGCGGCGGTGAACACTCCGACCGATGACGGGTTTCCCGTCGTCATCGAGGATTCCAATCCCATCAACGAGGTGGCCGGCTGTGACCAGTTCACTGCCGTTCAGGTCACCGGGCTGAACCCGAAAGCGCAGACTCCGTTCTGGATGCAGCGTCGCCTGCAGCAGGCGGGCATGCGCCCGATCAGCCTGACCGTCGACGTGACGAACTACGTCATGCTCGAACTCGGCCAGCCGCTGCACGCGTACGACACGGCGCTCCTCGGCGACGAAATCGTCGTCCGCCGCGCCACTGCCGGCGAGAATTTCACGACGCTTGACGATGTCGAGCGCACACTCGATGCCGAGGACCTGCTCATCACCGACCGGGGTGCCGGCCCCAGCGGCAAGGGCGGGAAGATCATCGGCCTGGCCGGCGTCATGGGCGGAGCCGACGTCGAGGTCAATGACCAGACGACCGAGGTCGTCATCGAGGCCGCTCACTTCGACCCGATCTCCATCGCCCGCACCTCGCGTCGCCACAAGCTGTCGTCGGAGGCTTCGCGCCGCTTCGAACGCGGAGTCGATCCGAAACTCGGGCCCGTGGCGGCCCGACGCTGTGCGGATCTGCTCGTCGAGCTCGGCGGAGGAACGCTCAGCCCCGCGACCACACAGATCGGCCAGGCTCCCGAGCCGACCGTCATCGAACTCCCGGTCGAGCGCGTGGACTCGCTTGTCGGTGTCGACTACACCACCGCCGAGGTGACCGGACTGCTCGAGGGCATCGGCGCAGCCATCGAGGTCGTCGGCAAGGGCCGGCTGGCCGTGACCGTGCCCAGCTGGCGCACGGACATCACCGACGACGTCGACCTCATCGAGGAAGTCGCCCGGACCGGCGGCTACCACCGCATCCCTTCCGTCCAGCCCGCAGCGCAGGCCGGCAAAGGCCTGACCGAGGCACAGAAGACGCGCCGCCGGATCTCGAACCTGCTGGCCGCCGACGGGTTCACCGAGGTGCTGTCCTACCCCTTCACGAACTCGAAGCGGGATGACCAGCTGCGGCTCGAGGCCGATGACGTGCGCCGGGCGCATGTGCGTCTGGCCAACCCGATGTCCGACGACCTGCCGCTCATGCGCACGAACCTGCTCTCGACCCTCGTCGATCTGGTGGTGCGCAACCTCGGGCGCGGAGTCAAGGATGTGGCCCTGTTCGAAGCGGGACTCGTGTCCACCTCGGCGGGTCTGCCCGAGGGCCCGGGACCGCGTCATCTGCCCGGATACCACCCGAGCGATGCGGAACTCGAGAAGATCTATGATTCGGTGCCGCACCAGCCCTACCACTATGCGGGTATCATCTCCGGCCACGCCGAACTGCCCGGCGTCTGGGGCAAGGGACGACCGGCCGAAGCCGCCGACGTCATCGACACCGTCCGTCGCATCGCCCGCACGAATGGTCTCGAGGTCACCGTCGAAGCCGATCAGATCGCGCCCTGGCATCCGGGCCGGGCCGCGAAGTTCGTCCTCGCCGACGGTCAGGTGCTCGGCCATGCCGGTGAGCTGCACCCGAAGGTGTGCGAGAACCTCGGCCTGCCGGCCAGGACCGTCGCCTTCGAGATCGATCTCGACGCACTGCTGGCCCAGGAGGATCTGCGCGCCTGGGACGGTGCGCTGTCGACCTACCCGGTGTCCCGTCAGGATGTGGCGCTCATCGTCGATGCCGAACTGCCGACACAGACTTTGGCCGCGACTCTGCGCGAGGGTGCGGGTGAGGAGCTCGAACTGCTCGAGACCTTCGACCTCTACACCGGCGACCAGCTTCCCGAGGGCAAGAAGTCACTGGCGTTCAGGCTGACCTTCCGGGCCCCGGACCGCACGCTTAAGGCCGATGATGCTTCGGCCATGCGTGAGGCGGCGACGAAGTTGGCTGCCGAGCGTCACGGCGCCGAAGTCCGCAGCTGAGTGAGCACAGCATGAGGGCCCGGTCGAACGTTACGGTGGTTCGACCGGGCCTTGCCCTCTCCGAATCGATGACCACCCACGAGGAGCACAGAGCATGACCGAGAATCTCACCCCCACAGCCACTGCAGTTCCGACGGAGACGATCGCACTGATCACCGGCGGTGCCCGCGGAATCGGACGCCACCTGTCGGAGGCATTCGCTGATGCCGGGTATCACGTGATCGTCACGGCCACCTCGGCGAGCAGCGCTGAAACCGCGGCCGATGAGATCGGCGAGGCGACCGGGGGAGCGGTCACCGGGGTCGGGCTGCGCACCGACGATATCGCCGCGGTGAAGGCTCTGCGTGAGTCCGTGACCGCGGTCGAGGCCGAGACCGGACGGCGCCTGCAGGTGCTCGTCAACAATGCCGGGCGCATCGAGTCGACTGAGGGTCCGCTGTGGGACGCCGACCCGGAGAGCATCAAGGGCGTCGTCGATGCGAACGTGCTCGGGGTCGCACTCATGGTCAATGCCTTCGCGCCCGTGCTGATGGCCAACGCCGAGGCGACTGGTCGGCCCAGCCGCATCATCGACCTCAACTCGGGTTCGGGAGCGAAAGGCACGCCGGCATATGCGGTGTACTCGGCGTCGAAGGCCTCGCTGTTCCGTCTCGCCGATTCCGTGGTCCGCTTTGGGCACGATCAGGGTCTGCGGATCTTCGAGATGGCTCCCGGAGTCGTCGAGACGGCCATGACGAAGTCGATGCCGGTCCACGATTTCCGCGGTGAGGGGGACTGGACGACCCCGGAGGATGTCACCGACCTGGCATTGGCCTTGGCCTCGGGAACGCTGGATGCGTTCACCGGGCGGTACGTCCGTGCGGGTGCGGACTCGGAGGAGTCCCTCCTCGCCGAGGCGGCCGCCGGACTGAGTGGGACCGCGCGGAGGCTCGTACTGGGGTGAACGTTTGAGGAATGCAGACGAGCTTGGTTTACTGACGATTCTATCTGCGGTCGTTTCGAAGAATTGGAATCATCAAGACGAGCGCGGCAATGATTGGAAGCAGTGCCCAAAGCGGATACGGGCGACCGCCCGAGTCCACGAAGAACACCACATTCACGATCAGGCCGATCGCGAGTAACGTCCAAACCGCCAGTTTCATCGGTGTGAACATCGTGACTCTCCTGCTCTATCGAGTGTCGTTGGGAAACATCGACTCGCGTTACTCAACTATGCCAGAGGATTGCAGACTGGTGCTCCGCCGGTCGCGGCCTCATGGAACGTCAGCTTGCTATCGGCTTTTTCAACATATTTGTCAGCTTCCTTGATGGTGTCATTGCTCAGATCGTTGGATACCGTGGCTTCGCTCTGAGTCGTTACCAGCGGAGCGTTTCAAAGCAATAAACCTTGCCTTAAAGAGAGCTGGGCATCGCCTGAATTCGGCCATTGAGTCGAATCAGATCGCTCAGTACGAGGTTCACTGACAATTCAAATACGATAGTAGGAACCGATAGAGGAACCCGCTAGGTCGTCAAATACCGACGCTGATGCAGCCGAGCGGCCGGAGTTACGATCTATTCTCAGATGGAGGCTAGTGTGATCCGAACTCTGCTCATCGACAACGCCGATTCGTTCACGCTCAACCTCTTTCACCTCCTCGCCGAGGTGAACGGTGTCGCGCCGACGCTTGTGGCCCATGATTGGGCCGAGTTCGATGTCAGCGTCCTCGACGAGTTCGACAATGTCGTGATCTCTCCGGGGCCGGGTACTCCGGAGAGGCCGACCGACTTCGGAATCTGCGCCGAGGTGATCGCGCAGTCCCCGATTCCCATCCTCGGAGTGTGCTTCGGCCATCAGGGGATCGCGTATATGCACGGGGGAGTGGTGGTGCATGCTCCCGAGCCTCGGCACGGTCGGGTGTCTCCGATCAGTCATTCTGAGACCGGGATCTTCGCCGGAATTCCGTCGCCGTTCTTTGCGGTGCGGTATCACTCGCTCGCGGTAACCGAGCTGCCCGAGTCTCTTGAGGCGACGGCATGGTCCGAGGACGGTGTCATCATGGCGTTGCAGCATCGGACGAGGCCGCAATGGGGAGTCCAGTTCCATCCGGAGTCGATCGCGTCTGAGGAAGCTAGAGCCTTGCTACAGAACTTCGCGAAACTGACCGTGGAGTGGTGCGCGAGACGCGAGACCGAACACGTCCCCGTGGGGACGGTCACAGACCGTCAGCAAGTTCAGGTAGCCGGCGACGTTCCTGTTGCACAGCGGCGATATGTCCTCGACACCGATGAGTTGTCGCAGACCGTCACCGACGAGAGTCTGTTCACGGAACTCTTCGGCAGCGAGCCTGAGTCGATCTGGCTCGACGGCAACTTGCCCGGCAACGCTTCATCACGGTTCTCGATCATGGGCGCACCGACGGGTCCGCTCGCCAAAGTTGCGACAGCCTCGGTGCCGGACAGGACTGTCGACGTCCGGACGAATAGCGACGGGCCTGAGAAATCTGTTGAGACCTCCGGCTTTTTCGACTGGCTCGGTGCTCAACTCTCCAGCACCGATGTCGAGTTGGCAGGCAGTGACTCGGCTGAGCGCGCCGACAGTCCGTACCTGCCGTTAGATTTCCGGCTTGGGTGGGTCGGGTACCTCGGCTATGAGCTCAAGGCGGAGGTCGGCTCGCCGAACCGGCGCGAGTCCGAGCTGCCCGACGCCGTGATGATGTTCCTCGACCGTGCCCTCGTCATCGATCACGACACCGACCGCATCCACCTCCTCGCATTACGCCAACCTGATGATCCTGCGGGCCATACATCGTCTCAACAATGGTTCGACGACATCCGCGCACAGATCGCAACGATCCCCGCTCACGACGGCGGTGAACCCGTCCAGCCGGGCGCCACCTCGGCGTGGGTAGAGTACTCAACCCACGCTGACCACACACGCTCACACCTCTCGGCACGGCACAGTCGGCAGGAATACCTCGGGCTCATCGACCGGGTGCAGCGGGAGATCACCGACGGCGAAACCTACGAGGTGTGCCTGACGAACATGATCGAGGCCACGGCCGACCCGCACGAGGACACACTGGCGATGTACCTGCGTCTACGCGAAGACAATCCGACGCCGTTCGGGGCATTCATCCGCACCCGGGAGGCTGCGATCCTCAGCACGTCCCCCGAGCGATTCCTGTGCATCGGGTCGGACGGTCGGGTGGAGTCGAAGCCGATCAAGGGCACGCATCCCCGCGGGGACACACCCGAGGAGGACGAAGCGATCAAAGCCGAGCTGGCCACCTCGGTGAAGGATCGGTCGGAGAATCTCATGATCGTCGATTTGGTGCGGCACGATCTCGGGCGCACGGCCGAGTTGGGATCGGTGCAGGTGGACACGCTGTTCGGAATCGAGTCGTATGCGACGGTGCATCAGATGGTCTCGACGGTGAGCTCACGCTTGGCCGAGGACGCCAGTCCGGTTGCGTGTGTGCGGGCAGCGTTCCCGCCGGGGTCGATGACCGGGGCGCCGAAGGTGCGGACGATGGCGATCATCGATGATCTCGAGGCCGGTGCGCGTGGGGTGTACAGCGGCGCGGTCGGATACTTCTCGCTGAACGGTGCCGTTGACCTCAGCGTCGTCATTCGTACTCTCGTGGTCCGTGGGGAGACCTTGCGGTACGGGGTCGGTGGGGCGATTGTTGCGCTGTCGGCCTCCGACGAGGAATACGAGGAGACCGTGGTGAAAGCGGCACCGTTGTTGCGATTGCTCGGCAGTGCCGACTTTCCCGGCGAAGACTCGTCCGACGGTGTTCTCTCCGATGAAGGGCCGGCCCCGGAACTCCTCACAGTGATTCCCAGCGAGACGGCCCAACCGTCTAATGCCGATGTCGCCGAACGCACGGGGGCAGTCGAAACATGAGTGCGTGGTTGTGGAATCCGCGGGAGCGTCGTTTCGACGAGCCGACCGGTGACTTGAGTGCGTGGACGCTGTTGGCAGCCGACTCGTGGTTCGTCGAGGACGGGCGTGTGCGGGCGTTCGAACGTCATCAGGCTCGGTTCGGCGATGCAGCGGCGCAAGTCGGCGGGTCGGTTACTGGGGACTTTTGGGCTGCAGCCGTCGAGAAGATTCCAGAAACGGGGGAGTGGTTTCCACGTGTGGACGTCTTGAGGCCGTCTCCAGGCGAGGCGCCGAGATTGGCCTTTCGACTGCGACCGGCACCGAAACGGACTCGCGAGTTACGGGTTCTCGTCCCGTCTCATCCTGACCCGCGCAAGACACCTGGTCGCAAAGGCCCGGACATTGGACTTCTTGGGCGACTGCTGGCCGAGGCTCGTGCCGATTGCGACTGCTCGGAGATGCTGCTGCTCAGCGAGGACGGCGTCGTGATCGAAGGTGCGACGACGAGTCTGTTGTGGTGGGACGGGGACACGCTCTGCGCACCCGACCCGGATCTGGGGACATTGCCCGGAGTGACCTCGGCGGTGATCCTCGACGAGGCCCGCGCACGGTCGATTCTGGTCGAGCACCGCCGAACGCGACCCGAGGACCTTGCCGACTGTGAGGTGTGGCTGGTCAACGCTCTGCACGGGATTCGCCGAGTGCAGGAGTTCGTCGACGCTCGGGACGATGGCATTGGTGACAAGCACGGCCGGATGCAGCGGGCCGCGACGGGTTCCGCTGGGCGGGCCGCTGTCGCTGTGGAAAGGTTCAAGCGTTGGCGGGAATGGACCGACGCGGCGAGAGCTCCCCTGAGCGTATATGGTGAAGATTCTCCGTAACGACAATGACGACGTTCGCGAAGTTGTCACCTCATCGACACGTATTTTCGAAAGTGGAGATTCGGTTTCAGTTGCTGAGAGTTTTCTGAGCCATGGGTTAAACAGGTTCCCACAGTCGTAACGTCGAAACGTCAATGAAGATGCCGCGACTAAGTGTGCTGTTATGTCTCAACTCAAGAATCCTGCGCCTTCTGATCACGAACACCATATTCAGGTCAGACGCGCGGCTGTCGCCAGTACCATCGGCACCACTATCGAATGGTACGACTACTTCCTCTACGGGACCGCCTCGGCGCTGGTGTTTCCGCACCTGTTCTTCCCCGATGTCTCTGCCTACGTCGGGACCCTCGCCGCCTTCGCCACCTACTTCGTCGGGTTCCTCGCCCGCCCGGTCGGTGCTGCGATCTTCGGGCACTGGGGTGACCGAATCGGCAGGAAGGTCATGCTTATTGTCACCTTGCTGATGATGGGAATCTCCACCGCCCTCATCGGCATCTTGCCCGGCTCGGCGACGTGGGGAGACGCCGCGCCGATCATCCTCATCCTCCTGCGAGTGCTGCAGGGCATCGCTGTCGGCGGTGAATGGAGCGGATCGGTTCTGCTCTCCATGGAATGGGGCGACCAGAAACGTCGAGGTCTCATGGGCAGCTGGCCTCAGCTCGGCGTCGCTATCGGCCTCATCCTCTCGACCGGGCTCATGTCTGTGTTCAACGGAATCTTCGGCAAGGATGCGTTCATCGCCTGGGGCTTCCGGATTCCATTCCTGCTCAGCTTGGTATTGGTCGCTATCGGCCTCTACATCCGGCTGAAGATCATGGAGACTCCGCAATTTTCGAAAGTGGTCGCGGAGGAGACCACGACGACTGCACCGCTGCTGCAGGTGATTCGACGGTTCCCGAAGGAAATCATCCTCTCTGCTCTGCTGAGGATGTCCGAACAGATGCCGTTCTACGTCGTCACTGCCTTCGTGCTGTCGTACATGACAACCGGTTCCCACGGCCATGACTACACGTACAACTTCGTGCTCATCGGCACACTCATCGCTGCAGGCGTGGAGCTCGTCCTCGTTCCGCTTTTCGGGCTCTACTCCGACACGATCGGGCGGAAGAAGATCTACGCGTGGGGCGCGGCCATCATGGGCGTATGGGGCTTCATCTACTTTGCGTTCCTCGACAGCGGCGTCACCTGGTTGGCGTTCCTCGCCCTGTGCTTGGGTCTCATACCCCACGCAATGCAGTACGGGCCGCAGGCGTCGATCATTGCTGAGAGCTTCCCGACGAATCTCCGCTACACCGGTGCCGGACTCGGCTATCAGCTCTCATCGGTCATCGCCGGCGGCCCAGCGGCACTGATAGCCACCTGGCTGATTCACCAGTTCGGAACGGGTTACGCGGTTTCGGTCTACATCCTGGTCTCAGCGGTCATCACACTGATTGCATTGAAGCTGCTCAAAGATCGGTCACGCAGTGATATTACGGAGGACTCAACGTACGAATGAGTGGAGGGAGCGAAGGGCCCTCAACCAACGCGAAGGACGGTGGCGCTACTTGAAGCACCTCCACCCAACTGGGCCCCCAGTCCAATGCAAATCTTCTGGGTCGGTACTTTCCATTGCAACCTGGTAGTAGACGTTCATTTCAAACTCTGAGTCGAACAGACCAATCAGCTCATCGCCCTCGCCGTGAACTCTGTGCCACACCAGGAATATCATCGCTTGGGACTTGTTCGATCTCATGTTTCAACCCCTACGATCACGCCCGGCACGGCAGCTGGTAGCTAGCTGGCATATTAGTTGCGTAGTGACTTGTCCGGGACTGATGCAGGGTTAGGTGACATCTAATCTGGCTTGTTCATAGGCAAGCCTGGAAGGATAGACACCATGCCACAGCCCTACCCGAAAGAATTCCGCGACGACGTGATCCGCGTCGTCCAGACCAGGGATTCCAAGACGACGATCGGACAGATCGCCAAGGACTTCGGAGTCCACGAAGGCACCATCAACAAATGGCTCCGCCAAGCAGAAATCGATGCCGGCAACAAACCCGGCAACACCAGCGACGAGTCCGCCGAACTACGAGAGATGCGTCGGCGCAATCGTCTGCTTGAGCAGGAGAACGAGGTCCTGCGCCGCGCGGCCGCGTATCTGTCACAGGCGAATCTGCCGTCAAAAGGCTCTACCCGCTCGTGAGAGAGCTCGCCGCCGACGGGATCCCCGTGGCGGTGTCGTGCCGGGTCTTGAAGCTCTCCCGCCAGCCCTACTACCGGTGGCTGGCAGCACCCATCCCTGAAGCAGTCGTCATTGAGGCATATCGGGCCGATGCGCTTTTCGATGCCCACCGCGATGATCCCGAGTTCGGGTACCGATACCTCGCCGACGAAGCCGAAGCGGCCGGCCAACCCATGGCGGCACGCACTGCGTGGCGGTTGTGTTCGGCCAATGACTGGTTTTCCGCCTTCGGTAAGGGCCGGGCGAAGAACGGGAAGAAACCCGGCCCACCCGTTCACGACGATCTGTGCGCGGTTGTCGATGCCGACGGGCGGACCAGGCACGAGTTTCGAGCTGATGGCCCGAACCAGCTGTGGTTGACCGACATTTCGGAGCACCATACGAATGAGGGCAAGCTGTACCTCTGTGCGGTCAAGGACGCCTACTCGTCGAGGATCGTTGGCTATTCGATCAGCTCGAGGATGAAGGCCCGGTTGGCTGTCGATGCCCTCGAGATGGCTGTGACCAGGCGGGGTGACGTGGCCGGATGCGTGACCCACAGCGACCGCGGCAGCCAATTCAGATCGAAGAAATTCACTCGGGCTTTGGCCTGTCACGGCATCATCGGGTCGATGGGACGAGTAGGCGCAGCGGGCGATAACGCGGCCATGGAATCGTTCTTCGCCCTGTTGCAGAAGAACGTTCTCGACCGTCGCCGGTGGACCACTCGCGACCAGTTGAGAATCGCGATCGTGACCTGGATCGAGCGGACATATCACCGACGTCGCCGACAAGCCCGGTTGGGTCGATTGACACCAGTAGAGTACGAAGCCATCATAGAGCCAGCTGCTCTCGCAGCTTGACACTCAAACTGTCACCTTTCTTTGCATCAGTCCCTCCTATCGTGAAACGGAACTGCCTGCCTCGCAACTTGAATTGGCCTAGCACCTCTCCGACGA
The DNA here is from genome assembly GCF_051351055.1 of Brevibacterium sp. FAM 27836. NCBI lineage: Bacteria > Bacillati > Actinomycetota > Actinomycetes > Micrococcales > Brevibacteriaceae > Brevibacterium > Brevibacterium sp. FAM 27836. The sequence goes on from NZ_CP195711.1 coordinate 3,448,456, forward strand.
AGTGGCCGTGTCTATGTCGGGCCGATGACGGTGGTGTGTCATACGGTCACAAGCTCGCTAGGCATAGTTGTAGATCTCTGCGACTACCAATAGATCGCGCCCAGTCATCGCCCACCCACTCGCGTGTGATCTTCGTAGTGGCCAATTCCGCGAGCCAAGTCGCACTTCGCCCTGCCGCCTATGGTTGAACGGGAGTGCGCTCCTCCGCCATCATCCACTCGACGATTGCAGCGACATGAGCATCAACGGAGTCGATGGCAGGCAGGGGAGCGGCCTCCGGGGGAACCAACAGGCCGATCTCCGTGCAGGACAGCACTACCGGGTCCGCACCGCTACATAAACCACACAGCTCTCAGACTGCAATTCGGCCCGTCTTGGAAGCCGGGTATTCGTCTGAGCCAGTTGAAGGTCTGTGGAAAGCCGGGGCGAGAATATGCCGGAAGACTGAAGGAGTGGTGGAGACCGAGCCGATCTCCACCACTATTGCGAATCCCGAGCACACAACGCGTGTGCTCAGCCGACAACCTTCACCACCAACCGAAGATTCCCCATACGATGAAGGGCCCCACAGCAACCGATGCTAAACCGTAAATAAGCAGCTGCCTGAAAAGACGAGGTCGCACCTGCTCCTCGGCTGAACCAAGGATCAGACCGCCGGTGATTCCGAGCGGATTGATGTCGACGACGACCGATGCCAAAGCCACAGCGAGAATCGCTCCGATAGGCGAGACTCCAGCATCAACAACGCTTGGGAGCAACGGCATGACGGTCACAAAGACAGCAATGGAGCTTGCGGCGAACGATGTGATTCCAGCGATATAGCAAAGGAGCAACAATGAAATCATGGGGGACCCGTCAACCGTCAGGAGCTGACTGATTCTCTCAAAGGTCCCCAGACTCTGCATGACTCCGATGTATGTGAGCAGGCCTCCGATGAGCAGGATCACCGACCACGGAATTTTCGACACGGCTTCTGAAGGTTCCATCCGCAGCACAAGCATCTGCAGACAGGCCACTGTGGCCCCAAGCAATCCGATATTGGCGTCAAAACCCACGGCTAGAACTAATACGAGACCGATTCCTCCGAGTGTAACGACGAGCTCTCGAGTACGAGGAGCGGTTCGCGCGAGTGTGGCGACACCGCCTCCGGACGAGTCGAGCGGCTCATCCGAGTGCCCGATTTGGCCCTTCGGCAACAGATTCCGAGCTCGAGAATAGATCAACGCGCCCACGCAGACCAGAATGCCGGCGAGCATCGAACCTGCCAGCAGAGTGATTGGGGTGTGGCTGGGCACAAGGAGGTGCGATGCACCGATCTGCTGTTTCGCAGCAATTCCGAAAACGGCCAGAGGTGACAACAGCCCACTGAGAATTCCCATGATCCCGAGTACAGCCATCATCAGCGCTGGCAGCCCATAGCGGGCGGACAACCCCAGCGCGATCGGAGCTACGATCGCGGTTGCCGCCGCGGGTAAGGTCCCGAAAGCTGTCAAGAGGGCACCAGCGAAGAAGGGAACCAGCGCCACAAGGGTTGCGTTATTGCGGACCAACCGCAGAATGCCGTCAAGCATCCAATCGAGCGTTCCGTTGATTTGGGCGACGCCGAATAGTGCGGTGACGCCAACGATCATGATGAAGAAGTCGCCAGGGAATGAGGCAATGACCTCGGCCGATTCAAGCCCTGCCAACGTACTGACTCCGAAAGCGGCAGCGAGTGAACCAAGCCCCAGGTTGAATCCCTTGAGCATGGTTGCGGCGAATAGAAGAACAAGAACAAGTATGGACACGTCTGCGATATTCACGGTTCTGCCCTTCAGATCACTTTGCTTGAACGGAGTGCTGACACTTCTTCATGCGTCAGCGCACCGATCTCTTTCAAAACATCATCGGTGTCTTCGCCGAGGGCCGGGGGAGGTCCGCCGATGGTGTTTGTGAAACCAGAGAACTGCCCTGCCGGCGCTTGCACAAGTCGAGTTCCGCCGAATCCATCGTCAACCTCGACAACCGAACCGCGAAACCTGATGTGAGGATCATTGCAGACCTCTTCAGCGGAGTTGATCGGACCAGCGGCCACGCCTGCATGGTTCAGCTTCTCCAACAGTTCGTCAGCGTTGTGAGACTTAACAAAGTCTGCGACCTTCGCCTCGATCGTCTCGCGATGTTCGAGCCGTGTCGTCATCGTCCGGTAGGACTTCAGCTCAGCAACGCCCATGACGTCGACAAGACGTTCCCACATGCGTTCCGTCGATGCCGGGATTGCAACCCATCTCTCGTCTCGAGTCTGGTACAGATTGTTCGGGCTGATATGAGGGTTCTTGTTCCCCTGCCTCTGCACACTCGAACCGGTCACGCTGTATTCAGTGATGAAATCTTCCATCATTCGCAGGAGCGGTTCATAGAGAGGAATGTCGGCGAGTTGAGGTTCTCCGGTCAGGTCCCGCTGGCGCAGGGCAAGCATGGCGGCAAATGCGCCGTAGATTCCGGTTACACCATCTGCAACGGGGTAACCGGCAAAAATCGGAGGGCCGTCAGGTTCGCCCGTACGATGGGTCAGCCCAGCATACCCCTCTGCTACTCGTGCAAATCCCGGTCGATCCGCGTACGGGCCGGTGCGGCCGAACGCGTTGATGTGGACCATGATGAGATCCTTCTTGAACTTTGTGAGATCGTCGAAGTCGATTCGGTACTTCTTCAGTGTGGCGGGTCGGAAATTTGTCACCACAATGTCAACTGTTCGGACCAGTCGGCCGACTAGATCTGCAGCACCGTCGTGATGCAGATCGATTGTGACACTCCGTTTGTTCCGCCCATGCATCGCCCATGCGGCGGACAGATCACCGACCAGTGGAGGATACTTTCGAGCCGGGTCTCCTTCGCCTGGCTGCTCAATCTTGATGACGTCGGCCCCGAAGTCGCCCAGAAGCGATGCCGATAAGGGCCCGGCGATGATTGTCGAGAGGTCTAAGACACGAATACCCGATAAGGGCTGATCCGCCATAAGTGTTTTCCTTTCACACCGTCGTGAGAGCAATGCTGTGAGCATGCGTCTTATGCAAGCTTCGGCGCTGACACCCCGGGTGGGAAGAAGCGCACACCGCGCAATCGTGAGAGGAAAAACCTCTATCATCGCTGAATGAGAGTTCAACGAGCACGGTACTTCTTAGCTGCAGTCGATACCGGATCTTTTCGATCCGCTGCGGATCGTTGCCAGGTCAGTCAACCGACTTTGAGGGAGCAGGTGACTCTACTCGAAGAGGAACTCAACGTTGTGCTGCTGACCCGCAGCAAAATGGGCGTGCGGCTCACAGCGGCCGGTCGAAGTATCGTGCCGTATTTTAGGCGTCTGATTGCTTCGGAAGAGGCTGTTCATCGTATGGCGGCTGAAATGAGTGGCGCTTACCGTGGTCGAGTTGTCATTGGATCTATCGCCGCTCTCGCCGAGACGTTGATTGCTCCTGTGACCTCGAGATTGCTTGCGCAACATCCTGATCTGCGCTTCGAAGTGTCAGAGGCGAGCTCGGTTGAGATCGAATCAAACGTGCTCAGTGGCGCTCTGGATATCGGGGTGATTTCGGCGCCTCGGACTTCCGCTCCAAAGGGGATAGCCCGTACCCGAGTTGTCGAGGTCAGCTTAGGTGTCGTCGTTCCCGCAGACCATATTTTCGCCAAACTGAAAGCTGTTCGGTGGGATGATGTGGAATCTTGGCCGATCGTGACCATGCGACCAGGTACCGTCATCGGGCAAGAAGTCGCGAGTCGGCTCCCCCACGCCGACGTCGTAGTGCGGGCGGCTTCAGCACGGACCGTACGGGTCATGGTTCAGAACGGTGCAGGGGTCGGCATACTGGCCGCAATCGATTTTCAGAATCACGATACGGCCCTGACATGGCTTCCGCTCCTGGACACACCTCGATTGGAACTCTGTTTGGTTTACCGTACGGACAGCCAACCTTCGGCGTCTGCGCTGATCGTTCGACGATTTATCCAAGAACAGGGGGCTTCGCTGGTCGCGACTTGAATGCGTATTCCCCAGCAAGTCCCGCGGCCATTTTCGCACGCTCCTGAGGCTTCAGGATTTAGGGAACGTCGAGGAGACCTCGAATACTCGTCAGTGAGTCACGCCTGTGCTAATGCCCCAGTGCTCTAGACTTCGGATAGCGGTCTCATACAGAAGGACATCACGGACGGGGAAACCTACGATATGTTCCTGACGAACTCTCGAGGCGACCGGAGCACCCGTTTCGTGCGCTCTCGATGTCGAGAGTCTGTCAGCGCATCGTGTTTAGCTGATTCCGTTAGTACGCTTCTATCGGAGGCATAGCTGGTCTGCTTGGGGACTCGATACTCCATTTAGCCACGCAGGCCCGTGGTTAGCTGATCGCGGTAGCCTGACAATGCTGTGGGCACACACCTTCTCTTAAATGCATACACAGTGGGCGGAAGACGAAGACGATTCTGGAGCTAGCGGATCGCCGTCGACGGTCCATCAAAAATATGCAGACTCACTTTTCGTAGCGACCAGCAAGCGGCTCTAATTAAATAAGTAATTTCAAGAGATTTCGGCGCGCCTTGTTGAAGTACTTGTTGATATATCGTTGTGTCAATGGTGTCATTTTTAGAGGTCGCGACGGCCAAGATTGAACACGACACGTGCTTGTTCTTTTTATACTTCGGTGGCACAATCGGTCCAGTAGTCGGAAAGTTCGCCGAATTTTTAATATCTGTGGGCTGTGAGTCGTAGACGACATGGCTTGCTTGTCGGTTCAAAGAAGAAGCGATTGCGAGGATTCATGCACACTCTTGACGCCGGATCGTCCGTTCTCACTATGAGCGCTCATCACTCACCGGTGATTTCCGTCGAGTCCGGAGATGTCATCCGAGTCGAGACCTTGGACTGTTTTTCCAATTCGGTAAAGACGGAGGAAGATCTATTCAGCTCGGTTGGATGGGATAAGGTGAATCCTGCTACTGGGCCGATAGCCGTTAAAGGTGCATCGCCCGGGGATACGCTTCGAATCGATATCCTCGACATCGAAATAGGGGACGAAGGGACAATGACAACCCACCCCGACCTCGGAGTGCTGCCCGGCACAGTGGAGGAACGTACTAAGAAGATTCCGATCGTTGATGGATGTGTTGAATTCGACGAGAACTACTCTTTTCCGATTGAACCAATGATCGGTGTGATCGGTACAGCTCCGCCTGAGGAAGAAATACCGACGGGCACGCCTGCTGATCACGGTGGAAACATGGACACCAAAAAGATCGCTGCGGGATCCACGCTGTACTTGCCAGTCGAAGTACCTGAAGCCTTGTTGGCCCTAGGCGACGTACATGGTGCCATGGGCGACGGTGAAGTTGCGGTGTGTGGCTTGGAAATCGCTGCTTGGGTCACTATTCGCGTGAGCGTTGTCCCCGGACGACCAGTGCCGCTTCCATTCTTAACGAGTCCAACAGAGGCTATAGCTATTGCTTCACGAGAAGACCTCATGGATGCAGTCCAGGAAGCTACACGCATGATGCGAGACTTCCTTGTGCAAAATTCCGCCCTCGATTCTACCGATGCCCTGATGCTCCTGTCATTGAAGGGAACGGCCAGCATCAGTCAGGTTGTTGACCCGCTGACTACTGCACGCATGGAGGTGCCGCGCACTCTCCTTTCTGCCTACGGAGCTGAGAGCGCGATCGACATGTGACCAATTTACTTGTGTCATTCGATTCAGAGCGGCAGACCACGTGGAGGAGCCGTGAAGGCCAGCCAGCCAACGGTGCTCAGGGCAGTCGGTCTGAGGTGATCTCGTCAAAGGTGATAGGGAGAAGAACTATGGCGTACAACGGGTCGGTTGAGCAATTCGGATACAAGCAGGAACTCAAGCGAAGTCTGACTTTCACTGACATCCTGATTTACGGTCTGATATTCATGGTTCCTATTGCGCCGTTCGGTGTCTACGGCGAGGTCATGCAAGGGTCCAAGGGCATGCCGGCACTTGCGTACCTGATCGGCATGTTCGGAATGATCTTCACAGCCCTCAGCTATGCTCGCATGTCAGAGCAATTCCCGCTGGCGGGTTCTGTCTATTCCTATGTGGGTCGCGGGCTCAAGAAGTCTCTTGGATTCATCGCTGGCTGGCTTATGCTCCTGGACTACCTGCTGGTTCCGACCTTAATGTACGTTGTCAGTGCCGCAGCATTGACCAGTATAGTTCCAGGAGTCCCCGCCTGGGTATGGATCGTCGTCTTTGTGATCATCAATACCGTAATCAACTATTTCGGCATTGAGATGACGGCACGGATAAACAAGATTTTCATCGTGTTTGAACTGCTCGTACTTGCAATATTCCTAATTATAGGAATCAAAGCAATAGCCGAGGGTACAAACGGTGCAACGTTCAGCCTGGACCCATTGTTTAACGCCGATAACTTCAGCTTTGGGCTGGTGCTTGGCGCAACGTCGATCGCGGTGCTCAGCTTTCTTGGGTTCGATGCGATCTCAACACTGTCGGAAGAGTCCAAAGGAGGGCCCAAAGCTATTGGACGAGGAATGGTCTTCTCGCTGCTGATCGTCGGTGTGCTTTTTATCGCCCAGACATGGGTGGCAGCGCTTATCGTGCCGGACTATGAAGGATTCAGCGACTTGGACGGGGCGTTTTATGCGACCGCTGAAGTCGCTGGGGGCCCATGGCTCGGCATTCTTACAGCGGTTGCAACGGTACTTGCATGGGGCATCGCTGACGCTCTCGTGGCGCAGGCCGCGATTTCACGTTTGCTGTACAGTATGGGCCGCGACCGAGTGCTGCCTCACATTTTTGCACGGGTTCATCCCAAATACAGAACCCCGTATGCAAGTACGTTTTTTGTCGCTGGCATATCCATAGTTTTGGGCTTCATCTTCATCGGCGAAATCGGACCATTGAGTTCGCTCGTGAATTTTGGCGCGCTGACGGCATTCCTCTTGCTGCATATCAGCGTGATCAATCATTTCGTCGTTCGTTCACGGAGCAGGGATCTGTGGAACTTCTTGGTTCTACCAGCTATCGGGTTCATTATTCTGCTGTTCGTCTGGGTCAACTTTGATGGCACCACGATGATCATGGGATTTTCGTGGCTGGCGGTCGGCGTGGTCATAGCCATAGTGAATGCAAAACGCGGAAAGACGATTGAATTCAATGCTGGGTGAGGCTCACCGTGTCTACGTGCACGGACTCAGCTGAATGCGTTTTGTCAATCTGGTTGCGGCCAAAAGATAACTGGTAATACCGTCACACGAGTTTGGATGCCAGTTATCTGAGCTTCGCCTTCAGCACAGGCGCAAGTAGCCACCCAAGCTAGGATGCGAACGGAAGGACGAACTGAAGTCCTGATCGTCTTGACTGTTATCCACCCTCACAATCATCGATTTATAGTTCAATTCCTTGGTCTCTGCGAACAGTTTCCCCCGGGAGTAATCAGAGAAGGTCTCAGGCATTTGTACGGCCGCCCACAAGATTAAGAGACGCCGAATAGCTCTCCACGCAAACGTAGGCGCATGGAGCTGGGTCTAGGACGAACCAGCCCTGAACAATACCGCCGTGTGAGTGTCTAGTGAACTTGAGGGTTGCCTGCGAAAGGCAGGGCGATGCGGAGGTTATTGGTCTTGCGTTCAAGTTCGCACTGGCAGGCCGGAAACTGGGTCGCGTCGGTTTAGTGGTTGAGTGTTCATCCCGGGGAAGTTCGTTCACACCGCCGCCAGCTCCTCCGCCATCATCCACTCAACAATTGCAGCGACATGTGCGTCTACGGAGTCGATGGCGGGCAGGGGAGCGGACTCCGGCGGAACCAGCAGGCCGATCTCCGTGCAGGACAGCGTCACGGCGTCGGCGCCGCGAGTCTTGAGGTCGTTCATGATCTCGACGTAGCGGGCACGTGAGGCATCGGTGAATTTTCCCTGTGTGAGCTCGTCGAAGATGATCTGGTCGACCTCGAGGCACGTCTCTTCGTCGGGAACGAGCGTGCGAACCCCCTGTGCTTCGAGCCGTCCGGTGTAGAAATCATCGAGCATCGTCCACTTCGTGCCGAGCACCGCCAGAGTCGAATACCCCTGACGCTTCGCCATCGTCGCGATCGAATCAACGATGTGGATGAGCGGAGCGTCAACCGATTCTTCAATGGCCGGGGCGCACTTGTGCATGAGGTTCGTAGCGATCGCGACAGCCTCAGCGCCACCGTCGACGAGGCGCTGCGCCGTCGACACAAGCGATGCGTCATTGCCCGCCCAGTCCTCGGCGACCTGCATGGCGCGGATATCCGCAAAGTCAGTGGAGTCGAGAAGGATCTGCGCCGAATGATGACCGCCGAGGCGCTTCGCCACGGCATTGTTGATCTTCGTGTAGTACTCGATGCTCGAGTGCCAGCTCATTCCACCCAGCAGGCCGATCCTGCGCATAATCCTTCTCCTCAACGTCGCGATGATGTCTCTTAACTCCAGTGTGGTTCGTCTCATCTTCCTCCGGTAGACCCAGATTCCACTGCTCTGGCATAAGCTTGACTTATGGCTAATCTCTTCGAGCAGGCGCTCGACGTCGGTGATCCGAAGCGCCTCCTCATCTTCGGCGCCATCGCCGAGGCCGGCAGCATCGGTGCCGCGGCACGCGAACTCGGTTGGTCCCAACCGGCCCTGTCCCAGCACATGACCGCTTTCGAGAAGGACCTCGGCGTCATCCTCTTCGACCGCACACCCCGCGGCATCAGGCTGACCACCGCCGGACAGCTCGCCCGGATCCGCGCCGCCGAGGTGGCCGCCTCGGTGACGGGACTGCGCGGAGATCTGGCGAAAGCCTTCGGCCTCGGCGGCCGCAATGTCCGCCTGGCCGGATTCCCCAGCTTCGTCATCGGCCCCCTGGCCGCCGCACTGGGCCGTCTCGAAGCCGACGCCGGATCCGAAGCACCGCAGCACCACTCCTACGAGGTCGCCGAGGCAGAACCACCCGAAGCCATGGCGATGCTCGAAGACGGCGCCATCGATATTGCGTTCCTCTTCCATCACGAAGACGAAGCACCCCCAGAGATTTCCGGCCACATCACCGTCGAACTCGGCACCGACCACCTCGACCTGCTGGTGCCGGAGCGATGGAACCGAGCCGGGCAGATCCAACACCTCTCCGACGTCGCCGACCTGCCCTGGATCATGGGCTGTGTGAGGTGCCGGTCCACCGCCGAGCGACTGTGCCGACGAGCCGGATTCGAACCCCGAACCCGTCATATCACCGACAACCCCGGCGCCATCCAATCACTCGTCTCCAACGGACTCGGCGTCGCCCTGCTGCCGCGCAGCGCCCGCCGTTACTCACAGGTGGCCGGCATCGACTCGATCGTCGTCGCCGAAGCCGGAGCTCGCAGAGTGACCGCGATGATCCCCGACGGGCTGACGGCGGCCTCAGAGGTCGAGGACCTTCTCACCGCACTGCGATCCGGCGAAATAACCGAGACACCCGCGACTCCTGAGATCACCCCATCGACACCGACGGCCCCTGAGAAAACGTCCTCCCCAGCAACAGCCAACAGCATCATCGACAGCGCAGGTCACACAGAATGCTGAAGTTCAACCGAGTTCTCGATAGATGGCTGACGGTGACCACAGCCGCGGCGATCATCGTGATGATGGTCCACATCGTCACCCACGCACTCGTACGCTCGATCTTCCACGCTCCGATCTATGGGACCAACGAGATCGTCGAATACTGGTATCTGCCGATCGTCGCGCTGCTCGGGATCCCCGCCGCGCAGCTGCAGAAGGAACACATCACCGTGACCATGGCCGTCGAGCGGGCAAAACCTGCCACCGCCGCGGTTTTCACGGTCTTCGCGTGCCTCCTCGGCGCGCTCGTGTCGCTCGCCTTCGCCTGGTTCGGGTTGACCAAAGCCCTGCAGAACACGGCGATCAGGTCGACCGCTGACGTCTCCGACGTCATCACCTGGCCGGTGTACTACCTCGTGCCGATCGTGTTCGTGCTGCTTGCCGTGCTCTACGTCCTCGACGTCGTCGCGATCCTTCGGCGCCGCACCACGGGCGGGGAGGGGCAGTGAACGCGAACACCGACCTCACCGGCGCACCCCTGCCGTCAGACGACGCGAACACCACCAGCCCCCAGAGCCCGACCACCACCACGCTCTTCCCCTCCGGATCCCGCCGCGAACGGCCCGGTGCTCTGGCCCTGACCATCGGGTTCGGGCTCGTCACCGTCTGCCTCGTCGGTCTCTTCACCAGCCCGTCCGCTGTCATCGGCGGAGCCTGGTGCATCGGAACGATGCTCGTGCTCCTCTTCCTCTCCGTCCCCGTGGCCATCGCCCTGTCCGTGCCGTCGATCATCGGCGTCTACGCCGTGTCCGGGATCCCGGCGACGATGAACATCCTCTCCACCGCACCGTTCAGCGCCGTCTCGGACTGGACGATGAGCGTGCTGCCGATGTTCATCTTCATGGGCATGCTGCTCACCCAATCCGGCTTGTCCGGCAAGGTCTACCGCGTCGCTGACCACTGGTTCTCCTGGTTGCCCGGCGGCATCGGCATCGGCACGACCTTCGCCGGTGCCGGACTGTCCGCGGTGACCGGGTCGACCATCGGCATGACCTATGCCCTCGGACGAGCTGGCATCCCTGAAATGCTCAAGGCCGGCTACGACAAACGCATGGCCGTCGGGACCATCATGGTCGCCGGCATGACCGGAAACCTCATCCCGCCTTCGATCCTCATGGTCGTCTACGCAGGAATCGCCTCCGTGCCTGTGGGACCCGCCCTCATGGCCGGCGCCCTGCCCGGAATCCTGCTCGCGGTGTGCTTCGCCGCCTTCATCTTCGCCATCGGAGTCATCGCCCCGACACTCGTCGGGCGCAGCCGCACCGCCGACACCACAGCCAATCCAGACAACACCGCCCGCCGAACCACCACCTGGCGTGACCGGTTCACGTCCCTGACCGGCATCTGGGGCTTCGCGATCATCCTCGTCGTCCTCTTCGGCGGCATGTTCTCCGGCCTCTTCACCCCCACCGAAGCCGGAGCCGCCGCAGCACTGTGCTCACTCCTGCTGTGCCTGTGGGAGAAACGCGGCGACGGTCCGTGGCGCAAGGTCGCGGAATCGGCGATGGCGACGGTGGCGGCCACCTCGGCGATCTTCTTCATCATGATCGGCGCGACCATGCTCACCAGCCTGCTCGCGATCACGGGACTGGCCCCCATCCTCACGAACTTCATCACGAGCCTGGGCCTGTCGACGGTGGGCTTCCTGCTCGTCCTCATCGTCCTCTACATCATCATGGGCATGTTCTTCGACACCCTGTCGATGATGCTGCTGACCATCCCGATCCTCCTGCCCACCCTCGAGACGATGGGTGTGAGCGCGCTGTGGTTCGGCGTCTTCGTCGTCCTCCTCGGCGAGTTCGGCATGATCACCCCGCCGGTCGGCATCATCCCCTACATCGTCCACAGCATCGCCAAGAACCCCGAGGTCAACCTCGGCCACACCGTGACCCTGCGCGACATCTTCATCTCCCTGCTGTGGTTCCTGCCCGTGGCCGTCATCTTCCTCATCCTCATGATCGCCGTGCCCGGCATGACCGAATGGCTGCCCGATCTCATCGAACGCACCAGCGGGGGAATGTCCGGCTGACCCGCGCCGAGGTGGCCCCGCCCATCCGTTGAAATCCGCCGTTCGACCGGCTGCCGCAGTGTGAGGGGAGTCATGGTAAGGGTGACCTCATCCAGGCATATGATTGGAGTGATTTCACAGCCTTCGTTCAAAGGAGTCCCATGAAGCGCATCCGTTCGGCGGCAGTACGCCCCGCCAAAGCCGTCGCAGCGGTCGCATCGCTGGCACTGTTGGCCGGGTGCGCCGGATCCGTCGGCGGTGACGGAGCCGGTTCGAGTGACTCCGCGGGGGAGGGCTTCGCCCATGACGCCTCCCAGGAAGAGATCGATGAGGCTCTGGCCGACCTCGACCCGGTGACGTTGAAGTTCCAGCCTTCGGCAATGTCGGAGAAATCAATCCTCGCGCCGAACGGGTTCGATGTGAAGAAGGCGATCGAGGAACGCTCGGGTGGCAAGATCACCGTCGACATCGTGTGGGGCCAGGCGATCGCCAGCTACGCCGATGTCGATGACGCCCTGGCCGATGGCCGCGTCGACCTCGCCTTCACCCTGCCCTCGTACACCCCGGCCGAGTACCCGGCCTTCGACGCGATCGGCACGGCGATGTCGACACTGCCGGCCTCGCCGGTGGCCAGTGACCTGGCGGCGAACGCGGCCGGTGTGCAGGCAGCGTGGGAGACACCGGAAGTCCTCGCCGAATTCGACGACAAGGGACTCGTCCCACTCATTCCGATGCTCGCCGCCGGTGGGTACTCGACGATGTGCTCGAAGCCGATGACCTCGCTTGAGGATTGGAAGGGCAAGCAGCTGCGCGTCGGTTCGGCCGCGGCCGGCAAGCAGGTCACCGATCTCGGTGCGACTCCGGTGTCGCTGTCGTTCCCCGAAACCTACGAGGCGCTGCAGCGCGGAACCGTCGACTGCGATCTCGGGCAGTTGGCTCCGAACGTCGAAGCCGGCACGTTTGAGGTGGCTCCGAACATCGGTGTTGCCGCTGATGCGGGCATTGCGCGTTCGGCCGGTGCGATCACGGCGGGCAAGAAGTACTCGGAGCTGCCGGTGGCCTATCAACAGGTGGTCTTCGATGCGATGGCGACGACGTTTTCCACGATGATGGAGGTCGTCATCGGGGCCAAGGCGATGGCCGTTGAGCAGGCGAAGGACAATGATGGTTCCGTCGAACCGTTTGCCGACGACGTGCAGAAGCAGATGGCGACGTACGCGAAGACTCTGTCGGATGAGACCGCCGAGAAGTCCGGCGTGCCTGATGCGCCGAAGACGCTGAGCACCGCTGGAACCGAATGGGCGAAATCCGTGTCCGAACTCGGCTTTGACGACAAGGGCGACTTCGCTTCCCTCGACGAGTGGTACCCGGAGGACGCGAACTACGACAAGCTCGGCGACGAGCTGTTCGAGAAGGTCATGGCCGAGCATCGGCCGGAGTGAGTGGGAAAGCCTAAAGGTCGACGGCCTGTGCCCCTAGATTGAGCTGGGGCAGCAACGCCCCTCAACCATAGCGACGCCATCTAGTCGACGGGCCCGACTAGATGTTACGAAAGTACATCCTGCTTTACGGAGCTATTCTTCGCGATGTACAAGCAGAGTTCGTTCACCCCTATCAGAAAAATCCCGGATGCGAACGACACCGCTCCAGCTGCCGTGATCTCGGTAAACAGGAGGAACACACCCACGACCAAGAGTGGATAACTGATACCGGTGAGCAGAACTGAACGACGAGCACTCTCATTCACTCTTACTGATCTCCGACCTGAATCGTGTAATTCGTGATCTTGTGGGTCACCACTCCAGTGGCTTGCTGCTTCACGTGGATGATCGCTCCTTTCGAACTGCCGCCAATCGTTCCAGACATCTTCGCGCCAGTCACAGTGAACTTGCCTATCGGGCTAACGGGGCCAGTCTTTGCTGGCGACGGAAGGCAGAGTTGTGACTCGCCGTCGATTTGGATCTTCGTCGGCAACTTCGGCTTGTTGAGGACGACCCCAGTCGGGTACGGGGCCTCAAGGTCGACAGGTTGGACTACAGAACCGTAGCCAAGTCGACGGGATTTGCGACTTTTCGCCGCTTCTTGGTGGGACGCCAGGATTCCATATATTCTCCGTTCGACCCAGTGCAACGTAGTTGACCTGGATGGCGAAGACCACTCAACACTAGCGGGGTTATTTGGCAGGGCGCCTCTCCTGAAAGTATGAGATGCTGACAGGGCGAACAAGGCGGGAGGTGGCAACTGGTTCGATATGATGGAGTTCGTCACAAAGGCTACCTTGAAGAAGCCGGAATCGGCCGTGCGGCACGCAAACGACAATGACAAGTACTGTGCACCAGTCGAGTTGAAATACAAGGGAAAAGTCTACGACCGGTTCAAGGCGGTCTCGCCAGTGTCGCATAAGGGCACGAACGTGATGGCGTCATACCCAGCAAAGAAGTGTTAATGACTAAAAGGATTCGAGACCTCGACTACGTCCTCGCCGGAAGGTTGGCTGACATGGTTGGTGCTGTGGGCGACGTGGAAGTCCGAGGTGCTGAGATGACATTTCCGATGCGTGATAAAGATGGTTCGCTCGTGAACTTCAGCTTTGATATCCGCGGGCTCGCTGACGAAGTCGAGTCGAATGGCTCCGACGCCGTAGTCGCGATGGGGAACAGTCGAGGGGCGCAACGCGCGGCGCTCTCGTTAATTGCAAACGGCATCCTCGAAGAAAATCATGAATACTGGGATACGTCTGCGGACGAAGAAGTGGTGTATCACGACGATGAGTATGAACCGATCGTGATTGACGTGGAAGATTTCCCACCACGCCGACGTAAGTAGGCAAATGGTGCCACCTCGAATCAAGCAGCTCCTGGATAGTTGATCGGAACCTCCTCGACTCGCATGGAGAGAATCTCTGGGTCCGGTCCGGTTCGGGTGCCATGCGATAGATGAGTCAAAGAGTCGAGAGTAATCGGCCTCTTTCGCTTTCACGAGGCGCTACCCCGCAAACTCTCAATCTCAGCCCTACCTGATCTACTAGGCTGGTGACGGTGTCGAACCGTGGCACACCACGCCGGGGCAGGGTGCAGCGAGCGCGCCGAACGATGCTCCACCTCGGCGAGTCTAATCGGACGAGAGAAGGGTTGAACGGGTGACGATCCTCTACACCATCGGACTGGGCGTCCTCAGCGCGCTCATCGTCGGATTCCTCGTCCGGCGGATGATGCTCACCGGCACCGGGGCCGCCCGCAACACCATCGTCTCTCTCATCATGGGCCTCTCGATCTGGCCCATCACCCTCCAGGCCTACAAGATGCTCGGCATCTCCGCAGGCGGATACTATCCGACCCTCGACATGAGCTTCCCGGCCATCATGGTCTTCCTGCTGCTCTTCGCCTGGTTCATCGTCATTCAGATGTTCGTCCTCCTCGCGATCGAACTGGTCATGCCTTCGGGCACGCTGAGCTCGCTCATCCGAAATGCGCCGAAGATTCCCACGTGGTATCGCCGTCTCAACCGACTCGCGCAGATCCAGAAGATCCTCATCAAGTTCGGGCTCTCGCGCTACCTCAAGCCGAGGATCCCGACATTGCGGGTGTCCCTGCGCGAGATCGCCTCGACCACTCGTGATGCCCTGGCCGCCTCCGGCGTGACCTTCATCAAACTCGGCCAGTTCATTGCCACTCGCGGAGATATGATCCCGCATGAATTCGTCGAAGAGTTCTCCACTCTGCAAGCCGGGGTGAAACCCGTTCCCTTCGCCGAGGTGAAGGACCAGCTGGAGGCCGAATGGGGCCGCCACGTCGCCGAGGTGTTCGCCGAATTCGACGAAGTCCCCTTCGCCGGCGCCTCGGTCGCTCAGGTCCACCGTGCGGTGACCTTCGAGGGCCGGGCGGTGGCGGTGAAGGTGCAGCGCCCCAAGATCCGCAAACAGGTCCGCGCCGACTGCGATATCGTCCTCACCCTCGCCGAACGGCTCGAGCGGACCACAGATTGGGCACAGAGGATCGGCATCGGGAAACTCGCCCGTAGCTTCGTCGACTCGCTGCAGGGAGAACTCGACTACCGCGGGGAACTCGCCCATATCGAGGCGCTTCGGATGGCCGACGAGACCGGACGGTCGAGTACGGGGACCGACTCGACCGTTCATATTCCCCACGTGTACAAAGAACTGTCGGGTGAATACGTCATCGTCATGGACCTCGTCGAGGGGTCACCGCTGTCCCACGCCGCCGAGGTGGTCGACGGCCTCTCCGACATCGCGCGCAGAGAGATCGCCCAAGACCTCTTCCTCATGGTCGTCCGCCAGGTCCTCGGCAAGGGCATCTTCCATGCCGACCTCCACCCCGGCAATATCGTCATCTCTTCGGCCGGTCGCGCCGGCCTCGTCGACTTCGGTGCCGTAGGCCGCATCGATAAGCGTGACCGGCGAGCCATCGCTTTGCTGCTCATGGCCTTCGACTCGCAGAATTCGCAGGCGGCGACGGCGGCGATCCTTGAACTCCTCGGCACGCCGAGTGATGTCAACCTGCGGGAGCTGCAGCGTGAGATCGGGCAGATCATGCTCAAATACGGTGACGGACTGCCCGGATCGACATCGGCGGCGCTGTTCGGAGAGCTCATCGACTTCGTCGTCGACTTCGGGTTCCCGATGCCGGCCTCGGTGGCCACAGCGTTCCGGGCGATCAGCACTCTCGAAGGGTCGATCACCAGGCTGGTACCGGAACTCAACCTCCTCGCGCTGGTGACGCAGAACGGGCGGATGCTGCTTCGCGAAGTCGGGGGACTGGGAGTCGACCGGCAGGAGCTGGCACTCTACGCGGCGGCAACTGCCCCGCAGCTCGCCGAGCTGCCGGGTCAGCTCTCCCGCATCGCCGGGCACCTGCAGGACGGAACCCTCGATGTCGGTACGTCAGGATTGAACATTTCGACGATCAAGAATCTGCTTGTGTCCACGGTGGAGCAGTTCATCCAGGTGATTGTCTCGACCGCGCTGATCCTCGGCGGGGTGATCCTCATGGCCGCCGACTTCGGCCCGCCGCTGGCCCCGGAGCTCAAACTCTTCACCTACTTCGGCGCGTGGGTGTTACTGGCTGGTAGTGTGATCGCAGCGCTTGTCCTCGCACCAGCGCTCAGACAGCGAATGATGTGGGAAGGGCTGGGTTAGATCAGGTGACGGAGCCGGTGGAGTCGACGCGAATCAGCGATACCGCACTCATCTTCGAAGGCGGTGGAATGAGGGCCTCGCTCACCAGCGCCATGGTCGTCACTCTGCTCAAGGCCGGTCTGTCCTTTGACTGGGTCGCCGGAATCAGTGCGGGCGCCTCGAACACGGTGAATTACCTGTCCGATGATGCGTGGCGAGCCCGCCGGTCGTTCGTCGAGTTCGCGGCCGATGAGCAGTTCGGCGGACTGCGATATTTTGCTCGCGGCCAGGGCATGTTCAACGCCGAATACATCTATCAGCAGGCCGGCGGACCCAATGAGGCGTTGCCGTTCGATTGGGACGCCTTCCAGGCGAGTGCCGGTGACATGCGGGTCATCGCCTTCGACGCGGAATCCGGTGATGACGTGGTGTGGTCCAAGAAGGACACCCCGCATATCGACGACCTTATGATCAGAGTCCGGGCGTCATCGACGATGCCGGGGCTGATGCCGCCGGTCCATCTCGATGGGCACGTGTATGTCGACGGTGCGATGGGCGAAGACGGCGGAATCGCGTTGAGCCAGGCCCAGCGCGAGGGATTCGAGAAATTCGTCGTCATCCTCACGCAGGAGCGCTCTTACCAAAAAGCTCCGCAGCGTTTCCCGACGCTCTATCGCAGCATCTTCCGCCGGTATCCCGCACTCGGCGATGCTCTGCTGACTCGCTGGAAGCGGTACAACGAGACACGCGAACGCATCTTCGCCCTCGAGCAGGAGGGTAAGGCACATGTCTTCGCTCCTGAGCGCATGTCGGTCGACAACGGCACCCGAGATCTCTCCCGGCTCGCCGCGGCCCATCGCATGGGCCTCTCCCAATCCCGGCGTGAGATGCCGGCGATCCGCGAGTTCCTCGGGGTGTGATCCGCGGGCCGCTGCGAGACCGCCAGCAGCTCTTCGCCGCTCGATTCCGTGGAAACGTCGCCTACTTCTGCTCCTGCATGGTTCCACCAAGAACATCACCGCAGGCTCCACAGCGCGACAGGGAATCAGACGCCCATCGGACGGTCGACTAACCTCTGAAAGACAGCGCGGCTAGTCTCTCCGCCCGATGGAACCCCAGGTGCGGTAACAGGCAATCTCACCCCAGAGACAAACGACCACTCATTGCAGCTTGCAGAATTGACTCTGCTCCTGAAGCATCGAGCAAAACGGGATTGTTGTCGCAGAGCCGCTTGGAGGCGACCCCCTTCTCTGCGGCCAACCCAATCGTGGTGGGATCGAAGCCGATCTGGCTCAGAGCACTGGGAATTTCTACTCCGGACAGATATAGCTGCACGAGACGGGGTGCTGCGGCCGCTAGTTGTTCTTCGCGGTTTTCGCCTGCATTCGTTCCGCTGCTGTCAGCGAGGATGAGCGCATGATCCGCTTCCGAGACACTCGCTGACAAAACGTCGTCTGCAATCACACATCTTCCGATGGTCCTCGCAATCTCTGCGTATTCCGGAATTCGAGCCTGACGGTTGTACTCCATGACGTACGGCATGAGCAGTCCGGTTCCGACTCCGTGTGGTGTACGTGTAGCAGCTCCGACTGGGTACTGAAGCGCGTGAGCGGCGGCGTTGCCCGCAGTGCCGAAAGCCAGTCCACCGAGGAGTGCGCCGTACATCACTTGTGCGCGCGCATGCAGCGAATCCGGTTCCCGATAAGCCCGCAGGAGCCCTTCGCTGATGGACTGAATTCCTTCAAGGGCCAAAGAGCTTGTGAGCTTGCTCTGCCCTATAGCTACGCGGCTTGCCAAGAGATCGGGGTGCCTGTCTCTCCTGATGGCGGTGTACGACTCTATGCAGTGGGTGAGCGCATCGGCACCGGAAGCTGCAGTTACCGAGGGCGGACAGGTAAGTGTCAGCTCGGGATCGCAGAGTGCCACTGTAGGAATCAGATAGGGACTCGAAACTCCTGCCTTCACGCCTTGATCAGTATCTGTCATCACTGCGACCGGGGTGACCTCTGAGCCAGTTCCAGCTGTCGTTGGAATTGCCACTATCGGGAGAATAGGGCCTGGGACTGCAAACTCTCCGAAGTACTGTTTGACATCCCCCGGGTGGGCGAGCAAGCACGAGACAAGTTTTGCCAGGTCAATACTCGAACCTCCGCCAATTGCCACTACCGCGTCTGTCGAATGCCTCTTGGCAGCCGACACGGCAGCGGCGATGTCTTCCATGGGCAGCTCCGGCGAGACGTCAGAAAATATCTCCACTTCAATGCCGCTGTCGGCAACGTTATTCAGCAGTGTGTTCACTTCCGGGTGCGTGACCATCGATGGATCAACACAGAAGAAGACTCGGGTGCCGAGGGTATTGAGGATTTTCGGCAGGCTATGACGCTGACCTGTACCGAAGATGATCTCTCGTGGCGCGCGGAATCCCGCAAACAGTCGGTTATATTCAAGCTCTGACATAGGTCCCATTCCATTCTCGCTAGTATCTCGTATCGTTAGTTCTTGTATTTATCGTTCATTTAAAATCTATCGGAGGGGCCAAACTCATGCGACAGGTTGTTTGTTCGTTCGTCCAGATTGGTTTCCTGTTACGAACCATCAACAGTCACGTCACTTTCCAAATCACTGATGGCACGGACGTCGCGGTCGCGGATCAGCCACGTGCAAGCGAGAGTTACTGCGCAGGAGAAGACCACATAGGTCAATGCAGCATTAAGGGCTCATCGTAATTGAGAGTGTAGAACCGGTCTGAAGCCACCGGACTCGAGCAGACACCTCGCGATGTAATGCGTGAGGTTGCGGAATCCCAGCGCGGACCCGCGTAGATGCTCGAGTCTGCCGTTGATCGCTTCAGTGGGACCGTTCGACGTTCCCGGTCGGGTGAAGAATGCGAGCACATCAGCAGCTCGACGCTTCAACGTTCGTCCTAACCGTTTGAGCTCGACAAGTTCGGGTGGCAGATTCGTTGTCAGGGCGTCGATGACCGTTTGCAAGAGTCTCTTGCCCTCTTTGCGGTCCGCGGTTCGGTAAGCGCTGACAATGTCTTGGTAGACGGCCCAGGTGACTTCGACTTCGGTGAAGTTCGGGTCAGCGAAGAGGTTCGCGATTCTTTCCTGCTGCTTGGTCGTGAGTAAGCTGCTGCCCGTGTGAAGAGTTCTTCTTGCCCGGTACAACGGGTCCTTTGCTCGTCCGCGATGGCCGGTTGTCTCCTGCTGAACTCGGCGACGTACCTCGTCGAGGGCATCACCGGCGAGTTTGACGACGTGGAAGGGGTCCATGACTTCGACAGCGTCGGGCAGCTCCTCAGCTGAGGCTGTTTTGAAGCCGGAGAATCCGTCCATCGCGACGACGTCGATGCCCTCACGCCATTCTTTCGGTCGGTCTTTCAACCATTGTTTGAACACCTGCTTCGAACGGCCAGCCACCATGTCGAGCAGACGTGCCGAGCCTGTTCCCTCGCTGATCGGGGTGAGGTCGATGATGACGGTGACGTACTTGTCACCACGCCGGGTGTGCCGCCATACATGCTCGTCGACACCAATGACGCTGACCCCGTCGAAACGGGTCGGGTCGTTGATCAACAACCGCTGACCTTCGGCGAGGACGGCGGAGTTCGCGGTGTGCCAGGACACGGCGAGTTTCGCAGCGATGACGGACACGGTGTCGTGATCGATCACGAGAGCACGCAACGCCCAGTCGAGGCCGGTTCGCGAGATCTTCGCTCGTGGTGGCGCCGCAGCTGTGGTGTCTTGACGCCAGACGCGGCCACACTCGACGCACTTGTAACGGCGGAGGCGAATGTGAAGCGTGGTTGGTCGGTGGCCGAAAGGTTCGTGGGCCAGCTGGCGGACGACGGTATCGCGAACGATCCCGTGACCACCACATCGTCGGCACCAGTCATCAGCAGTGTTTGGACGGCATTCCAGAATGGCTTTGTGCCCGGTGATGTGTTGGCCGGTGCAGGTCAGATCGAGGTCATTGAGTCTGCAGAAGGTCGTGAGGTCAGGCGTCGAGAAAGTAGGCTTGGCCACGTCGAGGTCTTTCGGATGGACGGTGTGAGAACTTCCATCATCGGAAGACCTCGACGCCTATCTGAGCAGCGACTCGCCGTGTCTGAAAATCCCTGACCCACACTCTCGATTACGAAGAGCCGCATTAAGGCCGAAGCCGCCAAGAAGCCAGGTAAGTATGAAGGGAGTCATGCCGGAAGCAAAGATTCCGGACACTTGATAGACAATTGAAATTCCACTGTACCGGGTCGCAGGTGGGAACAGCTCGGCATAAAATGCTGCCATTGAGCCGTACATCAGCGGATATATTACGCCAAGAGCGACGACTAGCACGCCTGTGAGCAGCAACCACGAACCCAATTGAATAGCCCAGAATGCTGGATAGACGATCGCGACGAGAATCAATGCTCCGCTGCCGAAAACGATACGACGCGGTATTGCGTCCGAAACTCGGCCCCACACCGGAATAAAGACTGCCAAAGCGACCGCCGAGATCATGAGTGACAACAGAACTTCGAGTTGCGAAAATCCTGCCGTGCCGGTAGCAAAGGTAATGATGAATACCGCCAAAAGATTATATGCAACTCCCTCGGCGTAGCGGGTGCCCATTCCCAGCAATAGATGCCTGCGCGACAGTCGGTCTTTAAGCAACTCGGCGAGGGGTATTTTGCGCTCTACGCTTTCGACTTGTTTCTGCGCGGCACGGAAACTTGGAGTCTCGGCAATCTTCGTGCGGAGATAGATCCCCACAATGACCAACAGAACGCTGAAGAAGAAGGCAATGCGCCACCCCCACGAGAGGAAGGCTTCGTCGGACATGGAGAGGTTGAGTAGCGTGAATGCGCCCGTGCCCAACAAGAGACCGAAGGCAAGACCCATTTGAGGAAAGCTGCCGAAGAACCCTCGCCTGGTCTTAGGCGCGTACTCGACGCTCAACAGCACTGCGCCTCCCCATTCGCCGCCGATCGCGATGCCCTGAGCGATCCGCAAGAGGATGAGGGCAATGGGTGCCCAGATTCCGATCTGCTCATACGTGGGAATCGCGCCGATCAAGAACGTAGCGATGCCCATGATGTACATAGTGGTAACTAGAGTCTTCTTTCGCCCTATCCGGTCACCTAGGTGGCCGAAGAACAATCCACCCAGCGGGCGGGCCAAGAATCCCACAGCGAAAGTTCCATAAGATAGCAACAGCCCGATGATGCTGTCACCGGTTGGGAAATACAGGTGGTCGAATACGAGGCCTGCAGCCGTTCCGTAGAGGAAGAAGTCGTACCATTCGATGGTTGTGCCGATTGTCGACGATGACACCGCTGTTCGAACGTCTTTCTTGGTCACGCGGTGAGTGTTCACAGTCAAGTCAGTCTGTCGGAGGTTTTCAGGGTCAGTTGCTTGGTCCTGTTGCATGTCACGTTCTCCAATTCGAGATGGAACAGTGTGGGGGAGCCAACGCCAGTCGTCGTTATGAAGTGCCTCTTTGCACTGCTGCTGGTCGTTATGAGTTGGCCCGACTGCTCCGACTTCGTCTAGGATCGCCGCCGGTGCTCGACCCGCAGACGAAGCGGGGCTGCGAGAGCAACAACAGGATGGCTCTGCGAATGATGTTCTGATAAGGCTGTGGCAGGGAATCGGTCACGATATATGGTTGCCGCGGCCGGCGGAGGTGGTGGCCCCACAATTGAGGGCACCTTTGCGATCCGGGGACAGGATGTCGAATGTACCGGAGGGCATTCGGGCACCGAAGCGCAAGCGCCGTCGGTGCCCGAAAACCATCACAGCCCAGACTCCTGAGGGGTCAGACTCTCACACGTAATCCTTGTACTTGTCCAGAGTCCGAACCGGCTTGCGCAGTGCGTCCCGGCGGAAGGGATCACCGAGTTCCTTGGTGCACATGACCTCGATGACGGTGGTCTTGCCCTCGTTCATCTGAGCGTCCACGGCCTTCTGCAGTGCGGGGCCGACCTCGTCGAGCTGGTCGACGACGATTCCGTCGGCGCCCATCGACTCGGCCATCGCGGCGAAGCTCTCACCGTTGTCGAGCTCTCCGGCGATGAAGCGGTGGCCGTAGAACTCCACCTGGTTCTTCTTCTCCGCGCCCCACTGCCGGTTGCGGAAGACGACCGCGGTGACTGGGATATCGTGGCGGACTGCGGTGAGCACCTCGACCATGCTCATCGCCCAGGCACCGTCTCCGGCATAGGCGATGGCGGGACGCTCCGGAGCTGCGCGCTTGGCACCGATGATCGTCGGCAGGGCGTAGCCGCAGTTGCCGAAGCTCATCGGAGCGAAGAAGCTGCGCGGACGCTCGAAGCGCAGGTAGCTGTGCGCGACCGAGTTGATGTTGCCGATATCGGTCGAGACCATGACGTCGGCGGGCATCGCCTTCTCGAGCTCACGCAGAACCTGACGGGGGTGGAGCCAATTGCCCTCTTCCCGCTCCGCCTCGTCGATGGCGTCGAGGGAGAACTCGTCACGCTCATGGGTCCACGAGTCGAGCTCGGCCTCCCAGGCCTCCTTCTCGGCACGGATGAGCTGTGCGCGCTGATCCTTTGTGGAGTCGCAGGCGACATCGCGGTCGTTGAGCTTGGCCAGGAGCTCTTCGGCCACGGCCTTGGCATCACCGCAGATGCCGACGTCGATCTTCTTGACCAGGCCGAGCATCTTCTGGTCCGCATCGACCTGGATGATCTTGGCGTTCGTGGGCCAGTAGTCGAATTCGTACTGGGGCAGCGTGCCGAACGGTCCGAGCCGGGTGCCGAGTGCGAGGACGACATCGGCCTCATTGATCAGCGTCATGCCCGCCTTCGAACCCTGGTAGCCCAGAGGTCCTGCCCACAGCGGGTGGCTGGCCGGGAAGGAGTCGTTGTGCTGGTAGCTGTTGACCACCGGCGAGCCGAGGCGTTCGGCCAGGGCGATGCACTCATCCACCCCATCGGCCATGACGACGCCGCCGCCGGAGACGATGACGGGGTTCTTCGCCGAGGCAAGCAGCGTGGCCGCTTCTTCCAGGCTCTCGGCTCCGCCGGCGCCGCGGTCGATCTTCTGCGGCTGCGGGATCTCGGGAGAGCATTCGCCGTAGAAGTAGTCGCGGGGGATGTTCAGCTGGGTCGGGCCCATCTCCGATTTCGCCCGGTCGAAGCAGCGGGCGGTGAACTCGGACATGCGTGCCGCGTTGCTGACATGACCCTGGTACTTCGTGAATTCCTGGAACATCGGCAGCTGGTTGGCCTCCTGGAACCCGCCGAGGCCGATCGAGTTCGTTCCCGCTTCCGGGGTGACGATGACCACCGGTGAGTGCGCCCAGTAGGCGGCCGCGATGGCCGTCACGCAGTTCGAGATGCCCGGTCCGTTCTGGCCGGTGACGACTCCGTGTCGACCCGAGGCGCGAGCGTATCCGTCGGCCATGTGTGCGGCACCCTGTTCGTGGACCACGGGGATGAAATCGATGCCGGCGGGGGCGAAGATGTCCATCGCATCCATGAATGCCGAGCCCATGATGCCGAAGATGTCGGTGACGCCATTGGCGACCATCGTTTCGACAAAGGCTTCGGACGAGGTGATCTTCTGCGGCTTAGCGGCCTCGCTCAGCGCCGTCTTGTTGGTTCGATCGGCCAGTTCCGTCATCGCAACGTCTCCTGTTCGTCGTAGGACCACTGCTTTGTGGTCTCGAATTTGTGTTCATTTCACTTCGAAAAGCGGAACACTAGCGACACTAGTGATCGTCTTCCGCAGTGTCAACGAAGTTCCGAAAAAGATTTCGTTTGGTACGATAATATGGAACTTGACGAATTGGGCGGCGATGCTCGAATGGGCTGAGAGGGCGAGACACATGGACGATCTGACTGAGCCGACGATTGATGATCGGGCCTTTCTCGACGGTGAGACCCCCGCGCTGCGGCTGGTGTCCCTGCTGGAGTTCATCTCCACTCGCGATCAGATCTTCACCCTTCAGTCCCTGGTCGTCCAGACCGGTTTGCCCAAACCGACTCTGCATCGCATGCTCCAGCAGCTCGAGGGCGCCGGACTGCTCATGCGGCACAGCGACGGACGACACTACGGCACCGGCGCTCGGCTGCGGCGCATGGCCGAGGACGTCCTGCTCAACGACTCCCGGCAGGGAGCACGGCGGATGATCCTGTCTCAGCTGTCCGAGGAGATCGGTGAGAGCTGCAACCTCACAGCGGTCTCGGGCAACGACGTCATCTACCTCGATCGAGTCGAGACTTCGCACCCGCTGCGAGTCCACCTCGAAGCCGGCAGTCGGGTGCCGATCCATGCTTCGGCCAGCGGGAAGGTGATCACCTCCCAATATGGAGACACCCCTCGGCGGCGGCTTCTCACCAGTGCGGAACTGACCGCCTTCACGCCGAACACGGTCACCGACCCCGAGGCGCTCGATGCCGAACTCGATTCGGTTCGGGAACTCGGCTACGCCCTCGATCGGCAGGAGTATCTGGAAGGCCTCGTCTGCCTGGCGGTGCTCATTCCCACCGACGTCGGTCGGTCGAATCAGGCGCTGGCGATCCAGGCCCCCGTGCTGCGGAAGTCGATCGACGACCTGGTCGAACTCCTCCCGGTGGTGCAGGCGGCCGCGCAGCGCATGGCCGTCCTCGACGAGATCGATCGTGACGATGCGGCCGAGTCCTCGGCCTGACCACCCCCTCTGACACGGACTGCGAAAGGACGGCGCAAATGGCCGAGAAATCAACGCTTCGAGACCTCTTCGGCATCGATGCGGACATGCCCGTTCCCGTTCTCGACGGCGAGAGCGAACTGGTCCCGAGCATCGATGAGAACTATCGGTTCGACCCGCAGGTGACTCGAGCGGTCCTCGCCGGCTTCGCCCACGGCTCCCGAGTGCTCGTCCAAGGACTGCACGGGACGGGGAAGTCGACTCATATCGAACAGATCGCGGCCCGCCTCAATTGGCCGCTCATGCGCGTCAACCTCGACGGGCAGATCTCGCGTGCCGACCTCGTGGGCAAGGACCAGGTCGTCATCGAAGACGGTCAGCCCCGCACGGCCTTCGAAGAGGGAGTCATCCCCTACGCGCTGACTCGGCCGATGGCTCTCGTCTTCGACGAATACGATGCCGGCCGCCCAGAGGTCATGTTCATCATCCAACGTCTGCTCGAACGCGACGGTCTCTTCACACTCACGGAGCAGAACCGGGTGATCCGCCCCCACCCGAACTTCCGGCTCTTCGCCACGGCCAACACCGTCGGACTGGGCAACATCAACGGCCTCTACCACGGCGTCAACCGGCTCAACCAGGCTCAGCTCGATCGGTGGAACATCATCGCCTCGCTGAACTACCTCGACCCCGACGACGAATTCCGAGTCGTCATGGGGCAGGTGCCAGCAGCGGCAGAGACCCTCGGCGCGGACACCGTGAGAACGATGATCGAGGTGGCGGCGCTGACGAGGGACGGATTCGCCGCCGGCGACGTCTCAGCGCTCATGTCCCCGCGGACGGTCATCTCCTGGTCGCAGAACTCGGTGATCTTCGGCGATGTCGAGCTGGCCTTCCGCTTCTCATTCCTCAATCGCTGCGATCCCTCTGAGCATCCTCTCGTCGCCGAGTTCTATCAGCGCTGCTTCGGCGATGAGATCGTCGTCAGAGACGTCGTGACGGCCAGCTGATGACCGGCCGCAGTTCGGTTCCGTCCCAGCAGCGTTCACAGCGGGACGAGACGGTGCTGGAGCGGCGTCTGGCCTCTGTGTTCCGGGCGCTCAGCGGCGATCCCGGAGTCGACCTGTGGGCGCACCGCCCGGTCGATGTGCGGGGAACGCTGCCGATGAACGCCCCTCACCTCTACCCAGATCCCCACACCTCCGGTCTCGACTCGCTGCGCGGAGCCACCGACGCGATGGCCGTTCGCCACAGATTCAGCGACCTCGATGCCCACCGCGCAGCGCTGCCCGAGGCCAGAGAGCAACGCCTCCTTGTCGAGATCCTCGAACAGTATCGGTGCGAGTCCTTGGCCGTGCAGTCAGGTGTGCGCGGCAATCTGGCGCTGCGCCAGACCGATTGGCGCAGCGAATTCCTTCGCAGCCGACTCCATGAGACGCATCTGGGGATGCTCCTGTTCACCGTCATCCTCGTCGTCCGAGCAACGCTGACCCGAGAGCCGATCACCCCTTCAGAATCCGACCTCATCGAGGAATCCCGGTTCGAGATCTCTGCCGATCTGGGGCCGTTCCTGCCTCGCCTGCAGGAGACACGGCACGATCAGTCCGCCTTCGCCGAGGTGGCCCGACAGCTGGCACGCACCGTGGCCGACCGGATCACCGCCCTCGAAGAGCGAGAGAGCACGCGGTCGGGTGCCCGTGAGCGCCGGGTCAGCGCCAGCCTGCCGCTGGTCTTCGATGTTGCTGAGGAGCTGTTCGCCCCCGCCGGAGAGACGGCCAACGGCCGACTGCATCTCGCCCGGGATTACCGGGCCTGGGACACCGGCTTCGACCGGACCTCCCACATCACCGACCTCGTCAGGTACGAGAGCCTGCGCAGCGGCCGCCGTGCCATCGCCGAGGAGACAGCGCGGCGTGCGGTGCCTCTCGCGCCTGTCGTCACCCGCCTGCACAACGTCGTCGACGCTGTCCGTGAAGCCCATGAGGCCGTCGACGCCGACGAAGGCCTCCTCGATCCCTCACGTCTGACACGGCTGCTCACCTCGCCCGGGGATCCTCGGGTCTTCCGTGGGCGCTCGCAGCGCAGCGAGACGGACTGTGCCGTGACCTTCCTGCTCGACCTCTCGGGGTCGATGAAACCCCATGCCCGTCGGCTCGGGGCGCTGCTCGACGTCATCGTCACTGCGCTCGATCGGTTGGGCGTGAGCACGGAGGTCCTCGGCTTCACGACCAATGCCTGGAGCGGCGGCCGGGTGCGCCGGGCCTGGAAGAAGGCGGGCTCGCCCGCTGATCCCGGCCGGCTCAACGAGGTCCATCACATCGTCCTCAAGGCGGCCGGGTCTTCGTGGCGCCGTTCGCGGACCCACCTCGGCGGGCTGCTCAAGACCTCCCTGTTTCGGGAGGGCATCGACGCCGAGGCCCTGCGTTGGGCCGTGGACCGGCTGCGCAGCCAGCAGGCGGCGAAGTCCGCGGTGGTCGTCATCAGCGATGGTCTGCCGGCCGACTCAGCCACCGGCGACGCCAATGACGAACACTATCTGGCCCGTGATCTCGAAGCCACCGTCGCGCGACTGCGACGAGCAGGGGACGTGGGAGTCGTCGGCGTGGGTGTTGGTGCCGATCCGAGTGTCATCTACCCCGTCGGTGTCGAGCTCGATGCCGACGACTTGGGCGATGGGGCGACGGTGCGTGCACTCGTCGATGCTCTCCGCACCGTCCTCGGCCACTGAGTCCGGCGTCTTCAGCCGCTGAGCACGCAGACGATCGGCCCGCTGCTCGATGCAGCGGGCCGATCTCTGAATGCGGTTCTTCTTCCTCAGTGTTCTCAGACCATAGAGTTCTCAGCCCTCAGTCGCCAGGCGGCCTTCGCGACGCATTGCCGCGCGCTCGCTGAAGCGGGTGACCGCCGGGCGGACATCACCGAGGACGAGACGATCGACCTGATGATCGGTGAGCTTCTTGTTGTGGCGGATGCGTGAGAGGAAGAAGACGACTCCGATGACGATCCACACGGCGAGGGCGATGAGGGATTCCTTGCCGAGCGCACCGGGCGAGCCCGGAATGAGCAGGAGCAGCATGAACGTGATGGCGATGACCGCACCCACAGCGGCGAAGATCTTCTTCGTCGTCGAATACATGCCCGGCAGAGCCTCGGGATCCTGTGCCTCACGAGTGGGGCGGAAGATCCGGAAAGCACACAGGCAGGTGTAGAGGTAGGCGATCGTCACACCGATCGACGACATGTCGACGACCCAGGTCAGTGCCGCACGCCCGAACCATGGGCTGATGAGGCAGACGATGAGCACGGCGAGGATGCCGATGTGCGGTGTCTTGTACTTCGAATGCAGACGAGCGAACACCGGCGGGATCATCTGCGCACGGCCCATGGCCATGAGGACTCGGCTGGCCGAGACGTAGAAACCGTTGAGACCGGTGCTCACTCCCATGGTGATCGCGACGGCCAGCAGGAAGAGACCCGAGCCGCCGATGACTCCGGTGACTGCCTCGGCCGTGCCCCATGCGGAACCGGAGTTCGCCAGTGCCTGCCAGGGTTCGGCCATGGAGACCGAGACGAGCATCGCCATGTAGAGAGCCGCGGCGGTGACGATGGCCAGCACAATGAGACGCAGCGCCTTGGCGGGAGAGAAGTCGAACTCCTCGGCGGCCTGGGGAACATTGTCGAAGCCGATGAACGCCCAGGGAGCGATGGCGACGATCGCGATGATTGCGGCAATCGGGTTGACGCCGTCGGGCAGCGCCGGCGACATATTGGAAAAGCTCGTCGTCGGGCTGGCCACGACCGAGATGATGATCGCTGAGACAGCGATGATCATGAGCACGCATGCCCAGAACTGGACGCGGCCCGAGAGTGCAGTCCCTCGGATGTTGAGGACGGCGAAGACGACGAGCGCGGTGATGGAGATGATGATCTCCGGCAGATAGACGTCCCAGCCGGCCACTGTGTAGAGATAGCCCTGTTCCATCACCGAGGGCATGATCTTGCGGAACAGCAGGGCGAGTGCCGAGGCGTTGAGCGCGACGATGCAGACGTAGCCGAGGGTGAGGAACCACCCGGCGAAGAAGGCATGAACTCTGCCGTAGCCGATGAGGGCGTAGGCCAGTTCACCTCCGGAGACAGGGAAGGTGCGGATGAGGAATCCGTAGCTGATGGCGATGATGAGCATGAGGCTCGCACCGATGGCGAACCCGAGTAGGGTTCCCAGCGGCCCGCCCATCGCCAACCAGTCGGTGGGGAGGATGAAGGCACCCCAACCGACGGCGGAGCCGAGCGCGATCGCGAAGACCCAACGCGGTTTGAGCGTCTTCGCCATCCTCTCGGGCTGATCACCGTCCCCGAGACCCGCGGGTGCGGGAACGGCATTCTGTGTTGGGTGTTCTGCTGATTTCGACATGGCACCTTACTTTCGTCACTTCTCTGTGAACGTGGGTTCAGTGGTGGTTGGGGTCAGTGCCTGCAGGCACGTGATGAGTCCGACGTTGACGATGTCGGACACGCTCGCGCCGCGGGAGAGATCATTGATCGGACCGGCCAGACCTTGGAGGAGCGGTCCGAAAGCGTGTGCGCCGGCGAGGCGCTCGGCGATCTTGTACCCGATGTTGCCGGCGGCCAGATTCGGGAAGACGAGCACATTCGCGTGTCCGGCGACCGCCGAGGCGGGAGCCTTCGACTTCGCCACCGATTCGACGATCGCCGCGTCGAACTGGAGTTCGCCGTCGACGTCGAGTGAGGGGCAGGTGCTGTGGATGCGCTGTGTCGCGAGTCTGACCGTATCGATGTCTGCGTGCTGGGCCGATCCCGCGGTGGAGAAGGAGAGCATCGCCACCGACGGTGTCTGCCCGGTGATCGCGGTGAAGGTCCGTGCGGTGGCGACGGCGATCGCGGCCAGTTGCTCGTCGTCGGGTACCGGAACGACGGCACAGTCGCCGAACCCCAGATACCGTCCATCGGACAGCTTCATGAGGAACGAGGAACTGAGCACAGACGAATCCGGTGCCAGACCGACGATCGCCAGCCCTGCCCGGATGACATCGGCTGTTGGGCGATCGGCACCGGCGACGGCGGCGTCGGCGATGCCCTCTCCCACGGCTGCGGCGGCGAGGAAGACGGGGTCGTGGAGCCACTGCTCCTGCAGGTGGCGGTGCTTTCGCTCCGCTCTGCGCCGAATCCGCTCGCCGGGGGCGCCGGCTGCGAGGGCGGCCGGGTCTTCGACTGTCCATCCGTCGAGTGTTCCCACCCCGAGCCGTTCGCCGCGACGCAGGATCGTGTCGCGGTCGCCGATGAGGACGGGACGCAGACCCGCCTCGGCGAGGACACCGGCAGCACGGAGGAGGCGATCGTCGTGGGACTCCGCGAGAACCACGGTGGGACGTGTCCCTGTATCGCACAGTCCGAGCACTCGATCGAGCAGCATCGGATCGATCTCGACATCGTCGGGACCGGTCTCGGGAAGTGCCGTGACGATGTCCTTCTGATTGCGTGCTGCCGGTGTCTTCAACATCGTGCGATCCTCAGACCGCCGCCGACAGCGTCGAGACGCCGAGGTGCTTGTCGACAGCCCCCATGACGTGATCGACCTTGGCGAGCAGATCGTCGAGGACGGCCTGGTCGGCGACCAGGGGCGGTGAGAGCACGAGCATCGTGGCTCCGCGGTTGTCCGGTCGGGTGATGAGTCCGACCTCCTTCATCGCCTGGGGGATGACCTCGCCGAGCACGGACTGGGAGGCTTCGGGCGTGAGCTCGGCTCCCGTGTCCCGGTCGGCCATCATCTCGATGGCGTAGAAGAAGCCGGCCCCGCGGTATTCCTTGATCGACCGGTAGGACTCGGTGATCCGGTCGAGTCCGTTCTGGAAATACGGTTCGAGGCTGCGGACGTTGCCCGGAACGTTCTCGTTCTCCAGCGCGGTGAGGTTCGCGGTGGCGACTGCGGTCGCGACCGGATGACCGCCCCACGTGGCACCATGAGTGAAGACCCCGGCATCGGGGGAGTCGAGCAGCGCTTCTGCCAGGGGCTTGCGGATGATGACTCCGCCGAGGGGAAGATAGCCCGAGGTCGAGCCCTTGGCGAAGGTGATGAGGTCGGGGACGACATCGAACTTGATCGAGCCGAACCATTCGCCCAGCCGTCCGAAGCCGGTGATGACTTCGTCGGCGACGAGGAGGATTCCGTGCTCGTCGCAGATCTTCCGCAGCTCCTGCCAGTAGCCGGCCGGTGGCACCAGTGCTCCGCGGGAGTTCTGCACGGGCTCGGCGAACAGTGCAGCGAAGGTGTCTCCGCCTTCTCGTTCGATGAGTTCCCTGATCGCTTGGATCGAGGGCAGATCGGCTGCGGTGCCGCCTGTTGGGACTTCTTCGCCGAGGGTGTTGGGCACGTGGAAGACTCCGGGCATGAGCTCGCCGAACGGCTCTTTGTAGGCAGGGATGCCGGTGACGGCGAGGGCGCCGAGAGTGGTGCCGTGGTAGGCCATGTCGCGGGCGATGATCTTCGTCCGTTCGGGCTGTCCCTGCGAGCGGTGGTACTGGCGGGCGAACTTGACGGCCGATTCCACGGCTTCCGAACCGGAGTTCACGAAGAACACCGTGTCGAGGTCGCCTGGGGCATGGCCGGCGATGCGCGTCGCCGCATCTACGGCGGCCGGGTGGGCCGAGCCCCAGTTCGTCCAGTACGCCAGGCGGCTCATCTGGTCGTAGGCGGCTTTGGGGATGTCCTGTCGTCCGTGGCCGATGTTCACACAGAACAGGCCCGCCAGACCATCGAGGTACTTGTCGCCTCGTTCGTCGATGAGGTAACTCCCGTTGCCCTCAACGATGATCGGCAGATCGTCGTTGTTCCACACCTTCCCGGTGGTGAAGTGGGGGAAAAGATGCTGCTGGGCACGATTTGCATAATCCGAGATCGTCACGCGAACCCTCCATTCGGTCTTACTGGGTCGGTACGTCGAGGCGTCCCGACTCCGGCACTCCGTCTTTGGTGTGCTTGTCATCACTCTCTCGGCAATCTGGTTCCCAATGAAGTCCCAGTCCGTTGCGAGTTCTTTGGTGCCAGATGTCGCTGAGAGTTCAGGGACGGTGAAGGAGGGAGGCGATGGCCTCGCCGAGGTGGCGGACGCCGGGTTCGATGGCGTCGAGGTCGATGGCGGCGAAGCCGAGGCGGAAGCAGTTGAGATTGGATTCGGGGGAGAGGAAGAAGGGGTCTCCGGTTTCGATGACCACGCCTCGGCGCAGGCATTCTTCGGCCAGTTCGCGGCCGTCGAGTTCCGGCGGGCCTTCGACCCACACGCTCACGCCGCCGGCGGGGAAGGGCACGGTCCAGGGCAGGTGCTTCTCGAGTGCGCTGGTGAGTGTTTCCCATTTCCTCCGCAGCTGGGTGCGGCGGCGGGAGATCGTGCGGTGGAACTGTCCGGAGTCGATGAGCAGCGCCATGGCCCTCTGGGTGTGGCCGGGGACGTGGCGGATCGAGTAGCGGCGGTGGGTGCGCATTCGCTCGATGAGTTCGGGTTCGGCGACGATGTAGCCCAGCCGCAGCCCGGGGGCGAGGAACTTGCTGAAGGAGCCGAGGTAGATGACGTGGTCGGAGTGGGGCAGCGCCTTGAGCGCAGGGGTGGGTTTGCCCCGGTAGCGGAACTCGGAGTCGTAGTCGTCTTCGATGATGAGTGAGTTCGTCTCTCGCATGTGTGTCAGCAGCTGCAGTCTGCGGGAGGGGTCGAGAGTGACGTTCGTGGGGCTGTGGTGGCTTGGGGTGACGTAGACGAGGTCGAGCGGGTCCTCGGGCGGGATCATGCCTTGGCCGTCGACGGGCAGGGGGACGAGTTCGCCGCCGACGCGGGTGAAGGCGTGTTTGGCATCGACGTAGCCGGGGTCTTCGACCCCGACGGTGGTGTCGGGTCCGACGAGCAGTTGTGCCAGGAGGTCGAGTCCCTGTTGGGACCCTGCGGTGATGAGAACATTCTCGGCATTGACGTGGATACCGCGGCTGGGCAGCACGCGCTGACACAGCAGATCGGTGAGCAGGGGATCGTCTTCGTCGATGGCGTCGCGGACGGAGAACGGCAGATGCTCGGGGTCCATGGCTGTGCGCAGGGCTCTGGCCCAGGCGAGTCGGGGAAACTCTTCGGGGTCGACTTGGCCGGCGACGAAGGGGTAGGGGTAGGACTGCCAGTTCTTCGTCTTCGTGATCTCGGGCAGGTTTCTGTCCGGGATGGCGCGGATCTTCGAGTCCCAGTCGATGGAGCCGTCGGAGAGCCGAGCCGTGTGGTTCTTCTTCGGGCCGTCGGCGAGCAGGGTGGTGTTGATGAAGTGCCCGCTGCGCGGGCGGGCTTCGATGAGTCCGGTGGCGACGAGTTCCTGGATCGCGGCGTTGACCGTGTTGCGGGAGAGCCCGAGTTCGTTTGCCAAGTCACGTGACGACGGCAGCGCGACGTCGGGATTGAGCACTCCGGACACGATCTGATGTTCCAGCGCACGGCGCAGCTGACGGTAGAGCGGCTCGTTCGACTCGAGCGAGATCTCGATCGGGGACCGGGCCGGCGGGCCGTGCGTGGATTCGGAGCGTCCGTTCTGGGAAGTCATATCGGCACCGGTTCAGATGGAGAGGTCTTTGTCAGGGGCGGTCTCGGGCGCGGGATAGCGGGGGACGACGACCATCGGCACCGGCAGGCTGCGGAGCATCTTATTGGCGGTCGTGCCGAGGAAGATCGACTGGTTGCTGGCCAGCCTGCTCGAGCCGATGAGGACGACCTCGCCCTCGTCCCAGGTGAGTTTGTCGATGGCCGATTCGATGGATCGTCCATGTGCGACGTCGACCATGACTTCGGTGGCGTCTGCCACCGACTGGGAGGCGTGCAGGAGCAGCTGCTTGGCATGTGCCCGTGCGGTCTCGCTGCTCTCTGTGGCTCCGGAACGGGAATCGAGGCCGAGCAGCGAGATCAGCCGGAGTGGGACGTCGTGGCGAACCGAGGACTGGATGGCGACGTTGAGGGCCACCTCGGCGCCGGGACGCATACCCAGGGCGCAGGTGAGCCGACTCAGACGACTGGGCGGCAGGTAGCCCGAGGGTGCCAAGGCGACCGGTATGGGGGATGCGTGGAGGAGCGCGTTGGCCACTGAGCCGACCGTGAAACGGCGCAGCGGGCCGTGACTGGCCGCACCGACGACGATGAGGTCGCAGGGGCGGGCAGTGGCATTGTCGATGAGCCCTTGGGCCATGGAGTCGGCGAAATGGATCGACGTCGTCGAGCGGATGGCCTTCGGAACGAGGTCGTGAGTCTTCGCCATCCACTGCTGCGCCTCCTCGAGACAGAGCTTCTGGTACTCCCGTTCCGGCTTCGAACTCGCCTGTTCCGGCGGGGCACCGCGGATGACGTGGACCAGGTCGAGTTCGACGGGATGCGACGGCAACGTCGACTGGGCAAGGGTGAGGGCGAGCGAGATGGCCTCGCGTCCGCGTCTGTCCATCGTGATGCCGACGACGTAGCGCATATAAAGTCTCCTTCGACTCGAATGGTCCCGCAGCTGGCGACGCTGTGCTGTTGACTATATGACAGTCGAACGAAGGCGAACAAAGACCCCCGCGAATACGAGATCGTCGTTGTCCGCGGTCTCGGAAAACATTGGAAACTGCGGAGGTGGGCTCTGTCTTCTGCACTGTTCGCTGTGCTGGTCGCGGCTGGCGCCGAACGAGTACAGGGCGCTACTGACTGTCGTCGCCGGCCCCGGCGTTCGCCTCCTCGAGCAGTCTCTTCCGACGTGTGAGGTTGGCTCGGCTGACCGAGAATGCGATGAGCGCGAGCAGAGCGATCTTCGCAGTCGTCCATACCCAGTCGGGGATGTCGAAAGGCAAGTGGAGCGGCGGCAGCCATCCGAACAGAAAGTCGATGACCTCACCGAAGAAGCGGACGATCGCGAGGAGTACTTGACCGAGGGGATGCAGCAGCTGTCCCAGCCAGTTGAATATCGGTTCGAGTATCGGTGTGAGATGTCGAGACAGCCACGCCTTGACCGGCTCGGTGAGGAAGGACAGCAGCGCACCGAGTCCCAGGAGCGGGATGGCCAGACGCAGGATCGTCGTCAGTCCGGCGATGAGGGCGAACGCTGTCGGGTGTGCCGTGCGTTTGAGGTCGCGTGCTTCGGAGCGACTGCCCACTTCCGGGAGCAGTGGGACGATGTCACCACCGGCATGGACCTCGGCTTCACCGGCACCGCCGAGCGCCGCGGTGGTCACATGGATCTTCTCGCGATCGACCATCTTCCCCTCGACGGTTGGCCTCCGGACGACGATGCGAACGGTGAGCCAGCCGTGGACGCGGGCTTCGACCCCGTCGGCTTCGACCTTCGTGCTGTCTGCCTCGGGAAGATGCTCGACGCCATCGATGGTCAGAGCCAGGATCTTCGTCCGCCATGGGGAGTGGCGAACCGTGAGGGCATAGTCGTGACGACGCGCGTGGCCGGAATACGTCGTGACAGA
The DNA here is from genome assembly GCF_051351055.1 of Brevibacterium sp. FAM 27836. NCBI lineage: Bacteria > Bacillati > Actinomycetota > Actinomycetes > Micrococcales > Brevibacteriaceae > Brevibacterium > Brevibacterium sp. FAM 27836. The sequence goes on from NZ_CP195711.1 coordinate 3,484,331, forward strand.
GCGGAATCGTGGATGAGGTCCAGTCATTACCACCAGTCTATAAGTGGCTCATCGTAATTGAGAGTGTAGAACCGGTCTGAAGCCACCGGACTCGAGCAGACACCTCGCGATGTAATGCGTGAGGTTGCGGAATCCCAGCGCGGACCCGCGTAGATGCTCGAGTCTGCCGTTGATCGCTTCAGTGGGACCGTTCGACGTTCCCGGTCGGGTGAAGAATGCGAGCACATCAGCAGCTCGACGCTTCAACGTTCGTCCTAACCGTTTGAGCTCGACAAGTTCGGGTGGCAGATTCGTTGTCAGGGCGTCGATGACCGTTTGCAAGAGTCTCTTGCCCTCTTTGCGGTCCGCGGTTCGGTAAGCGCTGACAATGTCTTGGTAGACGGCCCAGGTGACTTCGACTTCGGTGAAGTTCGGGTCAGCGAAGAGGTTCGCGATTCTTTCCTGCTGCTTGGTCGTGAGTAAGCTGCTGCCCGTGTGAAGAGTTCTTCTTGCCCGGTACAACGGGTCCTTTGCTCGTCCGCGATGGCCGGTTGTCTCCTGCTGAACTCGGCGACGTACCTCGTCGAGGGCATCACCGGCGAGTTTGACGACGTGGAAGGGGTCCATGACTTCGACAGCGTCGGGCAGCTCCTCAGCTGAGGCTGTTTTGAAGCCGGAGAATCCGTCCATCGCGACGACGTCGATGCCCTCACGCCATTCTTTCGGTCGGTCTTTCAACCATTGTTTGAACACCTGCTTCGAACGGCCAGCCACCATGTCGAGCAGACGTGCCGAGCCTGTTCCCTCGCTGATCGGGGTGAGGTCGATGATGACGGTGACGTACTTGTCACCACGCCGGGTGTGCCGCCATACATGCTCGTCGACACCAATGACGCTGACCCCGTCGAAACGGGTCGGGTCGTTGATCAACAACCGCTGACCTTCGGCGAGGACGGCGGAGTTCGCGGTGTGCCAGGACACGGCGAGTTTCGCAGCGATGACGGACACGGTGTCGTGATCGATCACGAGAGCACGCAACGCCCAGTCGAGGCCGGTTCGCGAGATCTTCGCTCGTGGTGGCGCCGCAGCTGTGGTGTCTTGACGCCAGACGCGGCCACACTCGACGCACTTGTAACGGCGGAGGCGAATGTGAAGCGTGGTTGGTCGGTGGCCGAAAGGTTCGTGGGCCAGCTGGCGGACGACGGTATCGCGAACGATCCCGTGACCACCACATCGTCGGCACCAGTCATCAGCAGTGTTTGGACGGCATTCCAGAATGGCTTTGTGCCCGGTGATGTGTTGGCCGGTGCAGGTCAGATCGAGGTCATTGAGTCTGCAGAAGGTCGTGAGGTCAGGCGTCGAGAAAGTAGGCTTGGCCACGTCGAGGTCTTTCGGATGGACGGTGTGAGAACTTCCATCATCGGAAGACCTCGACGCCTATCTGAGCAGCGACTCGCCGTGTCTGAAAATCCCTGACCCACACTCTCGATTACGAAGAGCCCTATAAGTCTGGTTGTCGGCGAAAAGAGACGGCCCGCGTTCTCTTCAATTGCATTTGCCTCCCCAGCGTTGACCACAATTGCGATCTGACAACATTTCGGCGATCCACTACAGTTCATGTAGTCGCGTCAGGGCTTCCTGCTAGATTCACTGAGTATGAGCGACCACCCGAATTCCCGTGAATCACAGCCGCCCTCGCCCGAGCAGGGCGCGACGAAGAAATCGAAATCGAAACCCGTCCTGCTCGGCATTGCCGCGGTCGCGGTCGTTGCGCTCATCGCTGGAGGCGCCTTCGCCTTCTTCTCCGGATACAACCCTTTCGGTGACCCAGAACCCGACTACGCTCAGACGCCCAGCCAATCCGATGTCATGGACTTCAGCGGCCTGAGTGCGGACATGCGCCTCAACGGCGCCCCGCTGACTGCCTCTGCCGAAGCGGGTGAGACCTCCCCAGAGATCCTGCGGTTTATCGGGGCCACCACCTCGATTCTTACCCGAGTGGGCGACGATGATCAGCCCGCCTGGACGGTGTCGATCCCGCATCAGGACATCGACACCGGCACGACCGCGCCGTTGGACGAGGCACTCGACCCGGACGCCTCCGACGACACCTCCGACGAGGAGGAGGAACTGGCCGGCACTCCCAGCGCATGCCGAGTCTCCGGCGAGGCTGTCCAGTGCGGGGACCGAGCGGTCGCACTCAGCGACGGGTCGATGACGACAGCTGAGAGCAAGGCCGATGTCGACCCCGATCCCGCATCATCGAGGGTTCCTCTCGACATCGATGATGAAGGAACAGTGACCGGGCCGGACGATCAGACCTATGATGGTCTGAACCTCGATCCTGAGGCTCATGCCTCGATGATCGCCGGCCCGCAGGTGGGCGAGACCGGACCGTGGGTGGTCTCCGATGGTCAGATTCTTGCCGCCGTCGATTCCGACAGTGTCCTGTGGACGCAGGACCTCGATCCCTCCGACGCCGAGGTGACCGGACTCGGCGACAAACGCGTCACCCCGTCGTGGACAGCCGTGGAAGGTGTTCTCATCATCGGAACCTCGGACGGGGTGACAGGCCTTGACCTCTCGAGCGGTGATCGGCTGTGGGCAGTGTCTGCACCGGCCGACGGGTTCGCCGTCACCGGCAGTCAGCTGCGGATCCAGCATGAGGGCGCAGTGAGCTCGTTCGACTTCACGGATTCCTCGGACGACGAATCCGTGACGGCTGACAAGGGATTCGATGAGAGCATTTCGGCGCTGCCCGCACCGAAGCTTCCGTCGGAGGATGACATCCGCAACGCGAAGCTGGAGGTCCCTCCTGCCTGTGCAGACTTAACTATGGCCGAGGGATCGAAACAGGATTTCTCGGACGGCAAGGCCGCAGAAGGAGAGTACGGGGAATCGATTGCCATTCACGACGTGACGACGTCGTTGGCCACACCGAAGCCGTTGGTGGCTATCGACTTCGTCTGCTATCCGGGTGGGAATTGGGTGACGGATTCGGTCGGTGTCTATGACCAGAAGCTGAACCTCGTTACCTCGATCGAGCCGTGGGGCGCGGACTCGGACTTCCAACAGCTTGCCGATTTCAACCGCAGCATCGTCTCCGCGATCGACATGACCGGCCCCTATATGACAGCGACGGTGAGCAATATCGCCGTCTTTGGCGACGAGGATTTCAACGCCGCAGAGCGTACGGCGGAGGCGGAGCTGCGCTTCGCATGGGCGAAGGGAGGATACGAAGCTCAGGATGTGGTGTTCACCGCCGACGGAGCGACCGTCCGAGTCCCGGAAGTCGAGGAGGTGCAGAAGTTCGTCGATGCGGCCGCGAAAGGCGACGACAACACTGCCAGTGCGATGGCCACTGATGAGGTCATGCGAGACCTGGACACAGTCATCGGGGATGGCATGGGGAACAACTCAACGAGCTACCGAGATCTGGCTCTCCAGGACGGGACCGAAGTCGATACCTGTGAACTCATCGGAGTCGTGGACGAACAATACGGGGACTACACCATGAGCAATGGTGTTGAACTGATGGAAGGAATCGGCGGTTTCGGTACCGATTCCATCAAAGCCGGCGACGTCATCTGCGGATTGAAAGGACCCGGCGAGACAATCGACCCGGACGATGAACGCAGCTGGTACGCAGCGCACCTTCTACTGAGAGGAAATGTGGCAGGGAAGGTGATGGTTTACTCTGTTTCGTCGTACACCGGATGACCCTCGCTTTCCGTGAGGAGCGTCAGCAAGCGTACTCCAGAGATTAGCTGTGTTGGTGTCGAGAGGCGACCACAATAGAATCAGCCAATTCCTCAATGGCATGCTCGACGTCTTCGGGACGTCCAGACAGATCAATTGATCGCAATAGCAGTTTCTTTCCGTTGTTCTTGACTACAACCGTTCGCTGACTTGGACTCTGTGGGCGACGGCAATAGATGAGTATCCCCACTGGCAGGTCCATAGCAGTCGTATAAGCGAGGAGCTGGTAATAGTCGCTGCTTCGTCCCCGGGCGTCGCCTGTGAGTTTGTACTTGATATCGCCGACAAAGCACCTCAGAGGGGTGCTATCTCGGAATTCAAGGTCTGTTTCATGGTCACTTGTTGTCCAATGCCTAAGTGCACAGTTGGCTCGGTGGTGACGGAAAAATGACCGGAAAGCGCTCGTCTCAAACGCTCGGTGACGAATCGCTGGAAAAGGTCGTTCATATTGACCATGAACGAAGACGCGGAAGACGTCCCGTGCACATCTCTCAGTGTGAGGTTGGCTAGGATAAGTCGCCCGAGTCTCAGCGCAGGTCTGTAATGTTCGTTGAGTCTAGAGAAATGGACGGAAGCAACCGTCTCGGCGCTGACGATGACATCCGATACAGCCTCGAGCGCGGCAAGTTGACGCCTGAGTCGTTGTCGTTCCTGAGGTCCGCTTGGAAAGACATCATTTGTTGACTTTCTTGTGGGTGAAGCGGTTTCCGGTAGCGGCCGTGGACAGTTTCCTAAGCAGCTACCAGCGTGATGTCACAGTGAATCCCGAATTTAGTCGAACAGAATGATCTGCCGAATTGAGCGGCCTTCGGCCAAGGAGTCCATGGCCTCGTTAATCTGGTCAAGCGGCATCGTGGACGACACCAACTCGCTGACAGGCAGCTTTCCTTCTCGCCAAAGTTGCACGTATCGAGGGATGTCGCGTGCAGGCAACGCCGATCCAAGATAGGAGCCGATGACGGTGCGCGCCTCGCTGGTGAGCAGAAGTGGTTGAATGGTTGATTCCGCAGTTGGAGATGGTAACCCTACTGTCACGGTGGTCCCACCCGGCGCAGTCGCGCGGAATGCGGTCTCGAATGCTCGTGCGTTGCCGGCCGCTTCGATGACGATAGGAGCAGTCACTTGGTGTTCCGCAGCTTCTCCAGGAGTGTAAGTTGCAACGGCTCCCAGTCGTCGAGCCGTATCCAGCTTTTCGGGGTTAGCGTCGATGCCGATGACCTTCCCTGTGTTCAAACTGAGGGCTGTGATCAGCGCTGCCATACCTACTCCGCCCAGTCCCACTACCATGATGTCTTGGCCCGGCTGTGGTCTGCCTGCATTGATGACAGCGCCGCCACCAGTGAGCACCGCACATCCTAGAGGTGCGGCGACTTCAGCGGGAACGTCGGAATCGATCTTGACGACCGATGCCTGATTGACGACAGCGTGGTCGGCAAAGACCGAGACTCCCAAATGGTGGAAGAGCGGGGAGGAGTCAGCAGCTTCCCCATGAGTTTCATTAAGCCGGGAAAGTTCAGCACTTCCGTTCTCGGTTCGCGGCAAGTTTGCGTCGGCCGGTTGGTCGAAGTCCGGCAGGTAGCCGGCGTTGTTGCTGGCGGTGCCGCGCTCACACGGAAGCTTCCCATCGGTCCGACAATTGACGCAGTCGCCGCATCTGGGGAGAAACACTGTGACGACGTGATCGCCGACTTCCAAACCCGTGACGTGCTTACCGACCTGCTCGACTATCCCGGTGCCTTCGTGGCCGAGGAGCATCGGCAGCGGGCGAGGGCGATTTCCCTCGACGACGGAGAGATCAGAATGGCAGACTCCCGCAGCGGTCAGTTTGATGAGTACCTCACCTGGGCCTGGAGGATCCAGCTCGAGGTCGACAACTTCCAACGGTTTGGACCGGGTGTATGGTCGGGGAGAATTCATCGCTCGGAGTACGGCCCCACGAATCCTCATGAAATGTCCTGACCTTTCTTCTCTTCAACTCTGCTATCAGAGGGTGAATTCTTCGACGTGCCGTTCATCGAGCAGAGGAATGATCTGTTCCTTGCCGATCGATTGAAAGTGCTCGGACTCGCGGTGGACGGCAAACGCTTCCGCCGTTTCATATCGTTCCACGATGAGAATTTCGCCCTCGTTGCCACCCGGGGCATAGAACTCGTATCCGAGGTTCCCCGATTCGGTCAGGCTGGCATTCTTGAGGTCGACGAGTAGTTCCAGAACGCGTTGCTCGTTGCCTTCGGCGGGGAAATAGTGCGCGAGGACTAAGTGTCTTGCCTGTCGAGAGTAGTCAGGTTCGTTATAGTTTGTCATTGCTTATCCTTCGTTTGTACAAAGCAGAAGCTGGGTGAGTTCTTTGCCGAATCCTGCTGTGAAATATTGACTCAGTCAGGTATCGGCTGAGGTTCTCACTCGTGCTTCTGAAAATTCCACAGCTCGGTCTGACTGGTGGAGACTGCCATTGCTCCCAGCCGGAGCGCGGAAGTGATGTCGTCTTCCGTATTTACAAAGCCAGAGGCGATGAACGGCCCGAGAACGTGGAAGAACTCGGGGGAGAGATAGGGCAGAACCGGCCAAGGCATCAGTTGAATGAAGTGTGCGCGGCTCGACTTGGCGGTAGCCGCGGCTCTTCGCAAGTTCGAACGGTCTGTGACGAACACCTTCTGAACTGCCAGGAATCCGAGGTCCACTGCCCGGCTGACCGCATTGGTGTGTGTTGTGACTATGCCGGGGACTCCGATGCCTTGGAGATATTCGAGTCCATCGGAGTTGGCTGTCAGGCCCGGCACAGAATCAATGTTGAGCAAGGGTAAAGTCTTGACCTTGCTCAGGCGTTCGAAGATCGTGCGCACACGGGCCAACGGGAGATTGGCAACGAAACTGAATCGGGTTGGTTGAGTTTCGAAATGATCCAGATCATCTTCACCGAACAAAGTACCGATTACGGGATTGTCCCGCAACGTCTGTTCCAGTGACATCTTTTCTCCTCCGTCGGCCCGCGTAGCGCAGAACCATTGTTATGTGAGTGACTCAGAGTCCAAGTTTGCCTGGATTGAGGATGGACTTCGGATCGAAGCTGCGTTTGAGGCTCTCCAACGCCGTGAACCCTGTCCCCAGCGAGTCTGCCACGTATGGTGAGCGGAGCAGACCGCAACCGTGGTGGTGACTGATGGTCGCATTCTCTTCGATCAGTACGCTGTTGACCGCCTGCCAGACCTTGTCGTACCAAGCTTGTCGTTCGTCGACTTCGACCGTGCCTCGGAGAGAGAAGTACAGGCATGCTCCGTCAACATAGGCATGGGACTGGTGAGCTGATCCTGCATTCGTACCGGGGACCTCGTTGATCGCGGCCACAACTCTATCGTAGATGCGAGAAAGGGCTGACCACGGTGCGATCATTTCAAGAGTGTCGGCCACGAAGCCCGAGCTGCGTTTGAAACCTTCTGCCGACTTGCCGGTGAGATAGCGAGTATCCAACCACCGTTCCAAGATCGCATTCTCGTCTAGCGGGACGCCATTCTGGCAGACGTCAGCAACGACGCTCATGCCCGCATCGACCATGACAGGATTGCCTTCATCAGCGATGAGCAGCACATTGGTTTCGCCATGATCGAATTGCACACCGGACTCAAGCTCATCGTAGAGGCGAAGCACTGCGGGGTTGGCTCCGTTCTGCAATATCTGTCGGCATGCTTCGAGGCCCTCGGCGAAGCTAGCAAACCCGAATGCTAATGCCTTTGTGTAGTCCGGTAGCCTGTGCACGCGAAGGCTGACCGAGGTGATGACACCCAGTGTGCCTTCGGAACCGACGAAGATTTGAGTGAGGTCAGGTCCAACTGCTGCTCTGGGGCTTCCTCCAGTTGTGACGAGGGTGCCATCTGTCAGGATTACGTCCAGTCCGACGACCATGTCTTCGATCTTGCCGTAGCGAGTGGACAGCTGTCCTGCGCCTCGACAGGCTACCCAGCCGCCGACCGTTGAAATGCCGAACGATGACGGCCAGTTTCCTGCTGTGAAGCCTCGAGCCTGGAGCCATTCCTCGAAAACATCGCCGAAGATCCCCGGCTCGACAGTGACGATCTGGCTCTCCTCATCGAAGTCGAGCACTTTGTCGAGGCCGAGCACATCGAGCACGACTCCGCCGGACGTAGGAAGGGCAGCTCCGGTGACATTTGAGCGAGCAGCGGAGGTCGTGACAGGAATTTTGGCAGCAGAACACGCCGCAACTACCGCTTGCACAGCGTCAACGGTCGAAACTTCGACGATCACTGTGTCCGGGTACTGCCCTCGATGATCAGTCTCAGCGATCATCGTGCCGGCCCACCAATCGCGCACGCCGCCGGTGACCTCAATAGGGTCAGACACTACTTTCTCGACACCCGCGATCGCTTCAAGCAACGCAGCGAATCCATCTGGCAATGTGACACCACCGGAGAACCGGGGCTCGTGAGCCTCGGGAACACCGTCTTGGGCGAATTTCGGCACGGTGTGGGCGCCCACGGTATAGTCACCGCGGTTGTACTTGCGGTTCAGGGCTTCCTTGCTGAGCATCAGACTTTCTCCTTCTCGTTGCTGTAGGTGTTCAGCGCGCTTTTTTCTTTGGCGATTTCATCAAGATATTCATGCAGTTGAGCATCAGCCGTGGGCTGGTCGATGGCTCCTTCTGCGACGAGCAGCTCGCCCACAGTCGGCGCGGCTGCTGCCGCCGCGTCGCGAGCATGAAGCCGTGCTCGAATCCTGCGGTCCAAAACGTCCGAAATGGTTCCGGCCATCTCCCGTCGAATGGAATACACGGCCTCGCCGGTGAGATAGGGGAGGCCTTCGACAAGCGGCTTCTCGGCTCCTGGCTCGTGCTCGATGATGTCGGCGACGAAGTGACTCTCATTGCCGTATCGTTCGCTCAGATGCGCAACCAGCCCGCCGGTCGCCGTCGTCGACTGGGCATCGTATCCTGCGCTGCCCAACAATGGCTGCTTGGCCGTCGCGCATCGAGTCTTGATTCCAAGCACAGTCGACACTGCATCGATCGTCTGTTCGGCCATGTGCCGCGAAGTTGTGAGTTTGCCTCCGACGACGGTCACGAGGCCATCCGAATCTACTCGGATCTCATGGTTGCGTTTGACATCGACCGTTTTGCCCCCCGCTGCGGCTGTCAGCGGTCGAGTTCCGGCGATGGAACCGACAACATCGTGTTCATCGAGGTCGGTATTGAGAGCAGTTCGTGTTCCTTCGATGAGGAAGTCTCGTTCGTCTGCCGTGCAATAAACCTCGTCCAGGCTGCCCTGATAGTCGTCGTCGGTCGTCCCCAGCAGGGCAACGTCACCCCAGCGAGTGATCGTGGCGCGTCGGGCGCGGCCGGGTACAGGAATCGTAACCGTACAATCATTGCGGATTTTGGACCACGGCACGGCGATATGGACGCCCTTGGCCGGTCGGATCGGTGGAACACCAGCGTCTGGGAGCGCACCGTGCCAGTCTCGCAGCCACGACCCGGTGGCCATGACGACACATTTGGCGCGGATACTAAGTGAGGTGCCTTCGGCAGTCCCTGCCTCGACGCCCGAAACCTTACCGCCTTGTCGTCGAACATCGGTGACTTTGACATGGTTGGCAACGGTTGCACCGAAATAGGCAGCTGTGCGTGCGATGGTCAGAGTCAGTCGAGCATCGTCCACACGGGCGTCGTAATACATGAAACCGTATTTGAGCCGTTCGGACTTGAACGTGGAGCAGTGGGAAAGTACCTCGTTGGGTGCGAGCTTCTTGTGCAGGACGCCTTCCCTCCAGCCGCCTGCCAGATCGTACGTCCACAGAAGAGCTTCGAAACCGGCTGCCAGTCGAGGATCGAAGACTCCGTTCTCGCTGAGAACAGGGAATAGGAAGGGGAGTCGCTGAACCAGATGCGGAGCATTCTTGCGCAGACGTTGGCGCTCCAGAAGCGAGTGTTTGACGAGAGGGAGATTTCCCTGTTCGATGTAACGCAGACCGCCGTGGACCATCTTCGACGACTTGGATGACGTTCCAGAGGCGAAATCGTCTTTCTCGAGCAGCGCAACTTTCAATCCCCGTTGAGCTGCGTCGAGAGCGGCGTAGCTGCCGGTGATTCCACCCCCCACGATGATCAGGTCGTAGGTGGTCGAGTCGAGTTCTGACAGCATTTCCTTGCGCGAGAACCCTTGTGGGTTTTCCAAGACCATCTTGGCTCGTGCTGTGTTGATCTTTCTGCCCGGAAGGGAAACCATCCGAGTCTCCTTACTATTGCTGATGCGTTACAGGTGGGTAGGGCCGCACTGGCTGGATAGTCGAGGTCTAAGCTGGTGCGGATTGTTGGAATTTCGAGGGCCGGGCCTCGTCTAGAGCTCTCTTTTCGGTAAGAACAGCGTCCCGCCAGCTGCTTGTGTAATCGGCGGCCAACGAATCGGAGAGCTTCGGTTCAAACACCTCGGGTCGTCCCATTGTCAGAGCTGCCTCATCCAAGGAATCCCAGAAGAGATTGACCCCGGCTAAGTATGAAGCTCCACGCACGGTGGCCTTATCAGTATTCGGGTATCTGAGCATTGGCACTCCCGTCAGGTCGGCTTGCATCTGTAAGAGCGGATCCGACTGCGACAGACCTCCGCCGACGAAGATCTGGTGGGGCCGGGCTCCGGCCGCTGTGGCGTTGGCATCGACGCTTTGGGCGACGCACTGGGCAATCCCTTCAAGCATTCCCACCGCAATTTGTTCGCGAGTGGTTGCCAAGCTCATCCCAGTGATGGACGCCCGAACGCGAGTGTCGATGACAGGAAGCCGTATTCCCGTCAGTGCCGGAATGAATCGCGGCACGGTCTCTGACCAAAGGGTTTGTCGGCTCGCAAATTCGGATACTTCGGCAGGGTCGGAGAACATTTTTAGCTGTCGGCACAACCACCCGAGCGCGGAGCCGGTTGCTGAGGTGAAATTTTCGACGGCGTGGACGGTTTGTCCCCTATGCCAAGCGATTGTGCCAGTAACCGCATCGGGAAGATCGGTCCCTAAGACCATGCGCCCACTGAGAATCTGATCGACGAAACTTCCGGTTCCGTGGATACAGGTCGACTGCTGTGGCTCGAAGCACCCTAGGCCGAGAATTGCCCCGTGTTGGTCGCCGATCAGAGCGCGGATCGGGAGTTCTACGCCGAGGATGCTGAGGTCGAGCACCCCCAAGTCATGGCCTCCGTCGTCACAAATCGATGCGAGTAGTTCTTGCGGGAGTCCCAGCTCGGTGATCCATTCTAAGAGATACGAACCAGAGTCCAGGTCGTATCCGCCGCAGGCAGCCACATTCGTCGGCGAGGTGATGTGACTTCGGCCGCCGCTGAGATTCCAAGCCAGCCATGTATCCACGGTTCCGAACATCAGCGTGCCGCGGTCGTACGCCGCCGCAATTTCGGGTTCTGTTGCGAGGCGTTCGGCAGCCCAGAGATAGGGAGAACGAACGCCGGCCGGGCGTCCGGTTTTCTCACGCAGCTTCGTGTCCCAGAGGCCGGACAGCTGTCCTAAGCGCTCTGAGTGCCGAGTGTCCTGCCAGACCATGCCTTTCCCGAATGGCCGGCCGGTGGCTGTATCCCACAGACTGGCAGTTGCTCGCTGAGTGGCGATGGCGACAGCTACCGGAGTGATTCCGAGTTCTCCTGCACGCTCATAAGCCTCGCGAAGGACTTCGAGAGTCGCATTCCACAACTGCTCAAAAGATTGCTCGACAATGCCGGGATTAGGGTTGAACGTCTCCAGCTGACGGTAGGAGAGGAATGGAATGTCTCCGGCCTCCGTGACGATGGCAGCACGTGTACCTGTTGTGCCCTCGTCGATAGCGAGAATTCCGCGTAGTTTCGGCTTACTTGCCAAGATCTGACCTAACTCTCGAGCCTGGCCTGGGGAGCAGACCCCAGGCCAGGGGACAACGGTAAATGCTTCTTTGGGAACGACGATTGAACTTTGAACTCCTACACGAACTGCGGGGCGTCGGTCTCTTCATCGACGTGTACCTCGGCTCGGGTCGGTTCCCAACTGATCACGGAGCACACAATGAAGGCTGCGAGCGGGAAGACCGCGACAATCAAGAATGTCGGTCCCAGCCCAAATGCCTCTTGAAGCAGAGGGAAGATCAACAATCCCAGCGCAGCGCCGAATGAACCTATGGCACCGATAAAACCGTTCGCCGTTGCGCGGATCTCCGATCGGAACGACAGAGACGACAGGCTCTTACCGTTGGCAGCGGGGCCAATGGAATGGCACAGAATGAACAGCGAAGGAAGTGCGAAACCCAGCCAAAGAGGCAGGCTGTCGTAGGCAAATCCGAAGATGACCAAGACGATGAAGACGATGAGGAAGCCCCACTTCGAAGCAATTCGTTGTCCGATCTTCGCTGACAGCCAGGCCGACGCGAATCCGCCGATGATGCCGAAAACGTTGAACACCAGTGTGCCGACCGTGTTGAAGATGAAATCGGAACCGAAAAGAGCAACGGCGATGATCGGAAGGTACCAACCTACTCCGAAATACTGAATCGATTGAACGAGCTGAACCGTGGCCGCGAGGATCGTTCGCGGAAGGTATCTGCCGCGGAAAATCAATTTCAGGTTCTTCAGACCGCGGTTTGCGGTCGGTGGACCCTGCAGCTCCCCGATCGGGGATTCTGCGGCAACGAAGCGCTGTCCATAGATCTTCGACATCGACCGAGCGGCTCCCGCCAAACGATTCTTGCGGGCCTGCCACGTCGGTGATTCGACGAGATAGCAGGATTGCAGAATGAGCAGGACCAGTGCGACAACACCGCAGGTACCAAGCAGATACCGCCAGATCGAGTCGCCGGTTCCCATCTGGAAGAAGACGATAGCGAAGATCAGGTTCAATGAAACTGCCGTGTACCAGATCCCCTGCCAGGTGTTGAGGCGGGCCGAGAACTTCCTCGGAGTAAACTCGGCGAGCATTGCCATGGCAATCGCGAAGTCGATTCCATATGCCATCCCGACGAACACACGTCCGAAGGCGACCTGGAAGACTCCTGCTGCTGTGCAGGCCAGCACCGCTCCGAGGACTGCCAGGGCTTTTGCTGCAATGAGAGGCGGAACTCGGCCGATGCGATCCGCGATGGCACCTCCGATCGGATTGAAGAGAAGGGCTACCCAGGACGACAACGAAGTGAGCATTGCGACTTGCCCGGCGCTCAGGCTCAGATCATCCGTCATCGGATCAAGTCCTGCGCTCATCGCCACGTTGGCTAGCGCCTCGAGGAACAGGCCGCCCAGCAGCAGCCACCAAATAATACTTGCCCGACCACGGATACCGGGGCGTGCATCAATGAACTCGGCAACATCGCCGACTCCGCGAATCTTTACTTCCATGGGTGACCTCCTTGTCGGACCTCCAGCGGGGTCGGACAAGGACAGAGGAAATAGAAAAGGACAGAATCCGACCCACACAGTAGGAGGTCTAAGATTCTTGCCCTACAGGAGCAGACAATAGCCCAGAATGTTTGAGGTGTAAACCACACAGCGTGAGTTGACCGTTGAGGACCGGGCCACACGTGGCGGCCGGGGTCGACGAATTTGCCGACCTGCTCATCGGCAAGGACCCTGCGAACATCGAGGACCTGTGGACGATCATGTACCGCGGTGGCTTCTACCGCGGTGGCCCCATTCTCATGAGTGCGATCTCCGGAATCGATCAGGCGCTGTGGGACATCAAGGGCAAGACACTCGGCCAGCCGGTGCATCAGCTGCTCGGTGGGAAGGTCCGGGATCGGATCCGCACGTATTCGTGGATCGGCGGAGATCGTCCAGGGGACACCGCAGCCGCCGCACTCGAGACGAAGAACCGCGGCTTCACCGCTGTGAAGATGAACGCCACCGAGAAACTGCAGTTCATCGACTCCTTTACCAAGGTCGACCAGGTCATCGAGAACGTCCAGGCGATTCGGGAGGCTACCGGTGAGGACTTCGGCATCGGCGTCGACTTCCATGGTCGAGTGCACAAACCGATGGCTAAGGTCCTCATCAAGGAACTCGAACCCTACCGGCTGCTCTTCATCGAAGAACCGGTCCTGTCCGAACACTTCGGCTCCCTGCGTGACGTCATGGCGAACACCCCGACGCCGATCGCGCTTGGGGAGAGGCTGTTCTCCCGGTGGGACTTCCGCGAGGTGATCGCTTCCGGCGCAGTCGACATCATCCAACCGGACGTCTCCCACGCCGGCGGCATCACCGAGACGCGGAAGATTGCGATGATGGCCGAAGCCTACGATGTGGCGCTCGCGCTGCACTGCCCTCTTGGGCCGATCGCGCTCGCCTCCTGTCTGCAGGTCGATGCCGGCAGCTACAACGCCTTTATCCAGGAGCAGAGTCTGGGCATTCACTACAACACGAGCAACGACCTGCTCGACTACGTGACTGACCCGTCGGTTTTCAACTACGACGACGGCATGATCGACATCCCGTGTGGCCCCGGCCTTGGCATCGAGGTCAACGAAGAGTACGTCATCGAGCGCTCCGCTGAGGGGCACCGGTGGCGCAACCCGATCTGGCGCCACATCGACGGCTCATTCGCGGAGTGGTGACACGAGGGAATCGGTAGGAGAGAAGGGTGTTCAACGATGAGCTCAAAGATTGAAACTACAGTTTCGCGACGCGTAGCCTCGCCGGGACGAGCCCGGTGGTGGATTCTCGGGTGGCTGCTCGCAGCGATGATGATCAACTACATGGATCGATCATCACTGTCGATCGCAGCCCCGCACATGATCGACGAACTCGGGCTGACCGCCGCCGACATCGGTCTGTTGGGTACCGCGTTCTCATTGACGTACGCGTTCTTTCAGCTCCCTGGCGGATGGCTGACCGATCGGCTCGGAGCGAAGCCCGTGTACGTCATGGCCCTGGGGTTCTGGTCGATCGCCACTTCCCTGATGGCTTTCGGCCACCACATGTGGCATTTCATGGTGTCACGAGTCCTGCTCGGAGTCTTCGAGGCCCCGGTATCACCCACCTCGGCGAAGATCGTCGCTGAGTGGTTCCCACCCCGAGAGCGCGGGGCCGCGGTCGGCGTCTACGATTCCGGAAGCAAATGGGGACCCGCCGTAGCACCTCCGATCCTCACCTTCCTCATCCTCGGGTTCGGATGGCGGGCCATGTTCGTCATCCTCGGTGTGCTCGGTGTCATCGTGGCAGTGGGTTTCTGGGTCTTCTACCGTTCCCCGGAGCACGACCGCAGAGTCTCGGCGGCTGAACTCGAGCACATCCGCGCCCGAGAGGAAGACGACAACGCCCCAACCGGCCACATCCCGTGGTTGAAGCTCTTCACCAAGCCCCAAACCTGGGCCATGGTGTTGGGGTTCGTCGCAGTGGTGTGGACTCTGAACATCTTCGTGACCTTTCTGCCGCTCATGCTCAACGACATCTACTCGGTCGCCGACGCCGCGCTGGGGTGGTACACGGCGATTCCCTTCGCGGTCGGAGGCGTCGGCGGTATCCTCGGCGGCTGGTTCACAACGAAGTATTCGCGGATACGGGACCAATTGGCTCCTCTTGTCTGTAAGCGACAGATCGCTGCGATCTACGGCGTTGCACTCGCCGTCTGCTCGGTTCTCGTCGGAGTCACTACCGGCCACTTCGTTCTCCAACTGTCGGCGATGAGTCTCGCACTGTTCTTCTGCGGAGCATTGAGTGCCGTGGGATGGTCAATTCCTGCAGACGTGGTCACCGGCAGTCGCGTCGCCTCACTGGGATCTATCCAGAACTTCGGCGGCTACTTCGCTGGTTCGCTCTCACCCTGGCTCACAGGAGTCTTGGTGACGACCACCGACTCATACCTAGTTCCCTTCGTCCTCGGCGCCGCCGTTGCAGTGATTGCGGGAATCGCCTACCTGCTCCTGCTGCGTGCCCCGATCCGGGTGGCCGGCAGCTCACCAGAAAATGGAGTCTCCACGTCATGACGAAGCTCGACACTGCAGTCACTACTCGCCCCACACGGATCCGCTATATCATCGCGGTTCTGCTCTTCATCACCGTCGTCATCAACTACATGGACCGGGCCAACCTATCCATCGCGATGCCGGCTCTTTCTCAGGAGTTTGACCTCACCCCAGGACAGCAAGGACTGCTGCTCTCAGCGTTCGGCTGGACCTATGCCGCAATGCAGCTGCCCGGCGGGTGGCTCGTCGACCGCGTGCGACCGCGCGTGCTCTATGCCTCGTGTCTGGTGTTATGGTCCTTGGCGACACTGTTCATGGGAATGTCCGGCGGATTTTTCGCCCTCATCATCCTCAGACTCATGGTCGGCGGCTTCGAAGCTCCGGCCTATCCCATCAACAATAAGGTCGCCACCGCGTGGTTTCCCGAGCGTGAACGCGGACGAGTCATCGCCTTCTACACGTCCGGGCAGTTCATCGGCCTCGCACTGCTCACCCCGGTGCTGTCGTGGCTGCAGACGGTGCTCACCTGGCACTGGGTGTTCATCCTCACCGGTGTCGTCGGTATCATTTGGGCCGCGATCTGGTGGTTCGTCTACCGGGAGCCGCGCGACAAGGCGGGCGTCAACCAGGCTGAGATCGACCTCATCGCCTCGGGCGGGGGACTCGTCGATGTTGATTCCGGTGCCTCGAAGGACACGAAGCCGAAGCTCAAGTGGTCGGACGTGAAAGTCGTGCTGTCGCGCCGGAAGCTCTGGGGTATCTATCTTGGCCAGTTCTGCCTAACTTCGACGCTGTGGTTCTTCCTCACGTGGTTCCCGACATACCTCGTCGACTACCGCGGAATGGACTACATCGAGTCGGGCTTCATGGCCTCGCTGCCGTTCATCGCGGCACTTGTCGGTGTGCTGCTCTCAGGGTGGGTGTCCGATTTCATGGTGAAGAAGGGGCTGTCACTGGGTACGGCCCGGAAGATGCCGATCATCATCGGCCTGGCGATGACAGTGTTCATGCTCGGCGCCAACTACACGGACTCGTCGGCTCTGGTCATCGTGTTCATGTCGATCGCGTTCTTTGGCAATGGTTTCGCCTCGATCACCTGGTCGCTCGTGTCTGCGTTGGCGCCGGAACGGTTGCTGGGCCTGACCGGTGGCATGTTCAACTTCATCGGCAACCTGTCCTCGATCGCCACTCCGATCGTCATCGGGTTCCTCGTCACTGACATCGACTTTGCGCCAGCCTTTGTCTACATGGCTGCGATCACGATCGTGGGCGTGCTGTCATACGTGTTCCTCGTCGGGAAGGTAGAGCGCGTCAAGGAGTAGGTATTACTGCAGGCTTCGGGCGGTCCGACGGTTGCGGACTTCAATGAACTCATTGTTCGCCTGCAGATAGTCGATGAGGTCGCATGGAGTCTTCGGCACAGCCGGGGTCGAGAGGCTATCGAAACGGTGAAGAAATCTGATCTGCGAAGTAGCGCTGTTCAGGAGGTCGTCGAGGAGGAAGAACTCGACGTACTCCTTAAAGCTCGCGAACAATGCGAAGAAGTCGGCGTATCTCTGCAGTGCCTCTGCCAATGGGCTCGCTTCGCCACGGAAGCGACGGCGGATACATTCAAGAGTGAGGTCGAAGCGGTCGGCGAAGCGCGGGTGGATCCTGTGCACCGTTGATTGTGGGTACTCCATCAAAATAATTTTTGGGAAAGTTAGTCGCGCTGCCGATCATATAGCCGAGGTCAGGCGGCATCGGTTCCGGCGAAATCTTAGTCAAGAGCTCGGTGACACGGTCCTTCAGCCTTGTTACGTTCGCATCACAGGACAGAACGAATTGCCCGCGACTTGGTACCTAGAGAAGCTAGGTCTTCTCATCGGTCTTTCAGTGATTTCGATAGCATCGAAGACACCGCTGGCTACAGTCTCAGCGTCGATTTGGGACTCGTCACTGCCGCGCCATTGCCTCCGTTGCAACCGTTCACCACAAACAGGCGAGCGGCGACCGCGCCTACTTTCCGGTGAATCGCTCACCGTCACACCGCCGAAGCCGCCAAGAACTGCTTCCGGAGTTGGTTGGACCGCACCGACCGACAGATACATCCGGAGCGGCACTACACGAAGCGATGGAACTGGATTCGACTCGACCTCGAAGAAGAGACCCCACCGTCGGCCCCGGCTAACTGTCAGCACCCGAGGCAATCGCCCCGATGCAACAGCAGATCGAAACGCTCATCGATCTGTACAGACGATGCAGCCGGCCGCCCACTACTGGCAGAGCTCCCAAACTGAGGACAACACCCTCGTCATCGGCAGATTGTTTACGGTCTCTACTCCTAGCGCGGTGAGGCCGCCGATGCCGAATTCGAGGCAAGCAATTGGATCAGCTCGTTCCTCGCACGCAGATAAGGCAGCAGCGACACCTGAGACACTACGACGACCGGTGGTACGGGCCAACCCAGTAAGTCTTCCCATCCCGAGTCTGTCGGTAGCCGCGCACATCATGCGGTCTACGCGAACCCGCCGCACCGTGGGTCACCAGCTGCCCCGAACAGCCGCCATCGACCCATCGAGGCCGATCTGAGAGTCGATACACCGCCGCAGGCCCCTGCCCATCTGGAGCCAGCCGGTCAGCGGCGAACTTCTCATCACCGACCGCCTGCGAAGCCGTCAGCCGACCCTCATGGGCAAAAAGCAGGTCGAGCAGGACAAGCGCAACATGGGAAGCATTACCGGTGGCATACGTGCGCTGCCTGAAATCGACATTTACGAACGTCGGTGCCACCGGGCGGCCACCCGTAGTCGCAAATCGCAAAGCGATGGAATCACGGCCCATCGTTGCCGTCACCGCACTCAGCGACCGGCGACGGGAACTGATCTTCACCGACACCGGCTGCTCAAACAGCAACCGCCATTGCGGGCGATACGTCAACGCCGTGGCAAGGAAGACCGTCTCCACAGTGAGATTCCGCTTACCCGACTCGGCCAGATACGCCTCAACGTCGGGGCACTCCCTGGACCGGACGACTACCGCGGCCACCGGCTTCAACGGCGGACTTGCCGACTGTGGCGGTTTCTTCTTTCTCTTCTTCGGCTGGGTCTGCTTCACCGGTGCCGGCTGAGCAAGTGCCGGGGATGCCTTTGGTTTCGGTGCCGAGGCGGGGAAGACCTCAGGAGAGGGTGCAGCATTCAACTCACGCGCACGCCGGTTGACCCTCGGAAGAAGCTTCTGCCGCTCGTCGATGACCGATGCCAGGTCAGTGCGGGTGATCAGCACCAATGCTCGGCGCCAACGACCTACGACATTCCGGTCAGGGGAGGCCGACAACACTGCATCGGCGATCGCAGCCATCACCGGCGGTGACATCACACCAGCCGACCAGATCCCGCTGGGCAGCCGCGGCTCCTTCTCAAAACCGAGAGCTTCGATGATCCCGACCACCGATTGCGTCCACGTTGCCTGCAAATAGGCGGTGCGGATGGCGTGGGAGATGAACGGCTCGACTTCATGAGCAGGCAGCTTCGAGAATGCGTGCGCCCACGCCCCGAAAGTCCGCGGTGAGCAGACCGTTCGCACATGCGCGGTGACCATCCCGTCTGCCTCTGTGGGGGCGACTCTTCTTGTGCTGTCGACCCAAGATTTAACGACCGTATAGGCAACCGGTGCCTGCATGAGCATCCGGCGATACCGTTCGGCGCGACGATCAGCCTTCTGCTTCATGGTTGGACTTCGCCGTCCTTGGCAACCTCACCACTCAAACAGGGACGGACGCACCACCGAAACATCGCACAACACTTTCTGCTCATAAACACGAACACGCTCATTCAGATCATGGCACACGGCGGCGACACAAGTAGTCACCTCGACCAATGGAGCCTTCATACCGGCTAATCTGATCCCTGAAGATCAAACGACCGATGTGAGGACGACGGTGCCCAGACGACCCCAGCAGCTCGAACTGACTTGGTACAACAAAAATCGAGCGCTCATCCCCACCGAGCACGGCAAGTACGGGTACACGTGGGTGCAGCCCACCGACCCCCGCTACTGTGAGACTCGCCGCCTCATCATCGACGACGAATACACCGGGCAGCAGTCACCGAAGGACGATTCACTGGACTACAGCGGGCGCGCAGACCTCCCGCCTCAGACTGACAATCTGCTCATCAGGGGAGAATCCGGCGACGTACTCGAAGCTCTCACCCGGGTCCCCGAACTCAAAGTCAAATACGCCGGTCAGGTGAAGTGCATTTACATCGACCCACCGTTCAACACCGGTGATGCGTTCGCACACTATGACGACAACCTCGAGCATTCTGTCTGGCTTACGATGATGCGCGACCGGCTCGAGAATCTGAAGACAATGCTCTCCGCAGACGGTTCCATCTGGGTTCATCTCGATGACAATGAATGCCATCGGATGCGCGTACTGCTCGACGAGATCTTCGGCCCCGCATCGTTCAAGGGAACGGTTGTTTGGGAGAAGTCGCCAGGGTCAAAGGGTGACACAGACATCGCCGCCAGCCACGACTACATCCACATCTATGCTCCCCACTCTCCGGATTGGAAGTTGGTGCGCAACAAGCTGCCCCGATCGACCAAGCAGCTTGGACGATACTCAAATCCCGACGGAGATCCCAGAGGCCCGTGGCGCCAAGGAGCGGACGGTACAGCCAAGAGCGGCAACGACACCTTGCGCTTCGAGGTCACGACACCATCGGGGCGGATAGTCACACCGCCCGCGGGCAACTATTGGCGCTTCACCCAGGAGACATTGGCGAAAGCTCGTGAAGAGAAGAGAGTATGGTTCGGCGTTAACGGCGACAGTCTTCCGGTGATCAAAACCTATCTGTCGAACGTCGTAGAGGGCGTCGTCCCGAACACTTGGTGGACGAACTCGGAAGTGGGCAGCAATCAGGAGGCGAAACGCGATCACCTGCGACGGATGTTCCCCGATTCTCCGAAGCTGTTCGACACACCAAAACCGGAACGACTCTTGGAAAGAATCATCCACATTGCAACAGACCCTGGCGATCTGGTGCTCGACGTATTTGCGGGATCGGGGACGACCGCAGCCGTGGCTCAGAAGATGGGCAGACGTTGGGTAGCCAGTGAGCTCCAAGACCATGTATTCGATGAGTTCACTCTGCCACGACTGCGCAAAGTCATCGCCAATGAAGACCCCGATGGAATCACTTCGGTGAAGAAAGACCGAGTTCCCGTCGAAGGGGTCACGCTTCCCGAGAGCATATCTCCCGAAGACGCGCACACACTGACGCGTCTTCTGGCCAAAGCCCACAAATCGGACTCCACACTCATCGGAGTGGACGAGCTCAGCTCCATCCGGGAACGGCTGGCTACAGAACTGGTTCCCACCCTCATCAACTGGCGCGGCGGGGGAGGGTTCCGTACCGCACACCTGTCGCCGGTCTGCTTCGACTACAACTTGGAACTGGGCATCGTCACCCTCACCGAAGCCGCCGAGAACATCAACACACTCATCGGTGCCGTCGCTGCCCACTGCGGGTATCGGCTGACACCCGGCGAATACTTCCACGGCATCTCCGGTCGCAGCCGGCTGCTCGTCACCCGCACGCCCGTTGATACCGAGTTCGTCACCGAAGTAGCAGCCCACTTAGATGACAGAGACACCATGACCATCGCCTCCACCGTCGTCCTCGACGGAGCAAGGGCCGCCGTGCGCAAAGCACGCCGCGGATCACGCATACTTCACATTCCCCACGACCTGTTCACCGTGATGGAGGACGACGACCGATGACCATGAGCAACTTCACCTACGACGAAGACCTCATCGAAGAGATCTCATCCCGTTTCAACCTGCGCACACCGAACCGACTGGCATTCGGTGAGGGGATCGCTGCCCTGGCCGGTGACATCGACCCCCACCGACCCATCGTTCTGTCACTGGCAACCGCCGTCGGCAAAACCTACATCATGGCCGCCATCGTCGAATATTTGCGCACCATGGGGCACACCGACACCATCATCGTCACACCCTCGACCATCGTGCAGGCCAAAACCGTCGCCAACTTCACCCCCGGCAACCGCAAATACATCGACGGCGGACAGCCCGCCCCGCGAGTTATCACCCCCGAGACATACGACCTATTCCGCTCACAGAACGGTAACACGGTTCCGTTCGACTCCCATCTCGACCCGATCCAGCTCTTCATCGTCAACGTTCACCAGCTGCTGAACAACGCCACGAAGATGCCCAGCGAACGCGAACTCGGCGGCAACATCAAGCGATATCTCACTGAGAAGAAAGACCTCATCGTCCTCGCCGACGAACACCACCTCTACTCCCTGAGAGCCAAAGCATTCAACGAAGGCATCATGGGCCTGACCCCTGCCGCGATCATCGGGCTCACCGCCTCGGCAGACGACTACAACGACGATGTGCGATACCGGTACACACTGCGCGAAGCCATTAAAGACAAATACGTCAAACGCCCGGTGCTGGCATTCCGGCGCGGTGGCTACGGCGAACACGAGGAAGAACAGCAGTTGCGCGACGCCCTGGCACTTCTGCGCGTCAAGGAGCAGGCATTCGCCACCTACCTCGCCGCGAATCCGGACAAACAGGCCATCTCACCAGTCCTCTACGTCCAATGCGCCGATGTCGCACATGCCACCGATGTGACCGCACAGCTCCGCGGCCCCGGATTCTTCTCCTCCCACGCCGCCGTCCTCCAAGTCGACAACGAACACAACGACGCAGATACCATCCGACAGCTCACCGACATCGATTCCGTGAAATCACCCGTGCGCTGCGTCGTCAGCGTCAACAAGCTCAAAGAGGGCTGGGATGTCAGAAACGTCGCCGTCATGGTGACACTGCGGGCAATGGCCTCCGAAGTCCTCACCCAACAAACTCTCGGACGCGGACTGAGGTTGCCGTTCGGTGAGATCACCGGCGTCGGCCACGTCGACCAGCTAGACATCATCACCCACGAATCATTCCGCAAAGCGTTGAAGAGCGAGAACGTGCTGCGCGAATTCGGACTCGATGCCATCGACAAAGAGACCCGCGGCACTGGCGAAACCACTCCAACACCACCGCCGCACCCAGGAGGCACCGACACGACAGCAGCGGACGTCACCGCCGATACTGAAACTCAGCCGGTCGGCGACGAGACCGCAGGCGACGACCAGCCCATCGCCCTCCCCGGCGGAACGACAACCGAGACCACCACGAGCACCGGAGGCATCGGTGTCTACGAGTTCGACGACTCCGGCATCAGCTCAAACACCCCACCTCCGAACATCGAAACCGTGACCATGAACCCGTCCCACGGAAACGTCAGCATCCATTTCCCCACGTCGGTCATCCGCCCCATCGACCGGGCACTCGATCTCACTGACGCACTCCACACCTCAGACATCACGAAAGCCGCCGAGGGCGTCTCCGACTCACGGGCCATCCTTCACCGAGAAGAGATCACCTTCACCAGCCGGCGACTGCGCACGCTCAGCGATGAAGACGTTGCCGTCGACTCCATCCGCATCTCAGCAGACGAAGCCCGAGAAGGACTCGTCAGTGAAGTCCTAGCTATGAGCAACTTCGACGCCACGCCGAACAATGTCAAAGCCCTCGAAGTCCTCTACGTTCCCCAATTCGTTCGCGACACCGGCATCACTGAATGGTCGGTCAAAGCTCTGAGCTCGGCCCGAAGCAAACTGCGCACCCTAATCGACGACGCGGCCAAAGCCCACCGGCGCAAGTTCGGAGACACCACCGTCATCCAACCCGTGCCGCTGCCGGCTACAACCAGTTACTCTCTGGCTGAGAACGAAACGATCCTCGATCGTCTGCCCGCCGGCGCCACCTCAGCCGACTTCCGCCCCCACCGCCACTACGGGCCGTGGAAACGCGGACTGTTCACCGCCGCATCGTTCGACTCCTACTCGACCGAGTACCGCATCGCCAACATGCTCGACCGCTCACCGTCGATCACGTGGTGGAAACGCCTCTATGCTAGCGACCGAGCCACCATCGCCTACACCCCGGCCAACGACTACCGTCCCGACTTCCTCGCCCTCGACACAGACGATTACCACTGGATCATCGAGGGCAAAGCCGACGATCAGGACACCGACGCCATCGTGGCCGCCAAACGCGAAGCCACAGAAAAGCTCATTGGCAAAATGAGCATCGACGACACCTTCGCCGGCCAGTACTGGGGCTATGCGATCGCATTCGAATCCGATGTCACAGCAGCCGACTCATGGGACGACCTCATCACCAGCCTAAACCCCGTCAAAACGCAGAAGTTCTGACTTGCCCGACCCGACTACGCCACTGGCCTCTCCGACGCGTGGTAACGAGTGGCCCCTTTACGGTTAATGACTTATCAAACAACGGGAGTAGTAACGGCTCCTTTTCTTAGTTTCTTAAGCAGCCGTGGGTTCAGTCGTGGATAGATTGCTCCATTCTGAAAGAACCTCGATAGGCGGTCGGTAGCCGTTCGCTGAACGTAGCCGGGTCTGGTTGTACCGGGCTACTCACTTCGGCGTCTCCGCTATCACCTCGATCAACCCCGACCACACTTTCCGGCCGATGAGTTCGGCATTATAGGCCGAATTCAGAGCCTCGGCTGCGGCGCAATCATACGAGTCCCAACGCGACCTCACAGACGCCACGACCTCTGACTCTGCGCGGCTCTCACCATAGCGAATCGACCGTGAACGCCTTGGTCGCTGTGGTGGACAAGCTCCGACGCGTCTTCGCCGTCCCGATACTTTGCCGCTAAAGCCATCGTCAGAGCGCCCCCGGCCAGAGACTTCCGCGTATGGTTCGTCACCTGCCAGTCGACGATCTCCCGGTGGAACACATCAAAGATGGATGTCGTGTACAACCGCCCAACCGCGGTGGGGACACATGTAATATCGGCGGACCGAACGCAGTTCGGGCCCGTTGCTGTGTACTCGCGTTTGACGAGATCGTCCGGCCACTCTTCAGCCCGGCAGAAGCAGCTTTCGGATGCAACCGCTTCCGCCGGATCCCGTCGTATCCCAACTGACACATCAACCGGTGCACCGTACACCGAGCAATAGGTCCGAACTGGTCGGCGTATTTGCGGTTGATCGCCTTCCAGATCAACCTCTGTCCGTAGCAGGAGTTGTTCGCCTCATAGACATCGTGACTCACAACCATCAGTGCTTATTCCCGTCGGGCCCTGGTCAATGGTTAACTCATCTTCACCGCCTAGTAGGAGCTCTCACTGCAATTTCCGCAGCAATCACGGACAGGGCGCACACGATTGGCTCGGTTCCTCCCTTCTCGCGATTATCATCGATGAAGGCGACGACGACTTGGATGGGCGGTCGAGCTCCGCCGCGCAGGAAGCCGAGGCCTTTACCGGCTCTTCGCAATTGAGAGTGTAGATCTGTGATTCCAGGACACGGCGAGTCGCTGCCCGGATAGACGCCGAGGTCTTCCGATGATGGAAGTTCTCACACAGTCCATCCGAAAGACCTCGACGTGGCCAAGCCTACTTTCTCAACCCCTGACCTCACGACATTCTGCCGACTCGACTCCCTCGACCTCACCTGTATTGGCCAGCATGTCACCGGACACAAAGCCATTCTGGAATGCCGGCCCAACACCGCCGATGACTGGTGCCGACGGTGTGGTGGGCACGGGATCGTCCGCGACACCGTCGTCCGCCGTCTCGCCCACGAGCCTTTCGGCCACCGACCGACCACGCTTCATATTCGCCTCCGCCGTTACAAATGCGTCGAGTGCGGCCGCGTATGGCGGCAAGACACCACTGCTGCGGCACCACCACGAGCGAAGATCTCGCGCACGGGCCTCGACTGGGCGCTGCGTGCCCTCGTCATCGATCACGACACCGTGTCCGTGATCGCTGCGAAGCTCGCCGTGTCCTGGCACACCGCGAACTCCGCCGTCCTCGCTGAAGGTCAACGACTATTGATCAATGACCCGACCCGGTTCGATGGTGTGTCCATCATTGGCGTCGACGAACACGTATGGCGGCACACTCGGCGTGGTGACAAGTACGTCACCGTCATCATCGATCTCACCCCGACCAGCCAGGGGGCAGGCCCGGCACGTCTGCTCGACATGGTGCCCGGCCGCTCGAAGCAGGTGTTCAAACAATGGTTGAAAGCCCGACCGAAAGACTGGCGTGATGGCATCGACGTCGTCGCGATGGACGGATTCTCCGGCTTCAAAACAGCCTCAGTTGAGGAACTGCCCGGGGCTGTGGAAGTCATGGACCCGTTCCACGTCGTTAAGCTCGCCGGTGATGCTCTCGACGAAGTCCGCCGTCGCATTCAGCAGGAGACCACCGGGCATCGTGGCCGGGCGAAGGATCCGCTCTATCGGGCGAGGAGGACTCTGCACACGGGTAGCAGCCTGCTCACGACCAAACAGCAAGAGCGGATCGCAGGCCTCTTCGCCGACCCCAACTTCACCGAAGTCGAAGTCACCTGGGCCGTCTACCAAGACATCGTCAGCGCCTATCGCAGTGCCGACCGCAACGAGGGCAAGAGGCTCCTGCAAGCGGTCATCGACGCCCTGACGACGAACCTGCCCACAGAGCTCATTGAGCTCAAACGGTTGGGACGAACTTTGAAGCGTCGAGCTGCTGATGTGCTCGCGTTCTTCACCCGACCAGGTACTTCGAACGGGCCCACCGAATCGATCAACGGACGGCTCGAGCACCTTCGGGGATCAGCACTCGGGTTTCGCAACCTCACGCATTACATCGCCAGGTGCCTGTTCGAGTCCGGTGGTTTCAGACCGGTTCTACACTCTCAATTGCGATGAGCCCCTTTACCAGTCTCGCCGCCTCTACTATCCGCGGGACGATTCACGAGCCCTCGACCGTGTTCGTCCTGCAGAGTCGTAATCAGGTCACGAAGCGCGGCGTCGTTTTGCGAGAGTCCGTGATCAAAAGCCCGCTCACCTGCTGGGTTGAGGCCGCGTCCATGTTACCGACGTCGAGGCCTAACCAGACGTCGCATTCGGTGTTCATGACAGCCCTCCTGGACCATCAGTTCTATGGTCGTTGGTTCTCATGACACCCGATGCCGGCGCCCACGTTACGACGGGACCTCAACAGTGCTGGGCCGAGCCCCTATCAGCCGTCAACGCGCGTTCCGGGCTCGCGGCTCCAGGATCATCAAAGAAGGGGAGAACCAGCCACACCAGTGCCAATGACCGGATCTCATTCGGGTCCTACGAAGAAATACGGCGGCCCAAACTCCTGTGAATGATCACTTTTGCTGTATTATGTAACTATGAGTTATGAGCTAAGTAATGAGTTACAGTCTATACGTAATTTTGGAGGCATCGATGCGGATGCTGACAATCTTTTGCGTACTTGTTTTCAAAACCACGACTCCTATGTCTCGGTGCGTGATATGGAGGCATTTTTAGTCCTTGGAAAGAAGGGGTCAGGCAAAACAGCAATATACAAGAAGCTGGTCACAGAGAAGGTTCAAGACATGGTGGCCTTAGGCCACACGTTTGATGACTATCCTTGGCATCATCATGATCTCCAGGCATCGACCGGAGTTCCAGAGGAGCGTAGATATGCCCATAGTTGGAAATACTTGATATTGATTGGCCTCGCAAAAATGTTGCTAAATGACGACTCATCGCAACCCTGGAGTGACGAAGCTTTCGATTCTATGCAGGTAATTGAGAACTTCTTGGTGGATTCCTATGGGTCTCGAAGTCCAGACATGCATCAGCTCTTCAGTCCAGACAAAGAATTGAAACTACGCGGCGGAATGGACTTGAGTGTAGTTAAGATAGAAGGCGAGGTCGTTAAGGTTCAAAATCTTCCTCCTCATATACAGGAGGTTAATCGAGAGATTCAAAAGCACATTTTTCGCATATTGAATCCTTGTGTTAAATACTTTGTATGTTTTGATGAACTGGACCTAGGCTTTGTTGCTGGAGATACCCAATATTCGCGTCGTCTTATCGGTCTGCTTATCGCGGCAAGGGATCTATTTGTATCGTCTCGGGATAGCGGAATTCAATTGAATCCGACGGTTTTTTTGCGAGATGATATTTTTCAAGATCTGAGATTTGAAGATAAGAACAAAATTACTGAAAACTATTCAACCTCTATAAACTGGGCGGAAAATAGTGGGGGTCTGACTCTAAAGGATGTGATGGAGCGCAGGTTCAGCGAGTTGCTTCCTCGGGGTGAAGCGGCAGCAACTCATGTGGTCTGGGGAGATGTGTTTGACGAGAGTAAAGCTATGCCGGGGCGTCAATTGAAGTATTCCCACATCCTTGATCGTACACTGCTTCGGCCCAGGGATATGATTAAATTTTGTAACGAAATTCTAAATTCATACAAATCTCAGGGGGCTTATGGCTTGATTGAAAATGACGCAGTCCATTCCGCCAGAAAGTCTTATTCTGACTATTTACTGAACGAAATTGAGGATGAAATCGCCAAGCATGTGCCGGAATACAGTGAATATTTGGAGGTCGTAAAAACACTTGGCGCTGAAAAATTCACTAAACAATCGTTTATATCATCATACGAGAAGCGGGCGAATCTTTCAGCTGATCCAGAAAAAGCGCTGAGCGACCTATTTGCGTTTTCGATCATCAGCTACTTGAAGCCAGGAGGAAGAGGGGGCGGCTCTGAGTATGTTTGGCGATACAAAGACTCACGCGCAAGATTCGACCCGTTGGCAGATTCGTATCGTGTTCATCCTGGCTTCAAAGAGGCGCTAGGCCTGGTCCGATAAGTCGTTGGCGATTGTTGGCTATTAGGAATCTCTGAAATCCTAGGTTCTCCAATTTTTGTGCTTGGCGGACTTAGTGATTGCGGTATGGCCTGCCGACCCCTTTGTGGAGTCGGCAGGCTCGCCTTGCGCAGACGGGCTAAGCCTGGTCGCTAGGTCAGGCCGTCAACACAACTTTGCCAGTCGTCTTCCTCCCCTCAAGAGCACGGTGCGCATCCGCAGCATCGGCCAGAGCAAACGTGGCGCCGACGCGGAAGTTGAGCCAGCCCTTCTCGATACCGTTGAAGAGCATCGCCGAACGCTTTGCCAGCTCCTCCGACGAGCGAACGAACCACGCCAGGGATGGACGGGACAGGAAGATTCCGCCCGAGGAGTTCAAGCGCTGAATGTCGAAGGGCGGCACCTGACCCGAGGCCCCACCGAAGAGCACCATCGACCCCAACGGCTTGAGCGACGCCAACGATGCATCGAACGTGTCCTTGCCGACGCCGTCGTAGGCGACGTCGACGCCCTCGCCGTCGGTCAGCTCCTTGACCTTCGCCGTGATGTTGACGCCCTCGCCGTAGAGGAACACCTCATCGGCTCCGGCCTTGCGGGCGAGCTCCGCCTTCTCCTCGGTGCTCACTGTCGAGATGACATTGCCGCCCAAGTGCTTGATGATCTGAGTGAGCAGCAGTCCGACCCCGCCGGCCCCGGCATGGACGAGGGCGGTGTGGCCCGGCTTGATCTCATGTGAACTCGTCGCCAGGTACTGAGCGGTCAGACCCTGGAGCGGCATCGCTGCAGCCACCTCGGCAGACACGCCCTCGGGCACGCGGAGCAGATTGTCGGTATTCACGACGACCTGAGTCGCGTACGAGCCCGGGCCCTCGTGCCAAGCGACGCGGTCACCGGCAGAGAAGCTCTCCACGCCCTCGCCGACAGCGGCGATGCGACCCGTGCCCTCCGACCCGACGATATGCGGGTAGTCCATCGGGTACACGCCCGAGCGACGGTACGTATCGATGAAGTTCACACCCGCGGCCTCGACGTCGACGAGTACCTCACCGGGCCCGGCAACAGGGGTGTCGACCTCGGAGAATTCGAGGACCTCGGGTCCACCTGCGTGCATCGCTCGTACTACCTGGGTCATGACGCCTCCTGCATATAATTTAATGGGCTGGTATAGTTATACATATGAATGATCTTACGGTTGCCGTCTCCGGTGCTACCGGATACGCCGGGGGAGAGGTCCTCCGGCTGCTGAGCACTCACCCTCATCTCAACGTCACCACGGTGTGCGGACATTCCTCCGCGGGTGAGAAGCTCGGCCGACATCAACCCCATCTTGCCCGATATTCCGACTTCGTGGTCCAAGAGTCCACCGCCGAGGTGCTCACCGGCCACGACGTCGTCGTCCTCGCCCTGCCCCACGGACAGTCCGGAAAGATCTCCGCCGAACTCGAATCCACGAGCCCCGAAACGCTCATCGTCGACCTCGCCGCCGACCACCGGCTCATCAGCGCGACCGCCTGGGAGAAGTTCTACGGCTCCGACCACCAAGGCACCTGGACCTACGGGCTGCCCGAACTGCTCACCGCCGACGGCACGAAGCAGCGCGACGACCTCAAAGATGCGCAGCGCATCGCCGTGCCCGGCTGCAATGTCACCGCCGTGACCCTCGGCCTCGCGCCACTCATCCAAGCCGGACTCGCCGCACCCGCCGGCCTCAACGCAGTCCTGGCCAACGGCGTCTCGGGAGCCGGAAAGGCGCTCAAGCCGCACCTCACCGCCGCCGAGGTCCTCGGCGACGCCTCGCCCTACGGCACGGGTGGGACGCACCGGCACGTGCCCGAGATCGAACAGAACCTCAACGGCGTCCTCGGCGCCGACGCCGCCGAAGGCCCGACCCGAATCTCCTTCACCCCGACACTGGTGCCCATGGCCCGGGGGATCCTCGCCACCATCACCGCCAGTCCGGGGGAGTCCGCGCCGAAGACCGCCGAAGGTCTCCTCGACGCCGCGGCGCTGGAGGACCAGCTGGCCCGGGCCTTCGAACAGGCCTACGCTGACGAGCCCTTCGTCCGCGTCCTGCCCGAAGGACAGTGGCCGCGCACCTCGGCGACCACCGGCTCGAATATGGCGCACCTCCAGTTCACCGTCGATGAACGCGCCGGCACAATCCTCGTCGTCGTGGCCCTGGACAACCTCGTCCGCGGCACCGCCGGCCAGGCACTCCAGTCCATCCACCTCGCCCTTGGCCTCGACGAGGCCACCGCACTTCCCCTTGAAGGAGTCGCCCCATGAGCGTGACCGCACCACTGGGCTTCACGGCCGCAGGACTGACCGCCGGACTCAAACCCAGCGGAGCCAAAGACCTCTCACTCGTGATCAACACCGGCCCCGACACCGCCGTCGCCGCCGTTTACACCTCGAACCGCTGCAAGGCCAACCCCGTGCTGTGGTCCCAGAAAGCTTCGGCGAACGGTCAGGCCCGCGCCGTCGTCCTCAACTCCGGGGGAGCGAACTGCTACACCGGTGACTTCGGATACGAGACGACCACCCTGACCGCCCAGACCACCGCCGAACTGCTCACCGAGACCGGCACCGACACCCAGGCCGACGACATCCTGGTCTGCTCGACCGGACTCATCGGCGTCGGCGGTCAGGACTTCCGCGATGCCATCGTCGACAACCTCCCGGCACTCGTGGCCGCCGCCGAGGACACCGTCGACGCCGGCGCCCACGCCGCCGAGGCGATCATGACCACCGACACCGTCGCCAAGACCGCGACCCGCGAAGGCTCCACCGGGTACACGATCGGCGGCATGGCCAAGGGCGCGGGCATGCTCGCCCCGGGACTGGCCACCATGCTCGTCGTCATCACCACCGATGCGAAGGTCGACCAGACCGTGCTCGACCAGGCGCTGCGGGCCTCGACGAACCGCAGCTTCGACCGCCTCGACACCGACGGATGCATGTCGACGAACGACACCGTCATCCTCATGTCCTCCGGCGCCCACGACGCCGAAGTCGACACGGAGGAGTTCACGCGCCTCCTCGGCGAGGTCTGCCTCGACCTCATGCACCAGCTCCACGTCGACGCCGAAGGCGCCCATCACGACATTGCGATCACCACGCAGGGCGCGGCCAGCGAAGCCGATGCCGTCGAGGTCTCCCGTTCGGTGTCACGCTCGGCCCTGTTCAAGGCTGCGATCTTCGGTCAGGACCCGAACTGGGGTCGCGTCGTCGCCCAGGTGGGAACCACCTCGGCGACCTTCGATCCCACGCTCATCGACGTGACGATCAACGGCACGCAGGTCTGCCAAGCCTCCGGACCCTATGAAGACCCGGAGAAGGTCGAATTCGACCGCAACGTCGACGTCGTCATCGACCTCCACGCCGGCGACCACACCGCCACGGTCTGGACCTCGGACCTCACCCACGATTACGTCGAAGAGAACAGCGCCTACTCCACATGAGCAACAACCCCCACGACATGTCCACGAAGTCCACGGCCGCCCGGCTCGCCGCCGCCCAGGTCAAGGCCGAAGCCCTGACCGAAGCGCTGCCGTGGATCAAGACCTTCACCGGCGCCACGATCGTCATCAAATACGGCGGCAACGCGATGATCTCCCCGGAGCTGCAGCAGTCCTTCGCCGATGACATCGCCTTCCTCCGCTTCGCCGGCATCCGCCCCGTCGTCGTCCACGGCGGCGGGCCCCAGATCTCGGCCATGCTGGCCCGCTTGGGCATCGAGTCCGAGTTCAAAGCCGGGCAGCGCGTGACCACCCCGGAAGCCGCCGAGGTCATCCGCATGGTGCTGTCCGGCCAGGTCAACCGCGATATCGTCTCCCGCATCAACCAGAACGGCAACGCCGCCATCGGCCTGTCCGGTGAGGACGCGGACCTGCTGCTGGCGAACAAGACCCACGCCGAGGCCGACGGTGAAGTCATCGACCTCGGCCGGGTGGGCGAGATCGCCGAGGTGAACACCACCGTGCTCACCGAACTCCTCGATGCCGGGCGGGTGCCCGTCATCTGCTCGATCGCCTCGGAGATCGGCGGGGAGGCCGGCAAACCGCTCAATATCAACGCCGACCTCGCCGCCTCTGCGGTGGCCAAGGCACTCAAAGCCGACAAACTCATCATGCTCACCGACGTGCCCGGCCTCTACGCGAACTGGCCCGACACCTCTTCACTGATTTCGCGGATCGGAGCGGCCAAGCTGCGCGAACTGCTGCCCAGCCTCGACGCAGGCATGATCCCGAAGATGACCGCAGCACTCGAGGCCATCGAACACGGGGTGCAGCAGGCCCACATCATCGACGGCCGGATGGCGCACTCGCTGCTGCTCGAGGTCTTCACCTCCGAGGGCATCGGCACCATGGTCGAAGACACCGTCGTCGAACCCGCACCCTTGGG
Organism: Brevibacterium sp. FAM 27836; assembly: GCF_051351055.1. Classification (NCBI taxonomy): domain Bacteria; kingdom Bacillati; phylum Actinomycetota; class Actinomycetes; order Micrococcales; family Brevibacteriaceae; genus Brevibacterium; species Brevibacterium sp. FAM 27836. The sequence goes on from NZ_CP195711.1 coordinate 3,517,140, forward strand.
CGACGGACACAAAGTCGAAGGCCACGAAGCACTCAAGGAGGACGAGAACGATGAGTGAGACACCAGCCCAGACCTGGCGGGACGACTTCTCCCGCGTCCTGTCCCCGGTCTTCGGATCCCCGCAGCTCGACCTCGTCCGCGGCGAAGGCTCGTATGTCTGGGACGCCTCGGGCCAGAAGTACCTCGACCTGCTCGCCGGCATCGCCGTCAACGCACTCGGCCACAGCCACCCCGCCTGGGTCAACGCGATCACCGAGCAGGCGAACACGCTCGGGCACATCTCGAACTTCTTCACCTCCCCGGCCCAGATCGGCCTGGCCGAGAAACTCCACGAGGTCCTCGACCTGCCGGCCGGATCCGCCGTGTTCTTCTCGAACTCGGGAACCGAAGCCAACGAGGCGGCCTTCAAGATGGCTCGCCGCGCCGCCGGCGGGGGACGCCCCTTCATCATCGCGATCGACGGCGCCTTCCACGGCCGCACGATGGGAGCGCTGGCGCTGACGGCGAAGGAAGCCTACCGCGCCCCCTTCGCCCCCGGAGTGCCCGGAGTCGTCCACGTCCCCTACGGGGATGTCGAGGCGCTGGCCGCCGCCATCAATGAGAACACCGCCGCCGTGTTCATCGAACCCGTCCAAGGCGAGGTCGGGGTCCGGACCCATCCGGCCGGCTACCTCACCGCCGTGCGGGAACTGACGACGAAGGTCGGGGCACTCATGATCCTGGACGAAGTGCAGTCAGGCATCGGCCGCACCGGGTCCTGGTTCGCTCATCAGGATCCCGAGATCGGCGAGGGCATCGTCCCGGACATCATCACCTCGGCGAAGGGCCTCGGCGGCGGCATGCCGATCGGTGCCACCATCACGTTCGGCGATGCGAACACCAAACTGCTCGAAGCCGGGCAGCACGGCACGACCTTCGGCGGCAACCCGCTGGCCTGCGCCGCCGGACTCGCAGTCCTCGAGACCATCGAGAACGAGAAGCTTCTCGACCACGTCGCCGAGGTCAGCGACTGGCTCCAGACCGAACTGGCGAAGGTCGACGGCGTCGGGACGATCACCGGCAAGGGACTGCTCCTCGGGCTCGAACTCACGGCCGGTGCCGACGGTCAGGTCCCGGACTCGAAGGCCGTGGCCGCCCGCGCGCTCGAGGCCGGGTTCATCATCAATCCCGTCGCCCCCGGACGCCTGCGGCTGGCCCCGCCGCTGACGATCATCACTGACGAACTTGCCCCGTTCATCGCGGCCCTGCCCGGCCTCATCGCCGGCTGAGCCCCACCCCATCTCCGAAGGACACCCCATGACACGCCACTTCCTCAAGGACACGGATCTCAGCCCCGCTGAGCAGACGCACGTCCTCGACCTCGCCGCCGAACTCAAGTCCGCCCCCTACTCGCGCACCCCGCTGGCCGGACCACAGACCGCCGCCGTCATCTTCGACAAGACCTCCACCCGGACCCGCGTGTCCTTCGCCGCTGGCATCGCCGCTCTCGGCGGGCAGCCGCTCATCATCAACCCCGGTGAGGCGCAGCTCGGCCACAAGGAATCGATCGCCGACACCGCCCAGGTGATGTCGCGCATGGTCTCGACGATCATCTGGCGCACCTTCTCCCAAGCCGGACTCGAAGAGATGGCCGAGAACTCCTCCGTGCCCGTCATCAACTCGCTGTCCGATGACTTCCACCCCTGCCAGATACTCGCCGACCTGCTCACCATCCGCGAACACCGCGGGGACGTGAAGGGGCAGACGATGAGCTACTTCGGCGACGGGGCGAACAACATGGCCAACTCCTACGCCCTCGGCGGAGTCAACGCCGGAATGCACGTGCGCATCGCAGCCCCCGCCGGCTTCCAGCCCGACGCTGCGATCGTCGCCGAAGCCGAGGCCCTCGCCGCGCAGACTGGCGGGTCGCTGACCGTCACCGACGACCCGGTGGCCGCCGCGGCCGGCGCCGACGTCCTCGTCACCGACACCTGGGTGTCGATGGGCCAGGATTCGGCCGGACGCGACGACGAAGCCTCACCGTTTATGAAGTTCCAGGTCAGCCAGGAACTCATGGAGGCCGGCAATGATCCGATCTTCCTCCACTGCCTGCCCGCCTACCGCGGCAAAGAAGTCACGGCCGAGGTCATCGACGGCCCCGCCTCGGTGGTCTTCGATGAAGCCGAGAACCGCCTCCACGCGCAGAAGGCGCTCATGGCATTCCTCCTGGAGCGATGATGACCGACACGAACGCGAATGCCGGCGGCAACAGCGCACCGCTGACGAAGACCGCTCGGCAGCAGAAGATCATCGACCTCATCACCCGCCAATCCGTGCGATCCCAGATCGAACTCGCCGAGGCACTCGCGACGATGGGCATCACCGTCACGCAGGCGACCCTGTCGCGCGACCTCGCCGAGGTGGGCGCCGTGAAGATCCGGTCCACCGCCGGATCCGTGTACGCCGTCCCCGGCGAGGGCGGGGACCGCTCCCTGCAGCAGTCGACGGGGGACAGCCTCGATGCGAAGCTGCCCCGGATCCTCGAGGAACTCCTCGTCTCCGCGGTCTCGCAGGACAACACGGTTGTGCTGCGCACCCCGCCCGGGGCCGCACAGTATCTCGCCTCGGCGATCGACCGCTCCTCGATGGTCGGGATCTTCGGGACCCTGGCCGGCGACGACACGGTCCTCGTCATCGCCGACGCGGCCGTCGGGGGAGCGGCCCTGGCCGAGACATTCCTCGAATACGCGGCCGGCGGACTCGTCGACGGGTGAGGAATCCGCGCTCACGCTGGGTCGATGAGCCGCCTCGGCGATGATCGGACCGAGGAAATCCTGCGACAATGACAACTGAGCTTCTCCACGACAACGAATGGGCCGAGGCATCTGCGACTCGGTGAAGAAAGGACGATCTGTGAGCGAACGACTGAGCCTGTGGGGCGGACGATTCTCCGACGGTCCGGCCGATGCCCTGGCCGCGCTGAGCAAGTCCACGGACTTCGACTGGCGCCTGGCGAAGTACGACATCGCCGGGTCGAAGGCCCACGCGAAGGTCCTCCACCACGCGGGTCTGCTCACCGACGAGGAACTGTCTGGGATGCATGAGGCTCTCGACGAACTCCTCCGCCGCGTCGAGGCCGGCGAGTACGTCGCCGCCGAATCCGATGAGGACGTGCACTCCTCGCTCGAGCGCGGACTCATCGAGATCGCCGGGCCGGAGCTCGGAGGCAAGCTGCGTGCCGGCCGGTCGCGCAATGATCAGATCGCGACGATGGGGCGCATGTACCTGCGCGACCATGCCCGTGAGGTCGCCGGTCTCGTGCTCGACACCGTCGAGGTGCTCATCGCTCAGGCCGAAGAGCATCCCGAGGTGCCGATGCCCGGACGCACGCACCTCCAGCACGCTCAGCCGGTGCTGCTGGCCCACCACCTGCTCGCCCACGCGTGGCCGTTGCTGCGCGATGTTGCGCGCTTCGTTGATTTCGATGCGCGTGCCGGTGTCTCTGCCTACGGTTCTGGTGCGCTGGCTGGGTCGTCATTGGGGCTTGACCCACAGGCCGTGGCTGCGGACCTCGGTTTCAACGATTCGGTGGAGAACTCCATCGACGGCACGGCGTCGCGCGATGTCTTCGCCGAGTACCTCTTCATCACGACGATGATCGGCATCGACCTCTCCCGCCTGTCCGAGGAGGTCATCGCGTGGGCGACGAAGGAGTTCTCGTTCGTCACCCTCCACGATGCGTATTCGACGGGATCGTCGATCATGCCGCAGAAGAAGAACCCCGACGTCGCCGAGCTCACGCGTGGCAAGTCCGGTCGCCTCATCGGTGATCTCACCGGGCTGCTGTCGACGCTCAAGGCACTGCCGTTGGCGTACAACCGGGATCTGCAGGAGGACAAGGAGCCGGTCTTCGACGCCACCGACACTCTCGAACTGTTGCTGCCGGCGTTCACCGGGATGGTGGCGACGCTGAAGTTCGACACCGAACGCATGGCGTATCTGGCTCCGCGCGGATTCGCGCTGGCCACGGACATCGCCGAGTGGCTCGTGCGTGAGGGCGTGCCGTTCCGTGTGGCTCACGAGCTCTCGGGAGCGTGCGTGCAGTTGGCCGAGTCGCGGGATGTCGAACTGTGGGACCTCTCCGACGAGGACTTCTCGGGGATCTCACCGCACCTGACGCCTGCCGTGCGCGAGGTGCTCACGACGCTCGGCTCGATCGATTCGCGCAATGCCAAGGGCGGCACCGCTCGCTCGGCCGTCGAGCAGCAGATCGCCAACGCGAAGGCAGAGGTCACACGCCTGCGTGAGTTCGCAGGGTCGACCCGCAGCGTGTGAGAGGCTGAGAAACCAGACAGCGATTCTAGATCGGTGCCCGGGCAAGTGAATCCGTTTGTCCGGGCTTCGGCTTTGCACATCAACAACCTCATCAGGAGGTCGAGACATGCGAAGAAGAACGATCCTGCTCATCGGCAGCGCCGTGCTCATCCTCCTCGGCGCGGGTCTCTATGGCCTCGGACTGCTCTTGGATACCGGCTCGGTCCCGGGCGACGCCAACATCGGAGCCGGAATTGCCATGTTGTTCGGAGAGTTCGTCGGAGCTCTCGGACTAGCTGTTTTCGTGGCCTGGGTGATCGAGGCGCTCGTTGCCCGAATGAGGCAGCGGAACACTGACCGCTAGTGAGATCGGCCAGACACCGGCGGTAGGCAGAAATTCAGTGCCTCCCCGAGGTCAGGATCGTGACGGCCTCGATGATTGGCTCTGGTGTTTCCACCGATGGGGATCGGTATTTGCGGCGGTCTTCCGAAGGATGTCCAATGCCGCAGTGAGCTTCTTCGACAACCGTGCTCCGGCCATCGTCACTCCCACGATCGTGTTGGCGAATTCCGGGTTGGTCACCGGCAGATATCGCACTGGCATGCCCTGAAAGGTCAGGGTGTCCGGGTGAGGAACAGCGTTGGCCAAGGAAAAACCGAGTCCTAACCCCACCATCGACCTGATTGTCTCCGCATTCGGAATGAGCCAGCGAACAGAAGGCTCATAACCGATTCCGCGGATCTGGCTGATCAAGAGGTCCGCGGTCGGCGGAGAATCGAGCAGAATGAGCGGGTCGTCGATGAGCTCGGCGATATCGACACCGTCCTGGTCTGCTACAGGATGATCAGCAGAGACGATGGCGTGCAGCTGCACCTCGGCGAGGTCGTGCCTGGTGACTCCCTCGATCTGGATCTGCTTGCGGTACATGACAGCAACATCTACCTCACCGTTGAGAACCATCTGTTGAACGGTCAACGGATGGGCTTCGACAAAGCTGACGTCAACCTGCGGGTGGTGTTTGACGAACTGAGCAGCCGTAGCTGGAAGCATCCGTGGCCCCGCCGTCGGTATGCAACCGATGCGCAAGGGCCCCTGTAAGGCAGCCGACTCGTCGTTCAGAGATTCCACAGCGTCCGAGACATTTGAAAGGATCTCTCTGGCCCGAACTCCGAATTCCCTGCCAGCGCTCGTCGGACGGGCGCGCCGAGCCGGACCACGCGCAATAAGCGTGACTTTGAGCTGCTTTTCGAGTTGGGCGAGAGCCGCAGAGACCGTCGCCTGTGACACTCGGCAGTCTTTTGCCGCGTCGCTCACCGAACCACGATCGAGAACGGCGAGAAAATACTCGAGCTGGCGGAGTGTGAGGTCAGTCATAGCTAGAGTCTATATTGAAGCCAGTAAAAATTTGCTTTTCTTTTTGATGTCAACGGGAAAGACTGAGGAGGTCAAAGACGCAACAACGTGAAAGTGCCGGGTAATGAACGATTCGAAGATGAAAGTAGTCACCCTAGGAACCGCAGGTGGCCCGCGATGGTGGAAGGGCGATTCCAAGGATCGAGCGGGTATCTCAACCGCGATCGTCGTTGAGGATCGCTTCTATCTCGTGGACGCCGGTCACGGTGTCGGGCGTCGCATTCGTCAGGCTGGTCTCGAGCTCGGCGATCTGGGCGGAATCTTCATCACTCACCTGCATTCGGATCACACCATCGATCTGCCGTCACTTGTTATATTCGGGATGCACGAGCTCCAGCAAAGAGTCGACAATCCGGTTCCTCTCCTTGGACCCGGTCCACGTGGAGCGCTTCCTCCGGTCTCTCCGCGGGCAGTCGTCCCGCCGCGACCTGTGGCACCAGCGAACCCCACCCCCGGCATCGCCGACATGTTTACAAACATCGTCGGGGCGTTTGCCACAGACCTCAACGACCGCGTGCTCGATTCGCTGCGTCCGTCACCTGAAGTTCTCTTCGACCCCCGCGATATCGAGATCCCAGAGGGCATCGGATATCACCCGAACACAGCTCCGACCCCGGAGATGGAGCCTTTCGTCATCTTCCAGGATGATCTTGTCACCGTGACTGCGATCCTCGTTGAGCATCCGCCAGTGGCGCCAGCGTTCGCTTTCAGGTTCGAGAGCGAGCACGGATCGGTGACCATTTCAGGTGACACGTGTGAGACCGCCAATCTCGTCAAGCTGGCGCAGGGAACCGATCTGCTTCTTCACGAGGCGATCGACTTCGACTGGGTTGATCAGATGTATGCGCACCGTGACGACGATGAGGGCAGCGCCTCCCGCGACCACCATTACAAGTCACATACCTCGGTCAATGGGGCCATTCGCATTGCCTCCGCGGCACAGGCTCGTGCACTGGCCCTGCACCACCTTGTTCCCGGGTCCGCCGATGACACCGTCTGGCACAAGGGGCACACCGGATTCGATGGAACATTCCTGGTGCCAGAGGACCTCGACACCGTCAACATCACCACAGCCGCACAAGCCGCGATGAGGAGCTGAAGCAACTATGAATAACAACAAAGACGTTGTTGACAAGGACGGACTCCAAACCTCCTTGAAGACGCCGGAGATGCGGAGGATCCTCACCTCGAGCTTCGTCGGATCGGCCATCGAGTTCTACGATTTCATCCTCTACGCGACAGCCTCGTCGATCGTCTTCGCGAATCTCTTCTTCGAAGGGCTCGGACCCGGTCTGTCGCTGTTCGCCTCATTCAGCACCCTGGCTGCGGGATACCTGGCCCGGCCGCTGGGCGGAGTCGTCTTCGGACACTTCGGAGATCGCGTCGGACGGAAGAAGGCCCTCATCGTCTCCATGGTGATGATGGGAGCCGTCACCGTGATCATCGGCCTCATGCCGCCGACTGCGTCAATTGGGATGATCGCACCCGCATCCCTGTTCACCCTTCGGATCATCCAAGGCATCGCCGTCGGCGGAGAATGGGGCGGTGCTGCGCTCATGGCGCTCGAGCACGCACCGAAGTCCCGACGCGGTCTGGCCGCAGCGTTTGCGAACGCGGGCGGTCCCGCGGGAGCCATTCTGGCGACTCTCGTCCTCTCGCTCACGGCCGCTCTGACCGGTGAGAACTTCGACACGTGGGGATGGCGACTGCCGTTCCTCCTGTCTGCGGTCCTCATCGTCGTCGGTCTGATCATCCGGCTCAAAGTCAGCGAGACCCCCGCCTTCCGGCAGCTCGACGAGGAGAGCGAGGAGAGGAAGGTGCCGCTGCTGACCGTCTTCAAGCGATACAAGCGTCAGGTCCTCATCGCGCTGTTCGCAACGATGACGATCTACGTCACCCAGGGCCTGACGACCGTGTGGGGTGTGTCGGTGGCCGTGGCTGCCGGCGAGGACAAGTCCGAAGTCCTCAACTGGAAGGCCGTCGGGGCCCTGACAACGCTGATCGTCACGTTTGTCATCGCCCGACTCAGCGACCGGATCGGGCGTAAACGCTCATTGATCGGTGCCCACATCGTTGCCGCCGTTCTTGCCCTGCCGCTCGTCCTTCTCATCATCAGCGGTGAGGTCCACCAGTACGCTCTGGCGATCATCCTCGGCAACGGAATCGTCCAGGGTCTGTGCTTCGGACCGATCGCGGCCTATGTCTCAGAGCTCTTCCCGCCTGCAGTGCGATATACGGGTGCCTCGGTCGGCTACCAGTTCGCCGCCGCCCTGGGCGCAGGACTGTCGCCGATGATCGCATCTGCGCTCATCCTCATTCCCGGCAGCGGACCGTACCTCATCGGCGGAATCTGGGCCCTTGTCGCCCTCGTCGGAGCAGTCGCCGTCGCGCTCGGCCGTCCCGATCCCGACGAAGACGCCCAACAGACGCTGGAACCCGAAGAATCTGATGTGACGCGCCGGACTGATGACACGGTGAAACAGTGAGCTCCCGGGAGCTCAGGTCCTTATTGTGAGCGATCGGCCGGTGCCTCGCGACCACGGCGAACCGCTTTCGGCACCGTCGTGGCCCGCGGCATCGGCGCTTCGCGGAACACCGTAGAATTGACCCCGTCGGTGCCGCACCGACACTGGCAAATGATTCGAAAGGACCGAAGTGACCGACATCTTCAGTGAACTCAAGGCCCGCGGGCTCGTCGCGGTTTCGACCGACGAGACCGCCCTCCAGAAGGCTCTGGCCGAGGAGTCGCTGACCTATTATGTCGGTTTCGATCCGACGGCGCCGAGCCTGCACATGGGCAACCTCGTCCAGCTGCTCACCGCGGCCCGCCTGCAGCAGGCCGGGCACAACCCGTTGGCTCTCGTCGGCGGTGCCACCGGCCTCATCGGTGATCCGCGGATGTCGGGGGAGCGGACGCTCAACCCGCGCGAGGTCGTCGAGGAATGGGTGGCGAAGATCCGCGCCCAGGTTGAGAAGTTCCTCGACTTCGACGGCCCCCACGCGGCGCAGATCGTCAACAACCTCGACTGGACTTCGCAGCTGACGGCCATCGACTTCCTCCGCGACGTCGGCAAGCACTTCCCGGTCAACCGGATGCTCGCGAAGGAATCCGTCTCCGCACGACTGAACAGCGAAGCCGGCATCTCCTTCACCGAGTTCTCCTACCAGATCCTCCAGGGCAACGATTACCTCGAGCTCAACCGACGCTACGGCTGCTCCCTGCAGACCGGCGGATCCGATCAGTGGGGCAACCTCACCTCGGGCGTCGACCTCATCCGTCGCGTCGAGCAGAAGTCCGTCCATGCGCTGGCCACACCGCTGATCACCAAGGCTGACGGCACGAAGTTCGGCAAGACCGAATCCGGCACCGTGTGGCTCGACTCGTCGCTGACCAGCCCGTACGCCTTCAGCCAGTTCTGGCTCAACGCCGACGACCGTGACGTGGTCAAGTACCTCAAGGTGTTCTCGCTGCGATCGCTCGAAGAGATCGAGGCCATCGAAGCCGAGTTCACCGCCGCACCGCACACTCGTGTGGCGCAGAAGGCCCTCGCCGAGGATGTCACCACCCTCGTCCACGGACGCCCAGCCTACGAGCAGGCGATCGCCGCGGCCTCGGCCCTCTTCGGAGGCGGAGAGCTGGCCGGACTCGACGCCGCTACCCTCGGTGCCGCCACGTCTGAGCTGCCCCGCGGTGACGTGTCCGCGACTCAGCTGGCCGAAGGCATGCCCGTCGCCGACGCCTTCGTCGCCGCCGGCATCGTCAAGTCCAAGGGTGAGGCCCGCCGCGCCATCAAGGACGGCGGTGCCTACGTCAACAACGTCAAGGTCGCCGACCAGGAGCAGACTCTGACTTCCGACGATGTGCTCTCCACGGAGGCCGGGGGAGTGATCCTCCTCCGCCGGGGCAAGAAGACCCTCGGAGCCGTTGACGTCGTCAGCTGAGCCGAAATCGTCGCCGACAGCACCGTGCCATCCCTGGACAGGGATGGCACGGTGCTGTTGTATTTCCCGGAGACAAGCTCCTGGCTTGTGAAGGCGAGTTACAAGCACAGAACTTGTCCAAAGCATTGACATGAGATGCGACCCTGTCGCAGGCCAACCGCACGACCGGACGCGGGAAAACATCATGGCGAGCTCAAGCAAGATCAGCCAGACTGGATTCACGTCCACACCTGTGACGTCGAGACGAGATCGCGCCGACCTCGAACGGCTCGCCCCGACGAAGACCAGCTGCACCGACTACGAACGAACTGCACCGACAGCGAACGAGGAGTTCATGCGCACTCTGCTCAACATCATCTGGTTCATCTTCTCCGGCCTCTGGCTTGCGCTCGGCTATTGGGCCGCCGGCATCATCGCCTGCATCTTCATCGTCACGATCCCCTGGGGGATCGCCTCCTTCCGAATCGGCAACTACGCACTGTGGCCCTTCGGCCGTGAAGTCATCGAAACACGACCCGCCGGCGTCGCCACCACACTGGGCAACATCATCTGGCTCGTCGTCGCCGGAATCTGGCTGGCCATCGGACACGTCATCACCTCGATCCCGCTGTTCGTCTCGATCATCGGCATCCCGCTCGGCTGGGCGAACATCAAGCTCATTCCCGTCTCGCTCATGCCCTTGGGCAAACAGATCGTCAACAGCGATCGGCTCATGCCCGGCTACCGGGGAGCCTGAACCCCGCACTTCCACGGGTGCTGCGACACTTCCATGGGAAGTCGCGGCACCTTCGTGGGATGTCGCGGCAAGTCCACGGGATGCCGCGCTACGTTGTCGTCGGCGCCCGGAGGCCCGCTCTTCTCGGCCCCACAGGCCGCGGTGACCGGTGTCACAGCGCGAAGTCCGCTTTCGAGTTGCACGGCCTGGCTGGAGTGGTCTAGAGTTATATCTCGTTGCCCCGCCGGGAACACAGTCTGAAAGACAGGGTTTCCACCGGGCCTGACCAGGACAAACAGGGTTTGTCACGGTGGTTGGGGATCGGGTGGGTGACGATAAATGAAACTGATGCCCCCAGTGAACACGCCCTTTTTGTTGGGTTGTGGTGATGGGTGAGTGTTTGTGGTTTGAGAATCCAATAGCGTGTTTGTTTGAACAAGTTGTGATGCCAGAAACATTATTTTTCTGGTGAGACAATCACACGGTCGAACAGTCTGGTTCGCCTCCTGTGGGTGGTTCTTTGTTGAATCGTTCACTGTGGTGGCGGTTGGAGTGTTTGATCGTATTTTTTGAAGCCGGCTGGTCACCCCGTGACTGGTTTGGCTGTCTTGCTGGGATTCATACTGCAACATAATTTTTTTATGGAGAGTTTGATCCTGGCTCAGGACGAACGCTGGCTGCGTGCTTAACACATGCAAGTCGAACGCTGAAGCCGGGTGCTTGCACCTGGTGGATGAGTGGCGAACGGGTGAGTAACACGTGAGTAACCTGCCCCTGATTTCGGGATAAGCCTGGGAAACTGGGTCTAATACCGGATATGACCGTTCCACGCATGTGGGATGGTGGAAAGTTTTTCGATCGGGGATGGGCTCGCGGCCTATCAGCTTGTTGGTGGGGTAATGGCCTACCAAGGCGACGACGGGTAGCCGGCCTGAGAGGGCGACCGGCCACACTGGGACTGAGACACGGCCCAGACTCCTACGGGAGGCAGCAGTGGGGAATATTGCACAATGGGGGAAACCCTGATGCAGCGACGCAGCGTGCGGGATGACGGCCTTCGGGTTGTAAACCGCTTTCAGCAGGGAAGAAGCGAAAGTGACGGTACCTGCAGAAGAAGTACCGGCTAACTACGTGCCAGCAGCCGCGGTAATACGTAGGGTACGAGCGTTGTCCGGAATTATTGGGCGTAAAGAGCTCGTAGGTGGTTGGTCACGTCTGCTGTGGAAACGCAACGCTTAACGTTGCGCGGGCAGTGGGTACGGGCTGACTAGAGTGCAGTAGGGGAGTCTGGAATTCCTGGTGTAGCGGTGAAATGCGCAGATATCAGGAGGAACACCGGTGGCGAAGGCGGGACTCTGGGCTGTAACTGACACTGAGGAGCGAAAGCATGGGGAGCGAACAGGATTAGATACCCTGGTAGTCCATGCCGTAAACGTTGGGCACTAGGTGTGGGGGACATTCCACGTTCTCCGCGCCGTAGCTAACGCATTAAGTGCCCCGCCTGGGGAGTACGGTCGCAAGGCTAAAACTCAAAGGAATTGACGGGGGCCCGCACAAGCGGCGGAGCATGCGGATTAATTCGATGCAACGCGAAGAACCTTACCAAGGCTTGACATACACTGGACCGTTCTGGAAACAGTTCTTCTCTTTGGAGCTGGTGTACAGGTGGTGCATGGTTGTCGTCAGCTCGTGTCGTGAGATGTTGGGTTAAGTCCCGCAACGAGCGCAACCCTCGTTCTATGTTGCCAGCACGTGATGGTGGGAACTCATAGGAGACTGCCGGGGTCAACTCGGAGGAAGGTGGGGATGACGTCAAATCATCATGCCCTTTATGTCTTGGGCTTCACGCATGCTACAATGGCTGGTACAGAGAGAGGCGAACCTGTGAGGGTGAGCGAATCCCTTAAAGCCAGTCTCAGTTCGGATCGTAGTCTGCAATTCGACTACGTGAAGTCGGAGTCGCTAGTAATCGCAGATCAGCAACGCTGCGGTGAATACGTTCCCGGGCCTTGTACACACCGCCCGTCAAGTCACGAAAGTCGGTAACACCCGAAGCCGGTGGCCCAACCCTTTTGGGAGGGGGCCGTCTAAGGTGGGACTGGCAATTGGGACTAAGTCGTAACAAGGTAGCCGTACCGGAAGGTGCGGCTGGATCACCTCCTTTCTAAGGAGCACACATTCAGATCCCCACCGTCAGGAACCGTTCGTGTTCCTGGGTGGGTTGCTCATGGGTGGAACATCACAACTTTCGCTCGTCCACTCAGCGTTGTCGGGGTGAGTGCCTCGTCGATGTATGGGTATGAGGATGGGCTAGAACAGACACGTTATTGGGTCCTGGAATCACAAACCCCAACAGCCGTTGGGTGTGGTTTCAACCAACAGGACCGACCCGCTTCACGGGCAGCCACGGCAGTGGTCTGGTTTGTGGGTGGTGTTTGGTAGTGGTTTGAGAATCGTATAGTGGACGCGAGCATCAATGCTGCAACCCTTTTGGGGTTGTGGTGTTATGTAATGTGATTTTTCTTGTCATCATCTTGTGTGATTGAAAGACAATATTTCGCGTACACGCCGCCAACCCTTTTGGGGTGTGGTGAGTGTGTAAGAGCGCATGGTGGATGCCTTGGCATCAGGAGCCGATGAAGGACGTGGAAATCTGCGATAAGCCTCGGGGAGCCGATAAACGGGCGTTGATCCGAGGATGTCCGAATGGGGAAACCCCGCTGCCTGTGAGGGTAGTGACCCGTGCCTGAATATATAGGGTACGTGGGGGGAACGCGGGGAAGTGAAACATCTCAGTACCCGCAGGAAGAGAAAATAACAATGATTCCGGGAGTAGTGGCGAGCGAAACTGGATGAGCCTAAACCGTGTGCGTGTCAAGCGTGCTGGTGTTGCGTGCACGGTGTTGTGGGGTATGTACGGTCTGGTCCAGCATGGCCAGTCTGTGTTGGTGTTGGTGTAGTCGAACCTGGTGGGAAACAGGACCGGAGTGGGTGAGAGTCCCGTAGATGAAACAGTGACGCTAGCGTAGTGTGCGTGTGCCCGAGTAGCACGGAACTCGTGGAATTTCGTGTGAATCTGCCAGGACCACCTGGTAAGGCTAAATACTTCCTGATGACCGATAGCGGATAAGTACCGTGAGGGAATGGTGAAAAGTACCCCGGGAGGGGAGTGAAAGAGTACCTGAAACCATGTGCTTACAATCCGTCAGAGCAGTATCTAGATGACTGTGATGGCGTGCCTTTTGAAGAATGAGCCTGCGAGTTAGCGGTGCGTGGCGAGGTTAACCCGTGTGGGGTAGCCGTAGCGAAAGCGAGTCCGAACAGGGCGTTGTTAGTCGCGTGTCCTAGACCCGAAGCGGAGTGATCTAGCCATGGGCAGGGTGAAGCGTGTGTAAGAGCGCGTGGAGGCCCGCACCCACTTCAGTTGAAAATGGAGGGGATGACCTGTGGTTAGGGGTGAAAGGCCAATCAAACTCTGTGATAGCTGGTTCTCCCCGAAATGCATTTAGGTGCAGCGTTGCGTGGTTCTTGCTGGAGGTAGAGCTACTGGATGGCTGATGGGCCCCACCGGGTTACTGACGTCAACTAAACTCCGAATGCCAGTCAAGGTTCAGCGTGGCAGTGAGACAGTGGGGGATAAGCTTCATTGTCGAGAGGGAAACAGCCCAGACCATCAACTAAGGCCCCTAAGCGTGTGCTCAGTGGGAAAGGATGTTCAGTTGCGAAGACAACCAGGAGGTTGGCTTAGAAGCAGCCACCCTTGAAAGAGTGCGTAATAGCTCACTGGTCAAGTGATTGAGCGCCGATAATGTAGCGGGGCTAAGTACACCGCCGAAGTTGTGGCAGCACCACGTGTATCCGTAATGGTGTGGTGTTGGGTAGGGGAGCGTCGAGTCGCTGGTGAAGCTGCCGTGTGAACGAGTGGTGGAAGCGGTTCGAGTGAGAATGCAGGCATGAGTAGCGAAAGACGGGTGAGAAACCCGTCCACCGGATGACCAAGGGTTCCAGGGCTAGGCTAATCCGCCCTGGGTAAGTCGGGACCTAAGGCGAGGCCGACAGGCGTAGTCGATGGACAACCAGTTGATATTCTGGTACCGACACACAACCGACAGTACCAAAACACATGAGACTAACCATCTAATTCGCCCTTCGGGTCTTCGGATCTGTTGTTTGGTGATGCGGGTGGGACCTGAGTGTGGAGTCGGTAAGCGTGTGGTGTGACGCAGAAAGGTAGCCAGGCCGTGCGATGGTAGTCACGGTCTAAGGTTGTAGCACGCGGGGGTAGGTAAATCCGTCTCCGCTTTGTGTGTGAGAGCTGATGGGCGCCCCACTGTGGTGGGGTGATCTGGTGATCCTCTGCTGCCGAGAAAAGCATCGACGTGAGGGTGTGTGTTGCCCGTACCCTATAACCGACACAGGTGGTCGAGTAGAGAATACTAAGGTGATCGAGAGAATCGTGGTTAAGGAACTCGGCAAAATGCCCCCGTAACTTCGGGAGAAGGGGGACCATCCTGGTGAACCGCACTTGCTGCGGGATGTGCTGGTGGTGGTCGCAGAGGCCAGAGAGAAGCGACTGTTTATTAAAAACACAGGTCCGTGCGAAGATGTAAGTCGATGTATACGGACTGACGCCTGCCCGGTGCTGGAAGGTTAAGAGGACTCGTTAACAGGTTACTGTGAAGCGGAGAATTTAAGCCCCAGTAAACGGCGGTGGTAACTATAACCATCCTAAGGTAGCGAAATTCCTTGTCGGGTAAGTTCCGACCTGCACGAATGGCGTAACGACTTCTCTGCTGTCTCAACCACGAACTCGGCGAAATTGCATTACGAGTAAAGATGCTCGTTACGCGCAGCAGGACGGAAAGACCCCGAGACCTTCACTATAGTTTGGTATTGGTGTTCGGTGTGGTTTGTGTAGGATAGGTGGGAGACTATGAGGCTTGGTCGCTAGATCAGGTGGAGTCGATCGGTGAAATACCACTCTGACCATAGTGGATTCCTTAACTTCGGACCCTGATCGGGTTCAGGGACAGTGCCTGATGGGTAGTTTAACTGGGGCGGTTGCCTCCTAAAGAGTAACGGAGGCGCCCAAAGGTTCCCTCAGCCTGGTTGGCAATCAGGTGTCGAGTGTAAGTGCACAAGGGAGCTTGACTGTGAGACGGACGTGTCGAGCAGGAGCGAAAGCTGGGACTAGTGACCCGGCCATGGCTTGTGGAAGCGTGGTCGCTCAACGGATAAAAGGTACCTCGGGGATAACAGGCTGATCTTGCCCAAGAGTCCATATCGACGGCATGGTTTGGCACCTCGATGTCGGCTCGTCGCATCCTGGGGCTGGAGTCGGTCCCAAGGGTTGGGCTGTTCGCCCATTAAAGCGGTACGCGAGCTGGGTTTAGAACGTCGTGAGACAGTTCGGTCCCTATCCGCTGCGTGCGTAGGAAATTTGTGGAGGTCTGTCCTTAGTACGAGAGGACCGGGACGGACGAACCTCTGGTGTGCCAGTTGTTCCGCCAGGAGCATGGCTGGTTGGCTACGTTCGGGATGGATAACCGCTGAAAGCATCTAAGCGGGAAGCCTGCTCCGAGATGAGATTTCCATCCATACATTTTGTGTGGGAGAGGTGTCCTATAGATGATGGGGTTGATAGGCCGGGTATGGAAGCACTGTGAGGTGTGGAGTTGACTGGTACTAATACACCGATCACTCATCAACTCTTTTGTTGGGGTTGGTGTGTGCGTGAGAGTCTTTTTGGGTTGCACGTGGTGTTGGCTTGAGAAGTCACCCTGTTGTGGGGTGCATGTTATGTGACTGTTGTTGGTGTTCGCGTTCGCTGTGCGGTTCTTGGACCATTACCGCCTGAAGACCCTCCTTGTTGTGGGGGTTTGTGGTGGTGGTCTGTGTGGTTTTGCGGTGGTGATAGTGGTGGGGAAACGCCCGGTTAACCGTTCCGATCCCGGTAGCTAAGCCCATGCGCGCTGATGGTACTGCAACTTGGTGGTTGTGGGAGAGTAAGTGACTGCCGCAATATTTTTTGGTGGGGGTGGCCTCGTCTGATTCCTGTTTTGTGGGGGTTGGGCGGGGCCTTCCTCGTATTCACAATCAATCGCACCAACCTGTGGCAATCATTCGCACCATCCTGTGGCAGTCAAACGCATCGCCCGATCTCACCTGAACGCATCGTGCGACCTCAACTGAAAGTACTGCCCGATCTCAACTGAAAGTACTGCCCGATCTCAACTGAACGCGCTGCCATAGAATCCGGTATGAGCACATTCGAAACTTTGAAAGCAGAGCTGGCAGAGACCGGCCAAGTAACTCTGCACTATTCCTCCAGCAGACAGTTCCTGCGGGGTCTGAGGACGCTGCAATTCGCTGCTCAACGTACCCCTCAGATCATCGTGACTCTTCACGGAGTCTGGATCGCGACGAGCGAATGCCCAGAAGACGGGTTCGCATGGTCGAGGATCCGCGATGTCCACCTCGTCAGGCAATCACTCTTCTCCTCTGTGGAGCTGACCATCGAGGGCGAAGGATCCGCCGGCAGGTCGACGATGAGACTGCCTCGTGGACTGACCGTCGGTGCTCAGGACCTTGCGCTGTGGCTCGCGGCGGAACTCTCCACACACGGTACACCTCTCTGATCACTCGACGAATCCAAGCGAAAGATCGGCCGGCGCCGTCGGAAACTCGGCAGACTCACAGTCAACGTTGATGCGGCAGGCGTAGCGGCGTGCGAGGATGAAGCGGTCCGCTGGGTCGGATGCAACTCATCAGCGACATCCGAAGAGACAGCAAAGGAGAAACCGCATGAACGTGTCAACCATCATCTGGATTGTTGTCGCCATCGTCGTGGTCCTGATCATCGTGGGGATCCTCATCGCAGTCAGCCGCAAGGCCGCCGCGGTGAAGCGTGAACGACAGCGTGAAGAAGCCGCGCAGCTTCGACAGCAGGCCGCGGATTCCGAACACGAAGTCCGTGCTCATGAAGCTGAAATGGAGAAGCGGCGGGCAGAAGCCAAAATGGCCAAAGCCGACGCCGACGCGCGTGCGGCCGACGCGGATCGTCAGGCGGCCGAGGCCGAACAGCTCGACTCGGATGCCGCGAAACGCGAACAGCTCGTGCGCGAAGAACGACTCGCTCACGAGCGGTCACTGCAGCATGCCGACGAACTGGACCCCGATACACCTCCGCATCGGGGAAAGGGCCCTCTCGCCGGCGAGAACCACGACCCAGCCGCCCCTGCGCCCGGTGCCGGCCACCATCGGGGCGACCGGGTCGAGCCTGCTGATACTCGTGGACCCGATGGCCGTCCCCATCCTGAAGCCGATCGGGTGCGGCCCGAAGACGACTTTCGCCCCGAGGGCCAGCCTCCTGTTGAGGGCCGGCCTCGAACCGACGGCCACTCCGGGGCAGCCGGTGACCGTCGCCTCGGCGAGGAACTCGATCCGCGCGGTGAGGACGAGCCTCCCAGGCACTGAGGCGTCTGCCGCCTGCAACCTCGAACGGAGCTCCGGTCATGTCGACCGGAGCTCCGTTCGTCGTTTCTTCGCCTCTCGCGGATGAGCCGTCGGGCCGAGAAGCGGAATCGACAGGCTGAGCGGTGGAATCGACCGGCCGAAAATCGGAATCGACTGTCCCGGAAACAGAGTCGATATCGCTTTGTGACAACGGACTTTGCATGAAAACTCGGACACTTCTGTAGTGTGGGTGAGACACCGCTCACCCGCTTGGTACTCAGGAAGGATGCACGCATGCTTGACAGACTCCACGATGCATTGAGACTCCGCACCAATCCGGCCATCTTCTTCTCCTCGGCTGCAGTGATCATCATCTTCGTCGTCGGAACGATCTTCTTCACGGATCAGCTCGATGCCGGAGTCTCCGTCGCATCCGACTGGCTGCTGACGAACCTCGGATGGTTCTACATCCTCGGTGTCACAGTGTTCCTCGGTTTTCTCATCTACATCGCCGCCTCACGGTATGGCAGGGCGAAGCTCGGCCCGGACGATGAACCACCGGAGCACTCGAACGGTGCCTGGTTCGCTATGCTCTTCGCCGCCGGCATCGGTTCGATCCTCATGTTCTGGGGCGTCGCCGAACCTGTGAGCCACTTCGGCGATCCACCCCGTGCATCGCTGGGCATCGAAGCCGGCACGCCCGCCGCTGCGGTCGATGCCATGAACTTCACCTACTACCACTTCACCCTGCACACGTGGACGATCTTCACCCTCCCCGCGCTGTGCTTCGCGTACTTCATCCACAAGCGCAACCTGCCTCCGCGGGTGAGCTCGATCTTCCAGCCCATCCTCGGCGAGAAGATCCACGGACCGATCGGCAAGACGATCGACGTCGTCGCCATCATCGGCACGGTTTTCGGCATCGCCGTATCGATCGGACTCGGCACCCTCCAGATCAACGGCGGTCTGGCACAAGTCCTCGGCATCCCCGAAAATGCCCTGTGGCAGCTGATCATCATCGGTGTGGTCTGCGGTCTGGCGACGATCTCCGTATCGCTCGGCCTCGACAAGGGCATCAAGGTGCTGTCGAACCTCAACATCGTCATGGCGGTGCTGCTGCTGGTCTTCATCGCCGTCTTCGGCCCGACCCTGTTCATGGCCAAGGGCGTCTTCGAATCCTTCGGCACCTACATCCAACAGCTGCCCGAATTGGCGCTGTGGAACGATACGTTCGCGAACACCGGCTGGCAGAACACCTGGACCGTTTTCTACTGGGCCTGGACGATCACCTGGTCGCCGTTCGTCGGGATCTTCATCGCCCGCATCTCCCGCGGACGCACGATCCGGCAGTTCGTCATCGGTGTGCTCGCGATCCCCGCGGCGTTCTCGGTCCTGTGGTTCGGAATCTTCGGCTACGCCTCGTTCGACATCGAACTCAACAAGGGCGGGGGACTGGTCGACCGGGTCGTCGACCAAGGCGACATCCCCGGTGCGCTCTTCGCGTTCCTCGACCATTACCCGCTGGCCGGCCCCATTTCGGTCATCGCGATCGTCCTCGTCATCATCTTCTTCGTCACCTCGGTGGACTCTGCGGCACTCGTCGTCGACACGATGAACAACGGGCATGAGGACTTCAACCCGCTGCCGCAGAGGATCTTCTGGGCCCTCGCCGTCGCCGTCGTCACGGCGACCCTGCTGGTCTTCTCCGGCTCCGGCGGTCTCGAAGCCCTGCAATCGACGATCATCCTCGTCGGTCTGCCGTTCTTCATCATCGCCTACTTCCAGATCTACGCTCTAATGCGGGCGCTGCGTGAGGACGCCGGCGTGCTGCCCCGGGTGCGGATGCGCCGGTGGAAGAAGGTGCTGCCGCCCGAGGAGGTCGAACGTCGTGAGGGAGGTGACGACGAATTCGGCCACGAGTATGACAGCGACGAGGACATCGTCACCAAACCTCAAGCCGTCGAACCGGCACCGGAGTTCCGTGACCCCTACATCGATTCGCACGGTCACAAGGTCAAACGCGGAGGCACCCTCGCCAGCCGCACCGGCAGTCGTTCGGGCAGCTCCAGCACAAGGAAGGGGAACCACGTAGAATAGGCGTTACCGTTAGTCTTTCGGAGCCGATACCGAGATCGCAGCGACGTTCGCTGATTCATCTCGACTATTGCCGTTGGCAAGATTATTCATCACTCTGTAACGGACCTATTGTGGATCCGTGACCTATTGAGGCCTGCCGGCTCCGGTTGCCGAGGTCCGATCCCTGAGGCGGAATCGGTCATCAGTAGTGATTTTGCCCAATCCGAGCGAAGCGATGTATTCGCCGACAACGGGCCCGTGTTTGAAGAGATGTCCCGAGTCTCCTGCCGAGATGATGACATCAGTGTGCACTGGGTGGCGGTCGATGATGAAATGAGTATCAGCAGTATTAGCAATCTGTCCGACGGCAATCTGCGTTATTGGCCTACCGGTCAGCTCAGGGAATCTCATTTCCAGATACCGCCGAGTCCTCGCGATAGTTGTTGCATCGACGAGTCTGTCTTCGCGTTCGAGGTCAATGGCCAGCTGATGCCAGATCAGTGCGGCTTTGAAACCGAAACCGCCCGCTGCGGGTATTCCGAAAGCTCCGTTTCCGTGGTCGATCCAACAAGGGAATGAAGAGGCGTCGTAGCGGGAGTCGCCCGGCGGGGGAGAGATCATAATGATGTTTTGCCTGGCCACGTTGACGTGGCGTCGTACAGTGCGAGGGAAGAGGTCGCCCATCCAAGCGCCACACGCCATGACGATAAGGTCGGACTTCAACGGCGCGCCGTTCAGTTGTGGCCGCTCCTGGGAATTAGTGCTGACGTTGCCGCGAATCAGTTTCCCGCCTTCGCGCTGGAATTGATCGACTGCGGCGGAAGTTGCTCGCCCTGCGTATATTAGACCGGCTTCGGGCTCCCACAGTCCGTACTCGATGTCTGCGGAATCGGTGATCGGCAAACGTGCGCCGAGCTCCTCAGCAGGTGCAATGAAGTGAGGGATGCCATTGCGGGCGAGGACTTCTGCAGAGGCATCTTCCCAGGCTGTATTGCCACGTTTGGCCAACGCGACGGAACCACATTGGACGAACAGCTCCTGCCCGGTCTCCTCTGCGAGCCGCATCCACCCGAAACGGGCCTCGTAGGCCCACTTTGCGTACCATTCGTCAGTGCCATGACTCGACCGGAGAATCCGGTGTTCTCCTCCCGACGCCGCCGCGGCATGTCCTGGCTCCCAGGCATCGACGAGGGTCACATTGACACCTTCGCGTAATAGCGCCAGGGCAGCGAAAGCGCCTGCTGCGCCGGCGCCGACCACATGGGCGCTAGTCGTCCGCGTCATCATATCCTCCGAACTCTTGTTTACTGGCCTTGCTCTATGTTCAAATACCGTATACGGTAAATCAAGGCTTGTCACCGTCAAAGGCGAAGGGACATTAACCGATGAGCGAGGATCATTTCACGGCTGAATTGCCGAAAGACATCCACAGCGTCCTCCTGGCGATTCCTGATGCGGCAGGAATTCTCCGAGGGAAGGTCGTGCCGGCTGCGGCTTGGAAGAACGTAGCCCAATCTGGCATTCACATGGCGAGTCTTATTTACACATGGACTCCGCAGTGCGAAGCGCGCGATGAGGACGAATGGAACAAACCGGATAAGGGCTGGCCGGATATGCACGTCGTTCCGGACCTGAGCGATATTCGCCCGGTCCCATGGCGACCAGGATGGGCGATGGTGCTCTGCGATACCTATACTGCTGACGGTGGCCCGATTCCAGTTTCTCCGCGTGCCGCGTTGAAGAGAGTGCTGGCAGATGCGGCCGATGCGGGATACGAGGTGCAGACAGGGTTCGAAATCGAATTCTATCTGTTGGAATCCGACTCGAAGCAACCCTTTCATGATGACATCCGTTGTTACAGCATTTCCGCTCTGGGTGGATATGAGTCGATCACTGAGCCGATGCGGAATCGGCTTCTGGAATTTGGCATCCCGATCGAGGCTGCGAACCTCGAGTACGCGCCCGGGCAGGTTGAGATCAATCTTCGATACGACGAGGCGCAGAAGACAGCGGACAACGCTGTTCTGTTCCGCAATGGAGTCAAAGAAATCGCTGCCCAGCAAGGATATCTGGCGACATTCATGGCGAAGATCAGCCACGCTCAGTCCGGCAGTGGAGTACACCTTCATCATTCTTTGCGCAAAGACGGTAAGAACGTCTTTGCCGCAGATGGCAAACTCTCCGATATCGGACGTTGGTATCTTGGTGGGCTTCAGAAGTATATGCCAGAACTGACGCTGTTCGGCTCTCCAACTCCGAATTCTTTCAAGCGGCGGGTTCCGTATTCTTTCTGCCCGACGAATGCTACATGGGGCCATGACAATAGAACCGTGGGGCTACGCGTGATCGAAGGCTCAGACTCTGCTGTTCGGATTGAGCAGCGAGATGGCTCGGCGGATGCGAACCCCTACATGATCATGGCGGCTCAGATTGCCGCGGGTATGAGGGGGATTCGAGATCAAATCGAACCGGGCCCCGCGACTGACTCGGACGCTTATTCCGATTCCCAGTCCGAAGCGCTACCGGCGAACGTCACTGAAGCGGCCGATCTCCTCGATAAGTCGGAATTCGCACGTGAGATCTTCGGCGACCTGTTTGTCGACGTTACCCTCGGCATCGCGCGGAACGAGGAGAACATCTTCGCCTTCCGGGTCTCAGAGGATGAACGCGACAGATACCTCGAGGTCTTTTGACATGGACCTTGCAATCGTGAAGGGAAAAGTCGCTTCGACAGTGAAGGAGTCGGTTCTCAATGGGCATCGTCTGGCCCTCGTTCAGATCGTTGATCTTCAGGGAAACCCCCAAGGCAAGCCGGAAGTGGCTTTGGATGTCACATCTGCAGCATCGGGCCAGATGGTCTTGTTGGCCAGAGGATCTGCTGCTCGAATGACGTCAGCGACCCGACAGTTGCCGGCTGATCTAACGGTCGTCGCGATTGTTGACGAGATATCCCCGGAAAAGGGCTGACCCGTATCGGTTTGGGCACAGTGCCGTGATCGGCGGAGAGTGCCACAAATGATCCATCTCAATTTGAACTACGCAACTGAAACAATTTGGAGGAGAAATGTCTGAAATCCCGCAGGTAGCACTCGGCATGATCGAAACTCGTGGTGTCGTTCCGGCAATCGAAGCGGCCGATGCAATGGTTAAGGCTGCAAACGTTCAGCTCGTCGCTAAAGACAATGCCGGTGGGGGGCTGGTGGCCATTATCGTCCGCGGTGATGTGGGCGCTGTCAAAGCGGCAACCGATGCTGGAGCTTCGGCCGCGAACAAAGTGGGGGAAGTGCTCTCGGTACACGTGATTCCCAGGCCGCACGAGGAGCTCTCGACGGTTCTCCCACAGGAGTGAAAATTGTGTCGGCAGATAGTAAAGAGGCGGACTGAGGGACTGTGATGTCTGACGCAGAGTTTCGAGCAGTGATGGGTGCCTTCGCTCGGCCATCTGAACCTTTGAGCGGGAGCAGAGCGATCAGCAGCGTCGCTGTTTTGGGCGCCGGCCCGATAGGGCGGCTGATCGCGTGCGAAGCCCTGGCGGCTGGTAAGGAAGTGTCCTTGTACTCCGCATTCGCCGAGGAACTTACCGATCTCAAGGCGAAAGGCGGCATCACCGTCCGCGGCGCACATCTGGTCGGAACCTATGGTGTTGGTGTATCAGTTGGGGACAGCCCACGCGTTCGGCTGAATGCCGGCATCGACAAAGCCATCGAGGGGGCTGAGGTGATCTTCGTGGCGACCCCGGCGACAGTGCACGAGACGTATGCGCATCTTGTCGCCGACCACCTCCGCGACGGCCAGATCGTGGTATTGGTCCCAGGGCGGTTCCTGGGTGCCGTGGCTTTTCTCGAAGCTTTGCGTGGGCATGGCGTGTCCGCATCAGTGAAAATCGCCGAACTATCTGAAGCTCCCTACCTGGTAGTCACACGAGACGGCCAACTCAACGTCGCCGCAGTTTCGTCGTCGGTCCATCTGGCAAGCTTGCCGGTGGAGACAGGAAGAGATGTGGTCGAGGCGGTTTCGCAGATACTTCCCCACGTCCACTCGGCGGCTGATCCTCTGGAGACGACTTTCCGCTCTGTGACTGGAATCTTTTACGTCGCGCCACAGCTGCTCAATGCCGCGACCGTGGATTCTCAGACGCCTCCGTTGCTGTCCGAGGTGATCGGTCCGGCTCTGTCACGCACAGTGCTTCGAAAACTCGACGATGAACGGCTTGAGGTGGCCTTCCGTTATGGCATACGGGATATTCCCACGGCCGCACAGTGGCTGTACGAGGCTTTCGGCGAGTCCCTTGACGCCGAAAGCAGGTCATCTGATCTAGCCACAGCGCTTTCCGACCTTGAAGCCTTCGACGAAGTCCGCATCGGCAGAGGTGGGCCCGGATTGGTCGACGAGGTGGCGAATTCTCTAGTCCCTTTGGCGGATGCCGGTAGCAGATGTGCTGTGCCAACCCCCGTTTCGGACACGCTGATCTCTCTTGCCAGCTGCGTACTCGACATCGATGTGCGTGGGCTTGGCCGTACGATGACCAGCCTTGGGATCGACCAGATTCTGCCAAGGGATTTGAGGCGAAATATGCCTCGACCACAGGCGGATGAACAGACAGCGAAGTGGTGGACGGTGTGAGATGGATTCTGACCTGAGAAGTATTTCTGAAGCTCGCCAGGCTGCTCTCGACGCGCATGAGGCCTGGTTGAAGTTCCGGCGGTTCTCACCCGAGCAGGTCGACCATGTTGTGGCTCAAATGGCGTTGGCAGCCGAGAGGGAAGCCGGTCGGCTAGGAGAATTGGCCTACCAGGAGACGAACTACGGCAAGGCTGAAGACAAGCGACTGAAGAATCTCTACAATTCGCGGTTCGTTGCAGACTGGCTGGCGCGTGTGCGGACATTGGGGGTCCTGTGGAAGGACGAGACGACGAAAGTCGCGGCAATCGGAGAGTCCATGGGAGTTGTCGCGGGTCTCATCCCTGTTACTCACCCAACGGCGTTGGTTATCTTCAAGGTGCTCTCTGCCGTCAAAGCCGGCAATGCGATCGTGTGCGCCCCGCATCCGCGTGGTGTCCGTTCATCAGCAGAGACGGCACAGATCATGGCTGATGCCGCCGTACAAGCTGGTGCGCCTGAGCACCTCGTCCAGTGCATGAAGCACGCTAGCATCGAGGGGACGGCGGAATTGATGCGTCATCATCGCACCTCTGTCGTCCTCGCGACGGGTGGTGCCGGCATGGTCAAGGCGGCATATTCTTCTGGCAAACCCACCATAGCCGTGGGGCCGGGCAACGTCCCGTGCTACGTCGACCGCTCCAAACGCGCCGACCTGTCCGAGATCGCGGACGGGATTCTCACTTCGAAAGACTTCGATCACGGAACTGGCTGTGTTTGCGAACAAGCTCTGATCGTGGATCGGCCAGTGTCGAGGATCCTCAGGGAAGAATTCCGAAACCATGGCGCCTATTTCTGTTCGCCCTCCGAAGCCGAAGCGCTGTCGTCTGCGATGTTCGATTCCAGTCTTGGGATCATTCCTAGAAACGTGGGCCAGCCGGCCGCCCGATTGGCCGAAACAGCAGGATTCTCGGTGCCGCCGAGTACACGGGTTCTCATCTGCGACCAGGCTGGAGTGGGTAGAGACTTTGCACTGTCGGCAGAGAAACTCGCCCCTGTCCTTGCATATTACGAAGTCGATGATGCAGCTGCAGGATATGCACTAAGTCAGGAAGTCCTCCGGTTCGGCGGAGAGGGGCATTCTGCGTCTTTGCACAGTTCCGACCCGGACGTCGTCGCAGATTTCTCCGGGCTTCCGGTCGGCAGGGTTTTCGTCAACACTCCTTGTATGCACGCCGGTATCGGCTTCTCCGCCGATGTCGAGCCGAGCTTCATGTTGGGCACCGGCACTCTATCGGGGTCAATTACGTCCGACAACGTCACAGCCATGCATCTCATCAACGTCAAACGCGTTGCCTACGAGTCCCGACCGTGGCGTAACCTATCCGAGATGTTCGAGAGGACCAACCCATCATGACCGATCAAAGCAACTTTTCACTGCGAGCGTTCGTTCAGATCGACCGGCTCCAGCCCCAATTCGCTGCATACAACGGAGCTACCGTACTTGGCTCGGTGCCGATCAGCGGAGACTCCATTCTGGTTGGAGAGCTCGGGCCCGGAAACGAAGTGTTCCGTATCGTCGATGTGGCGTTGAAAGCGGCAAGAGTAGAGGCCTCCAGCCAGATCGTCGAACGTGAATTCGGATTCTTCATGCTTCGCTCTCAAGTGAATTCTGAGATTCTAGCGGCGCGGGACGCGATTCTCGGTCATATCTCCCTGTCACTTGACGATCGGATTGCTCCGGTGCTCGAGAGTGAACAGGTGATCACCTCTGTCGAGCCCTATCAGGCACAGCTGCTCAACAAGTGGAGAAAAGGTTCTCTGGTAGTTCCAGGCGAGACGATGGGCATTATTGAATGCTCGCCCGCGGCGTATATCACTGCAGCCGCCAACGAAGCGGAGAAACACGCAAGCATCAAGATCGTCGAGGTCCGTGCAGTCGGCCGTTTCGGCAGATTGTTCATCACGGGCAGCGAAGGCGAGGTTCGGACCGGTGTCGAAGCCGCGTCTGAGCTACTTAAAACGACAGAGGGTCGCTGATGCCGGTCATAGCCGAGCACGATGTTCGACAGGCGGCGAGCCGCGGCGCTCGCGCGATCCACATCCCCGATGAAGCCGTCGTTACGCCGCAGGCGGTTGAAATCGCAGAGAAGCTTGGGGTCGCCCTCCGCCGAGGTGTCGCGCCCGAAGTTCCGATCCCGGAAACTAATTCGGCTCAAGCCATCCAGCGGCTGCTTCTCAAGAGGTCACCGAGATGGGTGACCCCTGAGTTGCGTACTAGTGCTCGGCCAGGACGGTTCACCCGTCTGAGCTTCATCGGATGTGGGATGGTCGGTGCGCATTCCGCACATCTTGCGGCGACAGCTGACATGACGGACGAGATCAGTCTGATCGACATCGTACCGGGAACGGCAGCAGCGACGGCACTGGATATCGAGCATTCGTTTGGTATTACCGGTTCATCAACGCGGGTTCGAGGATCGACTTCGCTGGCTGACTGCGCCGACGCAGACGCTATCATCGTCACTGCGGGGCGCCCCCGAAGCCCGGGGATGACTCGTGGTGCGCTGCGCGAAATGAACGGGAAGGTCATCCGAGATATCGCCGAAGCGATTGCCTCGCACGCACCTAACGCCGTCGTCATCGTCGTGACGAATCCGCTTGACGAAATGAGTCATGAGATGTGGCGAACCAGCGGGCTGCCGCGTGAACAGGTCATCGGGATGGCTGGTACTTTGGATTCGAGCCGCTTCCGGGTGGCACTGGCTCAGGCGGCTCAGGCGTCGCCGGCTGATGTCAGTGCCGTTGCCTTGGGATCGCATGGTTCCGAGATGGTTCCGATCCTGTCGACCGCCACAATCAAGGGGCGGCCCGCTGCGTCCGTGCTTTCCTCGTCTGCACTCGAAGGGTGTGTGAGTAGCGCGGTTAACGGAGGCGCATCCGTTGTCGAACTCCGTAAAACCGGCTCGGCATCGATCGCCCCGGCCCACTCCATCATCGAACTGCTCGATGCGATGAGAGGTCGCACTGTGGAGCCAGTGCCTGTGTCTGTCTTGCTTACGGGACAATACGGGATCGAAGATGTCTTTCTCGGCGTCCGCGCGCAGCTCGCATTTGGAGGAGTGCGCAACATCGTCGTCGATCCGGTCAGCGAGGCGGAACTCGATGAGCTGCGGAAGGCGGCGGAAGCGGTCCGCTCGCGGACTCACTGATCTTCACTGTCATCGGTGGCTGAAGCGCTCGCCCTCGGGGGCTTTGCTCTCAGAAGTGCGCCTGCTGAACCGCGGAGACCCATAGGTGCGTCGGAATTCCCGGCCTGGGCGGATGGCCACGAAGTGAGTCTCTAACCGCGACGGAGCACTTGTTCAATGCTATTGTTCTGGTCCGCGGCCCCGACAACGGCCTGTAACTCGATTTCTACCATCATCCCAGGAACGGTCAACCCCGCCTCGACTGCGGTCGTCACCGGTCGTACTTCCGCGAACGCTTCGCCATGTGCCTTGATATATCCGCTGGCTTGAGAGATATCAGCAAGATACGCTCGGGTGAGAACCGTGTCTGAGATTGAGGATCCGGCCTTCACTAGAAGGTCGTCGATTATATTGAGGATGAACGCCGTCTGCGCGTATGTGTCACCTGGAGCATAGAGGCGACCGCTGGGCTCGACTGCGGTCGTGCCGGCAACAAAGACTTGGTCGCCGAAACGTCGCACCCGACTGTAAGACCCGGCTTGTTCGAATCGGCCGGAACCTTGTAGCCAGAAATTGTCCATTGGAATCATCCCAATTTATAGTGGTTAGCAGATACGAAATTCGAAATCGGAGAGCAGACGAGGCCGTGATGAGCAGCCCAGCCATGGGGCCAATCGACAAGCGCACTACCACGCTGGCCGAAAGAGCCTACGACAGAATCGCGACCGCCCTGCTCAGCGGAGAGATCCGACCAGGAGAGAGGCTGGTCATGGACCAGCTTGCCGAACGTCTGGACATCAGCAGGACTCCGGTCCGGGACGCACTCCGACGTCTTGCAGGTGAAGGACTCGTCGAGCCGTCGAGCAATCGCGGATACATCGTCCGGCAGGTTAGCGACAAGGACGTCGACGAATTGTATGAGGCGAGAGAAGCCATTGAATCCTTCGCCGCCAGACGGGTCGCTGAGATCGGAACACTGGCGATCGACGAGGTGCGTGCAAAGATTGTTTCCTTGCGGAAGCTGGTTCCTGCTGACGCTGAGGAGGCATTTCGAGCCAACCTTGCCATTCATCGGTCGTTCGTTGCGGCTACTGGCAATCCGATGCTGCTGAATATGTTCGACGACGTCTGGCAGAGAGCGCGCGGACAGTCGCTCTTTGCTGACTTTGTCGCGCACGACACAGAGAAGATATCTGTGTTCGACCGCCATATCGATCTTGTATCCGCGTTGGAAGTGGGCCCGGACGCGGCTTTCGTTGCAATGCGGAGGCATATCGCCGACGGCAAGAATGTTCATCTGAGCTGACCGCTTCCTTCGCCATCACGATGTGGCGCTTGACAACGGCGCTGCGGAGCCCCTGGATGGGGGCGCTCCCGCAGTGCAGCAGCTGCCAGTGACATGTGGACCCCCTTGCTCCGCCGTCGAATCCGGGTACTACCCGTCCTTTTGTAGAAGTTTCTACTTCGGATCTTGAAAACACTTTAATCCTCGCATACCGTATACGGAACACGCAACGATGCGATTGGGAGGTTGATATGTGCGGAATATCTGGACGCATACGCCAAGACGGCGGCAATGTTGGATCAGACATCGTCGAACTGGCCAGCTGTATGCGTCATCGAGGCCCTGATTCGACCGGTTTCGCGATCTATGGGCCTCGTCGTGAGCGAGGTTACGTTGTACGCGGATACCTAGACGATCGCAGGAAGCTGGACAGCACTCTCCAGTCGATCAGCGATTCTCTCAAGGTCATGAACAGTTCTCTGGTGGCCGATCCCACATGGGACGGCAGC
Organism: Brevibacterium sp. FAM 27836; assembly: GCF_051351055.1. Lineage (NCBI taxonomy): Bacteria > Bacillati > Actinomycetota > Actinomycetes > Micrococcales > Brevibacteriaceae > Brevibacterium > Brevibacterium sp. FAM 27836. Next base: position 3,546,619 of record NZ_CP195711.1, read on the forward strand.
TTACAGAAACATGTGATCTTCCGGCTTGAGACCGACGAGATCGATGATCTAGCTGGTTGGGTCGAGATTGTAGAAGAGGCCCCTGGAGTCGAACTGCTGTCCGTGGGACGCTCACTGGAGATCATCAAGGATGTCGGCGATGCCAGGGAGGTCGATGCCAAACACAGAGTGTCTCAGATGAACGGCACTCATGCTCTGTCGAATATGCGGTTGGCCACCGAATCGCTGGTATCGCCCGTGGCCTCCCACCCGTTCTGGGCTCGGCCGTTTCCGGACGTCTGCATAGTTCACAACGGTCAGCTGACAAACTACTTCACCTGGCGGCGTCGCCTTGAACGAGAGGGCTACCGGTTCGGAAGCGAGAACGATTCCGAGCTCATTGCGATCTGGAATTCCGTGCAGATGTCGCGCGGTGCCAGCCTGCAGAGTGCTCTGGAACTTAGCCAGTCGGAGCTGGATGGGGTATTTACCTACCTCCTAGGCACGGCCGACGGCATCGCCATGGCCAAAGACCAATGGGCAATCAAACCGTTGGCTGCAGTCGAAGGCGAGGGTGATTTGGCCATCGCGACAGAGGAGCAGGCTCTGCGTAGCCTGTACCCCGGAGAAACGAGCATTCATAACTACGACGGCCCCTTGATGACCGCGATCTGGGAAGCGACTTCGAAGGCGGCGGTTCCGGCATGACTACATCGTCTAAGACCGAGGTCTCGATCAACTCTGGGCACAGGCCACTGCGAGAGGTCAATCGGGAGATCCGGGCCGCGTCCGAAGCCGGCCACAGAGTGACAGTTTCAGAGACACTTTCACGACACAACCTCGGTGTGGGGTTGAGCGGGCCTGGCCTGGTGAAGTTCGACGGCAACGTCGGATATTACTGCGGGGGACTTAACAATGGCGGTCAAGTCCATATCACCGGCAACAGCGGGTGGGCGACCGGAGAAGGCATGGCGGCTGGTCTCATTACTGTCGACGGGAGCGCAGGAATGAGCGCAGGAGCCGCGATGCGCGGAGGAATCCTGCACATCCGTGGCAACGCTGGTCCGCGTTGCGGCATTACACAGAAGAGCGGCGATATCGTCGTCGAGGGCGACATTGGCTATCTCACAGGGTTTATGAGTCATGGAGGACGCATTATCTGCCTCGGCAATTCGATCGGCTCAGTCGGGGATTCGCTATGGCAGGGAACGGTATGGGTCGCCGGTGAGATTGAAAAGCTGGGAATCGACGCGGAAGTTATCACTCCCAGTGAAGAAGATGTGGCTGATGTGGACTCCTCCTTGGAGAGGCTAGGAATTGCGCCTGCGGTCCGTAATTGGAAGCAGATAGTCGCAGGGAAGAAACTTTGGTACTTCGAAGCAAGGGATGCAAAGAAATGGCTGATGATCTGAAATCCGAACCGGTACTGATCGCCGATGAAAATTTGGTCGTCTTCGGCGATGGCGCTGCAGACGATAAGCCGGCTGGGGTGCCGGCCTCATATGCCGAAGGGAAATCCAAGAAATGGTCGAAAGAAGTCATCGCTGATATCCATGCGAAATCGCAGCTCGGTCGATATCAGCTGCGAGGTTTTTCGACCTTTAACCAGAATCTGCCTTCGTTCGACGAACTGTCGTTCCAACCGGCAACGATGACCCGCCTGCCGTTGGAAGGATATCGCGAACAATGCGAGACAAAGACCGTGATCGGTGACGGCCTGGGGCTAGTGGAAGAACCTCTGGAACTGGATATCCCCATTTACATAGCGTCAATGAGCTTCGGTGCACTCTCGGCGAACGCCAAGGCCGCATTGGGCCGTGGGGCGAAGAAAGCCGGTACCATGACGTGCACAGGTGAAGGCGGCATGCTTGAAGAAGAGAGGCAGGAGAACAGGTATCTGCTGTACCAGCTGTCTCCAGCCCGCTACATGGTCGATCTCGATCACCTGCGTCGCGCCAATGCGATTGAGCTAGTAGTAGGCCAAGGCGCCAAACCCGGGACTGGTGGTCTATTGCTGGGCATGAAGGTTTCCGAGCGGGTCGCACAGATGCGAAACCTTCCGCTCGGAGTCGACCAGCGCTCGACTTCCCGCCATCCTGATTGGCTCGGTGCAGACGATCTGACGATTAAGATCGAAGAGCTCAGAGAAGCTACCGATTACAAGGTGCCCATCTTCATCAAGATGGGTGCGACTCGGCCCTATTACGATGTCGCGGTTGCAGCCAAGACCGGTGCGGACGCGATCGTGGTCGACGGTATGGAAGGCGGAACCGGGGCTTCTCCGGAGCTTCTGCTCGACAACACAGGAGTCCCGACTCTCGCGGCCATTCCAGCTGCACGGCGTGCACTAGAAGACACCGGCATGACCGGAAAAGTGAAACTCGTCGTGTCCGGCGGGATCCGCTCGGGGGCCGATGTTGCCAAGGCGCTCGCGCTGGGGGCGGACTGCACGATGATCGGAACCGCGGGGATGATGGCCGTCGGGTGCAACTCCCCTCGGTACATCGAAGACTATGAAGCTCTGGGCACGTCTCCCGGTGCTTGTCATCACTGTCACACCGGAAAATGTCCGGTAGGGGTGGCCACGCAGGATCCCGAACTGTCCAAGCGCGTCGATGTCGCCGCCGCCGGAGAGCGCGTATACCGTTTCCTGACTGCTATGACGATGGAAGCATCGTTGCTGGCGAAAGCATGCGGAAAGTCTAGCGTGCATCACCTCGAACCCGAGGATCTGCGTGCTCTTACCCTAGAAGCCAGCGCGATGACCGGCGTTCCCTTCGTCGGATCCGACAAGCCCTTTACCTTCTGACTCACTTAGCAGAACTGTGACTTGACTGGTTGAAAACGGATCGCGCTCGTAGGAGTGTTGTCCATTGACATTGGAAGCAAAATGACTGATTTGAGTGGACAACACGTCCACGAATTCCATAAGAAACTCGGGCTTCCAGATGTGATCGCCCAGAGTCTGTCCGTGATCGCGCCGGCGATGTCGGGTGCTTTCCTGACCTACCTGGCGGCCACGAAAGCTGGTGGAGCGACCCCTGTCTCTTTCCTCCTCGGAGCGCTCGGCATGCTCTGCGTCGGGTCGGTGGTCGCTTTGTTCGCAGGAAGCCTGTCGTCCTCCGGATCGATGTACACCTACTTGAGCAAAGGAGGCAATAGGGCGACAGGCTTCATCGGTGGCTGGGCATATGTGAGTGCGTATCTCATCTTCGGCTCGGGAGTACTCTCGGGCTTCGGCTTCTTCATCGCTCAGCTTGTCGAGATGCTCTCAGGCGCAGAGATCGACTGGTACTGGTTCACACTCCTAGGAATTGTGATCATCGCAGCGCTGAACTTCTTCAATATCGCCGTGTCGACGAAGAACCAGTTGATATTCCTTGTCGTGAGCATGGCTGTGATGATTATCGTCTCCGCGATCGTCATCGGCATAGGCTCACCTGACGTAAGTGTTGTCGATGGTGAGACTCGGATCGATTCAGCGGGCCAGAGCTGGGACTTCGCAGCGTTCTGGCCGCCAGCGGCCGGGGTGCCGTGGATCGGTGTGTTCTTCGGGATGAGCTTCGCTATGCTGTCTTTCGTCGGTTCCGAATCGAGCGCTGCTTTATCCGAAGAGACACGTGATTCGAAACGCAACATTCCCAGAGCTGTCTTGGGTTCGATTCTGGTAGCCGGAATCTTCTATCTTGTCGTTAGCTACGCGACATCGATCGGGTTCGGCGTCGAGCAGGCGAAGATCGATTGGCCGTCATCGGCGACCGGACTTGCTGGTCTGGCTCCCAACACACTGACGGCTGCGCTAGTGCTGGCTGCCGCAGGAGGCGCGAGCCTGTTTTGTGCCTTGGGGTTGCACACCGCTTCGTCCAGAGTACTGTTCGCGATGGGCCGAGAAGGGGTGTTGCCGAAGAGGCTGGGGCGTCTCCACCCACACTGGAACACACCATGGAACTCCATGATCTTAGTTGTCGTGGTCTGGATTCTGCTTATCGGAGGCTCAGTGCTCATCGTCTCCAGAGCAGCACAAGTTGAATTGGCCGGAGGCCTTGACGACTACGTGACTGGAGGAGTATTTGTCTTTACCCTCTTGCTGAATTTCGGAACTCCTGTAGTAATGTTCGTCTATCTAATGCTGGGGATCACTGGGGTTGTCCACGGGTTCAGGAACAAGCTCCCCAAATTCATTGCAGCGGGAGTCGGCGCATCCGTATTCGCGGTGGTTGCTATCTTCGGAGGTTTGTACTTCTCCTTTGTCCCCGAGGAACCCGGCGGGACCATTCTTGTGGCATCTCGTCTGATTCCGTGGGTAGGAATGCTGATCGTTATTATAGGATGCATTTTAGCAATCTGGACCAAAAGGAAACGCGCTGATGCCTGGGAAGGAATGGGTCGAGTATTCGACGACTTGTGAGCAAATTCGTTTACCCTCTACGTGCTTGATTCGGTGGACCGGGCGTTAGGGGCCGGGGTTGTCTGGCATATAGATGCTGCAGCCGTGAAATTAAGGTGACGGCTTCTCCGGTTTGTGATTTGCGTTGTTTAATGGTCGTCGATGGTGTCGACGATAAACGCACTATGGGCTTGGTTTGCGACATCACTGCAACGTTAGATGCGACGAGGGGGCCGTTGCTTTTCGCTGCGGCCCCCTCGACAAGATGATCAGCTCGGTTCATTAACCGTCGTCGAGCTGCAAACGGTCACTGACCGTTCTTGATCATCTCCGCGCACTTCTCACCCATCATCATCACCGTGATGTTCGGGTTGACCGTGGTGATCTCCGGCATCGCCGAGGCATCGACGACGCGCAGACGATTGACGCCCTTGACCTTGAGCTGCGGATCGAGCGGCGACATCTCGTCATCGACCGGCCCCATCCGGGTGGTGCCGACCGGGTGGTAGACCGTGTTGTGCGTGCGTGAGACGTAATCGGCGATCTGCTCGTCGGTGACGACATCCTTGCCCGGGAACAGCTCTTCGCCGGCCCACTCGGACATCGCGTCCTGGGAGACGATCTCACGGGCCTTCTTGATCCCGGCGACAGCCACGCGCATGTCATGGCCCTCCGGGTCCGTGAAGTAGCGGGGATCGACCTTCGGCTTGTCGCGGTAGTCCTTCGAGCGCAGACGCACGGTTCCGCGGGACTTCGCGTGAGTGACGTTCGGAGTCAGACAGAACGTGTTCTCCGAGGTCGGGTAGCCCTGCCGCAGAGTGTGCATGTCGAAGGGCACCGAACCGTAGTGCATCATCAGGTCCGGACGGTCGAGACCCTCTTCGGTGGGGGTGAAGATGCCGATCCCCCACCACTGGGTCGAATCCTCGACCATCGGCTTCTTCGCATCCCAAGCGATGACGGCCTCCGGGTGGTCGGCGAGGTGCTCGCCGACTCCCGGGGAGTCGACGCGAACGTCGATGCCCACCTCGGCGAGGTGGTCCTTGGGACCGATGCCCGAGAGCATGAGCAGCTGCGGGGTGTTGATGGCACCGCCGGAGACGATGACTTCCTTCTTCGCCTCGATGCGCTTCGTGTTGCCGAAGGCGTTGTTGACCACGTGCACGCCGGTGCAGTTGTCTGCGTCATCGAACTCGAGCTCGCGGGCCTGCGTGCCGGTGAGGATCGTGAGGTTCTCACGGTCGAGGATCGGGTGCAGGTAGGACACCGAGGAGGACGAACGGGTGCCGTCGTCCTTGCGGTTGACCTGGAAGAAGTTCGCACCGTTGACGATGGTCTCGCCGTCGTTGAACTGCACACGCGGGATCCCGGCCTGCTCGCAGGCGTCGAGGAGAGCGACGCCGCAGGGGTCGACCGGGGGTACGTTCATCAGACGCACGGGACCGTCGTGTCCGTGGTGGTCACCGGGCAGCTCGTTGTTCTCGAGCTTCTTGTACAGGCCGAAGGTGTCCTTCGATCCCCAGCCGGTGGCGCCGTACGTGTTCTCCCACTCGTCGAGGTCCTCGCGAGGGGCCCAGAAGGCGATGCAGGAGTTGTGCGAGGAGCAGCCGCCGAGCACCTTCGCCCGCGCGTGGCGCATGTGCGAGTTGCCGTTCTCCTGTTCTTCGATGGGGTAGTCCCAGTCGAAGCCGGATTCGAGGAGCTCCATCCAGCGGTTGAGCTGGAGGACGACGTCCTCACCGACATCGGTCGGACCCGCTTCGAGCAGTCCGACGGTGACCTGGGGATCCTCGCTCAGGCGGGCGGCGACTGCGGCTCCGGCCGAGCCGCCTCCCACGACAACATAATCAAAGCTATGAGTGGTTTCCACTGTCCATCTCTCCTTATTCTGCGTATTCGTCTGTGATCCCAGGGTCACTTCGTGTGGTCGGGGAACCATCCGGTGACAGCGGGTTCGAGGTTCTGGTAGATGTGCTTGGCTTCCTGGTATTCGGCCAGACCGGTGGGGCCGAGCTCGCGACCGAAGCCGGACTGCTTGAAGCCGCCCCATTCGGCCTGCGGCAGGTAGGGGTGGAAGTCGTTGATCCAGATGGTGCCGTGGCGCAGGCGCTGAGCGACCAGCTGGGTCTTGCCCGCGTCCTGGCTCCACACGGCACCGGCGAGTCCGTAGTAGGTGTCGTTGGCGATCTCGACGGCCTCGTCGACGGTGGAGAAGGTCTCGACGGTGACGACGGGGCCGAAGGCCTCATCCTCGACGACGGACATGCCGCGCTTGACCTGGTCGAGCACGGTCGGCAGGTAGTAGAAGCCGTCGGCCAGGTCACCTTCACCGAACTTGCCGCCGCAGCGCAGCCGAGCACCCTCGGCCACACCCTTCTCGACGTAGGCGGCGACCTTGTCGCGGTGGGCCGCGGAGATCAGCGGACCGGTCTCAGCATTGTCGTCGAAGGGACCGCCGAGTCGGATCTGCTCGGCACGCTCGACGAGGCGGTTGACGAACTCCTCGGCGATGGATTCCTCGACGATGAGCCGGGCACCGGCGGAGCACACCTGGCCGGAGTGGACGAAGGCCGCATTGAGCGCATTGTCCAGGGCGGCGTCGAAGTCGGCATCGGCGAAGACGACGTTCGGGTTCTTGCCGCCGAGCTCGAGGGCGATCTTCTTGACCGTCGCCGAGGCGTTCTTCGCGAGCAGACGACCGGTGACCACGCCGCCGGTGAAGGAGACCATGTCGATGTCCTCGTGCGTGGACAGGGGAGCTCCCGCATCGGCACCGGCACCGAGGATGAGGTTGCCGACACCGGCCGGAAGGCCGAGTTCCTCGAAGACCTGCATGGTGAGGATCGCGGTGTGCGGGGTGAGTTCGGCGGGCTTGAGGATGAAGGTGTTGCCGGCGGCGATGGCCGGGGCGATCTTCCACGCGGCCTGCAGCAGTGGGTAGTTCCACGGGGTGATGAGGGCGCAGACACCCACGGGCTCGTGCACGATCTTCGAAGCGACCGTGTCGGTTCCCGCGTCGACGACGCGACCGGCATCGTTTGCGGCGAGCTTGCCGAAGTAGTCGAAGCAGTTCGCGATGTCGTCCATGTCGATCTGCGATTCGACGAAGCGCTTGCCGGTGTCCAGGGATTCGGCCTTGGCGAATTCGTCCTTGCGCTCACGCAGCACGGCCGCGAACTTCAGGAGCATGTCGCCGCGTTCGCTGGCGGGGACGGAGGACCAGACGCCGGAGTCGAAGGCACGGCGAGCGGCCTTGATCGCCAGCTCGGTGTCGGCGGGGCTGGCTTCGTCCACCTCGGCGACGAAGCTGCCGTCGGCCGGATTGTGGATCTTGCGGGTTCCACCGTTGACGGCTGAAACCCACTGTCCGTCGATGAAGAGTGTGTTTGGCACGATTTCTCCTTTTTCTAGCGGGTGAACGACTGTGTGATCTGAGGGGTCGAACCATCGGTTTCACGAGCAGAGCATGCGGCGTCACTGAGGAGCCTTGCGTTTGCGAAGCTGCCGTCTGACCTGCGGGGCAACCCGGTTCGAGCGCTTCGCCCCAGATGCGTTCGGGCATAAGAATGCGTCCGGGCACAACAATAGGCGAAGCACGGGGCCGAATGCGCAATCCGATGATGCTGATCACAAGCGCAGTTGGGATTGTCCATCGCGTATGCGTGCCGCAGAGAAGGCAGGGGACCGAGGAAAACCGGGGCGGGGAGGCGGATAGCTGCAGAATTTCTGCTCGTGGAGACACGCAGACGGCTGTCATCCGCGCAATGATCTTCCACGTCCGCTGTCATTCATCCCCTGGTGCCGAGGCGACGCGGACTGCCGCTGCCGCCGAACCGATTCGACTTGTGCTGGCCGTTCGACTGGATTCGCCTTGATTCTAACAGAGGGCTGACGCGGTGACCTGGGAGTCGACGGGTGAGAGGAGAGCTCGCGGCGGAGTCTGACGTGTCCCCGCACACAGGGCGACTCGGCGGTGAGTGCACTAGAATGGAGCGGAACATTGAAAAGACTTCATAGGGAGAATCGTGGCCCAAGGGGATTCGCGAGACAGCCAGAACAACCGCCGCGCAGAAGGCGGTCGCGGCGCAGATCGCGACAACAATCGCAACCGTCGACCGGACAACCGGGACGGCCGCGGGCCACGCCATTCCGATCGCCGTGATGACCGCCGAGGTGGGTATCAGGGCAACCGTCGTGACGATGACCGTCGCGGTGGGTACCAGGGAAACCGTCGTGACGACGATCGCCGAGGCGGGTACCAGGGAAACCGTCGTGATGACGATCGCCGAGGCGGGTACCAAGGCAATCGTCGCAACGATGATGATCGTAGGGGCGGTTTCAACCGTGACCGTCGTGACGATGACCGTCGTGGTGGGTATCAGGGGAATCGTCGTGATGACGATCGCCGAGGCGGGTACCAAGGGAATCGTCGTGATGACGATCGCCGAGGCGGGTACCAAGGGAACCGTCGTGATGACGATCGCCGAGGCGGGTACCAAGGGAACCGTCGTGATGACGATCGCCGAGGTGGCTACCAGGGCAATCGTCGCAACGATGATGATCGTAGGGGCGGTTTCAACCGTGACCGTCGTGACGATGATCGTCGTGGTGGTTACCAGGGGACTCGTCGTGATGATGACCGCCGGGGCCGCGGAGGATACGGTCGCAATGACAACGACCGCCGTGCGTCGCGCAAGACCGATACCGGCGAATACGCACGCGAGCAGCGCGCCCGCCGCCCGCGCGTCCAAGAACCCGAGATCCCCGAAGGCGTCACCGGCCGCGAGCTCGACAAAGAGATCTTCGCTCAGCTGCGCTCCCTCGACAAAGAGAACGCGATCATGGTCGCCAAGCATCTCGTCGCCGCGGGCGGGCTGCTCGACCTCGATGCCGACCGCGCCCACGAACACGCGAAGGCCGCTATGGCTCGCGCCGGCCGCGTGGCCGTCGTCCGTGAAGCCCTCGGCATCGCTGCCTACTACGTCGAAAGATACGATGAGGCCGTGCGTGAACTGCGCACCCACCGCCGCATCTCCGGGTCGAATGACAACATCGCGCTCATCGCTGATGGCGAACGTGGCCGCGGCAAGCCGGAGAAGGCCATCGAGCTGCTGAAGCAGTCCGAAGAGCTCGACCTCGACAACGATGCTCGCACCGAACTCGTCATCGTCGCTGCCGGAGCGAAGTCCGACCTCGGAGACATCGCCGGCGCACGTCGACTCATCGAAGCCGAGGACTTCACCCAGAAGCCCAGCGGCGCACTGGTCCGTCTCATGGCCGCCTACGCCGAAGTGCTGCGCATCGACGGCGAGCCCGAACTCGCCGACAAGTACGAAGAGCTCTCCCGCCGCACGGCCAAGGCGACCGGCACACTCTTCGGCGACGAGGAGCCGGACCTCAACGCCGGTGTCGAGATCGAAACCGTCGACGAGATCGAAGACGAGCCCGAGGCCGCAGGCGACGCGTCCGCCGAGACCGGCGGCGAGACTGACGACCGCAAGTCCGAGGCCGCAGAGGAACCGTCCACCGAAGCCGGCAGCGAGACCGACGACCGCAAGCCCGAAGTCGCAGAGTCCGAAGCCGGAGAAGGTGCGTCCGCCGAGTCAGCAGCACCTGCCGACCAGACCCCCTCGTCGAAGACGCACGTCTCGGCGAAGGAACTGAAATCCGTCAAGGTCACCGACGAGGAGATCGAATCCGAACTCGACGAGATCCTCGCCGAGGCAGAAGCCGACGCCGGCACGGAAGGTGACACCGTTACCACCGACACCGCCGACGCCGGGACCGACACCGAGACCGCCGAGGCCGACGGAGACCAGTGACACTCCCCGCCGAACAGGCACAGACGTCGCACGGTTCCACGCCTGAGACCACGGGCGTGCCCATCGACTGTGTCCTGTTCGACCTCGACGGCGTCGTCTACCACGGCACCCACGCGATCGACGGAGCCGCTGACGGCATCAACTGGCTCCATTCCCAGCAGATTCCCGTCAACTACGTGACCAACAACGCCACACGCACCGCCGAAGCGACCGCGGAGAAGATCACCGGGCTGGGTATCGACGCCTCCGACGACGAAGTGACCACCTCGGCGCAGGTGCTCGCCGAACGCCTCGCGCAGCGGTTCGGGACCGGCGCCCGTGTCCACCTCGTCGGCACGACCGGACTGCGCATCGCGCTCGAAGACGCCGGACTCGAGATCACGGACTCCCCGGAAGCCCGGCCAGTGGCCATCGCGCAAGGACTCGACCCGAACATCGACTACGAGACGATCGTGCGCGCCTGCGCGACCATCCGTTCGGGAGCCGAATGGTGGGCGAGCAACCCCGACTTCTCCCTCATCACCGAATCCGGCAAGGTCCCCGGCAACGGAGCATTCGTCGAACTCATGTCCCGACTCACCGACACCGAACCCGTCATCGTCGGCAAACCCGCCCCGCACATGATGGAATTCGCGGCCAGCCGCCTCGGCGCCAGACGACCGCTGATGGTCGGTGACCGACTGAACACGGACATCGAAGGCGGACGTGCCGCCGGCTTCGACACCGCGCTCGTGCTCACCGGAATCCACGACATCCACGATGCACTCCGCGCAGCACCCGAACGCCGACCGACCTTCATCCTGCCGAGTCTGCGCGGCCTCGAAACCCTCATCACCGGCGCCGAGCGCAGCGAATGCACGCAGATCGAAACCGCCCTGCACCGAGCCTGGGACGCCATCGACGCGGGCGACACCGACGCCGAGGCGGTGCTGACCGAAGAGCAGCTGCCGCGCACGATCGGCGACCGTCCCGACACCTCCGACACCTCCGGGATTCGCAACGATGTTGAGGAGGACCAGTGACCGAATCACCGCGACCGACCCCTCCACCGCAGGCCCAACCGACACCGACACCGACACCGACCCCGACACCGGCTTCGCTGAGTGGAGACGTGCCCGTCGACGGCTGGCGTGCGCACCTCGCCGAGACCAAGGACGCCCCCGCCGCGCAGCGTCATGAGCGCCTCGGCACCCTGCTCGACGAACTCGACTCCCAGGTGGGCTCCTTGTGAGCAGGCTCGACCGGGCACTCGTCGACCGCGGACTGCTGCACTCCCGCTCCCGCGCGGCCCGCGAAATCGCCGCCGGCCGTGTCGGCGTCAACGGCCGCACCATCACCAAGGCCTCCCACGAGGTGGCCGAAGCCGATGACCTCACCGTCACCGAACCCGACCCCTGGGTCGCCCGCAGCGCCCACAAACTCCTCGGCGCCCTCGACGCCTTCGCACTCACGACCAGGCTCAGCGACCTCACCGCCCTGGACGCGGGCGCATCCACCGGCGGTTTCACCCAAGTCCTCCTCCAGCACGGAGTCGCCGAGGTCTGGGCGGTCGACGTCGGCCATGACCAGCTCGCCCCCATGCTGCGCGAAGACCCGCGCGTCCACGTCCGCGAAGGCCTCAACCTGCGCGAACTCTCGAACTCCGACGTACCGAGCGTCGACCTCGTCGTCGCCGACGTCTCCTTCATCTCCCTGCGCCTGCTCCTCGAACCGCTGCTGGCCGCCACGGCATCGACCGGGCAGCTGCTGCTTATGGTCAAACCCCAATTCGAACTCGCCCGCTCCTGCCTCGACAAGCACGGCGTCGTCACGTCCGCGGCCCACCGCCGCCGTGCGATCGACTCCGTCGTGACCGCCGTCGGCGAACACGCCGCACGCGTGAGCGACATTGCGGCCTCACCCTTGCCGGGACCCAGCGGGAACAGGGAGTACTTCCTGCGTGTTCGACCCGGCCGCGCCCCGGATGAGTCCGATAGGCTCGACGAAGCAACCATCCCCGCCCACCTGGACAAGATCATGAGAGGAGAGTCGTGACCAGACACATCATGGTGCTGCTGCACCCCCAACGTGAAGAGTCGGCCGTGGCCGCCGTCAGCGTATTCAAAGCTCTCCTCGACGACGGCATCACCCCCGTCGTCCTCGACGACGAGATCGTCGGCATCCGCGCCCGCCAAGCCGCGGCCCTGGGCACCGAAACGGTCGCCGAAGCCGACATCCTCGACCACTGCGTCATCATCGATGCCTCCGAGCTTGGGGAGTGGAAGAACGCCTGCGAACTCGTCATCGTCCTCGGCGGCGACGGCACCATCCTCCGCGCCGCCGAACGCTTCCACGGCTCCGGCGTACCCCTCATGGGCGTCAACCTGGGCCACGTCGGCTTCCTCGCCGAAAGCGAAAGAGAAGACCTCGCCGAGGCGGTCCACCGTGCCTCCCAACGCGACTACCTCGTCGAAGAGCGCCTCGCCCTCGACGTGTCCGTCTGGCACGAGGGGGAGAACATCTTCAACGCCTGGGCGCTCAACGAGGCGACCGTGGAGAAAACCTCGAAGTCGCGCATGGTCGACGTCGTCCTCGGCGTCGACGCCCGCCCCGTGTCCTCCTTCGGCTGCGACGGCGTCATCCTCGCCACCCCCACCGGCTCGACCGCCTACTCCTTCTCCGCCGGCGGCCCCATCGTGTGGCCCGAGGTCGAAGCGCTCATCCTCGTCCCGATCTCCGCCCACGCCCTCTTCGCCGAACCGCTCGTCGTCAACCCGAACTCCCGGCTCGGTGTGGAGATCTCCCCGACGAACCCCGACTTCTCCGCCGTGTTGTGGTGCGACGGCCGCCGTGCCCTTGAACTGCCGTCGGGCGCCCGCGTCGAGGCCACCCGTTCGAAGTCGCCGATCCGACTCGCCCGCCTGCACACCGGACCCTTCACCGACCGACTCGTCGCGAAGTTCCGCCTGCCCGTCTCCGGGTGGCGGGGCCCGATCAAGGAGGCCTGATTGATCTCCGAACTGCGCATCTCCCACCTCGGCGTGATCGCTGAAGCCGAGGTCGAACTCGACACCGGCTTCACCGTCGTCACCGGTGAGACCGGCGCCGGCAAGACGATGTTCGTCTCCGCCCTGTCCCTGCTCATGGGCCGCAAAGTCGGCTCCGGAGTCGTCCGCAAGGGCGCGGAGAAAGCCGAAGTCGAAGGCATCTTCACCGATGTCGCCGAGACCGTGCGCGAGCGCATCGAAGAAGCCGGCGGCAGCGCCGAGGACGAAGCGATCATCTCCCGCACCGTCGCGCTCAAGGGCCGCGCTCGGGCCACCGCGGGCGGACGCACCGTGCCGATCTCCGTGCTCACCGACATCTCCTCCGACCTCATCACCCTCCACGGCCAATCCGAACAGCTGCGACTCAAAGGCACCGCCCAGCAGAGACAGCTCCTCGACGCCGCCGGAGGACAGAGACTCGCCGAGGTGGCCGCCCGCTACCGTGCCGCGTTCGAGTCCTGGAAAGAGACCGAAGCCCGAGTCTCACGCATCAAAGACTCCACCGCGGCCCGCCGCGAACGCATCCTGTGGCTGCGCGGCTGCCTCGAAGCCATCGACGCCGTGCGCCCCGAACCCGGCGAGGATGAGACGCTGACCGCCCAGGCCGCGAAGCTCGGCGCCGCCGCCGAGATCACCCGCGCCGTCGGCGCCGCCCACGACCTGCTGCTCGGCTCCGAAGCCGACGACGCCGGAGCCGCCGTCGACCTCGTCCATCAGGCCATCGCCGCGATCAGCGACGTCGAATCCTCCGACCGAGAACTGACCACGATCCGCGAAGCCCTGGGCGACGCGGTGCTGCGCTTGTCGGACTCCGCCGCGGAACTGTCCTCCTACCTCTCCGGCTTCGACGAACTCGGCGAGACCTCACTGGAAGAGACCGAAGCCCGCCGCGCCGAACTCGGCACCCTGGCCCCCTACGGCCAGAACGTGGCCGAAGTCCTCGACTTCGAAACCCGGTCCGCGGCCGAACTCACCGAACTCGAAACCGAAGACCGCGACCTCGACGGCCTCGACGCCGAACTCGACCAAGCGCGGACCGAGATGGAAGAAGCCGCCGCGGCGCTGTCTGAGATCCGCACCGCCACCGCGCAGGAATTCTCCCAGGCCGTGAGCGAAGAGCTCGCGGCACTGTCGATGCCGAAGGCGAGCGTCGACTTCGAGCTCACGCCCCGGGAACCGACCAGCCACGGTGCCGACGAGGTGCGGCTGACCTTCGCCGCGCACGCATCCTCGACCCCCGACGACATCGGCAAGATCGCCTCCGGCGGTGAACTCTCCCGCGTCATGCTCGCCATCGAAGTCGTCCGCGCGGCCAGCGAATCCATTCCCACCTACGTCTTCGACGAAGTCGATGCCGGCGTCGGCGGCAAGGCGGCCGTGGAGATCGGCCGCAGACTGGCGAAGCTCGCCCGAAACGCCCAGGTCATCGTCGTCACCCACCTGCCGCAGGTCGCGGCGTGGGCCGACACGCACGTGACCATCGTCAAAGACGATGACGCCGAGACCGTGCGCTCGGGCGTGCAGGAACTCAGCGACGAAGACCGCGTCGTCGAACTCTCCCGCATGCTGGCCGGAATGGACGACTCCGACTCGGCGAAGGCCCATGCGGCCGAACTCCTCGACAATGCGCGGCAGGTCAAGGACGCCGGTGCGAGGACCACATGAGACAATGGCCGGACCATGAGAGTGCGTAGACATCGCGACGTTCCCGCCGCACCGACCCGGTCCGGTCCCGCCCCTGCCCGCCTGGACCGACGCACGAAAGACCTCACCAAACGCCTCGAAGCAGGCGATATCGCGGTCATCAAACACTCCGACATCGACCGGATCTCCGCCGAGGCCCTCGTCGCCTGCCGACCGGCCGCGGTGATCAACGCCGACAAATCGATCTCCGGCCGGTATCCGAACCTCGGCCCGGGCATCATCGTCGACGCCGGCATCCCCCTCATCGACGCCACCGGAGCAGAGATCTTCGACGCAGTCGACGAGAACGCCGAGATCTCCACCGAGGGCGGCACCGTCTTTGCAGGCGACACCGAGGTGGCCACCGGAGTTCTGCAGACGCACGAGACGATCGCCGACGACATGCACATGGCCGAAGCCGGAATGAACTCCGTGCTCGTGGACTTCATCGACAACACGATCGAATACATCCGCAAGGACTCCGACCTGCTCTCGGCCGAACTCGTTGTGCCCGAAGTGAAGACGCAGTTCACCGACCGACATGTGCTCATCGTCGTCCGCGGATACCACTACAAGGAGGACCTGGCGATGCTGTCCTCCTACATCCGCGAATACCGGCCCCTGCTCGTCGGCGTCGACGGCGGTGCCGATGCGATCATCGAAGCCGGCTACCGCCCCGACATGATCGTCGGCGACATGGACTCCGTGTCCGACGCCGCGCTGACCTCCGGAGCCGAGATCGTCGTCCACGCCTACCGTGACGGCAACGCGCCGGGCACCGAACGCGTCGAATCCCTCGGCGTCGAATGTGTGGCCTTCGCCGCCTCCGGCACGAGCGAAGACATCGCGATGCTGCTCGCCGATGACAAAGGCGCCGAACTCATCGTCGCCGTGGGCACCCACGACACCGTCATGGAGTTCCTCGACAAAGGCCGCAAGGGCATGGCCTCGACGTTCATCACCCGCCTGCGAGTGGGATCGAAGCTCATCGACGCCAAGGGAGTCTCCCTCCTCTACCGGCAGCGCATCTCCAGCCTGCAGCTGGCCGTGCTCATCATCGCCGGACTCGTCGCCCTCGGCGTGGCGATGACCGCAACCTCGGCCGGGCAGACCTTCCTCGGCCTCATCGGCGCCCAACTCGACGGCCTCTTCGGCTGGATCGGCTCCCTCTTCGGCGGGGACCCCGCGGCCTCGACAGAATCCGCCGGCTTCATCCAAGGACTGACCCGTGATTGATTTCCGCTACCACCTCGTCTCCCTCGTCTCGGTGTTCCTCGCACTCGCCGTGGGCATCGTCCTCGGCGCGGGCCCGCTCAAGGAACCGATCGGGGAATCCCTGCAGAGCCAGGTCGATGCGCTGCGCAGCGACCGAGACACTCTGCGAGCGAACCTCGATGCGGCCAAGGGCAACATCGACAAACAGAACGATTTCGTCACCGCAGCGGCTCCCGAACTCATCAAAGGCACCCTCAAGGGCCAAGACGTGAGCATCATCGCCGGACCCGAGGCCGACCCCGAGCAGGTCGAAGAGGTGAGCAACAGGGTCAAGGAAGCCGACGGCACGATCGCCGGCGACGTCTCCTTCGTCCCGACCACGCTCAGTCTCGAGGACTCCTCTGCGTTCCTCGAACAGCTGCGCAAGATCGTGCCGAAGCTGCCGAAGGACGATTCGACGGCGATCCGCGCGGCACTGGTCATCGCGCTCACCGGAGATGCCTCGATGCTCGAAGATCCCGCCGACCGCGACGCCGCGGAGAAGAAGTCCTCGCAGCTCTACGACGCCTTCGTCGACGCCGACCGTCTGCGCACCGACACCGATCACAAGACGACCTCGCTGTTCATCGTCGTCGACGATGAGAATTCGACTCTGGCCGAGGAGACGAAGCCGAGCCCGCAAGCCACCGATGACAAGGCCACCCGCACCCTGGTGACCGACTTCGTCACCGCACTCACCGCCGAAGCCACCTCGGTCGTCGTCGCCGGCGACGCCGGATCGTCCCAGAACGGACTCGTCAACGTGCTGCGGACGGAGAAGTCGCGGGCCAGCACCGTCGACGGACTCGGCCTCGGCGCCGGCCCCGTCATCGCCGTTCGGGCGCTGGCCGCCGGTGAAGCCGGCACCCACGGACACTACGGATTCGCCGAAGACGCGGAAGGGATCCTGCCCGCGAAGACGGACGAGACGAAGAAGGAAGAGGCGAAATGATCCGCTCCATCGTCAGCACCGCCGTCGCCGGACTCGCCGGATACGCGGCGACGAAGGCCGTGCTCAGGTCTCGGCTGCGCACCCAGCGGGACGTGGTGCGCACCAACCACGCCGGCCGCGAGGTCTCGCTCATCGAAGGCCCGGCCGTCACCGCTGGACTGCTCGCCGGCGGACTGCTCATCGAAGACCCCCGGCAGCGAGCCGCGACCCTGCTGGCCACGGCCGCGGCGGGCGGCCTCGGTGCCGTCGACGACTTCTGCGAATCCGGGTCCTCCAAGGGACTGCGCGGACACCTGAGCGCACTCGCCCGCGGTGAGATCACGACCGGAGCGCTCAAGATCACCGGAATTCCGCTCGCCGCGATCGCGGCCGCGACGATCCTGCGCAGCGGGGCACCTCGGCCCGGGGCCCACGGACTCGCAGACAGCCTCGGATCCGCCTTCGGCACCGGCCTCGGTGCTCGGAAGAACGACCGCGCCTGGTACGCCGCGGCCGCGGACATCGTCGTCACCGGGGGTGTCATCGCCGGATCGGCGAACCTGTTCAACCTCCTCGACCTCCGACCCGGTCGCGCACTCAAGACAGGGGCGCTCACCCTGGCGCTGACCGACCACGAACGTCGCGTGTCCTGGTCGCCGTCGGCCGCGATCGCCGGCGCCACGGCAGCGGCCTGGCCCGAGGACTTGGCCGGTGAGGTCATGCTCGGGGACACCGGCGCGAACGCGCTGGGCGCTGCCATCGGCGTGATCCTCGCCGAAACCGCGAGCCCGGGACGCCGCCGTCTCATCCTCGCCGTCCTCGCCGGACTCACCCTGGCAAGTGAGAAGGTGTCGTTCACCTCCGTCATCGAGTCCACCCCCGGACTGCGGGAGATCGACGCCTTCGGCCGCGAGGGCGTGTGAGCAAGCTCGTTCGAGTCCTCGCCTCCACGGCGCTGCTCGTATCGATCATCACCCTGCTGACCCGACTGGTCGGTTTCCTCCGCTGGTTGGTCTTCTCCGCGACCGTCGGTGCCGGCACCGTCGGCACCGCCTACCAGAGCGCCAACCAGGTGCCGAACATCCTCTTCGAGGTCGTCGCCGGAGGCGCCCTGGCCGGGGCCGTCATCCCGCTGCTCGCGATCCCGCTGGCCCGATCGGACCGCGCGACGGCCGGGCGGATCGCCTCCGGACTGCTGACCTGGGCCGTCTCGGTGACCCTGCCGCTGTCGATCCTGCTCGCCGTCTTCGCCGCGCCCATCGCGAACGTCCTCGTCGATGCGCGGACCAGCGACACCGGAGTGCAGGCGACCGTGCAGCTGCTGCTCATGTTCGCCCCGCAGCTCGTCCTCTACGGCATCGGCGCCGTGCTCACCGGCGTGCTCCAAGCCCACCGGAAGTTCCTCTGGCCGGCGTTCGCCCCGCTGCTGTCCAGCCTCGTCGTCATCGGCAGCTACATCGCCTACCGCATGGTCGGCGGCAACGACGACACCTGGCACTCCCACCTCGGCTGGCTCGGCTGGGGCACGACCATCGGCGTGGCCGCCCTCGCCCTGCCTCTGGCGCTGCCGATGGCCTCGACCGGGCTGAGACTGCGTCCCACCTTCTCCTTCCCGCCCGGGGTCGCCCACCGGGCGCTGCGACTGGCCGGGGCCGGGATGTCGGCTCTGCTCGCGCAGCAGGGCGCCGTGCTCGCGACCCTGACCCTGTCGAACCATTCGGGCGGAGAAGGCACGTTCGTCCTCTTCAGCTACATCAACGCCGTCTACCTGCTGCCGTATGCGGTGCTCGCCGTGACCGTGGCGACCGTGATGTTCCCGACCCTGTCCACCTGGGTGGGACGATCCACCGACCCCGAGGCGACCGACACGCACCGTACCGAAGCCCGGGTGCGACTGCGGGCCGTGACATCGACGACGACCGCGCTCATCGTCGCCATCGGCGGCCTCGGCGCCGTCATCCTCCTCTCCGCGGCCGGACCGCTGCAGACCTTCTTCATCGCCATCGACGCGGAGAAGAGCTCGTCGGCGCCCTTCGACTCGATGGCACAGGCGATCATGGTCATGGCACTGGCCGTGCCCGGCTGGTGTTTCGTCGCCTGGGGCACCCGCGTGTTCTACGCCCTCGAACGGTCCCGCCATTCGGCTGCGGCGACGACGACCGGGTGGCTCCTCGTCATCGTCGGCATGATCGCGGCCATCCTCGTGACGAATGCGAACGGGGATCCGGGGCTGACGCTCATCGCCATCTGCTGCGGCTACGTCTTGGGCATGAGCGTCGCCGGAGGATTCCTGCTCACGTCCATCCGCCGCGTCCTCGGCCCCACCGGCCTCGCGCTGGTCGGCCGCCGCGGACTGCTCACCCTCGGTGCCGCCGCCGTTGCCGGAACCGCGGGAGTCGTGACCTCGCAGTGGCTCGGGGGACTGCTCGACAATTCCGCGGGATCGGCCGTGCTCGCCGGCACCGTCTCCGCGCTGCTCGGCTGCGTGGTCTTCGCGCTCATCGTGCTCATCATCGACCGCGGCTTCCTGGGCGAGGTGCGCAGACTGCTCGCCGACCGGAAGGACACGGGTGCCGGCGAAGCGACGGTACCGCAGGGCACTGGAACGGACAGGGAGGAAGAATCATGAGGATCGTCTTCGTCATCGGCACCTCCACCGGGGGAGTCGGCACTCACGTCAAGGCACTGGCCCGCGACCTCGGTGCGGCCGGTCATGAGATCGGCGTCATCGGCCCCGCCGCGACCGATGAGCACTTCGGTTTCTCCCTGCTGCCCGGAGTCCGCTTCGCCGTGCTCGAACTCGGCACCGGAATCGGACCCGCCGATGCCGCCCTGATCCGGCGGCAGCGCAGTCTGCTGCGCAGCTTCGATGCGCAGATCGTCCACGCCCACGGGTTCCGCGCCGGACTCATCACGCAGCTGACGCTGCGCACCCTGCGCTCCCGTCCGCGTTTCGTCCTCAGCCTCCACAATCGGGCCAGCGGCCAGGGACTGCGTGGGAAGGTCGAAATCCGCGTGGAGACGATGCTCGCCCGCGGCGCCGACCTCGTTCTCGGTGCCAGCACCGACCTCGTCGAACGTGCCCAGGAACTCGGTGCCCGCGATGCCCGGTTCGTGCCCGCCGCCGTACCCGAGGTGACACCGGTGAGCGCCGAGGCGGCCGCCGCCACCCGCGCCCAGCTGGCAAGCACCTACGGCTTCGACGAGGGCGCGGTCATCGTCCTCGCCGTGGGCAGGGTCGCACCGCAGAAGAACTACCCGATGCTCGTGCGCGGGCTCGGCCGCCTCGGCGACACGACGGGCAGCACGAACCCGACCCGGACAGCGGACGCGGCACGCACGGGACAGGACGCCTCGCGCACGAAACAGGACGCGGGCGATCCGGCCCTCGTCGTGCTCATCGCCGGCGCCGCCGACGAAACGGTGCTCGGCGAAGTCCGGGCACAGTACGCTGAGCTCAGCGCCGCCTCGGCGATTCCCCCTCTGCATTTCCTCGGCGCACGCAGCGACGTCGCCGAACTCGCCGCAGCCGCGGACATCTACGTGCTCACGAGCGTGTGGGAGGCCCGCGCGCTCGTGCTCCAGGAAGCGCTCATCTCCGGCAAGGCGATCGTGGCGACCGCAACCGGCGGCAGCACCGAACTCGTCGGCGACGCAGGTGTCCTTGTCCCCGATGACGATGATCGGGCCTTCGCCGCCGCCGTCGCCGAACTCGCCGGAGACCCCGCCCGATGCGCCGAGCTCGGGGCACGGGCACGAGCCCGCGGAGCCGAGCTTCCCGGTGAAAGGGAAGTCGCCGAAGAACTCGCAGGCATATACACGGAACTCGTGTCTGCCCAGGTAGGCTAGAAGCAGCGTCGATCGAAAGTAGAGGATGAGGAAATGAGCGAATCCGGCGAGGTCAACCCACTGAGCGCAGACACGAGGATTCTGCACGTGCTCGCCGAGACCACCGGCCCAGTCGTCGAAGTGGCGAAGCTCGCCGTGCTCGGTCACCTCCGCGCGGGCTTCAAAGTCGCCGTCGCCGCACACCGGTCGCTGCTGGGCACCTTCGGAGTTCCCGAGGAGCTGGCCGACGAATTCCGCGAGATCGAACTCGCGGCGCGCCGACGCTTCTCCATGGCCGACCCGAACACCGCCTTCACCCTGCACAAGTACTACCAGCACGTGGACATCGTCCACGCGCACGGACTGCACGCGGCGACGCTCGCCGGGCTCGCCTTCACCGGTCTGCCCGCCCGCCTGCATCCGAAAGCCGTCGCCACGATCGAGTCCTTCGACTCCGCGAACGTCATCGAGAAGACCGGCGCCGAGATCGTCGGCCGCACCGCCACCGCCGTCCTCGGCACGACCGAACCCGTCGTCGACTACTACAGCGGGCGGGTCCCGATCGTCGAACGCGCCGAACTCGTCCACCCGGACATCGACGTCGACCTCACGGTGCGCACCCCGCGCGCCGATGTCCGACGCGAACTCGGAGTCAAGGAAGGCACCTGGGTGGTCGCCAGCCCCATCGCCCTGCGCGATCACACGGCGCTGGCGACCGTGCTCGACGCCGCCGTCCAGATCAACAGCCGACGCCCCGACCGCAACGTCGTCTTCGTCCTCACCGGCACCGGCAAGGACCGGTCGACGGTGTCCCGCGAATTCTCCGACCGCGGCGTCATCGTCGCCCCCGCCGGTGACCTCGTCGATGTGGCCGCGGCCGCTGACGTCGTCATCGCCAGCGAGACGATGACCGGCCTGTCCCACGAAGACCTCATGCAGCTGTCGAAGCCTGCCGTGTTCATCGGCAGCGAACGCCGCGCCGGCATCTGGGGAGAGGCCGCGAAGAGCGTCGACGCCGACGACACGGACGGTCTGCTGCGTGAGATCAATCATCTTCTCGACGACCCGGCCGGACGCGGCACCTCCGCCGTAGCCGCGAAGAAGCGGGTCATCGACGTCAGCAACGGCGCCGCGATCTCCGCTACGCTGCTCGACCTGTACGCCGAGGCCGACGCCGCCGCGGATTCGTGAGCCGGACTTTGATAGAATCAAATCCCGTGGTGAATCGAACTGGCCCAGGTGGCACTCATACGGCAAAGCACATCTTCGTCACGGGAGGCGTCGCCTCTTCGTTGGGAAAGGGACTGACGGCATCGAGCCTCGGTCATCTGCTCACTCAGCGCGGCCTCACCGTGGCCATGCAGAAGCTGGATCCCTACCTCAATGTGGATCCCGGCACGATGAATCCCTTCCAGCACGGTGAGGTCTTCGTCACCGAGGACGGGGCCGAGACCGATCTCGACATCGGCCACTACGAGCGTTTCCTCGACAACAACCTCGACGGCGCCGCGAACGTCACGACCGGCCAGGTCTACTCCTCGGTCATCGCCAAGGAGCGCCGCGGCGCGTACCTCGGCGACACGGTCCAGGTCATCCCGCACATCACCGACGAGATCAAGGCGCGCATGCGTGCGCAGGCCGAACGCCCCGAGGCCGACCGCCCCGACGTCATCATCACCGAGATCGGCGGCACCGTCGGCGATATCGAATCTCAGCCCTTCCTCGAGGCCGCCCGCCAGGTCCGCCACGACATCGGACGGGACAACGTCTTCTTCATCCACGTCTCCCTCGTGCCCTACCTCGGGCCCTCGGGCGAACTGAAGACGAAGCCGACGCAGCATTCGGTGGCGACCCTGCGCTCGATCGGCATCCAGCCCGATGCGATCGTGCTGCGCTCCGACCGCGAGCTGCCGGACTCGATCCGGGCGAAGATCGCCGGGGCCTGTGACGTCGAAACCGACGCGGTCGTCTCCTGCGTCGACGCTCCGAGCATCTACGACATCCCGAAGGTCCTCCACGACGGCGGCCTCGACGTGTTCGTCATCCGCAGCCTCAACCTTCCCTTCCGCGATGTCGACTGGACGAAGTGGGACTGGGTGCTCGAACGTGTGCACAACCCCTCGAGCGAGGTCACGATCGGCATCGTCGGCAAGTACATCGATCTGCCCGATGCCTACCTGTCGGTGACCGAGGCGCTGCGTCACGGCGGTTTCGCCAACGACGCGAAGGTCAAGATCCGCTGGATCGCCTCCGATGACTGCGAAACCGAAGCCGGAGCCGAGAAGGCGCTGGCCGGACTCGATGCGATCTGCGTGCCCGGCGGCTTCGGCATCCGCGGCATCGAAGGCAAACTCGGCGCACTCAAGTACACCCGCACCCATCAGATCCCGACCCTGGGTCTGTGCCTGGGACTGCAGTGCATGGTCATCGAGTACGCCCGCAATGTCGCCGGCATCGAGGCGGCCTCGTCGTCCGAGTTCGACCCGGAGACCACGGTCCCGGTCATCGCGACCATGGCCGAGCAGCTCTCCATCGTCGAAGGCGAAGGAGACCTGGGCGGGACCATGCGGTTGGGCACCTACGAAGCGAACCTCGCCGAGGGCAGCGTCGTCGCCGGTGTCTACGGTGCGACGACGATCAGCGAACGGCACCGCCACCGCTACGAGGTCAACAACACGTACCGGGATCAGCTCGCCGAGGCGGGGCTGGAGTTCTCCGGCACCTCACCCAACGGTGAGCTCGTCGAGTTCGTCGAACTGTCCGCCGAGACCCACCCGTTCTATGTCTCGACACAGGCCCACCCCGAGCTGAAGTCGCGTCCGACCGCGCCGCACCCGCTGTTCGCGGGGCTCGTAGCCGCGGCGCTGGCGCGTCAGTGAGCACTGTGACCACTGTTGTCAGCGAATGCCGTCGGCGGACACGCCGGCGGCATTCGCCGTTGCACCACCGTCGATGAAGAGGAAGGCAGACGATGAGCACCCTGCAGGATGAGCCGTACACTCCGTCGATCTCCGGATCCGAGGTCGTCTACCGCGGTGCGGTCTGGGACATCCGACGCGAGAGCTTCGACCTGCCCGAAGCCTCCGGACTCGTCCGCGACCTCATGGCCCATACCGGTGCCGTGGGGATCGCCGTCGTCGACGACCAGCAGCGGATGCTCCTCGTCCAGCAGTACCGGCACCCGGTGCGGTCCCGTCTGTGGGAGGTCCCCGCGGGCCTGCTCGACGTTGCCGGAGAAGACCCGGTCGACGCGGCCAAGCGGGAACTCGTCGAAGAAGCCGACCTCACGGCCGAACGCTGGGAGGTTCTCAGCGACTCCTGCCTGACACCGGGCGGCAGCTCCGAGACGATGCGGCTCTACCTCGCCCGTGACCTGGCGTTCGTGCCCGAGGCCGACCGGCATGAACGCGACGAGGAGGAGGCAGGGTTCCGCTTCCGCTGGGTCAGCGTCGACGAGGCGCTCGACGCTGTGGCCGAAGGACGGGTCACGAATGCGATCGCCCAGTTGGCGATCTTCCAGGTCGACAGAGTGCTGCGCGCCGAAGCGGCCGGACAGCCGGTTCAACTGCGCGCCGTCGACTCACCGCGGCCCCTCGTCGACGGACGCCCGGATTTCGGTCGCGGTGCCGAGGTCGAGACGAGAAGCGAGCCGACAGAGAACGTGGTCGCGGGAAGCGCGCCGACAGGGAACGTGGCCGGGCGAAACGCGCCGACAGGCAGCGCGACCGCGGGGGACGGACCAACCGGTTCCGATCGCACCGACGAGGCCTGATTCCTCGTGGCTCGGCACGGCGCCGAACTGCTGCCCGACGACCTCTCCGCAGAACTGCGTCGAGGGTTCGAGTCCTACCTCAATTCCCTGCGCTTCGAACGCGGCCTGTCCCGCAATTCCATCGACGCCTATGCTCGTGACCTCGCCCGATACGGAACCTGGCTGAGCGGTGAGGGGATCGGCCGCCTCGGCGAGGTGGAACGGTCCACCGTCGAAGCCTATGGTCTGCACCTGCTCGACACGGGGCTCGCTCCGCGGTCGCGGGCACGGGCCCTCGTCGCAGTCCGGCGCTTCCACACCTTCGCACTGGCGGAGAATCTCGCCCCCACGGACCCGGCTTCCGAGGTCAGTCCGCCGCAGGAAGGGCTGCGCCTGCCCAAGGCGCTCTCGCTCGACGAGATCGAGGGGATGCTTGCCACGACGGCGGGGGAGGAGCCCGTCCAGATCCGGGCCGCGGCCCTGCTCGAGCTCCTCTACGCCACGGGAGCGCGCATCTCCGAAGCGGTCGGCGTCGACCTCGATGACGTCGACCTCGACTCCGGGCTGGTCCGTCTCTACGGCAAGGGCGGGAAGGAGCGGATCGTTCCCTTCGGATCGCACGCGGCAACGGCACTGGGGGCGTGGGTGTCGCGCGTGCGGCCGGGGATGGCGGCGAAGGCGAAGACCTCGTCGCCGGCCGGGGCGCTGTTCCTCAACGCCCGCGGAACCCGGCTCTCGCGGGTCTCCGCATGGCAGATCGTCAAAGACGCGGCCGAGGCGGCACGGATCGACGCGGAAGTCTCTCCGCACACGTTCCGGCACTCCTTCGCCACCCATCTGCTCGAGGGTGGGGCCGACATCCGTGTCGTTCAGGAGCTGCTCGGGCACGCCTCGGTGACGACGACGCAGATCTATACGAAAGTTTCTGAAGAGACACTGCGGGAAGTGTACGCGACCTCGCACCCCAGGGCGCGGTAGGGTTGGACGAAGAGCAACGAAAGGTGGCCATCCGAGTGATGAATACGCAAGAGGCGTTGGATATCCCCCAGCAGAAGACCGCAGCAGCCGAGCCCGAGGAATTTCCGGAGCCGGCCCCCTTGGCTTCGCATGGACCCGCCCGCATCATCGCCATGGTCAATCAGAAGGGCGGGGTCGGGAAGACGACCTCGTCGATCAACCTCGGCGCGGCTCTGGCCGCATACGGCCGGAAGATGCTGCTCGTCGACTTCGACCCGCAGGGTGCCCTGTCCGTCGGCCTGGGCCTCAACCCCTATGACCTCGACATCAGCGTGTACAACCTGCTGATGAATCCGCGTCTGGACCCGCACGAGGTCATCGTGGGCACGGACTTCGAGGACATCGACATCCTCCCGGCCAACATCGACCTCTCCGCCGCCGAAGTCCAGCTCGTCGGCGAGGTCGCCCGTGAGCAGGTGCTTGCGCGGGCGCTGTCGAAGGTCGCCGACGAATACGACGTCATCCTCATCGACTGCCAGCCCTCGCTCGGTCTGCTCACCGTCAACGCCCTCACCGCCGCCCATGGTGTGATCATCCCGCTTGAGACCGAGTTCTTCGCCCTCCGCGGCGTCGCGCTGCTGGTGGAGACGATCGAGAAGGTCCAGGACCGGCTCAACCCCTCGCTCGAAGTCGATGGGATCCTCGCGACGATGTTCGACTCGCGGACCCTGCACTCGAAGGAAGTCATGTCGCGGGTGACCGAGGCCTTCGGCGACAAGGTCTTCGGGACCGTCATCAACCGCACCGTGAAGTTCCCCGATGCCTCCGTGGCCGCCGAACCGATCACGAGCTTCGCTCCCAAGCATGCCGGGTCCGAAGCCTATCGGCGACTCGCACGGGAGCTCATCGCCCGCGGAGGCGCACCCTGAGCGAGACCATCCAACAGGGCACGCACGATCCCGCAGCCCGCACCGACGACGGTGTCGGAACTGCGGATGACACGGGCACGGCCGTTGAAGGGTTCCAGGTCGAACTCGAGAACTTCTCCGGGCCCTTCGATCTGCTGCTCGGGCTGATCTCGAAACGACGTCTCGACGTCACGGAGATCGCCCTGGCCGAGGTCACCGACGAGTTCATCTCCTACACCACCGAGCTCAAGGACAAGGCGAACCTCGCCGAGATCTCCCAGTTCCTCCTCGTCGCGGCCACCCTGCTCGACCTCAAGACCGCGAGGCTGCTTCCGCACGAAGTGGGCGAGGAAGTCCTCGACCTCGAACTGCTCGAGGCCCGCGACCTGCTCTTCGCCCGCTTGCTCCAGTACAAGGCGTACAAGTCCGTGTCCGGCTACCTCGCCGAGGCGATGGCCGCCGGATCGATCCGCGCGCCCCGCGACGTCGTCCTCGAAGCCGAGTTCCAGGACGTGCTGCCGCCGCTGGAGATAAACATCGGCCCCGGTGAGCTGGCCGGGATCTTCGCCACCGTGCTCCAACGCGACCACACACCGCCGAGTGTCGCCGTCGACCACATCCACCTGCCGCTGGTCAGCGTCTCCGAGCAGCGCGGCCACATCCTCTCCCTGCTGCGCGCCGGAGAGCTCGACTTCGCCGAACTGCTCGAGACCGCGGAGAACACCCTGGTCGTCGTGGCCCGATTCCTCGCACTGCTCGAACTGTTCAAGGTCGGACTCTGCGATTTCGACCAGCCCGAACCGCTGGGGCGGCTGCTCATCCACCGCACCGAAATGAGCGAAGACGGCGTCGACCTGCGCACCGAGGGCGACTGGAGCGGAGACGAAAGCGGCGACGAAAGCGGCGACGACTCAGCAGGCGGCGACCCGTCGACGTCCGACAACGACGAGGGCGTTGGCGATGATGGGGGAGGCGACCCGTCGACGTCCGACAACGACGAGGGCGCTGGCGATGATGGGGGAGATGACAACAAGGACGATGAGGGCACTGACGCTGCTGGGGGAGATGCGCAATCATGATCGATGACGAGATCCTTGCCGGCATCGAAGCCGTGCTCATGATCACCGACTCGGCCGTGTCCGCCGAGGAGCTCGCCACTTCTCTCGGCCTCGACGTGGACACCGTTGTCGAAGCGATCACCACACTCAAGGCCGACTACGACGGCGATGCGGACCACCGGCAGCGCGGTTTCGAGATCCGCCACGTCGCCGGAGGCTTCCGCATCTTCTCCCGCGGTGACTACCACGAAGTCGTCAAGGACTTCCTCACCGCCGGGCAGAGCGCGAAGCTGTCCCAGGCCGCGCTCGAGACCCTCGCCGTCATCGCCTATCGGCAGCCGATCTCCCGACCCCGCATCGCCGCGATCCGCGGAGTCAGCGTCGACGGCGTCATCCGCACCCTGCTGCTGCGCGGACTCATCGTCGAAGCCGGGAAGGAAGCGTCCACCTCGGCGCTGCTCTATGCCACGACCCCGCAGTTCCTCGACACGATGGGCATGAACGCGATCGACGACCTGCCGGACATCGCCCCCTACCTGCCCGAGGACGCCGACGTCGCCGAACTCGGCTCCGATGACGATGAGGTGCTGGCCGAGATCGACGGCGACCTCGATGCCGATGACGATATGCCTGCCACCGGGGCCGATATCGCGGCCCCGGGCGCCGAGATGTCACGACTTGACGATTGATTTGAGAGAATGGGTATATGAGTCCCTACCGTGATCCACGCGCCCCTGGCGGGCGCCAGAACCGACCGAGCCGAAAACAGCGTGCATCGACCGCCGCGAAGTCCTCGAACAAGGGCGGTTCCGGCACCGGCCAGACATCGGATGCCCATGTCAGCGACGGTGTGAGGCTGCAGAAGGTGCTCGCCGAGGCGGGCCTGGGCTCACGTCGGGCCTGCGAGCAGCTCATCGTCGACGGACGCGTTGAAGTCGATGGGCAGATCGTGACCGAGCTGGGCACCCGGATCGACCCCCAAACGCAGTCCGTGTACGTGGACACAGTGAGAATTTCGACACAGACCAAGAAGGTCTACCTCGTGCTCAACAAGCCGGCCGGCGTCGTATCGACGATGAGCGACCCCGAAGGTCGCCCCTGCCTGGCCGACTACGTGCGCAACAACACCGAACGGCTCTTCCACGTCGGTCGTCTCGACACCGAGACCGAAGGTCTCATCCTGCTCACCAACGACGGAGAGCTGAGCAACCGTCTGGCCCATCCGCGCTACGAGGTTCCGAAGACCTACCTGGCGAAGGTCAAGGGCCAGCTGGCCAAGGACGCCGGCGCCATCCTCAAGGCCGGAATCGACCTCGAAGACGGCTTTGTCAAGGTCGACGACTTCAAACTCGTCGATTCGACCCCCGGCAAGTCCGTCGTCGAACTCACCCTCCACTCCGGCCGCAATCGGATCGTGCGCCGCCTGCTCGAAGAGATCGGCCACCCCGTGGAACGACTCGTGCGTCTGCGCTTCGGACCGGTCGTCCTCGACGAGCAGAAGCAGGGCAAGATCCGTCCGCTGCGCTCCGATGAGGTCGGCTCCCTCTTCGAGGCCGTCGGATTGTGAGAGTCCACATCATCGGCACCGGCCTGCTCGGTGCCAGCCTGGGCTTGGCGCTGAGCGCAAAGGGCCATCAGGTGACCCTCGAAGACACCTCGCCGACGGCTCAGCAGCTCGCTGCGGACCTCGGTGCCGGACGTCTCCTCGACGACGCTGCCAGCGCCGACCCGAGCACCGATGCCAAGACCGACTCCGGCACCGACCGCACTGCCGACTCCGGCACCGAGCCGAGCGCCCAGGCGGCCGGCTCGTCTGCACCCACGGCAGCGGCTTCGGCTTCCACGGTCACGACTTCGGCTCCCATACCCCCGGACATCGTCGTCGTGGCGACCCCACCCGACGTCGCCGCCCGCGTCATCGCCACTGCGCTGCAGAGCTACCCGAACGCGACTGTCACTGATGTTGCCAGCGTCAAGACCCGCCTCCTCGAGTCGGTGAAGACCCTGGTCACAGCCGCTCAGCTCGACCGGTACATCGGATGCCATCCGATGGCCGGGCGGGAGAAGTCCGGGGCGATCGCCGCACAGTCGGACCTCTTCACGGCCCGGCCCTGGGTGATCTGCTCGGACGAGGACACACCGGGCTCCCGCCTCGGCGAGGTCATCGCCATGGCCGAGGACACGGGCGCCTCTGTGCTCCACCTCGACCCGCGCATCCACGATGCCGCGGTCGCGAAGGTCTCGCATGTGCCGCAGATCGTCTCCTCCCTCGTCGCCTCCCAGCTGCGGCACGCACCGCTCGAGGAGATCGCGCTGGCGGGGCAGGGCCTGCGCGATGTCACGCGCATCGCCGCATCGGATCCGGGCCTGTGGACGCAGATACTGACCGGCAACGCCGAGGAAGTCCGGTCCGTGCTCGTCGACCTGCGGACCGAGCTCGACGAAGTCATCGGCGCTCTCGAACTCGGTCCCGGGGCGACCGGACAGCTTGCGAAGGCGATCGCGCTGGGCAATGAGGGACACGACCGGATTCCCGGCAAGCACGGGCAGCCGCCGACCACCTATGCTGTTGTCACGATCCTGGTTCCGGACACGCCCGGAACCCTGGCCCGGCTGTTCAAGGACATCGGCGACCTCGGCGTCAACGTCGAAGACTTCCGGATGGATCACGCCTCCGGTCGGAAACTCGGCATGGTCGACGTGTCCGTGGTCCCGGCCATCCAGCAGGAGCTGGAGATCGGATTGCTGTCGAAGGGATGGCAGATCCCCGAATCCGCCATCGAGAAAGAAGGAACTGCATGAGCGTCATAGCCATTGACGGACCGTCCGGAGTGGGGAAGTCGAGCACCGCCAAGGAGGTGGCGCGCAGGCTGGGCTACCAGTACCTCGACACCGGTGCGATGTACCGGGCGATGGCGTGGCTGTGCCTCAACCGTGGAGTCACCGACCCCGTCGACGTGCTCGAACAGGTGCGAGGCGCCGATCTGGAGATCTCGCTGAGCCCCGACGATTTCTTCGTCTCCGTCGACGACATCGACGTCACCGAGGACATCCGCGGTGAGGACGTGTCCGCGAATGTGCAGACCGTCTCCGGCGTCATCGACGCACGTGAGGAGCTCATCGACATGCAGCGGGCGTACATCGCCGCCGCCCCCGAGGGCATCGTCGTCGAAGGCCGCGACATCACCACCGTCGTCGCCACCGACGCCGAGGTGCGCATCCTCATGACCGCTCGCGATGAGGTCCGCGTGGCCCGCCGGGCGAAGGAAGTCCACGGAAACGCCGACGCCGAGGCGGTCGCCGCCACCCAGGATCTCGTCACAGGCCGTGACGCGAAGGACTCCGCCACGACGAGCTTCCTCGAAGCCGCCGACGGAGTGTATACACTCGATACCAGCGACATCGATTTCGACCAGGTGGTCGAGACGGTGCTGCAGCTGGTGAAGGACTCACAATGAGCGAACCCGAATTCCACGAGACACCCGACGAGGACCTCGTCGACCGCGTCGAGAGCATCAGCGACGAGGAAGCCGAGCAGCGGGCGACCGCGCTCGAAGCCGGACTCGAAAGCTACGAGCTCGAAGACGAAGACCGAGCGCTGCTGCACGCCTACGGTTTCGAGGACGAGGAAGAGGAGGCCCTCGGTGCCGCTCCCGTGCTCGCCGTCGTCGGCCGACCCAATGTCGGCAAGTCGACGCTGGTCAACCGCATCCTCGGTCGCCGCGAAGCCGTCGTCGAAGACGTTCCCGGAGTCACCCGTGACCGGGTGAGCTACCGCGCGGAGTGGAACACGAAGGAATTCACCCTCGTCGACACCGGCGGTTGGGACCAGGACTCGAAGGGCATGGCCTCGCGGATTGCAGTGCAGTCCGAGATCGCCGTGGACATGGCCGATGCCGTTGTGCTCGTCGTCGATGCGACGACCGGTCCGACCTCGACCGATGAGATGATCGTGAAGATGCTGCGGCGGAAGAAGAAGCCTGTCATCCTCGCCGCGAACAAGGTCGATGACGAGCGCGGCGAACTGATGGCCGCCGAACTGTGGGGCCTGGGCCTGGGCCAGCCGTGGACGGTATCGGCTCTGCACGGTCGCGGAGTCGCTGACCTGCTCGACGAGGTTCTGACGATTCTGCCCGAGGTCTCGGCCGTCGACGCCCGTATCGAAGAGGGCGGACCGCGTCGCATCGCGCTCGTCGGGCGTCCGAACGTCGGCAAGTCCTCCCTGCTCAACCAGCTCATCGGCACCGATCGTGTGCTCGTGGACAATGTCGCCGGCACCACGCGTGACCCCGTCGATGAGCTCATCGAGCTCGGCGGGAAGCAGTGGCGTTTCGTCGACACCGCCGGCATCCGTCGTCGTGCCCATCAGGCCAGCGGCGCTGACTTCTATGCTGCGCTGCGGACGCAGACCGCGCTGGAACGCGCCGAGGTGGCCCTCGTCCTCCTCGAGGTTCAGGAGCCTCTGAGCGAGCAGGACGTGCGCATCGTGACCACCGCAGTCGAAGCCGGGCGTGCCGTGGTGCTCGCGTTCAACAAGTGGGATCTGCTCGATGACGAACGCCGCTACTACCTCGAACGGGAGATCGAACGGGACCTCGGGCATGTGGCGTGGGCTCCGCGGGTGAACATCTCCGCGAAGACCGGTCGGCATGCGGAGAAGCTCGTCCCCGCGATGGAGGCAGCACTCGAGGGCTGGGACACCCGCATTCCGACGGGGCGGCTCAATGCCTTCCTCGGTGAGCTCGTCGCTGCGAACCCGCATCCCGTGCGCGGCGGCAAGCAGCCGCGCATCCTCTTCGGCACTCAGGCGCAGTCGCGTCCGCCGAAGTTCGTGCTCTTCACCACCGGATTCCTCGACCCCGGCTACCGTCGATTCATCATTCGCCGTCTGCGTGAGACCTTCGGGTTCAAGGGCACCCCGATCGAGGTGTCAATGCGCATCCGCGAGAAGCGGCGGAGACGCTGAGTGAACGAGGGCGAGCGGTCCGAGGATTCGACCGCACACGACGATGCGGCAGCCGGTGCGGCCGGTTCCTCGGCACGCCCTGCTGAGCCCGGCCCATCCGCTCCACCTGGCCCGTCCGCTCCGACTGGCCCGTCCGCTCCGACTGGCCCGTCCGCTCCGTCCGCGGAGTCGCAGTCTGAACAGGCCACGGACGCCGCTTCGGCTGCCGACTCGGAAACGACGGGGGACGACTCCGGTCGCGCCGCCTCGGTGATCGAGGATTCGGCTGCCGGCATCGACGAATCAAACGCAGGTGTCGACGACTTGGGCGCCCACCTCGACGGCTCGGGAGTCGGCGTCGACGAATCGGGCCCTGGCTTCGACGACTCGGGCGCCGACGTCGGCCCCCGGCCCTGGCACTCGCGCCCACCGGCACGCGCGCTCATGATCGCGGTGACCATGGCGGGGCTGGCCTACGCTCTCATGTTCTTCCGCGGTCTGCAGGACATCGTGGCTCCGGTGTTCCTCGCCCTCAACTTCTACATCGTCGTCTACCCCGTGCAACGGCTCCTCACCCGGTTCAAGGTGCCGCGCGCGATCGGCGCATCCATTTCTGTGGTCCTCGTGCTGTGCATGATCCTCGCCTTCTTCGGGCTCACAGCGTGGTCGGTGGCCGAGCTCGTCATCCTCATCCCCAGCTACAGCAACGAACTCGCCCACTCGTACCAGAACGCACTGGCGCTGCTCTCGGACATCGGGGTGACCTCCTCGGTGATCCAGCAGCAGCTCAAGGCCTTCGACGTGCGCTCCGTGCTCGATGCCATCTACCCGCTGCTGACGAACGTGTCCTCGGTCGCGGGTCTGCTCACGACGGTGATCATGTCGGTCTTCTTCGTGGCGATGGATTCGATGGGCATCGACAAACGGATGACGATGCTGTTGGACATCAAACCCTCCCTGTCGGCCTCGTTGGGCGACTTCGCCCGCGGAGTCCGTCGCTACTGGGTGGTCGCCACGATCTTCGGTCTCATCGTCGCCTTCCTCGATGTCGTCGCCTTGGCGATCATTGATGTTCCACTCATCTGGGTGTGGGGCGTGCTCGCGTTCCTCACGAACTACATTCCGAACATCGGCTTCGTCATCGGCCTCGTCCCGCCGGCTCTGCTCGCGCTCGTTGACAGCGGCTGGCAGTCGGCGGTGTGGGTGATCGTGGCCTACAGTGTGCTCAACTTCGTCATCCAGGCGATCATCCAGCCGAAGTTCACAGGAGAATCCGTCGGCGTGACCCCGCTCGTGTCGTTCCTCTCCCTGCTGTTCTGGGTGTGGATCCTCGGGTGGCTCGGAGCCTTGTTGGCGCTGCCGGCGACCCTGCTGCTCAAGGCGCTGCTCGTCGACGCGGACCCGCGGGCGAGGTGGGTGAACATCCTCCTGGCCTCCGACGCGGACACGGGGACGGGAAATCCGGTGACGGGATCGGCGCGAAAGGGCGCGGCCCCCTCGCCCTCCGAAGCCTGAGTGGTTAGCATGAAGTATGGCGACACTACTGAATATCCATCCGGAGAACCCACAGGACCGACTGATCGAGAAGGCCGCCGAGTCCCTGAGAAATGGTGGGCTCATCGCCTACCCCACGGACTCCTGCTACGCGCTGGGCTGCGCCCTGGACAACAAGGACGGCATCGAGCGGATCACCCGCATCCGGCAGCTGGGCTCGAAGCACCACTTCACGCTCATGTGCCATGATTTCGCCCAACTGGGACAGTTCGTCATCGTCGACAACTCGGATTTCCGGGCGATCAAATCAATGACGCCGGGGCCGTTCACCTTCATCATGAAGGCGACGAAGGAAGTGCCGCGGCGGATGATGCATCCGAAGAAGCATTCGGTCGGGGCGCGGATTCCGCAGAATGTCACCGCGCTGGCTCTCGTCGAAGCGATGGGCGAGCCGATCCTGTCGTCGACTCTGCTGCTGCCCGGCGATGAGGATCCGCTCACCCACGCCGAGGATGTCGTGGACCAACTGGGCAACGACGTCGACATCGTCATCGAATCCGGCGTGCCCGGAGTCGTGCCGACCTCGGTCATCGACTTCACCGGCCGGTTCCCCGAGGTCGCCCGCGTCGGAGCCGGAGACGTCTCCCGCTTCCTCGAGGAATGACGAACGCGTGCACCTGCACGCATAACCGACCGACAATCAGAACGGATGATGCCTCGCCGAGGTGGTGGTTGCGCCTCGGCGAGGCATCAGCTGCGTCTCGGAGCGCGTCAGAGACCCAGATAGGCTGCCTGGACGTCCGGATTGTCAAGCAGCCGAGAGGCATCATCGGCGAGCACGATCCGACCTTCAGCGAGGACATAGCCGCGATGGGCGATCGCCAGCGACGCCTTCGCATTCTGCTCGCTGAGCAGGACGCCGATGCCGTTGCGATTGATCTGTGCGACGGATTCGAGGACCTGTTCGACGACGATCGGTGCCAGACCCATTGACGGTTCGTCGAGGATCAGCAGGCTCGGATCCGACATCAGCGCCCGACCGATCGCCACCATCTGCTGCTGTCCGCCCGACAGCGAGCCGGCCGGCTGCTTCGCCTTCTCCTTGAGGATCGGGAACAGGTCGAGAACCTCCGCATAGATCTCCTCGGTGCGGGAACTGTTCCTGTGCGGGTACGACCCCAGCCGCAGGTTCTTCTCCACCGACATCTTCCCGAACAGATGACGTCCCTCGGGGCAGTGTGCGATTCCGGACTTGACGATGGCGTTGGCGCGGGCTCGGTGGAGTTTCCGGCCCTCGTAGTCGATCGTTCCCGTCCGCACGCGCATGAGTCCGCTGATGGTTCTGAACAGCGTGGTCTTTCCCGAACCGTTCGCGCCGAGGATGACGGTGAGTTCGCCCGCCCGCGCGGTGATGCTCACGCCGTGGAGGACGTCGGTGGCATCGTAGCCGGTGCTGACATTGTCGAGTGTGAGCATCACTTCTCCTTCTGGTCCGTCGGATCCTGGGGCGTCGAACCGAGATACGCATGGATGACGTCCGGATTCGACTGGATCTCGGAAGGCACGCCGAAGGCGAGCTTCTGCCCGTGGTCGAGGACGAGGATCGTGTCCGCGAGATCCATGATCATCGTCATCTTGTGTTCGACGAGGAGGACCGAGACCCCACGCTGGGGCAGCGAACGGATGAGGTTGCCGAAGTCCGCGGTCTCCTCCTCGGGGATGCCGCCGGCGGGCTCATCAAGGAGAATCAGCTCCGGTTCGGTCGCCAAGGCCATGGCGACGGCGGTGCGCTTCTGCACCTCTTGCGGAACATTGGAGGCCAGATCGTGCCGGTATTCCGCCACCCCGCAGTACTCGAGAGCCTCCATGGCACGGTCTTCATTGATCCGAGACTCCCGGCGGTGCCGCGGAGTGTGGAAGACAGCGTCGAAGATGGTGGACTTCGAACGCACGATCCGACCTGCCAGCACGTTTTCCAACAGGGTGCTGTCATCGAACAGGTTCGTGGTCTGAAAGGTGCGTGCGATTCCTCCGGCCACCGTATTGTGCGGCGAGGAGTGGGTGATGTCCTCGTCCTTGAAGCGGATGCTGCCGGACGTCGGCCGGTAGAAGCCGTGAACGAGGTTGAACAGGGTCGATTTGCCGGCACCGTTGGGGCCGATCACCGCGGTGATCCGTCCCTCTTCGACGTCCAGGTCCACGTCCTTGACCGCATCGAGTCCGCCGAAGCGTTTGCCGAGGCCACGTATTTCCAACAGGGTCATTTCTTCTCCTCGGGAGCGGCCGGGCCGCCGGAACGGGTGACATGGGAATCTGCCGCGTCGTCGTGTCCGGACGGGCCACCTCGGTTCGCTGACTCAGCGGCTTCCGCGCTTCGGCGGGCGGCGGCAACTCGCCGTCGACGATTGCGTTTGTCGACGAACCCGCCGAGGTAGCCGATGATTCCCCTGGGTGCGAAGATCACGAGTGCGACGATGATCGGTCCCAAGACGATGAAGCGG
Organism: Brevibacterium sp. FAM 27836; assembly: GCF_051351055.1. Lineage (NCBI taxonomy): Bacteria > Bacillati > Actinomycetota > Actinomycetes > Micrococcales > Brevibacteriaceae > Brevibacterium > Brevibacterium sp. FAM 27836. The sequence continues at coordinate 3,583,143 of NZ_CP195711.1, forward strand.
TAGGCCTGGAAGTCCTGGAACAGCTCGAACAGGAATGTCACGATCATGCTGCCCAAGAGCGGTCCTGCGACCGTACCCATGCCTCCGACGAGGATGAACATGAGGAATTCGAAGGTCTTGTCCAGGGACGCGGAATCCGGGCCGATGAAGCCGACGACGGTGGCGTACAGGCCGCCGCCGATGCCGCCGAAGACCGCGGAGGCGGCGAAGGCCAGCTGCTTGCTGAAGCCGACTCGCACTCCGATGGCGTCGGCGAGGTCTTCGCTGGTTCTGATCGTGAGCAGGGTCCGGCCCACACTCGAGCGGCGAACTGCGTAGGTGATGTAGACGCAGATGAGCAGGATGACGAAGACGAGGTAGAACATTGCCACCGGCGAACCGAAGTCGACGAGGCCGCCTCCTTCGGGGAACTTCACATTGTTGACTCCCGAGTGCGCATGGGTGACAGATTCCCACCGGCTGATGACCAGGAAGATGATGAAGCCGATGGCCATGGTGAAGATGGCGAAGTATTCGTCTTTCGTGCGCAGTGCGATGAGCCCGCACAGGTATCCGATGACGGCGGTGCCGATCACGGAGACGGCGAAAGCAGACCAGAACGACCAGTCGTAGTCGGTGGTGAGCAGTCCGACGCCGTAGGCGCCGATTCCGAAGAAGCCGCCCTGCGCCAGGGACAGCTGTCCCGTGAAGCCGAGGATGATGTTGAGTCCGTAGACCGCGATCGCCGCGCACATTCCGACGGTGATGACTCGCATGGCGTAGTTCTCGTGTGCGAAGAAGAGCGGAGCCGCAGCGATGAGGACGACGAGGGCGAATGTGCCGATGATTCTCGGGTTCTTCAATGCGTTCATCGCTGCACCGCCTTCGTGAAGAGTCCATTGGGTTTGATGGCCAACACGGCCACGAGAACGATGAAGGCCACGGTGTCACCGAATGCCGAGGACACATAGGTGGCGGTCATCGTCTCGGCGATCGCCAGGACGAAACCGCCGAGGATCGCACCGGGCAGGGACCCGAGCCCGCCGAGGATGATGATGGCGAAGACCTTGAGGTTGAGGGCATCGCCCATCGTGGGGGAGAGCAGGTTGATCGGTGCGACCAGTCCTGCCGCGATCGTGGCCAGGAGGGCCGAGAGCCCCAAAGTCAGCATCGACACCATGGACGGGTTGATTCCGACCAGGGAGGCGCCGATGCGATCCTGTTCGATCGCTTCGATCGTCTGTCCGTGGATGGAGCGTTTGATGAACCAGGCCAGCAGGGCCAACACGATCACCGCAGTGATGATGATGACGATGCGCTGGGCGGAGATCTCGGCGCCGAGGACTCGCAGTTCGCCGGTGATCGGTGTGTCCATCCGGCGGAAATCCGCGCCCCAGATCGCTTGTGCGAGGGCTTGGAAGAAGAACATCGCACCGACGGCCGCGATCATGTGGTGAGTGTGCGGAGAGTTCCGAAGCGGGTGGAAGACCAGACGTTCGAGACCGACGCCGAGGACGAAGAGGATGATCGCGGCCATTCCGATCGCCGCGATGTAGGGGACGCCGATGGTCGTGAGGAAGAAGTACGTGATGTAGGCGCCGAGCATGTACAGCGAACCATGCGCCAGGTTCGGAATGCGCAGGACGCCGAACACCAGGGTCAGACCGATCGCAGCCAGACAGTAGACACCGCCGAGTGCGAGGCCGTTGAAGAGTTGTTGGATGAAGAGAGTCATGATGATTCTGGTCCTCTGCAGGCATGAGGGCGGCTCGGGTGAGGCGCCGTCGTGGCGCCTCACCCACTGTCGTGCCGCAGACGGAAGTTACTTGTTGTCCGAGACCTGTTCGATCGGGATCTTCGTGTACTTGCCGTCGTCATCCAGGAAGGTCGCCTCGAGGTTCGGGTTGACCAGATGCCCTTCGTCGGTGATCTCCTCAGGGAACCCGTTGACCTTGTACCGGTCGTCGACTTCCGGAAGCGCGTCCGTGATGGCTTCGCGAATCTTCTCCGGATCGTCGGTGCTGCCCGAGACTTCCATCGCCTTGGCGATGATGGCGATGCCTTGGTAGTTCAGCGCCGTTTCGCTGGTGGCCACCTTCTTGTCCCCGGCTTTGTCGGCGAACTTCTTGAGGAAGTCCTCTGTGCCCGGGTCTTCGTATTCGGCGACAGGCAGGACTCCGACGGAGTTCTTGAGATTGTCGAGCTTCGTCACGGTCGCCATCTCGTCGAGTTTGGCCTGATCCATGACGAGGAAGCTGCCCTTGAAGCCCTGCTTGCGTGCTTCCTCCATGATCAGAGCGGTCGGCTGAGAGGGTCCGCCGACGAAGATCGCATCGGGCTTCTCTGCCAGTGCCTTGGAGACGGGTCCGGCGAAGTCGGAGACCGTGGCGTAGTCGATGCTGTTGTCCTTGCCGATCTCTCCGCCGGCGGCGCTCCACGATTCGGTGATCGACTCGGTCCACTGCTGACCGTATTCGCTCTGCGTTCCCAGCAGTGTGAGCTTCTTCCCGCCATGTTCCATGGCGGTTTCGGTGAACTCATCGGCGTAGGACTCGAAGTTCGGAGGGATCATCATCGTCAATGGATTGTCCGATTGCACGATCGCCGGATCCGAGGTGTACGCGGAGATGAGGAAGTTCGATCTGCCGCTGTTGATCTGCTGGATCGCTTTGATCGCACCGGCGTTGGGGGAGACGACGACCGGTGCTTTGTCCTGATCGGCCAGGCGCTGGGCATTGCTTGCCGCCGTGGCTGGTGCGTATTTGTCGTCGAGGGCCTTCAGCTCCAGAGTGACGGGCTTGCCGTCGACTTCGACTCCGTCGGAGTTGAGGTCGTCGATGGCCATTTCGAGGCCGATCTGGACGTTCTCTCCGTATGCTGCGCCTCCACCGCTGAGCGGTCCGGTGTAGCCGATGACGACTGTGTCGCCTTCTCCCGAACCTCCACCTCCACAGGCGCTCAGCGACAATGCGAATGCGCCCACGACTGCGGCGGCCAATAGTCTTCGACTGCGGTTTCGCGAGACAGAGTGCATCTTTTCTCCTTTGAAAAGCTCCCGGAGCGAGGACGCTCCACACAGTGTCCGAGGTGTCTTCTGTGACGGTTCTCGGAAGGCGCCGTCGAGATGAGATCGACAGCGACTGATTTGAACCTTCCCAAAACAATCCGGCGAAGTCAATGATTTTCGACGAGATTTTTGAACGTTCGATAATCAATCAGATTCGTCGCCTTGTTTCCGTAAAAGGCGAGGTGAGGCGTGGTGCGGAGCCGAATCCGGGGCGCTCGCGCCGCCTGTGCGGCTCTGCTATCGCGCTGATATGCCCACACTTTGAGCAATCAATCGTTCAGCGACGAGAAATGGTCTAGAGTGAAAGCGGTTGCGCAAGAGACCCCGGTCACATCGGCACTGCAGCGGAGGGTGACAGCTCGTGATCGCGCGATACGACATTGATATCTGAGACCACTATTCTGAGGAGCACGAATATGACTCGTACAGCTATCGTCACCGGAGGCGGACGCGGCATCGGCGCGGCAATCGCCAAGCGGCTCGGCGCCGACGGACTCAAGGTCGCCGTCCTCGACATGGGGCCGACAGACGACACCGTCGCAGCAATCAAGGCCGACGGAGGGGAAGCCCTCGGGCTCGAAGCCGATGTCTCCGACGAGGACTCGGTCAACGCAGCCGTCAAGCAGGTCGCTGACACCCTCGGTGCGCCCACCGTTCTGGTCAACAACGCCGGGATCCTGCGCGACAACCTGCTGTTCAAGATGTCGTATGAGGAGTTCAACAAGGTCCTCTCCGTCCACCTCGGCGGAGCTTTCCTCATGGCCAAGGCCGTCCAGTCGTACATGGTCGAAGAGAAGTTCGGGCGCATCATCTCGATGTCGTCGACTTCGGCGCAGGGCAACCGCGGGCAGACGAACTACTCGGCCGCGAAGGCCGGAATCCAGGGCATCACGAAGACCTGGGCCATCGAGCTCGGCAAGTTCGGCGTCACCGCGAATGCCATCGCCCCCGGCTTCATCGAAACCGACATGACGAAGGCCACGGCCGAGCGCGTGGGCATGGACTTCGACGACTTCGTCAAGGCCTCTGTCGAAGGCATCCCGGTTGCGCGCTCCGGCAAGCCCGAGGACATCGCCCACACGGCATCGTTCCTCGCCTCAGAAGGCGCCGGATTCGTCTCCGGTCAGGTCATCTACGTTGCCGGTGGGCCGAAGGACTGACCGTGAGCACCTGTTTGCGGGAAGCGGATCCCGCACGTCAGTGCCTGCTGGCGGGCAGCAGTTCTCGCAGGCCAGCACCATCCATGAACTCATGACGCGATGTTCGACATCTTCGAAAGGTTAGATCCATGAGAGAAGCAGTCATAGTCTCGACCGCGCGCACGCCGATCGGCAAGGCCTACCGCGGTGCATTCAACGACACTCAGGCCCAGGAGCTTGCCGGACATGCGATCAAGCATGCCGTTGAGCGGGCAGGTCTGGAAGGCGGTGAGGTCGAGGACGTCGTCTTCGGCGCCGCGCTCCAGCAGGGCAGCCAGAGCACGAACGTGGCCCGCCAGGCAGCGTTGCGCGCGGGTCTGCCCGTGACGGTCCCGGGGATGTCGATCGATCGGCAGTGCTCGTCGGGTCTGATGGGCATCGCCACTGCTGCGAAGCAGGTGCTCTTCGATGGTCAGGAGATCGTCGTGGGCGGTGGCGTGGAATCGGTGTCGTTGGTCCAGAACGACAAGATGAACATGTTCAGGGCGAAGGATCCGTGGCTCGAAGAGAATGTTCCCGGCATCTACTACCCGATGCTGGCCACCGCCGAGGTGGTTGCTGAGCGCTACGGCGTCAGCCGTGAAGCTCAGGACGAGTATTCGCTGTCCTCGCAGCAGCGCACTGCTGCCGGTCAGGAAGCCGGCCGTTTCGACGAAGAGATCGTGCCTCTGCCGACGACGAAAGTCGTTGTCGATAAGGAGACGAAGGAGACTTCGCGACAGGAGGTCCTCCTCACAGCCGACGAGGGCAATCGTCCTTCGACGACGCTGGAGAGCCTGGCCGGTCTCAATCCGGTGCTCGAACCCGGTGTGGCATCGAAGGTTCCGAGTATCACGGCCGGAAACGCCTCTCAGCTCTCCGATGGTGCTTCAGCCTCGGTGGTCATGTCCAGCGAGGAGGCAAGTCGGCGCGGACTCGAGCCGATGGGTATCTACCGCGGTATGGCTGTGGCCGGTTGCGCGCCGGACGAAATGGGCATCGGCCCGGTCTTCGCGATCCCGAAGCTGCTGAAGACGCACGGTCTGTCTATCGATGACATCGATCTGTGGGAGCTCAACGAGGCATTCGCTGTGCAGGCGCTGTATTGCCGCGATCGTCTCGGCATCGACCCGGAGAAGTACAACGTCGATGGCGGCGGCATCTCCGTCGGTCACCCCTATGGCATGACGGGTGCCCGTCTCGTCGGGCACGCTCTCATCGAGGGACGTCGTCGCGGCGCCAAGTACGTCGTCGTCACGATGTGCATCGGCGGCGGCCAGGGTGCAGCCGGACTGTTCGAAGTCTGCTGATCTCGTACGACGTTTCATCCGCCGAGGTGCTCGAACCTTGGGCCGCTGAGGAGCTGATGCTCCCAAGTGGTGAAGTCCCTGTGCGCTGGTGGCCCGAGGTGTTGTTGTGCTGATGCAATGGCCGTTCGCTGCGCGGACTCGCTGATGTGACGATGGTTCGCTGCCCGGACTTCCTGATGTGACAGCGGTCCGCCGCACCGATGATGCGCTGATGTATTGAAAGGTTGACGCGCTGGAGGGCTGAGAGTCTGAAGCGTCGACTGTTTGAGGGACTGACAAGCCGGTGGCATCTGGATTGAGATTGATCCAGATGCCACCGGCTTGTGTCGTACGGACTCGTGGCCGTGTATCAGAACGGCGGTGGTTCTCCGGAGTCCCAGAACCAGTCGCGGAGAACGGCGGACTCGTCGCCGGACTCGCTTCCCGCCCTACGTTCGGTCGGGGACTCACTTCCCCTCCGACGTTCGGCAGGATCGGTTGGGGCAGAAGGTTGGAAGCTCGTAATGGAGTGGGGATCGGCTTCTCTCCATCCGGGCTGTCCGTCGGCGGCAGCCGGCTCGGGGCAAGCCGATGCCCTCCGCCGTTCACCGGGGGTCGGCAGAGAACCGCAATCGGGCGAAGGCAATGGCTTCTCGTGCGACGACGATGACTTGTCGTGCGCTGACGATGACTTCTCGTTGGACGACGGCGACTTCCCGCCGGGAGCTGGCTGCTTCTCCTGATCGGGTGGCTTGTTCGTTCGGGGCATGCCGCGGCCGAAGCGTTCGAGGAACAGGCGCGCGTGCTCAACGTTGAGGGGATTGTCTGGAACGACGACTTCAACGGTGGCGCCCCGACGGAACACATATTCCAGATGACCGGGTTCGGTCATCCTGACGTCGTACTTTCCGTCGGTCTTCTGCTGGTGGTGGACCTTGCACAGGCAGTGGAGATTCCCGAACCGGGTGAGTCCTCCCTGACTCGGATCAGAGTGGTTGAAGGGGTCGATGTGGTCGATCTCTGTTGTCTCGGCGGGCCGAGTGCATCCGGGGAACGTGCAGGTCACGAACTGTGCGACCAGTGTTCTTCGAATGCTGTTGGGGATTGCGTAAGTCGTCGCCTTCGCGTCGACGGGAGTGCCGGTCGCCGGGTCGGTGAGCAGGCGAGTCCAGGTGGTGGAGTACCCGGCGACCCTGCGTGCCATATCGGCAGGGATCGGGGATCCGTCCGGCAGTGTTCCAGCGAGATTGCACACCTCGTCCGAAGTCAATGGTGCGTCGGAGGGCGGTAGCTCGAATGTTGGTGATGAGTCGGTCGGCGGTGGGTCGAATGTTGATGGTGCGCCGGTGGGTGGTGGCTCGGATACAGGTGGTGCGCCCTCGGGCGGTGGCTCGGACGTTGGTGGTGCTCCTGAGGGTGGGGGAGCAGCGGCCTCGCCGGCGTGAGCATCGACGTGGTCTCCGTCGCATTGCTCTTGGAGCTGGCTGAGCAGGGTCAGCATGGGCACGGTGATGAAGGTCCGTGCCTGATTCGACAGCCAGTACTCGTTCGTCGGCATGTCCAGGAGGAACTCGAAGCTGATTCGACGGGCTCCTTCGTGACGGATCGGCAGTCCGAACGCGTCGGGAGAACCGACGACTGCTTCGCCTGTGTCTTCGCCAGCGGGTCGTGCCCCGCTGGCGCGTGATCCGATGAGGGAAGCGAGAGCGCCGGTCAGTTCCTCTCCGACGGGATTGTTGGCCGCTGGGCCGGTGCTGTCGCTCGGGGTGGTGCGGCTGCTGAGAATGGCTTCGAGGAGCTGTGACTCAAAGGCACGATGGGCTGGGGTGATCTGTGAAAGGTCGGCGGTCTCTGGCCGACTCGCGACGGGGTCATCCTGGGCTCTGGCGGACTCCGCCTGTGTCTGGTGGGAGTATCCGTTGGCGTCCATGTCATCGAAGACGCGCTCGATGAGGTCGAGCAGAGACTCGCCCTCACGCAGAGGGACGCCGTCGATCCCGGAGAGGAGCCCGTCGAGTGGGAAGTCCGTATTCGTCGACTTGCCGTCAACCCCGTTGGTGCTGATGATGCGCAGCTTCATCTGCGGTCTCGTCCGGGTGAGGATGTCGAACATGAGCGCCGAGATCGATCGGTCCTCATCGAAGCAGTCTCCGTCCTTCAGCTGGCCGGAGAAGGCACTCGTGTTGCTCTTATAGACGGCACGCGCGAATGCATCCAGTCTCCGGTAGCAGGCCTGGAGTTCGGGCGCGGGCCCGGTCAGGGTGAGGTAGGCGGTTCCGTCGTCACCGGCGGAATAGTCGACGCGACGGCGCAGGGCGACGCTTTCGAGGGTGTCGTCGGGCGGCTGGGTTGCCGCAATCTTGAGTGCGAGTGAACGCTTGAACGTCTCGATCGTGATATCGGCGCGCCGCCTGGCCAGAAAGTTGTCGATCGCGGGGAAATGCTCGAAATGGAGATCGCGGCACGCGCGGGTCACACAGTCGACGTGTTCGATGGTGAAATCGCCGTCGAGGCAGCGGCGCAGGAACTTCGGCAGTCCGTGCGCAAATGTCATCGCCGAGGTCATATGGCGAAGCGAATTGCTCGTCGTGGCTCCGAGCAGGCTGGAGTACACGCCGGCCTCCGTCATCTCGATGTTGCCGCGCAGCCACGTGAAGAACGTGAGCTTCGGGTCGAAGCCGGGGAAGTCGGGCAGGGGTTCGGGGCTGTCGAGCAGCTGTTGAGCCAACATGCGCACACGACGCAGGTGCCGGCCCGCGGCGCGGTTCTTCTTCCGTCCTCGTCCTGTGCCGAACTTCGTGCCGGTCTCCGCTTCGACCTGAGCCAATGCCGTCGTCCAGGCGAGAGTCTCAGCGGCCGTGAGCTGACCCGTGAACGAGCGCCGGCCGGCGTCGGCGGAAGGCGCCGACGCACGGGAGCGTTCCGCCGCAACCGATGGGGACGCTGATGGAGACGAAGACTCCTCGACGGCTGGTGCGCTCGCCTCCTCGCCGGTCGGGGAGCCACCGCCTGCAAGGGCCCTGTTGCCGTGAGCATCCTCCGCGGCGCTTTCCGCGCAGCCAGCGGATGTCCCGGGCACGGCACCGCAGTGGCGTGTGACGGTCTCCGTGAAAGGGGCGAACTCGTAGACAGAGTCAGGCTTTCCTGCCTTGAGGCCGAGGACATAGGCCACGTCTTGGACGACCGCTCGGCTGGTGGCGATGAGGGAATTGAACTGAGCGAGACTGCTTTCGGTGTAGGCACGGAGCAAGTCAATGAGGTCGCTGTCTTCGGCGATCTCGAGCCGACGACCATGCGTCCGGCGGTGCTCAGCCAGGAGTTGAGCGTCCGCGTCGGCAGGGGGAGCAGCAGGCAGGATCGATGTCGAGCTGTCGTTGTTGCCGATGGTCTTCATCGGTGCTGCCTCTCTCCACGTCTCTGTGGAAGTCGAGCGTCGGGAAAGTCCCTACCTCAATTATACGATCAGGAGATAGAGATGAATATTACTATCTGATTACAAATAGAACAGCCAGTCACAAACAGTCCGTCCAAATAGCTTGACTGCAAATCCATTCATCTCTCCGTTGTTTGTCATCCCACAGTATCGTTCGCCACTGACACGAGATTCCGAGCAGGCTCTGCGCTCGGTCCGACGGCTGCCCGGTCAGTGTCCCCGACCCTGCGTCCACCCGACCTGCATTCCCGACACAGCGGTCACTCCACTGCTCACTTGGGCTCTCGGCGAGGGCGATTCGTTAGAATCGACCTGTGGCAGCGATCGACAAGAACATTCTCCGTTTGGCCCTCCCCGCACTCGGAGCCCTGATCGCCGAACCGATTTTTCTGCTCACGGACACGGCTATGGTCGGCCACCTCGGCGCGGGTGCTTTGGGATCACTGGCGATTGCCTCGACGATTCTGCAGACGGTCCTCGGTCTGATGATCTTCCTCGCCTATGCCACGACCCCGCGCGTCGCCAAACGGATGGGATCGGGGGACCGGGCGGGAGCGATCACGGCCGGCTTCGACGGAATCTGGCTCGCCCTGTGCACTTCGGTGCTGCTCATCATCATCGGACTGCCCCTGTTGGACACCGCGATCGCAGCTTTCGATCCGGGGCCGGCGATCACCTCGGGGGCGCATTCCTACCTGGCGATCTCCTGGTGGGGTCTGCCGTTCATGCTCACCGTCATCGCCGCCACCGGACTCCTGCGCGGGCTGCAGGACACGAAGACCCCGCTGATCGTCGCGGCCGTCGGATGTGTGGCGAACATCGGCCTCAACGCGCTGTTCATCTACGGGCTCGATATGGGTGTGGCGGGTTCTGCGATGGGCACAGTCATCGCGCAGGCCGGGATGTGCACCGTCTACATCGTCATCTCCGTGCGTGCGGCCAAGCGTCTCCACGCCACCGTTCGCCCCGACTGGTCGGGCGTGTTCACCTCGGCGAAGACCTCCGGCTGGCTGCTCGTCCGCAACATCTCGCTGCGTGCCGCACTCATCATCCTCGTGTTCATCGCCACATCGATGGGCACCACGGAACTCGCCGCGATCCAGGTCGCCCAGAGCATCTTCTTCGCTCTCGCTCTCGCCCTCGATTCGCTTGCCATCGCAGGCCAGGCGATGATCGGGCTCGAGCTGGGGGCGAGGAACGCCGAGGCAGTCGCCGCGATCAACCGGCGACTGTGCCTGTGGGGAATCGTCTTCGGCCTCGTCGTCGGCGTCATCCTGTTCGCCGGCTCCGGCATCATCCCGCGGGCCTTCGCCTCTGACGCCGAGGTGGTCACCGAACTGACCGCACTGCTGCCGGTGCTGGCGGTGAGCATGCCGATCGCCGGGTACGTCTTCGTCCTCGACGGCGTTCTCATGGGAGCCGAGGACGCGCGCTACCTCGCTCTGGCACAATTGGTCGCTGTGGTCGGGTATGCGATCCTGCTCGTTCCGATCGTCGCACTGTGGCCGGGCGCGCCGGGACTCTGGGCCGCATTCTGCATCGGATTCGTCGGCCTGCGCGCCGTGACCTTGGGTTGGCGAGTCCGCAACCGGGCGTGGATCGATCGCGCCGTTGAGAAAGGAATCTCATGACCGCTGGGAAGAACGAAGCTCAGGACCCGCAGACCACCCCCGCCGAGGCTGGGTCCTCCTGGCTGCGCGGACGGATCCGTCCGCTGCCGGCTGGGGCCGACGACGAAATCTTCCTGCCCTTCCTCGACCTGTGCTTCAACTGGTCCATGGACCAGCCGCGCATCGAGATCGACGAGCTCCGCTACCGCAGCGACGCCGTCTTCTACTACCGCGATTGGGGACGCGACGGTGACATCGCCGTGGCCGCCCACGCCGAGGCGGACACCGACTCGCCGATCGTCGGGCTCGCTTGGGTGCGCTTGGCCGATATCGCCGACGTCGTCGGCAAGGTCGACGAACGTGTGGGCGGGGACTTCGCGGCGGCTCTGGGGAAATCCGGCGCCGAGGTGGTCCCCAGCGAGATCGTGACCGACGCAGCGGGAGAAGCTGAGAGTACGGCCGGTGCGGGTGAGGCTGAGGGCACAGGGGCTGCCGACGGTGCGGGTGAGGCTGACGGTGCGGGCGAGGCTGACGGTGGAAGCGTGGAGGACGAGACCGCTGACACCGCCGCCGCGGAAGCAGAGGGGGAAGGTGCCGAGACGGCGTCCGCCGATCTGACACCGGCCGACGATGCTGCGCCCTTCACCGGGTACGGCTGGGTCGCCGCTGACATCCCCGAGCTCTCCGTCGCAGTCCTCCCCGAATACCAAGGGCAGGGGATCGGCGGCGCCCTCGTCGACACCGTGTGTGCGCTCGTGCGGATGAGCGGATACCCCGCAGTGAGCCTCGCCGTCGAAGACGGCAACGGCGCAGCGAAGCTCTACACCGACCGGGGCTTCGTCTCGGTCGGTCGGAATGGGGGCTCCGACGTCCTCGTCCGACGACTCAAGACGGACTGACCCTACACGTCGGGCCCGGAGCGTGGTCCCGACGTGTCAGACAGTCGCGTGCGAGTCTGACCGCCAACATCACTCACGGCCTCACAGTCTCACAGTCTCACTGCCTCGCTTCCTGGCTGCCTCACCGCCCCACGGCCTTACTGCTTCACGGTCTCGCTACCTCACAGCTTCACGGCCTCACTGCTTCACTGTGTACGGGCGGGGGAGTCCGTGATAGATGTGAAGGATCGGCTGCACACGGCCGACCAGTTGGTTTTCAATGATGAGGAGCACGCCCATGGTCACAGTTCTGTCCCACGCCACGGTCTTCGACGGCACCCGATTCCTGCCCGGCACCCGGGACGTCGTCCTCGACGGAGGGCGGGTCGCCTCGGTGACGGAGGGCGGCCAGGGATCGCACAACGCCTCAGATGACTTCGTCGACTGCACGGGCCAGACGATCATCCCGGGAATCATCGACTGCCACGTCCACTTGACGAGCTCGGGGGCGGCCTCGTCCTCGAACTTCCACGATCCGTTCTCGCTGCAGTTCTACAACTCCGTCGCCCATATGGAGTCCACGCTCAAGGGCGGGGTGACCACGGTCCGCGACGCCGGCGGCACCGACCTCGGGGCGAAAGTCGCCGTGGAGACAGGCGTGGTGCGTGGGCCGCGGCTGACGATCGCGGTCAACATCATGTCCCAGACCGGCGGCCACGGAGACTTCCACCTCGTCTCCGGAACCGAATCGCCGTTTCTCGGCCCCCACCCCGGCCGACCCTCCGGCGTCGCCGACGGGCTCGAAGGCGTGCAGAAGAAGACGCGCGAACTGCTGCGGGCAGGTGCCGACCACATCAAGATCTGTTCCACCGGTGGGGTGCTCTCGCCGCGGGACGATCCTCGCCACTCTCAGTTCACCGAAGCCGAGATCGCAGTCATCGTCGCCGAGGCGGCCGCCCAAGGCGCCCATGTCATGTCCCATGCCCAGGGCGCGCCGGGAATCAAGTCCGCCGTGCGTGCGGGTGTCCGATCGATCGAACACGGAATCTACCTCGACGACGAAGCCATCGACCTCATGCTCGAACACGGCACCTACCTCGTCCCGACCCTGCAGGCCCCGCAGGCAGTGATCAAGGCCGCCGAGGCGGGGGCGAGCCTGCCCACCACCGTCGTCGACAAAGCCCACCGTGTCGTCGAAACGCACCAGAACTCGATCGCCCGCGCCCATGAGGCCGGGGCGCCGATCGCGCTGGGCACCGACGCCGGAGTCGGCCCACACGGGCAGAACCTCGAAGAGATCAGCCTGCTCGCCGAGGTGGGACTCTCGACCGTCGAAGCCCTCTGCGCCGGGACCTCGGTGGCGGCTCGTGTGCTCGACGATGATCGGGTGGGTCACCTCGGCGAAGGCGGGCTGGCCGATCTCGTCGTCGTGGAGGGGGATCTGCGCACGGACGATGTCCGCGGGATCGAGAGCCGGGTCAATGCCGTCTACCTCGAAGGCGTGCTCGTCTGAACCGTGGTCGACTGTCTGCCCGGCGGTCCGGTGCTGGGTGAGCGGGCACTGAGCGGTCTGGGGCTTGTCGGTCCAGCGGCCTCGACGCGTGAGATCGGTCTCCACCGATCGTCTGGTGAGGGGAACCTAACTTAACAGGGGTATGATGGGTGGAGCCGAATCGTCGATGCCGAGCAGGAGGAACGCGCCCACCGATGAACCCCCTCGACTGGTCATTCCCGATCGCCGTCACCTGGCTGATCATGTTCGGCATCATCATCTGCCGTGCCGGCGGCACCTTCCTGCTCGGGCGTCTGGCACGCACCGGAATCCGCAAGATCGAACGCGTCGACAAGATCATGTCCGGATCGAAGTACCGGAAGGCCGAAGGCATGATCGAACGCTTCGGCGCTCCGGTGATCGCGGTGAGCTTCCTCATGATCGGTGTGCAGACCGTGCTCAACCTCGCAGCGGGGACGACGGGAATGAGCTACCGGCGGTACCTTCCGGCGCTCGCCGTCGGCGGAGCGATGTGGGCGACGATCTACTCGACGGTCGGACTCATCGGCTTCAAAGCGCTTGCCGCCGGATATCAGGCAGCTCCCGGCCTCACCGTCGGGCTCGCCGTGTGCTTCGCCCTGGCCATCATTGGTCTGGTCATCGGACTGAAGAAGCCGACCGAACCCACCGAGGCGGCCGCCGGAACCCGCTCGGACGCGGGGCCGAACCCGTCGAATACCGAACCCACCGGCGCCTGAGCCCCCGTGCCGGGTTGCGCACCGGCGTGTGGGCACCCTCAGTGACGTGTCGGTCTGACGCAGTCAGAGTGGGCACCCTCAGCGCGGAGTAGTGCACTGACGCTGTCACAGTGGGCCCCCTCGGTGATGTGTCGGACTGACACGGTCAGAGTGGGCTGCCTCGGTGAAGCTGTCGTGTACTTACCCGGTTACGGTGGGCCGCCTCGGCGAGGTGCGCGTGTCCGGCAATCGCCGTGGTGAGCGGCCTCGGGAGGTTTCCGTCCACCTGGCAAGTCGAGGATGGAACCTGTCTCGTGGTTCAGTAGAGTGGTGCTCTGTCAGCGTCGACAGGACGAGAGCGCTCGTCGACAGTAAGAGAAGGAGGGTCCGCGGATGGTCGTGGCCTGGTGGAGCATCATTCCGTTCGTTCTGCTGCTCGGGTGCATCGCGGTGCTCCCCTTGATCCCGGCTACTGAGAAGATCTGGGATCGCAACCTCGTCAAACTCATCGTCGCGCTCGTCCTCGGCGTGCCGATCGCGGTCTGGTTCCTCATCGGCGGAGAGGCGACCACCGTCATCGATGCGCTCCTCGAATATTTCCAGTTCATCGTGCTCATCGGCAGTCTGTTCGTCGCTTCGGGCGGAATCTTCCTCGTCGGCGACATCAAAGCGACGCCGAGGAACAACACGATCTTCCTCGCCGTCGGTGGTGTGCTCGCCTCCTTCATCGGCACCACGGGTGCGGCGATGCTGCTCATCCGACCGATCCTCAACACGAACCAGGACCGCAGACACCGGACCCACACGGTCATCTATACGATCTTCATCGTCGCGAACTGCGGCGGTCTGCTCACGCCGCTGGGCGATCCGCCGCTGTTCCTCGGCATGCTGCGCGGTGTGCCGTTCGAATGGACCTTCGGACTGTGGCCGTACTGGCTGTTCGTCAACGTCTTGCTGCTCATCAGCTACTTCGCCCTCGACACGAAGATGTATGCGCGAGAGCCGGAGGAGGCTCTGGCGAAGGACGCCGAGTACGTGACCAAACTCGGTCTGCGCGGGGCCAGCGGTCTGATCTTCCTGGCGATCATCATCCTCGCCGTCGCCTTCATCCCCTCGGTCGACATGCACGCGGTCGAAACCGGGCACGCGACGTTCGCCGACTATGTGCCCTGGCGCGAGCTCGTCATGCTCGGCTCGGCGGTCACGTCGTTCCTCGTCGGCGACCGGGGCGCAAGATTCAACCTCAACAAGTTCACCTGGACGCCGATCCTCGAAGTCGGTGCCCTCTTCATCGGCATCTTCCTCACGATGATGCCGGCGCTGCAGTACCTCAGCCAGGTCGCGCACAAGATACCGCTCAACGAGATCTCGCTGTTCGTCTTCACCGGCGGGCTGTCCTCGGTGCTCGACAATGCGCCGACCTATGTCACCTTCTTCGAGATGGCCTCTCAGGTTCCCGGCGAACCGCAGGTCGCCGGCGTCGCCGAGACCCTGCTCATCGCGGTCTCCCTCGGCGCAGTCATGGGCGGAGCCGTGACCTACATCGGCAATGGACCGAACTTCATGGTCAAGTCCGTGGCCGACTCTGCGAATGTGGCCATGCCGAGCTTCGGCGGCTACGTCTGGTGGTCGCTGCGCCGCCTCGTGCCGATCCTCGCTTCGATGGTGCTCATCTTCATGACGGACGGCATCTGGCTGCCTCTGCTGGGCGTGCTCCTCGGACTGCTCATCCTCGGGCAGGCCGGACGCGACCTGCGCGGGGCGAAGGTCTCCTCCGGCTCATGAGCCTCGGCGAGGTGAGGCAGGTGCGTCGATTGGCGGGTCCGGTGTGCCGGTAGGCGGCGGGCACGGACCCGGTCCGCGGGCAGCCGCCGGCGTCGGCCTCTACTTCGCTGGGAACGGGGCCGTCTTCGCCGGGCTTCTGACCTGGTATCCGCTCCTCGTCGAACGGCTGGGACTGAGCTCCTGGCAGTTCGGACTCGTCGTCGCCTGCTTCGCGGTGGGCTCGCTGCTGTCCTCAGCGCTGCCGGCCGCGCTCATCGCCCGCTTCGGAGCTCACCGGGTCGTGATCGGCGGGACGGTGTTCCTCGGTGCGGCCGCTGCCGCGACCGCGTGGTCGGTCAACGGCGTGATGATGGCACTGTGCCTGTTGCTGCTGGGCTGCTGTGACGCGATCGTCGATGTTGCCCAGAACGTCGTCGGCATCGCTGTGCAGGAGAAGCTCGAACGCACGATCCTGTCCTCGATGCACGCGCTGTGGAGCCTCGGCGGACTGCTCAGCGGCGCCGCCGCCACGGCCGCGGCGAGCTCGGGCGCGGACATGCGGGCGTGGTTGGCGGTCGTCGCCCTCATCGCGGTGGTCCTCACAATGATCGGACGCCGGCTCATCCGCGACGCCGCGTCGCCTCGGCGAGTGATCGATTCGGATGCCGACGGACCCGTGGGCGATGATTCGCGGGAAGACTCCGGTGCGCGAGATGCTGCCAGGGGCGAAGCCGGCAGGGGAAAGGAGTCGGACGGGTCGTCGGAGGAATCGTGGTCGGAGGCGTCGTCACGGGCCGGCCGATCGAAGCGCGCGGTCCTTCTCGCAGCATTGCCGTTGGCGATCGTCGCGATCTGCGGGGCCGCGGTGGAAGACATCGCGAACAACTGGGCGGGACTGGCCGCCGTCGAGTTCGCGAACGTTCCGGCCGCCTCGGCGGGTATCGCCTTCAGCATCGTCATCGGCAGCCAGTGCCTCGGCCGGTTCAGCGGGGACGTCCTGGTGACGCGGTTCGGTGCCGGACGGATTGCCCGGATCGGCGGCGGACTCATCGGCATCGGCGGGATCGGCGCAGTGTTCGCGCAGGAGCCGGTCATGCTGCTCATCGGGATGGTACTGCTCGGCTACGGTTCGGCGACGCTCGTGCCCGGCGCCCTCGGGGCGGCTGCACGGTTGCCCGGTGTAGGACGGGCCGGGGGAGTGACGTTGGTGAACTGGCTGATGCGTGTCGGCTACCTCGGCACGAGTCCGCTGGTCGGCGTCATCGCCACCGAGGCAGGACTGCGCTGGGGCCTCGGGCTGCTCGTCCTCGTCGGCGTGCTCACCGTCGTCTTCGCCCGCAGGCTCGACGTACCCGGGGCCGGCCGAAACTGAGCTTCGACCTCGACCGCACAGGCCACACGATTCGCGGCAGGATCGACCGGTTGGCTGCGCCCGCCTGCCGTGCCGACCAGGTTTGGTGCGCCCGTCTGTCACATTTCGTACATCCCATCGGGTTCGAAACTGATGAGGTGTACGAAAAGTGGTGGGTGAGAAGCGCGGAGTCGAATAAAGCTGCTTTGCGACAGATTGGATGCCGCAGAAAGCCAGGAGACGGGCGGGAAAAGAAAAAATGTGCCGCGTCATCGAGTGAACGATGCCGCGACACATTCGAGCGTCGGGCTAGCGGGATTTGAACCCACGACCTCTTCACCCCCAGTGAAGCGCGCTACCAAGCTGCGCCATAGCCCGTTACCGTACTCCCTCGTGGGCAACGAGAACCAGCTTATACCGATCAGGGGCCAACTGCCAAAACCACGTTCCGTGACCTTCGAAAAGCAGGTATCATCCCAGGTGGATACCGAAGAACCAGGGGCTGGCGTCGCCAGTTTCGGTGACTCGGTAACATTTCCGTTTCGTGATTGTTATGAAAGTGGACCAGGCGGCTATGCTTGGTACACCGACAAACTAGAGGAGTCGACATGGCAGATCTGGATTATCCAGTGTCTTTGCGGTACTCGCGCGACCATGAGTGGATTGCGACTACGGAGGACAATGCGGTTGTCCGTGTGGGTATCACTGATTTCGCACAGGAGCAGCTGGGCGATGTCGTCTATGTCGATCTGCCTGCCGTCGGTGATTCGATCGCTGCTGGTGAGTCCTGCGGCGAAGTCGAAAGCACGAAGAGCGTCTCAGACCTCATCTCCCCAGTTTCCGGGACCGTCACCGAGGTCAACGAGTCGCTCGACGACTCACCGGAGATCGTCAATTCATCGCCCTTCGAAGACGGGTGGATGTACCTTGTCGAACTCAGCGAACCTGAGCAGGTCGAATCGCTGATGGACAGCGAGCAATACAAAGAGCTCATTCAGAGCGAGGAGGCATAATGTCGCAGAATAACGATCAGAATCGTCCGACCCCCTCGCAGCCCTGGTACGACAACGGTCAGGTGCCGCAGTCGAAGAAGTTTCCGTTCGGCGCCGGCAGCGGCGACGACTCGGCGACCCGCGTGAATCAGCAGGTCGACCCGAACGGTCAGCCGAACACCCCTCCCTTCGGGCAGCAGCCTGCCGACGGCGCCCCGCAGGCACCGCAGTACGGCAACGGCCAGCAGGCCGGCAATGGTCAGCAGTACGCCGGCACCCCACAAGGTGGTCAGCAGTACGGGGGCACTCCACAGGCCAGCCAGCAGTACAGCAACGGACAACAGCAGTACGGCGGCACTCCACAAAGCGGTCAGAACTTCGGCGGCACCCCGCAGGGTGGCCAGAACTATGGCAACGCCCAGAACTTCGGGGCCTCCCAGCCGGCCAACCAGCCCTATGCGAACAACGGCCAGGGCAGTCAGGGACAGCCGCAGTATCAGCCGCCGCAGAACCAGTATCCTCAGCAGGGCTATGGACAGCCGCAGTCCGGCCAGCCGCAGGGTAGCCAGCCCCAGGGGAGCCAGGGCCAGCAGCAATACGGTTACAACGGCGCCGGTCAGTACGATCCCAGCCAGCCGCAGGGCAACCAGCCCCAACCGGGCAACCAGCCCCAACCTGGCAATTACGGCCAGCCGCAGTCCGGCCAACCCCAATCGGGCCAACCGCAGTCTGGCCAGCCTCAGGGGGCTCCGGCCGGAGGACAACGCGACCAGATGAGCGATTCGGGCAGCCAGCAGTTCCAGGGCATCCTCGATCCGCATACCGGTGAGATCCACCCGGTGCCCGACCTCGAAGGTCTGCAGGACGCCGATGCTCTCCTCGTCGTCGTGTCGGGACCGGACTCGGGCTCACAGATTCTGCTCGACACCGATGTGGTGACCGTGGGACGCAGTCCGAACGCGGACATCTTCCTCGATGACGTCACCGTCTCGCGTAAGCATGCCGAGTTCATCCGGACTCCCAGCGGCTTCACACTGCGGGACACCGGTTCGCTCAACGGTACGTATGTGGGCCGGCAACTCATCGACTCCATCGAACTGCAGAACGGAGCCGATGTGCAGATCGGTAAGTTCCGAATGATCTTCCAGCAGCGTCCGCGCTCCTGACCGGGGGATAATGTCAAAAGTTGAAGTCGAGGTTGTCGGCGTCCGCATCGAAATGCCCGCCAATCAACCGATCCTCCTGCTCAAAGCCAGCGAGCCCGCGTACTATCTGCCGATCTGGGTCGGTGCGATCGAGGCCAATGCTCTGTCGATCGCGCAACGGGGTCTGACTCCGCCGCGTCCGATGGCGCATGCTCTGCTGCTCGACGTGCTCACCAAGTACGAGGCAGAGCTGACAGACGTCACGATCACCGGCAAAGACGGTCAGATCTTCCTGGCGGAACTGCACACGAATGACGGGAAGTCGATCTCCGCACGTCCCTCGGACGCGGTGACACTGGCGTTGACCGCCGATTGCCCCGTCTACGTCGAATCCCAATTGCTTGAAGAATCCGGAATCGAAGCCCCCGAAGCCGATGAAGAGGAAGTCGCACAGTTCAGAGACTTCCTCGACAACGTTTCGGCCGAGGACTTCGAAACCGGCTCCGAAAACCCATGAAAGTGAAACATTGAGCCTCCACACCGATCCGGTCCTGTCCAACAGAGAAATCGCCGCTGCCGGCAATGACAATCTGCGCGGTCTCGATGACTGGCGCGAAATGGATCCGAAGCAGCAGCCGACCTATCTCGACAGTGCCGCGCTCGACGAGGTGCTCACAGACCTGCGCACCTCTCCTCCGCTCGTCTTCGCCGGAGAAGCCGATGTGCTCAAGCAGCGTATCGCCGCGGCTTCGCGTGGGGAGGCTTTCGTCCTCGCCGGCGGCGACTGCGCCGAATCCTTCGACGGAGCCCAAGCGGACAAGATCCGAGCCCGGGTCCAGACTGTGCTGCAGATGGCAGCCGTGCTCACCTATGGCGGATCGATGCCCGTGGTGAAGATCGGACGCATGGCCGGCCAGTTCGCGAAGCCCCGCTCAGCGGATATGGAGACCCGAGATGGAGTGACCCTGCCGTCGTTCCGCGGCGACATCGTCAACGGCTACGAATTCACCGAAGAATCCCGACGCCACGACCCGGAACGACTGCTCAAGGCCTACCACGTGTCCGCGTCGACGCTGAACCTCATTCGCGCCTTCACGCAGGGCGGATTCGCCGACCTGCGGTTCGTCCACGATTGGAATCGGGGATTCCTCGCCTCGAATCCCGGCTACCAGCGCTACGAGCAGACGGCCGCCGAGATCGACCGCGCCATTCGCTTCATGGATGCCTGCGGAGCCGACTTCGACGCGCTCAAGACCACCGAGTTCTATGCCGCCCACGAGGCGCTCCTCCTCGAATACGAACGCGCGCTGACTCGCATCGACTCCCGGACGGGCGAAGCCTACGACGTATCCGGGCACTTCCTGTGGATCGGCGAACGCACTCGTGAGGTCGACGGCGCACACGTCGACTTCCTGTCCAAGGTCCGCAACCCCATCGGCGTCAAGCTCGGCCCCACGGCCACGGCCGATGATGCTCTGGCCCTGGCCGAGAAGCTCGACCCGGATGCCGAGCCCGGTCGTCTGACCTTCGTCACTCGCATGGGTGCCGGTCAGATCGGCGAATCACTGCCCGCGCTGCTCGCCGGAATCGGTGACCAGCTGCCGCACGTGACCTGGGTGTGCGATCCGATGCACGGGAACACCATCACCTCGAACACGGGGTACAAGACTCGTCGCTTCGAGGACGTCATGGCCGAGGTCGAAGGCTTCTTCAATGCGCACCGCGATGCGGGCACGATCCCCGGCGGACTGCACATCGAGCTCACAGGCGACGACGTCACCGAGATCATGGGCGGCGCCACCGAGATCGATGACGAAGGTCTTCGCCGCCGCTACGAAACCCTCGTCGATCCGCGGCTCAATCACGATCAGTCGCTCGAGATGGCCTTCCAGGTCGCCGAATACCTCACTCGCAGACACTGATCGATCCGTTCCGGTCGAAGAGTGACAATGCCGGTGGCCCCGCAGATCATCTGCGGGGCCACCGGCATTCTGCTGAGGTGATCGGGAGCCCGATGCCGAGACCAGAGCTGCACGGTTCGATCCGAGCGAGTCCGACAGAGGCTGCCCGATCAGACTCGTCGCGCCGGCTCTACTTGTCCTTCGAGCTGTCCTTCTTGTCGTCTTTGGACTTCTCGTCCTTCTTCTCGTCCTTTTTGTCGTCCTTGGACTCTTCCTTCTTCTCCTTGCCCTTGGAGACACGGACGATGATGAGCGTGTTCGCAGGCTTCGACTCGGTGCTCTTCGGGAACTGCGACACGACCTTGCCCTTGGGCACGTCATCGGAGAACACTTCGTCCTTGCCGACACGGAAGCCGCGCTTGGCCAAGGTGGCATAGGCGGCGTCGAAGGTCAGTCCCTCGACATTGGGCACCGGGATCGGAGCAACGCCCTTGGAGATGACCAGATCGATCTTCTCGCCCTTCGACAGCTTCTTCCCGGGCTTCTGCGACGCAGAGATGACGGCATCCTTCGCGACCGTGTCGCTGTACTTCTCCTCGACCTTGCCGACCGTGAGCTTCGCCTTCTTCAGCGCCGCCTCGGCGTCGGAGCGGCTCAGGCCCTCCAGCTTGGGAACGGCGAACATCTCCTCGCCCTTGGACACAACGACCGTGACGGACGAGTCCGGTGCGAGCTCGGAGCCGCTGACGGGCTCGGTGCCGATGACGACCCCGGCGGGCACGGTGTCGTCGAAGACTTCCTTCGGCTCGGCCTTGAGATCGTTGTCCTCCAACTGCGAGGTGACTTCGTCCACCTGCTTGCCAGCCAGCTGACCGGGCACGATCGACGTCGGTTCCGGAAGGTTCGCGATGACCAGCCATGCCACGAGCGCGAGCACCGCGACGACGGCGACGAGCGCGGTGAGCACGCGACGACGGCGGCGACGGCCGGGGGACGCCGCGGTCGCGGCGGTTCCCGCGGATGCTGCGACTGCGGCACCGCTCGCAGCACCGCCGGAGGCGCCTGTCGCAGCACTGCCTGCAGCAGGCGCTGCGGCAGGCGACCGATCGTCGTCTGCTCGGGACTGTTCGTCTTCGTGCGTCTCGTCTTCGGAGGCCTCGTCTGCGTGCGTTTCGTCCCCGGAGCCGGACGCGACTGCGGCGGTGACGCCGCCGATGCCGGCTGCCGCAGACGCGATTCCGACCCCGGCCGCCTCGGCGCCGGTGTCGTTCTCGTC
This sequence comes from Brevibacterium sp. FAM 27836, assembly GCF_051351055.1. Lineage (NCBI taxonomy): Bacteria > Bacillati > Actinomycetota > Actinomycetes > Micrococcales > Brevibacteriaceae > Brevibacterium > Brevibacterium sp. FAM 27836. Next base: position 3,605,235 of record NZ_CP195711.1, read on the forward strand.
CTCATCCTCACCCTCGAGATACGGGATCTCGTCGGTGCGGGAGCGCTTCTCCTTCGGGACCTCCTCGCCGAGGTCGATGCTGGCGGTAAGCACGGGGGAGTGTTCGCCGGCGGCGACCTCCGGATCGCCGAGATCGAGTTCGGCCTCGCTCATCTCCGCTCGCGCCTCGGCCAGAGCCAGACGGAACTGAGCGGCATCGGCGGGACGATCCTCGGGGTCCTTCGACGTCGCCCACAGCACGAGCGCATCCAAGCGGGGGCTCAGACGCGGCACGACCTCCGAGGGCGGCGGCACCGTGTCGTGGACATGACGGTACGCGACCTGGATCGGCACGTCGTCGGTGTAAGGCTGAGCGCCGGTGAGCATCTCGTAGAACATGATGCCGACCGTGTACAGGTCGGTGCGGGAGTCGGCTCCGGCACGCGTGACGAGCTCAGGGGCGACATAGCCGACGGTGCCGATGAGCGTCTTCGTCGTCGTCGCCGTCGTCACCGCCCGGGCCAGACCGAAGTCGGCGAGTTTGACCTGACCGTCGGTGCCCAACAGCACATTGTCGGGTTTGAGATCACGGTGGATGATGCCGGTCGAATGCACAGCCTCGAGGGCGGCGAGGATCGCGTCGAGGACGACGATGGCCTGCCGGGGTGTGAACGTGCCGCGGTGCTTGAGTTCACGGCGCAGCGTCACCGAGGGCAGATACTCCATGACGAGGTAGACGATGTCGCCGTCGCGGGCCTGATCGTGGATGGCCACGAGGTTCGGGTGGGTGAGCCGACCGGCGTTGATGGCCTCACGGCGGAAGCGTTCGACGAACGTCTCATCGGAGATGAGGTGCTCGTGCATGACCTTGATCGCGATTTCGCGGTCGAGGCGCAGATCGGTGCCGCGGTAGACCATCGCCATGCCGCCGCGGGCGACCTTGGCGTCGATGCGGTAACGGTCGTTGAGGACCGTGCCGATGAGGGGATCTCGGCGGGCGGTCACAGAGCCTCCTGCATTCTCTGACGCTGCATCTGCACGGTGCGCACGAAGGCCTTCGTCTCCGCGAGCAGCCCGTCGGCGCGGACGGAGCGCAGATCCTGGTAGTAGCCGGCCAAGGCTTCGTTCTCGGATTCGGCGGTTTCGATGAGCCAGCCGAGGATGACGGTGCCGGCGACGATGTTGTCTTCGATGTCGAGCAGATCGAGTCCGCGCCCGACGATGTCACTGGCCCAACGGCCCGAACGCGGTGTGACCTGCATGATGCCGATGGCGTTGCCGGCCGAGACCGTCGTGTGCTGGAAACCGGACTCCTGAGCGGCGACGGCCAGCATGAGCGCAGGATCGGCACCGAGTTCCTCGGCGATCGAGGCGACGATGAGCCTCGCCTGCGCCGGCGCAGGATGGCGACGGTGCAGCAGGGTGTACTTGTTCAGTCGCGCCGCCCGCAGAACCGCCGGGCGGATGCCCTGCACCTGCGCACTGGCCGCGACACGGGGGATGTCCTGCGGGGGTTCGGGAGCGGTGCGGCGCGGACGAGCCGTCGAGGGCCGCAGCAGTAGCAGTTCGCCGACCTTGAGGTAGGAGTCATCGCCCATGGCATTGGCACGGCGCAGGGTCGCCGGGGAGATCCCGTGCCGTGCGGCGATGCCCTGCAGGGTCTCGCCGGGGGCGACGACGTGCGAAGGATCGTCATCGGGCAGATCGTTCTTCTCCGGCAGGGACAGCACCTGGCCCTGGTGGAGGTTCTGCCGCGGGGAGATGCGGTTGAGTTCGGCCAGAGCCGGCACCGAGACGCCGTGCTTGCTCGCGACACCGTAGAGGGTGTCGCCCTGCTTGCATTTGTAGGTGCGTCCGCCGTGGGTGACCGGAACGGTCGCACCGGCCGTACCGGAGATCCATTGCGGACCCATCGTCGGGGCGGGATTCCCTGAGGCCGGGCCCGTGTCGGTCGAATCCGCTGTGGTCGAATCGGCGTTCGAGTTCGCGGAACTCGCCGAGGCGGTCCCCGCCTCTTCGTCGGAGGCGGAATCTTCGTTGCCGGTGGGGTGAGGCAGGTCGGCAGCAGTACCCGCTTCGCCGGTGGGATCTGCCGGGGCGGCCGGGTCGTCGTCGGCGGGCTGGGCGGAGGGGGCAGCCTCGGCAGGGGAGTCGTTTTCGGGGTCGACGCGTTCGGCTCCTGGGATCGGCCCGGTCGAATTCACCTTCGAGGCGGCACGGATGTCAGGAGCTGCGGTGATGGGCACCTGCTGATGCCGTCGCGGTCGTGTCATCTGTCACCTATTGACTGTTGAATGGGGAAGCTACGGTCCCCAGCCTAACGAGTGGCCGCCGCCGACCCGAGCATTCGGCTCCGCATGGCGGGGTGTTTCTGCCGAATATTGCTACGCTTGGGCACGTGAATACCGAAGAACTCGTCCAGGACTGGGCCCCGCTGCCCGACATCGCAGAACTCACCGGACTCGGCATCTCCCAGGTGCGCCGCTTGCTCGAAGACGGCGCCATCTGCGGAATCAAAATCGGCAAGCCGAAGGTGCTGCAGGTTCCGCTGGCCTTCTTCATCGACGGTGAGGTGGTCAAATCGCTCAAGGGCACTCTGAACACCCTGGCCGACGCCGGATTCGACGACGAAGAAGCCATCGTGTGGCTCTTCACCCCGGACGATTCCCTGCCCGGTCGTCCCATCGACCTGCTGCGCGTGGGCAACCGCAAGGAAGTGCGCCGCCGCGCCCAGGCCCTCGCCTTCTGAAGAGCCCGGACCCCCGCATTCTCAAGATCATGCCCTCGCGTTGCATTCTCAAGATCATGCCCTCGCGTTCTCAGGCAGTTCAGCTGGTGCGGTAGCTCAGCGCCTTCGCGAATTCCCGGAGTCGGTCCTGCGCGGCAGAACCGATGCGGATACTCGCCGAGGCGGCCGACACTTCCGCTGTCCCCGCAGAAAGCGGGGCGGTCGAGTCGGTCGAGTCCGCTTCCCCCGCAGCCGCCCAGGCATCGACGATCGCTGCGGCCTTCGCGTGCTGAGCGGCGATGAACTCTTCGACGGCACCGAGGCCGCCTGACGCGGTGATCATCTCCACACATTCGGCGACGTCGGCATCGGAGAGGTCTGGATCGCCCAGGCGCGCGGCGAGGACCTCGAACTGAGCCGGGGAGATCCGGGTCGCGGTTTCGGCGATGAGCACCGTCCGCTTGCCCTCCCTGATGTCGTCACCGGCGGGTTTGCCCGTGGCCTGCGGGTCACCGGCGATGCCGAGCACATCGTCGCGCAGCTGGAACGCCTGACCGAGAGGCAGGCCGAAATCGGAGATCTCGGCGAGCAGATCCTCTTCGGCCCCGGCCAGTGCCGCGCCGAGGAGCAGCGGCTGCTCGACCGAATACTTCGCTGACTTGAAGCTCAGGACCTCCCACGCACGATCGGCGATGCGAGCGTCGTCGAGGGGGATCACCTCGGCGAGGACATCGAGGTACTGACCGACCATGACGTCCCGGCGGACGGTTCCGCGCAGCTCCCGGACCAACCGGGTGCTGCCCAACGTCTCCTGCGCACGTTCGAACAGCTCTTCGCTCAGTGCCAGGCAGATATCGCCGATGACGATCGACGCGGAGACGCCGAACGAGGCACCGTCGCCGTGCAGACCGGACTTCCTGTGGCGGGCCTCGAACTGTCGGTGCAGTGCGGGCTCACCGCGACGGGTGTCCGAGTTGTCGATGAGATCATCGTGGATGAGCGCCGCCGCATGCAGCAGCTCGAGCGACCCGGCTGCCTGTGCCAAGCCCGTGGCCACCTCGGCGCCGCCTTCCGCGGCATCTCTGCCTTCCGAAGCAGCGTCGCCGACGACTCCTCCGGCGAGCTGGAAGCCCCACCACAGGAGGACGGGGCGGATCCGTTTGCCGCCGCGGGTGAACGCGATGAGCGATTCGCCGATCGCGTCCGCATCGGGGGAGATGGACTCGAACTCGGCGGCCTTCTCGGCCAGGAAGCTCTCGAGCTGAGCGGACACCGCGGCAGCGATGCTCTGCGGCGAATCGAGCGTGGCGACGAGTGGGGACGGGCGGGAGGAGGCCGGTGCCGCCTGTCCGGCACGAGCGGATGCAGACGGGCCGGAAGCTGCCGACGCAGGCAGACCCGACGCAGGTGTCTCGTCCCGCGTCACTGACTGGTCGTCGGTCATGAAACGATGTTTCCGCCGACGGTGACGATCGACTGCGCCTTGTCGGCGGAGTCGTCGGCAACGGTGACGACGAGGACGCTGTCGTTGTCCTTGTGCTTGAAATTCTGCACGCGGGCGCTCTTCGTCTTCACCTCGTCGCCGAGCGGTTCGAAGTCGGCCTTGCCGAGCTCCTCGTCGTAGAACTTGAAGATGTCCTTGGCCTCGGCCTTCGCAGCGACGACGAGGCTGACCTGTTCGGGCTGCTTCGTGTCCTTGTCGTTGTGCGCCTTGACGATCGAGGCCGAGAGGACGTTCGACTTCGGGTAGGGCTTGACGTAGTCGGGCAGATCCTTGACGTCGTTCGAGGTGTCGGGATCCTGACCGGTCGCTTCCTCCGAGGCTTCGGCCGATGCCGTCTCGGAGTCCGACGGAGTCGCCTGTGCAGAAGAGGTCTGTTCGCTCGTCGGGGTCGAGTCGGTCGTGCCCTCATCGGCTCCGGAGCAGCCCGCAAGGGCAAGAGCGGCGGCGATGGGCAGTGTCATGACAGCGGTGCGCGATACCATGATTCAAGAGTACCTGGACTGTTCGGCGGAGCCGAAAGGAACTGACGCGAGGGGCAGGCGATGAGTCGGAAGCAGCTGGCGCGATCCGGAGGTGACCTCAGTCGACTGGGCACCGACGACGTCGGTGCCACGATGCTCCATCTCGACATGGATTCGTTCTTCGTCTCCGTGGAGCTGCTCAGCCGTCCGCAGCTCATCGGTCGCCCCGTCATCGTCGGCGGTCGCAGCGGCCGCGGCGTCGTCGTCTCCGCCAGCTATGAGGCCCGCGAGTTCGGTGTTCACGCGGCGATGCCGATGTCCCGGGCGATGAATCTGTGCCCCTTCGCCGAGGTGATCCCGCCTTCGCACGGCCTGTATTCCTCCTTCTCCCGCCAGGTCTTCGACCTCGTCGCCGAGGTGACCCCCGATGTCCGACAGGTCAGCGTCGACGAAGCCTACGTCGACGTCTCCGGTGCGGTGCGCCGCCTCGGCTCGCCCGTGGAGATCACCACGCGGCTGCGGGAGCAGATCAGGCAGCGCACGGGCCTGAGTGCCTCGGTGGGCATCGCCGGCAGCCAGGTCGTGGCGAAGCTCGCTTCGACCCGAGCGAAGCCCAACGGGCAGCTGCTCGTTCCGGTGGCGAAGACCCAGGAGTTCCTCGACCCGATGCCCATCGAAGCCCTGCCCGGGGTGGGGGAGAAGACGCAGCAGGGATTCTCCCGCTACGGTATTCGGCTCATCGGCGACCTCGCGGCCGTCGACGAGGCGTGGGCCGGACGCGTCTTCGGCGCTCACGGGCATCAGCTGTGGCGGGCCGCTCACGGTCAGGACTCCGGCGGATTCGACCGGCAGGCCAAAGAGCATTCGATCAGCGCGGAGAACACCTTCGGTGAGGACATCTGGGACCTCGACGTGCTCGAACATGAGCTGCTGCGACTGGCTGACAAGGTCGCCTACCGCGTCCGGGCCGAGGGGAAGGTCGCGACGACCCTGGGGCTGAAATACCGGCTTGGCGACTTCACCACTCTGTCGCGGTCGGTCACGCTCTCGGCTCCGAGCGATCTGGCGCGAGAGATGTACGAGGCGCTGCGGCCGGCGATGCGCAAGCTGCGCGAGCAGCGGACGCAGGGAGTCAGACTGCTCGGGGTGCGAGCAGCCGGCCTCATCGACTTCGCCGTCACGGGACGGCAGGCCACCTTGGATGAACCGGAGCATTCGGGCCGAGAAGCGGAGGTGGCCCTGGACGAGGTGAGGCGGCGTTTCGGGACCGAGGCGATCTCTCAGGCCTCACTTCTGCGCAAGCGGCAGGAGCCCTGACAGACGGTGAGCTGGACCATAGTCTGAAGACCCAGTGGGAATCCGGGCGATCAGCGGCCCCCGAGATGTTTTTTCGGTGCTCAGAGACTATGATTGAGTCAAAGACTTGAGTAGGGAAACGGGGGTTCGAGATGCCACTCTCCGATCACGAACAGCAGCTGTTGGATCAACTGGAGAAGCAGCTGCGCAGTGAAGACCCTCGTTTTGCACGCAATATCTCGGAAACCCAAGCCGCGGCAACGGGCCCGGGATTCTCCGCTAAGCGCTTCGTCCTCGGCATCCTCGTCACTCTGGCCGGACTCGCAGCGACGATCCTCGCGATCACGCTGGTGTCGGACTCGACCTGGTGGATCGCCCTCGGCGTCGTCGGATTCGGTCTCATGGTCGCGGGCATGTACTGGGCGTTCAGCCGTCCCGGTCACGTCCACACGACGCAGACGGAGGGCCGGACCGCCGGAGCGAAGACCAGCGAGAAGGGCAATGCCGGCTTCATGAGCCGACTCGAAGACCGGTGGGAAAAGCGCCAGCGCGGCGAATGACCCCGATCCTCACGATCAAGGCACTCTCAGAATGAGGGTGCCTTTTTCTGTGCCCGCCGACTTCATCCGCAAGGCGTTCGCGCGTTTCGCGTTCTGTGCCGGGATCGTCGGTGCAGTCCTGGGAGTCGTTTTCTCCTTTGGGGAGTTGACTCATCTGAGGTCGAGTCGTCGGCGGCTCGGGGACGGTCGTGGCGTGTCTGGCCGTGCGACCGGGCGTGCAGCTCGCGGTGCGGCCGGGCCAGGGGCCGGACGCGCCGTCGGCGGAGTGGCTGAACGGGTGGCCAGCCACGCTGCCGGAACAGCTGAACGGGTGGCCAGCTGCGCTGCTGGAACAGCCGAACAGGTGGCCAGCTGCGCTGCTGGAACAGCCGAACAGGTGGCTGGTGGTGATCAGATCATCGTGGTGCTCGGCTATGGGAACCGAGGCGAACGAGCGAATGGGATCAACCGATTCCGAGTCCGTGCCGGGCTGCGGACCGTCGACCCGCGGGCACGATCGGCCGTGCTCATCCTCTGCGGGGGAGCCGTCGCCGGACGGCGGCCCGAAGCGATGATCCTCGAACGCTTCGCTCGTGAGGAGCTGGGATTCACCGGCAGGATGCGCCTCGAGACGGAGAGCGCGACGACGTGGGAGAACATCCTCAACGCGATCCCGCTCATCGACGAGGAGCTGCGAGCCGAATCGACGATCAGCATCGTGTCGAACTCCCATCACGCCGAGAAGGCGCGCGACCATCTTTGGCAGCTGAGGCCCGACCTCGGTCGACGACTCGTGCGGGGAGGCGACTATCGGTTCGGTGAACTGCCTGTCGTCAAACCGATCGCCGCGGTCAGGGGATTGCTGGCCCTGCGAGAACTCGACCGGTCGAACTCGCTGTAGACACCCGCCCGGGTGCGTGCGGCAGCAGTCGCCGTCCGCAGTCAGGGCGTCTCGGCCCTCAGCGCTTCTGCGTCGTCATTTCGGACGGTTGAAGAGACTTGCCGGCCAGATCTTCGCTGAGATCCGATTGCCAGGAGTCGCTCGCTCGGACAGGTCTGTGCCGACCTCATCGATGAGCGCGCGCACCTCGGAGTCGTCGAGCGACTCGGCAGCGGCCCCGTAGCGCTTCGCCTCGAGAGCGTCGACGAACGCCGACAGCGCGGAGTCATCCCGGCCCCGATCATCCGGTTCGTTCGGTGCCGGGCGTTGCAGACGACGCAGCCGTTCATCCGAACGTTCAGCGGCACTCACACCACCATCGGATTCCTCAGCGGTGCCGGAGGAACCTGCGGCCACCGCGGCGGCGGACCTGCGGAGGGGCTCACCGGTCTCGGGATCGACCTCGACGGCGGCGGGACCGGCCCCGCCTGATGCAGCGCCACCTGCCGTGCTCGAGCCGGCGCCACCTGCTGTTCCAGCGCCACCTGCCGTACCGGTTGACCCGGAGGCGGCGGTCGGCAGCGTTCCCGCGAGGATGAGCTCGTTGAAGCGCAGCGTCCGGCTCGGGTCCAGGCTCTGCCCGTAGTCGGTAGCCAGGGCCCGCACCTCCGTCCAGACCGCCTCGAGGTCGTGCGGATCCTTCGTCCGACGCGAACGCAGAATCGACCGCCAGATGGCGGGAATGGCCGCGAGCAGGAGCAGAGCGAGCACGATGACGCCCACCCACACGTAGGTGGTCAGGTTTGCCCCGGCCGGTTCGGCGGCCTGAGTGCTCGTCTCCTCATCGCCTGCCTCCTCGGACTCGTCGTTCCCGGCGGCGGAGGTCTCCTCTGTCGGCTCTTCGCTCGGGCTCGCCGACTCCGATTCGTCGCTGTCCTCGTTCTCATCGGTACCGCTGGCCAGCGTCCACTTCGGAGGATCACCGGCTGGCCCACCGGGCGTGGGCTCGAAGCGGACCCAACCGGCGCCCTCGAAATAGAGCTCCGGCCAGGCATGCGAATCCTGCATGCTCACATCGAAACCGCCGTCGGCCTTCTCACCTCCGGCGAAGCCGACGCCGATGCGCGCCGGAATCCCCATCGTCCGCGCCATGATCGTCATGGCCGAGGAGAACTGGACGCAGTAGCCCTTCTTGTCTGCGAGGAAGTCCGAGATCGCGTCTCCGCTGGCCCGCTCCGGGGCGTCGATCGAATACTCGAAGTCGCCGCCGCGGAAGTACGCCTGCAGCAGCACTGCCGCTTCCCACTGGTTCTCCGCATCGGCGGTGACCCGCTCGGCGGTCTCCTGCACGCTGGCAGGCAGGGAATCGGGAACCTCGAGTTCGGTGTCGAAGTCCTTCTTGTCCACGGGCGTCGCGGACTGGAGGTCCTTGACGTCGGGATTCGGCGACAGGTAGTCCATCGAGTACTGCAGACCGCCGGTCTTCTCGCCGTTGCCCACCACGGTCAGTGTCTTCTCATCGAAGATCCATCGACGGTCCACGCCGTCGGGCTGCTGCGGAGCATAGGGCGAAGGAAGATACTGCTGGTCGTACTCATCGCCGATGGCGACGTCGATCGTCTCTTCCTTGAAGTTCTTATCCCGCGGCATTCCCTCGGGCCAGGGCATCCCGTCGGTGGCGATCGCGAAGGGATCGAGGCTGAACGGGCTCGGCGCCCAGTTCTCTCCGTCGAAGTCATCGATCGAGGTCAGTCGTACCGGATCGGAGTCCTCCCCGGTGGTCTGATAGCTGAACAGAGTCGCATCGTCACGATCGCCGAGGTTCTGCCGCAGATTGAGGAACGGGTTCGTCACCGTCAGATCGCCCTGCCCCTTCGACGCTCGGTCGGGCAGACTCGGCACCGGCGGCAGCAGCAGAGGCAGACCGAGGCCGATCGCCAGAGCCAGGGCACCGGCGAGAACCGCGGTCATCCCGCCGCGCCAGCGTGTGGCCGGCAGATACGGGCTGAGAATGAGCAGCAGGAAGGCTGCGAGGATCGCCACGATATGCCACCACCGCACCTCCTGTGAGGCGAAGTACACGGGGATCATCCACAGTACGAGCAGCAGCACACCGCCGACCTTCGGAGCCCGGAGGTCGGCGACGAGGCCGTCGATGAGGATCGTGATGAGGGTGAAGGCGATCGTGAGCATCGCGGTGAAGCCCGGGGTGCTCGCGGCCGGGGGAGCGGTCGCGTAGAGATCGCTGACACCGGCCGAGAGCTGGTCGATGACCTTCCCGAACGAGCTGCCCGTGGGGATGAAGCCGAGCAGCAGAGTGCCCTTCGCGCAGACGACGAAGACGGCGACGAGCCCGGCCGCACACTGGGCGATGACCGCGGTGCCGCTCGAACGCAGCACCGGGACGCTGCGGAACACGGCGCCGACGAGGACGACGAGACCGACCGACACGAGGACGGGCGCCAGCCAGGCGAAATCCTTGAACACCGCGGACACGGCCACAGCGGTCAGCGTCATCGCAGCGAATACGATGATCGCCTCGAGCCAGCCGGTGGGCGGACGCGAATCGTTCGTCGTCACGGCATCGGAAGCAGACTGAGACGGTGGTTCGGCCGTGGAATCGCCATGCGAACGAGTGGGAGGAGCATCGAGGCTCATCGGCGCACCCCCTCTGTTCCGGAGTTCGTCCCGGACGTGCCGGGAGCCGCGCCCGCTGGGTCGGAGCCAGCGCCCTGCGCGCCGGAGTTCGTGCCCGGCCTACCGGTGGTACCTGGGCGTCCGCCCGTTCCCTTGCCCTGCCCTCTGGCGGTCGGGCGCTTCGACTCGAACGTCGTCCATGACTCCGGCAGGTCCTCGCTGAGGCCCATCATCGTCATGTCGCCGATCTCGCTGAGCGTGCGCAGAGTCACGGGCACGCGACGCGAGAAGTGCGAGGCGAGCTCCTGACCGCGCTCATCACCGACGGAACAGATGACGATGTGGTTCGGGTTGTCATGTGCGGGAAGCTCGACTCTGCCCGGGCGAACAAGGGCGGAGAGAAGACGCAGCTTGTCGATGTCGCGCGCTCCTTTGAATCTGATCTGGTAGCGGGGGGCGACGACATTGACTTCGTAGTCGGCTCGCAGGAAAGCGGTTCCGGCAGCCGTTGCCGCCGCCAGCAGGAATTCGATCTCGAGGTCACTGGGTTCCGCGGCGTCGGCATCGGCGGCGAGGTCGACGAGGATGAGCGCGTACAGCGTCTCCTCATCGGCCTCGTGGCGGACCATGAGTTCACCGGACTTCGCGGTCGAGGGCCAGTGGACGTGCCGCAGATCGTCACCGGGCACATACTCACGCGTGTGGAAGTCGCGGGTGGTGTGTCCGGAGCGGATCTTGCCGTCGTCGAGGCGGGCGGGCCGGATCGACGAATCCTTCGGAATGCGTGCGCCCAGGTGCGGAACGGACACGGCGACGGGGAAGGCCCCATGGACCTTCCGCTTCATCTTGACCAGTCCGAAGGGGCCGAAGACGGTCAGGAGCACCGACTCGATGCCGGAGACCCCACGCCGGTGCGGTGTGAACGAGGTGAGCACGGTCTGCGAAGCCCGCTGGCTCAAGGCCGGCACCTCACCGGAGGTGGAGTCGCCGAAACCCTCGGCGGCGACGAAGTCGATGGTCGCAGAGGGGATCGCGAGCTGACCGATATTGGTCACCTGCGCCTCGATCTCGACCTCCTTGCCTTCGGCTGCCAGCGGATAGCGGTCCCGGCCGCCCGGCAGGAAGACCTGATGCACGTTGGTGCTCATCGCGATCGACACGCGTCGGGTGCCCCACAGGACGAGCAGCGCCGAGAGCACGACGAGTCCGAGCAGGAGCAGCCCGGCCGGAAGCAGTCCGGGCAGGGCGAAGCGGTAGGCCGTGATGATGAGGGCCGCCCCGGCGAGGACGAAGATGATTCCCGAGGTGCTCAGTCGCATGCCGTCACTGGTTCGCCGAGACGGGCACGCGGGCCAGTACGCGGCCGATGAGGTCCGCGGCCAGATCCGAGTCGTCGCCATCGCGGGGGATGATGCGGTGGGCGAGGATGTACGGCGCCAGAGCCTGCACATCATCGGGGGTGGCGAAGGTGCGCCCCGACAGTGCCGCCCGGGCCTTGGCAGCACGCAGCAGGTGAACGCCGCCGCGCGGCGAGCTGCCGAGCAGAATCGCCTGATCATCGCGGGTGGCCTGGAGGATCGCCACGATGTACTCGCGCAGCTGACGACTCGCCGAGACGTGCCGGACGATGGTGCGTGCCTGCGTGATCTGCTCGAGGTTCGTCACCGCCGTCGCGGACTCCAGCGGATCGTTCTGGATCTGATTGTCCAGCAGGTCGACCTCATCGGCCGTGGCGGGGTAGCCGAGCGAGATCCGGGTGAGGAACCGGTCGCGCTGCGCCTCGGGCAGGGCGTAGGTGCCCTCCATGTCGATCGGGTTCTGGGTGGCGACGACGATGAACGGCGTCGGCATCTGGTAGGTCTGCCCGTCGATCGTCGCCTGTCCTTCGGCCATGCACTCGAGCATCGCCGACTGGGTCTTGGGCGAGGCGCGGTTGATCTCATCGGCGATGACGATGTTCGCGAACACCGGGCCCTGCCGGAACTCGAAGTGCCGGGTCTCCTGGTTGAACAGGTTGACGCCGACGACGTCGGTGGGCAGCAGGTCCGGAGTGAACTGGATGCGGCGCACGGAGCCGTCGACGACCTTGCCCATGGCACGGGCGAGGAGGGTCTTGCCGACCCCCGGAACGTCTTCGAGGAGGACATGGCCGCCGGCGAGCAGCGCGATGAGCGAGAGCCCGACCGCTTCGTCCTTGCCTTCGAGCACCGCGTTCATCGCCGTGCGCGCCCGCGAGGTCAGGTGCTGCACCCATTCGATGTGTTCGGCACCGATCACGGAATTGGTCTGTGTACCTTCTTGGCTGATCGACATACCCTCCATTGTTCCTCATGCCCGCGGCCCCAGCCACACGAGCTTCTTTCAGGCTCCCCAGAGCCCTCCCCACCGCACTCCCCAGCATCCTCCCCACTGCGCTCCCCAGCATCCTCCCCACTGCGCTCCCCATTGGCCTCCCCACTGCGCTCCCCACTTTCCTCCACGTGGACCCTCCACTTTCCTCCCCGCTGTGCTCCACCTCGGCGGGAGGATCCGGTGAGATCCGCGAGAACTCGCGGATCTCGGCCACTTGACCGGCCTTCTCCGAAGCGGTCAACCGGCACCAGGGGACCACGGTTTCATGGCTTTCGACCACGCCGGCGACGCACCGACGGAAAATTTTCCCCACTTTCCTCCACCTATCTGACCTGGGAAAACATAAGAGCTTCAACGTCGGTCGGACAAGAAGCTGGAATACGTGGAGGGAAGTGGAGTACTGTGGTTGCTATCGGAGCCAATGGGTTTCCGAAAGGGGTGAGACGACATGTTCTTGGGCACTCATATGCAGAAGCTCGACGACAAAGGTCGCCTCATCCTGCCCGCAAAGTTCCGCGAGGAGCTGTCGCCCGGACTCGTCCTCACTCGTGGCCAGGAGAACTGCCTCACCCTGTTCCCCACCACGGAGTTCGAAGCCGAGCACGAGCGAATCCAGAACGCGCCGAAGACGAATAAGGAAGCCCGCGATTACCAGCGTGTGTTCCTGTCGGCGGCTTTTGCGGACCAACCGGACAAACAGGGGCGCATCACGGTCCCGAACATATTGCGGCAGTACGCATCACTTGATCGGGAGGTCGCAGTGATCGGCATGGGCAACCGAGTCGAGATCTGGGACGCACCGACCTGGGAGGACTACCTCGTCGGCGCTCAGCAGGCCTTCGCCGAACGCGAAGAGGAGGTGATCCCCGGAGTGATCTGATTCTGCTCGGGCTTGATCCTTGCCCGCCGTGCTCGAGTTTCGGGGAACTTCCCCGTTTCCGAAGCTCGGACGTCCTGACACACTTCCCCGGTGGCAGGGCCGCGGCGGGCAAGGTTCTGGCTCCAGCAGCACGCACCCCCGAACCACCCACTGACGAAGGACCAACGCATGACAGCTCAGCACGTACCGGTGCTCCTCGAACGCGTGGTCGAACTCATCGGCGTCGGTGTCGAGGCCGCTCGCGAAGCCGGAATCACCCCCGTCGTCGTCGACGGCACACTGGGCATGGGCGGCCACTCCGAAGCCGTCCTCCAGGCTTTTCCCGATGTCCACCTCGTCGGCATCGACCGCGACCTGCAGGCCATCGACATCGCCACCACACGCCTGGCCCCCTTCGCCGATCGCACCGACATCGTCCACGCCGTCGACGATGAGCTGCCCGAAGTCCTCGATGACCTCGGCATCGCCGCGATCAGCGCGATCCTGCTCGACCTCGGAGTGTCCTCCCTGCAGCTCGACGAAGACGATCGCGGATTCTCGTACTCCCGGCCCGCGCCCCTGGATATGCGCATGGATCGCACGCAGGAGCTCACCGCCGCCGAGGTGCTCGCCACCTACTCCGAAGCCGAGCTGCGACGGATCCTGCGCGAATACGGCGAAGAGAAGCTGGCGGGCAGGATCGCGAAGATCATCGTCACCGACCGTGAACACACACCGTGGGAGACCTCGGACCAGCTCGCCGCGATGCTCGGCCGCGTGATCCCGCAGACGAAGAAGAAGTCCCACCCCGCCAAACGCACCTTCCAGGCCCTGCGCATCGAGGTCAACGACGAACTCGGGGTGCTGCGCACTGCGCTGCCGGCGGCACTGGAAGCCCTGCACATCGGGGGAGTGGCCGTCATCGAGTCCTACCAGTCGCTCGAAGACACCATCGTGAAGAAGACGCTGCGCAAGGCCACGACCTCCTCGGCGCCACCGGACCTGCCGGTGGTCCCCGAAGACCTCCGACCCTGGCTGACCGAGATCATTCGGGGCGCAGAGAAGGCGGACGAAGCAGAGGCAGAGACCAACCCGCGGGCGGCCAGCGTCCGACTGCGGGCAGTGCAGAAGATCAGGGAGGCACGATCGTGAGCAACTCCACGGCAAGAGCCCGCCAGCACAACTTCCCCGAACGTCACCGCCGCCTCGAAGAAGCAGGCAGCGCGGCGAAGCTGCGTCTGCTGAAGTTCGAGCTGCCGAAATCGCGTCTGCCCTTCTCGCTGCTGTGCGTGGGGATCCTCGTGGCCACACTCGTGGCCGTGCTGCTGCTCAACATCTTCGTGTCCCACACCTCCTACAAGGTCGACCAGCTGACCTCGGAGAAGGAAGCGCTGGCCGAGCAGAAGGACCGCCTCGTCGAGGACAACTCCTACCGCGAGTCCCCGCAGAACATCGCCCTCGCCGCCGAAGAGCTCGGCCTCGTCCGCGACTCCTCCCCGGAATTCCTCGACGCGAAGACCGGGAAGATCATCGATGCCCCGGGAATCGACGTCAGCGGTGAGAAAGAGCCCACAGTCGTGCCCGGGCCGCGCGCCGATACACGCGAAGACCTCCGACCCAATCTACGATCGGATGAGAAGCTCCCGGTCGTCGGGGGCAGCCCGAGCAACGACATCGCGGCTCCGAGCCAGGAGTCACCGAAGTAGTCCGAGCTCACCGGGACCAGGGAACGGCCTGACCGAACCATTCGCCGACCATGCCAAGGACCGAGGACAAGTGCAATGGGCCCAGCCACGAGCCGACTGAAGAAGAAGCGCAAGAACGCAGGACCCAATCTGCGCCTGCGCATGGGCCTCATCGCCGCGCTGTCGATCCTCGCTCTGCTCATCACCTCCGTGCGGCTCGTGTCCATTCAGGGAATGGACTCGATGAAGCTTGCGGAGAAGGCCCTGTCCAACCGCCTCGTCACCCAGACCCTACCGGCCGATCGGGGACAGATCCTCGCCTCCGACGGCACGGTGCTCGCCGACAGCGTCTCCCGATACCAGCTCGTCGTCGACCAGCAGAACGTCGCCCAATACAAGGTCGACGGAAAACTCGTCGGCGCATGGGGTGCCGCCGAGGCGCTGGCGAAGCCCCTGAATACCGACCCCGGACTCATCTACCCGAAACTCGTCGGTGACAAACGCTGGAACCCCGTGGCCAAAGGACTGACCTCGGAGACCTGGCGGGACGTGCAGAAACTCGAGGTCCTCGGCATCTCCGCCGAGGAGTACGCCGTGCGCTCCTATCCCGCCGGCGGGGTGGCCGGCAATCTCGTCGGATTCTTAAGCTCCGACGGCACCGCGCAGGCCGGCCTCGAGATGGCCTACGACGATCAGCTGTCCGGCAGAGACGGCCAGCAGCAGTACGAACGCGGTGCGCGCGGAGAGATCATCCCGCTCGGGGACAACAACATCAAGGACGCCGTCGACGGCGAAGGGCTGCAGACGACGATCGATCCGGACCTGCAGTACTACGCACAGCAGGCCATCGAAGAGCAGCGGAAGAAGCACAAGGCCGAATCCGCGTCCATCGTCATCAAAGAGGTCAAGACCGGACGGGTCCTCACCGCCGCCGATGCGCCCACCGTCGACCCGAACTCTCCGGGCAAGGTCGACGGCGAGGACCGCGGTTCCCGGATCTTCACCGACGTCTTCGAACCCGGTTCGACGGCGAAGATGGTCACGGCCGCCGCCCTGCTCGACCAAGGACTGGTCACCCCCGAACAGGAATTCACGGTTCCCGACAAATGGAAGGCACCGAACAACGAAGAGTTCCGCGACTCCCACGAACACCCCGACGAGAAGCTCACGTTCGCCGGAATCCTTGCGCAGTCCTCGAACACCGGCACCATCCTCGCCGGCGAGAAGCTCACCGAGGAGCAGCGCTACGAATACATGAAGAGGTTCGGCTTCGGCTCGACCACGGGGATCGGCTTCCCCGCCGAGACGGGAGGCATCCTCCACCCGTACAAGGACTGGGACGGCCGCACGAAGTACACCGTGATGTTCGGTCAGGGCATGGCCGCGAACGCGCTGCAGACCACCGACGTCATCTCGACCATCGCCAACGGCGGTGTCCACGTGCCCTCCCGCCTCGTCGAGGGCATGATCTCCCCGCAGGGCCGGGCCCTGTCGACCCCGCCCGGGAAGACGCAGCGAGTCGTGAGCGAGAAGGCCGCGGATGAGACCCTGCGCATCCTCGAAGGCGTCGTCGCCGAAGGCACCGGCCAGTCCGCGCAGGTCTCGGGCTACCGGGTGGCCGGTAAGACCGGCACCGCGCAGGCGCCGGCGGCCGAAGGCGGCGGCTACGACGGATACACCGCGTCCTTCGTCGGTGTGCTTCCGGCAGAAGACCCCGAACTCGCGATCTCCGTGACATTGCAGCGGCCGCGAAAGGGCTACTACGGTGGTCAGGCCGCTGCCCCAGTCTTCTCCGATGTCGCAGGCTTCGCGATGCGGCACCTGAAGATCCCGCCGTCGACCGAGAAACCCGAGCTGCCTGCCCGAGAATGGAAATGATGCGTTTTTCACAGCTGCTGCCGATCGCCCCCGGCACCGTCCACGGCGATCCCGAGAAGGAGGTCACGGGAGTCTCCCATGACTCGCGTGCGGTCGCACCCGGCCAGCTCTACGCCGCGCTGCCGGGAGCCAATGTCCACGGAGCGAAATTCGCCCCCGAGCTCATCCGCTCAGGCGTCGACGCGATCCTCACCGACTCGCACGGCTGGACGCAGGTCACCGAGGCACTCGGTGGAACCGAGTCCGACCGGGCACTCCTCGACGGGGTCACCGCCCTCATCGTCGAAGCCCCCCGCGCGGTGCTCGGATTCGTCTCCGCCGCCGTCTACGGGACCACCTCGGTGCCCGAACTCATCGGCGTCACGGGAACGAACGGGAAGACGACGACGACCTACCTCGTCGACGGAATGCTCGCGGCCCTCGGCCACCGCACGGCCGTCATCGGCACCGTCGCCATCCTCATCGCCGGTGACACCGTCCCGAGCGTGCGCACGACCCCGGAGGCCCCGGAGCTGCACGCCCTGTTCGCGAAGATGCGCACCGCTGAGGTCGACACCTGCTCGATGGAGGTCTCGTCCCACGCCCTGAGCCAGCACCGCGTGGACGGTGCCCACTTCTCCGTGGCCGGATTCACGAACCTCTCCCAGGACCACCTCGATTTCCACAACACGATGGAGGAGTACTTCGAGGCCAAAGCGCAGCTGTTCACCCGCACCTTCTCCGACCGCGCGGTCATCGTCGTCGAAGACGAATGGGGCGAGCGGATGGTCGACGCCGCACAGGTGCCCGTGCGCACCCTCGGCCGCGACGAGCGCAGCCAGTGGCGCATCGACCACACCCCGGGGGAGTCGGAGTTCGTCCTCCACCTCGGCGACGACGAGTCCGCAGGACCGAACCGGGCCGAAGGCGAGAGCGCCCACGCTCTCCGGTCGATCCGGCTGCGGTCGCCGCTGCCGGGCGATTTCAACGTCACGAACACCGCACTGGCCGCGGCCATGCTCATCGAATCCGGGGTCGCAGCCGAAGACATCGATGCGATCGGACGCAGCTTCGTGACCTCGGTGCCGGGCCGGATGGAGATCATCGACGTGTCCGGGCCCAGGGCGCTCGAGGAATCCCACCCCGAACTGCTCCCACGCGCCATCGTCGACTACTCGCACACCCCCGACGCGATCGCCAAGGCCCTGGCAACCCTGCACGCGGACTCCGAGGAACTCGTCATCGTCTTCGGCGCCGGCGGCGACCGAGACCGCGGCAAACGCTTCGGCATGGGCCAGGCGGCGGCACGAGAAGCCGATGTGATCGTTCTCACCGACGACAATCCCCGCACCGAGGATCCCGCCGCGATCCGCGCCGCCATCAGGGAAGGCGTCGATGCCGCCGTCAGCGCCGGCCAGGCGCGTGTGAAAAAGATCATCGAAGTCCCCGATCGGGGCCGGGCCATCGACGAGGCGATCGCCTCCGCAGACCCGTCCACGACCGTGCTCATTGCGGGCAAGGGGCATGAGACGGGCCAGACCGTGGGCACCACGGTGACTGAATTCGACGACCGGGCGCGGACACGCTCGGCGCTGTCCATGCGACTGGGCGGCGAACAACCAGGTAAAGTTCACAGATGATATGAAGCGACTGACTGCAGCCGAGATCGCAACCGCCTTGAACGGCGAGTTGTACGGCATCGACCCCGAGACCCCATTGACCGCCGGTGTGGTGACCGACTCGCGAGAAGTCGGACCCGGCGATATCTACGTCGCCCGCCGAGGCGCGAGCTTCGACGGCATCGAATTCGCCGCAGCCGCCGTCGAGGCGGGCGCGGCCCTGATCATCGGCGAATCCGTCCCCACCGTCGATGAACAGCCCCTGCCCACCGTCGTCGTGGCCGATGCCACCGAGGCGCTGGGCCTGTTGGCCAAGCACAGCATCGAAGGACTGCGTGCCGACGGTGAGCTCACCGTCATCGCGATCACCGGCTCCGTGGGCAAGACCACGGTCAAGGACCTCGCCGCGGACCTGCTCGCAGGTGCTGCCGAGACGGTGTGGCCGCCGAACTCGTACAACAACGAGGTGGGGGTGCCGCTGACCGCGCTGCGGGCAAGCGAGTCCACCCGCTTCCTCGTTCTCGAGATGGGCGCCCGGTCGATCGGCAACCTCGCCTACCTGACCAGCCTCATCCGACCGGACATCGCCGTCGAACTCGCCGTGGGCACCGCTCACTCCGGAGTCTTCGGATCGATCGAGAACACCGCCCGTGCCAAGGCCGAGCTCGTCGAGTCGCTGCCGGCAGGATCGACCGCGGTGCTCAACGCCGACGACTCCCGGGTGGCGGGAATGCGCGAAGTGCTTACCCCGGAAGTGACCACCCTGTGGTTCTCCCAGCGTGAGTCCCTGCCCGAATGGGTCGGCGCCGAAGATGCGATCGTGCGCGGCACCGCAGTGACCACCGACTCCTCCGGGCACCCGACGTTCACGCTCACCCTGCCGGGTGAGGAACCGTCTGAGGTGCGACTGGCCCTCATCGGCGAACACCACGTCGGCAATGCCCTGGCGGCCGCGGCCATCGCCCACGCCTGCGGAGTCGGCACGAAGTCGATCGTGACCACACTGTCGACCTCCTCGGCGGCCAGCCGCTGGCGGATGGAGCTCATCGACTCGCCCTCGGGCGTGACCGTGCTCAACGACGCTTACAACGCGAACCCCGAATCCATGCGAGCCTCCTTGAAGACCCTGGCCTCGATGGGCCGCGGCGATGAGGAGAACCGGCCCCGCCGCACCTTCGCCGTTCTCGGTGAGATGCTCGAACTCGGCGAGGAGTCCGTGTCCGCGCATTCAGACATCGGCGAGCTCGTCGTGCGCCTGAACATCACCCGCACCATCGTCGTCGGTGAAGGCGCGAAGCCGATCTTCAACGCCGCGAACCTCGAAGGCTCCTGGGGCAACGAGGCGATCTGGGTGGCCACCGCCGCCGAGGCGCGGGATCTACTGAGCTCCGAACTCGCCCCGGGCGACATCGTCCTGTTCAAATCCTCCCGAGACGCGGGTCTGCGCTACCTCGGGGACGAAATCGCCGGAGTATCGGGGGCCCAATGATTGCCGTACTGCTCGCAGCCTGCCTGGCTCTCATCCTCACCCTCGTCGGCACTCCGCTGTTCATCCGGGTGCTCGTCAAACAGGGCTACGGCCAGTTCGTCCGTGACGACGGCCCGACCTCGCACGCGACGAAACGCGGCACCCCGACCATGGGCGGCGTCGTCATCATCGGCGCCGCGGTCCTGGCGTACCTGCTCGGACACCTGTTCACCGGTTCGGTGCCGACCGCCTCGGGGCTGCTGGTGCTCTGGCTGGCCGCGGGACTCGGCGTCGTCGGATTCCTCGACGACTTCATCAAGATCAAGAAGCAGCGGTCACTGGGTCTGCGCCCGGTGCCCAAGCTCATCGGTCAGGCCTTCGTCGGCATCTCCTTCGCCGTCCTGGCCCTGCAGTTCCCGAACTCGTTCGGAGAGACCCCCGCGTCGACGAAGATCTCCTTCATTCGGGACACGAACCTCGACCTCGCCTTCGGTTCGGCCGTGCTGGGCCTCATCCTCTTCATCATCTGGGCGAACCTCATCGTCACCGCGGTCTCGAACGCCGTCAACCTCACCGACGGGCTCGACGGCCTGGCCACCGGCGCCTCGGTGGTGGTGTTCGCCGCCTATGTCGTCATCGGCACATGGCAGTCGACCCAGAACTGCAACCTCATGTCCGAGGCCACGAACGCCTGCTACTACATGCGCGACCCCCGCGACCTCGCGATGGTCGCCGGAGCCATGGCCGCCGCCTGCTTCGGTTTCCTGTGGTTCAACACCTCACCGGCGAAGATCTTCATGGGAGACACCGGTTCGCTCGCCATCGGCGGCGCCTTCGCCGGACTCGCGATCATGTCGCGCACCGAGCTGCTGCTCATCGTCCTCGGCGGACTCTTCGTCATCATCACCCTCTCGGTGATCATCCAGGTCGCCTCCTTCAAGACCACCGGCAAACGCGTGTTCCGGATGGCACCGCTGCAGCACCACTTCGAACTCAAGGGGTGGGCAGAAGTGACGATCGTGGTGAGATTCTGGATCATCGCCGCGCTCTTCGTCATCGCCGGAATCTGCCTCTTCTACGCCGACTGGGTGGCTCGCGTTGGCTGATGAGCAGAACCCGACCGCAGACGACCGGTCCGCTGCACAGGCCTCCGACACCGTGGCTGTCGGGCAGGTCCCGGCCGCGCTGACCGGACCGAACTCGTCGCTGGCCGGCCTGCGGATCCTCGTCACCGGGCTCGGGGTCACGGGATTCCCCGCGGCGGTCCACCTCGGCGAACGCGGTGCCGATGTCATCGTCATCGACGGTGATGATCAGGCCGACGTCAGTGAGAAGGCGCAGATCCTCGAGGTCTTCGACGTCGACATCCGCCGCGGACCCGAGCACGTGGAGGCCCTGCCCGAGGGTCAGATCGACCTCGTCGTCACCTCTCCCGGCTGGCGACCGGACCAGCCGGTGCTCGCCGCGGCGGCTGCGGCCGGCATCCCCGTCATCGGCGAAGTCGAGCTCGCGTGGCGCATCCGTGGGACCAATGACGCGAAATGGCTGGCCATCACCGGCACCAACGGCAAGACGACGACCACGACGATGCTCGAGTCGATGCTCCTCGCCGCCGGACTCAAGGCCAAGGCCTGCGGAAACATCGGCACTCCGCTGCTCGAAGCCGTGCTCGAACCGGGACTCGAAGTCCTCGCGATCGAACTCTCGAGCTTCCAGCTCCACTGGCAGGAGTCGATGAGCGCTGACGCCGCGGCCGTGCTCAACATCGCCCCGGACCACCTCGACTGGCACGGCAGCGCCGAGGCCTATGCCGCCGACAAGGCGAAGATCTTCCATAATGCGAAGCTCGCGTGCGTGTACAACTGCGCCGACGAGGCGACCCTGCACATGGTCGAAGAGGCCGACGTCATCGAAGGTGCCAAGGCCATCGGCTTCACCACCGGTGTGCCGCGGCCCGGTGAGCTCGGCGTCGTCGAGGAGCTGCTCGTCGACCGCGCATTCATCCCGCAGCGCTATTCCTCGGCCGCGGAGATCGCCTCCCTCGCCGACGTGGCGGTCGCCACCGGTGTCGACGGCAGCGACCCCGCACCGCATCAGGTCTCCAACGCTCTTGCCGCCGCCTGCCTGGCACGGGCCATCGACGTGCCGGGACAGGCGATCTCGGCCGGCCTGCGCAGTCATTCGCTCGGCGCCCACCGAATGGTCACCGTCGCCGACGCCGACGGAGTCCGCTGGGTCGATGATTCGAAGGCGACGAACACCCACGCAGCGAACGCCTCCTTGGCCGCTTTCGACTCCATCGTGTGGATCGCCGGAGGACTGCCCAAGGGGGCGGACTTCACCGAGCTCTTCACCGCTCACCAGGAGCGGATCAAGGCGCTCGTGCTCATCGGAGCCGATGACTCCGCCTACCGCGAAGCCATCGCCGCCACCGTCCCCGACCTCGAAGTCGTCCGCATCGAACCGGCACTGGCCGTCGACTCGGGCGTGCCCAAGCGTCGCGGAGAAGCGGTCGCGGCAGCCGCCGTCGATGCCGCGGCGGCTCTGGCCGAAGAAGGCGACACCGTGCTGCTGGCTCCAGCCGCCGCGAGCATGGACCAGTTCCTCAACTACAACACTCGCGGCGAACTGTTCACCGAAGCCGTCCAGAACCGACTGGGACGCTGAGATGGGCCGGCAGACCACCGCGAAGGCGGATGAACGCCGTCGCCGGAAGCTCGCGAAGACGACCACGTCCGCATCTGCGCCAGCGAGGTCGACCACGTCGGCATCTGCGCCAGCGGCGACGAAGACTGCCGCACCTCGAACCGCCCCCGCGAAGACCTCGGGGCGGAAGACCGCCGGGCGGACAACCACGGGACGGAAGACCACCGCGCCCAAGTCGGCCGCGGAATCGACGAAGCGGGCCGGCTCGGCGAGAACCTCGGCTCAGCCCTCGGCCAAGGCAACCGGTGCGAAGAAGTCCGCCGCCTCCGCTGAGAGCAGACAGACAGGCGCTGGGAAGAAGCCATCGGCGAAGAATCCCTCGGTGGTCAAAAGGGTCTGGACGGCCCTGCGTGAGGACTATTCGCGTTTCTCCGCCTACCCGCTGACGACCTACTACATCATCCTCGTGTCCGTGCTCGCCCTCACCGGCCTCGGACTCGTCATGGTGCTCTCGGCTTCGTCGATCACCTCCTATGCCGGGGGAGCGGGCTCCTCCTTCGCCTATTTCAACAAGCAGGCACTGTTCGCCGGCGTCGGCCTCGCCCTCATGGTCGTCGCCAGCTTCATGCCCCTGAGCGTATGGCGCAGGCTCGCCTGGCCGGCGATGCTCGTCGGCCTCGCCATGCAGGCGGCGGTCTACGTGCCCGGCCTCGGCAAGTCCGCGAAGGGCAATGCGAACTGGATCGGCCTCGGCGGATTCCAGATCCAACCCTCAGAATTCCTCAAGGTCGCCTTGGCCCTGTGGCTCGGTTTCACGCTCGCCCAGAAGTTCGGCAGGCTCACCACCTTCGGCCACGCCATGGTCCCCGTCGTACCCGGTGTGCTCGCCGCCGTCGGCCTCGTCGTCGGCGGCAACGACCTCGGGACCGGCCTCGTCTTCATTGCCATGGCTGTGGTGTGCCTGTTCATCGGCGGTTTCCCGATCAAGTACTTCCTTCTGCTCGGCAGCATCCTCGCCGCCGCAGTCGTCTTCTTCGTCCTCACGTCGGAGAACCGCCTCAACCGCATCAAGGCGATGCTCACCGGCCACGCCGACCAGACCGCCGCCGACACGATGGGCCAAGCGTGGCAGTCCAACCACGGCCTGTTCTCCCTGGCCTCCGGAGGCTGGTTCGGCGTCGGACTGGGCGCCAGCCGCGAGAAGTGGTCCTGGCTGCCCGAAGCCCACAACGACTTCATCTTCGCCATCATCGGCGAGGAGCTCGGCCTCGTCGGCTCGCTCGTCGTCGTCTTCGTCTTCGCCGTCCTCGGCTACGGGATGGTCCGGGTGATCCTGCGCTCGGACAACCTCATGGTCCAGGTCGCCACTGCCGGCTTCTTCGCCCTCATCATCGGACAGGCCGCGATCAACATCGGTGTCGTCACCGGACTGCTGCCCGTCATCGGCCTGCCCCTGCCCTTCGTGTCCTACGGAGGTTCGTCGATCATCGCCTCGCTCCTGGCCATCGGCGTGCTCCTGTCGTTCGCCCGCACGGAACCCGGAGCCGAAGAAGCCATCATCGTCCACAGAGATCGCATGCGATCATCGTTCGCCGTGCTCGCCCGCAAGAGAAGGAAATGAGATGACGAGTATCCTCCTGGCCGGTGGAGGCACCACCGGCCATATCTCGCCGATGCTGGCGATCGGCCGGGAACTGCGTGAGAAGCACCCGGACTGGGACATCATCGCCCTGGGCACCCCCGACGGACTCGAAGCCGAGCTCGTGCCCCGCGCCGGCTTCGAACTGCTCACCATCGACAAGGTGCCCATGCCCCGATCGATCAGTCCGTCCCTGTTGAGGTTCCCCGGGCGCTTCGCCGGAAACATCTCCGCGGTCAGGAAGATCATCACCTCCCGGAACGTCTCCGCCGTCGTCGGTGTCGGCGGCTACGTCTGCCCGCCGGCATTCCTCGCCGCGAAGCAGGCGAAGATTCCGCTCATCGTCCACGAAGCCAATGCGAAACCCGGAATGGCCAACCGCCTCGGCGCGCGACTGACGACCGCCGGGCGGGTGGGCATCACCTTCCCGGACACGGAGCTGCGCAACTCGACGCTCGTGGGCATGCCGATGCCCGCGGAGATCACCGCGCTCGACCGCAGCGATGCCGACCAGCGGGCCGCTCACCGCGCCGACCTGGGGCTGCGTGACGACGCTCCCGTGCTCGTCGTCACCGGCGGGTCCTCGGGCGCACAGAAGATCAACGCAGCCTTCCTCGCCTCCGCCGATGCCTGCCAGGAGGCAGGCGTCCAGGTCCTCCACATCACCGGAGCCGGAAAAGGTGAGGAGCTGCGGTCCGCCACCGCTCAGCTGCCCGACTACCATGTCGTCGACTATGTCGACGGCATGCACCGGGCCTACTCCGTGGCCGATCTCCTCGTCGCCCGGTCCGGAGCCGCCACCGTCTCCGAGACGACCGTCGTCGGCGTGCCCGCCCTCTACGTGCCGTTGGCCATCGGCAACGGCGAACAGCGACTGAACGCGGCCGGCAGCGTCGAGGCCGGAGCTTCGCTCATGGTCGACAACGCCGAATTCTCCGCTGCGACGGTCACCGAGAGCATCCTGCCGCTGCTCGGCGACCGGCCGCGGCTGGAGGAGATGAGCCGCGCCGCTTCTGCACTGAACTATCCCACCGACGCCGCAGCCCGAATGGCCGGCATCGTCACCCGCGCGTTGGAAGGCTGAACATGTCCCAAGCGAATATCGTCCCCGTCACCGAACTCGGTGCCGTCCACTTCATCGGCATCGGCGGATCGGGAATGTCCGGAATCGCCCGGATCATGGTCATGAACGGAGTCGACGTCTCGGGATCGGATGCGAAGGAATCCAACGTCGTCGACGTTCTGCGAACCCTCGGCGCCACCGTCACGATCGGACATTCGGCGGACAACCTCGGCGACGCCGATACCCTCGTCATCTCCTCCGCCATCCGCAAGGACAACCCCGAACTCGTCGAGGCGCAGCGCCGGGGACTGCGCATCCTCCACCGCTCCGGTGCCCTCGCCTCGCTCATGGTCGACAAACGCGCCGTGGCCGTGGCCGGCACCCACGGAAAGACCACGACGACCTCGATGGCGACCGTGGCCCTGCAGGCCTGCGGCATCGACCCCTCGTTCGTCATCGGCGGAGTGCTGTCGACGACGGGCACGAACGCGCACCTGGGCACCGGTGATGTCTTCGTCGCCGAGGCGGACGAATCCGACGGATCCTTCCTCCTCTACGAACCGACCATCGGCATCCTCACGAACGTCGAAGCCGACCACCTCGACCACTACGGGACACCGGAGAAGGTCCGCGAGGCGTTCATCGAATTCTGCAACGGCATCCAGTCCCGCGGCGGCACCATCATCGCCTGCGCCGACGATGCCGGATCCCACGACGTGGCCACGGCGGCCCGAGCCCAAGGCGCCGACGTCGTGTTCTACGGCACGGGAGACGACGCCGACGTCCTGCTGAACAACCTCGACTCCGGGATCGGCTCACGCTTCGACCTCGACCTGCCCGGACGCGAGACACCTCTGAGCGTCGAACTGCGGCAGCCGGGACTGCACAACGCGCTCAACGCCACTGCCGCGATCGCCGTGGCGCACTGCCTCGGCGCGGATGTCGACCGTGCGGCGACG
The DNA here is from genome assembly GCF_051351055.1 of Brevibacterium sp. FAM 27836. Lineage (NCBI taxonomy): Bacteria > Bacillati > Actinomycetota > Actinomycetes > Micrococcales > Brevibacteriaceae > Brevibacterium > Brevibacterium sp. FAM 27836. The sequence continues at coordinate 3,631,406 of NZ_CP195711.1, forward strand.
GGCCTGGCCGAATACGGCGGCACACGCCGCCGCTTCGAAGAGCGCGGGATCGCCGCCGGAGTGCGCGTCATCGACGACTACGCTCATCACCCGACAGAGCTGCGGGCCGTTCTCAACGCCGCCCGCGGAGTCGTCACCGACGGCGGACGCGTCTGGGCGATCTTCCAACCCCACCTGTATTCGAGGACCATGGAGTTCCGGGAGGAGTTCGGCCGAGCTCTGGGCCTGGCCGACGAAGTCGTCGTGCTCGACGTCTTCCCCGCCCGCGAAGACCCGGTTCCCGGTGTCACCGGCGCCCTCATCGCCGATCGGGTCCCGCACGATCACGTCACCTTCGAAGAGTCGTTCGCCGCGGCGGTTCCCTTCGTCGCCGAGCGCGTGCGTCCCGGCGACCTCGTGCTCACTCTCGGCGCCGGGGATGTGACGATCCTCGGGCCCGAGCTGCTGAGCGCACTGGAGAGCTGAGACCGATGGTGCCGCTTCCCCCAGCCCGCGCCGGTGAGAACTCCACCGCCGATCTCACCGGGGTCATCCGGGCCCGCCGCCGGCAGCTGTGGCGCAGACGCCTCATCGCCATCGGCCTCGTCCTCGGTGTGCTCGCCGTCGCCGCCATCGCATGGTTCTCACCGCTGCTGGCCCTGCAGAAGGTGAACGTGAAAGGCAGCGAACTCGTCGACCACGACTCGGTGAGCTCCTTCGTCCTCGATGGGGAAGGCGGCACCCCACTGCCTCAGGTGCGTCCCGGGACGGTGGAGAAGTCCGTGCTCAAGAAGTTCCCGAAGGCCCAAGAGGCCGCGGTCCGCTACGCCGGGCCCCGGTCGCTGCAGATCACGATCACCGACCGGACTCCGGTGCTTGCGATCGAAGGCTCCTCGGGCTACCGCCTCTACGACGCCGCGGCCGTCGACCTCGGCGTCGTGGACAAAGCGCCGAAGAAGCTCACGGTGCTCGGAGACTCCGGAGACGAACCCGACAAGTCGACGGTCTCCGCAGTCATCCGCTTCCTCGGCCACCTGCGGCCCGAGCTGCGCGGGCAGCTGACGACCATCGAGGCGAAGGACGCGAACAGTCTCCAAGCCGAACTCGACACCGGCGACGACCATGCCACGGTCGTCCTCGGCGATTCCTCGAACGCCAGCCTCAAGGTGCGCACAGCCGCCCAGCTGGCCGCCGAGGGCCGCACCGAGATCGACGTCTCCGTGCCCTCGGTGCCCGTGACGAACTGAGGCAGTTCTCGCGTGGGAGACGCCCACGTCTGCGCCACGGCACGAATCGCCGACGATTGCCGCTGTTTGGCTCCGACACACCGGGTGGGAAGTTTGGCCGAAGCCCGACACTCCGGGGAGAATGGTTGCAGTGATGTTGCCCCGCCCAATAGCCTCAGGGCAGAGAACACAGACCGAATGCGCACGCAGACCCTGCGTGACTGAAGCGCTTGAGACGAGGAACCGACTTGGCTGAATTCCCACAATCCGGAGCGGATATCAAGGTTGCCGGAACCGGCGGCGGCGGTGTCAACGCTGTGCAGAGGATGATCGACGTCGGCCTGCGCGGCGTGGAGTTCATCGCAATCAACACCGATGCCCAGGCTCTCGTTCTCTCCGACGCGGATGTGAAGCTGGAGATCGGCCGTGACCAGACCCGCGGCCTCGGCGCCGGAGCCGATCCGGAGATCGGACGCAAGGCCGCCGACTCGTCCGAAGAGGCCATCCGCGATGCCCTCGAGGGCGCCGACATGGTCTTCGTCACCGCCGGCGAAGGCGGCGGCACGGGAACCGGTGCGGCCCCCGTTGTCGCTCGAGTGGCCCGTTCGCTCGGCGCCCTGACCATCGGCGTCGTCACCCGCCCGTTCACCTTCGAGGGGCGCCGTCGTTCCGCGCAGGCCGAAGCCGGCATCGCCGCTCTGCGCGAAGAGGTCGACACCCTCATCGTCATTCCCAACGACCGACTGCTGTCGATCTCCGATCGCAGCGTCTCCGTCGTCGAAGCCTTCCGCTCGGCCGATGAAGTCCTGCGCTCCGGTGTCCAGGGCATCACCGACCTCATCTCGGTCCCGGGCCTGATCAACCTCGACTTCGCCGACGTGAAGTCCGTCATGCAGGATGCCGGCACCGCGCTCATGGGCATCGGTGCGGCCACCGGAGACGACCGCGCCGTGCAGGCCGCCGAATCCGCCATCGCCTCCCCGCTGCTGGAAGCCAGCATCGACGGAGCCCACGGCGTGCTCTTCTGCATCACCGGCGGCGGCGACCTCGGTCTCTTCGAAGTCAACGAGGCAGCGCGTCTGGTCCAGGAAGCGGCCCACCCCGAAGCGAACATCATCTTCGGCGCCGTGATCGACGACAACATCGGCGACGAATGCCGCGTGACCGTCATCGCCGCCGGCTTCGACAACACCTCCCCGAACGCCGAATCCGCGGGTGCCGAAGCGGTCCCGGCCTCCATCCCGGCCGCCGCCCCGGCAGAGACCGAGAACGAATCACCCGTGATCTCCGAACCTGAGGCCGAGGACGCCGAAGCCACGGAGGCGCAGCCGGCTCGCCGCAGCGAGGACTACCAGATTCCGGCCACGCTGCCCAACGAACGCAGCAGCTCGAACGTCGACAACGACCTCGATATCCCGGACTTCCTCAAGTAACATGCTGCGCTCGAGGTTCGTCATCCCCGGCAGGCGCACCGCCCACGTCGCCTTCACCGACCGGCACGGCGGGTACTCGAGCGGGGACTTCGCCTCGTTCAACCTCGCCCGCCATGTCGGCGATGATGACGAACTCGTCGCAGCCAACCGCGCCGCTCTGGCCCAGGTCCTGGGTCTGAGCGGCGAACGTCTGTCCTTCGTCTCCCAGGTCCATGGCACCACGGTGAACAGCATCGCCGCCGAGACCGAACTGCGGCAGGCTCCCGTCGAAGCCGATGCGCAGATGACGAACCTCGGCGGCATCGGACTGGCGATCATGGTCGCCGACTGCACCCCGATCATGCTCGCCGATGCCGACACCGGGATCATCGCGGGTATCCACGCCGGCCGGCAGGGAATGGCCGCAGGAGTCGTGCCCGGCACGATCGCGCGCATGCGGGACGCGGGAGCCGGTGAGATCCACGCCGTCATCGGGCCCTCGGTGTGCCCTCGCTGCTACGAGGTCTCAGCCGAACTGCGCACCGAAGTCGCCGAGATCGAGCCCACGGCCGCCTCGGTGTCGGTGACGGGAACCCCTGCACTGGACGTCGCCGGAGCAGTCGCCGAACAGCTGCGCCGGGAAGGCGTGACCATCGACCATTTCTCCCGCACCTGCACCAAGGAATCCGAAGATCTGTTCTCCTATCGCAGGCACCAGCGGACGGGCCGGTTCGCCGGGATCATCTGGCTGCAGGAAGAAAACCCCACGACACACCCGTAGGACTCACCCTTCCGCATGCCCACGTGCGATAGTTTGGGCCACAGGTGAGCAAGTGCCGAAGTCCGAGGAGCTTAAGACATGTCAGCAATCAAGAAGACGCTGGAATACCTGGGTTTCGTCGAAGAAGAGGACGAGACCACCGAGCGCCATGAGTCCGAGCGTCGCGAACCCGCATACCGGGACCGCGAAGTCATCGAAACCTTCGACGACGTCGACCGGCACGAAGAACCCGAAACGGCAGAGGATCGCAGCCCCGCTCCGGTGACGCCGATCCACCCGTCACCGATTCGTCCCGTAGACACCCCGGCTCCAGGAACCTCAATGAATCGCATCAGGACCATCCACCCGCGCAGCTACAACGATGCCATGGTCATCGGATCGGCCTTCCGCGAAGGCACCCCGGTGATCATGAACCTCTCGGAGATGGACGAGAACAACTCCAAGCGGCTCGTCGACTTCTCCGCCGGCCTCATCTTCGGTCTGCACGGTTCGATCGAACGGGTGACGAACAAGGTCTTCCTGCTCACCCCGGAGAACATCGAGGTCGCAGGCGAGAACGAAGCCGATTCGGACACTCAGGCCAGCTTCTTCAACCAGAGCTGAGCGGTTCGGGAACTTCTCTCAACTCCTCTTCAGCTCGAGCCGTTAGGCTGGGGCTCCGACACTCAAGCACCAACGAAAGGCGCGAGGGACCCCCGTGGCCATGATCTTCTACATCCTCGGCACTGCGCTGAGCCTCTATGTCTACGTGCTCCTGGCCCGAGTCGTGCTCGACCTGGTCCAGGTGTTCTCCCGTGACTGGAAGCCGGCCGGTTTCTTCCTCGTCCTCGCGGAGATCGTCTACACACTCACCGACCCGCCGCTGAAGCTGCTGCGCAAGGTCATCCCACCACTGCGGCTGGGGCAGATCTCGCTCGATCTCGGCTTCATCGTTCTGCTCATCGGCATCCAGATCATCGCCTCGGTGTTCTTCAACCTCTCGCACACCACGGCCTGATCCCCGGCGCGGAGGGTCCCACGCTCACAGGAGAGCGGAGACCGGTGTTTGCGGCGAATAGCCCGAAATGCTGATTGTGCCTCGTGAAATGCCTCAACGAAGTGCAATGCGAATATCGGGATTCGATTGTCCCAATAGGCGATAAATGGTGAATATACTCACCGAAATTGGCCGAGCGTGTGGAGACCTTGTTAGCCTCGGATAGGTAAAAGTTCGTCATCGAATGCGTGACACGCCTTAACTGCACGACAAAACTGCAGGTGTTACGCTAATGTGACGTTGAAGCCGTCCTTCCGGGCGGCAGCGTAATGATTGTAGATCGACCGAAGGTGACCTCATGGCGCTCACGCCTGAAGACGTAGTAAACAAGCGGTTCCAGCATGTGAAGTTCCGCGACGGGTACGACCAGGATGAAGTCGACGATTTCCTTGATGAGGTCGTCGTTGAGATCCGCCGTCTCTACCAGGAGAACGACGAACTGCGTCAGAAGCTCTCCACCGCCGAACAGCGTGTGAAGGAACTCGAAGCCGGCGGCGCCTCCGCCGCTCCGGCGCAGGACATCGACGCTACCCAGGCCATGCCTGCCGCGGTTCCGGCTCCCGAGGAGCAGGCCGAGGCGCCGGCACCCCAGGAAGCACCTGCCGCTCCGGCACCGGTCGAAGAAGCCCCGGCTCAGACCTCCGCTCCGGTGGTCAAGGAAGCCGCACCGACTCCGCAGGAGTCCTCGGCTGCACCCGCAGTCGCTGCCGGCGCAGCCGGTGGAGCAGCGGGCGCGGGCCTCGGTGCAGTCGGCGGCGACGGAGATGCCCACGGCCTCATCGCACTGGCCCAGCGCGTCCACGACGAGCACGTTGCCGAAGGTGAGCGCAAGCGCGACGAGCTCATCCAGGGCGCCGAGAAGGAAGCCGCCGATATCGTCGGCAAGGCCGAGACCAAGCGGGATGAGACCCTGTCGACCCTCGAGTCGCAGAAGTCCACGCTGGAGCGGTCGATCGACCAGCTGTCGAACTTCGAACGTCAGTACCGCACACGTCTGAAGAGCTACCTCAACGATCAGCTGCGGGACCTCGAGAACTCCACGAGCCTGGCTCCGGAGACCCTCGACGGAAACAATCCGCTGGGCGGTTCGTCGAACCACAAGCTCTGATCCACAGCGCACGGCAGAGGTCCGGGAACTCCGCGGAGGTCCCGGACCTCAGTCGTGCGCGTTCGACGTCGATGACGGTGGACTAGAATGAACCGAATGAACGATCCTGCCCCACGGGTGAACAGACCTCGTGCCGCCAAGCTGGTCCTCCTGTTCTCGATCGCGGCGATCGTGCTCGTCATCGATCAGGTCACAAAATTCCTCGCCGTCACTCTGCTCGAAGGGCAACCGCCGGTGCCCGTGATCGGGTCCTTGGCCGGGTTCAACTTCTACCGCAACCCCGGTGCCGCCCTGGGACTCGGTTCGAGTGTGACCTGGGTGTTCCCGCTCATCGCCGTCGGCGTGTTCATCGCGATCCTCCTGCTCTCCCGCAAACTCGGTTCTCGGGCGTGGGCGATCGGATTCGGCCTGCTGCTGGGCGGGCTCTTCGGCAACCTCGTCGATCGGCTGTTCCGGGAACCGGCATTCCTCCACGGGGCCGTCGTCGACTTCATCGATCTGTCGCTGTTCATCTGCAATGTCGCCGATATTGCGATCTCCGCCGCTGCCGTGGTGCTCATCATCGCCAGCCTCAAAGGCATCGAACTCGACGGTTCGGACTCCACCCGTGTGAAAGAGGACTCTCAATGACCGAACGTTCCATCCTCGTCCCTGAGGGGCTCGAAGGCCAGCGCGTGGACGCTGCGATGTCGAAGCTTCTCGGACTCTCCCGCACCGCCGCCGCAGACATCTGCGCCGACGGGGGTGTGCAGATGTCCGGACGTCCCGTGATCAAATCCGACCGGGTCATCGCCGGCGAACGCCTCGACATCATGATGCCCGAACCGAAACGGCCCCTCGAAGTCGTGGCCGACCCGGTGCCGGGCATGCGGATCGTCCACGACGAGGATGCCTTCGTCGTCGTCGACAAACCCGTCGGCGTCGCGGCCCATCCGGCCATCGGCTGGACCGGAAGAACCGTCGTCGGCGGACTCGCCGCAGCCGGTTTCCGGATCGCGACCTCCGGTGCTCCCGAACGTCAGGGCATCGTTCAGCGCCTCGACGTGGGCACTTCCGGTCTCATGGTCGTGGCGAAGAGCGAATACGCCTACAGCATGCTCAAGCGTGCGTTCAAGGAGCGCACGGTGGAGAAGACCTACCATGCGGTCGTCCAGGGGCTTCCCGACCCGGTGCTCGGAACCATCGACGCCCCCATCGCACGGCATCCGAAGCACGACGGGCTCTACGCCGTGCGCACGGAAGGCAAGAACGCGATCACCCACTACGAGGTCATCGAGGCCCACCGCCGTGCCGCGCTCGTCGAAGTCCACCTCGAAACCGGGCGCACGCACCAGATCCGCGTCCACTTCTCCGCGACCAAGCATCCCTGCGTGGGCGACCTGCCCTACGGTGCCGATCCGGTGCTGGCCAAAGAACTCGGGCTTGAACGGCAGTGGCTGCACGCGGTCAAGCTCGGATTCCACCATCCCGACACGCAGAAGTGGGTCGAATTCGATAGCGGCTACCCCGAGGATCTGCAGGTCGCTCTCGACGGCATCCGACCGAACTGAGCACGGTCTGCCGGGCTATGACCGTGGCCCGAATGACAGCCTGTGGGCCTCTGTCGAAACGCAGCTGATGGACTAAGCTGGATGGGCAATACCGGCCACTTCAGGAAGGCGGCGCCCAGTGCCGAACGAGGACTTCGTCCACCTCCACGTCCACACCGAATACTCCATGTTGGACGGTGCGGCCCGCCTCGCCGACCTCATGGCGGCGACGAAGGCTTCGGGCATGTCCGCGATCGCCACGACCGACCACGGCTACCTCTTCGGTGCCTTCGACTTCTGGTCCCAAGCCACGGCGGCCGGCATCAAACCCATCATCGGCGTCGAAGCCTATGTCACCCCGGGAACCGACCGGCGGGACAAGACGCGAGTGAAGTGGCGCACCGACGAATCGCAGAAGAGCGACGACCTCTCCGGCGGTGGTCTCTACACGCACATGACCCTGCTGTCGCGGAACAACACGGGGATGCGCAACCTGTTCAAAGCCTCCTCGTACGCCTCTCTCGACTCAGTGACCGCGAAGTGGCCCCGGCTGGACCAGGAACTGCTTGAGACCTACTCCGATGGGCTCATCGCCACGACGGGCTGCCCCTCGGGCGAGATTCAGGTGCGGCTGCGTCTGGGGCAGTACGAAGAGGCCCGGGCCGCCGCCGGCAAGTATCGGGAGATCTTCGGCAAGGAGAACTACTACGTCGAACTCATGGACCATGGGCTGTCCATCGAGAAGCGCGTGACGAAGGATCTCATCCGTCTGTCGAAGGAGATGGACATTCCGCTGGTCGCGACGAACGACCTGCACTACACCCACGAATCCGATGCGAAGGCGCACGAAGCACTGCTGGCCATCCAGTCCGGCTCCAAACTCATCGAACCGACCTACGATCAGGGCGGTTCCCGCTTCGCCTTCTCCGGCTCCGGCTACTACCTCAAGTCTGCGGCCGAGATGCGCTCCCTGTTCAAGGAATTCCCCGAGGCGTGCGACAACACCCTCGAAATCGCTGAGAAGTGCGAAGTCTCCTTCGACACCTCGGCGAACTACATGCCGAAGTTCCCCTGCCCGCCCGGCGAGGACGAGACCTCGTGGCTGATCAAGGAAGTCGCGAAGGGACTCGACTACCGGTACCCAGACGGTGTGCCCGACGATGTCCGCAGGCAGGCCGACTACGAGCTCGACGTCATCATCTCGATGGGCTTCCCCGGCTACTTCCTCGTCGTCGCCGACTTCATCAACTGGTCGAAAGACCACGGCATCCGGGTGGGGCCCGGCCGTGGTTCGGGCGCCGGCTCCATGGTCGCCTATGCCATGCGCATCACCGACCTCGACCCGCTCCAGCACGGACTGTTCTTCGAGCGCTTCCTCAACCCGGACCGTGTGTCCATGCCCGACTTCGACGTCGACTTCGATGATCGTCGCCGCGGCGAGGTCATCGAATACGTGACGGAGAAGTACGGCGACGAACGTGTCGCGATGATCGTGACCTACGGCACGATCAAGACGAAGATGGCGCTCAAGGACTCCGCACGTGTCCTCGGCAAACCATTCTCCATGGGTGAACGTCTGACGAAGGCGCTGCCGCCGGCCGAGATGGCCAAGGACATCCCGCTCAAGGACATCGAGGACCCGGACTCCAAGCGGTACAAGGAAGCCGGAGAGTTCCGCGAACTCGTCGACACCGATCCCGAAGCCCGGGAGACCTTCGAGACCGCGAAGGGCCTGGAAGGGCTGAAGCGGCAGTGGGGTGTCCACGCCGCGGGCGTCATCATGTCCTCGGATCCGATCATCGACGTCATCCCGATCATGCGGCGGTTCCAAGACGGACAGGTCATCACCCAGTTCGACTACCCGACATCTGAGGGTCTCGGACTCATCAAGATGGACTTCCTGGGGCTGCGCAACCTCACGATCGTCTCCGACGCGGTCGAGAACATCAAGGCCAACCGGGACCTCGACCTCAACCTCGAGCACCTGACCCTCGACGACCCCGACGCCTACGAGCTGCTGGCCCGCGGCGACACCCTCGGCGTCTTCCAGCTCGACGGCGGCGGACTGCGCGCCCTGCTGCGGATGATGAAGCCCGACAACTTCGAGGATATCTCCGCGACCCTTGCGCTCTATCGCCCCGGCCCGATGGGTGCCGACTCGCATACGAACTACGCCCTGCGCAAGAACGGACTGCAGGACGTCACCCCGATCCACCCCGAGCTCGAGGAACCGCTCAAGGACATCCTCGACACGACCTACGGCCTCATCATCTACCAGGAACAGGTGATGGCGATCGCGCAGAAGGTCGCCGGATATTCGCTCGGTCAGGCCGACATCCTCCGTCGTGCGATGGGCAAGAAGAAGAAGTCGGAGCTCGACAAGCAGCAGGTCGGCTTCTTCGGCGGCATGAAGGAACGCGGCTACTCCGAGGCCGCCGCCCAAGCTCTGTGGGACATCCTGCTGCCGTTCTCCGACTACGCGTTCAACAAGGCTCACTCGGCCGCCTACGGAGTCGTGTCCTATTGGACCGCCTACCTCAAGGCCCACTACACCGCCGAGTACATGGCTGCGCTGCTGACCTCGGTTGGTGACAACAAGGACAAGCTGGCGATCTACCTCAACGAGTGTCGTCGTCTGGGCATCACCGTGCTGCCCCCCGATGTCAACGACTCGGCTCTGCACTTCACCCCGGTCGGCACCGATATCCGCTTCGGCATGGGCGCTGTGCGCAATGTCGGCTCGCATGTGGTCGAAGGCATCGTCGAGGCCCGCGGGGAGAAGGGCGCCTACACCTCGTTCACGGACTTCCTTGACAAAGTGCCCAGCCACGTGTGCAACAAGCGCACCATCGAATCGCTCATCAAGGCCGGTGGCTTCGATTCGCTCGAACACACACGGCGGTCCCTCGTCGAGATCCACGAAGAAGCCGTGGATTCGGTCATCGGCGTCAAACGGCAGGAAGCCAACGGCCAGTTCGACCTCTTCGCCGGGTTCGGCGGGGGAGACGATTCGCCGGGCTTCTCCGTGACGATCCCGGACCGTCCGGAATGGGAGAAGAAGGAGAAGCTGTCCTTCGAACGCGACATGATCGGCCTCTACGTCTCCGACCACCCGCTCAACGGACTCGAAGGGGTGCTCGCCGCAGAATCCGAGGCCTCCATCGCCGAGGTGGTCGACCCCGAATCGCAGCGCCACGACGGATCCCAGATCAAGGTCTGCGGAATGATCACGCAGGTCACCCGCAAGGTGTCGAAGAACTCCGGACGCCCCTACGCGATCGTCACGCTCGAGGACCTCGAAGCCGAGATCGAAGTGATGTTCTTCGGTGACACCTACGAGCCCGTGGCGAGCCTGCTGGCCACCGACCTTGTGATCTCGCTGACCGGGCGCATCCGCACCTCCGAAGACCGCCCGACCTCGCTGATGGCGATGTCGATGACGATCCCGGATGTCACCGACCCCAAGGATCGGCCGCTCAACCTGCTCATGCCGATGGAGAAGGCCACCGAGGAGATGGCGACGAAGCTCAAACGGATCCTCGAGTCGAACAGGGGCCAGACCGACGTCCACGTGATCTTGTCCCAGCCGGGACGTCAGACCGTGATGAGGCTCGACCGGTCGATCCGCGTCGATCCGAATCCGAGCCTCTACGGCGACCTCAAGGCGCTGCTGGGATCGCGCTGCCTCAGCGGTTGAGCCGCGAGAGCCGGCAGAAACGGGGCCGGCGGCCCGCGCCTGCGCGAGGTGCCGTCTCCGCTGCCCGCTGAACGGCTCGAACCGCGGACCGGGCGTCTGGCCCGCAGCGACGGCGACTAGAATGGTGCAGGTGAACATTCTGGACTACCGTGGCGAGACCCTGAACAAGCGATTCCTGGCGCAGGCGCTTCCCCGTGCCGCCGAAACGCATGCCGATATCGAACGTCGCGTGGCCGAGCTGCTCGAAACCGTGGCCGCAGGCGGAGCGGCCGCCGTGCTCGACTACACCGAACGCTTCGACGGCGTGCGCCCCGAGACCCTGCGGGTGCCCGCAGCGAGCCTGGCCAGCGCCGCGGCCGAACTCGACCCGAAGGTCAAGGCCGCGCTCGTCGAGTCCATCGACCGGGCTCGGAAGGTCGCGGCCGATCAGCGCCCCGCCGATGTCCGCACCCAGTTGGCCTCCGGGGCCTTCGTCACCACTCGCCACCTGCCGGTCGAACGAGTGGGACTCTATGTGCCCGGCGGTCTCGCCGTCTACCCCTCGACGGTGATCATGAACGTCGTGCCCGCCCAGACCGCAGGGGCAGACTCGCTGGCGATCGCCAGCCCGCCGCAGGCCGACGGACTGCCGCACCCGACGGTGCTGGCCACGGCCCACATCCTCGGTGTCGATGAGGTGTGGGCGATGGGCGGCGCCCAGGCGATCGGCGCCCTGGCATACGGCTTCGACGACGGGGAGGGACTCGAACCTGTCGACCTCATCACCGGACCCGGAAACGCCTATGTGGCGGCCGCGAAATCACTCGTGAGGTCCCGGGTCGGCATCGATGCGGTCGCCGGCCCGACGGAGATCATCATCCTCGCCGACGCGAGCGCGAATCCGCGGTTCGTCGCCGCCGACCTCATCAGCCAGGCCGAACACGACGAACTGGCCGCCTCGGTGCTCGTGACCGATTCTGCGGACCTCGCCGAAGCGGTCGTGGCGGAGCTCAAGGTGCAGGTGCCTGCCGCGATGCACTCCGAACGGATCTCCACGGCCCTGTCCGGACGGCAGTCGGCCATCGTCCTCGTCGACGACCTCGACGCGGGCATCACCGTGGTCAACGGCTACGCGGGCGAACACGTCGAGGTCCACACCGCCGATGCCGCCGCGGTGGCCGAACGGATCACCAGCGGGGGAGCGGTGTTCCTCGGCGACTTTGCACCGGTCTCGCTGGGCGACTACTGCGCCGGTTCGAACCATGTGCTCCCGACGATGGGCACCGCCGCTCATGGTTCGGGCCTCGGGGTGCACTCATTCATCAAGGTCAGCCAGGTCATCGACTATGATCGCCAGGCGCTGTCCGAGGTGGCCGAACACATTGATGTTCTCGCCGCCAGCGAACAGCTGCCGGCCCATGGTCGCGCCGTGGATATCAGGTTCGAGGAGTAGAGATGCGTTGTCCGTTCTGCCGTGAGTCCGATTCCCGCGTCGTCGACTCGAGGACCAGCGAAGACGGCGCAGCGATCCGCAGACGGCGACAGTGCCGCCACTGCGGTCGCCGCTTCACCACGATGGAGGCCACGAGTCTGTCGGTGATCAAACGCTCCGGGGTCACCGAGGAGTTCTCGCGGCAGAAGATCATGTCGGGTGTGCGCAAGGCCTGCCAGGGCCGACCGGTCAGCGACGATGACCTCGCGAAGCTCGCGCAGAAGGTCGAGGAGAACATCCGCTCGAAGGGCATCGCCGAGATCGATGCCGACGAGGTGGGACTGTCCATCCTCGATCCGCTGCGCGAGCTCGACCAGGTCGCCTACCTGCGCTTCGCCAGCGTCTATCAGGGGTTCGACTCGCTCGAAGACTTCGAAGCCGCGATCGATTCGCTGCGTGCCGATGCGCTTCTGCAGGCCGGCCAGACCCGGGAACCGACCCCGGAGGATTTCGCGGACTGACCGGATCCTGAGACCGGTGAAAAATCCTTGCGGAAATCTTCGTCTCGAGTACCGCGGTACATAAATAGTTGTGTAGTATTGTCAGTGCGCGCTACGGCGCGCGGCCGCTTGCGGTTCGGAGGGGAAGCCGAACCCAAGCGGCCTTTCACATTCACGCTCACGGAAACGGCGGGTCTGAGGCCGAAGAGCGCGTACAGCAACGGCCCCGTCCGAGTCGAAACGCCCACGTGTGAGACCGGGCCGTTCGACGCGGACGGAGCCGCAGCCGATTCGGTGCTGATCAGCCGGCGCGGCGCACGGATTCAGCGGCGAAGAGCTCGACGAGTTCCGTGGTCGCCGAGGCGAGGACGCGCAGACGCTCCGTGGTCCTCGTCAGTGCCACATAGAGTCCGCCGATGCCGGTTTCGCTGCCGGCAGGAGCGATGGAACCGGGTTCGACGATGATCACTGAGTCGAACTCGAGGCCCTTGGCCTGTTGCGGGGTGATGAGGGCGATCTGATGGTCGAGGCCGGTGACCGACCGTCCGAAATCGAAGTCCGCGAGCACCTCGGCGATGGGGTCGATGAGCTCCGGCGGAGCGATGACGGCGATCTTTCCGCCTTCTGCGGCAGCCACTTCCTCAGCGGTCGTGGTCACCAGGGCATCGAGGACCTCGGTTTCGTCGGCGAAGGTGTCCAAGCGGGGATCGACACCTCCCTGACGCACCGATTCGACGAGCTCGAGCTGCGGGAAATGTCGGTGGAGGTATCGATTGGCCAGATCCATCACCGACTGCGGGGTGCGGTAGGAGACCGTGAGCACCTGGAGAGCGAAGCGGTCGCCGACGAACTCGGAGAGGATCGAGGACCAGGTGCGGGCGTTGTCGACCTGCGAAGACTGCGCGAGGTCACCGACGACGGTCGCCGATTTCGAAGGAACCCTGCGGAAGAGCACCCGCCACTGCATGGGGGAGAGCTCCTGGGCCTCATCGACGACGAGGTGGCCGTACGTCCACTCTCGGTCCTCCAGAGCGCGTTCGGCCAGGGTCATCGTCGGACCCTGCTCCTCCCACCGTTCGGCGAGCATCTCAGCGGTGACCATTCCGCCGGTCTCGGTCATGTCCACGACGGCCTCGGCGTAGTCGCGGGCCGCATCGTCGCGAGCCTGGGTCTGCTGCGGGCTGGAGCCGAGGAGTTCGGCCAACTCATCGAGCAGCGGGACATCCTCGACGGTGAATTCCTGCTGACGGTGCTCGAGCAGGGTCGACTGCTCGGCCGGGGTGAGCAGCCTGCCGGCGGCGGCACGCAGTTTGTGCGGTTTGCCCAGCAGGGCGCGCAGCGCACCGGCGGGGCTGATGGGGAACCAGGCGAGATTGAGGGCACGACGGACGTCGACGCTCGACCTCAGCTCCTCCATCAGCTCGGGCAGGCGCTCACCGGCGGCATCGAGGCCCATCTCGCGGGCGAGATCCTCGGCGAGGATCTTCAGCAGACCGGTGACGAATCCCGTGCGCGCCGCGTTGTGCGCGTCTCCGCTGCGCTGTGCTCGGTCGCGGGCCGACCGGACGTCCTTGCGTCGCAGCACGATGGTGTGCGAACCGACGCGCAGCTCCTCGTCGTGCTCGGGCACCCGCTGATAGTTCGCGATGTGATTCTTCAGGATTGTGGCCATGACGCCGCGGCCCTTGATCTCCGCGACCGCCGGATCGTCGGTGGCATCGGTGTCGAGTCCGGGGTAGAGCTGACCGGGGGTGAGGAGGACGGCTCCGGTCTCGCCGAGGCTGGGCAGCACCTTCTCGATGTACTTGAGGAACACCGTCGACGGACCCACGAGGAGGACACCCGACTTGGCGATCCTCTCCCGGTGGCGGTAGAGGAGGAACGCGGCACGGTGGAGGGCGACCGCGGTCTTCCCCGTGCCCGGACCGCCTTGGACGACGAGGAGGCCGGAGAGCGGCCGGCGGATGATGGCGTCCTGCTCGGCCTGGATGGTGGCGACGATATCGCCCATCCGGCCGGTGCGATGACTGGACAGAGCCGCCAGCAGGGCTCCTTCGCCCTGCAGGTTCGACCGCTGATCATCGTCGAGGGCCTCGATGTCGAGCACATCGTCCTCGATCCCGGTGACCTTCCGGTTGGCGGTCACGAGGTGACGGCGGCGGGCGACGCCTTCGGGGGTGGCCGCGGTCGACTGGTAGAAACGCTCCGCGGCCGGTGCTCTCCAGTCGATGAGGATCTGCTGACGCTGCGCATCGGTGAGACCGATGCGGCCGATGTAGGTGGGGTCGTCCTCGTCGACGAGGTCGAGGCGACCGAAGCACAGTCCCTCCTCGGCGCCGTCGAGGCGGATGAGCTGATCTTCGTACAGGGTGGCGAAGGCATCACGTTCGGTGCGGTGCTGGTGGTTGCCTCCGACCTCGGAGATCCTCACGGTTCCGAGGCGTGCTGTCGTCTCCTCCCGCAGCTCATCGAGTCGGGCATAGAGCTCGTCGAGCTTGGCCTGCTCGACGCGAATTTCTGAAGTTTCGGTCATCTCACCTTCTTGGGTCGGCATTCAATTATGCCGAACTTTCCTCGGTGTCTGTAGTCGCAGGGTCATTTCGGATCGGGGCGTACCTCACATTCCCCACCAGGACGGGTGGTCAGGACCGCAACGGGGCCGGTTCGCCGTCGGAGTCTCACGAGTTCACAGGCCCAGGCGGGAGCGCAGACCCTTTCCGGACAGGAACGTCGCGACCGAAGCGGCTGTCCGCAGACTGCGGTCGAGTCCGGCCGTATCCAACGGTGTGTTCGATGCGAGCACGACGACGTTGCCGCGCCGACGTCCCTTGAGGATCGCCGATTCCGTGGCCGCGGCGAGGTGCGCGAAATGCTCCCCCATAGCATTGAGCTCGAATTTCAGTACCCCATGGTCACCGGAATCGGGGACATTGGCGACATAGAGACCGGAGTCCTTGACCGCCTCGGCGCAGGACGCGAAGAAGTCTGGGCTCTGCAGGGCCGGGGGCACCGAATCGTGGTCGAAGGCGTCACGGACGAGGACATCGAGGGTGTCGGGCCGGAACGTCCCGATCTCCGCGGCCCCGTCACCGGCTCGCAGGGCCAGGGCAGGGGAGCGGGGCAGATCGAACCACTCGCGTACGAAGCCGAGCAGCGCCGCGTCGATGTCGATCGCCGTCTGCTTCGATCCCGGCCGCGTCGCGTCGAGCGCACGCGCGAGCGCGCAGCCGGCCGCACCGATATGCGCGGCCCGCAGAGACCCGGCGGGGAGGACGACGTCGATCGCGCGGCGCATCCAGTCGAGGTACTCGAAGTCCAGGCGGGTGGGATCACTGAGGGTGATCGACGACGAGGGAACGCCATTGACGTGGAGGACATAGGAATCGGCCTCCCCGTCGAGCTTCTCCAGGCGGGCCGTCCCCGTCGAGATGTCGACCACTTGGGACCCCGGTGCTGTGTAAATCCGTCTCTTCGCCACCCCTCACTTGTATGTCAGTGGAGCCCGCGTGGCAATTCGGTCCGAATCCGCGTGGGGACGAAGGCCGCGACTCGGACACCGGGGGCCTGTGGATCGCTTCCCGCTGTCCACAACCACGGGAAGAGGTCTGGTCGTCGGCAGAGCGGATCGGATGGAGTGGAAGCTCGACCGCACCAACGAGTTCGACCGCACCATCGAGTTCGGACCGCACCAATGAGTTCGGACCGCACTGCCAGAACACAACGAGGACACAACAGGCGAGGACAGATCATGAGAACACCAGCCCGCTCACCAGAAGACATCATCGGAATCATCCCCCACACTCTCGGCTACACGCCCCGCCGCAGTCTCGTGGCGCTCATCGTCGGCACCGAGACCGGTGGGACCCAGACGAGTTCGACGACCCTGCGTACCGACTTCGACCGGGAGACCGCGGCGCGGATCATCTCCGAGGGAGGAACCTGGTATGCGGATCTCGTCTCCCGCGCCTGCGCAGTGACCGGCATCTTCTTCGTTCTCTACGATGACGACTACGAACCGGTCGCCGAGTGCGAACCGACCGGCGGCAGCGAACCGACCGTCGACCTCGGTGCCGCCGGCCGGGACGACGAATACGCCGCGGTCCATCGCAGCCTCATCCGTGCCGCCATCGACGAGCTGGCACTGACCTTCGACGCCAGAGGGATCGACACACTCAGCGCCTGGTGGGTGAGCAGGGACCGATTCGGGCGCATCGACCACGACGGATACGACAGCACACCCCTGATCGCAGCGACCACCTCGGCGTGTGCGACGGAACTCGTGGCCGGCGGATCCAATCCGGTCAGCGCCCCCGAGGAGCTCGTCATCGCACCGCTGTCGGCCGCAGCCTTCGCCGACAGCAGGCGCGGACGCGAAGAGGAATGGATGGGCATGGGGGAGGCCTTCACGATCTTCGCCGAACTCTATCCCCGCCTGAACGCGATGCGCGCCGGTGAGGAGCCCTTCGACATCGCCCGGCTGCAGGCCCTCATGGAGCTGCCGACGGTGATGGCACTCGACACCCTCCTCGCTGAGAAGTGGTCGAGGGACGCACTCGAGATGATCCTCAGCTTCGACCACCCGGACTTCCCGCCCGCTCGCGTCCTCGACGCCGACGGCGACCGACTGCGCGAACTCTGCTGGGACTCGAGTCGCCGGGCCGACGCGGCGCGGGAGCTCATCGGGCTCTCCGAACGTGCTCCGCACCCGCGCGATGTGCTGCTGTCCATCGCCTTCCTCAAGGAATACCTGCCGGTCGGTCACCCCCAGGTGCGAGCCACGGCGTATTCGGTCATCGCATGGTTCGAATGGGCACTGGGCGGGTCGACGATGGCAGAGAACTACGCTCTGGCCGCCCTCGACCTCGAACCCGAGCACGGGCTGGCCGGGCTCATCGCGAACGCTGTGAAGAGGGGCTTCCTGCCGCGCTGGCTCATGGACACCGAGGGCGCACCCCTGTGAACGGGCGCACCGGCGCGGAGGAACGACCGGCGCGGAGGAAAGCCGGCGCCGACGACAGACCGGCGCGGAGGAAAGAGGGAACAGAACCGACGGGCGCGGTGTTCGCCCAGACAGCGCGTCGGCACGGTGCCCGGGACTTGCGCAGCCCCGATTCGCAATGCCGGGAATAACGTGCGAAAATTAGGCGTTGACCCAGTCATAGCATGATGGGCGGACTCTGCGTTCGCTCCGGACCGTACTCGGACCACTTGACTTGGGTCTTAGTACTGTCCGAATGCATGGGGAAGTTTCAACGCTCGCGAAAGGTGAACACGTGCCGAGAGTCGACAAGGAAACCACAACGGTGACAGAGAAGTCGGAGGGAACGGCCGGCAAGACCTCGACCGGTGGATCCAAGACCACTGCGGCGTCGAAGTCCACTGCGAAGAAGACGACGAAGGCGTCGACCACCGCCGGAGCGAAGAAGGCGACGACGAAGGCGACCGCGGCGAAGGTTGAGAAGGCCGCGCAGGCCAAGACCACCGCCGCGAAGAAGCCGGCCGCTGCGAAATCCGCCGCGACGAAGACCACGGCAGCGAAGGCCACCGCGGCCAAGTCGACCGCGGCACCGAAGAAGACCACCACGAAGGCGGCCGCAGCCAAGGACGCGAAGAAGGCGACCAAGGCGAAGAAGACCGTCGAAGACATCGACACCACCGAAGAGGTCGAGCCGGCCGCGGACGCACTCGCCACCGAGGAGAGCCCCGCGGAGGCAACCGAGACGAAGAACTCGGAGGAGAAGGAGAAGAACGCAGCCGTCGCCGAAGCCGGCGGCTTCATCGTCTCCGACGCCGACGAGGAAGACGCTCCTGCACAGCAGGTCGTGTCCGCAGGTGCGACCGCGGACCCCGTCAAGGACTACCTCAAGCAGATCGGCAAGGTGGCCCTGCTCAACGCCGCCGAGGAGGTCGACCTGGCCAAGCGGATCGAGGCCGGCATGTATGCCGAGCACCTCCTCGACGCCGGTGAGGTCAGTGATCCGCGCGAGACGATGGACTACAAGTGGATCATCCACGACGGTCGGATCGCGAAGAACCACCTCCTCGAGGCCAACCTCCGCCTCGTCGTGTCCCTGGCCAAGCGCTACACCGGACGCGGCATGCTGTTCCTCGACCTCATCCAGGAAGGCAACCTGGGCCTCATCCGCGCCGTTGAGAAGTTCGACTACACCAAGGGCTTCAAGTTCTCGACCTATGCCACGTGGTGGATCCGCCAGGCCATCACCCGCGCCATGGCCGACCAGGCTCGCACCATCCGCATTCCCGTGCACATGGTCGAGGTCATCAACAAGCTCGCTCGTGTGCAGCGCCAGATGCTCCAGGATCTCGGACGCGAACCGACCCCGGAAGAGCTCGCGAAGGAACTCGACATGACGCCCGAGCGCGTCGTCGAGGTGCAGAAGTACGGGCGTGAGCCCATCTCGCTGCATACGCCCCTGGGCGAAGACGGCGATTCGGAGTTCGGCGACCTCATCGAAGACTCCGAGGCGGTCGTGCCCTCGGATTCGGTGAGCTTCACACTCCTGCAGGAGCAGCTGCATTCGGTCCTCGACACGCTCTCCGAGCGCGAAGCCGGTGTCGTGTCCATGCGCTTCGGACTCAACGACGGACAGCCGAAGACCCTCGACGAGATCGGCAAGGTCTACGGGGTCACCCGTGAACGCATCCGCCAGATAGAGTCGAAGACGATGGCGAAGCTGCGTCACCCGTCACGCTCGCAGGTGCTGCGCGACTACCTCGACTGATGAGCGGCTGAGCCCGCCCACACGAGACCGCACGCCCCGGGGACGCCCCTCGGGGCGTGCGGTGTCCGAGGGCCCAGTTCGCGAAGTCAGAACCCGGCGACCTCGGTGAAGTCAGAAGCTGTTGACCGTCGACCTCCGTGAAGTCAGAACCAGTCGACGATGCCGTCGAAGAGCGCCGCCGCGTATTTCGACTGCCCGGACTTCGACTCCATGAGCTTCGCTTCGGCGGGGTTGCGCATCTCCCCGCATTCGACGATGACGGCAGGCACGGAGGCATTGTTCAGGCCCGCCAGATCGGGGCGACGGCTGATCGCATCCTTCCCGTAGGCCTGATTCGGGGTGAACGTCTCACCCATCGCCGAGCCCAGCGACTTCGCCAGTGAGACGGAGGCCTTCTCGGTCTTCTCGTCTTCGCCGGGGTCGGCCACGATGATGTGGAAGCCCCGGACCGAACTCGATTCGCTGCCGTTGGCGTGGATGCTCACGAGCAGATCGGCGTCATCGGCGAAGGTGCCGCGCTCATCCACGCACGGCCCCACCCCCTTGTTGTCCTTGCGGCTGAGCACGACCGTCGCCCCAGCCTGTTCGAGGGAGTGCCGCAGCTTCTTCGCCACCGCCCAGGTGAAGTCGGCCTCCGGATAGTCCGAGTTCGTCGAGGTGCCCGTGGTGTTGCACGGCTTCGTGCCGCCGCGACCATCGGGGACGGGCCGATTGATCTTCGCCGGGGCGGCGGCATTGCCGCCGTTGTGGCCGGGATCGACGGCGATCGTCTTCCCACTGAGGTCGACCTCGGCCGGGTCACTCGCCGAGGCGGCCCCGGCCTCGGTGCCGGACGTGCGCTCACCTGCCGGTTCGGTCGCTGCTGCCGTGCCGGATGCCGGGGGCGTCGTGTCCGCACCGGGGGTGGTCTCCTCCCCGCAGGCGACGAGACCGGGCAGGCAGAGTGCGGCGGACAGGACGAGGGCGGCAGAGAGAAGGCGACGACGCATGAGTCCCATTGTCTCAGCCGAACCCGGTCGGGCACCGGAAATTAGCGAAACTCATCTCGACACGGCCCGCAGGGAATAGGGCGCAGAGCCCGCAACGATTAGAATTTAATCGAACGAGAGGAAATCTGTGGAAGACGAAAGCTACGGCGCCAGACATCTGTCGGTCCTGTCCGGTCTCGAGGCGGTGCGCAAACGCCCGGGAATGTACATCGGCACGACCGACTCCCGCGGTCTCATGCACTGCCTGTGGGAGATCATCGACAACTCCGTCGATGAGGCTCTCGGCGGGCACGGATCCGGCATCCTCATCGAACTCGCCCCCGACGGATCGGTCGCGGTTACCGACCAGGGCCGCGGCATCCCCGTCGACATCGAACCGAAGACCGGACTGACCGGAGTCGAGGTCGTCATGACCAAGCTCCACGCCGGCGGCAAATTCGGCGGATCCTCCTATGCGGCCTCCGGTGGCCTCCACGGCGTCGGCGCCTCAGTCGTCAACGCCCTGTCCGCACGCCTCGACGTCGAGGTCACGCGCGGGTCGAAGGTCCACAAGATGTCTTTCCGGCGTGGTGTGCCCGGTCGTTTCGACGACTCCGCCGGGACCACGAGTCCGGACAACCCCTTCGAAGAGTTCCACGAGCCGACGGGTCTCGACGTCGTCGGCAAGGCCAAGCGCGGTGTCACCGGCACGCGTGTGCAGTACTGGGCGGATCCGCAGATCTTCCTGGCCAAGGCTCAGTTCGACTATCAGCACCTCGTCGAACGAGCTCGGCAGACCGCTTTCCTCGTTCCCGGGCTCGAGATCCGCATCGTCGACCGTCGCGGTGTCGCCCGGGACGAGACTGGTGCCGTCATCGCCGAGCGCGAGGAGATCTTCAAGTTCGACGGCGGCATCACGGAGTTCGTCGACCATCTCTCCATCGACCCGCCGATCACCGACACGTGGCGGCTGCAGAACACGGGCACCTTCAAGGAAACGGTGCCGGTGCTCGACGCCTCGGGGCACCTCGAATCCAAGGAGGTCGAACGCGAGGTCGGCATCGACATCGCACTGCGCTGGGGGACCGGCTATGACACGAAGCTCAAGACCTTCGTCAACGTCGTGGCCACGCCGCACGGCGGCACCCACCTCGCGGGGTTCGAACAGGCCTGCCTGAAGGCGATGCGCAAGGCCGTCGAGGCCAATGCGCGGAAACTCAAGGTCGGCAAGGACAAACTCGAAAAAGACGATGTCATGGCCGGGCTCACCGCTGTGGTCACCGTGCAGCTGGCCGAGCCCCAGTTCGAGGGCCAGACCAAGGAGGTCCTCGGCACGGCCGCAGTTCGACAGATCGTTGCCAAGACCGTCGAATCCCAGCTCGGCGATGTGCTCTCGTCGACGAAGCGGGCGGAGAAGCAGCAGGCCGCGGTCCTCTTGGAGAAGGTCGTCGCGGAGATGAAGTCGCGCATCTCCGCTCGCACCCACAAGGAGAACCAGCGCCGCAAGACCGCGCTGGAGGCCTCCTCGCTGCCGGCGAAGCTCTATGACTGCCGTGACAACGGAGTGGAGAACACCGAACTGTTCATCGTCGAAGGCGATTCGGCGATGGGCACCGCCAAGGCCGCACGGAACTCCGACCATCAGGCACTGTTCCCCATCCGCGGAAAGATCCTCAACGTGCAGAAGGCGACCCTGGCGGACATGCTCGCCAACGTCGAATGCTCGGCCCTCATCCAGGTCATCGGTGCCGGCTCCGGACGCAGCTTCGACCTCGGATCGGCCCGGTACGGACGAGTGATCATCATGACCGATGCCGACGTCGACGGGGCGCACATCCGCACTCTGCTGCTCACCCTCTTCTTCCGGTACATGAAGCCGCTGGTCGAGCAGGGGCGGGTCTTCGCAGCCGTGCCGCCGCTGCACCGGGTCGAGGTCGTCACGAAGCGCGGCACCCCGAATGACGTCGTCTACACCTATTCGGAGGCCGAGCTGCATGCTCTGCTGAAGAAGCTCGAAAAGCAGAAGAAGGTGTACAAGGAGCCGATCCAGCGCTATAAGGGCCTGGGGGAGATGGACGCCGACCAGCTGGCCGAGACGACGATGGACCCGGGGATGCGCACGCTGCGGCGAGTGACGATGGCCGACGCCGAGGCGGCGGAGAACACCTTCGAACTCCTCATGGGCTCCTCCGTGGGGCCGCGCAAGGAATTCATCGTCTCCGGTGCCGCCGTCCTCGACGCCGAGCGCATCGACAGCTGAACCGCCGCTGTCCGCCCGCCGTCGCGGACGATCGCCCGCGACGGTAATCAGATGCCGAAGGCAGCGGGCGTGAGGATGAGAAGGGTCGGGACGAGCAGCAGCACTGCGGCCAATCCGATCGACATCAGCCGCACGGGGATCCGTGTCGAGTCCAAGGGATGGGAGAGCCTGCGGATGCGCTGTGCCGAGAGGTCACCGCGGTGCTCGGGGTTCATCTCCGCCGCCGACTGCACGGCCTGAGCGAGGATCTGCGGATCCACGCGCTCTCGTGCCTGATCATCGGCCATGAGCTCGATGAGCCGATTCACCGAGTTGAGACCGATCGCCGTGGCAGAGAAGTAGGGCAGAGCGCGGTGCCAAGCGGCGAAGGGAATGACGAGCACGTCGTGCCGGAAGTCCAGATGCGCCCGCTCGTGCGCGATGACCGCGGTGCGTTCGTTCTCATCCAGGGCCTTGATCAGGCCGGTGGAGAGCACAGCCGTGCCCTTCCGCGGTCCTTTCGGCAGACAGTAGGCGACCACTTCGTCGGTGCTGATGATCCGCGTATCGGGGTAGGTCGCCGAGGGCTCGCTGAGCAGGTGGAGGATCTCATCGTGGCGCAAGCGCGCCTTCCTCGCCGAATAGAAGGTCAGAACCAGGCAGCCGAGCAGTCGGCCGATGAGGAGGACGGCGATGATGAGGAAGACCCATGCCACCAGCGAAAGCTGAGTATGGGTTTCACCGCGCAGCAGTTCGAGGAGTCCCTGAGGCAGACTGGTCGTTCCGGGAGCAACGGCGAAAGCGAGTGCGGCTCCGATGAGGGACAGCCCACCGGAGAGGCCGACAGCCTGCCAGAGGACGACTTCCGAGATCGGATCACCGCGAAAGCACGCGAGAGCCGCAGGAATCGGCCATGCCAGCAGAAACGCCAGCACGGCCAGAATCAAGCCCACGATGGTCATTGAGGTGACCGATCTGGGTCAGGACTGCGTCGAGTGATTGCGTCCGAGCAGGTTGCGCAGCGCCTTGGTGTCGGCTTCCGTGACGGTGCCGAGGAAGCGTGCGAGGACGGCCTGACGGTCCGGGGCCTGCGAGAGCATCTCGGTCATCAGCTCCGCCACGTGGTCTTCGCGAGTGGATACCGCGAGGTAGCGATGCGGGCGAATGCTCCGGTCGCGAGTGACGAAGCCCTTCTTCTCCAGGCGGGAGAGGACAGTATGGACCGTCGTCAGAGCGAGCTCTCGATCCGAGAGTACGTCGCGGAGCTCGGCGGCACTCAATCCGTCGTCATGGACCCAGATGGCGTCCATGACGCTGCGTTCGAGTTCACCCAGTGTTCCCACAGTTCTTAAGTCCTCAGTCTTCTTCGTCGGCCAGTACAACAAGAGTATATCTCTACAGTCTGTCGAATTCCAGGCAGGCGGCTGTGTGGCGCCCGCTGGTCGACACTGGTCTCCCGCGGCAGGGGAGGGGCATACTTGGTACAGGGAATCTTGAATGACGAAACGGTGACGGTGCCGGTTCTACGGAGTGTAGAATTCTACGCAGCGTAGAAACATTGCCGAACCTGAACGGAGAGCCCATGGAATTGGACCCGGTCCTCATCGGACGATGGCAATTCGGAATCACCACGGTCTACCACTTCTGGATGGTGCCGCTGACGCTGGGGCTCGGGATGCTCGTCGCGATCCTGCAGACGATCTACCACCGCACAGGCAACGAGGTCTACCTGCGGAGCACGAAGTTCTTCGGCAAACTCTTCCTCATCAACTTCATCATGGGTGTGGCCACCGGCCTCGTCCAGGAATTCCAGTTCGGCATGGCCTGGAGCGAGTACTCCCGCTTCGTCGGCGATGTCTTCGGCGCGCCCTTGGCTCTCGAGGCGCTTCTCGCCTTCTTCCTCGAATCGACGTTCATCGGCCTCTGGGTCTTCGGCTGGGGCCGGCTGCACCGGGCCGTCCACCTCGGGGCGCTGTGGTGCGCGGTCATCGGATCGTGGATCTCGGCCTACTTCATCATCGTCGCGAACTCGTGGATGCAGCACCCCGTCGGCGTCGAACTCGTCGACGGTCGACCGGTGATGACCGATGTGTGGGCCGTGCTCGGCAACAACACCGCCATCGCGGCCTATACGCACACGCTCTTCGGTGCCCTGGCCGTCGGCGGTTCGTTCCTGCTCGGCATCTCCTGGTACCACCTCTACCATCGACGCAAGGACGGCATCGACACCGTCGGCGCCGACGGCAAGGTCATCGTCGGGTCCACACCCGAACTGCCCGGGCGCGACGCGGCCGACCACACGGTGTGGATCAAGTCGCTGCGCATCGGCGCCATCGTCGGCATCATCGCCTTCGCCGGAGTCTCCATCACCGGTGACGTCCAGGCGAAGCTGATGTTCGAACAGCAGCCGATGAAGATGGCCTCCGCCGAGGCGGCCTGCCACGACGGCACCGAATTCTCCGTCCTCACCATCGCCGACCCGGCGTCGAACGACTGCGACGGCGTCCAGAACATCTTCGAGATCCCCGGGTTGCTGTCCTTCCTCGCCAACGGCGACTTCGACACCCCGGTCCACGGCGTGACGACCCTGCTCCCGGAATACCAGGAGCGCTACGGCACCCATATCCCCGATGACCCGAGATACGGCGAACACGCCGGTGAGCCGATCGACTACCAGCCGATCATGATCGTCACCTACTGGGGATTCCGCATGATGATCGGCTTCGGTGCTCTCGCCGCCGGTGTCTGCGCGATCGGACTCTGGCTCTCTCGCAAGGGCACGGTTCCGCAGTCGAAATGGCTCAGTCGGGGCTTCGTCCTGGCCATCACGGCACCGTTCATCGCGAACTCGGCAGGATGGATCTTCACCGAGATGGGCCGTCAGCCCTTCGTCGTGGCCCCGAACCCCGCCCAGCTCGACGGTGTGTTCATGTACACCCAGGCGGCGCTCTCACCCGAGGTCACACCCGCAATGCTGCTGTTCTCACTGATCAGCCTGACCCTCGTGTACGGGGTGCTCATGGTCGTGGAGCTGCGGCTGCTGACGACCTATGTCAAGGGCGGAGTCGCCTCGGCGATGCCGGAGCTCGCGGCGCCCAAATCCAAACCCACGATCACCGACGACGGCGATGATGTGCTGTCGTTCGCCTACTGAGGGAGAATCACGATGGAAATCCTCGCCACGATCTGGTTCGTTCTCATCGTCGTCCTGTGGATCGGCTACATGTTCCTCGACGGCTTCGACCTCGGCGTCGGCATGATGATGCCGTTCCTGTCCCGCAGCGAACGCGGCAGACGCGTGCTGCTCAACTCGATCGGTCCCGTGTGGGACGGCAACGAGGTGTGGCTGATCACCGCGGCCGGCGCGATGTTCGCCGCGTTCCCGCATTGGTACGCCTCGCTGTTCTCCGCCCTCTACATTCCGCTCACCCTGTGCCTGCTCGGCCTCATCTTCCGTGCCGTGTCGATCGAGTACCGCGGAAAGGGCCACACACAGGCGTGGAAGTCGTTCTGGACCTGGGCGATGGCGGTCGGTTCGGCCGTCACCGCGTTCTGCATCGGTGCGATGTTGGCAATGACGACGACCGGGCTGCCGCTCAACGGCCACGGTGACATCGTCGGCGGTCCCTTCGCCTGGGTGTCCTGGCCGGCTCTGCTCGGCGGACTCGGCGGGATCGGGTTCACCCTCGTCCACGGGCTCGTCTTCCTCGGACTCAAGACGCAGGGAGAGATCCGGGCCCGGGCTCAGCGGTGGGCCGCGCGTGCCATGCTGCCTGCGGCGATCCCGTTCGTCATCTGGTTCGCTCTGTCCGTCACGCACCGCACCTGGCTCATCGTCCCCGTGCTCATCGGGCTCATCACTCTCATCACCGCGTTCTTCGCGGTGCGGGCCGGTGCTGAGAAGCGCGCCTTCGTCCTCCACGGGATCTACCTGCTGACCGGACTCGGCTCGGTCTTCGCCGGAGCGTACCCGAATGTGCTGCCGTCGACGCTCGATGCGGCGAATTCGCTGACGGTGGCCACGGCCTCGTCCTCGGACTACACCCTGACCGTCATGCTCATCGTCACCGTGGTCATTCTCCCGGTGATCATCGGCTATCAGATCTTCAGCTACCGGATGTTCCTCGGTCGCATCGCTGAGACCCACATCCCCGAAGCACACAAGGTGCCGGTGGCGATCCGGTCGTGAGCTCACCCCTGTCGATCCTGCTCGAGCTGCCGAACGGTCGGCGGGGACTCGTGCTCTCGGTGTGCTCCGCGCTCTCGCGGGCAACAGGGATCGTGCTCGTCGCCGAAGCGCTCGTGCGTGCCATCGTCGGCCACAGCGCACCGGGACTGTGGGTGGTCCTCGGCATCCTCGGTGCGCTGCTGCGCGGCGGCGGGCTGTGGCTGGACAGGCGACTGGGCGCTTCCCTGGCCGCCGAATCGAAACGCGATCTGCGCGCGGGGATCCTCGGCACCCTGCTGCGCGGCCGCGGACGGCCGAAGACCACGACAGCGGTCACGGTCACCCGCGGCATCGACGACCTCGACGACTACTTCACCACGGTGGTGCCCGCGCTCAGCGCCGCCGCCGTGGTCCCCGTCGTCCTGCTTGTGCGGATCGTCTTCAGCGATGTGCTCTCGGCGGTGATCATCGCCGTGTGCCTGCCGCTGGTGCCCGTGTTCATGGTGCTCATCGGTCGGTACACGGCCGAATCGACGCGTGAGACGCTCGGTGCTCTGGAACGTCTGTCCGATCATCTGGCCGAACTCGCCGAGGGGCTCCCCGTCCTCATCGGTCTCGGCCGGTCCCGTGATCATGCGCGCCGTCTGCGCGAGCTCGGGCAGCGCTACCACGATGCGAACCTCTCGACGCTGCGCATCGCCTTCCTCTCGAGCCTGGCGCTCGAGCTCATCGCCACGATCTCGGTGGCGCTGGTCGCCGTGGTCATCGGGCTGCGCCTGGTCAACGGGACGATGGATCTCAGTGCGGGGCTCTTCATCCTCCTCATCGCCCCCGAATGCTTCATCCCTCTGCGTGAACTCGGCTCCGGGTTCCATGCCAGCGAGAACGGGCGCGAAGCTCGCGGACGGGCGCAGGGGCTGCTTGCCGAAGCACAGGCGGCGAGTGAGACGCCGGTGCGTGACGAGGGACAGGTGCCCGGCGCTGCACCGGTGCCCGGCGAGGTGGTGTCGGCCATCGGCGAGTCATCGAGCCAGCACGTCATCTACGGTGACGGCACACTCGTCTCCTGGTCGGGCACCATCGACACCGCCCCGGGAGTGACCACGATCAGCGGACGCTCGGGCGCGGGGAAGACCACCGTCTTGAGCGCCCTGGTCGGCAGCCTGCCCGCCGGGGCCCGGACCACCGTCGCACCTGTGTCTGCGGCCTATGTGCCGCAGGCGCCGCGGATGTTCTCCGCCACCATCGGTGCCGAACTCGGCCTGTTCGGACTCGATCGTGAACAGGCACGGGCCGCCTTGGCCGCCGCCGGTCTGCCCACGGAACTGTCCACCCAGACGGCCGCGCTCAGCCCCGGCCAGCAGCGTCGTCTCGCGTTGGTGCGGGTGCTGCACCGCCTCGGCGGGGGAGCCGATATCCTCGTCCTCGACGAACCGACCGCGCACCTCGACGCCGACAATGCCGAAATCGTCATCGCCATGATCGCCGAGGCGGCCGCCACCCATCGTGTCGTCCTGGCCAGCCATGACGAGCGGGTTCGCGCTCTGGCCGAGACCGAGATCCGCCCGGAGAAGACCCCGGCGGCAGAGAGAACAGATGCCGAAGCGCAGGCGCACGTGCGCACCGGTGCCAGAGGTACGGTCGCCGAAGCGGACGCGAGCATCCAGGATTCGCCGCAGGCGGTCTGCGCCGGTGGCGACGGCGTCAGTGAATCCTCGTCCTCGCGGGGACCGGAGTCCGCAGGGGAGGCGGTCTCGAAGCGCGGTTCGGAGCCCGACTCAGAACTCGGCGAGGAGTCTGCTTCGGAAATCCCGCCCGCCTCGGAACCGTGGCCGGCTGCGCTGCGGAGGCGATGGTCGATCCTCTCCTCGAGCCTGCCGCTGTTCACTCCGTCGATGCTGCTCGCCGCCCTCACGGCCTGTGCCTCGAGCCTGGCGGCCATCGCCCTGACCGCGGTCTCGGCCTGGCTCATCGTCGAAGCCTCGTACCAGCCGCCGATCATGCTGCTCATGGTCGCCATCGTCGGTGTCCGGTTCTTCGGCCTCAGCCGTTCAGTGCTCCTCTATGTCAGTCGCCTGCGGCTGCACTCGGCGATCTTCGCCGCGCTCACCCGACTCCGCACCACCGTGTGGGAGCATTTCGAATCCGTGGGCATGAGCGACCGGAGACTGCGCACCTCGGACTCCGCCCTGCGGGCCATGGTCGCCGACGCCGACGATGTGCGCGACCTCGTCCCACGCACCCTGTTCCCGCCGCTCGTGTCCGCGATGGTCGTCATCGGTGTGAGCATCACCGCAGCCCTGCTCGACTTCGGCGCGCTGCCGTGGATCCTGCTGCTCGCCGGGATCGATCTCATCATCGTCCCGATCATCGTCATCCGTGCCGAGAGCAGACTGGCACGCGGCATCCGCGATGACCACAACCGGATCCTCTCCCTGCTCACCAGGGCGCTGAGCGCCAAAGACGATCTGCATACGAATGGGGCCGATGACCGCGTCCTCGGCCTGCTGGCCGCCTCGGAGAAGAGACTGGCCGCGAAACAGGCCGCCTCGGCACGGAATTTCGGACTGGCCCAGGTATGGCTGCAGCTGAGTACCTTCGCCACAGCTCTGGTGCTGGCAGTGACGTCGGAGACTCCGACGGAGATCCTCGCAGTCCTGACCCTCATGGCGCTCGGGCTCAACGACGTGTTCGCCTCCGCACTCGAGGCATTCCGGCAGCTGCCGGGACTGGCCGCGGCACTCGACGCGCTGCCGGCTGCACAGCGCGGCACGAGGGCCCGGCAGCCGCGGGCTTCAGAGCCGGAGCGC
This sequence comes from Brevibacterium sp. FAM 27836, assembly GCF_051351055.1. NCBI lineage: Bacteria > Bacillati > Actinomycetota > Actinomycetes > Micrococcales > Brevibacteriaceae > Brevibacterium > Brevibacterium sp. FAM 27836. Next base: position 3,661,013 of record NZ_CP195711.1, read on the forward strand.
GAGGACGACACCGCAGACGCAGAATCATCGGCAGCGCCATCGCGGACCGTGAGCGCTCGGGCGGGAATCGAGTCACTCGAACTCGACGGAATCACCGTGGGGTGGGATGAGCAGGCGGTGCTCGAGGGACTTCGTCTGCAGGCCGAACGCGGCAGCTGGACCGTTCTGTGCGGAGACAGCGGCACCGGGAAGACGACGAGTCTGAGCGTGCTGCTGCGATTCCTCGACCCCTGGTCCGGGTCCTATACCGCCCGCGACAGCGAGGGTGAGGGCCACGATATGCTCACGCGCTCACCCGAAGACCTGGTCGGGCAGTTAGCCTGGTGTCCGCAGGAAGCGCACGTCTTCCGCTCCACCGTGCGCGGCAACCTGGCGCTGGCCCGGCCGAGCCTGCCCGCTGACGCGGAGATGTTCGAGGCTCTGCGTGCCGCAGGGCTGGGCGAATGGGCTGATGCCGCCGGCCTCGACCGCTGGGTCGGCGATCACGGTACGGAAGTCTCCGGAGGTCAGCGACAGCGCCTTGCGGTGGCGAGGACCCTGCTCACCGGAGCCGGTGTCATCGTCCTCGACGAACCGACGGCACACCTCGACGATGAGACCGCGAGGGACCTCATCGACGATCTGCGCAGGAGCCTCGTGGAACGCACCGTCGTCATCGTCACTCACGACCGTCGACTCATCAACGTCGGGGACACGGTCGTCGATCTGGGCCGGAACGCCCCGGAAGACGGCAGGGCCGAAGTCAGTCCCGCTTCGAGCCGAACATGATCTCGTCCCAGCTCGGGATCGACGCGCGGGAGTTCTTCTTCGCCTTCGGCTTCGCTTCCTTGGCCGCAGACGCATCCTTGTGCTGATCGGAGTGGTCGCTGACACCGGGCTCATTGAGCAGGGACAGCTGATTCTCGTCGTCGAAGACGCCGACCTTCTCGGTCGGCTCCTGCGGGTCGTCTTCCGCCGGTGCGGGATCTTCGAAAGCGAAGACCTCATCATCGGTGGCAGCCTCGGGCTGGCCGGGAGCAGTGTGAGCGCCCTGGGGGTGCGTCTCAGGATCCTCGGTGACCGCACGCAGACGAGTGCGCGGCTCCTCCTCCGCCTCATGATGGCGACGCTTGCGCAGGTTCTCCAGGATCCGCCCGGTCTCGGCCTGGTGGTCGCGGGCCTGCTGGGACGGCGCCGAACCGGCCGTCGGCCGCACGGGTCCGTCTGAGGCGATCGACTCAGACGCGCCCGACTGCGGGAAGACGTCGACCTCCTCGGTGGTGACCTGCCGTTCGGCTCCGGACCCATAGTTCGGGATCGGGCCGGTGTCGGTCGGACCGGAATCGGCGAGCCATTTGGCTTCGTCGTCGATCGGGGTCAGCGAGCGGCGGTAGTAGTGCCAGCTCGCGGTGCGGACGCGGTCGGCGGCAGTGAAGGTGAGCTGGACGTACCAGTTGCCGTCCTGCTGCTTCCAGGAGTCCCATTCCATCGTGTCGATGTTGACGTCGCGCATCGCCAGACGTTCCCGGCACAGCTCGATGAGCGGGGTCGGATCACCGTTGGGATCGTGATCGGAGTAGATCGGATGACGACTGGCCAGGTAGGCGGTACGTTCGCGTTCGGCCATGGCCGGGCTCTCATAGGTGCGCACGTAGTCGATGTCGGCGCCGGTGGAGGCGGCGACCTCTTCGGCGTCCATGCCGCCGCGGATCATGGCCTGGATGTCCTTGGGCCGTACGGGAGCATCGGACTTGGATGGGGTGCGTTCCCTGCGCACCGCGGCGGTGAGAGCCTCGTCGAGGACGACTCGGTACTGAAGCCCGTTCTCGTCGTTCAACAGCAGATGGGTGCCATCTGCGTCGACTCCGTTCAAGATCAGTTCACGCATTGCCTTAAGCTCCTTTGTCGCGTCTCATCTGAATCGTGTCACGTTCGGCCTCTCGCGCCGGGCAGATTTGCACGCGAGTCGCGAAATCACGGGCCGGTTCGGGATCCGTGCGGGTGAAACTGTGAATTCTGACACGCAGGAGCGTCACTTGCCGCCGGCGAGGCGGGCCGCGCCGGCGCGGCGTCTGCTCCGTGAGTGGGGCGCGCTCACTCTGCGGACATCGGGCCGAGACGCTCTACAGCCTGTAAAATCGAAACCGTGAATAAGACTGCACCCATCGATGCCCTGATCCTCATGTCATTCGGAGGACCCGAGGCCCCAGAAGAAGTGGTTCCCTTCCTCCGCAACGTCACCGCCGGCCGCGGGATCCCGGAGGAGCGACTCGAGGAGGTGGGGGAGCACTACTTCGGCTTCGGAGGCAAGTCCCCGATCAACGACCAGAACAAGGCTCTGCTCGCCGCGCTGCGGGCCGAACTCGACCGCCGCGGAATCGACACCCCGCTGATCTGGGGCAACCGCAACTGGGATCCTTATCTCACCGATGAGGTGCGCGCCCTCGCCCAGAACGGTGCCTCCTCGTTCCTCTCCATCGACACCTCCGCCTACTCCTCGTACTCCTCATGCCGGCAGTACCGTGAGGACTTCGCGGAGACGATCGACACGCTCGCCGGGGAGGGGCTCACAGTCTCGATCGACAAGATCCGCCAGTTCTACAACCATCCCGGCTATGCCGACGCCTGTGCCGCCTGCCTGAGGCAGGCCCTGACGGACTTCAAGAAGCAGGTCGGTGAGCTCGACGCGGCCGAACACCGTATTCTCTTCGTCACCCACTCGATTCCGAACGTCATGCAGGATGCGTCGGCGGCGACGACGAACGGCTACCTCGCCCAGCACGAAGAGCTCATGGACCACCTCATGGGTCGCATGGACGAATCCGAGCGCATTCCCGCCGAACTCGTCTACTGCTCCCGGTCGGGCTCGCCGGAGGTGCCCTGGCTCGAACCAGACGTCAACGACCGGATGGCCGAACTCGCCGAGGAGGGGGTCAGCGGTGTCGTGCTCGTGCCCATCGGCTTCATCTCCGACCATATGGAGGTCGCATTCGACCTCGACACCGAAGCGAAGGAGACTGCGGACGAACTCGGGTTCGCGTTCACCCGCGCCGCCACCGTCGGCACTCATGAAGCGTTCGTGTCCGGTCTCGTCGACCTCGTCATGGAGCGAGTCGCACAGCTGCGCGGTGAAGAGGTCGAAGCCCCCGCGCTGCCCGGAACGGTGGCGCTGGTGCCCGGCAGCGGAGCGTGCAGCATCGAGTGCTGTCGCGGTCGTATCGAACGCGCCACGGTCCCGAACTGGGCGCACGCGAACTGATTCCAGAACATGAAGAACCCTCCCTCACCGATTCGGTGGGGGAGGGTTCTTCGTTCTCAGATCCTCAGGCGTCTTCCGGGCTCGGGATGACGGGCAGAGCGCCCGTCTCGGCCTGGATCACCTCGGCGATAGGTCCGGTATCGACGTCGTTGCGATCGGCGAGTTCCATGAGGTTCTGCAGGTCGTCGATGAGATTTTCGACGAGGAAGTCGTCACCGGCGGACCGGGCCTCGTGAATGCGATGACGGACATCATCGATTCGAGTATCGAGCTGATCAGCGAATTCACTCATTGTGGATCCGTCCTTCCTGGGGTCGCCTCCGGTGGGGACGAACCCGGTGTTCTACCGGCAGAGCGGACTGTCGGTGCTGTCCATCACAAGCATTCTTGCAGAGCTTCTCGAGAACTCTATGTGTGATCGACATGTGTCGACAAACTGGTGATGAGAATCACCGTATAGGGTACGCATTCCATCTTGCCAACGGCAAGCATACAGTGCACAATGCTGGGGACACGTCACGCGGAGGATACGATGATCCTCTTCGGCACCCCCTGGACAGAGAGCGATGAGGCCATATGGCAACAGACTACGACGCACCTCGCAAGCAAGACGATGAGATCAAGAGCGATTCGATCGAACAGCTCAAGGCTCAGCGCTCACAGGCGCAGGCAAGCAAGATCGATGAAGACGAGACCGCGGTCGCCGAAGGCTTCGAACTTCCGGGCGCGGACCTGTCGAACGAAGAGCTCTCCGTTCGTGTTCTCCCCAAACAGAACGACGAGTTCACCTGCATGGAATGCTTCTTGGTCCGCCATCGTTCGCAGCTTGCGACCGAAGAGGGCGGCGTGCCGATCTGCACGGACTGTGCAGGCTGATTCGCTTCTCTCCAGATATACGCAACGCGCCCTTCGCAATGAAGGGCGCGTTGCGTATTTCTGACTCTGCGGCAGATGAGATGCCTGCAGTCCGTTCAGCCGTTGAGGGCCGCAGCGAGATCGTCGGCGCGGCGCGTGGACACGAGCCAGTAGGGAGTGGGGTCCGAATCGTCATCGAGATCGATCCGCACGACCGCCTTCGCCCAGGGGCGGATCTTGAGGAATGCTCGCGCATCGAGGTCGACGCCGCGGGCCTGGCGGGCCGCCTCGCCGTCGAAGGCCTGCGCACTCGGAACGAACTTCCGGTCGATATGGGCCTCGCCGACGAACAGCTGCTGCTCCGTGACGATGATCGTCACGGTCAGGGAGGTCAGCCACCATGCCAAGAGGGCGAAGCTGATGATGGGCAGGATGATGGTGCCCACGGGCCAGACGGGGGCGACCATGAGCGCGGTCGATGCCGCGGCCACCACGATGAAGAACCACATGCCGATCGACGGACGGAGTTTCTCCTGGAAGATCACCTGGGTGCCGGATTGCGTTGTTGCCATGTCCCCATTGTCCCACAGCGAAAAGTTTGGCCGCGCTCAGGCTGGAGCGTTAGAGTGCATCTTTGTGACGGAAACCCTGAAGATCAACCTCCAGCTCCTCGACGCGGGCATGAACGCCCCCGCCTACGCGCACGCGGGCGACGCCGGAGCCGACCTGCGCTCGACCGTCGACTTCGTCCTCGAACCCTTCGAACGCCGTGTGGTGCCGACGGGAATAGCGATCGCCGTGCCCGAAGGCTATGCGGCGTTCGTCCACCCGCGCTCGGGACTGTCGAGCAAGCATGGGGTCACCATCGTCAATGCGCCCGGAACCATCGATTCCGGATACCGCGGCGAGATCAAGGTGCCGCTCATCAACCTCGACGCGAAGACCCCGCTGCGCATCGCCCGGGGTGACCGCATCGCCCAACTCGTGATCCAAGCAGTGGCACAGGCTGACTTCGAGATCGTCGACACCCTTGACGCCAGTGACCGCGGAGCCGGCGGATTCGGCTCCACCGGCGGTATCGACGCCGGCCTCAGCGAAAAGGAGAAGTGAGGACTCATGGGACTGTTCTCCCGGTTCAAGAAGACCACACCGACGACCGATGACGATGTCCGCGCAGAAGAAGCCGTCGACGACGAAGAAGAAGAGGAACTCACCGCCGAAGACACCGAGGCGACCGACCTCGAAACCGAGGACGGAGAGCCGGAGGAAGACCTCGACGAAGAAGAGGCGCTGCTGGAGAAGTCCGCACCCTTCGACCGGTCCGAGAAGGGACCGTTCGACATCTCCGAGGACTACCCGGAGCACGATCGCCTCGACCTCGGCGCCCTCAAGGTGCCCGTCGTCGACGGCATGCAGGTGCGACTGGACACCGACGATGATTCGCAGCGCGTCCTCGCCGTCACTCTCATCCACGACGGTGGAGGAATCCAGCTCCAGGCGTTCGCGACGCCACGCTCCGAAGGACTGTGGAACACCGTGCGCCAGCAGCTCGCCGAGTCCGTGACCGGTCAGGGCGGAGAATCGACCGAGCTGCATACCTCGCTCGGGAAGGAACTGGCGATCGAGGTCCCCGCGAAGACGGAATCGGGTCGCCCCGGCAAACGCGCCATGCGCTTCGCCGGCGTCGACGGACCGCGCTGGTTCATCCGCGCCGTGTTCTCCGGCAAGGCCGTGACCGATGATGAGATCCGCGCCGAACTCTCCGCTCTCCTGCGCGGAGTCGTCGTCGACCGCGGTGAAGAAGCCATGGCTCCCAGAGAACTCATCGCCCTCACCGCGCCGCAGGTCGGAAACGACGACGAGGAGGAGAAGGACGAGGACGAGCTCAACCCGTTCGAGCGCGGTCCCGAGATCACAGAGGTCCGCTGAACCGGGATGCTGGATCTCATCAGCCGCCTCGTGCGTGACTTCGGCTCCCGCGATGCCGAAGCCCGCGCCGATCTGCGCTTCGTCAGCCAGATCCCCGGAGCCGTCCCGGTCGAAGACTTGGAGGCTCGGAAGACCTCGCGCATCGCCGGAGTCGTCTCAGCCACCACCCAGTCGTGCAGCGGCGACAGCCCCCGTCTCGACATCACCGTGGCCGACGGCACCGGTGAAGCCCGCGCCCAGTTCCTCGGACGTCGGGAGATCAGCGGCATCCGACCCGGCGCACTGGTCGTCCTCGAGGGCCGATTCTGCGGCAAAGACGGTGTGCTGACCGCGCACAACCCCGTCTACGAACTGCTGCAGACACGCGACGACTCGGACGACTGACCCAGCCTCGAGACGGACCGGACGACTGGGCCGGCCACAACTCGGACGGCCAGCTCAGTTCCCAGCCGATTGTCTCAGTCCTCGGTCGACGCCGCCGTCGCCCGCAGCAGCTCGAGCAGCGCGCCTTCCTGATCGGGGGAGGAGAGGAAGAACAGTTCGTCCCCGGCCTCGATGACGTCATCGGCACTCGGAGCGAACGCTCGCGAATTGCGGATGATCGCCACCAACACCGTATCCAGCGGGAACGTGATCCCGCCGATGCGTTCGGCCACGAGCGCGGCGTTCTCATGCACCGTGAACTCGAGCAGACCCGCCTGGCCGCGTTCGAAGCTCATGAGGTGGACGAGTCCGCCGACCTCCACCGCCTCCTCGACGAGAGCGGTCATCAGTCGCGGAGTCGACACCGCCACATCGACGCCCCAGTTGTCGTCGAAGAGCCATTCGTTCTTCGGATTATTCACCCGCGACACCGTCCGGGGCACCCCGAACTCGGTCTTCGCCAACAGCGAGAGCACGAGGTTCGTCTTGTCGTCTCCGGTCGCGGCCACGACGACATCGGCTTCCTCGAGCCCCGCCTCGGCCAGGCCGGCGAGCTCACACGCGTCGGAGAGCAGCCATTCGGCTCCGGGGATCCGCTCCAGCCCGAGAGCGTCCTTGTTCTGATCGATGAGCAGAACGGAATGATCCTTGTCGATGAGCTCCCTGGCGACCGAACGACCGACGGAACCGGCTCCGGCGATGACGACCCTCATTGTTCTTCCTCCACGGTTGCCACGGGCTGATCGAGGATCCGCTCGATCTCGCCGAGGCGGTCGACCGGACACATGAGATGGACGAGATCCCCGTCCTGGATGAGCAGATCTTCGTGAGCGACGATGCCCTCGGACAAGCGGGTGACGTAGGCGACCCGTGCCTTCGTCCGTGATTCGATCTCTTTGATCGGGCGGGCCACCCAACCGGGATCGAGATGCACCTCGGCGAGGACGAGATTGCCCGAAGGCTCACGGTATTCGGTGATCGAACCCTGCGGGACGAGCTTGCGCATCACCTGCTCAGCCGTCCACCGCACCGTCGGCACGGTCGGGATGCCGAGGCGTTCGAAGACCTGCGCACGAGCCGGGTCGTAGATGCGGGCCGCGACATTCGTCACCGCGAAGGTCTCGCGGGCGACACGCGCGGCGAGGATGTTCGAATTGTCCCCGCTCGAGACCGCAGCGAAGGCGAAGGCCTCGGCAGTCTTCGCCTGGGACAGGGTCTCTCGGTCGAAGCCGATGCCGGTGATCGTCGAACCGCTGAAATCGCGACCGAGTTTGAGGAACGCGTCCGGGTTCCGATCGACGACCGCGACGGAGTGTCCATTCGCATCAAGGGCTTTGGCCAGGGAGGCCCCGACCCGGCCGCAGCCCATAATCACGAAGTGCATCGGTTTTCCTCTCCGCAGTGATCTACCATTGGTTGCCGTGGCCAGCAGTTTTTCTGATGCCGTCAAAAGACTACTCGTTGGACGGCCCTTCCGCAGTGAGGACAGGCGTGCGCCGGCGCTGAAGAAGCGCATCGCAATGCCCGTCTTCGCCTCCGACATGCTCTCATCGGTGGCCTACGCTCCCGATGAGATCCTGTTGGCACTGTCGCTGACCTCACTCGTGGCCCTGACGGTGGCCCCGTGGATCGGCGTGGCCGTGGGCATCGTCATCCTCGTGATCGTCGCCTGCTATCGCATCAATGTCAGGGCCTACCCCTCCGGCGGAGGCGACTACGAGGTGGCCTCGAAGAACCTCGGCTCCGGTGCCGGGCTCGTCGTCGCCGCGGCCCTGCTCGTCGACTATGTGCTCACCCTGGCCGTATCGATGACGGTGTTCGCCGCGTACATCACGACGGCCTTCCCGCCGCTCGCGCCCTATCGGGTGCCGGTGGCGATCGTCGGCATCCTGCTCATCTGCCTCGCGGGCCTGCGTGGATCCCGGGCGACGCCGATGCTCCTGGCCGTGCCGACCTACCTGTTCCTCGGCGCCGTGTTCCTCACCATGTGCGTGGGCCTCATCAGGGTCGGCTTCGGCGACACCCCGCACGCCCAGACCGCCGACTACACGGTCGTCCACGGCAGCGTCGGCGACCAGGCGACCCTCGGACTGGCCACGGTCCTCATCGTGCTCCGCGCCTTCTCCTCGGGAGCCGTTGCCCTGGCCGGTGTCCAGACCGTAGCCAACGCGGTGCCGGCGTTCAAGAAGCCGCGCGGCAAGAACGCCGGCAACACCCTGCTGCTGTCCGGCCTGCTCGCCGCCCTCATGCTCACCGGGCTGACCTACCTGGCCTCGGCCACCGGCATCAAATACGTCGACGACCCGCACCTCTACCTCGTCCGCGGCGACGGCAGCCCGATCAGTGCCGAATACGAGCAGGAACCCGTGCTCGCTCAGCTTGCACATGCGATCTTCGATAACGCACCCGTGATGTTCTACATCGTCGTGCTCATCACCGCCCTCGTGCTCATCGCCGCCGCGAACACCGCCGTCGAAGGCTTCCCGGGACTGGCCTCCCGATTGGCGCGCGACGAATTCCTGCCCCGACAGCTGGCGACGAAGGGTGACCGGCTCACCTTCTCCAACGGCATCCTCCTGCTCGCGGGGGCCGCGATCGTCCTCGTCATCGCCACGAGCGCCTCGGCGACGATGCTCATTCAGCTCTACCTCGTCGGGGTCTTCGCCAGCTTCGTCCTCGGACAGGCGGGCATGGTCCTGCACTGGCGAAAGCGGCTGCGCTTGGTCATCGACTCGAAGACCCGGATGCGGATGCACTTCAACCGGGCCGTCAACGGAGTCGGGTGCGTGCTGGCCGCCGGAGTCCTCTTCGTCGTCATCGTCTCGAAGTTCCTCGCCGGTGCCTGGTTGGCCGTGTTCGCGATGGCCGGTCTCTACCTCATCATGGGTGCCATCCACCGCCACTACTCCCGCGTGGCCCGGGAGCTCGCCCCGGACGCCGATGTGAATTCGCGGACCATCCCGTCGAACACACACGCCATCGTCGTCGTCAGCGAGATCGACAAACCCACCATGCGCGCCCTCTCCTATGCCCGAGTCACACGGTCGAGCCAGCTCGAGGCCGTCACCGTGGCCGTCGATGAGGATGCCGCAGCCGATCTGCAGAAGCGGTGGAACGCGATGGAGCTGCCGGTGCCGCTGACGGTCCTCGGCTCGCCGTACCGCGAACTCGTCCGTCCGATGCTTGCGCACATCCTCGCCATCCGCAGGCGGTCTCCGCGAGATCTCGTCATCGTCTACATCCCGCAGTTCGTCGTCGGCCGCTGGTGGGAGCATATCCTGCACAACCAGGTCGCGCTCAAGCTGCGCACCCGCCTGCTCCTCGTCCCCAACGTCGTCGTGGTCTCCGTGCCGTGGCGGCTGAGGTCGTTCTCCCGCCAATACGGCGGAGACGGCCCCGACCCCTCTCTGTACAGGCAGGCATAGAACACTCATGAGCGACACATCGGTTCCCGCCCAGGATCTCACCCTCGACATCGAGTCCCCGGCAGCCGGAGGCACCTCCATCGCCCGCCACGACGGACAGGTCGTGTTCGTCTCGGGTGCCCTGCCCGGTGAGAGGGTCCGGGCACGCACCGCCGCGGGACCGGCCGCGAGATTCCTCCGCGCCGAAGTCACCGAGGTGCTCGAAGCCTCACCCCACCGTGTCGCTGACCGTCGTGCCGCCTACCGGTTCGACGGACAGGCCGGCGGTCCGGCCGGTGCCGCCGACGAAGCAGCGACCGGCTTCGGCGGCATGGAATACGCACATGTCGACATCGCCCATTCGCGGACCCTCAAAGCCGAAGTGCTCACCGACCAGCTGGCGCGCATCGGCCACATCGATCGGCAGGTCGAGGTCCGGCCGGCACCGCACGAGACCGACGGCACCGACTGGCGCACCCGCGTCCAACTGGCCGTCGACGCCGAGGGCCGGCCGGGAATGCTCGCGTCCCGTTCACACGATGTCATTCCCGTGAACACTCCGCCGTTGGCCGCCGGAGCGCTCCACGACCTCGACATCGCAGCGCTGCGTGCACCGGGGGCACGCAGGCTCGAATTCGCTTGGTCCGGAGACCATGGAGCACTCATCGTCCGCGGGCGCCCCACCGCTGAGGTCCTCGCCGAGATCGACGCGTGGCTGCCCGCTTCCTTCTCTCTGCTCGCCGAGGCGGCCGGGCCCGATCACGGCAAGCGCAGGGGGCGCGGACGCGGCCGCAGGCGTCCTCCCGCCGAGCTCACCATCGTCCGCGGCCGCCGGAACCTCACCGAGACGGTCGCGGGACGGGACTTCACCGTCGCCGCCGACGGGTTCTGGCAGGTGCACCGGGATGCGGCCGAACTGCTCAGCGCGGAAGTCAGCGCCGCGCTGCCCGACCGAGTGAAGTCGCTCACCGACCTCTACTGCGGAGTCGGTCTGCTCGGCATCTCCGCGGCACGGGCGACGGGAGCACCGCTGTTCGGAGTCGAAGGGGTCGGACCGGCGATCGAGCACGCACGTGCGAACGCCGCCGATCTCGACGCCCGGTTCCTCACCCTCGACGTCGATCGGGCCCGCCTGCCCGAATCCGATGTCATCATCCTCGACCCGCCGCGGGCAGGGGCAGGGAAGGCGGTGACCTCGGCGCTCATCGGATCCTCGGCGCGGACTCTGGTCTATGTCTCCTGCGACCCGGCGACGCTGGCCCGCGACCTCGCGCAGCTGACCGGCGGGGGATTCGCGATCGAGAGCCTCACCGGCTTCGATCTCTTCCCGCTCACCTCACACCTGGAGACGGTCACCGTCCTCCGGAGGTGAGGTCGACGTCCCCGGCAGCGCCGCCTCGATGAGGGCCGCGGTCAGTGGTGGAGCCGCCTCGGCGAGGGATCATCCGGCCGGGGTCCGGCGGGGGAGGAGCACGAGGACGATGAGGGCGATGAACGTCGTGAGGAATCCCCACAGTCCCCACCAGCCGGCGGATCGGCCCTTCTCCCTGGCGAAGGAATTGCAGATCACGGCGAAGATGATGCCGACGAGCAGTGCGCCGAAGCCGAATCCGGCGCCGAGCGTGAACGGGTCCATGGGGGTCTCCTCGGTGCTGATGCGAGTATGCGACGATGTCCTCGACGCGGTTCTCACATTAGGCACCGCGCCACGGCGGCGTCCCTGGTGATGACCGCAGATGAGTGAGGGGAAAACCCGACCGGAGGGTTCGAACCTCCGTGTGCCACAGTGGTCAAAGCCCCTCGAATGAGATAGAATTTATCTTGACGTCAAGATACTTTTGGAAACATATGTGTCGCGTAAATCGGTGCGCGGCGCAAGGGCCTGCCCGCAGACTCGGAACGGTCCGGTTTCTTGGATGAGTATCGGATGAAACAGGAGAATCACGATGAGCAACGTCGATACGTTCAAATCGAAGAGCACCCTGACCGCGGGCGATAAGGATTATGAGATCTATCGCCTCGACAAGGTCAAGGGATCGGAAAAGCTTCCCTTCAGCCTCAAAGTGCTGCTGGAGAACCTTCTGCGCACGGAAGACGGCGCAAACATCACCTCGGAGCACATCGAGGCGCTCGGCAGCTGGGACCCCAATGCCGAGCCGGACACCGAGATCCAGTTCACCCCGGCCCGCGTGGTGATGCAGGACTTCACCGGTGTGCCCTGCATCGTCGACCTCGCCACCATGCGTGAGAAGGTCGTCGAGCTCGGCGGCAAGCCGGATCAGGTCAACCCGCTGGCTCCGGCCGAGCTGGTCATCGACCACTCGGTGCAGATCGACCGCTTCGGCACCGCCGACGCCGTCGAACTGAACATGGACATCGAATACCAGCGCAACGGTGAGCGCTACCAGTTCCTGCGCTGGGGCCAGACCGCATTCGAAGACTTCAAGGTCGTGCCTCCGGGCATGGGCATCGTCCACCAGGTCAACATCGAGCACCTGGCTCGCGTGGTCATGCCGCGCGAGGTCGACGGAGTCCTCCGGGCCTACCCGGACACCCTGGTCGGCACCGACTCGCACACCACCATGGTCAACGGCCTCGGTGTGCTCGGTTGGGGCGTAGGCGGCATCGAGGCCGAGGCAGCAATGCTCGGCCAGCCCGTGTCGATGCTCATCCCGCGCGTCGTCGGCTTCAAGCTCACCGGTGAGATCCCCTCCGGTGTGACCGCGACCGACGTCGTGCTCACGATCACCGACATGCTCCGTCAGCACGGTGCCGTCGGCAAGTTCGTCGAGTTCTACGGCAAGGGTGTGGCCGAGGTGCCGCTGGCCAACCGTGCGACGATCGGCAACATGAGCCCCGAGTTCGGTTCGACCGCCGCGATCTTCCCGATCGACGAGGTCACCATCGACTACCTCAAGCTCACCGGCCGCTCGGACGAGCAGATCCAGCTCGTCGAGGACTACGCCAAGACCCAGGGGCTGTGGCACGACCCGGAGAACGAAGTCGAGTACTCCGAGTACATCGAACTCGATCTGTCCACCGTGGTGCCCTCGATCTCCGGACCGAAGCGCCCGCAGGACCGCATCGAACTCTCCGATGCCAAGAACCAGTTCGCCAAGGACATCCACAACTACGCCGCACCCGGCGAGGAGTCGAAGTCCGTCGACGTCACCACCGGTGACGGAGACCAGTTCGAGCTGGCCAACGGCGCTGTGGCGATCGCTTCGATCACCTCGTGCACGAACACCTCGAACCCCTCGGTGATGATGGCCGCCGGCCTGCTGGCCCGCAACGCCCGCAAGCGCGGACTCAACTCCAAGCCGTGGGTCAAGACCTCGATCGCTCCGGGTTCGAAGGTCGTGACCAACTACTACGAGAAGGCCGGGCTCATCGAGGATCTCGAGGCTCTGAACTTCTACATCGTCGGCTACGGCTGCACCACCTGCATCGGCAACTCGGGTCCGCTGGACCAGGAGATCTCCGACACCATTCAGGACAACGACCTCTCGGTCACCGCTGTCCTGTCGGGTAACCGCAACTTCGAGGGCCGCATCAGCCCCGACGTGAAGATGAACTACCTCGCCTCGCCTCCGCTGGTCATCGCCTACGCGCTGGCCGGGACGATGGACTTCGACTTCGAGAACCAGCCGCTGGGCAAGGACTCCGAAGGCGTCGACGTCTACCTCAAGGACCTCTGGCCCGCGCCGGAGGAGGTCGAGTCGGTCATCGCCTCGTCGATCTCGACCGATATGTTCGACAACGAATACGGCCGGATCTTCGACGGTGACGAGCGCTGGCAGCAGCTCGACACCCCTGAGGGCAAGATCTTCGAGTGGGACGACAAGTCGACCTACGTGCGCAAGCCCACCTTCTTCGACGGCATGGGACTCGAGCCCGAGGCCGTCGAGGACATCAAGGGTGCGCGCGTGCTCGCGAAGCTCGGCGACTCGGTGACCACCGACCACATCTCGCCCGCAGGTTCCTTCAAGGCCGATACCCCGGCCGGCAAGTACCTCGTCGAGAACGGTGTCGAGCGCAAGGACTTCAACTCCTACGGCTCGCGCCGCGGCAACCACGAAGTCATGATCCGCGGAACGTTCGCGAACATCCGCCTGCAGAACCAGCTCCTCGACGGAGTCCAGGGTGGCTTCACCCGCGACTTCACGCAGGAGGGCGGACCGCAGACGACGATCTACGACGCTTCCGTCAACTACGAGGCCGCCGGCACTCCGCTCGTCGTCCTCGGCGGCAAGGAATACGGATCGGGATCCTCGCGTGACTGGGCCGCCAAGGGCACGAAGCTGCTCGGAGTCGAAGCGGTCATCACCGAGAGCTTCGAGCGCATCCACCGCTCGAACCTCATCGGCATGGGTGTGCTGCCGCTGCAGTACCCCGCCGGCGAATCGACCGAGTCGCTCGGCCTCGACGGCACCGAGACCTTCTCCATCGAAGGCATCACGGAACTCAACGAGGGCAAGACCCCCGAGACCGTGAAGGTCACCGCCGAGAAGGAAGACGGCACGAAGGTCGAATTCGACGCCGTGGTGCGCATCGACACCCCGGGTGAAGCCGACTACTACCGCAACGGCGGCATCCTGCAGTACGTTCTGCGTCAGCTGGCAACCGCCTGATCGCAGGAGATGCGCCCGGGCGCTCGGTCTCAGTGAGTCAGTGACTCGCTGCGACCGCCACGTACAGGGCAGCCTGCAGTGAACGAAGGCCGGTGGGATTCTTCCCACCGGCCTTCGTCGTCCCTGGGCGACGGGCAACGGTGGGCGGAGCATCCCTCACCGTCAGCGTCTCAACATCGTGGTGCACCGGGGCGGTGTCCCGCTGAGGGTGAGGGATGCCCTGCCGTCGGCGGGGAGAGCGGGGGCGGGCGGCGGTGCATGATGCATGGCCAGTGGGAGGAGATGGACGCGGCGCGAGGAAGTATCCGCAGTGGGGTGGGGCGCTCCGGGAGGTGCGCGATAGAATGTGGCGATTGGAGTCCGCCCGTCAACGATGATGTGAGAAGTGAGATGACCTTCCTCGAAACGATCCACTCGCCGAGCGATCTGGCCCGGCTCGACGCCGGCGAGTGCGAGGTGCTGACCAAAGAGATCCGCGACTACCTCGTGACCACGGTGGCCGGCACCGGCGGACATCTGGGCCCCAACCTCGGCGTCGTCGAACTCACCATGGGCATCCACCGAGTCTTCGACTCCCCACGGGACACCATCATCTTCGACGTCGGCCACCAGACCTATGTGCACAAACTGCTCACCGGCCGCTGCGAGGAATTCTCCACCCTGCGCCAGCGTGAGGGACTCTCCGGCTACCCGAGCCGGGCAGAGAGCGACCACGACGTCGTCGAAAACTCCCACGCCTCGGCCTCCCTGTCCTGGGCCGACGGCATCGCAAAAGCCCGTCAACTCACCGGTGAGAGGGACCGCCACGTCGTCGCCGTCATCGGCGACGGGGCGCTGACCGGAGGCATGGCCTGGGAAGCGCTCAACACGATCGCCGCCGACACGTCGACCCCGCCGAGGCGGCTGGTCATCATCGTCAACGACAACGGCCGCTCCTACGCCCCGACCGTCGGCGGATTCGCCGCCCACCTCGACGAGCTGCGCACGACCTCCGGCTACGAGAAGCTGCTGAGCTGGGGCAAAGAGACGCTGCGTCAGTCCGGTGCGCCCGGCCGCGCGGCCTACAGTGCGATCCACGGTGTCAAACGCGGACTCAAAGACATGGTCAGCCCGCCGCAGACGGGAATGTTCGACGAACTCGGCATCAAGTATCTGGGCCCTGTCGACGGCCACGATCTGTCCTCGGTCGAAAAGGCCCTGCAGCTGGCCAAACAGTACGACGGCGGCCCCGTCATCGTCCACATGATCACGCAGAAGGGGCACGGCTACGACCCGGCGGTCAACGACGACACGGACCAATTCCACTCCGTCGGCATCATCGACCCGGTCACGGGCAAGGCGACACCGTCGAAGTCGACGTCGTGGACCTCGGTGTTCGGCACCCAGATCTGCGAACTCGCCGAGGAGCGTGACGATATCGTCGCCGTCACCGCGGCCATGCTCACCCCGGTGGGACTGGCGAAATTCGCCGAGGAATTCCCTGACAGGGTCTTCGACGTCGGCATCGCCGAACAGCATGCGGTCGCCTCGGCGGCGGGCCTGTCCTACGGCGGGCTCCACCCGGTCGTATGCATCTACTCGACATTCCTCACCCGTGCCTTCGACCAGATGCTCATGGACGTCGCCCTCCACCGCCAGGGCGTCACCTTCGTCCTCGACCGCGCCGGCATCACCGGTCCCGACGGGGCCAGTCACCACGGCATCTGGGACATCGCCATGCTGCGCATCGTTCCCGGCCTCCGACTCGCCGCACCTCGGGACGCCGCTCGACTGGTCGAAGAGCTGAGCGAAGCGGTCGCCGTCACCGACGGGCCGACGGTCCTGCGCTTCCCGCGCGGCGGCGTCGGAGCCGACATCCCCGCGCTGAGGCGGCTCGGCGATGGCGTCGATGTCCTCCGTGACAGGCCCGCCGGTTCCGAACCGGATGTGCTCATCGTCTCCGTCGGTCCCTTCGCCCTGCTGGCTGAGGACGTCGCCGAGAAGCTGGCCGATCGAGGCATCACCGCCACGATCGTCGACCCCCGTTGGGTGCTGCCCGTGCCCGATTCCGTCATCGACCTCGCGGCACAGCACAGCCTCGTCGTTGTGATCGAAGACGGGGTGAAGATCGGCGGCATCGGTTCGCAGATCAGATCCGACCTGCGCGAGGCGGACTCGCGGATCGGGGTCCTCGAACTCGGGGTGCCCGACGAATTCCTGCCGCAGGGAACGCGCGAAGAGATCCTCGCACACGTGGGACTCGACGCTGACACGATCGTCTCCGACATCGTCGGCGCCCTGCCCGCCGAGGTAGCCGACCGTGCCGATCAGAGTTCCCGCCGCGCGGTGTGACGATTCCACTCAGGCAGCGGACACGGTCGATCGGAGGGCAGCGGTCGCAGTCGTCCTCAGGGAAGCGATCGCAGTTGCTTCCAGGGGAGCAGACGAGGTCGCCCTCAGGGTCGGGGGAGGCCGGCCAGGGTCGTCGAGAGCACCGGAGTGCTCAGCTCGATCTGCCAGGGGCGCGCGCCCGCCTCGGCGAGGAAGTCTGCGACATCGACGACGGGCTGAGCGGCCAGGGACTTCACCAGGGCCGGCTGGAGCAGCACATCGTGGGGGATCGTCAGCTGCTTCGACAGTTCGGCCATCGCCGCCTTCAGTGCCGCGATACGGTCCTTGAGATCGGTATGGCTGAACGGGCTGCGTCGCTGCCGTCCGCCCTCCTGCTTCGGCGGGAGCTCTTCGGCGGTGAGGCGGGAGGCCTTGCGGTAGGCGCGGAAGAGGCGGGCCGCCTCGGCACGGGAGAGTCGGCGCCACTTCGTCATGATGTCATCGCTGGACTTCACTCCGGATTGGGCGAGAGCGACGAGGTCACGGTCGCGCAGCACCTTGCTCGGGGCGATATCGGACTCGAAGGCCATGGCGTCGCGCGCCCGCCAGAGTTCGCGGACCCGGGCGATATCGCGGCGTGAACGCAGTTTCGACAGGCCGTGCGTGCGCCGCCACGGTTCGTCGAAATGCTTCGGTTCGAAGTCGAGCAGGTGCGTGAACTCCTGGCGTGCGTACTCCCAGCGATCGACCTCGAGCAGCGACTGATGGAGGATGTCACGGATCGGCAGGAGCACTTCGACGTCGAGGGCGGCATAATTCAGCCACGCCTTCGGCAGGGGCCGGGTGGACCAGTCGGCGGCCGAATGCTCTTTGGCCAGACGCACACCCAGAGTGCGTTCGGCGACCGCTGCCAGACCGAATTTCTCCCAGCCGAGGAGCCGTGCGGCCAGTTCGGTGTCGAACAGCGCCGCCGGGCGCATGCCGCGCTCCTGCAGGCACGGCAGATCCTGAGTCACCGAATGGATGACCCACTCGTCGGAGCCGAACGCGGGATTGAGGTCGCTGAGGTCTCCGAGGGTCTCGGAATCGAGGAGGAACGTGCCCGCACCCTCGCGACGCAGCTGGATGAGGAACGCCCGCTGCCCATATCTGATGCCCGAGGCCCGTTCGGCATCGATGGCGATCGGTCCATCGGCGGCAGCCAGGCTGGCGACCGAGGAGGAGAGTCCGTCCGGGGTGTCGACAACGTCGGGGACGCCGTTCGCGGGTGTTTCCAAAAGCGGTAGTTCAGATGTCATCGACGGCGCCCGGGCAGGGCAGTGACTCCTTCAGGAAGTGGTGGCAGTCCGGCGACTGTGCTGAGCAGATCGATCCAGGCTTCGAAGTGATTGCCGATCAGATCCGGCTCGTCAATCACGGGTGTCCACGAAGCGCGCAGCTCCAAGTCTATCGTGGCCGGACGATCGGCCAAGGTGCCGAAGCTCTCCGACAGCACCCGGGTCGTCGTCCCGCCGGCGGCGAGCACCTGGCAGTCGTTGGCTTCCAGGGCGTCCTCGAGCCAACTCCACGCCACGTGACCGAGCATCGTCTCATTGCCGAGTTCGTGTTCGAGCTCTGCCCGAATATAGGAGACCACCCGGAAGCGGCCTTCCCATTCCTCGG
This sequence comes from Brevibacterium sp. FAM 27836, assembly GCF_051351055.1. Lineage (NCBI taxonomy): Bacteria > Bacillati > Actinomycetota > Actinomycetes > Micrococcales > Brevibacteriaceae > Brevibacterium > Brevibacterium sp. FAM 27836. The sequence goes on from NZ_CP195711.1 coordinate 3,679,465, forward strand.
GTGCGGCCGGGTCGAAGAGGACGACGATGCGGCCGGTGGCGAGTTCGTCGATGGTCTCGCCGCTGGCCCGCAGGAAGGTCTCGTCGGCGCTGACTTCGGCACCGAGCGCATAGGAGTAGGGCGCCAGCCGTGCCGGCGCCGGAATCTCGGAGATCGACACATTGTTCGTGCTGCGTGCCTGACGCAGCACCGAAGTCACGGCCGAGAACTCCGCCGGAATGCGATTGAGAGGTGAGGTGTTGACCACACTTGACACGATAGATCAGCACACCGGGCGGGGGAATCGCCCACGCCGAGGCGCCCCCCGGAGATTCGGCTCGCGCGCACCGCGACGACGGTTAAGACGCGGTGTCTTGAAACCGGAGCGCAGTTGGTCATCGTCTGGCGAAGAATGGGAAGATGGGGTCATGACATCACCCCTGTTGGCCGCCCTGCGTTCGGAGCCGGTGCCGCACACTCCCGTCTGGTTCATGCGGCAGGCCGGCCGCTCTCTGCCCGAGTATCGGAAGCTGCGCGAAGGCACGAAGATGCTCGATGCCTGCCGCGATCCCGAGCTCGTCTCCGAGATCACCCTCCAGCCCGTGCGCCGCCACGGTGTCGATGCGGCCATCTTCTTCTCCGATATCGTCGTCCCCCTGCAGGCCGCAGGCGTCGACGTCGAAATCGTCCCCGGCGTCGGACCGGTCATCGCGCACCCGGTGCGCAGCCGCACCGACATCGACGCCCTGCCCGAACTCGACGTCGCCGACATTCCCGACATCACCGAATCGATCCAGCGGGTGACTGCCGAACTCGGCGAGGCGACCCCGCTCATCGGCTTCGCCGGAGCCCCATTCACGCTCGCCAGCTACCTCATCGAAGGCGGCCCGAGCAAGAACCATGAGAAGACGAAGTCGCTCATGGCCTCCGACCCCGAATCCTTCTCCGCACTGCTGGCGAAGCTCGCCCGCATCTCCACCACTTTCATCGACGTCCAGCTGCAGGCGGGTGCGAAGGCCTTCCAGCTCTTCGACTCCTGGGCCGGCTATCTCAGCCGTGCAGACTACGAAGACCACGTCCTCGAGCACTCCACCTCGGTGTTCTCAGCACTGGCGGCTCACGAGGTTCCCAGCATCCACTTCGGCGTCCAGACCGGTGAGCTGCTGAGCTCGATGTCGCGGGCCGGATCGACGGCCGTCGGCGTCGACTTCCGCGTCGACCTCGCCGATGCCGCCACCCGAGTCCCGTCCGGACGGGCGCTGCAGGGCAACCTCGACCCCGCACTCCTCTTCGCCCCGTGGGAAGCACTCGCTCCGCGAGTCGAGGCCATCGTGAAGAAGGGGCTGGAACTCGACGGCGGATTCGTCTTCAACCTCGGCCACGGAGTGCTGCCGGACACCGACCCCGAGGTGCCCGGTCGCATCGTCGACCTCGTGCACCGAGTCTCGGCAGAGATCCTCGGTCGCCGCAGCTGATCCGATGAAGCACATCACCGTCGTCGGGGGAGGCGTCTCCGGGCTCGTCACCGCCTACCGTCTCTCCGCCGACCACGAAGTCACGCTGCTCGAGGCGGCCGATCGCCTCGGCGGGTGCCTCAGGCCGACCACCCTCGGCGGTGCTGTGCCCATCGGCATCGACTCCGGTGCCGAAGCGAGCCTCAACCGCCGACCCGAGACCAAAGGCCTGGCCCGCGAACTCGGCCTCGACACGGTCTTCCCCTCCACCCGCCACAGCTCCCAGGTGCTCAACCGCGGGCAGCTGCATGCGATTCCGAAGCGCACCATCATGGGGGTGCCCGCCGACGCCGCAGAAGTCGAAGCCCTCATCGGCACCGAGGCGGCCGACCGTTTGGCGGCCGAAACGCTCACTGCGGCGATCGACACCGACGATGTCTCCTTGGGAGACTTCCTGTCCGCGCGCCTCGGCGATGCCGTCGTCGACTCGCTCGTCGATCCGCTCCTCGGCGGGGTCTACGCCGGCCGCTGCCGGGATCTGTCTCTGGCCGAAACGGTGCCCGCGCTCCTGCCCGCCGCGGTCGAGGGCACCTCGGTGCTCGACCTCGTCGCCGAACTCCTCGCCGCCCGCGAGGCGAACGCGAGATCCGGGACTGAGCAGGAACCGGTGTTCATGAGCTTCGAAGGCGGCATCAACCGCCTCATCCCCGCCCTGCGCGAAGCGTTCGAGACCAACGGTGGGACGGTGAGGCTTGGTGCCGGGGTCACACGAATCCGTCGTGGGGCCAGCACGTGGACGGTCTCCGGCGACGGGTTCGAGGTGGAATCCGACGGATTGGTCCTGGCCACACCGGCCCACATCAGTGCCGGGCTGCTCACCGAAACGGCTCCCGACGCTTCAGCGACTCTCGCGAGCATTCCCTACGCTTCGACAGCGCTCGTGGCAGCCTTGGTCGACCTCGACGGAACCGAGCTGGAAGGGTCGGGATTCCTCGTTCCGGCGACCGAGGACACCTTCATCAAGGCCTCGACGTTCGTGTCGAACAAATGGCCGTGGACGGCCGCACACATCCCACGCGGCACCGCGCTGGTGCGAATGAGCATCGGACGCTTCGGCGACGGACCCGAGGTCTGGTCCACGGCGTCGGATGAGGAACTCATCGACCGGGCCTTCGCCGATTGGCAGTCGATCACCTCTCGTTCGAGTGCACGGGTCCTCGCTGCCGAAGTCCAGCGGTGGAACTCCGCGCTGCCCCAGTACCTGCCCGGCCACGCCGCGCGCATCGCCGGCCTCGATGCGCAGATCGCCGAGCTGGACGGCCTCGACCTGGCCGGATCGGCATTCGCAGGAGTGGGGATCCCCGCCTGTATCGCCCGCGCCGAGGCGGTCGCACAGCGCCAGCGGACCCGGCAGGCCGACGGGCCGCGGCCGACGGATCCGAGCCACTGAACTTCACCGACTGACACTGACCCACCGATACAGAACGAACAGATCACAGAAGGAGCAGGAATGAGCGACCACACTCAGCCGACCGATGCCCAGATCGAAGAAGCGAACAGCGAGACGAGGTACATCGCCTATTCCGTCTACGCTTCGGCCGGTGAGCTCGGTGACGCCGACCGCGGCGAACTCGCCGAGGAGCTGCTGACCGGGCTCGAGCCGCTGAAGGAGCAGGGACTCGTCGTCCGCGGCATCTACGACGTCTCCGCCCTGCGCGCCGACGCCGATGTCATGTTCTGGTACCACGCGCCCACCATCGAACTCGTCCAGGCCGCCTACTCGGTGATCCGTCGCAGCCTGCTCGGCGGAGTCCTCGAACCGATCTGGTCGGTCGTGGGCATCCACCGTCCGGCCGAGTTCAACAAGGGCCACCTGCCGGCGCTGCTCGTCGACGAGGTCCCCGGAGACTACATCTGCGTCTACCCGTTCGTGAGGTCCTACGACTGGTACGTACTCGATCCCGCCGAACGGTCGAAGATGCTGCGCGACCACGGCATGGCCGCCGCCTCTTACAAGGACGTCAAGGCGAACACGATCGCGTCCTTCGCCCTCGGCGACTACGAGTGGCTGCTCGCCTTCGAAGCCCCCGAGCTGCACCGCATCGTCGACCTCATGCGCGATCTGCGCAATACCGAAGCTCGGCTGCACGTGCGCGAAGAGATCCCGTTCTACACGGGACCGCGTCGGGAGCTCGTCGACATCATCTCCGACTGGCGGTGACCGACCGCGGTCGGGAGTGGGCCCAGCCGACTTCCGACCGAACCGGGGCGCCACCGACCTCGGCCGGAGGTGACACGCTCAAGGGCCGTCGCAGATGCGGCGGCCCTTGCACGTTCGCAGCGATCAGCGGCTGCCGGGTCAGTCGGCGGTCTTCTTCACCACGTAGGAATGGCCGCTGGCGTCGGTGCGCATCTCCAGGCCCATGGCCTCGAGCTGCTTGTGGCGCAGGGTCTCATCCTCGAAATACCCACCGGGACGCGTGTTGTCGACCTGTGCGGGACCGACGATCTTGCGGAAGAAGTTGTTGAGCCAGCCGACTCCGCGCTGCGATGTGCGGTGACTGCGCGAGTGTCTGTCGGAATCGTCGGGAGAAGCCTGCGAGGCGGACGGCATAAGAGAATCCTATCGACGAGTCACCGCTGCGGCGGGCTGCTGAACAATTTCGACTGTACATCCAGTGTACCCTAATCATTAGTGCACTAATTGAAGGCCGCGCGGACGGTCGCACGGACGGCCGAAGGAGAGACGATGCTCGAGTCCGATGACGCTCAGGGACGAATGGACAATCCCCTGGCATTGGAGAGCCAGATCTGCTTCGCTCTGGCCGTGGCTTCACGCGGAGTGATCGGCGCGTACCGGTCAGTGCTCGAACCGATCCACCTCACGCACCCGCAGTACCTCGTCATGCTTGCGCTGTGGCAGCACGAGAAGCTCACGATGCGTGAGATCGCGGGACTGCTGCGTCTCGAACCGGCCACCGTCTCGCCCCTGGTCAAGAGGCTCGAGGCGCTTGACTATGTGGCGAAGATGCGCAGCGAACATGACGAGCGGATCGTCGAGGTCACACTCACACCCACAGGGCTGCGACTGCGGGAGACGGCACAGACCATTCCCGGAAAGATGATGGACAAGCTCGGCATGGACGTCGACGGAGTGCGTGATCTTCACGCGGTGATGCAGAAGATCATCGCCTCCGTCGACGCCGCCGAGGATGACGCCGGCTGAGTTCAGTCCGCGGGGCGTTCCATCGGAGTGTGTTCGATCCCGTCCTCGAGGAAGCGCGGACCGTTGGGGGCGAACCCGAAAGAACCGTAGAGACCCTCGAGATGCGACTGCGCATTCAGCGTCAGCGGCGAATTCGACCAAGCATCGACGATGTCTGCCAGCAGTCTGCGGCTCCATCCCTGACCACGTGCCTCGGGGAGAGTGACAACCCGACTGATGCTGCGGGCTCCCGGGCGCGCGGCCGGCCCGTCGGGGACATCGGCCGGCAGCAGGCGAGCATAGGCCCATGGAGCCAGGTCACGGCCGAAGGCGGCACCGTGGGTGTCGGCCATCGTCGAGGCCGGCCTCGGGTAGAAGATGTGCAGCGTCTCGGGCAGAGTGTCCACTCCGTCGGGGTCGAGGAAGACGCACTCCTGCTCGACGACGAAGGCACGGGACCTCAGCTGCAGGATCCCGTAGAGCTCCTCGGCCTGCAGCTGGGCGAATGTCCTGATGACCGGCTCGACCGCCGCGGTGGTGACAGGCTCTGTCGCCGCGGCACGGACCGGTTCAGCCGCCTCGGCGATCTGTGACTCCGTTGCCGCCTCAGCCATGGGCATCGGCGTTGTTGAGCTTGAGCGAGATCGAGTTGATGCAGTAGCGCTGGTCGGTCGGGGTGTCATACCCCTCACCTTCGAAGACGTGTCCCATATGGGAATCGCAGTTCGCGCATCGGACCTCGATGCGCTCCATGCCCATAGTGGTGTCGCGGATGTAGCGGACCCGGTCCTCGGCCAGCGGTGCGTAGAACGACGGCCACCCGCAGTGGGAGGTGAACTTCGTGTCCGAGGGGAAGAGGTCGGCCCCGCAGGCGCGACACTGATACATTCCTGCCGCGGTCTCGTCGTTGTACTCGCCGGTGAAGGGGCGTTCGGTCGCACCCTGCCTGAGCACCGCGAATTCTTCCGGGGAGAGGACGTCCTGCCAGCGGACCTCCTCGGGCGCGGTTCCCGTATTGCTGTTCGGTGCCTGTGACATCATGACCTCCAGTGATCGTCGACGGCTGCTGTTCGCATGGGCGGAGAGGATCTTCGCCCCTGCTGGGGACAACAGCGTTTGGCTCCTGCTCATTCCTTAGGCAACAATGAAGTCAGGAGGTTTACATGACCCGCGAGACGAAGTTCCCCGCCCGCCTGCTGGTGGCTGCTGTCGGAGTCGGCGCCGGACTGGGCGCGCTGATCTCCGTGGCGTCCTCGGGACTGGCCGCCTACTTCGCCCGCAGGATCGTGGTTCCGGAGAACGCGCCGGAAGAACTCGACATCCTGCACATCGACGGTTTCCCTCCGAATATGCGCATCCATCTGCCCGCCGACGAAGAGACGACGGTGCCCGGCACCTACGGCCTCTACTTCAACCAGGGCGCGGGCCACGCAGTGATCGGCGACATCGTCGAATACGATCCGCGCTCTCGCACCGTCTCACGCGAGATCCTCTCCGTGACTCGCGGAGACATCCGCCGCGCGTGGCGCGGACGCTGGACCGGCATCGTCTACCCCGATCCGGTGGCCGCGGGTGTGAACTTCGACGACATCGAGATCCGCTCCGATGCGGGTCGTCTGCCCGCCTGGCTGCTGCCCACCGATCACCCGGAACCGCAGGAGACCTGGGCGATCCTCATCCACGGTCGCGCCAGCACTCGCGCCGAGGGTCTGCGTGCGGCCCCGGTGCTCAACACTCTCGGAGTGCCTGCCATCGCCATGTCCTACCGCAACGACGCCGAGGTGCGGGTGGAGACCACCTCCCGCTACGGCCTCGGCGACACCGAATGGATCGACGTCGACGCGGCCATCGACTGCGCCGTGGCGCGCGGGGCGAAGAACGTCGTCCTCTTCGGCTGGTCGATGGGCGGGGCGATCGCTCTGCAGGCGGCTTCGCGCGGACGCAACCGGCGCTACGTCACGTCCCTCGTCCTCGACGGGCCGGTCGTCGACTGGGTGAACGTGCTCGACGGACAGGCGAAGAAGAACCTGCTGCCGACCCCGATCGCGAAACTCACCCTCGAGATGATCACTCAGCCGTGGGCACGCCCGATCACCGGACTGGAGACCCCGCTCGACCTCGACCGCATGGATTGGGTGACGCGGGCGGCCGAACTCGACGTCCCCGTCCTGCTCATCCACTCCGACGATGATGAATTCGTGCCTTCGGGCCCCTCACACGCCCTGGCTTCGGTGCGCCGGGACCTCGTGACGATGCCCACCTACAGCAAGGCCCACCACACGAAGGAATGGAACATCGACCCGGTGCGCTGGGAAGACGATGTCGCGAACTTCCTCGAGGCGAAGATCCTGCCGAAGGCCTGATCGCAGAGAGCGGCCAGCCGAGGACCGGATCCTCAGCAGAGCGTGAGCGTGCGTTTCAGGGCCTGAGCGTGAGCGTGTCTTCGGCTGCCGCAGCGACCGCCTGCTTCGAGTACGGCCAGGGACGGTTGACGTTGGCCGCCCAGTCGTTCGTCTGATCGTCGTAATGCGGGTGGAAGGCATGCCCCGAAGCACCCGTGAGGTTGATCCAATTCGACGCGTCGAAGTTCGACAGGTCGACGGTCTGACGCATCGACGGCACCCAGTTCGTCTCATAGCCGACCGAAGCATCCCACCCGGTGGCCTGGACGACGCCCGAACCGCCCGAGACCTCATAGGGTCCGCGGTTGAACAGCTTCTCGATCGGGACGATCCCCGATTCGCCGAGGCTGGCGTTGCGGATCGTCAGCCGGTGCAGGATTCCCCACCTCCAGGTCGCGGGTTCGGACCCGAGCAGATCCTCCGTCGTCGACCATGCCGATTTCATCGCCTTGCGCAGTGCTTCGTCCCGACCGTCGACGCCCTTGTCCGACCACCACTGCGATTCGGGATCCTCGAGGAGATTCGACATCACGAGGTACCAGCGTGAACCGCCGCTGGGGGAGACCCCCTTGGGCAGCTTGTCCGCGATGACCTGGTCGAGGAGGGTCGTGGAGAGCACATTGAAGTAGGCGGCACCGGCGCTGTTGGCGGCGTCCTTGCCACTCCACTCCTTGAGCATCTTCTGCGCCCGGGCGATGTCCTCATCACCATCGGCGTCGATCTTCAGCACCGCAGGCACGAGCTTCGAGGCGAACGGATTGAGGTCGTCGCCCTGAATGGCGGACATATCGACCGGCCGCAGCTTCCTGCCCTCGTTGACCGCGTCCTTGATGCGCTTGGTGATGCGCCGTGCCCGGTCGCCGTAGTCGACGTCGCGGCCCAGCTCGACGGTCTCACCGGGGGCGGCGACCGGATTGTTCGCGGTCACGATCCACCCGCGTTCGGGGTTGTACAGGCTCGGCAGGTCCTCGAAGTCGACCCATCCCTGCCAGTCCTCATCGGATTTCCATCCGCGGCGCGGCACGGTCCCGTCCGCCGTGCCACGGCGGGGGATCATCCCCGGGGCCTGGTATCCGATATTGCCGGCGACGTCGGCGTAGATGAGATTCTGGGACGGAACATCGAACAGGGAGGCCGCGTGCCGGAACTCCTTCCAGTTCGTCGCCTTGTTGATCTCGAACACCGCCGAGGCGGTCGTGCCCGGGCGCAGAGCCGTCCAGTCGAGGGCGAGACCGTAGTGCTCATCGTCGGGACCGGACTTCGGGTTCGTCGCATCGGCACCCGTGGAAGCGTCGAGGGCACGACGATAGGAGCTGTCGAGTTTGGATACGAGCGGTCCGTTGCGGGTGGAGCGGATGGTGATCTCCCGCGGGTCTTCGTTCGCGATCTTCACCGTCTCCTTGCGCACGCGCACCGGCTCATCGCCGTTGTCGTGGACGACTCGTCCGTCACGGATCTTCTCCACCACGAGGTCGGTGACATCGGCGCCGAGGTTCGTCAGCCCCCAGGCGATCGACTGGTTGTGGCCGATGACGACGCCGGGGAGGCCGGAGAAGGAGAAGCCGGAGACGTCGAAGGGACAGTCCTCAGTGACCTTCTTGCAGCGCAGACCGACCTGGTACCACACCGAGGGCATCGCCGGGGCCAGATGCGGGTCATTGGCCAGCAGCGGGGAACCGGACTTCGTATGCTCTCCGGAGATCACCCAGGAATTCGATCCGATGTCGTCGCTGTTCATGCCCAGCAGCTGCGGCAGCGAGGCGACCGTCGATCTCAGATCGAGGAGGTCATCGGTCGAGGCCGGGTCGTCGGGGATGGTGCCCCCGGCCTGCGCCTCCTCGTCGTCGGTGCCCGCCTCGCCCGAATCGACTGATGGCTTCTCGCCAGTCGGGGGAGCCTCCCCCCGCCGGCTTCCGTTCTTCGCGGCTGTGTGTCCGGCGACGCCGCCGAGGATCGTCGGGCGGGTGGCATACGGGTAGTCGGGGAACAGATCCTCGACCTGCTGCTGATCGAGTGCGGACGTCAGTACGGTGCGGTCGATCTCGTCTCCGAGGTTCGACCGGAGGTCCCAGGCCATGGCCTTGAGCCAGGCGACGCTGTCGGCAGGAGTCCACTTCTCGATCGTGGTCGCTCCCGACTGCAGCCCGAGGACGGTGTACTCGAGGGACACCTGACTGGGGGACTTGTCCTTGAGGTAGGCGTTGACTCCGTCCGCGTAGGCCTCGTAGTAGGCCCGGGTCGTCTGATCGAGTCTCTTCACTTCCTCTTCGGCGACTTCCCGCCAGCCCAGGGTGCGAATGAATGTGTCGGTGCCGAACTGGGAACTGCCGAAGAGTTCGGACAGACGCCCCGAGGTGACATGGCGGCGGAAGTCCATCTCCCAGAAACGGTCCTGAGCGTGGACGAAACCCTGAGCCGCGAACAGGTCATGGGCGGTCTCGGCTTCGATGGTGGGAACACCCGATTCGTCACGCTGGACGGTGACCGCGGCGTCGAGTCCCGGCAGGGAGATCTCACCGTCGGTGGTGGGGAAGGACCGGCGGACGAGAAAGACACCGATGACGGTCAGCAGCAGCGCGAGGACGAGGATGCCGGCGAGCACACGCACGAGTACACGGGTGCTGACTGCCAGATGCGAACCGCCGGATGGGCGGAACACCTTGAGCAATGCGCTCGATTCCTTCTCGTCCTGCGCATCGGGCGCCGCCATGAGTCTCCTTCGGCCGTCCAAGATCCTTCGGTTCACAGTATCAGTGTCGACCGTCCTGACCGGGGGTATCGACGTTTTCGACAGGAGTGTCGGTCGTGGGACGGTCAGCCGTGTGCCTCGGGCGTCTCGGTCTCAGGCGGTTTCGGTTTGTGGACGAAGGTGACGAGGACGACGGAGATCATCATGAGCAGGAACCAGGCGACGAGTTTCGTCAGCGGCACCAGTTGCCACCCGTCGTCCTGGCTCGGATACAGCCAGGCCCCGGCCGCGGTGCCGATGTTCTCAGCCAACCAGATGAAGAAGGCGACGAGGACGAAGGCCAGGAGCACCGGCATCGACAGTGTCGTGCGGTGAACGCTGAAATGCACCCGACAGCGGAAGAAGACGACGACGGTGAGAACCACGAGGAGCAGGCGGAGGTCGATGATGAAGTGATGAGTGAAGAAGTTGAGGTAGATGGCGGCGGCGATGACGGCGGTGAGCCACCTCGGCGGGTAATGGGTGAACCTCAAGTCGAACAGTCGATAGACGCGGACGAGATAGGACCCGACGGCGGCGTACATGAAGCCTGTGAACAGGGGGACGGCGCCGATGTGGAGGAACCCGCCGGGGGCGTAGTTCCACGAACCGACCGCGGTTTTGAAGATCTCCATGCCCGTACCGACGATGTGGAAGACGATGATGACGACGAGTTCGTGCCCGGTCTCCAGGCGTGCGGCGAGCATGCCGATCTGGATGATGACGGCGAGGATGACGAGGAAGTCGTTGCCGGCCAGTGCCGCGTCCTCGGGATAGAGCCAGGACGTGCCGATGATGGCGATGAGCATGAGTCCGCCGAACAGGCACGCCCACGCCTGTTTGATCCCAAAGGCGAGGAACTCCCGAATGCCGGCGGGTGCGCGAGGGAGGAGCCGGTCGGCGAAGACGTCGAGGAAGGCTTCGAGGCGGGTGAGTTCGCTGCGTGCGGCCATGAGTCCTTCGGTGGGGGAACAAGAACGGGAAGGGAATGCGGTCACCGGTGAGACGTCTACGGCAAGCCTATCGTGACGAGATCGGGACCGATCCGACCGGGAGGCGAGCCGATGGCCCCCGATGTCGGCTGCGACTTAGACTCGCATCATGCATATTCTCCTCTTCGGCGCCTCCGGTCACGTCGGCACGGGACTCGCGAAGCTGCTCAGCTCCGACCACCGCATCACCGGGATCGTGCGCCGGCCTCCCACCGCCGAGACGAGCTATCAGCCGCTGGTGGTGCCCCGGTGGGTGGACGACGCCGACAAGGTCATCAGCGAGCTCACCGACGCGAAGACACCACCGGTCGATGCCGTCGTCGCCGCGATCGGCGGGTGGTACATGGACTCACCCGTACTCGACCGCGGTCTCGCGAAGTTCGACACCGACTACGACGCCTACCTGCGCGGACACTTCACCGCCTGCGTGATCTCCGAGCGACTGGCGGCAGACCGGGGTACCGGTCGCCTCACTCATCTCGCGTTCAACGGCGTCGCCAGCGTCGAGGCCCTGCCCGGCTCCGGAGGGATCAGCGTATTCGGGGCGGCGCAGAAGATGCTCATCGAGGTCGCCGCCGCCGAATCGACGAGGGTGGACTTCCGAGAACTGCGGGTCATGGCACCCATCGGCGGCGACGACCGCAACGACCTCACCGGGGGAGTGGAGACCATCGGACTCGCCGAGGTGGCCGCAGCCGCAGCCGCGATCGTGGACGGTGCCGACCGCTTCGAGGTGAGCACGGAGATCGGCTCGGACCACGGTGGGGAGAACGGATGAGACTCGCCGCGGCCGACTGTGCTGTCTTGGGTCGGGCGCGACCGACATGTCTCGAGTCAGGCGCGGCGGTAGCGGAGGAAGACCTGATCGTCCTCGTCACGGACATCGATGAGCCGCAGATCGATCTGTGCCGGCAGACGGGAGAAATGACTGCCCTCGGTGTGGATGTACCGGGGGCTGATGCTCAGCAGCAGCTCAGCGCCCGGGTGGTGTTCGAGCAGGCGGAACGCGAGGTTCGGGCCTGACTCACAGACGATGAGCTCCTCACCGGCCGGAGTGTCCGCGCGCGTGGCCAAGGAGGCGACCACCTCGGCGATGGTGCCCGGGGTGAACTGCTGGGCACGGTAGTCCACACCGATCTCGGCCAACTGCCGGGCCAGAGGGGCCGGATCCGACTCCGTGAGCACGTGCACCGGCGTGTGCTCGAGGGCCTTGCCTGGGGCGTTGATGACCGGCAGCTGGGGATTGAGAGCGGTGCGTCGGTCGATGATGAGCGCCGAGGCGCGCCGACGCAGAGCGATGAAGTTCCGGAAATCCGTGTCGGTCGACACCCCGGTCGACCAGCCGTCCTGCGCGAACGAGCCGTTGATCGATTGGACGAGGGAGATGACGAGGCGAGGCACCGGCTGCTACTTCTTCAGCTCGGTCGCCGGGCCCATGGCGATGCGCGGGTGATCGGCGGGATCGATGGTGCGCAGGATCCACTTGAGATCGGCCTCATCGAGGGTCACACAGCCATTGGTGCCGGAATCATGATCGAGGTGGAGCCAGATTCCGCCGCCCTTGTCCCAGCCCATCGGACGGGTCTTGTCCGTGGGCGGAGTCCCCGGCTTGCGGTTGTAGTCGATGGCGATGATGTAGTCGAACACGGACTTATAGTCCGCACCATAGGCCACCGTCGCCGAGGAGGGCAGACGGCTGTCTCGCGTGTACGGCAGCTTCGTGCCCGGGTCGGCTTTGAACCCGCCCGCGTCGCTGAGAGTGAACACGCCGATGGGACTCGTCTTGTCGCCCTCATGGCGGTCCTTCAGCCAGCCGTTGCTGCCGTTGTGCGTGGTGAACGTCTTGAGCTTCTTCCACTTCTTGCCCTCGAACTCATAGAAACTCAGCGTCGACGTCTCCGAGCGCGCATCGGCCGACGTGGCGACGAGGACCTGGGACGTCTCCTCGGGGATCTGGTCCGCATACTCCTGCGCGAGCCCCGGGAGGGGAACCTCATGGGCGGGACCGTTCGACTCGGTGCTGGCCGCAGCAGAATCCGTGGTCGACCCGGAGGCGTTCGAGGCGTGACTCGCGTCGCCACCGGTCGGGGAGACCTGCGCGGGGGCCGCGAAATCGCCGATGCTCGTCTGCTGTGCCGGGGCGGCCAGAGCCGTGGAATCGACGGTCGCATCGGACTCGCCGCCGCCATCGGAATCAGCGCCGCAAGCGGTGAGCAGCAGGGCGAAGGCGAGGATCGCAGACACGCCCGCGCGCCGGTGGACACCATTGGACATGAGGCCATCATCTCATGCCACATGAGAACTCCCGGGTAGTGACTATGCGAAAATGACCTCATGAGCATTCCACCCGTGCCGAACCATCCTCCGCGCCCCGGGCGCCGGAAACCGGCCGAGGAGTCTCCGCAGTCGATCACAACGCAGTTGTTCATCGGCCAGGACGAGTCCGCGGCCGCGGATGGCTCCACCCAAGCACTGACTCCGACCGAACTGCAGAGGCTGCGGTCGATGGTCGAATCCGACGGCACCGACGCCACCGAGGTCCTCAGCCTCGAAGAGCTGCGCCAGCTCGCCGCTGCCGACGGATACGAAACCGGTGGGCTTCCGGCCGCGCCGCGCAAAGCGAACTCCGAGGACATCGCCGCTGCCGAAGCCGCCTCGGCGCCGAAGCAGTGGAACCCGCTGCCGAGCTCCGATGCACCGTCAGGACCCGAATACGAGACCGAAGCTCACCCGCAGCAGGGTCAGTGGGGACAGGAATTCGGGGCGGCCGGACACGCGGGTGCGGCTGCGCAGCCGACTGCGGCGACGCCCCCCGGCGGACCGGCGCCGTCTTCGAGCGGACCGCAGCCTGCCCCGGCCGGATACGCTCCCGCCTATGCTGCCGCGCCGGCCGATGCCGCAGGAAGCGGCTACGGACCGGGCGGGCCCGGTGGCCAGGGCGGACCTGGGGGCCCGGGCGGATACGGCGGACCCGGTGGACCCGGTGGGCCCTACGGGCAGCGGCCCGAGACGAAGAAAGTCCCCGCCTGGCTGTGGGTGCTCGCTGCGATCGCCCTGGTCCTTGCCCTCGGCATCGTCGGCTATATCGCCTGGGACGCCACCCAGGGTTCGGAAGACACCTCGGCTGCTCCCACGGATCAGCCGTCGATCGGCCAGACCGACGAACCCGAACCCACCGACTCGGGCAGCTCCGAACCCCCGGTGGCCGAGGAATCCTTCACGTCCCCGTCGGGCAACATCGCCTGCACCATCGACTCCGAACGAGCGAGGTGCATGATCAAGGACTACGACTACTCGCCTCCGGCGAAACCCGATGACTGCCGACTCGACGACTGGGGCGACATCGTCGTGGCGAACAATGAAGGGGCAGGATTCTCCTGTGTCGAAGCGCCCGAGTCCGAAGGCGCCGCACGCGTTCTCGGATACGGCGATTCGGTCTCTGCCGAGGGAATGACCTGCACCTCGACCGAAGAGGGCATGGAATGCAAGTCCGACGACTCCGGAGTCGGATTCAACGTTCGCCGCGCCTCGGTCGACTTCCTCAAGTGAGGGAATGCGACCGGGTCGGGGCCGCCTCGGTGGTCTTAGCGACCGGATCCGCGAACACGGCGACCGCCTCGGTGGTCTTAGGATGTGGACAAAGGTGTGACGGACGGCGAGGATCGGATTACGGTGGGCACGTGGCTCACAGGATCCTCCTCCTTCCTTGCCGCGACGAGTCCTGAACATACAGCACACTCGTCGCGGAGTCTTCCTATGCTGGTCAAGCGTTGAGAAACTGAGATAGAGGAATCATGAAACTGCAGAAGCCTTCTCCCATGCCGTTCGGCAAATACAAGTCCTTCCAGGACCGCATCGCCCTCGATATGCGCGATCGCACCTGGCCCGATCAGCTCATCCGCAAGGCCCCCCGCTGGCTGAGCACGGATCTGCGCGACGGCAATCAGGCCCTCATCGACCCGATGACCCCGGACCGCAAACGCAAGATGTTCGACCTCCTCGTCAAGCTCGGCTTCAAGGAGATCGAGGTCGGATTCCCCGCCGCCAGCCAGGTCGACTTCGACTTCGTCCGCGAGATCATCGAACAGGACGCGATCCCCGACGATGTCAGGATCTCCGTTCTCACACAGGCTCGTGAGGATCTCATCGAACGCACCGTCGAGTCCCTCGTCGGCGCGAAGATGCCCACCGTGCACCTCTACAACGCGACGGCTCCGGTCTTCCGCAAAGTCGTCTTCGGCTTCGACGGCGACGGCTTCGATCAGACCCGTGACATCGCGCTCCAGGGCACCCAGGCGGTGATGAAGCATGCGGAGTCGCTGCTCGGTGACGCGGACTTCGGCTACCAGTACTCGCCGGAGATCTTCGTCGACACCGAACCCGAATTCGCTCTCGACATCGTCGGCTCCGTGCTCGATGTGTGGCAGCCGGCCGCCGGGCGCGAAACCGTCGTCAACCTGCCCGCCACCGTCGAACGCGGCACCCCGAACACCTACGCCGACCAGATCGAATGGTTCTGCCGCAACATTCCCTACCGCGACGATGTCGCCGTCTCACTGCACCCGCACAACGACCGGGGCACCGGTGTCGCAGCCGCAGAACTGGGCATGATGGCCGGCGCCGACCGCATCGAAGGCTGCCTGTTCGGCAACGGGGAGCGCACCGGCAACCTCGACCTGGTGACCGTCGCGCTCAACCTCTACACCCAGGGCGTGGATCCGGAACTCGACTTCTCCGACATCGACGAGGTCATCCACACCGTCACCGAATGCAACCAGATCGGTGTCCACGAACGCCACCCCTACGGCGGCGACCTCGTGTTCACCTCGTTCTCCGGTTCGCACCAGGATGCGATCAACAAGGCCTTCGCCGATCGGGAGAAGAAGGCGAACGCCCAGGGTACACCCGTCGACCTCATGGAATGGGACATGCCCTACCTGCCGGTCGACCCGAAGGACCTCGGCCGTTCCTACGAGGCGATCATCCGCGTGAACTCGCAGTCCGGCAAGGGCGGCGTGACCTACCTGCTCAAGAGCGAGTACGGTCTTGACCTGCCGCGTCGGATGCAGGTCGAATTCTCCCGCGCCGTGCAGATGCACACCGAGGGCGGGGGCGAGGTCAACGCCGAGGAGATCCGCAAGATCTTCAACTATGAGTACCTGCCCTCGGACGATGAAGACAAGGCATGGGGCCGCTTCCAGATCGTGGGCCTGCGCACGGACTCGGGCACCGTCGGCGAATCGGGCCCGTCCGAACGCGTCGAGGTCGACCTCATCGTCGACGGTCAGGAACGCACCTACGAAGGTCACGGCAAAGGCCCGATCGATGCGCTCGTGAAGATCCTCGTCGAGAACTTCGACGTCGACATCAGACTCCAGGACTACACCGAGCACGCGATCGGCTCCGGTGCCGACGCCATGGCCGCCGCCTACGTCGAACTCGCCGTCGAGGACCGTGTCGTCTGGGGTGCGGGGCTCCACCCGAACATCACGAAGGCCTCGCTCAAAGCCGTCGTCTCGGCCGTCAACCGCGCCGCTCGGGACCGTCAGGCCTGAAACGGGTGAGCCCCGGGCCTGAGGCTGAGTCTCCGCGGCTGCGGGACTGAGCCTCCGGCGGCCTTCCGGGCCCATCTCACAGCGGTCGCAGAGCGCGGCGGGGAGGAATCCCCGCCGCGCTCTGCGATAATGGGCGGGTGCACAACTATCGTGATGAAGGCATCGTGCTCCAAGGGCACAAGCTCGGCGAAGCCGACCGCATCGTCACCGTGCTCACCCGCAGCCACGGCCTCGTGCGCGCCGTCGCCAAGGGGGTGCGTCGGACGAAATCGCGGTTCGGCTCACGACTCGAACCCTTTATGCTCATCGACGTCCAGTGCCATGTCGGGCGCAGCCTCGACATCGTCACTCAGGTCGAACTCATCGAACCCTTCGCACGGGGAATCGCCACGGACTACGATGTCTATTCGGCCGCCTCGGTGATGGCCGAAACCGCCCGCAGCATCACCGAGGTCGAACCCCAATCGCGCACCCATTTCCTCCTCCTCGTCTCCGCGATCCGCTCCCTGTGCAATCGCGAACACCCGCCGCGGCTGTCATTGGACGCCTACCTGCTGCGCGCGATGTCGGTGGCCGGATGGGCACCCAGCCTGCTCGACTGCGCACAATGCGGTCGGCCCGGACCGCACCGGGCTTTCTCCGCGTCCCTCGGCGGTGCCGTGTGCACGCACTGCCGCCCGTCCGGGGCGGCGCTGCCCGACACCGATGCGCTCGAGCACATGGCCGCGCTGCTCTCCGGTGACTGGGAACGGGCCGAGGCCTCCGACCTGCACGATCAGATCGACGGGTCGAAGCTCGTCTCCGACTGGGTGTCCTGGCACCTCGAGCGCAATATCCGATCACTGAGAGTTCTGGAGAGCACATGAGCTATCCCGCACCACCGGCCCACCCCAGCGGAGCGCGTCCTCCGCGCATCGATGCGAAGTTCGTGCCTGAGCACGTGGCCATCGTCATGGACGGCAACGGTCGGTGGGCGAATCAGCGGGGACTGCCGCGCACGGAAGGGCACAGGGCCGGCGAGGCTTCGCTGCTCGACGTCGTCCACGGAGCCATCGAGGTCGGTGTGGAGTATCTGTCCGCGTATGCGTTCTCGACGGAGAACTGGAAGCGCTCACCCGACGAGGTGCGCTTCCTCATGGGCTTCAATCGTGACGTCATCCGTCGCCGTCGCGACGAACTCAACGCCCTCGGTGTGCGGATCGTGTGGTCGGGACGGCGCGGTCGGCTGTGGCGATCGGTCATCGACGAACTCGAGTCCGCCGCCGAGATGACCAAGCACAACACTGGCCTGGTGCTGCAGTTCTGCGTGAACTACGGTGGCCGATCGGAGATCGTCGACGCGATCAATGCGATCACCGCCGAGGTGGCTGCCGGCAAACTCAAACCGGGGAAGGTCTCGGAGAAGACCATCCGGTCGCGGCTCTACGCGCCCGGAGTGCCCGATGTCGACCTGTTCATGCGCTCCTCGGGGGAGCAGCGGACCTCGAACTTCCTGCTCTGGCAGTCCGCCTACGCCGAGATGGTCTTCCAAGACGTGCTGTGGCCCGATGTCGACCGGCGCACGCTGTGGGCCGCGATCGAAGAGTACGCGCGCCGTGACCGCCGTTTCGGCGGAGCAGTCGACACTCCAACGGCCTAAGCAGCTGTCTGCGGGTGCCCGCTGGCATTCGTGAAACGTCGACGGCCCCGCAGCACACTGCTGCGGGGCCGTCGATGCACTCAGTGCGACAGGGGCGTCAGACCGGGGTCAGAAACGGTCGCGGGAGCGATCGGAGCTGCGAGCTCCGAACTTCTTCCCGCCTCGGCGATCGTTGCGGAAGTTGCGGCCGTCGCCGGGCTGCTTGTCGAAGTTGCGCTTCTTGAACGGACGCGCCGGGCGGCCCGAATCCGGACGGATGTCGATGGGGCGGCCCTGGATCTCGGTGTGGGAGAGTTTGCGCAGCACGGACGGGTCGAGGTCCTTGGGCAGGTCGACGAGAGTGTGGTTCGACCGGATGTCGATGTGGCCGATCTGCTTCGAGGTGATTCCGCCCTCGTTCGCGATCGCACCGACGACAGCACCGGGCTGGAGTCGCTCATTGCGTCCCACGGCCAGACGGTAGGTCGTCATGTTCTCATCACGGGCACGGCCGCCGCGGGCCGGACGGCCTCCGTCACGGCCGCCGTCCCGGTCCCGGCCGGGCTTGCCGCGCACCGGCTCTGGCATCGGTTCGGCCTTGAGGGTGTTCGACTCGAGCACGAGCGAGGCCAGGGCCGCGGCGATGTTCGTCGCCGGGACATCACGGGAGAGCTCGTACTGCTCGATGACGGCAGTCAGCTCGCTCAGTTCGGTCGTGGCGAGCACATCATCGATGCGTTTGGTGAACTTCTCCACCCGGGTGTTCGTCAGCTCTTCGACGCTGGGCAGAACCAGCGGTTCGACCTTCTGCTTGGTCGCCCGTTCGATGGATCCGAGCAGACGCTGCTCGCGCGGAGTGACGAAGAGGATCGCCTCGCCCGAACGTCCGGCGCGGCCGGTGCGGCCGATGCGGTGGACATAGGACTCGGTGTCATGCGGGATGTCGTAGTTGACGACGAGGGTGATGCGCTCGACGTCGAGGCCGCGTGCGGCGACGTCGGTGGCCACGAGGACGTCGACCTTGCCCGAGCGCAGCATCTCCACGGTCCGCTCACGAGCCTGCTGAGGGATGTCGCCGTTGATCGCCGAGGCCTTGAACCCGCGGGCGCGCAGCTTCTCGGCCAGTTCCTCGGTCGCCTGCTTGGTGCGCACGAACATGATGATGCCCTCGTACTCCTCGACCTCGAGGATGCGGGTCAGGGCGTCGAGCTTGTGCGAATGCTGGACCATGAAGTAACGCTGGCGGATGTTCGCGCCGGTCTGCGACTTCGAAGCGATCCGGACTTCCTGCGGATCGTTGAGGTACTTGCCGGTGATCCGGTGGATCGACGTCGGCATGGTCGCGGAGAACAGTGCCACCTGGCGGTTGTCACCGACCTGGCTGAAGATCTCCTCGATGTCCTCGGCGAAGCCCATCTTGAGCATCTCGTCGGCCTCATCGAGGATGAGGTGCTCAAGGCTGCCGAGTTTGAGCGAACCGCGCTTGAGGTGGTCGATGACGCGGCCTGGGGTGCCGACGACGATCTGCGCTCCGCGGCGTAGTCCCGCCAGCTGCGGGCCGTAGGCCTGACCGCCGTAGATCGGCAGCACGGAGAAGTCGGCCAGCTCGGTGGCATAGGAGGTGAACGCCTCGGCGACCTGGATCGCCAGCTCACGGGTCGGGGTGAGAACGAGAGCGAACGGGCCATCGGCGGCGCGCCCCGCCTCGGCGAGGTCGGACAGGGCCGGCAGCGCGAACGCGGCGGTCTTACCGGTACCGGTCTGGGCCAGACCGATGACGTCACGGCCGGACAGCAGGGCCGGGATGGTCTCGGCCTGGATCGGGGTCGGGGTCTCATAGCCCTGCGCCTCGACGGCTTTGAGCACGAGGGGATGGAGTCCGAGTTCGGAGAACTTCGGGGTGGTTTCGTCGGTTGTGGACACATCGGTCATGAGTTGTCTCTCTCACGTCGGCACACACTTGATCGCAGATGACTGTAGTGGCGATCTACCCTGCGGCCGCTTATGCAATCATCGTGAGCAATCCGGGCCGAAACCGTAATAGATCCAAGGACTCGCTTGGACAGACGCGCAAGACGTCCGTACGGAGAAAGGTTTGGGTGTACTCAAAGTCTACATGCTGCACCCTCGCCGAGGCGGCACGGAAGGGGCCGAACCGATGTGAGATCAGTCGCCTCCCGGACTCAACTCCCCGTGGAGAGCCGACGTTGAGGAGGGGCGCCGTCGACCGGTTAGGGTAGTACCTGCGAGCCACGGCAGCCGGCCGTCGGCGAACTGAATCAAGGAGAGAAAATCGTGGCACAGTCCAAGTTGGATGCCGTCATCGCCCTGGCCAAACGCAGAGGATTCGTCTTCCAGGCAGGAGAGATCTACGGCGGTTCCCGCTCGGCATGGGACTATGGTCCGTTGGGCGTCGAGCTCAAGGACAACATCAAGTCCCAGTGGTGGCAGACCTTCGTGCGCGGTCGCGAGGACGTCGTCGGCCTCGACTCCTCGATCATCCTGCCCAAGCGCGTCTGGGAGGCGTCCGGCCACGTCGAGACCTTCGTCGACCCGCTCGTCGAATGCCTCAACTGCCACAAGCGCCACCGTGAGGACCACCTGCTCGAGGCGTTCGAAGCGAAGCACAAGAAGGCCCCGGAGAACGGCATGGCCGAGATCGTCTGCCCCGACTGCGGCACCCGCGGGCAGTGGACCGAACCACAGGAGTTCTCCGGACTCGTCAAGACCTACCTCGGCCCCGTCGACTCCGAAGCCGGCCTGCATTACCTGCGTCCGGAGACGGCGCAGGGCATCTTCGTGAACTTCAACAACGTGCTCACCGCCGCCCGGAAGAAGCCGCCGTTCGGCATCGGCCAGATCGGCAAGGCCTTCCGCAACGAGATCACCCCCGGCAACTTCATCTTCCGCACCCGTGAGTTCGAGCAGATGGAGATCGAATACTTCGTCCACCCGAACGAAGCCGACGACTATTACAAGCAGTGGGTCGAAGACTGCTGGAACTGGTTCCTCGACCTCGGCATCTCCGCGGACAACGTCCGCCGCCTCGATGTGCCCGAGGACGACCGGGCCCACTACTCATCGGGCACCATCGACGTCGAATACCGCTTCGGCTTCCAAGGTTCGGAATGGGGCGAGCTCATGGGAGTGGCCAACCGCACCGACTACGATCTCGGCACCCACACCGAGCTGTCCGGAACGAAGCTGCAGTACTTCGACCAGGCCAGCGGCGACCGCTACACCCCGTATGTCATCGAACCCTCCTTCGGCCTGACGCGGTCGATGATGGCGTTCCTCGTCGAGGCCTACACCGAGGACGAGGCGCCGAACACGAAGGGCGGCGTGGACAAGCGAATCGTGCTCAAGCTCGACCCGCGGCTGGCTCCGGTCAAGGCCGCGGTGCTGCCGCTGAGCCGCAACGAGAAGCTTTCGCCGCAGGCGAAGGAGCTCGCCGCCCGACTGCGCCGTCGGTGGAACATCGACTTCGACGATGCCGGTGCCATCGGACGCCGCTACCGGCGCCAGGACGAGATCGGCACGCCGCTGTGCATCACCGTCGACTTCGACACCCTCGATGACCAGGCGGTCACGATCCGCAAGCGCGACGATATGAGCCAGGAGCGCGTGAGCATCGATCAGGTCGAGAAGTACCTGGCCGACCACCTCGCCGGAGCCTGATCTGTCTGCGGAGGGCCCGGGCGGCGGAGAAAGCTCTGCCGCCCGGGCCCTTCCCATCTGGGCTCCCCTCACCACCGGTCTCATCACTGCCTCGCCTCAAGCTTCGCCACCCAACGAAGGTCCGCCATGCATATGACTGTCCAGTCCGAGCCGAAGGCCTCGCCGCGCGTTCGCCGGATCATGATCGCCTGCCTCATCCCGCTCGTGGTCGCCACGATCGTCGGAATCGTGCTGCTGTGGCCCGGGAACCCGGACACGGATCTGCCCGGAGGCGGGCCGACGACGAACTCCGCTGAAGGCACCTCCCACACCGAGGCGACTGTCACGGCCGTCGACGCCACCGCTTGCGAGGCGGGGGAGACGGACCCGATGGTCCGCGCCGACTGCACGACCTACACCGTCGAAGCCGACGGCCGCGAAGGCAGCCTCTACGTTACTCCCGATGCCGTCAAAGCCGGCGTCGAGGTCGGTGACACGCTCAAGGTCCTCGACTTCACCGACTCACCGGACCGCGCCGAACTGGGTGCCGACTACGTCTTCATCGACTTCGACCGGAACGTGCCGATGCTGGCACTGGCGATCATCTATGCGATCGTCGTCCTCCTCGTCGCCGGTATCCGGGGCTTGAGGGCGCTGCTGGGACTCGGCTTCGCCGGTGCCGTGCTGTTCGTCTTCATGCTTCCGGCGATGCTCGACGGCAGACCTCCGCTGCTGGTGGCCCTGGTCGCAGCGAGTGCGATCATGGTCGTCGCGCTCTATCTTGCCCACGGAATCTCCGCCCGGACGTCGACGGCGCTGTTCGGCACGGTGCTCGGCATCATCATCACCGGCCTCCTCGGCGCGTGGATGACGTCGTGGGCGAATCTGGGCATCGCCTATTCGGAAGACGGGTACCTCCTCGTCGATACGACGGACCTGGCGATGACCGACATCATCGTCTGCGCGATCCTCATCACCGGTCTCGGGGTGCTCAACGATGTCACGATCACTCAGGCATCGGCGGTGTGGGAGCTGGCAACGGCGGCTCCGACCATGAAGCCGGCGCAGCTCTTCGCGCGGGCGATGCGCATCGGGCGCGACCACATCGCCTCGACGGTCTACACGATCACCTTCGCGTATGTCGGGTCGGCGCTGATGACGCTCATCATCGTCTCCGCCCATGACCAGTCGCTGTTCGACACGTTCACCCTCGGGGACATGTCCGTGGAAGTGGTGAGCATCCTCGTGTGTTCGATCGGACTGGTCGTCGCGATCCCGCTGACGACCGGACTCGGCGTCCTCGTCGTCCGTTCCGGCCTGCGTCCGCCGCGGCGCTCCGAACCGGCGGAGGAGGCGGTCGCACCCGGAACGTCGGTCAGCGGACTCGATTCGCAGGCCCCGATGACTCGCCGTGAGGCCCGTCTGCGCGACCGCGGCCGCTGAGCAGTCCTCTTCCTCCACCCTCCAGAACTACCCGACGGCGGCCCAGCAACCTCGCGCGAGGTTGCTGGGCCGCCGTCGGGTGGCAATTGGGGTCAGAGTTTGGTCCAGGCTTCGGTGAGGACGCCGCGGATGATCTGCTCCATCTCGTCGAACTCGCTCTGGCCCACCGTCAGCGGGGGCGAGAGCTGGATGACCGGGTCTCCACGGTCATCGGCACGGCAGTACAGACCGCTGTCGTACATCTTCGCGGACACGAAGTCCTTGAGGATCCGCTCGGACTCCTCTTCGGTGAACGACTCCTTGGTGTCCTTGTCCTTGACGAGTTCGATCCCGTAGAAGAATCCCTCACCGCGGACATCGCCGACGATCGGCAGGTCCTTGAGCTTCTCGAGCGTGAACTTGAACGCGGCGGCGTTCTCATGCACATGATCGTTGAGCTTCTCGGTCTCGAAGACGTCGAAGTTCGCCATGGCCGCGGCACAGGAGACGGGGTGTCCACCGAAGGTGTAGCCGTGGTAGAAGGTCTCATCCCCACCCGGGCCGAAGGGCTCGAAGAGACGATCGGAGGCGATCATCGCACCCAGCGGCGCGTAGCCGGAGGTGATGCCCTTGGCGGAGGTGATGATGTCGGGGACGTAGCCGAAGTCGTTGCAGGCGAACATGTCGCCGACGCGACCGTAGGCGCAGATCGTCTCGTCCGAGACCAGCAGCACATCGTACTCGTCGCAGATCTCACGGACCCGCTCGAAGTATCCGGGAGGCGGCGGGAAGCAGCCACCGGAGTTCTGCACAGGTTCGAGGAAGACGGCGGCAACGGAGTCGGCGCCTTCGAACTCGATGGCTTCGCCGATGCGGTCGGCGGCCCAACGGCCGAAGGCCTTCTCGTCATGGGCGAGGTGCTCGGGAGCCCGGTAGAAGTTCGTGTTCGGCACCTTGTGGGCGCCGGGCACCAGCGGAGCGAACTGCTCGCGCAGGCCCGGCAGCGAGGTCACCGACAGCGCACCGTGCGGTGTGCCGTGGTAGGCCGTGGCACGCGAGATGATCTTGTGCTTGCCCGGCTTGCCGACGAGCTTGAAGTAGTTCTTCGCCAGCTTCATCGCCGACTCGACCGAATCTCCACCGCCGGAGGTGAGGAAGACGCGGTTGAGATCGCCCGGCGCGTAGTTGGCCAGACGTTCCGAGACCTCGATGGCCTGCGGGTGGGTGTAGGACCACAGCGGCATGAACGGCAGCTTGAGCGTCTGGTCGTACATCGCCTTCGCGATCTCCTCGCGACCGTGGCCCACCTGGACGGTGAACAGGCCGGCGAGACCGTCGAGGTACTTCTTCCCCTTGTCGTCGAAGATGTGGTGGCCTTCGCCGCGTACGATGACCGGCGCTTCACCACCGTTGAACAGTGCCTGGTGTGGTGACATATGCATCCACACGTTGTTGCGGATGGCCTCCTGATAAGGAGTGCCAGCCCTGGTGACATTCTCTGTCATCGTGTCCCCCAATTGTATTTCTGCTTCTCCAGTGAGAGGTACATGAAGAGCTCCGTATCCACGACGGCATCGATCGAGCGGAGCTCTTCGTTGACGAATTCGATCAGATGCCGATCCGACTCACACACGATCTCGACGAGGAGGTCGAACGACCCCGCAGTCACGACGAGATAGTCGATCTCGTCGTAGTCGTGGAGCCGATCGGCGACCGCAGTGATGTCTCCGCGGATCTTCAGCCCCACCATCGCCTGCCGGGCGAAACCGAGACTCAGCGGGTCGGTCACGGCGACGATCTCCATGACTCCGGAGTCGATGAGCCTTGAGACCCGCTGACGCACAGCGGCCTCGGACAATCCCACGGATTTGCCGATGGCCGAATACGATTTCCTTCCGTCGTGCTGCAGTTCGACGATGATCGCCTTAGATTTCTCGTCGAGATTTCCCAGTCGGGAACCGCTGCCGTTCGGCAGGAACTGGTCCATTCTTCACCTCCGTGATGTGTGTCTCAGCCCAATCTATCACCGATTCGACTGAAATGCGCCGTGCGAGATGCGAATTTCGTCGAAAGTGAAAAAGATTGATTCTCGATTCGTCAGAAATGTCGAAAATCGCCATCGACCACCCGCAGCTCGATCGATGCCGACAACACGCGCGTCGACAGTGATTGACAGGCTGTGAGACAGGTCACCACACTGGTGTCATGAATGAGGGTGAGCTGTTCTACGGCGGCGAAGAGAATCGCCCGGATGTCTACGGTATGCGGCCCGGTGCCGAACAGGGGCAGGCAGGCCAGGAGGTCAGAGCTCGCCCGCAGCCGGTTCCCGGCGAGGTCGATACGATCGGGGCCGACGAGCTGTCGTTCAGTCCCGAGGAGTACCTCGGCCGGATCGCGTCGGTGCGCAACCGGATGGTCGATCAGGGCCTGGCCGCACTCATCGTCACCGACCCTGCGAACATCTATTACCTCACCGGTTACAACGCCTGGTCCTTCTATACCCCGCAGCTGCTCTTCGTGCCCTCGTCGGGTCCGATGACGCTGTTCATGCGCGACATGGACGCGCGCGGGGCCTCACACACCTCCTGGCTTCCGCCGGAGGACATCGTCGGCTACCCCGAGCGCTATGTGCAGCGCCCCCATATCCACCCCTTCGACTGGGTGGCGTTCGCGCTGCGCCAGCGGTGGGAGGTCGCCCGCGCCTCGACCTCACCGGTCGGAGTCGAAATGGATTCGCACTTCTTCTCTCCGCGCGCCTTCCGGGCCCTGGTCAACGGGGTGCCGGAATGGCGACTCGTCGATTCCTTCGAACTCGTCAACTGGATCCGTGCGGTGAAGTCCCCGGCCGAGATCGCGATCATGCGCAAGGCGGCGAAGGTGACCACGGCAGCCATGGACGCGGCCCTGGGCACGATCGGCGTCGGAGTCGGCCAGCACGAAGTGGCCGCAGCGATCTCCGAGGCGCAGACCCGCGGCGGTGAGGGGGTCTGGGGCGACTATCCCTCGATCGTTCCGCTCATGCCCACCGGAGAGAGCGCGGACACCCCGCATCTGAGCTGGACCGATCGGCAGTTCAAGGCCGATGAGTCCGTGAGCATCGAACTCGCCGGTGTCCACCGGCGCTACCACGTGCCCTTGGCCCGGACCGCGGTGACCGGTCGACCGAAGCAGGAGCTCGTCCGACTCGAGGGCGTCGTCGCCGAGGCGCTCACCGCGGTCCTCGACGTCGCTGCCCCCGAAGTGCCCACCGCCGAGCTCGCCCGCACCTGGAATCGTGTGCTCGCGCTGTCGGGATTGGAGAAGCCGAGCCGGTTGGGCTACTCGATCGGCATCGGATACCCGCCCGACTGGGGCGAGAGGACGATCTCGATCCGCACCGAGGATGATCAGATCCTCGAATCGGGAATGACCTTCCACCTCATCGGCGGAATGTGGATGAACGGCTACGGCATCGAACTGTCCGAACCGGTCCTCATCACCGACACCGGGTGCGAACCGTTCACGCACTTCCCCCGCGAGATCATCCGCGTCTGAGCGAGAGCCGCCCCTCCGACGACCGCACGTTCGGGGCCCTCAGGCGAAGAATTGGATCCAGAGTCCGAGGCACATGGCGTTGATTCCGGCCACGGCCAGTGCCCGACCCTGCGCCCAGCTGATATCGCGCGCCGAGGCGGGCCCGGAGGAATCGGCCATCTGCACGGCCATCGCCACCCGCGGGGGAGCGGCGAGGGCGGCCAGTGAGCCGGCCGCATTGCCGGCGGCGACGACCTGCAGTGCGGATGCCTGTGAGGCGGTGGCGACCGCGGTCAGCGTGCCGGTGAACATCGAGTTCGCCCCCGTGTTCGACCCGGTGAGCACCGCGCCGGCCGAGTTGAGCAGCGGGGTGAGCACGAGGAGGCCGGCGGGAATCGCCGCTCCGATGGCCGCGCTCATTCCCGTCGTCGTCATGATCCAGCCCATGACCATGAACGCTGCCGTTCCCACGCCGATGGGCACCCACGATCGGGCCGCCGATGCGGCGACGCTGCGTCGCCCGGCGACGGAGATCGCTGCGATGAGACAGGCCACGGCCAGCCAGAACGGGGGAGAGGCGATGATCTGGGTGAGAAGCGACGGCAGGGCCGAGTGCAGCGCCCGCGCCAGCAGCAGCCCGAGGGTCAGCGACGCATAGGGCAGCGCGGCCCGTCCCAGGCTCCGACTGAAGCCGGTGGTGCGACGACGGAGAGCGAAGAGGGCGCCCATGGCGATGATGACGATGAGCGAGCCGATGATTCCCGCCGGAGCCATGCCGACGAAGATGCTGGCACCGAGGATGCCCGCCCACATCAGCGCGGCGGCCCCGATGATGCCCAGCGCCGAGGCGGGACCCGGACGCATGATCGCGACCACCGCGATCGTGACGATGATGACCGGAATCGCGTTGAGCCATGCCGTGGCCAGGCCGAGTTCGTCGACATCGAGCCCGGCCAGCGCGGCTGCGACCGTGGTGCCCGGCCCGAGGGCGCCCCAGGGGACGGCGATGAGTCCGAGGAGTCCGAGGATCGCCGACTGCCGCAGGGTGCATCCGAGGTGGCGCAGCACCGGCACCCCGACGGTGACGCCGATGCCGAATCCTGTGACCGATTCGGCGAAGGGGACGAGGCCGAAGACGACGAGTGCGACGCCGAGCGGTCGGCTGGGGGATTGGGACCATACCCAGGAGGAGATCTGCGACATCGAACCGGCCGCCTCGAGCAGCCGGGCCAGGAGCATCCCGAAGAGCAGGATGAGTGCGACCTCGAGGATGAGCGGGAAGTAGTCGATACCGGAATCCACCCACACCGAGGCGGGGGTGGGGAAGGCGAAGGCGACGATGAGAGCGACGACGGTGCCGGCAATCGCTGATACCCAGGCTCTCTGTTTGAACAGGAGCAGGATGATGGCAACGAGGATCGGACCGAGCGCCAGCATCGCCAACATATACGCGAATTTCCTTTGAGGGATCGTATTCTACTATCCCAGAATAGATTATGATTCGACAATGGCGAAAGAAGAGGATCTCGGCGCTCGCGTGTTCGGTGCCCGCATCAGAGCTCGGCGCAAATTCAACAACCTCACGCTCAACGAGCTGGCCGTGAGGGCCGGCCTCTCGCGGGCTGCATTGTCGAAGATCGAACGAGGAGAGCAGGACACTTCGGTTTCGAATGCGATGGGTCTCTCCCGCGCCCTCGGCGTCGACGTCGGCCAGCTCCTCGCCGCCCCCGAAGTGACGATCACCCGCACCGAGGCGATCCCCACCACAACGACCTTCGGCGAGGGAATCCGGCGCCGCGATCTGCCCTCGGCGATCGAGAACATGGACGTCGTCCACTACCGCCTCGACCCGCACAGCGAAACCTCTGCCTTCGCCGCCCACCGCAGCGGCTCGCGTGAGAGCTTCTTCGTTCTGTCGGGAACCATCGAGGTCGTCACCATCGATCGCTGCACCACTCTCCACGCCGGCGACTGTGCCCAAGCCCCAGGTGACGTCCCGCACCAGCTGACGAATCCTCACGACGAGCCCGCCGAGCTCATGCTCATCATCGTCTGAGGCTCTCCGGGCCCGGCCTCGACGGTCGCCGCCGGGAGGTGCTCTTGACGCGGCGAACCGCCTCGGCGATCATTGTGCTGTCCCATTTCCGACGAAGGACATCTCCGCAGTGAAGTGAATCCTCATGCCGTGAGATGCGGGTGCCACGGGCCCGCAGCGCTTCTGCGTACACGAAATGAGGACCCTCATGCCTACAGCAATCACTGTGTCCGGACTGGACTACCGCCTCGGCGACGATACCGAGATCTTCTCCCAGCTGACCGCCACGATCCCCTCCGCACTCATCGGGCTGGTCGGTGACAACGGGATCGGCAAATCCACTTTCGCGAAACTCCTCGCCGGCCACCTGCCCGCGACCGCCGGCACGATCACCGGCGCGGACAACGCCGTCTACATCGACCAGCTGCTGCCGCATTCGGCTCAGCGCGTCGATGAAGCTCTCGGCATCGCGAAGGTCCGTTCAGCACTGCATCGTGCTCTGAACGGCGAAGCAGCGGAATCCGATTTCGCACTCATCGGCGAGGCCTGGGACATCGAAGAGCAGGCCCTGGCGGCCACGGCCGAACTCGGCCTCCACCTCGAGGCGGCCGACCTCGACCGCAGCCTCAGCCGCTTCTCCGGCGGACAGGCCGGTCGCATCGGACTGGCCCGTGCGGCGATGGTCGCAGACGAGTGGCTCATCCTCGACGAGCCGAGCAACAACCTCGACGAGGACGGGCGGCAGCTGCTGAGTGCAATGCTCACCGCACGCCGCGGTCCCACGCTCGTCATCTCCCACGACCGCACCCTGCTCGAACACATGGACGCGATCGTCGAGATGACCGATCGCCTGCGGCTCTACGGCGGCAACTTCGACGACTATGAGCAGATGGTCGCGGCCGAAGAGGAAGCGAAGCAGCAGAGAGTCATCGACGCAAAGAAGGCCCATGCGATCGAGAAGCGGCAGCGCATCGAACTCGAGACGAAACTCGCACGAGCCGGCCGAAAGGCGGCGAAGGACAAGGAGAACAAGCGCCGACCGAAGAAGGCGATGAACGGGCTGAGGAACTCCGCAGAGAAGTCCGCGGCGAAGAGGCGCGGCGACTCAGCCGCAGACGAAGCTGAGACGCTGCATTCTCTCGAGGCGGCCAAAGACATCCTGCGGCGGTCCTCGAGCGTGCGCCTCGACCTGCCGGAGACGACGGTGCACGCTTCGAAGCGGGTGCTCGAAGCCTCCTCGGCGAGATTGGAGCGACCGCAGTTGATCGTCGGACCCGAACGGATCCGGCTGACCGGACCGAACGGGGCAGGGAAATCCACTCTGCTGGCAGCGATGATCTCGGCAGCGGGCCGTGACGGGGCTTGTGCTTCGATCGCTGCGCTCTTCGGTGACCTCTCGGTCACCGTCTCGGTCCCTGTCGGCCACCTCGACCAGCAGTATCGGCTCCCGCCCGACCTCACCGTCATGGAGGCCGTGCGCGCGGGAAATCCGCATCTGAACCCGCACCGCGTCCATGAAGTGCTCGCGGCCATGGGGCTGCGCGCCGGTCGCACCGACCAGATCTGTTCGACCCTCTCCGGCGGCGAACGCTTCCGGGTCGCCCTCGCCTCCGAGCTGCTCCAGGACCCCGCCCCGCAGCTGCTCATCCTCGACGAGCCGGGCAACAATCTCGACCTGTCCTCGCTCGAGGCGCTCGTCACCGCGCTCGAGGGATTCGGCGGGGCGATGGTCGTCGTCACCCACGATGACCGGCTCGCCGCCGAACTCGCCGTGGACACCGAATGGGACGTCCGGGAATTTCTCCGTGCGGGGACCGTTGAACAGGACAGTGCCGAACCGGAAAGCGGGGGAGCAGAATCGAACTCCCGGCGAGACTGACGTCCGAACGGACACCGAAAACACGGCGTCGGAGACAGGCGAAGAGGGGCGAGAATGTGCGATTTTGACTGCATTGGGATAATGGGGTCGTGAGTGTCATCAGCCCCAGCCCAGAAACCGTGTCCCCGGCCGCCGCAGCACCGCTGCGCATCGGCCCCATCGAGCTGTCCTCGCCGGTCGTGCTCGCCCCGATGGCCGGGATCACGAACACCGCGTTCCGTCGCCTCTGTCGCGAATACGGCGCCGGCCTCTACGTGACCGAAATGGTCACCACCCGGGCCCTCGTCGAGCGCAGTCCCAAGACGATGCGCATCATCCACCACGAACCCTATGAGACCCCGCGCTCCGTGCAGCTCTACGGGGTCGACCCGGTCACCATGGGCCAGGCCGTGCGGATGCTCGTCGAGGAGGATCGGGCCGACCACATCGACCTCAACTTCGGCTGCCCCGTTCCCAAGGTCACCCGCAAGGGCGGCGGCTCCGCGCTGCCGTGGAAGCAGGACCTGTTCGAAGCCATCGTCACCACGGCCGTCAACGAGGCCTCTCGAGGGGGAATTCCCGTGACCGTGAAGATGCGCAAGGGCATCGACGCCGACCACACGACCTTCCTCGACGCTGCCGAGACCGCGCGCAACGCGGGTGTCTCCGCCGTCGCCCTGCACGGGCGCACCGCCGCCGACCTCTACTCGGGCAAGGCCGACTGGGACGCGATCGCCCGACTCAAGGACCACCTCGGCGATACGGTTCCCGTGCTCGGCAACGGCGACATCTTCGCGGCCGAGGATGCGCTGGACATGATGGCCACGACCGGTTGCGACGGCGTCGTCATCGGTCGCGGCTGCCAGGGCCGACCGTGGCTGTTCGGCGATCTCGCGAATGCCCTGAACGGCAGCGAGGAGCGTCACCGTCCCGGCCTCGCCGAGGTGGGGCAGGCAGTGTACAAGCACGGCGAATACCTTGTCGATCACTTCGAAGACGAGTTCTACGGCGTGCGGGACCTGCGCAAACACATCGCCTGGTACTTCAAGGGCTACCCGGTCGGGGGAGACCTGCGCAGCCGGCTGGCCATGGTGTCATCGCTCGAGGAGCTTGCCGGACTGCTTGCCCAGCTCGACCAAAACGCCCCCTATCCGGGGGAGGCCGCAGAGGGCTCGCGGGGTCGCACGACCCGACCGAAGAAGCCGCACCTGCCCGAAGGCTGGCTGGACTCCCGTATCTTCGACCCCAGCGGACGATCGCTGCTGTCGGAGGCCGAACTCGACATCTCTGGAGGATGAGAATGCCCTTCGACACTCACCCGCACACCTCGGTGCGGACGGGGACCGTGGCGGTCTATACGCCGTGGGACGAGGAACGGTGGGTGAGCGAACCGGCAAAGAATCCACGGCGCTCGGCCTTCCAGCGTGACCGTGCCCGCGTCCTCCATTCCTCGGGCCTGCGCCGCCTCGGTGCGAAGACGCAGGTCGTCGCGCCCGGCACCGACGACTTCGTCCGCACCCGCCTCACCCACTCTCTCGAAGTGGCTCAGGTCGGACGCGAACTCGCCCGCTACCTCGGCTGCGACCCCGATATCGTCGACACCGCGTGCCTGTCCCACGATCTCGGCCATCCGCCCTTCGGCCACCACGGGGAGACGATCCTCGACGCCCTGTGCAAGGACATCGGCGGGTTCGAAGGCAACGCCCAGACCCTGCGCCTGGTCACTCGGATCGAACCGAAGGTCATCGCCGCCGACGGCCGACCGGCAGGACTCAACCTGACCCGGACGAGCCTCGACGCGCTGACGAAGTACCCCTGGCCGCGCAGCGAGGCCACGTCCGGGCGCCGCGACTCCGGAGTGCGGAAGTTCGGCGTCTACGATGACGACACGGATGTCTTCGACTTCTACCGCTCCGGAATCGACAACGGCAGCAGATGCATCGAAGCCCAGGTCATGGACTTGGCCGATGACATCTCCTATTCCGTCCATGACGTCGAGGACGCCATCGTCGCCGGCCACCTCGAGCTTGCCGATTTCGCCTCCGAATCCCGTCGGGCCGAGCTCTTCGAGATCACCCGTCAGTGGTACCTGCCGGAGACGACGGACGCGGAGATGGACAAGGCGCTGAGCCGACTCCAGGCCGCCGCCTACTGGCCCAGCGAGACCTTCGACGGGTCCCGCCGGGCCCAGGCGAGCCTCAAGCACATGTCCAGCCAGCTCATCGGGCGGTTCGTCGGGGCAGCGGAAGCGGCGACGCGCGAGGAGTTCGGGTGGGAGCCGCTGGCCCGCTACTCGGCATCTCTCGTCGTGCCGGAGACCACCGTGGTCGAGATCGCCGTGCTCAAGGGCATGGCTACGCTGACCGTCATGGTCGTCGAGGACCGCCTGCGTCTGCATGACATCCAGGCCGCGGTGATCGGCGACCTCGCCGAGTGGTATGCGCAGAAACCGGAGAACCTCGACCCGATGTTCCGCGCCGACCACGCCGAGGCGGCCGACGATGCCGCCCGTCTGCGCGTCATCGTCGACCAGATCGCGTCCCTGACCGACCACTCCGCATGGGCCCTGTACCACCACCTCAACGCCGGGGCGGAGGATCGGCTCTAGACCATGGCCGGACTCATCAAGCGCGAGGACATCGACGAACTGCGCACCTGCACCCGCATCGACGAGGTGATCGGGGAGTTCGTCACCCTCAAGACCGCGGGCATCGGTTCGCTCAAGGGGCTGTGCCCCTTCCACGACGAGAAGACTCCCTCGTTCACCGTGCGTCCGCAGGTCGGCATGTACCACTGTTTCGGCTGCGGAGAGTCCGGCGACGTGTTCACCTTCCTGCAGAAGGTCGAGCAGCTCAGCTTCGTCGAAGCCGTCGAGACCCTGGCCGGCAAGGCCGGCATGCATCTGCGCTACGAGGATGGCAAAGGTCCGGACCGGGAGCAGGCCAGCCGGCGACAGCGATTGCTCGAGATGCACGAAGTCGCGCAGCGGTTCTTCACCCAGGCACTCGAGTCCGAGGCGGGCCGGATCGGTCGCGAATTCCTCACCGGGCGCGGCTTTCCCGCCGAATCGAGCCGAGAGTTCGGCATCGGCTTCGCCCCGAAATCTTGGGACGCACTGACCTCGCACCTCGGCCGGGCCGGCTTCACCGAGGAGGAGATCCTCGCCGGCGGGCTGGCCAGCGAAGGCGGTCGCGGCATCTACGACCGGTTCCGCGGACGTGTCATCTGGCCCATCAAGGATATGACCGCCCGGACGATCGGCTTCGGTGCCCGCCGCCTCTACGAGGACGACAAGGGCCCGAAGTACCTCAACACCCCGGAGACCGCGCTCTATCACAAGAACCAGGTCCTCTACGGCCTCGACCTGGCGAAGAAGTCGATCGCGAAGACCAAACGCGTCGTCGTCGTCGAAGGTTATACCGACGTCATGGCCGCTCACCTCGCCGGGGTCGACCAGGCCGTGGCGACCTGCGGAACAGCCTTCGGAACCGAACACGTCAAGATCATCCGGCGGCTCTTGGGCGATGATCCGACCGGACAGGTCATCTTCACCTTCGACGGCGACGCCGCCGGGCAGAAGGCCGCGCTCAAGGCCTTCGAATTCGAGAACCTCTTCACCGCGCAGACCTTCGTCGCCGTCGAAGCCGACGGGCTCGACCCCTGCGATCTGCGCATGCAGAAGGGCGACGCGGCCCTGCGCGAACTCATCGACGAATGCAAACCTCTGTTCGAGTTCGTCATCACCACAGCGATCGCCCGCTTCGACCTCGACACCGTCGAAGGCCGGATCTCCGCGGTCAAGGCCGCCGCCGAGGTGCTCACCGGAATCCGCGACCGCAACAGCCTCACCCACTACTACCGGTTCGTCGCCGGTCGCA
Organism: Brevibacterium sp. FAM 27836; assembly: GCF_051351055.1. Classification (NCBI taxonomy): domain Bacteria; kingdom Bacillati; phylum Actinomycetota; class Actinomycetes; order Micrococcales; family Brevibacteriaceae; genus Brevibacterium; species Brevibacterium sp. FAM 27836. The sequence goes on from NZ_CP195711.1 coordinate 3,713,761, forward strand.
TCGGCGTCGACATCGACGAGGTGGAGGCCGCGGTGCGCACCGCACAGCGGCAGCCGAAGCAGAACCGCCAGACCGCCGAGGCACCGGCACAGCAGACGAATTTCCGCAATGGTCCGCCACCGGCACCACCCGCACCTGCCTCGGGACCGGCATCAGGGCCGGGACAGGGAGCCGGGACGGGGCCTGCATCGGGCGGGGACGCGCGCGGGGCCGGTCCCGTCTCGGCGGGGGAGATCACCGACGACCGCGGCATCGAATACGTCTACGAAGAACGTCCCGACGTCTCGAACCTCTCGGCCCCGATCAGTCCCGCACGTCTGAAGACGGAGAAGGGCGTGCTCATGGTCGCCCTGCAGCACCCGGAAGCCGTCAATGCGAAGCTCTTCGACTCGCTGTCGGCCAAGGCCTTCGAACACCCCGGCTACCGGCGGATCCAAGAGGCGATCAAGGCGGCTGGGGGACTGGGGTCGGCGGGACCCGTCCAATCGAAATGGGCCGAACGCGTCCTCGAAGCCAGCGCCGAGGATCTCAAACCCTATATCGCACAGCTGATCGTGACTCCGCTGCCGATCATCGAAGGCACCGGCATCGAGCCGTTCGCCCGCGGCATCGTCGCACGCCTGTTCGACTACGACCTCGAACGCATCGCCAAGGAGCTGCACTCACGTCTGCAACGGCAGGACACCAGCGACGGGGCGGGGCAGGCGGCGCTGCTCGGTCAGCTGCAGACCCTCGAACAGCATCGGGCCCGACTCAAACTGCTCATGTGAGCACCCGCGGTGGGAACCGCATCCCCGTGAAACTCTGCACACAGTGAAATAGTGCACAATTGCATATTTGCATTTGATGAAAGTTTGCATGAGGTGCAAAATGTACTCATGCCCATTGAAGAATCCCTGCGCTCGAAGAAGGCTCGGCTGACCCGCAGCGCCCTCCACGAGGCGGCGATCACCCGAGTCCTCGAAGACGGCCTCGCCTGTGCGACCGTGGCGACCATCGCCGCGGACGCGGGCGTGTCCACCCGCACGTTCTTCAACTACTTCGAGACGAAAGAGGACGCGATCGTCGGCCTCGGAGTCGAAGCCGGCGTCGACGAGGCCCTCGCCGATGACTACGTCCACTCACCGGCCGGCCTGGACACGCTTGCCGAGGACACGGCGCGCTTCGTCCGCGAAGCGCTGCTCATCGGCTCCGTCGATCCGGAGCTGCCGGCCAGGCGCCGTCGCCTCTTCGCGCTCTACCCGGAGCTTGTGAGCAAAAGCTTCGACCGGGCCGAAGCCCTGGAGGAGATCGTCGCCGGTCACGTCCTGGCTCGGCTGCGCCACCTCGGGCAGGAATTCTCCACCGAGGACTCGGCGTGGCGCAGCGCGCGCATGCTCACCCAACTCTGCCGCGTGCCGCTCAGCCATGCCGGACACACGATCAAGAAGACGCCCGAGGCGGTCGACGAGCGAGGCGGGACCAAGGCGATCTTCGAAGACTCCCTCGGCCTCTTCCTCAAGGTCCTCGGCCGACTGCAGTGAGAGACCGACCGAGACGAGGCACCGAGCGCAGTGAGTGACAGGACGAACGGGCCGCGAATGACGAATGAGACGACGAATCCAACGAAAGCCGTGATGAGAAGCAACCACGATATCGAATCCGAGACGATGACAGCGACACCGCAGAGAACAACCGCACCGGCGACAAACGGCGATGACACGCCGCCGATGGCCACCTCGGCGATCATCCTGCTCTTCGTGGGCCTGATGATCGCAATGTTCATGTTCTCGCTCAACCAGACGGTCCTCGCCACCGCCCTGCCGACGATCGTCGGCGAACTCGACGGCGTCGACCAGATGCTGTGGGTCTCCACCGCATTCATGCTGGCATCGACGATCATGATGCCCGTCTACGGCAAGGTCGGCGACCTGTTCGGGCGCAAACCGCTGTTCATGTTCGCAATCTGCTGCTTCCTGCTCGGTTCGGTCTTCGCCCTCATCGCGAACGAGATGTCGACCCTGATCTTCGGTCGCGTCCTCCAGGGCATCGGCGGCGGCGGAATGATGATCCTCTCGCAGTCGATCATCGCCTCCGTCGTCCCTGCCCGCGAACGCGGCAAGTACATGGGCATCATGGGCTCCGCCTTCGCTGTGTCCTCTGTGGCCGGACCGCTCATCGGCGGATGGCTGACCGAGGGCCCGGGCTGGCGCTGGGCCTTCGCCATCAACTTCCCGCTGGGCGTCATCGCACTCATCGCCGCCGCGATCTTCCTCAAGGTGCCCAAGCGCGCCAAGGGAACCGGCCCGCGGCCGAAGATCGACGTCATCGGCATGGCTCTGATCTCGATCGTCACCTCCTGCATCGTCCTCGTCTCCGCATGGGGCGGGCACGACTACGCATGGGGCTCCTGGCAGATCAACGGCCTCATCATCGGCGGTGCCATCGCCGCAGTGGCCTTCGTCTTCGTCGAGTTCAGGGTCAGCGAACCCGTCATCCCGATGAGCCTGTTCGCCAACCGCGACTTCATCCTGTGCACGATCGCCGGCCTCTTCGTCGGCATCGGCATGTTCGGTGTGCTCTCCTACATGCCGACCTACCTGCAGATGGTCCACGGCATCGACGCCACGGTCGCCGGCCTCATGATGGTGCCGATGATGGGCACGATGCTCGTGTCCTCAACGCTCGTCGGGTTCATCGTCTCCCGCACCGGCAAGTACAAGAAGTACCCGCTGACCGGCATCCTCATCATGGCCGCCTCGCTCGTGCTGCTCTCGCAGCTGAAGGCCGAGAGCTCGGCTTGGGAGACCATCGGCTGCCTGGCCCTGCTCGGCCTGGGCCTGGGACTGAGCATGCAGACCCTCGTCCTCGTCGTTCAGAACGCCTTCCCTGTGTCCATGGTCGGCACCGCGACGGCATCGAACAACTACTTCCGCCAAGTCGGAGCGACCCTGGGCATGGCGTTCATCGGTTCGGTGTTCACCCAACGGCTCATGGACAACATCAAGTCCGGAATCACCGACATCGCGAAGTCCGCTCCGCACACGCCGCTGCCGAAGGTCTCCTCGACGGGACTGACTCCGGGCATCGTCGCCGACCTGCCGGATCCGCTGCACTCGCTGATCATCAACTCCTACAATGACGCTCTCGTGCCGCTGTTCCTGTGGGTGGCTCCGCTGGCCGTGCTCGGCTTCGTCTTCCTCTGCTTCCTGCCCAACACCCCGTTGGCGCAGACGCTGTCGAACGAACCGACGAAGAGGCAGAGCCTCGACATCGCAGAATCGGCCCCCTCAGCCGATTCGGCCCCCGGTGCGGTCTCATCGGTTAGTCTGGCAGAAAGCCCACTGCTGGAGGAGACGAGGAATGACGGTACTGACGATACTCAACTCACCCGGGACAGAGATTCCCGACCTGCTCACTGAGCTGGGTGACCGCGAGGTAATCGAACTGCGCATCGCCGAGGCGGACACGCTGAGCCAGGCGCTGCCGGGCACCGATGTGCTGCTGATGTGGGACTTCTTCTCCACAGCACTCAAGGATGCCTACGGCAGCGCCGACCGGCTCCGATGGGTCCATGCCGCGGCGGCCGGAGTCGATTCCCTCCTCTTCGACGAACTCGTCGAGGCACCGGTGACGGTGACGAATGCGCGGGGGATCTTCGACCGTCCGATCGCCGAGTTCGTCCTCAGCTTCATCCTCGTGCAGGCGAAGAACTCGATCGGATCATTGGCCGACCAGGCACAGGAGACGTGGAACCGCCGATCGACCCGCGACATCGCCGGGACCAAGGCGATGATCGTGGGCACCGGATCGATCGGCCGGGGAATCGCCCAGCTGCTCACGGCCGTCGATATCGAGGTCACCGGCGCCGGCTCGCGAGCCCGCAGCGGCGATGTCGACTTCGGTGAGGTCATCGACTCCGCGACCCTGGCCGAACACGTCGCCGGATACGACTGGGTCATCGATATCGCACCCCTGACGGAGAAGACCGAACGACTCATCGGCGCCGAGGTGTTCGCCGCCATGGATGACTCCGCCGTGTTCATCAACGTCGGCCGGGGCGATACCGTCGACACCGATGCCCTCGTCGACGCCCTGCGCACCGGGCAGATCGCCGGAGCAGGACTCGATGTCTTCGACGAGGAGCCGCTGCCCGCCGGACATCCGCTGTGGACGCTCGACGATGTCATCATCACCCCGCACATGAGCGGTGACACCGACGGGTGGAGGAAGCGTCTGGCTCAGCAGTTCCACCGCCTGTTCGAACAGTATCTCGCCGGTGAGGAGTTCCCTCACACGGTGGACAAGAAACTCGGGTACGTGCGTTGAACCAGGCGGACGACCCCGCCGCCCAGCGCGCCTTCCTGGCCCGTGTGCTCGCCGAACTCATCGCCGTGCGTCGCGCCCGTCTGCTGAGCATGCTGGTCCTGGCCGCGGCGATGCTCGTCGCCGGACTCGGCGCGGCACTGCAGGCCCAAGGCGAACACATCGACGCCGTGCTCCTGTTCTCCGCGTTCAGTCTCATCATGATCGGCATCGTCTGTGCCTTGGGCGCGATCATCGCCTGGACGCGGATCAATCGAGACATCCTCGACTCGGTCGCGGCGAGCCGTCCGGCCAAGGCCCGTGCGCCGCGCACCCGCAACGCGGGAATGGCCGTGGCCATCGGCTTCGTCGTGATCGGGATCGTGTTCGCAGCGCTGCTGTGGGCACAGACACCGGTGCTGGCCGGTGCCGTCGTCATCGCGTGTCTGCTGCTCGCCGGTCTGGGGCCCATCTGGGCGAGCGAGCTCGGCGGCGCCGATGACCGGCTGGCCGTCATCCTCGACAGCGACGAGGAGCTCTCGGCTCGATTCGCTGACTTCACCCCGATCTGGCTGCACGAAGCCATGGAGTCCGACGACGCGCAGTGAACAATTCCTCCCGCTGGCTGCAATGCCTCCCGGTCCTGCGGGAGGCATTGTCGTCGACGAGAGGTTGTCTCGCTGGCAGGGGGTTGTGACGTCGACGAGAGGTTGTGACGCTGGTGGGAGGTTGTGACGCTGGCGAGGGGTTGCGGCACTTGTGGGTGGTTGTGACGCTGGCGAGGGGTTGTGACGCCGACGGGAATGACGAAGGCGCCCGGAGTCCGAAGACTCCGAGCGCCTGTCTCAGCATCTCACCAAGGAATCATCTCAGGATTCGGTGAGCCGCCTCGGCGATGTCAGGGATATGCCGGAACGTCGACGTCGGCCATCTTGGCCACGCAGCGCACGACCTGGCAGGAGTAGCCGAACTCATTGTCGTACCAGACGTAGACGACGACGCGGTCCTCGTCGACGATCGTGGCCAGTCCGTCGACGACACCGGCTCGTTTGGAGCCGACGAGGTCGGTGGAGACGAGCTCGGGGGAGGTGACGTAGTCGACCTGGTTGCGCAGCGGCGAGTGCATCGACACCTCACGGAGGAACGTGTTGAGTTCGTCGACGCTCGTGGCCTTCTCGAGGTTGAGGTTGAGGATCGCCATCGACACGTTCGGGGTGGGAACGCGGATCGCGTTGCCCGAGAGCTTCCCGGCGAGCTCCGGCAGTGCCTTGGCTACGGCCTTGGCAGCACCGGTCTCGGTGAGCACCATGTTGAGCCCGGCGGCACGTCCGCGACGCGAGCCCTTGTGGAAGTTGTCGATGAGGTTCTGGTCGTTGGTGAACGAGTGGACCGTCTCGACGTGTCCGTTGCGGACACCGAACTTGTCATTGATCGCCTTGAGCACAGGGGTGATCGCGTTCGTCGTGCACGAAGCTGCCGAGACGATGGTGTCCGAGTCGGCGATCGCGTCGTCGTTGACACCGAAGACGATGTTCTTGACATCTCCCTTGCCCGGTGCGGTGAGCAGGACTTTCGAGGCTCCGGGGCTGGCGAGGTGCTTCGACAGGCCCTCGTCATCGCGCCACTTGCCGGTGTTGTCGACGATGATCGCGTCGTTGATTCCGTAAGCGGTGTAGTCGACCTGCGAGGGATCATCGGAGTAGATGACCTGGATGAGGGTGCCGTTGGCCTGAATGGTGTTGGCCTCTTCGTCGACGACGATGCTGCCGTCGAAGGACCCGTGCACCGAATCGCGGCGCAGCAGCGACGCACGCTTGACGATGTCGTTCTCACCGCCCTTGCGCACGACGATGGCGCGCAGACGCATTCCGGTGCCGCCGGCGCGGTCGATGAGGATGCGGGCGAGCAGGCGACCGATGCGGCCGAAGCCGTAGAGTACGACGTCGCGGACTTCGCCCTGACCGGCCTGGGAATCGACGACTTCGGCCAGCTCGGCTGCGAGGAAGGCATCGACATCGGCATTCGGATCATCGAGCTTCTCGATGAGGCGGCCCAGATCGATGCGGGCCGGCGCCAGATTGAGACCGGACAGCGCCTTGACGATCCGGTGCGTGACCTGGATATCGAGGTCTTCACCGAGGAAGTGGCGGGCGTAGCGGTGGGCCTTGATCATGCCGGTCACCGACTTGTTCAGCAGCGACCGCCCGAACAGTGTCAGCAGCACGTCATTCTCGCGGTACAGGCGTCCGACGAGCGGGATGAGTTCTTCGGCGGCGGTCTGCTTCTTCGCCCAGTCGTCCAGGCGAGCCGTCGTTGCATCAGTCAAAGGTCGTGTCTCCTCGATCAGTTAGCGGATTCGAGCCAAGTCTAACGTCTCACCGAGTCGCTTTCGGACTGGTGCTCCTCGAGTCGCCGGAATCCGAGCAGAGTGAGCGCGACGATGCCCGCACCGGCCAACAGAGCACCGAGGCTCTGCGCCTGGACCTTCGGCTCCACGAAACGGTACTCGGGGCTCTCTTCCTCCTGCGGGCGGGGCGGGGTTGCGGTGCCGATCCATGCGGCGACGAAGAGGACGATGCGGGCGAAGATGTTCATCGTCAGCATGATCGCGATAATCGATCCGAACACACCGGCGGCCTTGTTCCCGGAGAAGATGTCGACGAGGACGGTAGCCAGGTTGAGCAGGATCGTGAACGCCACAGCACCGAGGAGTGAGCCTCTGGCCTTCGCCTGCTTGCCCACGGGTCGTTCGGGCAAGGTGGTGAACAGGAACATGAAAATCAGCCATGCTGCACCGAGGGTGATGACGAACGGCACGATCCTCAGCAACACTGAGCCGAAACCGCCGAGTTCGAGACTCTCACTGATCCAAGAACCCATCCCGGTGCCCACGATGGTCAGCGCCACCGTCAGAAGCAGGCCGACGATGAGCCCGAGCAGAGTGCCGACGTTCGAGATGATCTTCTGGACGAAGGATTTGTCCGGAACAGCGTCTTCGAAATCGGCGTGCAGCTGAGCACGCACGGCTGCGCCGAGATTGCCGATGAAACCCTGGCCGGTGTAGAGGGCCGCCAGAATCGCGATGATTCCGACCGACTGCCAGCTGGTGAGGAAGTTCTCGAGCTGTGCAGTGAGACTCGAATTGCCCGAGACATAGGTCTCGATCTTGTCGGTGACGACAGGCACAAGATCGGGGCGCAGAACATCGAGGACGAAACCGAGACCGGAGAAGGTGAACATCGCGATCGGCATGACGGCCAGGACGAGGAAGTAGGTGATCGCGGCACCGAACTGATTGCCCAGACGCTGACCGAAACGTTGGACCGCGCGCATGAGGTGCGCCGGGCCCGGTCTGTTGACGGCCTTGTGCCCGGCCTCGGCGACGTTGTTGCGCGAGGCCAATACTTTGGCAGGTGCCACGTGTTTGCTCCTTCGATGTCTGCCCATAGATATCTGCCCGGAAGGTGCCTTCGATTCCCGCCCGGAGGTGTCCGTTTCCACACTAGCCGTTGTGAGCGCACTGTGAGCGGCAGGCCGCGCCCTTATCTAGACTTTTGACCATGCCGATCAGCTTTTCGACTACTTCGTCTGCCGTTTTCGCCCTCACCGCGAGCGGCAGCGATCCTGCCGGTCGAACTCTTGCCGCCGGTGACGCTCTCGCCGCCGGCGGCGGCGCGGCAGACAACCTCAGCGGGTTCTCGGCATGGACGGTGGCCGTCATGGAGGCGCTCGGCCCGGTGGGCGTCGGGATCATGGTCTTCCTCGACAACATCTTCCCGCCGATCCCCAGCGAACTCGTTCTGCCCCTGGCCGGTTTCACTGCGAGCCAGGGGCAGATGAACATCGTGCTTGCGATCGTCTTCGCCACTGTGGGCTCGCTCGTCGGAGCCGTTCTGCTGTGGGCGCTGGGCAAGTGGATCGGCATCGAGCGCATTGCGTTTGTGGCGGTGAAGATGCCGTTGGTCGATGTCGACGATGTGCACAAGACCGTCGACTGGTTCGATCGCCACGGTGACAAAGCGGTCTTCTTCGGACGGATGATCCCGATCTTCAGGTCTCTGATCTCCATTCCTGCAGGCATGAGGGACATGCGCCTGCCGAAATTCGTGCTCCTGACGAGCGTGGGCAGTGCGATCTGGAACACGATCCTCATCGTCGCGGGCTTCGCACTCGGCGAGAACTGGTCCATCGTGGAGGAATACGCCGGCTACTTCCAGAATCTCGTCATCGTCGCAGTCGCCGTCTTCGTCATCGTGTGGGTCGTGTTCAAGGTCCGCAAACAGCGGCGGAAGAAGGCCGCTGGCCTCGATATGACCGAAGACGATCATATCGAGTCCGGACAGTTCGATTCCTGAGTCCGAGCTCTTAGCTCACCCAGGAATCAGCTCACACGAGTATCAACTGCCCCAGGCTGATGCCGTATGTGCAGGGGAGACCTCTTCGCCGGGCTTGACCGGTCCGGGAGCAGTCCCGTCGCCGAAGGGTGATCCACCGAACTTCCGGTCACGGCCGTGATCGCTGAGCCAGCCGGAGAGATCCGGGCCCTTGGGCACGATCTGCGTCGGGTTCACATCCTGGTGGACGATGTAGTAGTGCTGTTTGATCTGCTCGAAATCGACGGTGTCGCCGAACCCGGGCGTCTGGTACAGGTCGCGGGCGTATCCCCAGAGGTTCTCGAACGCCGTCAGCGGCTGACGATTGCACTTGAAGTGGCCGAAGTAGACGGGGTCGAAGCGAACCAGCGTGGTGAACAGTCGCACATCCGCCTCGGTGATTGTCTCACCCATGAGGAATCGTGAACGGCTGAGCCGATCTTCGACGATGTCGAGAGCATTGAACAGACGATCGAAGGCCGCCTCGTACGCGTCCTGGGAACCGGCGAAACCGCAGCGGTAGACACCGTTGTTGATCTCCGTGTAGATGTGGCGCATCACCTTGGCCATCTCTTCCCGGGACTCCTCGGGCCAGAGGTTCGGGGCACCCTCGCGGTGGTAGTCGGACCATTGGGTGGAGAAGTCCTCGGTGATCTGCGGGAAGTCGTTGGTGACGACGGCGCCGGTGGGGATGTCGACGATGGCCGGGACGGTGATTCCGCGCGGGTAGTCCGGGTAGCGGGCGAAGAAGGCCTGCTGCAGACGTTCGATGCCCAGCACCGGGTCGACTCCGCCGGGATCGAGGTCGAACGTCCACGAGCGGGCATCATGAGTGGGCCCGGGCATGCCGATGGAGATGACGTCCTCGAGGCCGAGCAGACGGCGGACGATGATCGTGCGATTCGCCCACGGACAGGCGCGGGCGGCGACGAGGCGGTACCGACCGGGTTCGACCGGCCACTGCGCATTCGGATCGTTGAGGATGCGATCGTCGATGTAGTTCGTGTCCCGGTTGAACTCCTGCCCTTCGGTCACATAAGCGGGAGTGTGATCGGTGTCTTCGGACATGTCGTGCCCCTCCGTCGGTGTCGGTGAGTTGAGACTTCTGGCTTCAGCTTACGACCTCTCGCGGCGCATCCGGCAAGTGCGGTGTGACCGCATCCGCGTGAATGCAGAGACGGCCCGGGCGCGAACTCCTCTCAGTCCTCGCCCGGGCCGCCCCTGTGAAGCGTGACTGGTCAGTCCGCGTAGAGAGCGTCGATATCGGCGGCGAAGTCCTTGCTGACCAAATGGCGCTTGACCGACTGCTTGGCCGACAGATACCCGTTCTCCTCACTGAGCTCGACGGGCAGGATCGTGAACTTCTTGATCCCCTCAGCGCGGGAGACCGTCTTGTTCACCGAGTCCACGGCCTTCTCGATCTCGGCACGGATCGCTTCGTCGGCAGCGGCCTCGCGCAGATCCATCTGCGGCAGGTCATGGTTCTTCAGCCAGGTCGGCAGCATCTCGGAATCGAGGAAGATGAGTGCGGAGACGAACTTCCGGTTGTCTCCGACGACGACCGGCTGACCGATGATCGGGTGTCGACGGAGCCGGTCTTCGAGCGGGGCCGGGGCGATGTTCTTGCCGCTGGAGGTCACGATGATCTCCTTCTTGCGGCCATTGATCGTCAGATAGCCGTCCTCGTCGAGGGATCCGAGGTCACCGGTGCCGAACCAGCCGTCGTGGAACTCCTTGGCCGTGGCCTCCGGGTTGTTCCAGTACTCACGGAAGATCGGCACGCCCTTGGCCAGGATCTCGCCATCGGGAGCGATCGCCACCGTGACTCCCGGCAGCGGTACGCCGACGGTGCCGATCTTCGACTTGTCGGGCACATTGACGGTGATGGGGGCGGTGGTTTCGGTGAGGCCGTAGCCTTCGATGACGACGATGCCCAGACCGCGGAAGAAATGGCCCAGGTGCTCGCCGACTGGGCCGCCGCCGGAGACGGCATGAGAGACGTTGTCGCCCATGACCGCGCGCAGCTTCGAGTAGACGAGCTTGTCGAAGACGGCGTGCTGGAGCTTGAGGCTCAGCGGCACCTTGCCGGTGTCGAGCGCCTTCGAGTAGGCGACGGCGACCTGTTCGGCGCGGCGGAAGATCTTCTCCTTGCCCCCGGACTGAGCGTTGGACAAGGCGGCGTTGAAGACCTTCTCGAAGACGCGAGGCACACCGAGGATGAACGACGGGCGGAAGCTGCCCATGGCGTCGGTGAGCTTGGCGAGATCCGACTGATGGGCCAGAACCGCACCGGAGCTGATGGCCAGAACCTCGATGAAGCGTGCGAACACGTGGGCCTGCGGCAGGAACAGCAGGCAGCGCATGCCTTCGGCGAAGACGTCGGGGATCTGCGACTGCGCCGACTGCACCGTCTGCACGAAATTGCCGTGAGTGAGCACGCAGCCCTTGGACTTGCCGGTGGTGCCCGAGGTGTAGATGATCGTGGCGACCGAGTCGCCCGTGGCCTGGGACCGGGCGGACTCGAGCTGTTCATCGCTGATCCCGCGCCCGGCCTCGGCGAGCTCGGCGAAGGCGTCCGCATCCCAGACACGCAGCTCCGGCTCGGGCAGGCCGGCTGCCGCCGCTGCGGTGGTCAGACGCTTCGCATGATCGCGAGTCGAGACGAGGCCATGGGCGACATCGGCGTCCTCGAGCATCCACGCCAGCTGCTCCTCGGAGGAGGTGTCGTAGAACGGCACGGAGATTCCGCCGGCGAACCACACGGCGTAGTCGCTGAGCGTCCATTCATATGACGTGGGGCCGAAGATCGCGATCCTGTCGCCGGCTTCGACTCCCATGGCGATGAGTCCCTTGGCAGCAGCGCGCACTTCGTCGAGGAACTGCTGTGCCGGGATCTCGTCCCAACCGTCACCGTTCGGTGTGGCCACGAGCGGCCGCTGCGGTCCGTCGGCCACGGTCTTGAGGAAGATATCGGTCGTCGACGAGACGGTATCGACTTCGAATCCGGCGACGGGCGTCGTCGCCTGCGGCATTGTCGTTGGGCTCATGGGTCTCCTTCGAGGACGTAAGTTACTGCCCGGTTATCCTACCGTTCGACCGGTGCACAGTGAAATCGATCACGTTTGCTGTGATAAGTCGTCACTGAACGCTCTGTGAGCAGTCTAACCAAGTCGAATCGAGGGGTGTTCAGAGTACGATGGTCGGAACCCGCTCACGTCTGTCCAGCGAAGGAAGGTAATGACGACGAACCCTGAGGAGACCGGTTTCCGCTATGATGCGGCGCTGGCCGAGAAGATCGAGAAGTCGTGGCAGCGCACATGGGAGGAATCGGGCACGTTCCACACCCCGAACCCCACCGGAGACCTCGGCGAGCTCGCCTCCCAGGACGCCTCCTCGCCCTACAGTCCGCCGACGGATCTCAGTGAGCGCGAATCCCTCTACATCATGGACATGTTCCCCTACCCCTCTGGTGTGGGGCTGCACGTCGGCCACCCGCTGGGCTATCTGGGCACCGATGTCTACGGCCGCTACCAGCGCATGCGCGGACACAATGTCATGCACGCCCTGTCGTACGACGCCTTCGGACTGCCCGCCGACCTCTACGCCGTCCAGACCGGTCAGCACCCGCGCATCACCACCGACGCGAACATCGCGAACATGACCGAACAGCTGCGTCGTCTGGGTCTGGCCCACGATGTGCGCCGCCGCTTCGCCACGACCGACGACGAGTTCGTCAAATGGACGCAGTGGATCTTCCTGCAGATCTTCAACTCCTGGTACGACCCCGAGGCGACCACCCCCGATGGCGAGCCCAAGGGAGCGGCCCGCCCGATCGAGACTCTCATCGAACAGTTCGCCTCCGGTGCCCGTTCGACCCCGGACGGGCGCGCCTGGTCCGCTCTCAGCGGGACCGAGCAGGAAGATGTCCTGCAGGGCTACCGGCTGGCCTATGTCTCCGAGTCCCCGGTCAACTGGTGCCCGGGCCTGGGCACCGTGCTGGCCAATGAGGAAGTCACGGCCGAGGGCCTGTCCGAACGCGGGAACTATCCGGTCTTCACTCGCCGGCTGCGCCAGTGGAACATGCGCATCACCGCCTACGCCGACCGTCTCATCGACGACCTCGACGGCCTCGATTGGCCGAATGCGATCCACGCCATGCAGGTCAACTGGATCGGTCGGTCGAAGGGTGCGCTGCTGCGCCTGCCCGTGGCCGGGAAAGATGACCGGCAGATCGAGGTGTACACGACCCGTCCGGACACCCTGTTCGGTGCCACCTACCTCGTTCTCAGCCCCGAACATCCGCAGGTTGCCGAGCTCACCGCCGCGGCCTGGGACGAGTCCGTACCCGCCTCTTGGCGCGGGGGAGGGGCCACCCCCGCCGAGGCGATCGCCGCCTACCAGCGCGCCGCGGCGGCCAAGACCGACGCTGACCGGCAGCAGAGCCGGGAGAAGACCGGCATCTTCACCGGCTCCTATGCGCTCAACCCGGCGACGGGGGCCGAAGTTCCGGTGTTCATCGCCGATTACGTCCTCATGGGCTACGGCACCGGGGCGATCATGGCCGTGCCGGCCGAAGACGCCCGCGACTGGGACTTCGCGAAGACGTTCGGCCTGCCCTATATCCGCACCGTGCAGCCTCCGGCCGACCACGATGAGGACACTCCCTACACCGGCACCGGTGTGATGGTGAATTCGGCGAACGCCGAGCTCGACATCAACGGGCTCGATATCGATGCGGCCAAGGCCGCGGTGACGCGGTGGCTGGCGGACAAGGGCCTGGCCACGGAGTCGACGCAGTACCGACTGCGGGACTGGCTGTTCTCCCGGCAACGCTACTGGGGCGAACCGTTCCCGATCGTCTATGACGAGAACGGCACGCCCATCGCCCTGCCCGATGAGATGCTGCCCGTGCAGCTGCCCGAGGTCGACGACTTCGCCCCGCGCACCTACGCCGCCGATGACGCCGACAGCCGTCCGGAACCCGCGCTGAGCCGCAACCAGGACTGGGCCACGGTCGAGCTCGACCTCGGCGACGGTCTCAAGACCTATCACCGCGAGACGAACACGATGCCCAACTGGGCCGGATCCTCGTGGTACCAGCTGCGCTATGCCGATCCGCACAATGACGATCGTCTCGTCGACCCGGTCAATGAGAAGTACTGGCTGGGACCGCGGAAGTCGAAGCCGCGCGGCGGTGCCGACCTCTACGTCGGCGGTCAGGAGCATGCCGTGCTCCATCTGCTCTACGCCCGGTTCTGGCACAAGATCCTCTTCGACCTCGGGCACATCTCCTCCTCGGAGCCCTTCCACCGGTTGGTCAACCAGGGATACATCCAGGCGTATGCCTTCACCGATTCCCGCGGTGTCTACGTCCCCGCCGCCGAGGTGGAGGAGAGGACCGAGAGCAACGGCGAGCTGACGTTCTGGTACAACGGCGAGCAGGTCAACCGCGAATACGGAAAGATCGGCAAGTCGCTGAAGAACTCGGTCATGCCCGATGAGATGTACGACGCCTACGGTGCCGACACCTTCCGCGTCTACGAGATGTCGATGGGACCGCTGGAGCAGGACCGTCCGTGGGAGACTCGAGCCGTCGTCGGCGCTCACCGCTTCCTGCAGCGTGTGTGGCGACTCTTCGTCGACGAATCCACCGGCGAGTCCGTGGTCGAGGAGGGCGGCGCCGATGACGCCTCGCTCAAGGTCCTCCACCAGGTCATCGACGGAGTCCGTGACGATATGGACCATCTGCGGTTCAACACCGCGATCTCCAAGCTCATCGTGCTCACCAACCATGCGACCAAGCAGGGTGGGGCCAGCCGTGAGGTGCTGGAGCCGCTGACGGTCATGCTCGCACCCTTCGCACCGCACATGGCGGAGGAGCTGTGGCAGCGTCTCGGTCACGAATCGACGGTCACCTATGCGACCTTCCCCGAAGCGGACCCGCAGCACCTCGTCGACGACACCGTCACCTGCGTGGTGCAGGTCAAGGGCAAGGTGCGCGCCCGTCTCGAGGTCTCCCCGGACATCAGCGCCGACGACCTGGAGAAGCTGGCGCTCGAATCGCCGAATGCCGTGAAGGCGCTCGGCGGTGCGGGAGTGCGCAAGGTCATCGTGCGCGCACCGAAGCTGGTCAACATCGTTCCCGACGCCTGAGAAACGGCGCGGCCAATCGCAGGATCGAGAGTCAATGAGAGTCGAAACCGTTCAGGAGCAGATCCGTTCTCAGCTCGGAGTGAGACCGACGATCGACCCCGCCACCGAGGTGGCACGCCGGGTCGAGTTCCTCGTCGACTATGTCCTCACCACCGGTGCGAAGGGTCTCGTGCTCGGCATCAGCGGCGGCCAGGACTCCACCTTGGCCGGTCGGCTGTGTCAGCTGGCGGTGGAGGATCTGCGCCGCCGCGGTGCCGAGGCCGAATTCTGGGCGGTGCGCCTGCCCCACCATGTGCAGACCGATGAGCAGGACGCTCAGGACGCCATGTCCTTCATCGGTGCCGACCATGAGGTCGTCCTCAACATCGGTGCCGCCACGGATGCGGCCGCTGATGAGTACGAGAAGGCGACGGGCACACCGATCACGGATTTCGGCAAGGGCAATGTCAAAGCCCGGATGCGGATGATCGCACAGTTCGAGCTGGCGGGGGAGAAGCGCGCGCTCGTCGTCGGCACCGATCACGCCGCCGAGGCGGTCACCGGCTTCTTCACGAAGTTCGGTGACGGTGCGGCCGATGTCGTCCCCCTGGCCGGACTGAACAAGCGGCAGGGTCGGGCCCTGCTGGCCCACCTCGGCGCTCCCGAGCACCTCATCGTCAAGGTCCCGACGGCGGATCTGCTCGATGACGAACCCGGGCAGACCGACGAATCCTCGCTGGGTCTCAGCTACGACCAGATCGACGATTTCCTCGAAGGCAAGGAGATCGAGGCGGCGGCCGCCTCGGCGCTCATCGAGAAGTACCGGCGCTCCGAACACAAGAGGCGCACCCCGGTGGCCCCGACGGACACCTGGTGGATCCGGCACTGAGGACTTCTGCAGAACCGAGGCATCGGCGAAACATCTGACCGCCGCTGACGATTGCGTCAGCGGCGGTCAGATGTTTCCGGAGTCAGGACTCTTTGCCGTCGGGAGCTGCCGTCGGGATCCGGCAGATGCCCACTCAGTCGGTGAACGGTGGGGTTCCGGAGACGAGTCCGAGTTCGAGCGCAGTCTGGTTGAACTCCCAGCGGGAGGAGACGAATTCGTCGCTGAGGCGTTCGCCGCGGCTGCGAGCTTCCGTGTACTCGCGCCAGCCCTCGTTCCGGGCGTCACCGGGCCGGATCTCACGAGTCGTCGAATCCTCGTCCGATACCTGCGTTTCGTCCTTGACCCACAGCGACAGACCTTCTGCGGCCCGGTAGAGGTTCATGAACGCGGTGTGCGAGCGCGGATTGTCGAAACTGGTCTTCTTGAACTCTTCGCAGAACGTGTACAGGGGCTCGAGCTCGTCGACGGCGAGAGTGCCGAAGGTGGCATCGAGACGCAGCGACTGGACGAGGCCGCCTGAATCCGGGATGAGTTCGAGGATCCGTCGGGCGCGTCGCTCGTCGGGAAGCAGTTCGATCGTGTCTTCGACCGGGGTGAGACCGGGTGTGTCCATCCGTCCGCGCTCGGTGCTCAGCTGCTGGCGCAGCGCATCGATCTGCCGCTGGGACCGCCGCCATTCACCGTGGAACATCAGCAGCGCCACGATCACTGCCAGGCACAGCACGAGCCCGATGATCCACGCGGCAGGGTGCAGTGCGGGGATGGCGAAGGCCACAATGCCGAGCACGGTGAGCACCGCAAACGTCACGGCGGCCGGTGAGTTGGTGAGGAAATCCAGGAAACGCTTCACATTTCCCAGCCTACTGTTTCAACCTCCACATATCGTGCAACCGGGTGGCATATAGTGTGGTGCGAAAACGCATGCCTATTCGCAGGAGAGCTCAGCTTGAAGATTTCAGTCATCGGTTGCGGATATCTGGGCGCGGTGCATGCGGCGGCCATGGCCTCTCTGGGACATGAGGTCATCGGTGTCGACGTCGACGAAGCCAAGGTGGAGGCGCTGACCTCCGGGTGTCCGTCCTTCTTCGAACCGGGACTGAGTGAACTTCTCGTGAAGGCTCAGGACAAGGGCAGACTCGAATTCACCACCGATGCCTCCCGCGCGGCCGGTGCGCGCGTGCATTTCGTCTGTGTCGGCACTCCGCAGAAGCCCGGCGAGTTCGCCGCCGACGTCACCTTCGTCGACGCCGCCGTGGAATCCCTGCACGAGCACCTGACTCCGACATCCGTGGTTGTGGGCAAGTCGACCGTTCCCGTCGGCACGGCGGACCGACTGGCCGGTGTCATCGCCGACACGGGTGCGGCGATGATGTGGAACCCCGAGTTCCTCCGCGAAGGCCACGCCGTCGAAGACACCCTGCACCCGAACCGTCTGGTCTATGGCGTCGCGCCCGGTGCCGCCGGGCAGGAATCGGCGGCGGTCCTCGACGAGGTGTACGCGGCAATTCTTGCCGAGGACACCCCGCGCATGGTCACCGACTTCGCCACCGCCGAACTCGTCAAGACCGCGGCGAACTCATTCCTGGCCACGAAGATCTCATTCATCAACGCCATGGCCGAACTCTGCGAAGCCTCCGGTGCCGACGTCACCCAGTTGGCCGATGCCATCGGCATGGACGATCGGATCGGGCGCAAGTTCCTCAACGCCGGCCTCGGCTTCGGCGGCGGCTGCCTGCCGAAGGACATCCGCGCGTTCATGGCCCGTGCCGGTGAACTCGGCGCCGATCAGGCGGTGGCATTCCTCAAGGAGATCGACTCGATCAACATGCGTCGTCGCGTACGCATGGTCGACATCGCCCGCGACGCCCTCGGCGGGTCATTCATCGGCAAGAAGATCACGGTCCTCGGTGCGGCGTTCAAACCCGACAGCGACGATGTCCGCGATTCCCCGGCACTTGCCGTGGCCCGGCTGATCGCCACCCAAGGGGGAGTCGTCACCGTCACCGATCCGCAGGCGATCGGCAATGCCCGCATCTCGTTCCCCGAACTCAACTACGTTGCCGACACCGCGGAGGCGCTGACCGGTGCCGATGCTGTGCTGCTGCTGACCGAATGGCGCGAATACCGGGATCTCGACCCGGCGGAGACCGCGCAGCTGGTCAACGGGCACGTCCTCGTCGACGGCCGCAATGTGCTCACTCCCGCGCTCTGGCGCGAGGCCGGGTGGACGTATCGAGCTCTGGGCCGTCCATGAGGATCGGGCTGGTCACCGACTCCACGGCACAGCTGTCGCCAGCCGAATCGAAGGCGCTGGAAGAAGCCACCGACGGTCTCTTCGCTGTGGTCCCGCTGACCGTCCTCGTCGGCGGAGTCGCCTTCGCCGACGGCGAGATCGACGCCGGCCAGCTGTGCGCGAAGATGACCGCCGGCGCCGAGGTCTCGACCTCGATGGCCACCCCGGACCAATTCGCTCAGGCCTTCTCCGGTCTCCGCAGCCGCGGGGCCGAAGCCCTCATCGTCATCACCATGTCCGGTGAGCTCTCGGGAACCTGCGACTCGGCTGTCAAGGCCGCCGAAGCCGAAGACATGCTCATCGACGTCGTCGACTCCCGGTCCACCTCGGCGGGGCAGGCCGGAGCCCTGGACATCGCCGTGGCCGGCATCCGGCAGGGACTCGACGTCGAATCCATCGCCGGGACCGTCGCCGACTGGTGTGCGGGGGAGACCCGCACCTTCTTCGCCCCCGGCACCCTCGAACACCTTCGCCGAGGCGGCCGCATCGGAGCCGCGGAATCGCTGCTCGGCAGGGCCCTGCAGATCGTGCCGGTGCTCGGTCTCAATGCCGGCGTCGTCGTGCCCCTGGCTCGAGTGCGCACCCGCGCCAAGGCCCTCGAGAAGATGGTGGCGCTCAGCGTCGCCGCGGCCGATGAGCTCTCCGACTCCGGTGCGCATGTGGCCGTGGAGATCCAGCAGGCCGAAGGTGAGACCGACGATGCCGATGTCGCGACCCTGACCGACCGCCTGCGCGAGCTCGGCTTCGACACCCGGTTCCGGACGCTGTCGACAATCATCACCGCGCATGTGGGGCCCGGCACGATCGGGGTGAGCGTCCAGACGACCCCCTGAGGGTTGCAGCACCGACTCCGCCACCGAATCGTGGGGACGGGCGCCTGACTCAGGCGCCTGGGGGCTGGGGACGCAGAAGCGCCGTCCACAGGCCCTTTTCTGTGTCTCGCTCGCCGCCGGGACGCGTCCTAGCCTCGGACCATGGCTGTGTCTCCGGATGATCGATTCGCCGGGCTCCTCAACGCCAGCGCCGAGCGCGGCGGGTGGGTGCCGGGCGATGTCTTCACCGCTGACTCCGCCGGTGAAGAAGAGCCTGTGGCACCCCGGCGGGTGCGGTTGCCTGTCCTCGTCGCGGTCGCCATCGCCACGGTCGGAGTGCTCGTCCTCGGATTCTTCCTCTTCCGCCCCGCCGACCGGCACACACCGACAGCCACCGGCGAACACCCCGCAGAGCAGGCCGACGGTCGGGAAGCAGCCTCCGAACCGGTCGGGTCCTCGACGACGGCCGGGGACGATGAGTCCGGCCAGGCTGCAGCGGCGGGAACCGGCAATGGGGAGGCGGGAACCGCCTCGGCGAAGGCAGCCGGACAGGTCATCGTCCATGTCACGGGAGCCGTGAGATCACCGTCCGTGGTCACTCTCGACAGCGGGGCCCGAGTGGAGGACGCCGTCGAAGCCGCCGGCGGTCTGAAAGAGGGGGCCGACGCCGAATCGGTGAATCTGGCCCGGGTGCTCGCCGACGGCGAACAGATCCACATTCCGCAGGAAGGAGAAGAACCCGCCGGGACAGAACCGGAGTCGGCCGGCAACACCGCGGGCGCGGCCGAAGGCGCCGGCGCCGAGGCCGGAACCGGCGCAGACGGTTCCAGCGGCACCGGGCCGGACCCAGCAGGAGCAGGCGGGGCCGCCGGTGGCCCTGAAGCGGCAGGACAGGTCGATCTCAACACCGCCGACCTCACCACCCTGCAGACCCTGCCCGGGGTCGGTCCGGTCACCGCCGAGGCCATCATCAGCCATCGGCAGAGCCAACCGTTCGCAAGCGTCGAGGATCTGCTGCTCGTCAAAGGCATCGGACCGAAGACCTTCGAAAGCCTCAAAGACCTTGTCACGGTGGGCTGAACGCGCAGCGGCCGTGTCGGCCTGGCTGCGATCGCGGGTTCAACTGTGGCCGGGGTCGGTCCGGCTCCTGTGCTGCGCGGCAGGGTTGTGGACCAGTGCCCTCTTCGCCCCAGGACCCTGGGCGCTGACACTGACGCCGCTGTTCGGTGCCCTCGGGTTTCTCCTCCTGCGACGGCACCACCACCTCGGCGTGGGTCTCGTCGTCTTCGCGTGCCTGCTGACGATACAGATCACCGCCCTGACCGCCGCACGGGGACCGGACGGGAAGGACGAGAGCGTCGGCATCGTCGTCGGTCACAGCCAGCCCGGTGCCACCGGCTGGACCCGGCTGACCCTGCTCAGCGGCACCGGGTTCACCGAGGTGCTCAGCCCCGAAGCCGTCGACGACGGGGCGAAGGTGCGGATGCGCACCGAACGCCTCGACGACATCCGAACGACCGAGACCGCCCCCGAAGTGCTCATCGCACCGAATGGGACCTGGCAATGGCGTGAGCATCTGCGCACCGAGCTGCGCACGAACGCGCTGGCCGCCGGCAACGACGGAGGACGCCTCTTGCCCGGACTCGTCGTCGGGGACACCGGACCACAGGACGCGCGGATGGCCGAGGAGATGCGAGTTGTCTCGCTCACCCACATCTCAGCGGTCTCGGGCAGCAACGTCACGATCGTCAGCCTCGGAGCCGGCCTGCTCGCGGGCGCCTGCCGGGCAGGACCGCGCCTGCGTGTGAGCATCGGAGTGCTCACCTGCATCGGCTACGTCTTCATCGTCGGTTTCGAACCCAGCGCGATCCGGGCCGCCGGCATGGCCATCGCCGCGGCGCTCGTGTTCCTGCGCGGGGGAGGGATCTCACCGGTGGCGGTGATGTGCTCGACGGCGAGCCTGCTTCTGGCCTTCGTCCCGGTCCTGGCCACCTCGGTGGGGTTCGTCCTGTCCGTGGTGTCCACGGCCGCGATCATGTTCGTCGTCCCGATCCTGCTGCGCCGACTCGCCGTCCATTTCCCGCTGCTGCCGAGCGTGCTCGTCACCGCTGTCATCGTCCCGTTCGTCGCCCAACTGGCCTGCACCCCGGTGCTCGTGGCCATCGACCCGCGCATCGGGCTCTGGTCCGTGGCCGCCAACGCCCTGGCCGCGCCCGCCGTTCTTCCGGCGACCGTGGCCGGGTTCCTCAGCCTCGTGAGCTCCGGAATCGGTTCCACCGGACTGCTCGGCCCGGACCTCGTCGCGGCCGTGCTCGCCGGGCTCGGTTCTCTGCCCGCGTGGTGGATCGTCCTCATCGCCCGGTTCTGCGCGGGCCTGCCCGGAGCGGCTCTCGACTGGCCGGTCCCACCCTGGGGGACCCTGCTGGCTGTGGGGCTGCTCGGGATCGCCGCGGTGGGGACCTGGCTGCTCGTGCATCGTCGCCTATGGGGTCTGCCGGTCCTCGTCCTGTGCCTCGTCCTCACCGCCGCCGTCGTCATCAGTGTGCGGTCGAAACCTCCCGCCGCCGACTGGCTCGTCCTCGTCTGCGATGTCGGGCAGGGATCCGGAGCGGTCATCAACCTCGGCGATGGTCGGGGGCTCGTCGTCGACACCGGCAAGGAATCCGAACCCATCGACATCTGCCTCGACGAGTCCGGGGTCGAAGAGTTCGACCTGCTCATCTCCCACTTCGACGCCGACCACTTCGCCGGGTACGCGGGAACGACCTGGGGGAGGCAGATCGACCGGCTCTTCGTGTCCGCGAACGTCGCCGACTCGGCCGAGGCCAAGCGGATGGTCGCCGACACCGGCGCCGAGGTGGTCCCGACCCATCGCGGGCAGACGCTGAGCTTCGGTGCGATTACGGCGCAGGTGCTGTGGCCGCCTCGGCGGGAAGTGCCTGCTGGAGAGGACGAGGAGCTGCGCAATGAGGACTCGCTGGTCGTGCGCATCGAGCAGGAGGGGCTGAGCACTCTGCTGCCCGGGGACGTGGGGGCCGAGGAGCAGTTCGTGCTCGCGCAGAGTGTGCAGCCGGTCGATGTGCTCATCGCCCCGCACCACGGTTCGTCCGATCTGGCGACGGAGTTCTTCACCGCTGCACACCCGCGCCTGGGCGTCGTGTCCGTCGGGGAGAACAGCTACGGGCACCCCACCGGCAGATCGCTGCGGGCTTTCGGACCCGTGCCGGTGCTGCGGACCGACCATTGCGGGTCGGTCGCCCTCTATGCCGAAGGACGGTTCAGCACGGGCCGCGGCTGCCCGGAGAGCCCGGGATGAGAAGGAGCGGACCGGTTCCGGGGGCGACCGCCTCGGTGTGGTCGCACGGGCCGGTGCGTGCGGTTCGCGTCTGTCGACCGCGATAGGCTGGGAACCATGGCAGTGAAGAAGACCCTGGTCCCGTGGAGTTCGGCGAAACCGGCCCCCGTCGTCATGATCTCCGGCAGCGAATCGGTGCTTGTGCGCATGGCCAAGGACCGGATCGTCACAGCGGCACGGAAGTCCGATCCCGAGGAGATCGAATTCGACGCGGCCGGGTACCAGACCGGTGAGCTGGCCATGGCGGCCTCACCCTCCCTCTTCTCCTCCTCGAAGCTCATCGTCGTCGACGCCGTCGAGAAATGCTCGGAGGATTTCCTCAACGATGCGTTGGCCTACCTCGACGAACCCAATGACGATGCCGTCGTGCTGCTCCTGCACGCCGGCGGCAACCGCGGTGCGAAGCTGGTGAAGAAACTCGACGCCGCCGGATTCCCGCGCATCGATGCGGCCGTGCTGAAGAACGAGAGCGACCGGGCGAAGTTCGCGCAGACCCGGTTCAAAACGGCGAAGCGTCGGATCGATGAGGCGGGAATGGCTGCGCTCATGTCGGCGCTGGGATCGGATCTGGCCGAGCTCAACGCCGGTGTCGACCAGCTCATCGAGGACACCGAAGGCACCATCACCGCCGAAGTCGTCGACCAGTACTACGGCGGGCGGGTCGAAGCGACCGGGTTCAAGGTCGCCGATGCGGCCGTGGCCGGGGATGTGAAGAAGGCGCTCAGCCTGCTCCGGCATGCCCTGTCGACAGGGTCCGATCCGGTTCCGCTCGTGGCCGCAGTGGCGATGAAGCTGCGCGGCATGGCGAAGGTGCAGGGGTTCTCCGGCACCAGCGGGGAGCTGGCCTCGGAGCTGAAGATGGCGCCGTGGCAGGTCGACCGCGCCCGACGCGAGGTGCGGCGGTGGAACGAAGTGGCGCTGGGCCAGTCGCTCATCGCCGCCGCCGAAGCCGATGAGGCCGTCAAAGGTGGCGGACGTGACCCGGTGTATGCCGTCGAATGGTTCGTCTCCGAGGTCAGCCGCCTCGCCCGCATCCGCTAACCCCCACCACTTGCTACCCGACGGGCGCCCAGCAACCTCGCGCGAGGTTGCTGGGCGCCCGTCAAGTAGCAATTTGGGGAAAAAGACACGGGGTCCGATCCTTTCGGACCGGACCCCGTGAAGCTATAGCCTCAGTCGTCAGCTCAGAGAGCGTTGATCTGCGTAGCCATGCGCGACTTGCGGTTCGCAGCGTTGTTCTTGTGCAGAACACCCTTCGAAACAGCCTTGTCGAGCATGCGGGCCGCGGCAGCATATGCCTGCTGCGCTTCGTCCTTCTTGCCGGCAGCAATGTTCTCGCGCACGACGCGGACGTAGGACCGAACCTCGGACCGGACAGCCTTGTTGCGCTGACGAGCCTTCTCGTTGGTCTTGTTCCGCTTGATCTGTGACTTGATATTAGCCAATTTCAACACTCTTTCGTGTTAGTGGTACATGGTCGTGAGGGCGCATCGGACCGACCTGACCGTCTCCGCGGGGAAACACATCGACGATATCGGATCCGACGGCATCTTCACCCGACCTCGGCGAGACACACGCCTTGATGAAGACACAGCAACCAATGATACAGGCCGGAGTCCCCGGCCGGAAATCCGCGGCATGAGGGTGTCGGCGGTGCAGACCGACGGCAGGTGACGCGCGCCATGGGACGACACCGGCACTCGGCAGAGACGGCACTGAGACCGGGGAGAGAAGTCTCAGGCGCCGACGTTCTTCGCCACGTGGTCGAAGACCTCACGCGGCATGATCGCCCCCTCGCGGCGGATCGACGTCGGATCGAGTCGGATGACGCGGTCGAGCCGGATCTCCGAAGGGCGGCCCTGCGAATCCCAGTCACCGGAACCGATGTTCATCCAGCGGGCGTGCCGATCCTCGCGGACTTCGCCGACCCCTCCGGGAATATGGTCCTTGCTCGTGAGCATGAGCGCGAGCACCCATTTCCCGTCCCGACCGACGACCAGCGACGGCCGGTCCTTGCCTTGCGAGTAGTCCTCTTCGAAGGGAATCCAGCCCCAGACGACCTCGCCCGGATCGGCCTCGCCGTCGAGGTCGGGGGAGTAGCTGACCTTGAGCGGGCCCGTGAAGTCACCCGGGTAGGCACCGCCGGATCGAGGTGATTCACCAGATCCTGACGACCTGTTCGGGCCATTCGACTGCGAACCGCTCGTCCCGGTGCTGCCGCCCTGCGGCGCGGGAGACTGCCGCGGGACATCGGTGCGGCCCGGTGCAGTGCCGGACTTCCTCTTCGACTGCGACTGACGCAGATAGCGCAGGCCCTCCCGGACCCCGATCCGAGCAGCCCGGTTGACCAGTGATTTCCAATTCATGCCCACAGCCTAATGGAGGTGCGTGAACTCCGGCGGGACCCGCAGAGTCAGGTGAACTCGAGAACCGCCTCGACGGGAAAGTGATCGGACGGGTACTTCCCCTCCACGGCGAACGTGTCGATGCGCGTGGAGATCGTGCGCAGGCCCGCCGTGGTGAGGATCCAATCGATGCGGGGCTCGCCGGCCTTTGGTCCCCGGTACCGGTGGAAGGTGCCGATGTCTTCGCCGGGCACCTCAGCGGCCGTGTCGGTGAGGCCGAGCTCTGAGCAGAAGAAGTCGTAGACGGGAGATCCGGTGGCGACGTTGAAGTCACCGGTGACGACGCATGGGCCGGCCGCCTCGGTGATGGTGTCGGCCATGATCCGCCCCGACTCGAGCCGGGCACGTTCGGACCTGTGATCGAGGTGGGTGTTGAGCACCCGCAGGCCTCGGCCGGTGCCGAGATCGCGGACGTCGACGGTCGTCAGGGTCCGGGCGTGCGAGACGCCCCAGGACTCCGAGGCGACGGTCTCGGGCTGTTCTGACAGCCAGGAGATGTCGACGGCATCGACATCGAAGCGGGTCGAATCGAGGATCACCGCGGTGAACTCTCCGGAATTGCCGCCGGAATGGCCCTCGCCGAGCCAGATGTACTCTTCGGGCAATAGGCTGATGAGGGTCTCGAGCTGATCGAGCTCCCCTTCCTGGGTGCCGATGATGTGCGGATGGGCGGCGCGGATGAGCTCGGCGGCGATCGGCATCCGATCGGCCACCGGGTGGCCGTCCATCGCCGGGTAGCGCAGATTGAAGCTCATGATCGAGAATTCGCTCATGGCTCCATCTTCCCTGATCGGGTCCCGAATAGGCGCGGATTCCAGCTCCGCATGCAAGTCATGAAAGAATGAGTGATCTGGTCTGTCTGGAGATCTGATCTGTCAAAGGAAGGGCGTTCATGTCACCTCAGGTGAATAAGGAAGCACTCAAGCGGATTTCACCGTCTGCCACCTCACCCGAGCTGATCCGCAATTTCTGCATCATCGCTCACATCGACCACGGAAAGTCGACTCTCGCCGACCGCATGCTCCAGATGACCGGTGTCGTCGAGAACCGCGATATGCGCGCCCAGTACCTCGACCGGATGGACATCGAACGCGAACGCGGCATCACCATCAAGTCCCAGGCGGTGCGCATGCCGTGGGAGCACGAGGACACCCCGTACGCGCTGAACATGATCGACACCCCCGGCCACGTCGACTTCAGCTACGAAGTCTCTCGCTCCCTGGCCGCCTGCGAGGGCGCGCTGCTGCTCGTCGACTCCGCTCAGGGCATCGAGGCCCAGACTCTGGCCAATCTCTACCTGGCCATGGAGAACGATCTGACGATCATCCCCGTGCTCAACAAGATCGATCTGCCCGCGGCGCAGCCGGAGAAGTACGCCGACGAGCTCGCGAACCTCATCGGCTGCGAACCCGAGGACTGCCTGCTCGTATCCGGCAAGACCGGTGAAGGCGTCGAGGAGGTCCTCGACCGGATCATCACGGACATTCCCTCCCCGGTCGGCGACGCCGAGGCTCCGGCCCGGGCGATGATCTTCGACTCCGTCTACGACACCTATCGCGGCGTGGTCACCTATGTGCGCGTCATCGACGGTTCTCTGACCCCGCGGGAGAAGGTCGAGATGATGTCGACGGGCACGACTCACGAACTGCTCGAGATCGGCGCCTCCTCACCCGAACCGAAGGCGACGAAGGGCTTGGGCGTCGGTGAGGTCGGCTACCTCATCACCGGCGTCAAGGACGTGCGCCTGTCGAAGGTCGGTGACACCGTGACGGCGGCGGCGAAGCCTGCCGCCGAGCCGCTCGAAGGCTACCGGGAACCCAAACCGATGGTGTTCTCCGGACTCTTCCCCATCGACGGCTCCGACTACCCGGTGCTGCGCGACGCCCTCGACAAACTCAAACTCAACGACGCCTCCCTGGCCTATGAGCCGGAGACCTCGACGGCGCTGGGCTTCGGTTTCCGCTGCGGGTTCCTCGGACTCCTCCATCTCGAAGTCCTGCGCGACCGTCTCGAGCGGGAGTTCGACCTCGACCTCATCTCCACCGCCCCGTCCGTGATCTACGACGTGACGATGGAAGACGGCACCGAGACGATCGTGACGAACCCGAGCGAATATCCGACGGGCAAGATCAAGGAAGTCCGCGAGCCGATGGTCCAGGCCACGGTCCTCACTCCGAGCGAATTCATCGGTGCGGTGATGGAGCTGTGCCAGGACCGACGCGGCAAACTCCAGGGCATGGACTACCTGTCCTCGGACCGGGTGGAGATCCGCTACCGCCTGCCGCTGGCCGAGATCGTCTTCGACTTCTTCGACCAGCTGAAGTCCCGGACGAAGGGCTATGCCTCCCTCGACTACTCCGACGACGGCCAGGACGCCTCCGATCTGGTCAAGGTCGACATCCTGCTCCACGGCGATCAGGTCGATGCGTTCTCCGCGATCGTCCACCGCGACAACGCCTACTCCTACGGTGTGGCGATGGCCGGCAAGCTGCGCAAGCTCATCCCGCGTCAGCAGTTCGAGGTACCCATCCAGGCGGCCATCGGCTCGCGGATCATCGCTCGTGAGACCATCCGCGCCATCCGCAAGGACGTGCTGAGCAAGTGCTACGGCGGCGACATCAGCCGGAAGCGCAAACTGCTCGAGAAACAGAAGGAAGGCAAGAAGCGGATGAAGATGGTCGGCACCGTCGAGGTGCCGCAGGACGCGTTCATCGCCGCGCTGTCCTCCGACGAACCGGATACGAAGGACAGCAAGAAGTAAGTGCCCGCTCAACCGACCGGTGAGGTCCCTCCGCTCGACGGCTCCCTTCCCGCCTCGGCGGGCATCGGTGCCGCCGACCGCGGGCTGAGCCTCTACGTCCACGTCCCCTATTGCCGGGTCCGCTGCGGGTACTGCGACTTCAACACCTACACCGCCGAGGATCTCGGTCCAGGTGCCTCCCGTGACGACTACCGCGGCAATCTCGCCCGTGAGCTCGATCTGTCCGTGTCCACCCTCGCCGAGGCGGGGGCGGGCGATCGTGAGGTCGCGACGATCTTCTTCGGCGGAGGAACCCCGACGCTGCTGGAAGCCGAGGTCCTCGCCGGGGTGATGGACGACATCCGCGCCCGGTTCCGCTTGGCCGCCGACGTCGAGATCACCACCGAGGCGAACCCCGACACCTTGGATCCGGCCTATATCGCGACCCTGGCGGGTGCCGGTTTCAATCGGATCTCCATGGGCATGCAGTCGGCGGTGCCGCATGTGCTGGCGACTCTCGACCGGACGCACGATCCGAAGAAGATCCCCGAGGTGGCCCGCTGGGTCAAGGAGGCGGGTCTCGAACTCAGCCTCGACCTCATCTACGGCACGCCGGGGGAGTCGATCGAGGATTGGCGTCGGTCCCTCGACGTGGCACTGGCGAATGAGGTCGACCACATCTCGGCCTATTCGCTCATCGTCGAACCGGGGACGAAGATGGGGGCGATGGTCCGCCGCGGGCAGCTGTCGATGCCGGATGAGGACGATCTGGCCGACAAGTACGAGATCGCCGATGCGGCGATGACTGCGGCCGGACTGCACTGGTACGAAGTTAGCAACTGGTCGACGGGTGAAAAGACCCGGTGCGAGCACAATATGGCGTATTGGCGCAATGCCGACTGGTGGGGGTACGGTCCCGGGGCACATTCGCATGTCGGGGGAGTGCGGTTCTGGAATGCCAAACACCCGCGGGCGTGGGCCGACCGGCTGCTGGCCGGACAGTCCCCGTCGATCGGACGCGAGGTCCTCGACGCGGGCACGCGCGAGATCGAGAGGATCATGCTCGCCGCCCGCATCGACGGCGAGCTGCGTCTCGAAACCCTGGCCCCGGGCAGTCAGCAGGCGATCAGAACCTTCGTGAAGCAGGGGCTTCTCGATCACGATGCGGCAGAGGACGGCTGGTTCCAGCCGACGCTGCAGGGTCGCCTGCTCGCAGACCACATGGTGCGCATCCTCACCGAATACGTGTGAGACCCCGCGAACGGGGATGAGAAAGGGCCGGTGTCCGGGCAGAGACTGCCCGGACACCGGCCTCGGCTCTCAGATCACTTGATCCAGTTCGGGGTCATCGGGATTCGGTAGCCCTCACCGCGATTGGCGGCCATCGCCGCGATGATTTCGATGACGATCATGTAGATGGTCAGCAGCGGCAGGAGCAGGAGGATGAGCAATCCGATGCCCACGATCGTGAGGATGCCGCCGATGAGTCCGATGCCGAATCCGGCGATGACGCCGATGATGAGCAGATTGAGTGACTGCGCACCATGGTGCCGAAGGTACGGGGACTTGTCCTTGTTGATGATGTAGAGGACGAGGGTGACGATCCAGCCGAGTCCGATGACATAGGTCGCAGCGTGTGCGAGGTGAGACCACAGTGCGGTGGTGCGCTCCGTCTCGTCGGCGTTCCAGAATCCGACCGATCCCGGGCCGTAGGCGGCGGAGGGCAGCTCGGTTCCGATGGGCACCGAGGCGGCCGGGGACTGAGCGGAGGACATCCCCATAGGTCCTGCGCTGTAGCCTCCGTGCTGCCCGTACGGCGGCTGGGAGCCCTCAGCCGGCCAGGGTCCGGACTGCGGGATCTGTGTGTACGGCTGTTGTGGACCGGATGACTGCGAATAGTTCGGCGGCATCGGACGCGAGGGTTCGTCGTCGGGCCGCTGCGGATTCTCTGACATGTCTGTCCCTTCCTGGATTCGTCGGCCGGACGCCGACTCATTTCACAAAGTTGATGGTGAGCGGGAACCTGTATCCCTCACCCCGGTTCGCCGCTGCGGCGGCGATGATGCAGAAGACGAAGTTAGACCACGGGGACGATGAATGCGGCATACATGAGGAGGAAACCGAACCCGAAAGTCACGAGGGCGAGCAGGAACCCGAAGAAGCCGAAGACGAAGAACGGCTCCTGTCGTGATGATCGTGTTTGTGATCATCGCGTTGAGACCCTGCCGGGAATGCTCACGGATGTACGGTGATTCGTCCTTCTTGACCAAGTACATGATGAGCGGCACGAACCCGAAGAAGATGGCACCGAGGTGGCGCCACAGTGCCGTGGTCCGTTCGGAGTCCGAGGCCGCCCAGAACTGTTCGGAACCGGAACCATAGGCGTGTTCGGGCAGCATCTCGGAATTGAAGAGCACAGGATTGACCACCTGCCTCTGCTGACCATAATCTGGCTGACCGTTGTCACCGCTCTACTGCCCATAGTCCACCTGGGTGTAGAGCGTACCGTAGTTCGGTGATCGGTTCGCCTGGGAACCGTAGGGCTGGGTGGAGACCGGCTGACCGTTCTGGCTGGACTGCGTACAGGGCTGCTGGGGCCCGAAGCCTGGGAATAGTTCGGCGGCACGTGGCGCCCGCTGGTCGGCTGTCCGGGGTTGTTCGACATGGTGGTCCTTTCGAAGTTGCTGCCCTCTCACAGTAGTGGAGACCACCACCGGGCGGCGGTGCGGAAAGCCGGACATCTGTGCCAGTTCTGTGACAGAAGCGCAGGCATCGTCTATCGACGTCGACCACTCACTGTGACGATGTCGATGAGTTCCTCGCCCCGCCCGACCGAGTGGGGGGTGCCCCTATGGTTTTCGTCAAGGGGTGACCAAGATTTCTTCGAATAGTCTTGCCGGCTGATGCTGGGCAGGACTGATTGGTCCGGGACGCAGTCTCGGACTGGACGTGGGTGCTTCGGAACCTGTCTACGCGGCAGTGGCCTCCATCGGTACGTGGAAATAGGAACCGTCACGCAGCATCGCGAACAATACGTTGCAGCGTCGACGAGCCAACGCGATCAGAGCCTGGTTATGCTTCTTGCCCTGGGCACGTTTCCGGTCGTAGTACGTCCTCGACAACGGGTCTTTCAACGCTGCGAATGCCGAGAGGAATAGCGCCCGTTTGAGGACTTTGTTGCCACGGCGGGACGAATGATCACCACGGATCGACGTCCCCGATCGCCACGTCACCGGTGCCAAACCGGCGTAAGAGGCCAAGTGCCCGGCAGTGGCGAAGTCCTTGCCCACGACCTCGGTCAGGATCCTCGCCGCTGTCCTGACGCCGACTGCCGGCATCGATGTCAGGAGCTCGAAAAGAGGATGCGATTCCACCAACTCCTCGATCCGTGCAAAGACCTCGTCCCGCGACGACCTCGTCTGAGCCAAAGCTGTGGCCAGTTGCGGGAGAACGATCCCTGCCGCATCGGTGCCCGCGACCACCACAGTCTGCTCGTCCAAGGCGGCGAAGATCGCTGTCGCCCAGCGTTTCCACG
Organism: Brevibacterium sp. FAM 27836; assembly: GCF_051351055.1. Taxonomy (NCBI): domain Bacteria; kingdom Bacillati; phylum Actinomycetota; class Actinomycetes; order Micrococcales; family Brevibacteriaceae; genus Brevibacterium; species Brevibacterium sp. FAM 27836. The sequence goes on from NZ_CP195711.1 coordinate 3,744,579, forward strand.
CTCGTGGAGCGTGTTTGGCCAGCAGCGTCTCGACCCGGTGCTTGCCGGCCCGACGTAGAGCCTTCGGTGTCGGGTACTTCACCAGCAGCGCCGTCATTGCAGGATGGTCCAGGTGGGCACCGATGACGGCTTCTAGTCCGGGGTGTATCTGGGTGAGTAGGCGGGACTGCTGAAGGTTTGGTTGACTCCTGGGTTTATGCCGCCAGGGCGACGGCCTTTTGGTGAACAAGCTCGTATTCAACCGGGGTCAGTTTACCCAAACGTCGCTGTCGACGCTTCCGGTGATAGGTCCGCTCGACCCAGTGGACGATCGCTGTGCGCAACCTCGCTCGCGTGTCCCAACGGCCCCGATCGAGGACGTTCTTCTGCAACACGGCGAAGAACGATTCCATCGCCGCATTATCACCAGCAGCACCGACCCGACCCATCGATCCGACGAGCCCGTAATGCCGTAGAGCCTGCTGGAACTTCCGAGAACGAAATTGCGAGCCGCGATCCGAGTGAACGACACACCCGGCAATCATTCCAGACCCGCCACGACGGGCCACAGCATCATCAATCGCCGCCACAGCCAGGCGAGATTTCATCCTCGAATCGATGGCATAGCCGATGATTCTGTTGCTGAACACGTCCTTGACCGCGCACATGTACAGCTTGCCCTCACTGGTGTGGTGTTCGGTAACGTCGGTCAGCCACAACTCGTTGATTGCCTTGGCAGTGAAGTCGCGTTCGACGAGGTCGTCACACACTGGTGGGCCGGGCTTCTTGCCGTGTTTCCGGGCTCGTTTGATCGTGTGCGAGAACAACTGCTGCTGGGAGCACAATCGCCACACACGACGCTCTGACGTCTGCAGACCCGCGGCGTGGAGTTCATCGGCGATGAACCGGTGCCCGAACTCAGGATCGTCCGTATGAACGTCGTAGGCGGCATTGATCAGATGTGCCTCGTCCCAGTCCCGAGCTGAGACCGGATGAGCGCACCACTTGTAGAACCCCTGCTTGGTAAAGCCGAGCACCCGACAGGTCACTGCCACCGGCACCCCGGTGGCAGCAAGGTCAAGGACCAGCGGGTACATCATTTTGGGTGATGGCCACCGAGCTTCAAGTTCGCTTGCGAGAGGTACGCTGCGGCCTCGCGGAGGATCTTGTTCTCACGCTCGAGCTCGCGAATGCGTTTCAGCGCTGCCGCCTGGGCGCGTGACTCCTCGACATCACGGGAGGGCTCGAGTCCGTGCTCGCGTAGCCGCGAGTCACGCACCCAGGCCTGGAGAGCTGACTTCGAGATACCGAGGTCGGCACACACCTGCTTCTGGGTCATTCCATCGTCCAAGAGCTCGAGCGCTGATTGCTTGAACTCATCGGTGTAGATCTTTGGCATGACTACTATCCTTCCTGGAATTTATCCAGTCGTGAAGTCAACCAAACCTTCAGCAGTCCCGGCCCCGGATCCTGTTCGACGTGGCCGTGGCTTGTTTGGCGAGGTCATCGTCGTAGCCACACAGCATCGACAGTTCCGCGACGTTTTCATCGCTGACCCGAATCCCGCGCAGGGTATGTGGCATGGTGCGGGCGGCTTCAGCGATGATCGCGGCATCCCGGGCATCGGTCTTTGCCTCTCCTGGGTGCAGGTCCGCGATGCGGCGCATCGCCAACCCGGGGAGGTAGGCCACGGTGACGCCGGCTGCTTGTGCGACGGCGACGGGTAGGGCTCCGATCGTGGCGGGCTGATCGACGACGAGCAGGAGTGTCCCGTGGGTGCGGAGCTTGTCGATGAGTGCTCGGAGTTTTGCTTCGTTCTGGGGCAGGGCCTTCGACAGTAGTTGGGTGCCGTCCCTGGCCAGCGCCACGGCGTGGTGGTCGTGTTTGCCGACATCGATGCCGATGAATACGTCAATGGTGTCGTGGTTGGTGATCATGTCACTCATCTTCTTCGACTGGTGTGACTGCGGTTGTGAGTGGTTCGGCTGGCCGGTGGTGCTGGGTGGCTCCGGGGTTCGGCATCCACGTTACGGTCGGGCTCGAGGCATGTGTTCTGCCAGTGGTTCTGGCCCCTATCAGCGATTTCCCTGGTGCCTTCGAACCTCGGTGACAACACCCCCCGGATCATGACGACTGGGGGCATGAATCATGCCGAGGTCCTCAGGCCAGCGACCCCTTCTATCCTGACGGATGTTGAGGCTACTTAAAAGGTAACGGGGTGGGGAGAGAGAAGAGCTCAGATTCCTGCCTCAGTTCGGCAACGGCTGTAGTAAGGTAGCAGCGGAATCGGTCATTGATGCAGAAAGGGCTGCCACGTCGTCTATGAGTACACCGAATCCGGGGCATGGGCAGAGGAACTGGTCAGAAGCCTGGCCTGCTCCCGCGATGTCGCTGACGGGTCACTCTCATTCTGAGTGGGGACATGCGCTCGGTCATCTGCCGACCGAAGACCCACGCGAGATTGCCGCACGGGCAAGGGAGGACTTGCTCCGTCGCCGGCGCGCAACGGATCGCGCTTCCTTGATAGGGTCGCATCCGCTGGAACGGAATGGGCACGGGAAAGCATTCGATGTTGCACGGAACTATCCCGGGACCTACCGCTCTGCGCGAGATCTGCAAGTGAATGTGTTTGGTGTGCCTAAGCGTCCCTTCGAGGTCATCACCGCCTCGGTGCTGGGGTTCATTGCTCCGTTCTTCGTTCTTGCGGCTCTCGTCTGGATGGCCTTCACCGGTGGGCGAGCGTTCCGGATCGTCGGCTGGGTGCTGCGAAAGATCGGAGACCTGACGGATACAGCGGTACTGTCCTGGGCCGGCGATCTATCGAGTGGAATCGCCACGGGGATCGTCGCAATCGCGTTTGTGGTCGGCCTCATCGTGATTGTGGGCTTCACGGCCTATGCATGGCGTCTGGCCGTCGGTCGTGGGCGTGCTCGTTGGGTGGCAATGGGATGTCTTGGCCTGGCCTTCGTGGTGATGACCCCGCTCAATCCGCTGTTGATCGGCTGCTTTCTGCTGTTCGGCACTGCGAGCATAGTGTTCGCCTTCTTGCCCCGCTCCTCGGCGTGGTTTGCCCGCGGCCGGTGATCGGACCAGGCAACACCATTGGGCGCCGTCGGTCAGGACGTCGGACGGGTCATTTGACCATCGAAATCGCCAGGGGGATCCTGTAGCCCTGGCCGCGATTGGCGGCGATAGCGCCATTGATGTGGAAGACGATGTTAACGATTGCCGCAGCCAGAAGAATCAGCAGGCCGACTCCCGTCAATGTGAATATTGAACCGATGAAGAAGATCGGGAACAAAGTCAGTTCGAAATTCAACGACTGGCGGGCATGTTCGCGAACGAACGGGGACTCGTCCTTCTTGACGAGGAAGAGGATGAGCGGCAGTAGCCAGCCCAGCAGGATGGATCCGATATGGGTCCAGACTGCAGTACTGCGGTCCGAGGGTGGTGTTTGCCAGAACCCTTCGGACCCGGTGCCGAAGGCTTGCGGCGGCAACAGCCGTGAGTCGTACAGCGCCTGGTCAGCTGCCGGGCCGTGGGCGCCTGGTGAGACCGAGTAGCTCTGCGGCACACCGTATGACGGTTGGGAACCATAAGGCTGCTGGGAACCATAAGGCTGCTGGGAACCGTATGACGGCTGGGAACCATAAGGCTGCTGGGAACCGTATGACGGTTGGGAACCATAAGGCGGTTGGAGTCCGGGTGCCTCAGGGTAATTCGGCGGCATCGGTCGCGGGTGGCTGTTGTCGGGCTGCTGGGGATTCTGTGTCATGAGCTTCCTTTCGATTCCTCCAGTCATCCACGTTACCGCAGATGTTGTCAACGCAGACTGTGTTGTCGACTTGCGTCGTCATCCTCCGTGCCTCGGGCGCCCCGATCAGCCGACAGTGACGAAGTCGATGAGCTCCTCGACCCGGCCCGACAGCGTCGGTTCGACATCGGCGATCGTCGTCACCTTTCCGAGGATGCGCACCCATCCGCGCGCGACATCGCGGTGATCGGCATGCGGCCAACCGATCCGACGCAGGATCCCCGTCTTCCAATCCTCTCCGCGAGGGACGACCGGCCACTCTCTGATGCCGACGACATGGGGTTTGACCGCCTGCCAGATGTCGACATAGGGATGACCGATGATGTGGACGACGTCGCGGTAGCGCGGATCGGCGCGTACCGCCTCGGCGATCTTCGACTCCTTTGTTCCATCGACCAGGTGGTCGGCGAGGACGCCGACCCGATGCTCGCGATCCGGACCGAAGGCCGCGAGTTTGTCGGCGACGTCATCGAGGCCGCCGAGGGGTTCGACGACCACGCCTTCGATGCGCAGATCATCACCCCAGATCTTCTCGACCAATTCGGCATCGTGCTTGCCCTCGACCCAGATGCGCGACCCACGTGCCACCCGCGCTTTGGCACCTGCCACCGCACGCGAGCCGGAAGCCGTTCGCCCGGGGGCCTGCGCTTTCTTCTTCGTCGGCAGCCGCAGATCGACCGGTTGCCCTTCCAGCAGGAAGCCCGGGCCCAGGGGGAACGCATGCACCCGGCCGTTGCGGTCCTCGAGATTGACGACGACACCGGCCGTGGTCTTCTCCGCTCCGACGACCGCACCGACATATCCGCTCATCGCATCTTCGAGCACCATGCCCAGGCCGAGTTCGACCGGGCGGGACTTCTTCGGACGGTGAGACGACGGTGAGGAGCCGGAGAGCACATCGGGGCCATAGCGATCAAAAACATTCACGGGACACCACCCTAATGAAGGAGCGTCGGGGTCGCGCGCAGACCCGCGGGACACCCCTGAAATGAAATCAGCGGTCGAGAGGCGTAGAATTGGCACTCAGTCGCAATGAGTGCCAGTTCGGGCATGCGGAGACCGACACGGGCACCGGGAACAGAGGCGGGGAGGAGGTCCGCGATGAACGACAGCAGACGAGCACAGGTACTGCGCGCCATCGTCGAGGACTTCGTCGCCACCAACGAACCCGTGGGATCGAAGGCGATCGTGCAGCGGCACACCCTCGGCGTCTCACCGGCGACGATCCGCAACGACATGGCCCAGCTCGAACACGAGGGCTACATCGCCCAACCGCACACTTCGGCGGGCCGGATCCCCACCGACCTCGGATACCGGATGTTCGTCGACTGCATCGACGAGTTCAAACCGCTGACCGGTGCCGAACGCAGTGCGATCTTCCAGCTCATCGACGGTGAAGTCGACCTCGACGGAATGCTCGACCGCACCGTACGCGTGCTGTCGGGGCTGACCCACCAGGTCGCCCTCATCCAATACCCGACGGTGTCCCGCGCCCGGATCAAGCACGTCGAGATCGTCGGCCTCGGACCGGGGCGGATCCTCGTCGTCCTCATCACCGACGCCGGACAGGTCGAACAGAAGTCCATCATCACCCCGACGCCGGTCGATGACGACGCCGTCCGCGGCCTGCGCGACCAGATCAACGCCGAGTTCGCCGGCCGCAAGCTCTCGCAGGTCCTCGGTTCCGCCCCCGGCGCCGAGGCGGCCGCGACTCCCGATCCTGCCGAGCCCGGGGCCCTCGACGATTCCGGACTGCAGCAGGTCCGCGCCGCCGTCGTCGACCTCGTCGCCGCCACTCGTGAAGAGCGCATCATCATGGCCGGCACCGCGAACCTCGCACGCTCCGGACGTGAGTTCGGTGAGAAGATGGGCCCGATCCTCGAGGCCTTCGAAGAACAGGTGGTCCTCCTCAAGCTGCTCACCTCGATGGCCGAAGACCAAGAGGAGATCAGTGTGCGCATCGGGCGTGAGAATACTCACGAATCATTGAGTTCGACTTCTGTCGTGGCCGCCGAATATGGTCATGAGGCGGGTTCCTCGGCCAGACTGGCGGTGCTCGGCCCGACCAGAATGGATTATCCGACGACGATCTCGGCTGTCCGGGCCGTCGCGAAGTACGTGTCCTCGATCCTCGATCGAGGGTAGGGCCGCTGAAGACGAAGAGCTGGAGGCGCCCGAATCAGGGCGAGACCATATCGGTGAGGACTGCGTGGAAGCGCGGTCGCCACCACCAAGAACTGAGAAGACCACTACGTCAGGGAGAGAGAAGTTTCTGTGGCCGATCACTATGAAACACTCGGAGTGTCCAAAGATGCTTCCGCGGCTGAGATCAAGTCGTCGTACCGGAAGCTGGCACGCAAGTACCACCCGGACGTCAACCCCGGTCACGAAGACGAATTCAAGGCCATCTCACTGGCCTACGATGTGCTCTCCGACCCGGAGAAGCGGCGCAACTACGACATGGGCGGCGGCGAGAACGGTCAGGGCTTCCCGGCCGGCGGCGGCTTCGGCGGCTTCGGAGACATCTTCGAAACCTTCTTCGGCGGCGGAGGGGGACAGGCCGCCGGTCCGATCCCACGCACCCAGCGCGGCAAGGACGCCCTCGTCGGAGTCAGCATCGACCTCAAGACTGCGGCCTTCGGCGGCACCGTCGATCTCGATGTGACCACCGCCGTCGTCTGCGACACGTGCTCCGGTGCCGGCACCCAGGAAGGCACGAAGATCGAGACCTGCAGCCTGTGCCACGGCGCCGGCAGCGTCCAGCGCATGACCCGCACCCTGCTGGGCCAGATGGTCACGAACCAGACCTGCAACTCCTGCCACGGATTCGGCACCGTCATCCCGAGCCCCTGCCTCAACTGCCAGGGCGACGGCCGCGTGCGCAAACAGCGGACCATGAAGATCCGCATCCCCGCCGGAGTCTCCGACGGCACCCGCATCCAGCTGTCCAGCCAGGGCGAAGTCGGACCCGGCGGCGGCCCCGCCGGCGACCTCTTCGTCGAGGTCATGGTCACCCGCCACGAGGTCTTCCACCGCGACGGCGACAACTTCCGTGCCGCGGTGTCCGTGCCGATGACCGCGGCCACCCTGGGAGCGACGATTCCGTTCGAGACCTTCGACGGCACCCAGGACCTCAACATCGCCCCGGGCACCCAGTCGGGCACGGTCGTCAAACTCGCCGGACTCGGCGCGGCCCGCCTGCGCTCGGAGACTCGTGGCGACCTGCTCATCACCGTCGACGTGCTCACTCCCGACAAGCTCGACGACGAGCAGCGCGAGCTGCTCGAGAAGCTGGCACAGCTGCGAGGGGAAGAAGCCCCCCGCGCGCAGATCACCACCGAGAGCCGCGGCGTGTTCTCCCGCATGCGCGAAAGGTTCGCCGGTCGGTGAGTCTTCCCGTCTTCCGCTCCGCCCTGGCCGCCGAGGCGGTCATCGGTCAGGTCCTCACCCTCGGTGAGGACGTGGCCGGACATGCGGTGCGGGTGCGACGGATCGGACCCGGTGAGCAGATCGACATCGTCAACGGGGCCGGTGCGCGAGCTCGTGGCACCGTCACGACCGCTTCACCGACGGACATCGCCATCGACGTCACCGCGGTGACGACGGAACCGCGGCCGGCTCCGCGGCTCGTTCTCGTCCAAGCCCTGGCCAAGGGCGACCGTGACCTGCAGGCCATCGAAACGGCCACGGAGATCGGGGTCGACGATGTCATCCCCTGGGCCGCCGAACGCTCGATCGCCGACTGGCCGGCGAAGAAGCGGGAGAAGATCGCCGCGAAATGGGAGAACCTGCTCAACGCCGCCTCCCTCCAAGCCCGGCGCTCCCACTTCCCGCAGCTGCACGAACTCGTTCGCGGCACGTCCCTGGCCCAGCGGCTCTCTGCTGCCGATGCGGTCTTCGTCCTCCACGAGACCGCGGAAGCGAAGCTGTCCACGGCACTCGAAGAGGTGGCGGCAGGGGAGGCACCCGAGCGCATCGTCTTCGTCGTCGGACCCGAGGGCGGTATCAGCGACAGCGAACTTGCGGCACTGAAAGACCGCGGGGCCACACCCGTGCTGCTGGGTCCGACCATCCTGCGCTCCTCGTCGGCGGGATCCGCCGGCCTCGTCATGGCTCAGAATTCATTGGGCCGTTGGTGAGCCATCGGACTAGGATGGAAGCACACTCCGGCGTCGCCGGTGACGGCACGCTCGCATGCAAAGGAACATTCTGGACATCACCCACCCCACCCCGAACCCTGTGAACACTCCCGACTCTCACGCGGCAGACACCGACGCCCAGGCAGACTCTCATGCCGCTGACTCCGTACGCCTCGTCATTCCCGACTCGATCGACCTCGTCGAATTCTTCGGGCCCGGGGAATCGAACCTGCGCACCCTCGAGAAGTCATTCGACGACCTCGACATCCACGTGCGCGCCAACCAGGTCCAGGCCGCCGGGGATCCGAACCGGGTCCAAGCCTTCGTCAGCGTCATCGGGGAGCTGAAGAAGCTCCACGCCGCCGGTCATCGGATCAACGATGAGACGATCGAACGGGTCACGAAGTTCTCCTCCGAAGGGGCGGCCGCCTCGGCGGTGCTGGGCACGAACATCCTCTCCACACGCGGAAAGTCGATCCGCCCGAAGACGATGGGCCAGCACGACTACGTCAAAGCCATCCGCAACCACACGATCACCTTCGGCATCGGCCCCGCCGGCACCGGCAAGACGTACCTGGCGATGGCGATGGCCGTCAACGCCCTCCAGCACAAAGAGGTCTCGCGGATCATCCTCACCCGGCCCGCCGTCGAAGCCGGCGAATCCCTCGGCTACCTGCCGGGCACCCTGAACGAGAAGATCGACCCATATGTGCGACCGCTCTACGATGCGCTCCACGATATGGTCGACCCGGAATCGATCCCGCTGCTCATCGAGACCGGCACGATCGAGGTCGCACCCCTGGCGTACATGCGCGGACGGACTCTCAACGATGCCTTCGTCATCCTCGACGAAGCGCAGAACACGACGGCCGAGCAGATGAAGATGTTCCTCACCCGCCTCGGCTTCGGCTCCCGGATGGTCGTTACCGGTGACATCTCCCAGATCGACCTGCCGGGCAAGACCCGCAGCGGACTCAAGGTCGTGCGCGACATCCTCGACGGGATCGAGGACCTGCAGTTCTGCGAACTGGGCAGCAAGGACGTCGTCCGGCATTCGCTGGTGACGAAGATCGTCGAAGCCTACGACCTGTGGGGAAGTGCCGAATGAACACCGAGATCCTCAACGAGACCGACGCCGAGGTGGACCTCGACGAGGTCGTGGCCCTGACCGAGTACCTCGGGGAGGCCCTGCACATGCATCCCGGTGCGGAACTGGCCGTGACCATGGTCGATACCGCAGCGATGTCCGAACTCCACGTCACGTGGATGGACCTCGAAGGTCCGACCGACGTCATGTCCTTCCCCATGGACCAGCTCCACCAAGGAGAGCCGGACAAACCGACCGAAGGTCAGATGGGTGACATCATCATCTGCCCCGAGGTGGCCGCCGCCCAAGCCGACGCCGCCGGCCATTCGACAATGGACGAGATCCTGCTGCTCACGGTGCACGGATTCCTCCACCTCCTCGGCTACGACCACGGTGAGCCCGAAGCGCGGGAGGAGATGTTCGCCCTGCAGCGGCATCTGCTGCTGACCTTCTTCGCCGCTCGCTACGACGGTCGCACCGACATTCCCACCCCCACCGAGGTCTGAGGTGTTCGCGTACTTCCTCGGTGCGGCACTGTGCCTCATCATCGCAGCCATCCTCTCGGCGGTCGATGCGGCTCTGCTCAACGTGTCCCACCACGCCGTCGAGGAGGCGAAGGAAGAGGGCAAGCGCGCGGCCGTGCGGGTGGAGAAGATCCTCGGCGACCTGCCGACGAACATCAACGTCATCATCTTCGTCCGCAACTTCCTCGAGGCACTGGCCACGGTCTTCATCGCACTGGCCTATGACTCCTACTACTCCGTGGGACCGCTCATGGTCTTCCTCACGGTACTCACCGCCTCGGTGGCGGTCTTCATCATCACCGGCGTGTCTCCGCGCACGATCGGCAAGCGCCGGTCGCTAGCCGTGTGCCTCAACCTCAGCTGGATCGTGCGCATCGTCCTCGTCGTCCTCAAACCGCTCACCCGCATCCTCGTCGTCCTCGGCAACCTGCTGACCCCGGACAAGGTGTACAAGGACGGTCCGTTCGTGACTTCTGAGCAGCTGCGCGACCTCGTCGAGAGGGCCAGCGAATCCGATATCATCGAAGACGGCGAACGCGAGATGATCCAATCGGTCTTCAACCTCTCGGACACCTCGGCGAACGAAGTCATGGTCCCGCGCACCGACCTCGTCACCGTCGACGCCGACGTGGGTCTGCAGAAGACGATGAACCTGTTCTTCCGTTCCGGCTTCTCCCGGATCCCCGTGTGCGGGGAGGACCTCGACGACGTCCGCGGCGTCGCCTATCTCAAAGATGTGGCCCGCCGCCTTCAGCTCCACCCGGACGACACCGACAAGCCGATCGGGACGCTGGCGCGCAGTGTGCTCTTCGTGCCCGAGACCAAACCGGCCGACGATCTGCTGCGACAGATGCAGCTGGACTCCACGCACTTGGCGATCCTCGTCGACGAATACGGCGGCACCGCCGGGCTTGTGACCATCGAGGACATCGTCGAAGAGATCGTCGGCGAGATCGAAGACGAATACGACAACGGCGATGACGAACTCGTCGCCGCCGAGGACGGATCCTTCGTCATCAGCACGCGCATGTCGATCTCGGACTTCGCCGAATACTTCGACGTGCGCATCGACGAAGATGATGTCAACAGCGTCGGCGGGCTGCTGTCGAAGCTCATCGACAGGGTGCCCATCGACGGTTCGCATGCGAGCATCGCCGGCCTCCATATCGAAGCCATGGAAGGCCAGGGCCGCCGCCACCGCATCACCCATGTGCGGGTCACCCGCACCGCAGACGACACCGCCGCCGAGGCGCAGACCGCCGCGGCAGGAAGCCCGGGGACGAAGGAAGAGGACTGACATGGAATTTCGCACAGACTATCCCGAGGGCTACCGTGCCGGGTTCGCCTGCTTCGTGGGACGGCCGAACACCGGCAAGTCGACGCTGACGAACGCCTTGGTGGGGGAGAAGGTGGCGATCACCTCGGCAAAGCCGCAGACGACGCGGCACACGATCCGCGGAATCGTCCACCGGGACGATCACCAGCTGATCCTCGTCGACACCCCCGGACTGCACAAGCCCAGGACGCTGCTGGGCTCCCGGCTCAACGACCTCGTGGCCACCACCCTCAACGAAGTCGACGTCATCGGCTTCTGCCTTCCCGCCGATGAGGCGATCGGTCCCGGCGACCGTTACATCGCCTCCCAGCTGGAGCTGCTCGACGGGCGGACCCCGATCGTCGCGCTCGTGACGAAAGTCGACCTCGTATCCAAGGACAAGGTCGCCGAGGCGCTGCTGGCCGTCGGCGAACTCGCCGACTTCGCCGACGTCGTCCCGGTCTCCGCGGCCGACGGTTTCCAGATCGACACCGTCGACTCCGTTCTCTCCTCCCATCTGCCGGAGTCGCCGCCGCTCTACCCCGACGGCGACCTCACCGATGAGCCGGAGGAGAAGATGATCGCCGAACTCGTCCGTGAAGCCGCCCTCGAAGGCGTCCGCGACGAACTGCCGCACTCCCTGGCCGTCCAAGTCGAGGAGATGTACCCGCGGGAGGGCCGCAGCGAGGACAATCCGCTGTGGAACGTCCACGTCAACCTCTTCGTCGAACGACCCAGCCAGAAGGCGATCATCATCGGCAAGGGCGGCAGCCGACTCAAAGCGATCGGTTCGGAATCCCGCCAGGGCATCGAACGCCTCCTTGGCACCAAGGTCTACCTCGACCTCCACGTCAAGGTCGCCAAGGACTGGCAGCGCGATCCCAAACAGCTCGGCCGACTCGGCTTCGACTTCAGCTGAGACGAATAGATCCGCTTCGGCGGACGAAGGCGCGCCGAAGCTGTGCGTGTGCGTCCGTCCACCTCGGTTCTCTGCGCCTGTGATGGTCCTCACCCGCTCGGGCCCGATTTCCGTCGGGCCCGCGGGCCTGCCTTAGACTAGGCCGAGTGAATGCCGAGCAGACTCTGGTCGCACTGAGCGACCGATCCCCACAGGTTGCCCCCGAAGAGCTCATCGCAGGCCTTGTCCCGCCGCCTCAGTTCGAGGACGTGTCCTTCGACAGCTATCGCACGGACCCCACCGAGCCCTCGCAGGCCGAGGCTCGGAGAAGACTCGAGCAATTCGCAGCACAGTCGAACTCGAAGGGGTTCTTCGGCAAGCTCTTCTCGAAGGGGAAGTCCGGTCCCAAGGGCGTCTACCTCGACGGCGGCTACGGTGTCGGCAAGACTCACCTGCTCGCGTCCGCGTGGCACGCCAATGAGAAGCCCGCCACCTTCGGCACCTTCGTCGAATACACGAACCTCGTCGGTGCTCTGGGCTTCGCCCGCGCCCGCGACGACCTGTCGCAGATGAAGCTCGTGTGCGTCGACGAATTCGAACTCGACGATCCGGGGGACACCGTGCTCATGTCCCGGCTCATGCGCGAACTCACCGATGCGGGCGTGAAGATCATCGCAACGTCGAACACCTTGCCCGGCTCGCTGGGAGAGGGCCGCTTCGCCGCTCAGGACTTCCTCCGTGAGATCCAGGCGCTGGCCGACCAGTTCGAGGTCTTTCGCATCGACGGTCAGGACTACCGCCACCGTGCGCTGAGCTCCCCGGCAGATCCGCTGCCGGCCGACGAGCTCGATGCGGCCACGGCGAAGCTCGAAGGCACCGTCGCCCGAGATGAGTTCTCCCAGCTGCTGTCTCATCTGTCGACGGTCCATCCGTCCCGCTACGGGCGGATGGTCGACGGCGTGGACTCCGCCGTGTGGGAGGACGTCACGACGATCGAGAACGAGAGCGTGGCGCTGCGCTTCGTCGCTCTGGTCGACCGGCTCTACGACCGCAACGTCCACATCGTCAACTCCGGTGTGCCGTTGGACAAGATCTTCACCGAGGAGTCTCTGGCCGGCGGCTACAGGAAGAAGTACATGCGCTGCCTTTCGCGGCTGACCGCGCTGTCATCCTGACTCCACCGCTGTCATCCTGACAGCGGCTCCGCACGTGCCCGTCGACCACGGTGAATGGTCGGCGGGCTCTGTGCATTCGGCCACCGTCGGGTCAGAGCTACCGGCGGGTGAGGGACGGCGGCGGGACTGCGACCTCGGCATGTCAGCGGCGTCGGCCAACTGTGCGGACGTGCGTGGCGGGTTCGGGTGCGCGGGGCGGACGTTCAGTGCAGACCGAGCAGTTCGAGCACGGCGAGATCCGGCACCCACCCCGGCAGGCCGGTGAGGCGCAGGGTGCACCAGACGATGAAGCCGACGAAGGCCGCGGTGACCGCGCCGACGGTCCAGCGCACCCACAGCCGCTGGGCCATGATCCAGCGCGTCCACCGCTCGACATTCACGCGCACGAAGTGGAGCAGTCTCCGCGCCCAATGGAATTCGCTGGAGATGACGAACAGGCCGATGATGACGATGAGCCATCCCGGACCGGGCAGGGGCACAAGGACGAGGCCGATGAGCACGATGAGTGTGCCGAGTCCGCCGACGATGCTGCGATAGATGCGGGCGGTGTGATGGTTCGCCAACACCATCCTGCGCCAGCGGAGGAAACCCAGACGCAGTTTCCGCCACGGTCGGGGGCCTTGGCGATGGTGGCGTGACAACCAGCCCTTGGGGCGGGCGCGGGGACGTTCGTCGTTCACCCCACCACTATAAGTTGGCCAGCCTGAATGCTGGATCTGCGCATGTGATCACGATCACCCGATTCCGATTTTGCGTATGCCGCCCCCTCCGTATAGAGTTGTATCTCGTTGCGAGGGAAACCCCGCAGCGAGAAATGCGGATGTGGCTCAGTTGGTAGAGCATCACCTTGCCAAGGTGAGGGTCGCGGGTTCGAGTCCCGTCATCCGCTCGGAGGCGTCATGGCACTGCCTTGGCGGTGGCGTGGCCGAGAGGCGAGGCAGCGGCCTGCAAAGCCGTATACACGGGTTCGAATCCCGTCGCCACCTCGGATGGTCAGCAGCAATGCTGACCGACCAGCGCGATTGGCGCAGCGGTAGCGCGCTTCCTTCACACGGAAGAGGTCACTGGTTCGATCCCAGTATCGCGCACAGGGACCCTCGGGTTCCGGTGCAACAAAAGAATAGAGCGCGATTGGCGCAGCGGTAGCGCGCTTCCCTGACACGGAAGAGGTCACTGGTTCGATCCCAGTATCGCGCACAGAAGAAGCCCCGGGCGATCCGCCCGGGGCTTCGTGCATCCCCGAAGACTCGTGAACATCCGGCTCTGTTGCAGGTTTGGAACGCGAACATCATGCAGTGGCAGGCGGGTTTGCTAGTACGCTTGGCCTTGTATCTAACGACGATGACTTCGGAGCATTCATGTCTAATCCTCAGAACCCCTACGGTTCCGGTGACGGTTCGGGCGGGAACAACCCGAACGGCCAGAACCCGAACGGCCAGAACCCCAACGGTCAGAACCCGAACAACCAGCCGCCGAGCGCGCCCGGCTACGGCAACGACCAGAACGCGGGACAGCAGCCTCCCCAGTACGGATCCCAGCCGAACTACGGCCAGGGCGGGAATGACGGTTCGCAGGGGTACGGACAGCAGCCTCCGCAGTACGGTTCGCAGCCGAACTACGGTCAGCCGAACGACCAGAACCAGTACGGACAGCAGCCGAACTACGGTCAGCCGAACGACCAGTACGGCCAGAACCAGTACGGCGACAGCCAGTACGGACAGGATCAGTACGGCCAGAGTCAGTACGGCCAGAACCAGTACGACGCCAATCAATACGGACAGCAGCCGGCCTACCCGGGAGCCGAAGGGTCGTCCGATCAATTCATCCCGGCCAACCCGAACGCCGCTTACGGGCAGTACCCCTCGGGCGGCGGCACCTCGAAGAACATCTGGGGCATCCTCGCACTCATCGGCGGCATCGTCGGCGTTCTCGGCGCCTTCGTCTTCGGCGGCGGCGCGCTCTTCGGCATCGCCGCGATCGTGTTCGGATTCCTCGGACTCTCCGCGATCAAGAAGGGCCTGGCGAACAACAAGGGCTTCAACATCACCGGCATCGTCCTCGGCGGAGTGTCGATCCTCATCTCGATCGCCGTCGTGATCTTCACCATCCTCGGACTCGGTGCGCTGGCGAAGTGGGGCGAAGAGCAGGCGAGCCAGTCTCAGTCCGCGGCCCCGGCCGATCCGAGCCAGGGTGCCGGCCAGGACCCCGCCGAGAACAACGACGGCGAAGACGCTGCGCCCGCTCAGGCCGGCGAGGTCGAGATCGGCACCGATGTCACCGCCGCGATCAATGTCCGCTCGGGCACCGCGGGAGAATACGCCTCCGGTGCCGAGTCGACGAATGGTGAGATCGCCATCGTGACGATGACCGTGAAGAACGACTCGAGCTCTGACGTGAAGATGACTCTGACGAATCTGACCGCCACTGATGGAGGCAGCAAGGAATACGACGACGTCTTCGACAGCGGGAACTACAAGGGTTCGCTGGCCTTCACCGATCCCGTTCCTGCCGGCGGCGAAACGACCTATGAGCTCGCCTTCGGTGTTCCCAAGGCCGAAATCGATGGGATGCATCTCAAGCTCAAACTCGTCGACGATCTCGGCAAGGGCAAGGACTTCGAGTTCTACAAGCAGTGATGCTGTGAACCCGTGGCGTCGAGGCGGCCGATCGGCATCTCGACGCTGCGACGCCGGCAGCGGCAGGCTCGGTCTGGGCGGCGGTCACACGACTGCCGCCCGACTGATCTGTCACCGCCGAAGTGGTACTAGAATCTAAGGGCGAGAAGTCCTCGATCCGGACGACCCCGGCCGGACTCAGACGAACACAGACGAACGGAGAAATCAGTGGCAGACAGCATCGACTGCGCGGGCGAAAGCATTCCTTGGAAAGAGGGGCTGACCGGAACGGAGATCTTCTCCACCGACCGCACAGTCGTCGCGATGTGGCTGAACGGCGAACCCGCCGATCTCAGCCGCGAACTGCAGCCAGGTGATCGGATCGCTCCGATCACCATCGACTCCGAAGCAGGACTCGATATCCTCCGGCACTCGACCGGGCACGTCACCGCCCAGGCTGTTCAGGAGCTCTTCCCCGGCACCAAGCTCGGCATCGGCCCCTACATCACCGACGGCTACTACTTCGACTTCGACGTCGCCGAACCCTTCACCCCCGAGGACCTCAAGGCCATCCAGAAGAAGGCCGCTCAGATCGTGAAGTCCGGTCAGACCTTCAACCGCGTCGTCGTCACCGAAGACGAAGCACGTCAGCGCATGGCCAACGAGCCGTACAAGCTCGAACTCATCAACGACAAGGGCTCGGGCTCTGACGACGGCTCCTCCGTCGAGGTCGGCGGCGCCGAGCTCACCGTCTACGAGAACGTCGACCGCAAGGGCGAAGTGGTGTGGCAGGATCTGTGTCGCGGCCCCCACCTGCCGAACACGAAACTCATCGGCAACGGCTTCGCCATCACCCGGTCCTCGGCCGCGTACTGGCGCGGCGACCAGGCGAACGCGAGCCTGCAGCGCGTCTACGGCACCGCCTGGGCGACGAAGGACGACCTCAAGGCCTACCAAGATCGCATCGCCGAAGCCGAACGTCGCGACCACCGCAGACTCGGTGCCGAACTGGACCTGTTCTCCTTCCCCGAGGAGCTCGGCTCCGGCCTGCCCGTCTTCCACCCCAAGGGCGGAGTGATCAAGCGGGAGATGGAGGACTACGTCCGCGCCCGTCACATCGCCGAAGGCTTCGAATACGTCGGCACCCCGCACATCTCGAAGGAGACCCTCTACTACACCTCGGGCCACCTGCCCTACTACGGGGAGAACATGTTCCCGGCGATGTCCGTCGATGAGGTCCGCGACGACTCCGGGGCCGTCGTCAAGGACGGCACCCCGTACCGTCTCAAAGCGATGAACTGCCCGATGCACAACCTCATCTACCGCTCCCGCGGTCGGTCCTACCGTGATCTGCCGCTGCGGCTGTTCGAGTTCGGCACCGTCTACCGCGACGAAGCTTCCGGCGTCATCCACGGTCTCACCCGTGTGCGTGCCCTGACCCAGGACGACTCGCACTCCTACGTCGCCCAGGAGGACGCGGCGAAGGAGATCCGCCACCTGCTCAACTTCGTGCTCAGCCTGCTGCGTGACTTCGGCCTCGACGACTTCTACCTCGAGCTGTCGACCCGTGACGAAGAGGGGAAGAAGGCAGAGAAGTTCATCGGCTCCGACGAGCAGTGGGCAGAAGCCACCCGCGTGCTCGAGGAGGTCGCCGATGAGACCGGTCTCGAACTCGTCGCCGATCCCGGCGGTGCCGCATTCTACGGACCGAAGATCTCCGTGCAGGCCCGAGACGCAATCGGGCGGACCTGGCAGATGTCGACCGTCCAGCTCGACTTCAACCAGCCCGAACGCTTCGGCCTCGAGTACGTCGCCGCCGACGGCACACGCAAGCAGCCGGTGATGATCCACTCCGCGAAGTTCGGGTCCATCGAACGCTTCCTCGGCGTGCTCACCGAGCACTACGCCGGCGCTTTCCCCGTGTGGCTGGCACCCGTCCAGGTCACCTGCATTCCCGTGGCCGAGGAGTTCAACGACTACCTCGTCGAGGTGGCCGAGCAGCTGCGCGCGGCAGGTGTCCGAGTCGAGATCGACGACAGCGACGACCGCTTCGGCAAGAAGATCCGCAATGCCTCGAAGTCGAAGGTGCCCTTCACCCTCATCGCCGGCGGCGAGGACCGCGAGGCTTCGGCCGTGTCCTTCCGGTTCCGCAGCGGTGAACAGGACAACGGCGTTCCCGTCGCCGAGGCGGTGCGCCGCATCCTCGACGCGATCGAGACCAAGGCCCAAGTATGAGCGAAGGCCGCGAGGACGCGACCGTGCAGGACAACAGCGGCGGCCGCCTCGGTGAGGGGATTCCCTATCCCGAGGCCGCCGCCGGGTTCCCCGGTGAGCCCGACGGCTTCCAGCGCCTGTGGACCCCGCACCGGATGGTCTACATCGACGGTCAGGACAAGCCGAAGGATGCGGGGGAGTCCCAATGTCCGTTCTGTTCGGCTCCGTCGAAGACCGACGCCGAGGGGCTCATCGTCGCCCGCGGCGAGACGGTGTTCGCCGTGCTCAACCTCTACCCGTACAACCCCGGCCACCTGCTCATCTGCCCCTACCGGCACGTGGCCGACTACACCGATCTCACCGCCGACGAGACGAACGAACTCGCCCGGTTCACGCAGAAGGCGATGCGCGTCATCCGCGCCGTGTCCGGCCCCCACGGATTCAACCTGGGAATGAACCAGGGCCCCGTCGCCGGTGCCGGCATCGCCGCGCACCTGCACCAGCATGTGGTGCCGCGGTGGGGTGGAGATGCGAACTTCCTGCCCGTGATCGCGCAGACGAAGGCCCTGCCGCAGGTGCACGCCGATGTGCAGGCGCGGCTGTCAGAAGAATGGAACCGATGAACCCCGAAGACCTCGACACACTGGCCGAATACTCCTCACCCGTGCTGCGCGGCGACGAAGCCGTCATCACGATCCGCAGACCCGACCTCGAATCGAACAGCTACCTGTCCCAGCTGTTCACCCTGACCGCAGACGACTCGCGTCGGCTGACGCATGCCTGGCACGATTCGTCCCCGCTGGTCGGCCCGAATTGGTCCGGATACCTCAGCGCGGAGAAGAAGTCGCCTCCGCAGCTCCACGTCGGCGCCACCCTGGAGACGGCGCACCAGATCACGGACAGCCACCTCGGCGTGTCCGAATTCGCCCTCGACGATGCAGGGTCCCGTGCCCTCTACATCGCCCGCGCCGCCGAGCCCGGCCGCTACGGTCAGGACGAGGACATCCCCGCCGCCGAGGAGGCCCCGCGCCGGATCACCTCCGCGGCCTATCTGAGCAACGGCCTCGGGTACACGAACGACCGACCCGCCCGCGCCTTCCTCGTCGATCTCGCCGAACCCGGAACGGGCACGGTCGGAATCCGCGGAGCCGGGGAAGTTCCGCTCTCAACGTTTCTGAACGCACCGGTGACCGATGTCCACGATCCGCAGTTCTGCCCATCCGGAACCCGGATGTCCGTGGTCTCGGCACTCCACCCCGACGAAGGCCAGCCGGATCTGCGTTCGACGGTGTGGCTGCTCGGGGGCGAGGAGCCGACCCCGCTGCAGCTGCCGCGGATGAGCGTGAGCATGCATATCTGGCTCGACGAGGACTCCGTTCTGCTGATGGGAAATGATCTCACCCGCGATGAACTCGACTTCGTCGGACAGATGCCCGGGCTCTACGTCCACGAGCTGCGCACCGGAACCACACGGCGCCTGACCGACCCGGAGACCGTGGCACTGGCCCCCATCCGCCCGCAGATCCGCGGGGGAGCGGCCATCGCCGTCATCGACACCGATGGGGCGTCCCGGCTCGTGAGCATCGACCTTGGCGCCGAGGAGATCGGCATCGACGAACTCGACTTCCTCAGTGATGACACGACCGTCGTCAACGGCTTCGACATCGCGGATTCGACTCTCGTGTTCACCGGGGCGACCCCGAACTCACCTGCTGTGCTCGGCAGGATCGAACTCGACTCCGCCGCGGCCGCGGTCATCGTCAAGGAACACCCGGCACCGGCGAACTCCGTGACCCCGCAGGTCCTGCGCGTCGACGGCGAGGGCGGCTCCATCACCGGATGGTTGGCCACGCCGGAAGGACAGGGACCGTTCCCCGTCATCCTCAACATCCACGGCGGACCCTTCGCCCAATACACACACTCCTGGTTCGACGAGACCCAAGTGCTCACCTCGGCCGGCTACGCGGTCGTGTACTCGAACCCCCGCGGCTCGGGAGGCCGCACCCGCAGCTGGGGCACCGCGGTGCAAGGCGACATGGCGGCCCCGGCGATGTCCGATGTGCTCGCCGTGCTCGACTGTGCCCTGGAGACCGAACCCAGCCTCGACCGGAATCGGATCGGCATCCAAGGCGGCTCCTACGGCGGCTACCTCACCGCCATGACCATCGCCGCCGACCACCGCTTCCGCGCCGCCATCGTCGAGCGCGGATACCTCGATCCCGACAGCTTCGTCGGCACCTCCGACTTCGGACGCTTCTTCACCGAGGAGTACACGAGCCGCAGCCGCGAGGCCATCGCCGCCCAATCGCCGCTGGCCCACGCCGACCAGGTCGGAACCCCGACCCTGGTGATGCATTCGGAACTCGACTTCCGGTGCCCGCTCGAACAGGCCCAGCAGTACTATGCGGCTCTGCAGCGAGCCGGAGTCGACACGGAGATGCTCATCTTCCCCGGGGAGAACCACGAGCTCTCCCGTGCCGGGCAGCCACGCCATCGTCGACAGCGCTTCGAAGCCGTGCTCGACTGGTGGGACCGACATCTGGCGGCCCCCGCCGGACGGGCATGACCGTCGAGTTGGTCGGGAAGGCACGGTGCCGGTATCGTGCTCTCGACCCCTGTCGCGCTCTTGCCGAAAACCCCCAGCATCATTATTCTGCAAACACCTGCGTCCCCTCGTCGTCGACCACTGGAGAACCATGAAACCTCGTAAAGCCTCAAGGGTCGTATTACTCAATGAGCGCGACGAGGTTCTCCTGATCAGGGCCCAGGATCTGCTGACCCCGAGTCACCAATGGTGGATGACTTGTGGCGGCGGCTCCGAACTCGGCGAATCGGCCGCACAGACGGCGGCTCGCGAACTCGCCGAAGAGACCGGCATCGAATGCGAGCCGCACGAACTCATCGGCCCCCTGGCCACGCGTGACGAGGTCTTCAAGTTCACCGAGAAGTCACTGCGTCAGCTCGAGACCTACTTCGCGTTCCGGACGGCAGAGGACATCGAGCTCGAAGATGCGGTGTGGACGGACATCGAGAAGCGCAGCCTGCTGGAATTCCGGTGGTGGACCCGTGACGAACTCATGGCGACGACCGAAACGATCTATCCGAAGAATCTGCTCAGCCTCATCGATCTGGCGACGACCGGATCCGTGCCCGAGGTGCCGTTGGTCATCGACTGATGCGGGGCCACCCGCACCGTTGAAGCGGCGGGGACGGGCCCGGGCAGAGCGGAGAGCCTCGAGGAGCGTATAGACTTGAGAGGCTGTAACTACAGGAAGGAACACCAGTGGCAGGTCATTCCAAATGGGCAACGACTAAGCACAAGAAAGCGGCCATCGATGCCAAGCGCGGCAAACTCTTCGCCAAGCTGATCAAGAACATCGAGGTTGCGGCTCGCAACGGTGGACCTGACCCCGACGGCAACCCGACGCTCTTCGACGCCATCCAGAAAGCGAAGAAGAACTCGGTCCCCGCTGACAACATCACCCGCGCGGTCAAGCGCGGAGGCGGCCTCGACGGCTCGGGCGTCAACTACGAGACGATCATGTACGAAGGCTACGCCGATGGCGGAGTCGCCCTCCTTATCGAATGCCTCACCGACAACCGCAACCGTGCCACCTCCGAGGTCCGCGTGGCCGTGACCCGCAACGGCGGTTCGATGGCCGACCCGGGCTCGGTGACGTACAACTTCAACCGCAAGGGCGTCATCATCGTCAACGCCGCGGAGACCGACGAAGAATCGATCCTCCTGGCGACCATGGACGCCGGTGCCGAAGAGGTCAAGGACGAAGGCGAGAAGTTCGAGATCATCTGCGAGGCCACCGACCTCGTGGCTGTGCGGACGGCACTCGTCGACGCCGGCATCGACTACGACTCGGCCGAGGCCTCCTTCGTGCCTGGGCTCGAAGTCAGTCTCGATGCCGAGACCGCGCAGAAGGTCTTCACCCTCATCGATGCGCTCGAAGACTGCGACGACGTGCAGAACGTGTACTCGAACGCCGATGTCAGCGATGAGGCCCTCGCCGAACTCGACGCCTGATGCGCATCCTCGGCGTTGATCCCGGACTCACCCGCTGCGGGCTCGGTGTCATCGACACCCTGCCCGCACGGAAGGTGAAGATGGTCGCCGTCGACGTGCTGCGGACCCCGTCCGCGGACTCCGTCGACCTGCGCCTCGGATCCATCGCCGAGGCGTTCGACCAATGGTTGGACACCTACCGACCGGACGTCGTCGCCATCGAACGGGTCTTCGCCCGCAACGACGTCTCGACGATCATGGGCACAGCGCAGGTGTCCGGGCTGACGATGGGACTGGCCGCCCGCCGTGGCCTGCCCGTGGCCATGCACACGCCCTCGGAAGTCAAAGCCGCGACCACGGGATCCGGTCGCGCCGATAAGAAGCAGGTCACCACCATGGTGACGCGGATCCTCGGGCTCGACTCCCCGCCGAAGCCCGCCGACGCCGCGGATGCACTGGCGATCGCCATCTGCCATTCCTGGCGCGGGGCGCTGTCGGCGCAATCGACTCCGGGCAAGAACAAGGACCTCACCGAACGCAAGGCCGGCGGTCGGGAGGGCTCTGGGCTGACGAAGGCCCAGCAGCAGTGGGCAGACGCCATGCGCAAGGCCAAATAGTCGCCGGAACCAGCGGCATCGCGGGGTCTCTGGCGTGCCGGGACGAACGGTCAGCAGCGTTACTGCTAACCTGGATTCGTACACGTGTTCCCACCTGAAAGGCAGTCCGTGATCAGTTTCCTCAGCGGTACGGTGCATCGGATCGCAGCTGACCACCTCGTCGTGCTCACCTACGGGGTCGGCCGCAAGGTCCACGTCACCCCCGACACCCTGGCGAGCACCCGACACGGTGCGGAGATCGAACTGGTCACCAGCCTCGTGGTGCGCGAAGACTCGATGACGCTCTACGGTTTCGCCACCGAAGACGAGAACCACACCTTTGACGTCCTTCTCTCCATCTCCGGCATCGGCCCCCGCCTGGCCATGGCGATCCTGTCCGTTATGGGCCCCGACGAGCTCGCCGCCGCGATCGCGAATCAGGATGCGAACGCGCTCACCCGGGTTCCCGGCATCGGGAAGAAGGGCGCATCGCGGATCATCCTCGAACTCGAGAACAAGCTGCCGAAGCTCACCGCCTCGAGCCCGGGACCGACCCTGTCCTTCGGCGGCGGCAACCAGCAGGTCGTCGACGCCCTCGTGGGACTCGGGTGGAAGGAAGCACAGGCCGAGCAGGTCGTCGCCGACGTCGTCGAGGAGACCGGTGCTGAGGCCGGGACCTCTGTCATCCTCAAGGCCGCGCTCAAGGTGCTGGGTGCGAAGAAATGACCGGATCGTTCGAACCCGGAACAGGCGGCGATGACGTCGACTCCTATGAGATGGAATTCGGCGATCAGTCGATGACCGGCGCCGAACGCGACCGTCTCGTCTCCGGGCAGGCCGAGACGGCCGAACGCGACGCCGAGGCGGCACTGCGCCCGAAGGGCCTGGCCGACTTCATCGGTCAGCCCCAGGTGCGCGAACAGCTCTCACTCGTCCTCGACGCGGCGAAGGCCCGGCAGAAGGCGCCCGACCATGTGCTGCTCTCCGGCCCACCCGGGCTCGGCAAGACCACCCTGGCGATGATCATCGCCCACGAGATGAACGCGAGCCTGCGTGTGACCTCCGGCCCGGCCGTCCAGCACGCCGGGGACCTCGCGGCCATCCTGTCCTCACTCGAAGAGGGCGAAGTGCTCTTCATCGACGAGATCCACCGGATGGCGCGCGCTGCTGAAGAGATGCTCTATGTGGCGATGGAGGATTTCCGCGTCGACGTCATCGTGGGCAAGGGGCCCGGAGCCACTGCCATCCCGCTCGACCTCCCGCAGTTCACTCTCGTCGGAGCCACGACCCGCTCCGGTCTGCTGCCGGCGCCGCTGCGCGACCGTTTCGGTTTCACCGCACTCCTCGACTTCTACTCCAGCGCCGATCTGCTCACCGTGCTGCAGCGTTCGGCCCGGATGCTCGGCATCGAGGCGGATCTCGCCGGGCTGAAGGAGATCTCCACCCGCTCCCGTGGGACCCCGCGCGTTGCGAATCGGCTGCTGCGTCGCGTCCGCGACTGGGCGCAGGTGCGCGGCAGCGGCGTCATCGACGAGGAGGCCGCGGTGAATGCGCTGCGTGTCTACGAAGTCGATACGCTCGGACTCGACCGCCTCGATCGATCTGTCCTCCACGTGCTGTGCAAACGCTTCGGCGGGGGACCGGTGGGGCTGGGAACACTGGCCGTCTCCGTCGGAGAGGAAGCCGATACCGTCGAAACGGTGTCCGAGCCGTACCTCGTGCGCGAAGGGCTCATCAGCCGCACTCCACGCGGACGTGTGGCCACCTCGGCAGCCTGGAAGCATCTGGAAATGCAGATCCCAGCAAACTATGAGTACTGAACCCCGCAAATGAGTTCGCCTTGGACAGTGAGGACGAACTAAGCTGGTTCACTGGTTCATTCATATGAAAGGCTGATATCTGTGGATTTGTTGATCCCTCTTGCGCTTGCCGCGCTGCTGATCTTTTTCCTATTCAATTCTCGACGTAAGCAGAAGGCGCGTGCGGAGCAGATCAAGACGGGTCTGGTGCCCGGAGCGACCGTGATGACGACCTTCGGCGTCTTCGGCACCGTGCTGTCGATCGACGAGGAGAGCAACCAGGTGACCATCGAATCGGGTCCCGGCACCGTTCTGCGCGTCCACCGCCAGGCCATCGGCCAGATCGAGAACCCCGAGGCTGCCGCCGCCGCCCCTGTCGACGCTCCCGTCGCCGACGCTGCTGAGACGGATGTCGATGTCGACGACCAGGACGAGAAGCCGGCGATCACCGATGCCGAACTCGACGCTATGAACGCACGCAAGCGCGCCGAGCAGGATGCCCCTGACGACGATGCCGTCGCCGCCGAGGACGATGAGGCCGCGGCCTCCGACTCCGATGCCGGGGACTCGGCTGAGGCCGAAGACGCCGCCGAGGCGGATGCCGAGTCCTCCGATTCGGACTCCGACAAGAACAACTGACTCGTCCTCGCACTCTGCTCCCAATCGAAAGCTGAAACGTGTCCGATATCGAAGAAAAGCCACGTCCTGGTTTGCGCTTCCTGTGGCTGACGATCATCACCTTGGTGCTTGCCGGCATCATCGCCGCCGGTGTCATCTGGTCGAACGCCACGACGTCTCCGAAACTCGCCCTCGACCTCGAGGGCGGAACGTCGATCATTCTGGAACCGCAGGTGTCCAAGGGCACGGACATCAGCAAGGAGCAGCTCGACCAGGCCGTGGCGATCATCCGCCAGCGCGTGGACTCGACCGGGGTCTCCGAAGCCGAGATCACGACGCAGGGCGACCGCAACATCATCGTCAACCTGCCGGGCAACCCCGATGAAGAGACACGCAACCTCGTGCGGTCGTCGGCTCAGCTCGTGTTCCGCCGGGTGGCGCTGGTCGGTGACCCGCGCTCCCAGGAGCAGATCCAGAAGGAGCAGGAGCAGAGCGGCGACAAGGGCGAGAAGTCCGACGGCGATGATGGGCTGAGCGACGAAGAGCGCAAGCGCATCGAGGACCTCACCGGCAAGGACGGCCAGGGCGACGCTCAGGGCGAGGACCAAGCTCCGGAAGGCGGCGGCGAAGTCGCCAAGGCAGGAAGCGTCTCGTCGACGGACACCGAGGCGGCCGCGAAGTCGAAGGCCGCCGAACCCTCCGGTTCGGCCGGCACTTCGGCGAAGGACGGCGAGTCGAATCAGTCGAAGAAGGTCACCGATTCGACTCCGCGTCCGCTGTTCGATCCTGAGAAGGATGCGAGCGAATGGCAGTCCGAAGACATCATCAAGGAATACACGGAGCTCGACTGCTCGGATCCGAAGAACCGCACCGGCGGCGAACAGGAGCCGGCGGACAAACCCGTGGTCTCCTGCTCCGAAGACGGTCAGGCCAAGTACATCCTCGGTCCGGTGGAACTCTCCGGTGACCACCTCGCGGATGCGAACTTCGGCTACGCAGCGGGAGCCAACGGCGTGCAGACGAACAAGCCCGCCGTGAACCTCTCCTTCGACGCGACCGGGCGCGAGATCTTCAAGCAGATCACCTCGGACATCACCGGAAAACAGCAGCCGTACAACCAGTTCGCCATCGAACTCGATGGTCTTGTGCTCTCCGCGCCGACCTCGAACGCCGTGATCACTGACGGCAAGGCCGAGATCTCCGGCAACTTCACCCTCGATGAGGCGCAGACGCTGGCCAACCAGCTGAAGAACGGCTCGCTGCCGCTGAGCTTCCAGGTCCAGAGCGAAGACCAGATCTCTCCGACTCTGGGATCGAACTACCTGAAGATCGGTCTGCTCACCGGTCTCGTCGGACTCATCCTCGTCGTCATCTACTCGCTCCTGCAGTACCGTGTGCTCGGCCTGGTCACGGTGTCGAGCCTCGTCGTCGCCGGCGTGCTCACCTACCTGCTCCTGCTGCTGGCCTCCTGGAGATACGGCTATCGCCTCTCATTGGCGGGTGTCGCCGGCATCATCATCGGCATCGGCATGGCGGCGGACTCGTTCATCGTCTACTTCGAACGAGTGCGAGACGAACTGCGCAGCGGGCGCAATCTGCTCTCGGCAGTCGAAGTCGGCTGGGATCGTGCCAAACGCACGATCTACGCCTCGAAGGCTGTGAACATGCTCGCCGCGGTCATCCTCTACATCCTCGCGGTCGGTTCGGTGCGCGGCTTCGCGTTCACCCTGGGACTGACGGTGATCATCGACGTGCTCATCGTCTTCCTGTTCACCCACCCGATGCTCCAGGTGCTCTCACGCACGAAGTTCTTCGGTGAAGGACACCCGATGTCCGGTATGGATCCGCGTCTGCTCGGAGTCAAACCCGCCGCCTACCGCGGTGCGCTCAACCTCTCTGTCGACGACAAGGACAAATCCCCGGAGGCCAAGCGCCGTGAGAAGGCCCGGATGCGCAAGGCCGGTCTCGACAGTGGAAGCGAGGCGGTGGAAGCCGACTCGGCTGCCGGCGATGCGGCGGTCGAGTCCGAAACGACGAAGACAGCCGCGAAGGCCGAGCGGACGACTGAGAAGAAGCCCGCCGGCAAGAAGCGCAAGACCGGAGCGGTCGCTGCCGGCGGAACCATCGCCGAACGGAAGGCGGCCGCCCGTCGGGCAGCCGAAGAGGAGGCCGCCGAAGACTCGGCGGCCGACGAAGGCAAGGAGGCTGACAAGTGAAACGGTTCTTTGCCTGGGGCAACCGGCTCCACAGCGGCGAATCATCCATCCCGTTCGTCGGCAAGGCGAAGCTGTGGTTGGGCATCGCCGGGGTCCTCGTGCTCCTCTCTCTGCTCGTGCCGCTCATCTTCGGCTTCAACTTCGGCATCGCCTTCAAAGGCGGATCGCAGTTCCAGGTCGACCACGTCACGAACACTTCAGCGAGCAAGGGCGAAAGCCTCGTCAGCGACGTCGTTCCCGGATCCGAACCGCGGCTGACACCGACATCCGACACCGCGGTGCAGATCGAGACGAACCAGCTCACGGATGCGCAGATGCAGGAAGTCCGCGACGCCCTCGTCGCCGGCTACGACATCAAGCCCGAGGAGGTCACCTCGACCTTCGTCGGCCCCGAATGGGGCAAGGACGTGACCTCGAAGATGATCCGGGCGCTCGTGATCTTCGTGGGCATCGCGCTCATCGTCATGGCCCTGTACTTCCGGACCTGGAAGATGTCGATCGCGGCCATCGTCGGTCTCTTCGCCGTGATGATCGTGACGATGGGCATCTACTCGGCCACCGGCTTCGAAGTCACGCCCGAAGCGATCATCGGCTTCCTCACCGTCTTGAGCTTCTCGCTGTATGACACGGTCGTGGTCTTCGACAAGATCCGCGAGAACACCGCCAGGTTCGGGGACAAACGCAACCTGAAGTTCTCCGAACTCGTCAACCTCGGTGTCAATCAGACGACGGTGCGTTCGATCAACACCTCGATGGTCTCGGTGCTGCCGATCGCATCGATCCTGTTCCTTGGCGTGTTCCTCCTCGGTGCCGGAACGCTGGTCGATATCTCGCTGTCCCTGTTCATCGGTACTATAGTGGCAGCCGCTTCGACGCTGTTCGTCGCGAGCCCGCTCTACGCCCTGCTCCGGTCGAACGAACCGGCGGTCAAAGCGCAGGAGCAGGCCGTGCGTGAACTACGCTTGAAGAACGGGGAAGCAGACGTCCCACCGGTGATTCACGCCGAAGTCTGACCCCGAGAGAGGAGATGTTGTGGCTTCGTCCGCTGAATCGCGCCGTCCGCGAGGCATCTCCCGCTTAGCCTGGTGGGCGGCCAGGGCACAGAACAACCCTGGCTACCCCCGAGTGCTCGGCCCGATGATCAGGGCCCTGCAGTCGAACCATCCGAAAGCGGACATCGACCTCGTCGTACGCGCCTACAAGGTCGCCGAGGAGGCTCACCGCGGGCAGACCCGGAAGTCCGGTGACGCCTACATCACCCATCCGATCGCCGTGGGCACGATCCTCGCCGAGATCGGCATGCTGCCGGTCACGCTCGCCGCCGCGCTGCTGCACGACACCGTCGAAGACACCTCGTACTCGCTCGAGGAGCTCACCGAGGAATTCGGGTCCGAGGTCGCGGCCATGGTCGACGGGGTGACGAAGCTCGACAAGCTCACCTACGGCCAAGCGGCTCAGTCCGAAACCGTGCGCAAGATGATCGTGGCGATGGCCAAGGACATCCGCGTTCTCGTGATCAAGCTCGCCGACCGTCTGCACAACGCGCGCACCTGGCGTTTCGTCCCGGCTTCGTCGAGTACGAAGAAGGCCCGAGAAACACTGGACATCTATGCTCCGCTGGCGCACCGGCTGGGCATGAACACGATCAAATGGGAACTCGAGGACCTCTCCTTCCAGGTCCTTCACCCGAAGGTCTACGACGAAGTCGTCCGCCTCGTGGCCGATCGTGCCCCCGAACGCGAGAAGTACCTGGCCACGGTCTCTGACGAGCTGCAGGGCGAGCTCAAAGAGGCCGGGATCGAATCGGCGATCACCGGACGGCCGAAGCACTACTATTCGATCTACCAGAAGATGGTCGTCCGCGGACATGAGTTCGCCGACATCTACGATCTCGTCGGAGTCCGTGTGCTCGTCGAGTCCGTGCGCGAATGCTATGCGACTCTCGGCATCGTCCACGCCCGCTGGAACCCTGTTCCCGGGCGGTTCAAGGACTACATCGCGATGCCGAAGTACAACATGTACCAGAGCCTGCACACAACGGTGATCGGCCCGGGCGGCAAGCCCGTCGAAATCCAGATCCGCACCTACGAGATGGACCGTCGGGCGGAATTCGGCGTCGCCGCGCACTGGAAGTACAAGGATCTGAACAAGTCGTCGAAGGCCGCGACGTCGAACACCGCCCGGTCGGTCAAGGTCTCCGACGCCGGAGCGGTCGATGACGCGGCCTGGCTGCGTCAGCTGCTCGACTGGCAGCGGGAAGTCAGCGACCCCGACGAGTTCCTCGACAGCCTCCGCTACGAGGTGAACTCGAAGGAGGTCTACGTCTTCACGCCCAAGGGCGATGTGATGAGCCTGCCGGCCGGTGCCACCCCGATCGACTTCGCCTATGCCGTGCACACCGAGGTCGGACACAAGACCATGGGAGCCCGCGTCAACGGCCGCCTCGTCGCACTCGACACCGAGCTGAAGAACGGCGACTCCGTCGAGGTCTTCACTTCGAAGGACGAGAACGCCGGGCCCAGCCGCGATTGGCTCGGCTTCGTCAAGAGCCCGCGGGCCCGCAGCAAGATCCGCCAATGGTTCTCAAAGGAACGCCGCGAAGAGGCGATCGAGAACGGGCGCGAACAGCTGGCCCGCGCGATGCGCCGCCATTCGATCTCCGCCGCCTCACTGATGAGCCAGGAAGCCCTGCAGGTCGTGGCCACGGAGATGCGTCTGCCCGATGTCAGCGCCCTCTATGCCGCGATCGGAAACGGGGTGTCCTCGGCCCAGCACGTCGTCGACCTGCTGGCGAAGGAAGTCGGCGACGATGACGAAGAGGTGGTGCTGCCGCCGGAGCCGCGCAACCGCACCGGCCAGTCGTCGGGTCATCACTCATCGTCCGAAGGAGTGACGGTCAAGGGCGTCGACGATGTGCTCGTCAAGCTCGCCCGCTGCTGCACTCCGGTGCCCGGGGATGAGATCCTCGGCTTCGTCACCCGCGGTTCGGGTGTCTCTGTCCATCGTGTCGACTGTCCGAACGTCGCTTCTCTGAAACGGGAGCCCGAACGGATGGTCGAGGTCGCCTGGGGTGAGAAGACCAGCGGCATCTACCTCGTGCAGATCCAAGTCGAAGCGCTTGACCGCTCGGGTCTGCTCTCCGACATCACGAAGGTGCTCACCGAAACGCATGTGAACATCCTCTCGGCCTCCGTGGGCACCTCCCGGGCACGGGTGGCGCAGTCGAAGTTCGTGTTCGAGATGAGCGACGCGAGCCACTTGGACACCGTGCTCTCCGCCGTGCGGAAGGTCGAGGGCGTCTTCGACGTCTACCGCATCTCCGGCGGCTGAGTCCGCCGGTCGAGCGCCTGCCGCATCTGGGCGACGAACGGTCGGCGAGTGACAGCGGAGAGATACTCGCGGAATCTGCGGGCCAGACCGTCCGGGACCTCATCGAGGATGCCGCGCAGACTGTGTGCCGCCTCGTTACCGGGGTGCCGGAAGTGCGGGAAGAGCAGATCGTAGAGGGTCCGCTCCTCCGTTGTGATCGGCAGACCGTCGATGCGCAGCCATTCGTCATCGGCGATCGCGATCTCGTGGACGTCGACACCGTCATCGGCGACCCAGCGTCGCCGCGGCACGGTGATGAAGCTGAGCAATGACGGAGCCCTCCCGAGCCCCCGGTGGACCCACCAGGCGCTGTCATGGGAGAGGGCAAGCCCGGGAGGGATCGCCGAGTGCAGCGCCGCCATCCTGTCGGCGGGGGAGAGGATCGCCCCCTTGCGCACCCACGTCGATTCGGTGAGCCGGATGAGCAGACCGTCGAGCGTGAGCTCCGTGAGCTGCTCGTACCCGTAGTCACGCAGATGAAACAACGCCTCCATACTCCGACTATCGTCGGGTACGGAGGCGCTGACAAGACCCGCCGCCGGGCCTGTGGACAGTCACCGACTCGACCACCTGTGCCTGTGGACAGTCACTCAGCGGCCGGCCCGGGCCAGGCCGGAGCAGTTGAGGGTCGCGGTCTCAGTCGAGTTCGGCCGCCGTCTGCGCGAGCTGGTCCCGCCACGCGCGCCGGGCCTCGAGGGCTTCGAGAGCCTCGGCGACGGCCTTGTCGTCGCCGCCGGACTTCGCGTCCTCGAGCTTCTTCTCGAGTTCGACGATCGACTCATCCAGCTGGCTCAGAGCCCCCGAAGTGCGCGCCTTCGTCTCCGGGTTGCTGCGCTGCCACGCGGCCTCTTCGGCTTCGGCGAGGGCACGTTCGACCTCACGCAGGCCGTTCTCCATCCGTGAGATATCCGCGCGGGGAACCTTCCCGGCCTCTTCCCATTCGTCCTGGATGCTCCGCAGCTGCTTCTTCGCCGCCACCGGGTCCGTGATCGGCAGCAGCGCCTGTGCCTTCTTCAGCAGCTCCTCCTTGACGACGAGGTTGCCCTTGAACTCCTCGTCGAGCGCGGCGTTCTCGGCATCTCGAGCGGAGAAGAACACATCCTGTGCTGCACGGAAACGTGCCCACAGGGCATCGTCGTCCTTGCGCGAAGCCCGTGGAGCCGCCTTCCACTGGCTCATGAGTTCTTTGTACCTCTGGGAGACTGTGCGGAAATCGGTCGACGCGGACAGCGACTCCGCCTCGGTGACGATCTTCTCCTTGATCCGCTTGCCCTCGGCATTGAGTTTGTCGAGTTCGGCGAAGAACTCCTTGCGCTTGTGTTCGAAGGTGTTCCGGGCCTGCGAGAATCGTCCCCACAGTTCCTGGTCGACGGCACGCGGCAGACGCGGACCGCTGCGCTGCATGTCCTTCCACTGCGCGAACAGCTCCCGCAGCCGCGCCCCCGACTGCTTCCACTGGATCTTCGCGGGGTCCTGTTTGGCGAGGGCCTCGGCCTCGGCGACGAGCTCCTCACGGTCCTCCGCGGCCTGCAGCTTCGCCGCCTGGGCGCGTGCCGCCTGCTTCGACTCCGTGGCTTCGGCATCGGAGACGAGTGTGTCGAGAGTCGCGCTGAGACCCTTGAGATCACCGACGACATTGGCTTCGGGCAGCGTCTCCTGCAGGGACTTCGCCGCGGATACGATCTCCCGGCCGGGGGCCCCGGCCGAAAGGCGGTTGCGCAGCAGCACGGCGCTTTCGGCGAGTTCGACGTACTTCTTCGCGAAGTACTCGAGTGCCTCTTCGGGTGTGGCGTCCGGGTACTGGCCGACGGGACGCTCGCCGTCAGAGGTGGTGACGAACACATTGCCCTCGGCATCGGCACGACCATGTGTCACCGCGCGAGCCACCTCGGCGTCGTGGTCGATGTGGTTGGCACCGACCACCTGCGCGGCCTGCGGGCGAGGCAGGGACGACGGACGGGGGGTCGGCTTCGGTGTCGGGGTCGACATGGTTCTCACCTTGTTTCCATCGGTCGAACCGGCGGGGCTTTCCACCCGCCGATCACTCGATTACGGGATAGACGTTATCCCAGCATAACCATCAGCGTGCCGGTAGATAGACTTTGCACATGGATGTGTTCTCAACCCGTGCCGAATTCCTCGATGTCAACTGCTACGCCGTGCGTGCCGCCGGCGGCAGCGACTGCATTCTCATCGACTCCGGCTACGACTGCGCCCCCGGACTCGACCGCCTCCTGGTCAAGGAGGGACTCGAACCGCGAGCGATCTTCCTCACCCACGGGCACCCGGACCATATCCTCGGCCTGAGGAATGTGCTCGCCCGGTGGGATGTTCCCGTCCACCTCGGCGACGCCGACCGATACCGTTTGGACGATCCTGCATCGACACTCAACCCGCAGTTCGCGGCGATGCTCGCTCCTCTCGTCCAAGACTGGCACGCACCGGAGGTCATCGACGTCGCCGACGCCGAGAGCTTCGAATTCGCTGGTCTGACGGTCACGGCCCTGGCCGCACCCGGACACACGGAAGGATCGATGCTGCTGCGCGTCACCGACGGAGACGAGGAGATCATCTTCACCGGAGACGTCGTCTTCGCCGGAGCCATCGGCCGAGTCGATCTGCCCGGGGGAGACGCGCAGGCGATGCGGGAATCGCTCAAGGCCTTCGCGACACTGCCCGACGTGCCGATCTATCCTGGACACGGCCCGTCCTCGACAGTCGGACGCGAATTGGCCTCGAACCCGTTCTTCTGACACCGCGGGGACCGAACCCGCACCGGCAGAGGCGTCCTCCGCACCTGTTCATATCGACCGCAGAACCGCTGAGCAGCGACACTCAGCACCGATACACCGACACTCAGCACCGAACCGAAAGCAAGGAGCACCATGGCGAAGTCAGCCCGTCTGTCCGGATTCCCGGAACGACTTCCGGCCGAACGCGTGATCGAGAAGACCATCATCGACACCCTCGAACACACCTTCGCCCTGCACGGGTTCTCCGCGCTGAGCCACCGGGCGGTCGAACCGATCAGCCAACTGGCCAAGGACGGAGAGATCGACAAGGAGATCTTCGCCGTCTCCCGCCTGCACTCCGAAGGCACCGAACGCAACCCGCTCGGTCTCCACTTCGATCTCACGGTGCCCCTGGCCCGGTACATCGCGGACAACGCGAACGAACTGAGCTTCCCGTTCAAAGCCGCGCGCATCCAGCCCGTCTGGCGCGGCGAACGCCCCCAGGCCGGCCGCTACAGGGAATTCATCCAAGCCGATATCGACGTCATCGCCGACGGCGAACTGCCCGGCCACTTCGAGATCGAGATCCCGTTGGCCGTCGCCGATGCCTTCTCCCGACTCGCACCACTGGGCGTGCCCGGCGTCAGGATCGTCGTCAACGACCGGCGGCTGCTCGAAGGCTTCGCCCGCGGCATCGGACTGACGAACATCCAAGCCGTTCTGCGCTGCCTGGACAAGTACGACAAGATCGGGCCCGAGGAAGTGGCGAAGCTGCTCGCCGTCGAAGCCGGAGCGGATGAGGAACAGCAGCAGCTGTGCCTGCGGCTCGCTGCGATCGAATCCGACTCCCCGGACTTCGCCGCAGAGGTCCGCGCACTCGGCGTCGAACACCCGCTGCTCGATGCCGGCCTCGAGTCTCTGACGACGCTGCTGACAGCAGCGGCGGAACGGGCTCCCGGAGTCGTCATCGCCCAACTCAAGATCGCCCGCGGCCTCGACTACTACACCGGTGCCGTGTACGAGACGCAGCTCATCGGGCACGAAGAGCTCGGCTCCGTGTCCTCCGGCGGCCGCTACGATTCGCTCGTGAGCGTGGGGAAGAAGACCTACCCGGGGGTGGGCATGTCCATCGGCGTCTCTCGTCTCATGGCGTTCATCCTCGGCGAAGAATCGGACGTCCGCGCCACCCGCGGCACCCCCTCGGCGGTCGTCGTCGCGGTCACCGATGATGCCAAGCGGGGTGAAGCCGATGCCGTGGCCAGCGCGCTGCGAGCCCGCGACATCCCGTGCGAGGTCTCACCGAACGCGGCGAAGTTCGGCAAGCAGATCCGCTACGCCGAACGTCGTGGCATCCCCTTCGTCTGGTTCACCGATGGAGAGTCCGGCCACGAGGTCAAGGACATCCGCACCGGCGAACAGGTCTCGGCCGATCCCGCTGCCTGGGCTCCCAGCGCCGACGACCTGTGGCCGCGGGTGTACAGGGCCTGACCCGCAAACGACTATCATTGTTCACGCGCCAGACCACATCATCACAAAGGAGCCTTAGGTGCTGCGAAGCCACGAAGCCGGAAGCCTGCGAGCCGCGAACGCAGGAGAAACCGTCACCCTCACCGGGTGGGTCGACCGTCGTCGCGATCACGGAGGTGTCGCCTTCATCGATCTGCGTGACGCTTCGGGAATCGTGCAGGTCGTCGTCCGCGAGGATGACGCCCACCAGCTGCGCAACGAAACCGTCGTCAAGGCCACCGGCACCGTCTCGATCCGCCCCGAGGGCAACACGAACCCGAATCTGCCCACCGGCGAGATCGAGGTCATCGACACCACCGTCGAAGTGCTCTCCGAGGCTGCGGCGCTGCCGTTCCAGGTCTCCGATCATGCCGAGGACTCCGGTGCCGTCGGCGAAGAGACGCGTCTGCGCTACCGCTACCTCGATCTGCGCCGCTCCGGTCCGGCGAAGACGATCCGCCTGCGCTCCGATGTCAACAAGGCTGCCCGGTCGGTGCTCGACGCGCACAGCTTCGTCGAGGTCGAGACCCCGACGCTGACGAAGTCGACCCCGGAAGGCGCCCGCGACTTCCTCGTTCCGGCTCGCCTCAAACCCGGCTCCTGGTACGCCCTGCCACAGTCGCCGCAGCTGTTCAAACAGCTGCTCCAGGTCGCCGGCATGGAACGCTACTACCAGATCGCCCGCTGCTACCGCGACGAGGACTTCCGCGCCGACCGGCAGCCCGAGTTCACCCAGCTCGACATCGAAGCCTCCTTCGTCGAGCAGGAGGACATCATCGCGTTGGCCGAAGAGATCCTCACCGCGCTGTGGAAGCTCATCGGCTACGACATCACCACGCCGATCCCGCACATCACCTACCACGAAGCGATGGAGAAGTACGGTTCGGACAAACCGGATCTGCGTTTCGGTCTCGAACTGCACAACCTCACGGAGTTCTTCGCCGACACCCCGTTCCGCGTCTTCCAGTCCGACTATGTCGGCTCCGTGGTCTACCCCGGAGGCGGATCACTGCCGCGCCGTCAGCTCGACGGCTGGCAGGACTGGGCCAAGCAGCGCGGTGCCAAGGGTCTGGCCTATGTCCTCGTGGCCGAAGACGGAACCCTGACCGGTCCCGTGGCGAAGAACATCTCCGAGGAGGAGAAAGCCGGTCTCGTCTCCGCCGCGGGCGCCGAACCGGGCGACGCGATCTTCTTCGCCGCCGGCGAGCCGAACTCCTCCCGCGCCCTGCTCGGCGCCGCGCGCAATGAGATCGCTTCACGCACCGGGCTGATCAAGGACGGCGACTGGGCCTTCGTGTGGGTTGTCGACGCCCCGCTGTTCGAATCGGCCGCCGATGCTCAGGCAGCCGGAGACGTCGCTGTCGGCGGGGGGCAGTGGACGGCAGTCCACCACGCATTCACCGCCCCGAAGCCCGAGTTCCTCGACAGCCTCGAATCGGATCCGGGTGCCGCTCTGGCCTATGCCTACGACATCGTGTGCAACGGCAACGAGATCGGCGGCGGCTCCATCCGCATCCACCGCAAGGATGTGCAGGAGCGCGTATTCACGATCATGGGCATCTCCGAGGAGGAGGCGCAGGAGAAGTTCGGGTTCCTCCTCGAAGCGTTCAAGTTCGGTGCGCCCCCGCACGGCGGCATCGCCTTCGGCTGGGACCGCATCGTGTCCCTGTTGGCCGGAGTCGATTCGATCCGTGAGGTCATCGCCTTCCCGAAGTCCGGCGGTGGATTCGATCCGCTCACTCAGGCTCCGGCTCCGATCACCGACGAGCAGCGTGCCGAGGCCGGCGTCGACTACGAACCGGAAGACGACGACACCGAGGGCTGATGAGCCAAGAACCGAATCTGTTCTCCGACGGCCCGGACCAGGACGCCCCTGGTCCGGGCTTCGCCGGTTCCTCCGGTGCCTCCCAGGCTCGTGCCCTCGACCCTCTGGCCGTGCGGATGCGTCCGCGGACTCTCGAAGAAGTCGTCGGTCAGGAGCACCTGACGTTCCCCGGATCCCCGCTCAACCAGCTCGTCGAAGCCAGCGGGGGAGACCGGGCGGGGGCCTCCTCGGTGATCCTGTGGGGGCCACCAGGAGTCGGGAAGACGACCCTGGCCCATGTCATCTCCCACGCACCCGGACGGACGTTCGTCGAGCTGTCGGCGATCACGGCCGGAGTCAAGGACGTGCGCCAGGTGATCGAGAACGCCCGCCGCGAACGGGAGATGTACCAGCGCACCACGGTGCTCTTCCTCGACGAGATCCACCGCTTCTCCAAGGCACAGCAGGACGCACTGCTGCCGGCGGTGGAGAACCGACTGGTCGTCCTCGTCGCCGCCACCACGGAGAACCCCTCGTTCTCCGTCATCTCGCCGCTGCTGTCCCGGTCCCTGCTGCTGACTCTGCGTCCGCTCGACGATGAGGCGGTGGGCAGGCTGCTCGACCGTGCAGTCGAATCGGACCGGGGACTGGCCGGACAGTTCGAACTCGCCGAGGAGGCGCGGACGTTCATCGTCCGCATCGCCGGAGCCGATGCGCGCAGGTCACTGACCGTGCTCGAAGCCGCGGCGGGCATCGCCGCCGCCCAAGGCGAGCGTGGGAACGCCGCCGACTCCGCGGACGGTGCGGCGGCGCCGATCCTCATCACCGAGTCCGCCTGCGCCGAAGCCAGCAGCGAGACCGTGCTGCGCTACGACAGGAACGGCGACCAGCACTACGATGTGGTCTCGGCATTCATCAAATCGATCCGCGGCTCCGATGTCGACGCCGCCCTGCACTACCTGGCCAGGATGATCGTCGCCGGCGAGGACCCGCGCTTCATCGCCCGCCGCGTCGTCATCTCCGCGGCCGAGGACATCGGCATGGCCGACCCGCAGGCGCTGCCCATTGCGGTGGCCGCCTCGACGGCAGTGCAGAACATCGGGATGCCCGAAGGCAGGATCCCGCTGGCCGAGGCGGTCACCTACCTGGCCATGGCCCCGAAATCGAACGCCAGCTACCGGGCACTGGATGCCGCCATCGCCGATGTCAAGAACGGTCTGGCCGGCCAGGTGCCCACGCATCTGCGTGATGCCCACTACCCAGGAGCCAAGGAACTCGGCCACGGCGAGGGCTACAAGTACTCCCATGACTATCCTCACGGAGTCGCAGACCAGGAGTACCTGCCCGAGCCCCTGCGGGGCAAGCGCTACTACGAGCCGACCGGCAACGGACTGGAACGGACGATGGGCGAGCGGTTGGAGAATCTGCGACGACTGCTTCGCCCGTGAACCGCCCGTCGCTTTCGCGCCGAGGTCGAAGACGGTAATTTTAGTCACAGAGAGCAACGGCGCTGCATACGATGACAGGCGCTTCGGCACGGACGAAGGAGACCGCCATGGAGGAGATCATCGTCACCGTCGCGGCTGCTCTGGCTTTGGGCATGGTCGCCTATGAGCTGCGAGTTCCTCCTCTGGTCGGATTCCTCGCGGCGGGCTTCTTCCTCCATTTCCTCGGTTTCACCGCCTTCGCCGGGCTGCAGGAGGTCTCCGACCTCGGCGTCGTGCTCCTGCTGTTCACCATCGGCCTGAAATTCGATCTGCGTTCCCTCCTCCAGCCCGAGGCCTACGGCACGGCCGCCCTGCACATGATCACCGTGGTCCTCGTCGGCTCCGGCACCATCGGACTGGCCTCGGTCATCGGTGTCATCAGCCTCCACGGCGGACTCGGGACAGTGGGGCTGCTGGGCTTCGCCCTGTCGTTCTCATCGACGGTGCTCGTCGTCAAGGTGCTCGAAGACCGGTCCGACGACGGTTCCTACTACGGGCAGATCGCCATCGCCATCCTCGTGCTCCAGGACCTCGCCGCGGTCGCGTTCATCACGATCGCGGGGGAGGAGTCGCCGAGTCCCTGGGCCTTCGCCCTCGTCCTCCTCGTCCCGGCGGCATGGGTGCTCCACCGGCTGCTCGACCGCATCGGCCGCGGCGAGCTGCTCGTCCTCTTCGGAGCCGTCATGGCGCTGGGGCCCGGCTATGTCGCCTTCGAGTCCGTGGGCATCCACGGAGACCTGGGTGCTCTGGCGATGGGACTGCTCTTCGCCGGCCATCCCCGGTCGGGAGAACTGTCGAAGTCGCTCTTCAGCGTCAAGGAGCTCTTCCTCGTGGGCTTCTTCGTCGTCATCGGACTGCAGGCCGCTCCGAGTTGGTCGGACCTGGGGATGGCGCTCATCCTCTGCGCGGTCCTCCTGCCATTCAACTTCGTGAGCTTCTATCTCATGGGTCGGCTCTTCGGCCTGCGCAATCGCACCAGCATCCGCACCAGTCTGGCGTTGAGCAACTTCTCCGAGTTCGCTCTCATCGTGGTCGCCGTCGGTGTCGGCAACGGCGTCTTCGACAACAGCTGGCTGACGATCACGGCACTGGCCGTCGCCGTGGGAATGATCGCCTCCTCCTTGGCCAATGCCCGCAGCCTGCAGATCGTCGCCCGACTCGATGCGGTGCTCCCGAGTGAGAACGAGGCCAGGCTGCGGCCCACGGACCGCCCCCTTGACACCGGAGACGCCGAAGTCGTGGTGCTCGGCATGGGGCGCATCGGCCGCGGAGCGTATGAGAGGTTCGTCGACCTCGGTGCGCGCAGCGTCATCGTCATCGACAACGACCACGCCGTCATCGATGCGCTCATCACCGATGGCTTCACCGTCCTGGAGGGCGATGCGACCGATCACGAGTTCTGGCACCGACTGGTCGTCGGCGGCAATGCCCATACCGTGGTGCTGGCCATGGCGCTGCACGACTCGAACACCTTCGCTCTCGACCAGCTGCGCATCGCCGGCTTCGACGGAACCATCGCCGCCGTCGTGCAGCGACCCGACCAGGCGGCGCACTTCAACCAGTCGGGAGTCCACGCCGTGGTCAACATCTACAGCGGTTCCGGGGCGGCCGTCGCCGATGCGGCCATGAACACGCAGCAGAGGTGAGACCCGGGCGGCCCGCGCCGGCTGCCGCTTTGCGCGACCGCCGGAACAGCCGCTAAGATGGAGTGCTGTTGTGCCTGCACGCTAAAGGCGGTCGGTGCGAGCGGATCTCGACGCTCAATCCCTCCTTCCCATCCGGGGAAACAACGGTTGCGACTCGGGCGAGAACCGATGGCCGGTCGTGACGAATCATTGTGATGAAAGGTAACCAAGTGCCAGCACCAGCACGTAATCGCCGGATGACGCGCGTCTCGCGCGCCCTCGGCCTTGCTCTGACACCTAAGGCAGAGAAGTACTTCGAGCGTCGCCCCTATCCTCCAGGCGAGCACGGCCGTGCTCGCCGTCGCAACGACAGCGACTACTCGGTCCGTCTCAAGGAGAAGCAGCGTCTGCGCGCGCAGTACGGCATCCGTGAGGCGCAGATGCTCAAGACCTACAAGGAAGCCGCCCGTCTGCCCGGTCTGACCGGTGAGACCATGGTCGAGCTCCTCGAAATGCGTCTCGACGCACTCGTTCTGCGCTCCGGCTTCGCCCGCACCATGGCGCAGGCCCGTCAGTTCGTCGTCCACCGCCACATCACGGTCGACGGACAGCGCGTGGACCGTCCCTCCTTCCGCGTGAAGGAAGGCCAGACCATCCAGGTGCATGAGCGTTCGGCCTCGATGGATCCGTTCCAGGTCGCCGCTGCCGGCGGACACAAGGATGTCCTGCCCGCGGTTCCCGGTTACCTCAACGTCAACCTCGAAGGCCTGCAGGCCACCCTGCTGCGCACTCCGAAGCGCGAAGAGGTGCCCGTGACCTGTGACGTTCAGCTCGTCGTCGAGTTCTACTCGCGCTGATCGGCTGAGCCAAGCCACGAGCCGCCGCGACTGCCCGGGACCGTTGGTTCCGGGCAGTCGTGCATTCACCCTCGGGCGACCTCGACCGGTCGGGGCGAAGACCCCCGACGGGGTCGACCGGTCATCTGCGAAGAGTGCGGAGATCCGCTCCCGGTTCCCAGGCACGCCGCCCGACCTCGCATATTGCGGCCGAGCCATTAAACTAGTCCCTGTTAAGTGCGGGTACGCACGAGTAAGTGCGGTCACGCACGGGCAATACGTGAAAGGTCTTGGATTGAAGACGGCAGAGATCAAGCAACGCTGGTTGGACTACTTCGAAGCGAACGGGCACACCGTGGTCCCCTCGGCGTCGGTGATCAGCTCCGATCCGTCCATCCTGTTCAACATCGCAGGCATGGTCCAGTTCATCCCCTACCTCACCGGCCGGGAACCCGCACCATTCAACCGCGCCACCAGTGTGCAGAAGTGTGTGCGCACCGCCGATATCGAAGAGGTCGGCAAGACGACGCGCCACGGTACGTTCTTCCAGATGAACGGCAACTTCTCCTTCGGCGACTACTTCAAACGCGATGCCATCAAGTTCGCCTGGTCACTGCTGACGAACCCCGTCGCTGAGGGCGGCCTGGGCTTCGACCCCGAACTGCTGTGGGCGACCGTCCACGAGGACGACACCGAGACCATCGACATGTGGCTGGAGGAGACCTCCATCCCGCGTGCGCGCATTCAGCTGCGCGACAGCGAAGACAACTTCTGGCACACCGGCCAGCCCGGCCCCGGCGGCTACTGCTCGGAGATCTACTTCGACCGCGGTCCCGACTACGGCGTCGAAGGCGGCCCTGTGGCCGATGAAGACCGCTACATCGAGATCTGGAACCTCGTGTTCATGGAGTTCGAACTCTCCGAGGTGCGCTCGAAGGTCGATTTCGACATCGCCGGGGACCTGCCCGCGAAGAACATCGACACCGGTATGGGACTCGAGCGCGTGGCGTTCCTGCTCCAGGGTGTGGAGAACATGTATGAGATCGACGAAGTGTTCCCCGTCATCGAAGTCGCCAGCCGCCTCTCCGGCCGCGAGTACGGAGCAGACGAACACGCCGATGTGCAGATGCGCGTCGTCGCCGACCACGTCCGTTCGGCTCTCATCATCATCGGCGACGGAGTCCGCCCCGGAAACGAAGGCCGCGGCTACATCCTCCGCCGACTGCTCCGCCGTGCCGTGCGC
This sequence comes from Brevibacterium sp. FAM 27836, assembly GCF_051351055.1. Taxonomy (NCBI): domain Bacteria; kingdom Bacillati; phylum Actinomycetota; class Actinomycetes; order Micrococcales; family Brevibacteriaceae; genus Brevibacterium; species Brevibacterium sp. FAM 27836. The sequence continues at coordinate 3,786,185 of NZ_CP195711.1, forward strand.
GCGATGCGGCTGCTCGGTGTCAAGGACGAGGTCCTGCCCGAGCTGCTGCCCGTGTCCATGCAGGCGATGAAGCTGTCCTACCCCGAACTCGAAACCGACTTCGACCGGATCTCCCGGGTCGCCTACGCCGAGGAGAAGGCGTTCCTGCGCACACTGGAATCCGGCACCCAACTGTTCGCGAACGCCGCCGATTCGCTCACCGGACCCGAGAAGACCATCAGCGGCGACATCGCCTTCGCCCTCCACGACACACACGGCTTCCCCATCGACCTCACCATGGAGATGGCCGCCGAGGCGGGACTCAACGTCGACGAGACCGGGTTCCGTGAGCTCATGAGCGAGCAGCGCACCCGTGCGAAGGCCGATGCGAAGGCGAAGAAGGGCGGCGGGCACACCGACCTGTCCGCCTACTCCGCTCTGCTCGACGAAGGCAGCAGCGAATTCGTCGGCTACGACAGGCTCGAAGCCGATTCGCGGGTCCGCGGCATCGTCGCAGACGGGGTCGCCACCGAGGTGCTCACCGCCGGCCAGAGCGCCGACGTCGTCCTCGACCTCACCCCGTTCTACGCCGAATCCGGCGGCCAGCGCGCCGACGTCGGCCTCATCTCCGGGCACCGTTTCACCGCCCGCGTCACCGATGTGCAGAACCCGGTCAAGGGACTGCCCGCCCACCGTGTCGAGGTCATCGACGGTGAACTCCACGTCGGAGACGAGGTGCTCGCCGCCGTCGACCACGACCACCGGTTCCTGGGCGCCCAGGCTCATACCGCCACCCACCTCGTCCACGCTGCGCTGCGCGAGATCCTCGGCAACCACGCCGTGCAGGCGGGTTCGCTCAACCAACCCGGCTACATGCGCTTCGACTACTCCTTCCCCGAAGCCCCGAGCCCGCAGATGCGGGCCGAGATCGAAGAGGTCGCCAACCTCGCCGTGCGTTCGAACTACGAAGTCGGAACCGAATACATGCCCTTCGACGCGGCGAGGAAGTCCGGCGCCATGGCCCTGTTCGGTGAGAAGTACCCGAACGTGGTGCGCGTCGTCGACATCGGCGGGCCCTTCTCCCGCGAACTCTGCGGCGGCACCCACGTCGGAGCATCGGCCGAGGTCGGACCGATCTCCGTGCTCTCCGAAGCCTCCGTGGGATCGGGAGTCCGCCGCATCGAAGCCGCCGTCGGCATGGATGCCTTCCGCTCGCTGGCCGCCGAACGCACGATCGTGTCCTCACTGTCCGAAATGCTCAAGGTTCCCGGCACCGACGTCACCTCGCGGGTCTCGGACCTCATGAGCCGACTCAAGGACGCGGAGAAGGAGATCGCCCGCCTCAACGCACAGCAGCTGCTCGCCTCGGCCGGGAAGTACCTCGACGAGGCGCAGACCGTCGGTGACACCCTCTTCGTCGTCGCCGAGCTCGGCGATGTCTCCAACGCCGGTGACATCCGCACCGTCGTCACCGAGCTGCGCGGCCGCGTCAACGATCGGCAGGCCGTGGTCCTCGGGCTGGGTGTGAGCAACGGCAAACCCGTCGTCGTCATCGCCACCACCGAAAAGGCCCGCACCGCCAGTCTGCAGGCGGGCAAGCTCGTCTCCCTGGCCTGCAGCGAACTCGGCGGCGGAGGCGGCGGCCGGCCCGACCTCGCCCAGGGCGGCGGCAGCGACTCCACAGCGATCCCGGCCGCCATCGCGGCCGTCAAGGCGGCCATCCAGTGAGTTTCCGCCGAGGTCGCCGCCTGGGCCTCGACATCGGTTCGGTGCGGATCGGGGTCGCCTCCTGCGACCCCGACGGCATCCTCGCGACTCCGCTCTGCGTCGTCCGTCGCAAGGACGAACCGGCGGCATTGAAGGAGCTGCGCGAACTCGTCGAGGAATACGAACCCATCGAACTCCTCGCCGGTGACCCGAAGTCCCTCGACGGGGCTGCCCGCGCGGCGGCCGCCTCGGCGCTGGAATTCGCCCGCAAGGTCGCCGCCGCCACCGACACACCCGTCCGCCTCATCGACGAACGGTTCACGACCGTCGAAGCCCACCACGCCCTGGCTGCGGCCGGGAAATCCGTGCGTCAGCGGCGCGAGATCGTCGACGCCCAAGCCGCCGTCATCATCCTGCAGAACGCCCTCGAGTTCGAACACAACACCGGTGTCCCCGCCGGACGCGAGATGCCCGACGAGGAGAGTGAGCAATGAACCCGTTCCCTGGCGAGTTCTCAGCAGATGAAGGACTAACCCGTTCAGAGATCAAGGCGAAGGCGCGGCGGCGGATGATGCGCCGGCGGCGGACGACGACGATCATCGTCATCTGCGTCCTCGTCTTCGGCATCGGCGGATTCTTCGGGGTCAAGGCTGCCGGAGGAGTCTTCGACGACCTCTTCGGCCCCAAAGGCGATTACGAAGGCCAGGGCACCAACGAGGTGTCCATTGAGATCGCCCCCGGTTCCTCTGCGCGCACCGTGGCCAACCAACTCGTCGAAGAGGGCGTGATCATGAACTCGGGTCCCTTCCTCGACGAAGTCGAACGCCGGGATGCGACCATCCAGGCCGGCACGTGGACGATGCGGGAGAAGATGAGCTCGAAGGCCGCGGTCGAAGCGCTCATCAATCCCATCGCCCCACCGAAGATCACGGTCGCCGAAGGCAAGCAGGTCGAGGAGATCAAGGCGATCATGATCGAATCGGGGATGAATGCCGACGAGGTCGACAAAGCCCTCGACGACAAGACCCCGAAGGACTACGGCCTCGACATCGACGCCGAGAGTCTCGAAGGCTACCTCTATCCGGCGACCTACGAAATGAATAAGACGAAGACCGCCGAGGATGTCGTCCAGGAGATGGTCGACAAGACCGAAGCCGAACTCGACGACCTCGGCATCGAGGCCAAGGACGCCAATCGCATCCTCACCCTGGCCAGCCTCGTGGAGAAGGAATCCCCGGGCGATGAAGAGGTGCGCAGGAAAGTCGCCCGTGTGTTCCTCAACCGGATCTCGGACAAGTCGAAGACCGGCGGGCTGCTGCAGTCCGATGCCACCGTCGCCTACATCCACGGCGCCCGGTCGGACCTGACGACGACGAAGGAAGAGCGTCAGTCGGATTCGCCGTACAACACGTACAAGAAGAAGGGGCTGCCGCCCGGACCGATCAACGCCCCGAGCGAGGGCGCGGTGGAGGCCGCACTCAACCCGGCAGACGGTGATTGGCAGTTCTTCGTGGCCACGAACCCGGACACGGGGGAGACGAAGTTCGCGAACACCTACGACGAACACCAGAAGAACGTCGAGATCTACCGGAAATGGCTCAAAGAGCACAACTCCGACGGCGGCAAGGAATGAGGATTCGCGCCGCGGTGCTGGGATCGCCGATCGCGCATTCGAAGTCACCGCTGCTGCACCGCAGCGCCTTCGCCGCCCTCGGCCTGGGCACGAGCGAGTACTCCCGACACGAACTCGTCGCCGATGAGCTCGAGGCGTTCCTCGACGCTCATCCCGAGCACACGGGATTCTCGCTGACGATGCCGCTCAAGGACCGCCTCGTGACCTTAGCCGCCGAACGAGGCTGGTCGATCGATGACACGGCCGCTCTCACCGGAGCCGGCAACACCCTCGTGCGCACCGGAGACGAGACGGCGGTGGCGAACACGGATGTGCGCGGCATCGTCAGGGCCATCGCCCCGCACCTGAGTGCGGGACGGAACCACGATGTCACCCGGGAGAGCAGCGCGGGAACCGGACGAGCGACGATCCTCGGTGCCGGGGCCACGGCCGCCTCGGCGCTGGTGGCCTGCCGCGATCTCGGCATCGCCCATGTCGACTTCCGCGTCCGCAGACCCGACCGAGCCGGCCGGGTCCTCGACCTCGCCGCTCGGCTCGGTCTGACCGCCTCGGTGGGAGGCCTGGACCGGATCGATCCGTCAGCGGTCGTCATCTCCACTCTGCCCGCCGAGGCGGCCCCCGAACCGGTCTGGGGCGGACCCCGCGCGGATTGGGGTGGGGTGGCTCTCGACGTCGCCTACGCCGCGGATTCGGCGTTCCTCGCCGCAGCCGCAGCCCACGGACTGCACCCGGTCATCGGCACGGCGATGCTCGTCGAACAGGCTGTGGCCCAGTTCGAGATGTTCTTCGACGCCGCCGCGGCGACGGGCACCGACGAAGCCGGCGTGCAGCTGCCGGCGGGACCGGAACTGCTGGAGCGGATCGCGGACGCGATGTACGCTGCCCTGGCGGAGTCTCCCGCCCGGTCCCGGAACTGAGCGGAGGAGACGGTGGAGGCCGGGGTGCTGCACGGAATGGTCACTGGACTCACGGTCCTCACCGCTTTGGCCGTCGGCCTCCTGCTCGCCCGGACCCCGCGATTCTGGCTCCACGATGACAGCCATCTGGCCCGGTGGCGAGCCTTCCGGATCCCGCACGGACCCTGGCCGGTGCTGGTCGGAATCCTCATCGCCGTCGGTGCCGCCGGAGTCTTCCAGCTCACCGTGCTCGCACCGGTCACCGGATGGGCCGCCTCGGCGCCGCTCAGCGCGACAACGCTGACCGCTGTGCATCCGAACTCGGCCGACCTCATCGTCTCGGGCCTGTTCCTCGGACTCGCCGCAGGCGTCACACCATTCCTCATCCTCGCTGATGTCATCGTGCGCCGGCTGCCCGACCGGATCGTCTACCCGACGATGCTGGCCGGTGCGGCCCTGCTCATCGTCGGCTCCGTGAGCGGGCAGATGCGGTTCTGGTTCACCGCATTCTTCGCCGGTCTCCTCGCCCTCGTGCTCTTCGGTCTCCTCCATCTGCTCGGGCGGGTGCTGCGAACCCAGACGATGGGCCTCGGGGACGTCAAACTCGCGTTCCTCGTCTTCGCCGTCGCCGGACTCTATGACCCGTGGGCGCCGCCGCTGGTCCTTGTCGTGATGATGCTCATCGCCGGCGTGTGGGCGCTCATCGGAGCGATTCGAGCCCGGCGTCTGCGCGGGGTGACGATCGCTTTCGGACCGGCGATGCTATCCGGGATGTGGCTGGGGTCGGTGCTCGCTCCAATCCTTTTGTAGAATCGGTGGAATGTTGAGATGGCTGACTGCAGGCGAATCCCACGGCGAGGCGCTGACCGGGATCATTGAGGGGCTTCCGGCCCATGTACCGATCACCAGAGACGATATCCGCGCGAGCCTGGCTCGCCGCCGACTCGGCTACGGCCGCGGCGCTCGGATGAAGTTCGAAGCCGACGAGGTGAGGCTCCTCGGCGGCGTCCGCCACGGCGAGACCCTCGGCTCACCCGTGGCCATCGAGGTCGGGAATACGGAATGGCCGAAATGGGAGTCCGTGATGAGCGCCGGCCCCGTCGACGCAGCCGAACTCGAAGGACTGGCCCGCAACGCACCGCTGACCCGTCCCCGTCCCGGCCACGCCGACATCGTCGGCATGCAGAAGTACGGCTTCGACGAAGCCCGTCCGGTGCTCGAACGCGCGTCCGCCCGCGAAACCGCGATGCGCGTGGCCCTGGGCACCGTGGCCGCGAACTTCCTCGGTGAACTCGGCATCACCCTCGTCTCCCACACCGTGGCCATCGGCGGAGCCGAACACGACTCCGAGGCCGTGCCCGATCTGCCCACCGCCGCCGACGTCGACGACCTCGACGCCGATCCGGTGCGCTGCTTCGATCCCGCACTGTCGGCGGCGATGGTTGCTGAGATCGACACGGCGAAGAAGGCCGGGGACACGCTCGGGGGAGTCGTCGAGGTCCTCGCCTACGACCTGCCGCCGGGGCTCGGCTCCCATGTTCACTGGGACCGCCGGCTCGACTCCCGCCTGGCTGGAGCCCTCATGGGCATCCAGGCGATCAAGGGAGTCGAAGTCGGTGACGGCTTCCTCACCACGAAGCGTCCCGGTTCGCAGGCCCATGACGAACTCGAAGTCGGCCCCGATGGCTTCCGCCGCGGCAGCAACCGTGCCGGAGGCACCGAAGGCGGAATGTCGACCGGCGGGCCGTTGCGGGTGCGTGCCGGAATGAAGCCGATCGCCACGGTGCCGCGTGCCCTGTCGACCGTCGACGTCGAGACCGGCGAGGCGGCGAAGGCGAACCACCAGCGCTCCGATGTCTGCGCGGTCCCCGCCGCCGGAGTCGTCGCCGAAGCGATGGTCGCGCTCGTCCTCGCCGAGGCCGTGGTCGAGAAGTTCGGAGGCGACTCCGTCGCCGAGACGAAGCGGAATCTGGACGCCTACGCAGCGGCGATTCCGGAGAACCTTCGCATCGGGCGATGAACCAGGCCCCGCTCCCGAAACCGGTTCCGCCGTTGGAACCGGTTCCCGCCGCGCTCTCGCGCATCGTGCTCTCCGGACCGCCGGCAGCCGGAAAGTCGACGATCGGTCGGCTGCTGGCCGACCGGCTCGGACTGCCGCTGACGGACACCGATGCGAATATCGTCGAGAAGTACGGGGTCATCTCCGAGATCTTCGTCGAGCGCGGAGAAGACCACTTCCGTCGGATCGAGCGCGAGGTCGTGCGCCGGGCCCTGCGGCGACTGCTCGACCGGCCGGGCATCGTGTCCCTCGGCGGAGGAGCGATCCTCAACTCGGGCACCCGTGCCCAGCTGCTCCACCCGGCGATCAAGGTCGTGCACGTCGATATCGATGTCGACACGGTGTCTCAGCGCCTGACCGCCCCGCATCGTCCGCTGCTGCGCGGAGCCGGCACGGCGGTGGAGAACTGGCTGGCGCTGGTGGAGGAACGCGAACCGTATTACGAACAAGTCGCGACCTTTCGCGTCCAGGCCTCGAACTCTCCGCCGTCGACGGTGGTCAACCGTGTCGTCGATGTGCTCACCGGTCTGCAGCGGGCCGAAGAATACGCGAAGTACGCTCACCTCGATGACGACGGCAGCAGCGGGGCGCACGGGGAGTAGGCCGCCGGCGTCGTCGCACCCGCTGAGCGCCCGCGGGATGAGACGTTGCCCACCACGAGCGCGGGACTCCTCGCCCGCACCCGCCCCGCAGGGCTAGGCTGAGACGGGGCCGGTGCCGCATCGGACACCGGACGAAGAAGACGCTGAGAACGATCAGAAAGACGGACGAATGAGCCTCACACGCATCAATGTGGACGCCGGTGGAACCTACCCGGTCCTCGTCGGCCAGGGACTGCTCGGCGAACTGCCCGGGCTGCTGGGCAATCGAGTCGAGAAGGTCCTCGTCATCCACCCGCGTGCCCTGCGCACCACCGGTGAGAGCGTCCGCGACGACCTCGCCGCCGCCGGTCTCGAGGCTGTGGCCGCGGAGATCCCGGATGCCGAAGAAGCCAAGCACGTTCAGGTCGCGGCCTTCTGCTGGCAGGTGCTCGGTCAGTCCGACTTCACTCGCACCGATGCCATCGTCACCGTCGGCGGGGGAGCCGTGAGCGATCTCGGCGGCTTCGTCGCCGCCACCTGGCTGCGCGGCATCCGCGTCGTCCACATCCCCACCACCGTGCTCGGCATGGTCGACGCCGCAGTCGGCGGCAAGACCGGCATCAACACGGCCGAAGGCAAGAACCTCGTCGGGTCATTCCACGCCCCGGCCGGAGTGCTCGTCGACCTCGACACCCTGGGCACCCTGCCGGAGAACGAGCTCTTCACCGGACTCGCCGAGGTGGTCAAGACCGGCTTCATCGCCGACAAGTCCATCCTCGATCTCATCTCCTCCCACTCGAAAGAGGAGATCGGTGATGTGCAGGGTCCGGTGCTGCGTGAACTCATCGAACGCTCCATCCGCGTCAAGGCCGAAGTCGTCTCCGGCGACTTCAAGGAATCCGGCCATCGGGAGATCCTCAACTACGGACACACCCTCGGACACGCGATCGAACACAAAGAGCGCTACCAGTGGCGGCACGGGGCCGCGGTGTCCGTGGGCATGGTCTTCGCCGCCGAGGTCGCCTCGATGGTCAAGAGCCTCCCGTATGAAATCGTCGACCTCCACCGGGAGCTTCTGAGCAAGCTCGGCCTGCCCACCGGCTACCGCTCGGATGTGTGGCCGCAGCTGCTGGACACGATGAAGCGAGACAAGAAGGCCCGCGGAGCAATGCTGCGCATGGTGCTGCTGAGCGGAATCGGAGATCCGAGCACCGTCGAGATCCCCGACGCTTCGATCCTCTTCACCGCCTACCAGGAGGTCGGTGAGAGCGCACCGACGGTCTCGCTGCGCACCGACCTCGGCTGACAGCACAGCCCGGCCCCGGACCGAGCACGGCCTGGGCACTCAACCGAAAGCCTGCGCAACACCCGCTCCGGCCCTCGGATGGAAGCCGCTCTGCGAGCTTGCTAGAATTGCCCAGTGGCGCATTCGTCGACCCTCAGCAGAGGGTCGCGCACGGCGCCGGCCAACTGCGATCACCGCTCGGTGATCTGGACTGAAGCGAAGAAGGACGAATTAGTGGCGACAACGAACGACCTGAAGAACGGCCTCGTGCTCAACCTCGACAACCAGCTGTGGCAGGTGCTGGAGTTCCAGCACGTCAAGCCCGGCAAGGGTCCGGCGTTCGTTCGCACCAAGCTCAAGAGCGTGACCTCCGGCAAGATCATCGACAAGACCTTCAACGCCGGCACCAAGGTCGAGACCGCCAATGTCGACCGCCGCGACATGCAGTACCTCTACCATGACGGCACCGACTACGTCTTCATGGACGCCGAGGACTACGATCAGGTTCCGATCTCGCCCGAGCTCGTCGGCGATGCGGCGAACTACATGCTCGAGAACCAGCAGCTGCAGGTCTCGTTCCACGAAGGCACCCCTCTGTCCGTTGAGCTGCCGCCGTCGGTGGAACTGAGCATCACCCACACCGAACCCGGTCTGCAGGGCGACCGTTCGACCGGTGGTTCGAAGCCCGCGACGCTCGAGACGGGCTACGAGATCCAGGTTCCGCTGTTCCTCGAAGAGGGCACCAAGGTCAAGGTCGACACCCGCACCGGCGATTACCTCGGACGCGTCAAGTAAGTGGCGTCCGCACGAACCCGAGCCCGTCGCAGGGCTCTCGAGCTGCTCTTCGAAGCCGGGCAGCGTCGACTGGCCATGGACGAACTCGTCACGATGCGGTCGAACGACCCCGACTATCCGATGAAGGAATACGCGGTCGAGATCGTTCGAGGCATCACCGAGAAGCAGGCGGAGATCGACGAGATCATCTCCACCCATTCTCAGGGCTGGACGCTGGACCGTATGCCCGCAGTCGACCGATCCCTGCTCGAGATCGGCACCTGGGAGCTGCTGTTCAACGATGACGTCCCCGACAAGGTGGCCATCGACGAAGCCGTGTCCCTGGCACGGCAGTTCTCCACGGATGACTCACCGAACTTCGTCTCGGGTCTGCTCTCACGCATCCTCGACGTCAAACCGACGCTCATCTGAGTCGGCGGGTCCGGACTCCGGACCCGCCCACCAGCGTGAGAAGCGCTGGGTCTACAATCGAATCGAACCACTCCTTTAACCACCGTCCGGAGAGGCGGAGAAGGGGAAGCATGACACAGCGAACAGTGCTGGACGCAGCCGATATATCGCGGGCGATCACGCGGATTGCCCATGAGATCATCGAATCCAACAAGGGCAGCGACGACTTGGTCCTCCTCGGCATCCCACGCCGCGGAGTCCCGCTGGCCCTCCGGCTCGCCGAGGCGATCGCCTCGATCTCGGGACGCCCGGAAGCCGCGACCGAACTCGCCGGCAGCCTCGACATCACGATGTACCGCGATGACCTGCGCGGCGGCTCCTACCGGGCACCCGAACCGACCTCGATCCCGGCATCAGGAATCGATGCGAAGACCGTCGTCCTCGTCGACGATGTGCTCTTCTCCGGCCGCACCATCCGTGCCGGACTCGACGCCCTGGCCGATGTCGGCCGTCCCGCGAAGGTCCGCCTCGCCGTCCTCGTCGACCGCGGCCACCGGGACCTGCCGATCCGCGCCGACCATGTGGGCAAGAACCTGCCGACCTCGAGCAGCGAACGCGTCAACGTCAGCCTGGACGAAATCGACGGATCGGACTCCGTGACCATCTCGGGAGGCCGGGAATGAAGCATCTGCTCGACACCGCCTCCCTGAGCCGTGAGGACGCCATCGGCATCCTCGACATCGCCGAAGAGATGACGCTCGTGTCGGAACGCGAAGTCAAGAAGCTGCCCGTGCTGCGCGGACGCACGGTCGTCAACCTCTTCTTCGAAGACTCCACTCGCACCCGACTGTCCTTCGAGGCCGCCGCCAAACGACTCTCGGCCGATGTGCTCAACTTCTCCGCCAAGGGCTCCTCGGTGTCGAAGGGCGAGAGCCTCCAGGACACCATCCAGACGATCTCCGCGATGGGTGCCGATGCCATCGTCGTCCGCCATGGCGGCGCGGGAACGGCACACCGGCTCGCCCACACCGGATGGATCGACGTGCCCGTCATCAACGCCGGTGACGGCACCCACGAACACCCCACCCAGGCGCTGCTCGACGCATTCACCCTGCGCCGGGCGCTGGCCGGGGTCCCCGCCTCGGGGCCGGTGGCCGGGGGACCGCGGGGGAGAGGCCTCGACGGGGCGAAGGTCGCCATCGTCGGAGACATCCTCCACTCCCGGGTAGCCCGCTCGAACGTCCACCTGTTGGCCCGCCTCGGCGCTGATGTCCACCTCATCGCCCCGCCTACTCTCCTCCCGTGGGGTGTCGAGCACTGGCCGGTGACCGTCCACTTCGACTTCGACGAAGCACTGCGCAGCGAGGACTTCGCGGCCGTGATGATGCTCCGTGTCCAACACGAGCGGATGCACGAATCCTTCTTCCCCAACGAACGCGAATACGCGCGCCTGTGGGGACTGAGCGCCGCGAGGTTCGAGAAGCTGCCCGCCCACACCTTCATCATGCATCCGGGACCGATGAATCGCGGTTTCGAGATCTCCGCTGCCGCAGCGGATTCACCCCGCGCCCTCGTCCTCGACCAAGTCGAGAACGGAGTGAGCGTGCGCATGGCGGTCCTCTACCGTCTGCTGACCGGTCAGGAGGAGACCAATGACTGATTACCTCATCCGCGGAGCCGATGTGCTCGGACGCGGAGTCGCCGACATCGCCGTGTGCGAGGGACGCATCGTCGACCCCGAACTCGTCGCCGGAAGCGATCCCGAGATCGTCGACGCCGCCGGCCTCGTGGCCCTGCCGGGACTCGTCGACATGCACACCCACCTGCGCGAACCCGGCAAAGAAGACGCAGAGACCGTGCTCAGCGGCTCCCGTTCGGCCGCGGCCGGCGGATACACCTGCGTGCACGCCATGGCGAACACCGCACCGGTGGCCGACACGGCCGGCGTCGTCGAACAGGTGCACCGCCTCGGGCGAGCCGCCGGCTTCACCGAAGTCGTGCCCGTCGGCGCCGTCACCACCGGGCTCGAAGGCAAGCAGCTCGCGGAACTCGGCGCGATGGCCCGCTCAGAAGCGCGCGTGCGGATGTTCTCCGACGACGGGATCTGCGTCTCGGACCCGTTGCTCATGCGCCGCGCGCTCGAATACGTCAAGACCTTCGACGGGATCATCGCCCAGCACGCTCAGGAGCCGCGCCTGACCGAAGGTGCGCAGATGAATGAGGGCACCGTCTCCGCCGAGCTCGGACTGCCCGGCTGGCCGGCCGTGGCCGAGGAGTCGATCATCGCCCGCGATGTGCTCCTGGCCGAACACGTCGGCTCGCGCCTGCACATCTGCCATGCCTCGACCGCCGGCAGCGTCGACCTCATCCGCTGGGCCAAGTCGAGGGGAGTGGCGGTCACCGCCGAGGTGACTCCGCACCACCTCATGCTCACCGACGAACTCGTGCGGAGCTTCGACCCCGTCTTCAAGGTCAACCCTCCGCTGCGCACGGATGCCGATGTCCAGGCGCTGCGCGAAGCACTGGCCGACGGCACCATCGACGTCGTCGGCACCGACCACGCCCCGCACACCGCCGAACACAAATGCAGCGAATGGACCGCAGCGGCCATGGGCATGGTCGGCATGGAGACCGCCTTGTCGATCGTCGTCGAAGCCATGCGCGAGCACGACTTCGACTTCGGCGATGTCGCCCGCGTGATGTCGGCGACACCGGCACGCATCACCGGTGCCTCCGGACACGGCAGCCTCGCGATCGGCGCGAGTGCCAACATCGTCCTCGTCGACCCCGACGCTCCGCACCGGATCGAACCGTCCGCTCACGCGACGAAGGGACGCAACAACCCCTTCGACGGTCTCGAAGTCAGGGCACGGATCACCGACACCTTCTTCTACGGCCACCGGGTTCTGGCCGCAGGGGCACTCACCACACCCCACCCGGCAGGAGCAACATGGACCGATCAGTAGGCACCCTCATCGTCGCCGTCGTCATCGTCGTCGTGATCATCGCGATCGCGTGGGGATGGAGCCGACGCAAGCAGTCCCAGTCAGAGGTCGTGACCCCGCCGAAGCCGCACATGGGCATCACCCCCGTGGCCGATCCCGTCGAAGGCTCCTATGTCTCGACGACGAAGGCGGGACATCCCCTCGAACGCGTCGCCGTCCACGGCCTGGGCATCCGCACCACCGGCGAACTCGTCATCACCGACGGGGGAGTGATCATGGACCTGGCCGGCCGCGAGGACTTCCTCATCCCGCGCCGCGACATCGTCTCCGTGGACACCACGTCCGGGATGATCGGGAAGTTCGTCGAACGCGGAGGCATCGTCCGCATCACCTGGCGCCTCGGCGACACCCTCGTCGACACGGGTTTCCGTGCCCGTTACGCCGCATCCACCACTTCCACCGTCGACCGCATCCGCGAAATGATCGAAGAGGCACAATGAGCTTTTCCACCACACCCGCCATCCTCATCCTCGAAGACGGCCGGACCTTCCACGGATCCGCGTACGGAGCCATCGGCGAGACGACCGGCGAAGCCGTGTTCGTCACCGCCATGTCCGGTTACCAGGAGACTCTGACAGACCCGTCCTACCACCGGCAGATCATCATCCAGGCCGCCCCGCACATCGGCAACACCGGCATCAACCGCACCGACGACGAATCCGCTCAGATCTGGGCAGCCGGCTACGTCGTCCGCGACGCCTCACGGATCTCGTCGAGCTGGCGCTCCGAAGGCGACCTCGTCGACTGGCTGACCGAGTCCGGAGTCGTCGGCATCAGCGACGTCGACACCCGTGCCCTGACTCGTCACCTGCGCGACAAGGGCGCCATGCGAGTCGGCATCTTCTCCGGACCCGCCGCCGAGGCGCCCGAGACCGAACTGCTCGCCCGGGTCCAGGCCTCCCCGCAGATGGCCGGGGCCAACCTCGTCGACGAAGTCTCGATCACCGAGCCCACGCTCATCCCCGCCCGCGGACAGAAGAAGTTCAGCGTCGCCGCCGTCGACCTCGGAATCAAGTCGATGACACCGGAGCGCCTGACCGAACGCGGCATCGACGTCCACCTCGTGCCGTCGTCGATCAGCTTCGAGGAGATCCAGGCGATCGGCGTCGACGGAGTCTTCTTCTCCAACGGTCCCGGAGACCCCGCTGCCGCCGATGACCAGGTCGAACTGCTGCGAGCCGTGCTCGATGCCGGCCTGCCGTTCTTCGGCATCTGCTTCGGCAACCAGCTGCTCGGCCGTGCCCTGGGCTTCGGCACCTATAAGCTGCCCTTCGGCCACCGCGGCATCAACGTGCCCGTGATGGACCGTACGACGAACAAGGTCGAGATCACCTCGCAGAACCACGGCTTCGCCGTCGACGCACCGCTTGAAGGCGAGACGATCGCTCCGCACAAGGCCGACTACGGTCGTGTCACCGTCTCCCACGTGTGTCTCAACGACGATGTCGTCGAGGGTCTGGCATGCCTCGACATCCCGGCCTTCTCCGTCCAGTTCCATCCCGAGGCCGCGGCCGGCCCGCACGATTCGAGCTACCTGTTCGATCGCTTCGTCGACCTCATGTCCGCTTCCCCGGCCCACCAGGCTGCACAGGCCTAAGGAGAACCCCATGCCACTGAGACAAGACCTCAAATCCGTCCTCGTCATCGGATCCGGCCCGATCGTCATCGGCCAGGCCTGCGAATTCGACTATTCCGGCACCCAGGCCTGCCGTGTCCTGCGGTCCGAGGGACTGCGCGTCATCCTCATCAACTCCAATCCGGCGACGATCATGACCGACCCGGACATCGCCGATGCCACCTACGTCGAACCGATCGACCCCGAGGTGATCGAGACGATCATCGACAAGGAACGCCCCGATGCGCTCCTGCCGACGCTCGGCGGACAGACCGCCCTCAACGCTGCGATCGCCCTCTACGAATCGGGTGTGCTCGAGAAGTACGGCGTCGAACTGATCGGCGCCGACGTCGACGCCATCCAACGGGGCGAGGATCGGCAGAAGTTCAAGGACATCGCCGTCGACTGCGGCGCCGAGGTGGCCCGTTCGGCCATCTGCCACACCCTCGACGAGGCTCTGGCCGCCGCCGAGGAGCTCAACTACCCCGTCGTCGTCCGTCCCTCCTTCACCATGGGCGGACTCGGTTCGGGCATGGCATACGACGAAACAGACCTGCGCCGCATCGCCGGCGCCGGACTCGCCGACTCCATCACCCACGAGGTGCTGCTCGAGGAGTCGATCCTCGGGTGGAAGGAATATGAGCTCGAGCTCATGCGCGACAACAAGGACAACGTCGTCGTCGTGTGCTCGATCGAGAACGTCGACCCGGTCGGGGTGCACACCGGTGACTCGATCACCGTGGCCCCGGCGCTGACGCTGACCGACCGCGAATACCAGGAGATGCGCGATATCGGCATCGCCATCATCCGTGCCGTGGGTGTCGACACCGGTGGCTGCAACATCCAGTTCGCCGTCGACCCGAAGACCGGGCGGATCATCACCATCGAGATGAACCCACGCGTCTCCCGCTCCTCGGCGCTGGCGTCGAAGGCCACGGGCTTCCCGATCGCGAAGATGGCGGCGAAGCTCGCCGTCGGGTACTCGCTCGATGAGATCCCCAACGACATCACGAAGGTGACCCCGGCCAGCTTCGAACCGACCCTGGACTATGTGGTCGTGAAGATCCCGCGCTTCACCTTCGAGAAGTTCCCGGCCGCGGATCCGACCCTGACGACGACGATGAAATCCGTCGGAGAGGTCATGGCCCTGGGACGCAACTTCACCACCGCTCTGCAGAAGGCGATGCGGTCGCTGGAGCAGAAGGACTCCTCCTTCGGCTGGACCGATCTGCCCGACGTCACCGACGAGGATGTCCGCGAATCCGTGCTCGAAGCGATTTCGCACGCCACCGCCGATCGCATCCACTCCGTCCAGCGGGGCCTGGCCGCCGGACTCACCGCTGCCGAGGTCTTCGACGCCTGCGAGATCGATCCCTGGTACCTCGATCAGATCCAACTCATCAACGAGGTCGCCGCCCATGTCCGCGACGCCGAGGAACTCGACGAGCAGGTGCTGCGGATCGCGAAGAACCACGGCTTCTCCGATGAGCAGATCGCGCAGCTGCGCAGCCTCAGCACCGATGTCGTCACCGGCATCCGTCATGCGCTGCGCGTACGCCCGGTGTTCAAGACCGTCGACACCTGCGCCGGCGAATTCGAAGCGAAGACTCCGTACCACTACTCGTCCTACGACGCCGAGACCGAGGTCATGCCGCGCGACCGACCGGCCGTGATCATCCTCGGTTCGGGCCCGAACCGGATCGGCCAGGGCATCGAATTCGACTACTCGTGCGTGCATGCGACGATGGCGATCTCCTCGGCGGGGTACGAGACGATCATGGTCAACTGCAACCCGGAGACCGTGTCGACCGACTACGACACCGCCGACCGCCTCTACTTCGAACCGCTGACCTTCGAAGACGTCATGGAGATCTACCATGCCGAGCTTGCCGCCGGTGAGGTCCTCGGCGTCGTCTGCACTCTCGGCGGCCAGACTCCGCTCGGGCTGGCCGACCGTCTCAAGGCCGCCGGCGTGCCCGTCCTCGGCACCCAGCCCGAAGCGATCGACCTGGCCGAGGACCGCGGCGAATTCGGTGCGGTGCTCAGCCGTGCCGGACTGACCGCACCGAAGCACGGCACGGCCGTGACCGCTGCAGAGGCCGCGACGATCGCAGAGAACATCGGCTACCCCGTGCTCGTGCGTCCCTCCTACGTCCTCGGCGGGCGGGGGATGCAGATCGTCTACGACCGCACCCAGCTGCTCGACTACATGGCCACGGCCACGGAGATCTCCAGCGACCGTCCCGTGCTCGTCGACCGGTTCCTCGAAGATGCCATCGAAATCGACGTCGATGCGCTCTTCGACGGAGAGCAGGTCTACATCGGCGGCATCATGGAGCACATTGAGGAAGCGGGAATCCACTCCGGTGACTCCGCATGCGTGCTTCCGTCGCTGACTCTGGGCGAGGACGTCCTCGAACGCGTCCGTCAGGGCACGAAGGCCATCGCCGAAGGCGTGGGGGTGCGCGGACTGCTCAACATCCAGTTCGCCATCGCCGCCGACGTCCTCCACGTCATCGAAGCCAACCCCCGCGCCTCACGCACCGTGCCGTTCGTGTCGAAGGCGACCTCGACGCAGCTGGCCAAGGCCGCCGCACTCATCGCGGTGGGACGGACCATCGCGGATCTGCGCGGTGACCTGCTGGCTGCAGAGGGCGATGGGTCCACACTGCCGCTGGACCACCCGATCGCCGTCAAGGAGGCGGTCCTTCCCTTCCGTCGCTTCCGCACCGTCGAAGGCAAGATCGTCGATTCGATCCTCGGCCCGGAGATGCGGTCGACCGGTGAGGTCATGGGCATCGACCACAACTTCCCGACCGCGTTCGCCAAGGGTCTCCTCGGGGCCGGAGTGAAGCTGCCGACCTCGGGAACCGTATTCGTCTCCGTCGCCGACCGCGACAAGCGCGCCATGGTGCTGCCGGTCAAGGAACTCGTCGACATGGGCTTCGACGTCGTCGCGACCACCGGAACCGCGGCCGTGCTCTCGCGCTACGGGATCAAGACCACACAGGTGCACAAGCACTTCGAAGCCGACGCCGAGGACCGCACGGTCATCGACTATCTCACTGCGGGCACCATCGACATGGTCATCAACGTGCCTTCGGGCCGGCAGGAACGCGCCGACGGCTACGAGATCCGTGCCGCCGCGACCGCGAACTCCGTGCCGTTGATCACCACGCTGGCCGAATTCGCCGCCGCGGTGACCTCCCTCGAAGTGGTTCGGGACGAGAAGTTCGACGTCCGCAGCCTGCAGGACTGGAGCGCCTGATGTTCGGCACCCGACTGGCCGCAGCCATGGCGAAGCACGGACCGCTGTGCGTGGGCATCGACCCGCACGAGCATCTGCTTCAGTCCTGGGGGCTGCCGCGCAGCGCGGCCGGTGTGCGGGAGTTCGCTCTGCGCACGATCGAGGAATTGCAGGGAACGGTCGCCGCGGTCAAACCGCAGTCGGCGTTCTTCGAACAGTACGGCTCGGCCGGTGTGGCCGCTCTCGAAGAGACCCTCGCCGCGGCGCGGGAAGCCGGGATACTCACCGTCCTCGACATCAAGCGCGGCGACATCGGGTCGACGATGGGAGCCTATGCGAAGGCGTACCTCGATCCCGCCTCGGCGCTGGCGGCCGATTCGATCACCGTCTCGCCTTACCTCGGATTCGGAGCTCTGGAGCCGGCATTCGAACTCGCCTCCGCCCATGGCAGGGGAGTGTTCGTCCTCGCTCTGACCTCGAACCCGGAAGGCAGAGAGATCCAGCACGCACAGGGACGCGGCGGATCCGTGGCCGGGACGATCGTGACCCAGGTCGCCGAACGCAATGCGCAGGCCCTGGCGGCAGCGGCGGAGCCCGCGGGGCCGGTCGGACCCTTCGGGCTCGTCGTCGGAGCCACCATCGGAGAGGCCGCGCGGAAGCTGGGATTCGACCCGGTCGACTGCGGGGGTCCGATCCTGGCACCCGGCGTCGGCGCGCAGGGAGCGGGCATCGGTGAGCTGCGGGCCGTCTTCGGCGACGAAGCCCTGGCTTCGGGACAGGTGCTCGCCACGGCTTCCCGGGCAGTGCTCGGGGCCGGACCGGAAGGGCTGGCCGATGCTGCACGGGAGCTCAACCGCACGCTCTCAATGCTGAACTGACGCCGCCTGTGTCCGGGCCGCTGCGGCGGCCGCGGACACGGCGGCGGCGGTTCCCGGATGGACGAAAACGAGGCCACGGAGAGTTTAATTCCGTTGGTTGCGCATCTCCGCGGGGATTTTGTCTTAGACTGAGACAACTTCCCTACCTGCCCGTTCATGGTGACAGAGGAGATAATGTGGCACTCGAACCGTTGACCCCGCAACAGCGAACCGCTGCTCTGGACAAGGCGTTCAAGGCACGTCAGGCACGAGCCGAAGTGAAGTCGGCACTGAAGAACGGTGATACCGATCTCGCCGCCGTGCTCAAAAAGGCCGCTGACGACGAGGCTCTCGCGAAGATGCGGGTGCTCGATCTGCTGCGCGCCCTGCCCGGTGTCGGCGACCGCCGCGCCGAAGCAGCGATGGAAGAGGTCGGCATCGCCACCTCACGGAGGATCAAGGGCCTGGGCGTGCACCAGAAGTCCGCCCTGTTGGAGAAATATTCCTGAGTGTGACAACCTCAGATCTGTGAATAATCGACTCACCGTCCTCGCGGGTCCGACCGCCGTCGGAAAAGGCACCATCAGCACGTACATCCGGCAGAATCACCCCGCGGTCTGGTTCTCCGTCTCCGCCACCACACGGCCCAGACGCCCCGGCGAAGTCGACGGTGTCCATTATCACTTCCTCTCCGACGATGACTTCGACGCGCTCATCGCCGCCGGCCAGCTGCTCGAGTACGCGGTCGTGCACGGGCGGCACCGCTACGGGACTCCGTCCGCTCCGGTGCAGGAGAAGCTCGACGCGGGAGTCCCGGCGCTGCTCGAGATCGACCTGCAGGGAGCCCGGCAGGTCAAGGAGAAGATGCCCGACGCCCGGTTCGTCTTCCTCGCCCCGCCCAGCTGGGACGAACTCGTATCCCGGCTCACCGGGCGCGGCACCGAATCCGCGGAGGAGCAGGAGCGCCGATTGGCCACAGCGAAGCGCGAACTCGCCGCCGAATCCGAGTTCGACGTGACCATCATCAACGACCACGTTCGCACTGCGGCCGAAGAACTCCTATCATTGATGGGTATATCCACCTCCGATTAGATGGGAATCTCCTTGCCCGCACAGCCCGAAGGCATCACCAATCCTCCGATCGACGATCTGCTCAGCGTCACCGGATCGAAGTACGAACTCGTCTCGATCGCGGCCAAGCGCGCTCGGCAGATCAACTCCTACTACGCCCAGCTGCAGGAGGGACTGCTCGAAAACGTCGGTCCCCTCGTCACCCCGGGCACCAACGAGAAGCCGCTGTCGATCGCTCTGCGTGAGGTCAACGAGTCGAAGATCGTCGCCCGCGAAGTCTCCGAAGAGGACTTCCTCCAGGCCGTACCGGAGACCGAGACGCCCGCACCCGTGAGCAACGACGGCGCGATCGACTTCAGCGACCAGTGAGAACCGTACTCGGCGTCGCCGGTGGGATCGCCGCCTACAAAGCGGCACACATCATCCGGCGACTCCGGGAACTCGACCACAGCGTCAAGGTCGTGCCCACGGCCAATGCGCTCAACTTCGTCGGTGCCCCCACCTTCGAGGCCCTGTCCGGCCAGACCGTGACCACCGACGTCTTCGATGAGATCGACACCGTCAACCATGTCCGCATCGGGCAGGACGCCGAACTCGTCATCATCGCTCCCGCGACCGCGAACCTCGTCGCGAAGATCGCCGCGGGAATCGCCGACGATCTGCTGACAGCGACCGTCCTGACCACCACCGCCGAGGTCGTCGTGGCACCGGCCATGCACACGGAGATGTGGCAGAACCCCGCCACCGTCGCCAACATCGCGACCCTGCGCTCCAGGGGAGTCCACGTCCTCGAACCGGCCGTCGGCCGACTCACCGGACCCGATTCGGGCCCCGGACGGCTGCCCGAACCCGAGGACATCGTCGCCTACGCCCTGTCCGTCGCCGATGCCGCAGGCTCGGCCGACGCGGCCCCGGGCACCGGACACGCTAGGCAGAGCCTGGACGGCCGCCGCATCGTCATCAGCGCCGGCGGCACCCGTGAGGCCCTCGACCCGGTCCGCTTCCTCGGCAATCGGTCCTCGGGCAAACAGGGCATCGCCTTGGCCCGAGCCGCCCGAGCCGCCGGCGCCGAAGTCGAACTCGTGGCGGCGAACATCGACTCCGGGCTGCTCACCGACCTGCCCGCAGGGATGACCGTCACCCCGGTCGAATCCACCCTGGAGCTGCAGACGGCGATGCGCGCCTCCCAGCCGGACGCCGATGCCCTCATCATGGCCGCGGCTGTCGCCGACTACCGACCGGAGGAGACGACCGAGTCGAAGATGAAGAAGACCGGCGACGATGGTCTGACGCTGCGTCTCGTGCAGAACCCGGACATCCTGCGCGGCCTCGTCGATGACCGAATCGGCACCCAGCTCATCATCGGCTTCGCCGCCGAAACCGGAGACGCACAGACGACAGCACTCGACTACGCCCGCGCGAAATTCGAGCGCAAGGGCGTCGACCTGCTCGTGTTCAACGACGTCTCCGACGACCGTGCCTTCGGCCACGACCACACCGCGGTTCAGATCATCGGCTCCGCCGCCGGTGAGATCACCGTCGGTGAGGAATTCCAGGGTTCGAAAGACGATGTTTCACAAAAGGTCATTGCTACCCTGGCCGAACAGCTCACCCACTTAGAATCGACACCGTGACTCAATCAAATCTTCGCTTCTTCTCATCCGAGTCCGTCACCGAGGGACATCCCGACAAGATCTGCGACCAGATCAGTGATGCGGTGCTCGACGACCTGCTGGCGCAGGACCCCAACGCCAAGGTGGCCGTGGAGACCATGGTAACCACCGGACTCGTCCACGTCGCCGGTGAGGTCAACACCGCCGCCTACGCCGATGTGGCCGGAATCGTTCGCAGCCTCATCACCGGAATCGGCTACGACTCCTCCGACACCGGCTTCGACGGCCGTTCCTGCGGAGTCTCCGTGTCCATCGGCAGCCAGTCCACGGACATCCACTCCGGAGTCACGAACCCGCTGGACTTCCGCGAAGCCGTCGCCTCCGACGACCACGGAACGAGCCTCGGTGCCGGCGACCAGGGGCTGATGTTCGGCTACGCCGACAACTCCACCGATGTGCTCATGCCGCTGCCGATCCACCTGGCCTCCCGGATGGCCGAGCAGCTCTCTGCGGTGCGCAAATCGGGACGCCTCGACTACCTGCGCCCCGACGGGAAGACTCAGCTGACCCTCGGCTACGACGGCGACGAAGCCGTGACGATCGAGAACGTCGTCGTGTCCACCCAGCATTCGGCCGAGACGAACCAGGCTCAGCTGCACTCCGAGATCAGGGAACTGGTCATCGACCCGGTTCTCGCTGGTTCGGGCCTCGACACGAGTGAGGCGAACATCCACATCAACCCGGCGGGGCCCTTCGTCACCGGCGGACCGATGGGCGATGCCGGACTGACAGGGCGGAAGATCATCGTCGACACCTACGGCGGTTTCTCCCGCCACGGCGGCGGCGCCTTCTCCGGCAAAGACCCGTCGAAAGTCGACCGTTCGGCCGCGTATGCGATGCGATGGGTGGCGAAGAACGTCGTCGCCGCCGGACTCGCCGACCGTGCCGAGGTCCAGGTGTCCTACGCCATCGGCCGCGTCGACCCGATGGGCCTCTACGTGGAGACCTTCGGCACCGAGAAGGTCGATCCCCAGAAGATCTCCGCCGCCATCCGTGAGGTCTTCGACCTCCGCCCGGCGATGATCATCGCCGAACTCGACCTGCTCCGCCCGATCTACTCGCAGACCTCGACCTACGGCCACTTCGGTCGTGAGCTGCCGGACTTCACCTGGGAGGTCACGGACCGCGCCGACGACCTGCTGCGCGCCGTGTCCGCCCACTGAGCCTGGCGTTCCAGAGTGGACGAACCCCTTCCGATCGACACCGGCACCTCGGCCGAAGGCCAGGTGCCGCTGGCGTCTGAGAACCCGGTCGCGCGCGTGCTCGTCGACCATCCCGTCCCGCACCTGGCACGGACCTTCGACTATGCCGTGCCCGAAAAGCTCGCCGAGGCGGCCCTGCCCGGAGTACGAGTGCGGGTGAAGTTCGCCGGTCGGCTCCGCGACGGCTACCTCGTCGAACGGGTCGACTCCTCCGACCACCTGGGACCGCTCGCGACGATCCAACGCCTCAGCGGCCCCGTGCAGGTCCTCGGCCCCGACCTGCTCGCCCTGTGCGAAGCCACGGCGCGCCGTTACGGCGGCACCCTGGCCGATGTCCTCCGCTTGGCGATCCCGCCCCGCCACGCGCGAGGCGAGAAGACCGTCCTTCGAGCCGAGACGTCCCAGAACCCGAAACCGGCAGACGCCCCTGACCGGTCGCGGGACGCTTCCCGGGCGGAACCGGAGACCGGTGACGGCACACCGGCCGACGACGAAGCCGGCGGGGGCACGAATCTGCTGGGCCGCCTCGGCGACTGGGTCCTCAACGCCGAGATCGATCCGCCGCCTGCCGATCAGACTCCGCGGCGACGTGTCCTGGCCGCAACCCCCGGTGCGACGCCCGGGATGAGCTGGATCCGGGCGGGACTGGCCGCAGCACGCCAGACTCTGGCGGCCGGGAAGTCCGTGCTGTGGCTCGTGCCCGATCACCGTGAACTCCTGGTCCTGCAGGCGAGCCTGACCGCCGCCGAGATCACCGAGGTGTCCGTGCTCAGCGCCGACCAGTCACCCGAACAGCGGTGGCAGGCCTGGCTGCGCGGCCTCCTCGGCCACACCCGCCTGACCATCGGCACCCGCGCCGCGGCCTTCGCGCCGCTGCGCGATCTCGGCCTCATCATCTGCACCGACGATGCCAACCGCAACTACCTCGACCAGCATGCCCCCTACCCGCACGCCCGCGAGGTCAGCCTGCTGCGTTCGACGATCGAGGACACCGAGCTGTTCTTCGTCTCCACCGACCGCAGCGCCGAGGTGCAGCGCCTCGTCGAGATCGGATGGCTGGCCGACATCACCCCGACCGGGCCGGCACGCCGACACTCCGCCCCCCTCGTCTTCGTCCCCGACGAAGACCGCGACCCCTTCGCCTGGCAGCGCATCCCCAGCCGGGCATGGCAGATCATGCGCACCGCCCTGCGACCGCGACCGCGCGACGGCGGAGTCCCCGGGCCCGTGCTCGTCCAGGTGCCCCGCTCCGGGTACTACCCCGTGTTCGCCTGCGCCCGCTGTCAGGAAGTCGCTCGCTGCCCGCGCTGTCAGGAGACGCTGACCACCCAATCCGAGGTCGGACCCTTCGCCTGCCGTGCCTGCGGATACCATTCGGAGACCTTCAGCTGCGCGCGCTGCCGGTCGAACCAGGTGCGCTCCATCGTGCGCGGGCGGGCCCGCACCGTCGAAGAGCTGCGCCGGGCGCTGCCCGACACCGAGATCATCGAATCCGGGGGAGACGAGATCTCCGCAGTCCTCGACGAGACGCCGCGGCTCGTCGTCGCCACGACCGGCGCCGAACCCTATGTGCTCGGCGGCTATGCGGCGGCGATCCTGCTGGACTCCCTGTGGCCGGGACCGTGGATGCGCTCGATCGACGAGAGCGTGGCCAGGCGGCTGCGCGCCGCCGCGCTCGTGCGCTCGCGCGAACAGGGCGGAACCGTCTATCTCGGTGACGAAGACGAACTCATCCGCTCGACCCTGACCGCCTTCGATCCGGTCACTTTCATGTCCCGTCAACTGGCCGACAGGAAGGTGCTGGGGTTCCCGCCCTACCGGCGCATCCTCGAACTCACCGGAGCCGGCACCGACATCGATGCCGTCCTCACCGAGATCGGTGAGGTGGGCGAGATCGACGAGCTGCTGCGCGATGAAGCCGAGGACGGTCAGCGCAGCGTCTGCGCCTACCCGATTGCGGCGGGAGATCGCATCGGAACCCGAATGGCCGAGATCACCGCATCCCGCTCGGCGAAGAAGCAGCCGCAGGTTCGGGCACGCATCGACGATCCCCGGTCACTGTGACGACTCGGCCACGCAGTAGAATCCGAGGCGTGGATATCGTCTTCGCCGGAACCCCGGATGTCGCAGTTCCCGCCCTCGAGGCCCTCGCCGAATCCGAGCACCGCATCCGTGCGGTGCTCACCCGACCCGATGCCCCGGTCGGGCGCAAGCGGGTGCTCACCCCGTCACCGGTGAAGACCCGGGCGCTCGAACTCGGACTCACCGTCATCGAGGCCGACAGGCTGCGCGGAGAGGTCATCTCCGATTTGCGCGCCCTCGAGGTCGACGCCGTCGCCGTGGTGGCCTTCGGCGCCATCGCCGGACCTGCTGCTCTGAGCACGGCCCGGCTCGGCTGGTACAACCTCCACTTCTCCCTGCTGCCTGCCTACCGCGGGGCGGCCCCGGTGCAGCGGGCCCTCATCGACGGTGCGGCTCGCAGCGGAGTCAGCGTCTTCCGGATCGACGAAGGCATGGACACCGGGCCCGTGCTCCGCCGCCTCGAACTCGACCTCGACCACCCGGATGTCGCAGCGGCCCTCGACGACTACGCCCGCCGCGGAGCGGTCGAACTCGTCACCGCCTTCGACAGCCTGGCCGCCGGCACCGCAGTGGAGACTGCGCAGACCGGTGCGGCCAGCTGTGCAGAGAAGATCACCGTCGCCGACGCCCACCTCGACCTGCGGGCTCCCGCCGACCGTGTCGTCGATCGGGCTCGCGGCACCAGCCCGGCACCGGGCCCCTGGGTGGAACTGAACGGCAAACGCACCAAGCTCTTCGGCCTCGCCCTCGCCCCGGAAGCCACCGAGGAGGCCATGGCAGCCGCACCGGTCGGAACCCTGACGAGTTGGAACAGGACCCCGATTCTGCGCTGCGGGGACGGCTGGGTCACGGTCGCCGGGATCCAACCCTTCGGCAAGCCCCGCATGGACGCCGGTGACTTCCTGCGCGGTCACGGCGACATCACCTTCGATCCGCACACCGAGCAGGAAGCATAAGAGCCATGGCCGAGACTTCAGGCAACAGCGGCGTCCCGGGCGGACGTCGAGGCAACGACCGGGGCCGCGGAAATGACCGCCGAGGCGGCAACCGCCGCAGCGACGACCGGGGCCGCGGGCACGAGCGCCGCAGCGACAATCGCAGAGGCGACCGGGGCCGCCCGGGCCGCGGAGCGCCGCAGGACGAACGCATCGGCAAGAACCTGCCGCGGCGGATTGCCTGGGAGGTCCTGCTCGACGTCGCGACGAAGGACGCCTATGCGAACCTGCTCCTGCCCGCGAAACTCGCCCGCACCCATCTCAACGCCCAGGACGCCGCCTTCACCACCGAACTGACCTACGGGGCGCTGCGGCGGCAGAAGTTCTACGACGCGGTCATCACGATCGCCGCCTCCCGCGCCATCGACGAGATCGACCCCGAACCCCTGGCCGCGATGCGTCTGGGCGCCCACCAGCTGCTGTCGATGCGAGTCCCCGACCATGCGGCCCTGTCCGAGACCGTCGCCGTCGTCAAGCGCTCGGCGGCCAAGACCGCGGGATTCGTCAATGCGGTGCTGCGCCGCATCTCCGAAGCCGATCACGACGAATGGCTCGCGCGGGTCACCGCGAACGTCTCCGAGACCACACGACTGGCGATCGAACACTCCCACCCCGAATGGATCGTGCGGGCACTGACCCAAGCGCTCAAAGGCCACGAATGCGATGCCGACGAGCTCGAAGCTCTGCTCATCGCCGACAACGCTCCCGCCAGGGTCGGACTCAGCGCTCTGCCCGGACTCATCGACCGCTCCGAACTGCCCGGCGACGCGACCGAGCTGTCACCGATCGGCGTGACCATGGACACCGCTGTGCCCCGCGATGTCCGGGCCGTGGCCGATGGTCGGGCGCGCGTCCAGGACGAAGGATCGGCTCTCGTCGCCCTCGCCCTGGCCGAGATCGATGCTCCTGCGGGTCCCTGGGCCGACCTGTGTGCCGGGCCCGGAGGCAAGGCCGCGGTCCTCGGTGCCGCGGCCGCCGCAGAATCGGTCCGGCTCGAAGCCTTCGACTCCAGCGACCACCGCGCCGAACTCGTCCGGGACTCGACTCAGGCCCTCGACAACGTCAGCGTCGAAGTCCGCGACGGCCGCCGGGTGCGCGGACCCTACTCCAAAGTGCTCGTCGACGTGCCCTGCTCCGGTCTCGGCGCCCTGCGTCGGCGGCCCGAAGCCCGCTACCGCAGACAGCCCTCGGACATCACCGCCCTGTCCGGTCTGCAGTCCGAGCTGCTCGGCGCCGCCCTCGACGCCTGCGCGCCCGGGGGTGTGGTGGCGTATTCGACGTGCTCACCGCACTTCGCCGAAACCGTGCTCATCGTCGACGAGGTCCTGCGCCGACGCGCGAAGTCCGGCACCGACGACGTCGAGTTCCTCGATGCTCCGTCCGTGCTCGAGGCGATCACCGGCACACAGGCGCAGTCGTTCGCTTCGGTCTCCCGAGGCGAGGGCCGCTGCGTTCAGCTGTGGCCCCATGTGCACAACACCGATGGAATGTTCCTCGCTCTCCTGCGAAAGGCGAAATGACCCATGGCAATCGACATCAACCCGAGCATCCTGTCCTCGGACTTCTCCGACCTGCGCGGTGAGCTCGACAAGATCAGCACCGCGGACATGGCCCATATCGACGTGATGGACAACCATTTCGTGCCGAACCTCACCTTCGGCCCGCCCGTCGTCGAACGCATCCGCGCGATCTCCCCGATCCCGCTCGACGCCCACCTGATGATCGCCGATGCCGACCGCAACGCTCCCGTGTACGCGGAGATCGGCTGTGCCTCGGTGACCTTCCACGCCGAGGCGGCCGCCGCACCCGTGCGCCTGGCCCGTGAGCTGCGCAAGCTCGGTGCCAAAGCGAGCCTCGCGCTCAAACCGGCGACCCCGATCGAACCGTTCATCGACCTCCTCGGCGAGTTCGACCAGATCCTCATCATGACCGTCGAACCCGGATTCGGCGGACAGAAGTTCCTCGACGTCTGCCTGCCGAAGATCCGCCGCACCCGGCAGGCGATCTCGGCCTCCGGCCTGGAGATCCGTCTGCAGGTCGATGGGGGAGTGTCCGCGTCGACGATCGACCGTGTCGTCGACGCCGGCGCCGACGTCCTCGTCGCCGGTTCCGCCGTCTACGGAGCCGAGGACGCCGCCGCGGCGATCAGCGAACTGCGCACCCTGGCCGAAGCCCACACCCACTGACCGCACCGGGCCGCCCACCCCGGGCCCACCCTCTCAGGAGAGCCGCCGATGGATCTGTTCGACTGGTTGAACACCCCCGCATTCGAGTTGCTGGGCAAGCCCGTGCCCTACTCCGATCTGTTCGGCAACATCTGCGCACTGGCCACGGTCGTGCTCGCTCTGCGACGCAACATCCTGTCCTGGCCGGTGCAGATCCTCGGGTCGATCCTGCTGTTCTCCGCGAGCATCTCCGCCGGACTCGGAGGCAACGCCTCCCGGCAGGTCGTCATCATCGTCGCCGCCGTCTGGGGCTGGACGCAATGGAAGAAGTCGAAAGAGGCCTCCGGCGAGGTCATTGTCAGGTGGGCGAGCTGGAAGGAGCGCGGACTGCTCGTGGCCGGCCTGCTCATCGGCACCGGTGTCTTCGGCTGGGTGCTCGCTCAGGGCGGTTGGTCATGGAATCCGTACCCCGACGCCTACATCTTCATCGGCTCGGTTGTCGCGATGTACGCACAGGGGCGGGCGATCGTCGAGTTCTGGTTCGTGTGGCTGGCCGTCGACCTTGTGGGCATCCCCCTGGCAGTGGCCGGAGGGCTCGTGTTCTCCGGAGCCGTCTACCTCGTCTTCCTCATCATGGTCATCCTCGGCCTCATCGACTGGTCGAAACGCTCGAGGCAGACGATCTCGGCACCGCACCGCTCGGCCACCGACATCGGCCGCGACCCCGAAGCCTGAACTGCGATCGGGAGTTCGCTGCGACGGTGTGCAGGCGCCCGCAGGCTGGTCATCGCAGACAGCGCCTGCTTGGGCCCGCAGCCAGGACATCGCCGGCAGCGCCCGCCGGTGCGGTTCGCAACGTGAGACCCCGCATGCTTCACCCCGAGACGATGCATTAGGCTGGACGGGTGAAGACCTTTGACTCTCTCTACGCCGAACTCCTGCAGAAATCCCACGATCGTCCAGCCGATTCGAAGACCGTGGCCGAACTCGACGCCGGAGTCCATGCGATCGGCAAGAAGGTCGTGGAAGAGGCCGCCGAGGTGTGGATGGCCGCCGAATACGAATCCGAGGACGAGCTCGCCGAGGAGATCTCGCAGCTGCTCTACCACGTGCAGGTGATGATGATCGCCAAGGGACTCACCCTCGACGACGTCAACGCCCACCTCTGAGACGCTCCTGCGAACTCCACTCCGACCACATCGAACTCCAAAGGGACCCCATGCTGCGTGTAGCCGTGCCCAACAAGGGCGCACTGTCCGAAGCCGCCTCCGAAATGCTCAGCGAGGCCGGATACTCCACTCGACGCGGAACCAAGACGCTGGTCCATCAAGATGAAGTCAACGGGGTCGAACTCTTCTACCTGCGTCCACGCGACATCGCCGTCTACGTCGGCTCCGGCATCCTCGACGCCGGCATCACCGGCCGTGACCTGCTGCTGGAATCGAAGGCCGAGGCCCAGGAAGTGCTCGGCCTCGGGTTCGGTGCCTCCCGCTTCTTCTACGCCGGCGCCGTCGGCAGCTTCACCTCCCCGGAGGAGCTGCGAGGGGCACGCATCGCCACGAGCTTCCCGAACCTCGTCTCCGCCGACCTCGCCGAGCGCGGCATCGACGCGACGACCGTGCAGCTCGACGGCGCGATCGAAGTCTCGATCCAGCTCGGCGTCGCCGACGCCGTCGCCGATGTCGTCGAAACCGGCTCGACGCTGCGTGCTGCCGGGCTCGAGACCTTCGGCGAGCCGCTGCTCGAATCCGAAGGCGTGCTCATCCAGCGTGCCGGGGCCGAAGACCGCATCGGGGTGCTCAAACGCCGCCTCGAATCCGTCATGGTCGCCCGCCAGTACGTGCTCGTCGACTACAACATCGAACAGCGTCTCGTGCCCGAGGCGATCTCGCTGACCCCCGGTCTCGAATCCCCGACCGTCTCACCGCTGCAGGAGACCGGATGGGTCGCCGTGCGCGTCATGGTCGAGGCGAAGGAAGTCAACAACGTGATGGACCGACTCTACGGTGTCGGTGCCCGCGCGATTCTGGTGACGAACATTGGCGCCTGCCGAATCTGATCTGGCCGTCTTCCGGCCCCGACAGGTGCGCATCATCGGCATCGTCGGCGCCATCGCCGTCACGCTCGGATTCCTGATCCTGTCCGTGGCGCTGCTCGTCGTGGACTGGGAGCCCTGGACCGTGCTCGACATGGTGTGGATGAACCTGCTCGGCGTCCTCTTCGGCCTCGCCCTGCTGCGCATCGCGGACATCCAGGCCCGCCCCACCGAGAAGGGGCTCGTGGTCAAGAACATGGTGCGCACCCACCGCTTCGACTGGGGACAGATCCTCGGGGTGGCGTTCTCACCCGAAGGCGACGACCCCTGGCCGCTGCTCGATCTCAGCGACGGCACCACCTGCGCGGTGATGGCGATCCAGCATGCCGATGGACCCCGCGCCCATGCGGAGGTCGCACGATTGCGTATGCTCATCAGCAGAAGCACCCACTTCAAGGAGGAATAGGAATGGCGAATGAGACACCGGAGACCGCGACGGGGCCGCTGACCGGCTATACCGTCGTCGATCTCTCGCGCGCCCTGGCAGGACCGCATGCCGGAATGATGTTCGGCGACCTCGGTGCGCGGGTCATCAAGGTCGAGAACCCGGGAAGGGGAGACGACTCCCGCTCCTGGGGGCCTCCTTTCGTCGGGCCCGAGGACAACCCGCAGGCCACCTACTTCTTCTCCTGCAACCGCAACAAGGAGTCGATCGCCCTCGACCTCAAATCCGAAACGGGCAAGGACACTCTCACCGGGCTCATCGCCCGCGCTGACGTGCTCATCGAGAACTTCCGCTCCGGCGTCCTCGACCGGCTCGGATTCTCCACCGCCCGGTGCATGGAGATCAACCCGCGCTTGGTCATCCTCTCGATCACCGGGTTCGGCCACGACGGCCCCGAAGCCTCCCGCGCCGGCTACGACCAGATCGCCCAGGGCGAGGCCGGCCTCATGTCGCTGACCGGCTCAGGATCCGACGACATGCAGCGGGTGGGCGTGCCGATCGCCGACCTGCTCGCCGGAATCTACGGCTCCTACGGCGTGCTCGCGGCACTTCTGGAACGCGAACGCACCGGCAAGGGCAAGGTGGTGCGCACCTCGCTCATCGCCGGCATGGTCGGCGTCCACGCCTTCCAGGGCACCCGGGCGACGGTGGCCGGACAGGAACCGCAGCCCGGCGGCAACCACCATCCCTCACTCTCTCCGTACGGACTGTTCACCTGCCGTGACGGTGCAGTGCAGATCTCCGTGGGCAACGAGAACCTGTGGCAGAAGTTCTGCGCGGCCTTCGACATCGACCCCGCCACCGAGGGGCTGGCCGACAACGCCTCCCGCGTGGCCAACCGTCCCGCACTCATCGAGCTCATCGAAGACCGGTTCTCAGCCTTCGACGCCGAAGATCTGCTGGCGAAGCTCACCGAGGCGGGAATCCCCTCGGGCACCGTGCGCACCCTGCCCGAGGTCTACCAGTGGGATCAGGCACTGAGCCAGGGTCTCAAGGTCTCCGTCGATCACCCGGTGCTCGGCGACATCGATCTGCCCGGACCGCCGCTGCGCTTCTTCGACGCCGAGGGTTCCAGCGAGGTCGAGACGACCCGCACCGCCCACGATGCTCCGCCGCTGTTGGACGAAGACGCCGAGTCGATCGCGGCGTGGCTCGCCGGCGGAAACTGAGGGGTGCGCGAATGCCACGATTGAACGCACACGAACTCG
Organism: Brevibacterium sp. FAM 27836; assembly: GCF_051351055.1. NCBI lineage: Bacteria > Bacillati > Actinomycetota > Actinomycetes > Micrococcales > Brevibacteriaceae > Brevibacterium > Brevibacterium sp. FAM 27836. Next base: position 3,817,170 of record NZ_CP195711.1, read on the forward strand.
TCGACATCGTCCTCGACGAGGGATCCTTCCGCTCTTGGGACACCACCCCGATCAGCCCGGCCGGCGGGGTCTCCGAGGAGTACGCCGCCGAGCTCGCTGCCGCGGCCGAGAAGTCCGGAGTCGACGAAGCGATCATCACCGGTGAGGGCACCATCGAGGGCAGACGGGTCGCCGTCATCGCCGGAGAGTTCCGCTTCCTCGCCGGATCGATCGGCGTGGCCGCCGCCGAGCGCCTCGTCGACGCCATCGAACGCGCCACCCTCGAAGGGCTGCCGCTGCTGGCAGGACCGGCCTCCGGTGGGACGCGGATGCAGGAAGGCACCATCGCGTTCCTGTCGATGGTGAAGATCACGAACGCCGTGGTCGCTCACCGCAGGGCCGGTCTGCCCTACCTCGTCTACCTGCGCCACCCGACCACCGGCGGAGTCTTCGCCTCCTGGGGTTCGCTGGGCCACGTGACGGTGGCCGAACCCGGTTCACTCATCGGCTTCCTCGGCCCCCGCGTGTTCGAAGCCATCTACGGGGAGAAGTTCCCGGACAACGTGCAGACGGGTGAGAACCTCCACAAGATGGGCATCGTCGACGCAGTCATCGGTCCCGAACGCATCGCCGGCACGGTCTCCCGAGTCCTCGACGTGCTCATGGGAGCCAAGGAGATCCCGGCCCGTGTGGCCGACCCGGACACCGCACCGGCGACGGTCGACCCGAACTCCGACGCCTGGGCGGCGATCACGAGTTCCCGCCGTCCCGAACGCCCCGGTGTCCGCGACCTGCTGCGTACCGCCGCGAACACCGTGCTGCCGCTCAACGGCACCGGCGAAGGCGAGAAGGACCCGGGACTGCTGCTGGCGCTGGCGAAGTTCGGCTCCGCCCCGTGCATCGTGCTCGGACAGGACCGGTTCCGGCAGGATTCCCGGGCCCCTCTGGGACCGGCCGCGCTGCGTGAGGCCCGCCGTGGAATGCGTCTGGCCGCAGAGCTGCACCTGCCGCTCGTGACGGTCATCGACACCCCGGGCGCGGCCCTGTCGAAGGACGCCGAAGAGGGCGGCATCGCCGGCGAGATCGCCCGCAGCCTCGCTGACCTCGCCAACCTCGATGCCCCCTCGGTATCGCTCATCCTCGGTGAGGGATCCGGGGGCGGAGCACTCGCGCTGATCCCGACCGACCGGGTGCTCAGCGCCGAGCACGGGTGGCTCTCACCCCTGCCGCCCGAGGGCGCCTCGGCGATCGTGCATCGGACGACGGAGAGAGCCGCAGAGATGGCGCAGAGCCAGGGTGTGCACGCGCCCATGCTCCAAGCCACCGGTGTCGTCGACCGGATCATCGCCGAGCATCCCGATGCCAGCGACGAACCGCTCGACTTCGTCTCTCGGGTCGGTGCGACACTCGAATTCGAACTCATCTCGCTCATGCGCGAACCATCGGGCCGCCGACTGGCCCGCAGGATGGATCGCTATCGGGGCCTGGGAATCTAGGAGGTCTGCGTGGTAGCTGTCAGAGTCATCCCCTGTCTGGACGTCGACGGCGGTCGCGTCGTCAAGGGCGTGAAGTTCGCCGACCTCAAGGATGCCGGGGACCCCGTGGAGCTGGCCAAACGCTATGGGATCTCCGGGGCCGACGAACTCACCTTCCTCGACGTCACGGCCAGCAGCGGCGACCGCGAGACCGTCCACGACGTCGTGCGCGCCTGCGCCGAAGAGGTCTTCATCCCGCTCACCGTCGGCGGGGGAGTGCGCAGCGTCCATGACGTCGACCGGCTCCTGCGCGACGGTGCCGACAAAGTCTCTGTCAACACCTCGGCCGTCGCGCACCCGGAACTCATCAGTGAGATCTCACGGCACTTCGGCAACCAGGTCCTCGTGCTCTCCCTCGACGCCCGCCGCACGCAGGGAACGAGCACGGCCTCGGGCTTCGAAGTCACCACCCGCGGCGGCCGTGAAGGCACCGGCCGCTGCGCGATCGACTGGATCCGTGAGGCCGCCGAACGCGGGGTCGGTGAGATCCTGCTCAACTCCATCGATGCCGACGGCACCCGGGAGGGCTTCGACCTCGAACTCATCGCCGCCGCCCGAGCGGCCGTCGATGTGCCGCTCATCGCCTCCGGCGGGGCCGGTCGGGTCGAACACTTCGCCCCGGCCGTGGCCGCCGGAGCCGATGCGCTGCTGGCCGCCAGCGTCTTCCACTTCGGGACCCTGAGCATTGCCGAGGTCAAGGACGCGCTGCGGGCAGAGGGGATCGAGGTCCGATGAGCAGGGACATCGACGCCACCCCGGAGAACTGGCGCGAACTCATCCGCCCGGACTCCGCCGGTCTCGTGCCCGTCATCGTCCAGGAGGCCACGAGCCGGGAGGTGCTCATGCTCGCCTGGATGGACGTCGAGGCCGTCTCGCGCACATTGGCGACCGGGCGCGCCACCTACTGGTCACGGTCCCGCCGGGAGTACTGGGTGAAGGGGGAGACCTCCGGACATGTGCAGCATGTGCGCTCACTCAGCCTCGACTGCGACGCCGATGCCCTGCTCCTCCTCGTCGACCAGACCGGACCCGCCTGTCACACGAACACACCGACCTGCTTCACCGGAAGGACGATCAGTGCCGACTGAACACGTGTCGAGCGACCGCATGCCGGATCCGCAGCAGCTGCCGATCCGCCCCAGCCTCGAGGAGTTCCGCTCCCTGGGAGCCGAACACCGGCTCGTGCCCGTGCACACGCAGGTGCTCGCCGACTCCGAAACCCCGTTGAGCCTCTATCGCAAACTCACCGACGGTGGTCCCGGCAGCTTCCTGTTCGAATCCGCCGTCGCAGGCTCCTGGGCCCGCTACTCCTTCATCGGATCGGCGCCCGTGGCCACGCTCCTGTCCACCGAGGACGGCTTCCGCTGGACCGGCACCCCGCCGGTGGGCATCCCCACCGACGGCGATGTGCTCGAGGCGGTCACCGCCGCTCTCGAACTGCTCGACGTCGATGCCGGGGAGTCGGACCTGCCGCCGATGGTCTCGAGCTTCGTCGGCTACTTCGGCTGGGACATCATCCGCCGCTTCGAACGTCTCGGACCCCCGCGCCCCAACGAACACCACCTGCCGACCGTGCAGCTGATGATCCCGGGCGACATCGCCGTCTACGACCACTATTCGGGCATGGTCACCCTCGTAGCCAACGTCTTCAACGTCAACGGCGCCGACACCGGCATCGACGAGGCGCACGCGAGCGGAGTCGAGCGGATCGAATCGATGCTCGACCGCCTCCGCGCCCCCAGCCCGGCCGACATCATCGACGTCCGCAGGCCCGACCCCGAGGTGACCCTGCGCACCCCCCGGCAGGTCTACCTCGACGGAGTGGAACAGGCGAAGCGGAAGATCGTCGAGGGGGAGATCTTCCAGGTCGTCGTCGGACAGCGCTTCGATACGCCGTGTGCGGCCGATCCGCTGAGCGTGTACCGGATGCTGCGGCACTCGAACCCGAGCCCGTTCATGTACCTGCTCAACCTCCACGACGACGCGGGAGCCCCGGTGAGCATCATCGGCTCCTCACCCGAAGCCCTCGTCACCGTCCGTTCCGGCGAGGTCGTCACCCATCCGATCGCCGGTTCGCGTCCCCGCGGGGCGACGCCCGAAGCCGACGACGGTCTGGCCCGTGAGCTGCTGGCCGATGAGAAGGAACGCGCCGAGCACCTCATGCTCGTCGACCTCGCACGCAACGACCTGGCGAAGGTGTGCCGGGCCGGGACCATCGACGTCAGCGACTTCATGGACATCGTCCGCTACAGCCACATCATGCACATCTCCTCGACCGTGCGCGGCGAACTCCAGCCGGACACGACCGCCGTGGACGTGCTGCGCGCGACTTTCCCCGCCGGCACTCTCTCGGGTGCGCCGAAGCCGCGTGCCCTGCAGATCATCGACGAACTCGAACCCGTCGGGCGCGGCATCTACGGCGGCGTCGTCGGCTATATGTCCTTCACCGGTGACCTCGATCTCGCCATCGCCATCCGCACCGGAGTCCTGCGCGACGGCACGATGAGCGTCTACGCCGGCGGCGGAATCGTCGCCGACTCTGTGCCCGAAACCGAATATCAGGAATCCGAGAACAAAGCCGCAGCCGTGCTGCGTGCCGCCGCCGCTGCGAACGCGCTGTCTGCGACAGCGAACGCCGGGTCCGGCACGGCCGAAAGCCAGGAGTGATCCCAAGTTGTCGAAGTCACGCGGAGTCCTCATCGTCCTCGTCATCGCCGCCGCCCTGTGGGCGTTGACGATCTCGGCCTGGCAGGCCGGAGTCGGGGGAGACACTCTCGGCCCGGCCGGTGTGGCCACGGCCACCGATGACTCGAGTGCGCAGGCCTCGCCCGTAGCCACCGCCTGTGTGGCGATCATCGCCGTCTGCGGTCTCCTCGCAGCGATGCTCGGTCGCCTCGGGCGCTTCGTCGTCCTCGGGCTCGCCGCGGTTGCCGGAATCGGCTACGGAATCACCGCACTCAGCGCCGCTTCCAGACCGGGGGCGACCTCCTGGCCGATCATCGCCGCCGTGGCAGCAGGCATCGGCATCATCGGCATCATCTGGGTGGCGACCGCCTCGGCGCGGTGGACGAACTCGAACCGCTACGCCCGCACCGCCGAAGCCGACGGCGAAGAATTCGACTCGGCCGCCACCTGGGACGCCCTCTCCCGAGGCGAGGACGTCGAGGACGACCCGGATTCGAAATGACCTTGTGACCGGGTCGGTGCCCGGTCCGCAGAAGAAGCGTGACACAATGGAGGAAAGTTTCCACGCGCGTGCCACGCAGTCACAATAAGGAGCACCATGTCGCAGTCCCTCGCCCGCAACGAGGCCACAGATCTCGACAAGTCCACGATCGACTACGCAACGATCGCCGACCCCGGCCACGGCAACTCGGTGGCGGGATGGACCGGCGTCGTCATCATGCTCATCGGCGTGACCATCGGCTGTGTGGGCTTCACCATCCACAACCCCACGATCACCTACGTCGCCATCGGCGTCGTCGCCCTCGGCATCATCGTCGGGCTCATCCTGCGCGCCGTCGGTCTGGGCAACAAGCCGAAGAGCAAATGACGGTCCTCAACGACATCGTCGCCGGCGTGCATGAAGATCTTCAGGCACGCCGGAACGAGGTTCCGCGCACCGAGATCATCGCGCGCGCCGAGGCGGCGGATCCCGTCCGTCGCTTCGACCTCGACGCAGACTTCGGAGTCATCGCCGAGGTCAAGAGGAAATCGCCCTCGCGCGGCGACCTCGCCCACATCCCGGACCCCGGCACATTGGCCGGGCTCTACGCTGCCGGGGGAGCCCACGCCATCAGCGTGCTCACCGAATCCCGCAGATTCAACGGCAGCCTCGCCGACCTCGACTCCGTGCGTGCTGCCGTCGACATCCCGGTCCTGCGCAAGGACTTCATGGTCGACGAATATCAGTTCTATGAGGCCCGGGCCCACGGAGCCGACCTCGTGCTGCTCATCGTGGCCGCCCTCGACCCGGCCCAGCTGCGCGAGTTCCACGCCCTGGCCACCGAACTGGGCATGACCGTCCTCGTCGAGACCCACAACCGCGAGGAACTCGAGATCGCCGCCGAGCTCGGGGCCGATCTCATCGGCGTCAACACCCGCAACCTCAAGGATCTCAGCGTCGACACGGATCGATTCGCCCCGCTGGCCGAATTCGTTCCCGCCGGCTGCACGCTCGTCGCCGAATCCGGTGTCGCCGGCGGTCGCGAGGTCGCGAAGTACGCCGATGCCGGCGCCGACGTCGTGCTCGTCGGCGAAGCTCTCGTCACCGGGGGGCGTCCGCAGGCCGCGGTCGAGGAATACGCTGCCATCGGCCGCGAACGCCGCGAACTGTCCGCATCCTGAACCCTGCCCGCGTCGGCCGCTCGAGGTGGCCGACGATGGGCGAACACCGCACCCATCCGGCCGGCGTCCGGCCGAGGCTCGGCCTCATCCGGACGCGACCACGAGGAGATCGAGAAGGACCGCAATGACCGATGTGAGCGAGGAGACCGGACCGTATTTCGGCGCGTTCGGAGGCAGGTTCATCCCCGAAGCGCTGATCCCGGCGCTTGATGAGATCGAAGAGACCTGGCGCAAATCCCAAGTCGACCGGGCCTTCACCGACGAACTCCTCGACCTGCAGCGCAACTACATCGGCCGTCCTTCGCTGCTGACCGAGGCCACGCGGTTCGCTCAGCACTGCGGAGGAGCCCGCGTGTTCCTCAAACGTGAGGACCTCAACCATACGGGCAGCCACAAGATCAACAATGCCCTGGCTCAGGCCCTGCTGGCCAAGCGCATGGGCAAGACCCGCCTCATCGCCGAAACCGGTGCCGGACAGCACGGTGTCGCGACCGCGACCGCTGCGGCCCTGCTCGATATGGAGTGCGAGGTCTACATGGGTGAGGAAGACACCCAGCGGCAGGCGCTCAATGTCGCGCGCATGCGCCTGCTCGGAGCCACGGTCAACGCCGTGACCAACGGCACCCGCACGCTCAAAGACGCGATGAACGAGGCCATGCGCGACTGGGTGGCCAATGTGGACGTGACCCACTACGTCATCGGCACCGTCGCGGGTCCCCATCCGTTTCCCGCGATGGTCCGCTCCTTCCAGAACGTCATCGGCATCGAAGCCCGCGACCAGATCGTCGATGCGGCCGGGCGTCTGCCCGACGCCGTGTGCGCCTGCGTGGGCGGCGGGTCGAACGCGATGGGGCTCTTCGCCGCGTTCCTCGGCGACGCCGATGTGAAGATCTACGGCTTCGAAGCCGGCGGCGAAGGCGTCGACACCGGTCATCACGCCGCACGCTTCTCCGGCGGTCGACCCGGCGTCCTCCACGGTTCGGCGACCTACATCCTCCAGGACTCCGACGGCCAGACCCAGGCTTCGCACTCGGTGTCGGCGGGCCTCGATTACCCCTCGGTCGGACCCGAACACTCACATCTGCACGACACCGGGCGCGTGACCTACGAGCCGGTCGTCGACGACGAAGCAATGGAGGCCATGCGGCTGCTCTCACGCACCGAGGGCATCATCCCGGCGATCGAATCCGCTCACGCTCTGGCCGGCGCGATGCGCGTCGGTGAGGAACTCGGGCCGGAAGCGGTCCTGCTCGTCAATCTCTCCGGCCGCGGCGACAAGGACATGACCACGGCCGCGAAATGGTTCGACTACATCGATGAAGGGGCGGTGCAGGTATGACGCACTCCGGTCCACGCACAGGCACGACTCTTGCTTCCGTCGAGGAGTCCGGCCGCAAAGCCGCACTCATCGCCTACCTGCCCGTCGGCTTCCCCAGCGTCGAAGGCTCGATCGACGCGATGGTCGAACTCGTCCGCAACGGCGTCGACATCGTCGAGGTCGGGATGCCGTACTCCGACCCGGGAATGGACGGTCCCGTCATCCAGCGCGCAGCCGAGACGGCACTGGAGTCCGGCGTGCGCACGAAGGACGTCTTCACCGCCGTCGAGGCGATCGCCGAGGCCGGTGGCACCGCCGTGGTCATGAGCTACTGGAACCTCGTCCTCCAATACGGCGTCCGCGACTTCGCCCGCGACCTCGACGCAGCCGGCGGCGGCGGAATCATCACCCCCGATCTCATCCCCGATGAGGCCGGCGACTGGCTGGCGGCCTCCGGCGAGTTCGACCTCGACCGGATCTTCCTCGCCGCCCCGTCCTCGACTCCCGAGCGACTGTCGCGCATCGTGGCAGGCAGCCGCGGATTCGTCTACGCCGCGTCCACGATGGGTGTCACCGGAGTCCGCTCCGAAGTCGACAATCACGCCCGCGATCTCGTCGCTCGCCTCAAAGAAGCCGGCGCCGAACGCGTCTGTGTCGGACTCGGCGTGTCGAACCGCGATCAGGCCGCAGAAGTCGCCGAATACGCCGACGGCGTCATCGTCGGCTCCGCCCTCGTCCGCGCGCTCGACTCCGAGGGCGTGCCCGGACTGGGCCGACTCGCCGCCGAGCTCGCAGAAGGGTGTGCATGAGCTTCACCACGGCATGGCTCGTCTTCACCGTCCTCGGACTCGGACTTGCACTGTGGATGACGCGCATCCAGTGGCGTGCCCGCGGCGGTCACAAGGGCGATCTGTGGGCGATCGCGGTCATCGGTGTGCCCGCCGCCGTCGTCGGCGGACGCATCGGCCATGTGCTGTCCGCACCCGATACCTACTTCGGTCCCGGCCACCGGCCCCTGCAGTTCCTCGAACTCTGGGACGGCGGGCTGAGCTTCTGGGGTGCCACGATCCTCGGGCTGCTCTCCGTGTGGGTGCTCACCCGCTTCCAAGGGATCCGCTTCCTGCCTCTGCTCGATTCCGTCGCCCCCGGGCTCATCCTCGGCCATGTCGCCGGCGCCTTCAGCGAATGCTTCGACGGACGCCTCGAACTGTCCACGGTGGTCGTCGAATCGATCTGGAACCTGCTCGCGTGCATCCTCCTCATCGTCGTGTCCAAACGGCTGAGACTCGGCTACGGGCAGGTTTTTGCGCTCTACCTCGTACTGTTCGGCCTCGGTCGGATCCTGCTCGAAGCCCTGCGCATCGGCACTCCCGCCGCAGAGACCGCGCGGCTGCTGCTCGGCCTGCCCGTCTCCGTCTGGACGGCTGCGGCGACCCTGCTCGTCGGCTTCGTCTGGCTCATCGTCTCCCGGCTGCGGCACCGCACTCAGGAGACCGGCGTCTACACCAGAGGGTCGCGCACTCTGCTGCGCAGACACCGCCGCGGCAAGCACACCTATGAGGTCAACGCGGTCAACATCGCCGACGCCGGGCAGTCTGCTCCTCTCACACACCCCCAGCAGATGCCAGCTGCACCGTCGGCCCATTCGGATCGGGCAGCGGGAGACGCCGCCGGCCCGGACCTCGCTGACCGGTCGAACCGTACCCCCGCGCCTCGCTCGAGAGCCGATAGGAACGACGACGCCGCCGCTGACGGCGTCACCGGAGCGAACCCGGCAGCCGAGGGGACCAACGCCGCCGACGACGAAGCGGGCATCGACCTCAGCGGCCGCCACAGCTTCGGATTCTTCGGAGCAGTCACCTCGGCGATTTCGATCGTGCCCGACGTCCGCGGCGTCTCCGCCCCCGAAACACACGGGGAAGCGGGCCCGAAACGAGACCAGAACGCACCCCGTCCGTCCGAGCACTGAGACGAATTGGTTCGCAGTTCGTTCCTTTTTCCGTTCTTCCATCCCTGCGCCCCCGGTGTAAATTGAAACTCCGGCTGTGAGAGCGATCTCACAATCGGGCACGGAGGGAATGCCTCCGCGCACGTCAAGGCCGCAGAGGACAGCGCCGTCTTTTCGACAGGTCGAACACACCGAGAAGGCAGCATATGAACCCCAGCACGGCAGCGACCCAGAAACGCCCGGCACCGCCGGGCCGAATCGGACTCTACGATCCCGCGCTCGAACACGACGCCTGCGGACTCGCCCTCATCGCCCGCTACCGAGGCGGACCCGATCATCAGGTCATCGACCAGGCTCTCGACGCGCTGCGCCGCTTGGAGCACCGCGGCGGCATCGGCTCCGACGAAGGCACCGGTGACGGCGCCGGCATCACCATCCAGATCCCGCACGACTACTTCGCCGAAGAACTCGCCGCCGCCGGCACCACTCTGCCCGAACCCGGTGAGTACGCGATGGGCATCGGCTTCTTCGCCCAGGACTACTCCGCCGACCTCAACCGGACCACCGCCGCTCTCAACGCCTCGACCGAGACTCCGGTGTCGGCCGAGCCGGCCGCGAGGGACCAGGAGGACCTGCTGCGCACGATCGGCGCCGAAGAGGGCCTGGCGGTGCTCGCTGTCCGGGACGTGCCCGTCGATCCCTCCGTCCTCGGGCAGATCGCCCGTCGAACCATGCCGACGATGCGCCAGGTGTTCTTCGTCAGCAGCCCCGAACACCCGCTGCGCGATGCCTCCGACCTGGCCCGCCGGGCCTATATCGTGCGCAAACGACTCGACAACGCGGGCCTGTACTTCCCGTCACTGTCGCCGACGACGCTGACGATCAAAGGCATGCTCTCGACCGGGCAGCTCGACGCCTTCTACACCGAACTGCGCGATCAGCGCCTGAAGTCGGCCATTGCGCTCGTCCACTCCCGGTTCTCGACGAACACCTTCCCCTCCTGGCAGCTCGCCCAACCGTTCGGCACCATCGCCCACAACGGTGAGATCAACACGGTGCGCGGCAACCGCAACTGGATGCAGGCCCGCGAAGCGGCCCTCGTGAGCGAACTGCTCGAATCCCCGGTGCCCGGCACCGAACGCGGGCTCGAACGGATCCTGCCGATCATTCCGGCCGGTGCCTCGGACTCCGCGTCCTTCAACGCCGTACTCGAACTCATGGTCGCCGCAGGGCGGTCCCTGCCGCAGGCGATGCTCATGATGATCCCCGAGGCCTGGGAGAACAACCCGGGACTGGGCGACGATCGCCGCGCCTTCTACGAATACCACTCCCTGCTCATGGAGCCGTGGGACGGACCGGCCTGTGTGTCCTTCACCGACGGTCGCCTCGCCGGAGCCGTCCTCGACCGCAACGGTCTGCGCCCGGCACGGTACGCGATGACCGACGACACCGTGGTGCTGGCCAGCGAAGCCGGCGTCGTCGATCTGCCCGAAGCAGAGATCACTGCGCGGGGCCGACTGACCCCGGGCCGGATGTTCCTCGTCGACGTCGAAGCCGGACGGATCATCTCCGATACGGAGATCAAGAACCGGCTCGCGACCGAACACCCCTACCGAGACTGGGTGTCCGAATGCTCGACGCATCTGGCCGAACTGCCCACCCGCGTCCACGTCAGCCATCCGCAGTCCTCGGTGCGCCGGCGGCAGCGGACCTTCGGCTACACGGAAGAAGAGCTGCGGGTGCTCATCGCTCCGATGGCCGAGACCGGAGCCGAACCGCTGGGAGCAATGGGCAGCGACACCGCGATCGCGGCCCTGAGCACTCGCCCACGCCTGCTCTTCGACCACTTCCACCAGAATTTCGCCCAAGTGACGAACCCGCCCTTGGACTCGATCCGGGAAGACATCGTCACCAGCATGTCCGCGGGCATCGGCCGCGAAGGCAACCTGCTGTGCTCGACCCGCCCGGACTCGACCCACATCCTGCTGGAACGCCCCGTCATCGACAACGACGAGCTCACAGCGATCGCGCATCTGGACGTCGACCACCTCGGCGCGGACGTCACCACTGCCTCGGTGACACTGTCCGGTCTGTACCCGGTATCCGCCGGAGACGAGGCGATGGCCGACCGGATCGCGGCACTGTGCGAGGAGGCGAGCGCAGCGGTGGCCGCCGGAGTAGTGTTCCTCATCCTCACCGACCGAGAGTCGAACTCCGACTATGCTCCGATCCCGTCGCTGCTGCTGACCTCGGCCCTGCACCACCATCTTGTGCGGGAACGCTCCCGCACCCAGGTGAGCATCGTCGTCGAAGCCGGAGACGTCCGCGAGGTCCATCATGCGGCCGCGCTCGTGTCCTTCGGTGCCTCCGCGGTCAACCCCTACCTGGTGATGGAGACCGCCGAAGATCTCGTCCGCGCCGGTCGGATCCCGGGCATCAGCGAAGAGGCGGCCGTGGCGAACGTGCTCACCGCGCTCAACAAGGGCCTGCTGAAGATCATGTCGAAGATGGGCATCTCGACGGTCCAGTCCTACCACGGGGCGCAGACCTTCGAAGCCCTCGGACTGGCCGCCTCCCTCATCGAGGAGCACTTCACCTCCACGCCGCATCAGTTGGGTGGGAAGACACTGACCGATATCGCGGCCGAGACTTCTGCCCGGCACGCCGAGGCCTACCGCGACGATCATCCGCGTCCGGCCCACAGGAACCTGCTCGTCGGCGGGGAGTACCAGTGGCGCAGGGAGGGCCCGGGGCACCTGTTCGATCCGGAGACCATCTTCCGGCTCCAGCACTCCACCGCCACCGGACGGTTCGACATCTTCAAGCAGTACACCCACGCCGTCGACACGCAGTCCGCGGAACTGATGACCCTGCGCGGACTCTTCGACTTCGTTCCCGTCGAATCCGGACCCATCGACATCGACGAGGTCGAACCCGCCGAGGCGATCATGAAGCGCTTCTCGACCGGAGCGATGAGCTACGGCTCACTGTCGGCAGAAGCGCACGAGACGCTGGCGATCGCCATGAACCGGATCGGCGGGAAGTCGAACACCGGCGAAGGGGGAGAGGACACCGAACGGCTGCTCGACCCCCAGCGGCGCTCAGCGATCAAGCAGATCGCCTCCGGTCGATTCGGGGTCACCAGCCACTACCTCTCGGCCGCCGATGACCTCCAGATCAAGATGGCGCAGGGGGCGAAGCCCGGTGAGGGCGGTCAGCTGCCGGGGGAGAAGGTCTACCCGTGGATCGCGAAGACCAGACACGCCACCGCCGGCGTCGGACTCATCTCCCCGCCGCCGCATCACGACATCTACTCGATCGAGGACCTCGCCCAGCTCATCCACGACCTCGGGCGAGCCAATAAGTCCGCCCGAGTCCACGTCAAACTCGTCTCCGGCATCGGTGTCGGCACCGTCGCCGCGGGCGCAGCGAAGGCCGGCGCCGATGTCGTGCTCATCTCCGGCCACGACGGCGGTACGGGAGCCAGCCCGCTCAACTCGCTCAAACACGCGGGCACCCCATGGGAGCTCGGATTGGCCGAAGCGCAGCAGACGCTCGTGCTCAACGGACTGCGCGACCGCATCAGCGTCCAAGTCGACGGACAGCTCAAGACCGGACGCGATGTCATCATCGCCGCCCTCCTCGGCGCCGAAGAATTCGGGTTCGCGACGACCGCGCTCGTCGTCTCCGGGTGCATCATGATGCGCGTGTGCCACAAGGACACGTGCCCCGTAGGGGTGGCCACGCAGAACCCGAAACTGCGTGAGCGCTTCGCCGGACAGGCCGATCACGTCGTCAACTTCTTCACCTTCATCGCCGAGGAGGTCCGCGCCCACCTCGCCCGACTGGGGCTGCGCAGCCTCGACGAAGCGATCGGAGCGGTCGAGAGACTGCGCATCGACGAGGAGCGAGCGGCCGCCTCGGGGCTGGGCCTCGACCTCGCCCCGATCCTGACCGTGCCCACCGACATCCACGGTGAACCGGCCCGGGTGCGCACCAGCAGGAACCGATCCCCGCGAGACTTCACCGGGGAGCTCGACGTCGACCTGCTGCGGCAGGCCGAGTCCTCGATCGGCGCGAGCACCCCGATCGAGCTCAGCGCGAGCATCGGGAACACGGATCGCTCCGTCGGCACCCTGCTCGGGCACAAGGTGACGATGGCCCACGGCGGGAACGGACTGCCCGCGGGCACCGTGCGCGTGAACCTGCACGGCACCGCCGGACAGTCCCTCGGCGCGTTCCTGCCGCACGGAGTGAGCATCGCTCTGCGCGGAGAGGCCAACGACTATGTCGGCAAGGGTCTGTCCGGCGGGACGATCAGCCTCGCCCCGCACCCGGAGAACCCGAACCGGCCCGAACACAACGTCATCGCCGGCAACGTCATCGGCTACGGGGCGACCGAGGGGTCGCTGTTCCTCTCGGGCCAGGTCGGGGAGCGCTTCCTCGTGCGCAGCTCCGGTGCCGAAGCCGTCGTCGAAGGCATCGGCGACCACGGTCTGGAATACATGACCGGGGGCACAGCCGTCATCCTCGGACCGATCGGCCGCAACTTCGCGGCCGGTATGTCCGGAGGCACCGCCTTCGTCCTCGACTTCAACCCGAGCCGACTCAACCCGAAGGAGCGCGCGGCCGGGGTCTTCCGATTCACCGGAATCGGAGTCACCGATGCCGAGGTGCTCGAAAGGCTGCTCGCCGCGCATGTGGAGGCCACGGGATCTCCGCTCGCGCACGAGCTGCTCACCGGGCTGCACCGCGGGCAGGACGTCCTGTCCCGCTTCACGAAGATCATCCCCGCTGCCTATGCACGGGTCAAAGAACTCCAGGACGAGCTTGCGGGCACCGGCGAAGCCGCTGACTCCGATCAGACCTGGCAGACGATTCTGGAGGCCGCTCATGGCTGATCCGCACGGATTCCTCACCTTCACCGAACGCGAACTGCCCGCCCGCAGGCCGGTGCCCATCCGGCTCATGGACTACTCGGAGGTCTACGAGTCGGGTGACCCCGCGCAGCTGCGCCGGCAGGCCTCCCGCTGCATGGACTGCGGTGTCCCGTTCTGCCATCAGGGCTGCCCTCTGGGCAACCTCATCCCGGAGTTCAACGATGCGATGTATCGCGGGGAGCTGCCGCGGGCGGTCGAGCTGCTGCATGCGACGAACAACTTCCCCGAATTCACCGGTCGTGTCTGCCCCGCCCCGTGCGAGAGCGCCTGCGTGCTCGGCATCAATCAGCCGGCGGTGACCATCAAACAGGTCGAAGTCTCCATCGTCGACCAAGGCTTCGCCGCCGGGCTCATCACCCCGGTCGTGCCCGACCGGATCACCGGGCAGACCGTTGCCGTGATCGGTTCCGGACCGGCCGGACTCGCCGCCGCCCAGCAGCTGACCCGGGCCGGACACACCGTCGTCGTCTACGAACGGGAGGACCGCCTCGGCGGGCTGCTGCGGTATGGGATTCCCGACTTCAAACTTCAGAAGCACCACATCGACCGCAGGCTGTCCCAGATGCGGGCGGAAGGCACCCGGTTCGAAACCGGAGTCGAGATCGGCCGCGATATCGAACTCTTCGAACTGCGCGCCCGCTTCGACGCCGTCATCGTCGCCACCGGCGCCACCGTGGCTCGGGATATGCCGCTGACCGGACGCGACCTCGACGGCATCGAATTCGCCATGGACTTCCTCGTGCCCTCGAATCGGTCGCAGGCCGGGTCCGCTGCCGAACTGCCCTTCGATGCGGCGGGAAAGAACGTCGTCATCATCGGCGGCGGAGACACCGGTGCCGACTGCTTGGGCACGGCGTTGCGGCAGGGGGCCGCTTCGGTGACGACTCTGGCGATCGGGGCGAAGCCGCCGACGGAACGGGGCGCAGACTCGCCGTGGCCGATGGTGCCGCGGATCTTCGAGGTCCAATCCTCTCACGAAGAGGGCGGCACCCGACGCTATCTGGCATCGACGACCCGGTTCGTCGGCGACGGGGCCGGGCGGGTGCGAGGGATCGAAGTCGCCGAGACCCGGTTCGCCGATGGTCGTCGCGTGCCGACGCCGGGCACCGAACATGTCATCGATGCCGATCTCGTGCTGCTGGCCCTCGGGTTCAGCGGCCCGGAAACGAACTCCATCGACCTCGGCACCCGAGCCGGGGGAGCGTTCGAACGGGATGAGGACTATGCCTCGGTCCCGGGCGTCTTCGTCGCCGGCGATGCCGGTCGGGGACAGTCGCTCATCGTCTGGGCCATCGCCGAGGGGCGAGCCGCGGCCGCTGCGGTCGACCGTTTCCTCACCGGTTCGACACGGCTGGAGTCGCCCGTGCGACCCACGGATGCGGAGTTCAAATGCTAAGATAGTCCATGTCAGACAGTGAGAAGAGACGGTGGAGCGGCACAGCGCAGTGCCGTCGGTCCACCGCTCGTGACCAGCGGTGAGCGGCAACAGCCGCCCGCTGAGACTTTAGGTAGGGTGGAGCGTATGAGGCGTGCAAAGATAGTCGCAACTTTAGGTCCGAACCAGAACTCCTATGAAGAGATCCGCGAGCTCGTCGATGAAGGCGTCGATGTCGCCCGATTCAATCTCAGCCACGGAACACGAGACGAACACGAAGAGAAATTCGCCTGGGTCCGCCAGGCCGCACTCGACACCGGCAAGGCGGTCGCGGTGCTGCTCGACCTGCAGGGTCCGAAGATCCGGGTCGGCACCTTCGCCAACGGCAAGGAGGAACTCGTCGAAGGTGCCACCTTCACGATCACCAGCCGCGACGTCGACGGCACCGCCGAACTCGTGAGCACGACGCTGCCGACCCTGGCCGAAGACGTCTCCGTGGGAGACCCGCTGCTCATCGACGACGGGCGTCTGCGCCTGCGTGCCACCGAGGTCACCGCCACCGATGTGGTCACCGAGGTCGAGATCGGCGGCACCATCTCCAACCACAAGGGCATCAACCTCCCCGGTGTGCCCGTGTCTGTTCCGGCCCTGTCGGAGAAGGACATCGACGACCTCAAATGGGGGCTGCATCTCGGCTTCGACTGGGTGGCCCTGTCCTTCGTCCGCAGCCCCGAGGATATGGATGATGTGCGTGCGGTCATGGACGAGGTCGGAATCACCGCGCCGGTCATCGCGAAGCTCGAGAAGCCGCAGGCCGTCGAGCAGCTCGATGAGATCATCGACGCCTTCGACGGGATCATGGTCGCTCGCGGCGACCTCGGCGTCGAACTGCCGCTGGAACAGGTGCCGATCGTGCAGAAACGCGCCGTCGAGATCGCCCGCCAGCAGGCCAAGCCCGTCATCGTCGCCACCCAGATGCTCGAGACCATGATCGACGCCCCGCGGCCGACCCGCGCCGAGGCCAGCGACTGCGCGAACGCGGTCCTCGACGGCACCGATGCGCTCATGCTCTCCGGAGAGACGTCGGTGGGTGCGCACTGGGTGGAGGCGATCCGCACGATGAGCCGGATCATCGGCTCCACCGAAGAGCACGGGCTCGAGCGGATTCCCCCGCTGGGCACCGATCCGCACACGAAGGGCGGAGCCGTCACCGCGGCTGCCGTGCAGATTGCTCAGCAGCTCGATATCGATCTGCTGTGCACGTTCTCGCAGACCGGTGACTCGGTGCGCCGGATGTCGCGTCTGCGCCCGGCCTGGCCGATCCTCGGCTTCACCCCGGACCCGCAGGTCCGCCACCAGCTGGCGCTGACCTGGGGAGTGCGCCCCTACCTCGTGAAGACGGTGCGCCACACCGACCAGATGGCACGCCAGGTCGATGCGGTCCTCCTCGCCGACGGCACCGCCCGTGAAGGCGATCAGAGCATCCTCGTGGCCGGGTCTCCTCCGGGAATCCCGGGATCGACGAACGCTCTGCGCATCCACACCATCGGTGATGCGGCCAAGGGCGTCACGGCCGCCTACCAGGACTCGTCGGACTCCGAAGAGGACCCGCTGGCCGGCTACGGGGTGGTGTCCGAGTCGCCGATCACCCGCGAGATGCCGATCGTGCGAGACCACCACTCGCCCCGGCACTGACTCTTCGGAGCCTCCGCGACCAGGCGGCGTCCGATCCGCAACCGGATCGGGCGCCGCCTTCGTCGTCTGCGATGTGTGTCACAGGGATTTGCGGAATTTCCTCGATTGCTCAACAGTTGTTCTCCGTGTTGCCATTCCTCCCTTCGGCACCTCGCGGGGAGGGCCAGCTAGGAGAGGAAATCAATGAGACTGCCCGCTTGGAGCAAGTCCTTCGGAGTGCAGGTGACGATCGCACTCATCGCCGGCGTCGTCCTCGGGCTCATCGCCCGGTCCTGGGGTCCGCTCAATGAGAGCGCGGACAACTGGCTGGGACAGACCCTGGACACCATCGGCTCGTCCTACGTCACCCTGCTCAAGGCGGCCGTCGTGCCGCTGGTCATCACCGCGATCATCGCGAGCATCGGCAACCTGCGCAAGGTCACGAATGCCGCGAAGCTCGCGATGTCGACGCTGCTGTGGTTCGCCCTGACCGCGCTCATCGCCGTGGTCCTCGGCCTCATCCTCGGCGTCGTCATCCAGCCCGGAGCCCATGCCGATGCCGCATCGCTCAACGCTGCGGCCCCGGACTCGCAGGGCAGCTGGGTCGGCTTCCTCACCGGACTCGTGCCGCAGAACGTCCTCGGGCTCGAGGTCTCCACCGCACCCGATGAGTCCGGTGGCCTCGCCTCCCAGGTCGACTTCAACATCCTCCAGCTCATCATCGTCTCCGGCGCCATCGGCATCGCCGCCGTCAAGGTCGGCAAGGCCGCGGAACCGTTCCTCGAATTCATCGAGGCGGCCCTGGCCGTGGTGCAGAAGGTCGTGTGGTGGATCGTGCGCATCGCTCCGATCGGCACCCTCGGACTCATCGGCAACGCGGTGAACTCCTACGGCTGGTCGACCATGGGCTCCCTGCTGTGGTTCGTCGTCGCCGTCTACATCGGCTTGGCACTCGTCTTCTTCGGCGTCTACCCGGCCCTGGCTCGCGCCAACGGACTGTCTGTGCGCCAGTACTTCTCCGGAGTCTGGCCGGCCGCTCAGATGGGATTCGTCTCGCGGTCCTCGATCGGTACGATGCCCGTGACGCAGAAGGTCGCGACCGACAACTTCGGTGTGCCCCACTCCTATGCCGCCTTCGCCGTGCCCTTCGGCGCGACGACGAAGATGGACGGCTGCGCCGCGATCTACCCGGCCATCGCAGCCGTGTTCGTCGCCCAGTTCTTCGGGGTCGACCTCTCCCTCATCCAGTACCTGCTCATCGTGTTCGTCGCCGTCATCGGTTCGGCCGCGACCGCCGGCACGACCGGTGCGACCGTGATGCTCACACTGACCCTCTCGACCCTGGGCCTGCCGCTCGAGGGCGTGGGACTGCTGCTGGCCATCGAGCCGATCGTCGACATGGGACGCACCGCACTCAACGTCTCCGGTCAGGCGCTCATCCCGGCCATCGTGGCCAGACGCCATGACATCCTCGACGTCGACCGCTACGATGCTGAGCGCATCAACGGCTACGTGCCGGTCGCGGAGGACGCCGACGACGATGCACCCAGCACCGAGGCGGTCCGTTAGGCGGATCCGGGTCAGCGGTCCGGAAGTGCGCACAGCCGGTGTGCACTGCCTCGGGGACGAGAGAAGGCACTGAGACGAAAGAAGGCACTGTCGAATTCGCATTCGACAGTGCCTTCGTCCGTACCGGATGCGGGACTCGAACCCGCACGTCTTTCGACAATGCATTTTGAGTGCACCGCGTCTACCGATTCCGCCAATCCGGCTCGCGTCCGACCGCCCCGTGGGGCCGCCTCGGCGACGGGGACGATTCTACTGCGCGAGCACACGGATTGCACATTTTCCCGCCGTCGGACTGGATGCGCCGGTGGTCGCCGTCACCGGTGGTGGCCACCCTCACAGAAGAAACTTCACCGCCCGCTGGCATGGACCTCACCGGCCTGGTCTAGACTGGTCTCGTGCTTTCAAACAGCGAAGAGTCAACTGCAGATGAGTCCGTGCCTGTCCGCCGCGTAGTCGTGGCCGAAGACGAGGCCGTGATCCGTCTCGATATCGTAGAAATGCTCCGCGAGGTCGGCTACGACGTCGTCGGTGAAGCCGCGGACGGCGAATCCGCCATCCGCCTGGCCGAGGAGCTGCGCCCCGATCTCGTCGTCATGGACATCAAGATGCCCATCCTCGACGGGATCTCCGCGGCCGAGCGCATCGCCCGCGCCCGCATCGCCCCGGTCGTGCTGCTCACTGCCTTCTCGCAGAAGGAGCTCGTCGAACGGGCCCGTGACGCCGGTGCCATGGCCTATGTCGTCAAGCCGTTCACCTCGGCCGACCTCATCCCGGCCCTGGAGATCGCGCTCTCGCGCCACGCCGAGATCAGCTCGCTCGAATCCGAGATCTCCGATCTCACCGAACGCTTCGAGACGCGCAAGCTCGTCGAGCGCGCCAAGAGCCTGCTGCAGACCTCGATGGGCCTGAGCGAACCCGAAGCCTTCCGCTGGATCCAGAAGACGTCGATGGACCGTCGTCTCACGATGCGCGAGGTGGCCGAGACCGTGCTCAAGCAGATCGGCACGAAGAAGTAGAACCGCCGGGCAGCGACCGCCCGAATCCGACACCGAACAGGGGCCGGCGAATCCATCATGGATTCGCCGGCCCCTGCGTTTCGGCGCTCCGAAGTCGTTCGCTCGTTCAGCCCTTCGGTTCTGTCCTGAGGATCATGTTCGTGATCCGCACGATCGACAGCAGGCGCCCCGCCTCGTCGGTCATCTTCACCTCATGGGAGACGATCGTGCGGCCCTGATGAAGCACTTCGGCGCGGCCGGTGACCGACCCATCGCGGGCGGCCCGCAGGTGGGTGGCGTTGAGATCGACGCCGACGACGCTCTTGCCGCCCGAGAGCAGGAACGAATGCATCGAGGCCAAGGACTCGGCGAGGACCACGTGTCCGCCGCCGTGGAAGAGACCCATTGGCTGCCGATTTCCCTCGACCGGCGCCGTGGCGGTGAGATGATCGTGACCGAGCTCGGTGAACTCGATGCCCATCTTCTCGCACAGCTCGCCTCCCGCGCCCGGAGCGCGCAGCGACTCGAGCAGGTCGGTGACCTCCTCGGCGGTGGTGTGTGAGGTCAGGGAATCGTTGGGACGCAGCATCGGATCTCCTTCAAGTCAGGTTCGAACGCTAGGCTATGCCATGTGAGTCACTCAAACGAATCCCTCCTGCTCATCGACGGACACTCCCTGGCCTACCGGGCATTCCACGCCCTGCCGGTCGAGAACTTCTCCACCAGCACCGGTCAGACGACGAACGCCATCTACGGCTTCATCTCCATGCTCATCAACGTCCTCCGCGACGAAGCCCCGAGCCATGTGGCCGTGGCCTTCGACCTGGGACGACAGACCTTCCGACTCGAGGAGTACCCCGAGTACAAGGCCGGTCGGGCGAAGACTCCGCCGGAGTTCCACCCGCAGATCGACCTCATCAAGGACATCGTCACCGCGATGGGCATCAGAGTCGTGGTCAAAGAGGGCTTCGAAGCCGATGATGCTCTGGCCACCATGACCCGGATGGGCACCGAGGCGGGAGCGGCCGTCGAGGTCATGAGCGGAGACAAGGACTCCTTCCAGCTCGCCTCCGAGGACGTGACGATCCTCTACCCGAAGCGCGGGGTCAGCGACCTCAATCGGATGACGCCCGCCGCGGTCGAGGAGAAGTACGGAGTCAGTCCGGCCAACTATCGCGGTCTGGCCGCGCTCGTCGGCGAGAAGGCCGACAACCTGCCCGGTGTCCCCGGCGTCGGTGACAAGACAGCCGCCAAATGGCTCGCCGCACACGGTGACCTGCCTGGTGTGCTCGAGAACGCGGAGAAGATCGGCGGCAGGGTCGGTGAGAAGCTGCGCGATCACATCGCCGAGGTGGAGCGGAACTACCGACTCAACCGCCTCCTCGACGACGTCGATCTCGGTCTGCGCTTCGACGACCTCGTCTGGGGAGAAGGGGACCCGAGCGAACTGTCGAGCCTGTTCGATCAGCTCGAATTCCAAGCCCTCGGCAAGCGCCTCGCAGCGATCTTCCCCGAGGCCGCCGGCACTGAGTCCGACGCCGCAGCGGCACGGGAGACCACCGTCGAGACCGTCGACATCGATGCGCTGCTCGGTCATATCGCCGACCACGATGTCCTCGCGCTCGATTCCGATGCGCGCTTCGAACTCGGTCACGGAGAGGCCCGCATCCTCGCCGTCTCCGCCGAACCCGGGCAGGCCTGGGTCGTCGACCTCGCCGAGGCGGGAGAGACGACTGCGGCCCGGCTCAGCACGGCTCTGGCTGCCCGATCGCTCATCCTCCACTCGGCGAAGCTCCAGATCAAAGCCTTCGCGTCGATCGGACTCAACGTCACCGACATCAGCGGAGACACGGCGCTGGCCGCCTACCTCCTCGTCCCCGATGCCCGATCCTACGAACTCGGACAGATCGCCTCCGAACGTGCCGGCATTGACCTCAGCGAACCCGAAGCTGACTCCGGACAGCTCGCTCTCGACCTCGACACGGATGCGACGGTGACCACTCACGGTCAGCGCGCCGCAGCCCTGCTCGAAGTCCACGAGGTCCTCGCCGCCGCCGTCGACGAAGCGAACATGACTCAGGTGTATCGCGACATCGAACTGCCGCTCGTGCCCGTGCTGGCTCGGATGGAGGCGACCGGAATCGCCGTCGACGAGGCCGGACTGTCCAACCTCATCGAGGAGTTCACGAAGCAGGCCGAAGCGAGCGCGCAGGAGGCATACGACGCAATCGGCCACGAGGTCAACCTGGGTTCGCCGAAGCAGCTGCAGACCGTGCTCTTCGATGAGCTTGACATGCCGAAGACGAAGCGCACGAAGACCGGGTACACGACCGATGCCGAGGCGCTGGCCGAACTCTTCGTCAAGACCGAGCATCCCTTCCTCCAGCATCTCTTGGCGTACCGGGACTCGACGAAGCTCAAACAGACCGTCGTCGGCCTGCTCAAGACCGTCGCCGATGATGGGCGCATCCACACGACCTACCAGCAGACGGTCGCGGCGACCGGGCGACTGTCCTCTCTCGACCCGAATCTGCAGAACATCCCGGTGCGCACCGAATCCGGTCGCCGCATCCGCGAGATCTTCATCGCCGACCCCGCGGAGCCCGACGGCTGCCTGCTGACCGCCGACTACTCGCAGATCGAGATGCGCATCATGGCGCATCTGTCCGGCGATGCCGCTCTCATCCAGGCGTTCAAGGACGGCGAGGACCTGCACTCCTACGTCGGGTCGAAGGTCTTCAACGTCGGTATCGACGAGGTGGACTCGCAGATGCGCTCGAAGGTCAAGGCGATGTCCTACGGCCTCGTCTACGGTCTCTCCGCCTACGGGCTCTCCCGGCAGCTGGCGATCGGCGTCGACGAGGCCAAAGGGCTTATGGAGCAGTACTTCGAACGTTTCGGCGCCGTCAAGGACTACCTCGACGAGATCGTCGAGCAGGCCCGCGCCAACGGCTACACGGAGACCATCATGGGCCGTCGCCGCTACCTGCCGGCCCTGCACAGCGACCGGCGGCAGCTGCGGGACATGGCCGAACGCGCCGCACTCAACGCTCCGATCCAGGGTTCGGCCGCGGACATCATGAAGATCGCCATGCTCAGGGTCGCCTCCCGCCTCGACGAGCTGCAGTCGCCGATGCTTCTGCAGGTCCACGACGAGATCATCGTCGACGTCCACCCGGGGGAGATCGACGAGGTGACGGCGATCGTCACCGAAGAGATGGGTTCGGCCTTCGAACTCGATGTCCCGCTCGACGTCAACGTCGGCACCGGACGGTCCTGGCACGACGCGGCCCACTGAGCAGCGGTCGGATCGGTCCGGTCCACGCCGTCGTTCAACGCTGAGTCAGGATTTCGCGCGGGCCTCGCATTGAAAAGCTGACTCAGTGTTGAACGAGCCGGAATGCCTGCCTGCGTGAGGACAGAGGCCGGCCGGGCGGGTGCAGCAGCCCCCGTGCGGGTCAGTCCTTGTGCAGGGTCGTCGAGAAGATCACGGTGCCGGGCATGAGCGCGCCACGCAGCGGCGACCATCCGCCCCAAGCCTTCTGATTCTCCTCAGGCCATTCGGGTTCGGTCACCGAGTCGATCGTGAACCCGGCGCCCACCAGCAGCTGCACCCAGTCGCTCATCGTCCGATGGTGCTCGGCGTAAACGGGCTGACCGGACGAGGACAGTTCGACATACGGGGTGCGATCGAAGTACGAGTACTCCACCGTCAGACCGGCCTCACCGGGAACGTCGGGAAACATCCACCGCATCGGGTGAGTGGTCGAGAACACCCACTGCCCGCCCGGACGGACGACGCGGGCCACCTCGGCGAACACCACTTCGGCGTCCTTGACGAAGGGGAGTGCGCCGTAGGAGGAGAAGGCGACGTCGAAGCTGTTCGACGCGAAGGGCAGCTGACGGGCGTCGGCGAGGAGGAAGGTCGGGGGAGTCGCCTCGGCGCTGAGCGGATGGTCGCGCTGCAGACGGGAAGCCTGCTCGAGCATTCCGGCCGAGACGTCGACACCGGTGGTGATGGCTCCCTCTTCGGCGAGCCATCGGGAACACTGTCCCGCGCCGCAGCCGACCTCGAGGACCTGTTTGCGGTCCACCGCGCCGAGGAGGTGGACGTCGGATTCGTGAATTCCCTCGGGACACCAGATGAAATCCGAAGCTCCGAGGAAGGTGCCGTGTTCGGCCAGATACTCCTCCGCGGAGTTGTCCCAGTAGCTGCGATTGGCCCGGACAGACGCCTCTTCGTCGATCGGCAGATAGCCGCCGCTGATGACCTCGGCTCCGTCAGTTCCCTCGCTCATCGTTCCTCCGTCGCCTCGGCTGCTGAAAAATAGAATCCTCGGCGTGCATTCACGCCCGTGTTGGTGCTAGCATTGACAACCGTATGCGCCTGTGCATGCAAGTCCAAATTCGCAATCGAGACCGGATGCGGATCCGCCGGCAACAATTTACGACCTGCCGACAGGGTACCGGATCTGGACCAATATTCCATCGGAGTCCCTACCTATATGACCACCACCACGCCGGAATCGGTGCAGCCGAAGCAGGTCGCTGTCAACGACATCGGAACCGCTGAGGATTTTCTCGCCGCCGTCGATGAGACCATCAAGTACTTCAACGATGGCGACATCGTCGAAGGCGAAGTCGTCAAGGTCGACCGTGACGAAGTCCTCGTTGACATCGGATACAAGACGGAAGGCGTCATCCTCGCACGTGAGCTTTCCATCAAGCACGATGTCGATCCCGGCGAAGTCGTCGAGGTCGGGGACGAGATCGAAGCCCTCGTTCTTCAGAAGGAAGACAAAGAGGGCCGTCTCATGCTCTCGAAGAAGCGGGCTCAGTACGAGCGCGCCTGGGGCGACATCGAGAAGATCAAGGAAGACGACGGCGTTGTCACCGGCACCGTCATCGAGGTCGTCAAGGGCGGCCTGATCGTCGACATCGGACTGCGCGGCTTCCTGCCCGCATCGCTGGTCGAGATGCGTCGTGTCCGCGACCTCGCCCCCTACATCGGCCAGCAGGTCGAAGCCAAGATCATCGAGCTCGACAAGAACCGCAACAACGTGGTCCTGTCGCGTCGCGCCTGGCTCGAGCAGACCCAGTCCGCCGTTCGCCACGACTTCCTGCAGACCCTGCAGAAGGGCCAGGTCCGTCCTGGTGTCGTGTCCTCCATCGTCAACTTCGGTGCGTTCGTCGACCTCGGTGGTGTCGACGGACTCGTCCACGTCTCCGAGCTGTCCTGGAAGCACATCGATCACCCGGGTGAGGTCGTCACCGTGGGTGACGAGGTCACCGTCGAGGTTCTCGACGTCGACATGGACCGTGAGCGCGTATCGCTCTCGCTCAAGGCCACCCAGGAAGATCCCTGGCAGCACTTCGCCCGCACCCACGTCATCGGACAGATCGTGCCGGGCAAGGTCACGAAGCTCGTTCCCTTCGGTGCATTCGTGCGCGTCGAAGACGGCATCGAGGGCCTCGTCCACATCTCCGAGCTGGCCGTGCGCCACGTGGATCTGCCTGAGCAGGTCGTCTCGGTCGACGAGACCATCTACGTCAAGGTCATCGACATCGACCTCGAACGTCGCCGCATCTCGCTGTCGCTGAAGCAGGCCAACGAGGGCGTCGACCCCGAGGCCGAAGAGTTCCTCGACCCCGCTCTCTACGGCATGCCGCAGGAGTACGACGAGGACGGCAACTACAAGTACCCGGAGGGCTTCGACCCCGAGACCAACGAGTGGGTCGAAGGCTACGAGGCTCAGCGCGAGGCCTGGGAACAGCAGTACGCCGCTGCTCAGGAACGCTGGGAAGAGCACAAGAAGCAGGTCGCCAAGGCCATCGCTGCGGACGCCGAGGCCTCCGCCGCCGATGCCGTCGGTTCTGCCGAAGCCGCTCCGGCCACCGGTTCGTTCTCCTCGGAAGAGGCAAGCGACGAAGGCACGCTGGCCAGCGACGAAGCTCTCGCAGCCCTGCGTGAGAAGCTTGCAGGCAGCTGATAGCAGCCACCACAAGGGCTCCCGGTCGGAAGATCGGGAGCCCTTTGTGTATGCCCCCGCAGCAGCGGCCGCATCTGCGCGGACCGTGATCCGCCCACCGCTGTACCGGCGGCTGCGGCCTTGGCTGTGGTACACGCTGCTGCTGGCTCTGGTCAGCCTCATCGTCTTCGGATCCGTCGCCGCAGACCCAGGCGGTTCGGTCGTCGGCTCCAACGACGACTCCTCCCTGTTCATCTGGTGGCTCGGCCATGGGTCACAGGTCCTCGCCGACGCCCTCGGCTTCGGGTCCGGCGGCAGCGGCGGACTGCTCTACACGGAGTCGATGAACGCCCTCGGCGGGGGAGTCAACGGTGCCTGGAACACCTCGTTGGCCGGTATTGCGCTTCTGCTCGCACCACTGACCTGGGTGGCCGGACCGATTGTCAGCTACAACCTGCTCATCCTGTGCCTCCCCGTCATCAACAGCCTGGCCGCCGCGGTGCTCTTCCGCCGCTTCCTGGGCCGCCTCCCCGCGTTCATCGCCGCCGGCGGAGTCGGCTTCTCCAGCTACGTCATCGCCCAGCTCGGCGGCCACCCGAACCTCGCCTTCGCCGTCACTCCGACGCTGACCGCATGGGCGATCCTTGCGCTGCTCGGCCCCGGCGGCCACCACCGCAGTCACAGATCCGTGTGGACGATCGGCATCGTCTTCGGACTGCTGCTGGGCTTCCAGTTCTACGTCTCGACCGAAGTCCTCGCCGGCACGTTCCTCGCAGCGGTCTGTTTCCTCGTCTGCCTCGCCGCGTTCGGTCGCCGGCAGTTCCCCGCCCGTGCATGGCTGCGACTGGGGCTCGGCTCGCTGCTCGCCGCCGCTGTGGCGCTGCTGTGTGCGATTCCGCTGCTGCTGACAATGGCCGGGCCCAATGCGCCGCAAGGGCCGATCCGTCCGCACGGTGTGTGGAACACCGATCTGCTCGATCCGATCCTGCCGGCCGCGCCCGCCTGGCTGAGCTCCGGTGTCTCACCGCTGCCACGGGTGATGGACATCGATCCCGCCGAACTCGGTGCCTATGTCGGTGCTCCCGCGCTCCTGGCCGCACTCATCATCGTCCTCGCCTCATCGAGGACGACCACCCGCACCCTGCCGGTGCGCATCGCGGCCGCCACCGGTGTCCTCGTCTTCGCCCTCTCGCTCGGATCGCCGATCCTCCTCGGCGGGGGAGTGCTCACCGAAACCGGACCGTTCGCGCTCGTCGAATCCGTACCGGTGCTCAACAACATCCTGCCCATGCGCCTCGTCCTGCATTCGACGATCGCGCTCTTCGCGATCCTCGGCGTCGGTCTCGACTGGGCACTGTCCCACCTGAGGCAGCGTCGCGCCCGGCTGCTCACGGGGCTGCTCGCACTCGCTGCCGTGTGCGTCGTCCCCGGCCCGCAGGCCGCCCACGAAGTGACCGTCCCCGACTTCTATGAGGATTCGATCGCCGAGGTGGTCCCCGCCGGATCCGTCGTCAAGACCTTCCCCCGCCCGCTGGCATGGGCCGTGCCCCACGCCGATGAGGCAATGGTCTGGCAGTCCGTCAGCGGATTCCGCTATCGCGAGACCGGCGGATACTTCATCGGTTCGAGCCCGGACTCGCCGGTCACCTATTCGGCGCCCGAGGACAGCCTCGATGCGCTGCTGCACGGCTCCGTCTTCGACGGCGAGCCGATGCCGGACCCTGCGAGTCGGGATGTGAACTCGGCGATCGCCGACCTGCGCGCCTCAGGAGTCGACTTCATCGTGCTGGCCCGCGACTCCCCGGTGCTGCCCGGAAGTCAGGAGGAGTATGCGGCATTCCTCGACACTGCCGTCGGAGATCCCGTCTTCACCGATGAGGGGGTGCGGGTCTACCGGCTCGGTCAGTAGGATGAACGCATGCTGAGAATCGGTCTCACCGGCGGAATCGGTGCCGGCAAGTCAACAGTGTCGAGGATGCTCGTCGCGCACGGGGCCGTGCTCGTCGATGCCGACCAGATCGCCCGCGAGGTCGTCGCACCCGGTCAGCCGCTGCTCGAACTCCTCGCAGAGGCCTTCGGCCCGCAGGTGCTCGATGGCTCGGGAGGCCTCGACCGTGCGGCCCTCGCGGCCGCGGCCTTCATCGATGCCGAACACACGGCGAAGCTCAATGCCCTCATGCACCCGGCGATCCGCGACCGCACCGCCGAACACTTCGCCCGGCACGCCGAGGCGCCGATCGTCGTCCACGACGTCCCGCTGCTCGTCGAGAACTCGATGACACCCGCCTACCATCTCAACCTCGTCGTCGATGTTCCCGCTGAAGTGCGCCTGCAGCGGCTCATCGACGCCCGCGGAATGGACCGCGAGGATGCCGCCGCACGGATCACCCGGCAAGCCGATGACGAAACGCGCAGACGGGCCTGCGACGTCAGCATCGACAACACCGGCCCGGTCGCCACGACCGAGGACACGGTGGCCCGGCTCATCTCCTCGCGGATCCGGCCCTTCGCCGAGAACCTCCGCCGAGCACGACGGGCATCACGTGCCGCTCTCGGGCTCAGCGATCCGGAGGATGCGGATTGGGACGGTGACGCGCGGCGCGTCATCGCGAAGCTCGAGCACGGCACCGGCGCCGAATTCGCCATCGAGCACATCGGTTCCACCTCGGTGCCGGGCCTGCCCGCCAAAGACGTCATCGATCTGCAGCTGCTGGTCCCCGACCTCGCGGCAGCCCGGCAACTGGCCCCCCGCCTGACCGAACTCGGTTATCCGGGGGAGGAGATGCATGATCATCTGGGCGAGGCCGGAGGCGAGGCGAAGTGGTTCCACGCGAACACGGACCCCGGCCGGGCGGTGAACCTGCATGTGCGGGTCGCGGATTCCGTGGGCGCCCGCTTCGCTCGCGCATTCCGGGATCTGCTCAGCGCCGATGCCGGGGCGCGGGACGAGTATCTCCGGGTCAAACGCGAGCTCATGGCACTCGCGCAGGAGCAGGGCGGAACAGACTCTCAGATCACTCGGTCCTACGCAGAGTCGAAGGAACCGTACTTCCTGAGCATGCGTCGACGTCTGGTCCCCGACAGCTTCGACTGATGCGGGCCGAAGCGGGAGCCGACTGCCCAATGTCAGGGGCGAGGACTAGGGTGGGACTATGAGCTCAGAACGCCCCCTGCCAGCGATCGGTCACCGTCCCGACGTCACTCGCGAAGTGGCCCCCTTCGAGGTCGTCTCCGAGTACTCGCCCTCCGGCGACCAGCCGACGGCGATCAGGGAGATCTCCGAACGGCTCGATGCGGGGGAGCGGGACATCGTGCTGCTCGGCGCCACCGGCACAGGCAAGTCCGCGACGACCGCGTGGCTCATCGAACAGGTGCAGCGTCCGACTCTGATCATGGCCCCGAACAAGACTCTGGCCGCACAGCTGGCCAACGAGTTCCGGCAGCTGCTGCCGCACAACGCCGTCGAGTACTTCGTGTCCTACTACGACTACTACCAGCCCGAAGCCTATGTGCCGCAGACGGACACGTTCATCGAGAAGGACTCGTCGATCAACGACGAAGTCGAACGGCTCCGGCACTCGGCCACGAACTCGCTGCTGACCCGACGCGATGTCGTCGTGGTCTCGACGGTCTCATGCATCTACGGCCTCGGCACACCCGAGGAATACGTCGACCGCATGGTCACCCTGCACCGGGGCGACGAATGCGATCGCGACGAACTGCTCAAACGGTTCGTGTCCATGCAGTACGCCCGCAACGATATGGCGTTCACCCGCGGCACCTTCCGCGTGCGCGGCGACACCGTCGAGATCATCCCTCAGTACGAAGAGCTCGCGCTGCGCATCGAATTCTTCGGTGACGAGATCGAATCCCTGCAGACCCTCCACCCGCTGACCGGGGAGATCGTACGCGACGAGGATACGATCCACGTCTTCCCCGCCAGCCACTACGTCGCCGGTGAGAGCCGGATGGCCACGGCCATCAGCGGGATCGAAGACGAGCTGCAGAAGCGGCTGAGCGAATTCGAGTCGCAGAACAAGCTCCTCGAAGCGCAGCGGCTGAAGATGCGGACGACCTACGACCTCGAGATGATGGAGTCGATGGGCTTCACCTCCGGCATCGAGAACTATTCGCGGCACATCGACGGCCGTGCTCCCGGATCGGCCCCGAACTGTCTGCTCGACTACTTCCCCGAGGACTTCCTCCTCGTCGTCGACGAATCTCATGTCACCGTTCCGCAGATCGGCGGCATGTACGAAGGCGATATGTCACGCAAACGCACTCTCGTCGAACACGGCTTCCGCCTGCCCAGCGCCATGGACAACCGGCCCCTGAAGTTCGACGAGTTCCGCGAACGCGTCGGGCAGACCGTGTACCTCTCGGCCACGCCCAGCAACTTCGAACTCGGCAACGCCAACGGCTACGTCCAGCAGATCATCCGACCGACCGGACTCGTCGACCCGGAGATCAAGGTCAAACCGACGAAGGGCCAGATCGACGATCTGCTCGACGAGATCAAGACCAGGGTCGACGCGAACGAACGTGTGCTGGTGACCACGCTGACGAAGAAGATGGCCGAAGACCTCACCGACTACCTGCTCGAGCACGAGGTCCGCGTCCAGTACCTCCACTCCGATGTCGACACGCTGCGACGTGTGGAACTGCTCACAGAGCTGCGCGGCGGAGAGTTCGACGTCCTCGTCGGCATCAACCTGCTGCGTGAGGGACTCGACCTGCCCGAAGTCTCCCTCGTCGCGATCCTCGACGCCGACAAGGAAGGGTTCCTCCGGTCCTCGACCTCGCTCATCCAGACGATCGGCCGCGCGGCACGCAACCTGCACGGTCAGGTGCACATGTACGCGGACACGATCACGGACTCGATGCGCACCGCCATCGATGAGACCGACCGCAGGCGGGCGATCCAGGTCGCCTACAACGAGGAACACGGCATCGACCCGACCCCGCTGGTCAAACGGATCGCCGACATCACCGAACGACTGCAGCGCGAGGACGAGGACACTCGCGAGCTGCTCACCGAGTTCGACTACGGCAAGGGCAGGCGCGGCTACAATTCGACGCTCAGCGACGAACAGCGCGAAGCCGCGGGCAAGCCCGGCTCGCTGCGTCCGCCGGCGGCCGACCTCACCGAGCTCATCGAATCGCTGACATCGCAGATGCATTCCGCCGCCGCCGAGCTGCAGTTCGAACTCGCCGCGCGCCTGCGCGACGAACTCTCCGACCTCAAACAGGAGCTGCGGCAGATGAAGGAGGCCGGGCACGCCTGAGCCGCCAGTGTAGACTGGAGCGCCGGAGGGGAGTATCCCATAAGCTCCGAACTCGTCATCACGATCTCTTCGATCCGGGTTCGGACGCGGTTGAACAGCGCCGCGGGAGAGACTTTCGATTTGCCCAGCCGTGTACGGCACGCACGGACAACAGCGAAAGGCTTCCATGACAACCGAATTGCCCTTCTGGTTCGAGACCGGTTCACTCATCGTTCTCGTCCTCATCCTCGTGGCCGATCTCCTGCTGGTGATCAAACGGCCGCACATCCCCTCGATGCGCGAAGCAACCCTCTGGGTGAGCTTCTACGTTTCACTCGCCCTGCTCTTCGCCGTGGCGATGTACTTCTTCGCCGACGGAGAGCACGCGGGACAGTTCCTGGCCGGCTGGCTCACGGAATACAGCCTGAGTATCGACAACCTCTTCGTCTTCGTCATCATCATGACCCGGTTCAAGGTGCCCAGGCAGTATCAGCAGGAAGTGCTGATGGTCGGCATCATCATCGCGCTCGTCTTCCGCGGCGTGTTCATCCTCGCCGGATCGGTCGTCATCAATCTCTTCATCTCCGTCTTCTACCTCTTCGGCGTGTTCCTGCTGTGGACGGCATGGAACCAAGCGTTCGGCAGCGAGGACGAAAGCGATGAGGACAACCGCTTCGTCAGATGGCTCAAGGGTCGGGTGAACATCTCCGACGACTTCGACGGCAACAGACTCAAGACCACGATCGACGGGCAGAAGTTCTTCACCCCGATGCTGCTCGTCTTCATCGCCATCGGCACCACCGATGTCATGTTCGCGCTCGACTCGATCCCCGCGATCTTCGGCATCACCCAGAGTCCATTCATCGTGTTCACGGCGAACCTCTTCGCCCTCATGGGTCTGCGCCAGCTCTACTTCCTCCTCGGCGGGCTGCTCGACCGACTCATCTACCTCAAGTACGGCATCGCCGCGATCCTCGCGTTCATCGGCGTCAAGCTCATCCTGCACGCCGCACACGAGAACAACCTGCCGTTCATCAATGGGGGAGAGAAACTCGAATGGGTTCCCGACATCACCACCGGCGTGTCTCTGGCCGTCATCATCGGCTGCATGGCCGTGGCCACCATCGCCAGCCTCATCGCGATGAAGCGCGGCCACCAGGAAGTCCACTTCGGTCAGGTCGAACACGAACAGCACCACGTCGATGACCCACAGGCCCCGGACTCTGCCGGGCGGGACGGGTCGGACCGCCTCGGCGACGGCGAGGGACGGGCGCAGAAGAAGCCCGGCACCGCTCAGGAACCGAACTCCGAATGATCCACGCCACGCCTGCCCCAGCACTCGGAGGCCGCTGAGCGGCAGGGAAGAGCGCGGGCCGCAGCTGATCCCGAGGATCGGCTGCGGCCCGTGTCATAACTGAGTCCGCAGCCGGCCGGGCTGCGGGCGCTTCGCGGCTCAGTCCGCAGCGAGAGGACCGAAGACCGGGGTCCACTCGCGAATCTGTGTCGACTCGATCACACCGAGCGACGCATAGGGGTCCCGAGCGAGGTGGGTTTCGACCTCCGCCCGGTCGGCGGCGCTGAGGACGAGCAGCCCGCCGGGCTGCGGATCAGCGTCGAGAGGACCCGAAGCGAGGATGGTTCCGGCCTCATTCAACTCCGCCTGCCATTGCCGGTGCGCGGGGCGATGCTCCATCCGCGTGTCTGTATCGGGACCATAGTTGTAGGTGACGGCGAAGACCGGCATGTGTGACTCCTCGGTGTCGAGCAATAGGATGGAACCAGTCTAATCGGAAAGGTCTGTGCATCAGCGTGGCCAGATTGCAGGAGATCCCCGCGGAATTCGCGGACGACGATACGATCTACGAGTCCTTCGGCGAATACTGCTCGGAGATCGGAGTCGAACCGTACCCGGCCCAGGATGAGGCGTTCCTCAGCATCCTCGCCGGCGACAACACGATCATGGCCACCCCGACCGGTTCGGGCAAGTCACTCGTGGCCCTCTTCGCCCTCTACCAGTCGTACACCCGAGGGATCCGCGCCTACTACACCGCTCCTCTCAAGGCCCTGGTGAGTGAGAAGTTCTTCTCGCTCATCGCCGCTTTCGGAGCCGAGAACGTCGGCATGATCACCGGGGACTCGACCGTCAACGGCGATGCCCCTGTCATCTGCGCAACGGCAGAGATCCTCGCCAACCAGGCGCTGCGCGAAGGCGGGATGCTCGACGCGGGCATGGTCGTCATGGACGAATTCCACTATGTCGCCGACCCCTCCCGCGGCTGGGCCTGGCAGGTGCCGCTGCTCGAGATGCCGCAGGCCCAGTTCGTCCTCATGTCCGCCACCCTCGGCGACACCACCGACATCCGCAGAACCATGCGGGAGACGACGGGACGCGATTCCTCCGAGGTAACCTCGGCGGAGAGACCCGTGCCGCTTGAGTACGAATACTCCACGGACACGCTCTCGGACACCCTGCGCGGACTCGTCCGCAACGACAAAGCCCCGGTCTACGTCGTCTCCTACTCCCAGAACGGGGCGATCGACCTCGCCACGAACCTCCTCTCGGTCGACCTCGCCACGAAGGACCAGAGAGCCGCGATCGCCGCGGCGATCAAAGGCTTCTCCTTCGGCAAGGGCTTCGGACAGAGCCTGCGCAAACTCCTCCTCCACGGCGTCGGCGTCCACCACGCGGGCATGCTGCCGAAATACCGGCGCCTCATCGAGCAGCTCGCGCTCAAAGGCCTGCTGCTCGTCATCTCCGGCACCGACACCCTTGGCGTGGGCATCAATGTGCCCATCCGCTCCGTGCTGCTGACTGGGCTGACGAAATTCGACGGCCGGAAGATGCGCAGACTCAGCGTCCGCGAATTCCAGCAGCTGGCCGGCCGTGCCGGCCGCGCCGGATTCGACACCCGCGGCTACGTCGTCGCCCAAGCCCCGGAACACGTCATCGACAATCTCAAAGCCGAAGCGAAGGCCGCGAACGACGACAAGAAGAAAAAGAAGAAGATCAAGAAGAAGGCCGCCCCAGCCGGGTTCGTCGGCTGGTCGGAGGAGACCTTCACCAAACTCATCGAAGGCGAATCCGAGACCCTGCGCCCGCGGATGAAGATCGACCATTCGACGATCCTCAACCTCGTGGCCCGTCCCGGCTCCGACGTGTCGACGATCGGCGACTTCATCGACAAGACGCACGAGACCCGGGACCGCCGACTCGACCTCAAACTCACGGCGATCAGCATCGGACGCTCCCTCCTCGACGCCGGACTCATCGAAATCAGAGGGAACGAACTCTCCGCCACCCAGGACCTCGGCCCCCAGTTCGCGCTCAATCAGCCGCTGGCACCGTTCGTCCTCGCCGCGCTCGACCTCCTCGACGAAGACGACGACACCTACGCCCTCGACATCGTCTCCATCGTCGAATCCACCACTTCGGTGCCGTTCCAGATCCTCAAGGGCCAACTCGACCGGATCAAGGGCGACACCCTGGCCGAACTCAAAGCCGAAGGGGTCGACTACGCCGAACGGATGGCCATCCTCGACGAGGTCGAAGGACCCGCACCCCTGGCCGAGATGCTCGAACCCGCCTTCGACCACTTCGTCGAGACCCACCCGTGGCTGCGCGGCGGCAGCTTCGAACCGAAATCCGTCGTCCGCGACATGATCGAACAGTCCATGGGCTTCACACAGTTCGTCGGCTACTATTCCCTGGCCCGCGCCGAAGGCAGCCTGCTGCGGTACCTCACCGACGTCTACCGGGCGCTGCTGCACAACGTGCCGGCGGAGAACCGGACCGAGGAGCTGGCCGACATCATCGAATGGCTCGGTGAGACCATCGCCCGCACGGACTCCTCCCTGCTCGACGAATGGCGGACCCTGCAGGGTCTCGATCCGACTCAGCATGCCGATGAGCTGCCGGCGTTGGATCGTCGGTTCTCCGAGAACACGAAGGTCTTCACCGCCGAGATCCGCAACGCCCTGTTCCACCGGGTGCTCCTCGCAGAACGTGCCGACTACACCGAACTCGGCCGCCTCGACGCGGAATCCGGCTTCGACGCCCGTGCCTGGGAAGACGCAATCGAGGACTTCTACGATGTCTACGGCGACCTGCTCACGGACCAGAAGGCCCGCGGTCGGGAATATATCGACATCGAACCCGGTTCTTCCACCTGGAACGTCCGCCAGATCCTGGCCGACCCCGAAGGGAACCGGGACTGGGCCATCGACGCCGAGGTGGACGTGGAAGCCAGCGACGAAGCCGGAGACATCGTTCTCCGCATCGTCTCGGTCGGCGAGATCGGCGCCGTCAGATGAACCCCACGGCCCGGCCGCGGCCGGTGCAAAGAGCCGAGAATGAAGCAATGTCAGTGCCGAGGAATACAGTGGTCAGGTGATGAAAACCAATAACGTTGAGCAAGTCAGCGGCGTCTCCCATCTCGACACGCTGTGGGTCAAGGGCGCACGGGCACACAATCTCAAGAACGTCGAGATCGCCCTGCCGCGTGACTCCATGGTCGTCTTCACCGGACTGTCCGGATCCGGCAAGTCGTCCCTGGCCTTCGACACGATCTTCGCCGAGGGGCAGCGACGCTACGTCGAATCCCTGTCCTCCTACGCCCGCATGTTCCTCGGTCAGATGGACAAACCCGATGTCGACTTCATCGAAGGGCTGTCCCCGGCGGTGTCGATCGACCAGAAGTCGACATCGCGCAACCCGCGCTCGACCGTCGGCACGATCACGGAGGTCTACGACTTCCTGCGCCTGCTGTGGGCACGCATCGGCACCCCGCACTGTCCGGTCTGCGGTGAGGTGATCACGAAGCAGACTCCGCAGCAGATCGTCGACCAGCTGCTCGAGCTCGAGGAGCGCACGAAGTTCCTCGTCCTCGCCCCCGTCGTCCGCTCCCGCAAGGGCGAGTTCGTCGACCTCTTCACCGAACTGCAGGCCAAGGGCTTCTCGCGTGCCATCGTCGACGGCGAGCAGATCACCCTGAGTGAACCTCCGGCCTTGGAGAAGCAGTACAAGCACACGATCTCCGTCGTCGTCGACCGCCTCGTGGCGAAGCCCGGAATGCGTCCGCGTCTGACCGACTCGGTTGAGACCGCACTCGGCCTGGCCGATGGCCGCATCGACATCGACCTCGTCGACGAAGGCACGATCCGCACCTTCTCCGAACACATGTCGTGCCCGAACGAACACCCGCTGACGGTCGACGAGATCGAGCCGCGGTCCTTCTCCTTCAACTCGCCCTTCGGCGCCTGCCCGACCTGTGACGGCATCGGCACGCGCCTGCAGGTCGATGAGGACCTCGTCGTGCCCGATGAGGACCTCAGCCTCGGTGCTGGAGCGATCGCCCCCTGGTCCGGCGGCAAGCAGGTCGCGAAGTACTTCAACCGGCTGCTCAAGGGCCTCGGCGACGAGCTCGGGTTCGATATGAAGACACCGTGGAAGAAGCTGCCGAAGACCGCGAAGACCGCGATCCTCACCGGCAAGGACTACAAGGTCCACGTCAAGTACAAGAACCGCTTCGGCCGCGAACGCACCTACTCGACCGGTTTCGAGGGTGTCTACCAGTACATCCAGCGCAAACACGAAGAGACCGAATCCGATTGGTCGCGCGAGCGCTACGAGTCGTATATGCGGGAGATCCCCTGCGCCAGCTGCCAGGGGACCCGCCTCAAGCCCGAGATCCTCGCGGTCAAGGTCGGCGACAGATCCATCGCCGAAGTCTCCGAACTCGCTCTCGACGAAGCCGCGGAGTTCCTCGGCTCACTCGAACTCAGCGACCGGGATGCGGCGGTGGCGGCTCAGGTGATGAAGGAGATCAACGCCCGACTCGGCTTCCTTCTCGACGTCGGACTCGACTACCTCAGCCTCAATCGTGCCGCGGGCACCCTGTCCGGCGGCGAAGCCCAGCGCATCCGCTTGGCCACGCAGATCGGTTCGGGACTCGTCGGCGTCCTCTACGTCCTCGACGAGCCCTCGATCGGTCTGCACCAGCGTGACAACCGCAGACTCATCGAGACGCTCAACAAGCTCAAGGAGCTGGGCAACACCCTCATCGTCGTCGAACACGATGAGGACACCATCGAATCCGCCGACTGGATCGTCGACATCGGTCCCGGCGCCGGCGAGCACGGGGGAGAGGTCGTCTACTCGGGCCCCGTGCCCGGGCTCAGGGACGCCCCGGGCTCGATCACCGGCGACTACCTCTCCGGTCGTCGCGAGATCCAGATCCCAGCAGCCCGTCGCCCCGTCGACAGGGAGCGGATGGTCACCGTCGAGAAGGCGGTGGAGAACAACCTGCGCGATGTCACGGTGTCCTTCCCGCTCGGCGTGCTCACGGCCGTCACCGGTGTGTCCGGTTCGGGCAAGTCGACCCTGGTCAACGAGATCCTCTACACGCAGATGGCCAATGTCCTCAACGGCGCCTCTCGCGTGCCCGGACGCCACAAACGGGTGACCGGACTGGACAACCTCGACAAGGTCGTCCACGTCGACCAGTCGCCGATCGGTCGGACCCCACGGTCGAACCCCGCCACCTACACCGGCGTGTTCGACCATGTGCGCAGGCTGTTCGCCGAAACGGAGTCGGCGAAGGTCCGCGGCTACCTGCCGGGACGGTTCTCCTTCAACGTCAAGGGCGGCCGCTGCGAGAACTGCAGCGGCGACGGCACCATCAAGATCGAGATGAACTTCCTGCCCGACGTCTACGTGCCCTGCGAAGTCTGCCAAGGGGCCCGGTACAACCGGGAGACCCTCGAAGTGACGTTCAAGGGCAAGAGCATCGCCGAAGTCCTCGACATGCCCATCGAAGAGGCCAACGACTTCTTCGCGGCGATCCCTGCGATCTCCCGTCACCTGAAGACCCTCGTCGAGGTCGGGCTCGGCTATGTCCGCCTCGGTCAGCCGGCGACGACGCTGTCCGGTGGCGAGGCACAGCGGGTCAAACTCGCCGCCGAACTGCAGAAGCGCTCGCGCGGACGGACCGTCTACGTGCTCGACGAACCGACGACGGGCCTGCACTTCGAGGACATCTCGAAGCTGCTGCTCGTCCTCCAGGGGCTCGTCGACAAAGGCAACACGGTCATCGTCATCGAACACAACCTCGATGTGATCGGCAACGCCGACCACGTCATCGATCTCGGACCCGAAGGCGGTCGCGGCGGCGGTCAGATCATCGCCGACGGCACTCCGGAGGAAGTCGCCGAGGTGGCCGCGTCCCACACCGGACGGTTCCTCAAACCGATGCTCGACGCCTGATCCGAATGCCCGATCCATCCAGCTACCGTCCGGCCACGGGGTCGATCCCGACCTCGGCCGGCGTGTACAAATTCCGGGACCCCGACCGCCGAGTGATCTACGTGGGGAAGGCGAAGAACCTCCGCAACCGCCTCAATTCGTACTTCGCGAACCCCGTCGCACTGCATCCGCGGACGTCGACGATGGTCCACACCGCGAATTCCGTGGAATGGACCGTCGTCGACACCGAGGTCGAAGCCCTGCAGCTCGAGTGGACGTGGATCAACGAGTTCAATCCGCGGTTCAACGTCATGTTCCGCGACGACAAGTCCTACCCCTACCTCGCGATCACCATGAACGAAGAGGTGCCGCGAGCCTTCATCACCCGCGGCAAACGCCGCAAGGGCGTGAAGTACTTCGGTCCCTTCGCCCAGGTGTGGGCGATCAAGGACACCCTCGACCTGCTGCTCAGGGCCTTCCCGATGCGCACCTGCACCCCCGGGGTCTACCGGCGTGCAGAACGCAGCGGCCGTCCCTGCCTGCTCGGCTACATCGACAAATGCGCGGCCCCCTGCGTCGACCACATCAGCAAGGACGAGCACCGGGAGCTCGCCCGCAGCATCACCGACTTCATGTCCGGCAACACCGGGCGGTTCATCAGCTACCGCAAGAAGGAGATGGCACAGGCCGCCGAGGAGCTCGATTACGAACGGGCCGCCCGTCTGCGGGATGAGATCACCGCCCTGCAGAAGGTGCTCGACAAGTCCGCCGTGGTCCTCTCGGTCAGCGCCGACTGCGATATCTTCGCCCT
Source organism: Brevibacterium sp. FAM 27836 (assembly GCF_051351055.1). NCBI lineage: Bacteria > Bacillati > Actinomycetota > Actinomycetes > Micrococcales > Brevibacteriaceae > Brevibacterium > Brevibacterium sp. FAM 27836. Next base: position 3,856,134 of record NZ_CP195711.1, read on the forward strand.
CGTCACCGAGGAGCTCGAAGCCTCCGTACAGGTATTCCATGTGAGACAGGGCCGGATCCGCGGTCAACGCGGCTGGATCATCGAACGCTCCGATGACCACACTCCGGCGGAACTGACCACCGACTACCTGCGGCAGGCGTATTCCGGTCTCGACGCCGAGGCGATCCCGAAGGAGATCCTCGTCGACACCCTGCCGGCCGATCAGGAGTCCCTCGAAGCCTGGCTGAGCCAGCAGCGGGGGGCGCGAGTGACGGTCCGTGTGCCCGAACGCGGTGAGAAGAGGGCCGCGCTGGAGACGGTGGACAAGAACGCGAAGGAAGCGCTGGTCCAGCACAAACTCAAACGCTCCTCCGACCTGACCACCCGCAGTCAGGCGCTCAAAGAGATCCAAGAGCATCTCGGCCTGCCCGAAGCCCCGCTGCGGATCGAATGCATCGACATCTCCCACACCCAGGGATCGAACGTCGTGGCCTCCCTCGTCGTGTTCGAAGACGGAATGGCGAAGAAGCGCGATTACCGACACTTCGCCATTCACGGCGAAGCCGCCGCCGACGACACGGCCTCGATGTACGATGTCGTCTCCCGCCGGTTCAGCCGCTACCTCGAACAGATGGGCTCCGACGAACCCGACGAACGCTTCGGCTACCGACCGGGCCTCCTCGTCGTCGACGGTGCCGGTCCACAGGTCGCTGCCGCCACGAAGGCGCTGACGGACCTCGGGATCGTCGACATCTCCGTGGTCGGTCTGGCCAAACGACTCGAAGAGATCTGGGTGCCCGAGGACCCGTTCCCGGTGATCCTCCCGCGCAACTCCGAAGGTCTCTTCCTCATGCAGCGGCTGCGCGACGAAGCCCACCGCTTCGCGATCTCCTACCACCGGTCGAAGCGCGCGAAGGCGATGACCAGCTCGGTCCTCGACGACATCGCGGGACTCGGAGAATCCAAACGCACCGCTCTGCTGCGTCATTTCGGGTCGGTGAAGAAGGTCCGTGCCGCCACCGCCGAGGAGATCTGCGAGGTCAAGGGAATCGGTCCCTCGCTCGCGGCCAAGATCGTCGCGGCACTGGCCGACTGAGCACGACGAAACTGCCCTAGAGTAGTGCCCAGAGACCCCGTGCCCGGGCACCGATCGGGCACCGACAGAGGAGGACGTGTGAGTACGCAGGCCGAACCGAACGGTTCCGACCATCCCATCGAGGTCGTTCTCGTCACCGGCATGTCCGGGGCGGGCAGGACGACCGTGGCCAATGTGCTCGAAGACATGGACTGGTACGTCGTGGACAATCTGCCGCCGCAGATGATGCGTCCGCTGGTCGAACTCGTCGCCCGCGCCGACGGTGCTCTGCCCAAGATCGCGATCGTCATCGACGCCAAGGGACGGACGAAGTACACGGAGCTGCAGGAGACGATCGGCGACTTCGTCGATCAGGGACTGTCACTGCGCATCCTCTACCTCGAAGCCTCGGACGAAGTCCTCGTGCGCCGTTTCGAATCGACGAGGCGTCCCCACCCGCTGCAGGGCGAAGGGACCCTCCTCGACGGCATCGAAGCCGAGCGTGCCCAACTCGAGACTCTCAAGCACCGTGCCGACATCATCGTCGACACCTCCGATCTCAACGTCCATCAGCTCTCCGCTGAGGTGCGCAAACGCTTCAGCGACGACGACACTCCGCCGCTGCGCCTGACCTTGATGAGCTTCGGCTTCAAATACGGGCTGCCCAAGGACGCCGACCACATCGCCGACGTCCGCTTCCTGCCCAACCCGTATTGGATTCCCCACCTGCGCGGACACAATGGGCTCGACTCCGATGTCGCGTCCTTCGTGCTCGAGCAGAACGGTGCCGAGGAGTTCATCGAACGCTATGCTGCAACCCTGTCGACCGTGGCCGAAGGCTACCTCCGCGAAGGGCGCGGCTACGCGATGATCGGCATCGGCTGCACCGGAGGCAAACACCGGTCCGTGGCCATCAGCGAACGCGTCGGCAAGCTCCTGTCCGCGCAGACGGGCATTCCCGTGACCGTGCGCCACCGCGACTTGGGAAGAGAATGACATGGAGACCGAAGACCTGCCCGTGATCACCTCGGGGACGCAGAACGACGGTCCGAGCATCGTCTCTTTCGGCGGCGGCCACGGACTCTATGCGGCCCTGCGGGCGTTCCGCCTGCTCACCGAGGACCTCACCGCTGTGGTCACCGTCGCCGATGACGGGGGATCGTCCGGTCGCCTCCGCGACGAGCTCGGGGGACTGCCGCCCGGCGATCTGCGGATGGCGCTGGCCGCGCTGTGCGATGACGGCACCTGGGGGCAGACCTGGCGCGACGTCATCCAGCACCGCTTCGAATCCGACGGCGAACTCTCGGGCCATGCCGTGGGCAATCTGCTCATCGCCGCTCTGTGGCAGATCCACGGCGACCATGTCGCCGGACTCGACTGGATGGCCCGGCTGCTGCGCGCCCACGGTCGCGTGCTGCCGATGTCCTCGGTACCGCTGACGATCGAAGCCGATGTGAAGTTCCCCGGATCGTTCCAAGTCGTGCGCGGACAATCCGTGCTCGCCTCCACCCTCGGCCATGTCGAGACCGTGCGCCTCGACCCCGCCGCACCGCCGGCCCGATACGAAACCGTCGAAGTCGTACACGAAGCCGATGTGCTCAACCTCGGCCCCGGATCCTGGTACACCTCGGTGATGCCGCATCTGCTCGTCCCCTCGCTCGCCGAAGCGATCGTGGCCTCCGACGCGGTGAAATCCCTCACTCTCAATCTCAGTTCGACCGATGGGGAGACGAAGGACCTGAGCCTCGGCGAACACCTCGCCTCCCTGCACCGGCACGCAGCCGAGCTGAGGCTGGACTATGTCCTCGTCGACGAGGCGGCGACCGAGCTCGAACCCGACCTGCCGCAGCAGGCAGAGGATCTCTTCGGCGCCAAACTGTGGCAACGTCCGCTGCGCTCACGCAGGCAGGGACAGCATGACAGTCTCAAACTCGCAGCGTGCTACCGTGACATGTTGGTAGACGCAGGGATCGGCGTTGCCGAGCAGTGGTAGGACATCTGGTTCAGGAGGACGAGCAATGGCACTGACCGCTCAGGTCAAGGATGAATTGGCGCGAGTGAGGATCACCCGCACCGCCGCCCGCAAAGCCGAGGTGTCCTCGATCTTCCGGTTCTCCTCCGCCCTCCATCTCGTCAACGGCTCGATCGTGCTCGAAGCCGAACTCGACACCGCCCAAACGGCGAAGCGTCTGCGCGCCGAGGTCAAGGACCTCTACGGCCAGCATGCCGATATCGTCGTCATCAACGCCGCCGGAATCCGCCGTTCCAACCGCTACCTGCTTCGTGTCACCCGCGACGGCGGAGCCCTGGCGCGCCAGACCGGTCTCGTCGACAACCGGGGACGACCCGTGCGCGGCCTGCCCTCGGCGATCGTCAACGGATCCGTCGCCGATGCCGAGGCCGCCTGGCGCGGTGCCTTCCTCGCCCACGGCTCCCTGACCGAACCCGGACGTTCCTCCGCCCTCGAAGTCACCTGTCCCGGCCCGGAAGCGGCACTGGCGCTCGTCGGAGCCGCCCGCCGACTCGGCCTGAGTGCGAAGGCCCGCGAAGTCCGCGGAGTCGACCGGGTCGTCATCCGCGACGGCGACGATATCGCCGCCCTGCTCACCCGGATGGGATCCCACAGCGCGGTGCTCGCGTGGGAGGAGCGCCGGATGCGTCGCGAGGTCCGCGCCACAGCGAATCGTCTGGCGAACTTCGACGATGCGAACCTGCGCCGTTCGGCACGCGCGGCGGTTGCCGCCGGCGCCCGCGTCGAACGAGCCCTGGAGATCCTCGGAGACGAGGTCCCCGAACACCTCCGGTATGCCGGGCAGCTGCGTGTCACCCACAAACAGGCCTCCTTGGAGGAACTCGGGCAGCTCGCCGACCCGCCGATGACGAAGGACGCGGTCGCCGGGCGCATCCGCCGACTGCTGTCGACGGCGGACAAGCATGCGGAAGAACTGGGAATTCCCGGCACCGAAGCCAGCCTGACCCCGGAAATGCTCGAGGATCGCTAAGATCGAGGCATGAGACGAATCGCCATCAACGGCTTCGGCCGTATCGGCCGTGCCCTGTTCCGTCTGTCCCTCGAACCCGGCACCGACTTCGAAGTCGTCGCCGTCAACGACCTCACCGACACCGCCACCCTGGCCCACCTGCTGACACATGATTCCGTGTGGCCGCGCTTCGACCACGCTGTCGAGGCCAGCGCTGATGCGCTGACCGTCGACGGCCGTGAGATTGCGGTGTTCAGCGAATCCGACCCCGCCGCCATCGACTGGTCGCGGCACGGAGTCGAACTCGTCGTCGAATCCACCGGTCACTTCACTCGCCGGGATCAGGCCGAGGCCCACCTCGGCGGAACCGTGTCCACGGTCGTGCTCTCCGCCCCCGGCAAAGATGTCGACGCAACCTTCGTCATGGGCGTCAACGAGTCCGACTTCGATCCGGACACGCACTCCGTGGTCTCGAACGCCTCATGCACGACGAACTGCATGGCCACCGTCGTCAAGGCCCTCGACGACGCGCTCGGCGTCGAATCCGGGCTGCTCAACACCGTCCACGCCTACACCGGCGACCAGATGCTCGTCGACGGGCCCCACCGGGACCTGCGCCGCGCCCGCGCCGCCGCGGTCAACATCGTGCCCACCACGACCGGTGCGGCACGCACCGTCGGCCGCGTCATGCCCCACCTCGAAGGCAGACTCGACGGACTCGCCGTGCGTGTGCCGGTGCCTGCCGGATCGATCATCGACTTCACATTCACTCCGTCCCGCGGCGCCGACCGCGACGAGGTCAACGCAATCCTCGCCGCCGCGGCGGAGGACTCCGCCTATCTCGAATACTCCACCGACGAACTCGTCTCCACCGATATCGTCGGCACCACCGCCTCGGCGATCGTGGACTCCAAGCTCACGATGGTGCTGGGAGATCAGATCAAGGTCGTGGCCTGGTACGACAACGAGTGGGGCTACACGAACCGGCTCAAAGACATGGTCAGCTACATTCTCAGCGAAAGGGACTCATGAGGACATTCGACGATGCGGGCATCTTCGCCGGCCACGCGGTGCTCGTCCGCAGCGATCTCAACGTGCCGATGGACAACGGCACCATCACCGACCGCGGACGCATCGCCGCCTCGGCGGCAACGATCACAGACCTCGCCGAGGCGGGGGCCAAGGTCATCGTGATGTCGCACCTGGGCCGGCCGAAGGGCGCCCCGGACCCGCAGTACTCGCTGGCTCCCATCGCGGTCGAACTCGCCGAGGCGATCGGTCGTCCCGTCGCCTTCGCCGCTGACACCGTCGGTGAGGAGGCGAAGGCCAAGGCCGCCGCGCTGAGCGACGGGGAGGTCCTGCTGCTGGAGAACCTGCGCTTCAACCCGGGGGAGACGTCGAAGGACGAAGCCGAACGCCGCGAGTTCGCCGCACAGCTGGCCGGGCTGGCCGATGACTTCGTCTCCGACGGCTTCGGGGTCGTCCACCGCAAACAGGCCTCCGTGTACGACGTCGCCGAGCTGCTCCCGCACTTCGCCGGGTCTCTCGTCCGTGCGGAAGTCGAAGTCAGCGACCGACTGCTCACCGACCCGGCCCGGCCCTTCACCGTCGTCCTCGGCGGTTCGAAGGTCTCGGACAAACTCGGTGTCATCGACAACCTCCTCGACCGTGCCGACAATCTGCTCATCGGCGGGGGAATGGTCTTCACCTTCCTCGCCGCGATGGGCCACCCCATCGGATCGAGCCTCGTGGAGACCGACCGCATCGACGACGTCAAGGCCTACCTGGAGCGTTCGTCGGCCGGAGACGGGGCGGCACGGATCGTCCTGCCCCAGGACATCGTCATGGCCGAGAAGTTCTCCGCAGACGCCGAGCACTGGGTGCGCGAGTTCACCGAACTCGAATCCACCCCGGCCGGCGCCTCGGCGCTCGGGCTCGATATCGGTCCCAAGACGGCACGGACCTATGCACAGATCATCGCGAGTTCGGCGACCGTGTTCTGGAACGGTCCCATGGGAGTCTTCGAATTCGAGGCGTTCTCCGCCGGCACCAAGGCCGTGGCCACTGCACTGACCGATGAGGCGCGATCCGCTGACATCGATCCCGCCGAAAGACTCACCGTCGTCGGCGGCGGAGACTCCGCAGCCGCCGTACGCAGCCTCGGATTCTCCGATGACGCTTTCGGCCACATCTCCACCGGCGGCGGCGCCAGCCTCGAATACCTCGAAGGCAAGACCCTGCCCGGACTCGACGCACTCGGATGAGGAAGAAGACGAACATGAGCGACCGCACCCTGCTGCTGGCAGGCAACTGGAAGATGAACCACGACCACCTCGAAGCGATCTCCAGCGTCCAGAAACTCGCCTGGGCCCTCGAAGACGCGAAGCTCGATGAGAGCCGCTGCGAAGTCGTCGTGATCCCACCCTTCACCGACATCCGCTCCGTGCAGACCCTCGTCCAGGGTGACAAGCTGTGGCTGAAGTACGGTGCTCAAGATGTGTCCCAGCATGCTCCCGGTGCTCACACCGGTGAGATCGCGGCGACCTTCCTCACCCGGCTCGGCTGCAGCTACGTCGTCATCGGGCACAGTGAACGTCGGGCGGACAACCATGAGACCAATGAGGTCGTGGCCGCGAAGGTCCGGGCGGCACTGTCGGCCGAACTCACGCCGATCCTGTGCGTGGGGGAGTCGCTGCAGCAGCGGCAGGAGAAGACCCACGTCGACTTCACCCTCGACCAGCTCGAGGAGTCGCTGGCCGGATTCGACGCCTCCGCGCTCGAAGGTCTCGTCATCGCCTACGAACCCGTGTGGGCGATCGGCACCGGTGAGACCGCCACAGCCGCCGATGCGGCAGAGATGGCCGCGGCGATCCGGGCCCGATTGGCCGAGAAGTACGGCAACGGCATGGCGGAGTCGACCCGCATCCTCTACGGCGGATCGGTCAAGGCCGACAATGTGGCCGAGATCGTCGCCGACGCAGACGTCGACGGAGCCCTGGTCGGAGGCGCCAGCCTCAGCGGCCCGGACTTCGCCGCTTTGTGTAAGGCCGCGGTCGCGAAGTAGACTGACGAACGCATCACTCGACGACATTCTCAACGAAACATAGGTTGAATCCGACGTGGAAATCCTCAACATCATTCTCATCGTGCTGCTCGTCCTCACGAGCATCTTCCTCACCCTGCTGATCCTCATGCACAAGGGCAAGGGCGGTGGCATGTCCGACATGTTCGGCGGTGGAATGTCCTCCTCGCTGGGTTCGTCGGGAGTCGCCGAACGCAACCTCAACCGTTTCACCACGCTCTTGGCGATCGTGTGGGCCGCCTGCATCGTCCTGCTGGGCATCCTCACCCGCTTCAACGCCTGAGGCACGATCGGCCCCGAGCCGAGAACTCCGCCCGGATGGGCAGATGACAAAGAGAAGGACCCCGACCGCATCGGTCGGGGTCCTTCTCATCCGTCACATGGTCAGTCGACGCCGAAGTGGTGGCGGGGGCTGATCCGGCCGATCGCCTCGCGCAGCTGTGCCAGACCACGGCGACGATCGAGCAGGTGGACCCTGAGTACCGGACGGCCGCTGTCCCGCAGCACTGCCGCATCGCCTGCGGCCTGTGCACGCTGGAGCTGTGCAAAGCCGTAGGCGCGGCCGGGCACCAGCAGGTCGGTGCGTGCCTCGCCGGTGATCTGAAGGAACACGCCGTTGGGGTGTCCGCCCTTGTGATACTGACCGGTCGAATGGAGATACCGGGGACCGAAACCGAACGTCGTCTGCACCCCGGCATGCGTCGAGACGAGCGACCGCAGCGTGGCCGCATCGGCGTCGGCGATCCGATCGAGATAGGCCTGAATGCCGATGTAACCGTATTCGTCGACCTGCGCGAAGAGCTCCTCCAACGCACCCACAAGGTCCGTGGCGCCGTCGACGACCTCGATCACGTCGACGTCCCCGGAACGGAAGACCGGCTCCTCGGCACGGTCGGAGTCCGGTCCGTCGAGCAGATGTCGGGCCTGTTCCTTCGCGGCCTCCACATCGGGCTGGTCGAAGGGATTGACACCGATGCTGTAGCCTGCGATCGCCGTCGCATACTCCCAGAACAGGAACTGCTCGCCGAGGCTGCCGTCGACGGTGGCTTCGAAACCGGAGGGGGCACCCAGGCCCGATGGATCCGCCGCGGGCCCGAGCAGGCACAGCAGCGCATCCGCACGAGCATCGCTGAAACCGATGTCGTCGGGGGAATCGACGACGACGGGCAGGATTCCCTGTCCGTCCTTGCCCAGCGATTCGGCGATGAGCTGTTCGACCCAGGCCGCCAGTCCCCGCAGGCGCGGGGAGGTCTCGGCGAGCACGAGCTTCTCCGTTGCCCGGGCATGGCCGATGCTCAGCCACGTGCCGAAGGCCACAGCCGGATTGTCGGTCGCGTCGGTGCTCAATTCGGCGGCCGCGGCCGCCGCTTCGGCGACGATGGATCGCACATCTGCCCCGGCCAGACCGGCGGGGACGAGCCCGAACGCCGAGAGCGCACTGAAGCGGCCCCCGACCTGCGGATCGGCGTGGAAGGTCGCGAGGAACCCGAGGTCGCTGGCGAGTCGATCGAGTTCGGTGCCCTGATCGGTGATCGCGATCATCCGGGAAGCCGGATCGATGCCCACAGACTCGAAAGCCGCGGCGAAGCTGCGGCGCACGGAATCCGTCTCCACCGTCGACCCCGATTTGGAGGCGACGATGAGGACGGTGTGTTCGAGATCGGTGCCGATCGCCTCGGCGACCTGATTCGGATCCGTCGAATCGATGACCTCGAGACGGACACCCGCGACCGCGGTCATCACCTCCGGTGCGAGCGAGGACCCGCCCATCCCGGCGAGGCTGATGGTGCGCAGACCCCGATCGACGAGTTCGGCGTGCAGGGTCTCGACCCGGGTGAGCAGCTCTTCGGCCCGGTCGGGCAGATCGACCCAGCCGAGACGGTCCGCGGCGTCCTGCGCTCCGGCGAAGTGCGAAGCGTCCTGGCGGCTGAGAGCCGAAGCCAGGCCGGCTTCGACGAGACGTGCCGACTCGGCGTCGAACTCGTCCTGGACCGGAACTTCGAGTGCGAGTCTCATGACCGGTCCAGTGCCGTACGGATCGTATCCTGCAGCTCGGCCCAACTGACGTCGAACTTCTCCAGTCCCTGCTCTTCGAGCACGGTCATCACCTCGGCATAGTCGATCCCCAGGCGGGCCAGAGCGTCGAAGAGCTCATCGGCGGCCCGGTAGTCCTCGGGCGTGATCTCGTCGGCGATTTCACCATGGTCGGCGAAGGCCTCCATCGTCGGTTCGGGCATCGTGTTCACTGTGTTCGCGGCGACGAGCCCGGTGACGTACATGGTGTCCGCATAGTCGGGGTTCTTCACCCCCGTCGAAGCCCACAGCAGACGCTGCGGACGAGCTCCGGCGAGTTCGAGGACCTTGAACCGTTCGGAGGTGAACAGCTGCGAGTGGATCTCGTGGGCGAGCACGCAGTTCGCGATCCCGGCGCGGCCCTTGAGCTCCGTCGCCGCCGGATCATCGAGGGCGTCGAGGCGGGAATCGATCTCCGCGTCGACGCGGGAGACGAACACCGAGGCGACCGACCGGATCGTCGACAGATCGTGTCCGGCCGCGCGCGCCTTCTCCAGGCCCTGGAGGAAGGCCTCGACGACGTGGCGGTAGCGCGACAGAGAGAACACGAGGGTGACATTGACGCTGATCCCCGCGGCGATCGTCTCGGAGATCGCGCGCAGCCCCTCCTCGGTGGCGGGGATCTTGATCATCGCGTTCGGTTCGCCCACGCGCTGCCACAGGGCCTTCGCGGACTCGACGGTGCCCGCGGCATCGTGGGCCAGCGGGGGAGCGACCTCGATCGACACACGACCGTCGTCTCCGTCGGTGGAGTCGAAGACGGGCCGGAACAGACGGGCCGCCTCAGCGACATCCGCTGTGGTCAGGGATTCGATGGCCGAATCGACATCGGCCCCCTGCGCACCGAGCTCGGCGACCGCGGAATCATAGGCCTGCGAGGCGGAGATCGCGTTCGCGAAGATCGTCGGATTCGTCGTGACCCCAGTGACCGAGGCCTCGTCGATGAGTCGGGCGAGATCGCCGGACTCGAGCCGTGTGCGGGACAGGTCGTCGAGCCAGATCGACACGCCCGCCTGGCTCAGCTCATGCAGTCGTTCACTCATGCTTCCGCCTTCGCTGCGCTGATGGATTCCTTCGCGGCATCGACGACGGCCGCCGAAGTGATGCCGAACTTCTCGTACAGGGTCGCGTAGTCCGCCGAGGCGCCGAAGTGCTCGATCGACACGGCACGTCCGGCGTCGCCGAGGTACTTGTGCCAGCTCATCGCCGAAGCGGCTTCGATGCTCACGCGTGCCTTGAGTCCGCGCGGCAGGACCGTGCTGCGGTAGTCCTCGGGCTGCGCATCGAACCATTCCTGGCAGGGCATGGAGATCACACGTGCCGCGGTTCCGGCTTCGGCCAGGGCCGAAGCCGCTTCGAGGGCGATGGCGACCTCGGAGCCGCTGGCGAGGATCGCGACCTCGGGCTGGTCTCCGGTGTCGGTGAGCACATAGCCGCCGCGGGCGGCCTCGGAGGCCGGGGCGTACTTCTCACGGTCGAGGACCGGCACGGCCTGACGGGTGAGGACGAGGCCGCTGGGCCCATCGGTGCGGTCGAGGATCCTGCGCCACACGACGGCGGTCTCGTTCGCATCCGCGGGCCGGACGACGTCGAGGCCGGGAATGGCACGCAGAGCCGAAAGGTGCTCGATCGGCTGGTGGGTCGGCCCGTCTTCGCCGAGACCGATCGAATCATGGGTCCACACGAAGAGGTTCGGCAGCTGCTGGAGGGCGGCCAGACGCACGGCCGGACGCTGGTAGTCGCTGAAGACGAGGAAGGTGCCGTTGTAAGGACGGGTTCCACCGTGCAGGGCGATGCCGTTGCCGATGAGACCGGCGGAGAACTCACGGACGCCGAAGTGGATGTTGCGTCCGTATTCGTTGCCGCTGAAGGCACCGGTCGACCGGTGGGCGGGCAGGAAGCTCGACTCGCCCTTGATGAGCGTGTTGTTCGAACCGGCGAGATCCGCCGATCCGCCCCACAGCTCAGGCATGACCTCGGCGATCGCGTTGAGGACCTGACCCGAGGCCGCACGGGTGGCGATGCCCTTCTCACTGGCTTCGAAGACCGGGAAGGCGGCATCGAGACCGGCCGGAAGCTCACGTGTGGAGAGGCGATCGAAGAGTTCGGCGCGCTTCGGGTTCGCGCTGCGCCACTGAGCAAAGGACTCATCCCACTTCAGGTGTGCCTTCCGACCGCGATCGAGAGCCGAACGAGTGTGGGCCAGCACCTCGTCGGCGACGGCGAACTCCGCCTCCGGATCGAAGCCGAGGATCTCCTTGGTCGCGCGAATCTCGTCTTCACCGAGAGCGGCTCCGTGCGAACCGCCGGTGTTCTGGGCGTTCGGGGCCGGCCAGGCGATGATTGTCGAGAGACGGATGAATGACGGGCGGGAGTCGGCACGTGCGGCTTCGACGGCGGCGTGGAAGGCGTCCATGTCCTCGTTGTAGTCCCCGCCGGAGGTGAAGTCGACGTGCTGGACATGCCAGCCGTAGGCGGCATAGCGGGCAGCGGTGTCCTCGCCGAAGGCGATGGCCGTGTCGTCCTCGATGGAGATCCTGTTGTCATCCCAGATCACCAGCAGGTTCGACAGCTCCTGCGTGCCGGCCAGAGACGAGGCTTCACCGGACACGCCCTCTTCGAGGTCACCGTCGGAGGCGAGCACGACGATCGAGTGGTCGAACGGTGAGGTGCCGGGTGCCGCTTCGGGGTCGAAGAGTCCGCGTTCGCGACGGGACGCCATGGCCATACCCACCGCCGAGGCGAGCCCCGAACCGAGCGGGCCGGTGGTGATCTCGACGCCGGCGGTGTGTCCGACCTCCGGGTGGCCCGGAGTCAGCGAACCCCACGTCCGCAGCGCCTTGAGGTCGTCGAGTTCGAGACCGAAACCGGCCAGATAGAGCTGAATGTACTGAGTCAGCGAACTGTGCCCGCAGGAGAGGACGAAACGGTCACGGCCGACCCACGTCGGGTCGGCCGGATCGTGGGTGAGCCCCTGCTGGTAGAGGTAGTGGGCGATGGGAGCCAGGCTCATCGCGGTGCCCGGGTGTCCGTTCCCTGCCTTCTGGACCGCATCGGCGGCGAGGAGGCGGGCAGTGTCGACTGCGCGGTTGTCGAGTTCAGTCCAGGACAGAGTTGTCATGTCTTCGAGCGATCCTTCGTTCGTCTGAGAGCGTGCACTCAAACTCTACCGCGCCGGCCCTCGGATAGCCCGACCCTGTTCACACACAGGCTTCCACGAGGTCTTCGCCGAGGTGCGAGACATTCCGGCTACCGGCGGGTAGAGTGTGGTCTCGCGCACAGCTGTGGTTGGCGATCCAACCACTGCCGGTAGGCGAAGAGTGAAGGTCGAGAGAAGAGGGAGCACGGTGAGCGAAGGGGCGAAGCCGGTGGTCGACGTCGCGGTTCCGGCCGACTCGGAGCGTTCTCGAAAGTGGCCACAGGGTCTGCGGCCCGACCTCGCCGAGGTCGCCGCCCACACCGTGAGCGCCCGCCGTTTCATCTCGCGCATCGGACTCGCACTGCCGGTCCTGTTCATCCTCTCCACCGTCGCCGTGTCCTCGGCACTCGGTCAGCCGCTGCGCGGCCGCGTCGACCTCGGCGAGCTGGGACTGTGGGCGCTGGGGACCGCGCTTCTGCTGACACCGTTCCTCGCCGCCCTGACCGTCATGCTCAACGCCCGACACGGCGGACTGGTCTGGACCACGGCGCTCGTGTACTCGGGACTGAGCGGGATGCTCGGTCTTGGCGTCGGGATCACTGTGCTGAGATCCGAGGCCGCGACCGCTTCTCTCGACCTCATCTCCGCTCTTGTCGTGGAGGTCATCGTGCTGGCGCCGGTCTGCGCCGCGGTTGCCTTCCTCGTCTCCATCGTCCGCGACTCGACCCGCCGCTGAGGCCCTCCGCGGACGGTCCCAACGGGGTTCTGATTCAGCCGGACACGGGTCGCTGTCGCGACTGGCAAAATATTCGACAGCAGGTAGAATCGTGGGCGTGAGCAAACTTCGTCAGAACCGGGAAGCGCAGAGTGAACGGCCTCTGCAGAGGGCCATCGACGAGCAGAATCTCTCCACCCGACCGCGATCGATCATCAGCGCCTATATTGCGCTGACCAAACCGCGTGTCATCGAGCTGCTCCTCGTCACGACCGCCCCTGTGATGTTCCTGGCCGCTCATGGAATGCCCAATGTCTGGCTGGTCATCAACACGCTCATCGGCGGAGCCGCGGCTGCCGCCTCGGCGTCGGTGTTCAACTGCTTCGTCGATCGTGACATCGACGCGAAGATGGAGCGGACGAAGGACCGTCCGCTCGTCACCGGTGAGATCAGTCCCCGCGCTGCGCTGATCTTCGCATTCGCGCTGGGCATCGGCTCGATCTTCTGGCTCGGCGGATTCACGAACTGGGTTGCGGCGGGACTGACCGCCTCTGCGATCCTCCTCTATGCCGTCTTCTACACCCTCGTGCTCAAGCGCCGCACCACGCAGAACATCGTGTGGGGAGGCGCGGCCGGCTGCATGCCCGTGCTCATCGGCTGGTCGTCGGTGACGGGCAGCCTCGCCTGGGAGCCCGTGCTGCTGTTTTTCGTCGTCTTCTTCTGGACGCCGCCGCACTATTGGCCGCTGGCGATCAAGTACAAGGCCGACTACGATGCCGTCGATGTGCCGATGCTGCCGTCGAAGGTTCCGCCGACCTCGGTCGGTCGCCAGATGATCCTCTACACGTGGGCGATGATCGCCTGCTCGCTGGCGCTCATCCCCGTGGCCCCGATGGGACCGGTCTACACGATCGTCGCCGTCGGTGCCGGAGCCTGGTTCCTGTGGTCGTGCTACTCGCTGGTCTCGCGGGCCAAGAAGGGCAAGGACGGAACCTCGCTCAAGGCGATGAAGGTCTTCCACGGCTCGATCACCTACCTCTCGCTGCTGTTCCTCGCAGTGGCCATCGATCCCTTCGTCGACACCCTCATCCCCGGCATCTGGTAAGGCGCTCCGAACATACACAGAAGGCTCGTCACCCGATCGGGTGACGAGCCTTCTGCATGTGGTGGAGGGCTTGAACTGTCCGAGAGGAAGGACGCGAGAGGAAAGGCAAGCACTCGGGTTTCGAAACCTCACTGATTGCACCGCCGGAGGCCTGCTCGAGCCAGGTGGTTTCAGACCGGTTCTGCGGTCTCGTTGACGATGGGGCCGAACACCTCATCGAGGGATTCGTCGGGTCAGCGTTCGAAGAAGCCGAGTCAGCGCTCGGCGAAGGGGATCTGCGAGTTCGGGGACCTGGAGAAGGAGGTCTCCTTCGCCGTCCCGGCGTGGTCAGGGGATCGCAGACAGGGAACGGTCGGTGGTGGCCTCGGTGCTTCTCGGGTGGGCGCTGTCCACGACAGCGACGCTCGCCGCAATCGTCGCCGAGAGTCCGAGCATGTGCAGGGCCACAAGCAGCTCGGGGACGCCGAGGAAGTACTGCACGTAGCCGATGACTCCCTGGGCGAGCTCGACGATGAGGAGCACGCTCAGCGGGGCGATCATTGCGGTCTCAGCCTTCCGCTTCGCCAGGACGAGCCCGACGACGGTGGTGATGACGAGCAGCCAGACGGGGAACGCGTGGGCCCGGGTGACCCAGATGTTGTCGAGTCCGTTGCGGGTGGACATCGTCGATCCGGAGTGCGGTCCGGCGCCGGTGGTGAGCACTCCGAAGACGACGATGATCGCGGTGAGACCGAGCATGATCCAGCTCAGCGTCGGCAGGGGAGAAGCGGCCCGCGTCGGCAGACGCACGCCGGTGTCGTAGGTGCGACGGACGAAGTACGCGGCGACGCCGACGGCGATCGCCGAGGGAACGAAGTGGCCGGCCACCACCCAGGGATTGAGCTTCGTCCACACGGTGATGCCGCCGACGACGGCCTGGACCGGCACGATGGCGAGCAGACCGATGTTGAGCCAGAAGAGATCGGGACGCTTCTTGCGGTGCTTCCACAGCAGGAGCGCGATGCACACACCGAGGATCGCCAGCGCAACCGCGATGAGTCGGTTGCCGAATTCGATGTAGCTGTGAATGCCCATTTCGCTGGTGGCCACGAGCGAATCGGGGGTGCACTTCGGCCAGTCCGAGCAGCCGAGCCCCGAACCGGTGAGGCGGACGATGCCGCCGCTCAGTATGATTCCGCCCTGGGCGATGAGCATGGCCCAAGCGGCGATGCGGATCTTCTTCGTGACCACTTCACTCCTCATTCGAATCGGAACCACCTGCGTGCCGCAAGAGTTCCCACCAGCCCCCAAGCGAGGAGCACGATGATTGCTTTGATGTCGATGCCGCCGTCGCCGATGGCCGCGCGCATGGCGTCGCCGAGTGCACCGGAGGGCAGATAGCCCACGACCGTGCCCCATTCTCCCGGATGCGCGACGATGAGGCCACCGACGCCGGCCATGAGAACCCAGATGAGGTTCGTCGCCGCCAGAGTCGCCTCGGCCCGCAGTGTCCCGGCCATGAGCAGACCGAGCGAGAGCAGTGCTGCAGTGCCGAAGAGCGTGGCCAGGATGAGCGCGAAGACGTCGACGGGCCCGCGGAAACCGAGGGCGCATGCCACGGCGAAGACGAGCGCGTATTGGATGAGCACGACGGCGATTACTGCCCCGAGCTTGCCGAGGACGAGCCCGTTCGTGCCCAGCGGGGTCGTGGCCAGCTGCCTGAGCACTCCGTATCGGCGGTCGAAAGCGGTCGCGATCGACTGTCCGGTGAAGGCGCTCGAGGCCAGACTCAGCCCCAGAGCACCGGGCAGGGCGATCGTCAGCGGATCGGCTGTGGGCTCGATGATGCCGATGCCTCGCAGCAGGGGAGTCTGGGAGAGGAAGATGAGCAGCCCGAGCGGGAACACCAGCGACAGCAGCAGCTGTTCGCCGTTGCGCAGCACGGACACGGTCTCGAACTTCGTCTGCGACACGATGCGCTTCATCCTCATCGCAGCGGCCTCCCCGTGAGCTCGAAGAAGACATCGGCCAGCGACTGAGAGTGCATGCCGATGTCGATGATCTGCACATCCGCCTCGGCCACGGCGGTGCAGACGGCTGCGATCCGTGCCGAATCCGGCGCGCCCTCGACGGTGATGGTCGAGCCCTGCGCCGAGGCGGGGGCGATGGCGGCGATCCGGTCGATGAGTCGGTCCGAGACGGGCGAGTCGAGATCGATGGTGAGCGACCGGGCAGCGGCGGAGGCATTGCGCAGCTCCTCCGGGGCACCTTGGGCGATGATGCGACCGCGGTCGATGACGACGACTTCGTCGGAGAGCTCCTCCGCCTCGACGAGGTCGTGCGTGGTGAGGACGACCGCGACGCCGCGGTCGGCGAGCTCGCGGATGAAGGTGTGGACGACTTCCCGCGCCTGCGGATCGAGGCCCGCGCAGGGTTCGTCGAGGAAGACCAGCTGCGGGCGGCCGATGAGGGCGGCGGCCAGGGCCACTCGCTGCTTCTGTCCGCCCGAGAGGCGGCGCATGGTGCGCCCGGCGAAGTCGTTGAGACCCAGGGGGTCGGCCAGTTCCTGCACCGGCAGCGGGTTCTCATAGAGAGAAGCGAGGTGGCGAAGAACCTGCAGCGGTTTCGAACTCATCGGCAACCCGCCGTCCTGGAGCATCACACCGGCCAGCTGAGAAGTCGTGAGGTGGTCGCGGACCGGGTCATGGCCGAAGATCTCGACGGTGCCGGCGTCGGGGCGTCGGGTGCCCACCGCCAGGGAGATGGTCGTCGACTTGCCAGCGCCATTGGGTCCGAGGACTCCGAGGACGGCCCCGGTCTCTGCTGTGAGGTCGATGCCGTCGACGACGCGGTGCGCGCCGTAGGAGTAGTGGAGACCGCGAATGGTCAGGGCCGAAGATGACACCAGACCATTCTACGACGTGTCGAAAGTGGTGTCGAAATGGCTGGTGGTTAGGTTCACCTAGTTTTACGAAACAAATTACGCAACAATATTGTTGTGTTAGTCAAGGAGGTGGATTATGGCTGCAAACGACACGGAGGATCGCCGAACCCGGCAGAAGGTCTTCCAGTCGGTGCTCGACGAAGGGCCGATCACCGCTTCATCTTTGGCCAAAGCTCTGGAACTGACCCCGGCGGCGATCCGTCGCCACCTGGATGCGCTCGAGAGCGAGGGCCTCATCGAGGTCCGCGAGCTCGCCGGCAAACAGGCAGGCAGGGGACGACCGGCACGACACTACGTGGTCACGACGGCCGGGCACGACTCGGTCAGTCATTCCTATGACGAGTTGGCCGTCAACATCCTGCGGTTCATGGAGGACCGGCACGGGAAGTCGGCCGTCGAGGACTTCACCGAAGACCTCGTGGCTCGGCTGCGGGACCGTCTCGGTGCCGAACTCGACAAACGCGGCGGGACCACGGTGGCTTCACGCTCCAGGGCGTTGGCGGCTGCGCTGACACGGGAGGGGTACGCCGCCTCGGCGACACCGGTTGCGGCCGGAACCCCCCTCGAGGCGATGCAGCTGTGCCAGGGGCACTGCCCGATCCAGGCCGTGGCCGCGGAGTTCCCCGAAGTCTGCGAAGCAGAGCTCGCGATGTTCTCCGACTACCTCGGCGTGGACGTCAGACGGCTGTCCTCGCTGGCTCAGGGCGACCACGTGTGCACCACCCACATTCCGACCTCGGAACTGACCAGACCACTCATCCACAGCAATGATCGACCTCAAGGAGGTTCACGATGACTGACACAGGCAATCGGATCATCGATGCGAATCCCGAGCTCAAAGACCTCGGGCAGTACGCATACGGTTGGCGTGACGAAGACGATAAGGGACTGACCGCCGAGCGCGGGCTCTCCGAAGACGTCGTCCGCAACATCTCGAAGCTCAAGGACGAACCGGAGTGGATGCTCAAGCGTCGGCTCAAGGCTCTGCGCCTCTACGACAAGAAGCCGCTGCCCCACTGGGGTGCGGATCTGTCGACGCTGCCGTTCGACGACATCAAGTACTTCGTGCGTTCGACCGAGGGACAGGCCCAGACCTGGGAAGACCTGCCCGAGGACATCCGCAACACCTACGACCGTCTGGGCATCCCCGAGGCGGAGAAGCAGCGTCTCGTCGCCGGTGTCGCCGCTCAGTACGAGTCCGAGGTCGTCTACCACAAGATCAACGAGGAGCTCGAAGCTCAGGGCGTGATCTTCCTCGACACCGACACCGGTCTGCGTGAGCACCCCGAACTGTTCGAAGAGTACTTCGGTTCGGTGATCCCGGCCGGCGACAACAAGTTCGCCGCGCTGAACACCGCCGTGTGGTCGGGCGGGTCCTTCATCTACGTCCCCAAGGGCGTCCACGTCGAGATCCCGCTGCAGGCCTACTTCCGCATCAACACGGAGAACATGGGCCAGTTCGAGCGCACGCTCATCATCGCCGACGAGGGCTCCTACGTCCACTACGTCGAGGGCTGCACCGCCCCGATCTACAACACGGACTCCCTGCACTCGGCTGTCGTCGAGATCATCGTGAAGAAGGACGCCCACGTCCGCTACACGACGATCCAGAACTGGTCGACCAACGTCTACAACCTCGTCACTCAGCGCGCGATCGCCGAAGAGGGCTCCCAGATGGAATGGGTCGATGGCAATATCGGCTCGAAGGTGACCATGAAGTACCCCGGTGTGTGGATGACCGGCGAGCATGCTCGCGGTGAGACCCTGGCCGTGGCCTTCGCGGGCGAGGGACAGCACCAGGACACCGGTGCCAAGATGGTCCACGCCGCGCCGAACACGCACTCGTCGATCGTGTCGAAGTCCGTGGCCCGCAGCGGCGGACGTGCCGGCTACCGCGGACTCGTCCACGTGCACCCGGGCGCCGAAGGTTCGTCGAACAACGTCCTCTGCGATGCCCTGCTCGTCGACAACATCTCGCGTTCGGACACGTACCCCTACATCGACATCCGTGAAGACGACGTCACCCTCGGCCACGAGGCGACCGTGTCGAAGGTCAGTGAGGATCAGCTCTTCTACCTCATGTCCCGCGGCATGGAGGAGACCGAAGCGATGGCGATGATCGTGCGCGGCTTCGTCGAGCCGATCGCACGTGAGCTGCCGATGGAGTATGCCCTCGAGCTCAACCGCCTCATCGAACTGCAGATGGAAGGTGCAGTGGGCTGACCTTCAGCTTCCACCACCGACCTGCCTGACAAGGAGTTTTCACGTGACAGATACCACCAACCCACTCGGAGTCTCGGAGCATTCGCACGGCGGCGACGTCCACGTCCCCGACTCGAAGCGCGACGATCGCACCCGCAGCTTCAGCCCAGCCGACTTCCCGGTCCCGACCGGGCGGGAAGAGGAATGGCGCTTCTCCCCGGTGCGCAAGCTCAGCGACTTCTTCACCGATGAAGCCACGGATGCGCGTCTGCGCATCGACGCGGATCTGCCGACCGGCCTGTCGGTCGAGGAGATCTCGCTCGAGGCCGCCCAGGAGCTCGGCATCCTCGAACCCGAGGACCGCCCCTCCGTCGTCGCCGCCAAGCACGCCCCCGTCGTCACCCACTACTCGGTGCCGGCGGACACGGAGCTCGACGGCGCCGCGATCATCCACGCCGACGGTCAGGGCGACCAGCTCACCCATGGGCACACCGTCGTCTCGATCGGCGCGAACGCGAAGGCGACCATCGTCGTCGAACACGAGGGCCTGAGTCGCTACTCGGAGCTCGTCTCCCTCGTGATCGGCGACGGCGCAGACGTCACCTTCGTGTCCCTGCAGCTGTGGGACGACGGATCCCAGCACATGGGTCAGCACGATGCGATCGTGGGCAAGGACGCGAAGTTCAAGCACATCCACGTCACCCTCGGCGGCGATATCGTGCGTCTGAACACGAATGTGCGCTACTCGGCTCCCGGCGGAGAGGCCGAACTGCTCGGTCTCTACTTCGCCGATGCCGGCCAGCACCTCGAGCACCGCACCTACATCGACCACAACTCGCCGAAGGCGACGTCGAACGTCCACTACAAGGGTGCCCTGCAGGGCAAGGACGCACGCAGCGTCTGGATCGGCGATGTGCTCATCCGCCCCGAGGCGCTCGACATCGACACCTACGAGCTCAACCGGAACCTCATCCTCTCCGATGGGGCCCGCGCCGACTCCGTGCCGAACCTCGAGATCGAGACCGGTGACATCGCCGGTGCCGGTCACGCTTCGTCGACGGGACGCTTCGATGAGGAGCACCTGTTCTACCTCATGTCCCGCGGCATCCCCGAGGAAGTCGCCCGCCGACTCGTCGTCCGCGGATTCTTCAACGAAGTCATCCAGAAGATCCAGGTGCCCGAGATCGAGGATGTGCTCAACGAGCGCATCGAGGAAGAACTGTCCCGGAGCGTTCTGTGACCATGATCGACGTGGCCTCCACCGCCGAGGTGGGGCCGGGCGAAACCATGCGCATCGAGATCGGCGAGTTCGAAGTCTGCATCGCTCGTGATTCCGACGGCACCATCCACGCCATCGACGACCTGTGCACCCATGGTGAGGTCTCGCTGGCCGAGGGCGATGTCGAGGACTGCACGATCGAGTGCTGGCTGCACGGATCCCAGTTCGATCTCAACACGGGTCAGCCGGTGAATCCGCCGGCTTTCGAACCCGTCGCAGTCTATGACTGCAAGGAGATCGCCGGGCGCATCCTCGTCGACACGAACACCATTCTCAACTGACCACGACCTAGACAAAGGATCATTATGTCCACTCTCAAGATCGAAGACCTCCACGTCGGTGTCAACACCGAGACCGGGCTCAAGCCCATCCTCAATGGCATCAACCTCGTCATCAACTCGAACGAGACCCACGCCATCATGGGCCCCAACGGCTCCGGGAAGTCGACGCTGGCCTACGCTCTGGCCGGCCACCCAAAGTACGAAGTGACCTCCGGTTCGGTCACCCTCGACGGTGAAGACGTGCTCGACATGGCCGTGGACGAGCGTGCCAAGGCCGGTCTGTTCCTGGCCATGCAGTACCCCGTCGAGGTTCCCGGTGTGACCGTGACGAACTTCCTCCGCTCGGCCAAGACCGCCATCGACGGTGAAGCGCCGAAGCTGCGCAACTGGACGAAGGACCTCAAGCAGGCCATGGAGAACCTGCGCGTGGATCCCGCATTCGCCTCGCGCAATGTCAACGAAGGCTTCTCCGGCGGCGAGAAGAAGCGTCACGAGATCCTCCAGATGGAGATGCTCAAGCCGAAGTTCGCCGTCCTCGACGAGACCGACTCCGGCCTCGACGTCGACGCGCTGCGCATCGTGTCCGAAGGCGTCAACCGCGTCAAGGGCGTCACCGATGTCGGCGTTCTGCTCATCACCCACTACACCCGCATCCTCAACTACATCACGCCCGATCACGTCCACGTGATCATCGAGGGCAAGGTGGCCGAGGAAGGCGGGCCGGAACTGGCCGAACGCCTCGAAAACGAAGGCTACGACCGCTTCTTCACCGCCGGCGTCTGATGTTCTCACGTCTGAGGGGCGACTTCCCGATCCTCGATGTGAGGGTCGGGGAGTCGCCGCTGTCGTATCTCGACTCGGGGGCGACCTCGCAGAAGCCGCAATGCGTCATCGACACCTTCGTCGAGTACTACGCACAGCGCAACGCCGCGGTCCACCGGGGCGCACACTCTCTGGCCGTCGAGGCCACGGACGCCTTCGAGAACGGACGCATCGCCGTCGCCGGCCTCGTCGGCGGCACACCGGAACAGGTGTGCTGGACGAAGAACGCCACCGAAGCGCTCAACATCGTGGCCATGGGCATCGACCGGGCCAGCCGCGGCTTTGGGGGAGAGGCCGCGCAGCGATTCGCCCTCGGCCCCGAGGATTCGATCGTCATCACCGAGATGGAGCACCACGCGAACCTCGTGCCGTGGCAGCAGCTGGCGGCATCGACCGGGGCGCAGCTGCGGTGGCTGCCGGTGACCGACTCCGGTGAGCTCGACCTCTCCGAGCTCGAGTCGATCGTCGACGAGACGACGAAGGTGCTGGCGTTCACGCATGTCTCCAACGTCCTCGGCACGATCAACCCGGTCGAGATGCTCGTGGCTCGGGCCCGCGCCGTCGGTGCCTATGTTGTGCTCGACGCCTGCCAGTCCGTGCCGCACATGCCCGTGGACTTCACCGTCCTCGACGTCGACTTCGCGGCTTTCTCCGCTCATAAGGCTCTCGGTCCCACGGGGCTCGGTGTGCTGTGGGGGAAGTCCGAACTGCTCGACGCGCTGCCGCCGGTGCTCACCGGCGGTTCGATGATCACCACGGTGGCCATGGAGGATTCGGAGTTCATGCCCGCCCCGCAGCGCTTCGAGGCCGGCACCCAGCCGGTGGCCGAGGTTGCGGCCTTCGCCACCGCCGTCGGCTATCTTGCCGAGGTGGGGCTGCAGGACGTCTTCGACCACGAGCGCGAACTCGGCCGGCTCCTCCTTGACGGAATCGCCGAGATCCCCGGAATCCGGGTGCTCGGCGATGCCGCAGAACGGATCGGGACCGTGGCATTCGACGTCGACGGCGTCCACGCCCATGACGTCGGACAGTACCTCGACTCCCAAGGTGTGGCCGTGCGTGTGGGACACCACTGCGCGCAACCGCTGCACCGCCGGTTCGGGGTCACCGCCTCGACGCGGGCGAGCACCTACCTGTACAACACAGCCGAGGACTGCCGGCGGTTCCTGACCGCTCTGGCCGAGGTGCGTCCCTTCTTCGGGGTCGCGTGAGAAGGGGAGTGACGCGATGAGCACACAGATGCAGCAGCTCTACCAGCAGGTCATCCTCGACCAGTCGCGGGCGCGGACCGGCAACACCGCTCTGCTCCGCGACGAGGCGACCGGCCGCCACGGCTGTTCGCACCAGGTGAATCCGACCTGCGGCGATGAGATCGAACTCGAGATCGAGCTTCTCGACGACGGTCGCATTGCCGTGCGGTGGAGCGGGGACGGCTGTTCGATCTCGATGGCATCGGCCTCGGTGCTGTCCGAACTGGCCGCAGACGCCTCGGTCGATCAGATGCTGCAGATCGAATCGGCGTTCCACGAACTCATGCATTCTCGTGGGACAATGGAAGCGGATGAGACCATCCTCGGCGACGCCGCGGCGTTCACGGGGGTGTCCAAGTTCCCGGCCAGGATCAAATGCGCTCTCCTGGCCTGGATGGCGTTCAAGGACGCACTCAACCAAGCACAAGCAGCTCGTGAGGAGAATCACCATGCCTGAAGTCATAGACGCTCCGCAGAATGCCAGCGTCGACGAAGTGCGCGAAGCGATGATGGATGTCGTCGATCCCGAGCTCGGTGTCAACATCGTCGACCTCGGCCTCGTCTACGGACTCTCGGTCGAAGACGACGGCACCGCCGTGATCGAGATGACTCTGACCTCGGCGGCCTGCCCGCTGACCGACGTCATCGAGGATCAGACCGCACAGTCGCTCGAGGGCATCGTGCCGGCCTACCGGATCAACTGGGTCTGGATGCCGCCATGGGGTCCGGAGAAGATCACCGAAGACGGTCGCGAACAGATGCGCGCTCTCGGCTTCAACATCTGAAGCCGCCGTCGACGGAGTCGACGAAGGACGCGTCCCCGCGGGGACGCCGACGATCACATCGCCGAGGTGGGGCCACCCGAAAGGGGCAACCCCACCTCGGCGATCTGTGTGATCGAACCGATCCGGCGGTGAGCGCACCGATTGCCGAACCGCGGGCGCCGGCGTGGTCATGGAGATCACCGACCCGCGCACGTCGAGGTCGGGCGCGGCGTGAAAGAATGGAACCTGACTTTCCAAGGAGAACCTTTGACGATCATCGCTGCCGCCGACGGCTCGGCACTCGGCAACCCCGGACCTGCCGGCTGGGCCTGGTACATCGACGACACCTCCTGGCATGCCGGCGGGTGGAAGAACGCGACGAACAACCGCGGTGAGCTCATGGCCGTGCTTGACCTGCTGAACTCGACCGCCGCGGCAGGCGAAGATCTCAAAATCTTCTGCGACTCGCAGTACGTCATCAACGCCCTGACCAAATGGATGCCGGGCTGGAAGCGCAAGGGCTGGAAGAAAGCCGACGGCAAAGAGGTCCTCAACCGGGACCTGCTCGAACTCCTCGACTCTGCGCTCAAGGGCCGCGACGTCGAATTCGAATGGGTCAAGGGACACAACAACCACGCGATGAACGAGGCGGCCGACGACCGTGCCAGGGCGGCGGCCACGGCCTATCAGAAGGGCACGAAGGTCCCCGAGGGGCCCGGTTACGTCCCCGCGGGGACGCCGTCGTCAAGCACGGCCCCCGCAACAGATTCGGCGCTCACGACGGAACCGGCGGCAGATCCGGGGTCAGATTCGGGGTCGGCATCCGCCTCGGCGCCGGTCTCCGAAGCGGCACCCGGCGCTGGGTCACAGGAGCCCACGACCGTTGTGTCCTGCCGAGTGCCCGCCTCCGTTGCAGACGAACTCGTCGCCCGGGCGCAGGCCCGCGACATCCACCCCCAGGAATTTCTGGCCGAACTCATCGGCCGCAGTTTGGAGACAGAATGATTCAGGCCTCCGGCCTCGAAGTCGCCGTCGGCGCCCGCACCCTCATGTCCGAAGTCTCGTTCCGCGTGGACAAGGGAGACCGTGTGGGTCTCGTCGGCCGCAACGGCGCCGGCAAGACGACCCTGACCAAGGTGATCATGGGCAGACACCCGGCCTCCGCCGGGTCCGTGTCGGTCTCCGGCACCGTCGGCTACCTGCCTCAGGACCCGCGCAGCGGTGACCTCACGGCCACCGGGATGGAGCGCATCCTCTCGGCCCGTGAGCTCGACGTTCTCGTGAAGCGACTGCGCAAGGCCGAACGCCAGATGGCGTCGCCCGATGAGAAGGTGGCGACGAAGGCCATCGACCGCTATCCGCGCATCGAAGCCGAGTTCATGGCCGCCGGCGGATACGCCGCCGAATCCGAGGCCTTCGCAATCGCAGCGAACCTCGGTCTCGACGAGACGCTGATCAACCAGGAGATCGGTACGCTCTCGGGCGGACAGCGACGTCGTGTCGAACTCGCCCGGATCCTGTTCTCCGCTCCGGACACGATGATCCTCGACGAACCGACGAACCACCTCGACGCCGAGTCCGTGCTGTGGCTGCGCGATCACCTCAAGGCCTATTCCGGTGGGCTCGTCATCATCAGCCACGATCTCGATCTCATCGACGAAGTCGTCAACAAGGTGTTCTTCCTCGACGCGACCCGGCAGACCATCGACATCTATGCGATGGGCTACCGGCTCTACCTCAAGCAGCGTGAGGACGATGAGCGTCGCCGCCGGCGCGAGCGGGCGAACGCGGAGAAGAAGGCAGCAGCGCTCAACGCTCAGGCGAACAAGATGATGGCCAAGGCGACGAAGACCGTGGCCGCCCAGCAGATGGCCAAACGCGCCGAACGTCTGCTCTCCGGGCTCGAGGACGAACGCGCCACGGAGAAGGTCGCGAACCTGCGCTTCCCGGCTCCGGCCGACTGCGGACGTGTCCCGCTCACCGCCGAAGGACTGTCGCGCATCTACGGTTCGACCGAGGTGTTCACCGGCGTCGACCTCGCCATCGACAAGGGCACCCGCGTCGTCGTCCTCGGCTACAACGGTGCCGGCAAGACGACTCTGCTGCGGCTGCTCGCCGGCCTCGACGAGCCGGATTCGGGGGAGGTCGTGCCCGGTCACGGACTCAAGCTCGGCTACTACGCGCAGGAGCACGAGACCCTCGATCTCGACCGGACCGTGCTGGAGAACATGGCGCGCAACTCCCCGCACCTCGATGACACCGCGGTGCGCAATGTGCTCGGGTCGTTCCTGTTCAGCGGCGACGATGTCCACAAGCCCGCCGGTGTGCTCTCCGGCGGTGAGAAGACGCGTCTGGCTCTGGCCACGCTCGTCGTCTCGAGTGCGAACGTGCTGCTGCTCGATGAGCCGACGAACAACCTCGATCCGGCTTCAAGGGAGGAGATCCTCTCGGCGATCCGCCGCTACGAAGGCGCGATCGTGCTCGTGACCCACGATGAGGGAGCGGTTTCCGCGCTCGATCCCGACCGGGTGCTTCTGCTGCCCGACGGGGACGAGGACCTGTGGAACGAGTCCTACCTCGACCTCGTCACCTTGGCCTGAGGCGGTTCACTCCGAACGGAACCGCTGTTCGAACATCGCGTCCTCTTCGGCCTCTGCCTGACCGTGGACTCCGGGGGAGGCGAAGCGGTTGCGTCCGTACCGGCTTCCCGGCTGGCTGACCTTCGCCCCCGCGTCGAGGGCGGCCTTGTCGATGACGACGAATTCACTGCTGCTGTCACCGCGACGTTCGTCCGCCTCGGCGGCGGCTCTGCGTTCCCTGCGAGCGGAGATCGCGACAGCGATGATGATCATGATTCCGAAAGCGAACCACTGGAGCATATAGGACAGGTGGTTGCCCGGATCGAGTTCGGGCATCGGCAGCGGGGTCAGCCCGTCTTCCACGTCTCCGCCGGTGCCGACGGATGAGGCTTCGCCGTAGACATGGGAGTAGGCGTCGTCCATTCCGGGGATGCGAGCCGGGTCGATGGCTTTGATCATGCCCTGCGGGTTGTCGTCATCGGCCCCGTCCTGTGCCGGCCGCAGGTGCGCGACGACGGTCTGCTCACCGCGTGGAGCCGCCGGTACGGAGTCCTTCTCGGAGGTGAAGCCCCTGACCACGGCGATCCTGGTGCCATCATCGAGTTCGAACGGGGTCACGACGTAGAAGCCGGGAGTGTCCTCGACGGTGCGGTTGCGGGCGAGGACGGTGCCGTCGTCGGAGAACGTCCCGCGCATCTCCACCTGCGTCCACTCCTCGGTGGTCGCCAATGTCGACCCCGGGGTCGGCAGCACCGATTCGAGGGCCACCGGGTCGGCGGAGTGGTTCGCGGTGATCGTGGCGATCTCCTGTTCCCGCTGGTCGCGGCGGTCCTTCTGCCACAGGGCGAGGAAGACGCAGGCGATGATGACGATGATCGCCATGGCGATGTATTTGAGCCAGCGTGCGGTGAAGAGGAAGGAATAGCGGCTCAACCGGCGTCCTCCGGAATGTCGTCGATGGATACGTCACTGAGATAGAAGTCGCGCAGGGTGAGGAAGTCGCGCAGGTACTCAAGATGGTCGGCACAGGCCAGCCAGGTCTTCTTCCGCTCCGGAGCGTGCAGACGCGGATTGTTCCACAGGATCGCCCGCGTCGCCGACGCCCGGCAGCCCTTGGCCGAACACTGCAATTCCTCGCTCATGCCTGCTCACCCTCGTCCTTGCCCTCATCGACGGTCTCACCCGGAATGGTCTCGTGTGCGTCATCGACCGTCTCACCGGGCACCGTGTCCTCGGAGTCCGAGTTCGTGCCGTCTTCGCTGATCGTCTCTCCCCGCGCGGGAGGCAGTTCCGCCAACGGAGCCTGGTCGAGCAGCGCCGAGGCGTCGTCACTCGTGCGTTCGCGACCGGCATTGGCGAAGATCACGGCAGGATAGGGCAGAATCACGGCACCGGCCACGCAGATCCACATGAGGACGTGGAGGTCGGCGACGAAAGCGAAATAGGCGGCCACGAAGCAGACCGTCCTGATGCCCATGGTGATCGAATACTTGATGATCCGAGACCTCATATCGTCATCAAGGGCGGTATCTGCCGTTGTGATCTGCTGCGAGTGCCTGACCATATCCTTCTTCGATCGATGACTGCTAAAGATGATACTCGTCCTTTGTGAGAGACGTATCCACGGGCCGGGGGACAGGATAGGTTTGTCCACGATAGGTTTGAAGAAGACAGTCGATCAACAGGAGTCAAACGTGTCAGAACCACGCACAGTCCTCGTCACCGGCGGCAACCGCGGCATCGGCCGCACCATCGCCGAGGAGTTCATCGCTCAGGGTGACAATGTGGCCGTCACCTCCCGGAACGGACAGGCCCCCGAAGGCGCCCTGGCCGTGTCCGCCGATGTCACCGACACCGAGTCCATCGACCGGGCGTTCGCCGAGATCGAAGACAAGCTCGGACCCGTCGAGGTCGTCGTCGCCAACGCCGGCATCACCGCGGACAACCTGCTCATGCGGATGAACGACGAGGAATTCGAATCCGTCCTCGACACGAACCTCACCGGTGCGTTCCGCACCGTCAAACGCGCCATCACCGGCATGATCCGCGCGAAGCGCGGCCGCATCGTCCTCATCTCCTCGGTCTCGGGCCTCTACGGCGTGCCCGGCCAGGCCAACTACTCGGCGTCGAAGGCCGGACTCGTCGGCCTCGCCCGCTCCATCACCCGTGAGCTCGGCTCCCGCGGAATCACCGCCAACGTCGTCGCCCCCGGCTTCATCCGCACGGACATGACCGACGAGCTCAGCGAGAAGCAGCGCACCGAGTACCTCTCGACCATTCCGGCCAAGCGCTTCGCCGAACCGGCCGAAGTCGCGAAGGTCGTCCGCTGGGTGTCCTCCGACGAGGCCGCCTACATCTCCGGTGCCGTCATCCCCGTCGACGGCGGCCTCGGCATGGGCCACTGATCCCGGACTCCCTCCGATGCGGCCGTGCCGCTTCACAGCCCGTAGACTTCAGCACAGAGACCCCGCTCCACGCGGCATCACCCACACGCAATCACCCCTTCTGAGAAAGGACCACCATGGGAATTCTTGACGGAAAGCGCATCCTCGTCACCGGCGTGCTCACCGAGGCCTCGATCGCCTTCGCCGCCGCCCGCATCGCACAGGAGCAGGGAGCCGAGGTCATCCTCTCGAGCTTCGGTCGGCAGATGAAGATCACCCAGGTCATCGCCGAGCGTCTGCCCGAGACCCCGAAGGTCATCGAACTCGACGCCACCAATGACGACGACCTCGCGGCTCTGCCCGAGCGCCTCGGCGGCAACATCGACGGCATCGTCCACGCCATCGCCTTCGCACCGAAGGACGCTCTCGGCGGCGTGTTCCTCGACACCCCGTGGGAGTCGGTCTCCGCTGCCATCCACGTCTCCGCCTACTCGCTCAAGGCGATCACCGTGGCCGCCAAGCCCGTGCTCAACAAGGGCGCCGGTGTCGTCGGTCTCACCTTCGACGCGACCATCTCCTGGCCCGTCTACGACTGGATGGGCGTGGCCAAGGCCGCCTTCGAATCCACCGCCCGGTACCTCGCGAAGTACGTTGGAGACGACGGTGTGCGCGTCAACCTCGTCTCGGCCGGACCGCTCAAGACCACCGCTGCCACGTCGATCCCCGGCTTCGGAACCCTCGAAGACATGTGGGGCGACCGTGCACCGCTGGGCTGGGATCAGACGGACACCACCCCCGCCGGCAAGGCCATCGTCGCCCTGCTCTCGGACTGGTTCCCCGCCACCACCGGCGAAATGGTCCACGTCGACGGCGGCTTCCACTCCACCGGAGCCTGAGAGACCGCTCATGCCAGTGCTCATCCTCGCCCGCCATGCGAAGGCGGAGGCGCAAGGTGCCACGGACTTCGAACGGTCCTTGGACTCCAAAGGTCTGGCCCAAGCGGTCGAGGCCGGCGCAGAGATCGCCGAACGATGGTCACCCGATGTCGCCATCGCCTCGGCGGCCAGACGCACCGTGCAGACCGGTCAAGCCGTCGTCGAAGCCGTCAATCGGGCCCACGGCGGTTCGCTCGACGCCCCGGGCGTGCTGAGCCTGCGTGAGGACGAGTCCCTCTACGCCGGTGAGGTCGCGGATTGGATCGATGCGATCAATTCGATCCCCGCCGACGCGCAGTGCGCCTATATCGTCGGACACCAGCCCACCGTCGCCGAGGTGATCGGCTACCTCAACCCGGCCGGCGGAGTCCCGGATCCGTTCCGTCCCTCCTCGATCGCGGTCTTCGACCTCGAAAGCTGGGACGTCGAGCCGGGGACCTGCCCGGCACCGCAGATCCGAGTCTTCCACGGCGTGTGATCCGTGCCGGCAAACGTTTCCGGCATGATCTGATCGTGACATCCCTGAGGCCCTCCGATTCGTTCGGAGGGCCTCAGTCGTCTGTGTCGGGGCCACCTGCGACGGGGCCGTCTCTGCCGGGTCTGATGCCGAAGCTGACGGTCGGCGGTTTTCAGTCGTGTGCGCGGCTGCTGACGATCGTGAGCACCTCGCGCAGGTTCCTGGTCGACACCGAGACATCGGCGGCGGCGACGAGGGCCGGCTTCGCGCAGAACGCCACCCCGACGCCCGCGGCCTCGATCATCCCGATGTCATTGGCGCCGTCGCCGATCGCCACACTCTCGGCACGGTCGTACTCACCAGCGGCGAGCAGATCCTCGAAGATCTCTGCCTTCGCGCTCGGATCGATGACGCGACCGCTGGTGCGACCGGTGAGATGGCCCTCGACGACCTCCAGCCCGTTGGCGAAGACATCGGTGATGCCGAGCTCGGCGGCCACAGGTGCGATGATCGCGGTGAAGCCTCCGGACACGAGGGCGACCCGGCCTCCCGCGTCATGGACCGCGGCGACGAGCTGACGGGCCCCCTCGGTGAGGGTGATCTGCTCCCGCACCTCGTCGAGCACGGTCTCCGGCAGTCCGGCCAGCAGTGCGACCCGCTCGGCCAGGGACGCGGCGAAATCGAGTTCACCGGCCATCGCCCGTTCGGTGATTGCGGCGACCTGGTCGCCGACCCCGGCGTGAGCGGCGATGAGGTCGATGACCTCCTCGTTGATGAACGTCGAGTCGACGTCCATGACGAGCAGTCGGACGGGGAGATGGGCGGCTGCGGCCTCTGCGGTCTCGTTCATCCCTTCATCGTAGCCACAGCCATGATGTAGTCGGCGGCCGCGGGATGCAGCTGAGACAGCAGCGCCCCGAACTGCGGCGGAGCCACCGTGGCCGGAGCGAGCACAGCGGCTAAGCGGTGATGGATGTCGAGGGCTGCGTAGATCGCCCGGGAATCGGCCTCGGTGGGGATGAGCCGGGAGATCGGATGCATCGTCGACAGTTCCTCCTGCCAATCCCGCCACGGGCCCTGCCGCCACTCCTCGGGGACGTCGAGGGTCTCGATGAGGTTGAGACCCTCGATCACGAGCAGTCGCAGCCGTCGCAGCGCCTCCGCGGACGTGCCGACGGTCACCGGTCGGAAGGGAGTGGGCCGACAGGCGATGATCTCGACGTTCGCCTCGGCCCCGATGAGCGCGATGGCCGCCTGTTCATCACCTCGGTGGAGGACGACGGGGGCACTGTGGCGGCCGACCTGCGTGCGCGCATCCCGGTCGACCGGGGGAGTCGTGTGCGGCAGCGATGGGTGGTGCAGCGCCAGCCGCGCGTGCGTGATTCCGGCGGCGGCCGCCTCGGCGATGAAGAGCAGCAGGCCCGTCGGAGCGGAGGTCCCGAACACCTCGTCGGAGACGATGAGAGGAACATCACGATCATCGTCGAGAAACGCGGAGGTGACCTCGTCAGGGGGCAGGGTCGAGCGCAGGCGGTGATTGATCGCCAGGGTCAGCAGCAGGGAGTCGGTCGTCAGGTCCATGTCGAACCAGAATAGACGGCTCGCCTGCGATAGAGTCTGAGGATATGAGTGATGTCCTGACTTTGGATTCCGTGTCCGTGCGCCGGGGGTCGAATTTCCTCCTCGACGATTTCTCGCTGACCGTCGCCGAGGGCGAGCACTGGGCTGTGCTCGGACCCAACGGCGCGGGCAAAACGACCCTGCTCGAACTCGCCGCCGGACGTATGCACCCGACGACGGGCACGGTCGGCATCCTCGAGGAGCAGCTCGGGCGTGTCGACGTGTTCGAACTGCGCCCGCGCATCGGCTATGCCTCGACCGCGCTGGCCAACCGCATCCCCGGCTCCGAAGCGGTCCTCGACACCGTGCTCACCGCTGCCTACGGCGTCACCGGACGCTGGGTCGAAGAGTACGAACGCGACGACATCGATCGCGCCCACGACCTGCTTGCGGCCTTCCGCATCACCCATCTGGCCGAACGCACCTTCGGCACCCTGTCCGAAGGCGAACGCAAGCGGGTGCAGATCGCTCGCGCGCTCATGACCGATCCCGAGCTGCTGCTGCTCGACGAACCGGCCTCCGGGCTCGACTTCGGCGGACGTGAAGAGCTGCTCGGTGCGCTCTCGGAGATCCTGTCGTCGAAGTGGGCGCCGGCCACGATCATGGTCACTCACCACGTCGAGGAGATCCCGGAGGGGATCACCCACGTGCTGCTGCTCTCCGAAGGCACCGATCTGGCCTCAGGTCCGATCGAGGAGACCCTGACTGCCGATAACCTCGCCGCGACCTTCGGCATCGACGTCAAGCTCACCCGCGACGGTCAGCGCTACCACGCTCGTTCCGCCCGCTGAGCATGGAGCTGTGGCAGAGTCTCAGCCTCGAACCGTGGCAGATCGCCCTGATCGTCCTGGCCGGAGTCGCGGCCGGCGGCATCAACGCCGTCGTCGGATCCGGCACCCTGATCACGTTTCCCGCGCTCGTGGCCTTCGGCGTCGCGCCCGTCGTGTCGACGATGAGCAACGCCGTCGGCCTCATCCCCGGCAACATCGCCTCCTCCTTCGGCTACCGTGAGGAGCTGCGCGGTCAGTGGAGACGCATCCTCGGCTTCGTTCCCGCCTCGCTGCTGGGTTCACTGACCGGGGCGTATCTGCTTCTGCACCTGCCCGAGGACGCGTTCGAGACGATCGTGCCCGTCCTCCTCGTGGTCGCACTCATCATGGTCGTCGGACAGCCGTACCTGTCCCGGTACCTGAAGAGCCGGTCGCTGCGCCGCGCCGAGGCAGCCGGGATCGAGCACAGAGCCGCCTCGGCGGGGGACCAGCTCTCGACCGGTCGGTATCTGGCCGTGCTCCTCGTCGTCTTCCTTACCGCGATCTACGGCGGGTACTTCGCCGCTGCGCAGGGCATCATCCTCATCGCGCTCCTCGGTCTGCTGCTGCCCGACGATCTGCAGCGCCTCAACGGTCTGAAGAACGTCCTCGTCCTCGTCGTCAACACGGTCTCGGCGAGCACGTACATCATCGTCGGCCACGACCGCATCAACTGGATCGCCGTCATCTGCATCGCCGTCGGCTCGCTCATCGGCGGGTACTTCGGAGCTCGGGTCGGCCGTCGCTTCTCCCCGGTGCTGCTGCGCACGGTCATCGTCGCCCTCGGCCTCGTTGCGATCTGGAGGATCCTCACCCTGTGAACACCCCGGCCAAGGCTCCTCTCACCCGGCAGCAGGTCATCGACCGGGCCGCCGAGCTGGGCATCGCCGCCGCACGTCTGCGTTTCTTCGACGAGGCGGATCTGGCCGCGGGCGGTCTTACCGAGATGCACGACTACACGCAGCTGACCGATGTGGCGCTGCGCAGCGTGCGGGAACCTGCCGAGGGTCTCTTCATCGCCGAGTCCTCGAAGATCATCCGCCGGGCCCATGCCGCCGGCATGAGGGCCCGGTCCTACCTCACGAGTCCGAAGTGGCTGTTCGACCTCGCGGATCTCATCGCCGCCGATGATGTGCCGATCTTCATCGGCACCGACGCCGCCGTGGAGTCGCTCACCGGCTTCCACCTCCACCGAGGCGCTCTGTCCGCCATGGGCCGACCCGCATTGCCCGAGGTCGCCTCCGTGGTCGCCGGGGCCCGGCGCCTCGTCGTCATCGAGGACATCGTCGACCACACGAACGTCGGCGCGATCTTCCGATCCGCTGCGGCCTTCGGCGTCGACGCCGTACTCGTGACTCCACGCTGCGCCGACCCGCTCTACCGTCGGTCGATCCGCGTGTCCATGGGCACGGTGTTCCAGGTGCCGTGGACACGCATCGAGCGCTGGCCCGCCGGAATCGGATCGTTGCAGGACCTGGGCTTCCACGTTGCGGCACTGGCGCTCGACGAGAATTCGGTGGGTCTGCGCGACTTCGCCGCATCCGCCCCAGAACGCACCGCCGTCGTCTTCGGCACCGAGGGTGAGGGTCTGAAGAGATCGACGATCGCCGCCTGCGATTCGACCGTGATGATCCCCATGAGCGGGGGAGTCGATTCGCTCAACGTCGCGGCCGCCTCGGCGGTGACCTGCTTCGCTCTGCAGAGCGACTGAGCTCTGCGACCAGAGGAACCGACGGCCGACCCATCAGCACCCGAACCCGAAAGGATCTTCAGTGGACCGCAGCAGACTGGCCCAAGCCCTTGAAACCGGTCGCATCACCGGGGAAGTCGCGACCCCCAGGGAGAACAACCTCTCCCATATCCGCCGTTTCCTTGACCAGGAAAGGCAGTTCGACTTCGGTGTCGAACTCACCCGCGACTGGGACTATGAGTCGGTGTTCGCGCTCATGGTCGAACGTGCCGGGCTGCGTCCCGACCCCGCCTTCGTCGAAGGCGTGGATACGATCTCCACGCAGGCGTGCATCGACGCAACGGAGAAGCTCGCCGAGGCGGTCGGCCACGTCAGTCGGGAGGGCGGCCGGATCCTCTTCGCCACCGGCCATCCGGCAGGACTGCTGCCCGTGCACATGGCGATCGCCGCGGCGGCGAAATCCGCCGGTGCCCTCATCGATGTCTGTGACCATTTCATCCCGGTCCCGGAGATCGGCGGAGACGTCCGCCAGATCAACGATGTGTGGACCTGGCACCAGCACGGCGGCAGTCCCCACACGCATCTGGCCGAACCCATGCACGCGCTCCTCGATGACTTCGCCGCCCGCGGTGCCGGGGCCCCTGACCTCGTCGTCGCCGACCACGGTTGGGCCGGTGCCGCCTCGAGCCGGGGACTGCGCACCATCGGCTACGCCGACTGCAATGATCCGGCTCTCTTCGTCGCCGAGGCACAGGGGCAGATCGAGGCGACCATCCCGCTCGATGACGATGTCGTGCCGAACCTCTATGCCCCGCTCATCGACTTCGTCATCGACCGCGCGGGCCTCAACTGACCCGGCGACTGCCGATGCTCATCCGGCGGAACCGGCCCGGGGGTGATGGTCTGACCGAGCGACACGCTCAGTCGATGTCGTTGGCCAGCCCCTCGACCACCTCGGCGCCGGGCAGCGACGCGAGCGCAGAACCGGACAGGAGCAGCTTCGAGCCGCGGATTCCGGAGCCGATGATGAGCTCCTCGGCTTCGGCGACGCGGGAATCGATGAGCACCCGGTAGCTCTCCGGCAGGCCGATCGGGCCGATTCCGCCGTACTCCATCCCGGATTCGGCGACCGCCCGTTCCAAGGGGAGGAACGAGGCTTTGCGCACGTCGAGGAGTTTCTTCACCCGTTTGTTGACATCGGCTCGGGTGTTCGCGAGCACCATGCACGCCGCGATGCGCTCCTCCCCGGACCGTGAACCCGCCACGAGGACGCAGTTCGCGGAGGTGGCCGGCGGCAGATCGGTGGCGTCAAGCAGCGCCGCGGTGTCTGCGATCTGCGGGTCGATGGCGAAGACCTCGACGTCACCGGTGATCGCCGGCAGCGCCTCGGAGGTGGATCCGGCCATGAGCTCGGGCGCGGTGGCCGCGGGTCGGAGGGTGAACTGAGTGGAGAGTCGTTCCTTCGTGGTCATGGCCACAGTGTAGGAGATGAGTGTCGAATCGCTTTGTTCTCACCCATCGGTTAGACTGGGCTGTCGCTTCGTGTCCGGTTCCTACGGTTCGAGGCGTGTCCAGCAGACGAATTCGGGCACTGGCAGATGGGTCGGACCCATATCAGGCGCCTGAAAGAATTCAGCAGAGGTAAGAATATGAAGAAGGACATCCACCCGGAATACGCGCCGATCGTGTTCAACGATCTGGCCTCCGGCACCAAGTTCCTCACCCGCTCCACCGCCACGAGCGATAAGACCATCGAGTGGGAAGACGGCAGCACCTACCCCGTGATCGACGTCGAGATCTCGAGCGCATCGCACCCGTTCTACACGGGCAAGCAGCGCATCCTCGACTCCGCCGGCCGCGTGGAGAAGTTCAAGGACCGCTACAAGGGCTTCGGCAAGCGCTGATCCCGAGCGGTTCCGCTCAGCTTCATACGAACTGCCCCGCACACCGATCATGGTGTGCGGGGCAGTTCGCTGTCTGCAGACCATCTGGGTCAGGGATGAAGTCCCCGCGGGGACGAGGCAGGTTGCGTCCCCGCGGGGACACAACCCGGCTGAGCAGTGCTCAGTCGACGACGACGGAGACTTCGGGCGAAGGGCTCACTCGAGCCGCCGGGTGGTAGAGCGAAGCGACGCCGGTGGCGTTGTCGAGGCAGTTCGCGATTCCGTGAGCAACCTTCTCCTTGGCGGAGACAACCGCGTCCTTGATGTCGAGACCGGTGGCGATGCCCGCCGCGATCGAGGAGGCGAAGGAGCAGCCTGCCCCGTTGACGAGCTTGTTGTTGACCTTGCGCGAACGCAGAGTCGTCACGGACTCACCGTCGAAGAGGATATCGACGGCATCGTCACCGGCGAGGCGGGCTCCGCCTTTGACGACGACGTTCTTCGCACCCTGGCCGTGGATGATCTTCGCGGCCTCGATCATGCCCTCGACAGAATCGATGGGGTCGACGTCGGCCAGGGTAGCGGCCTCCTCGAGGTTCGGGGTGACGACGGTGGCCAAGGGCACGAGGTTCTCGACGAAGAGATCCTTCAGATCGACCATGGTGCCCGCGCCCTTGCATACGAGCACAGGGTCGAAGACGTAGGGCAGCTCGTTGGTCTTCAGCTCTTCGGCGAGGACCAGAGCCGAGTCGACGGAGCCGAGCATTCCGGACTTGATGGCGGTGAATTCGTGCACGGCCAGCGTCGACTCGAGCTGGCGGTTGACGACCTCGGGTTCGATGAATTCGAGGACGTGGCCGAATGCGTCGTTGGGGTCGAAAGTGACGATGCAGGTGACGACGGCAGTGCCGAAAGCACCGTATTCGTCGAACATCTTCAAGTCGGCTTCGAGTCCGGCTCCTCCGGAGACGTCGGATCCTGCGACGGTGAGCACTTTGGCGGTCATAGTGGTCCTTTCAGGTAAAGCGTCCGCGAAGAAGTCTACGCGGGTTCAAGCCCCCGCGTAGCCGTGCTGGCGCCAGGCTTCGTAGATGGCGATCGATGCCGAATTCGCCAGGTTGAGCGAGCGGCGAGCCGGCAGCATCGGGATCCGGACGGCCATGTCGACGTGCTCGTCGTCGGTGACCTCGTCGGGCAGGCCCGTCGATTCCCGCCCGAAGAGGAGGACATCACCGTCTCGGTACTCGACCTCGGCGAAGGAATTGTCCGTGTGCGTGCTGAACGCGATCACTCGACGCTCACCGAGGTGGCCCCACAGGTCGGCAAGCGATGGGTGAACGGTGACATGGGCGAGGTCGTGATAGTCGAGACCGGCTCGGCGCAGCTTTGCGTCGGAGAGGTCGAAGCCGAGGGGCTCGACAAGATGAAGATGGGCCCCGGTGACCGCGGCGAGCCGGATGGCATTGCCGGTGTTGCCGGGGATCTCGGGAGTGTGGAAGACGATGTCGATATTCATATCCCTCTCATCTTCTCACCCTGTGGCCCGCTGGTCCGACAGCGCGATCGCACGTGTGCCGCTGCCGTTCTTCCGGTGCGGTGACCATGGTCACCGCACCGCCCTGCGGACGAGCAGGTATCCCTGCCGACTCGCCTCCGGATAGCGGCCCACTCGGTCGGGTTCGCGTTCGAGACGGACGGCCGGAGTGAAACCGTGCGGCTCGAGGGCGGCGAGGACCTGATCGTTCGAGCGGCGGTGGAAATCGAGATCGACAGGGAAACCGGCGAGATCGGCGATGTGATCGACCCCGTCACCGAGCTGGAACGCCAGTTGGAACCAACCGCCCGGGCGGAGGACACGGGCCGCCTCGGCGAAGGCGAGCGCAAGCGCATCATCGGGGACGTGGATGGTCGAGTACCAGGCGACGAGGCCGGCGAAGGATTCATCGGCATAGGGCAGGGCGGTCACCGACCCGATGTCGAATCCGAGCGTCGGATAGAGGCCCTGGGCGAGACCGATCATGGCAGGGGAGAGGTCGAGACCGCGTGGGGTGAGCCCGAGCGCGGCGAGGAATGCGGTGATGCGACCGGGACCGCAGCCGATGTCGAGGACTTCGGCCGACCCGGTACCGAGGACGAGCTCGGAGAAGGCCCCGAGGATGGCCCGATCATGCGGTTTCGCAGTGAGCTCATCAGCGATCCAGTCCGTGTAGGTCTGCGAGATCGCATCATAGGAGTCACGCGTGGACACCTCACGGGTGCGCGTTTCGACCGGGGTCGGTGTCTGTGACTGTGCGGTGTCCGAGCCGTGGCCGCCGTCGTCTGCGCTGTCGTTGCTGCCTTCGGTCATGGAGTCACCCTACCCGTCGGTGCTGACATGACCGGGGCTGAGAGTTCGGCAATCCGCGGGGCCGGCGTGATTCAGCGCGGTCACCTGCAGAAACGAAACTCAATCGAATCTGGAATGCGTTCGAAGTCGCCGGTCTGCGTTCGATTGAGTTCTCGTGTCAGTGCCGACTTCTAGAGTGATGGCACGGTTGGCGGTCGTGGGGATTGCCGAACCGGAGGACCGAAGGGTCGCGGAAGGGCAGAACCATGAGAGACGACAAGCCGATTGATGTGGAGACCGCAGAGCTCGACGGGCTGAGTGTCGACCCGGGGGAATTTGGAGGGGCCGCGGCCGACGTGGATCTCAGCACCCTCACCTGCGCACAGATCGTGACCGATATCCGGCGCAACATCTCGTGCATCTCCTTCTGTCACGCTCGCGTCATCGCCCTCATCGATGAGGTTGAGCGGCGGGGGCTGTGGGCGGAATGGGTCGGAGTGAGGACTCTGGCCGAATGGGTGATGCATGTGGCATCGGTGAGCATGCACACTGCACGCGAATACGTCCGTGTGATGACAGCGCTGCGAGAGATGCCGAAGGTGAAGAGGAGCCTGGCAGACGGGGACATCAGCTTCTCCAAGGTGCGGGAAGTCACCCGATTGGGCGAGCGGATCGGCGACGATGAGGCGCTGCGCCTGGCCACTCTTGCCACGGGCAGCCAGATCAGCCGGATCTCCCAGAACTACCAGCAGCTGGCCGACAAGATCGACAACGGACCGTTCCCGCTGTTCCTGGCTCAAGACAGTGTGAGCATGCGTCAGGTGGCGCCTGGTCGGACCCGGATCACGATCGACCTCGAGGAAGACGAAGCCGCGGAGATCGCCACGATGCTCGATGCCGCCCGTCAGGTTCTCGAGCGTCCCGTTCGCGACGGCGCTTCCGACGAGCTCCGATCTGTGGCCGAGGACGGCACTGCGGTGGACGAGGCGCCTGATGAGCCGATCTCCCAAGTGATGTGCCTGATGGAGATCATCCATGCCTTCCCTCGCGCCGAGCCGGCGGGTTCGGTCGATGCCGATCGTGCTCGGCTGCTCGTCCACGCCTCCGCCGAGGTGATCACCCGCAGCGGCGCTGCCGTGGAAGCCGCCCCCGGACTTGAGCCCCCTCTTCTCAGCATCCCGGCAAGGACAGGAACTGAAGTCTGCGTCCCCGCGGGGACGCAGGCCGAACCGGAGGCGCCTGTAGGGCGAGCGGACACAACCTGTCGGATCGAAGGGTTCGGCGGCATCACCGCAGCGACGGCGGAGCGCCTGAGCTGTGAGGCGCTGATCAACGGGGTGGTCAAGGACGGCGGAGGCGATGTTCTGATGCTCGGGCGCTCGCGGCGACTGGTGAGCAGGCGACAGCGAATGGCCTTGAGCGTGCGCGATGTCTGCTGTCAATTCCCCGGCTGCCGCGCCCGCAGACGGTGCGATGCCCACCATATTCGTCCCTGGTCGCAGGGAGGGGCGACCGATATGGACAACCTCATCCTGCTCTGCCGCAGACACCACACCGTGGTGCACAAGTACCAGCTGCGCATCGAACGCACCGGAGCAGACTTCGCCGGAGCGATGCGCGGTCCCGCGGCCTTCGCCTTCTATCTGCCCGATGGCTCTCAGCTGCTTCCCCTGGAGAGTCGGGAGAGGGGACGGATGATGTTCAACACAGCGGTTCGCGTTGCAGAGGTCAGGAAGGCCACTGAGGCGGCCGATCCCGGCACTGTCGGCGGTGGCTACGGCTTTGACCTCGGCCTCTGCATCGCGTGGATGTTCGAAGCCGAATGGCGACACGCCCGGGAGCGCAGAGCTGGTGTCTGAATCTTGCCAATTTCGAACACCAGTTCGATAATAGATGTCATGTCAGCAGCACCGGTCGTCGAACAGCTCAGCCGGGAGATGGGGATCTCCACGGCTGCGGCTCTGTTCGATCAGATCCCACCCCATCCGGTGGATCCTGTGCTCTCTCCGCTGTTTCGCCGCGGTGGTCTGCCGCGTGGTGAACTCGTCACCGTCAGCGGTGAGCTGTCGTTGAGCTGCGGCTTGGCGACGATCGCTGCGGCGACCCGGGAACAGAAGTGGTGTGCCGGCATCGGACTCGGCGAACCGGCCGTGTCCTCGATTGCCGACCTCGGTGTCGACCTCGACCATTTCGTCAACCTCGCGACCCCCGGTGAGGACTGGCTGCGGGTGGCTTCGATCCTCATCGAATCCTTCGACATCATCCTCGTCGACCCCGGCTTCGCCCCGAGTGCTTCGGAACGGGCTCGGCTCCTGGCGAAGATCC
This sequence comes from Brevibacterium sp. FAM 27836, assembly GCF_051351055.1. Classification (NCBI taxonomy): domain Bacteria; kingdom Bacillati; phylum Actinomycetota; class Actinomycetes; order Micrococcales; family Brevibacteriaceae; genus Brevibacterium; species Brevibacterium sp. FAM 27836. The sequence continues at coordinate 3,896,812 of NZ_CP195711.1, forward strand.
GTGAACGACGGATGAGTCTCATCAGTCTCCGTCCCCTGTCCGGCAGCACGGAGCAGATCGAGATCACCGATACCCGCTGGTCGGGTGCCGAACACGGTCGCGGGCGTCTGCAGTCCTGCCTCGTCCGTGCTCGTTCACAGACGGGAGCCCATCGGTTCTTGCTGCCCGGCCCGTCCGGGACTCCCACGAGCGTCCCCGCGGGGACGCTCGACGTTCCCGCCGAAACCTCCGATGCAGCTGCCGGAGTGTCCACCACCCAGACAGGGACAGGGGATGCGGAGACCGCCGACGATCCTCGCTGGTCGACGATCACACAGCTGCGGCAGGTGATCAGCCATGTCGGATGAGTTCAGCCGCACCCTCGTCCTGACGGTGCCCGACTGGCCGGCCGTGGCCGCAGCGGTCGAACACGGCATCGGACCGGGCCGCCCGGTCGCAGTCCTCCACGGAGGCAAGGTCATCGCCGCCAATGCTCCCGCCCGTGCGGCCGGAATCACCGCCGGCAACAACAGGCGTGCCGTGGGATACCGCTGCCCGGAAGCCCATGTCGCCGTCTGGGATGAAGAGGCAGACAACCGACACTTCAGTGCCGGAGTCGCCGCCCTCGAAGACCTCGTCGCCCGGTTCACTCTGCTCAGCCCGGGAACCTTGGCGATCCCTCTCGATTCGCTCAGACACAGCTGCGCAGACGAAGCCGGCGCTGTCGAAACCCTGGTCTCCGCTCTCGTCGACGACACCGGATGGGAATTCTTCCCCGGAATCGCCGACACCGTCTTCGCCGCCGTCCTCGCCGCAGGTCAAGCGCGTCGGGTCGAGCCCGGGCAGACCGTGGACTTCCTCTCGGCCCAGCCGATCACCACCCTGGAATACGCCGGCACCGAGGCGACCGGGCTGATCGAGGTCTTCCTGCAGTTGGGGCTGCGCACCCTCGGCGACTTCGCTCGCCTTGCGGCCGAAGACGTGAGCGCACGCTTCGGTGCCTTCGGCCGGCATGTGCACGACCTGGCCTCCGGTCGGGAAACGGTCCCGCTTGCCGACCACGTCCGCGGCGAACAGCTCGAAGTCGAACTCGACCTCGATGCCCCGACGACCCGCAGCGACACCCTCGGATTCCTCGCCCGCCAGCTCGGTGCAGATCTGCTGGCCAAGGTGCGCAGGCAGGGGCTGGTCTGCACGCAGATCACGATCGAACTCGATGCCGCAGCCGGTCGATCCTCATCCCGAACCTGGCGGATTGAGGACATGCAGGAGAACTCGATCGCAGACCGACTGAGGTGGCAGGCCGAAGGCTGGCTGGCCGGCGGTGCAGCTCCGCGCGGCGACAGTCGGCAGGAGCCCGACACCGTCGACGATCCGGCCCCCGACGTCGAGGACTTCTCCGAAGACGGCATCATCGCGTTGCGCCTCATCGCCGCCGAATTGACCACCCCGATCGGTGCCACGCGGAGCCTGTTCGACGAGAACACCGGGCAGATCACCCATACCCTCGAACGTCTGCAGGGACTGTTCGGGCCCGATGCCGTCCTGGTCCCCGGCCTCCAAGGCGGGTGGGACCCCGCCGAGACGAACCTGTGGACCCCGTGGCAGCAGGCAGCCGTCCCTGAGCGCAGCCCCTCTGCGCCCTGGCCCGGTGCCCTGCACGCGCCCCGTCCGACGACCGTCGAACGCCTCGCCGTCGACGTGCTCGCAGCCGACGGGACGTCGGTGGAAGCCCGCCCCTCGGGGCTGGAGGCCACACCGGCGACGATCAGATTCCCCACCGGGCAGACCGAGGCCGTCACCGACTACTCGGGCTCCTGGCCCATCGAATCCGGGTGGTGGGATCCCGAACGGGCCGTGTACCGGACCCGACTGCAGGTCGTCACCGATACCGGGCGCGCTCTGCTGCTGAGCAAGGAACACGGCCAGTGGTACCTGACCGGACGCTACTGCTGATCAGGTTCCGGACCACGGTCACTGATGAGAAACCATGGATGAGAGGAGGCCGCGATGGGATTTTCGAACCCGCGCACCCCCTGGTCGAAGCTCGCCCGCCGACTCGAAGGCAAAGACACACCCGGAGTACGCGAGGCCTCCGACTCACGTGCCGCCCCGGGGACGGGAGGAGCGGACGGCGCAACCGACAAACACAGTGCCGACAAACACAGTGTTGACAAACATGCCGACGGCTCCGACGCGCCGGCGTTCTCTCGCCCCGACCGCTACCAGGTCTCCGTCGGACCAGGCGGTTCGGACGGGCGCGGCCGCTACCACGAACCGACAGGCGCCGGCATGGGGAGGGGGACGAACGGCGGTCCGCCGCCGCGACGGACGAACGTGGAGTGGGCGGAGCTGCACGTGCATTCCCAGTTCAGCTTCCTCGACGGGGCGTCCGAACCCGAAGAGCTCGTCGCCGCCGGAGCCGCTGCCGGACTGACCTCTCTGGCGCTGACCGACCACAACGGTCTCTACGGTGCGGTCCGCTTCGCCCATGCCGCCGCCGAAGCGGGGCTGGACACTGTCTTCGGCTCCGAACTGTCCCTCGGGTTGGAAGAGAAGATCCCCGGCCAGACCGATCCCGATGCGAAACACCTGCTCGTCCTCGCTCGCAGCGTCGACGGCTACCACCGACTCTCCCAGGCCATCACCGAGGCGAATCTGCGCGGGGAGAAGAACCGCCCCGTCTTCGACATCGAAGAGCTGGCGGCGATGGACGGCGACTGGATGATCCTCACCGGCTGCCGCAAGGGTCCGCTGCGACAGGCCCTGGGCGATGACGATGGGGGCCTCGGCGCTCTGCGCGAACTCACTGCGCTCTTCGGACCCGATCGGGTCGCCGTCGAACTCAGCCGGGACGGAACCCCGGATGACGACGAAAGGCTGCGCCACCTCGGCGATCTGGCCAAGCGCACGCATCTGCCGATCGTGGCGAGCAACGCCGTCCACTTCGCCACCCGCGCCGGCTGGAAGTCCGCGCAGGTGAGAGCCTCGGTGCGCGCACGACTCTCCTTGGACGAACTGACCGGATGGCTGCCGGCGACGGCGAGCGCCCGCATCCACACGGGAGAGGAGATGGCCGCGAGGTTCCCCCGGCAGGCGTTGGAGAACGCGGTGCGGATCGGGAGGGAATGTTCCTTCGTCCTGTCTGCGGCCCGTCCCGATCTGCCGAAGGCGCCGATGCCCGATGAGGGCGACGGGGAGGCCTATCTGCGCGGTCTCATCGCCGACCGCGGCCGGCACCGCTACGGGACCAGAGCCGAGAACCCGAGAGCGTGGGAGCAGCTGGATCGGGAGATGGACATGATCGCACAGCTGGGTTTCTGCGGATACTTCCTCATCGTCTTCGACATCACCGAATTCTGCCGTCAGATGGGGATCTTCTGCCAGGGGCGGGGCTCGGCGGCGAACTCCGCGGTCTGCTTCGTCCTCGGCATCACCGCCGTCGACGCGGTCAAGCACGAGCTGCTCTTCGACCGGTTCCTGTCCCCGGACCGCAAGGGGTATCCGGACATCGACATCGACATCGAATCGGGCCGCCGCGAGGAGGTCATCCAATACGTCTACGATCATTTCGGCCGAGATCGGGCCGCTCAGGTCGCCAATGTCATCACCTACCGAGCGAAATCGGCGATCCGGGACGCGGCCTTCAGCCTCGGCTACGCTCCCGGACAGCAGGATGCGTTCTCGAAGGCGAGCAACCGGTGGGCGAGCCTGCCCGATGCCGCAGACTCGTCGGTGCCCGCGCCCGTGCTCCGGGTCGCCGGAGACCTGCTCGGCTCACCCCGGCACCTGGGCATCCACTCCGGCGGAATGATCCTCGCCGACCGTGCCATCGGCGAGGTGGTGCCGATCGAGAAGGCCACGATGGGCCACCGCACCGTGGTGCAGTGGGACAAAGACGACTGTGCGGCCATGGAACTGGTGAAGTTCGATCTGCTCGGCCTGGGCATGCTCACCGCCCTGCACGAGATGGTCGGTCTCGTCCACCGCCACACCGGCGTCCTCATCGACCGGGCGGAGATCGACGACACGGATGACGCCGTCTACGAGATGCTGTGCCGCGCCGATGCCGTCGGGGTCTTCCAGGTCGAATCCCGGGCCCAGCTGGCGACCCTGCCTCGGCTGCGACCGAAGACGTTCTACGACCTGGCCGTGCAGGTCGCGCTCATCCGCCCGGGCCCGATCCAGGGCGGCTCCGTTCACCCATACATCCGCAGGCGGCAGAGCCTCGACGAGGTCGAATACCTCCACCCGCTGCTCGAGAAGTCCTTGGCCAAGACCTGCGGAGTGCCGCTGTTCCAAGAGCAGCTCATGCAGATGGCCATCGATGTCGGAGGCTTCACCGGGGCCGACGCCGACCGCCTGCGGCAGGCCATGGGCTCACGCCGGTCGGAGAAGCGGATGGCCGAACTCGCAGAGAAGTTCCGCCTCGGCGCCCTGGAACGTGGGGTCGACGAAGATACCGCCGAGGCGATCTTCGCGACCATCGCCGCCTTCGCGAACTACGGGTTCCCCGAATCGCACGCGATCAGCTTCGCGAACCTCGTCTACCAGTCCGCCTGGTTCAAGCATCACCATCATGCGGCGTTCACTGCCGGACTGCTGCGCAGCCAGCCGATGGGCTTCTACTCACCGCAGTCGCTCATCGCCGATGCCCGCCGACATGGGGTGCCGATCCTGCCCGTCGACATCCGCTGTTCGCAGGCGGCGACCGACCTCGAACGGGTCGGGCTCGGGGACGCGGGGAGCACCGGCACCGAGGCGGCCGCCTCGGCGGGGGAGCTGGGGATCCGTCTGGGACTGGACACGGTCGCACATGTCGGCACCTTCGCCGAGGTGATCGTGGCCGAACGCGAATCCGCTCCCTTCTCCTCGGTGGCGGACCTGGCCGAACGCACAGGAATCGGCAAGCAGGCCCTGGAGTCCTTGGCCACGGCCGGAGCCCTGGCCGGATTCGACCTCGACCGCAGGCAGGCGCTGTGGCTGGCCGGGGGAGTCGCCGGTGCCCACCCGGGGCTGCTGCCGGGGACGGCGACGGTGGACTCGGCACCGGCGCTGCCGACGATGGACGCCTTCGATGTGACCTTGGCCGAGCTCTTCTCCACCGGGATCACCGTCGACGGCTACCCCACACAGATCCTGCGGGAGACGCTGCGCGCCCGCGGGTACTCCTCGACCGCGGATGCCGCACGCGCTGCGGACGGGACCCGGATGACCGTGGCCGCGATCGTCACCCACCGGCAGCGTCCTGCCACCGCCTCGGGGATCACCTTCATCAACCTCGAAGACGAATTCGGAATGCTCAATGTCGTCGCCACGGCCGGACTGATGAAACGCTTCCGCGCGGTCGCGACCTCCCGCAACGTCCTCGTCGTCACCGGTCTCATCCAGCGCGGGGGAGACGTCGTGAGCCTCTACGCACACAAACTCATCCCGCTCGAAGTGCAGCTGCCGACGAAGGCACGGAACTTCCGCTGAGGACAGGGGCCGGCTGATCTGCGCACAGCAAATGCCTGTCGAAATGCGACCGGCGGGAGTCTGTCATCTGTGACGAAAGATGACACGTGATGACACCAACATGACACACAGGCGGACGTGCGTCGAGAAAGTCGATGACAGTAGACAACATCACATCGACCTCAACCGCCGGCACCGCCGTCGCCCTCACAGAGGAGAGACACCATGAGCCAGTCATTCGACACCCGTCAGATCCACGCGGGACAGACACCCGACCCGGCCACCGGATCGCGTGCGCTGCCGATTCACCAGACGACCTCCTTCGTCTTCGACAGCAACGAGACCGCGGCCAACCGCTTCGCCCTCTCCGAGCTCGGTCCGATCTACACCCGCATCACGAACCCGACCACCGAGGTCGTGGAGAACCGCATCGCCGACCTCGAAGGCGGGGTGCACGCCGTGCTCACCGCATCGGGACAGTCCGCAGCCCTGCTGGCGATCACGAACATCGCCGGTGCCGGTGATCACATCGTGGCCAGCTCCAGCCTCTACGGCGGCACGCAGAACCTCTTCAACGTCACCCTGCGCAAGCTCGGCATCGACACCACCTTCGTCGACGTCGACGATCTCGACGAGTGGAAGAACGCCGTGCAGGAGAACACGAAGCTGTTCTTTGCAGAGGTCGTCTCCAACCCCCGCTCCGATGTCCTCGACATCACCGCCGTCGCCGATATCGCCCACGCCGCCGGTGTGCCGCTGTTCACCGACAACACGCTGGCCAGCCCCTACCTCGTGCGTCCGATCGAACACGGCGCCGATGTCGTCCTCCATTCGGCCACGAAGTACCTCGGCGGACACGGCACCTCGATCGCCGGTGTCGTCGTCGACAGCGGAAACTTCGACTACGGCGCACAGCCGGAGAAGTTCCCCGGCTTCAACGAACCCGATGAGTCCTACAACGGTCTCGTCTACGCCCGTGACCTCGGAGCCGACGGCCCCTTCGGCGCCAATGTGTCCTTCGGGCTCAAGGCCCGGGTGCAGGGCCTGCGCGATCTCGGACCGGCGGCCAGCCCGTTCAACGCCTTCCTCATCGCTCAGGGGCTGGAGACGCTGAGCCTGCGCATCGCCCGTCACGTCGAGAACGCTGAGAAGGTCGCCGCCTACCTCGAAGGTCACGACCAGGTCACCCGCGTCGCCTACGCCGGGCTCGCCTCGAGCCCCTGGAGCGAGAAGGCGAAGAAGTACCTGCCCAACGGCGTCGGATCCGTGTTGGCCTTCGACATCGCCGGCGGCTACGACGCAGCTGTGGCCTTCGTCGACGCCCTCGAACTGCACTCACACGTGGCCAACATCGGCGACGTCCGCTCCCTCGTCATCCACCCGGCCTCGACCACGCACTCGCAGCTCGACGACGCGGCTCAGGAAGCGGCCGGAGTCAACCCCGCACTGGTGCGCCTGTCCGTGGGCCTCGAAGGCATCGACGACATCATCGGCGACCTCGACAAGGGCTTCGCAGCAGCAGCGGCGAAGGCGTCGACCGCGGCCTGAGATGACCACCCAGAGCACTTCGGTCGAACGGATCCTGGGCTTCGGCACGGATTCGGGACACACGTTCGGTACGGTTGAGATCGCCTATGAGACCTTCGGCACTCTCAACTCGGATCGGTCCAATGCGATCCTCATCGAACATGCTCTGACCGGCGACACCCGCGTCACCGACTGGTGGGCGGGTGTCGTCGGCCCCGGCGAGGCCGTGGACACGAACGACTACTTCGTGGTGTGCGCGAATTCTCTCGGCGGCTGTTCGGGCACGACCGGTCCGCAGTCGATCTTCGATGACGGGTTGGCCTACGGCTCCCGGTTCCCCCGGGTTTCGATCCGGGACATGGCCAGATTGGAGCACAACCTCGCACAGATCCTCGGCATCGACTCCTGGGCCGCCGTGATCGGCGGATCCATGGGAGGCGCCCGAGCCCTGGAGTTCGCGCTGTTGGACCAGCGGAAGGTGCGCAAATGCGCGATCCTCGCCGCTCCCGCATTCTGCGAAGCCGACCAGATCGCCTGGGCGATGATGCAGGAGCGGGCGATCGAACTCGACCCCGACTACTATTCCGGAGACTATTCGGCCGTCGGTCGGTTTCCGGGACAGGGACTCGGCCTGGCCCGTCAGATCGCGCATCTGACCTACCGCAACGACGCCGAACTCAACGAACGGTTCTCCCGTCGCAGACGATCCGAGGACTACTACGAGGTCACCTCGTACCTCGACCATCAGGCGAAGAAGCTCACCGCCCGGTTCGACCCGCACAGCTACATCGTGCTCACCCGTGCGCTGCGCGACCATGATGTCCGCCACGGCCGCTCGGCCGACCTCGCCACCGCACTGGCCGATGCGTGCCGGGACAACCTCGTCGTCTCCGTGTCCTCGGACCGACTGTTCCCACCCGAACAGGTGGGCATCCTCGCCGAGGCACTGCCGGGCCGGGTCAGACACGATGTCATCGACTCGGCCGTCGGCCACGACGGGTTCCTCACCGAAACCGAACAGATCTCTGCGACACTCGCAGAGTTCCTCGCTGCCTGAAGCTCACGGAACTTCCGCAAGCAGACAGAACCGCCGCAAGCAGGCAGCACTGCTGAGAGCAGGCAGCACAAAGCCCCCGCAGACCGTTCGCTGCGGGGGCTTTGTGCTGCCGGTCGGATGCGCACACTCCGATGAGCGTGCGCATCAGAGACCGGTGATCACTTCGCGGCCTGCTTGGCTTTCTTCGCGGCCTTGCGCAGCTGCTTCTCGTCGACGGGGAAGTCCTCACGAGCGCGGGCCCGACGGTAGTAGTCGGCGGCCTCGGCCTGGCGTTCGGCTTCGACTCCCGTGGAGATCGTCGCACGACGATGGATGTCGTCGTAGCCGAATGCCTCGACGAGATCGAGGGCATTGGCAGCGAGCTTCGCGCACAGACGCCCCATCGTCTCGTTGATCTGGCGGGCACGCGACATCGGCAGACGACCGTACATGAGATGCCAGGCCATGTGCTTCTCGATGAGTCCGAGACCGTAGGTGTCGCGCAGACGACGGAAGACCTTCCCCTGCTCGGGATCGGTCTGCTCCTTCATCTTCTCGTCCAGGGCCTTCCACTTCTCGAGCTCGACATAGGCGCGCGCCATCTCGATGAGCTCGTGCTGGTGGACGTTGAACAGCTCCGCGGCCTTGTCTGCCGGCATCTTCGTCGCCGGACGCAGCGCCTGGGCGACACCGGCGACCATGACCTCGAGGCGGGTCTCGAGCAGAGTGCGCTGCAGGCGTCCCGAACGGATCCGCTTGTCGCCGAGGTTCGGGGTGAAGGCATCGGAGATCGCTCGTCCCGCATTGGCCAGGCCCGTCCGGTAGAGCGTGTGCTCGGCGGCCTGGGTGCCGATGTAGCGGGCAGCGCCGCCGACGTCGAGGTGCGCGAATTCCTTCGCATAATCGCCGAGGAGGCGCTTGGCCACCAGCTGCAGCAGCACGGTGTTGTCGCCTTCGAAGGTGACATAGACGTCGAGGTCCGCCCGTAGGCCCACCAGTCGGTTCTCGGCCATGAAACCGGCACCGCCGCAGGCTTCGCGGCATTCCTGGATGACGTCGAGTGCCATCCATGTCGAGTCCGCCTTGAACGCGGCCGCGCGGGTTTCGAGCAGTGCGCGGTTCTCCTCGGAGTCATCGGCTCCGGAGAAGACCTCTTCGAACGAGGTCAGCAGCTTGTCGTGGGCGAACGACGAGGCGTAGACGGCGGCCAGGGCCGGCATCAGACGGCGCTGGTGCTCTCCGTAGTCCAAGAGGGTGGTTTCGGCGAAGTCGTCGCCGGCGGTGAACTGCTTGCGTTCGAGTCCGTAGCTCACGGCGATGTCGAGGGCGAGCTTGGAGGCGACGATCGAGGCACCGTCGAGGGAGACACGACCCTGGACGAGGGTGCCGAGCATCGTGAAGAAACGACGCCCCGGCGACTCGATGGGGGAGGAGTAGGTGCCCTCGGCGGTGACGTCGCCGTAGCGGTTGAGGAGGTTCTTCCGCGGGATCCGCACGGAGTCGAAGGCGATGCGGCCGTTGTCGACTCCCTTGAGCCCGCCCTTGTAGCCGTCGTCCTCGAGTGAGATGCCCGGCAGCGGTTCACCGGCATCGTCGCGCACGGGCACGAAGAAGGCGTGCACTCCATGGTTGACACCCTGGGTGACGAGCTGGGCGAAGACGACGGCGGCGCGCGCATCGCGGGCGGCGTTGCCGATGTATTCCTTCGTCGCGGCTCGGAACGGAGTGACGATGACGAACTCTTCGCTCGCGGGATCGTAGGTGGCAGTCGTGGCGACGTTGGCGACGTCGGAGCCGTGTCCGATCTCGGTCATGGCGAATGAGCCCAGCAGCCGACCGCTCTGCGCATCGAGCAGCCACTTCTCATGCTGTTCGGCGTCGCCGAGGTGGAGGATCGCCCCGCCGAAGAGCCCGAACTGGACACCGGCCTTGATCTGCAGGCTGGGATTCGCCGTGACCGTCTCCTCGAACCCGGAGACGTTGGTGGCGTGTTCGTTCTTTCCGCCCATCTCCGGGGGCAGGCCAGTCATCGGCAGTCCGGTCTCGGCCATCATGGCGACGCCGTCGAGCGTTTTCGCGCGAGCGGTCTCGAGGTCATCGGCCGGATCGTCGTAGATCGTCGGCTCCTGGGCCAGGGTGCGGCCGCGCTGGCGAGCCTCGGCCCACTGCCCGTCGAGCACGGTGTTGATGGCCTGCGGGTCAAGAGACAGCTTCATAGTTCTTCTCCTCGGTGTTCGGGCAGGGATGCCCAAAGCCAATCGGTGATGGTTGTGGTGAATTCTTCGGGCCGGTCGGGGTCGGACAGCCACGTCTCGGTCGCCGCACGGACGAAGCCGATCGCCCCCGCTGACCACAGCTGGGCTCGTTCGCCGTCGATGGCGAGGCGTTCGGCCAAGAGTGCGGCGATCGAATTGAAGAAGCCCCCGGTCTCTTCCGGGGCGAAACGATTCACCGCGGTGTCGCAGAACCGGTAGATGTTCGGCGATTCTCCGGCGAGGTTGACGAAGGCGCGGATCATCGCCGCCAACGCCTCATACCCGGTGGTGGATTCGTCCACCCGCACCGAAGCGGCCGCCGCGTCATCGAGAGACCGGACGATGAGACCCATCGCCCATTCCCCCATCGCGGCCTGGAGGCCCGCCCGGTCCGTGAAGTATCGGTAGAGCACGGATTTCGTGGTCCCCGAATGTTCCGAGATCTGGTCCATCGACAGTTCGTCGCCGTACTCGTCGACGACGAGACGGACCGCTCGCAGCAGTTCGCGACGGCGCTCATCGCGGTGCTTCTGCCACCTCGTCGAGCGACCGTCTGTGATCGATTTCATGTAACAGACGGTATCAGGTACTGTCGGTAACAGCTAAATCAACCATTCGGAGGTGCACATGTCCGCTCCCACTCAACGCGCCGTCATCCTCGGCGGCAATCGCATTCCCTTCGCGCGCTCGAACAAGCAGTACGCGAAGGCCACGAACCTCGATATGCTCACCTCGGCCATCGACGGGCTCGTCGCCCGCTTCGGGCTGGCCGGGGAGAACATCGGAGAGGTCGCCGGAGGCGCAGTCCTCAAGCATTCGAAGGATTTCAACCTCACTCGTGAGGCCGTCCTCGGTTCTGCGCTGGCCCCGACGACCCCGGCATTCGACCTCGGCCAGGCCTGCGCCACCGGCCTGGAAGCCGTCGTCAGCCTTAACAACAAGATCAACGCCGGCCAGATCGAATCAGGCATCGCCTCGGGCGTGGACTCGGCCTCCGATGCCCCGATCGTCATCAACGATTCGATGCGCGAGATCCTGCTCGAGCTCACCCGGGCGAAGACGATGGTGCAGAAGGCGAAGATCGCTTCGCAGATCCGCCCCGCCTATCTCGCGCCCCAGGCGCCGAGTACGGGCGAGCCGCGCACCGGACTGAGCATGGGTGAGCACCAGGCGAAGACCACCGCCGAATGGGCCATCACGCGCCGGGCCCAGGACGAACTCGCCGTGGCTTCGCACCGGAACCTCGCCGCCGCGTGGAACGACGGGTTCTTCGACGACCTCACCACTCCGTATCTCGGGGTCAGCCGCGACACGAACATGCGCGCGGACTCGACCATGGAGTCTCTGGCGAAGCTCAACCCCGTCTTCGGCAAGAAGCTGCCCACCGAGGCGACGATGACCGCCGGCAACTCGACCCCGCTGACCGACGGCGCCTCCTCGGTGCTGCTGGGCAGCGAGGACTGGGCCGACGAGCACGGCTTCACCCCGCTGGCACGCCTCGTCGACGCCGAGGCCGCGGCAGTCGACTTCGTCGACGGCGCCGAGGGCCTGCTCATGGCTCCGGCCTATGCGGTCCCGCGCCTGCTGGCTCGCAATGGACTGACGTTCGATGACTTCGATGTCTTCGAGATCCACGAAGCCTTCGCCTCGACTGTGCTTTCGCACCTGGCGGCCTGGGAGTCCGAGGAGTTCTGCACGGAGAAGGCCGGACTCGACAAGGCGTTGGGCCCCATCGATCGTGACAAGCTCAACCCGCTGGGTTCGAGCCTGGCTGCCGGTCACCCCTTCGCTGCCACCGGCGGACGGATCATCGCCAGCACCGCCAAGCACCTGAAGACCACCGGAAAGAAGCGTTCCCTGGTGTCGATCTGCGCCGCAGGCGGTCAGGGACTCACCGCGATTGTGGAGGCAGTATGAAAGACACGTATCTCTCCCTCGTCAACGGACCGCTCAAGCAGGTCGCGAAGACCCTCGGACTGCCGCAGCCGGTCGAACTCAACCGCTTCGGCTCGACCCCGGCCAGCTACACGAACAAGCCGGTCCTCGTCCTCGGCACCGGAGCCGGCGCACAGAACCTCGCCGATCTCCTGCTGGAGAACGGCTTCGAGGTGCGCCGGAACGCGCAGACCGGTGAGAAGCTGCGGGCGATCATCGCCGTGCTCGACGATGCCCAGTCTCCGGCCGAACTCTCACCTGTCGTCCTCGAGGTCGGTGCGGCCCTGCGATCGCTGACGACCTGCGGTCGCGTGATCACGATCTCGACTGCCTCGGACCCAGCGAACCAGACACCCGAACAGGCCGCCACCACACAGGGCCTCACCGGCTTCACCCGTTCGGTCGCCCACGAGATGCGCGCCGGGGCCACCGCCAACGGCATCCTCCTCGACGGCGTCGACCTCACCGCACCCTCGGTGGCCGCGGCCCTGTGGTTCCTGCTCTCGGGCAAGTCCGCCTATGTGTCCGGGCAGTTCCTCACCGTGTCCTCCGGGGGCGGTGAGCGCCTCGACTTCACCACGTTCATGTCCACCGGGGCCAAGGGCCCGCTGGCCGGGCGCACCGCCGTGGTCACGGGGGCGGCTCGCGGCATCGGTGCGGCGATCGCCCGCAATCTCGCCCGCGACGGCGCCTATGTCATCGGCGTCGACATGCCGCAGGCCGGTCAGGCACTGGCACAGGTGACGAATGAGATCGGGGGCAAGTCACTCCAGCTCGACATCACCGCCGGTGATGCGGCGGAGAAGATCGCCGAGGCGGTCGCGGCTCCCGTCGACATCCTCGTCCACAACGCGGGCATCACCCGCGACAAGATGCTCGCGAACATGGACGCCGGCAAATGGGACTCGGTCATCGCGGTCAACATCGCCGCGCAGACGATGATCAACGCCCACCTCGCCGAGAAGGGCCTCTTCGCCGAGGGCGCCCAGGTCGTGTCCCTGGCCTCGACCTCGGGCATCGCCGGCAACCGCGGACAGACGAACTATGCGACCTCGAAGGCCGGTGTCATCGGACTCACGGCCGCCTCGGCGCAGGACTTCGCTTCCCGTGGCGGGGCGATCAATGCGGTCGCGCCCGGGTTCATCGAAACGGATATGACCGCGAAGATGCCGACGCTGACCCGTCAGGTCGCCCGCCGGCTCTCCAGCCTTCAGCAGGGCGGTCAGCCGGTCGACGTCGCCGAGGCGATCAGCTTCCTCGCCTCGGCCGGCGCCCGCGGCATCAACGGTGAGACCCTGCGCGTGTGCGGACAGAACATGGTGGGTGCATGATGGCGGACTCGATGCTCCCCGTCTACGCCCGCGCAGTGCTCAAGACCCTGCCCGTGGGCTCGCGGACCAGCCCCGAGCTGCCGCAGCGGTCGATCGACCGCAGCGTACCGCTCGAACCGGTCGCCTACGCCGGTTTCGCCCATGTCGTGGAGCAGAGGCTCTACGACGTCGTCCACCCCGGCTACATGCACGTGCTCGGCTTCCCGCTGAGCATGCAGCTGCTGTCCGATCCCGAAGTGCCGCTGCCGATGTTGGGGATGGTCCACATCCACAACCGGGTGGACGTGCTCTCTCCGGCCCGCCTCGGCGAGGTCGTCGACTTCCATGTCGAACTCGCCGGGCCGTTCGAGCACGCGAAGGGCACGACGATCGAGGTCCACGTCACCGCGCAGGTCGAGGGCCGTCCCGTGATGGATGAGGTCTCGACCTATCTCGCCAAGGGTAAGAAGCTGCCCGGTGCCCGGGCGCGAGCCCAGGTCCCGCATGCGGAGTTCACCGCCCCGCAGCCCAGCGCGCTGTGGCGGCTGGACCCGATCATCGGACAGCGCTACGCGCAGGTCTCCGGCGACTTCAACCCCATCCACCTCAATGGTCTGGCGGCGAAGGGCTTCGGGTTCTCGCGACAGATCGCCCACGGCATGTACACGGCCTCCCGGGCACTGTCGGCGATGGACCCGCGACTGGAGTCCTACCGCTGGGACGTGTCCTTCGCGAAGCCGATCCTGTTGCCGGGAACCGCCGGGTATGCGCTCACCGACGGACGGCGTCACGGGGCCTCGAGGTCGGCGGTCTTCGACCCGAAATCGGGCAAACCTCACGTGCTCACGCAGGTGGCACACCTCGAAGGATGAACCAAGAAGTGGAGTGCGTCACAAATGCCGATTTCGATTTTGCGACACCGTTTCGCGCATGTAGAGTTATCTCTGTTGCCAGCGCGAGTGGCGGAATTGGTAGACGCGCTAGCTTGAGGTGCTAGTGCCCAACTTATCGGGCGTGGGGGTTCAAGTCCCCCTTCGCGCACAACGAGGAGATGGCCTCCGGATTTCGATCCGGAGGCCATTTTCGTCTTCCCGTCCGGACACGCCGAAACTGGCCAGGAATCGACCGTCCGAGCTGCCGCAGGTGGGATACGGTGGAAGATGTCCGCGGGATCACAGCACCGACGCGTGATCCGCCCTTCACCGACGGGAGCCCTCGTGTTTGATTTCAGCGCCGCCGAGGCGGAGGTCACCGAACTGTGCCGCCAGCTCATCCGCATCGACACCCAGAATTGGGGCGGCAACAGAGCCAACCCGGAGCTTCCTGCCGCCGAACTCATCGCCTCCTGGTTCGCCGAGGTCGACCTGAAGTCCGAAATCGTCGAAGCCTCACCGGGTCGGGCCAATCTCGTCGCCCGGGTCTCGGGCTCTGACCCGAACGCACCGGCGCTCGTCGTGCACGGCCACACCGATGTCGTGCCTGCTGCTGCCGAGGATTGGAGCGTGGACCCCTTCGAAGGCATCATCAAGGACGGACTGCTGTGGGGCAGGGGTGCGGTCGACATGAAGGACATGGATGCGATGATCATCGCCTCCGTTCGAGCCATGCTCACTCAGGGTCTGCGCCCCCGCCGAGATCTCATCATCGCCTTCTTCGCTGATGAGGAAGCCGGCGGGAACTACGGTGCCCGCCACATGGTGCGCAACCGTCCCGAGCTCTTCTCCGGCGCGACCGAGGCGATCTCCGAGGTCGGCGGCTACTCCGTCGACATCCGCGGGCAGCGCGTGTACCTCATCCAGACCGCAGAGAAGGGCCTGGCCTGGCTCAACCTCATCGCCCACGGCACTGCCGGGCACGGCTCCCAGCGCAACGACGACAACCCGGTCACCCGGCTGGCTGCGGCGATCTCGCGCATCGGCAGCCATCCCTGGCCGCAGGAGATCCCCCTGGCCACCCGCAAGCTCCTCGAAGGGGTCTCGGACCTGACCGGGATCGAATTCCGGTCCGAGACGATTCCGCAGCTGCTGGCCGAACTCGGTTCGGTCGAGAAGTTCGTCGCCCCGACCCTGCAGAACACCTCGAATCCCTCGTTCCTCGAAGCCGGCTACAAGCACAACGTCATTCCCGGCACGGCGACGGGCTATGTCGACTGCCGCACGCTGCCCGGTCAGCACGAAGACGTCATGCTGACCATCAAGGAGCTGGCGGGGGAGGGGATCGACATCTCCGCTGAGGACGAAGGCGAAGCACTCGAGTCCCCCTTCGACACCCCGCTCGTGGCGCAGATGGAGGCGAGCCTGCTCGCCGATGACCCGACGGCGAAGGTGCTGCCGTACACGCTCTCCGGAGGCACGGACAACAAGTCCATGGCCGAACTCGGCATCACCGGCTACGGTTTCGCCCCGCTGCAGCTGAGCGGTGACCTCGATTTCCCCGCGATGTTCCACGGTGTCGATGAGCGAGTGCCGATCTCCGCGCTCAAGTTCGGGACCCGGGTGCTCGGGGACTTCCTGATGAAGGCATGACGGTGACGGCGATCCCGGCGAGCACACCGGCGGCGCTGAGCACCGTCGTCGCGTTGACCACCGAACCGGGGATCGGCAGCAGCACATCGAGCAGCAGGGCACCGACAAGGTTGCCGAAGAGCGCGAACAGGCTCAGCAGCACGCCCAGACGAGCCACGGTCACCGTGGTCAATGCGATGAACACGACTCCGAAGGCCCCGCCGAGGAGGATCCACCACTGACTCGGTGCAGTCGGGAACCCGGCCCACGGCACGCCCGCGACCAAGAGCGCCGCCGTGCCGAGGAGGAGCGCCGCGAGGCCGACGGTGAAATTCACCGTGGTGGCCACGACCGCGGATTCGGTGGCGGCGCGGATGCGGCCGTTGAAGGCCTGCTGCACGCTCGTCAGCGCGCCGGAGACGAACGGCAGCAGCGGCGCCCACAGGGGGATGCCCGTCTGCAGCCGCTCACCGGCACCGACGACCAGAGAGCCGAGGACGATGAGCACCCCGAGCACGCGCAGCACATTGAGCCGTTGGCGACCTGCCGGCGGAAGATCGGTGGAGTCGACGATGAGCCCGCCGGTGACCTGCCCGGAGACGAAGGCCATCGTGAACATCGCCACGCCCATCAGCGGCACCGTCGTGGCCTGAGCGATGACGACGAGCCCGCCGCTCAGCCCGCCCAGCACCACCCAGCCGGGCAGGGAGCGATCGCGCAGCATGTCCAGCAGCCGCACCGCCGCGGTTCGGGACCGCGCGGAGACGGCCAGGGTGGTCCCGACGACGAGGAGTCCGACGACGAACGAGATGAGAGCGGCGAAGACCGCATGCCCGAGCACTTCACCGAGCAGACCGTTCGCACGACCCTGCAGGGCCATGGCCGCACCCGCGCCGATCGTGACGAGTCCCGCGGTGAGGACGGGAACGAGGGAAGACGACCGCAAACGATCAGCTGCTCAGAGTCAGCGGCATGATCTTGCGGCGCAGCCAGACGGTGCGGACGCCGCCGACGGAGATCCGAGTCCGAGCGAGCTCCCATTTGCCGTATTCCGCCTCGTCGTTGAGCTCCTGCAGGCTGACCGACCGCGGCACATCCTTGGAGAACGAAACCTTGCGGAATTCGTAAGTCATACGTGGACGCTGACGTTTCATAGGCCCACCCTAGACGATCTGGGCTAATGTGGATGCCATGCCCGTCATCGTTCTTCTGCGGCACGGCCTCTCCAGCGCCAACGTCTCCGGAATCCTGGCCGGACGAGCCGCCGGTGTGTCCCTGACCGACGAGGGCGTGGGCGCGCTCGAAGCGAACCTGCGACTGCTGCCGAACCGTCGCTTCGCCCGTCTCATCCATTCTCCCCTGCGCCGCTGCGTGCAGACCGCCGAGATCGCCCGGCAGGCGGCCGAGATCGAACACTCCGCCGAGGACGAAGCCGTCATCGAACTCGACTACGGCGACTGGACGGGACGCAGGCTCAAGGAGCTCGCATCCGAACCACTGTGGGCGACGGTGCTCGACCGCGCCTCGCTGGCCCGGTTTCCGGGAGGGGAATCCATCGCCGAGGCGGCCGACCGGTCCGTCGCCCGTGTCCACGCGCTCGTCGCCGAGCTCAGAGACGCCGAGGCGGACAGAGACGCGGAGACGAAGGAAAAGCCCCTGTGGGGGATGATCGTCTCCCACGGAGACATCATCAAATCGATCATCGCCGATGCCTTGGGCATGCCGCTCGATGACTTCCAACGTCTGAGCGTGGCGCCGGGCTCATTCACCGTCATCGACTATTCGGGGACGAGACCGGTGCTGGCCGCGATGTCGGTGACCGCTGCCGGTCTCGGGCAGTCGGGGGCCGTCGGTGGGGGCGGAATGCGCTGATCCCGGCATTCTCACTCGAATACCGGGATCAGGAACGTGCGGAGCGGAAAGCTCAGGTCGGGGCTGAGGTCCGCCCGCGACCGGAGCCGGCAGGCGGCTCAGACAGCGGCGAGGACGCCGGTGCCGAGCAGAACGTAGAGCACGATGCCCAACGCCACGCGGTACCAGACGAAGATCGCGAAGGACTTCGTCTTCACATAGCCGAGGAACCAGTGGATGACGAAGAGGCCGAGGACGAAGGAGATGAGGGTCGCCAACATCGTCGGACCCCAGCCGAGCACCATGTCATCGGCGCGTCCGAGCGTCTGTGCGACTCCATAGAATCCCGAGCCGAGAACCGCGGGGATCGCGAGCAGGAACGAATACCGAGCGGCGGCGGGACGGTCGAAGCCCATGAACCGACCCGCCATGATCGTGCCGCCCGAACGCGACACGCCGGGGATGACGGCCAGGGCCTGAGCGAAGCCGAAGAGGATGCCCTGACCCCAGGTCATGTCTTCGAGCGTGCGCTCCCGCTTCCCGGCCCAGTCGGTGATGCCGATGATGATGCCGAAGACGATGAGCATCGTCGCGG
Organism: Brevibacterium sp. FAM 27836; assembly: GCF_051351055.1. Taxonomy (NCBI): domain Bacteria; kingdom Bacillati; phylum Actinomycetota; class Actinomycetes; order Micrococcales; family Brevibacteriaceae; genus Brevibacterium; species Brevibacterium sp. FAM 27836. Next base: position 3,915,261 of record NZ_CP195711.1, read on the forward strand.
TGATCCACAGGCTGCGCAGCGCGCCTTCGATGTGGTCCTGGAACAGCAGGCCGATGACGACGATGGGGATCGAACCGACGATGATGAGCCAGCCCAGCCGCACCTCGGGGTCCTTGCGATCGTGCCTGCCGACGAGAGCTTTGCACCATTTCGAGATGATCGTGACGATGTCGCGCCAGAAATAGACGACGACGGCCGCCTCGGTGCCGATCTGGATGATGGCGGTGAAGAAGGCGCCGGGATCGTCGCCCGGCAGCATGAGTTCGCCGACGATGCGCACATGCGCCGAGGACGAGATCGGGAGGAACTCGGTGAGTGCCTGCACGATTCCGAGCACGGCAGCGACCAGCCAGTCGTACATACGACTCCTTGAGAATATGGGGTGGGAACGAAACCACGGTAGTCGCCGGATCGGGTAACCTCAAGAAGCATGAAGCACCAACGCCTCGGCACCACCGGTCTGGACGTCAGCGATGTGGGTCTCGGGACCTTCGAATGGGGCCACCGGGTCGATGACCGGACCGCTCAGCGTCTCGTCGACGACTACAGGGATGCTGGTGGGAACCTCCTCGAGCTGCCCAGCTCTGCCACAATCGCGGCCTCGGTGCTCGGGCAGCTGAGACTTCCCGAAGAGATGCTGCTCATGGCCCGGGTGGGCGTGTCCCTGAGCGAGCCCGACCATATCGAGGTGGGACTCGGGCGGGCCCGGATCCTGTCCCAGGTCGATGCCCTGCTGCACACGACGGGTCGCAGTCATCTCGACGTCCTCGTACTCGACGTCTTCGATGCCGACGTCGATCGGGCCGAGACCGCCTCGGCGATCGATACGCTGCTCACACTGGGCAAGATCCGCTATGTCGGCGTCTCCCACCACAGCGGGTGGCAGCTGGCGGAGATGCGCGGGGCAGGGATCCCCATCGCCTGCGCCGTCGCCGAATACTCTCTGCTCAATCGCGATGCCGAGGACGACCTCATCCCTGCCGCGGACTATGCCGGAGTCTCACTCATCGCCGGTGCCGGGCTGGGACGCGGAGTGCTCACCGACAAATATCGCTCGGCGACACCGCAGGATTCGCGGCTGGCCGGTGAGCTCAGCGACTATGTGGGTGCCTATCTCGATGACCGATCGAATCGGGTGCTCGCCGGAGTGCGGAAAGCCGCGACCGCCTTGGGCGTGTCGACGACCGATATCGCTCTGGCCTTCAACCGGCACCGCGGGATCGCCTGCTCGCTGGTCTCACCGAGGACTCCGGCACAGCTGGCCGAGGTCACCGGCGGCGAGGTCGAGCTGGCCGAAGAGATCGCCGAGGTGCTCGACCAGATCTCCTGACGGCTGACAGCGCTGAGAACGGAGCTCAGTCGTCCTCGTCGTCTTCGTCGAGGATGAATCCCTCATCGTCCTTCGCATCTTCGACGTCATCGAAGAGTTCGAAGGGGGTCACCTCGTCGAACGCGGTGTAGATCGCATCTTCGTAGATTTCGAAGGCGTCGGCCAAAGCCATATAAGCGGCTTCGACTCGGGGGTCTTGGTCACCGTTTCGGTGTGCGGATGCAGCGTAGTGCTCTCTCACTGCTTCGAGGAATGCGTCCAGGGCCTCACGAGGATCAGTGCTCATGACTCAAATGTATCCCAGGCCGGAGTCACATGTAAGTGTTTGAACTAGGCTGAAGACATGGCAGCTCTCTACGACCACCCCACACCGGACCGTTTCGTCGTCGGCACGATCGGACTGCCGGGGGAGAGGACCTTCCTCCTCCAGGCGAAGTCCGGGACCGTGCTGACGACCGTCGTCGTGGAGAAGGAACAGGTGGAGATCCTCGCCGACCGGATCACCGAGCTGCTCGACATGGTCATGACCAAGGACCCGGCCGCGCGAGTGCCGCAGACGGCCCTCGACGACCGCATCGACAACGCCGGACTGAATGTGCCCATCGAACCGGAGTTCCGTGTCGGCACCATGAGCCTCGGCTGGGACACGGTCAAACACGAACTCGTCATCGAATGCTTCGAACTCACCGAGGCGGACGCCCAGGCCGGAACGTCCGCCGACCCCGATGACGACGAAGTCGACCGCGAGGTCCTGCGCGTCGTCCTCGACGCGGCGGCCGCTCGGGAGTTCTCCCGCCGCGGCGAACAGGTCGTCGGCGCAGGACGCGGCGACTGCCCGTTCTGCTCCCTCCCGCTCGAGCCCGAAGGCCACCTGTGCCCACGCGCCAACGGGATCCCGCGCGCCTGAAGTGATGGACAACAGCTTTCTCCTCGAGGCTCTGAGCGCGGGGGAGTGGACGGAGATGGGCTCGATTCCGCGGGCCAGCAATGACACCCGCCTGCTCGTGATCGAACACTCGGACCGGGCGGTCAAGGCCGTGTACAAACCGATCTCCGGGGAACGCCCGCTGCTCGACTTCCCCTCGGGGACACTGGCGCTGCGGGAAGTCGCGTCCTATCGGCTCAGCTCAGCCCTCGGACTCGACGTCGTCCCGCCGACGGTGCTGCGCGAGGACCTGCCCGCCGGTCGCGGCTCTCTGCAGGCCTACGTCGAAGCCACCGATGATGACGAGGCCGTGAGCCTGTCGGCGGTGCAGGCGATCCCGGCCGACCACACTCCGATCTTCGCGCTGCGCACCGAGGACGGCCGCGACCTCGTCCTCTCCCATGCGGTCAACGAGGGCCTGCGCGCCGTCGCCTTCTTCGACCTGCTCGCCAACAACGCTGACCGAAAGGCCGGCCATGTCATCACCGGTTCGACCCTGCCGAGCACCGATGCGCACGACATCGGCGTCTTCGGCATCGACAACGGGCTGACGTTCCATGCCGATGAGAAGCTGCGCACCGTGCTGTGGGGCTTCTCCCGCACATCGTTCCGAGCCGAGGAGATCGACGCCCTCGAGGAGATCGTCGACATGGACCCGGTCCTCAACGACGCGCTCTGCGACTGTCTTTCGCCCCAGGAGGTGCAGGCTCTGCGCGAGCGGGCCGAGACTCTCCTCACAGGTGAGTTCTTCCCCGAAGCCCCCGAGGACCGCACCGTCATCCCCTGGCCGCCGATCTGAGTCCGGCATCCGGTTGCGAGCATCACTGGGAATCGGAGTGCCGAACGCCTGCGTCTCGGTTAGGCTGGTCTGCGTGAAGTCATGGCCCGAACCACAACTGCCCCGTCTGACCAGCACCGGGAAGGTGCCCACGGTCTTCGACACGAGCTCCCGCAGCCCGCGCCGCCTGCGCGGTCGCGAGCAGACCGCTCGTCTCTACGTCTGCGGCATCACCCCCTACGATGCGACGCATCTCGGTCACGCGGCCACCTATGTGGCCTTCGACCTGCTCAACCGCATCTGGCGTGATGCCGGACTCGACGTCGTCTACGTCCAGAACACCACCGACGTCGACGATCCGCTGCTGGAGAGGGCCGACGCCACCGGGGTCGACTGGCGCGAACTCGCCTCCTCCCAGATCCAGCTCTACCGTGAGGACATGGAGGCCCTGCGGGTGATCCCGCCGCGGAGCTTCATCGGCGTCGTCGAAACCGTCCCCGAGATCACCGCGGCCGTGGAGGACCTCGTTGCCAAGGGCGCGGCCTACACGCTCGACAACGGTGACGTCTACTACCGGGTGTCGACCCCGATCACCCCGCCTTTCGGCACCGTCAGCCATGACGACGAGAAGACGATGGCCGTGCTCTCGGCCGAACGCGGCGGTGACCCGGACACCGTGGGCAAAGAGAACCCGATCGACCCGCTGCTGTGGCGCGCCGAGCGTGAAGGCGAACCGTCGTGGGACGGCGGGGCACTGGGCCGCGGCCGGCCCGGCTGGCACGTCGAATGCACCGTCATTGTCGACAAGTACGCGGGCCTGCCCGTCGACGTGCAGGGCGGCGGGAACGACCTCATCTTCCCGCACCACGAGATGAGCGCGGCCCACGCCGCAGCCTGGCGCGACACCCCGATGGCCAAGACCTACATGCACACCGGCATGGTCGGACTCGACGGCGAGAAGATGAGCAAATCGAAGGGCAACCTCGTGCTCGTCTCACAGCTGCGCGAACGCGGAGTCGACCCGATGGTCATCCGCACCGTGATCCTGTCCAACCACTACCGCAGCGATTGGAGCTTCACCGAAGAGCAGCTCGAGACCGCAGCGGCACGGCTGGAGGCGTGGCGGCATGCGGCGAAGTGCGAATCCGAATGCCGGGAAGGACTGCGCGGACACATCATCGGTCTGCTCCGCGAAGCGCTCACCGACGACCTCGACAGCCCCCGTGCCCTCGGGATCCTCGACGAATGGGCCGAACACTACGCAGACACCGAGCCCTCGACCACCGCTGCGCTCAGCGGTGACCGGGTCGCCGACGCCGTCGATGCGCTGCTGGGTATCCGTCTGCTCGACTGACTCTGCGCCCTACTTCTCGCGGCCGCGTTTGCGCAGATAGCGTTCGAACTCGGCCGCGATGGCGTCTCCGCTGGCCTCAGGCAGATCGGCGGAGTCGATAGCCTCCTCGAGACCGCGGACGAGTTCGGCCAGCTGCGGATTCAGCGACACGAGCTCATCGGCACCCAGCTCCCATGCGCGGCTCTCCTCCTCGAGCACATGGATATCGATCTCCACGCCCGCATAGTGTTCGACGGCCTTGGCCAGCGCCAGTTCCGCCTTCGGCGACGGGGAGTCGGCAAGGTAGTCCGGCACCCCGACCCACAGATTGATCGCGCGCAGACTCCGCCACCGGCAGGCCACGGCGAGGAGGCCGAGGATGCCGATGGGACCTTCATAGCCGTTGGCATCGATGCCGATCTCGGCCGCCAGCGTTCGGTCCTCGGTGTTCGCCACGACCGGCAGCGGTCGGGTGTGCGGCACCTCCGCATGGAGCCCGCCGAGGAGGACGACCGAATCGTCCCGACCGATCTGACCGAGGATGAGGGAGAGGAACTCCCGCCACTTCAGTCCCGGTTCGTGACCGTGGATGACGGTGATCGGCAGTTCGCCGAGGCGGCCGCGATGCACCGCGATCCCCGGCCAGGCGATCGATGCGGTTCCCTCCTCGTCGCGGAGGATCTCCGGCTCGGAGAAGCGGAATTCGTAGAACCCGTCGGTGTCGAGGATCTGCGAGTCGTTCAGCTGCCAGACCTCGACGAGATCCTTGGCCAGGGAACTCGCGGCTTCGGAGGCATCGGCATCCTGACCTTCGAAGGCGATGAAGACGAGTGCCCCGGACCCGGATGGAAGAAAGCTCATGGTTCAAGACTACGCTGGGCGTATGACGAATTCTGCCGCCGCCGAGCCCGCCGCTGTCCTGTGGGATATGGACGGAACCCTTGTCGATACGGAACCGTACTGGATCCGAGCCGAAACAGAACTGATGAACGCTCATGGGCTTCCCTGGTCAGAAGAGCAGGGGCTCGAATTCGTCGGCAACGAACTGACCACCTCGGCGTCGATGATGCAGGAGGCCGGTCTCGATCTGCCGGTGAACGAGATCGTCGACACCCTCATGAGCGCGGTGATCGACCAGATCCGCACCTCCGTCCCGTTCCGGCCCGGCGCACTGGAGCTGCTCGCCGAGCTCAAAGCCGAGGGGATCCCCAGCGTCATGGTCACAATGTCCTACCGTCGGCTCGCCGAGGCGGTCATCGCCAGCTGCCCGCCCGACAGCTTCGCCGGACTCATCTCCGGTGACGAAGTCTCCGCGGGCAAACCCGACCCGGAGCCCTACCTCCGCGGGGCGGCCCTGCTGGGCCTCGACCCGGCAGAGTGTGTCGCTCTCGAGGATTCGAAGCCCGGTCTGGCCAGCGCGGAGGCGGCCGGAACCATCGCCGTGGGCATCCCGCATTTCATCGATCTGGAAGCGCGGCCGGGCCGGATCCTGTGGGACGGCCTCGAAGGCCGCACCGTCGAGGATCTGCGTCGGCTGCGCCACCACAGTCGGGTCTGAACTCCCCAATCGTCCTAGGCCCCGACGATGTTCGTGATCTCCGGCGTCGGCGGGGCGGTGTTGCCCCAGGCAGGGCACAGCGGTTTGAAGGAGCACCAGTTGCACAGGGGAGACTTCTTCGGCCGCCACCGGTCCGACTCCGCCGAAGCGATGATGTCCTTCCAGATGGCATCGATCTCGAATTCGGTCTGTTCGATCTCGTTCATCGTCGGATGCGACTTCAGCACGCTGCGCGAACCGAGATACATCAGCTGCAGAGTGTGGACGAGATCTCCGGAGAGTCGGTAGACGACGAGGGCGTAGAAGCCCATCTGGAACCGCGCCTCCCGTCCGTACTGCGGCTTCGGCTGCTTGCCGGTCTTATAGTCGACCAACCTGGTCTCACCGCCGGGGGCGACATCGACCCGGTCGATGAACCCGCGCAGTTCGAGTCCGTTGTCGAGCTTCGTGCGGACGAACTTCTCCGTCTCCTCGGGTTCGAGGTGCTCGGGATACTCGAGGACGAAATAGGAGTCGATGAGGCGACGCGCAGATGTGAAGAACGTCTCCTTCTCCGCTTCGGCGGTGAAGATCTCGAGCACGGTCGGGTCCTTCTCCACGAGTTCGCTCCAGGCGGGCATGAGCATCGACTGGGCGAGTTCGGCCGTGCGTTCTGCGGCGGGAGCGGTGAACAGCTTCTCGAGCACCGAATGGACCACGGTGCCGCGGAATGCCGCCTGAGACGGCGGCTCCGGCAGCTTGTCGATGCTGCGGAAGCGGAACTTCAGGGGACACTGGATGAAGTCGTTGGCCCGGGAGGGCGACAGACTGGTGAGCTCGGCCATATCACCACTGTAACGACCTGGGCGGACACGACGTGGCGACCAGCGGTGAGCGCTGAGTCGCTGTTAGGCTGAGTTACCGACCCTCAGTGGTCCGCTGACCACGACATCGACCGGAGGAATCCCTTCAATGGCCGCGAAAAACCACCAGCCCGGTGCGTCATCGGGTCTGCGTCTGGGCACGGTCCTCGGCGCACCGGTGATCCTGGCGTGGTCGTGGTTCCTCGCCGCCATCGTCATCACGATACTCTTCACCCCCTGGCTCAACCAGGTGCGGCCGGATCTGGGCATCGGCGCATGGTTTGTGGCCTTCGCCTACGCGGTGCTCCTCTTCGCCTCGGTGTTCCTCCACGAACTCGCCCACGGTGTGGCCGGTCAGTTCTACGGGCAGAAGGTCGCCGCCATCGAGCTGAACATCTGGGGCGGCTTCACCCGCTTCGAACCCCAGATGGACAATCCGCGCGACAAGGCCGCGATGACGAGCTTCGTCATCTCCATCGTCGGCCCCATCGTCAACATCGTCCTCGCGCTGCTGGGATGGTGGTGCCTGAGCGCCGTGAGTCCCACCTCGGTGCCGTGGCTGCTGCTCATCGCGGTCACCTTCGCCAATGTCGCCTTGGGAGCGATCAACCTGCTGCCGGGCATTCCGCTCGACGGCGGCTGGGCGCTGCAGGCGATCATGTGGCGCATCACCGGGTCCCAGTACCTGGGCACGATCGTGGCCAGCTGGGTCGGGCGCATCATCGCCGTCGGATTCATCGGCTGGTCGGTCATCACTCCGCTGCTGGCCGGCGATCGACCCGACCCGCTCACCGTGGCCTGGATGTCGCTCATCGCGATCATGCTGTGGTTCTCCGCCGGGGATGCTGCGACCCACGCCAAACGCGCCAGGAAGATGGAGACCTACGATCTCTCCCAGGTCATCCAACCGGCCATCGCGGCCACCTGGGATGCCGACCTCGCCGACACCCTCGACTACGCGAACACGCTCGGCAACGCGAAGGAGCGCACCCTCATCGTCGTCCTCGACCAGAACGGGCTGCCGTACGGTCTCGTCGATCGGCACGCCGCAGCCGGCCGCCTCGCCGAGACCCTCGACGCCGTGCCCGCCGGTGAGGTCGCCCGGCCCCTCGTCGGCTGGATCGGTGTGCCCAAGGACATCACCGCCCCGCATCTGCTCGAATCGCTCACCCACCGCCCCAAGGCGCAGTTCAGCCTCGTCATGGACGGAAACACGCTGGTCGGAGTCATCGACCTGCAGGAGTTCTTCGACGAACTTCTCGCAGCCTGAGCCGGTTGTGTGAGGCAATCCTCACCAGCGTAGAGTGGACTCATCATGACTCAGCCACTCCGTTCCCGACCTCCGCGTGCCCTCAGCCGCGGCGAAAAGGTCCAGCTCACCGACCCCAAGGGGCGCATGCACACCTTCGTGCTCGCCCCGGGCGAGCTCTTCCACACGAACAAGGGACTCATCAGCCACGACGACATCATCGGGCGCACCGAAGGCATCATCGTGTCGAATTCCGGGGGAGTGGAGTTCCAGGTCTTCCGTCCCCGCTATGAGGACTTCGTGCTCTCGATGCCCCGCGGCGCTGCGGTCGTCTACCCGAAGGATTCGGGACTCATCGTCACCCTCGGCGACATCTTCCCCGGCGCCACCGTCGTCGAGGCGGGGGTCGGATCCGGGGCACTGTCGATGGCCCTGCTGCGTGCCGTCGGACCGCGCGGTTGCGTGCACTCCTTCGAACTGCGCGAGGAGTTCGCCACGATCGCCTCGGGCAATATCGCAGACTTCTTCGACGGGGCACCCGAGAACTGGTCGGTCACCGTCGGCGACCTCTCCGAGGCGCTGCCGCAGACCTTCGCGCCCGGCAGCGTCGACCGCGTGGTCCTCGACATGCTCACTCCCTGGAACACGCTCGACGCCGTCAGCGAAGCCCTGACGCCCGGCGGAATCGTCATCGCGTATGTGGCCACGGTCCCGCAGCTCTCCCGCTTCACCGAAGCGCTGCGGGCCACGGGGAACTTCGCCGAACCCGAAGCCATGGAAGCCATGGTCCGCGGCTGGCACGCCGACGGACTCGCCGTGCGCCCCGACCACCGGATGATCGCCCACACCGGCTTCCTCATCATGGCCCGAAGGATGGCCGCGGGAGTGGCTCCGCTGGAGAAGAAGAAGCGCCCGCAGGGAGCCGCTGCGGCCCCCGAGGACGTCGCCGCGTGGACGGAGCCCGAGGTCACCGAGGCGGCCATCGGCACCCGCACCGCACACGGGAAGAAGCTGCGCCGAGTCATGCGCGAAGCCGGTAAGCGCCTGCGCAGCGACGAAGAGAACGCGGCTGCCGCGGACGCGACACAGCCGCCGAACACTGAGACCACTGGGCCGAAGGAGGATCGATGACAGAGACCACGACCGAGGTGAAGAAGCTGCGTGAGGACACCGTGTCCCTGCGCCAGCAGCTCTACACCGCGGGCAAACGCAATGAGGCCTTGTCGAAGACCCTGCGCACTGCCCGCGACGAGCTCAACCGGATCAAGGAGGAGGCTCGTCGTCTGACCGAGCCGCCGAACAACTGGGGCACCCTCATCGGCCTCGACGACAAGGGTGTGGCTGCCGACGTCATCGTCAGCGGCCGCCGCATGCGCGTGGCCGTCGCCCCCGAAGTGGATCCGGCCGGGCTGCGCCCCGGCGCCGATGTCCTCCTGTCCGAGGGCCTCGTCGTCATCGGCGTCGGCGAGTTCCCCCCGGTGGGTTCGGTCGTCAACGTCCGCGAATTCATCGATGACCGGCGCATCCTCGTCGGAGCTCCCGGTGATGACGAACAGGTCTTCACCCTCGCCGCCGACCTCATCGATTCGGGGCTGCGCGTCGGCGATGCCGTCGTCGTCGACACCCGCACCCACTACGCGCTGCAGGTCGTCGAGAAGCCCGAGGTGTCCTCGCTGCTGCTCGAAGAGGTCCCCGACATCACCTATTCGGACATCGGGGGACTGGCTGACCAGATCGGACAGATCAAGGACGCCGTCGAACTGCCCTTCGAACATCCCGAGCTCTACACCGAGCACGGTCTCAAACCGCCCAAGGGCATTCTGCTCTACGGGCCCCCGGGCTGCGGCAAGACCCTCATCGCCAAGGCTGTGGCGAATTCGCTGGCCGATCGCACCGGTGAGGAGAGGACCAGCAAGACCTACTTCCTCAACATCAAGGGCCCGGAGCTGCTCGACAAGTACGTCGGCGAGACCGAACGTCAGCTCCGCCTCATCTTCGCCCGTGCCAGGGAGAAGGCTTCGGCGGGCTTCCCCGTCGTCGTCTTCTTCGACGAGATGGAATCGCTCTTCCGCACCCGCGGCACGGGCAAGTCCTCTGATGTGGAGACGACGATCGTCCCGCAGCTGCTCACGGAGATTGACGGCGTCGAACAGCTCGACAACGTCATCGTCATCGGCGCTTCGAACCGTGAGGACCTCATCGACCCGGCGATCCTGCGTCCGGGCCGCCTCGATGTCAAGATCCGCATCGAACGCCCCGATGCCGATGCCGCTCGTGACATCTTCGAGAAGTACCTCACGGCCGACCTGCCGCTGCATTCGAGCGTGCTCTCCGGTCATGAGACGCCCGCCGAGGCGGTGGCCACCGTCATCGACCACTGTGTGGAGCGGATGTACGCGGAGAGCGCGGACAACGAGTTCGTCGAGGTCAGCTATGCCGACGGTTCGAAGGAAGTCCTCCACTTCTCGGCATTCGCCTCCGGCGCGATGATCCACAACATCGTCGACCGGGCGAAGAAGTCCGCGATCAAGTCGCTGCTCGAGACCGGCGAGAGGGGTCTGCAGTCGGCACACTTCGATGCCGCCATCGCCGAGGAGTTCAGCGAACACGAGGACCTGCCGAACACGACGAATCCCGATGAGTGGGCGCGCATCTCCGGGCGCAAGGGCGAGCGGGTCACGCATCTGCGGATGATGCACCTCGACACGACCAGAGGTGCACCGACCGTTCCCTATGAGACCGAGATCTCCGAAGTGCGACCGAACTCCGACCTGGTCTGAGAAGACAGATGGGCCCGCCTGCACCTGCAGGCGGGCCCATCAATGGAGCAGGCGGGCCCATCAATGGGGCAGGGGCGTTCTCGGCTGTCAGCGGCTGCGTCCGCGACGGCTGGAGCCGCCGGAGACCGCAGTGGCGATGATCCGCCAGCCGACCAGGGTGACGAGAATGAGCGAGGTCGCCACGATCATGAAGCTCACGGGCACCGTACCGGGCTCTCCGCTGGCCCCGGTGACTCCGCGCAGCACGAGACCGACGAGCACGGTCACCGCCCACACCCCGGTGCCGGTGGCCAGGGGCGAGATCGGACGATCCCAGACCGCGGTGAGCAGCCAGGCCAGCACGAGAGCTGCGAGGAACGGCCACGCCGTGGTCATCAGCCCCTGCGGGTCGAAATTGTGAGAATGTGTGTAGTGACCGACGATCGTGAACAGAACCACGAGGATGAGGTCGACGATCAGTGCGATGGGGAGATGAGATTTCTTCGTTGCCACGTCCCCGAGTCTAATCCTTGGAGGAAGTACAGATGCTCAGAGTCAGGCGCGTCATGGGATCCGAAACCGAGTTCGGCCTCAGCCAGCCCGGCAACCCGCGCGCGAATCCGATGCGGGACTCGGCGCGTGTCGTCGATGCCTATGCGGGACCGCGCGGCCTGAAGTCGTCCCAGAGCTTCTGGGACTTCGCCACCGAGTCGCCGCTGGCCGATGCTCGCGGCTTCATCATGAACCTCGCCGACGCCGACTCCTCCCAGCTGACCCATATTCCGCAGGACGACGTCGAAGCCCAATACCTCGCGAACGTGGTCACGGAGAACGGCGCGCGCTACTACGTCGACCACGCCCACCCCGAATACTCCTCTCCGGAGGTGCTGACTCCACGCGATATCGTCACCTTCGACCGGGCCGGCGACCTGGTGGGGCTGGCCTCGGTGCGGGCCTTGGAGAAGACCGAGGAACCGGTCAACCTGTACAAGAACAACACGGATTCGAAGGGCTCGTCGTACGGCACGCACGAGAACTACCTCGTCGATCGCGGCACCGACTTCGATGACATCGTCGCCGGCCTCGTCCCGTTCTTCGTGACCCGGCAGATCCTGTGCGGCTCCGGTCGGGTCGGGATCGGCCGTGAGGGCGAGGGCAAGGGCTTCCAGATCTCTTCGCGCGCGGACTTCTTCGAAGCCGAGGTCGGCCTCGAGACGACGCTGCGCCGACCGATCGTCAACACCCGAGACGAACCGCACGCCGACGCCGCGAAGTACCGACGGCTGCATGTGATCATCGGCGACGCCACCCTGGCCGAACCCGCAACCTACGTGCGCTTCGGCGCGACCTCCCTCGTCCTCGGACTCATCGAAGCGGGCCTGGCCCCGAGAATCGAACTCGACGATGCCCTGCAGTCGCTGTGGGACGTCAGCCACGACCTCAGCCTCAGCGCCCCGCTGCGCCTGAGCGACGGCACCACGATGACGGCATTGGAGATCCAGGAGGTCTTCTTCGCCGCCTGTGCCGAACACGCCGATCCCGAGGATGCCGATACCGCCGCGGTGCTCGCCGAATGGCGGCGATTCCTCGACGGGCTGGCCGCCGACCCGCGCAGTCTCGCCGACTCCATCGACTGGGTCGCCAAGTGGGTGCTGCTGGAGAACTACCGTGAGCGCGAGGGCATCGACTGGGATCATCCGAAGCTCGCCCTCATCGATGTCCAGTACCACGATGTGCGCCCGGAGAAGGGTCTGTTCCACAAGCTCGAGAGGGCCGGACGGATCCGACGGATGACGACCGACGCCGAGGTCGAGGCGGCGGTGACCAACGCGCCCGAGGGCACCCGCGCCTTCCTCCGCTCGTTCGCGGTCAACCGCCTCGGCGATGCTCTCGTGGCTGCCAGCTGGGACTCCCTGGTGCTCAACGCCGGCGACTTGGGCATCGTGCGTCTGCCCATGCAGGAGCCGCTCAAAGGTACCCGCGAGCTGCTGGAGGACCGGGTCGAGGGAATCGAGACCGCCGAGGCCCTGCTGAAGGCCCTCGGAGTCGATAGACTGAAACCGAAGAACGACTGAAGAGGTGTGAGATGAGCTCGCAGGAACAGGTCCAGAGGGACAAATCGAATGGCGGGTCGGACGCGCCCGTCGACCCGCCGGAAGCCGTGCAGGGTCAGATCAACACTCAGAACGTCGACTCCATCCTCGATGAGATCGACGGCGTGCTGGAATCGAACGCGGAGGAATTCGTCAAGAACTTCGTGCAGAAGGGCGGCCAATGAGATGTCAGGATTCTCTCCTGCATTTCTGAGCTCGACGAGCAATTCCTTCGTCGAGCTCGCCCGCTCCCTGGCTCCCGAGACGTTGCCGCAGAACAGCGGTCGGGACCTGACCGGGCAATCGCCGGAAGGCACAACGATCATCTGCTTCCGCACCGCGACCGGTGTCCTCATGGCCGGGGACCGGAGAGCGACGATCGGCAACCTCATCGCCTCCCATTCGATGGAGAAGGTCGAAGCCGCCGACGACTTCTCGGTCATCGGCGTTGCCGGAACGGCCGGGGTCGCACTCGACCTCATCCGCCTCTTCCGGCTCGAACTCGAACACTACGAGAAGATCGAAGGGGCCGGGCTGTCCCTCAACGGCAAGGCCAATCGTCTGGCCGCGATGCTGCGCGGCAACCTCGGACTGGCCATGCAGGGTCTCAGCGTCGTGCCCCTGTTCGCCGGCGTCGATGCGTCGATGCCGCAGGGACAGATATTCAGCTTCGACGTCACCGGCGGCAGATACGTCGAACACCGCTTCCACGCCATCGGCTCTGGCTCCGGCTTCGCCCGAGGGGCACTGAAGAAGCTGTGGCAGCCGGATCTCGACACCTCCGCGGCGATCGGAGTGGCCGTCGAGGCCCTCTTCGACGCTTCCGATGATGATTCGGCGACCGGGGGACCGGACTTCGTGCGTCAGATCGCGCCGACGGTCTTCACCGTCGACCTGGAACACGGGGCCACCGAGATCGATTCGGCCGCTGTGCTGGAGACCGCCACCGAGGTGGTCGCCCGCCGCACCCGCAGCGCGCGGGCCTGAGCGTCGGACCGTCAAAGTCGAATCGTCACCGCGAAAGGATCGGACATGAGTCAGGCGCCGTTCTACGTCTCTCCGGAACAGCTGATGAAGGACCGGGCGGACTTCGCCCGCAAGGGCATCGCCCGGGGCCGGTCGGTCGTCGTCATGCGCTTCGACGAAGGCATTCTGCTGCTCGCGGAGAACCCCTCGCCGACGCTGCACAAGATCGCCGAGATCTACGACCGGATCGGCTTCGCCGCCGTCGGCAAATACAACGAGTTCGAAACGCTGCGCCAGGCCGGAGTCCGCTACGCCGATCTGCGCGGCTACTCCTATGACCGCACCGATGTCACGGCCCGCGGGCTGACGAACGCCTATGCGCAGACCCTGGCCGGTGTCTTCACCACCGAATCCAAGCCCTTCGAGGTCGAGCTCGTCGTCGCCGAACTCGGTCACACAGCCGAACACGACCAGCTCTACCGGCTCAGCTATGACGGTTCTGTCATCGACGAGACCGAGCATGTTGCCATCGGAGGCCGAGCCGACGCGATCACCGATTCCTTAGCCGGACTGGCCACCTCACAGATGTCTCTGCATGAGGTGTTCGCCCATGGTGTGCAGGCTTTGTCTGCCGCCACCCAGTCGACACCGGCCGCAGACGCGCTCGAAGCGGCGATCCTCGACCGAACGACCACCAAGCAGAGGACGTTCCGACGTCTCGACGATGCCGCGATGAACCGGCTGCGGGAGGACTGAATGGCACGCATCTACGGGATCGAGACCGAATACGGACTCGCCCACACCGCCGCGGCGGACGGACGCCGGATCGGACCCGAGGAGATCGCCCGGCACCTCTTCCGGCCCATCGTCGAATGGGGACGGTCCTCGAACGTGTTCCTGCCCAACGGCTCCCGCCTCTACCTCGACGTCGGCTCGCACCCCGAATATGCGACCGCCGAATGCGACGACCTGGGCGATCTGCTCGCTCAGGACCGGGCCGGCGAGGCGCTGATGATCGACCTGCTCGACCAGGCGCAGACCGCACTCGAGGCCGAAGGCGTCGGCGGGCGGGTGCACATGGTCAAGAACAACACCGACGCGGCCGGGAACTCCTACGGTTCGCACGAGAACTTCCTCATCCGCCGCACCCTCGACTTCAACCGACTGACCACGGTGCTGCTGCCGTTCCTCGTGTCCCGACAGCTGCTCGTCGGCGCCGGCGCGATCATCCCGCGCCGCTCGGCGTTGAACCCCGATGAGGAATCGGACCGCACGGAGATGATGTTCGGCCTCTCTGCCCGCTCCGATGTCATGTGGGAGGGACTGTCCTCGGCCACGACCCGGTCCCGGCCGATCATCAACGCCCGCGACGAACCCCATGCGGATGCGGAGAAGTACCGTCGTCTCCACGTCATCGTCGGTGACTCCTCGATGTCGACGGCCACCTCGGCGCTCAAGCTCGGATCGGCGATCCTCATGCTCGACCTCATCGAACAGGGAGCGCGGATCCCGGAGAACGGGCTGCGCCACCCTGTGCGCGACATCCGACTCGTCGCGCGCGACCTCACCGGTTCCGTCGTGCTCGAGCGCACCGACGGCACCACGACAACCCCGCTGGGCCTGCTCTCGGACTACCGGGAGCGGGCACAGCGGATCGTTGACAAGGGAGATCACAGTCTCGGCGACGAAGGCCTCGCCGGCTATGTCATCGACCTGTGGACGCGGATGCTCACCGCCGTCGAATCCCAGGACTTCTCGACCGTGGACACGGAGATCGACTGGGTGATGAAACGCGCGCTCATCCGCCGGTCCATGCAGCGGGGGATCGACGACATCACCGATGCGCGCATCCACCGTCTCGACATCGCCTACCACGACATCACGCCGGCGACCGGCCTGTTCCCGAAGCTGGAGGCGGCGGGAATGGCGAAGAACCTCGTCCCCGCCGAGGCGGCCACCCGCGCCAAAGACGTGCCTCCGGCGAGCACCCGGGCTGCCATCCGGGGCGAATTCGTCCGTGTCGCCCATGCCGCCCGCCGCGACTACACCGTCGACTGGGTGCACCTGCGGCTCAACGACGAATCCGGTCGCGCCGTCGCACTCAAGGACCCGTTCGCCACGAGTCACCCGCAGGCGGAGACGCTCATCGCCGGCCTGTAAGATCACCCTGTGATCCGGTCGGTCCCGCCACAGCGTTCGGGCACGACCACCCGTGACGAAAGGAAACCAGTGCGCACCAAAGTGCTCAGCGCCATTGCGGCCGGCCTGCTGCTGCTCTCGGCCTGCGGGCAGGGTGAGGAGTCGCAGGACTCGACCACACCTCCGCCCTCGGTGTCCGCCCAGGATGCGAAGTCGACCAGCCTCGACGACATCACCGTCGAGGGCAAGAAGGGCAAGAAGCCCAAGGTCAGCTTCGATTCTCCGCTGGTGATCGAGAAGGCCGAGAAGAAGGTGCTGGAGAAGGGCACGGGGGAGAAGATCGCCGACGGCGAGCAGGTCACCGCCCAGATGACCCTTGTGTCGGGCACGAACGGCAAGATCGTCGAATCCAGCTACGATTCGCAGGCACCCGCCGGTTTCCCCATGGACAAGTCGCAGATCTCCGAAGACCTCTACAACGCCCTCATCGACGTCAAGGTCGGCTCCCGGGTGATGATGTCGCTCAACGGCTCCGCCGAGCAGGGCGAGGCGTCGCAGACGCTCGTCTACATCATCGATGTCGAGAAGACCACCCGACCGCTGACCCGCGCGGAGGGGAAGAAGGCCGACCAGTCGGGCAACCCGGTGACGGTCAAGTGGGCCGACGACGGTGCCCCGTCGATCTCGAAGCCGAGGGGTGACGAGCCCGAGGATCTGAAGACCTATACGACGATCGAAGGCGAAGGCCCCGAGGTCGAGAAGGGTCAGAGCGTGGCCGTGAAGTACTCCGGTTGGCTCTGGGACGACAACTCGAAGACCTTCGACTCGAACTGGAAGAAGGGCGGACAGCCGTTCGTCGTCGACCCCGTCGGGGAGGCCCAGGTCATCGAGGGGTGGAACGAAGGCCTCGTCGGCCAGAAGGTCGGCAGCCAGATCGTCCTCGTCGTCCCCCCGGAGAAGGGCTACGGCGAACAGGGCAGAGAACCTTCGATCCCGGCAGATGCGACCCTGGTCTTCGTCATCGACATCCTCTCCGCCCAAGGCTGAGACGCACTTTTCGCCACACACAGCACGACTACTCCAGGAGGAAGAAAATGAGCAAGCAGAAGCCAGAAGTCGACTTTCCCGGCGAGGCCCCGACCGAGCTCATCATCACCGATGACGTCATCGGCACCGGCGCCGAGGCGGGGCCCGGCGACACCGTGAGCGTGCACTACGTGGGTGTCGCCCATTCCACCGGCGAAGAGTTCGATGCCTCGTACAACCGCGGCACCCCGTTGGAGTTCCGTCTCGGGTCCGGAATGGTCATCTCCGGTTGGGACCAGGGGATCCAGGGGATGAAGGTCGGCGGCCGCCGTACCCTGCAGATCCCACCGCACCTGGCGTACGGAGATCAGGGCGCCGGCGGTGTCATCCAGCCCGGGGAGTCGCTCATCTTCGTCTGCGATCTCGAGAACGTGCGCTGACCGTTCGCATGACGACTGTGGCCGGGCTCTTCGGAGCCCGGCCACACGTGTCTGATCTGTCCGATTCGATGCGGGAGACAGATTTCGGTCGGGAACTCGAGGCCGGGATTCAGAGTTCGGCGGCCAAGCGCCCCGCGGCGGCCGCGGCGAGGAACGATGCCGCATCGGCCGGCAGCTTTCGCCCCATGGTCGACAGTCCGACGGGGGAGGAGCCCAGCTCCGCCCACAGACCGCTCAAGTCGACGTCGACGAGATCGTGCATGACCAGGCTGCCCAGCTGTCGGTCCACGGTGTCGACGACGACGGTCGGCTCCGGATCCATCTCGGCCAGCTCCGCCTCGGTGAGGGTGGAGAAGTCGGGCACCGGCACGGTCATCCCCGGCCGTGCGATCTCGGTCAGCGGGGTCAGCGAATGGTGGGAGATGCCGAAGTGGCGGCCGCGGGCATCGGCATTCGACATCCGCAGCAGGCCGATCGGGCGCCCGCCGAGCAGGGCTGCGGCATTGAGATGGTCCCCGGTGACGAGCCCCGAATAGCCGTACTTCGTGCCGGTGCCGAGGTTCCCGGGCCCCTGCGCGACGATGGTGATGTCGGCCCCCATCACGTGTCGGGCGGCGAGCAGACCGGTGTGGACGGTCACCGCTTCGAGGTCACCGCCCCAGGACTGCCCGATGCTGATCGACCCCGTCAGCCATCCGACCTCCTTGAGACCGGCCACCGCCTGTGAGAACGGGGCGGGCAAGGCGGCACCGTCGCTGAGCACATACGCCACGGACAGGGAGGGGTCGACAGCGCGGATGCCGGCGATCACAGCCGGCAGCGCCGAATGCAGATCGGCCACGATGACGGGCATGCCGTCCAGGTGCTCCGCCTCAGCGAGGACGGCATGGTGTTCGGATTCCTGATCATCGACGCCGAGCACCATCGTCTGCAGGGGCGAATAGCGGTCCTTGACCAGATGTCCGGGGCCTTCGGGCGGGTCGGCGGGAAGCGCCTCGGGCAGTGCGACGATGAGACCGAAGCCTCCGGTGCCCAAGCGCTTGGCCAATGCCGAGACATTGACGATCACCGAGTCTCCGACCTGCGGATGGCCGACAGCATCGGTGTAGGCGATCGCGCGGATGGAGGTCACATCTGTGCCCGGCAGCGCCCGGTCCAGTTCGACGGCGACGTCTGTGTATCCTGGCCGGGTGGAGCGAATCGCTGCGGCGATTCCTTTGCGCCAATGAATCATGGTCCCAAGACTATCGCCCGGCCTAGGTTACGGTGGAATCGTGAACACACCCCGCACCAGCAGACAGAGACAGCAGACGGAACGGCTGATGAACCTGCTCATCGCTCTGCGCGCCTCCCGCGGATGGGTCTCTCGCAAGACCCTGATGAGCGCCATCGACGGTTACACGGGGCTCGACGAGGTCGCCTTCGACCGCAAGTTCTCTCGCGACAAAGAGCTGCTGCGGCACATGGGCATCACGATCGCCACCCGTGCCGAACACGATGCGTACGGAGACGCGGGAGAGACCGGTTACCGGATCTCGACCGCCGACTATGCGATGGACGAGGTCGATCTCACTCCGGCCGAGGCCGCTGCCGTCACGGTCGCGGCCGCCTTCTGGTCGGAGACCGAACTCGGCGACTCCAGTGCGCAGGCGCTGACGAAGCTTCGGGCCTTGGGCATCGACCTCGACCAGCAGGGTGCCGAGCGTGCGCAGGTGGATCCGGGCTCTGCCGCACGCAGACTCGCCAGTGCGAACTTCGCCGATGCCCTCCACCACATCAACGCCCGCGAAGCCATCGGCTTCCGCTACCACAAACCCGGACAGACCGCGCGCAAGGTGCGTCTGGAACCCTACGCCCTGCTCAGCCGCGGCGATCGCGTCTACCTCTTCGGTTTCGACCTCGATCGGCAGGCACGTCGGACCTTCCGTCTCTCCCGCGTCGAGGGCGGAATCGCGAAACTCGGCGGACGTGAGCCCGGCGATTACACGATCCCCGAGGACTTCTCACCTCAACTGGCTCTGCAGTCGAGTTCGGAGATGGCGGTCGTCGCCGAGGCGAAGCTGCACATCCGCGCCCACCGGGCCGACCCGCTTCGACGCCGGCAGGTGCGCGTCGATGACGATGCGGTGATCATCGAGTTCTCCGATGTCGACACGCTCGCGGCCGAGATCGTCGGCTTCGGCGACGCCGTCGAAGCGGTGTCACCGCCCGAACTCGTCCGTGCCGTGGACCAGCGCCGCGATGAGATCCGTGCATCCCTCAACCGCCTCGGAGGTGCCAGTGTCCTCAGCGCGTGAGCGACTGACGAGGCTGCTCAGCCTCGTGCCCTACCTCGATGACCATCCCGGCGCGGATCTCGAGGACACAGCCGCGTATTTCGGCATCGACTCCGACACCCTCATCGACGACCTTCAGCTCCTCTTCGTCACAGGACGGCCCGGGCACATGCCCGATGACCTCATCGACGCGAGCTGGGAGGGCGGGCAGATCTTCGTCTCCAACGCCGAGGAGGTCTCCGTGCCGGTGCGTCTGAGCGCGGAGGAAGCCGGCGTCCTCGTGCTCGCCCTCGAACTGCTCTCCTCGCTGCCAGGGCTGGACTCCGAGGCCGTGGCCTCGGCCGCGGACAAGCTCCGGCTTGCGGCGGGCGAGAACCTGCGCACCGCCGTCGACGTCAGCCCCATCGACGTCGACGAAGAGCTGCTGAGTGCGCTGCAGAAGGCCGTTGACGAAGAGACGGCGCTGCAGATCGACTACTATGTGGCCTCCCGTGACGAACTGACCACCCGGATCATCGCTCCGACGAACCTGGTGCCCGGTTCCGACTGGTACGTCGACGCCTGGTGCTACTCGGCCGGGGCACCGCGCCGGTTCGCACTCGGCAGCATCAGAGCATGGGAGCTCACGGCCCATCCGCCGCTGTCGGTGAGCGAATCGACCACTCGATCCCACGAGGTCACCCTCGGCTTCTCCGGCAGGGGAGCCTGGCTGGCCGATGAACTCGACGTGACGACACGTGAATACTTCGAAAACGGTGAGACGAGTGTGCGCGTGCGTCTGCTCGTGCACTCGGTCGACTGGCTGAGCCGGTTCCTGCTCTGCCACGCCGATGTCATCACCGAGATCGACGACACCGATGCGGTCGCGGAGGCACTGCGACGACTCGGCTGAGCGGTGAACCGCCTGCGGATGAGGATGAAAGGCTCAGCCGCACAGCGTAGAATCGTCACAGCATCAACAAACCAAGGAGCTCCCAATGAAACCAAGTTTCGTGCAGATCGCGATCGTGATCCTCATCATCGTGATCATCTTCGGCGCGCCCAAACTGCCGCAGCTGGCTCGAAGCCTGGGACAGTCGATGAAGATCTTCAAGTCCGAGGTCAAGGACCTGCGCGACGATGAGGACGCTTCGGCGACGAAGTCCACCGAACCGGGAGCCCTGAACCAGAACTCCTCGACCGACTCGGACAAGGCCACCGGTGGGGCCACCGGCTCCGACGAGTCGAGTCGAGAGAAGCAGGACCCGCAGTCTCACGAGAAGTGAAAGAGAACAGTCAGCGGAAAGCCTCGCGAGCACAGAAGAAGAACCCTGAGAAGAAGATGCCCGTCGTCGGGCACCTCGTCGAGTTGCGCAACCGCGTCATCATCGCAGCCGCCGCCATCGTCCTGGGTGCGGTCGGCGGCTGGTTCCTCTACGACCCTGTGCTCGACATCCTGCAGGAGCCGATACGGACCATCCGCGACAACGGGGGCCGGATGGCAGAGATCAATTTCGCCGGAGTCGCGTCCCCCTTCGACCTGAAGATCAAACTCTCGTTCTTCATCGGTCTCTTCATCTCCTGCCCCATCTGGCTCTACGAGATCTGGGCGTTCATCGTGCCCGGGCTCAAGCGCAAGGAGAAGTTCTATTCGTTGGGCTTCCTCGGCGCCGCGATTCCACTGTTCCTGGCCGGGTCGACGATGGCGTTCTTCGCCCTGCCCAACGCCGTCAAGGCACTGACCTCGTTCACACCCGAAGGCGGGACGAACATCATCCCGGCTCAGGACTATCTGAGCTTCGTGATGATCATCATCGTCGTGTTCGGTCTCGCCTTCGTCCTGCCGGTGCTCATGGTGGGACTGAACATGCTGGGAATCCTCTCGGCGGACCGGATCAAGAAGTCCTGGCGCATCATCGTCATGCTCGTCTTCCTGTTCGCCGCGATCGCCACCCCGACCCCCGATGCCATGTCCATGTTCTTCCTCGTCATCCCCATGATGACGCTGTTCTGCGTGGCGTGGGCGATCTGTGTCTTCAACGACCGCCGACGCAAGAAGCGCCTCATCGAACAGGGCCTGTGGGTCGACGAGGACGAACTCACTGACGAAGAGAAGAATGACTGATTCCACTCACCCCTCGGATCCGACCGCCGCGGAAGAGACGCTGAGTCCCTCCGCCGCCTACGCTGAATTCCGAGCTCGCTCCGAATTCGCGCGCACCCCTCTGGGGCAGTTCATGTCGCGCACCGAATTCGAACTCGACGACTTCCAGATCGAAGCGTGCAGCCACCTGCAGGAAGGTGAGGACGTCCTCGTCACCGCTCCGACAGGAGCCGGGAAGACGCTCATCGCCGAATTCGCCGTCGAGCTCGCCCGCGGCCAGGGCAAACGCATCTTCTACACGACGCCGATCAAAGCGCTGAGCAACCAGAAGTTCAACGACCTCTCTGCCGTCCACGGTCCGGAGAACGTGGGCCTGCTCACGGGGGACACGACCATCCGTCGGGACGCGCCGATCATCGTGATGACCACCGAAGTGCTGCGCAACATGCTCTACAACGATGTGGCGGGCCTGTCCGACCTCGGGTTCGTCGTCCTCGACGAAGTCCACTACCTCGCCGACAGGTTCCGCGGACCGGTGTGGGAAGAGGTCATCATCCATCTGCCTGACCGCGTGCAGATGGTGTCGCTGTCGGCGACGGTGTCGAATGTGGAGGAGTTCGGAGCGTGGCTGCGTGAGGTCAGGGGACCCACGACGATCGTGTCGACCAGCCACCGCCCGGTGCCTCTGGTCAACCACGTCCTCGTCGGCCACCGCATGTTTGACCTGTTCACCCACGCCGACTCGGACCGGATCGACCCCGCACTCAATCACGCCACCCGCACCCACGGAGGTCCGCGTTCGAAGCGTGCACGCGCCACCCGCGCCCGGTTCCGCCGTCCCAGCCGCACCCAAGTCGTCGCGTCCCTCGCCGAGGCGGCCATGCTGCCGGCGATCATGTTCATCTTCTCCCGCAACGGCTGCGACGAAGCCGTCGAACAGTATCTGAGCACCGGGGTCGACCTGAACTCGCGGGATGAGAAGACGATCGTCAACGCCGCGCTCGAATCCCTGCGCGAAGAGCTGGCCGACGAAGACCTGGGCATCCTCGGCTACCACACCTTCCGCGAAGGACTGCTGCTCGGCGTGGCCGCCCATCATGCGGGCATGATCCCGCAGTTCAAACAGCTCGTCGAGGAACTGTTCTCACAGGGGATCATCAAGGTCGTCTTCGCCACGGAGACCCTCGCCCTGGGCATCAACATGCCGGCGCGCACGGTGGTGCTCGAGAAGCTCGTGAAGTTCAACGGCGAAGCCCATGTCATGATCACTCCGGGGGAGTACACGCAGCTGACCGGTCGCGCCGGACGTCGCGGCATCGACCGCATCGGGCATTCCGTCGTCGTCTGGCATCCGACCATCGAGGTCAGCGAGCTCGCCGCACTCGCGTCGAACCGGTCATATGCACTGAACTCGGCGTTCGGACCGACCTACAATATGACCGCGAATCTGCTCTCACGGATGAGCTCGGCGGAGGCTGCGAAGGTGCTCGAGACCTCGTTCGCGCAGTTCCAGGCCGATAAGGCCGTCGTCGGTCTGGCGCGGAAGGTCCGCAAGAACGAAACGACGATCGCAGCCTACGAGAAGTCCATGCACTGCGATCTCGGTGACTTCTCCGAATACGCGGGTCTGCGCCGGGCGATCTCGGACACCCAGAAGCAGGAGACCCGGACGAAATCGCGGAACAGGCAGCGCGATATCGTCGAATCCCTCACTGCCCTCAAGATCGGTGATGTGGTGACGATGCCGGCCAAGCGGGTCGGCGGTCGGGCCGTGATCATCGCCCCGATGAGCAGTCGCGACGGAGTCTCCCGGCTGCCGACCGTGCTCACCGAGCAGGGCAAGGTGTGGCACCTGCGCCCGCATGAGGTCACCGCACCGGTGGCCTCTCAAGGACGTATTCGGGTGCCGAAGAAGTTCAACCATCGGCAGGCCGGCGACCGCAGACAGCTGCTGTCGATCCTCGAATCCGCCGTCGCCGATGGTCGCGTCGACCCGGATGCGCACTGGGAGTCGAAGCGGGACCGCGAGGGTGAGAACACCACCGTGGCCGAGCTGCAGGCGCAGATGCGGGCCCATCCGTGTCACGACTGCCCGGATCGGGAGGTGCATGCCCGATGGGCCAATCGCGCCGACAAGCTCATCCGGGAGAACGATTCCCTCATCGCTCGCATCGAGGGGCGCACCACGTCGATCGCGCTGGTGTTCGAACGTGTTCAGGACGTGCTGCGCGGCCTCGGCTTCGATCCCGCCGAGTCAATGATGCTGCGCCGCATCTACGGTGAACGGGATCTGCTGGTGGCACTGACGATCCGTGCCGGTCTGTGGGAGAAGCTCAATGAGCCCGAACTCGCGGCCTTCGCATCGATCTTCGTCTTCCAGTCGCGCCGGGACACCCTGCACGCGCATCGGGCGCCGAGCGCTGATCTCAAGGTCGTCTGCGATGAGGCGGAGACGACCTGGCGCCGGCTCTTCCACCTCGAGGAACAGCACGCTCTCGACACGACCGAGGAACCGGACCGCGGGCTCATCAAGCCGATGTATCGGTGGACGGAGGGCAAGACCCTCTCGGAGTCGCTGCGGGGCAGCGATATCGCCGCCGGTGACTTCGTCCGCTGGGCGAAGCAGAGCCTCGATCTGCTCGGTCAGGTCGCCGAAGTCATCGACGATGACACCGCGGTGAGGATCCGGCGGACGGTCAATGCCATCCGCCGAGGCGTCGTCGCCGACTCCTGACCCGAGCCGCCTCCGGCAGCTCACGGGCCGGACGCGGACGTCGTCTCAGCGGCGAACCTTCTTGACGATGTTCTCGATGTCCGAACCGAAGGCGTTCTCCGTGGTCAGGTAGGTCCACGTCGAGGAGGGACGTTTGAGTCCGTGCGATTCGAGATCGATGCCCTCAGCGGTCATCTCGGCCTTCTCGACAGTGGCCTTCGAGTCCTCGATGACATCGGACCAGAACGAGGAGAAGATGCGGATCGACTCCGCATTGAACGCCTCATGCGGCTTCTCGCGGGCGAAGGTGCGCAGATGGATGCCCTCGCGCAGGTCGTTGAGAAACGCGAGATGGTCGACCCAACGAGCGTCGAGGTGGAAGAGCATGACATCGCGCAGCACCTGGACGAGAAGTGCCTCCGAATGCTCCGTGACGATGTCCTCGGCTCGGTCGCCGAGTTCGCGGCGCAGCTGCTCGACCGGTTCGTCCTCCTTGCGGATCTGCACGCGGCGTTCGAGGACGAGCTCCCGCTGCTTGGCCATGAGCTCGTTGAACCGCCACGTGTCGCGGTGGAGAGCCGTGTTCTGGCCCTCGGCGATGCGCTGGGCGTGTTCGACGAGGGCGAGGGCGCGTTTGGAGTCGATGAGTCCGGTCTCGTCGCCCTCGGTGACGAAACGCTGGATCTCCGGCACGCGGGTGAGCAGTTCGTCCTCGAGACTGGTGAAGAAGACCGAGGTGCCCGGATCACCCTGCCGACCGGCACGACCGCGCAGCTGATCATCGAGTCGGGATGACGGATAGCGGCCGGCACCGATGACGAGCAGGCCACCGGCCTCGGCGACCTCGTCATCGGCGAGGCGGATGTCGGTGCCGCGGCCGGCCATCTGCGTGGACACCGTCACCGCGCCGGGGGCACCGGCTCCGGCGATGATCTCGGCCTCATGGGTGTCGTCCTTCGCATTGAGCACCGCGGCGTCGATTCCACGTTCGCTGAGACGCTGGGCCAAGGATTCGCTTTCGGCCACCGAGGAGGTACCGATGAGCACGGGACGGTTGCGGGCATGACTGTCCGCAACCTCCTCGACGATCGCGCGTTCCTTCGACTCCTGATAGGTGAAGAGACGGTCGGGTTCGTCGATGCGGATGACCGGCAGGTGCGTATCGATGGGCACGATCTCCAGCCCGTAGAATTCGCGCAGATCGTCGCCGACGGCCAGGGCCGTGCCGGTCATCCCGCACACCGTCTCATAGCCGTGGATGAGCTCTTCGACGGTCATCTGGTCGAGGATCTCGCCGCTGTCGGTGGTGCCGAGACTCTCCTTGGCCTCGACGGCGGCCTGGAGTCCGTCGGGCCACCGCTGCAGCTCGGCCACTCGCCCGCGGGAGGAGGAGATGAGTTTGATCCGGCCATCGACGACGAGATAGTCGACATCGCGTTTGACCAGGGAACGGGCGTGGAGGGCGAGGTTGACGGCGGCCAGAGTCTCGGAGTCCTCGCCGAAGAGTTCGACATCGAGTTCCTCTTCGACCCGGTCGACTCCGGCATCGGTCAGTGAGACCGCGTGACGGTCCGGGCTGATCTCGAAATCGGTGTCGGGGCTGAGCTTGGCCACGAGAGCCGCGATCGCCGTATCGGCGTCCTCGACGCTGGCCGATCCGGCCAGGACGAGGGGAACTCGGGCCTCATCGATGAGTACGGAATCGGCTTCATCGACGATGACGACGTCGCGTTCGGGGACGCGCAGATCCGCGTCATCGGTGAGGAAGCGATCACGGAGGACGTCGAAGCCGACTTCGGTCACCGAAGCGTAGACGACCTCTGCCCGGTAGGCTTCACGCCGTTCGTCTTCGCTCTGCGACCCGGAGATCGCCGCCGAACGCACACCGAGGAGATCGAAGAGCGGCTTCATCCACTGCCGGTCGCGCACGGCCAAGTAGTCGTTGACGCTGACGACGTGGACCCGGCGTCCCTGCAGGGCGTAGCCGGCAGCCGCCAAGGCGCCGACGAGGGTCTTGCCTTCGCCGGTGGCCATCTGCACGATGCTGCCCTGCAGGAGGCCGATGAGGCCGCGCAGCTGCGTGTCATAGGCGGTTTCGTCCAGGGCACGTTCACCGGCTTCCCGGGCGAGGGCACAGTAGCGGGTCAGCGTCTGCTGCTGAGTTCCCGAAGCGAAGACCTCGCCCGCGGCCTCGGTGAGCTCTGCATCGCTGAGATCGGAGATTTCGCGTCCGGCCGCGGCGAGTTCGTCGGCTGCTCGTTCGAACCAGCCCGTTGCCTTCTCGGCTTGAGCGCCGGGTCGGTTGAGCAGGCGTGCAAAGAATCCCATGGTCGTCCTTCGTCGAAAAGTGCGTCGGTGTCGAGTCTAACGTTCAGGACATCGGCCACGAACCGTCGACGACGGCTTCGGCGTTGCCCTTCTTCCGCAGCCAGGCCTGGAGTCCTGCGGCCTGTGAGCGCTTCCACTCGGCCTGTGCGCTCATGATCGCGTGGCTGCTCAGCCCCGCGATTTCCGTGGACTTTTCGGCCAATGCTCGGGAAATGTCCAGTGCTGCCAGCGCGTCGGCGGCCGCATCGTGCGCGTCGAGGAGTTGAACACGATAGGTTCTCGCGGTGTCGATCAGCGTCCGTTTGCCCTTGCGGTAGGGGTCGATGTACTTGTCGACGACGAAGGTGTCGACGATCGTCGGGATGATCCCGGCGAAGTCGATGTCCGGGCGATGCCGGGCCACCTCGGCGGCCATCACGCTGAGGTCGTAGACGACGTTGTGGCCGACGACCACCGCACCTTCGTCCTTGAGGGCAGCGAACTGCTCGCACAGTTCCGTCACGACTTGGGCTGCGGGCGCACCGTTGGCCTGGGCGTATTCGGTGGTGATGCCGTGGACGGCGCGTGCCGATTCGGGGATCTCCATGCCGGGGTCGGCCAACCAGGTGCGCGTCTGCGTCGCCGAGTCGACGAATGCGGCGGTGACGATGCGGGCCGTCGCCGGGTCGACACCGGTCGTTTCGAGGTCGAAGCCGACGAGCCGGCAGTCCAGCCACGATCCGGTCGCACGAGCAGGCGCCGGGGCGGTCGCAGCCTGGGGGACCGGGGGAGTCACAGCCAGGGGGACCGGGGGAGTGCCGCCCTCACCTGCAGTGGAGGCGCCGGCGACGGATTCGAGCGCGGCGACGAGGTTGTCCACGGAACGGCGGATGTTCTGTCCTGTCGCTGCGGCGAGGACTCCGGCCCGATCGAAGCGATTCGGCACCGCGGACAGGTCGATGCCGTGATCGACGTCGGTGAGGCAGCGCATGACCTCGAGCGTCTTATACAGACTGTCCTCGACCTCGATGATGGTCGCGGCCCGCTTCGGGCTCAGGCCCCCGGTCTTCACTCCGGCCTTCGCGGCTCTGACGATCGAGTCGAGCGAGCCGAAGTTGTCCAGCAGCGTGGCCGCGGTCTTCTCCCCGATGCCCGGGGCGCCGGGCAGCCCGTCCGAGGGATCCCCGCGCAGAGCCGCGAGCTCTCGGTAGCGAGTCCCGTCGGGCACGCCGTAGGCATGCGGCAGATCGGCCTGGGTGAGGGCTTCCCATTCCCCGCCCTTGCGCGGACGCAGGACGCTCACCTCGGTCTCGGCATCGAGCAGTGCGAGCAGATCCCGGTCGGGAGAGACGATGACGACGGGGGTCGTCGACTGGGCCGCCATCGTCGCAATGACATCATCGGCTTCGGTCCCGTCCACCTCGGCGATGGGGATTCCGGCAGCCGTGAGCACGCGTGTCATGATCGGCAGCTGCCCGGCCAGTTCCGCCGGAATCTCCGTACCGGCCGCTTCGTCCTTGACCCGCGCCGCCTTGTACTCGGGCATGATCGCGGTGCGGAAGGCCGGGCGCCAATCCGCGTCCATCGTCGCCACCACACGGGCGGAGCCGAAGCGGCGGATCATCTGTGCGACGGTGTCGAGCACCCCGCGAACGGCGTTGACCGGCTGACCGTCGTCATTGACGATCGAGTCCGGCACCGAGTAGAAGGCGCGGTAGTACAGTGCAGGCGTATCGAGCAGAACCAATGGCTTCACAATCGATGACGATACCCGACGCTCCTGACACAGGTGTAGCCGCCAGCCCCGACGGTGTAGCCTGTCGGCTGTGACTATGTACTTTGGTGGAGATGTCTACAGCAGTATCGACCCGTTCGCCACGGCGCTGGGATGCGCCGACGGCAAGGTCTCGTTCATCGGCTCCGATGAGGCGGCCAAGGCTCTGGACCCCGAGGCGATCGACCTCAACGAGGATTTCCTCACACCCGGGTTCGTCCATGCCGGGCTCATCCTCGACGAGGCGGCGCCGAGCGCCGAACAGCTCTATACCCAGGGATTCACGCATGTGCATGCCATCGGCAGCGCCGAGGCGACCGCCGGCTTCGACGCCGGTGCACCGGACGGCCTGTCGGTCGTGGCCTACCCGACGCTGACCGGAGACGGCACCGAGACCGCGGCCGACGCCGGTCGGGCCTCGATCGACGCCGAACGGCTCCTCACCCTGGAGGGCCTGCCGGAGCTCAGCCTCTACATCCTCATCGACTCGAACGACCGCCTCGGCGAGGTGCTCGCGGCGCTGCGGGCCGACCCGGCACACGCACAGCGGTACGGGTACCGCCTGCGGCTCGACTTCTCCGTGTCCGAGGCGCAGGTCGAAGCCCTGGGCCGCTGCGGAGTCGCCATCACCGTCGATCCCGTGCGGGAGCAGCCCCTGGCCCAGCTGCTCGCCGCCGGTGCGCAGATCTCGTTCTGCCATTCGCAGACCTCCCCATGGGCCGGTGTGCGCGATGCCGTCGTCGGCGACAACGGCATCGGCGCCCGCGCCGCGTTCAACGCCGCCACCCGATTCGCTCATCGGGCCGCTGGCAACCCCGAAGGGGGCGTGCTCGCCCCGGGAGCCGATGCCGATATCGTGCGGTGGCAGGTCGAGCGTCTCGTCGTGCAGGTCGCCGACCCGCGTGTCGCGGCCTGGAGCACCGACCCGCGGTCGGGAACTCCGGGTCTGCCGGAGCTGGCCGCGGACGTGGCTCTGCCCACACGAGTCGCCCTCTGAACCGGCGCCGGGGTCGGCGTGTCGAGTCGACACGCCGAGGAATCCAGACTTTTTCACCCTGCTTCACCCCTTTGACCTGGGGTTTTGGTCATCGGCCCTGGTCAGATCGATTTTGCAAAGTCAGCGCCGACAACTAGATTCGTGATGAACATTCCGCCGCATGCGGGATGGAGTCGGCACTCCCGTCATTAGATAACTCGCCGCAGCAGCGGCGTGGTCCGAAGGCGGGGGTGTCGACTCATTGTCGCCGATGCCGAACGCGTATCGTGGAGTCCGTGCCTTCTAAGATTCTCGTCGTCATTCCGACCTTCAACGAACGTCTCGCCCTGCCGGTGACTCTCTCCGGACTGTTCGAACAGCAGCCACAGATCGATGTCCTCATCGTCGATGACGGTTCACCCGACGGCACGGGGGAGTGGGCCGCAGAGCAGGCAGCGTCGGACCCGCGCATCAATGTCCTGCACCGCAGCGAGAAGGCCGGGCTCGGCATGGCCTATATCGCCGGATTCGAATGGGCTCTGGAGCGCGATTACGACATCATCTGCGAATTCGACGCCGACGGCTCGCACCGTCCTCTCGACCTCGAACAGCTGCTCTCCGTCGCGCGTTCGGGAGCGGCCGATCTCGTCATCGGATCCCGGTGGGTGCCAGGAGGCGCGATCGTCGACTGGCCGAAGTCGCGATACTTCCTGTCTCGCGGAGCCAACGTCTACGTCAATGCCGTCATCGGGCTGGGCGTGAAGGATGCGACCGCAGGCTTCCGCGCCTACTCTCGCGAAGTGCTCGAAGCGCTCGATCTCTCGGGCGTGCAATCACAGGGATACTGCTTCCAGATCGACATGACCTATCGCACCGTCGAAGCCGGCTTCCGGGTCGCCGAAGTTCCCATCGTCTTCGTCGAGCGCGAGCTCGGTGAGTCGAAGATGAGCGGCTCGATCATCTCCGAGGCCTTCACGAAGGTCG
Organism: Brevibacterium sp. FAM 27836; assembly: GCF_051351055.1. Classification (NCBI taxonomy): domain Bacteria; kingdom Bacillati; phylum Actinomycetota; class Actinomycetes; order Micrococcales; family Brevibacteriaceae; genus Brevibacterium; species Brevibacterium sp. FAM 27836. The sequence goes on from NZ_CP195711.1 coordinate 3,945,812, forward strand.
CAGGATGGGGCCTGGATCGACGCCGCAGGCAGCTGCGCCGGCTGCTGGGCGGCGACAGGTCACAACGCGCCGAGCCGGCCTGAGCACATCGCTCCTTCGCGCGCAGTGAGGGGAAATGCCTGAAGGGGGTGCAGGCCTCGGCCTGCACCCCCTTCAGGTGTCTGTTCTACGAGTTCTGCCTCCGCAGAGAGGACTCAGCTCTGCGCCGGAACCTCTCCGCGACGGATCGCCAGACGCTCGTCGAGGAGCAGCTGGAGTTCGTCGAACGACCGACGCTCGAGCAGCATGTCCCAGTGGGAGCGCACGTGCTTGACCGGCTCACCGTCGGGCTCATTGACTCCGACCCGCACGCCGATGCCGTGGATTCCCGAGTCCCATGTCGACGGGACTTCGGCTTCGATTGAGAAGGGCACCTTGAAACGGGTTCCGTCCTCGCATTCGAACTCGACCATCTGACGCGGTGCCGGCTCGACGCCTTCTTCGGTTTCGAGGCTGCGCGAGCCCAACTGGGTTCCGCGGAGACTGCGTTCGCTCATATCTAAGACCTTCCGACTCGGGTGCTCACCTTGGACGCAATGTAACAGTCTACCGTGTCCGTCTATTCCCCCATGCCCCTGTGCCTCCGGGGCCGCTGACGGTTGAGCACGTCAAGGCCCGTGGCGACGTCATCGGTGACGATGCCGTCGACTCCGAGGTCGAACAGCGCCTGCATCCTCTCCGCCTCATTCACTGTCCACACGTGGACGAGCAGGCCCTCACGATGAGCACGGTCGACGAAGTCCGCGGTGACCACGGGCACACCCCTGAACCGTTCGGGCACCTGGAGGGCGTCGATCTCCGGCACCGAGGGCAGCAGACCGCGAGCGGGCAGCCCCGGCAGACGACCGAGGGCGAAGAGCGCCGTCTCGGTCGTCCCCGTCGAAGTGCGCACTCCGGGCATGGCGGTGCGCAGCCGTCGCAGGGTGCCGGAGTCGAAGGAGGCGAGCCGGATCTGTTCTGAGGCACCGAGATTGTGGACGAAGCGGATCATCGGTCCGATGCTGTGTTCGGCTTTGACATCGATGTTCCATTCGACGGTCGGCAGCGCCTGCAGCAGTGCATCGAGGCGGGGGAGGCGGCCGCCGGCGCTGAGTTCGATCGCATCGAGCTCGGCCGCGTTGAGTTCGCGGATGGCCTGAGGGCGACCGGCGATGCGCGTCAGGTCGGCGTCGTGTGCGGCGAAGAGGACCCCGTCGGCCGATGCGTGGACGTCGGTCTCCATCCAATGCACTCCCGCGTCCGCCGCAGCCGTGAACGCCTCGAGGGTGTTCTCGCTCATTCCCGGCCACAGGCCGCCTCGGTGCGCGATGATCTCTGGGCCTGCGGTGGCCTCGGGCTGAGAATTCATGGTCCAATCCTAGTCCGGTGTTGATTTCGGCCCGAGCGTCATCAAGGATGGAGACATGAGCTCACACCGCGAACCCATCGAACCCGACTTCGTCATCGACTCCACCGCGAAGACACCGAGCGAACGGGCCCGCCGTGCCGCGGGTCGTGCCTACACCGCGGCGAGCAGCGGAGTGAAGACCGTGCGCGAAGCCGCATCGACCTCACGCCTCATCGAAGCCACCGAGAACGGCGTCAACAAGGCCCTCGGATCGCTGTCGCACGCCATTGACGATGCAGTGCGCAGCGGGAAGGTCGAACAGGCTTTCGACAAGGCACAGGAGAGAGTGACTTCGGGGGCGGCAGGAGCTCGCAAGTTCGTGACCCGCAAGTCCGAGTGATTCATCGGGTGGGCAGACTCTCACCTGTGTGGCACGCCGTTCGGGCGTGCCACATTGCATTTGTAACAGTTCCTTAATTAGACTGAGCCTCAGGTAACAATCCGATAACTTGGAGTCTTTCCTCGCGTGCACCGCTGCGACGAGGACTTCCCCCTGCATATCTCCGAGTTGCCGAGAAACTCTCTGACGACGAGGAACATCACTGTGGGCAGACACTCAGCACCAAGCACCAAGGCGAGCGGCTCGCTCTTCTCTGCACTGACGGCGAAGAAGAAGGCCGGCCGCCATGCGCCGACACGCAGCGAGAACACCGCCGGAGGCGTGCTTGCCGCCGTGCGCACTCGCCCTGTGCTGTCAGCGTTCATCGTTCCCACCGCGGCGACGGCCGCGGTCGTGGCTTCGAGCCTGGCCATGGTTCCCGAGGACACGGCGCCGAATGATCAGGTCGTCGCCGAAGCCCCTGCCGTCTCCGCCGCCGAGCCGACGCAGGCGACAGACGAATCCCTCGCCAAGGCGAAGAAACAGGCCAAGGAGAAGCCCTCAGAGGTCACGATCGAAACGAAGGTCGAGACTCCCAGCCCCGCACCTTCCTCGACTGGGGGCGAGAAGTCCGACGAGAAGTCTTCGGGTTCGGCAGGCGGGACCGCGTCCGACGAGAACGACGGGCCGTCGACGTCCGGCAAGTCGGGCGGCCAGTCCGGAAGCTGCCCGATGTCCTATTACGGCGGCGGCGACGGCTTCGACGGCAAGCAGACAGCCAACGGCGAGAGCTTCGATACGAACAAGCTCACCGCCGCTCACAAGTCCCTGCCCTTCGGTTCGAAGGTGAAGATCACGAACACGGCCAACGGCAAGTCCGTGACCGTGCGCGTCAATGACCGCGGCCCCTACCACGGCAACCGCTGCTTCGACCTGTCGAAGGCCGCGATGGAAGCCGTCGGCGGCGTCGGTGCAGGACAGATCAACGGCAAGTACAAAGTCCAGTGACCCAGGCGCCCAGCACCAGCTGAGATTCGTCACCGCCGCGGCCCGGTCTCCGGGACCGCGGCGGTGACGTCTCTGCAGAATCCGCGAATTCTGCGGAATCCGTGACCGAATGCGCGACCGAAAAACTCTGCGACCGTCGATCTCTGTCCGCCTCGGTGCCTCGTCCCGCGTCCTCGCCCGTTCCAGCCGTCACTCGGCCGGCCCTGCGGAATCCGCACCGGCTCTCACCCGCTTTGGAATCGGGGTGCAGGCTGGTTAGTCTGAGACCAACCCAGCCCCTCGGAGGAGATCGCCATGTCGGAAGAGTCCTGTGACGTCGTCATCATCGGAGCGGGCCCTTCCGGCCTGAGCGCCGCCCGCCGCCTGCACAGGGCGGGCCGCAGCGTCATCGTCCTCGAAGCCCGCGACCGCGTCGGCGGCCGCACGTGGACCGAGCACATCGACGGCCAGATGTACGAACTCGGTGGACAGTGGATCTCACCGGACCAGACCGCTCTGCTCACCCTCGTCGACGAACTCGGCAAGGACACCTATCCCCGGTACCGGGAGGGCGACAGCGTCTACATCTCCCCGGACGGAACCCGCACGGTCTACAGCGGTGAGATGTTCCCGGTGGGGGAGTCGACGCAGGCGGAGATGGAACGCCTCACCGGCATCCTCGACGAACTCGCTGCTCGAATCGGACCGCAGGCCCCGTGGGATGCCGAAGACGCAGCCGCACTCGACTCGATCTCCTTCCACCATTGGCTGCGGCAGCAGTCCGACGATGAACTCGCCTGCGAGAACATCGGACTGTTCATCGCCGGCGGAATGCTCACGAAGCCGGCCACGACCTTCTCCACACTGCAAGCGGTCCTCATGGCCGCCTCGGCGGGATCGTTCTCGAACCTCGTCGATGACCATTTCATCCTCGACAGGCGCGTCGTCGGCGGCATGCAGTCAGTGTCGGTGCAGATCGCTGCCGAACTCGGTGCCGAGACCGTGCGCCTCGACCAACCGGTACGCAGCATCGAGTGGTCGCAGAACTCCGTGCGCGTCTCCACCGACGAGCTCAACGTCCGAGCCGCTCGGGCGATCGTCGCCGTCCCGCCGAACCTGTACTCGCGCATCAGCTACGACCCGCCGCTGCCTCGGCTGCAGCAGATCTTCCACCAGCATCAGTCTATGGGGCTCGTCATCAAGGTCCATGCCACCTACGAGACTCCGTTCTGGCGCGAAGCCGGACTGTGCGGTACCGGATTCGGAGCCTCCCAGCTCGTCCAGGAGGTCTACGACAACACGAACCACGGGGAGGAACAGGGTACTCTCGTCGGCTTCATCTCCGATGTCAACGCCGATGAGATGTGGGCCCTCGACGAGGAGACCCGACGCACCCGCATCCTCGAATCCCTCGCCGATTTCCTCGGGCCGAAAGCACTGAGCCCGAGCGTGTTCTACCTTTCTGACTTCGGCGCCGAAGAGTGGACCCGCGGAGCCTATGCCACGAGCTACGACCTCGGCGGGCTGCACCGCTGGGGACGGTTCCAGAACGATCCCGTCGGGCCGCTGCACTTCGCCAGCTCCGACATCGCCGCCGAAGGCTACCAGCACGTCGATGGGGCGGTGAGGATCGGCACCGCCACCGCCGAGAGGATCCTCGGCGAGATCTCCTGAACCGATGAGCACTTCACAATCGTCACCGTCGACGGACTCGAGCGGACTGAGTTCGAAGGGCCTGTCTGCCGGAAAGGTCGGAGCCATCGGGGGTGCCGTCATCGGCATCTCGTGCATCGCCCCCGCCTATACGCTGACCTCCGGGCTGGGCCCGACGATCTCCGAAGTCGGCGTCCACACCCCGGCCGTTCTGCTCATCGGCTTCGTGCCGATGCTCCTCGTCGTCTTCGGCTATCGCGAGCTCAACACCGCGATGCCCGATTCGGGAACGACCTTCACCTGGGCAACACGCGCTTTCGGCCCCTGGCTGGGCTGGATGGGCGGGTGGGGACTCGTCGCGGCGACCGTGCTCGTGCTCTCGAATCTCGCAGCGGTCGCCGTCGACTTCCTGTTCCTGCTGCTGTCGCAGATCTTCTCCGATCCGCAGATCGCCGATCTCACCCGCGTGCTGTGGATTAACATTCCGGTGACGATCGTGCTCACCGCCGCCGCGGCGTGGGTGTCCTATCGCGGAGTCGAGGCCACCGAGAAGCTGCAGGTGTGGCTCGTGGCCTTCCAGGTGCTGGCGCTCGGCTGGTTCGTCGTCGCCGCGCTTGTCCAGGTCTCCGGCGGCACGGCCTTCGACCCGACCCCCGTCTCGCTCGACTGGTTCAATCCGCTCTCGGCCGGTGACTTCTCCACCGTCGCTGCGGCTGTGTCCCTGTCGATCTTCCTGTTCTGGGGTTGGGACACGGTGATCACGATGAACGAGGAGGCCAAGGACCCGGAGAAGACTCCCGGGAGGGCCGCGATGCTCACGATCATCGCGATCGTCATCATCTACCTCGCCTGCACCATCGCCGTGATCTCCTTCGCTGGAGTCGGAACCGAGGGACTCGGCGCGGGCAACCCGGCCAACCAGGAATCGATCTTCGCCTCTCTCGCCGGTCCCGTCATGGGACCCTTCGCGGTGCTCGTGTCGATCGCCGTGCTCTCGAGTTCCCTGTCCTCGCTGCAGGCGACGATGGTCTCGCCCTCACGCACGATTCTGGCGATGGGCCACTACGGGGCGCTGCCGGAGAAGTACGGTCGCGTGTCGCCCCGGTACAAGTCGCCATCGGTCGCCACCGTCACCTCGGCGGGAGCGGCGATCCTCTTCTACGTCGTCATGCGTCTGCTGTCGGAGAACGCCCTGTGGGATACGATCACGGCGCTGGGCCTCATGGTCTGCTTCTACTACGGCATCACCGGACTGGCCTGCATCTGGTACTTCCGGCGGACCCTGTTCGCCTCGGTGCGCACCGTGTTCTTCAGGTTCCTGTTCCCACTCATCGGGGGAGTGACCCTGCTCGTCATCTTCGTCACCACCGCGGTCGATTCGCTCGACCCCGACTACGGCTCGGGCTCCTCGGTGTTCGGCATCGGGCTCGTCTTCGTCCTCGGTATCGGGGTGCTCGCTCTCGGCGTGGTCATCATGATCATCCAGTCGCTGCGACATCCGGACTTCTTCCGCGGGCGCACGCTGCGGCAGGGAGTCGAGACCGGGTGAACGAGCAGCTTGTGGCGCTGCGGCGAGTCCGCGACCGCATCGACCGCGAATTCGACCGCCCCTTGAGCGTCGAGGCCCTCGCACTGGGGGAACACATGTCGGCCGGGCATCTCAGTCGCCAGTTCAAGGCCGCCTAAGGTGAATCCCCGTATTCGTATATCATGACGCGCAGGATCGAAAGAGCCATGGCACTCATCCGCCGCGAGGACCTGTCGATCACGGATATCTGCTTCACCGTCGGCTTCTCCTCTCTGGGCACCTTCAGCACCCGGTTCAGCGAACTCGTCGGGCTCTCACCGAGCCAGTACCGCAACGGAGTCGCCGCCGGTGAGCACCGATTGCCGACGATCGTGGTGAAGAACGCTCTGAGACCGGTCAGGAATCGAGAAGCCCGACCACACTGAGCGGTCTACGATTGCTGTCATGAATATCTCGATCAACGCCAGTTTCCTTCCACACCTCGACGCCGAGGAATCCCTTCGCTTCTATCACGAGGTGCTCGGGTTCGAACTCCGTCTCGACGTCGGATCCGGTCGCATGCGATGGCTGACCGTCGGCCCGCAGAACCAACCGGACACCTCGATCGTGCTCACCCCGCCGGTGACCGACCCGACGATCAGCGAGACCGAACGTGAGACCATCGAGGCGCTCATGGCCAAAGGCAGCTTCGCGGCCATCGTGCTCGCCGCTGCCGACGTCGACGCAGTCTTCGCCGAGGTCGAGGCGAAGGGCGCCGATATCGTGCAGGAACCGATGGACCAACCCTATGGTCTGCGCGACTGCGCCGTGCGCGATCCGGCCGGGAACATGATCCGCATCCAGCAGAGAGGCTGACGCGGATGCACCCAGCCGACGGCCATGACCTCATCCGCGTCCGCGGAGCCCGGGAGAACACGCTGAAGAACGTCTCCGTCGACATCCCCAAACGCCGGCTCACGGTGTTCACCGGAGTCTCGGGCTCGGGCAAGAGCTCGCTGGTCTTCCACACCATCGCCGCGGAGTCCCAGCGGATGATCAACGAAACCTATTCGGCGTTCGTTCAGGGGTTCATGCCGGCGATGGCCCGCCCCGAGGTCGACATGCTCGAAGGACTGACGACGGCCATCCTCGTCGATCAGGAACGGATCGGAGCGAACCCGCGCTCGACGGTGGGCACTGTCTCGGACATCAACGCGAAGCTGCGCACTCTCTTCGCCAGACTCGCCGAACCGAACCTCGGATCGATGAATGCCTATTCCTTCAACGTCGCCACCGTCAGCGGCAAGGGCGCGGTGACGATCGACAGAGGCGAGGGCACACAGGTCGAGAGGAAGTCGTTCTCCGTCAATGGTGGAATGTGTCCGCACTGCGAAGGCATGGGCACCGCCACGGACATCGCCATCGCCGAGGTCGTCGATGAGACTCGATCGCTCGACGACGGAGCCATCACGATCCCGGGATACAAACCCGGAGGATGGTCGGTGAGGATGTTCTCCGAATCCGGGTTCTTCGACCCGAAGAAGCCGGTCGCCGACTACGATGAGAGGGAACGGCACCACCTCCTTCACGCCGAAGGCGAGAAGGTGAGGATCAACGGCACGAACTTCACTTTCGACGGGCTCATTCCGCGCATCCGCCGGTCGTTCCTGTCCAAGGACCGCGATGCCATGCAGAAGCACATCCGCGAATTCGTCGACCGTGCCGTCGTGTTCACGGTGTGCCCCGAATGTGTGGGCACCCGACTCAATGCTGCGGCCCGGTCATCGAAGCTGGCGGGGAAGTCCATCGCCGAGGTCTGTGCCATGCAGATCTCGGATATCACCGCGTGGCTCGATCGCGTCGAGGCCGGTCCCGCCTTCGCGCTGCTCGACTCGCTGCGTGCCGATGTGCAGGCCTTCGACGACATCGGCCTGGGCTATCTCTCGCTCGAGCGCTCGGCCGGGTCACTGTCCGGGGGAGAGGCGCAGCGGATCAAGCTCGTCCGCCATCTCGGCTCCGCTCTGACCGATGTCACGTATGTCTTCGACGAACCGACGATCGGTCTGCACCCGCACGATATCCAGGCCATGAACGAACTCCTCCTGGCCCTGCGAGACAAGGGCAATACCGTCCTCGTCGTCGAACACAAACCCGAGACCATCGTCATCGCCGATCACATCGTCGACCTCGGTCCCGGAGCGGGCAGCGCCGGGGGAGAGGTCACCTTCACCGGCACCGTCGGGGGACTGCGGGAGTCCGACACGCTCACCGGTCGCCACCTCGGCTATACGGTGGCGCTCAAGGACACGGTGCGGAAGCCGACCGGGGCCCTCGAGATCCGGTCCGCGGCACTGCACAATCTCCGCGACGTCGACGTCGACGTGCCGCTCGGGGTGCTCACTGTGGTCACCGGTGTCGCCGGGTCGGGCAAGAGCAGCCTCGTCGAGGGATATCTGCGTACCCGTGAGAGTGTCGTGATGATCGACCAGACACCGATCAAGGGGTCCCGGCGCAGCAATCCGGCCACCTATACGGGAATGCTCGAACCTGTCCGCAGAGCCTTCGCGAAGGCCAATGGCGTCAAACCGGCTCTGTTCAGTGCCAACTCCGAAGGGGCGTGCCCAGTGTGCAACGGCGCCGGCATCATCTACTCGGACATGGCGCTCATGGGCGGGGTCTCGGCTCCCTGCGACGAGTGCGAGGGCAAGGGGTTCCAGGCCGCTGTGCTCGAATACCGACTCGGCGGGCTCAACATTCGGCAGGTCCTCGACCTGCCGGTGACCGCTGCGCTTGAGCATTTCGGTGCGGGGGAGTCGCGCATTCCCGCCGTCGTGCGGATCCTTGACAAGCTCGCCGAGGTGGGGCTGGGCTATGTCAGTCTCGGACAGCCTCTGACGACTCTGTCCGGGGGAGAGAGACAAAGGCTCAAACTGGCGGTGCACCTGTCGGCGAAAGCCGCCGACGCCGCTCAGGTGATCGTCCTCGATGAGCCGACGACGGGCCTGCATCTGGCCGATGTGGAGAAACTCCTCCGCCTTCTCGATGGACTCGTCGACTCCGGTCGCACGGTCATCGTCATCGAACACCACCAAGCGGTGATGGCTCATGCCGATCACATCATCGACCTGGGACCCGGCGCGGGACATGACGGAGGTTCCATCGTGGCCACCGGCACTCCCGCCGACCTCGTCGCCGGCGCCGGCGCCGGCGCCGGCGCCGGCGATGACGCAGCGGGCCTGACCGCACAGCACCTGGCTGCCTATGTCCGCGGCTGAGGATTAAGGGGGAGACGCGGCACCGTCGCCCGGGTGCGCGCCCGCAGGGAGCGATGATCCTCAGGTCACGTTCAGACTCTGATGAGGCGATTCGGATGGCGATTCGGTGCTTTCGGGTTCACACTGCCCGGCACATTCGTTACGGTGTATAACGGCTCGGTAACGGCCGGGTTACAAAACCGAAATGCAGTCGTACTTTGGAGAAGACATAGTGAACCTCTACAGCACCAGCTTCCGCAAGGTCGCCCTGCTCGTCGGTGCCGGCGCAGTCGCAGCCGCCGGGATGACCGGCATGAGCGCAGGTCAGCCGGCCCAGGCAGCCGATAAGGGCGTCTGGGACAAGGTCGCCGAATGCGAATCCGGCGGTGATTGGCACATCAACACCGGCAACGGATACTACGGCGGGCTGCAGTTCTCCAAGCAGACTTGGAACGGCTTCGGCGGTTCCGGCACTGCGGATCAGCACAGCAAGAAGGAGCAGATCCGCGTCGCCCAGAAGGTCCTCAAGGAGCAGGGCCCGGGCGCATGGCCGACCTGCGGCAAGAAGGCCGGGCTGACGAAGTCCAACGGCGCCGCCGATGATGGAGGCGGCAAGAAGGACGATGGCGGCTCGAAGGGCAGCGGCAAGGTCGGACTCGGCGGCAACGTCACCGTCGGCGGCTGACAGCATCCACAGATCAGCTGATCCAATCGTCTTGAGCGCTGTGCTCGATACTGAGGATCAGCGCTCATGGCCGCGAACGACAGGCAGGTCGTTCGCGGCCATTGCCGTCTCCGACATCATTGCGAAGGCGCCCGCACTGCACACGCGCATGGCACGCCGGTTCCGCGCTGTACTGCCCTCTGCGTAGAACGCCGATAATATACATTATGTTAAGTTAAAATCAGAGAACCGCTCCCCGCGTCCGCATCTATGGTGGACACTGACGAATCGATTCCGCCGACATGGACGAGCATCCGACGACCAATCGGGATGAGCTCATCAACCTCCTCGGCGATGTCTCCGGTGAGCAGCCCGTCGTCTGGGCCTCTCGGATCATCGGCTTCGGCGAAGTCACGTACACATACGAGTCGGGCCGTAGCGGAGCCATGCCGGTACTGGCCTTCTCCCCCGCCGCACGCCAGCACACGATCTACCTGACGAGTGACTTCGATAGCCGCTGGGCTGATCTGATGGCACGTCTGGGCAGCTACCGCAGCGGCACGGCATGCCTGTATCTCACCCGCTTCGAAGGCATCGACCGGGTCGTGCTCCGCGAACTGCTCGAGCGCACACGCGACCACACGCTGGCCGAATGGTCCGACTGCACATAAGGCCGCCTGCCTGCTAGAGTCTACTGAAAAGTAACTTAGCTCACAGCGGCAGCGGACGACCAGTCCCATTCCTTGCCTTGGACGTTGGACCGCCGCCCGGAAGGACTCAACGATGACCGTCGATTCGGCACAGATCACAGCGATTCCCGGCTCCGGGAAGATCTATGCGCTGTGGAAGAAGATGCAGGACAAGCCCCTGGGCAAACGTCTGTTCACTCAGGCCGTCTGCTTCAAGGCTCCCTATTTCCGCTCGGTCCATCCACTCATCCACGAGCTGCGACCGGGATTCTGCCGGGTCAGCGCACCGAACCGCCGCGGAGTGCACAACCACCTCGGCACCTATCACGCGATCGCGGCCTGCAATATGGCTGAGGTCGCCGGCGGCATGATGACCGAGGCGACAGTCCCGTCCACGCATCGATGGATTCCGGCCGGGATGACCGTCGAATACAAGGCCAAGGCGACAACGACCGTCACCGCCCTCGCGCGCCTCGATGAGCTCCCGGAATTCGGCGAGGAGAAGTTCGACCTCGTTGTGCCCGTCGACGTCATCGACGCCCACGGCACCGTGTTCGTCACAGCCGAGATCACGATGCACATCTCGCAGAAGAAGCGGTGAACTCCGGGCCGCACTCCCCCGTCGCTCGCACTTCTGCGTCTCCGTTGCTGAGGCACTGACCGTCGCTGAGGCCTTATCGATTCAATCGATGAGACTGACCGATGACATCAATCTCGACTAATGGGAACTTTCGACAGAACTGTGGTGCCTGACCAACCGGTCAGGTTATGTTGAAACCACGCACGCGTTTTGGTATACCACTGAGGCTTGCCGCCGTGCGTCCCTGCAACTCGACAATGATGTGAGGAGCTGACCATGCACCTGGCCAGCGGTTCGGCCGACTACATCGGCCTTGCGAATGCCCCGATTCTCTGGATCCTGGCGATGGCGGTGATGGGAGTCGTCGTCGTGCAGTCACTCATCTATATGACCGCGGTGAAGAAGAACGCGGAATCGGCTGGGATGAGCCAACGGGAAGTGCGCACTGCCTTCCGTGCCGGAGGTGTGGCCGCGATCGGCCCGTCCCTGTCCGTGGTGCTTGTGGCCATCGCCCTTCTGCCGCTGTTCGGCACTCCCCCGGTCATCGTCCGCGTCGGCCTCATCGGCTCGGCGGCCACCGAGGTGGCGTCGGCCTCGCTGGCCGCCGGCACGATGGGCGCGAACCTCGGTGACGAAACCTTCACTCGCGGTGTCTTCATCGTCGCGCTCATGGCGATGAGCCTCTCGGGTGCCGGATGGATGATCTCCACCCTCATCCTCACTCCGATCTTCAAGCGCAGCACCCACAAGCTCGAGAAGGTCAACCCGGCGCTGATGTCGATCATCCCCGGTGCCGCACTGCTCGCGGCCTTCGCGGCACTGACCTTCCGCGAGATCCCGAAATCGCCCACTCATGTCATCGCCGTCATCGTCTCGGCCGTCGTGATGAGCATCTGCCTGTTCCTGGCCAAGGTGCTCAAAGCGAACTGGCTCAAGGAATGGGGGCTGGGAATCTCCCTGCTCGTCGGCCTCGTCGCCGCCTACTTCGCCCACTATGCCGGTCTCGGCCTGCCCGAAGCCTGAGGAGCACATCATGTCATCGATCATCACTTCGCCTTCGCACGCGGCCTTCGAACGCACCACGACTCGCTGGGGCTCGATCACGCTCTTCATCGGCTTCCTCATCGCCACCTCGGTGCCGTTCTATCTCCTCTTCGTCGCCGACGCGAACGTCGACTTCGGAAACATCCTCAAGGGATTCCTCGCGGTCTTCGCCGTCTACGGTGTCTTCTACATCGTGGAACCGCTCACCTACTTCCCCATCCTCGGCCCGGCCGGTATGTATCAGGCCTTCATGATCGGCAACGTGTCGAACAAGCTGCTGCCCTCGGCCATCGTCGCGCAGGACACGATCGGCGCGAAGCCGGGCACCCGCAAGGGCGAGTACGCGGCCACCATGGCCATCTGCGGTGCCGCGATCATCCACGTGGCCTCGATGGTCATCTTCGTCGGCATCCTCGGAACCTGGCTCGTCGCCCTCATTCCCGCACCGATCACGCTCGTGGCCAAGCTCTATATCCTCCCGGCCATCCTCGGCGGCGTCACCGTTCAGCTCATCGCCTCCCTCCGGCAGGTGAAATCGACGCTCATCGCCCTCGGATTGGCGGCTCTGGTCATCCTCGTGCTCATACCGCTGGTGCCGGTGCTGGCTCCCGGCGACGTCGCCATCGTCGTCTTCCTCACCATCCTCATCACGTGGTTCACACGCAACAAGAAGGTCACGGACACGAGAAGCGGTGGAGACACCGTGGGCATCAACTGAGGTCCGGACCCCGAACACCGAAGACGAAACCGCAGACACCTGCCAAGATGGCAGAAGACCGGTTCAGAAAGGACACCATGTCTCTCAACCCCGTACTCCGCCAGTCACTCACGGCCGACCTCGGCCAGATCGTCGCGGACTACAAGGACTTCCACCGCACCCCCGAACTGTCGATGCAGGAGACCCGCACCGCAGCAGAGATCGACTCCCGACTCACGGCGATGGGACTGACCACGCACCGCTTCGGCGGCACAGGAGTCGTCGCCGTCATCGAGAACGGCAGCGGACCGGTGGTCGGCTACCGTGCGGACACCGACGGACTGCCGATCGCCGAGGACACCGGACTCGACTACGCCTCCACCGCCGAAGGCACCCTGCCCGACGGCACGACGACGCAGGTCATGCACGGCTGCGGCCATGACACCCACATCACCGTCGGGCTCTACCTCGCCAAATACCTCGTTGAGCACAAGGATCTGTGGACCGGCAGCGTGGTCATGCTCTTCCAGCCCGGTGAGGAGACCGGTCAGGGGGCCCGCGCCATGCTCGACGACGGACTTTGGGACCGGATCGTGCGCCCCGAGGTCATCTACGGTCAGCACGTGTGGCCCGTTCCTGCCGGACACATCTACGTCAGCAAGGGCACCGCGATGGCGATGTCCGACTGTCTGCGCGTGACGGTCAAGGGCAAGCAGGCCCACGGCTCACAGCCGGAGAGCGCCATCGATCCCATCGTGCTCGGCGCCTACATGATCACCCGTCTGCAGTCGGTCGTGTCCCGTGAGATCGCCGGCAACGACATGGCGGTCGTGACCGTCGGCACGTTCCACGGCGGGCTCAAGGAGAACATCATTCCGGATTCCGCGGAGTTCAAACTCAATATCCGCACCTTCACCGAGGAGGTCCGTGAGGTCGTCCTCGACCGAGTCCGACGCATCATCCTCGCCGAGGCGCTGGCATCCGGTGCTCCGGAGCCCGAGATCGAGGAGATGTACGGGTTCCCCCGCTGCTTCAACGACCCGGAGGAGACGGCAGGCTTCCTCGAGCATGTCGGTGCCGAGCTGGGAGCCGAACAGATCCACCTCCAGAAGCCGGCCACCGGCAGCGAGGATGTCGGTGCCTTCGGCGACGACATCGGAGTCCCGTACGTGTATTGGTTCTTCGGCGGCTACTCCCCCGCCAAGTTCTCCGGCTCCGAAGCCCCGGCCGGCAACCACTCCCCGTTCTTCGCCCCCGACGACGTCGAGACCACATTGGAAACGGGCATCCGCGCCGCGCTGTCGGCGGTGCTGAGCAAGGTCGGACGGTGATCCGATGAGTGAGGAATCGCTGTGGTGGTCGACCCGGGAGCTCGCCGCCCGGATCGCTGCCAAGGAGATCTCGGCCCGCGAGGCGCTGGAGGCCCACCTTGAGCGCATCGATGCGGTCAATCCGATCCTCAACGCGGTCGTCACCCGCGATGACGAGGCGGCTCTCATCCAGGCGGAGGCGGCGGATGCGGCTGCGGCGCGCGGGGAGAGTCTCGGGGCCCTTCACGGGGTGCCGATGACGCACAAGGACACGCATGACACCGCCGGGATGCGCACAACCTGGGGCTCACCGCTCATGGCCGACCGTGTGCCCGAGTCCGACTCGCTCATCATCGCCCGGCTCAAGCGGGCAGGGATCACAACGACGGGCAAGACGAATGTGCCTGAGTTCGCCGCCGGTTCGCACACGTTCAACCCGGTGTTCGGTACGACCGTGAATCCCTATGATCCGACGAAGTCGGCGTCAGGGTCCTCCGGAGGGGTGGGAGCGGTGCTGGCCGTCGGCATCCAAGCGTCCGGCGACGGTTCGGACATGGGCGGTTCGCTGCGCTCCCCGGCCTCGTTCAACAATGTCGTGGGGATGAGGCCGAGCAACGGTCGCATCCCGCACATACCTCCGGCCGATCCGTATGCGTGGCTGGCTCAGGGCGGCTTCATGGCCCGCACGGTCTCCGACGTCGCTCTGCTCATGTCCGTGGCCGCCGGCCCCGATCCGCTGTGCCCTCGGTCCTGTCCGGAGCCCGGCAGCGTGTTCGACCTTCCTCAGTTCGCTCTCGGCGCTTCCCACTCCCCCGACCTCACCGGAGTCAGGGTCGGGTTCTCCCCGGATCTCGGCGGGCTCTTCCCGGTCGCCGAGGAGGTGGCCCGGATCGTTGCTGACAGTGCCGGCGTCTTCACCGATCTCGGTGCGGACGTCGACGACACGATTCCCGACCTGCGCGACGCCGATGAAGTCTTCGGTGTCCGCCGCGCGCTGGACTTCGTCGGATCCTGGGGGCGGCTGGCTGCGGCCCATACCGACCAGGTCAAGGCCTCGGTCCGCTGGAACATCCGCATGGGGCTCGATCTCACCGGCGCCGAGGTGGCCTCGGCGGAGGCGGCCCGTGCGCGTCTGCACAGCGAAGTCGAACGATACTTCGCCGACCATGACGTGCTCGTGCTCACAACCTCTCAGGTGCTGCCCTTCGACGCGGGCATCGAATACCCGACCGAGATCAATGGCGTGCAGCTGGAGAACTACCTCGACTGGATGCGGTCCCTGTGCCTCATCTCGGCCACGGGCTGTCCGGCGATCTCCGTCCCTGCGGGCTTCTCCGCTTCGGGACTGCCGGTGGGCGTGCAGATCGTCGCCAGGCCGGGCGCCGATGTCGATCTGCTGCGCATCGCCCACGCCTTCGAAGTCGCCACCGGGCACCACGCTTCACATCCGCGGCTCTGAGGGCGAGTGCGGAGAGGTTTGGCAAACCTGCGTGGAGTTTGCCGAGCCTTTCCACACTGGAACGGTTCTAGAAAAGGTGTCACTATATTCTTGTACAGGCGGAATCGATCCGCTTGAGAATCGCAAAGGAGTAACAGATGCACCTGAGCCCCGCCATGCAGAAGGTCCTCAACGAGCAGGTCACCCTCGAACTCGAGGCCTCGCTGGTCTACCTGCAGCTGTCGATTCAGCTCGACGACCTCGACCTCCCCGGAATGACTCGCTGGATGCGCGCCCAGTCCGAGGAAGAGCAGGTTCACGCCGCCAAGTTCACTCAGCACTGCCTCGACCGCGGATTCGCTCCTCAGATCGGCGATATCGCTGCTCCGAAGGTCTCCGGCTCGCAGCCGATCGACTTCTTCAAGGCCGCACTGGCCCATGAGGAGAAGGTCTCCGAATCCATCCGCAACCTCTACCGCACCGCTCAGGCCGAAACCGACCTCGACGTCCTGCCGCTGCTGCACTGGTTCATCGACGAGCAGGTCGAGGAGGAGTCGAGCATCTCCGAGATCATCGGCCGCCTCGAGCGCGTCGGCGAAGACGGCTCGGGCGTGCTGCGCATCGATTCCGAACTCGGATCGCGTCACCCCGACATCACCGCCGACGGCGAGTGATCAGAACTCACGACGGTTGAGCCCGCTGCGCCCGCAGTGACGAAGGGCGGTCGATTCCCAGTGAATCGGCCGCCCTTCGTCATCGTCGGAGACGAAACCAGAGCCCTCGGCTCGCTGGCCAGCGCACCGGAAGGAACGACTCCGCGAAGGACCGCCTCAGCGATGAGCACGGTGACGGCGGGCCGGTCACGCAGCACCCGAACCGGACTCGCAGAACTGTGAGTTTCATGAGTTCGGAATCATTTCAAAGTTGAGTGTGTTTGACTCAATAGAGCAACCGAACGAAAGGACGCACATGGCTACACGATTCGATCCCATCCGTGACCTCGACCGCTTCTTCTCCGAGGTCACTCGCACCCCGAACTCAACGACCCTGCCCATGGATCTCTACCGCGACGGCGAGGTCTTCATCGCCCGCATCGACATGCCCGGCGTCGACCCGAGCAGCATCGATGTCGATGTCGAGGACCGCACGCTCACGGTTCGCGCACGCCGCGAATCCGAGGTCGCGGACAAGGACGTGAAGTGGCTGACCCGGGAACGGACGAACGGCACCTACGCGCGCCAGCTCACGCTCGGCAACCGCGTGGCACTCGACCGCATCCGCGCCGACTACAGCGACGGCGTGCTCACCCTGACGATCCCCGTCGCCGAGGAGGCCCGCCCCCGGAAGATCACCGTGTCCCACACCTCCGCGTCCGGCAGCGCCGAGGTCGTCGAATCGACATCGACCGACGGCGGACCGGCCGCTGACACCGCGACCGGCGGCTCTGCCGACTGATCGACCGGCAGATCCGACACGGCGGGCCGCACCTCGGGTGCGGCCCGCCGTTCGTCGTTGTCGGACACTCCTGCCCTTCCAGACAGCACCGCGCTCATGACAGCTCGAGCAGGTAGGCCAGACACATGTACGGGACATCCACGGTGCCTGAGACCGGATGTTCGTCGCGGAAGTATCCGCGCAGATTCGTCTCCACCCGGGTGCGGGTCGCTTCGTTCGATCGCAGCCAATAGGAGCGGGTGCGAGCGAGGTCGACGATGCCGTCGACGTCGAGTGGGGTCGTGAACTCGACGAGCCGATCGGCGATGAGTTCGAGCCCAGCACCCGGCTGCGGACGATACTGCGGACGGTAGACGTCACCGGCATGCATGATCCGGCTCAGACGAAGCACCCAGTCGACGCGCACGTCGAGCTGGTTGATGAGGATGAGCAGCCTGCCGCCGGGCACGAGGATCCGAGCGATCTCGGCGGCCGCGGCCGCCTCGTCGAACCAATGCCAGGCCTGCGCGACGGTGACGAGGTCGACGCTGCCTGCTTCCAGTCCCGTCGCTTCGGCCGTACCGACCCGACTGGGTGCTCGATTGCTCTCGAGTGCCACCGTGTCGGGGTCGACGGCAGTGACCTCGCTTCCGCGTTCGAGCAGCTCTCGGCTGAGAATTCCCGTTCCCGCGCCGAGATCGCACACCCGCAGACCGGCCCAGCCGTGTGTCCGGCCGGTGAGGGCGAGATCGACAGCGGACCCGGGATAGCCGGGACGGACCTCCTCGTAGATCTCGGCCTGGGCACCGAAACCGCGCCCGTGTGAGGCCCGCGCCCGTGGTCGCACCATCGTGTCCGCCTTTCGACTCATCGGTTTCGGCGCTCGACGTCACCGCTGTGCACAACTCTATCCTTGCCGCTCAGAACTGGGTCGATAGTCCACCGCGCCGGGCGGGGTCGTTAGGATGGAGGCACCGGCCCGATCCCAGCTCGAAGGAGCCCTCATGTCCTCACCGTCCGATCTGCAATCACGCCTCGATGAGGCGTCCGCCGCGTACGAGGAATTCGCTTCCCGTGGACTCAAGCTCGACATCACCCGCGGCAAGCCCGCTCCCGCACAGCTCGATCTCGCAGCCGATCTGCTCACCATGGTCTCCGGTGACGATGTGTTCACGCCCAGCGGGGTCGACACCCGCAACTACGGCGGCGCGGAGGGGCTCATCGAACTGCGCGAGATCTTCGCACCGCTGCTCAAAGTCCCGGCCGCTCAGCTGCTGGCCGGCGGCAATGCCTCGCTGACGTTCATGACCCAGGCCCTGACGTTCGCGCTCCTGCACGGAACCGCCGTCGACGATCGTCCATGGGGTCAGGGACCGCATAAGCTGCTGTGTCCCGTGCCCGGCTATGACCGGCACTTCACGCTGGCCGAATCACTCGGATTCGAGCTGCTGTCGATTCCCATGGACGATGAGGGTCCTGACCTCGCCGAGGCACAGCGTCTGGCCGAGGACCCCGCAGTCAAGGGGATGTGGGTGGTGCCGATGTATTCGAACCCCACCGGAATCACCATCACGGACAAACGCGCCCGCGAGCTGGCGCAGATGCCGGCCGCTGCCCCGGATTTCGCGCTGCTGTGGGACAACGCCTATGCGCTGCACCATCTGCGGGAGGACCATCCGGACAACGTCGACATCCTCAGCCTGTGCGCCGAGACCGGACACCCCGAACGTGCGTGGATCTTCGCCTCCACCTCGAAGGTCACCCATGCCGGTGCCGGTGTCTCGTTCTTCGGCGGAGGACCCGCCACCGTCGGCTGGATGACCGCGAACCTCGGCAAGGTCGCGATCGGCCCGGACAAGATCAACCAGCTACGCCACGTCCGCTTCTTCACCGACTCCGCCGGTGTCGAGGCGCATATGCGCAGACACGCTGAGATCATCGCACCGAAGTTCGACGCCGTGCTCAAGGCCCTCGGAGACGGGCTCGGACCCGATGACCTCGCTCGGTGGACCTCCCCCGAGGGCGGGTACTTCATCACGCTGACGACGATGGACGGCATCGCCGACCGGGTCGTCAAGCTCGCCGCCGAGGCCGGAGTGAAGCTGACTCCGGCCGGGGCCACCCACCCCTATGGGCTGGATCCGAGCAACAGCATCATCCGCATCGCCCCGACGATGCCGACCCTCGAGGAGGTGGAGCTCGCCGCCCAGGGTCTCGTCGCCTGCGTGCGCCTGGCGAGTTTCGAGAAGCTCAAGGTCGGCTGAGCCCATTCGATCGGAGTCCGACGCACACCACGGGCTCGGACGAGCAGAGAGGAGGGCCGCTGCGAACCCATCGGTTCGCAGCGGCCCTCCTTCTCTGTGTGCGAGTCTCTGTGCGCGAGGCCCGAACCGAGAAGCTCGGTGCAGGCGCCTCCACGGCCGCGCAGGCTCAGTATTCGTAGAAGCCGCGTCCGGACTTCACACCGAGCAGACCGGCGTCGACCATGCGTGAGAGCAGCACGGGCGGCTTCGCCGCCGGGTCACCGGTCTCTTCGAAGATGCTCTGCGCCGCGTACAGGCACGTATCGAGCCCGACGAGGTCGGTGAGCTTGATCGGACCCATCGGGTGGGCGCAGCCGCCGACCATCCCCGCGTCGATGTCCTCCTTCGTCGCGAACCCGGACTCGAGCATCCGGATGGCGCCCAAGAGGTACGGGATGAGCAGCGCGTTGACGATGAAGCCGGGACGGTCCTCGGCCTGGATCGGGTTCTTCCCGAGCACATCGGCGACGAACGAGGTCACGGTGTCACGGACATCATCGGCGGTGAGCACGGAGGACACGATCTCAACCAGCGGCTGCACGGGAGCCGGGTTGAAGAAGTGCACACCGAGCACGCGTTCGGGACGCGCGGTCGACTGGGCGAAGCGGACGATCGGCATCGAGGATGTGTTCGAGGCGAGAATCGCCTCGGGGTCGGTGACGACTCCATCGAGTTCGGCGAAGATCGACTTCTTGATCTCCTCGTTCTCGCTGGCGGCTTCGATGACGAGCTGACGATCGGCGAGTTCGGCGATGTCAGTGGTGAACCGCAGACGGCCCAGGGCTTCGTCTCGGGCCTTCTCGTCGAGCTTGCCCTTCTCCACGGCACGGCCGAGCGACTTCTCGATCCGGGCGCGTCCTGCGGCGGACGCCTCTTCGTTGATCTCACGGACGATCACGTCGAGCCCGGACTTCGCGAGCACCTCGGCGATACCTGCTCCCATGAGCCCGCTGCCGATGACTGCTGTGCGCTGAATATTCACTGGCGTCTCCTTCTTTGTTCATAGTTGATGATCGGGGACCGTTCGAGGTGCGGTCGGGACGATGCGTCGATCAGGCGTTGCGGCTGAGGAACCAATCGGCCGACCGGATCGCCTTCATCGCCTCGCGGCGGCGCTCGGTGGGCAGGGTCTGGATGTAGACCTGGCCGTCGAGGTGGCCGACTTCGTGCTGGAGCATCTGGGCGAACACCTCGCGGCCCTCGATCTCGACCGGACGGTTCTGCGCATCCACCCCGCGCACTCTGGCGAATTCGTAGCGTGGGGTGGGGAAGAACAGTCCGGGGACCGACAGGCAGCCCTCTTCGATGTCGCGCAGCTCTCCCCCGACTTCGACGATCTCCGGGTTGATGACATAACCGGTGCGTCCGTCGAGGTCGTAGCCGAAGGCGCGCAGCCCCACACCGATCTGTGGGGCCGCGACGGCGGCACGGCCCTCCGGCCGTGCCGTGTCGACGAGGTCGACCGCGAGAGCTTCGACGCTGTCGTCGAAGACCGTCACCGCTTCGCAGCGGCTGCGGAGGACGGGATCGCCCCACAGCCGGATATCGCGCTCAGGCATCGATCACCACGACGAGGTCGCCGCCTTCGAGCTGCTGGACATCGGAGATGGCCACCCGGGACACGGTGCCGGCCGTCTGCGTGGTGATCGTCGCTTCCATCTTCATCGCTTCGATCGTGGCGACGGTGTCGCCGGCCGCGACCCTGTCCCCCTCATGGACCTGCATGGTCACGACGCCGGCGAAGGGACTGCCGACATGGCCGCGGTTGTTCGGATCGGCCTTCTCTGCGGTCTTGACTTCGCTCTCGACGGAGCGGTCGCGCACCTGCAGCGGGCGCAGCTGTCCGTTGAGGGTGAACATCACCGAACGCATGCCGCGTTCGTCGGTGCCGCCGACGGCTTGGACTCCGATGAGCAGGTTCTTGCCCTTGGACAGTTCGACCGCGTGTTCCTCTCCGGCGGTGAGGCCGTAGAGGTATTCGGAGGTCTCGACCACGGAGAGGTCTCCGTAGTTCGAGCGCATCGACTCGAATTCCTTCGTCGGTCCGGGGAACAGAAGCTCGTTGAGCTTGTCCTTGCGCTCCCGGCCCGGGGTCTCCAGTGCGGCCGCGTCCTCGGGTTCGAGGTGTTCGGTCAGCGGTTTGGGCGAGCGTCCGGCCAGGGCCTTGGTCCGGAACGGCTCGGGCCATCCGCCCGGAGGGTCACCGAGGTCGCCGCTCAGGAAGCCGATGACCGAGTCCGGGATGTCGAATTTATCCGGGTTCTCCGCGAACTCCTCCGGTGAGACACCGGCTCCGACGAGGTGGAGCGCGAGGTCGCCGACGACCTTCGACGAGGGGGTGACCTTGACGAGGTGGCCGAGGATCGAATCGGCGGCAGCGTACATGTGCTCGATGTCTTCGAACCGCTCCCCCAGACCGAGGGCGACGGCCTGCTGACGCAGGTTCGACAGCTGTCCGCCGGGGATCTCGTGGCGGTAGACGCGACCGGTGGGTCCGGCGAGACCGGACTCGAAGGGTGCGTAGAGTTTGCGCACGGACTCCCAGTAGGGTTCGAGGTCGCTGACGGCGTCGAGGCTGATACCCGTGTCGCGTTCGGTGTGCTCGAAACCGGCGACGAGGGCCGAGAGGCTCGGCTGGCTGGTCGTGCCGGCCATGGCCGCCGAGGCGGCGTCGACGGCATCGGCGCCGGCAGCGGCTGCCGCGTACAGAGTGGCCAGCTGTCCGCCCGCGGTGTCGTGTGTATGGACGTGGACGGGCAGGTCGAAGTTCTCGCGCAGTGCGGTCACGAGCTTCACCGCCGCCGCCGGACGCAGCAGTCCGGCCATATCCTTGATCGCGAGCACGTGGGCACCGGCCTCGACGATCTGGCCCGCCAGACGCAGGTAGTAGTCGAGGGTGTAGAGCTCCTCACGCGGATCGAGGATGTCCGAGGTGTAGCACAGGGCCACCTCGGCGAGCGAGGAATTCGTCGCACGCACCGCTTCGATCGCCGGACGCATCTGTTCGACGTCGTTGAGTGCGTCGAAGATGCGGAAGATGTCGATGCCGGTGCGGGCGGCTTCGTCGACGAAGGCGTCGGTGACCTCGGTCGGGTACGGGGTGTAGCCGACGGTGTTGCGCCCGCGCAGCAGCATCTGGAGGTTGATGTTGGGCACCGCCGCACGCAGAGATTCGAGACGCTCCCAGGGGTCTTCGCCGAGGAAGCGCAGGGCCACATCATAAGTGGCTCCGCCCCAGGCCTCGATGCTCAGCAGCTCAGGGGTCATCCGCGACACGTGTCCGGCCACGGCCAGCAGGTCGCGGGTGCGCACACGGGTGGCGAGCAGGGACTGGTGGGCGTCGCGGAACGTCGTGTCGGTCACTGCCAGTGCGGTCTGCTCACGCAGGGCGCGGGCGAATCCCTCGGGGCCGAGCTCGGCGAGGCGGTCGCGGCTGCCGGGTGCGGGAGTCGCCGACAGGTCGATGTCGGGAAGCTTGTCGCCGGGGCGGATGCGCAGCCCGGGCTCGCCGTTCGGGCGATTGACCGTGACGTCGGCGAGGTAGTCGAGCAGCTTCGAACCGCGGTCGGCGCTGACACGAGCGTCGAGCAGCTGCGGGCGCTCTTCGATGAACGAGGTGGACAGGTCGCCGGCGACGAACGAGGGATCGTCGAGGACGGCCTGGAGGAACCCGATGTTCGATGACACACCGCGGATGCGGAACTCGGCGAGGGCCCGCTTGGCGCGGCCGACGGCCTGCGGGAAGTCACGCCCGCGGCAGGAGAGTTTGACGAGCATCGAGTCGAAGTGGGGGCTGACGGCGGCCCCGGCGTGGACGGTGCCACCGTCGAGGCGGACACCCGCACCGCCGGCGGACCGGTAGGCGGTGATCGTGCCGGTGTCGGGCCGGAAGGAGTTCGCGGGATCCTCGGTGGTGATCCGGCACTGCAGGGCGGCGCCCTTGATGCGCATGTCCTCCTGGTGCAGGCCGATCTCGTCGAGGGTGGCACCGGCGGCGACGCGCATCTGCGAGGCGACGAGGTCGATGTCGGTGATCTCTTCGGTCACCGTGTGCTCGACCTGGATGCGCGGGTTCATTTCGATGAACACGTGTTTGCCGGCGCGCGGGCCGTCGGTTTCGAGCAGGAACTCGACGGTTCCCGCGTTCTGGTAGCCCAGTGCCTTCGCGAACTTCAGGGCATCGGCGTGCAGCTCGGCCGCGATCGCGGGATCGAGGTTCGGTGCCGGTGCGATTTCGACGACCTTCTGGTGACGACGCTGGACCGAGCAGTCACGTTCGAACAGGTGGATGGCGTTCGAGTCGTTGTCGGCCAGCACCTGGACCTCGATGTGGCGCGGACGCTGCACGGCCTGCTCGATGAACACCGTCGGGTCGCCGAAGGCGCCTTCGGCCTCACGCATGGCGGCCTTGAGAGCATCTTCGAGGTCGGTCGGGTCGGCGACACGGCGCATGCCGCGACCGCCGCCGCCGGCGACGGCCTTGACGAAGAGGGGGTACTCCATCGATTCGGCATCGGCGAGCAGCTGCGCGATATCGGCCGAGGGACGTGTCGAGTCGAGCACGGGAATCCCGGCGTTGCGGGCTGCGGCCAGGGCCTGGACCTTGTTTCCGGCGAGTTCGAGGACATCGGCCTGCGGGCCGATGAAGGTGATTCCCGCCTCGGCGCAGGCGCGCGCCAGGTCGGGGTTCTCCGAGAGGAAGCCGTAACCGGGGTAGATGGCGTCGGCACCGCTCTCCTTGGCCACCCGCAGCATCTCTTCGATGCTGAGGTAGGCGCGGACGGGATGGCCCTCCTCACCGATCATGTAGGCTTCGTCGGCCTTCATTCGGTGCTCGGAATTGCGGTCCTCATACGGGAAGACCGCGACGGTGGAGGCTCCGAGCTCATAAGCGGCACGGAACGCACGAACGGCGATCTCTCCGCGGTTGGCCACGAGAACTTTAGAGAACATAGGTGTCTCTCACTTCTGTAACGGCCGCACTGGGCGACTGGTCGACAAGCTGTCGGGAACATACTCTACTCAGTGACCTGAGACACCTTCGCGGGCGGGGGTCGACTTCGGACTGAGACGTGAGTCTCGGCGTGGTCGGCTCAGCCCCGCAGGCCCCGATACGTTACCGTAGGAGAGTGCTTGTCCTCAGTATCAGCAGCCTCAAAGGCGGAGTCGGTAAGACGTCCGTGACGCTCGGTCTAGCTTCGGCGGCCTACAACAGGGGAATTCCGACCTTGGTCGTCGACATGGATCCGCAAGCGGACTCGTCGACGGGGCTCGATGTGCCGACCTCGACGCGCGTCGACATCGCCGACGTCCTCGCTGCCCCGAAGTCCCAGAAGATCCTGTCCGAGGCCATCATCCCCTCGGGGTGGGTCGGTGACAGGCTCGGTCATCTCGATGTGATCTCCGGTTCGCCTCGGGCCGCGGAGTTCGATCGCCCGTCCTTGTCCGAACGCTACCTGCGTCGCCTCGAGGATGCCCTGGCACGGATTGCCAAAGGCTACCGGCTCGTCCTCATCGACTGCCCGCCGAGCCTCAACGGGCTGACCCGGACGGCCTGGACGGCGAGCAACCGGGTTGCCGTCGTCACCGAGCCGAGCCTGTTCTCCGTGGCGGCCGCCGATCGAGCCCTGCGCGCCACGGACGAGCTGCGCCAGCGCGGCGCCAGCGATCTGCAGCCTCTCGGCCTCGTCGTCAACCGCGTTCGGGCCGGTTCGACCGAACACGACTACCGCATCCAAGAGATGCGTGAGATGTTCGGTCCCCTCGTTCTCAACCCGCCGCTGGCCGAACGTGCCGTCATGCAGCAGGCCCAGGGTTCGGCGCGTCCGATCCACTCCTGGCCCGGCAAGCCCGCAGAAGAGGTCGCCGGCTCCTTCGATGCCCTTCTCGAACGAGCACTGCGTTCGGAGAACATCCGGGGACGCCGCGGAGGCGATGCGAAGCCGACCAGGACGGCGTCGGAGAAGAAGTAGCCACTCCCCCAGATCAGAGATCTCAGAAGTGCCGCCCGAGCTTCCGTTCGGGCGGCACTTCTGTATCTGCCAAGCACTCACTTCTGTATCTGCGCAGCACTTCAGGTGACATGCCGCGGCCACACACCGGGCCGGCGGTGAACGACTAAGGCGGCCCATCCTTTCCGGATGGACCGCCTCGGCGAATCAGGTGCAGTGGAGCGCTGCGGAGGTCAGCCGCTCTTACGGGCGCGACGGGCCGCGAGCTCGTCCATCGCTTCGATGGCCGCATCGTCTTCGGGGATGCGCTCGCTCGGCAGCTCTGACAACGTGCCTTCGACTTCGTTCCAGACCCGACCGACGGCGATTCCGAACACGCCCTGTCCTCCCTGGAGGAGGTCGACGACTTCGTCGGGTGAGGTGCATTCGAAGACGCTGGCGCCGTCGGACATCAGCGTGATCTGAGAGAGATCTTCGACGCCGCGGGAACGCAGGTGCTCGACCGCGGTGCGGATCGACTGCAGCCCGACGCCGGTGTCGAGGAGCCGTTTGACGATCTTGAGGACGAGGATGTCGCGGAAGCTGTAGAGCCGCTGGCTGCCGGACCCGGTGGCATTGCGGATCGACGGGGTCACCAGGTCGGTGCGCGCCCAGTAGTCGAGACGACGGTAGCTGATGCCGACGACCTTGCAGACGGTGGGACCGCGGTAGCCGGCCTCTTCGTCGAGAACGGGCAGATCATCATCGAACAGCAGCCCTTGGGCCGCTGACGGCATCGGCGTCATGTCGACGCTTTCGTGACTTGAGCGGTTCACACCGACTCCTCCTTAAAGTCCCTGGGGGAAGCGAAGGTCGCTTGGAAGGACCGAGAACATAGTCATTCTAGCCCTCTTCCCAGCGAACCTACAGTGGGATTCAACAACTCCAAGCTATTCTGCCGGGCCGGTCTGGACAAACACCCCAAGGTAACAATTTCTGCGTGTCGCCGTTATCGCAGTATTCGAACATGTCATCCAGCCGCCATGGGGCCGGAACCGACAGCTCATTCGGCCGCGTCAGAGCGGCCCTCCGGCTGGCTGTCCGGATCGGATGACGTCCGGTCGGAGTCCTTGGCCTTCTTCGGCGAATCGGCCTTTCTGCCGGAGCCGGACTTCTTCGCCGTGTCCTTCGCCGACTCAGCCTTCTTCGGCTTCGCACTCGTCAGCAGCTTGGTCTTGACGGTCGAGGCGTAGGTGTCGACGTATTCCTGGCCCGACAGCCGCATGATCTCGTACATGATCTCGTCGGTCACCGAACGCAGGAGGAAACGGTCGGTGGGCAGGCTCGAGTACTTCGAGAAGTCCATGGGAGTTCCGAAGACGACTCCCACTCGGCGCAGCTTCGGCACGAGGCGACCGGCAGGTTGGAGTTTGTCCGTGCCGATGATCGCCACCGGGATCACCGGTGCTCCCGATTCGAGGACCAGCCGGGCGATTCCGGTCCGGCCCCGGTAGAGCTTGCCGTCAGGTGAGCGCGTTCCCTCCGGGTAGATGCCCAGGGAGTTGCCTTCTCCCAGGACCTTCAGCCCCGATTCGAGTGAGGCCTGGGACCCTGAGCCGCCGCCGCGGTCCATGGGCAGCTGATTGTTGAGTTTGAAGAACCATCGGGTCACAGCCCCTTTGATGCCGCGCCCGGTGAAGTAGTCCTTCTTCGCCAGGTAGACGACGGGCCGCGGTGCGAGCAGCGGGACGAAGATCGAATCCATGAAGTGGTTGTGGTTTCCCGCGATGATCGCTGGGCCGTCCGCCGGAAGATTGTCCAGGCCGCGCACCCATGGACGGAACAGGATCCGCAGGATGGGTCCAGCGAGGACTCGCTTGAGAAACCAGTAGAACACGCGCACCCTTCCATGTACGACCCTTTGTCGTCCTCGGCAATCATATATCGTCACCAACTGTGAAAAGCCATGCCGGGATCATCTCATCCGTGCCATGCTGGTTGCATGGAGATCGATTTCACTGTGCGGTCCGAGCCGAGATCTGCCTACCGCAGTCTCAGTGCCGGATCATCGACCGCGGTCCTCTTTCTGCACGGACTCACCGGTTCTCCCGTGGTCTGGGTGCCGATCGCCCGCGCGCTCGCGGCCGAGGGCATCGATGTCGCTGTGCCCTGCCTGCCCGGGCACGGCACGACATGGCAGGACATGGCTCGCACCGGCTGGTCCGACTGGCTCGGCGCGGCACGCCTGGAGCTGAGTCGGCTGCAGGCCGACCACGAACGCGTGGTCGTCGCCGGTCTGTCAATGGGCGGATCTCTGGCATTGGCCCTGGGCACGGCTGGGGCGGCCCCCGATGAGATCGTCGCCGTCAATCCGGCACTCTACGTCGACTCCCCTTTCGCACCTCTCCTGCCCGTGCTCCGCCACGTGGTCCGCACGATTCCAGCGATCGGCGGGGACATCGCCCACCCCGAACGCGATGAATACGCCTACCATCGGACCCCGCTGGCCCCCTTGGCCTCGTTCCACCGAGCGCTGAAGATTCTCCGCGAGGATCTGTGGAAGATCGAGTCCCCGGTGACCGCGATGATCTCCGGTGAGGACAACGTCGTCGGGCCTCGCACCCTGCGTGTCCTGCGGTCCGATCTGCCGAACCCGGCCCGGATCGTGGCGCTGCGGCAGTCGCGTCACGTGGCGACTCTCGACTTCGATGCCCGAACCATCGCCGAGGCGGTCCTGGCCAAGGCGCGCAGCGGTGCCGCCGAGTCGGCCCCGTCAGACACTGCCGGGGAATAGCCGTGACCGCAGAATTGCTGTGACAGATATGGACGACGAGGGCAGCGCTTCGAATTCCGGCGAAGAGGGCCGGGACGATTGGCGGCAGGACGTTCCCGATCCGGAGCGGATCGGCAATGACCGTTCGCGCATCAGCGATGAAGAGTGGGACGACCTCATCCAGCAGATCTCCGAACCGGCGGCGACGATGGGCGATATGCCCGTCGAGGACGTCCGTGAGGCGCTCGCCGACACCGAGCACTGGCATCCCGAACCTGCCGAGCCGATCGGTTGGCGCACTGCCTCGCCCACGCTCGTGCTCTCTTGGGCTGCGGCCCTCAGCGCGGTGGTGCTCCTGCTCATCGGAGTCGTCTTCTTCCGCCCGCTGCCCGGCTGGTACCTGCTCATCGGCCTCGCCGTCGGAGTCGGCGGAGCCGTGGGCCTGTTCTTCCATCTGCCCTCCCACCGTTCCGTCGATGACGGCGACGGCTCCTCCGTCTGAGCGGCGATGTCCGCATTCGCCCGACGGGACAGTCCGACCCTCCCGTGTCACCTGTGCCTGACACACTGGGCACCATGACCGTCCCATTCGATCGGGCTCCGACCGCCCTGGAGAACACTCAGCTGTCCTTCGACAGCCTCGGCACTGACCTGTCCGCTGTCACCTTCGTCATCGTCGACCTCGAGACCACGGGAACGCGCGCCGGCCAGTCGGAGATCACCGAGATCGGTGCGGTCAAGACCCGCGGAGGTGAGGTCATCGGGGAATTCCAGTCACTGGTCAAACCCGAACAGTCCGTGATCAGCCCGTTCGTCGCCCGGCTCACCGGAATCACCCACGCCATGGTCGACGATGCTCCCTCGATCCGCTCGGTGCTGCCCAGCTTCCTCGAGTTCTCCCTCGGCGCTGTGCTCGTCGCCCACAATGCGCCCTTCGACATCGGATTCCTCCGCTCGGCCTGCGAGAGGCTCGACTACCACTGGCCGGCACCCACGGTGCTCGACACCGTCACCTTGGCCCGCCGCGTCGTCGGACGCGATGAGGTGCGCAACCACAAGCTTGCGACCCTGGCCGCGCATTTCGGCACCGAGGTGGCCCCCGACCACCGTGCGCTCTCCGATGCCCGCGCGACCGGTGAGCTGCTCCATCACCTGTTCGAACGTTTCGGCGGTTACGGAGTGACCACCCTCGAGGAGCTCTCGACCGTCCGGCAGGCGGGGTGGGCCAAGCGGCAGGCGAAATCCCATCTGGCCAAGGGCGTGCCGGCCGAGCCGGGAGTGTATATGTTCCTCGATGGGACCCGCCGCGTGCTCTACATCGGCAAGTCCGGCAATATGGCTCGCCGCGTGCGCGCATACTTCACTGCTTCGGAGAACCGCGGTCGGATGGCCGAGATGATCACGGCAGCGCAGGAGATCAGCTGCCTGCCCTGTGCACACGCCCTTGAGGCCGAGGTCCGAGAGATCAGGCTCATCGGTGAGCTGGCCCCGCCCTACAACAGGCGCTCGAAGAACCCCGAACGGAACTCGTGGATCGTACTCAGCGACGAGCTCTTCGGGCGCTTGTCGGTGGTGCGCGCGAATTCGGCGATCGAACGGTCACCCGCCCCGCCGCTGGGGCCGTTCCGGTCGCGGAAGAGCGCCCAAGCAGTCAAAGAGCTCCTCGACACCCTCTACCCCGTCAAGCGGTGCACGGCGAAAGTCACGCAGCGCAACCTCGGTGAGCATCGGCCCTGTGTGAGTGCTCAGGTCGGCCAATGCGGAGGACCGTGCGCGGGCATCACCGATGCTGCGGCCTATCGAGACAGCATCTCTGAACTCCGCGACCTCCTCGACGGAGATCTGGGGTCTCTGCAGCGCTTGGCCGCCGCACGGATGCGGCGATTGGCCGATGAGTCCCGGTACGAGACGGCAGCAGAGGTCCGTGATGCCATGCGATCAGCTGTGGCAACCGCGTCCCGAGCAGAAGAGGTGGCGGCTCTGCGCGCAGTCCCGGAGCTTGTGGCTGCGGCTCCCGGATTCGACTCGGGATGGGACCTCGCCGTCATCCGCCACGGCAGACTCGCCAACGCCGGTCATGTCACGAGCAGGCAGGGATTGTCGGAGTCCATAGCAGCTCTGCAGTCCACCGCCGAATGGGTGCCCGAGCCGGGACCGCTGCCCCGTGACACCGATTCTCTGCCGGAGGAGACACGCCTGCTTGCAGGCTGGCTGGAGACCGCAGAGCTGCTCTCCGCGTCCGTTCGGGGCGGGGCGGGCTGGTCGCTGCCCCGAAGCGGAGCGACCAGCCACGCACGATCCTCAGGAGCGGTTCGCCTCGGCCAGTCGGTGTGAGACCTTGATGAGCTGATCGAGCTTCGCGGCCCCGCCGCCGTTGTCGATCGTGGCGATGGCAGTGTCGAGTTTGGCGGCGAGACGTTCGGTGAAACTGCCGACCGCCGATTCGTCGGCCGCGACCAGCGCGGCGGCGGCGTTGATGGCGACGATGTCACGGACCGCGGACCGTTCGCCGGCGAGCACGGCACGAGTGATGCCCGCGTTCTCCTCCGGCCCGCCACCGCGCAGATCGTCTTTCGTCGCGCGTGCGATGCCCAGGTCGAGCGCATCGAAGGTCGTGTGTTCGATCTCTCCGTGGCGGACTTCCCAGACATCGTTGACGTCGGTGTTGCTCAGCTCGTCGAGCCCGTCGCGGGAACGGAACACCACGGCCTGGTGACCGCGTTTGGCCAGCGTCCCGACGACGAGCGGTGCCATCTGGGCGTCAGCAACTCCGATCGCGGTGTGACGAGCACGTGCCGGGTTGGTCAGCGGGCCGAGGATGTTGAACGCCGTGGGAACGCTGATCTGACGGCGCACAGCCGCGATGAACTGCATCGAGGGATGGAAGACGTTGGCGAAGCAGAAGGCCAGACCGACCTCGTGTGCGATCTGCCCGGTCTGTTCCGGAGTGATGTCGAATCGGACGCCGAGTGCTTCGAGGACATCGGCAGAGCCCGACGCCGAGGATGTCGCGCGGTTGCCGTGCTTGACCACGCGCTGGCCGGCGGCCGAGATGATCATGGCCGCCGTCGAGGAGATGTTCGCGGTCTTCGCGCGGTCGCCTCCGGTGCCGACGATGTCGACGGAGTCCTCGAGACCGGGCAGGGGCACCGCATGGTCCATCATCGCGGCGACCAGACCGGCGATCTCTTCGACCGTTTCACCTTTAGTGTGATGTGCGGCAAGGAATGCGGCCATTGTCACATCGGGAGTCTTGCCGGACATGATCTGGTCCATCGCCCAAGCGGCCTGATCCCCCTCGAGGTCCTGTTGGTGCATGAGCGCCATGAGCAGATCGGGCCAGTTCTGCGGGACTGCCTCGACCTCGCTGCGGGCCTCGGACACGTGCGCTGCCGGGGCGGTCAGGGGCTTGGAATCGGTCATCCGTTTGAACTCTCACTAGGCTTTGCCGCCGTCCCGGAACACGGAACGGACCTTACCTGCGGCATCCTATCCTGAGTTCGACACGCTGACAGAAGCAGCTTCCGGATCGAGACTTCGGCACCAAATCGGGCTTTTCGCTACATCGTGTAGAAATTTCTTTCTCGAAACCTGGGTAAAAGATGAAAACTCACCCCGAGACGGGTAATAATGGGGTTGTGTCAACTGCCACTGCATCTCAAACAGCGCCAACGCATCCGGTTGTCAATCGTCCGAATGTGACCACGGTGGGCTTCATCGTGTTCCTCGCGAGCGACCTGATGTTCTTTGCCGCGCTCTTCGCCATGTACTTCACCATCCGGTCCGTTGTTCCGGAGCTATGGGAAGCGAGGACCCAGATCCTCGACATCCCCTACGCTCTCGGCAACACGTTGATCCTGGTGTCGTCTTCGTTCACCTGCCAGATCGGTGTGTTCGCAGCCGAACGGTTCCGCCCCCGGCGGACCGGTTCCCTGTTCAACATCGCCAAATGGGGAATGGTCGAGTGGTTCTACCTGACCTTCCTCCTCGGCGCGATCTTCGTCTCCGGTCAGGTCATGGAGTACGCGACTCTCGTCAGCGAGGGAATCGCGATCAACTCCGACGGATACGGTTCCGTCTTCTACTTGACGACAGGGTTCCACGGCATTCACGTGACCATCGGGCTCATCTGCTTCCTCCTCGTCATCGGACGTGCCTACGGAGCGAAGAAGTTCGGTCATCACGAGGCCACATTCGCAATCTGCGTGTCCTACTACTGGCACTTCGTCGATGTCGTCTGGATCGGTCTGTTCGGCGTCATCTACCTGCTTCAGTAAACGGCCAGAGATGCTCGGCCCCCAGGACTCACAACACTTCAAGCAAAGGACGATCAAGTGAAGCTTCTAGCAGATCGCCGCAGACATCCCATGGCGCTGGTCGCGCTGCTTCTCGTGGGACTGCTGCTGACCGGCGGAGCCTATGCACTCTTCACGCAGACTTCGAGCGCCAAGGCAGACACAGCCAGCGCCTCTGACATCGAAGAAGGCAAGAAACTCTTCGCGGCCAACTGCGCTACCTGCCACGGACTCAACGCCGAAGGTTCGAAGGCCGGCCCCGGCCTCATCGGTGTCGGCGCCGCTGCTGTCGACTTCCAGGTCGGCACCGGTCGTATGCCGTTGCAGGCCAACGGCCCGCAGGCGCGTGTCAAGGAACCGCAGTTCGATGAAGAGCAGACCGCTCAGCTCTCTGCCTACGTTGCTTCGCTCGGTCCTGGACCGGCAGTTCCCGAAGACGAGTACCTCGATGCGTCGAAGGGCGACCCCGCAGCCGGCGGTGGCCTTTTCCGCACCAACTGCGCCATGTGCCACAACGTGGTCGGCTCCGGTGGTGCACTGACTCGCGGTAAGTATGCGCCGAACCTCGCCGATGTCTCGGAGAAGCACCTCTACGAAGCGATGCAGACCGGACCGCAGAACATGCCGATCTTCAACGACGCGAACCTGACTCCCGACGACAAGCGCGATGTCATCGCCTACGTCAAGGAAGTCTCGGACAACCCCTCCCCCGGCGGATTCAAACTCGGATCCCTGGGGCCAGTGGCAGAGGGTCTGTTCATCTGGTTCTTCGGACTGGCAGCAGTCATCGGTTTGACAGTGTGGCTGTCATCCAGGTCCAAGTGAGTCCGACAGTGTCGTTCACCATCAATTACGAGAATAGACGGGGAATTCAATGACCTCGAAAGAGCACTCCGGCGGCGGCAGCCAGCTCGAGGAGTTGAACGGGTTCACGAACCCAGGCCTGCCCGAGCACACGCCGCGACTGACCGACGCGGATCCGCGTGCTGAGAAGGTCGCCGAGCGACAGGTGGCGGGATGGTTCGTCCTGTCGATGATCGGAACCATCTGGTTCATCGTCGCCTACTTCCTGTTCACCCCCGGTGAGTCGATGCAGAGCATCCGCCTTCACAACATGTTCGTCGGCCTCGGCGCCGCCGTTGCGATGTTCTCCATCGGCTTCGGCGCCGTGCTCTGGGCCAAGAACCTCATGAGCGATCATGAGGGCATCGACGAACGTCACGACATCAACGGCAGCGACGAGGATCAGGCCGTTGCGCTCGAGATCCTCCACCAGGCCAAGGAAGAGTCGGGCATCGCCCGTCGTCCGCTTCTGCGCAACACGCTCATCGCGGCGCTGGCGATCGCTCCCCTGCCCGCGGTCCTCGTCTTCCGCGATCTGGGACCGCTGCCCGGCAACAAACTCTTCAACACGCTGTGGGAGAAGGGCACCCGCCTCATCCGTGACCCGGGCGGCATCCCTTCGATGGATTCCGAACGTCCGATCAAGGCTGACGAAGTCACGATCGGCTCGGCTTACCACGTCCTGCCCTCGGGCATCGGCGACCGTGAAGCCAGCGATCACCCGATCAACGAGAAGGCCAAGGCAGCCGTGCTGCTCATGCGCATCGATCCCAAGGAACTCAAAGAGGATCCGGATCGCAAGGACTGGTCGCACGACGGCATCGTCGCGTACTCGAAGATCTGCACCCACGTCGGCTGCCCGGTCGCTCTGTACGAGCACCAGACCCACCACCTGCTGTGCCCCTGCCACCAGTCGACCTTCGACGTGACTGAGCACTGCAAGGTCATCTTCGGCCCGGCCAAACGACCGCTTCCTCAGCTGCCCATCACCGTGGACAGCGAAGGCTACCTGGTTGCCCAGTCGGACTTCCCTGAGCCTGTCGGACCTACGTTCTGGGAGATCAACCACCCATGAGTACTACACAGCCAACCACCACCATCGGGAAGGCGGCGAACTTCGCCGAAACCCGCGTCGGGGCATCGGCCCTCGTGCGCGAGTTCGGTCGCAAGATCTTCCCTTCGCACTGGTCGTTCATGCTCGGCGAGGTTGCTCTCTACAGCTTCATCATCGTCGTTCTGTCCGGAACGTTCCTCACGTTCTTCTTCCAGCCCGCCATGGGCGAGATGCACTACGAGGGCCCGTGGCTGCCGCTGCGCGGCGTCGAGATCTCCGAGGCCTACAACTCCACCCTGGCGATCTCCCTGGAGATCCGCGGCGGTCTGTTCATCCGTCAGATGCACCACTGGGGCGCGCTGCTGTTCGTTGCCGCTCTGAGCGTGCACATGCTCCGTGTCTTCTTCACCGGTGCATTCCGCCGGCCGCGTGAACTCAACTGGGTCGTCGGTGTCCTGCTGGTCATCATGGGCATGGCTGCCGGATTCACCGGCTACTCGCTGCCCGATGATCTGCTGTCGGGCAACGGTCTGCGAATCATCGACGGCATCCTCAAGTCGCTCCCCCTCGTCGGCACCTACATCTCGTTCTTCCTCTTCGGAGGCGAGTTCCCGGGAATCGACATCGTGGCGCGCCTGTACACCCTGCACATCATGATCGTGCCGGCACTGCTCATCGCGCTCATCGGCATCCACCTGATGTTCGTCGTCGTGCACAAGCACACCCAGTACCCGGGTGCCGGCAACACCGAGAAGAACGTGGTCGGCGAGCCGGTGCTCCCGACGTTCGCGGCCAAGGGCGGAGGATTCTTCTTCCTCATCTTCGGTCTCCTCTCTCTGATCTCGGCACTGTTCACGATCAACCCGATCTGGAACTACGGTCCTTACGACCCGTCGCCGGTGTCTGCCGGTACGCAGCCGGACTGGTACATCGGTTGGGCGGACGGATTCCTGCGCATCGTTCCGGGCTGGTTCGAGTTCTATATCTTCGGATGGCCGATCTCGTTCAACATCAACAGTGCTGTCATCGTCATGGGCGGTCTCTTCGCGGTGATGTTCATCTACCCGTTCTTCGAAGCGTGGCTGATGAAGGACCATCGGGAACACCACATCCTCGATCGCCCGCGCAACAATCCGACTCGTACCGCAATCGGTGTTGCAGGAATCATCTTCTACTGCAACATGTGGGCGGCCGCTTCGGGCGATATCGTCGCGGTGTTCTTCCAGATGTCGCTCAACGATATGATCTATATCTTCCGATTCCTGTTCTTCTTCGGACCGATCATCGGATATATCATCACGAAGCGCATGTGCATCGCACTCCAGCGCAAGGACCGCGAGATCGCATTGCACGGTCGCGAGACCGCACACATCATCCGTCTCCCCCACGGTGAATTCCTCGAACGCCACGAGGCTCTTCCCCCGCACAAGCTGTGGAAGATCACCGCATTCGAGTCGCCGGAGTACATTCCGGCCCAGCCGAATGCCGAGGGCAAGGTGACGGGTATGGAGAAGCTGCGTGCACGTCTGTCGCGATTCTTCTTCGAAGATCGCGTGGCACCGGTGACGAAGCAGGAACTCGAAGCTTCTCACCACAGCCACGACTCGGTCGAGGGTTCGAGCAACAACCAGCTCGGCCACTGACCGGTCAGGTTCACGATAGCCGAGGGGCCCAGCAATTCACATTGCTGGGCCCCTCGGCTCATTCACACTCGCCCGCCAGTCGATCGGCACCGATCGAGTACGAAGCACACATCTCGTCGGCTTCGCCGGCAGCGTGATGCTCCTGCTGACCATATGGCAGGACTTCGCATACACTCTGAAGTGCGAGGTGTCAGGAGGAGCAATGGAGGTGTCAACCAGCAGCGTGGAGAGCGGAAGCACATCGTCTTCGCCGTTGATTCGTGGGAGATACTGGGACTACGTTCGAACCGAAGGTGTTGTACTGCTGGTCAGTTTTGCCGTGCTGGTCCTTGTATCGGCAGTCGGGATGCCTGCCTATGCGACAGTCATGGGCTGGTTCGGAGCGATCTACCTCATGGCCGCAGCGATTGCGCTGTGTGTTCTGGGTTTGGTCGCAGTTCGCTCTCGTCAAAGCGTCAGCGAACTGCTTGCGTTCGGTTGGCTCGCGCTCATCGGAGCGGTCGCTGTGGGGTTTTCAGCGCTCTACGCTTTCACGTTCGGGGCAGCCGGAAGCGATTCCCCGACCACGCTCGTGGTCAGCGTCCAGCTGATCCATTCGTCTCTCTTCTATATTGCTGCATTGATCGTCGGATCCGTATTCCATCTCTGGCGTTCACGAAGAGCGTCAAAGTAGTTAAGGGCCCGTCCTCGACGATTGACAGACTTTCACGTGGCGCTCCGAGCTCGGAGATTACGGGCAGGTTATCGTCGAAAGTGTGGGTCAGGGATTGTCAGACACGGCGAGTCGCTGCCCGGATAAGCCTCGAAGCCTTCCGCCGATGGAACGACCTTCACCGTCCATCCGAAAGACCTCGACGTGGCCAAGTCCACTTACTCGATGGCTGATCTCACGAGATTCTGCAGACTCAATCACCGCGATCTGAGCTGCGCCGGCCAACACATCACCGGGCACAATGCCCTTCTGGAATATCGCCCCAACACCGCTGATGACTGGTGCCGACGGTGTGGTGGCCATGGGACTGGTCGCGATATCGTCATCATCGTCCTCCACCCCCACATCAGTGAAGGAACGGGCCCGGCACTGTTGTTCGACATGGTGCCCAGACGCTCGAAACAGGTGTTCAAACAACGGCTGAAGACCCGATGTCAACGGTCAGTAGGAACTGCCCATAGACGGCCACGAGAATTGCCCACTGGTGGCCAATAAAACTGCCCGCTGGTGGCCACGATTTCTGCCCATCGACTCGTTGTGTCCAGTCGTGACCACCCGGGGCCGTCGATATCAGCTCAAAGCAACCACCCCTGCCCCAGAAACGGCCTGGCTGAGTCGAATCGATTCCCCACTGGTCTGGACCAAATGAGCATGATGAAGGAGCCGATCAACCGTCGCCGTAGCCACGGTCTTGGGCATCAACTGGTCGAAAGCAGAAGGATGGAGATTCGACGAAATCGCGACGGATCTCTTCTCATAAGCAGCATCGACAAGCCGATACAGACCTTCGGCAGCATCATCACTGACCGGCAGCAGCCCGATGTCGTCAACGATCACGAGATCGGCTCGCAACAGCCGCTGAACAGTCTTCGTCACCTGGTCATCAGGACGATGAGCACGAACGAGTCCGCCCAGATCTTCCAGCTTCAGCCAGGACACGCGTCCACCGCCGTCGATGACTTTCTGTCCCAGCGCTTCCAGGAAGAACGATTTGCCGGTTCCCGCGGGCCCACAGATGGCCAGGTTCTCCTTCCGCCCCACCCACTCCAGCGTCGACAGCGCCTGCTGCGTGGGTACAGGAATCGATGACACTTCCTCATCCCAGGACTCGAACGTCTTGCCCGTGGGAAACCCGGCCTGCTTCCGCCGGGTCGCTAACATCGCCGCCGATCGGCCACGAGATTCCTCGACTAACAATGCCCGCACGACCTCGACCGGCTCCCACCGTTGCGCTTTCGCCGTGGCCAACAACTCGGGGGCAAGACTGCGCGCATACGGCATCTTCAACCGTCGCATCAGCGCCTCGACCTCGGTATCAAGGACTGGAGCCTGGGCAGAGACAACCATCACAGCTCACCCCCGTCCGCAGTCGTCGACGGTGAGCTCATCGCCTGCCATCCCACAGTCCCCTGCGCCAGGGACGCATCCTCACCCGCACTGCGACTGCCTTGATCAGCAACCCGGTGGGCCAGCAGCGACGCCACATCACCAGTGCCGAAGCGACCATAGGCAGCCGCCGTACCCAGGACCTCATCGACACGTTCTCGACCATGCAACCGCGACAGTGCCACGGCCTGGCCCATCTTCTGTCGCATCCTCGACGTCCCTGCCGCGGCCGCCTCACGTAACCACTCGTGAGCACCATGCCCAATCATCAGGAACGCTTCCTCATCAGGACTGTTCGCTGTGACCGCATACACTCCGGGCACCTTCTGTGTGGCATCAGTCGGGAAATGCTCGTCATCGATCTTCGGCGATCCGGGCCGGGCCCTGCCGTGTCGGGCGACTTCCCGAACCCCATCACGACCGGCAGCTACGATGATGATCTGTTCTGCCTCGGCGACACCGTGGACGCGGACGAAGACCTCGGACCCCAGGAGTGCATGCGGTACCGAATACTGCCCGGACTCGAAAGCGACCATCGGCGTATTGACCGGAACCTTCCTCGACAGACCGAACGCGATCGTATGCGCCCGATCCGGGACCGGATGCATCCTCTCCTGCTCCTGACCGATCAAGTCGATCGGACATCGTTTCGTCACCCGATGCTCTTTCTCGTTGATCTCGGACATAAAGGCTTGGCACGCGGCCTCGAGGTCAGCAAACGAAGCGTACTCATTGCGCAGGTTCGTGGCTGTGGGCACCAGATCAGCCTTCGCGATCTGGACGGACCGCTCCACCCCGCCCTTCGACGCCGGATCGGCCGGCTGACACGTCAGGACCGTCGTTCCGTAGTACTTCGCGAATGAGACTGTGTCGCGATTGCGCACCGGAACCCCGGCGATATGCATCGTCGTGACGGTCTTCTCGTTATCAGTCAACACATAGGTCGGGATGCCGCCGATGAGTCGAAACGTGCGGTCTAAGACCATAAACACCGACGCCAGCGTCTTATCCCGAAGCGGAATGACGATGCGAAACCGCGAGAACGCCAACCACGCGATGAACAACACCGTCTTCACGCCACCGACGACGGGCCCGTCACCGTAGTCGTATTGAAGCCACAGTCCCGGCTCTGCCACCCAGGGACGATGCACACGACGACCCGCTCTTTCATGGACCGCTTTGGCGTGGGCGACGGCACGGCGAGTTGATCTCTCCGAACCTTCATAGCCGAGTCCAAGAAGGCGTTCGTGGACCTTATCGGCACGGATCCGGCCCCCTGAACGAGCTACCAGCTCCGTGATTTTGTCCATGAACTCGTCCGTGACCCGATCACGGCGGACGGGCACGCCCACCGGGCGGCCTTGAGCGCGGGCGGTGACGTGGGCCTTGACTGTGTGGTGTGAACACCCTGCCAACTCGGCTGCGGCTCGGTAGGACCCTGTGGAGTCATACGCTTCTAGAATTTCCATGATTTCTCCGTCAGACTTCATACGCGGCCCCGAACCCTCTCGTGGTGGATGTTGATCGATTAGACACCGTCATCATCTCCCGGAAGTGGTTCGGGGTCGTGTCTCAATGAGAGGTTCTACATGCTCGGATGGGCAGAAATCGTGGCCGCCACTGGGCAGTTCTTGTGGCCAGGAACGGGCATTTCTACTGTCCGCCTATGGGCAGTTTTCCATGGCCGCCAACAACCCGAGCGAAGGACTTTGGCGTGATGGTATCGGCGTCGTCGCCATCGACGGATTCTCCGGCTTCACAACAGCTCCGTCGAGGAGCTGTCCGAAGCTGTCGAAGTCATGGACCCCTTCCCCGTCCACAAGCTCGCCGCAGTAGCACCGAGTAGCCGACGTGGTGGTGCTCTTCACCGAGCAGGGAACATCGAACGGGTCCCCCGAATCGAGGAACGGACGGCTCGAGCCTCTGCGGGGATCAGCACTCGGGTTTCGAAGCCTCACGCATTACCTCGCGAGATGTCCGCTCGACGGTACAACGGTCGCAGACGCTGTGAATGGCACTGTGGCCCGAACTCTTATGAGTTCGGGCCACAGTGTGCGGCTGAGTACATCACGCCGGAGCTCAGATCAGTGGGCGAAGTCCCCACGATCGTGTTCGTAGGACAGGCCCACGAGAGCGATGATGCCGAGCAGAGCACCGAACGGGAAGATCCACCAACCCATGGCGATTCCATAGAACGCAATGGCAGCGGCACCCGCACACGCAATCGGCCACCAGCTCCACGGGCTGAAGAACCCGTAGTCGGCATCCGCATCCGAGATCTCGGCATCTTCGTGGTCCTGGGGCTGACGACCGACACGGCGGTCCGTCAGCCACAGGTAGATACCGATCATTCCTGACATGCCGCCGGTGAGCAGCAGGGCCGGGAACCCGACCATCTCGCCCCAGTCGGTGGCGAATCCGTAGACCACGGATACGGCGAAGAAGAACACCGCGTTGACGAGGAAGACTACGATCGAAGATTTCATTTGACGGAACCTCCAATCAGCTGTTCCTCAGAGGAGTTGTGACCTGCGTATTCGAGCAGCTCCGGATGGTTGAGGTCGAAGGCAGGACGCTCAGAGCGGATCCGCGGCAGCGAGGTGAAGTTGTGACGCGGGGGCGGGCACGAGGTCGCCCATTCGAGCGATGCTCCGTAGCCCCACGGGTCGTCGACCGTGACCTTCGGTGCGTTGCGCGAGGTGATCCACACGTTCCAGAAGAACGGAACCATGGACAGACCCAGCAGCAGCGAGCCGACCGTCGACACCTGGTTCATCCAGGTGAAGCCGTCCTGCGGCAGGTAGTCGGCGTAACGACGGGGCATGCCGTCGACACCGAGCCAGTGCTGGACGAGGAACGTGCCGTGGAAGCCGACGAACAGCATCCAGAAGTGGATGTGTCCGAGCTTCTCGTTGAGCATCTTGCCTGTCCACTTCGGCCACCAGAAGTAGAACCCGGCGAACATCGCGAAGACGACGGTGCCGAAGACGACGTAGTGGAAGTGGGCGACGATGAAATAGGTGTCCGAGATCTGCTGGTCCAAAGCGGGGCTGGCCATGATGACACCGGTGAGACCACCGAAGAGGAACGTGGCCAGGAAGCCGATCGACCACACGATGGGTGTCTCGAAGGTGATCGAGCCTCTCCACATCGTGCCGATCCAGTTGAAGAACTTCACACCCGTGGGAATCGCGATGAGCATCGTCATGAACGCGAAGAACGGCAGGGCCACAACACCGGTGACGTACATATGGTGAGCCCACACGGTCACCGACAGCGCCGCAATGGCGATCGTGGCGAACACGAGCTCCTTGTAGCCGAACACGGGTTTGCGGCTGAAGACCGGGAAGATCTCGGTCACGATGCCGAAGAACGGCAACGCGATCACATACACCTCGGGGTGGCCGAAGAACCAGAACAGGTGCTGCCACAGAATCGGGCCCCCGTTGCCCGGACTGAACACATGCGAGCCCAA
The DNA here is from genome assembly GCF_051351055.1 of Brevibacterium sp. FAM 27836. Lineage (NCBI taxonomy): Bacteria > Bacillati > Actinomycetota > Actinomycetes > Micrococcales > Brevibacteriaceae > Brevibacterium > Brevibacterium sp. FAM 27836. Next base: position 3,987,228 of record NZ_CP195711.1, read on the forward strand.
AATTCTGTCAGCACCGAGGACCAGCAGAGCAGCAGCCAGCGGCTGGAAGGCCATGAGCACGAGGATGCCGGTGATCAGAGTGTTCCAGGTGAAGATCGGCATCCGGAACATCGTCATCCCCGGTGCACGCATCGTGATGACGGTGGTGATGAAGTTGACCGAGCCGAGGATGGTGCCGAAGCCCTGCAGCCCCAGGCCGAGGACCCACAGATTGCCTCCGACGCCGGGAGTGAACGTCGTGTTGTTCAGTGGAGCGTAGGCAGTCCACCCGAAGGCCGCAGCCCCTTGCGGGGTGAGGAAGCCCGACAGCGCGATCAGCGAACCGAAGAGGAACATCCAGAACGCGAAAGCGTTCAGCCGCGGGAATGCCACATCCGGGGCACCGATCTGCAACGGCATGATGACATTGGCGAACCCCGCGAACAACGGTGTCCCGAACATCAGCAGCATCAGGGTGCCGTGCATGGTGAACAGCTGGTTGTACTGTTCCTTGGTCTCGACGATCTGCATTCCGGGCTCGAAGAGCTCGAGGCGGATGATCAGCGCCATCACCCCGCCGATGCAGAAGAATGAAAACGACGCGATCAGATACATGTATCCGATCGTCTTGTGGTCCGTCGACGTGATCCAATCGACTATTGCCTTGCCCTTGCTCCGTGGAACCACTGGAGCGTCAAGGGCCGCCTGATCCATCGTGGCGGTCATTGTTCAGCACCTTCTTTCGGGTACCAGTTGCGATCGTACTCCGGTCCCAGCTGGCCTGTGTTGCCCTGATCGGCAAGAGACTTCGTATAGTCGGCGAACTCTTCCTTCGACACGACCTTGACGTTGAAAAGCATCTCAGAGTGGTACTCGCCGCACAGCTCGGCACACTTGCCGACGTACTCGCCTTCCTTCTCGGCACGCAGATGCAGGCTCTGGTCGTGGCCGGGGATCATATCGCGCTTCTCGAGGAAGGCGGGAACCCAGAAGGAATGGAGGACGTCGCGGGAGTGCAGGCGGATCTCCAGGTCGGTGTCGACCGGGAGGTAGAGCACGGGAGCCGTTTCCTCCGGCGCCTCGGTGCCGTCGAGTTCGACCTGTGTTCCGGCGTAGTAGACGTCCTCGGTCTCGTAGTTGAAGTCCCAGGCCCACTGTTTGGCTGCGACCTCGATGACCTGCTCGCCGGGAGTCGTATCATCGGTCGTCTGCTCCATGACCTGGACGTTCTGGAAGAAGAACCCGAGGACGAGGACGACCGGTGTCACCGTGAAGAGGATTTCGATCGGCATGCTGTAGCGCATCTGGACCGGCAGTCCACGATCGTGCTTGCGACGACGGTACGCGACCATCGCCCACAGGATGAGGCCCCACACGATGAGACCCACCAGCAGAAGGGCGATCCAGGCGCCGTTCCACAGTGCTGTGTAGGCGTCCGTGTGGTTCGTCGCGCCCTTCGATTCGACGGGAAGGAATCCTGTGGCGATCTGCTCTTTCGTGCAACCCGATAGCAACGCCGGTATCAATACGGCGCTCAGAATGCCGAGCCGCTTCGCCCAGGACCGCTGCGGTCCTGACTGATTCGGAGAATCCACGTGCAGCCTTTCACAACGTTCTTTCGTCTCTGGTCAGGCCGAGAGACGAGTACTTACTCTGTCGAGTCTAAGACTACCGCTACAGACGGTAGAAATTCACCTGCAGATGTTCATTTGTTGAGAATATGCTGACAGAGATCGCCGCGGAGCGCGGAATCTAGCCGTGCCGAGTACTCGAGACCACTGAGCTCCGACACGCCGAGGCTCTGCAGATGTGATGTCTGCCACTGAGTGTCGATGAGCCACTCCCCCGGCTCCGGCGGGATGTTCGCCGTGGCAGCTGGTGCGTTGCTGGTGGTCACGTCGACCCCGTCGAAGAGACCGACAAGGTAGACCAGAGCTGCTTTCGAGGCGTCCCTGGCGGTGTGGAACATCGATTCGCCGGCGAAGAACGATCCGATCGCCACGCCATAGAGCCCTCCGACGAGTTCGTCCTCGGCCCAGACCTCGACCGAATGCGCCCACCCGTCCCTGTGCAATCCGCAGTAGAGGGAGATGATCTCCTCGGTGATCCAGGTTCCCGACCGGTTCGGATCGGCGCAGGCGCGCATGACCTGCTCGAAGGCGCGATCAGTGCTGTAGGTGAAGTGCTTCATCGATTTGCGCAGACTCTTCGTCACCCTCAGGTCGCCGGGCAGGAGCACTCCGCGCCGCCGCGGCGCCCACCAACCCATGCGACCGGTGCCCTGTGCGCCGACCCCCATCGGGAACAGTCCGGCCCGATACGACAAAAGGACCTGGGGCTGCGTGGCCGTGAACGACACGGCACGCAGATCCTCCAGGTCCATGAGAAGCGGTCCTCCTCGTCAGCGACAGCAGATCAGTGGAACGAATCTCCGCAGGCGCAGGATCCGCCGGCATTCGGGTTGTCGATGGTGAAGCCCTGCTTCTCGATGGTATCGGCGAAATCGATGGTCGAACCGCTGAGGTAGGGAACGCTCATCCGGTCGACGATGACCTCGACGCCGTCGAAGTTACGCACCGCGTCACCGTCGAGGTAGCGCTCGTCGAAGTAGAGCTGGTAGATCAGCCCGGAGCAGCCGCCGGGCTGGACAGCCACGCGCAGGCGCAGGTCATCGCGACCTTCCTGTTCGAGCAGGCTGCGGACCTTGTCGGCAGCGGTGGACGACAGCTCGACCTCGTGGGTGGCCTCGGCTTTTTCAGTCACAGTCATGGTTACTCCTTCTCACGTTCCTGTCCCCAGGCTACACCGCAAACAACGTCCCCGGCGCGGATCCTATTCCCCGGCGCGCTCATCGCGTCGGTGCCAGCCGCTGCAGCAGCAGCGCCTCGGCGACGATCGCGGCCTTGAAGTCGGGCAGGTAGAGCGATTCATTGGCACTGTGGGCCCTGGCATCGGGGTCTTCGACACCGGTGACGAGAATCGACGCGTCCGGGAAGATTTCGAGCAGATCGGCGATGAAGGGAATCGAACCGCCGATGCCCATCGTCACCGACTCAGTCCCCCACGCGTCTGTGAGGGCCCGCCGGGCAGTCTGGACGACGGGATCGGATTCATCTGCCTGCCACGGGCTGCCGCCCTCGGTCTCGCCGATGCTCAGCTGCGCGCCGAAGGGCAGGTTCGCTCGGAGGTGCTTCTCCACGGCCCTCACCGCCGAGGCGGGGGTGTTTCCGGGTGCCAGGCGGATCGAGAGTTTGGCCCGGAGCGAGGACTGCAGAGTATTCGAGGACACGGCCACACCCGGGATGTCGAGGCCGATGACGGTGATGGCCGGCTGCGTCCACAGCCGCGAGGCGAGTGTGCCGGCTCCGATGAGCGTCGTGCTGTCCAAGACTCCCGAGTCGGCGCGCAGGGTCGCCTCGTCGTAGTCGATGTCGGTCCCGTGCTCTGAGTGGAGGCCCGAGACTGCGACCGATCCGTTCTCATCGTGCAGGCTGGCGAGCACCTTGGTCATCGCGAGCATCGCATCCGGTGCGACGCCGCCGTACATGCCCGAGTGGACTGCGTGATCGAGGGTGGAGACTTCGAACTCGATCGCGCACATTCCGCGCAGGCTCGTCGTCAGCGCGGGGACTCCCGCGGCCCAGTTGCCGGAGTCGGCGACGACGATGACATCGGCGCGCAGGCGTTCCCGGTAGGTCTCGAGGAAATTGCGGAAACTCGGGCTGCCCGCTTCCTCTTCCCCTTCGAAGAAGAGTGTGGCGCCGACGCCGAGGCGGTCGGCCAGCAGACGCAGAGCAGTGAGGTGGACCATGATGCCGGCTTTGTCATCGGCCGCACCGCGGCCGAAGAGACGATCTCCGCTGCGGGTGGCGACGAAGGGCTCCGTGTCCCAGTCCTCGTCGCGTCCGGGCGGCTGCACATCGTGGTGAGCGTAGAGCAGGACGGTCGGAGCCCCTTCGGGCGCGGGAATCGATGCGACGACTGCGGGGTAGCCGTCGGTGCCGTCGGACTGCGGCGCGGTGAGGATCTCGGCTTCCAGGCCGAGGTCCCGTGCCAAGCCCGCCACCGCCTCGGCGCTGGCGGTGACATTGGCGGCGTCGAAGCTCGGCCAGGCCACGGAGGGAATGGCCACCAGACCCGTGAGATCGTTGAGGACCTCGTCGAAGATGGCGTCCAATTCGGCATGCAATTGTGCACTGTCAAGTGCTGAAGTCGATTCGCTCATTCTCCAAAGGTAGTATTCATCAGGTGTTCGGAAGTAAAAAATCTCGTGCCGAGGACAAAACCTCCGCCTCTCAGCCAGTCCATGACGACAACTCCGCAGAAGCCGACGCTCGGCGCGATGCGGAGGCGAAGAAGGGACGGCCCACGCCCAAGCGCAGTCAGCAGGAGTCCGCGCGCCGTCAGCCCTTGGTGAACAAGGATCGCAAGGTTGCGAACAAGAAGGCCAAGGAGCAGCAGCGCCAGGACCGCGATCGTGCACGCATCGGAATGATGAATGGTGAGGAGAAGTACCTCACCCGCCGCGACAAGGGTCCCCAGCGCCGCTACATCCGCAACTACATCGATGCCCGTTTCTCGGTCGGGGAGATCTTCATCCCCGCCGCGATCCTCATCCTCGTCATTGCCTTCACGCAGCCGGTGCAGATCCAGCAGTACTTCACCTACGCGGTGTGGGGGCTCATCGCACTCATCATCCTCGATGCGTTCGTGCTCAACTACATCCTCAAGAATCGGCTGCGCAACAAGTTCGGTTCGGTTGAACGCGGCATCACCTTCTACGCGGTCATGCGCAGCATCCAGCTGCGGCCCCTGCGCATGCCCAAGCCTCAGGTCAAGCGCCGCCAGTACCCCGAGTGAGCAGACGAGTCGACTCGAGGCCGCGGATGACGCGGCCGGGGAAGAACGGTCCGGAGTAGATCATCTCCGAGTAGACCTGGACCAGATCGGCGCCCGCGGCCACTCGTGCCCGGGCGTCTTCGGCATCCGCGATTCCCCCGACGGAGATGACCGTGAGGCTATCGCCCACATGCTCCTTTACCAGGCGCAGCACCTCGAAGGAACGTTCGGCCAGCGGGCGACCGGAGATTCCGCCGGCTTGAACCTCGGCGAACGGGGCCTCCTGCCCGCCCAGCACGGATCGGTCGATCGTCGTGTTCGTCGTGATGAGGCCGTCGACTCCGGAGCGCAAGGCGAGCTCGCAGATCTCGGCAACGTCGTCATCGGCGAGGTCGGGGGCGATCTTGACCAGCAGCGGCACGTGACCGAGCGTCGAACGCGGCGCCGCCACCACCTCAGCGGCGGTGTCACGGACTGCGGTGATGATCGGTTCGAGGCTGCTCACTGACTGCAGATCCCGCAGTCCCGGGGTGTTCGGCGAGCTGACATTGATGACGAGGTAGTCGGCCAGAGGGGCCAGCACTCGAGTCGACGCCGCATAGTCGGCGACCGCATCGGCCGCCTCGACGATCTTCGTCTTCCCGATGTTGACTCCGACGATCGGACGCAGGCCAGGTGGGAGCGCGTCGATCCTCTTCCGCTCCTCGGCGATGTTGAACGAAGCCTGCCGCGCACCGTCGTTGTTGAAGCCCATGCGGTTGAGCAGCGCGAGATTCTCCCGCAGCCGGAACAGGCGCGGACGATCGTTGCCGGGCTGCGCATGGGCGGTGATCGTTCCGACCTCGATATGACCGAAGCCCAGGGCGGACATGGCCCGCACCCCGACCCCGTTCTTATCGAATCCGGCGGCCAGGCCCACTCGGTTGGGGAACGGCAGGCCCAATACCGATACGGGGCGGACGGTTCGGCGCGCACAGACAAAGCGCAGAACACGGCCGAGCAGCGGAACACGGTCGAGTGCACGCAGTGCGGAGAACGAGAGATGATGGGCCCGTTCGGCATCCATCGGTGCGAAGAGAAGTCTGAAGATCAATGAGTACACATCCCCAGAATATGTCACAGTCACCCGCCGCTTCCGCATCCCGCGTTGTTTGGCATTAGGATCGAATCAACGTTCAAAGACGACTGAAAGGGAACTCATGGCTGGTGCATCCACCCCAAGCAGCTACTCCACGACCTCACCGGTGAAGGCCACCGCCTCCGTGCTGGTGCTGGGCGCCGCGGATTCGACGGTCCTCGCGCTCGAAGGAGCAAAGGCCGCGCGGACCGCGCTCGACGAGGCTGCGAAGGCCATCGGGTTCACCGGAAAGGCCGGTTCCACCGCTCGGATTCCCTCGCCGAAGGGCGTCGCTGCGGACTCCGTGGTGCTCGTCGGCCTCGGCGACTTCGACGCCGCCACCGAGGACGTCGCCGCCACTCTTGAGGCACTGCGCCGAGGCGCCGGTGCGGCGCTGCGCGCACTCGACGGCGTCGACTCGGTCGCCCTGGCTCTGCCGGCGGCCACCCCCGCCGAAGTCGAAGCCGTCACCGTGGGCGCCGGGCTCGGTGCCTACCGTTTCCTCGACTACCGCAGCGAAGGCGAAGCCCCGGGCGAAGTCAGCGTCATCGGGCCCAAGGGCAAAACGTTCGCCGCCGCCCATGACGCCGGAACCGCGATCGCGGCCGCGACGAATCGTGCCCGTGACCTCGTCAACACTCCGCCCCTGGACCTCTACCCCGAGTCCTACGCCGAGATCGTCAAGACGCAGGCCAAGGAACGCAGACTCAAAGTCACCGTCCTCGGCGACAAGGAACTCAAGGCCGGGGGCTACGGCGGCATCATCGGCGTCGGACAGGGCTCGACCCGCGGCCCCCGTCTCGTCAAGGTCGAATACGCGCCGAAGGGTGCCAAGCGCCATCTCAGCTTCGTCGGCAAGGGCATCACCTTCGACTCCGGCGGAATCTCGCTCAAGCCGGCCAAGAGCATGGAGGACATGAAGTCCGACATGGCCGGTTCGGCCGCCGTCGTGCAGGCACTGTTCGGCATCGCCGACCTCGGACTGCCCGTGCGTGTGACCGCCTGGCTGCCGATGGCCGAGAACATGCCCGGCTCCTCAGCACAGAGGCCCAGCGATGTGCTGACCATGCGCAGCGGCAAGACGGTCGAAGTCACGAACACCGATGCCGAGGGCCGCCTCGTCCTCGCCGATGCACTCACCGACGCCGACGCCGAGAACCCCGACCTGCTCATCGACGTCGCCACTCTCACCGGCGCCCAGATCGTCGCCCTCGGCGAACGCACCTCGGGGGTCATGGGATCGACGACGGCGCGGGAAGAGGTCATCGCCTCGGCAGGCGTGGCCGGTGAGAACATGTGGGCGATGCCGATTCCGGAGGAGATGCTCTCGGGCTTCGACTCCACCTCGGCGGACCTCACGAACTCGGGGCCGCGACCCGGCGGCATGCTCGCTGCGGCCGCGTTCCTGCGCGAGTTCGTCGGCGACGGCACCGAATGGGCGCACATCGATATCGCCGGGCCCAGCTTCAACGGCTCGGCACCCTTCGGATACACCCCGAAGGCGGCGACCGGAGCGGCGGTGCGCACGCTCATCGAAATCGCGAAGTCGGAGGGCTGAACAACGAAGTTCTACACGCTGTCGAGGTCAACGTGATGATCCCCACCTGTGTCCAATCAGACAGCGTTTCCTTTCGCCCCGAGCGAGAAAAGTGGAAAGATAAGACAGAAAGCTGCTTAGCGCAGGCTTATTCACAGCTACGAGGAGTAATCCGTGAGTGATTCATTGACCTACGACCTTGTCGTTCTGGGCGGCGGAACCGGCGGTTATGCCGCTGCTCTGCGAGCCGCAGAACTCGACATGAAGGTCGCTTTGATCGAACGCGACAAGGTAGGCGGCACCTGCCTCCACCGTGGCTGCGTGCCGACGAAGGCCCTTCTGCATGCCGCAGAGGTCGCCGACTCCGCCAAGAACTCCGAAGCATTCGGCATCGAAGCCGAGTTCAAGGGCATCGACATCAACAAGGTGCTCGAGTACAAGGACGGAGTCATCACCCGCAACTACAAAGGGCTGCAGGGCCTGGTCAAGGCTCGCGGAATCGACACGTACTTCGGCACCGGCAAGCTCGTCGGCAAGGGCTCCGTCCAGGTCAGCGGCGAAGACGGCAACCACACCGTCACGGGCACGAACGTTCTGCTCTCGACCGGTTCGACTTCGAAGACCATCGGACTCGAGCTCACCGATCGCGTGATCACGAGCACCGAGGCTCTCGAACTGGACAAGGTGCCGAACTCGGCCATCGTCCTCGGCGGCGGCGTCATCGGCGTCGAGTTCGCCAGCGTCTGGAACTCCTTCGGCGCCGACGTCACGATCGTCGAGGGTCTCAAGCACCTCGTCGCGAACGAAGACGAGACGATCTCGAAGAACCTCGAACGCGCCTTCAAGAAGCGCAAGATCAAGTTCAAGCTCGGCACCATGTTCAAGGGTGTCGAGGAGACCGCTGACGGGGTCAAGGTCACGCTCGAAGACGGATCGACTCTGGAAGCCGAATACCTCCTCGTGGCCGTGGGCCGCGGTCCCGTGACCGAGGGCTTCGGATTCGAAGAGCAGGGCATTCCGATGGAGCGCGGATTCGTCCTCGCCAACGAACGTCTCCACACCGGCGTCGGCAACATCTACGCCTGCGGCGATATCGTGCCCGGCCTGCAGCTGGCCCACCGCGCCTTCGGCCAGGGCATCTTCATCGCCGAGGAGATTGCGGGCCTGAACCCGGTGCCCGTGCTCGAATCGGGCATCCCCCGCGTCACCTACTGCGAACCGGAGATCTTCTCCGTCGGGCTCTCCTCGGCTCAGGCCGAGGAGAAGTACGGCAAGGACCAGGTCGAATCGCTCGAGTACAACCTCGGCGGCAACGGCAAATCCGTCATCCTGGGAACCACCGGACTCATCAAGGTCATCCGCGAGAAGGACGGTCCGGTCGTCGGTGTCCACGGCATCGGCGCGCGCCTGTCCGAGCAGGCCGGTGAAGCTCAGCTCATCGTCAATTGGGAAGCATTCCCCGAGGAAGTCGCACAGCTCATCCATGCTCACCCGACGCAGAACGAAGCTCTCGGCGAAGCTCACCTGGCTCTGGCCGGCAAACCCCTGCACTTCCACTCATAAGATCCGAGGAGACGAAAACTCATGTCGAATTCCGTTCAGATGCCGGCTCTCGGAGAGTCGGTCACCGAGGGCACAGTCACCCGTTGGCTCAAGTCCGTCGGCGACGAGGTCGAAGTAGACGAGCCCCTGCTCGAAGTGTCGACCGACAAGGTCGACACCGAGATCCCCAGCCCGTACGCGGGCACACTGGAGAAGATCCTCGCCGATGAAGACGACGTCGTCGAGGTCGGCGGAGATCTCGCCTACATCGGCGACGGCAGCGGATCGTCCTCCGACGATTCCGCTCCGGCTGCCGAAGAAGCTCCCGCCGAAGAGCCCGAAGAGGACTCGGCCCCCGCCGAGGACTCGACTCCCGCCGAAGACGAGAGCACGGACAAGGAACCGGCCGCCGAGACCGCACCGGCTGCACAGTCCGAAGGCTCAGGTGAAGGCACCGAAATCACGATGCCGGCGCTCGGCGAATCCGTCACCGAAGGCACCGTGACCCGCTGGCTCAAGGAAGTCGGCGACGAGATCGAGGTCGACGAGCCGCTGCTCGAGGTCTCCACCGACAAGGTTGACACCGAGGTGCCCTCCCCCGTCGCCGGAATCGTCCAGGCACATCTGGCCGAAGAGGACGAGACCGTCGAGGTCGGCGCACCCCTGGCACGTGTCGGAACCGGAGCACCTGCGGAAGAGGCTCCCGCCGAGGAGGCCCCGAAGGACGAGGCGCCCGCCGAGGAAGCTCCCCAGCAGGAAGAACCTGCCGAGGAAGCCCCCAAGCAGGAAACCTCCGCCGAGGAAGCCCCCAAGCAGGAGGCGCCCGCACAGGAGGCCCCGAAGCAGGAGTCGGCGCCCAAGCCGGCACAGGCACCCTCCGCCCAGACTGCTTCGGCAGCGCAGGCCGAGGAACCGGTCGAGGCCGCGACGCAGGCTCCTGCTGCAGCGGACACGGTCGGTGAGAACGCCGCCTATGTCACTCCGCTCGTGCGTCGTCTGGCACGCGAGAAGGGCGTCGATCTCTCGCAGGTCACCGGCACCGGCGTCGGCGGTCGCATCCGCAAACAGGACGTCGAGACGGCGGCCAAGAACGGACCCACGGCACCTGCCGCTGCCGCCGCACCATCCGGTGCGCCGAAGGCACCGTTCAAGGTCGAGATCCCCGAGGAGGTCGCGAAGCTGCGCGGCACCACGGAGAAGGCCTCGCGGATCCGCCAGACCATTGCGAAGAGGATGAGCGAGTCCCTCGAGGTCTCTGCTCAGCTCACGCAGGTCGTCGAAGTCGACATGTCTCGCATCGTCAAGCTGCGCAAGGCGAACAAGGAAGCCTTCCAGTCCAAGCACGGCTCGAAGCTGACCTACCTGCCGTTCTTCGCCAAGGCCATCGTCGAAGCGCTTCAGGTGCACCCGAAGGTCAACGCGCAGTACGATCTCGAGTCGCAGCAGATCACCTACTTCGATCACGAGCATCTCGCCGTCGCCGTGGATACCCCACGCGGTCTGCTGGTGCCGGTGGTCAAGGATGCCGGTGACCTCAGCGTCGCTGGTCTGGCCAAGGCCATCGATGATGTCGCCGACCGGACCCGCAACAACAAGATCATGCCGGACGAGCTCTCGGGCGGCACGTTCACCGTGACCAACATCGGTTCCGTGGGGGCGCTGTTCGATACGCCGATCATCAACCAGCCGCAGATGGGCATCCTCGGCACGGGTGCCATCGTCCGTCGCCCCATCGCCGTGCAGACGGCCGACGGTGACGAGTCGATCGCCATCCGCGACATGGTGTATCTGCCGTTGACCTACAACCACCAGCTGGTCGACGGTGCGGATGCGGGTCGATTCCTGCAGACCATCAAGGCACGTCTGGAAGAGGGCAACTTCGAGGCCGACCTCGACCTCTGAGGCTGCGGTCTTCCGCACACCCTGAAGAGGGGCCGACCATCCGTGGTCGGCCCCTCGGGTCATTCATGACCAGGTTGCAGTCCTGCCGCGATCATCAGTGCTGTCCGACTGCCGTCTCGGTGACCTGTTCGACCCGCCAGCGGCCGTCAAGGCGTTTGAGTTCGAATTCGACCGACAGCATCCCGAAGTCCTCGGTCTCGCTGCCGCTTCCCGCGGTGGAGTGCATCTGCGCCGAGGCGACGATCCTGTTCGCATCGGCATCGATGATCTCCACCCCATCGACTGCGATGGAATAGTCGGAGCCGATGAACCGGGAAGGATCGATGAGCTCATCGGCGGCTGCGGCGGCCGATCCCGGCACAGTCAGCACTTGCAGGGCCGCCTCGTCCCCATCGCTGAGCGCCTGAGCACGGTCGGCGCAGAGTCGCGAGAGAACGTGTGCCACCTCCTCAGCGCTGAGCTCTGCCGTATCGCCCGACACGGTCTGGGAGTTCGGGGCAGTCCTCCGCCAATCGAGTTCACCGGCCGTCCACGACTGCCAGACGAGGAGACCACCGACGAGAGTGAGGCACGCGGCCGCGGCGACCAGCCACTGTCCTCGGCCTGCTCCCCTGAGACGATGCAGCCAGGTTCTCAACAACCCGCGAAACCGTCCGGCCGCCTGTTGAAGCGCGGAGGATCCGGGGCCCCGACGGCGCGAGCGCTGACGCCCCCTCAGGGACCGTCGGCTGGCCGCACGCAGGGTTTCAGCGGCTGAGCCCGGGGCGGACACGGTCCGTGCTGCGTGAGTCTGAGTCGAATCAGCGGTCCTCGACTCGGTTCCAGTGGCCGGTGAGCCCGTGGCCACCGGCTCACTCGTCCGGGTCGGGAACCTCGTGGCGCTGCGTTCGACCGGCACCGCATCTCGGCCGGATCCGCGACCGAGAGGTTGACCGGCTACAGCACGCAGACGCGCCGTCAGAGCTGTTTCGGGCGCGATTTCCCGATCGGCCGGCACCAGCGGGAGCGGAGCCGGGCTGGCCAGTGACCGCATCGATTCGGCCACTTCGTCGAGTGCCGCAGCCAGCCCGGTGTCGGGACCCGAATCCGCGAGCAGGTCGCCGACGACGGCCCGCAGCGCCTGTGACGAATCAGCCAGCGCAAGGTTGACCGGCAGCAGGCATTCGGCCCACGGACGGCCGCAGCCGGCGTGGTAGAGCATCTCCCCCACGGCACGCCGCGGTGACGTCTCCAAGGGCACCGAGAGACCGGGGATGAGCACCGGACGTCCTGCGGCTTCGAGTGCGAACGCCTTCAGACTCAGCCGCTGTTCGGGACATGAGCAGCCGCGAAGTTCCGTGACGATGCCGAGGAACAGAGTGCACAGCTCGGCATCGGTCAGTCCCTGATAGGCGCGCACAACGTCGAGGACGAGGCCGCCGGGCAGAGTGGGGACGAGGAGCAGTGACCGTCGACCGGTCGGCAGTTCCACTTCGGCAGTGCCGAGGGCCTCCGGATCGTCGACATCGAAGGAATCGTTGTCGATCCCCCAAACGGCTTCTCCTGAGGGACCGCTCACACGGTAGACGTCGTCGGAGATCTGTGCCTGAAGCTCCCATGTCATGTTTCGTCATCTCCGTTGATGGCTTTCTATGCTATTTGTGTTTATTTAATAGTGATAGCGTCGGCACCTCGATGTCAAGGGTCACATTCCGGGAACCGGGTTCTCGACGGCCCGCGGTCAAATTGAACCCGGGGTGCAAGAGTCATAGTGTGGAGCCATGCCCTTGGCCACAGAAACGCTCGGGTTCGCTCCGGTCCTCTCGGACTATCGGCAGACCTGGGATATGCAGAAGAGATATCACGAAGAAGTGCTCGCAGGACGGAGGGAGTCGACGGTGCTGTACCTCGAGCATTCCCCCGTCTACACGGCCGGCAAACGCACCGAGGAGGCCGACCGGCCCACAGATGGCACCGAAGTCATCGATGTCGACCGTGGCGGGAAGATCACCTGGCACGGCCCCGGCCAGCTCGTCGCCTACTTCATCTACCGCCTCAACGACCCCAAAGAGGTCCGCCTCTTCGTGTCCCAGCTCGAGGACGCGATGATTCGACTCCTTGCGGAATACGGCATCGAAGCCACCACCGTCGAAGGACGCGCCGGCGTCTGGCTGCTCGGCGACGGGCTCCGCCGTGACCGCAAGGTCGGAGCCATCGGCATCCGCATCCACGAGGGTGTCACGATGCACGGATTGGCCCTGAACTGCAGCAATGAACTCGGCGCCTATGAAAGCATCATCCCGTGCGGGATCAGCGACGCCGACACCACTTCCATCAGCGCAGAGATCGGACGGACGGTGACGCCGGAGGACACGGCAGACCGTCTCAACGAGATTCTGCAAGAGACCATCACAGCCTAGGAGAACGCCGATGACGATTGCACCAGAAGGCCGCCGGATGCTTCGGGTCGAAGCCCGCAACTCCGAGACTCCGATCGAGGACAAGCCCGCCTGGATCAAGGCCAAAGCCCATATCGGGCCCGAATACACCTCCCTGAAGTCCTTGGTGCGCAAGCAGGATCTGCACACCGTGTGCGAGGAAGCGGGCTGCCCGAACATCTTCGAGTGCTGGGAGGACCGCGAAGCGACCTTCCTCATCGGCGGCGAACAGTGCACCCGACGCTGTGACTTCTGCCAGATCGACACAGGCAAACCGGCCGCATTCGATGCGGACGAACCTCGCCGCGTGGCCGCCTCGGTGGCCGAGATGGGGCTGCGCTACTCCACGATCACCGGCGTCGCCCGCGACGATCTCGAAGACGGGGGTGCATGGCTGTACGCGGAGACGGTGCGCCAGATCCACGACCTCGAATATGTCGACGGCCGCGGCACCGGCGTCGAGCTGCTCATCCCCGACTTCAGTGCGAAGCCGGATCAGCTCGCCGAGGTGTTCTCATCCCGCCCCGAGGTGCTCGCCCACAACGTCGAGACGGTTCCGCGCATCTTCAAGCGCATCCGCCCTGCCTTCCGGTACGAGCGTTCGCTGTCCGTCATCACTCAGGCCCGAGAGGCCGGACTCGTGACGAAGTCGAATCTCATCCTCGGGATGGGTGAGACGAACGATGAGATCATCTCCGCACTGCAGGACCTCCACGACGCCGGCTGCGACCTCATCACGATCACCCAATACCTGCGCCCCTCCCCCAGACACCACCCCGTCACCCGGTGGGTCAAACCGGCCGACTTCGTGATGCTGCGCGATGCCGCCGAGGAGATCGGCTTCCTCGGCGTCATGTCGGGCCCGCTCGTGCGTTCGTCCTACCGCGCCGGTCGCCTGTGGGCGACTGCGATGCGCCGTCGCGGAGAGGAGATTCCCTCCCACCTGCAGCATCTCGACAAGCACACCCCGGCCAAGCAGGAGGCTCAGGCCGTCGTGGATACCTTCGGACCCGGCGAAGAGGTAGACTTGACAGCTGAGCAATGAAGGCGTTCGTCACCTGGTGATGTCGCCGCGACGCCCCTCAAGAGCAAGTGAGAGAATGAGCGAAGAACCGCGCAAGGGAATTTTCCGGCGCAAGCCGAAGGATCCGAACAAGAAACCCGGTCGTCTGGCACAGATGCGCCAGGTCTACGAGCTGTCCGCCAAGCACAACAAGGCGACGCCGTGGCTGTTGGCCGCGGCGGTGCTCGGACTCACGCTGATCGGGCTCTTGGTGGGTCTGCTGATCGGCGGAACCACCGTGATCTTCACGACGATCCTCGGTCTCATGCTCGGTCTGCTGCTGGGCATGTTCATGCTCGGCCGCTTCGCCGAGACTGCGGCCTTCGCGCAGATGGACGGACAGCCGGGCGCCTTCGGCGCCGTCCTCAACACTGCTCGTCGCGGCTACCTCATGGATGAGAAGCCGATCGCCATCGACCCGAAGAGCCGTGACCTCGTGTTCCGCTCCACCGGTCGCGCCGGCGTCGTCCTGCTCAGCGAAGGGCCCAAGGGACGCAGTGCGAAGCTGCTGGCCAAGGAGAAGAAGCGCCATGAGCGCATCCTGCCCAATGTTCCCGTCCACACCTTCCAGGGCGGCAAGGAAGACGGTCAGCTGGCGATGAAGCAGGTCGTGCCGACCGTGCAGAAGCTGCCGCGCAAACTCAACCGGGCAGAAGTCCTCGCCGTGCGCAACCGCCTGGCGGCGCTGGGCACACAGGGATCGCGTCCCCCGATTCCCAAGGGCATCGACCCGAACAAGGCCCGCCCGAATCACAAGGCGATGCGCGGACGCTGATCGACAGGCGCTGATCGACCCTCGCAACGGCGGCGGCAGCACCCGGATCGCGCACAGAAGCGGCGCCGGCTCGATACGAGTCGGCGCCGCTTCAGTCTCTTCTGCGCTTCTGTCCTGAACGCCGCTTTCTTCTGCGCTTCTGTCCCGGCGGAAGTGTTCCGAGGCCAGGCAGGTGGTCTGGTCGGGCCGGTTCGCCCCTCGCCGGGTGTCAGCGGCGGAGGATGACGGTTCCCGCGGCGAGGTCGTGCAGTCCGCGGTTGTCCCGGTCGAAGATCAGAGCGGGGATGACGAGCACGACGAGCACCGCACGGATGAACGATTTGAGCAGCCCGGGAACATGCCCGGACAGCCGGCGCACCTCGATGCCGAAGAGGCGATGGCCGACCGAGTAGCCGAGGGTGCCGACGAGCAGGAGATTCTCCAAGGCGAAGAAACCGGGGGCCAGGAAGGGATTGGCCGGGTCGATGACGTTGGCGATCGCCAGACACATCAGCCAGTCGACGAGAAGAGCGAGGATCCGCTTCCACGCAGGAGCCAGAGAATGCGAACCGGAGACAGGCAGACCGAGCCGTTTGCCGGGCCAGTCGTCTTCTTCCCTGTCGAACCGGGGTCCTTCGAGCCAGGAACCGAGGTCGTCACGATTGATCACCCTCCCACCCTACGAAATCCGGCCTGAGTGAATCCTCAGGAAACATGCCCGAAACATGAGCGTCATCACCACTTCATTCCGGGGCGACTAGGATTGACCGTGGTCAGGACAAACGGCCACCGTACTCGAACTAGGAGACCTAAGTGTTCTCGTCTGCTGAAGAACTCGTCAACTACATCTCGGAGAACGACGTCAAATTCGTCGATGTCCGGTTCTGCGACCTGCCCGGTGTGGTCCAGCACTTCAACCTCCCCGCCGCCTCCTACGGCACAGAGGAGATCACCGAGGGTCTGCTCTTCGACGGGTCCTCCATCACGGGGTTCCAGGGCATCCACGAATCCGATATGAAGCTGCTCGCGGATGTCACCTCGGCGTACATCGATCCGTTCCGCGACGCGAAGACGCTGGTCATCACGCATTCGATCGTCGATCCCTTCACCGATGAGCCGTACTCGCGCGACCCTCGTCAGGTGGCGGCGAAGGCAGAGTCCTACCTGGAGAGCACCGGAATCGCCGACACCGTCTTCTTCGGTGCCGAAGCGGAGTTCTACCTCTTCGATTCCATCCGGTACGAGAACACCCCCGGCAGCAGCTTCTACAAGATCGACTCGCAGGAAGCGGCCTGGGACATGGGCACCGACGAGCCCGGCGGCAACCAGGGATACAAGACCCCCTTCAAGGGCGGCTACTTCCCCGTCTCGCCGCAGGATCAGTACGCCGACATCCGAGATCACATGTCACTGACGCTCGAGCAGATCGGCTTCGAGATGGAGCGTGCCCACCATGAGGTCGGCACCGCCGGTCAGCAGGAGATCAACTACAAGTTCAAGACTCTCCAGCATGCAGGCGATCAGCTGCTCGACTTCAAGTACGTGATCAAGAACACGGCATTCGAGCTCGGGAAGTCCGCGACCTTCATGCCGAAGCCGCTGTTCGACGACAACGGTTCGGGTATGCACTGCCACCAGTCGCTGTGGAAGAACGGCGAGCCCCTCTTCTACGACGAGAACGGCTACGGCGGTCTCTCCGACCTCGCCCGCTGGTATATCGGCGGACTCATCGAACACGCCGGTGCCGTGCTCGCGTTCACGAACCCGACGATCAACTCCTACCGCCGCCTCGTCCCCGGCTACGAAGCCCCGGTCAACCTCGTGTACTCGGCCCGGAACCGTTCGGCAGCGATCCGCATCCCCGTCACCGGCTCCTCCCCGAAGGCCAAGCGTCTCGAGTTCCGTGTGCCCGACCCCTCATCGAACCCCTACCTCGCGTTCTCTGCGCAGCTCATGGCCGGCATCGACGGCATCCGCAACCGCATCGAACCGCCGGAGCCGATCGACAAGGACCTCTACGAGCTGCCCCCGGAGGAGGCCAAGGACATCAAGATCGTCCCCGGCACCCTCGACGAGGCGCTCAATGACCTCGAGAAGGACCACGACTTCCTCACCGCCGGTGACGTCTTCACCCCCGACCTCATCGAAACCTGGATCCGGATCAAACGTGAGAACGAACTCGACGTCGCACGCCTGCGTCCGACTCCCACAGAGTTCGAGCTCTACTACGCGCTCTGACCTTCGCCTGCGCACAGCAGGACAGGAATAGAGTGGGGGCGTCACGGGTTTTCACCCGTGGCGCCCTTTCGCCTCTTCGCCTCGTGACCGCACGGGCCGGAACACTGACCATTGGAGGGTTGGATCTTGACGCACTACGACCTGCTGCTCATCGGCACCGGATCGGGGAACATGTTCCTCGACAAGCGATTCAAGGGACTGAAGACGGCCATCGCCGAGGAATGGCATTTCGGGGGCACCTGCCTCAACGTCGGCTGCATTCCGACGAAGATGTTCGTCTACCCCGCCACTCTGGCCGAGCAGGCCGCGCAGGCCGACCGCTACAACCTCTCCCCCACACAGCCGCAGGTCGATTGGGCAGGACTCCAGGACCGCATCTTCTCTCGCATCGACGCCATCGAATCCGGCGGTCGCGACTACCGCAGCAGCGATCGACAGCCGAACATCACCGTCGTCGCCGAACACGTTCACTTCACCGGCCCGAAGAGTGTGCGCACCGCCTCGGGTGAGGAGATCAGCGCAGACCGCATCGTCATCGCCGCCGGTGCACATCCCGTCATCCCCGACATCGACGGGCTCGACGCCTCCCGCGTCGACGGCGAAGACTACCCGGTGTTCACCTCGAACACGGTGATGCGTCGCCCCACCCAGCCCGAGCGCCTGGTCATCATCGGCTCCGGCATCATCGCCATGGAGTTCGCCCACATCTTCTCCTCCCTCGGCACCGAGGTCACCGTCCTCGCCCGCGGGCCTCGCCTGCTGGGCAACATCGACGCCGAGGCGGCCGACGAGTTCACTCGCATCTTCGACTCGTCCCATTCCGTCCTCCACGGCGTGCAGGCCGGGCACATCGACGTCGACCACGGCGAAGTCACGATCGGCCTCGAACCCAGCGGCCGCCTCGGCGAGGTCGACCGGCCGGAGACGATCACCGCCGACGCAGTGCTCGTCGCCACCGGCCGGGTGCCCAACACCGCCGAACTCGATGTCGCGACCGCCGGATTCGACGTCAGCGACGGGCACCGGCTGGCCGTCGACGATCATCAGCGGGTGCTCTCCGAGGGCTCGCCGGTGCCCGGTGTCTTCGCCCTCGGCGACATCTGCTCACCGCATCAGCTCAAGCACGTGGCCAATCACGAAGCGAAGATCGTCGGACGCAACCTCGACGCCGATGTCGCCGCAGGGCAGCCGGGGGCGGCTCGCGAGGAGGACCTCGCCAGGGTGAACCACCATGCGGTGCCCGGAGCGGTATTCTCCTCCCCGCAGGTCGCCTATCTGGGGATGAGTGAAGAGGAAGCCGAGGAGGCCGGTCACGACATCACCGTGAAGGTCCAACAGTTCTCGGATGTCGCCTACGGGTGGGCGATGGCCGACGACCCGGGCATCGTCAAAATCATCGCCGACCGCCGCAGTCGGCTGATCCTCGGTGCATTCATCGTCGGACACGAAGCGTCGATGCTCATCCAGCCCCTCATCCAGGCGATGGCCTTCGGCCAGACCGCCGACGAGGTGGCCACGGGACAGTACTGGATCCATCCGGCCCTGCCCGAAGTCATCGAGAATGCACTCCTCGGCCTCGAATTCGAGGACTGAGCACCAGCGGCCGTCGGCAGGCTCGGCTCAGAAGCCGTAGAAGCGGTGCTCCATGACGGCACGGGCATGCCGGGTGGTGCGCAGATAATCGTCCTCGAGGTCATGGCCCTCGCCGGCGGCGTAGCCGAGCAACCGAGCCGTGGCCTCGAGCTCGGTGTGGTCACCGGGCAGTGATTCCGCGGTGCGACCTCTGAAGAGCATCACGGCAGACCGCACATCCGTGGCCAGCTGCCATGCCTCCGCCAGCTGCGCGGCATCCTCGGCGGGCAGCAGCTGCGCCTCGGTGGCGGCAGCGAGTGCCTGCAGGGTCGAGGTCGTGCGCAGACTGGCCAACTCATGCCCATGCTCGAGCTGGAGGAGTTGGACGGTCCATTCGACGTCGGAGAGGCTGCCGCGGCCGAGCTTGAGGTGCCGCCGTTTGTCCGCATTGCGGGGCAGGCGTTCGTCCTCCATCCGCGCCTTGAGCGTGCGCACCTGCGTCAGCGCCTTGTGCGGCATCTCGGCGGGGTACCGCAGCGGGTCGATGAGTGAGAGGAAGTCCTCGATCAGTCCTTCGTCTCCGGCGACCGGACGCGCCCGCAGCAGCGCCTGGGCTTCCCACGGCTGTGACCATTTCGCGTAGTAGGCCTGGTAGGAGGAGAAGCTGCGCACGAGCGGTCCGTTCTTGCCTTCGGGCCGCAGATCCGCGTCGAGGTCGACTCCCTGTGCGCTTTCGCTGGCCTTGAGCCGTGAGGACAGCTGCAGCGCCACCTTGTTGGCATGTTTGCTCAGCTTGCCCTTCGCCTCGGCGTCGAGATCGTTCGACTTCGCTCGGACGACGTACATCGCATCGGCGTCGGAGAAGTACCCGATCTCCCGTCCGCCCCAGCGGCCCATCGCGATGACGGCGAATTCGTAATCGGGCGTCTCCGGTGTCTCGAGGTCGGTGCGCACGGCTTCCAGCGCACCGCGGACGGCAAGATCCATGAGATCTGAGAGATCGCCGGGGATCGCGGATCGGTCGCCGACATCGAGGACGTCGCGCAGGGCGATGCGCAGCAGTTCTCGACTGTAGGTCTCGCGGATCGGCGTGACAGCGGCGCCTCCGTGACGTTTGAGCAGTCCGTCGACTTCGGCCGACAGCACGTTGAGGTCACGGGCAGCGAGATTGTCGTACTTGTCCAACCAGGCCACCGCCGCGGGCTGGCGCAGCAGCAGCTCGGTGGCGTAGCCGGACAGGGACAGCACATCGGCGACCGACTTGGCGGCGAGTCCGGAATCCCTGAGCATCTTGAGGAACCAGCCGGAAGAGGCAAGCGATTCGCTCAGTCGCCGGAACGCCAGAAGTGCCCGGTCGGGTTCGACTCCGTCGGAGAACCAGTCGAGCAGCGCCGGCAGCACCTGTTTGATCACCATCGCCGTGCGCGATACGCCGGTCGTCAGGGCCTTGATATGGCCCAGAGCACCCTGCGGATCCCGATAGCCGAAGGCCCGCAGACGATCGGCTGCGGCCTGCAGACTCGAGCCGCGCTTGTGGGCTTCGACGACGGCCCCATGGACGCCGACGGCGGCTTCGAGGATCGGCCGGTAGAAGATCTGCTCATGCAGTCGGGTGACGTGTCTGGCGTAGTCGCGGCGGGTCTCTTCGAGGCGGGCACCGGTGCGGGAGCCGGAGCGGAAGACCGACCGGGCGAGCATCCTCAACTTCGCATCGTCATCGGGGATGAGAGCATTGCGCATCATCCGGGGAATCTGCACCCGATGCTCGACGACGCGCATGAACCGGTAGGCGGCGGAGAACACGGAAGCATCCTGTTGGCCGATGTATCCGTGCTCGCCGAGCTCTTCGAGCGCCATGAGAGTGTTCGGGGTGCGGATGTCCTCGTCGGTGCCGCCGTGGACGAGCTGGAGCATCTGGGCAGAGAACTCGACATCACGCAGGCCCCCGCGACCGAGCTTGATCTGACGCGGAGCCTCAGCGGCCGGGATGAGGTCGACGACGCGACGACGCATCGATCTGACACCGTCGATGAAGCCCTCACGACTGGCCACCTTCCACACCAGCGGCAGAAGCGAGTCCGAGAACCGTCTGCCGACTTCGGCATCACCGGCCACCGGCCTGGCTTTGAGCAGCGCCTGGAATTCCCAGTTCTGGGCGATGTCGGCATAGTAGTGCTCGAACTCCGAGAGAGTGCGCACCAGTGCTCCGGCCTTGCCTTCGGGACGCAGCGCGGTGTCGACTTCCCACAGCGCAGGTTCGCCTCCGGCGTCGGAGAGGACTGCCCGTGTCCGCTGGGCCAGATCCGTGGCGAGATCCCGCGCGTCGCCGTCGTCGGCGGAGTCGAGGACGAAGACGACATCGACGTCGGAGACGTAGTTGAGTTCGCGGGCACCGGTCTTACCCAGAGCGATGACGGCCAAGCGGATCCCGTCTCCCCCGTCGACTTCGGCTCTGGCGATCGCCAGAGCAGCATCGAGCGCGGCGGCGGCAAGATCGGACAGGACCGCCATGACGTGGTCGACGATCTCCTCAGGCGCTTCGGCCGCGAGATCATCGGCGACCAGCCGCAGCACGGCGTCACGATAGTTCCGGCGCAGCGAGCGGATCCCCTCGTCTCCGGTCACGGTGGCGAGCGGTGCCGGGGACTCGGGGTCGGCACCGACGGCCTGGAGCATCTCGGCCCGCAGCGACACCGCCGAGGCGGCGGGTGTCGAGATCAGCAGGAACGGTTCGGGCACCAGCAGAAGCGGCAGCGAATCAGGATGTCGGACCAGGTGGTCGACCATCGCCTCCGAGGTGCCCATGACCGCGAGCAGGCGCGCCAGCAGCGGCCGGTTGAGTTCGTCTTCTGCCAGCGTCTCCGCAGTGCCGGAGCGAACGGCCGAGAGCAGCGCCGCGGAGTCCTGCCCAGCGGCCTCGACGACCCGGAGCAGCCCGAGGGCGGCACCGTGCGGATCCGGGGTTGCCAGAAGCAGCTCGACGAAGCGCGAATCCGTGGCCAGAGGCTGGCCCAGGAGCTCATCGAGCTCGTGGAGGAATCGGGCTGTCGCATCCGGGACGCTGGTCGTGCGTGAAGTGATTCCTGCCATGGGGATTACATCGAAGTGAAATGCTTGGCGAGTTCATAGGGTGTCACCTGGGCACGGTAGTCGTTCCACTCCTGACGCTTGTTGCGCAGGAAGAAGTCGAAGACCTCTTCGCCGAGGGTCTCGGCCACGAGATCCGAGCTCTCCATGATCTCCAGCGCATGAGACAGACTGCGCGGCAGCGCCTCGATACCCATCGCCCGCCGTTCGGTGTCCGAGAGCTGCCAGACATTGTCCTCGGCCTCCTCGGGAAGCTCGTAGCCTTCCTCGATTCCTTTGAGCCCGGCGGCGAGCATGAGGGCATAGGACAGATACGGGTTCGCCGAGGAGTCCATGGCCCGGTATTCCACCCTCGCCGAGGAGGACTTGCCGGAGTTGTACTGCGGCACCCGGACGAGGGCCGAACGGTTGCGGTGACCCCAGGAGATGTAGGACGGAGCCTCATGACCGGTCCACAGCCGCTTGTACGAGTTCACGTGCTGATTCGTCACCGCCGAGATCTCGGCGGCGTGTGTGAGCAGACCGGCGATGAATTGGCGCCCGGTCCTCGAGAGCTGATACTCCGCTCCCGGTTCGAAGAAGGCATTGTTCTCCCCTTCGAACAGCGACACATGTGTGTGCATGCCGTTGCCTGGGTGCTCCGACAGCGGTTTGGGCATGAACGAGGCGTAGACGCCCCTGGAGATCGCGACTTCCTTGATCACTGACCGGAACGTCATCACATTGTCGGCCATGGTCAGGGCGTCTGCGTAGCGCAGGTCGATTTCATTCTGCCCGGGTCCGGCTTCGTGGTGGGAGAACTCCACCGACAAGCCCATGGCTTCGAGCATGGTCACCGCTTCGCGTCGGAAGTCATTGGCTGTGCCGCCGTTGACATGGTCGAAGTATCCCGCGGTGTCGACGGGTTTTGGCGCGGTGCCGTCGGTGATGCCGGTGACCGGGTCGAGGTTGTCGGTCTTGAACAGATAGAACTCGATCTCAGGGTGCACGTAGAAGGTGAAGCCGCGTTCGGCGGCTTTCGCCAGAGTGCGTTTGAGGACATTGCGCGGATCCGCCGGTGCCGGTTCTCCCCCGGGCACATGGATGTCGCAGAACATCCGCCCGGTCGGTTCGGTCTCTCCCCGCCAGGGAAGCAGGGAGAACGTCGAGGGGTCGGGTTTGAGCACCATATCGGCCTCGTAGACCCGGGCGAGCCCCTCCACCGCCGAGCCGTCGAACCCGATGCCCTCGGAGAAGGCGCCTTCGAGTTCGGCCGGCACGATGGCCACGGACTTCAGCTGCCCGAGGACATCGGTGAACCAGAGTCGGATGAATCGCACATCACGATCCTCAACGGTCCTGAGAACGAATTCCTCCTGACGTGACATCCGATCAGCCGTTCCACTTCTCGTCGTCTTCGTCCCACTTCTGGCTGCGTTCGCGAGCCTTGTCCAGGGCGGCGCGTGCGACCTCTTCGGTCTCGTACGGGCCCATCCGGTGCGTCCAGTCGCTGACCAGGCCCTTTTCGACGGTGTTCGTCTCAAGATTGAAGTAGTACTTCGAGTCAGGATCGTCGATATCTTCGTAGAGTCCCATGTCGAGCCCTCTCTCCTCAGCGGGGTTCTGCGTTGACAGTTTCAGCTTACCGTTTCGCAGGGAGTTCGCGGTGCATCCCGTGTTCTCAGACCTGCCAGCCGATCACGCCCGGCTGGAATCATGTTTTCCGCGTCATCTGGTACCGAAATACACTGATTCCGTATCTGACAAGACGAAAACAGCCTTAAAGGTTTGCTCTCCAAACCTTCTAAGGAATACAGTTGAACCATCGTCGACCGACGTCGAAGTCGGCGGCCTTCGCCCCAGCGGCGCTCAATCATGAAAGAAGGACACACAATGCGCATTTCAGTGCCCACAGAGGTCAAGAACAACGAGTTCCGAGTCGCCATCACAGCTGCCGGCGTGCACGAGCTCGTCGCCCACGGCCACGAAGTCACCGTGCAGGCGGGAGCCGGCGAAGGCTCTTTCATCACCGACGAAGAGTATGCCGCCGCGGGTGCGAAGATCGCTCCCGATGCTGAGAGCACCTGGACCGCAGGCGATCTCGTCCTCAAGGTCAAGGAGCCGATCGCTCAGGAGTACGGCTTCCTGCGCAAGGACCTCATCCTCTTCACCTACCTGCATCTGGCCGCCGACGAGGCGCTCACCCGTGCCCTCATGGAGGCAGGCACCACCGCGATCGCCTACGAGACCGTGCAGCCCGACGGCGGCGGACTCCCGCTGCTGGCTCCCATGAGTGAGATCGCCGGGCGCCTGTCGACGCAGGTCGGTGCGCACAGCCTGCTCAAGGCCAACGGCGGCCGCGGCATCCTGCTCTCCGGCGTCCCCGGCGTCGAGCGCGCCAATGTCGTCGTCATCGGTGCCGGTGTCGCCGGCACGAACGCGGCCCGCATGGCGCTCGGCCTCGGAGCGACCGTCGAGGTCATCGACATCAACATCCCCCGCCTGCGCCAGATCGACGAGACCTTCGCCGGTGCGATCGGCACGAAGGTGTCAAACAAGTACGAGATCACGAAGGCTCTGGCCGGCGCCGACCTCGTCATCGGCTCCGTGCTCATCCCCGGAAAGAAGGCTCCGAAGCTCGTCACCGATGAGATGGTCGCGGGGATGAAGCCGGGTTCGGTCCTCGTCGACATCGCCATCGACCAGGGCGGCTGCTTCGAGAACTCGCGTCCGACGACGCACGATGATCCGACGTTCACCGTTCACAACTCGGTCTACTACTGTGTGGCGAACATGCCCGGAGCCGTGCCGAACACCGCTACGGCGGCGCTGACGAACTCGACGCTGCCGTTCGCTGTCAAGATCGCCGACCAGGGCTGGCACAAGGCCCTGTCGAATGATTCGGCACTGGCACGCGGACTCAACATCCACAACGGCCACGTCACCAACGACAACGTCGCCGAGGCATTCGGTCTCGAGGCCGTGTCCGTGGCCCACGCGCTCGCCAACTGAGTCCGACCGCGGTCACCGCAGATGCCGAAGGCCGGCGCTCCCATCCGGGAGTGCCGGCCTTCGGCAGTCGACTTCAGAACAATCCGGGCATGAGGCCCCCGGCCTGACGGGTCTCCCGGGCGGCTCAGTCGCGGGAGACGATGGTGGTGTAGCGGAAATGGTCCTCACAGAGCTGACCGGCTTTCTGCGCATCCCCCTCGGCGATCGCCTCGACGATCGCGGCGTGGTCGGCCACGGCGTGGTCGAAGAGCTCGGCAGAGAACGGGTCGTGGCGGAATCCCGCGTTGATCTTCGTGTCGATGTCGATGGCCATCCGCACGAGTTCAGGGTTGTGGCCGGCGCGGGCGATCGCGAAATGGAACTGCGCGTCCGCGGTTCGGGCGGCGGCTGCCTCGGCGCGTTGGGAATAGATCTGAGCCAATTCGTGCAGTTCGGCAAGCTCGGTCTCGGTGCGGCGACGGGCCGCCGTCGCGGCAAGGGAATTCTGAAACACGGCGCGGGCATCGAGCAGATTGCGCCGCTCGGCGTGGAACTCATCGATACGACCGGCCATGGGCGCCAGCGCTTCTGGGCGGGCGTTCTTGACGAAGGTCCCTCCCCCGCGTCCTCGGCGACGTTCGACGACACCGAGGCGCTCGAGGCGCAGCAGCGCCGCACGCACGCTCGACCGGGACACCTGCAGATCGGAGGCCAGGGTCCGCTCTCCCGGCAGAAGGGTGCCTTCCGGCAGAGCCCCGACCGCGATTCCGGAGAGGATGTGGTCGGCGATCTGCTGAGGCGCGCTCGTCAGGCTCACGACTTCGCCGAGGCCGGAGAACTCATGGTTCCCGGCCGTCGTCTCCTCGCTCACTCTGCCTCCCTCTGTTCGCGCCGTCTGTTCTCGCCGGCGGCCCGCGGTCACGCCCAGATGGTCGGGACCGGAGTCATTCGACGCGGGCGAGTCCGTTCCGAACGCCTCCCCTGTTTCGATTCTAGTCGTGCCCGCGGCCTGCCCGAAGCAGCGACAGGCGCCCGCGAAGTGGGACAAAGTCGGACAACCACCATAGAATCGAAGGCATCATGACTGCTCACACGCGCCTCCTCACCCCCGGCACCATCTCTCCCGAACGGACAGTGCCGAAGACCATCGCCCGCCCCGAATACGTCGGACGCGCCGACGCGAACGAAGGGCGCGGGAACAACTTCTACTCCGCAGAAGAGATCGAGACCGTCCGAGCAGCGGGACGGATCGCTGCCAATGCTCTGGCCGTCGTCGGAGAGATGATCGTCCCCGGCATCACGACCGACGACATCGACGCCGTCGCCCACGAGTACATGTGCGATCACGGCGCGTACCCCTCGACCCTGGGCTATCGCGGATTCCCGAAGTCCGTGTGCACCTCGGTCAATGAGGTGATCTGTCACGGCATTCCCGATTCGACGGTCATCGAAGACGGTGACATCGTCAATGTCGACATCACCGCCTACTATCAGGGGATGCACGGCGACACGAACTACACGTTCACCGCCGGGCAGGCCGACGAGGAGTCTCGGCTGCTCGTCGAACGCACCTATGAGGCGATGATGCGCGGCATCAAGGCGGTCAGGCCCGGACGCGAGATCAACATCATCGGTCGCGTCATCGAGAAGTACGCGAAGCGGTTCGACTACGGCGTCGTCCGTGACTACAGCGGCCACGGCGTGGGCCGCGAATTCCACTCCGGACTCATCGTCCCCCACTACGATGCCGCGCCCGCGCACGCGGAGACGATCGAACCGGGAATGATCTTCACCATCGAGCCGATGCTCAACCTCGGCACGATCGACTGGGATGTGTGGGACGATGCCTGGACCGTGGTGACGAAGGATCGGAGGCGTTCGGCCCAGTTCGAACACACCCTTGTCGTCACCGAGACCGGCGCGGACATCCTCACCCTGCCGGATGCCGACACGGCGATCGCTGCGGGACCGGTGAACGGTGGAAACTGAGATGAGCACCGAGGCGGCCCACAGGTTCGCAATCGGCATCGACATCGGCGGGACCGGGATCAAAGCGGCACTCGTCGACACCACGACCGGAAGACTGCCGTTCAAACGACTGCGGGTGCTCACCCCGAAGCCGGGCACCCCGACCGCAGTGGCTGAGACGATCGCCGTGCTGCTCGAGGACCTCACTCAGCAGGCCCTCGATCTCGAACTCGTCACCGATCGGGCAGAACTCGACTCTCTGCCCGTGGGCTGCGGCTTCCCCGGCGTGATCCGGCGCGGTCGCGTCGAATACACCGCGAACCTCGATCAGAGTTGGATCGGTTCGCACATCGACGCGGTCATCGGCGACCGCACTGGCAGGACTGTGTACTTCCTCAACGATGCCGATGCGGCCGGACTGGCCGAGATGATCTTCGGCGCCGGGCGCAGCCACCGGAAGAAGACCGTGCTCCTGACCACCCTGGGCACGGGCATCGGCACCGCACTGTTCACACAGGGACGGCTCGTGCCGTATACGGAGCTCGGTCATATCGAGATGAATGGTGCGGATGCGGAGACGCAGGCGGCCGAGTCGGTCAAGACCCGCCTGGGGCTGTCCTATTCGGAGTGGGCGGCACGCCTGCAGCAGTACTACTCGCTCGTCGAGCTGTTTGTGGCACCGGACGTCATCATCGTCGGCGGTGGGGTGTCGAAGTCGCATGCGCAGTTCCTGCCGCTCATCTCCACTCGCGCCAAACTCAAACCAGCGAAGCTGTTCAACAACGCCGGAATCGTCGGTGCGGCGATGATCGCCGTCAACGGCGGGCAGGCGAAGGTCAAGCGCGTTCGGTCCGAAAAGATGTGATGAGGACAGGCCACCGATACGCCGGGTTCTGTCGACGAGTCGGTCACCCTTCTCGCCTGACGGCCATCTATCTGGGACCGATGTTGCCACCGGCCTCAAGCAATCCACCCGACAGCTCGGCGAGCCGCCTCGAACGCTGTCTGTCTGATCTTGCTCCGGATGGGGTTTACCCAGCAGCGTCGGTCACCCGACACTCTGGTGGTCTCTTACACCACCGTTTCACCCTTACCCAGTCGGAACTGGGCGGTCTGCTTTCTGTTGCACTGGCCCGCGGGTTGCCCCGGGTGGGTGTTACCCACCATCCCTGCTCTGGGGAGCCCGGACGTTCCTCAGCCCTCTGACGAGAGCCGCGGCCGTCTGGTGACCTGTCCTCAAGCAACCCAGTCTAGCGTCTTCGACGGACTCCGTCGCACAGCGTCTCTCCCACCTCCCCCGGGTCGAGGCGAACGTGACGAAGCTCATCCGATACCGCCTGCGATCGTGTCCGCTGGTGCTCCTACGATGGAAGGGTGAAGATCCTCCTGCCGCCCTCCGAGGGCAAGACGCCGGCCGCCTCCGGACCGACTCTCGACCTCGACGGTCTCTCGGCTCCGGACCTCACCAGCAAGCGCAAGCGCGTGCTCTCCGCGCTGCAGAAGACGTCGAAGAGCCGGGATGCACTCGAGCGCCTCGGCGTCGGCAGATCCCTGGCCGCAGATGTCGAACGCAATACGGTTCTCGACTCGATCCCGTGTGCCCCGGCCCTGCTCACCTACTCTGGTGTCCTCTATGAGGCGATGGGCTCGGACGAGTTGGTGGCCGCGGCCGAGGACGACGAGACCCTGCGTGAACGTCTGCGCCACGTCCAGGTCTTCTCCGCCCTCTTCGGCCGGGTTCACGGCCTCGATGTCATCCCGGCCTACCGGCTGGCGATGAAGACCGAGCTGGGAACGCTGGGTCGGCTGACCTCGTACTGGAAGCCGATCCTTGCGAAGTCCTGTGCCCTCGAACCCGACGAGGTGGCCCTCGACTGCCGTTCGAGCGATTATCGGGCCGCGTGGCCCGGGCCCCATGACCGGGTCGTGCTCATGGGGGCGGTGACCGAC
Source organism: Brevibacterium sp. FAM 27836 (assembly GCF_051351055.1). NCBI lineage: Bacteria > Bacillati > Actinomycetota > Actinomycetes > Micrococcales > Brevibacteriaceae > Brevibacterium > Brevibacterium sp. FAM 27836. The sequence continues at coordinate 4,016,163 of NZ_CP195711.1, forward strand.
AGCGACGGCAGACGTCGTGTCGTCTCCCACTGGGCGAAGTTCTATCGCGGGCAGTTCGCCGGCCGTCTCCTCGCCGACGAGCGCCCGCTGCCGCAGACGATCGAGGAGCTGGTGGCCCGTGCCGAAGAGTTCTACGAGGTCGAGTTCACTGCGCACACTGCGTCGAAGCCCGCGGCTCTGACAATCGTTCTGCGTGACTGAATCGCTCTGAGCGTGCAGCCCCGGGGCCGTGTGCAATGGCGCGGCAGCGGTCAGCTGCGCCGCAGCAGCACCGCTTCGCACTCCTCGCATGCGTAGGTTTCGTTCACATCGGCGCCGAGCATCGCGTTCCACGCGGCTCCACCGATCTCCTGCCCGCAGGCCTGACAGTTCGGCCCCGTGAGCAGTGCGGCTCCGGGGCCGCCCTGGCGCACATTCGCCTCGAAGGCCGTCACCACCTGCTGCGGAAGCTCACGTCGAGGCTGTTCGGATTCCGCTTCATTGACTGTGAGAAGTTCGCTCAGCTCGGCCTGCCGATTCTTGACGGCCGTCTGCACTTCGCGTCCGGCCGCCGTGACCTCGGCAAGCCTGTCATCGATGGCGGCGAGTCCCGCCTCGGCGGCTTCGAGCCGTTCCATCTCCTCGAGTTCGGACTCCTCGAGTTCGCCCACGCGCTGTTCATGCCCGGCGATCTCGTCCTGCAGATTCACCAGGTCCCGGCTGGTCAGTCCTGTGCCGTCGTTGAGTTCGACGCTCTTCTTCTCGATCTTCGCCCGCTGGGCCTCGATGAGCGCATTCGTCTCGGCGATCGCAGCACGGTGGGTTTCGACGACTTCGTTCGCTTGGGCCCGCTCATCGCCGAGTTCCTTGTGCTTGCGCACGAGCTCCTGCAGTTCCCCGGCTCGTTTCGGGTTCTCATGTTCGTAGCGCAGGGCGCGGCCCTGGGCAGTGAGTTCGATGAGGGTCGTCAGCGCGGCGCGCTGAGCATCGGTGATGAGCATCAAGTGTCTCCTCGTCAGTAGCGTTCGACCCAGGGGTCGGTGTTGACGGCCGAATGCTGCAGGGAGACGGTGAAGCCACGGGCGGCGAACTCCGCTTCGAGTGCTTCGGCCGCGGCGTTGAGCCAGACGGTCTCGGACGCCCAGTGGGAGACGTCGATGATTTCGAGTCCGCCTTCGCGCCGGTTTGAGGTGTCGAGCGCTTCGGTTGCCGGGTGGTGGCGCAGGTCAGCGGTGACGTAGACCTCGGCGCCATGGGCGCGAACCTCGTCGAAGAGGGAATCTCCGGCACCCCCGCAGACGGCGACTCGAGTCACTGTCGCAGCGGGATCTCCGGCGATGCGCACTCCTGTGGTGGTGCGCGGAAGCTGCGCTGCCAGACGTCTGGCAAGCTCTCTCACCGGGGTCGGCTGAGGCAGGTCACCGACACGTCCGATGCCCGTAGCAGGAAGCTCAGGCTCGGCGGAGGCGGCGATCCCAGCGGTGTGCGGTGTCAGGGGTTCGGCGTCGGTGATGCCGAGCAGAGAGATGAGGACATCGGAGACACCGCCGCGAGCGGAATCGGCATTCGTGTGCGCATTGAACAGTGCGATGTCGTTGCTGATGAGCGTGTGCACGGCCCCGCCCTTGAGCGTGGCGGCGTTCACAGATTTCACCGGTTTGAGCATGAGCGGGTGGTGGTTGAACACGAGATCGGCTCCGAGCACCACAGCCTCGGCGATGACCGCGTCCATCGGGTCGAGCGCCAGGAGGATCGAACGCACCTCGGAGTCGGGATCCCCGACCGCCAGGCCCACCGAATCCCAGGACTCGGCCAGGGCCGGCGGCCACAGCGCATCGAAGACGTCGACGCAGTCACTCACCTTCGGATGTCTCATGGCTCCACACTATTACATTCCCCGAGCGGGAACCTTCCGAGCTGGGGGCCCGGCAATGAGATCAACTTCACACATCGTCGAATTCGCCCATATATTGGAACCATGTCAGTTTCAGATACCGCAGCCGCCTCTCCGACCTCCAGCAACACTTCGACGATCTCCGATCTCATCCGTCGCAGCGCCGGCCGCTTCTCCGCGGCCACGGCGATCGAATTCTCGGATCGGAGGTGGACATACGCTCAGCTCGACGAAGCTGTCACGGCCGTCGCCCGGGAGCTTGTGCGCCTGGGCGTGACGAAGGGCGACCGAGTGGCCGCCTATGGCAAGAACTCGGATCTCTACGTCTTCCTCTACCTCGCCTGTGCCCGCAAGGGTGCCATCCACGTGCCGGTGAACTATCAGCTGAAGAACGACGAGCTCGACTACATCCTCGACAACGCCGGAGCGAAGATCGTCTTCGCCGACGGCGACCTGCTCGACACCGTCACGGCCACTCCGACGGGTGGGAGCGCTCAGGTCATCGACTTCTCGACTCTCGTGCCTGTCGCCACCGCAGGTGACATCGCCCCGGTCGGCGCAGGTGAGTTCTCGGTCACCGATGCCGATGTCGCACAGCTGCTCTACACCTCCGGCACCACCTCGGCGCCGAAGGGAGCAGTCATGACACACCGCGCACTGATCCACGAATACCTCTCGGCGCTGCTGTCGCTCGACTTCACCGCGGATGATCGCTGCGTCCATGCGCTCCCGCTCTACCACTCCGCGCAGATGCACGTCTTCCTCATCCCGCTGCTGTCCGTCGGCGCCCACAACATCATCGTCCCCGCACCGGTTCCCGATGAGCTGCTGGCGATCTTCGAAGAACGCGAGATCAGCACATTCTTTGCCGCGCCCACGGTCTGGGTGGCACTGGCGAACAGTCCCGAGCTCGAGACCCGCAATCTCGACAGCCTCCGCAAGGCCTACTACGGCGCCTCGATCATGCCCGGACCAATCCTCGACCGACTCCGGGCACGCTTGCCTGAACTCGGGTTCTACAACTGCTTCGGGCAGTCCGAGCTCGGCCCCCTGTGCACGGTGCTGCGCCCGGAGGAGCACGACGATCATCCGGGCTCCGCCGGACGCCCCGTCATGTTCGTCGAGACCCGCGTCGTCGACTCGGCCGGCAACAACGTCGCCCCGGGCACTGAAGGCGAGGTCCTCTACCGCTCACCGCAGCTGTGCGAAGGCTATTGGAATCGTCCCGACGCCACCGCCGAGGCATTCGACGATGGCTGGTTCCACTCCGGCGACCTCGTCAAGGTCGATGAGGAGGGCTTCATCGAAGTCGTCGACCGTGTCAAGGACGTCATCAACACCGGCGGAGTCCTTGTCGCCAGCCGGCAGGTCGAAGACGCGATCTTCGAGCTGGCTCCGGTCGCCGAGGTGGCAGTGGTCGGCGTCGCCGATGAGAAGTGGATCGAAGCGATCACGGCCTTCGTCGTCCTCAGATCGGGACAGCCGGAACTGAGCGCTGACGAGGTCATCGCCCACGTCAAGAACCGTCTGGCGGGCTTCAAGGTGCCCAAACGAGTGGAATTCGTGGCCGAACTTCCGAAGAACTCTGCCGGCAAGATCCTCAAGCGCAGCCTGCGCGACGTCTGAGGACGTCTGCCGGTCGAGCCCACACGGCTCCGATTCGACGCAGACGGATTCGGCCTCGGAAAAGAGGGACGATCCTCAGACGTTCGCACCCTGAGCCGTGCCGGCCCCGCGCCTGCGGATGACTGGATCGCTGCGATCGGCACCCGCGGCGATGTCCGTGCCTGCATCGCCCTGCTGGTCCGCGGTGTCGTCCTGGCCGAGGACCGTGAAGCCGTTGTCACGGATCATCGCGAGGTCGTCGGCGGCGGCCTGCCCCTCGGCGGTGAGATAGTCGCCGAGGAAGATCGAGTTCGCCAGGTGCAGTGCCATCGGCTGGAGAGATTTGAGGTGGATCTCGCGCCCGCCGGCGAGACGGATCTCGCGATCGGGGCAGACGAAGCGTGCCGTTGCGACGATCTTCATGCACTGTGTCGGGGTGAGGTTCCATTGGCCTTCGAGCGGGGTGCCGTCGAAAGGCACGAGGAAGTTGATCGGAATGGAATCGGAATCGAGGTTCTTCAACGCGAAGAGAGCTTCGATGATCTGTTCGTCGCTCTCGCCGAGGCCGACGATGAGTCCGCTGCACGGCGAGAGTCCGGCGGATTTGGCGAGCTCGACGGTGTTCGTCCGGTCTTCGTAGGTGTGGGTCTTGACGATGTTGTCGTGGAAGGACTCGGCTGTGTTGATGTTGTGGTTGTAGGCATCGGCACCGGCATCTCTCAGTGCCTCGGCCTGCCCTTCGCGAAGGATGCCCAGACACGCGCAGACCTCGACGTCGGGGTTCTCGCCCTTGAGCCGTTCGACGATCTCGCCGACGCGGCCGACATCGCGGCGGCTGGGCCCGCGACCGCTGGCGACGAGACAGACACGTGCGGCTCCCCCGCCGATTCCCATGTTCGCCTGGTCCATCGCCTCCTCGGTGCTCAGCCACGAGTATTTGAGGATCTCGGCCGTCGATCCCAGCGACTGCGAGCAGTACGCGCAGGACTCCGGGCACATCCCCGATTTGAGATTGACGAGGTAGTTGAGCTTGATCGTCATCGCGAAGTACCGGCGGCGCAGCCGGGATCCGGCGGATACGAGTTCGAGGAGGTCTGCATCGGGCGTGGCCAGGAGGGCGAGTGCTTCAGACTCGGTGATCTGTCCTCCGTCCAGAATGGAATCGGCAAGTCGGTGGGGAGTCATGGTCATCATCGAATGGTCCTTTGCCTGACTGGAAGAAATCCTGGTTTGAAATCTGCCCAGGTCAACAGTCCTGAACAGTGTTCAATACGATAGCAGAGATGCCCTTCCTGCCACGTCTCCGGCCACTCACCCCCGGCGCCCGGACACCCCAATTGTCAGTGAGCGCATAGAATTCTTCCGGCGGCTGAGGCCACCTCCCGGACTCGGCGATGAATACGGAACAAGGAGCGCAATGACGGACTCGGAGCAGACGGGCACTCGGCAGCAGCCCGGAAGACAGCGCGGTTGGCGGCTGCACGGCGACGGGCGGACCATCCGCCCGGGAGAGCGTGTGCTGCCCGAAGAGCGTCTGAGCTGGCCGCGGACGATCAGCGTCGGTGCCCAGCATGTCGTCGCGATGTTCGGTGCGACGTTCCTCGTCCCGCTGCTCACCGGCTTCCCGCCGTCGACGACTCTGTTCTTCACCGCGATCGGCACCCTGCTCTTCCTGCTCATCACCAAGGGGATGATGCCGTCCTACCTCGGGTCCTCGTTCGGCCTGCTGGCACCGATCGGTGCGGTCACCGGGTTCTCGGCGACCGCCGGCGAGGACCTCGAACCGCACGCCATGGCCTTGGCGCAGGGAGGAATCATCTCTGTGGGAGTCACCTTGGCGCTCGTCGGGCTCGTCGTCCATTTCGTCGGGGTGCGGTGGATCGAACTGACGATGCCACCTGTCGTGACCGGTGCCATCGTCGCCCTCATCGGGCTCAACCTCGCACCGGCCGCGTGGGATTGGGTGCAGGAGGCACCTCTGACAGCAGTCATCACCATCGTGGCCATTCTGCTGGTCACCGTGGCGTTCCGGGGCATGTTCGGGCGACTGTCGATCCTCATCGGGGTGCTCATCGGCTACGCGGCGGCGTGGCTGCAGGGCGAGATCGACTTCACGACCGTCGACCAGGCCGACTGGGTCGGACTGCCCGCGTTCCATGCTCCGGCATTCGATCTCGGATACCTCGGCCTCTTCCTGCCCGTCGTCCTCGTTCTCATCGCCGAGAACATCGGGCACGTGAAGTCGGTGGCGGCCATGACGGGACGAGATCTGGACAAGCTGACGGGACGCACACTCTTCGCCGACGGATTCTCCACGATCCTCGCCGGCTCCGGAGGCGGTTCGGGAACGACGACCTATGCGGAGAATATCGGCGTCATGGCCGCTACTCGCATCTTCTCCACCGCGGCCTACCTGTGCGCTGCGGTCATCGCACTCATCCTCAGCCTGCTGCCGAAATTCGGCGAGATCATCGCCACCATTCCCCCGGGCGTCCTCGGCGGTGCGGCAACCGTCCTCTACGGGATGATCGGCATGCTCGGTGTGCGGATCTGGGTGGAGAACAGGGTCGACTTCGCCAATCCGATCAATCTCAACACCGCCGCGGTGTCCCTCATCGTCGCGATTGCGAATTTCACCTGGACTCCCGGCGGTCTCCAGTTCGAAGGAATCGCACTGGGCTCCGCCTCGGCGATCATCGTCTACCAGGTGATGAAGGCGATCGCCCGGTGGCGCGGAACGGATCCCGATGCCCTCGTCGAGACCTTCGCCGAGGCCGAACCGAGCGCGCAACCATCAGCGGACTCGGACCCAAGCTCGGGGGACGGTTCGTCAGCGGGCTCGGATCCGAGTTCGGGAGCTGCTCCATCGTCGGGCGTGGAGGCGAGCGATGAGCGGGAGTAGAGGCCCTCGAGCCGCTTTTCGTGCACTCCGCCATCAGGTTTCGTACCAGCCATCGGTTCGCAACCCGATGGCTGGTACGAAAAGTGATGATCACCACTTCCGGCTGCCGGAGACGACCTGCGGCACTGTGTCGAGCTGGAGATGCAGAAAGTGCCGCAACCTCGCCTGAGCGATGCTGCGGCACTTTCCCGTGGTCGGGATAGCGGGATTCGAACCCACGACCTCCTCGTCCCGAACGAGGCGCGCTACCAAGCTGCGCTATATCCCGTGACCAGGAACTACTATAGCGAGGGGAACGCGATCTGAAAAATCGGGACGAGCCCCAGACGAAGAATGAAAGGTATGTCTCATTGGCACTGACCGCCGAAAGCATCACGCACACCGCTTTGGACATCCTTTCGCGCTACGGTCTCGGCGACCTGTCCATGCGCCGACTGGCCCGTGAACTCGGGGTTCAGCCCTCTGCTCTCTACTGGCACGTCAAGGACAAACAGTCTCTTCTCGTCCTCATCTCGAAGAGCCTCAAAGCCGAGGTCGATGCCCGTTGCCCTGTCACGGCCGACCCTCTGGCCGCGGCACTGTCCATGCGCGAGATCCTGCTGAAGTATCGCGACGGTGCCGAGATCGTCCTGCTCGGCTATTCGATCGCCGCCGAGGATGTCGCTCCGCAGGCGCTCAACGCCCAGCGGCTGGGACCCGACGTCTCCCAAGGGGTCCTGACCCTGACTCTGGGTGCAGTGGCCGTCGAACAGAGTCGCGCACTGTTCGATATCGACCCTGCCGACGTGGCAGAGAATTTCGCGGCGAATGTCGCTCAGATCCTTCAAGGTTCGCCACCACGTCCCTGAATGCCGATCCTGCTGCCGAGACGACCGCGCCCCTGATGAGCCGCGGTTGCGATTCGTCGGAGCCCCACGGGTGTGGCATACTGATCAGGCGTTCTCGGAGTCTCCGATGACGCAGTGGGGCCTATAGCTCAGTTGGCTAGAGCATCTCGTTTACACCGAGAGGGTCGGGGGTTCGAGTCCCTCTGGGCCCACCCAAGGCACAAGGCTCGAACCCTTGCCCAACGAATCGTTGGCAAGGATTCGGGCCTTCTTGCTGTCCTGTGCCCAGTTGAGGGCGTTGCCGTTGATCTTGGGGTCCAGCAGCATCTCGTACGGGCGCTGGTACTCGACGCGGAGTTCGTCGTCTTCCTCGACGTAGACCTTGGTGAAGAAGGCCTGGTTGCACAGGCGACGGTTGGTGTCGTCGCAGCGGGCGTAGATGTCGGCGCAGTTGGCCAGCAGGTTGAGCGCGTCTTCGAGGTGGGCGCGGGCGTCGGCGTACTCGCCGTGGTGGGCGTCGATACGGCGGGTCACCTGGTCGAGCTCTCCGAGGATGCGGTCCTGCTCCCGTTTGAGCAGAGCGAGCGGGATCGCGTCGGCGTAGTGCGCTTGGAGGAGTCGTTCCTGCTCGCCTTGCAGCCGGTCGCGATTCGCGGTGAGCTGGCCCAGTTCGTCGGTCTCCTCGGCCATGAGCCGGTCGAACTCGTGGTGCAGCATCCCGCCGAGCGCTTCGCGGTGCGCGGGCGTGATCTGAACGCGCTCGTAGTACCGCTCGATCATCTGCTCGACGTCCTCGATGAGGATCGCGCCGCGGGTGCAGTTGGTGCGCTTGGAGTGCCGGCCGGAGCAGACGAAGTAGGGGTAGACGTTGCCGTGACGGTTCTTCGCGTTCGAGACCATCAGCCGTGACCCGCAGGCACCGCAGAACACGGTGCCTTTCAGGTAGTGGTCGTGGAGCTGGGTGGCTTCGGCGGCAGACTTGTGCGCGGTGAGCACCGACTGCACTTGGTACCAGACCTCGGGCGGTACGAGTGGTTCGTGGCTGCCGGCGTAGCGGGTGCCGCGGTAGATCACGTCGCCCTTGTAGTAGGGGTTGATCAGCATCCGGTGCACCGAGGACACCGCGAGGGGCTTGCCGGGCCGCTTCGGTGTGGGCACGCTGGTCAGCCCGCGGGAGGTGAGCTCGTCGTGGAGCTGGCTGACGGTCCAGTTGCCGGAGGCATAGGCCTTGAACGCCCACTGGATCATCGGGGCACGTTCGGGGTCGAGTTCGACGGTGCGCGCTTCGCGACCGAGCTCGTCGGTGGTGCGGATGTTGAGGTACCCGATGGGGGCCTTGCCGACGGTGCCGCCGCCGATGGCTTTCTGGGTCATGCCTTTGGTGACCTCGGTGGCGAGGTTGCGGGAGTAGAACTCCGCGATGGAGGACATGATGCCGTGCAGCAGCATCCCCGAGGGCGTCTGATCGATGTTCTCGGTGGCGGAGACGAGCATGACCCCGGCCTGTTGGAGGGCCAGGTGGATCGCGACGTCATCGCTGCGGTTGCGGGCGAGCCGGTCGACCTTGTGGACGATGCAGTAGGCGACCTTGTTGGCTTTGACGTACTGGATCATCCGCATCAGGTCGGGCCGGTCGGCGGACTTCGCGGACGCTCCGGCGTCGATGAACTCCTCGACGATGACCGCTCCGAGCTGTTCGGCCTTGCGGTTGTTCGCCTCCCGCTGGGCGGGGATGGAGAACCCCTCGTCGGTTCCTCCGCGTTCGGCCTGTTCGCGGGTGGATACGCGCAGGTAGGACACGGCCAGGGCACCGTCGGCGGGTGGGTCAACGAGGCTGCGCACCGGGTCGGTGCGCGGGGATGTGGCGTTCATGGGGTCCTTCTCTCACGATGGATCGGACCTCGCGCCCAGACGGATTGGGGCCGTCTGGCGGGTGCTGATCGTGAGAGGAACCCCGCTGCGGGGGTTCTAGGACTCGGCCGACAGGTCGACCACGTAACGCTTGCCCCGCCCGATCCGGGGTGGGGGTTTGGGACCACAGCACGCCACGCTGCACGCGAGGCTTGCCAGACTCATTCTACCGTTTCGCCGCTGGCCGGTCGATGGCCGTCGGCGCCGGGTGCGGCCACGGCGGCGTCGCGGTAGGTGTCGGGCGGTTCGGCGGCGCGCCGGTCGATGCGGGACTGTCCGGTTTCCTGCATGGTCAGTCGGATCAGCACTTCGCAGAGCTTGTGCAGGTCGGGGGCGTCGCGGTGAACGGGGCGCACTGAGAACGACCGGTCCTCGTAACGGCGCCGGTTGGTCTTCTTCACATAGCTGCCCATCAGTCGAGCACCTCCCCGGTGGCGGGGTCGGCGCCGGCGAAGAACGCGTCCTCGGCGGCACGGCGCTCGGCGACCTGTGCGGCGACGTAGTCCACGAAGTCGCGATCGCGGTCGGCGACGAACACGTCCTCGACCGGGTCGGCGGGGTCTTCGCCAGGCCAGGTGGTCTGCCGGGTGGGCCGGTCGCGATCCAGACGGGTGCCGGAGGCGGCGACCCATTCGCGCAGCCGCTGGCGGGCGTCGGCGAAGTCGCGGTGCCACCCGAACGGTGCGGACCCGTCTTGTTCGGGGTGGTAGGCGCACAGCCAGTGCACATGCAGGCTGGAGAGTTCCCAGACCAGTTCGTCGTGGCGGTGCCAGAACGGCGGGATCACCGATGCGGGCAGCCCGTATGTGCGGCGCAGCGTCTCGACCCACCGATTGAGTTCGTACCACTCCTCTTCGAGCGCGTCGGCGCTCAGCAGGTACCAGTTCACCGGATGCGGCGGGCCAGCATCCTGCTCATCCTCGTTCTCGGTGTCGTAGTCGTCGTCGCTCAGGTCGATGTCGTCGGGAAAGTCCTCGGGCTGGGGCTCGTCGGGACCGGGTGCGGCGGGAGTCTGATCAGTCATGGTGGTCCTCCTGCCTCACATGCCCATCGCCGGCGCGGAACGGGCCTGCTGAGGTTCGGCGGGCTCGAATCCGGGCGCTTGACGCTCAGTGGTCGGACGCTCTGCCGCGGTGCGGCGAGGGGTGCGGTCGACCTCGTAGCGGGTGCGGGCGGTGTCGTGCCCGATCCGCTTGGCGATGAACTCCTCTTCCCCGGCGACCATCGCTCCGTCGCGCTCGTACTCCGGTGTGCGGGTGTAGCCCTCGGCGATGAACTTGTCACCCTTGGCGAACCGCTCGTGCGCGCGCTGCGCCGACCGGCCGAACATCACCATGTTGTGGTACGTCGTCTCCAACTGCGTGAACGACCCATCGGCCTCGCGACGGTAGTGCTCCTGCCCGAACCGGGCATAGAACCGGGAGTCACCCTTGGCGGTCTGACTCAGCTGCGGATCGGAGGCGATGAACCCCGAGGCCGAGGTCTGGGTATGCATGGACATGACTGGCTCCTGTGCTCAGGCAGCCCCTACTCGTTGGTGGCCGCTGTGGCAGGCAGGTGCACCCCAGCCGCCCTGGGCTACCGAGAACCAGCGGGGCGTTGGAGCAGGTTCTCGATCTCGCCGCGATCCGCCTTCAGCTGGGTCCCGTCGGCGCGGGCGGGCCAGGGCTGGAGGTCGGTGACGATGGGCGGGGCGGCACGCAGCAAGGTGACGGCGGTGCCGAACGGGAGGGTCCGCAGCCGGTCGGGCGGGAAGATCGCCACCCGCCGCACCGAGCGTTGATTGCTCCTGGTGCCGTGGTCACCGAGCGTGATCGCATCGGTGTATTCATCCCGTTCGCCGATCAGGGTGGACAGATCTTGGAGGTCCTTGCTGTTGGAGGCGCCGCCGAGGATGATCTTCACGATCGAGGCGTCCCAGATCGCGTTCGCCTGGTTCTCCGACCACTTGTCACGGGCCTGGGCGAGGGATTGCAGGACCGGCAGGCAGGTGATGCCGGTGCCGCCACCTTCGGCCATCAGCACCGGCAGCGACGGCAGGGGCGCGAGGTTGGCGATCTCATCGAGCGCGAGCAGCACCGGCGGATCGAGCCGGGCTCCCGGCGAGCGGGCGGCGATCCGGCGGGCAGTCTCCACGAGGTCTTCGACCAGGGCCGCCACCAACGCCGCCGATGCCCCAGCCCCTGCGCCGGTGGCCAGCAGGAACAGGGTGCCCTTGTCCCGGACGAACGCTTCGGGGTCGAAGTCCTCACCGGGGCCGGGGCTGACGGCATCGAGCACCCGCGGGTCAGCCAGGGCGCCGAGCGCGAGCGAGACGCCCTGCCAGATCGAATCCCTGGTGCGGGGGTCGGCGTCGATCATGGATTCCAGCGAGTCCGCCCACCCGGTCGCCGCGCCCGGGTTGTTGGTGAGGATCGCGACTGCCTCCGCCGCCGCCGCAGGGTCGAGCGTCCACCGGAACAGCTCTTCCGGGGAACGGTGGTCAAGGGCTGCGGCGTGCAGCAGGGCCTGGAGCGCGGTCCTTGTTTTGCCTTCCCAGAACCCGCCGGACTCGACCCCGCCCGCGGACAATCCGGTGGCCGAGGCGAGGCCGGTGGAGCGGATCATCGCGGTCAGCGGATCGGCGCAACCGCGGATGGGTGACCAGCGCATCCCCGCCGGCACCCCCTCGGCCAGGCGTTGCGGGTCGAACACCGCGACCGGGCCGACGCGTTTCCGCGCCCGCAGGCAGGCGGTGAGGTTGTCGGGTCGGGTGCTGGTCGCGATGACCGCTCCGGGGGCGTCGAGGATCGCCGGGATGACCACGTGCAGACCCTTGCCGGAGCGAGGCGGTCCGATGAGCAGGATCGAGTCCTCTACCGATGCCCAGACCTCCCGGCCCCGACTCGTGCCGATTCGGTACCCCACGTCCGCCGGCACCGGCTTCTCTACCGAGGGGCGCAGATTCCCGGCGCGCTTCAGCAGCGCCGACGGCGAGGCCGTAGTCGCCACTTCGTGGCGGGTCGCGATTCCGGCGGTGGTGTGCGGGTCGGTGGCGACCTTGCGGGAATGCCGTCGCAACCGCCCCCACACCCAGCAGCCCCCGGCGACGAGCGCGGCGAGCATCACCGCCGCGACAGCCCAGTAGGCGAACGGATGGAGCCCGGCCGCGTCGAGCGCGGCGGCGGGGTCGCCGGGACGGAACAGCACGCCCACCCCGGCGGCGGGACCGGCCTCGGGCTGGGTGGTGCCGGTGAGGAATGCGGCGACGCTGCCGGCGGCGCGCAGGATCAGTGCGAGGCCGAACAGTCCGACCAACCCGATCATGGCCGCGTTGGTCAGCTCGTCGCCGAAGCTGCCGGTCTGCCGTCCCTGCGGTGCGGTGCTCACCGCAGGCTCCGGGTCACGACGGTGCCGGAGGTGCGCCCGAGGAGCATCACCTCACCCGCACCAGTGACCTGCGCTGGGTCGAGCAGGGCGCGGGCGGTGCCGTCTCCGGTGGCGTCGGTGTGGGAGACGATCAGGCAGCAGGCCACGTCCTCACCGGGCACGAACCCGTCGCCGGTAACCTCGACCAGCGCCGGCGGGGCCGGCTTCTCCTTTCTCCGCTTCGGCGCCGACTCGGGGGCGACGGGCCTGCGAGGCGGCCTGGCGGGCAGGAGTTCGGTGAAGCTGGTGCCGTCGGCCTCGTGCACCTCGACCCGCACGGGCACCGCACGGTCGTCGCTGGCGTGGTCGATGATCTGCGGGAATGACGCCCGCGACCACGACCCCTCTGTTGGCGGGTGCGGGGTGCCGTCGATGGTCACGCTCATCGACCCATCGGCATGGATGTCGAGGATCACGGTGCGCACCTGCACCGGCACAGGCTCAGACAGGGGCGAGATGGTGTGTCGTCTCATGCCGCCCAGGTGCACCCGATACCCCCGGACGTGCCCCCGGGTTTCGCCGTGGCTGACGAACGTTCGACCTCAGTGACGAACCGTCAGAAATCCTGAATATGCGAACTTCTAGACGTTTATCTCCATGCACTCAAGTTCCTCTTGACGCCCTGGCCGTCTGAGCGGCGTGCTTTGGCCCAGGAGGTGACGACCGGCGCGAGGAAGTACCTGCCGGCAGCCCGCGATTACTTCGCCGCGTCGCTGTGGCGGCGGATGGGGCTGCGGATCAACAAGTCGGTGATGCTCGACATCCGGGACGGGCGACCCGATCTGGGCGAGTTCGGCAAGCTGCATGTGCGCTTCGGGAAAGGTTCGAGCCGCGACTGGTGCCAGCGATCAACGGCGCCGACCAGCTCATCGACTGGTGGCTGGCCGACGTCCGGCACCAGTTTGGCGACGACTGGCAGAACCCCGACGCGCCGCTGATGCCGTCTGAGCGGTTCGATGACGAACTCGGCCGGTGCGGGCGGATTGGTCACAACTCGCTGCGACGGGCGCTGAGGAGCCAGACCGAACGATGCCTGCCTGCGTGGGCGGACCGGCTGACGACGCATGTGCTGCGGCACTACTGCGCTACGTCGCCGTATGGGGCCGGGATGGACTTGAAAGCGCTCCAAGAGCTGCTGGGTCATCAGTGGCTGGCGGCGACATCGGGCTATGTCCATGTGTGCCACAAGCATGCGAAGTCCCGTGGCGCAACGCGAATCAGCGGGTCGAGGCCCGCCTTACAGGGGAAGGGTGAGAAGCCCGTGAAGTGGAACTTGCGGATGAGAGCCGCCGAACGGGGCATCTTGCCGGTCCTACTGGTTGAGTGCTGCGTCTAGCGCGTTGGGCAGGTCCTCGGGGCTGGTGAGTTCGAGCTGTTCCCCGTCGAGGAAGAAGGTTGGGGTGCCCGAGACGTTCAGTGCGCGACCGGCGTTGAAGTCTTCTTCGACGCGTTCCTGCGTGGCTGGGTCCGCGACCGCTTGGTCGTAGGCGGTCATGTCGAGGCCGAGGGTTTCGGCGTAGCCTCGGAACCGTTCCGCTTCGGAGGTTTGCCCTTCGCCCCACTCGGCCTGCGTTTCGAACATCATCCGGTACATGCCCTCGAACTGGTCCTGCTGGGCGGCGGCCTCGACTGCGATGGCAGCGTTCATCGAGTTGAAGTGCCCCTGGAGGGGGAAGTAGCGCACGACGTAGTTGATCTGCCCGTCGTACTGCTCGCGGATCTGTTCCATGTACGGGTAGAACGCGCCGCACGCCTCGCACTCGAAGTCCAGGAACTCCACCAGCGTCGGCGCATCCGCTCCGACCTCGTCGAGGTAGTGCGCGTTCTCCGAGAGCGTGCGCGCCGCCCCTGCACCTTCGGGCAATGCGACCGGCTCGGGCCGGTTCACGACCACAATGACGATCGCGACGGCGACCAGTGCGATGACCACCGCGATCGAGATGAGCATCGCCTTCATCGACGTGCTCAGTCGTCGCCACCAGGACGTGGACGGGGCAGCGGGCGCGGGCAGAGTCATTCGGGGCTCCTTGTGGCGGGGTGGGATGGACGGGAGGCGGGCACTACTGCGGCTGTGCCGAGCGGGCACGGATCGCGCTGGCAAGTTGCGCTCGACTCGGGTATCCAGCGACGCCGGTCTCGGTGCGATAGATGCGGCAGGCGAGAGTGCCGGTCGGCACGGTCCCCGGGACCACATCGACACCGTCGATGAGCACGGTCGGCGAGCCGGCGAACGCGGTCGCCGCGGCATCCGCGGGTGACGTCACGCGGCGCTCGATGACCGGGACCGCCGCAAACCCGAGAGACGCCAGGGCGGCTTCGGCCTCATCGATGGCGATCCGCGAGTTCGGGCAGTCATCGATGCTCAACACTTCAATACGCACAGCGTTCCTTTCACCCGGATTCACCTCTTCCACTATACGTCACCACTTGCTGACCAGTCACCGAGGGATGTATGGTCAGCGCATGCTGACTCTTGCTTCTCGTGTGGACGTGATGAACCGTCTCGGGCGGGCGATGGCCGACCCCACTCGCTCTCGTATCCTGCTGTCGCTGCTGACCGGACCGGGGTATCCGGCGAAACTCGCCCGGGAGCTGGAGCTGTCCCGTACGAATGTGTCGAACCATCTGGCGTGTCTGCGCGGGTGCGGGATCGTGGTCGCCGAGCCCGAGGGGCGACAGACCAGGTATGAGATCGCGGACCCGCATCTCGCGGCGGCGTTGACCGCGCTGGTGGATGTGACGCTCGCAGTCGACGAGCAGGTCCCGTGCCTCGACCCCGCCTGTTCGGTGCCCGGCTGCTGCGACACCGCCGCCATCGGCGTGGAGGGTGCCTCGTGAGCGACGACTGCTGCGCCCACGACGCCGCGCCTGCCGCATCTATCGGGGAGGAGGCAGACGAGCCGTCGCGGGCGTGGTGGCAAGACCCGGGCATCCTGATCCCGATCTTCTCCGGTGTCGCGTTCCTCACCGGCCTGATCCTGGAATGGACGGGACAGGACACCGCGGCGCTGGTCGTGTTCTGGGCGGGTCTGCTCCTGGGCGCGTACACCTTCGTGCCCGGCGCGATCCGCGGCCTGGTGATGCGGCGGAAGGTCGGGATCGCGCTGCTGATGACGATCAGCGCGATCGGCGCGATCATCCTCGGCTACGTGGAAGAAGCCGCCGCGCTCGCATTCCTGTACTCGATCGCCGAAGCCCTGGAAGACAAGGCGATGGATCGTGCCCGCAGCGGCCTGCGCGCCCTGCTGAAACTTGTACCCGACACGGCGACCATCCGCCGCGACGATGCGACGGTGGAGATCCCAGCGACCGAGCTGACCGCCGGGATGATCCTCGTCGTCAAACCGGGTGAACGGGTCGCGACCGACGGCATCGTGCAGACGGGCCGGTCGAGCCTGGACACCTCCGCGATCACCGGCGAGTCGATCCCTGTCGAAGTCGCCCCCGGCGACGCGGTGCCTGCTGGGGCGATCAACACCGCCGGCGCGCTCGAAGTGCGCACCACGGCAGGCGGGGCGGATAACTCGCTGACCACGATCGTCGAACTCGTCGAGCAAGCTCAAGCCGAGAAAGGCGAACGGGCACGCCTGGCCGATCGCATCGCGAAACCCCTCGTGCCTGGTGTCATCATCCTCGCCGTCCTCGTCGGCGTCCTCGGCTCCCTCCTGGGCGACCCGGAGACATGGATCACCCGCGCCCTCGTGGTCCTGGTCGCGGCGAGCCCGTGCGCGCTGGCGATCGCGGTGCCCGTCACCGTGGTCTCCGCGATCGGCGCGGCGAGCCGGTTCGGTGTCGTCATCAAGAGCGGTGCCGCGTTCGAACGCCTCGGCACGATCCGCCACCTCGCCGTCGACAAGACCGGCACCCTCACCCGCAACCAACCCACCGTCACCGCCGTCGTCACCACCCCAGACGCAGATGCGAGCGAGGACGAGGTGCTCGGGCTGGCCGCGGCGATCGAGCAGCACTCCACCCACCCCCTCGCGACCGCGATCACCACAGCCGCATCCCAGATCCCGGCTGCGACCGATGTGATCGAGGAAGCCGGACACGGCATCTCCGGCATCATCAACGGCCACCGGATCACGGTCGGCAGCCCTCGCTGGATCGCCGCCGGTCCACTCGCCGCCGACGTGGAGGCGATGGAGGCCGCTGGGCAGACCTGTGTCCTCGTCACCCGCGACGACACGCTCATCGGCGCGATCGGGGTGCGCGACGAACTCCGCCCCGAAGTCCCCGACGTCATCCAGGCCCTGACCGGGCAGCAGGTGGCGGTGTCGATGCTCACCGGCGATAACACCCGCACCGCCGATGCTCTCGCCGCCCAGGCCGGGATCACCGACGTGCACGCCGAACTTCGCCCCGAGGACAAAGCCCGCCTCGTCGCAGCATTCGCTGCGGAACGGCCGACGGCAATGATCGGCGACGGCATCAACGACGCCCCGGCCCTCGCCGGTGCGACCGTCGGGATCGCGATGGGAGCCACCGGCTCCGATGCGGCGATCGAGTCCGCCGACGTCGCGTTCACCGGTCACGACCTGCGCCTCATCCCGCAAGCCCTGCATCACGCCAAGCGCGGACGGGCGATCATCAACCAGAACATCGTCCTGTCCCTCTTGATCATCATCGTGCTGCTCCCGCTCGCGATCACCGGCACGCTCGGTCTCGCCGCGGTCGTCCTGGTCCACGAAGTCGCCGAGGTCATCGTGATCGGCAACGGTCTCCGCGCCGCTCGCACACGCCGCACCACACTCCCCGGTCAAGCGACCGCCCGGGAACCAGTCAGCGCGACTGCCACCCGGTAACTCCCCGGAACGAGACGAGCGTGCCCGCGCTCCAACACGCATCGGGTCTGGGTGCCGGCCCTCGCCCGGCATCGAGCGATCCGGTTCCGCGAACCCGAACCACGAGATAGCCTGAACGGGCATCAAGTACTCAAGTTCCCGCGAAAACCTTCAATATTCTGACGAACTTTTAAGCTTTTCAGCCCATGCGGGCGGTGGTGTCGAACAAGTCGTACTCGTCCGGGTGGAGCTGATGCTGGACCACGAAGGAGCGGTCCTTGATTCGCCACAGCCCCTGCCCGGTACCGAGGGTCGGCAGGAGTTCGCGTTCGGTGCCGGTTAGCCCGAGCGTCTTGGCGGTGCTGCCGAGCTGGTCGGATTCTTGCCGGTAGATGATCCGCGATTCTGCGTTCGCCAGCAGACTGTTCGCGAGCGAGCGCATCGCAGACCCTTGGTCCCCGACGTTCTCCAGGTCGGTCAGTTTGTGGAAGATGAGCATGTTGCTGATGCCGTAGGCGCGGGCGAGCCGCCAGTGCGCATCCATCCGTTTGAGCAGCGCCGGCTCCGACATCAGCCGCCAGGCCTCGTCGTAGATGACCCAGCGCTGCCCGCCGTTGGGGTCGAGCAGCGCCGACTCCATCCACGCGCTGGAGCAGGTCATCAGCACCGACACCAGGGTGGCGTTCTCGGTCACCCTGGACAGGTCCAACGACACCATCGGCAACGTCGGATCGAACTGTTCCGTCGACGGCCCGTCGAACAGGCCGGACAGATCACCGGCGACGAGGCGGCGCAGCGCGTGCCCGACCATCCGCCCGTCCTCGGCGAGCCGCCCGTCAGGATCATCCGAGGGGCTGAGGAGGTGGTCGACGATCATCGGCAGGATCGGCACCTCGTTCTCCCGCACCGTCTGTGCCAGCGCCGCATCGATCGCGGTGTGCTCCAACGGCGACATCGGCCGGGTCAGCACCGTCTCCGTCAGCGCCCCGATCAGGTCACGACGCCGCGACGCCACCGTGCTCGCCCATTCGGCGTCGCTCAGCCCACTCGGCCGGTATCCCTCATCGAGGGGGTTCAGGCGGGTGTGGAGGCCGTGGCCGAGCTGGATCGCCCGGCCCCCGACCGCCCGCGCGATCTCCGTATGCTCCCCCTTCGGGTCACCCGGCACGTAGACCCGGCGTCCGAACGGCAGCGACCGCGTGTACAGCGACTTCGCCAGCGACGACTTGCCACTACCGACGATCCCCGCCAGTACGACATTCGGTGCGGTGATGATCCCGGCCTGATACAGCACCCACGGGTCGTACACGAACGACGCCCCGGAGTAGAGGTCTTGCCCGACGAACACCCCCTGGGAGCCGAGGCCCCCTTCGGCGAGGAACGGGTACTGCGCCGCCAGCGTCGCCGAGGTGTCCTGATGGCGCGGTAGCCGGAACCGGCCCGGCGACCGCAGCGCCGCCGGCCCAGGCTCACCGGCGGCGGGCAGGTACTGGGTGGCTCTGCGCTCGGCACGCTCCGCGGCGGCTTTCGCTTTCGCGGCGGCGATTTCCTGTCGGCGCTGTTCGGCCTGCAGCCGGGCGGCCGCGTGGCGGCGCTGTGCGCGCAGCCGGCGCCGCTCCGCGGCCGGGGCGATGAGCACCGCGGTGTGCAGGCGTTCCTTCTCCCTCACAGTCCCCGCCCCCGCCCACGATCGGCACCGGAACGGGGAGCGGGAGGGGCGAACCACGAGCGATCCGGCCCGGATGCTCTCGCCCGCTGGGCCTGTTCCCGTCGGGAGCGGCGGGTCGGCCGCTTGTGCGGCGCCGGCTCAGCCGCCTCGGTTGCGGCAGGCACCGGCGCCGTTATCGCGAACCGATCCGGGGCCGCGGCCACCCTTGCGGCCCGTGCCGCGCGGGTCAGCCCGGTAGCGACCGCATCCAGAGCGGTGCCGGCCTGGTGGAGGTCATCGGCGGCAGCGAGAGCAGCAGGATCGCCGCGTCCCGCCTGTGCGGCGGTGAGCTGGTCGAGCACCTGCCGCATCGCCGTCGCCACCTCGCGCAGGTCGGCGATCACCGGGCCGGTGGCGGGCAGGTCCTCGGCCGCGGCGAGTGCGCGCAGATTCCGGGCGGCCTCGGCGGCGTAAGCGGCGGGATAGTAGGAGATCGTGGGCATGAGCAGCCTCCCAAGAAGCAGCGGCGGACAGGGATGTGGCTCAGGTGCACCCGCCCCGCCCCGGGGGCACGCAGTGGTGCCGCCGCCCGATGCCCGGGGCGGCGGCACCAACCATGCGCAAGACTCCCGGGGGTCAGAGGCCGAGTCCGCGGTCGCGGCGGACGGCCGCGACACCGGGATGGGTGAACCAGGACCCGTCGGTCGCCGAGGCCGCCGCGCTGCGCTCGGACACCTTCCCGGTCTCCTTCCGCCCGCGGGCTGCGCTGCTTCCGGAGGCACGCGCTGACCGCGCCGACCCACGCCCCGCTGCGGCGCTGGCCCCGCCTGCCGCGGTCGCGGCCCCTGCCGCACCACCCGCGCTCGGGATAGTCGGAGCGGTCGGTGCCTCGGGTGCGGGTGTGTCAAGGCGGTCTTCGGGCGGGATCGGGTGCTGACGGTAGAGGCCGACATGCCCGAGGTCGTGGTTGTAGGTCAGCACATAGTCGCTGTTGCTGGCCTGCCTGTCCGCGGCCCCAACGGGCACGGTGTCGTAGACGTAGCCGTTCTCCATCGCCGCCGCGGTCGTCTCCTCGCCGAAGTCCCAGCTGGCGAGGTACTCGATGGCGGCCTCGGGGCCGTCGCGGTCGATCAGCCACAGCACCGTGTCGGCCTCGCCGCCTTGAACGAAGACGATATTGACCCACCGCGACTCCCGCGACTCGGCCCCTGCCGCGTCTGGTTGGACGGTCTCTGCTTCCACGGCATTGGTGGTGGGTGCGGGGTGCCAGGCGATCCGTCCGGCAGCCTGCATGGCGGCGTTGAGCTGATCCTCGACGGCATCGAGGGAGGCAGCCGCGCTGGCGAGCTGATCGGCCGTCACCTGGGCATCGCGGATGCCGGCGGCCGGGTCGCCGGCCTCATCGAGGGCGCGGCCCTCGTGACGGCGATGCCGCTGCGCGAGCTGCTCGATGGATTGCTGCATGGAACGCACCCCGGCGAGCAGGTCGCCGATCACCCCGTAGGCATCCTCGGGATGCTCGAAGTGGCGGCTGGCATGCGCCAGGCCCCGCAGGGCCTGCGAGGCCTCTTCGGCGTCGGCGACGGGATCGTAGAACGTGGGCATGAGCGTCCTCCCCAGACGATGGATGGATGATCGGTTGCTCCCCAGGTACGCGCTCTGCCGTCCGCACCCGGAGAGAGCAGCTGTCAGATGTGGCGGGCCAGAGGCAGGGCGGCGGCGGTGAACGCCTGCGCTTGCTGCCCGACCAGGCGGCGGGTTTCGCAGGAGGCTTGGATCGCGGCCTGCTCGATCGCCGAGACCGCCGCGTCCAGCTCCTCGCTGCTCGGTGCCGAGACGGCGATCAGCCCGGTCACGCGCAGCACCCCGTGCCCGGCAGTCAGGTCGGCCTCCTGCTGGAGCACGTCCTCGTACTCGGCGGTCTGGGCGGCGTCCTCGATCTGCCCGATCCGCCGCCGCTGCGCCGCGTCAGAGATGTGCTCGACTTTCTTCTTGCGAATGTCGCGGGCGGCCTGGTCGGTGCGCAGCGGCGTGTAGAGCAGCGACAACGCCCGCCCGATCCCGGAGGAGAGCACCATGGGGGCGAGGAACCCCGGATACACCATCGACCGCGGCCACTCCGATATCCATAGGACCGTGTGGTGGGCGGAGTCGGTGCGAAGGTTCGTCCATGTCTCGGTCACCGCGACTGGCCCCGCCGTCGCCAGCGACTGCCCGAGCTCCCCGTGACGCTCCAAGGTCGCCGCGACCGCCGGGTCGTACGCCGAGCGGAGGATCACGGCGACCTGCCCCGGGGTCAGCCATCCGGTCGAGGTGAGGTCGGCGGCACGCAGCGCCGCGGTGAGAGTGCTCATCTCTTGCCGTAGTACCGCGGCGGCCCCGCGCAGGCTGTCGCCGGCGGTCCGGATCTGGCGGGCGGCAGCCTTCATGTCCAGGCTGAGGCTGATGGTGGTGGCGTGGCGTTCGCCGGCAGGGCCGGCGCGGTCGATGAGTTCTTGGTAGGTGGTCGACGCCCAGGAGTCGTCCTGGGTGCCGTGGGCGGCCCACCATTCCGCCAGGCCCGTGCCGGAGTCCGGCAGGGTGCGCTCCAGCACCTGGAGGGTCGCGATCCGCCCGGAGCGGCACACGGTCGCGAGCACCCGCCCCCAGGAGGTGACTCGGCGGTGCTGTTCGGCAGGGTCGAGGAGCACGAACGCGGGATGCCGGATCTCACACACCACCGTCAGCGTGCCCTGGTGGGGGTCGTGGATCATGCCGGCCCCGGTCTCGGGGTCGATGTGCTCACGCAGGCGTGCCATGTCGCCGGGCAGGGCGAGGGTGCCGGCGGGGCGGGGTGCGACGATCCGCCGCCGGTAGAGCAGTTGTCCGCCGGTGGTGCGCCAGAGCCACCAGCCGGCCACGGGTATCCATTCCACGGCCGGGCGGCCTGCGATGGGCATCCAGGTCAGCACCGCCGAGAGCGCCCAGACCGGGGCGGTGTAGGCGATGAGCATCCCGCCGCCGGCGTAGAACGCGCCCACCAGTGCGAGCACCCCGATGCCGAGGGTCACGAGCTGGGAGGCGGACAGGCCGAGCAGGATGCCGCGGCGGGTCAGCCGGGAGAACTTCACCGGCACCAGCTCGGTCCCCGGGCCGGTGTTCTCGGCGTGGTGTTTCGTGCTCACGGTCTCACTCCTTTCCGCCCGCCGGCGGCCTCGTGCCGCCGTCGCTGGCCGAGGGCTTCGGCCCGGATGGGGCGTTCGGCTGGGGATTGCGATGTGGCGGTGCCTGCGATGCCGGCCCACCGCTGCCATTGCTGGTGGTGTTGGCGCTGTTCTGGTTCGCGCCATCGGCGGCGGTCTCGGCCTGCCCGCCGACCTGCCTACCGGCCTCCGGGCCTGCGGTGGCGGCCTTCTTCGCGACCTGCGCGCCGATGACCACGGCCGCGGCCGGACCCGCAGCAGCCCCCGCGCCCGCCGCACCTCCGCTGCCCGCGCCAGCCCCGGCACCAGCGCCTCCGCCGGGCGGGGGCGGTGGCGGGTTCCCACCACCTCCGCCACCTCCTCCGCCGCCAGGGGGTGGTGGCGGATTCCCACCGCCTCCGCCACCGCCGCCTCCGCCACTTCCTCCGCCGCCTCCGTCGTCGAGGACTTTCTTCGGGCCGTCGCCCTGCGGTTTGGTCGGGACCGGGACGGGGCGGTTCATCGCGTTCTTGGCCTCTTGTTCGGCGCCCATGGTGTTGTAGAGGTCGAAGCCGAGGAACGCGATGACGCGGTAGACCATGTACGGGGCGAACGCGGCGATGGCGAGCATGACGATCCCGGTGATCGGCTCGGTGATCGCCGTCAGATCGGCCTCGATCGGGGTCGCCATCTGCGTGATCGCGATCAGGAACACCACCACCAGCACCAACTTGCTGATGATCAGGGCGAGGACGAACGCCGCCCATTTCCCGATCCAGGAGCGGCTGGCATCCCATGCCGCCCCGGCGAACGCCAAGGGTGCGAGGACGATCGCGATCAGCAGCAGCGCCTTGCGGATCAACAGGCTGAACCAGACGATCGCAACGGCGGCGACCATCAGGCCACCGAGGAAGATCGTCACGATTGCGCCGACACCGGGCGCGGCGACGTTGATGCCGACCAGTCCGGCCGAGAGCAGGATGATCTTGTCGCCCATCGTCTCGGTGGTCTCGCCGGCGGCCTGGATGATCCCGATGGTGAGCTGGTCGGTGATCTCCAACGCCAGCGCCGTCAGGGTGAGCACCACAAAGCTGCCGAGCACCGCTTTCCCGGCGCCGAGCGCGGCACGGGACAAGGCGGTGGGGTCACGGCGGATCAGGCCGAGGATGAGCTGGAAGCAGAAGAAGATCAGCACGATGAACACGCCGATCCCGAACAGCAGGTTGTAGACGGAGACGTAGCCGTCTTGGGTGACATCGACCAGCGTCGTGGTGTCGAACACCGCCCACATCGCTTCCAGCAGCCAGCCGGCCGCTCCGCCGACGGCTTGGGCGAACCAGTCGAACGGAGCCGAGATCAGCGACGCGGCCGCTTCACCTGCGGAGTCGCAGACGTTGGAGATGACGGGCAGATCGCACAGCGCCATCACACACCTCCCTCACGGGTTACGGGATGGATGGCGGTCAGACGGCTTGGCCGACGTCCCAGAAGAAATTGATCAAGGTGACGCTGGCGCCGCAGATCACCGCGGCACCGCAGGAGATGAGGACGCCGATCTTGCCGCGGCCGGAGAGGTGCGGGTTGCTGCTGTTGGAGCCGAAACCCCACACGATCGCCGAGACGATCAGGGCGAGCACGGACAGGATGAGGCCTACGGTCATCACGGCGCCGACGATGTCGCGGAGTTGCTCGATGCCCGGAAGACCGGACGAGTTGGGGTCGATGTCGATCACGGCTAAACTCCTCTGGAAGAGAACGGATACGGTTCTGCCACCAGGTGCACCACCACCCGCCAGCGCACGAGAAAGGGCCCGCCCCGGGCCGAACAGCCAGGACGGGCGCAACGCGTGCGGGGTGGGGTCAGAGTTGTTGGCCGATGCCGATGAGCCAGTTCATCCAGGCCACCCCGGAGCCTGCGAGGATCGCCGCACCGAGGGCGACGAGCACACCGGTGCGGGCCTTGCCGGCCGCGTGGTAGTTGCCCGTCGAGGACGCGATCGCCCAGATGATGCCGGAGACGATGAGCATCAGCACCGCGATCACCAGCACGAACATCAACAGCGCGCCGATCACGCTCTCCAGGTCACCGATCCCGCCCAGTCCCTCGAAATCCGGGAACACCTCCATCACGCACCCCCGACCGAATCGGCGACGGTCACATGCGAGTGATCGAAATGTCCGCCGGTAATGGAGCCGGGGTCGTGCATGCCGCCGCCGTCGTAATCACGCCACCCCTCGTCGTCGCGGGAGAGCGACCAGATCTTCCCATCCCAGATGAGGTACTCCACCCCGAGGACTTCGGCGTGGGTCTTCATCCAGTTCGTGACCTCCCACCCCTGCTCGCGCTGCGCCGGGGTGGGCATCTGCCCGATGGCATTGCCGAATGCGATGTCGCAGGCCCGCCCGAGCGGATGTTCCGAGACCGAGCCGGGGCGAGGTGAGTAGCAGGCCCAGGTCGTCTCCGGGAACGCCGCGGAGGTCTGCTGATACAGGTGCAGGGTGCGGCGGGTGATCTGCCCATCGGTGGTCGGGTCGTCCACCAGCTCGTCCGGGTTGTCGCCGGTGAACGGGTCCGGCTCCCCACCCGGCCCGCTGCCGGTCTCGGGGTCGCAGTCGCCGCCGGGTGGGCCGGTCTCGGCTTCGGGCAGATCGGCGGCATCGTGCTGATTGAGCCAGGCGGCAGGGTCGATGTACTCCCCATCGGTGCCACCGTCACGGACCTCGAAATGCAGATGCGGGCCGGTCGACATGCCGGAGCTGCCGACATCGGCGATGTGCTGCCCCGCGGTCACCGTGTCTCCGGCGGCCACGTGAATGCCGTCCTCCCAGGAGTGCGCATACGCGGTCGCCACCGTGGCCCCGCCGATGGTGTGCTCGATGACGACCAGACCACCGTATCCGCCGGAGAACTCCGCCACCGTGACGGTGCCGTCGGCGGCGGCGAGGATCGGCGTGCCATCGGCGGCGGAGAAATCCGATCCGGTGTGGAAGGACTCTTCCCCAGTGATCGGGTGGACGCGCGGCCCGAACGGCGACGTTGCCGTCCAAGTGCCCTCCGGCAGCGGGAACACCACTCGCGATGACTCCGCCAAGGCCGGGGCGATCGTCGGGCTGCCGTCTGTGCTACCTGCTGCGGTCGTGCCGGTGGTCGGGCCGATCAGGGCGTCGAGGATCGCGACGGCGACCGGGCTGTAGTTCTCATACCGCTCCGGGTGGGCCGAGACTTCGACAGCTTGGGCGGCCTCGCCTTTGCCCATCTGCTCCCAGCCGGGAATGTCCAACAGTCCGCGCGGCGATCCGCCGTTGGGTCCGTCGGGTCCGCCGAAGAACGCCTCGGCCTGGTAGGTGGTGTCCATGAGTTCGGCGACGGTGCCCCACCCCGACTGCGAACGCATCTGAAACAGCCCCAGCGAGTCGTTGTCGCTGCCGTCGCCGTCGTTCGGGTAGTCCGCGGATTCCGGGTAGGCGCTGGTGTTGGCGAGCTGGCGCAGCGTCGATTCGGTCAGGGCCGCCATCAGCGCGATCTGGAGCCCGTCGCGGTTCACGCCGTCGATGCCGGAGCCGGTCTCGATGATCGTGGCCGCGTGGGTGAGCTGCGTCTTGTTCAGCGTGAACTGTTCGCCGTCGCGGGTCTGCACGGCGAGCTCGTCGGGGACCTCGCCGACGGTGAAGCTCCCGCCGGAGACCGTGCAGGCCGCGGTGAGGGCGGGGTTCATCAGCAGCCCGATCCCCACCATGGACAGCAACGGCGCTGCCAGCACCAGGGCGAGCAGGCCGATGGCGAGCTTCTTCAACACCACAACACCTCCTGATCTCTCTCGTGGCCAAGTCAGCGCAGCGGGTTGTCGAGCTCGGACAGACGCAGCAAGTGGCAGGTGTCGTAGGCGGGCTTGCAGATCACGAACACGGTGAACGCCACCTCGTGCGCGCTCGTGACGGGTTCGTCGTTCCAGAACCCTGCGCGGTGGCGGATGCCTTCGATCGTGATCGCCGTCGTGCCCGGCGTGAGTTGCCCCGGCCGCGCCTGCTCCTCGGCCTGTGCCCAGGCGTCCGGCACGAACGTGTCGGTGATCTCCAGGTGCTGGGTGGTGGCGTACGGGCGCAACTCGACCCACGCCTGGCGAGTGGGCAGGTAGGCGGCGATATCCGATGCGAGGCCTGCTTGCTCGGTGCCGGTGGGATCGGCGACCTCCATCAACACCGCCGTGTAGTCCAGCGGCATGAACCCGGCCCCGGTATCCCACGCGAACACCGAGGTCGCCACGTTGCGGGCGAAGGTCTCCGGGTCACTGCTGGGGACCACCGGCGCGATCCGGTCCGGGAGCGCCGGTCCGTCCTCCGACGGAGCGGACGGTGCCGGACGGTCGTCGTCGTTGTCGTTGGGTGGTCCGGTGCGGGGGCCTTGGATCAGTCCGTAGATCCCGACCCCGGCGAGGATCAGGACGGTCAGGCCCGCGGCGAGCAGGACGATCAGGCGCTTGCGGGGAGGGGTGTCGGCAGAAGTCTTCATGCCGCCCAGGTGCACGAGCCCCGCCCCACACGGCGGGTCCGGGCTCGCGACTCGTGGTTACAGCGCGCGCAGGTGCCGCCGCGCCGTCCCCGTATCGCCGTCGGCCGCGGTCTGCGCGGTCATCTCGCCGCCGGCATCATCACCATGGCCGGGGTGATCGCCGGTCTCGGCGGGGTCGATGCTGAGGAGGGGGCGCAGGTGATCGGCGAACGCTACGGTGCCCTCGACGACGGTCAGGAAGATGGTGGCCTGTTCGCCGGTGAGCTCAGTTGCGAGCTCGGCGGGGTCGTAGTGGGTCCACCAGTCGGTCAGCGAGGTCCAGGTCTGCACGAATGCCGCCACCGGCCACCGACCCGGCACCTGCGCCGGCGCGGACTCGGCGGTCGTGTCCTTGCGCTTCTTGGTATGGCCCGGGCCGGTGACGCGGGCGACGGCTTCCTCGGCCAGCGCGTGCAGTTCGGCCTGCCGGGCCTGCTCGGCCTCTGCGGCCGCGGCGCGTACGCGCTGGTAGGCCGGGTCGACCGGTCCACCCGCCTCGATTCCCGCCAGCTCCGTCGCGGCCAGCACACGCAAAGACTCCGGGGTGCCGGGGTCGTCGGCGACCCGTTGGACCTGGTTGATCTTCTCCAACGTCGTGTGCGAAGCGCCGCCGGGGATCATCGCCGCGGCTTGCTCGCGGGTCTTGCCGACCGGCCCCAGCGACGGGGGTGCAAATTTTGCACCCCCGTCGCTTCCGGGTTGATTCTCGCTGGAGAACCGGGTCGCGGCATCACGTCGTTCGGCGTCCTCGGCCATGAGCTGTTTGAGTTCGCGGTAGAGGGCGGCGGCTTCGAGCTGGGTGAGCGGCTTGCGGTGGACGTTCTCGTCCTGTTCGGCCAGCAGGTGCCCGAGTCGATCCGAGACACCCCGGCGGACCCAGACGCTGACCGTGCGCCAGCGCAACAGTCTGATCGCTGCGAGTCGGCGCCGCCCGCACACCAGCACCCCGTCGGTGGTGACGGTGATCGGCTGCAACAGGCCGTGCTGGCGGATCGACTTGGCCAGCGCCTCGATATCGCCCAGATCGGTGCGGTGGCGGGTGCCGACCTGGATCGAATCGACCGTGCGCTCCAATTCGATCCCCATCGCCACTCACCTCCTTCCGATCCGCGTGTTGTCTGCCTACTTGCGGCCCCGGTCGGGAGCGGCCAGGCACACGGTGAGCACGAGGTCGTCATCGCGCAGCAGCACGGGGAGGGTCTCGCCGATCACCAGCCGCAGCAGCACGCCCCGCCCGGCGCTGGTCGCCGCCAGGCTCGGGTGTGGGTTGCCGAGCAGCGCTTTCAGCAGGGCCGTCCAGGACCGGGCGGGCAGATCGAGCAGCGCACGGGCGTACTGGTCACGGCGCAGGTTCTCGTAGGCGGTATGCCGCGCCTCGGCCTTGGCCAACGCGCCGCAGATGTGCTCCACGGACGCCCGCGCGGTCGCCGGCTCCCAGCCGAGCATCGTCACGAGCGCGATCGCGTCCTCCAGTGCCGAGGACGCCGACATCGACGCCTGCGCCCCGCCACCGCCGCCGCTTCCGTTGCCGGCGTCACCGCCTGCGGGGTCGGGTTCGGGGTCGGTGACCTGGAACGCCGGGTGATACTCCGACAGCGGTGTCTCACGGTCGGAGATGCGCTCGGCGTCGTGGAACGCGGAGATGTGCGGACGGCGGGCCTGGTGGGTCGAGCACAGCAACCCTTGGGCGCGTTCCTCGGCGATGCAGGTGATCCGCACCGCGTGGGTGACCACGCCCCACGGATCGTGTGCCTCGCGAGCCGAGCGGGTGCGCATCACATCGAACGCCGCGCTGGCCGCCTCCCACGGGTCCAGCCCGTGCTTGCGCGCCAGCGCGGCGTACTTCTCCGCGGCGAAGCGCATCAGTTCGGCGGCGACCGGATCAGCCGCCCACGCTCGCTCGCCGGCCTCGTGCAGCCGCCTCAGCAGGGCGCGCAGCCCGGCGCTGGTCGTGTAGTCCTCGTGCGGGACGTTCGTGGCGTTGGTTGTGGTCATGGTTTCGGCTCCTCCTGGCGAGCAGGTGCACGCAGCCACTCCTGTGCCTGGAGCGCGGCGTTCGGTGTCGTCGTTGACGATGGTCATGGCCGGTCACCTCAGCTCATCCCGACCGGGCCACGCCCGGCACCCTCGCGGCTCTTGCCGCGTCCGAACGCCGACAGCGGTGGCAGCTCCCGCGCCCGCTCACCCAGTCGCTCCGCCCCGCGGGCGAGCGGGTCATGCGCCTTCTGTGCCAGGTGGGTCTCGAAGTCGATGGCCCGGCGGGAGGCGATCCCGCTGCCGCGGGCCAGCAGGTCCGACGAGCGCACCCAGTCGACCCCGCGGGCCCGCCGCTTCGGGTCAGCGCCCTCGGCGTTCGGGTTCTTGCGGTCGACGTCGGCGGCCTGGATCGCCTCCGGTGCGCCCGTCACCTCCACCGGTTCAGGACGTGCCGTCTTCGGCGTCTCGTGCCGGGCAGCGTGGTCGTGTTCATGCTCGTTGGGGTTCATGCTCGGGCTCCTTCTCCTTGTCTTCTTTCATCTCGGTCTCTGATTCGCTGCTGGGGGTGCGGGGGAACCAGCGGCCCACCGTCGAGGCGTGCACCCCGAGTTCGCGGGCGATCGCCTTGTTCGACCAGCCCGCTTCCCGCAGCGCCACGGCCCGCTCACGCCGACCCGGCACGCCAGCCGACTCCGGCTCGGGTAGTGCGGGCTCGGTGAGATCGGAGCCGGGCGACGGCTTTGGCGTGGGCTCGCCCTGGGGCTTGCTCTGGGGCTCCGGCCGTGATGTCGGAAACGGTGCGCCGGACGGTAGTGCCGGCGGTGGTGCCTCCGGGTCGCCGGCGGCAGCCGACTCAGGGTGCTCGGGCAGCTCGGGCAGCTCGGGCGGCGAAGCCTGAGCGTCGTCCTTCTCCCTGCCCGTGCTCACGGTGCCGGTCAGCGCCGGTCCAGTAACGCGAGGCTCAACGACGGGAGGCTCAGTGGCGGGAGATTCGATGGTCGTCTTGGTGGAGCGGGTGAGGACGACGGTCAGGTGCGTGGACGCCAGCAGCACCAACGGCGGCACCGCGGCGACGATCGCGGCCAGCAGGGCCGGCACCGACGCGGTCGCGGCGACGATCGCGTGGGCGGCGTTCGCGGTCACCGACATTCCCGCGCCGGCGATCAGCAGCGCCCACGGGTACCAGGCCGAGCGGTGCCCGTCGAGGGCGACGACCGCGACGGTGGCGACCACGATCAGCCCGTCCACCAGCAGCGGCCAGATCCACGCCTGCCGGGCGTCGATGCCCGAGCGCACCGCGAGATCGGCCAACGCGACAAAGCTCAGCCAGAACGCGCCACCGCCGATCAGCACCGTGCCCGACGCCGCGGCGACCACCGCCCACCGGCGCCCCGACCCGGCCGTCATGACAACCCCCGGGTCGGTTCCGCCCGCACAGCAGGACGCGCGAGCCCGAACGGCGACCCGGCACCCCGCTCGGCCCCAGAGGCAGCAGGGGTGGTGGTGGTGGTGGTGGCGACGGCGCGGTAGGCGGAGTGGACGGTCGTCGTGATCTCGCGTTCGGCCAGCCCGGCCTGCGAGGCCGCGGCGCACAGTACCTCGAACGCGTCGTCTCTGGGCATGCCGTTCTCGGCGAGCTTGCACGCGGCCCAGAAGAGCCCGGCGTTGCGCTCGCCCTCCTGCCGACGCGCCACCCACGATGCCAGCCGGCCCACCATCGCCTCCGAGCTCGCGACCGGCCCCTCCCAACGGGGCCGAGGCGGCGGCTTCGGATCGAGGAAGTCGCGCAGCCGGCCCGCGTCCAGCGGCCGGCCGTCGGGCGGCGCGAACCTGGTGGGGCGATAGAGCACGCTGTCGCCGCCGATGAGGCGGCGGGAGGGCGGGACGATGATGTAGCCGCGGTCCCCGCGGAAGTCGATCCCCGCACGCCCGGCCTGCCACGACGTCTGCTCACCGTCCCCAGCCGGGTAATAGATGTGCAGGCCGCCGGTCGGTGAGCGCACCAGCGCCTCCCACCCGTTCACCAGCCCCGCCCGGCGCGCGCGGCGAAAAGCCGCGTAGCCGTTGACTCCGTGCACATCGACGTCCACGACCACCACACCGGAGGCGGCACCGGTGGGCATCCCGATGTTCGCGGCCGGGAACCGCGACCACCACACCTGCACCTGGGTCAGGTCGGTGGTCGCGTCTTGGAACCCGCGCCGGGTGATCGGCTGCTTACCGTTCGGCGCGCACGGAAACACCGGCACCCCCGCCCTCGCGAACGCCGCCGCGGCATCCGGCAGCGGCCAGGACGCATCCATCCGCCGCACCGCGTCGGTGAACCCGCTCCGGCGGCTCATCACAGCCCCCGCCCCTCAGTACCCACCCGCTCACGGGCGCGCTCGGGCTCCTGGAACGGCTTGACCCGCCGACCCGGCGTCTCACGCTCGGAGGGCTTGCGCTCCGGCGTCTTCCGGGTCGGACCATCACGGTCAATGCCCGGCGGGGTGCCGTCGGACACCTGGGCAGTGTCGAGCTGGTCGAGAACCCCGGCGGCGGTCTTCCGCACCCGCTCGCCGGTGGCTTTGACGACCTCGACGGGTTCCTTCCCGTCGACGTTCGCCGCCCACCCGGCCACGTACGGGATCGTGTACCCAGTGGTGTCCATTCCGTGGGCGGCGCCGATCATGAGCGCGACGGACTCGGCTTCGACCTCGCCGATCCCGCGATGCAGACGTGCGTCTTCCTGGTCGGGATCGTGCATCAGCACATGTGCGAGCTCGTGGGCGAGGGTTTTGACCTGGGCGGCGGTGTCCATGTTCTCCCGCACCGCGACCGTCTTGGTGTCGAAGTTCGTGAGTCCGTTGGCCCCGTGGATCATGCCCTCGTGCGGCACCGACATCACGGTGAACCCGGTCGCCCGCACCTGCTGCGCGAGGCCGTCCCAGAGCCCGTCGGGTGCTTCACCCTCCAACAAGGTCGGCGACGGTGCCTCCGAGATCGGATCGCCGCCGGTCTGGGAGACATCCCAGACGTAGGCGGGGCGCACGCCGACCATCCGCGAGCGCACCACCTCGCCCGGCTTCGGCTTCTCACCCCGATTCAAGCGATACCAGGACGCCGGATCTGAGGGGTTCGCGGACGCGAACCTCCCCGTGACGGGTGCGAGGATCTGATACCCGGACTGGCCCTTCGCGACCTGCCGACCCAGCTGCTGCCACTGCTTGTACCCGGCGACATAGGTCGGGAACGGCTCGGGAACCTGTCCCTGCTCGAACGCCGCCTGATGCTGTTCCCAGATCAGCAGAACATTGTTGAACGAGCGAGACCGGAACCGGGCTGCGAAACGCAACGCGTCAGCCCAGTCCTCGCCCGTGACGAGCTGCTCGACCGCACCGGTCAGCTTCTCGTGGAGCTCATCGAGCTTCTCGTCCCGCTTCTGACGGGCCTCTTCCCTCGTCGCCATTGTTCGGCCTCCTCCCGGTAGACCAGCCACCAGGGGGTGATGGCGGCTGGTCTTGCACCTGCGAGGTGAGCCAGGTGTATCCGGAGAGTCGAGACGGTCAGCGAACGAATAGAGCGGTAAGTTGGCCGTCAGGAACGCGGAGGCACCTGACGCTTGGACAGTCCGGCCTACCAGCACCGACAGTGCCGTGGCATCGACCGCCTGGCATGGGGTCGTTTAGGTGGGCACCGACGTCCCGTTCGTGGGCACCCCACCGCTCGTGGAGCGCATCGCCCGATACCGGCTTGGGGTGATCCCGACGCACTCCCGGAACGCCGCCGACGCACGGTTCCGGGAGCGCCACCCGACCCGCCGCCCGGCCTGCTCAATCGTCAGTTCCGTCTCGCGCAGCAAGCGGGCCATCTCCTCGACCCGCAGCATCGTCAGATACGTCAACGGCGTCTTCCCGTACGCATCCACGAACACCCGCGAGAGCTGCTTCGAGGACAGATGCACCATCGCTGCCAGCTCCGACAGCTCCCAACCCCGAGCGATGTCACTGTGCAGAGCATCGCGAACCTGCCTGGCTTCGGCCCGCAGCGGCCTGAAACGGCGATCCCTGGGCAAGGTAGGTCGGACCCGTGCACGCTGGTGCGGCGAAGTCCGGTACGGAGTGATGCGAATGAATGGAGCCACCTGGTCGATAACCGCGTGCCACAACGCCTGCATCCGATGGAACCGCTCCCGGTAGGCGCCATCGACGCTGAGCGCGACGAGTTCATCCAACCAGGGCATCAACATTCCCGAGCGGCCCTCACCGAGGTGGAGCACCTGCGCCGGTTCGGTGTAGTTCGTATCGGCGAAACCTTGCGCGTCGAGGCGGTCGCGGAGCACGTCGGCGTGCTGCCAGAACAGCTGATCGAGCAGGAAGTCAGTGTCGGCGTAGATCGTGGTGACCGTGACGTGTCCTTCCGGTTCCGACCCGCAGAGCACATTGGCCCCGAGCAGCACTACGTCACCGGGGCTGACTGGTCGTTCCCCGAACTCGCTGAACAGGATCGCCGACCCCGACCGGATCACGATGAGCTTCACGCAGTCGTAGGCGACGGGACCCATCGGGCGATGGATCGTACGTGTCCGAGCGATCAAGGGGTCGTAAGGCGTCATGTCGGCCCCCAGCGCTTTCGTGATGCCGGGAACGGAAACAGGTCGACGTTATCGGCGACTGTTACGCGTCGTCGTCGATGCGGTGATGACCCATTTCACGGCGTCGCAGCAGCGACTTACCGAGACGCTAATCTGTCCTGTGTCGAGTGTGGATCGCAGCGCGCGGCCGATGATGCCCATGACGTTCCTCCTCAGGATTTGACGAGTCTGGCAATGGCGTCGGAGGCTTCCTTGAGCTTTACCTCGACCTCGGCGCCGTCGTGCTGGATGGCTCCGGCGACGCAGTGTTTGAGGTGGTCATCGAGCAGGCCGAGAGCGACGTTCTCCAGTGCTGAGGTGATCGCGCTGATCTGGGTGAGAATGTCGATGCAGTACGCATCCTCGTTGACCATTCGGTGGATGCCGCGGGCCTGGCCTTCGATGCGTTTGAGCCTCGCGAGGTAGCGATCCTTCTCGGTGATGTAACCGTGAGTGACCTGAGCGGCTGTGTCAGTCAAGATGTCCATGTCAGGTGTCCTCCTAACGGATGGGCGGATAGATGACCGCTCACGCGGAGTGGTCAAGGATTCTGGACGTGCTGGCTTGCGGGGTGAGGTCGAGTCGGCGCAGCAGTTGAGCGTTGAGGGCGACGACGACAGTGGAGACGGACATGAGGATCGCGCCGATGCTCATCGGCAGCACGAACCCGATCGGTGCGAGGACGCCCGCGGCCAGCGGGACGGAGATGAGGTTGTAGCCGGCCGCCCACCACAGGTTTTGCTTCATCTTCCGGAAGGTCGCTCGGGAGAGCTCGATGACGGAGAGCACGGAGCGTGGATCGGAGGAGGCGAGGATGACGCCGGCCGATCCGATCGCCACGTCGGTGCCCGCGCCGATGGCGATGCCGACGTCGGCTTGGGCGAGCGCGGGGGCATCGTTGACGCCGTCGCCGACCATCGCGACTTTTCTGCCCTCGTTTTGGAGTTCGGCGACCTTGGCGGCCTTGTCTTCCGGGCGGACCCCGGCGAAGACGCGGTCGATGCCGAGATCCTTCGCGACGGTGTCGGCGACGGCCTGGGCGTCGCCGGTGATCATCACGACCTGCACCCCGGCAGCGTGTAGTGCATCGACGGCCTCTCGGGACTCGGGCCTGATCTCGTCGGCCAGCCGCAGAGCGCCGATGACCTCGCCGTCGGAGATCACGTGCAGGATGATCGCGCCCTCATTGCGCCAGGTGTCGGCGATGGGGAGTTCGTCTTGCTGGTGCTGGTCGAGCAGGTAGGGGCCACCGACCTCGATGACGGTTCCGCCGACGGTGGCTTTGACGCCGACTGCCGGGGAGGAGGAGAAGTCCGAGGCTGCGGGCACGTCGAGTTCTCGGGTGCGGGCGGCTGTGACGATGGCGCGAGCGAGCGGGTGTTCACTGTCGGCCTCGGCTGCGGCAGCCAGCGCCAGCACCTCGTCTTCGGTTCGGTCGCCTGCGGGGTCGATGGCGGTGACGGTGGGCTCGCCCTTGGTCAGGGTGCCGGTCTTGTCGAACAGCACCGCGTCCACGGTGCGCATGGACTCCAACGCGAGGCGGTCCTTGATGAGCACCCCGCCGCGGGCGGCGCGCTCGGTCGCGATCGACACCACCAGCGGGATCGCGAGTCCGAGCGCGTGGGGGCAGGCGATGACGAGCACGGTGATCGTGCGGACCACGGCAGTGTCCGGCAATCCGACCAGTGACCAGATGACAGCGGTGATCACCGCTGCTCCCAGGGCGAACCAGAACAGCCACGCGGCCGCGGTGTCGGCGATCCGTTGCGCGCGGGAGGACGATGCTTGGGCATCGGTGACGAGCTTCTGAATACCGGCAAGGGCGGTGTCATCGCCAGTGGCGGTGACCTCGACGCGCAGCCCGGAATCGGTGGCGACGGTGCCGGCGACCACCCGGTCACCGGTCTCCCGGCGCACGGTCTTGGATTCGCCGGTGACCATCGACTCGTCCATCGACGCCGACCCGTCGACGATCCGCCCATCGGCGGGCACCGAGGAACCGGGCCGGACGATCACCACGTCGCCGACAGTGAGATCGGCGGGGGCGACCTTGACCACGTCGTCGCCGTCGATCTTCTCGGCCTCGTCGGGCAGCAGCGCGGCCAAGGAATCCAGCGCCGAGGTGGTCTGCGCGAGGGAGCGCATCTCGATCCAGTGACCCAGCAGCATGATGACCACCAGCAGCGCCAGTTCCCACCAGAAGTTCAGTTCGTGGTCGAGGATGTGCAGGCTCGCGCCCCAGGAGGCGAGGAACGCGACGGTGATCGCCAGGGCGATGAGGAGCATCATGCCGGGCTTGCGAGAGCGGATCTCGCTCAGCCCGCCGGTGAGGAACGGCCAGCCGCCCCAGAAGTAGATGACGGTGCCGAGGATCGGTGAGATCCACCAGACCCATTCCGCTTCGGGCAGGTGGTAGCCGATGAGGTGGGCGAACATGTCGTTGAACGCCACGACCGGGACCGCGAGGACGAGCATGATCCAGAACAGGCGGCGGAACTGCCCGACGTGGTCTCCGTGCCCGGCATGCCCATGCTCGTGCCCGCCGTGGTCGGCATGGCCCGCGTGGGCATCATGATCGTCGTGGGGGTCAGGAGCCTCGCCATGACCCGGGTGGTGATCGTGGTGGCCGGCGTGCGTGTCCGGCTCGTCGTGGTGCGCGTGCTGAGCGCCCACGTGCCCAGCGTGCTGGTGCGATTGTGTCGAGGGATCGTTGCTCATGGGTCTCGTCTCTTTCATTCATCGCCTCTGTCCCCAGGTTGGCGACCGGGGCGAAGGTTCCGCGCTCCCGTGCGCGCCTGCTCGATGGGAGCGCGGAACCAGATGCCGTTAGGCGGCGTTCGCGTAGCGGTCGGGATCGGCGTCGAACAGGGGGCCGCAGGCGGCGCAGCAGAACCAGTACCGCTGGCCCTGGTAGTCGCGGTAGAGGCCGGCTTCCTCCGCCTGCGCCTTGACGACCGGGGTGCCGGCCATCACCTTGCATTCGGTCATCTCATCGGCCGGGGTGTGTGCGATGGCCTCCGCACTGGGCGTGTGGCCGCAGCAGCTCCCGCCGCTGGAGGAGGTGTCGGTCAGGTTCAGGTTCTCGTGTGCAGTCATCGTGTTTCCTTTCGTGTTGTGTCGATGACGGATGGGTCAGGCGTTCACCGGCTCGCGGGCCGGTGCCGGTCCGGCGGGTGCCGGAGCGCTGGTGTCGTCCGCGCGGGCCTTGAACGTGCGTAGCCGCAGGCTGTTGGAGACGACGAACACGCTGGACAGGGCCATGGCCGCGCCGGCGAGCATCGGGTTGAGGAGTCCGAAGGCGGCGAGTGGGATCGCGGCGGTGTTGTAGGCGAAGGCCCAGAACAGGTTCGTTTTGATCGTCCGCAAAGTGCGCCGGGCGAGCCGGATCGCGTCGGCTGCGGCGCGCAGGTCGCCGCGCACGAGGGTGATGTCGGCGGCCTCGATCGCCACGTCGGTGCCGGTGCCCATGGCCAGGCCGAGGTCGGCCTGTGCGAGGGCGGGGGCGTCGTTGACGCCGTCGCCGACCATCGCCACGACCTTGCCCTCGCCCTGGAGACGGGCGACGACGTCGACCTTGTCCTTGGGCATGACCTCGGCGATCACTTGGTCGATACCGACCTCGGCGGCGACCTGCTCGGCAACGGCCTGGTTGTCACCGGTCAGTAGCACCGGGGTTAGGCCTAGCTCCTTGAACTGGGCGATGGCCTGCGCGCTGGTGGGCTTGATCTGATCGGAGACGACCAGGACGCCACGCGCCTGTCCGTCCCAGCCGACTGCGATGGCGGTCTTGCCCTCGGCCTCGGCCGTCTGCTTCGCGGTCCGGAGGTGCGCATCGAGGTGGATCGACCAGTCCGCCAGCAGTGATTCGCGTCCGGCGACGACGGCGTGGCCGTCGATGATTCCCTGCACGCCCTTGCCCTCGATGTTCTCGAACGACTCGGGGGCGGGCAGGTCTCCGACCTCGGAGGTGGCTCCGGCGGCGATGGCCTGGGCGATGGGGTGCTCGGAGTAGTCCTCCAGCCCGCCCGCGATGCGCAGCAGCTCGGTCCGATCCACGCCGCCTGCGGTGATGACGTCGGTGAGGGTCATCTTTCCGGTGGTGACGGTGCCGGTCTTGTCCAGCACGATCGTGTCGACCTTGCGGGTCGATTCCAGGGTCTCGGGGCCCTTGATGAGCACGCCCATCTGCGCACCCCGTCCGGTGCCGACCAGCAGCGCGGTGGGCGTCGCGAGGCCGAGGGCACACGGGCATGCGATGATGAGTACCGCGACCGCCGCGGTGAACCCCGCCGAGAGTGGGAACCCGGCCCCGATCCAGGCACCGAGGGCCGCGACGGCGACGGCGATTGCGATGGGCACGAAGACGCCGGAGACCCGGTCGGCGAGGCGTTGGATCTCGGCCTTGCCCGACTGCGCGTCTTCGACCATCTTGGCCATCTGGGCCAGCTGGGTGTCCGAGCCGACGCGGGTGGCCTTCACGACCAGGCGGCCGCCAGCGTTGACGGTTGCGCCGGTGACGTTGTCGCCCTCGGAGACCTCGACGGGCACGGATTCGCCGGTGAGCATGGAGGCGTCGATCGCGGAGTTGCCGGAAGTGATCGTGCCATCGGTAGCGATCTTCTCGCCGGGCCGGACGACGAACTCATCACCCACGGTCAGCTCGTCGATGGAGACTCGTTCTTCCTGCCCGTTCCGGAGCACGGAGACTTCCTTCGCGCCAAGCTCCAGCAGTGCGCGCAGGGCTGCGCCGGCGCGGCGTTTGGAGCGCTTCTCGAAGTAGCGGCCGAGCAGGATGAAGGTGATCACCCCGGCGGCGACTTCGAGATAGATGTGCCCGAGCCCGTCGGAGCGCGAGATGGTGAGCTCGAACGGATGGACCACTCCGCGATCGCCCGCGGTGCCGAAGAACAGGGCGACGATCGACCAGATCATCGCCGCCGTGGTGCCGACCGAGATGAGCGTGTCCATTGTCGCTGCCCCGTGACGGAGGTTCATCCACGCGGCCTTGTGGAACGGCCAGCCTGCCCACACCACCACGGGGGCAGCCAGCGCCAGGGAGGCGAAGCCCCAGTAGTCGAACTGCAAGGCGGGGATCATCGCCATCGCGATGACCGGAACCGCCAGCACCGCGGAGCCGATGAGTCGCTGTCGCAGCGTGCGCAGCTCGGCGTCCTCGGCGGATTCGCCCTCGTCGCCCTCTGCCGAGGCCGAGCCCTTGGGCGGCTTCGGGAGGGCGGCGGTGTAGCCGGTCTTCTCGACCTCGGCGATCAGCGCGGCCGCGTCGAGGTCGGTGCCGGTGACGCTGGCCTTCTCGGTCGCGTAATTCACCGACGCGGTGACGCCGTCGAGCTTGTTGAGCTTCTTCTCGATTCGGTTCGCGCACGAGGCGCAGGTCATGCCGCCGATCTGCAACTCGATCCCCGCCGCGCTGCTGGCGTTGCCGGTGGTCTGGTCAGTGGCCATGGTCTGCTCCTTCCTCATGCTTATCGCCGGTGTCCGGCTCGGTATCGGAGTGCTCGCCGCCGGAGTGGCCGCCGTTATCACCCGCGCCGGTGGTGTCGATCACCAGAGGCGCGGTGTGAACCTGTCCGTCGATCTGGAAGTCCAGGTACAGCAGGTATCGGCCCTCGGTCGGTGCGGTGGCCTCGAACACGATCTCCGGGCCGGAGGTCTCGCCGGCCTGTGGTGCATCGCCGTGCGGGTGGACGTGCAGGTAGGCGAGGTCGCCGTCGCGCAGGGCGACGAGGTGGCCGAAGGCGCCCAGGTAAGGCTCCAGTGTGGTGACCGGCTCGCCGTCACGGGTGATGGTCATGGTCAGCTCCGATGTGGAGCCGGCGACGAGGTCACCTTCGACACTGACGTCGAAACCGTTCACGCTGGTTGTCGCAGCGGGTTCGGCCGGTACGGGATCGTAGTCGCCCGCCACCTGCACCGAGGTCGAGAGCGTGATACCCTCCCCGGTCTCGGCGGGCACGAAGTCCGCGAAGACGCGATACGACCCGGCGGCTTCCCACTGCCAGGGGATGGACCAGGTGCCGTCATCGTTCATCTGCGGGTGGACGTGGCGGAAATGCTGCCCGTCGGCGCGGACGGCGATCAGGTGCAGCTCCTTCTCGTGCTCCAGCTCGAAGTCGGTGACCGGGTTCCCGTCCGGGCCGGTGACCGTCAGCAACAGCTCGCCTTCGGTGCCGGTAGCAGTCGGTGCGCTCACCGCGGTGAGCTGGTAGCCGTCCTGTGCGAGGCCCAGGCCCAGCGACGATGCGCCGGCGTTATGTCCTTCATGCTCGTCGCCGTTCATGGCGTCTCCTTCCTCATGGTGCGTGTTGTCTGCGGTGTCTTCTGCCCAGCTCTGCACGGTTTCCTCGGGGATGACCGCGTTCGCCGTGAATCCAGCCACGGCGAACACGGCCACGAGGACCAGCCCGTACAGGCTCAGCCGTGCAGGCGCCTTCATCTCAGCTCCTCACCGCGGCATAGCCGGCCTCGTCGACGGCCGCGATCACCGCGGCGTCGTCCACGGACTGTTCGGCGGTGACTGCCAGGCGGCCCGTCTGGGCGCTGACGTCGATGCCGGTCACGCCGGGGATCTCGGAGACCTCGGCGCGGATCGCGGTCTCGCAGTGCCCGCAGCTCATCCCGGTCACCTGGTACTCGGTCTTCGTGCTCATGATCCACACTCCTTCACTCGTGTATGACTTCATCAACGCAATACCCCACGGGGGTATTCCTAGTTGCTGTGGACTTCTTCGGTGGGCTGCTGCGCTTCGCCGGTCGGGCGGATGTGGCGCAGGCGGGTCGCGGCGATGATCGCTGCCACTCCAGCGATGACAGCCGAGACGACCGCGGCCATGTTCAGTCCGCCCGCGAAGGCTGCCTGTGCGGCACTCACCAGCTGCTCGCCCAGTGCGCCGGGCAGCTCCGCGGCCGCCGCGAGCGCGCCGTCGATGCTGTCCGAGGCGGCGGCAGTCGCCTCCGGGGAGAGTCCTTCGGGCAGGTTGCCGTCGATGTGGCTGCGGTAGGTGGCGAGGCCGACGCTGCCGATGACGGCGACACCGAGCGAGATGCCCAGGTCGTTGGCGGTGGTCGCGAGCCCCGAGGCCCCACCGGTCTTCTCCGGTGGCACCGAGCTCACTACGAGGTCGGTCGTCAGTGCCATCGATGGCGCGACGCCGGGGTAGGTGATGACGAAGCTCGCGATCACCAGCGCGAGGCCGGTTCCGGCGTCGAGCTGGGTGAACAGGATGTAGCCGACGACCTGTGTGAGCAGGCCGATCGCGATCACGTTCCCCGGACGGAACTTTCGTGCGAGCACCGGGGAGAGCGTGGAGACGACGATTAGCACTGCGGCGGCGGGCAGGATCGCCAGCCCGGCCTGAAGTGGCGAGAGGCCCTGCACGTGCTGGAGGTACTGGGTGAACAGCGAGTACACGCCGCCCAGTGCTGCCGCCGAGAGCAGGAACACGGCGAGCGCACCGGAGACGGTGCGGTTGGCGAACAGGCGCACATCCAACAGCGGCTTCTCGGCTCGCAGCTGCCGGATCACGAACCACAGCCCGATCAACGCGCCGACCGCGAGCAGGCCGATCGAGGGCAATGCGGGCTCCTGGGCGGCAAAGCGCTTGATGCCGTAGATGATCGCGAGCAGGCCACCGACCAGCAACAGGGCGCTGAACAGGTCGATCTTTGCCGACGGGTCACGGTGCTCGGGCACCAGCAGTGGCGCACCGATCGCGACGATCGCCATGATCGGCACCGCCACCAGGAAGGTGGCTTGCCAGCCGAAGCTCTCCAGGAGCAGGCCGCTGAGCAGCGGGCCGAGGGCCACGCCGGCGGAGATGCCGCCGGCCCAGACGCCAATCGCGACTCCGCGCTGCTTCGCATCGGCAAAGAGCACGAAGATCAGGCCGATCGTCGCCGGCACCATCATCGCCGCGGCCAGTCCGAGAACGGCTCGCCAGACGATCATCAGCTCGGGGATCGTGGTCAGGGAGGCGGCGATGGAGACCGCGGCGAACAGGATCGCGCCGATCACCATCAGTAGGCGCTTGCCCACCCGGTCGCCGAGCACGCCCATCGCGACCAGGAACCCGGCCATGACGAAGCCGTAGATGTCGAGGATCCACAGCAGCTGGGTGCTCGTCGGGTTCAGGTCCGCGGCGAGGTTCGGGGCGGCCAGGAACAGGATCGTCAGCATCATGAACAGCAGGGTCGAAGGGATCACCAGGATCGCCAGGCCCCACCACTGCTTCGCCCCTGCCTTGGGGGCAGGAGTGCTCGTGTCGCTCATGTCGCACCCCCTGTGATCGCGTGTGTCGTACTCATGGCCGTGTCGCTCCTCTCCTCAGTTCCGCCGCCAGTTGGGTGGCGGCACCGTAAG
The DNA here is from genome assembly GCF_051351055.1 of Brevibacterium sp. FAM 27836. NCBI lineage: Bacteria > Bacillati > Actinomycetota > Actinomycetes > Micrococcales > Brevibacteriaceae > Brevibacterium > Brevibacterium sp. FAM 27836. The sequence continues at coordinate 4,057,797 of NZ_CP195711.1, forward strand.
TCGGTCATCGGTGTACAGGTTGTAACGGCTACACTATCTCATACATTCCCGTACGAGTTGAGAGGTGGAGCATGCCGACGAAGAAAGCCCAGGCGACCGGCGGCGACCGGCGTGGCCCGGCGACAGCGAACCGGGCGGCCAACCAACGCGCCGACGCCCAGCGCAACCGGGCGAAGATGCTGGCCGCGACGGTCACGGCGATCCGCAAGAACCCCGACGCCTCGGTCGCCGACATCGCCGCCGAGGCCGGCGTGGGCCGAGTGACGCTGTACGGGCACTTCCACACCCGCGCCGAGCTCATCGAGGCCGCCCTGGTGGACAGCCTGGAACGCGGCGAAGAGGTACTGCGCGAAGTGCCCCTCGACGGCGATGCCCGCGAGGCGTTCGGACGGCTCGTCGCCTCCAGCTGGGTCCTGGTCGATCAATCCCGCGCACTTCTCGCCGCCGCGCAGAAAGAGCTCCCCGCCGCCCGCATCCGCGAGATGCACGAGAAAGCCGAGGCCCGCATGCGCGGCCTGCTGTTGCGCGGCCAGCGCGAAGGCACCTTCCGCGCCGACCTTCCGGTGTCCTGGCTACTGACCACCACGCACGTGGTGATGAACGGCGCCGCCGAGGAAGTGCGCACCGGCCGAATCGACCCCGATGATGCGCCCTGGTTCATCGACGCGATCCTGCTGCCGGCCTTCACCCAGACCCGCCCCGAGGAAGGAACGCGATGAAGGTCGGGATCATCGGCGCTGGCGCAGCGGGAACCTCCGCCGCGAAGACCCTGCAGGCCGCGGGGGCCGACATCGACGTCGATCTCTTTACCCGCAGTGGTGAACAGCCGTACAACCGAACGCTCGTGAACAAAGGCGCGGCCATCGGTCTGCTCGAACCCGACCAGATCGCCCTGCCAGCCACCGGCGTGGAGACGATCGCTGATACGGTGCGCGGCATCGATCCCCGGAGCCGGGACGTACACCTCGACTCTGGGCAGTCACGCACCTACGACGCGCTCATCATTGCCAGCGGCAGTCGGCCGCGGACCCTCGATGAGGCGATCCTCGGCCGAGACCAAGCTCTCAGTGCTGGGCGGCTCACCGCCCTGCACTCGATCGCGGATGCCGTCCGGGTCCGCGACCTGCTCGCGACTACGCACCCTGCCCGTGTGCTGATGCTCGGCGGAGGCCTCGTCGCATCGGAGACCGCCTCGCTCCTCACCGACGCCGGGCATGATGTCGCCCTGATCACCCGATCGCTGCTGCCGGGTGCCCGCGCCCTTGGAGAGGCGACCGCCAGAAGCCTGCTCAACCTGCATCTGCCTCAGCACGCTGCCTACCTCGGACGCACGCCGACCGCGATTCGAGGCCACGACGACCGCATCACCGTCGTCCTCGACGACGGCCCGCGAGCCGAAGGAGACCTGGCGATCGTCGCCCACGGCACCCTGCCCGCCGCCCCCGCTCCCTGGACCGGCCCTGACGGCATCCCCGTCGATGACCGCCTACGCTCTTTGCACGCCCCGCGCCAGCGCATCTACGCCGCCGGCGGCGTCGCCGTGCACCACTATCCTCGCCACGGCTCGTACCGAGTCGATCACTGGGACGACTCGGTAGCCCAGGGAGTCCATGCGGCCACGGCTCTGTTGCACGACCTCGGCCTGGGCGACGATCCCGGCATCTTTCTGCCGTCTTCGCCGTTCTCCGCGCGTGTCCACGGACACACCCTGATCGGAGCGGGGCATCCCGCTTTGGGGTCCAGCACGCGAATCGTCTCCACCGACCCCTTGCTCACGGCCCATTACCTCGGGGATACTCCCGTCGCACTCACGGGGATCGACGCCGCCGCTCTCGTCCGCGACTGGATACCTCGGCTGCACCAGCGGGCGCCGATTCGCTCCTGATCGACAGGCTGGATCGCCGGCGCCTCGGCGAGCACGACGCGCCGGCGAGCGGAACCATTCGTTCCGCCCGCCGCCTGCGCGCTTATGCGGTTCGTACGCAGGAGCACTGGGACGCTGCGAGGGTGCCTTCGGCGGCTTCGGTCTCCTCACGGAGCGCCAGGTCGCCCGTCACCGTTTCTGCGTCAGCACCAGCGACGATGGCCTTCGTTCTCTTCTCGCGGGGCCAGAGCATCTGCGCCGCGATGGCACCGGTGATGGCGAGAGCCGCAAGGATCGACCAAGCGAGAGTGAATCCGGACGCTGTGCCGACCCATCCGGCAATCGGGTAGGTGACGAGCCAGGCTAGGTGAGACAGCGAGAACTGTGCTGCGAAGGCCGCCGGGAGCTCGCGCTTCGCGACCGAACCTCGAATGACGCGTCCGGTGGGAGTGACGATCAAGGCCATGCCGCCTCCGATGGCGACCCAGATGGGTGCCGTGATCGTCCAGGAGATGGCCTGGGCGGCGGTCATCACTACGGCAGCCAACACGCCGGCAAGCAGCACGAAGGCACCGGTCATCATGACGACCCGCTCGGCGATCCGGTCGAGCAAGCGCGGCAGGAACAGTGCCACCAACAGCGTGCCGCCGCCGGAGGCTGCGAGCATCCACGCGACGTCCGCTTGCGTGCCGCCGAGCTGGTCTCGAACGTAGTTGACGGTGTTGACGACGACGATCGACCCGGCTGCGGCGACCACCAGATTCAGGGCAATCACGCCGCGCAGGCGCGGAGTCAAGAAGAAGACCTTCATGCCCGAGGTGACCCGGTTCCAGGCGCCCGCCTGCCCACTCGGGGCAGCGTTAGGGATACGAGTGGAGAGCACCAGGATGGCGGAGAGCACGAAGCCCACCGAGGTGCCCACGAACAGCCAGTTGAACGTCATGAACGTAAGGGCCACCGCAGCCAGAACCGGGCTGAGCAGGCTCTCCATCGTGTAAGCCACCTGCGACGCGGACAGCGCCCGAGTGTAGTCAGACTCCTCGGGCACGATATCGGGGATGACCGCCTGGAATGTCGGCGTGAAGGCCGCGGAAGCCGCCTGCAAGATACCAATGAGGACGTAGATCTGCCAGATCTCCGTGACGAACGGCAACGCGAGCACCACCATCGCGCGCACCACGTCGAGCAGGGTCAGGAACCTGCGTCTCGGGAGGCGGTCGGCATAGGCTGCCGCCAGCGGAGCGATCAGGACGTACATGACCATCTTGATCGTCAGCGCCGTCGCGAGAACGGCCCCCGCGCTGGGGCCGGCGAGCTCGTAGGCCAGCAGGCCGAGAGCAACGGTCGCCAGCCCCGTACCGAACAGAGCGATAATCTGTGCACTGAACAGGTGGCGGAAGTCGCGGATCGCGAACAAGCGCATTGATTTCTCCTGACCTTCTCGAACTCTTCCCCACCTCCAACAACATACCCCCCTGGGGTATTCCTGTCGGACGGAACCTGGCGGAACAGGGTCCGTTCAGCGCGCATACAGAGGCGGCCGGCCTCGGTCGCACCGACCACTCCGGCCGCCGACAGCGGCACGGTGAGCCCGTAAACTGAGGTGCATGGCGTCCGCAACGGCAACGCGATCCGGGAAGAGCCTCCGGGCCTTCTTCCGGTGTGTGCTGCTCGGAGGGTTGCTGGTCGCTGCGGTCATCGTCGGGCTGCTGGCCATGCACACGCTGAACCTGCACGGCACCTCGGCCGCCCACGCGCCCGCTATAACGGTCTCCGCCACCGGCACTGAGGGCGCTCATCACAGCGCGGGCGGCGTGCACGAGTCCGGTGGCTTGGCAGGTGACCTCGGTAGTGCATGCACGGATTGCGGGAGCGGTGACCATCTGGGCATGGCGATGGCGTGCGTGCTCGCGCTCCTGCTCATCCTGTTGATCCTGGTGCCGCCTCGGCTGCTGCGCGGATGGATGCGCGCCCTGCCTCGGTCCTCCCTCGTGGCCCGCTTCATCGACAGGATGCTGTCCAGGGCGCCGTCGTTGCACGTTCTCTGCATCAGTCGCACGTGATTGGGCGGTAGACCCGGCGCGCACCAGCGCCGACGGTTCCCTCACTCACGCACGTGGTGCCCGCCCGGGTGCCGCGTCACCGAAGCGACTGTTGATTGGAGAACACTCATGAAGTTTCGTACCGCGGCGACTGCCGCGATCGCCCTTTCCGCGGCCCTTGTGCTGGCCGGCTGCTCGGCGGGGAGCGACGATGACTCGATGCCGGGCATGGACCACGGCTCGTCCGAGCAGGCAGCCGACGTCAACGATGCGGACGTGATGTTCGCCTCGATGATGATCGTCCACCACGAGCAGGCCATCGAGATGAGCGACATCGTCCTCGCCAAGGACGGCGTCCACCCCGAAGTGGTCGAGTTGGCTGAGGAGATCAAGGCTGCCCAAGGTCCTGAGATCGAACAGCTCCAGGGCTGGCTGGAGGACTGGGGCGTCGACCCCGAGGAGCACCAGATGGACGGGATGGACCATGGCGACGGGATGATGACCGAGGACGACCTGGCCGCCCTCGAATCGGCCGACGGGACCGCGGCGTCGCGCCTGTTCCTGGAGCAGATGATCGTCCATCACGAGGGAGCGGTCGAGATGGCCCAGACGCAGGTCGATGACGGCAGCAACCCCGATGCCGTCGAACTCGCGCAGACAATCATCGACGCACAGACCACCGAGATCCAGGAGATGCAAGACCTCCTCGCCACCCTCTGATCAGCCATCAGGGTCGGTGCCGAGCCAGCACCCCGGCACCGACCCGCGCAACATTCTTTGAAGGATTACGCCATGACTCACCCCGCCACGTCGCGACGGAGGAAACTCATCACCGTCGCCTGTGCAACGCTCATCTCGGCCCTCGTTCTCTCCGGATGCGCCGCCTCGTCCTCGCCTGAACCCGCGTCGCCCACGACCGGCGGCCAATCAGTCGACAGCGACTTCCTGGCGGCTCATGATCTGGCGGGTCTCGACGCCGCGCAGGTCATCGAACGCCTCGACACGATGCCCGTCGCTGACCGCCCCGCCGGCCTGATCGCATCCGTCAAGCCGGATGCGCTCGTCCTCACCGACGATCAAGAGCGCGAGACACAGCTGCCGATGCCCGATGACGAGGTGTACATCTCGGTCGCTCCTTACCGGGAGCAGACCCACGACTGCTATTTCCACAGCCTGACCACCTGCCTCGGTGAGCTCGCAAACGCCGAGGTGCAGGTCACGCTCACCAGCGATGACGGTGAGGTGCTCGTCAACGAGACGCGGCAGACCTACGACAACGGCTTCATCGGCATCTGGATGCCCCGCGGCATCGAAGCGACCCTCACGATCGATCACAAGGGTCAGACGGGAACCACGACCATCTCCACGATGAACGACGACGACCCGACCTGCATCACCACCCTGCAACTGACCTGATCAACACGCCAGGAGCATGCCGGTTCGGTGGAGAACGTGGTGCGGTTGCTCAGCACCCGCAGGGATACGATGGCGGCCGCGCGAGCACCGAGCTCGTGATTCTGGCAGTACGGCTCATCACCGTGACGGCCCAGCATCATGACATAGCGTCCATCGCGAGGAATGCTTGGAGCGGGAGGACACCGTTGCCGAGAGCGGTGTTCTGCTGATTCTCTGTCAGCTCGTGAGCGGGATCGGTGACCCAGCCGGCGGGCAAGCCCATGAGCCATTCCACGAACTCCGGCGCAGCGCGAGGCCCGCGGTCTTCGTTCAGAATCGCAGGGGCGGGGGCATCTCGTCCGGTGATGTACTCCCATCGGGCGATGGCGTCGGAGTATCGCCCCCAGCGATGAAGATGCCCTCGACCAGGGCGAACAGGGTCTCCGGCTCGTTCCACCTGGCCGGCGAGCCAGCCGGCCCGTGCAGAGCGAGCTCGATGATCTGATGACTCAGGGCGATCGTTCCCCGGCGCGCCCTCACCTGATCCAGCGTCTCCCCGCCGCGTGAGGAGTCCGACGCCAGCGGCGTCCGGAAGAGCGCCTTCGGGGTGGGCTGTGATGAAGATGCGGAACCGGTGATGCGGTGCACCGACCAGTGATGCCGGTAGGCCAATCCATTGCGCATGGAGCCGGAGGTCGGCCAGATCGCCCAGTACCGCGCCGTGCGCCCGAAGAGGTCGCGTTGGCTCGTCTCCCAGCAGCCTCGGGTCGGGTTCCAGACTGCGAACGGCGGTCGCTGTGTCGGGGGTTGCATCGCTGGGGTTGCGGTCGTCATCGGGTGGGCCTTTCGTCTCGGGTCGGGCTGCGGTTGCGGACAGCAGTCCCCGCACGTTCTCGATCACCACGAGCTCGGTTGCAGCGCCTCGATTGCGGTCGCCATGTACGACCAGAGCCCCGAGCGGGTGCCGGGTGCGAGCCCAGCGCCCTTGCCTACGGTTGAAACGTCTTGGCACGGGAAGCCGCCGCAAAGGATGTCCACCGGCGGCACCGTGGTCCAGTCGATGTTCGAGATGTCGCCGAGGTTCGGAGCATCAGGCCAGTGATGGGCGAACACGCGAGCAACAGGGGTGTTGATCTCGGAGAACCAGATCGTCTCACCGCCGGTGGCGTGCTCGACGGCGAGATCGAGACCCCAGTATCCAGAGAACAGCGAGCCGATCCGAGGACGGCGAACCGAGGAAGGGGCGATGTCGTGCATGAGGACTCCGGCAGGTCGGTGGAACCCTGGCACCAGACCCCGAGTGGAGCCCTACGCCAGGGAGAACACCTGCCAGGTGCACGACCCCACGACCAGCGGACTCATCAGCCATGGACTCTCGCTCGGCAGCAAGAACTCGCCGTTGTCCAGAGCCCCGAGAACGTCCCGCGCCGATGCCTCCATCCGCGCCCGATCCTGACCACCCTCTGAGCGATCACACCTCTTGCAGATCGAGGAACACACTTCGAGCGCACTCTAAGTTAGGATCAACAGCATGGCAGCCGACAACGAAGACGACACCCCGGTGCCGGCCGGGCTGACCGTCGCCGAGATGGCCCAAACCATCGGCATCACCGGCCACACACTGCGCTACTACGAACGCGCCGGTCTCATCGAACCGATCACCCGCACCACCGGCGGGCAGCGCCGCTACCAACCCGCCAACATCGATTGGGTCAGATTCCTCATCCGGCTCCGAGAGACCGGGATGCCCATCGCACAGATGCGCCACTTCGCCGCCCTTCGCACCCAGGGCGAGGCCACTATCGACGACCGGCTCACCCTGCTGGCCGAACACCGCCGGGACGTGCGACGACAGATCGCCCGGCTCCGCGAACACGAACAAGCCCTAGCTGCCACGATCACCGAGTACCGGCAGGCGATGACGGACGCTCAAGACGCCGATACTCGATAGAGCACCGGTCACATCACTCCGGGCGATGCGCTCGACGTTCTGTGCCGGCTTGCCGATGCTCGACGCTGGAGCTGCGTCAGCGCGAAACGGAGTGCAACCGGCTCTCGCGGACGTCGAGCTCGGCAGTTGCGGCGCAACCTCTCCGCACCAACGAGCCATAGCGACGCGGCCTTTGGATTGCGCGGCTCTTCCACCGCAACCTCATGCCGTATGCGTCGCTCTCACAATCCGGAGCTTCCGATACCGGCTCGGCGTGATCCCCGTGGCCTGAGTGAACGCCTCCGACGCCCGGTTGCGCGAGCGCCAGCCGACCTGACGGCCCGCCTGCTCGATCGTCAGGTCCGTCTCGCGCAAAAGTCGCGCCATCTCTTCGACCCTCAACATCGTCAAATACGCCAGCGGCGTCTTGCCATAGGTATCAGCGAAGACCCGCGTGAGCTGCTTTTCGGATAAATGCACCGATTCGGCCAGCTCGCTTAGCCGCCATGGCCGGTCGATCGCATTGGCGAGCGCTTCTCGAACTGCGACCGCTTCTGCACGTGTCGGGGCGAACCGGCGCACCCGCGGATGGGTTGGTGTTGTCCTGGCCCGTTGCGACACTGAAATACGGTGGTCCGTGACGCGGATGTGCGGGGCGATCCGGTCGATGACGGCGAACCAAAGCGCCTGCATCCGATGGAACCGCGCGCCCTCCCGATCGAGGCTCAGGGCGACCAGCTCATCCAGCCATGGCATCAACAACCCCGTATGATGCTCGCCGAGGCGGATGATCTGGGCGGGCTCGGCGAAAGCCTCTTTGACGAACCCCGGGGCGTCGAGCCGGTCGTGCATAATGCTCGCGTACTGCCAGAAAGCCTGATCGATCATATAGTCCGTATCGGCATAGATCGTCGTCACCGTGATGCGCCCTTCCAGTTCCGAGCCGCACAAGACGTGCGGCCCCAGCAAGATCACGTCGCCAGGACGGACGGGCTTCTGCCCGAACTCGCTGAACAAGATCGCGCTGCCATCCCTGACGACGATGAGCTTCACGCAGTCATAAGCGAGCGGCCCCACCGGGCGATGCACCGTCTGCGTGCGCGCCAGCAGCACTTGATAGTGGCTCAACGCATGCCGCGTCATCGCGGTTCACCCGGCTTGCCGATGGACAACGACGACGAATCGCCCGGTCGCGACACCTGCTATGAACTCGCCGAGCAACTCTCTGTTCATGCGCGACACGAGGGCTTCTTGATCGTCAGCGCACCGCTGAGGACTGCGCGGGCGAATCCAGAGCAGAGACGAATAGCGCCCCACGGAGCACGGCGCCCGTCGAGGCGCGCAAGCAGCTTCATGTAGGGCAGCAGAGATCCTGATTCACTCCTCGACGCGGAGATCGACAGCGCTCGCCTGCGCTCGGCAACTGCTGTATCGATGTCTATGTTTCGTTCCGTCTGTCGACGCCGAGGGTGGCGACGAGGTCTTCGTGGAGTTGGAACCAAACCCGGTGGCAGGAGTCCACGTCGGACTTGTCGATCCAGTCGGGTTCCCCGCTCATCCCTTTGTGTAACGCCGATTCGTACCGCGCCACATATCCGTCGAATCTTGCGAGAACAGCAGAAAGGCGGTCGGTCAAGGGGGCAAGTTGCCGGCCGAGCGTCGTGAGTTCTTCGAGGAGTCGCCCGTCCCATGCAAGATCGAGATGATCGTTGGGAGCGAACTGCTCGGCTTCGGTCGGCTTGATCTGCCAATCGGTGATGACTCGCAGTAACCGAGCGTTGAGTGGGAGGAAGTCGCGATAGGCGGCTGCCACCACGTCGTCGGGGTCGGCGCTCACGCGCTCTGCCGCGAGTTGGCGCTCGTTCTCCGTCTTGCCAGAGTCGGTGAGCGACCACCCATCGAGGTCGGCGAACGCGATGTGCTGCGCCCACCCCGCGTCCTTCGCTGCATTCAACTCCCGCAGCGCGTCAGCGTGACTCGTTCCTGCATGCTCGGCGACTGCTTCACTGTCGGCGAATCCTAGGAGACGCACGGCGTGCAACACCAGGAGTTCCGCCGGCGATTGATTGGTCATACTCGTTTGTCCTGCCTGGCGCTGAGGCGGTTGACGTACTGCTGGCAGGCCTGTGGGGAGCGGAATCCCATTGCCTCGGCGATCTGCGCCCATGTCAGCCCCTCGTTGCGAGCCGCGAAGAGCAGACCGACCTCCACGCTCTCGACCTCGGCGCGCGCGGCCGGGAGTAACGAGAGCGCTCCCAGGAGTTCATCCGGGGTCAGCTCGGATGAGCGCCATAGCGCGTACTGCGTCAGTTCGACCGCCGAGGGCGGAGTCGGTTCAAGTCGCCACGGCCGCGGCTCCAACTGGTCTGCGCCCTTGTCCAGAAGCATGCCTTGGGCGTGGCGCTCACGCTCGGCGTGCGCGTAGCTGGCACCGCCGGGTCGTTCGAGATCGTGCTTGCGTTCCATGCCACTCATCCTGCTACGATCAACACAATGTTGTCAACGCTTTGTTGATTGGTGGTCTGATGCTGACGAAGCTCTCTGACGCGACTCGGACGAACGCGGGTGGGAAGGCCGCGACGCTCGGCACGCTGCTGCGCGCGGGGATGCCAGTGCCCGACGGGTTCGTCGTGCCGAGCGGCATCCAACCTCTCGGAGCCGAGGTCGCGCGCTGGTTACGCGATGGCGTTGCCGGTGAACTGGAGCGACGGGGCGACCCTGTGGTGGCCGTGAGGTCGTCGGCACCGAACGAGGACAGCGCGGAGGCATCGGCCGCGGGGCAGTACGAGAGCATCGTCGGCGTGCGCGGCGCGGAAGGAGTGTGCCAGGCCGTCGCCGAGGTGAGAGCCTCGGCCCGCGCCACGCGAGTGGGCGACTACTGGGCTCGCTCCGGTGACAGGTCGCCGCAGGCGTCGGACATGCCGGTGCTCGTGCAGCCGGTCATCGAGGCCGATGTCTCAGGAGTCATGTTCACCCCTCAGCGCGACGACGAGCCGACGCGGATCGAAGCCTCCTGGGGGCTGGGGCTGGCCGTCGTGGGCGGAACAGTCACCCCTGACACCTACGAAGTCGCCCCCGACGGGAACATTCAGTTCTCAGTGGGAAGCAAGCAAACCCGCATCGACCTCGATCACGAGCATGGCGGGACCATGACCAGCACTGTCGCGCCCGACAGACGATCCGCTCGCACTCTGAATGACCCCACGATCGCAGCCCTGGCCAAACTGGGACGACGGATCGCACAACTCCTCGGCGGGCCGCAAGACATCGAATGGGCGGTCACAGACGGCACCATGTGGATTCTCCAAGCCCGCCCCATCACCGCCTCAGTCCCGTCCCGCAAGATTCCCGGCTCGCCCGATCCGGTTGGGGCTTTGAGCGGCACCCCTGGTTCCCGCGGAACCGTCACCGCGGCGGCACGGGTCGTGCGCGGCCCCTCTGACTTCCCGACCGTTCGCGCCGGTGACATCGTGGTCTGCCTATACACCGACCCCGCCTGGACGCCGCTGTTCACCATCGCGGCCGGGGTCGTCACTGAGACGGGCGGCGCGCTCTCGCACGCCGCGATCGTCGCCCGCGAGTACGGCATCCCTGCGGTGCTCGGTCTCGACGGCGCCACTACCCGCATCGAGAACGGCGCCCGCATCACGCTCGACGGCACAGCCGGAACCGTCACCGTCCTCTGACCAGAACTCCTACCTCGACTGAAAGGAGAGCGGGGCGTCCTCGGATGCTCCCCGACCCGCTCATGGCAACCAGATACCTCTACATCGCCCGTCACGGCGACGCCGACGCGTTCGGTAACCTCACCGACACCGGTCGCGAACAGGCACGCCTGCTCGGTCAGCGCCTTGCGCATCTTCCCGTCGACGCCGTGTGGCACTCACCTTTGCCGCGAGCTGCCGACAGCGCCCAGCAACTCAACATCTTCCTCACGGGCACCGCCCCCGTCAGCGAAGCACCCGAGTTGATCGACCACGTCCCCTACGTGCCGGCGCCGGAGGAGACTCCGCCGTCGTGGGTGCCGTTCTTCGACGGCTACGACGGTAACGAGGCCGAGGCTGGGCACGAGATCGCACAGAGCCTCACCGCCAGGTTCACCACCCCATCCGAGGGCGACAACGACGTGCACGAAGTGCTCATCACCCACGCCTACCCGATCGCGTGGCTCATTCGTCATGCACTGGACGCACCCGCGGTGCGGTGGCTCGGCCTCAGCAGCGCCAACGCCGCGTTGACCGTGATCGAGAACCGGCCCGCATTGCCGCCGAGCATCGTCATGTTCAACGACATGAGCCATCTTCGTCCCGAACTGCAATGGACGGGATTCCCCAAGATACTGCGGCCCTGAACGCGGCACGAAAGACAAGGAGATTCGAGTGAGCGACTATGTGATCGAGGCCGAGGGGCTGGTGAAACGGTACGGCAAGCACACCGCGCTGGACGGCGTGGATCTGCGTGCCCGCCCTGGAACGGTGCTCGGCGTCCTTGGCCCGAACGGAGCCGGGAAAACCACGTCGATCCGCATCCTGGCGACCCTGACCGGCCTCGATGCCGGAACCGCCAGAGTCGGCGGCATGGACGTGAGCCGCGACGCGGCCAAGGTACGGCAGATCATCGGCTTGACCGGCCAGTACGCAACCCTGGACGAAGAACTCACAGGCGCGGGCAACCTGATCTTGATCGGGCGCCTGCTCGATCTGCACAAACCCGAGGCCGCCCGCCGAGCAGCCGACTTGCTGGAGCGTTTCGGCCTGACCGAGGCCGCGAAGAAGCCCGTCGCCACCTACTCCGGTGGGATGCGCCGACGCCTCGATCTGGCCGCGAGCCTGGTCGGTCAACCTCGCGTGGTGTTCCTCGATGAGCCCTCGGTCGGGCTCGACCCCGGCAAACGCGAAGAACTATGGCGAATCATCCGCGAACTCACCACAGATGGCGTCAGCATCCTCCTCACGACGCAATACCTCGAAGAAGCCGACGCTTTGGCCGACGAAATCAGCGTCATCGACCACGGACGCGTCATCGCCCACGGTACCCCGCCCGAGCTGAAGCAGATCGTCGGCGGGCAAGCCATCGCCACCCGCCCCAAAAATCCCGCCGACGTGGAGAAAGCCGCGGCCATCCTTGCCACCGTCTCCGGCCACCCGGTCGAGCACGCCGCTCAGCACGAACTGATCGCGCCAGTGGACAGCGACCGGGCGATGTTCGACATTGCCCGCCGCTTTGAAGCAGAGAACATCGAGGTCGCCGAGTTCGCGTTACGGCTCCCCAGCCTCGATGAAGTGTTCTTCACCCTGACCGGCGCACCCGCCAGCAATGACAAGTCCGACGAGGCCGAGAGGAGCCACGCGTGAGCACCGAAGCCATCACCACCACCAGTGCTGAAAGACGCCCGGCGGGGTTACTTCGGCACAGTCTGATCCTGGCTCGCCGAAGCCTGGCCAAGTCCGCTAGGAACCCCGGTGGCCTCATCAATGGAGTCGTCACACCGGCGATCTTCTTGCTGTTGTTCGTCTACTTGTTCGGCGGATCGGTCGCAGGCTCCACCGACGACTACCTGCTCTACCTGTTCCCCGGAATCGTGGTCATGGGAGCAGGACTTTCCGGGATGCTCTCCAGCGGCTTGAGTATCAACATCGATATGAAGAAGGGCGTCTTCGACCGATTCCGCACTCTGCCCATCGGACGATCAGCACCGCTTCTCGGGTCGATCCTGGCCGACATGGTGCGCTACATCATCGCCATCGCTCTACTGTTCGGCATCGGCTACCTCATGGGCTTCCGCGTCCAGACCGACACCGGATCAGCCCTAACAGCAGTCGTACTCGTCCTCGCGTTCGGGTTCTGTCTGAGCTGGGTCACCGTGTTCCTGGGGGTACTGGTCAAAGACGAGGGCGCAGTCATGGCGTTCGCATTCATCGTGTTCATCCCATTGATGCTGGGTTCGAGCCTCGCCGCGCCTATCGACACGCTTCCTGGATGGCTCCAGGCCTGGGCGAACGTCAATCCCGTCACCCACGCGATGGACGCCACCCGCTCCCTGCTGGCCGGAGCACCCGCCGAAGACTCGATCATCCAGACCATCATCTGGTCGGCTGGAACCTTGATCGTCTTCTGCCCGCTAGCGATCGTCTCCTACAGTCGCAAGCGCTGAGAGGCTACCTAGCGCTAACAGTGAGTGAAGGACCCATTCTTCGGGCGGGCAAGCGTGGCCACGCCCGGCCCAGGCAAATACGCCGCACATAGGACCGCGCCCGGACGTAGGCACCGTGTCGCCTCGTGCTGGTCAGGCTCACCTGGTCGGCATGACGGTGTCGATGCGGGTGATGAGCGCGGGCGATGGGTACAAGTACCTGCTGCGCACGATCGCTGCCGCCGACGGCGATAGGTCGCTGTCGACGCCGTTGACGAGGTACTACACGGAGGAGGGAACACCACCCGGCACTTGGATGGGATCGGCACTGCACAATCTCGGGCCTGGGGAACTCACCGCCGGTGATGAGGTCTCGGAGGCGCAGTTGCAGTTGTTGATCGGGATGGGCCGTGACCCGATCACCGGCGACCCGCTGGGCAGGGCGTTTCCGAAGTACGCCTCGGTCGCGGAGCGGATCGACAAGCGTGTCGGTGCTCTGGACGCGGGGTTGGGGATGGGTGAGCGTGCCGAGCAGATCGCGCAAGTCGAGGCCGAGGAGACCGAGCGCGGGAACCGTCGTGCGGTGGCGGGGTTCGATTACACGTTCTCGGTGCCGAAGTCGGTCTCGGTGCTGTGGGGCGTCGCCGACGCCGGCACGCAGGCGCTGATCACGCAGGCCCATTACGAGGCGGTGGCCGAGGTGCTGGATTTCATGGAGCGCGAGGTCGCCGCGACCCGGACCGGGTTCACGGCCGCCGATGGCGCCGTTGCACAGGTCGATGTCACGGGCCTGGTCGCGACTGCGTTCGACCACTACGACTCTCGCTCCTCCGACCCTCAGTTGCACACCCACGTGGTCGTGTCGAACAAGGTCCGGACCGTGCTCGACGGGAAGTGGCGGTCTCTGGACGGGCGGCCGATGCACGCGGCCGTGGTGGCGTTGTCGGAGCATTACAACGCGGTCCTCGCTGACCGTCTCACGGGCAGTCTCGGGCTTGGGTGGGAGACGCGGGATCGTGGCCGGGACCGGAACCCGGCGTGGGAGATCGTCGGGGTTAGTGAGGAGCTGATCGAGGAGTTCTCCACCCGCTCACACGACATCGATGCCGAGACCGACCGGTTGATCGCCGCCTACACCGCCGAGCACGGCCGCCGCCCGTCGGCGCGCACGATCGTGCGCCTCCGTGCGCAGGCGACCTTGGCGACCCGCCCTGAGAAGCAGGTGCGCTCACTGGCGGATCTCACTGCCGGGTGGCGCGATCGTGCCGGGGTCCTGTTGGGTGAGGACGCGACCGCCTGGGCGAATCGCGTCACCCACGCCGGAGCGACGGCGTTGTTGCGGGCTGATGATGTGCCGTTGGAGACGGTCGCCGAGCTCGGGCAGGCCGTGGTGGAGGTCGTGGGTGAGAAGCGGTCGACGTGGCGGCGGTGGAACCTCCACTCCGAAGCAAGCCGTCAGACGATGGGCTGGCGGTTCGCCACCGCCGAAGACCGGGAGGCGGTCGTCGGCATGATCGCCGATGCCGCCGAGGCGGCGTCGCTCCGGTTGACCCCGCCAGAGCTCGCAACCAGCCCGGTAGCGTTCCAGCGCCCGGATGGGTCGTCGGTGTTCCGTCCGAAGCACTCAACGGTGTTCTCCTCCGAGACGCTGTTGGCGGCCGAAGACCGCCTCCTGGACCATGCGAACACCCGCACCGGCCCGACCGTGGATGTCGAGACGGTCGAGCGGGTCACCAGCAGGCCGGATCGGGACGGACGGATGCTCGGCCCAGATCAGGCCGACGCGCTGACGCGGGTCGCGGTCTCGGGCCGGGTGCTCGACGTACTCGTCGGGCCGGCCGGTGCCGGGAAGACCACGGCGATGAACGCGCTGCGGCGGGCGTGGGAGAAGCAGCACGGCCCCGGCAGCGTGATCGGACTGGCGCCGTCAGCCGTCGCCGCCGGGGTCCTCGGCCAAGACCTGGGGATCGCCACGGAGAACACGGCGAAGTGGTGGCAGAACCACCTCGTTCACGGCAGCACGTTCACGGCGGGTCAGCTGGTCATCATCGATGAAGCGTCTCTTGCCGGCACGCTGTCGCTGGATCGGATCACCGCCCTCGCCGCGGAGGCGGGTGCGAAGGTGCTGCTGGTCGGCGACTACGGCCAGTTGCAGTCGGTCGATGCCGGTGGCGCGTTCGGGATGCTCGTCGCCGCCCGCGAGGACGCACCCGAGTTGGTCGAGGTACACAGGTTCGTGAACGAGTGGGAGAAGACCGCCTCGCTCGATCTGCGCCACGGCCGCACCCGCGTGATCGACGCCTATCTGAATCAGGGCCGTATCCAGGACGGCGCTGCTGAGGACATGATCGACGCCGCCTACACCGCCTGGCGTGCCGACCGTGAGGCCGGGAAGGCGTCGGTGCTGATCGCCGAGACCCGCGACGACGTGACCGCGCTCAACGCCCGCGCCCGCGCCGACCTGATCCTCGACGGCACCATCACACCCAGCCGGGAGGTGACGCTCAACGACGGCACCCGGGCGGGGGTCGGCGACACGATCATCACCCGCCGCAACGACCGTCGGCTGCGGTCGGTGCGGGAGTGGGTGCGCAACGGCGACCGCTGGCAGATCACCGACGTGCGCGATGACGGGTCGGTCACGATCCGCAAGCCCGGCCGGAGATTCGGGGCGATCGTGCTCCCAGCCGCATACGTGTCCGAGCACATCGACCTCGGCTACGCCGTCACCGCGCACCGCGCGCAGGGCATCACCGTTGACACCGCCCACGTCCTGGTCGAGCCGACAACCACGCGGGAGAACTTCTACGTCGGCATGACCCGCGGCAGAACCTCCAACCGCGCGTACGTGATCCTCGACCGCCCCGACCCGACCCACCAGGCCCCGCACCCCTCGGACAACGACGAGGCGACCGGCCGGTCGGTGCTCTACGGGGTATTGCAGCACTCCGGCGCCGAGATCTCCGCGCACGAGACCATCACCGCCGAGCAGGAGCAATGGGGGTCGATCGCGCAGCTCGCCGCGGAGTACGAGACCATCGCCGCAGCCGCCCAACACGACCGCTGGGCCACCCTCATCCGAAAATCCGGCCTGTCCGAAGACCAGGCTGAGGCCGCGCTCGGTTCGGAGGCGTTCGGTGCGCTGACCGCGGAGCTACGGCGGGCCGAGGCCAACCACCACGACCTCGATGCCCTGTTCCCGCGCCTGGTCGCCGCCCGCGGGTTCGAAGACGCCAACGACATCGCCAAGGTCATGCACTACCGTCTCGCCCGCGCCACCACCCAGCCGGCCGGGTCCGGCCGCACCCGCAAAACCCCACGGCTGATCGTCGGACTGATCCCACACGCCACCGGGGCCATGACCAGCGAGATGCGCCAAGCCCTCACCGAGCGGCGGGAGTTGATCGAAGCCCGGGCCGACGCGATCCTCGACACCGCGCTCCACCACACCGAACCCTGGACAACCGACCTCGGTACGCCGTCGGCGGATCAGCGCGGGGCGGCCCGGTGGCGGCACGATGCCCGCACCCTGGCCGCCTACCGCGACCGCTACACCATCACTGACGACACGGCGGTGGGTGCGGTGCCGGAGTCCGCGGCGCAGAAGATCGACCATGCCCGCGCCACCGCCGCCCTCCGGCGCCTCAATCTACAACCCGCCTCCGAACGGGATGGCGCTCGTCGGCCGCCGATCGGTGCCGACCGGCGCGGACCCACGCTCTAATCGTCCGCGAGTAGGGGATTGATCGCGTGGAGGTACGTAACGCCGCCCTGGTTCACGCAGTCCTCTGCCAGCTCGTGAACTTGACGGTGGAAGTCGGCGCCAGTGGCCGATGCTGTCACGGTCGAACGCACCGAAGTGAATGTCCTCAGCGGAGTGGAGGTTCCGTCATACGTGTAGCCAGAGCTGTCGACGGTCAGGACAGTCAGCGGGTGTTCGCCGCCCCATTCGATGCCGATGCATAGGTCGTATTCGTCGTGATGCAGTGCCCGGGCCGTGGCTTGGATGAGAGCCATGAAATCCGCGACGGCGCATTCGATGCCGCGCCCTTCGATCTCCCAGCCCTCGAAGTACCCGTCGGAACTCTTGCGGTGGCCGCCGACGGCTGCTGTCAAGGAGACGGACCCGTCGTGATGGACGCTGGCCCACGCCGACTTCCAGACTGATCGATCACCGGTCGCGGTGTTGGGTGCCACCCAACGGCGCAATCCCGGCCGGGGGTTGCGATGCTCAACGTTCTCCAACGGATGCACGCCAACGTTCTTCGAGAACGAGAGAGTGATCGCCCGAGCGTCATCGAACACTGCGCGCGCCTCGTCACGGGTCAGACGGGTCAAGGCTCCTGGGATACGTGGATGCGCCACCGCGACCAGCCAGGCACGGTCTGCTGTATCGCAGCCCTCGGCGGCTTCGACATAAAGCGAATCCACGGCCTCCGTTGCTCGACGCCGCTCATCGAACCGCGCCCGATACATGACCTCGATCTGGCGCTCTTTCATCCAGGCGGTATCGGCATCGTTACGGACGGGGGCGCCGAAGAAGTCGTTCTTGTAGATCAGGTGCGGCCCATCTACGCTCGCCGGGATGATCACGGCGACGGTCCGGCACTCGGCACCGAGCCGATGAACCTCCAACCCGAATACCGGTGGAGAGATCGCAGTGACCGCGACGCTGCGATAGGCGCGCTCATGACCCTCGGTGAAATCCCCGGTGTCGCTCCGACCTGTCGCAGCCTTCCCCGTCTCCTCGATGCCATAGACAATCATCCCGCCGCCACTGTTCGCCATCGCCGCGATGTCCTTGGGCACGTCAGTTTGGGAGAGACTCTTGACAGGAGGGAGCTCCGACTTCCAGTCCAAATCGTCGGTCTCTACCACGCCCGCCTCCACCGCAGAGTTGAGAACATCGTCGGTCAACGGACTGGGAGGCAAGCCGAGCGCTCGGTGCAGCGGTGTGAAACTCATGACTCAAGCGTAGACAGCGCGGCTGACGCGACATCTGAGCGTCGGCCACGTCTCGGGCTCAACGGAGCGGGGCGACCGGCGAGATGGCCCTGCCTACAAGTCTGGGCCTGATCGTTCTGGCCGGACGGACGGCGGTTCGCGATGCTGGCCGAGCTCTGCCTGACGAGAGGTCCCACGGGCGTTGTACGGCAAGTCGAGCAGTGCGGCCACGTCCTGCGCGCTGGTGACTACTTCAGCGATGCCTCGTTTGAGGAGATCGTTCGGCCCGTTACTGGTAACGCTGGTTATCGGACCGGGCACTGCGCCGACGGGGCGGCCCAAACAGTGCGCCTCGGTCGCCACGCGCAGCGCCATCGACCGGCTCCCAGACTCGGGAATCACGGTCGTGCCCGACAACGCCGCCAGCAGGCGGGTGCGGGCGACGAACCGGTGCCGCGACGGCGCCGTTCCCGGTGCGACTTCGCTGACCACTAGGCCGAGATCGCCGACACGATCCAGTAGCTCGGAGTGCCCGGACGGGTACGGGCGATCCACCCCGCTTGCGAGCACAGCGACCGTGATGCCCCCTGCGGCGAGCGTCGCTCGATGTGCGGCGCCCTCGATCCCGTACGAGCCGCCGGCGACGATCACCCGTTCCTGGTTCGCCAGCTCCGCCGCCAACTCCCCGGCGACCGTCGTGCCGTACGGCGAGGCAGCCCTCGCGCCAACGATGGACACTCGATCCTCCACGGCACCACTGAGAAATGAGGTCGCCCCGCGCGTCCACAGCACGTACGGGGTGCGATCCCGCAGCTCGTTCAGACCCGTCGGCCAGTGCGCATCCGCCGGAATCAGCGTGCCAATCCGTCCGCCTTGGAGCTGCGCCACCCGATCCGGCAGATCAGGGGTGATCGCGGCCGTCAACCGCTCGCGCCAAGCGATCGCATCCGCACGATTCATACCCGGCACCGCCGTCTGATCGTCCTCGATCAGGCGGAGGGTCTCGACGCCGCCGACCTGGTTCAACACGCGCCCGGTCACGGGGTAATTCGGTTCGGCGATCATCGACAGCACCATCCGCGCCTGCCGCTCACCCGGCACCTGCTCCACGAGCCTCGCCATGATCCTGATCCCTCCGCTCGGCCAACCGTCACCGGTAGGTGCGCTCCGAGCGCTGGGCGAGGGTTCCGTATGTCGCAGGTCCGGCGTATCGTAGAAGTAGAGGCAGGTTCTCAACTCTGCGGGTCCTTCGGGACAGCCCTATCGGGCACTCACTACACGTACTGCCTCACCTAATGGTTACGTGTCTTGGAGGCCCGCCATGTTCCGACTCATCTGGATCGCCAGCATCCACATCCGCTACTTCATGCGCCGATGGATGCCCAGCAACATCGTGCTCGACAAGGTCCGTACCCGTCGCGGACTGAAGTGGGGCGTCCCGGCGATGCTCCTCGCGATCCCATACCTCTACCTCGCCAGCCTGCTCGCCGTCATCGTCCGCGACGGCGGCCCCGGCTGGCTCAACATCTTCGTGCTCATCACGCTCTGGTCGGCGTTGAAGATGCTCTGGATCGGCCCCATCAGCCTGATCCTGCTCGCCCGCGTCCGCATCCGCGAGCACACCCAGCGCCGCGCCGAGCACCAACAGCCCAAGGAGGAGCAAGCGCAGGTCTTCGCGTCGGCTCCCGTGATGGCAGGAGGCGCATCATGACCAAGGCCGTCATCTACCTCCGCAGCGCGACCGCGAACCAGGAGCAGACGGACCGGCAGGAAGCCCGCTGCCGCGGCTACCTCCGCGAGCGCGGGCTGAGCGCAACCCACAGCTACCGCGACTACGGCCATCCAGGTACCGCGCTCGCGGAACTGCTCGACGCAGCCTCCAAGGGCGAGGTCACCGACGTCGCCATCACCAGCCTGGATCGTCTCGGACGCCGATTCACCGAGAACCTCGACAACTTCACCGCCCTCGAACAAGCAGGCGTCACCATTCACACCGCCGAGGGCATCATCACCGGTCCCATCGGCGATGACTGCGCTCGATCCTTCCTGTACAAGTTCGCACTGGCCGAAGCAGAATTGGTCACCGACGAAGACACCGGAAACCCACGCCGCCGTCCATAGAACGAGAGCGCTGAACGTCACGGAGCCTGCTTCGCAACGAGGCAGGCTCCGCATCTTGTCAGTCGTTCAGGCGGGTACCTTGCGGCGTCGCCCGGATGGCCGGATCTTCACGCCCTCCACGACCAGAGCACGACGGACGGTCTGCTCGCTCACCCCGAACCGCAAGCCGACCTCCAGCAGGGTGGCGCCGCCCTCGTAGAGCTGCACGGCCTCGGTACGGTCCTCCTCAGCCAGCCCTTTACCTCGAAGCGGAACCGAGCGACGCACCAGATGAGCGGCTGCCGTGCGCTTGTGAATCCCGAATCGTTCCGCGAGCTTCACCAACGTCCAACCCTGCTGATACAGGGCAACCAGCTCATCAACCTGCTCGGGCTTCAAAGAGGTTTGAGCCATCCCAACTGAGCGAACCAACCGGCCCCGGGAGTCGACCACCGGCGGCTCGACCGGTCGCTTAGACTTCTTGTAGGAGCCCCGTGACCAGCGAGAAGCCACGGTCTTCAAGGCCTGGCCGAGGTTCTCAAACTCCCTACGGAGGCCCACCCAAGTGTTCTTACGGGAACACGCGACATGCGAAGAGTCGTCGTGTTCCTGTAAGGGTTCCTCTCCCTCGTCGCTGCCGCTGTCGTGTGCTTCGCGGACGATGGTGGCGAACGGTTCGGCCAGCCTCGGGCGGAGTTGTTCGTCGTCGGTGATGTCGAGGCGGGTGTAGAACGCCTGGTTTGCCAGCCGTCTGTCGGCGTCGCCTGAACGGGCGTAGGCGTGGTGGGCGTCGGTGAGCAGCCGCAGGCTGTCGTGCAGGAACGCCCGCCCTCCGGTGTGGTGCTCGTCGTGCTCGGCAAGGCGCTGGTTGACGTCGGCGAGGCCTGCCCGGATGCGGTCTTGGTGCCGCTTCAACGTGGGGAGGTCGATGGCGTCGGCGAAGTGCGCGGCCAGCAGCTTGTCGCTCTCTGATTCGAGCTTGGCTCGGTTTGCCATGAGGTCGGCGATTTCCTGGTCGCGGCCTGCCATGCGCTTGTCGAACGCCGTATCCACCCGCTTGGCGAGGTCGCGGTAGGTCTGATCGCTGATCGTGATCGAGGCGTAGGAATCCGCGACGAGACGTTCGGCGACCGCGACGGGCACCGCCCGCCTCGTGCAACTGGTCTTCTTCGCGGCGCGGCCGGAGCAGACGAAGTAGGCGTAGGTCGTGCCCCTGGGGTTGGTGGCGAAGTCCAGCAGCATCCGGGACCCGCAGGTGCCGCAGTGCAGCAGGCCTTTGAGGTGGTGGGCGTGCTGGACGTGCCGCGTCTGCTTCGCCGTCCGCGCTCGCAGGAGTGACTGCACCTGATCGAACAGGGCCGGTTCCACGATGGGCTCATGCGCGCCCGGATACAGCGCTCCCTTGTAGCGGATCACTCCCGCGTAGTACGGGTTCGTCAGCAGCTTGTAGAGCGTATTCTTCCCCAGCGCCTTGGACGGGCGTTTCGGCGTCGGCACCGTTACGAGGCCGCGTGCGGTGAGGTCGCGCAGCAGCCCGGTCACGGAGGTCTCGCCCTCGGCATAGTGCTCGAACGCCCACCGGATCAGCGGGGCGCGTTCGGGGTCAACCTCCACTGTCCTGACTTCCCGCCCATTGTCGTCGGTGCGGCGGACGTTGAGGTAGCCGATGGGTGCGCGCATCGGGGTGCCGCCCTGTGCGATCTTCTGCGACAAGCCCTTGGACACTTCGGTGGCGAGGTTGCGGGAGTAGAACTCCGCGATGGAGGACATGATGCCGTGGACGAGCATCCCCGACGGGGTCTGGTCGATGGACTCGGTGGCCGAGACGAGCGTGACCCCGGCTGCGAGGAGGGCTTCGTGGATCTTTACGTCGTCGGCGCGGTTGCGGGCGAGCCGGTCGAGTTTGTGCACGATGCAGAACGTGACGCGGGTCGCGGCGATGAACGCCAGCATCTCCTTGAGCCCATCGCGATCCGCCGACCGTGCCGACTCTCCGGCGTCGACGAACTCGTGCACGATCCGCGCTCCGAGTTCGTCGGCTTTGCGCTGGTTGGCTTCGCGCTGGGCGGGGATGGAGAAGCCCTCGTCGGTGCCGCCGCGCTCGGCCTGCTCCCGCGTCGAGACGCGCAGGTAGGAGACCGCCAGCAGCACGGGCCTGTCCTCGGCGTGGTCGTCGGTGACGCCTGCAGGGGCGAGCGTGGGAGCGGTGGTGGTGTTCATGCGGTGCTCCGTTCGTTCAGCGGCTCGTGCGATGGTTCGGGTTCCATCCTGCCTCGTGCATCTGACACCCGGTCGAGACCGCCGATGGTCAGCGCGTCCGGCGGTGGGAGATCGTAGGGGTCGGGTTCCCCGGCCAGGTGCGCGTCGTAGCGGGCCTGGGTAATGTTCAGCACCCACTCCACCAACTTGGCCATCTCCGGCTCCGCCCGCCGCACCACCCGCAGTCGCAACTGAGGCTGATCGTTCCCAGTGCCCGTTCCGAGCGCACCCCTGCCCTGCGCCGCGTGGTGCGGCGACGTGGCGGGTGTGTGTCGGGGCCGGTCACTCATCTCTATCTCACGCTATGGCAGATACGCGAGTTCAAGAGTAGCACACACATGGCGTAGCGGCCATTGCATGAGGTGAGGTAGGCTTGGTGGCATGGTCGAGGAGTTGGAGAGCGTGCCGCTGCTGGCGCCGGAGGACTTGCCGGCGGGCTGGCAGATGCCCGATGCCTCGCCCATCGACCCCGACCACGACAGCGCCCAGCTCGACGCGGCGCTCAGGTACGAGCAGTGGGTCGATCCCGCTCCCGGCCTGGATCGGCGGCTGAACTCCAGCCACAACAACATCGACTCCGGGCGCTGGTTCCTGATTCAGCACGTCGAGTCCAGCGCTCGCGTGCTGCTGCGTCTGCAACGCCAGTACGTGATGGGCGAGGAGCCCAAGGGCGAGGTGCGCATCACCGGGATCGTCTACCTGCCGGAGTGGGCGGGTGACCCGGTGGCGAGCCCGATGCTGCGCAACCTGCCCACGTCGAGGATCGAGGCGGCGATAAACCGTCGCCAGTTCGCTGTCACCGGCGCTACCCGCTTCACCGGCGGCAAGATCACCCTGCCCTCTGGTCGTGTCCTGCGCGCAGGCGACGTGTTGAAGCCGTTGGGGAATCCGAAGCGCACCCCGGACTTCTACGAGGTCGTCGCCCTCCAGCACACCCGCCTTGTGGACGACGGGGAGCCGAACCCGACCGCGCGCATGGCCGAGATCAGCCGGGTGCCGCTCTCGACCGCGCAGGGCTGGGTCGCCCGCGCCCGCCGCAAAGGGCTCCTCCCACCCGGTAGGAGGGGCCGCGCCGGATAACGCGGCCATAACGAGCTGTGCGGCTGACGGCGCGGGCGTGGTGCGCCTGCCAGTCGGTCGTCTAATCTGTGGCGTAGGCGCACGTTGGAGATTGCATCGCGAGTTGCGCGCCCTCGTTGCTTGGCTCGGCGACTGAAGCAGCACGCTCCCCGCTCATCTGGACAGTTCACCTCTGAGCCGGTCCAGGGTGGTCAGGTAGCGTGAGGTGATGGTCGGGTTCGAGGAGCTGCGCGGCGAGGGGGCGTGGTGGCAGCGCCCCCTGGGGTGGGTCGGTCGTTTCCGTCAAGACCCTGGCACCACGAATCTGTACAAGTACGCGCCGGTGGTCGAGCGCATCGTTTCCCAGCGCGCATCGCTCCGTCTCCTCGGCGACGACGAACTGAGGCAGAAGCGTGCCCCAGACTCGACCCGTCTCGATCTGGATGACGACGTCGAGCTCGCTGGTTTTCTTGCCGTCGCGAGCGAGGCGGCGCGTCGGCGGCTCGGGTTAGAGCCGTTCGAGGTGCAAGTGCTTGCCGCGGTGAGCATGTTGCGTGGCCGGGTCGTTGATATGGCCACGGGCGAGGGCAAGACGTTGGTGGGGTTCCTCGTTTCTGCCGGTCTGGCCGCCACCGGCCGCCGGGTGCATGTGCTCTCGGCAAACGACTACTTGGCGGGCCGGGACGCCGCCGCCGGTCGCCCGTTGTTCGCCGCGTTCGGGCTGACCTGTGCGGCGGTCGTCGATGGGATGGGCGAGGTCGAGCGTGCTGAGGCGTATCGCAGTGACATCGCGTACGCGACAGTTCACCAGGTCGGTTTCGATCTGCTGCGAGATCGCCAGCGCATCCCCGGTGCACGGAAGCTGGTGCCGGGCTTGGACGCTGCGGTGGTCGATGAGATCGACGCCGTGCTGTTGGACGACGCGATGGTGCCGCTGGTGATCGCTGGCGATGCCGACCCGCAACCCGAGGGAGCGTCCCTGACGCAGATCATTGCGGAGCTAACCAAGGACGAGCACTATCAGGTCGAGGGCGACCGGCGGAGCGCGTCGTACACCGAGGCCGGAGTCTTCCGCGTCGAATCAGCGCTCGGGATCGACGACCTGTACGCGGAAGAACGTGTGGAGCTGCTGACAGCGGCACACGTTGCGCTGCACGCACGAGCACTGGTCGAGCGCGACGTGCACTACGTCGTCATCGATGGACGGGTGCAACTGGTCAACGATGCCCGCGGACGTGTCGCGGACCGCCAGCGCTGGCCCGACGGCCTGCATGCGGCCATCGAGCGCAAGGAAGGGCTGGAGGTGACCGGGCAGGCCGAGGTTCTCGACCAGATACTGGTGGAGACGGTCGCCCGCGGCTACCGGACCCTGACCGGGATGAGCGGTACCGCGCTCGAAGCCGCCGAGCGCCTGTCCGAAGACCTCAGTGTGAAGACCGGCGCGATCCCTACCAACCGCCCCCGCATCCGAGAAGACACCCCTGACCGGCTATTCGTCACTGCGGAGCAGCGCGATACCGCCGCAGCAGAGGTTGTGCGCGCAGCCCACGACGCAGGCCAGCCCGTGCTTGTCGGTACCGGCAGCGTGGCCGACTCCGAACGCTTCGCCCAGGTGCTTGCCGAACGGGGCGTCGAGGCGCAGTTGCTCAACGCGAAGAACGACGCCGTCGAGGCTGAGATCATCGCCCGCGCCGGCGAACGTGGCGCGGTCACCGTGTCCACACAGATGGCGGGCCGGGGAGTCGACATCCGACTCGGCCCAGGAGCGGCTGAGACAGGTGGCCTGCTCGTGCTGGGCCTCGGCCGGTATGACTCGGCGCGACTCGACCGGCAACTGCGTGGCAGATCGGGCAGGCAGGGCGACCCCGGCAGAGCGGTTTTCTACACCAGCCTCGACGACGACGTGATATCCGAACAGCTCCGCATCGGCGACCAGCCGCGTTCCGTCGGCCCTGACGGCGTGATCCGCGACAAGAAATTCATCCATCTCTACGAGCACGCCCAGCGCGTCGCCGAGGGCAAGCTGCTGCAACTGCATCGCACCACCCGCAGTTATCACACCATGACCGACCAGCACCGTCAGGCCGTGCTCGATACCCGCGAACGCATCCTCACCGAACCCGACTCGCTCGATGACTACCTCCGCCAGGTCTTCACCGACGACCCCGCCCGAGCACGGGCATGGACGACGACGCGCCGCCGCTTGGCCACCGAAGTGGTGCTGTACCAGCTCGACCGCGCTTGGACGGATCACCTGAACCGACTCGCCGCCGTCCGCGAGGGCATCCACCTGCGAGTGCTCGGCAGACAGAACCCCCTCGACGAGTTCAACCGGATCGCCAACGACGGCTTCCGCACCCTCGGCCCCGAGACCGTCGCAGCGGTCGGCCGGGTCCTCGACAACGCACCCGACGACGCCACGACCCTGCATGACCTCGGCCTACGCCGTCCCTCCTCGACATGGACCTACATGGTCACCGACAACCCATTCGGCTCCGAAGCAGACCGCGTCATCGCCTTTCTCGGGAACGTCATCCGAGGCGGCAGACCTCCGTCCGTCACATACACCTGACCCCGACCCAGGAACCTGGCGCCGTCGCCAGCGAACCCGCGAAGACCTCCGTCGCATGCTCTCTGACGCGACGCCAGAGCCCGCCGCGCCCGCTACCCGAGCACGCCCGTGCAGCACCACGCCTCCGCGCCCCTCTCGTTTCTCGTCTCTTTCTCAGTGAATGAACGTAATCTAAGTGCCGTAGTTGCTGATACGCTAGATGCTCAGCGAGGCAGACGCAGGGTGGTGGTCGAGATGCGAGGCGGTGTGATCCCGTTCCGGGGCACCGGGGCCGACGCGCTGCGCTATGTCGAGTCCGACCGCTCCCGCGCTGACGACTACTACCTCGGCGCAGAGGCGACCGTGGCACAGTTCGCGACGCTCGACAGTTCGGGCGCGGTGACCGCTGAGCTGAGTCTCGATCCTGCGGCGTATGCGGGGTGGGTGGACTGGGTGAACCCGCTCACGGGCGAGTCGATGGGCAAGCCCCGCCGGGCGGGGTCAGATCGGCGAGCCTCGCCCCGGTTCATGGAGATGGCCATCAACACCCCCAAGAGCCTGTCCATCGCCGCCGCCCTGCACCCGGAGGTCTCCGACGCCTTGGATGCCGCCCAGCAGGACGCCCTGGCCGAGATTCGACGGTGGCTCGCCCAGCATTCGGTGACTCGGGTGGGGGCGCTGGGGGCGCAGGAGGTCGTACCCATCGAGCACATGCAGGTCGTGGGCATCACGCACCGAACGTCGCGGGCGGGCGATCCGCACCGGCATATTCATATGCAGATCGGCATGAGAGTGTGGGCGGCGGGCAAGTGGCGGGGCTTGAATGGCGCCGCCCTGTTCAAGCAGCAAGGCGCGATCCGCGCCCTCGGCACCGCCGTGATCGCCGCCCACCCCGACCTTGCCGACGTGCTCGATCGGCACGGCCTGACCCTCGACCCCGCCACCGGCGAGGTCACCGAGTTGGAGCCGTTCAACGCGGTCATGTCGAAGCGGGGCGAGCAGGTACGCAAGAATCTCGACCGCCTCGAAGCCGAATGGGAAGCCGCGCACCCCGACGAGACGATCGGGCCGGTGATCGCCTCCCGCCTCCGCGCCCGGGCGTGGGCATATGAGCGGCCCGCGAAGATGCCCACCACGCCAGCCGAGGAAGCCGCATGGGTAACCGAACTCCGCGAAGCCGGATACGACCCCGAACGCTCCGAACGAAAGACTGCGCAACCCCCAGCATCGCTGGACGACCTGAGCGTGCAACAGGTCGCGTCGCGGGCGCTGGACCGGTGCGCCGCCGGTGCGTCGGCGTGGACGCGACACACCGTGCAGGAGCACGTCACCCGGATCACGACTGAGGCCGGCGTGCAGGCGGCACCGGCGCAGTTGCGGGAGTTCATCGACCTTGCGACCGTCCTCGCGACCGAGGATTGCTTCTCCGTCCTGCCGCCTGGATCGGCGACGCCGGAGCATGTCGCCCACCTGACGAGTGTCGGCGTGGTCGCTGCCGAGACCGCGCTGCGCGACCGGCTCACTGCCGCGACCCCGCGACGGGAGCCGAAACCGGCGGACGTGACCGAAGCCGCGCACGCGGCAGGACTCGATACAGGGCAGGTAGTCGCTGCTGCTGCCGTCGCCTCGACTGATCCGCTGGTGATCGTGGAGGGCGCAGCCGGGGCAGGCAAGACCACGATGCTCGGCGTCGCCATCCAGGTCGCAGCGGAACAGGGTAGGTCGTCGCGGGTGGTTGCGCCGACGTTGCGGGCGGCACAGGTCGCACACGAAGAACTCGACGTACCCGCTACCAGCGTTGCGGCGCTCGTGTTCGCGCATGGGTGGCGGTGGAACGAGGACGGCGTATGGACACGCCTGAATCGGGGCGACATTGACCCCGATAGCGGGCGCACGTTCACCGGCCCACCCAAGGATGCGCGGTTGCGCCGGGGTGAGCGGGTGATCGTGGACGAGGCCGGGATGCTCGACCAAGACACCGCCCACGCCCTCCTCACCATCACCGCCGAGGCAAACGCGACAGTCGCACTGGTCGGCGACCGCGCCCAGCTGCCCGCCGTCGGCAGGGGCGGGGTGCTCGACATGGCCGCCCAGATCAGGGGCCGCACCTACGACATGACCGAACTCCACCGCTTCACCGCCCCCGACTACGCGGCCCTCACGCTGGCGATGCGAGACCGCGAGAACCCAGGCCAGGTGTTCGACCGACTCGCCGCCATGAATCTCGTGACGCTTCATACCGATGATGAGCAGGCCCGCGAGCACATCACCGACAACACCCGCGACGGTGAGGCAATCACGGTGGCGACCAATGACGAGGCCGCGGCGTTGAACGAGCACATCCGTGCCGGACGCGTCGAGTCCGGCGAGGTCGACGACACGGTGACGGCGACCGGCAGCGACGGCCTCAGCATCGGGCGAGGTGACCTGATCCAGACCCGCAAGAACGACACCATCCTGGGCGTGGCAAACCGGCAACAGTGGATCGTCCAGCATGTTGAGAGCAATGGCACTCTCTACGCTCGCGAAGCCGCCAGCGGCGGGCGCAAGAACCCCCACACCGTCAGACTCCCGAGCGAGTATGTGGGTGAGCATGCGCACCTGTCCTATGCCGCGACCGTCTACGGCGTCCAAGGCGCGACCGTCAACACCTCTCACACGATCCTGTCGGAGGCGACGAGTGCGGCGGGCGTCTATGTCGGCATGACGAGAGGTCGCGAGATGAACCGGCTCCACGTCGTCGCTGAGGACATGGCCGACGCCAGGGCACAGTTCATCGAGGCGATGGAACGCGACCGAGCAGACCGCGGCCTCGACCACGCCACCCGCGCCGCACAGGAAGCCGTGCGCGGACTCACCGCAGACGGCCCCGTGCGCCTGGTCACCGACGAACTCGCCCGCCTCGACCGTGAGGCCGAGCGTGCCGAACGTGCGGCGGAGCGGTGGGCGCAGATCGCCGCCAGGTTCGATGCTCAACGCGCCACCCACCGCGCCGAGGACGACGAGAGCACCAACCTGCTCCGTCAGGCCGAAGAAGCCGCCGAGCAGGTACGCGCCGAGGTCACGCAGCCGCTCACCGTCCAAGCCGCGCACGACGGTGCCGCCTACCTCGCCGCGGTCGAGGATGAGGCGACCGCGAGTGCCCGACTCGCCACCGTGGGGAGGTTCGGCAGGCGCAAAGCCCGTGCCGAGCGGCGCACCGCTACCGAAAGTACTCAGGCGTTGCGCGGGCAGGTCAGCAGCGAGTGGGGTAACACCCCGACTTATGCTGATCGGCTCCCTGAATGGGCAAGCAGGGTCGCCGCGCGACGCGCCGAGACCGACCACCGCGTGGCCCAGGCAGTGCAGACCGTCGAAGCCGCGACCGCCGACCGTGAGGCGATGCGGGAGCGCCATGAGCGGGAGCGCCTGGCGCTGCTGATCAGCGAGTACGGGCCAGAGCGAGCCCGCCGCGACCAGCTCGGCATGCGCACCACCAACCCCCACCGCATGGCGCGCAACGCGAGAGCCCGTGCCGCCCTGACCCGCGCCGAAGCCGACGAACTCCGCAGCCTCCCGATCACCGACGCCGCCAAACGCATCGAGGTCAAGCGCGCCGAACAAGAGCACATACGGCAGCAGGCAGCAAAGCGGGCACAGCGGCTGCCCGACCCGTTCGCGCACGACCCCCACCGCGGCGGGCCGCACCGCGAGGGCCCGGCACGAGGCTTGTAGACGGTGATAGGCACCCTCCTCGACACACCGCTCTCGGGCTCAGGGCACGTCGGTTATGAACGGCCGCATGTTGCGGTACCGGCTCGGGGTCACGCCGGTGTGCGCGACGAAGGCTTCGACTGCGCGTGATCGGCTGCGCCAACCGACGCGCCGACCGGCCGCGGTGACGGTGATGTTCGTCTCCCGCAGAAGTCTCGCCATCTCCTGTACGCGCAGCATCACCAGGTACGCGGTCGGGGTCTTGCCGAACGCGGTGGTGAACACGCGGGCGAGCTGCTTCGGGGAGAGCTGCACCAGGCCGGCCAACTCTGTCAGCGTCCACGGGTAGGCGATCTGACGGTGCAGGGCGTCGCGGACAAGCATGGCCTCGCGGCGCAGCGGGCCGAGCGCCCGGTCACGAGAGGAGAACGGACGCGAGCGAGCGCGCTGCAGCCTGGTCAACCGCACCGGCGAGATGCGAACGAACGGCGCGATCACGTCCACGACGGCGAACCACAGCGAGAGGAGGCGGGGAAAGCGATCATGGAACTGGCCGTCACCTGAGAGCGCGACCATCTCATCGACCCACGGCATCACCAGCCCAGCCCGATCACGGCCCAGGTGCAGGATCTGCGCGGGCTCGGAGTAGACCTTCTCGGCGAAGCCTCGTGCGTCGAGCCGGTCGTGCAGGATCGCGGAGTATTGCCAATAGAACTGATCGAGCGCCAGGTCGGTGTCGATGGAGATCGTCGTGAAGGTCAGCAGCCCTTCAGGTTCGATCCCGCACAGCACGCTCGGCCCCAGCAGGACCGCATCCCCGAAGCTCACGGGCTGCTGCCCGAACTCGGAGAACACGATCGCCGTGCTGTCACGCACGACCATGACCCTCACAACGTCATAAGCCGCCGGGCCGATAGGACGGTGGATGGCCCGCGTACGAGCGAACAGGGGCGGTTGGAAAAGTGGAGCAGACACTACTCACCACCCATCACTCACCCCTCCGAGCATTGCTGTCGCGACGCGAATACGTCGATACAGGTTTGCCGCCCCGCAATTGATCGGAGATAGGTAGGACATTCACTTGGGGGTACACAAGTGCCAGGTGTTGGGAATCATTGGCTCGTCTCGTAGCGAAAGAGAGGAAGTGCGCGCCCACTGCCTTCACTTCCGAGGAACCTGTTTCCGTTCCGATAAATGCCCGTGGCTATCGTCACCTCTCATCAGATGGGCGACTGCGAGATTCACGCTCTCTGAGTTGATAGGAAAGTCAGCTCGCTGCTCACCGTTGCTCAGGACGATCATGCGGGTACAGGCCCTCAGCGCGAGTTCGTGGTCGTGGGTGATCAGAAGCAGGGCTTTGCCGCGTGAGGCCTGCTGTTTGATCAGGTCCGCGACCCGGGCGAGGTTTCGTCCGTCGAGTCCGGAAGTGGGTTCGTCGAGGATCAGCAGGGGTCGGTCCTGCATGAGCGCGACTGCGATCGTGAGCCGTTGTTTCTGCCCGCCGGAGAGCGATCCGGGGTGACGATCCCGGTACTGCCAGAGGCCGAGCTTAGCGAGGATCTGTTCGGCACTCGCGAGGTCTGTCTCGGTGGTTTTCCGGCGACCGTGGGTCATCTCATCGATGACGCTGTCGGCGAAGAGCTGGTTGTCGGCGTCCTGCATGACGAACCACGCGCGCTCGCGTCGCCGTGACGTTCGTACGACGGCGCCGTCGAATCGGATGCTCCCGCTGCTGAGCCGATGCAGCCCGCAGAGTGTGCGTGCGAGGGTCGTCTTGCCGGTACCGTTGGCACCCGTGAGTGCCACGACCTCACCAGGCGACACTGCGAAAGACAAGCCAGTCAGTAAGGGATCGCCTCGTCTCCGATGCCGGATGTTCAGATCATCGACCTGTATGACTGCGGTGGCGTCTGGAGTGAGGCTTCGAGACGGTGGCGATACCGTTCGCACAGTCGGCAATGAGGGTTCGCGGATCCCAAGTTCGCGGAGTCGAGTACTCGGCAGTATCTGGAGTTGTGCCGGGGTGAACGTTTCAACGATCTGGCCGTCGTTCATGTAGACGATTCGGTCGGCGATCTCCATGAGCCAGTGGAGGCGGTGCTCGGCGATCAGGATCGTGTTTCCGGCCTGTTTGAGCTTGCCGAGCACGTGGGCGAGGTCTTGTGCGGCGCGCATGTCGAGGTTCGCTGATGGCTCGTCTATCACGTAGATCGCCGGTCTCGTGCCTGCGGCTGCGGCGACGGCGACTTTCTGTTTCTCGCCGCTGGACAGGGTGAAGAGCTCGCGGTCCAGGAGCGGCCGGATCTGCAGCGCGTGCGACAGTTCATCGACTCTTGCCCGGATGTCAGTCGAGGCGATGCCGTAGTTCTCGCAGCCGAACGCGATCTCGTCGCGCACGATCGGCGCGAAGAACTGCGTCTTCGGGTCCTGGAAGACGCTGCCGACGAGCGTGCCGTATTGCCATGACTCGAGCGTGGCGGTGTCCTGGCCGTCGATTCGCACCTCGCCCTCGAGTTCGCCGCCGTAGAAGCCGGGAACGAGTCCGTTGACGACCCGGGTGAGGGTAGTCTTGCCGCATCCGCTGGGGCCGGTGAGCACGACGAGTTCACCTTGTGCAACGTGCAGGGAGGCGCCCCGCAGTTGCTCCTGCTCGTCGGTGTAGCGGAAGCGGACGTCTGAGAGATCGATCATCGCTGATCACCACCCCGGTCGGACGCAGATTGCCGCTGTGAGAGCGGCCAGGGCGCAGATTGTCGTCGTCGCATCCGCGACGGTGAACCGCAGTTCCCGCAGGGATGTGCGCGGGCCGGGGTTATCAGCGCCGCGGGAGGCCGCGGACACCGCGAGGTCGTCTGCGACTTTCATGCTGCGCATCATGAGCGGCACATAGAGTGCCTCGATCGTCATCATGGGCCGCGTGACGGCTCTCCATGGCAGTGGGGAGAGGCCGCGGAGCCGCATGCCGTCGCGGATCGTCCGCAGCTCCTCGCTGACGGTCGGGAAGAAGCGCAGGGCAACTGCGCAGGCAAGTACGAGTGGTCTTGGCGCGCGGAGCCGATGCAATGCGGCGACAAGCTCTCCCGGAGGTGTCGAGACGAGGGCCTGTCCGAGCATCGCGACCGGTGTGATCTGGGCGATGAAGAACAGCATGAACCCGAACATCAGCATCGGTCCGGCCGCGACGAGGGAAAGCCCGTACTGCGCCAGCATCAGGACCGCGAAGATCGTGACACCGCCGATCGCGTGGCGTGGCATGCCGAGCAGGGTCAGGTAGATCGCCGCCCCTGCCAGCAGCGCAAGCAGGCCCCAGCTGTGCACGAGCAGCACGACGATGCTGCCCGTGCACACCACCAGGAGCTTGGTGCGCGGGTCGAGGCGGAGATGTCCCACGCGTCGGTCAGCGAGTGACGATTCCGGCCTTGACGAAGTGCTTGGTGAGCATCTTGCGGCCGAGCCAGTGCCCCACGAGAGCGAGAATCGCGCCCGTGATCACGCCGATGGCGACTCCGAGCGGGGAGAAGGCGTATCCGGTGAAGAGGTCGCCCATCTCGCCCTGGCCGAGCTGCTCGTAGTAGCTGGGACCGAAGAGCCAGATCGGGAGGAATGTGCCGATCGAGTTCATGACGGCGAAGACGACGAAGGCGAGGCTGTTAAGCGTGTTGTTCTGGTAGGAGCCCTTCTTCCAGAGGATCGCTTCGCAGACGAGGCCGCCGATGAGGAGGTACGGGAGCATGTACCAGTAGCCGGGCAGTGCGTTGATGAGCGCGATGATGAGGAAGAACAGCAGTGCCGAGCCGTGTTTGGGGGCACGGTAGGTGGCGAGGACCCACAGGGGTGCGGTGAACAGCACGCAGATCGGGCCGACCAGCGGGTAGGCGGGGCCGTAGATCGGGGTCAGGAGCATGCCGACGACGGTGTAGATGACCATGGCAATCACGGCGCAGATCGCGACTGTCACCACGTCTCGCACGCCCAGGCGCGTCGTGACCGGACGCGCGTTCGCCGGAGCAGGTGCTTCTCGTTGCTCTGGTGTCGGGGCGTTCTTCGGCTCAGGTGTTGGAGGCATCGTGGTTCCTTTCAGGATGGGATGGAGCGGGGGTGGTGATTCGCCAGCCCTGGGCGTGTTGCCGCTCGTGCCAGAAGTCGGCGTACTTGCCGGGAGTCGCGATCAGCTCTGCGTGGGTGCCGCGCTGGGTGATCGTGCCGTCGTCTCCGAGGACGAGGATCTGGTCGGCTCCGGCGATGGTGGTCAGATCGTGGGCGACGATGAGCGTGGTCCGGCCTTGGGCGAGCGCGTCGACGCCCGCGCGGACCGCATTGGCGTTCTCGGGGTCGAGGGAGGCGGTGATCTCATCGAGCAGCACTATCGGGGAGTCCTTCAGGAAGGCGCGTGCGATCGAGACGCGCTGGCGTTCCCCGCCGGACAGGGCCGCGCCCGCTTCGCCGACTCGGGTGTCCAGGCCGTGCGGCAGGCGGTCGAGGATCTCGTCGACGCGGGCGAGGCGGATCGCGTTCTGGAGTTCGTCGTCGGTGGCGTCGGGGTTGCCGAAGCGGATGTTGGCCTCGAGGGTGTCGTCGAGCAGATAGACGTTCTGCTGGACGGTGGACACCTGGGAGAGCACGGTCTCGATCGGCAGCTCGCGCGCGTCGACGCCACCGACGAGGACGGTTCCCATGTCGGGGTCGAAGAATCGGGCGGCGATGCCGAGGATCGTCGTCTTGCCCGACCCGGACGGCCCCACCAGCGCGGTCGTCGTGCCCGGATGCGCCTCGAAGGAGATGTCGTGCAGCACTCGCCTGCCCGTGGGGTACCCGAAATCGACGTGCTGGAAGGCGAGTTCGCCGGGCCGCTCGATCACCTCGGTGCCTTCGGGCTGTCCTTCGTCGTCGAGGAGGTCGTTGATACGGTCGAGGTCGTGCCCGGCCAGCCGCAGCGCGGAGCCGAGGTCGGCGGCGTCGATCAGCGGCCCGGTGAACCTCGCGGCGGCGAACAGCACGACCGCGGCTGCGGCCGCGTCCACCGATCCGCTCAGCGTCTGCCACACGACGACGACGATCACGGCGGCGAAGAAGACCTGCACGGCAGTGGCGAAGCCGATCAGTCCGGGCAGAGCCGTTCGCAGCGAGCTGCGCGAAGCGTCCTGCTGATCGAGATGTGCCCGGTCGAGCATCCCGTTTCCGTCCTGGCCGGCGCTGAACGCACGAAGCACCGGCTGAGCACGAACGAACTCCACGACCCGCCCCGCCGCCTCGACCGCCACGGCATCGGTCTGTGCTGCCGAGCGCTCTGCCAGCGATGCCGCCCACCGATACGCCAGGTAGAGGACGAGGCCACCCGCAAGCATCAGCACACCGACCAGCCAGTCGATGACGAACAGCCCGACGGCGATCGTCACCGGGGTGGCGACGGCCGTCACCAACGGCTGGATCAGCGTCGACGCAGCCGTCCACACCGCGGTCGTGCCCTGCGATACCGACTGCGAGAGCCGCCCCGTCCGGTCCTCGGAGAACCAGCCCACCGGCAGCACGCCGAGGTGATCGATGATCCGCCGGTGCAGCCCGCGCATCAGCGACAGACCGATCCGCGACCCCAGCACGCTCTGCAGAGAAAAGGCGACGCCCGCAACAAGCGCGGCGCCGATGACCGCGAGCATCCACGGCCAGCTCGCATCCGTTTCCCCCGCAAGCAGGTGCCGCAACGCGGGAACAGCGAGGATGAGCACGACGCCCTGGAGCACGCCGCAGGCGACGCACAGGGCCAGGAACACACGCATCCGCGCCCGATCGCCGGGCGAGAGAATCGGCATGAGCTTTCTGATCATGAGGCGACTCCCTGCTGGGCGTTCCACAGGTCGGCGTAGAGCCCGCCCTGTGCGAGGAGGTCTTCGTGTCTGCCGGTCTCGACGATTCGTCCAGCGTCGAGCACGACGATCTGGTCCGCACCCGTGATGGTGCGCAGCCGGTGGGCGATCACGAGCACCGTTCGGCCCTCGACCAGTTCCGAGAGTGCGTCCTGGACCGCGGCTTCTGATTCGGGGTCGGCGTAGGCGGTGGCCTCGTCCAGGACCACGATCGGAGCATCGGCGAGGAGCGCTCGCGCGATGCACAAGCGCTGTGCCTCGCCGCCCGACGGATTGACCTGCTCGCCGATGATCGTGTCGTACCCGTGCGGCATCGCCATGATCACCTCGTGGATCTGCGCCGCTCGCGCCGCCGACTCCACGGTCGCGTCGTCGGCGTCGGGAGCCGCCAGGCGGAGGTTGTCGCGCACGCTCATCCGCAGCAGCACATTGTCCTGGAACACGAACGCGATCCGCCGGTAGATGTCTTTCGGGCTCATGTTGCGCAGGTCCACGCCGCCGATGCGGATCGCACCGTCGGTGACATCCCAGAACCGCGGCAGCAGCCGCGCCAGGGTCGACTTGCCCGACCCGGACGGGCCGACGAGCGCGGTCACCGTTCCCGTCCGCAATTCCAGATCGATCCCGGCGAGCACCTCGAACCGGCCGTCGTAGGAGAACCGCACCCGCTCGTAGAGCACTCCGGCGCCATCGGGAGTGCGAGGCTCGGACGGCAGCGGTAGCACCGGCGTGCGCAGCAGCGCGCCCAGGCGAGCGGCCGCAGCGGTCGCGAGGCGCATCGCCTGCGCCCCAATCCCCATGTTCAACACTGGCGCCCCCAGGCCCACCCCGAGCATCAGCGCAAGCAGCACCTCGCCCGGCCCGGCCCAGCCCAGCTGGACGAACCAGACACCGATCGCGAGGACGAACGCGATCACCGTCGGAGGAGACAGCACGGTGCTCGCCAGCGCGTTCACGCGCAGCAGAGGCCCCATCCACCGTTCGAAGAACGACGCCAGATCATCGCCCACAGCGCGGTAGCGGTCCTGCGTGCTCCGCGCCTGACCGAACGTCTTGACGACCGCGATGCCCTGGACGTACTCGACGATCCGCGAGTTGACCTTGTTCAGCGCCTCATCCCACCGGGCCGCGTTGTCCGAGTTCCCCCGCATCATCACGCTCAGGCCGACCAAGTACAGCAGCACCGGAACCAGGCAGACCAGCCCCAGCCGCCAGTTGACCACGAACAGCAAGACGAAGCCCGCCAAGGGCGCGACCACGGCGGCCACCAGATCGTTCACGGCGTGCGCCACCAGATGGTGCACGTCATGCACATCGTCTTGCAGCCGACGTTTCACCAGCCCCGACGAACGCTCACCGAACCACCCCAACGGCACCCGCCACAGCCGCCCCACGAGCTCGGCCCGCAGCACCCGAGTCACCGAGATATCCGCAGCATGCGTGACCGTATACGCGAACCCGGTGACGGCCGTGCGCACCACGACGCCGACCACCGCCAGGAGCGCCCACACCCACACCGTGCTCGCTTCGACGGGTCCGTCTCGCAGCAGCTCGGTCGCGATCCGGTAGATCGCCAAGTACGGCAGCAGCGAAGCCACCGCGCCCAGCGCCTGCGCGATCCCGGCGGCGACCAAACGGCCGCGCACCGGAGCGAGCAACCCGCCGAGGCTCTGATTCTCCTCGGTCGGGGGTACAGGGTTCGCTCCGGCCGTGACCTGCGTGCAGCCCGGGTCGTCTGACATCACAGTCCCCCTCCTCGCTCTTGTTCATTGCACAAATACACCAGCAAGGTTAGCCTTACCACGGTCTGTTGTGCAACGAACAAATTATTCCCCTACGCTGGAGAGGACTCTGGAGGGACGAGGCGAGAATGAGAGAAGACGCAGCAACAGAGGCCCGACTGAGCGCCAAAGACGCCGCTCCGAGACCACGTGGCCCGCGAACCGCGGCGGACGATGCCCCGCTGACCGTCGAGGAAATCGTGACGGCCGGAGTGCAACTCACAGCAGCGCATGGGCTTTCCGGCTGGTCGACACGAGACCTCGCCGCCGAGGTGGGATGCTGGCCGACCGCCATCGTGCATCGGATCGGACCGCGTCAGGACGTCGAACGCACCGTCGTAGATGCGGTTCTGCGGCAGGTGAATCTGCCGCCTCCCGACCTCACCTGGCGGCCTTGGTATGCCGAACTGCTGACCTCACTGCATCAGACCCTCAGTCACTACCCCGGCGTTGCCCGCTGGTTGGGGATGGCCGCAACCACTGTCCCCGGCGCCGTAGCCATCATCGACGTCGGCGTCGGCAAGCTCCTCGAGGCCGGACTCGACGAAGAGGCATCCGCCGCGCACATCACCCTGCTCAACACCGCCGTCCACCTGATCACCGCCGTCGACGAACGCGACATCGACCCCCAGCTCAACAAATCGATCCGCGCCAGTCTCACCGAGCTCCGCGACTCGACCGCTCAGCTCGGCGCGGCGACTTTCGCCCGAGCGCTCACCAACGGCATCGGCCCCGACAGCCTTTACCAGTACGCCGTCGAACGAGCACTCGACGGCATCGCCGCGCGTGTCACCGCTCTCACCACAAGCGAGGAAGGAGCCTCGCGACATGACGACCACCAGTAAACCCGGTACGCGCGGGCACAAATCCCAAGTCGGGCTCGTGCTGGCTACCGTCTTCCTCGCCTACCTCGGGCAGATGACGCTCAACCCCGTGATCGCTCCGCTCTCCCGCGAGGTGGGGCTGGCGGAATGGCAGGTCGGGCTCATGATTAGCGTCGCGGCCATCATGGTCGTCCTCACCAGCCAGTCCTGGGGGCGCCGTTCTCAGTCCTGGGGCCGCAAGCCCGTCCTCGCCGCCGCGATGCTCACCGCCACCGTCGCGATGATCCTGTTTGCGTTCCTGTCCGCCCTGGGGATGCAGGGCATCCTGACCGGAACCGCGATCTTCGTCCTGTTCGTGCTCACCCGCGGCCTGCTCTTCGGAACCGCACTCGCAGCGATGGCACCCACCGCGCAGGCCTACATCGCCGACGTCACCGACACCGAGGAAGAACGGGTACGCGGCATGGCAGGAGTCGGCGCCGTACAAGGAGTCGCGATGGTCGCCGGTGCCGTGGTCGGTGGGCTGCTCGCCGGGATCGGCCTCATAGTCTCGATCGGCGCCGTTCCAGTGCTCCTGCTCCTCGGACTCCTCATCGTCACCGTTGCGCTGCGCCGAGAAACAAGAACCGAGCTCATTCCCCACCCGCCACGGATCAGCCCCTTCGACACCAGGGTCTGGCCGTTCCTACTGGCAGGTTTCGGCATGTTCACCGCCTTGGGATTCATCCAGGTCGTGACCGGGTTCCTAGTCCAGGATCGCTTCGCGCTCGACGCCAACACCACCGGTCTCGTGACCGGGGCCGCGCTTCTGGCAGCTGGCATTGGGATGGTGTTCGCGCAGGCCGTGATCGTGCCCCGCTCCAGGTGGCGACCCGCGACGTTGCTGCGGACAGGCACCCTGACCGGCACGCTCGGCTTTCTCGCCCTGCTGTTCGATGCCGGCATCCCACTCCTGATCATCGCCATCGCCCTCATCGGCCTGGGAATCGGCCTCGCAGTGCCTGGCTACACCGCCGGCCCCACCCTGCTGATGAACCGCGAAGAACAAGGCGGACTCGCCGGACTGATCGGCGCGACCAACGGCCTCACCTTCGTGATCGCCCCCACCGCCAGCACCGCCCTGTACGCGGTGTGGCCGCTGCTGCCCGTCATCGTTGGTGCAGTGATCATGGCCGTCGTGCTCGGATTCGTGCTCCTCCAAAGCAGGTTCCGGAAACTGCCCGACCATCCCAAGCGTCAAGAAGAGGGCGTTCCAGCTCGCACGGACTGATACTCGAATACCACGGGGCTGACCTGCACGAATCCCTGCGTCGATCTGCGCGGCCGTTGTCAGCGCGTCTTCGCCCACACCGTGCCCCGGTGCACCCCGAACTGACGAGCCACGGCGGTCACGCTGAGCCCTTGCGCGCGGGCTGTTCGCATAGCGTCCACTTCCTCGTCCGTGAGGCGTGTTCGAGGTCGTTTCTTTGGTTCCGTCGATGCGCCGATCAACGGGTCGTCGGCCCCGTCCTCCGGGTCGGCATCCCCACGGGTGCCCTGATTCCACGCGGAAACCAGCCTCTCGACCCGAGGTCGCCTGTTCCCGCAACGCTCCATTGCTTCCACCAGCACAAACACTTACCCAGACACCATCGGCGCACGTCGATCCACTCCCCCGGCGCCCCCCGAGCCCTCAACGTCTCATGTTCATCCTACGGGGCTTCGGATTGGCACCGAGACAATAACCGGCATAGACCAAGCCGAATTTCGCACCCCCTGGAGGAATCGACAGTGTCGCGCCCGTCTGCGGGCTGAGGACTCGTCGACAGCCACTGGAGCAGCTCACGATCGGAATCCTTGAGTCACAGTCTCAGTTCAGCTGATGTCCATTCTGATGGTGAGAATGAAGGCGGCGTCCTCGAGTGCGGTGACCGCGTGCCTCTCGGCTGGGATGGCGATGTGATCTCCGGTCGACAACTCCCATGACTCGTCCGTCGTCGTCAGACGCACAGAACCCTCGAGAACCTGCAATGTCGCCTCAGGCGGGGAATCGTGCTCGGCGAGTTCGGAGCCGGCAGCGAGGGCGAGCAGCACCTGCCGCAGATAGGTGCCGGTGAATATTCCTTTGGCTGCTCGACCGCTGCCGGCGCGGCGAGCTCTGCTGAGCAGTTCGCGGCTGAGTTCGGCAAGATTCTCGGACGTGAGCTTCTCGGTCATGGTGGTGCGGTTCCTTTCACATTGGTGAGTGGTGTTCGTGGTCCAGGGGTCCAGATCAGCGTCTGCGCAGACGGGCGCGGCAGCTGGTCGGGGTGGCGAAGGGCTCGAGCGATTCGACGGCATTCGATGACTGTGCGGCTTCGAGGAAGCCGGTCATCATTCCGCGGTGGATCGCACACACCAGGCTCCCGTGCATGCCGAGGAACTCGCGCAGCGGACAGTTGTGGAGGTCGATCTGATTCCCGTCGAGGCGGGCCGGCGCGAACCCGGCCGCATCCAGCGTGTCGATGAGTCCGTCGACGGCGGAGTTCGCCCGACTGCCCGCGCCTGCGGCTGCACCGCTCCCCCACTGATACCCCGCCTCCTCGGCCTCGCCCGCGGGATCGGGCGCGGACGCGACGCGCAAAAGAAGGATACGAGCGAGCAGATCGGCTCGGTGCGGCCCGGAGTCCGTGGCCGGCGTGAGGAAGTATCGGACCTCGGGCCGTCCGGGCCCATGAGCGGGCCGCGTGTGACGAACGACGTCACCGTCGCGTTCGAGGACTCCGAGGTGAAAGCGGACCGTGTTCGGGTGAACTCCGAGACTCTCGGCGAGTTCGACCGCTGTGGCACTGGATCGTCCTCGCAGCTGTCGAAGGATTTCGGCGCGCCGACCCCCTCGCGCAGCCGTCGAATCCGGCCGGCCGAGGGAATCGCCGCGTGGTCCCAGTCGAGTGTCCATGATGATAGTTTATCCAAGAGATATTCAGAACAAACCAGAGGAGCTTTCGTGTCCGAAGAAGCCGTCATCGACGTTCGCACCATCCCCAAGCCCGAACGCCACCCACTCATCATCGACGCCTACGAGAAGCTCGACGTCGGTGCTGGGCTGATCCTCGTCAATGATCACGTCCCCGAGGGCCTGCGCGTAGAGATGGTCCGCGAGTTCGCCGATGCCGTCGGATGGGAGCCGCTGGAGAGCAGCGAGGACGCCGTGCGGGTGCGCATCGTCAAGCAGGCGGCGACTCCGACTCCGCGGGTCGTCCTCGACGTCGCCGAGGTGGCCGGCACCGAGGCAGAGTCCGGTTCGGTCTGGCAGCTGCCGACTCAGCAGCGTGATCTCGACGCGAATGTCATCGCCCTCGCCCCGGGCGGAGAGATCCGCGAGCACACCGGACCGAACCTCGACGTCCTCATCCATATTCTCGACGGCGCCGGAACGCTCGAGACCGAAACCGGCACGATCGACCTGTCACCTGGCCAGATCGTATGGCTGCCGCGCCTCTCACGTCGCCGGTTCACCGCCGACGCCGAGAACGGGCTCAAGTACTTCTCCGTCCACCAGCGCAAGCAGGGCCTGACGATCTCCGCCCGGCCCTGAGCCTCCCCTCGTGGGCATCGCCGATGCCGACATGACGCGACTCAGATGTCCTCAGGCATCCACGCCGAGCCCTCCTCGACCCGATAGATGAGGTTCGTGCGCGTATGCGCTACCGCTGGATACCGGGTGAGGTAGTCGAGGACGAACGACTGCACCGCCTCGGTGTCGGCGGCGACGATGTGCAGCAGATAGTCATCCGCCCCAGCCATGTGGTACATCCGCACCACCCCGGGGAACTTCAGCGCTGCGGCCGTGAAGGCGTCGATATCGGCCCGGTCGTGCTTGGCCAGTCGGATCGAGACGAGAGCGTGCAGGCTGACACCGAGGGCACCGGGATCGACATCGAGCCGGAAGCCGCGGATCACGCCGAGGGACTTGAGGCGCTTGAGTCGCAGAGACACCGTCGACTCGGAGATGCCGACTTCCGCGGCCAAGGCGGCGCCCGAGGCGCGCGCATCGGCGTTGAGCGCCCGCAGGAGGCGGTGGTCGGTGACATCGAGTGAGACATTCTGCGACATGAGTCACATTCTTCCAGAGATTCTCGCAGGATTTCCATCACTGACGCCGATCATCGAAGTCTCTTGAGAATTCCTTGCGCGCAATAGGAGAACCATATTGAATGCGAGTATGACCTCAATGCATCCGGAGACCCGAATGGTCCATGGCGGAATGGAGGGTCTGGCGGAGGCCGGCGTCCATGTTCCTGCCATCGACCTGTCCACCACCAACCCGGTCAATGACGTCCGGACCGGAGGGGACTCATATGAGAACCTCGCGTCAGGGCACCGGCCGGGCGCCGGCGACTCGGCCGTGTACCAGCGGCTGTGGCAGCCCGGCGTGGCACGCTTCGAAACAGCACTGGCAGACCTGGAGAACACCGAGGAGGCCGTTGCCTTCGCCACAGGCATGGCCGCACTCACCGCGGCCCTCCTCGCCGCGGTCCAGGCCGGCACCCCTCACATCGTGGCCGTCCGCCCGCTCTACGGCGGCAGCGACCACATCCTCGAATCCGGCCTGCTCGGAACATCGGTGACCTGGGCCGAGGAAGACGGAATCGCCGAGGCCATCCGTGAGGACACCGGGCTCGTCATCGTCGAGACCCCGGCCAACCCGAGCCTCGACCTCGTCGACATCGGGGCCGTCGTGACAGCAGCCGGTGGGGTACCCGTCCTCGTCGACAACACCTTCTGCACCCCGGTGCTGCAGAGGCCCGTCGACCACGGTGCCGCCCTCGTGCTCCACAGCGCCACGAAGTACCTCGGCGGCCACGGTGATGCGATGGGCGGAATCATCGCCGCGAACTCCGAATGGGCCACCCGGCTGCGCCAGGTCCGCGCGATCACCGGCGCCCTGCTGCATCCGATGGGTGCCTATCTCCTCCATCGCGGACTGCGCACGCTGTCGGTGCGGATGCATGCGGCCCAGGACACGGCCGGAGAGCTCGCCCGCCGCCTGCAGTCGCGTCCGGAAATCGCCCGCGTCCACTATCCCGGCCTATCCGGGGGCGACCCGCGCGGACTCGTCGGCCGGCAGATGGACGGCGGCGGCGCGATGATCGCACTCGAACTCGCTGGGGGCTTCGAGGCCGCCCGAACCCTGGTCGAACACTGCGACCTCATCGTCCATGCCGTCTCACTCGGCGGTGCCGACACACTCATCCAGCACCCGGCCTCACTGACGCACCGCCCCGTCGCGGCCACCGCGAAGCCCGGCGACGGACTGGTACGGCTGTCGGTCGGGCTCGAACATGTCGATGACCTCGCACGCGACCTGTTCACCGCACTCGATGCGATCCGGAGTGCCGCCTGAGGCCCACCGGAGCACCGGCGCCCCTCGTGCCCGCCCCGGACGATCCCGGGGCGGGCACAGTCGTCTCAGTTCTGGCTTGACCTTGACGTCGCGTCAACTTCTAGGCTGTCAGGCATGGACTGGTCCATTCAGGAAACAGCACGGCTGACGGGAACGACGAGCAGGACTCTGCGTCATTACGACGCGATCGGTCTGCTGCCGCCGACGTACATCGCCGCCAACGGCTACCGCTGCTACGACGAAGCGGCTCTGGTGCGCCTCCAACGCATCCTGCTGCTCAAAGAACTGGGGCTGTCGTTGACGACGATCGCCGAGGTGCTCGACCGCACCGAGGACCCGGTCGAGGCGCTGACACGCCATGTGCTCTCGCTCGGACGCGAGCGGGATCGCATCGACCGGCAGATCGCATCCGTCACCGCGACGATCACGCATTTGAAAGCAGGTGAACCGCTCATGGCGGAAGAGATGTTCGATGGCTTCGACCATCGGCAATACGAAGAAGAGGTGACCGAGCGTTGGGGCGCCGACGCGTACCGACGCTCCGATGAATGGTGGTCCCGGAAGAGTCACACGGACAAACAGGTGTGGAAATCGCGGGTCGCCGTGCTCTCCCAGGATTGGATCGCCGCCGCAGAGGCGGGGGCGCGGCCCGAATCGGACCGCTGCCAGGAACTCGCCCGCCGTCATATCGAATGGCTGAAGGCGATTCCGGGCACCCCGGCCCATGATCCCGCAGGGGATCTCGCCGGCTACGTGCGCGGCCTCGGCCGAATGTACGTCGACGACCCACGACTCGGTGCGAACTACGGCGGGACCGCAGGCGCCGAGTTGGTCAGGGACTCACTCGACCGCTGGCTCGAGGCCCATCGGATCTGAGACGGCCCGCGACGGACCTCATCTGGTTCAGGGCAGTTCGG
The DNA here is from genome assembly GCF_051351055.1 of Brevibacterium sp. FAM 27836. Classification (NCBI taxonomy): domain Bacteria; kingdom Bacillati; phylum Actinomycetota; class Actinomycetes; order Micrococcales; family Brevibacteriaceae; genus Brevibacterium; species Brevibacterium sp. FAM 27836. Next base: position 4,102,515 of record NZ_CP195711.1, read on the forward strand.
AGAGTGCCTGACGGATCTTCTCTGCAGGCACCTCCAACTGCTCCGGGGTCTGCATCGGAGCTCGATCGGAGATGTCGAAGTCGTCCATCGAGTTCGTCGGCAGCACGTGGATGTGCAGGTGGGGCACTTCATAACCGACGATGAGCAGACCGATGCGCTCGCAGTCGAGGGCCCTCTTCTGCGCTTCACCGAGCCTCTTCGCCACGGTCATGAGATGGTTCATCAGCTCCTGGTCAGCATCGATCCAGTGCGAGATCTCCTCACGCGGGACCACCATGAGATGACCTTCTGTCATCGGAGCAACGTCGAGGAAGGCGACGCACTTCTCGTCCTCATGGACGAAGGTGCCGGGAATCTCGCCATTGATGATCTTCGTGAACAGCGTGGCCATGTGGAGTCCTCCTTGCAGTCCCCGCGGAGCGTGGACCCGCCCGCGGAATGTGGCTCGAATTTCACAGGCAGGAGACGGCCGCAGCGAAATCCGCGCCGAAGTCGCGGGTCTCGGTGCGAGCGACCTGCCTGCCACTGACGATCGTACCTGTCGGGGCGATCACGAAGACCCCGCGCTCGGCGACGCCGTGGATCGGGTCGAAGACGCCGAAGGCACGGGCCGACTCACCGTGCGGCCAGAAGTCCGACAGCAGCACGATATCGGTGTCGGCGTGCCGGGCCCAGGCGGCCAGGGTGTACTTCGAGTCCACGGACACCACGACCACCTCGACAGCCCGCCCGCGCTCGCGCATCCGCTTCTGCCACACATCGAGTGCGGCGAGTTCGTCACCGCAGATCGGTGAGAACGCAAACGGGACGAAAACGAGCACGACCACGCGAGGTCGGGCCGCCTCGGTGAGGGTGAAGACCGATCCGAACTGATCGGGAAGGGCGAGATCCGGGGCCCGGTCACCGGGCCTGAGGATCATGAGAAGTTCTTTTTGCCTACGAGTCGGAAACCGGCCCAATCATCGGCGGCACTGACCGTCGACGTCACGTGCATCCCGGCGGTCGGAGCCGCCTCGGAGATGTCGGCTGGGCTGATGTGGCCGGGGCGGTTCGCCTTCGGGCTGAGCAGCCACACGACTCCGCCCTCCTTCAACGTGGCCTGGGCGTCGACGAGGCCGTCGATGAGATCATCGTCGTCCGATCGCCACCACATGAGGATCACGTCATAGACATCGTCCTCTTCGCCGTCGGCGATCTTGTCTCCGATGATGCTTTCGATCGCCTCGCAGAGTGCCTGGTCGACATCGTCGTCATAGCCGATCTCTTGCACATAGTCGCCCTTGCTGAAGCCGAGGTTGTGTCCCAGCTCGTTCGCGAGGGTCGAAGTGGAGGATGTCCTTTCAGAAGCGGAGTTGCTCATGCCTGTATTGTTCCGTCAACAGTGGTCAAGGTGCAAATGATGTCCGCGCCCGCGCGCCGCAAGCGCAGTCAAAGGGCATCTAAGCACGCATTTCCGTCAGGGAAATCACAAGTGAACGGCACAGCGAAGTTTGCCTGCCCGTACTAGGCTGACCTGTGTATCGGGTGGACCCTGGGCTCAGACATCCTGCGGACCACACTCCATCTGATGGACATGATCTCTACACCAATGAAGATCGTGGAGCTGAAGAGAGGACCACATCGTGGACAATCGGAATCAGGGCGGCCCCATTCTCAACGGCCTGCCCAGCCAGGTGCCCGACATCGACCCGGAGGAGACCGAGGAATGGCTGGCCTCCCTCGATGGCCTCATCGATGAGACCGGTCGAACACGAGCACGCTACATCATGCTGCGCATGCTCGAGCGCTCACGGCAGAAACAGATCGGTGTCCCCAGCCTCACGGCCACCGACTACGTCAACACCATCGGACCCGAGAACGAGCCATGGTTCCCCGGCGACGAAGAGGTCGAGCGCCGCTACCGCCGTTGGAACCGCTGGAATGCCGCCATGCTCGTGCACCGGGCCCAGCGTCCCGGCGTAGAGGTCGGCGGACACATCTCCACCTACGCCTCGTCCGCGACTCTCTACGAGGTCGGGCTCAATCACTTCTTCCGCGGCAAGGACCATCCCGGCGGCGGTGACCACATCTTCTATCAGGGTCATGCCTCCCCCGGTATGTACGCTCGTGCCTATCTCGAGGGGCGGATGAGCGCCGAACAGCTCGACGGGTTCCGTCAGCAGCAGTCGCACTTCATCGACGGCAAGCCGCAGGGGCTGCCCTCCTACCCGCACCCGCACCAGCTGCCTGACTTCTGGGAGCACCCCACGGTGTCCATGGGTCTGGGGCCGATGAACGCGATCGCGCAGGCTCAGTTCGACAAGTACCTGCACAACCGCGGCGTCAAGGACACGTCCCAGCAGCAGACCTGGGCGTTCCTCGGCGACGGCGAACTCGACGAGCCCGAGAGCCGCGGCATGCTCCATGTTGCCGCTTTCGAAGAGCTCGACAACCTCAACTTCGTCATCAACTGCAACCTGCAGCGGCTCGACGGCCCCGTCCGCGGCAACGGCAAGATCATGCAGGAGCTCGAATCCTACTTCCGCGGTGCCGGCTGGAACGTCATCAAGGTCGTCTGGGGACGCGAGTGGGACGCCCTGTTGGCCAAGGACCGCGACGGTGCGCTCGTCAACCTCATGAATGTCACGCCCGACGGTGACTACCAGACCTACAAAGGCGAGTCCGGCGGGTTCGTCCGCGACAACTTCTTCGGCCGTGATCCGCGCACGAAGGCGATGGTCGAGAATTACAGCGACGAGCAGATCTGGAACCTCAAGCGCGGAGGCCACGACTATCGCAAGGTCTACGCCGCTTACAAGGCAGCCCTCGAACACACCGGTCAGCCGACGGCGATCCTCGTCAAGACCGTCAAGGGCTACTCGCTCGGACCTCACTTCGAGGCCCGCAACGCAACGCACCAGATGAAGAAGATGACCGTCGACGACCTCAAACTCGCTCGCGATCACTTCCAGATCCCGATCTCGGATAAGGAGCTCGAAGAGAATCCGCAGCTCCCGCCGTACTACCACCCGGGTGTCGACGCCCCCGAACTCAAGTACATGCAGGAGCGTCGTGCCGAGCTCGGCGGATACTCCCCCGAACGTCGCAGCACCCACATCGACCTCAAGATGCCTTCCGAAAAGGCCTTCGAGGCCGGGCGTCGCGGTTCGGGCAAGCAGCAGATCGCGACCACGATGGGCTTCGTGCGCGTGCTCAAGGACCTCATGCGGGAGAAGGAGTTCGGTCACCGGATCGTGCCGATCATCCCCGATGAGGCCCGCACCTTCGGCATGGACTCGTTCTTCCCGACGGCGAAGATCTACAACCCACACGGTCAGAACTACATTTCTGTCGACCGGGACCTGTTCCTCGCGTACAAGGAAGCCACTGACGGTCAGCTTCTGCACGTGGGCATCAACGAGGCCGGCGCGACCGCAGCACTGACTGCGGCGGGCACCTCGTACGCCACCCACGGCGAGCCGATGATCCCGTTCTACATCTTCTACTCGATGTTCGGCTTCCAGCGCACCGGCGACTTCTTCTGGGCCGCCGGCGACCAGATGGCCCGCGGATTCGTCCTCGGTGCCACCGCAGGACGCACGACACTCGTAGCCGAGGGCCTGCAGCACGGCGACGGCCACTCGCATCTGCTCGCCTCGACGTACCCCTCGGTCGTGTCCTACGACCCGGCTTACAGCTACGAGATCGCCCATATCGTCAAGGACGGCATCCACCGGATGTACGATCCCGCCGATGAACGCGACCCCGACGTGCTCTACTACATCACCATGTACAACGAGCCGATGGTCCAGCCGGCCGAGCCGGAGGGCCTCGACGTCGAAGGCGTGCTCAAGGGCCTCTACCTGCTCAAGAAGGGTGCCGACAACGGTGGGCCGAAGGTTCAGCTAATGGCCTCCGGTGTCGGTGTCCAGTGGGTCCTCGAGGCTCAGGAGCTGCTGGAGAAGGACTGGGGAGTCTCGGCCGATGTGTGGTCGGTGACTTCGTGGACCGAGCTGCGTCGTGACGGCCTCGACGCCGAGAACGAGCGGCTCAAGCACCCCGACGCCGAATCGCGTGTGCCCTATGTCAGCGAGAAGATGGCTGAGACCGAAGGCCCGGTCATCGCGACCTCGGATTACATGCGAGCCGTGCCCGACCAGATCCGCCAGTACGTGCCCAGCCACTTCACCTCGCTCGGCACCGACGGCTACGCGATCTCGGACACCCGTCCCGCGGCTCGTCGCTACTACCTCGTCGACGGTCCGTCTGTGGTCACCCAGGCGCTCATCTCCCTGGCCGACACCGGGAAGATCTCGGCTGAGAAGGCCGCCGAGGCGGCGAAGAAGTACCAGCTCGACGATGTCCGAGCGGGCAGCTCGGGATCGACCGAGGGAGCAGGAGCCTGATCTCCTGAGATTGCTCACGCGTTGAGCCCCGATATGGCCGGAGTCTCCAAGACTCCGGCCATATTTGTCTCAAATTCCCACTGGTTGTATGTCGCTGACAACGTATTTGTGAGTAATCATCTAAAGTCGTACTCATGATGTCTGATGCCGAGTCCGTGCGCCGTCGCGCCGAAACCGCCCGTCGACTGCGGGCGGGAGTCGGGGTCCTGTCGTCGGTGACGCTGCAGCGGCTTGAGACGCAGCTGCCCTGGTACCGCACGATGTCGTCCTCTGACCGGTCCTGGGTAGGCTTGCTCGCCCAGTCGGGCATCTCCTCATTCGTCGACTGGTACCGCAAACCCGATAAGAACCTGCGCGTGGTCTCCGACCTGTTCAAGACCGCTCCGCGCGACCTCGTCCGCGCCATCAGCCTGCAGCAGACACTGCAGCTGCTCAAGATCGTCGTCGAAGTCGTCGAGGAGCGCGTTCCGGACATCGCCCGTCCTGTCGAGCAGCCGGCCCTGCGCGAAGCCGTGCTCGTCTATTCGCGCGAGGTGGCCTTCGCCGCCGCCGATGTCTACGCCCGCGCCGCCGAAGCCCGCGGCAGCTGGGACGCCCGACTCGAGGCTATGGTCATCGACGCTCTCGTTCGCGGAGACTCCGTCGATGAGCTCGCCAGCCGCACCGCTGCCTTCGGCTGGCAGTCAGACGGCCCAGTGTGCGTCATCGTCGGGCGTGCCCCGCAGCGCTCGGCGAACAAGGGCCTCGACGGAATCCGGCGCAAAGCCAGCAGGTGGGCCGACGACGCCCTCGTCGGCATCCACGACAACCGGCTGCTCATCGTCCTGGGCGGGGTCACCGAAGTCGATGAGGCCGTCGAGGATCTGTCCGACTGCTTCGGTCCCTCCGAAGTCATCGTCGGACCCACGGTCCCGGCGCTGGCCGAGGCGGCCACCTCGGCGAAAGCGGCGATCCGCGCACTCAAGGCCGCCACAGCACGCCCTGACTCCCCGCGGCCGGTCAAGGCCGATGACCTGCTGCCCGAAAGGGCACTGGCCGGAGACCGGATCGCCTTGGGCGAGCTCATCGACCGCTATTACGCACCATTGACGTCGGGCACCGGGCAGCTGCTGAAGACCGTCAGCGCGTATGTCGAATTCGGATCCTCGCTCGAAGCCACGGCCAAGGCGCTGTCAGTGCATCCGAACACCGTCCGCTACCGTCTGCGCAAGATCACCGAAGCCATCGGACTCGACCCGACGACGTCTCGCGATGCGTTCGTCATCCACATCGCATTGGTCTATGGGCGACTGTCAGAAGACGGCGTATTGTCGAACAGCGACAAATCTCATTGAAATCGGTCCGACGTCCATTAGATTGGCATCTGGAACCCAACGAAAAGAGAACTGAGTGCTAGCAATCACCTGCCCGGGCCAGGGGGCCCAGAAGTCCGGCTTCCTCAACTCCTTCCTCGAGCTCGATACCTTCTCCGCACAGATCGACGTGCTCTCGACCGCCTCGGGGATCGACCTGCGCCTGCACGGCACCGAATCCGATGACGAGACGATCAAGGACACGGCGCTGGCACAGCCGCTGCTCGTCGCCTCGGCGATCGCCTGCGCCGCCGAGCTCGGTGTCAGCCCCGACGTCGTGGCCGGACACTCGGTCGGTGAGATCGCGGCCGCACAGCTCGCGGGTGTCTTCTCCCCCGCCGATGCCATGCGGTTCGTGTCGGTGCGTGCCACAGGCATGGCCGCCGCCGCTGCCGCCACGCCCACCGGTATGGCCGCCGTCGTCGGCGGACAGCCCGAAGACGTGTTCGCCGCCATCGAAGCCGCCGGTGCCAGCCCGGCCAATGTCAACGGCGGTGGACAGACCGTCGCCGCCGGTTCCCTCGCTTCGCTGCAGACCTTGTCGGAGAACCCGCCCGAGCGAGCACGCGTCATCGCGCTGCCCGTCGCCGGCGCCTTCCACACCGAGTTCATGGCTGCGGCGACCGAGGACCTCGCCACCACCGCCTCGGCGCTGGAGGTCACCGACCCGCAGGTGCGCATCCTCAGCAATTCTGACGGCAGCGCTGTTGCAGACGGCCGCGAATACGTCGACCGCCTCGTCAAGCAGGTCACGAACCCGGTCCGCTGGGACCTGTGCCAGGAGACCCTGCTCGACTCCGGAGTCACCGGAATGATCGAACTCGTGCCCGGTGGCACCCTCACCGGCATCGCTCGACGCGCCATGAAGGGCGTGGAGACATTCCCCATCAAATCAGCCGCCGACCTCGACGGCGCGCGTGAGTTCGCGGCAGCTCACGCCTGAGAATCGAAGGACAACACAATGCCAACACTGCAGACAGCCAAGCTCGGCACCTTCTCCCGCATCGCCGGGATCGGCGCCTACCGGGCAGAGAACCTCGTCACGAATGACGATATCGCCGGGCCGATCAACTCCTCGGACGAATGGATCCGTCAGCGCACCGGTATCGTCACCCGCCGTCGTGCCAGCAAGGACGTCGGCGTTCTCGACATGTGCGAGGAAGCCGCACTCGAAGCCATCGCCTCGTCCGGTCTCAAACCCGAGGACATCGGCGCGATCATCATCTCCACGGTGACCTTCCCCTACATGACCCCCTCGGCTGCCGCCGCCCTCACCGATCGCCTCGGCACCGGCCCGATCCCCGCATGGGACATCAGCGCCGCGTGCGCGGGCTACTGCTACGGCATCGGCCAGGCCGATTCGCTGGTGCGGTCCGGAGCCATGGACAACATCCTCGTCATCGGTGCTGAGAAGCTCTCGGACATCATCGATCCTGAGGACCGTTCGATCTCCTTCATCCTCGGTGACGGTGCCGGTGCGGTCGTCGTGACCTCGTCCGACGAGCCCGGCATTTCGAAGACCGTGTGGGGCTCGAAGGGCGAGAACTGGTCGACCATTCGGATGACCGAATCGCTCATGGATGTCCGCGACGACCGTGATCTTCCGTTCCCGACCCTGCGCCAGGACGGTCCGACCGTCTTCCGCTGGGCCGTGTGGGACGGCGCCGAGGTGGCCAAGGAAGCCCTCGCCGCTTCCGGTGTCGCAGCCGAGGATCTCGCAGCGTTCATTCCGCACCAGGCGAACATGCGCATCATCGATGAGCTCGCCAAGCAGCTCAAGCTGCCGGACTCGGTCGTCATCGCCCGTGACATCGCCGACAACGGCAACACTTCGGCAGCGTCGATCCCGCTGGCCACCGAACGTCTTCTGCGCGAACAGCCCGAACTCAGCGGCGGGCTCGCCCTGCAGATGGGCTTCGGCGCGGGCCTCGTCTACGGCGCGCAGGTCGTCCGCCTGCCCTGAGACACACCATTCACGGAAAACTCTCCGTGAATGTCCTAAGATATTCGGCGGGACACTCGTCGAAACGTTCCTCAAACGGTCGAAAAACCCTCGGCCGAAATCAGAAAGTAGGAAAGAAATGGCATTCACCGAAGCTGAAGTCCTCGCTGGGCTCGCAGAGATCGTCAACGAAGAGACCGGCCTGGCCGTTGAAGCAGTCGAAGCCGACAAGTCGTTCACCGATGACCTCGACATCGACTCGATCTCGATGATGACCATCGTCGTCAACGCTGAGAAGAAGTTCGGCGTGAAGATCCCCGATGACGACGTCAAGGATCTCGTGACCGTTCAGGACGCTGTCGACTACATCAACAAGGCGCAGGAAGCCTGAACCACAGCAGCCGAACACGGCCCGTCCACCGACGGGCCGTGTCCACACTATCGACGAGGTTTGTACCATGACAGCTAAAGTTGTCGTCACCGGCATCGGTGCGGTAACCCCCCTGGGCGCAGACGCCGAGGCCACGTGGCAAGCCATTCTGGCAGGCACCTCAGGGGTCCACACGATGGACAATGATTGGTCGGAGAAGTACGGCCTCGCCGTGGACTTCGCCGCCCAGGTCGACCCACAGGTCGTTCCCGACAATCTCAAGCGAGTCCAGGCGAAGAGACTCGACCCTTCGAGCCAATTCGCGCTGATCTCCGCCCGTGAGGCGATGGCAGATGCCGGCCTCGAAGAGACCGACCCTGAGCGCACTGCCGTCTCCTGGGCCACCGGAATCGGCGGCGTCTGGACTCTGCTCGATGCCTGGGACACGTTGCAGGAGGAGGGCCCTCGCCGGGTCATGCCGCTGACGGTCCCCATGCTCATGCCGAATGGTCCGGCCGCGGCAATCGGCATGGAGTTCGCAGCTCGTGCAGGCGTGCAGACTCTGGTCTCTGCCTGCGCGTCGTCGACCGAGAGCCTCGGCCACGCTTACGATGTGCTCGCGTCCGGCAGGGCCGATGTCATCATCGCCGGCGGTTCCGAAGCGGCGATCCATCCGATCACCCTGGCCGCGTTCAACTCGATGCAGGCCCTTTCACGTCGCACGGACTCACCCGAAGCAGCTTCGCGCCCCTATGACGTCGACCGTGACGGATTCGTCATGGGAGAGGGCGCGGGTGCGCTCATCCTCGAGACCGAGGAGCATGCGCGGGCGCGTGGAGCGAAGATCTACGCCGAGGTGGCCGGCTGGGGCATCTCGAATGATGCCTACCACATCACCGGCGGCGAACCTGAGGGCAAGCATGCGCTGGCTGCCATGCAGCAGGCTCTTGACGCCGGCGGACTGAGGGCAGCTGACATCAAGCACGTCAATGCCCATGCCACGTCGACTCCGGTCGGAGACATCCCGGAGTCGCTGGCCATCAGTGAACTCCTCGGGGACAACGTCTCTGATGCTCTGGTCTCGGCCACGAAGTCGATGACCGGCCACCTCCTCGGCGGCACCGGTGCGGTGGAAGCGATCCTCACGGTCAAGGCTCTGCAGACGCGCACGGCTCCCCCGACCATCAATGTCGATGAGGTCGACCCGAAGGTCGAGGGCATCAACATCGTCCGTGACACTCCGCAGGAACTGCCTTCGGGCGATATCGCGGCGATCACGAACTCATTCGGCTTCGGTGGTCACAACGCCGTCGTCGCCTTCCGCTCCGTCTGATCAACGCCGCTCCAATCGAGCGGCTCGGCCCACTCCAGAGTGGACAGCACAGGTTTGATCCTGGGCTGCTCACCTTGGAGTGGGCCGTTTTCATCGGTGCTCAAGCAAAGCGTGAGAGCGGTCAGGCGAAATGGACACACCCGAGGCAGGTAGGTGTGCCCATTGAGCAGAATTGAGCCGGAGCCGCCGAATGACTGTACGGCCCGGAGGCGATTCAGCCGACCTTGGTCAGCCAGCGAACCGGCGCGCCGTCGCCTGCGTGGCGGAACGCGTCGAGTTCCTCATCCCACGCTTCGCCGAGGGCAGTCGCCATCTCCGAGGAGAACTTCGCGGGATCGCCTGCAGCGCGGTCCATGACCGAGCGGATGCGGTCTTCGGGAACGAGGATATTGCCAGCTGTGTCGGTCACGGCGTGGTAGATGCCCAGATCGGGTGTGTGGCTCCACCGTCCGCCGTCGACTCCGGGAGAGGGTTCTTCGGTGACCTCGTAGCGGAGAGAATCCCAGCCGCGCAGGGCCGAAGCGATACGGGCTCCGGAGCCTGCCGGCGCGCGCCAGCAGACTTCTGCGCGCACGAGACCTGGAGCAGCCGGCTGGGGTGTCCAGTCGAAGCGTGCTTGTGCGCCGATAGCCCCGCCCGCTGCCCATTCGATGTGAGGGCACAGCGCACGAGGTGCTGAGTGGACGAAGAGTACGCCCTGTGTCATATCCATTTCTGCCTCCTACCTCGGATACGTCTTCCCCTACGATCCGAAAGGAGGTGCTGACCACATGATAGTCGATGTTCGACGTGCAGCCAAGCATCAAAGATACTGGTGGCGTTGGGTGCCTGCGCGGTGGTCGCGATCGACGTTAGGGTGGCCGGCCCCATGACTGTGGAACTCACGACGCCCGACTCACCGCAGCGGACCATCCGCATGTTCCCCGACTATACGGATACGGTACTGTGGATCAACATACCGATCGACTACGAGGACACGGAATTGTCCGGCCAGCTCGGCGCGGTGCTGGAGGCGTCGGAACAGTCTTACTATGACTCGCTCGATTCCGCCTTCGTTTGGGTATCCGACACAGCTGCACGCACCTTCACCGAGGAAGGCGTGCGGCTCGCCCGATGGGTCTCTGCCGAAGTCGGTCCCAAGTTCGTTGTCAAGCCCCGGGTTTCGTAGAGCCTCCTTTTCTTGGTTTCCTAAGCAGCCGCGGACTCTGTCGCGGACTGGTTGATCCATTCAGAATGGACCTCGACGGGCGGTCGATAGTCAATCGCTGAATGCAACCTGGACTGGTTGTACCAAGCCACCCACTTCGAGGTCTCCGCCATCACCTCAATCGGCCCCGACCAGACCTTCAGGTCGATGAGCTCTGCCTTGTAGACCAAGTTCAATGCCTCGGCCATGGCGTTGTCGTACGAGTCCCCACGCGACCCCACCGACGCCACAACCTCGGACAAGGGCGCCCAGTACACGTCGGCGCAGTTGCATCAAGCATAGGTCGAACTGGGTTTGAGGCAGTCGGCGGGTCGGACTGGGGTGTGTTGGGATAACGCGATGTCGGAGTCGTTCTGGTCGTCATTGAAGCCGGAATTCTTCGAGCGGCGAGTCTGGCAGGCCCGGGCTGAGGCGATGCGGGAAGTCGCTCGTTGGATCGAGGTGGTCTATAACCGGCGGCGGTTGCACACGGCGTTGAGTATGGTGCCGCCGGTGGAGTTTGAGGAGAAGTTCCGGGCCGAGCAGAGTGCCGGCCAGGTTCAGGAGGAAGCGTCTACGCAAGCTGCGTGACGTGGTTCACGTGTCCACGACTTGCGGGGAGGCTCAGTAGCGCGCCACCGCACGGACACGCACAGGAGTATGTCTTCGCGACTTCACAGCTATTCGTATGTGCCATCGTCATCTCACCTCGTAGTTTGTTCTCCGTGCATGCATCGCGATTATCGCTTTCTCCAGAGGAGCAGACCACCAGCAATTGCTGCGGCAGATAGAGGCAAAGCGATAAACAGTTTGGCAGTCAGTGCACTGCCTACTTCTTGACCGGTGTAGATCTTGCCAAGAGCTTCGAACCATTGCTTGAGCGGATTCCACTCGAGAACGTCTTGCATGACCTGCGGCAACTCGGTAATCGGTACAGCAGCGCCCGAACCGAAGTACATGATGAAGAACAGGACCGCAGAGATACCTTGAATTGCGCGAGCATCGAGAGGCAATGAGCCGACGAAGAACCCGATGGCGCTGAGCCAACCGATCATGAGGAAGATGAGCAGCCAGAAGAAGGGGTTGGCGGCGGTAGGCAAAAGTCCGTGAGCAATTCCGATGACGAGCGACACGACGAGCAGGCCCAGGATGGAGAGCACTAGCATGGACAGAATCAGTGCGATGCCGAAATAGATGAGTGGCAACGGAAGAGTTCGATACCTGATGTCCGACCTTCGAGTACGCAGCTCAGCGAGATAGATCGGCAAACCCATGACCGCAAGATTCGCTACTGCCGTGCCCAACAGAGCCGGGAAGATCAGATCGATGTACCGGACGCCTTCGTCGACCTGCTGCTCGGCGAAGGGAAGGCCGATGAACAGATAGATGACCAGAGGGAAGGCGAGGCTGAAGAAGACGGCGATAGGTTGTCGCAGCAATAGCCGTAATTCTTGCACGAACCACGTTCGGAGAATTGATGCACCGGATGCCGCATGGTGTTTGTGTGAAGGGGCATAGATCGAGCTCTCAGGCGCGGCCATCGCTACTCCGTTCTGCTTTTGTGGTGTCGACCATGGTGGCAAAGACATCCTCTAGTCGCACTGCTCCGGTCAATAGATCTCGGTATCTGACCTCACCGTGTTCGTGGTGATCCTCTAGAACGCGACCAAGCTGTTTGATTTCATCACGTGGACCGAACACGGAGAGCGAACTCGGTGCGCGTCCAATCTCGAGGCCGCTGGCTTGCACCATGCGCTCAGCTGCCGAATCAGGTGCCTCTACGCGCAGCCGCCAGTCGCCGCCGGCGTGCTCCAGTATCTCCGCAACGGTGCCGGTGTCGGCTACCCGGCTGCCGGAGATCACTGTCATGCGGTCGGCGAAAGCTTCTGCTTCAGCAAGGTCATGAGTCGATGTGATGATCGCTGTTCCAGCACTACGGATCTCGCGGAAGAAGCGCCACATCTCCCCTCGCCCATCCGGATCGACACCGCTGGTTGGTTCATCCAGAATCAGCAGACGAGGTCGACCGATGCATGCGATGGCCACGTCCAAACGCCGCTGCCATCCTCCTGAGAGCTTGTCGACGGAAGATGATAGGTGCGGGCCGAGCCCCATTGCCTCAACCACAGCGTCCACGGGGCCTGCGTCTTTGAAGAGACAGGCCTTCGCCTGAATCGCTTCCTTGGCCTTGATCCCGCCAGGCAATCGTGATTCCTGCAGTTGAACACCGGTCGTCAACCGAGCCTCGCGACTGCCTGGGGTCAGATGACCGCAGATGCGCGCTTGACCCGAGTCAGGTCGCCTCAGCCCCGACAGGATCTCCAACGACGTCGTCTTCCCTGATCCGTTCGGTCCTACTACAACGAGTACTTCACCTGCATGAACAGAGAGGCTCACAGCATCGATAGCAGTCTTCGGACCATACTTTTTGGTCACTGAGTCCAGCATTCCAACAGCAGAGTGTGTATTCCTCATACAGCTACCATATCGATAACGAACCCGTAAATCGATGTTGTTAAGACACGCGTCGAGTCAAGCATCGTCAAGCTTAATGAAATCGTAACTCCCAATTGATTACACATTTACTTCGCCCGGACTCATAGCCGTCGACTTGATACATGTTCTCGATTAGGTGGATCAGTGCTCTTTAATTTAATCATCAACTTTCAAATTTAATGTTAAACAGATTGCCCTCAAAAATGAACACGAATCGCGCCACACCAAGAGGCAAGGACGCTCTCCAGTTGAAGAATCACCCATATACTGCCGAGCGATAGCGCCAGCGCCCTAGGGGCGAGCCAGGACACCACATTCACAAATATCGTATCGACAACAGCAGATGTCGATTTGCGCAATGTTTGCTGAGCCTCGCAGCTGCGATCAACTGGCGAATCTATTACCATTACTGCAGGTCAGAGCGTTGCACATGCGGATCGGTACATCGTACGGGCTGATTCTGACGGCATTCATCTGTTGAATGAACCGGTATGGCTCTATAAAGTAAGCAACGCGTAGTTTCATTTATTTTGTTAAGGAACTGCGTGCACCACCACAGTGAAACAACTATCAAAGTAAGGAGAGCGTCCAATGCTAAGTTCACTCGGACGAGCAGAAGACAAGCACTTCACCACTGAGAACACAGTTGCCCCTGGCGGCTGGTGCTGCACCTGCTGCTGCTGGTGCAATAACAGCATCTTCTCATTCTGATGCTGTGTGGCTGGGTGGAGTCTAGTAGTTCCACCCAGCCATTCACCAGGATTGAAGAAAGATAGAGACAACCAAGCCATTTGGAATATGCTGAAAGGACGTCGTTGATGCTTGAGGAACGAGTCATCAATCATTCGCTCCCATGGGCACCGGCGCGCAACACAGGTGAACGTGCGCGAGGTCTCGAAGAACTGCTGACGGTATACAGCCCGTTTGGAGCAATCCGCAACGTGTTGACCTCATTTCGCTCGAGTGTGGGGCCGTATGGCTACCAGGGGTCAGCGACACCGATGTCGCTCGACCATCAGCTGCGTCGAATGTTGGGTATGTCCGGCATATCGGCTGGGTTGGATCGCGACATCTATGGTGGAGGCAAGGGGCTGATCTTCGCCGATTCTGTGGCGTCGTCCCTTGGTGAGGCAGTCGAGAGAATGCTCGGATCATTCTCCTCACTGCAGACTGTGGACTCGCGTGATCGAATGACCGCATCCGCCGCGGAGATGCGCGCAGCCGGACTTCACCATGTATGTCCCGAAGACTATGACTCGTACTCCGATGAACAGCTGGACTCCCCCGGATTTCTCTTCCAGAGATGGACGGATGGGACGAGACTGGTCTGGCATCGTGGACAGAACCTCATCACCGGCGATGATCATTGGGTGCCGGCCCAGTTCGTACATCTGTTCTACATCTCCTCGCCGGAGGAGCTCCGAGTGGGCTCGTCGAGCTCCGGAGGGCTTGCCACCCATGTCACGAGGGAGCAATCGCTGGCGCATGGATTGTTGGAAGTCGTTGAGCGGGACGGGCTGAATGTCGCGTGGTTCTCGAAGATTCCACTGTCCGTCGTCGACATCGACACGGACTTCGAGGATCCGCTCATCGACGAATGGCTCGACAGTGCGCGCAGAGTTGGGCTCGACATCACCTTCTATGTCCATCGCATGGACATGCCGGAGTTCTTCGTCGTCACAGCTGCTGGCATCGAGCCGGGTCTGAGTTCAGGTATGTACGTCGCAGGAGGTGGTGTGGGATTGCGTCTGGAAGACGCCATCCGAAGCGCGCTGGCTGAGGTGGTGCAGGCCGAGCGCATGGCACGCAGCGCTCAGCTGACTCCTGACTGGGAGCTGACGATGGGTGTGGAGAAGCGATTCGGGATCGAACCGGATGCGGTGCCCTCCGATTTCACGAACTTCATTCAGGTCGTCGATTACTACGGCTATCCACAGAATCAGAGCAAGCTCGATTGGTTCTTCAGGAATCCCGATATGGCGCAAATCAAACTGAGCGAAAATCAACCGCCGAAATCGCAGAACTCCGAGCTGTCCGACATCCTCGCTCTGTACGAGAAGTACGGTCTCACACCGATCGCCTTCGATTTGACACCCAGTGACTTCGACCGAATCAAGACGACGAAGGTCTTCGTGCCAGAGCTTGCCCCAGCCTTTCCGCCGAACAATCCGCAGCTCGGCCATCGGCGATACCGTGACGTCCCTCAGAAGCTCGGCCTGATCGATCGCCCGTGGACGTTCGACGACATGCCGACCGACCCCCTTCCTTACCCATGATGAATACACATTCGACCTCGCAGCCGACCGAAACGACCTCCAATGCTCGTCACAGGAACGCAGGAATCATCCTGATACTTGTGGCATTCGCTCTCAAGCTCCCGCTTGTCGTGCTGACCGCGGTGTATCCGACTGGAGCAGGTGACATAGTGCCTGACTCGGGTGGGACTGTCGTCAGCGGACTGGGAAACACTGCATTCCTTCTGTCTGCGGCAGTGCTCGTCTACTTGCGCAGGTGGGTAGGAATGGCTGTTGCAGCTGTGCTCGTCATCGGTTCCACAATCGGTGGAATCCAACTGCTCAATGATGGCTCCGTAGTGTGGGGCGCTCTCCAACTCGCGACAAATGCGCTCGCGGCGATAGGTATCGTCTGGGCGTTGGCCACGGGTGCACTCCGCGGCTCTCGCTGGTAATCCGACTGATTATCCACTGAACAGAGGAAACTAATGTTGAAAACAGAATCGCTGAGTCCGCAGGATCAGCTTGTCATCAATCCCGCCGTCTCGATCATCCGTGGCAGCGATGACGAGATCATGTCTCGATTTGGATCGCGGTCGCGCTCGTCCTACCGAATCACGGACAC
This sequence comes from Brevibacterium sp. FAM 27836, assembly GCF_051351055.1. Lineage (NCBI taxonomy): Bacteria > Bacillati > Actinomycetota > Actinomycetes > Micrococcales > Brevibacteriaceae > Brevibacterium > Brevibacterium sp. FAM 27836. Next base: position 4,118,438 of record NZ_CP195711.1, read on the forward strand.
GAATGGTCACGGAGTGCTTGCCGACTTCGTCAGAGCGTTCGTCCGTCCGGCCATCCCTGCGGAGGTTGCTGCGCACTTCGGGATCAACGATGACACTCGGCAGGAGTTCATCGAGAAGCTCACCGAGGGCTCCCTCCTCATTTCGCCGGAACAAGTTCGGTACAGCCAACTCATCAGTGGCATGCACATCACCCCGGAGCGCGATGATCAGGTCCTGACCGTCGTCGGAACAGGGCGCATGGCCGAATCCGTGGCAGGGAATCTGACCGATCTCACATCGTCTGAGATCGAGATCAGCCACGACGCCGAGAGGGCTTTCGACGAGAGCGATTTCGTCGTGGTGTGCGCTGACCGCCTAGATCAGGCGTTCTTCTATGACGCTGACGAATACGCTCGGATCTCTGAGACTCCGTGGCATCTATCGTATCTCGATGGAGCCGAGATCGTCGTCGGTCCGACCTTCATCCCTGGCTCGACGACGAACTACTTCGATCGTGACACTCTGGACGAGTCTGCTCGTACTTTGCGGTTCGAGCACCAGTACATGGCATCGGCCAGTCCGGACATCGAAGCTGACGCCCCGATTCCCCTGTTCATCGCACAGATGGCTGCGGGGTGGACGACGGCGGCAGTCGCACAACATCTCTGGGGACCGGGATCGTTCCTCGAAGATCATGTGCTGCGAATTGATCTCGAACGAATGCAAGTCATCCGTGATCGTGTTCTTCGCCTGGCCCGAAACCCTGTGACTGTGGGATCGCGACCCGACCTGCGCCACCCATTCATCTGAGGAGGACTGACCTGTGCGTAGACCAGAAGACCAGCTCAGGCGAATGCTCGAACAGACGTTGGTGCCTCCGACCACGGTCGACGAACTGGATCCAGACACCATCGATGCAGCGACGAGCCGCTGGGGAAGCTCCACCGGAAACCTCGCGGAGACATATTCCGTGAATTCTGTGCTCACTCATGCGTCGGCGCAGAGGATCGCCGATCGTAAAGAAGTGGAGACCATCACGGATTTCTACTTCACGACTGCAGGATCGGGATTTGATCAGCTGACATCCCAAGAATCACGTTGGTTGTTGCCCCAGAGTGAGTATCCACCAGCAGTGCAAGCGCTTCTTTGTCCGTTGAACGAGAACCCGGCCTTGATCGCTGCGCTGTTCTCGACCGAAGTGCTCTTCATCGATCGAGGCAAGCTGTGGAGGGTTGTCCCCAATCGACCAGGAGCCGTCCTCGAGGGCGATTTCACAGACGCGGACGCTGAGACGCTTGACGAGGGACTCTTTCAGACGGACACCGAGAGCTTCAGACCAGCCATCTTCCTGGTCAACCATCTCGGCAGGTCGTCCTATCTGACCGGCGACCGAGCCTTTCGCAATTCGACCTTGGCGAGCGGCATGTTGCTCGGAGCCGCGTGGGAGCACGGTCGGGCAGCTCAGCTCCCGATCGCCACAGCGAACGCCTTCATCGATTCGGCCGTCAATGAGGCACTTCGTTGCGACGGAGTGGAACGCGCCGCCATGGCAGTGATTCTTCTGCCGGCCGACTCCGACTCCGAAGACAGCTCTCACGCAGGAGGCGAACACCATGACCACTGACGTAACTCCCGAAACTGACCTGACAGAGCATAGACGTGACACGGATGACGTGCTGACAACGGCCCTGGAAGCGTGGATTCAGGCACGGACGACTGCGAGGACGACCGAGACGAAGGACGTGGCGGAGGAACTACTCAGAAGCCTTGAGGATATTCTCGAGTCCGAGCAGGACCCCACTCTTGCTCGAGTCCTGAGAAGGGTCCTCGGGCGATCGGTCGGTGAGTTCTTCACCTCGAAGTCGATGAGCACCCAGCTGCCTGAGGACCTGATCCGATTCGCACGTCCTGATCCATCGGCCCTGGACCTCGGGGACGTCGATCTGCCCGACGTCAGCCTCGCCGATGTGCTTGCCGACCGGAGGTCGGTGCGAGATTTCGCCAAGGGCCCGCTCGACAAGAGCGAGCTCAGTGGAGTTCTGCGCATGGCGGCCGCTAAGAACGGCAGCGAAGACGGGTACGGAACTCGCGACCTTCCGCTGGTCCCCTATCCGAGCATCGGCGGTCTGGACAGCAATGTCCTCGGCGTCATCGTCAACAATGTTGAAGGTGTCGAAGCCGGCTACTATCGATACGATGCGATCAGCCACGGGTTGGTGCCAGTCAAGCGCGGCGACATGCGACTGATTCTTCAGCGAAATACGTTCGAGACAGAATGGATCTTCTTCGCTCCCGTCGTCTTCGTGCTCAACAACTGCCAGTCGAAGGTGAGTTGGAAGTACATGACACGGGGTTACCGCATCTCGCATATGGATCAAGGCGCGTTGCTCCAGAACCTCTACCTGTCAGCAACAGCTCATAAGTTCGGTGCCTGCGCAGTCGCCGGTTTCCTCGACGACGATCTTGACGAGGCGCTGGGCAATGCGGGAACCGATCAGTTCGTCTCGGCGTTGGTGGCGATGGGACGTCCGCTGGAATACGGAAGACCAGACCTCGAATGACCGGAGTTCTGCCTCCATGGATCTCATCTTCTTTGAGCCTGTGGAGCATTCCGATGATCGCCCTCGGAGCGGCGACAATCGTATGTGTCTGGCTGATCCCCCGTGCACGACCCAGCCTCCCGGTCATCGCCCCGCTCGTTCTCGGAGTCGCATGCATGGCGGTCAGCACCGTGATCCTGCCCACACGCGGATCGAGTGCGGTCGTCACCGGGCTGGTTGGGGCCACTGTCCATCTGGTGTGGCAGTTTCCGCTGATGGTGCTCGTAGCGATAGCCATCGGGCGACTCAGTTTCGCTCTTGAACGATGGATGTTGTCGCTGCGCCGACAGACGGACGAGGACGCCAATCTGCCTGCAGCGCTGCAGGGCTTCGACATCCCGAACAGAGGCGAGAGCATGCTCGGTATCGCAGGAGTGGCAACTCGCCCTCTCCTGTTCAGTCTGCTGACCGCGGTGACTGTGATCGGTGAGGAGCTGTTCTTCCGAGGGCTGTTCCTGACTCATGGGTTCGGACCCGACGGACATAGCCTACTACTCGTCATCGGGGTACAAGCGGTGCTCTACGCCCTGACCCACGTGGTGTTCGGTGTGGCCACCGTGGCAGGCAAGATCGTGCTCGGGATCGGGCTGGGAGCAGGAGCCATGGTCGCCGGGCTGTTCGTCGCCATTATCGGACATGCCGTCTATCAGTATTGGGTCTACCAGCAGTTCGAGCCACTACGTAAGCAGAAGTCTCGCTCCTGACTGTCGAGACCTCGACGTGAACAGTTCCGATTCTTGGAACGATGAAGTCAGGGAGAAAGATTGGAACCCGTGAATACATCGAACACTCAGTACGCCGTGGGCCCCATGGTCGACTGTTCCATGGCTCTAGGTGGCTATCGTGAACGATTGACGGATTCGGTGGTCGCCGCGCCGACCGCTATTGTCGAGGCCCTCCGCCGCCATGGTGTTGGAGCCATTCATTCGACGAGTTCGACGTGGGAAGAATATTGGGCGTTCCGGCAGATCGCCACCGAGAGCGGCGGCCCAGTCGTCAGCGGTGGTGGAGCAGCTGTCACCGACGAATCGCCGGTATCTCACCGTCTTCGTTGGATTCGTTCGCAGGATGACATCAGACGAGCAGTATTCACGACCCGCAGTGAAGATCGTGCATGGATCACAGTTCAGAGCTCTTCTCGGGACTTCGTCCAGGCCGTTGCGACTGAGGCTAGGAAGAATAATGTGAGAGTGGCTTTGCGAGGCTCCGGCAACTGTGCTGACTGCCTCGCACAGGGCGACATGTTTCTCGGCTTCATCCGGCTGCTGTCTCGATCAGCGGTCGCGCATCCTCTGGATACTCTTGTGGAGTGGGAGTCCCACGATGGAATAGAACGTGGCCGACAGTTGGCACAGATGCTCGGTGAACGTGGGGTCGGCATTACCACCGAGTTGGTCAGCCATCGACGATCAGTGTTCGTCCGTGAAGGATTGAATACTCCGTTCTTGGAGACTCTCGAACCGATTCTTCCACACACCAGGCACATCAGAGAGATGAATCGTACGGGAGGCTATCTCGCCGGTAAACGAGAGCTGAAGAAGAGCACCGGTTTGGCTGAACCCAACCGACAGATGGCCAAACGGGCACAGGCCGGCTGGAACGGTGTCCTCGAAGCATGCGAGGCCACCCATCAGTCTGTGCGTCTGCTTCCAGGAAGCCGTGCGCCGCAGATCACTACGGTTCCCGGATACAGCTTCAAGGAAGAGCTGGCGATACTGGCCCATCTGGGCTGCTCTCTCGACTACGTGCTCGACAGCGCCACAGAGAGCGCGAGGATGTTTCTTGAAATTCCTGAGGATGCAGGGCAACGACTCATCTCCGACGACACAGGTCAAGACGACGATCCGACGCGGCTTCTGCTTTCTCTTCGAGTGGCTACTTCCCAATAGGCCGCAGAGGTGTTCGACGCGACGAACAGATAGCTGCTACGGCGGCCCGTCACCATGGTGACGGGCCGTTGCGCTAAATCTACGACTCTTGAGCGCGGCGCTCTCGAATCAATGCCCATACCAGCGAGCCCACGATGTGCGTGATCACGCATCCACTCAGTACGGTGGATTGCGCTGATTCCCAGTTCGCTTCCTTCGAGTTGACCGAGCAGTCGACGGTCGGAGGAAAACACGATATCTCGTATGAGAATCCGGTCTCCGGGGGTACGTTCTCTGGAGGCGCAGGGCATCACTCAGGAGCAGTGTCACCGCGCTTGAGCAGGGCCATCTGCAGTGACCACGTGTCTACCATCTCGGCAATTGCGATGAGGATTCCGATGATCGCGAGGCTCAGCGGAGTGAAGAATCTTCTGACGGACATGCTCCTGAGACCACCGTTTTAGACCTTGAAGTCTCTTGGCCGCTTCAGCGTCCCACGTGAAGTAAGTCGGAGTCTTCCATTTTCTGTTGGGGTTCAACAGCAACATATCCGAATCACCTCCCATGTCTTTAGCAGGCCACGAACCACCGGTACCCATGCAGTCTGTCGACGCACACCTGCTCAGGCAAGATCAGGCGGTTTCAAGAACCGCCAAACCTAGAGTCCAAGCAAGTATTGCGTAATCGCTTTGCCACGAAATCCAAGGAGCTCTGGAGTTGCCTTAACATGCCAACCAATCAGGGAGTGACCATGAACGCGCACACCGTCGCCTATGTCCGAGTCAGCTCGGCCGACCAGAACGAAGCCCGCCGGCTCAGAGCGCTCGACGCAGCAGGCGGATACGACAAACTGTTCACCGAGAAGATCAGCGCCAAAGAGCGCAAGCGCTCCGCGCTAGAGGCCATGCTCGGACACGTCCGCGAGGGTGACGTGGTGAAAGTCAAGTCGATTGACCGCCTCACACGGTCAACGACAGATCTACTCTCCATCGTCCAAGAACTCAGCGACAAAGACGTGAGTGTCGAGTTCATCGACACCCCCGACATGAACGTCAGAACCGGACAGGGCCGCTTCATGCTCACCGTCATGGGCGCATTCGCAGAGCTGGAACGCACCACTATTCGAGAGAGGCAATCCGAGGGCATCGAGATAGCCAAGGCTCAGGGCCGCTTCGCCAAGAAGCAAGCACTCACCCCCGAGCAGGTGGAAGAAGCCGCCCAGCGGCGCGAGGCATGCGTGCCACTCTCCGAACTACCCGAAGAGCTAGGCGTGAGTCGTCAGGTGGCACGTGGATCACATGCGGTAAAAACGAACGGCCCTGCAGCGGTTCGAATGGGCCACGTTCGTGCCACATGTTCAGCCGCCAACACGGACGGCATCGGCGCTGCTGTGGTGTGATTAGTGGATGAACGAAAGCTTCTATATTGCTGTGGTAACTGTGGCCCCCGTCCTCTTGCTCGGCACAGTTCTAGCATTCCGAATCCCCGACGGTGGGGGTAGAGCCAGGCGCTTTTTCTTGAGCTACAGTCTCGTGTTTGCCGTGCTCGGAATTGTCGGCACTGCGACATCCTTGCTCGCCGCGCTTTACGCGCTTATGGGTCAGACTGACCTGCCGCAACCTATCAATATCCTAATGTGGGGTGCACTCTCTTGGCTCACAGCGATCAACGTCATCCGGGTAGTAGAACCGTTTATCAGTGGGTTAGTTCTCGTGGACCAGCAGGCGAAGATGGACAAACTCAGTGCGAAGAAAGCTCGTCTGCAAGGGCAGATTGAGCAAATTGAAGCGCAGACCAGAGGGCTCTGGGAATATGCGGCAGTCCTGGAAGCTCAGGCTGGAATCGGCCCCCACGAACGCCGCCGCCTCATTAGAACTTCCCGGCAAACACGTCTGCTAACGAAGCGCCGCTGACTGCGGTGTGCCGTGTGGCGTTTAGAGGGGTGCGCCACAGCAGGCGAGCTGGCCGACCTGCAAACCCTCAACTCCGCAACAACTCTGCAAGTCAGTCTGAGAATCGACCGTGACACGCCGGTAAAATTGAGAGCCGGAACCGATTGTGTATCAGTTCGTTCCGAGCAGTGACCAAGCCCCGATCTCCCTTGTATTTACTGGGATCGCGGGGCTTTTCGTGGTGGTGCCCCCGGTCGGACTTGAACCGACGGCCAAGGAATTATGAGTTCCCTGCTCTAACCAGCTGAGCTACGGGGGCCAGCCGAGACAACATTAGCACCATCGGTGCCCCCCTGCCCCATTCGGATCACACGCGCATTCGGTCGAGCCGAGACGCACCGCCTCCACGGTCTCAGGCCGGCAGATTCGCCGTCGCGGTGAGAGGGGCGACGCGGGTGAGAACGCTGCGTGCCGCGTCGACGCATGTGTAGCGGTCGGTCGTGATGTAGACGTCGAAGACGGTCTGTCCGTCGCTGCCCGGGTCGTTGCGTTTCGATGCCGCGACCATGCCCGACCAGTCAGGTCCGACTACGACGACTCCGTGTTCATTGCGCATGGGATCGGAGGCGTCGACGAGTCCGGTCCGCACACCACGGATGGGTGGTCCGTCGAACCCGCCGGAGAACATAGCGGTCAGGCCCACGGTGTCACGGATCTTCTCGTACCGAAGTCGTGTCGCCTCGGAGAATCCGTCGTCCTCCCCGAACACTCCCAGGGTGATCGTCGCGGTTCCCGACGCCAGAGCGCGTTCTTCCAATGCCGCGATCTGCGCGATGAGGAGTTCGCGGTTCATCACCAGCGGTTCACGCCGCAGTCCCTGCGAGATCGAATACGGAGTCCCCAGTGCCGGCAGATTGCGTGAGTAGTGCGAGACGAGGGCGTCTTCACTCGGTTCGGAGAACGGCTGCGGCTGTTTCGTAGCCTCACCGAAGTAGGGTCCGGACATGAACCGTGCCCCCAGTGCACGCACACGGTCCAGATCGTCTTCGGTCTCGACGCCGTCGGCGAGGATGACGGCTCCTGTGCGTTCGAGATGGGCATGGAGCAGGCGATTGAGCTCAGCCAGATGTGACTCGCAGTCGATGTGCAGAACGTCCGGATGGAGTCCGACGACTGAGGGATTGACCAGCGGGACGAAGGAGGTGCTGCGCAGATCGGCGCCGACCGATGACATGCCCACTCCCCACCCCAGCGCACGCGCCGAGCGCACTGAGCGCAGAACCGAGGCCGGGGACGATGCGACCCGGTTGGCGTCGAGCTGCAGGATGACTGAGCGGTCGGGTTCCCCGCTGCGATCCTCGAGAGTCGCAAAGGATTCGGCCTCGGCGTGGAGGAACAGGCGGTTAGACTTCGGCAGTCCCGCACCTTCTGCGGTACGCAGTGCCGAATCCCGCAGAGAGGCGTCGATATCACCGGTGATCGTGGAGGCGCGCATGGCGTGGCGCAGGTTCTCCGATTCGGCGCGACCCAGCTCCGGATCACCCGTGGGGGCCTGCAGGATCTGATGGCCGACCCGATGGAAAGTCAGTGCGTCGACGACGGGGGCGAAATAGGTTTCGATCCCGCCCGAACGCACGAGTTCCTCGAGCGCAAGCTCGTCATCGGGTATGGGCTCGACCACTGTGTATCCTTCCATGGGCTGATGTGCGTTCACAGTCTTCCATATTCGGACACAGCGGATTGTCTAAAATCCGTAACATTATTGCGCTGACAGCTGAGGGCGTTCTCTTAATCGCCGGACGCGGTGCGATCGGCGGTTCATACGCGGCGAGGGCCGCCTCGGCGGACTTCGATGAGACCGACGAATCCGGCGAGGACGACAATGACGACGATAGCGGCGAACGCCCCGATCATCCCCCAATGCCAATTGCTCATCGCAGTGATCGAGAACGCCAGAGCAGTCATGATGGCCAATCCCATCGAGGTGCCGATGCGCTGCCCCGTCTGGAGCACTCCCCCGGAAGATCCGGCGTATCGCAGCGGGACTTCCTGCAGAGTCAGGGTTTGGTTGGGGCTGATGACCATGCCCTGAGCGGTGCCGATGAACGCCAAGGTGAGCAGCATCCACCATTCGCTGCCGATGCCCTGGGACAGCAGTGCGACGACGCCGATCGTGGCCACCAGACCGACAAGGCAGAGGGCGATCCCCCACACTACGAGGCGACGCCCGATCTGAAAGACGAACCGTCCGGAGACGTCGGCGGAGACCGCTGAGAGCAGTGCGGCCGGCAGACCGATCATGCCCGCGGCGAGCGCCGAATGTCCCAGACCCTGCTGCATGTACATAGCGACGAGGACCCAGACGCTTGTGACTCCGAGGAAGTAGAGGGCGATGATGATCGACCCATTGCTGAAGCTGCGGATGCGGAAGAGATCGAGGTCGACCATCGGCGGTCGGCCCATTCGCGCATAACGGCGTTCCCACCACGTCCACAGCCAGATCGCGCCGACACCGAGCGGGAGGGAGAGCCAGATGAACCAACCCAGCGAAGATTCGACGAAGGGCAGAAGGATGAGGAGCACTCCGACCCCGAGGAGGACAACTCCCACCGGGTCGAGGTCCTTGTTGCCCTCGGCACTCTTCGCGCTCTGTTCGACGGCGGGTCGCCAAGCGCCGCTCGGCAGCCAGATCCGGGCGAGGACGAGCGAAGCAATGGCAAAGGGCACATTGACCAGGAAGGTCGCCCTCCAGCCGAGGTCACCGCCGAACAGCGCGATGAGGGCGCCGCCGAGCACCGGGCCGATGGCCACAGACAGTCCGACGGTGGTGCCCATCAGCCCGAAGGCACGACCGCGCGGCGGCCCCTGGAAGTACTGCTGCAGCAGGCCCACGACCTGTGGGTTGAGAAATCCCGAGCCCAGCCCCATGGTCACACGGGAGATGTTGAGCGTCAGCGGATCGGGGGCGATCCCTGCCACCAGAGAAGACACCCCGAAGAGGCCCACGCCGATGACGAACAATTGGCCGCGCCCGAAGACATCACCGGCTCGTCCCGCGGCGACGAGGACGACACCGAAGGAGAGCGCATATCCGGTGAGCACCCACTGCAGAGCCGATGCGGACGCGTCGATATCGGCGGCGATGGAGGGCAGGACGACGTTGATGCTGGAGACGGACAGCAGCGACATGAAGAGGGGAACGAGGCCGATGATGAGGATGCGCTTCTGCGTCTGCGTCATCTTCGTGCTCTCGCTCACTCGGTCTCCCCTGTTATGTGTCGTTCCGTCTCATCATACGTTCGCGGATGGTTACTCGGACCCGGTCTTCAGCGTTCGTGGGCGGACACCCAGCCGAGAGCCGGCGCGACGTGCTCGGCAAAGGACTCAAGGAGGTGCAGATTGTAGTCGACTCCCAGCTGGCTGGGGATCGTGAGCATGAGGGTATCGGCGGCTGCGATCGCCGCATCGGCCCTGAGCTCTTCGATCAGTCTGTCCGGCTCACCCGCGTATGTGCGGCCGAACGTCGAGCGAGTGTCATCGATGATCCCGATCTGGTCTCCCTGCCCGGCGCTGCGTCGCCCGAAGTAGAGGTCGTCGAGGTCGGTGGTGATCGGGAAGATGCTGCGGCTGACGGATACTCTCGGCGTCCAGCCATGCCCGACCTCGCTCCACACTGCCCGGTATCGTTCGATCTGCTCTGCTTGCAGGTCGCCGAAGGCGGCGCCGGTCGCTTCGGTGAGCAGGGTCGAGCTCATCAGGTTCACGCCCATCTGTGCCGCCCATTCGGCGGTCGACGCAGAACCTGCGCCCCACCAGATGCGACGGTCGAGTCCGGGCGAATGCGGTTCGACGCGCAGGCGCGCTCCGGGGCCGAACTGCTGCGGATCGGCGGAGGCGAGTTCCTCGCCGCGGATGGCGCGGAGGAAGCGATCGAACTTCTCTCGGGCCATGTTCGCTGCCTTCGGCTCGGTGTGGTCCTCGTAGCCGAAGGCTTCCCAACCCCGCAGGGCCGGTTCCGGCGAACCGCGGCTGATTCCCAACGCCAGTCTCTGGTCAGAGAGCAGATCGAGGGCGGCGGCCTCCTCGGCGAGGTAGAGCGGGTTCTCATACCGCATGTCAGCGTTGTGACACTTGATCTCTAGTGCGCGGTCGGGCGGCAGCAGGTGAATTCTTGTGGCCCGACGAGCTACACAACCAGGTTCACCGCGTCGTCGAACGCCCGGCGAAGCAGGGCAGAGGTCGAACTGGGCGTCGCCCCAGGCGATGCCCAGGTCATCTGGAACAGTCCGATCGCCATAGCCGCGGCAGCCTCGCACTGTCTGTCGTCACCGGCGAAGTACTCACCCGCCACGAGTGATTCCGTGAGCTGTCCCCGCCAGGTTCGAGTGAGTTCGAGCGCTGACGAACGGATCCCGGGCGAGGACTGCAGGATTCGGAACGCCATCCCTTCACGCGAGCCCGGATCGAGCATCTCGACAGCGTCACACATGGCTTCGCGCAGCGCGACCCAGGCCGACGCCTCGACCCGTTCGCGCACCATCGCTGCCACGCCTTGGCCGAACTGTGCGATGTGGTCGAGCACGAGGGAGTCGCGGGAGGCCACGTAGCGGAAGAACGTCGGCCGAGAGACTCCGCATGCCTGGATCAGCTCGTCGGTCGTGACCTCGGCGTAGCCGTGAGCAAGGAAGAGTTCGAGAGCGATTCGGTCGATCTGGTCTCGACTGGTAACCCGCGGTCTCATCCGATGAGCTCCGAGACGGTAACGAACCGGTAGCCCTGCTCCTTCAGCTGATCGATGACGGGGCCGATAGCCTCCTGTGTTGCCGTCCGGCCGAACCAGGGATGGAGCAGGATGATCGACCCCGGGCGCGTGTTCTCGACCGTGGCACTGACGAGATCCCCGGTGCTCTGCGGATCGCCGGACCAGTCTTCGTAGGCGACGTCCCATGTGACGGTGAGGCGATCGTGCTCTGCCAGATAGAGCGGCAGGGCCAGGAGCTTCTTGCCGTGCGGGGGTCGGAAGGTCAGCGGGCCGTCGTACCCAGTGGCGCGGATCGCCTCGTCGGTCGGCTCGATCTCTTCGGCGACCGTCTCCGGCGAGACGAAGGCCATGGACCGATGGCTCCACGTGTGATTGCCGATCTCGTGCCCGTCGTCGATGATGCGCTGCATGGTCGTTGGGTTGCCCTCGACGTCCTTGCCGTTGACGTAGAAGGTCGCTGGCACGTCGCGGTCCTCGAGCACGTCGAGAACGGCGTCGGCGTCTGCATCCGTGGGGCCGTCGTCGAAGGTGAGCGCCACGACCTTCTCGTCTGTCTCCACTCGACTGACGAGTTCGCCGGCGATCTGCCATGAGCGCGTCTGGATGACACGCTTGGTGCCGTAGCTGAATACCAGCAGGAGGACCACGATGACTGCGACGGCGACTACGAGTTTCTTGCGGCGTCGTTTTCGTCGGCTCGGATATTGCGTGCCACTAGAGTTTTGAGACATAGTATCTATTGAAAGGTGCGTTGCACCCTCAAGTCAAACCTCAACCCTTTAGGACCACCGACGACGTGGGCCGATTGGCTTCAGCCCTCAGTGACATGGCTCAGTTCCGCCACTTCGGCATCCCGCGGCCCTTCCAGGTCTCCACGAGGCCGGCGGCCCACCGGATGGACGCGAAGAGACCGTAGCCGGCCCCGGCGAGGCCCACGGCGACCACGAGCCACCGCCCGATGCCCAGCCACACGTTCCCGTCCACGTCCAGCGCCCACTGAGCGCCCGTGATGAGACCGGCGATGCTCATCCAGAGCCCGGCGACGACCACGACCACCGGCAGGAGGACGAGGCACATCGCGGCCGCGGCCGACCAGAGCTGACGTGCCTCCAGCTTCGCCGTGGCGGCGATGATCCGCTCGGCCCGATCGTTCGAGGCGTCGAGGTTCGCCGTCATCGTGGCCGAGGCCTCCCCGGCGACCTGCTCGACGGCCTTCTCGACCCGCTCGTCGGTACGCCTCTCGATCCGCTGCATCGCTCCGCCGACCTTGCTCACCAGTGCCCTGTTCTCGTCAGCCTGCGCCTTGAGCCCCTCAATCGCCGAGGCCGTAGCCGCGTGAACCTTCTGCGCCTCGGCGATCAAACTCTGCGAGGCGGCGCGCAGCCGCTTCCCGTCGAGACTCTGCACGAACTCGCTGAGCGTCTGCTCGATCTCGGTCAGCCTGCTCTCGACGCTCTCGATCTGCGGTGACCTGTTGACGGACGGCTGCGAGGTCGACGGCAGGGCCTTCAGCTCCTCCTTGACGGTTTCCTCGATCGCGATCCGCAGATACGACTTCAGTCCGTTCACGGCCTTCGTATGCCTGTTGACTGCGGCGATGACGTGGGCGTTCGTAGGCTCCGACAGACTCGACGCCGTCGAGCTCGGCTCGGTCTCCTGCTGCTCGTTCCTCATCTCGTCGAGAATGCTCACTGTCCTGCTCCTTCTGGCGATTGCTCTCATGGAAATCAAAAACCTGCTGTGCACCCTCAGCGATGAACTCGGGCGTCAGCCCGGAGGCTTTCTTCCGGCCGAGCTTGCCGTTGTCGGCCCGGCGCATCTTGTACGTCCAGCCGTCACGCTGGGTCTCTGCGAGAGCGACGCCATGCTCTTCGAGTACCTCGGTGAATCCCGTCCGGTCCACTGACCGCTTGTCCCGCAGCGAGGCGGCGACCTTGTCGCCGAGGATGCGCTCGAATCCGCCCGACGCGAAGTCCTCCCAGCGCTGCGACCAGTCCGGCCTGGCCTGCTCCGGCGATGGGAGGACCTGACAGCCCTCGTCGCGCATCAGCTCGTCGTTGGCCTGGCGCAGACCGTTCTTCCACGACGTGTTCCGCTGCAGCGACTTCCCGGTGAGGTTGTCGTGGTTGATGACGTAGATGTGGTTGTGAAGGTGCCCGCCGGCCGAGTCGGCGTGGGTGACCACGAGGTGATCAGCCGAGTGCATCCGCTCCGCGAGCTTCACGCCCAGCTCATTGACCCGCTGCACGTGCCCCCGGTCGTTCTTGTCGAACTCGTCAGGCGAGAAATTCTGCGTGTACGAGTACAGCTCGTTCTTCCGCCCGTGAGCCTTGGTCAGCACCTCAGCACGGGCTACGAACGCCTCTGGTGTCTCGACGGTGCACGACACCGCCGCGGCTCGATCGGTGCCATTCTGGACGTGCTCGGCACGCTTGTCCTTGTCGTTGCCGTACAGCGCGTACCCGACCGAGTCGCCGGCGGACCGTGACGGCTTCACATTGACCGTACTCATAGCACCGTCCGATCTCCGAGCTGTGCTCGCACAGCATCCATCGAGACCATGACCTCGCGCAGCAGATCGTCGTCGACGGCACCACCGCGACGCACCGCTTGGTTCAAGTTGACCCCGACCCGGCGCACCTGCTCGACCACCTGGCCGAGCTCCGGCGACGGCGCTGAGGTTGCGACAGCCTCCATCTGCCCGAGACCGTCTCTGCGAGAGTCCAAGGCATCGAGAATGACCGTGCGCGCCCACTTGCTCGGCTTCACGCCGAGCGTGCGAGCACGTCGACGAACCGCTTCGCGCTCCGCCTTCGTGACCCGCACGTCGACGCTCACATCGCGATTCGCCTGGGGCTCATCGACTCCGTGACCATCATCGGTGTTGGGAGCCGTACGGTCAGGGCCAGCAGGGTACTTGTCCGACAAATCGCTGGCGCTCTCGTCGTCCAAGTACCGCTGGCATCCGTCCTCGGTCGCTTCGCTCCCTGCGGGCGGAGGGGAGAGCCGGCCCTCATCGAGGACATGGAACGTGCTCATGACGCACCTCCCGCGGCCATCGCCAACGGCACGTCGGGGCTACGCACCGCGAGTCCGCTAAGCAGCTCGACGACCGCGTTCTCTGCGTCGTGCTCGGCAGAAGACTCTGGGCCGTAGGTCAGCTCGCGCGAGCCAACTCTCTGGTGGTACATGTTGCCGTGCACGCCCGGCGAATGCGCGGCAGTCGGGAGGCTTCGCTGATGCCACTCGTAGGGCTCGACCTTCCCGATGTGCTGCACGAGATAGCGGTTGATGTCGTCGGCACGGAAGACCTTCACGACCGAGGCCAGTCGGCGGATGAACTGGTCCAGCGCCTCGTCCACGTTGCCCTTCTGGCGGGCATAGTAGAAGAACTCGACCGGCTCGATCGTCGCCGTGATGACGATCAGGCGCGGTGCCACCTCGCCCTTGTTCCTGTAACGCGCCTTCGCGGGTGACGCGTTGTACGGATCGAGCAGCAGCAACCAGTCGTTCGCGTCCATAGCTGAAGCGCGCAGATCGTCGAGCAGCAGGACCTCCTCCCCATGCCAGTCATCGAGGGGATTCCCGGTCGCGGCGCGGTAGACCTGCCACCGCTCGCCGTGGGCATTCGCGGCATTGATCGAGGCCGTGATGAAGTCCGTGGCGAACCGGGTCTTACCAATCCCGGCGTCCCCGTGAACGAACACGACGTACGTCGAGAAGGCACCGGCCCGAAGATTCGCTGCCGCCCGGTACGCCCGGCGCTGGCCGTAGGCCGAGAGGGCATCGTCGATCTCTCGCTGATGCCGCGAGTAGATGTCGAACAGCTCATCGGTGAGCATGATCTGATCACGCGTGATCTCGCCCTGGAGCACCCGATCGCGCATGTCCTCGAAGTCCTCGGCCACGCGCTTCTTCTTCAGGTGGGCACGGCCCTTCAGCCATGCTTCACGGCGCTGGGCGTCGATCCCGAGGTAGTCAGGCCCGCGCACCGTGGCGACCTCGGCGGGCGCGTACTGGTGCTTGTCCGCGTACTTCGCATGCGTGAGGTAGCTCAGCATGTTGTCATGCGCGTACCGCCCGGCCTTCGGCTTCTCGACATACTGCGGCTCGACTCCGAGCAGATCGGCAAGCCGAGCGATCGGCGCACTCTTCGCGCGGTTCTTGAACTTGATGACTGCATGCAGGTGCGCGGGCTTCGGCTCCATCACGAGTGCCTGCTGAGCTTCGCTCCAGACCTCGCGCTCGTCCTTGTCGTGGATGATCCCGTAGGCCTCGACGACCTCGCCCCCGTTAGCCTCCAACCGCTGCACGAGGTAGGCGAGGATCGCCCCGGCATCCTGCTGGAGCAATGCAGCGCCGTTCGAATCGTTCAACGCCCAGGTCCAGTACTCCCGATCGAGGTACTGGGTGACGCCGATGCTCGTGGGATTGTTCTCCTGCTTAGCCACGGCGACCACCCCCGACCAGGGCTGCACAACTAGGTACTTTGAGAGCAAGGCGCCTAATTGACCCCCTATTGACCCCCAAATGAGACCCCAAATGACCCCGCGGATTCTCGGGGAGGCGGAACATGGGAACAGCCCTCTGACCAGGCAGTTCGTTGCAAAGCGCGGCAATCGACAAGCCCTTGCCGCGCCCGTAGGAACAAGTAGAGCTCCCGAAACTCTTGGAGGCTGAAACATCAGCGGGCAGCCCGCCTGCGGCGGGTGCCAGGTCAGGCCCTCCGGGCGAGGTCAGGTCGGCGAGAGCGATGGAACGAGGGTGGGGGTCGGCGCTCATCGGCGATCACCCCCAGAACGCTTCCCGTAGCGCTTGATGACGGCCTGGTGGGTAACGTCCAGGGCATCACCGATCCTCGCCCAGGTGACCCCGTCTGCACGGGCGTCAGCGACCGACAGCTCCACGACCTCTTCGAGGACGGAGCGGAGCACTCCGAGGTCGTGGAGCCGGGCCTCACTGTCGGCAAGGGACGAATCGCCCTGACGCCAACGGAAACCAAGGACGTGGTCGAATGCGGAGGCGTTGGCGCTCATGGCCGACCACCCCCGACCAGGGAAGCGACGACAGCCCTCTGTCGAGGGGTCAATGGGGTCTTAGCCAGGCGTTTACCGGCACGATGGCCAGCGGCACGGGCAACGGCAACGACGGGATCGTCACCATCATCGCGGGAAGGGAACCCCTTAGACCCCACTGGGGTCAGGGGAGGAAACAGATCGCTGGTGCAAGCGTCGTCGAGAACGACAGAAGACATGACGGAAAACCTCACGAATGAGTTCTTCCGGATCCCGTCGAGCGCTTACGACTGTGTTTACCGGCTAATTATCGGGGGCTCGTGCCGAGTTACTACCTCGGACCCCGGGGGATTCTCTATGTCTGCAACCATTCTCCCACGACTCGACTCACCATTGCAATGACGAGTCGACTCGTGAGTCAGTTGCGACGCGGATCGATCCGAATGAGGTCAGGGTCGAACTTCACGTGACCTGGGCTGATCGGCTCGATGGTCACCGTCACCAGCTCGTCCACGAGTAACCGGCGACGGTCCATGTCCCATGCATCCCACTTTCGATCTACAGCTTCGCGGCGCTGCACGGTGCCAACGGGATCGTCGATGTCGACCATGAAGTCCGCCGTCTGCGACACTGACCGATCATGCAGTTCGGCGTCGATCTCGACGATACGGGCCTTCACATCGTTGATCGCTTGCGTGATCTCGATAACGGGCTGACTGACGTCGCTCAGCAGGGGGCTCAGCTCGTTCACGCGTTCGACCAGGGCGTTGCGCTCCGTCAGTAGTGCCTCGCGGTCGACCCCGACGTCCTCCTTGGGTACGACCAGGTCGTGCACGTCCCCCGCAGATATTCTGGTGAGGACGGCTTCGGTCACCATCGCATCGACGGGCGCGCGCTGGCGCGAGAGGTGGAAGTGGTCGCCGCACCGGTAGGTGCCTACACCTTGACTGTTGGTGCCGGAGACGAGCGTTGCGTCGCACTTCCCGCACAGCCCAACCGATGACAGCAGGTACTTCGGCTGATTGCCCTGCCTGGCCGCACGCCTCACGTTATCCTCCAGTTTCGCCACCGCTGCCCGCCATGTCTGCTCGGCGACGATGGGCGGGAACCGGCCATCCGTGACGGGGTACAGCTCGCCCGTGGAGTACTTCTTGATGAAGCCAGCGTAAAGCGGGTTTCCGAGCAGATAGCGTACGGCGTCGGTGGAGAACACAGACCCGCGGGCAGTACGGTGACCAGCCGCGTTGAGATCCTCGCGGATGCGGCGGATGGACAGCGACGGCTCGCCGAGAAAGGAATCGAACGCACTGCGGACCGCCTCCGCCTGGTCGGGCACGACCTTGCCATCCTTCGTCCAGCCGAACGGTGTCCAGGCCGAGGCAGGCAGGCCCTCTGCCCGTCGACGGGCATTCGACCTGAGCTGGCGCTCGGACTTCCGCCTTGTCTCGAACCTCGCGATGGACGCCAGCATCGTCGCCCTGAACTCGCCGTCAGCCGTGGACAGGTCGATTTCGCCGTCCAGCGTGACGATCTTGAGCCCGTGGTCGATCAGGGTGTTGAGATCCTTCGTGCTCCGAAGCAGTCGATCCACGTCCACTGCGACGACCATGTCGATGTGGCCCGCATCGGCGTCGCGGAGCATTCTCGCCCAGTCAGTCTTGGGACCACGGGCCTTGGACGCGGACACTCCACTGTCCTCATAGACGTCGACGATCTTCCAACCACGTTCCTCGGCTCGACGTGCGATGACCTCCTTCTGAGTGCCAACCGACCAGCGCTCACCGGTGAAATCGACGGAGGCCCTGACGTACGCCGCAACTCTAGACATATCGCCAACGCTACAACCCAGAGATGTACTAGTCAGCTCGCTGGCGCAAGTGAGCGAAGACGCCGGCGCGCGAGGATCGCTGGCTGAATCGCCATCGGTCGGCCAGGCAGTTCTGCCTCTTGACACATGCCCATATGGGAATATGATCGTGTACATGGCACGAGCAGCAACAACATCAGACGTCTTCAACGCAATCGCCGAGCCCCAACGCCGGCAGATCCTGATGCTGCTACGTGCCGGTGAGCGCGCGGTGACCGACCTAGCTCACGAACTGGACCTGCCGCAGCCGGGCACATCGAAGCACCTGCGAGTGCTCCGCGAGGTCGGGCTGGTGCGGGACCGCCAATATGGCAAGCAGCGCCTCTATGGCCTTGACGCCCGAGGGCTGCAGCCAATCCACGAGTGGACCGGCGGATTCGAACAGTTCTGGAACGAGAGCTTCGACCGGCTGGACGCGTACGTGCAGGAGATGAAGCAGGAGAATCAGAAAGGATAGATGATGAGCAGAACGGAACAAGGAGCTCCGGGGCAGTCCACGACAGCCGACCGCGAGATCGTCATCTCCCGAACGATCGAGGCCCCACGGGAGCTGGTCTTTGAAGCATTCACCGAGGTGCGCCACCTATCGCAGTGGTGGGGGCCGGAGGGATTTACGACGACCACAAAGGCGTTCAAATTTTGTGTTGACGGGGTGTGGGACTTCACCATGCACGGCCCAGACGGCACCGACTATCCGGAATGGATTACCTGGACCGAAATCGCCCCGCCGGAACGGATAGCGATGCTCCATGGCGAGCATCGCGACGATCCGAATTCCTTCGAGTCGATCCTCACGTTCACTGCCGCCGGAGACGCGACCACAATCGAGATGCTCACAGTCTTCCCGACTAAGGAGCAGCGTGACGAGGCAATCGAGAAGCATGGCGCGATCGAGGGTGCGCAGCAGACTCTGGGCAACCTGGCTGCATACGTCACCGAGAACGCGCGGAAAGGAGCTGAGGGCTGATGGCCGGCAAAGTGTTTTTCAGCGTGTCGATGTCCCTGGATGGGTTCATCGCGCCGGAGTCCCCCGATGAGCTGATGGGGCAGCAATGGATGGAGCTGCAGGCGTGGATGTTCCCTCTGCGTTTCACCCGGGAGAACCTCCAGCTTGGTGAGGGCGGCGAAGAGGGACGAGATAACGACATCGCGTCCGAGACGTTCGAGAGAACTGGTGCGAGCGTGATGGGCAAGCGAATGTTCGAAGCCGGTGAGAACGCCTGGCCCGAAGACGCCCCGTTCCACACACCGGTCTTCGTCGTGACCCACGAGAAGCGTGACCCGTGGGAGAGACTCGGTGGAACTACCTTCCATTTCGTCGACGACGGCATTGAGTCTGCACTAAGCAGGGCACGAGAGGCCGCGGGTGAACGGGACGTCCGAGTTGCAGGTGGCGGCGAGACGATACTGGAATACCTCAACGCTGGACTGGTTGACGAGTTCTCGATTGCTCTTTCACCCGTTCTGTTCGGCTCAGGCATCCGGCTGTTCGAGGGTGTTGACGGGTCCCGCGTGGCCTTAAAGCAGGTGGCTTCGGAATCGTCGCCAAGGACAACCCATCTCACCTACACAGTTCAGGAGCGCTAGTCGGCCCACAATCACGGCCCGGCCTGGTACATCGATGATGCCCCGGACCACAAAGTCCGGGGCATCATCGATGTACCAGAAGTGGGGCAGGTGCAGGTAGGCTCCTGTCTCCAACCTAAGCGCCGTTGTCAACCACGCGGGTGTCACAACCTCGATATACGATAGCGCATATCGATGACCCCGGTGCCCACTTCGATTGTGCGGGTCTTTGCGGCGATCGTCGACAGCAGCGGAAACGGAGAGGCCGCCTGAGTCGCGAAATGGTGGACGCGGAAATAGGCGCCGTTGATGCCGAGTTCGTCGACACCGACGGAGATCTGCAACGCGTCGCGCAGCATCTGCCTGGCATCGAGGTCGGAACCGTAATGGCCGAAACTGAGGAATCCGAAAGACTTCATAGAGGTTGAACCGGGACCCGTCACCCTTCTATTCCCACCAGCGTGCCGGTTCCCACCCACACATCGATGACGCCGGTCGTCGGACACAGCCTCGATCAAGGCGAAGAGCCTAAATCGACTGGCGCACGGGTCGACAGACGCGCTGCGGCTTGAATGACGGGATATCGGGCGAAATTTCCGTCCGGCAGCGTGTCAGAGCAGTCGGGAACCATTCAGGCCGGTCGGAAGGGGCACATCCGCCAGGAGCGAGTCGGAGCCGAAAGGTCCGGCTCAACGGGCGGCCTATAACCCTATAACCAGGCCAGCCCGCACGCGGACCTCAGCAAAGGTCAACCCGCAGGTGGACCTCAGCAAGGGACAGCCCGCACGTGGACCCGGAGACGACGAAGGCCCCGTCCACTCGGACGGGGCCTTGGCTGCTCCCCCGGCTGGGCTCGAACCAGCGACCCTTCGATTAACAGTCGAATGCTCTGCCAACTGAGCTACGGAGGAA